>CAVONV010000001.1:0-104569 GCA_963697355.1 uncultured Acidobacteriota bacterium
AGAGCGAGACGATCCCGCCGGCCTTATCCTGCGCCAGCTGACGAAGAGGTGACGCACATCATCCCCCCAGGACCAGTCGTTGCGAAACCAGAGCGTGGGGAGCAGGTGCAGCGTCGCTGGCTCAGGGCCGCGGTTGTGAACGGTGATCCGGATGAGCATGTCCTCGGGTGACGCTTTGGCGTATTCCACGAAGATGTCGAAATAGCGATCTTGGTCGAAGACGACCCGTGTCGAGCAGCTCATATTCCGGTTGACCGCGGCCGCGGTCGCGGTTCGTCGCGACCAGATCGTCATACGGGTAGGCCGCCTGCGGGTACTTGTAGAGGTACTTCATGTACGAGTGGGTCGGCGTCGAATCGAGATAGAAGTAGTACTCCTTGACATCCTCGCCGTGATTCCCCTCGCTGTTGTTCAGCCCGAAGAGGCGTTCTTTCAGAATCGGGTCTTTGCCGTTCCAGAGCGCCAGCGCGAAAGCAGAGACTCTGACGGTCGTCGGAGATGCCGGCGAGGCCGTCTTCGCCCCAACGGTAGGCCCGCGAACGGGCGTGGTCATGGGTGAAGTAGTTCCAGGCGTCGCCGCTTTCGCTGTAGTCTTCACGGACCGTTCCCCACTGCCGCTCGCTGAGGTAGGGCCCCCACTTCTTCCAGGGAACTTTCCGGTCCCGAGCCTCGTCGAGTCTGACATTTTCAGCGGTCATTGGGCACTCTCCTTTTATTCAGAACGCTAGAAACGAGCATCGAAGCTCACCTGCGACCTCCGCGTACGGGAGGGCGCGGCGTTCTCGGCTCACCGATCATCGCGCGCAAATCCAGCATGCGAGAGACGCGCCGCACACGACGCGCCACCGGCCACTCCGCCAACGATGATGACTTTCATTGGACTAGCTCCTCCAAGACCGCTTCCCGCCGCGACACGCGGGAAACCTCGGCTTTGGACGGTCCGAGTCTATTGGAATAGCTGACCGGTAAGTACTCGGAAAACTACGAGGTATGGCCAGAAAATGTACCGGTAGGTCGCAACGTCGGCGACGGCGAGCACGATCTCGTGGGGACTGGCCGGCATGTCGCGGGATTCTGAGCGAGGTCAGGTCCACTTGCTGCGCGCCCTGCCGTAAGGCCGTCAGGGCGACGTCGATGGAAACGTTTCCACCGCCAATGACGGACAACCTGCGGCCGGACGTGCACCGGTTCCCCGCTTCGCGCGGCGCGCAGGAAATCAATGCCGCCGAGCACGAAGGGAAGATGGCCCCCTCAACCGGCAGCAGGCGAGCCTTCAGGGCCTATCCCGCTCGAAGCGTCGGAATCAAGGTCGGAGGTCGCTGGACGCCGACGTACATCAAGTCTGATCCGGCCGGAATCTGGTGCAGCTCGTACTGGCCGGGCGCATGTTGGGTACTTTCAGATACCGACTACTCGAACCAGTTCCAGATTTTTGTTGGAGTCACCTTCCGTTTCTAGCCGTTCGCCGAAGGGCCACTCCCAGGCAAAAGACGGCCGGGATGGTTGGGGCATGCGCGTAATGCGAGTGCTCCAACAGTGGGTTCGAGCAATGGGAGGCTTCGCTCTTAGTTCGATCTTTTGAAGGTGTTTTGAAGCCAAGAACCGCGACGCTGTCAGTTGCATCGGAGAGGACGTACCTACTTCGACGTCCGGTCGTGGATCCCTAGATAACTTCAGTGCGACTTGAGCATCCTGAGCGCTCGAGATGCCGCGTAACAGCAACTTCCCGCTCGACCTTTTTGAAATGCGGCACCATCTCCGGCAATGGTCACCCAGCTCCGCATCCCACCGCTTCTCATATTGAACCAAACGCTCACTGTAGCGTGCAGAAAACGATCCGGGTTCGAAGCCGCGGTGCTTGGCTTTGGGCTCATAGAGAGCCGCCGCTTCCCGTGCGTCGACTCCAGCCTCGTTGAAAAGCATATACAAGTCGAACAGATCACGGCACTGGAGTCGTTGCAGAACACACCGTAACTTCTCCGCTGCAATCTCAGCTGGCGTGTAGACATGAACCTTTGCCGCCTTGGGCAGGTCCGGCCACCGAAGAAAAAGGGAACGGTGCTCAGTGTTCACAACATACTGATCATCGGCAATATCGAGCTTGAGCGTCCTCTGGCGATCCAACGGACCGACGTAGGCGACGCGAGGGGGATCGTCTTCAGTCAGCTTGAGTTGCGAAACAGTGCCTGCCACATTCTCAAGCGCCTCACGAACTGCTCGTAAGCCAGCCGGAATAGTGCCACCGATAATAGAAAAATCGAGATCGGCCGAGTAGCGAAAGTCCTTGAAGTGGCACATACGCAAGGCCGTGCCGCCTTTGAAGATCAGATTTGCAGCAACCTTGGAAATCGCAACAGCGGCCACCACGTGCGCCAGGACGTAGTCCCGTTCGACGGCCCTAGCGGACACACGTTCGTCGGAAGAGCGTCTTGTGATTCGCCTCGGTGATCATTGCCTGGTCACATTTGCTAGCTCATCTTTCGATTGTGTCCAACGAACCCGCCATCGACAGTCGCGCCAAACCGAGGTGGCCATCGAACGTGGCTCGAGATCGAGATCAGCTTGAGGCATCTCGAGGGTGGGAGCTTACCAGCAAGCCCTTTGATGTCGAGTGTATCGGCCATCGAACCAGTTGCCGAAGGGCAGCCGCCCACCCCACTCGCTGGCGCATCGTCTCAACCGCCCGGGATCGGAGCGCTTGGCGGCGGTGGATAAAGCTTCGGCAAGCGTTGCGGCACCACCGACCAGCTCAGGCCGGGCCGCCGCATCGAGAAGCGCTCGCTCGAGATCGGAAATCTTGGAAGGTCCGTGAGGTACGCTTCCTATTGAGATCGAGCCCTCAGGTTCTGCGATCGTTCGCAGGGGCCTGCCGGACAATTCCCTAACCCGCACTCTGTCGCCGCGACTTGAATGGTTCTCACCGGGTGAGAGATGAGGTCGTGTTCATCTAGCGCGGTAAGATATCCGATACGGTAGGTTAGGCCCTCAAAGGCGGCAGCCACTACCAGTGCCACATCCTCTGGAGCCGCTCTTGTTCCGAGCACGCCGAAATTGCGGACAACGTAGCAGCCCCGACGAGACTCGATTAATCAACCCCGCGGCAATCATTCGACGCAACAAATTGGCCGTCGCGGACGGAGAACGGCCGAGCCGCCGGACGGCCTCATCAAAGGTGAAATACAGCCTGCCCTCGGCGACCAAGTCGTCCACAAGTTTCAGAGCCGCATTGGGTGTTCTACTGACCATAATTAACAATCAGCGTGAATTAATGTCATCTTGGACACACAACGATTTGGTTGTCAACACCATTAATTCATCTTTATCGTGAACTATTGTCATCTCACAATGTGATGTACGCGCCACAAGTCGAAAGCTGGGACGGGCAGAAGCACATGATCTTTCGGGCGGCGGTCTCCTATACCTATAAGGAATCCCAGAAGCCGGATCTCGACGGCGGCTGGTCGGACCTGCAACCACCTGAGGGTTCGGGTGAACGCGCCACTCAGGCGAGCGAGCGAACCAAGCCCGCACTGAGGGGCTGGGCAGGTTGACCGGCCGACGTACGGTCAATTGAACCGTGACAACACAGCACGCGCCCAGGGCACCCAGCGCACGCAAGACTACAACGCCTGGAAGTCGAGCGGCGCTACGCGCTCCGGAGCAGGAAGCGACCGCGGAGGCGGCGGGCGCCGGAGGCCGGCGCCGTTGAGGCTGCGGACCCATAAAAGTAACTAAGGACGCGCCTAAGGGCTGACCTAAGAATCACCCGTCCTTGGGGCGCCCGATCCCGGCAGCGTTGCTCGTCGGTCAACTATCCAGATACTATTCACTCCTCTGCGCTACGGCTCTCGCATTTCTTTCAATCTCCAGGAGCCCCGCTGCCCCAGAAGCACATGAATGCCATGGATTTCTTCCCCTGGTCAGCGCGGAAGGTCCTGGGGCGGAGAGACGGTCACTATTTCGAAGGTGAGCCAGTTACCGCCAGAAGCAAGCCGCGACCAGGAGAGCTACCGCGCGTACGCCACCAAATCCACGGTCCAGGTTCCATTGTCAGTTGGAGGTGGTCCAGTATTCTGCCTGTTCCTACCTTCGCGGTCTTACGCAACGAGAGATGCTGGACGGAGACGGAGGTGTCGGGCTTCAAGCTCATCGCCCAAGTGATTGCCGGTACCCTCGCCCGAGCGGAGGCCGAAAAGGCGTTGCGCGAAAGGGAAGCCGGCTTGAGATTGGCAATTAATGTAGTGGGCAACTTCTCCCGGAGCATGAACCTCGATACACAGGAGGTTTGGGTGGCAGCCAAAACCCGAGAGCTGTGGGCTTTCCCCCCGGATGAAGAGCTGACCTATCAAAGCTTCTCCAAAGTCATTCATCCTGACGTTGCCAGAGGTGTCACGGACGGACAGCGGTATACAGATGACGGTAGAGGACGACGGAGTTGGGTTTGATCCGGCCCAGGTTCGGACACGACCAAGCCTCGGCCATGCAAGCATGCGGGAGAGGATCGGCCTCGTTCAGGGAGCCCTCGATATCCAAAGCGTGCCCGACAAAGGTACGACCATTCGTGCCTCAGTACCGCCTAGAGGAGAATCGTCATGAATCGGCTGCGCATACCATTCAATTGAAGAAGACCGCCTGCTCCCCCCTTTTAGCAACCATCTTCTCGATTTCCTTCTTCATCTGATCCCGGCGCTCGAGCAGATTTTTGATCTGGCTGCCACCCATCGGATGTTTGAGCGTACTTTTGATGTTGGCGCATGTAGCCGCCTGCTAGCCGTCTCAGTTTGTTGTAGACCAGCGGCCAAAGCCTGTAGTTGTATCGACACACCACGCCTTAGTCCTTCAAGACGAAAAAATACCTGAGTCTCCTCCCTCAAAAAGACATCAATCGTTTGAGGCTTTCCGAGCCAAAACTCGTCTTATCCAGTTTGTTATGCAACTCACCTTCGCCAAGCACGGCGGGCAGGCTTCGCCTGTCAACGACAACCGAGCCGTCACCGTCGCTTTATCGACCACGGCAACCACAAAACACGCCCCTTTATTTTCTGTTGGAGTCTTTTTATGACGACGTCAAGGCCCTCTGGGAGGAGAGATTCGAGCGAGTCTACGGTTTCTGGCGCGGGTTTGTCGACAAAGTTGTGTTCCGTTACTTAGATTGTGGCGTCTTGGAGCGAGGCTTCGCTCGTGTTTTTTGCCCGGACTGTAATGAAGAATATGCGGGATTCTGCCTGTCACGGGGCAAAGCGTGCCGCTGCCTTCGCCGCTTTTCTGAAGGACGAACTTCTCGAAGACGTGGCTCATGCTCAGTGGGTTTTCACCCTCCCTAAAATGTTGCGGCGTTATTTCCTCTACAACCGACGACTTCTCGGGGAACTCTGCCGAGCCGCCTACGATACCGTAGCCGAGATGATGGCGGCTGCGGTTGAAGAGGACGAGATCGACCAAGCAGAGCCTTGTTTCGACACAAGGTGTTTCACTTTCTCAAAAAACAAGGACTCCTCAGCGACGAGCGCATTGAATTACTCCTGTCTTGGAAACATACAGGCTTCTCAACAGACAACTCGGTCACGGTCTATCCCAGCGATGAATTGGGTCTCGAACGGCTGGCTCGGTATTTGATTCGGTCTCCCGTCAACCTTCAGAGACTTCACTACCTGCCGGAAACGAATCAGGTCCTCTACCAAGCAAAACCAGGACACGACCGAGGCTCTCCCGAGATCCTCGACCCCATGGAGTTCGTCGCTCGGGTTGTCACTCACATCCCCGATCCCAACCGACACACCATTCACTATTTTGGACGATATTCGAATCGCGCCAAGCCAAAATCAAGCCAAGACTCTACTTCTGAAGAGCTTTCCGATCCTAAAGGACCCACTTCGGTTCCTCCATCAAAGCTCCGTCGTCGATGGGCAGATTTGATAAGAAGGGTCTACCAAACGGATCCTTTGGTATGTCCCAAATGCGGTTCTCCCATGCGCATCCTCTCTTTTATCACCCAGGATCAGGTGATACGTAGAATTCTCGAGCACTTGAAAAACCGCGCCGCCAAAACACGCGGGCCACCTATCCCTAAAATTCAACAAGCCCCTTTACCTTTTTCTCCATAAACGACCAAGCCGCAATCCAAGCGACAGATCTGTCTTCAATCGGGCCAGACCACCCGATCGACCTCCTATCGCTGTTCTCCACGAATGGTGCGATAGCTTTTACTATCAGATGGCGGCCGGAAGAAGGAATATTGAGTGAAAATTAGCGTATCTCGTCGTCACAGCACAATGGAATGTCCTATTTATCATAGCTGCCCTTGAAGCCGCCGGGATTCCGCACAAGTTTCCCGTGGTCTACATCTATTTGCGTCATGAGCAGACGGATCGAGTAGGCCGCGTAGCCTTCAAAGATGCAGAGCCGATTTCTGGTCGGTATCGTGCTGGAGACTCGAGAGCGGTTCGCGAGATGAACGACGCTTTGATTTGGCACTAAGGGGCAGGCGGCTTCGGATCCCCTGCTTGAGAACCCCGATGGGATCAACCGTGGTGTTGCCCGGGTGGAGATGGACGGCCGCCGCATGGAGGACGCCAGGATTCCTCTGGAAAAACACCTGATCAAGCACCGCGTGCGCGTGCGGCTGGGAACCGGCGAGTAAGGTACCTACAGCTTTACACTTCACCGTAAACTTGTGTTGACACCTTCCGCTCCATCCCGACGGGATCCCTAATCTTCAACAACATCATTACTTGTGTTACCCGGCTTGTTCCCGTAACACGAGAAGCCTCCCAAGAGGCGTCAACGCAAATTGACACCCTGAGCCCTCGTTTCCCCGAGAGCCCGCCACCCTTCAGGCACCTAAACCCTTGGCTTGACAACCCTTCTCCCGAGCGGGTGCGTTCTGGCACGGCTCTAGCCCTACCCCCGACATTATGGGATGGGCTCTGGCTTTACCCACCGAACGGGTGCCAGCCGTTTACAAACCGCGTCAGCCTCGCAAGACCGCACTGTATCAACTCATGGAGACCCACTACGAAGACGTCAAGGCGTTGTGGGAGGATCGGTTCGAGAAAATCTACGGTCGGTGGCGCGGCTTCATCGACCAAGCGGTTTGGCGGTATCTTAGATTGTGGACGATCGAAAAGCTGGTTTCGCCAGACTCAGGTGCAGTGATTGCGGTCTCGAACGTCTACTCACTCTATCCTGCAAACAAAGAGGGATCTGTCCATCGTGCGATGCAAAACGGGCCGCCGCCTTCGCCGCTTTTCTCCAAGACGAGCTTCTTGAAGATGTTGGCCACACGATGTGGACCTTTACGATTCCCAAGATGCTACGGCCTTATTTCATGCATCACCGAGAGCTTTTGGCGGACCTAGCTCGGCTCGCTTACGAAACCATCCAGGAGTTGATGGCTGAAGCTGTCGGCGACCCTCGGGCTCGTCCCGGCGTCGTCGCCGTACCTCAGACATTTGGTGGGGCGGTCCGTCCTCATCCACACTTCTCATTGTCTAGCTTCTAGAGGGGTTTGGAACGACGAGGGACAATGGACGCCCGTCCCCTACATCGACACCACCGCCGCCGAGAAGCTCTTCCGTCACAAAGTCATCCACTTGCTCAAAAACAAGGGTCTTCTGAGCGACGAGCGTATCGAGATTCTGAACCGATTCCGCCGTAGCGGATTTTCCGTAGACTGCTCTGTCACGGTTTGGCCCCAGGACACCCACGGGCTCGTGCGGTTGGCCTCCTATCTACTTCGTTGTCCCGTCAGTCTCTCCCGCATCCATTGGACGCCCGGCTCCAAAACTCTCTTCTATGAATCCAACGGCTCCCATGAAGACCCACTCTACTCCCATCCCAAGGGAGAAACACTCGACGTCTTCGAGTTTATCGCACGAGTCCTCACCCAGATCCCCGAGCCCCGCAAACACAACATCCATCGCTTCGGCATCTACTCATCGAAAGCCCGGGCGTATCGAGCTAAGACAAACCTCGCTCTGTCCACTTGCACGAACAGAGCCTCTTCACCAGAACAAATCGAACTCCACCCTCTCTCCACAAAAGCGCGCCGCACTGAGAAAACGATGGGCTCATCTTATCCGACGCGTCTATCCTGACCGACCCTCTCATTTGTCCAGATTGTGGAGGCGAGCTACACGTCATTGCTTTCATTACCGAACCCAAAGTCATTGGAAAAATCTTGCGCCACTTGCGGAATCGAAACGACGCTTCTCGTGCTCCCCCTACTCCACAACCTCAACCTACTTTCGCTTCCCCATAGAACCCGCCCGCCTTAGGTGGACAGGCTACGCCACAGGTGTAACTTGGTGATGAACAATGGCGTCATCCCCACCTCTTTTGATTTCCCGGACTCGCTCGTGCTACCTTCACATGACCATTGAGGTCGGCGTTCCGCCTCTAAGACGCAAATTGAGACGCCCCTGAGGACGAGCGCCACATGATTTTTCCTATCTTTTATCTTTCAAGTTGTTGGGTGAAGATGCCCGGAAGTAGGCCACCCGGCTCACCCTGGCCACACACGATCGGGAACTCACCGATCGTGTTTCAAACTACGCCGACGAGGAGACCATCCCTCGATCGGCTTTCGAGATACAGATTTTTTCCAGTATCCAGAGGTACGCACATATCGAGCAGGCGCGAAAGGGCTGGGACGTCCGCGTGCACATCCGCTACGGGACGGAGTGGTTTCCCTGGTTCATGAGGCGCCTGACCGAGCGTCCCACCAACGTGTGGCTCCCGTTGCGCAACCTTTTCAGGATTCCTCGGGGAATTCCGCCGAAGTAAAGCATTCCCTCTCCCACGAAGGGGAGGGTAGGGTGAGGGGGAATCCCAATAGGACGGTCCCCGTTTCTTCCCAACTAGTGCTCGTGAGAGCCCTCGCCGTGTCCGACCTCGGGATGGACGGACCATCCGTCGAAGTCTGTGCTCGTGGCCTTCAGTTCCACGTCCCGCATCTCACCGGTGGTGAGGTCGCCTACGTCGAAGGGGGCGAGCTCTTCTCCGTTGGAAAGGCGAACGTATACTTTCACATGATACAAAGATCCTTCGGTCGTGTTCTCGACGGAGCCCTTGAAGGAGCCCGTATCGGCATCGTAGGCCATTATGACACGAATGCCGTCGCGGATTATGTCGTAGGTAGCCGTTGGAGCGAGCTCATGATCATGAGTGTGCCCACCGGCATCATGGTCGTGAGCGTGCTCATCTCCATCGTGTTCATGATCGTGGGCCCCGGTCGCGGTTGTTGCTTCTTGTTTTCCGCTCGACCCGCCCGAACAGGCCATCATGGCCACGGCGTAGATTGCCGACACCAGCACGATTGATTGATTTCGCATTTCGCCTCCTTGGAAGGCACACAAAATATCATATCTTGGGCCGCCAGGTTCGGCAGAACGCGAAGCGTCGCTGTTTATTCGCACCTCAAAGCAACGAGAGGATCCGTTTTGGTGGCCCGGCGCGCGGGAATGAACGTTGCCGCCACGGCAACGCTCATCAATAGTCCCGTGATGGCCATGTAGGTCAACGGATCATGGGCACGGACGCCGAAGAGCTGGCTGGAAATGAGCCGGGTCAGTCCCAAGGCGGCGAGCGTGCCGATGACCATCCCGGTGAGAGTCCAGCGGAGACCATGGCCGAACATCAGGCTGAGAATGTCGCGGCGCGTGGCGCCTAGCGCCATCCGAATGCCTATCTCTCAGAAACCGGCGTTAGAGAGAGAGCGTCCCAGGGACAACACGCTCCGAACCCCGGCTCCGCGCCCGACCGCAGCCTCAATGAACAAACCCTGCACGGACAGCTGCAGCCGAAATGGAGTCAGGAGGTGGCGGGGAGGGTCGCCCCGACCGGCGGGCCGCGGGGAGACCGCGCTTCCACTTTCGCGAGATGCCTCAGGATCGCGTCGACCACGTCGTGCTCGGTGATGAACGCGATCACCTTCATCCCCGAGCCGCAGGTCGGGCACACCTTTGAAATGTGAGTGTGGAGGCGAACTCCGCGTCATCGCTTTTATTACCCAGCCCACGGTGATTAGAAAAATTCTCGAACACGTGAAAAACCGCTCCACCCACAAACGTGCTCCACCAAACCCTAAACTACAACAGGCCCTTTTACCTCTAGGTCCATGAACCAAAGCACCCTCCCTGGTTCATCGAATGGAGAGATCTGTCTTCAAGCACAGCACAGCCATCCCGACTAATCTCAAGCTCCCTCATATCGCAGTTCCCCGGAACGGTGTTAGAGTTCCCGCAGCACCCGGCGTTGGTCAGAGGGTGAAAATGAGCGAAAACGGGGGTGTTTCGGCGGCAGGCCGTAATTGGATTTCCTATCATTCGCTTCAAGCCACTTTAGAGAACTTGCAGGAAAGCTCTAAAGTTGCACCTGTGGCACTCAAAAGACGTGAAATCAATGACAGGCTGGGCATTCTTTTATCGGAGCCGAGCTCTAATCGAGCAACTACTGCTTGAGTAGTTTTCGCTTTCGCGGCCAGTTCTCTTTGGCTGAGCCCTGCCCTCTCACGGGCTGCACGAATCATTCTCGCAATGTCCGTTCTGGCTCGTTCTTCTTCAAAAAGAATCTTGAGAGTTTTGTTTCTCAATTGCTTGTTGAGCCATTTTCTGGCTGGTTTAAGTTGGCTCTTCTTCATGAGAGAATCTCCTTCATTCGCGATCTGGCGATCTTGAGTTCTTTTTGAGGTGTTTTTTGACTCTTTTTTGAAAATACATGAAGCCAAATCATTGTTTCTTTTGAAATCATGAGATAGAAGACGCGAAAGCTTCCGGAATATGATCTAAACTTTATCTCCCATAGTTTTCCATCGATTGGTTTGAGCACCAGTCTTGCAGCCTGCAAGCCGTTTTGCTCGAGCTCCTCGACAACTTCCATGAAACGAGCCTTATCCCGATCCGGGAGACGATCAATATAAGCTTCAATGGGTGACCTACCAGCCGCTGTCTTATAAAAGTAGACAATCACTATTCGTATGATATCCATTTGGATATTATATGTCAAGGACGTCTTGGCAAAAAGCTACGCGGAGGTGTCCCTCGTCAATATTGATCCGGACGGGATCTAGGCCTAACGCGAGCCAGCAGCGACAAGAAACGCCGGGTTGGACACGTGCGAGCCGTCGCCGGGATCGCACGACCCACGGGTTCAGATACTTGAGCAGGTGGTCGTTGAAGTGAACGAGTTGAGCGATGCGCGTCGACGAGAATTACCTTACGCAGCTTCCCGCCATTCGTAGCGGTGGTGGAGTCCGCCCACTCGACTTAGCGCGACAACCTTTGCCGTGGCTGATGGTCGCGGCGTGATTTGTCTTCGGTTCGGAGTGTCTTCATTGAGTCCCAAGTGACAGCGATCTTCTTGATAGTAGCGGAGGTAATACCTTACAAGCCGGGCGAGATGCCGTTCGCCAAAGATGACGACGTGCTCGAGGAGCTCTCGACGGCAGCTGCCGATCCAGCGCTCGGCGGTTCCGTTTGGCTGTACCGTCAACTGCACTCGATAAGAGCTCTGCGCCAGAACGTTTTCGAATCACGCATCCGTTCCACCCGAATGTAGGCGATGAGTTCGAGCTCGTCGTCTGGCGCCACAACTGGAGCGAGGAGAGGGTCTACTTCGAGGACGGTAGAGGGCGGCTGAGGTCGGTCCCGGTGGATTGGACGGATCTAGCGGCTGAAGATCCGGTTGTCGTCGTGGGCGCCGGACGCTCGCACTTCCGTGTCGAAGACCTGCTTGAGCTAGCCCGTCGACTGGGTGAGTTGAGCTCAGAATCGAAGGATTGAGAGCGGCAGCATGTGTAAAGCGGATTACGCCGTTAATGTAAAAGGGATTTTGCCGAACGGGTTGAAGAGCGACGCGAACAGAAGGTCAATTAAGATCTGTTTTAAGTGAGCCAAATAGATGGTGTTTTACGGCAGATTAGGGTTGACATCGACACTGAATAAGGCATAATGATATTTACATTACTCAATCCAGACTTGGGGAGGTGGGCTTGACGAGCCGCAAAACGAAGCTCGACGCGCTACGCCGACACGGTTGTCTGCATTCGAGGCCCGAAGCGGTGCAAGACGAGCTGTTCGTCAGCCTCGAGTTTTTCGACCCGCACGACCTGCTGCAGGTGAAGTACGAAATGGTGCGGCGCGTGCGCGTCGAGGGACAGCCGATCAGCCGAGTGGCCCACAGCTTCGGCTTTTCACGTCCGACGCTTTATCAGGCCATGTCGGCGTTCGAGGACAAAGGGCTGGCAGGGCTACTACCTCAGCGACCGGGGCCGCGGCGTGCTCACAAGTTGAGCGACGAGGTCGTCGGCTTCGTCGAACAGCTCCTTTCCGACGACCCCGAGCTGGGAGCCGACGAGTTGCCTCGCGGGTGCAAGCCGAGTTCGACCTATCGGTGCATCCGCGCAGTATCGAGCGGACGCTGCGTCGCCGGGAAAAAAAACGTCGGTGACGCCGCCCAAGCTCCGGCCGACGGCAACGAACACCCTGGTGGACCACTACGAAGCAACTGAGACGCCGTGTCGTAGCCGGAGCATCTCGGTTCGTACGCCACGGGCTGGCTGTACTGCTGCAAAGGGAATGGCGACGTGGATGCGAGTGCGTCTCGATGCTGTGCCTGCGCTCGCAAGTCCCGTGCACGTCTCGAGCTCTACGAGCACCGAGCAGGCGACTCTCCGATGAGCGGTCAGGCTGAGCTCGTCGATTTACTCGCAAGCATGACGAACCGGCTCGCGGAGGTTTACGCATGACGATGTCGCTCATGAACCACAAGGTCACGGCCTCGCACTTGAAACGCAAGGCCTACCTCTACGTACGACAGTCCTCGATGCAGCAGGTCTTCAAGAACACCGAAAGCACCGAGCGACAGTACGCCCTCAAACAACGGGCGGTGGCGCTGGGGTGGCGGACTGGAGGACGTCGTCGTCATTGACTGTGACCAGGGTCAATCGGGCGCGTCGGCGGTCGGATCGTCAAGGCTTCCAGCAGCTGGTCGCCGAAGTCAGCATGGGACGCGCCGGAGTGGTACTGGGGCTGGAAGTATCGCGACTCGCTCGCAACAACTGCGACTGGCACCGGTTGCTGGAGATCTGCGCTCTGAGCGAAACCCTCATCGTGGACGAGGACGGCTTGTACAATCCCAGCGACTTCAACGATCGGCTGTTGCTGGGGCTCAAGGGCACGATGAGCGAGGCGGAGCTGCACATGCTGCGGGCGCGGTTGCGTGGCGGACTGTCTGAACAAGGCCCGTCGTGGTGAGCTGAAGACGCCGTTTCCTGTGGGGCTCGCGTACGACTGCGGCCGACCGAGTTGTGCTCGACCCCGACCAGCAGGCCCAGAACAGCGTGCACCATCTGTTCCGAACCTTCCGCCGGACGGGATCGGCGAGTGCGACCGTCAAGGCGTTCCGCGACCAGAAGCTGCTCTTCCCGCGTCGTCCACGAAGCGGCCCTCGCAAGGGAGAGCTGGTCTGGGGGGCGCACTGACTCACCACCGCACACAGGCAGGTCCTGCACAATCCACGCTACGCCGGCGCCTTTGTCTTTGGACGTTACCGCCAACGTCGCAGCGAGGATCGGACGCGTCAGCCCAACGCCTTGCCGCGCGAGCAGTGGCACACGATTCTCCTCGACGCGCATCCCGGCTACATCACCTGGGAGGAGTTCGAGCGCAACGAACCGAAGACTCTGCGCGACAACGCCAGGCCAACGGTCACGATCGTCGCCGGAGTCCGCCGCGCGAGGGTCCGCGCTGCTGCAGGGTCTCGTCGTGTGTGGCGTCTGCGGGGACCGCATGACGGTCCGTTATCACAGCCGTGAGTCTCAGCAGGTGCCGGTGTACGTTTGCCAACGAGAAAGGATCGAGCACGCAGGGCGCATCTGCCAGCACATCCCCGGTGCAGCGATTGACGAAGCCATCGGAACACTGCTGCTCGAGACGGTCACACCCACGGCGTTAGAGGTCGCGCTTGCAGGTGCAAGACGAAGTGCGCAAGCGCATCGAGGAGGTCGACCGTCTACATCGCCAGCGCGTCGAGAGGGCCCAACACGAAGCCGAGCTCGCCCGCCGACGCTTCATGCAGGTCGACCCGGACAACCGCCTGGTCGCCGACGCCCTCGAGGCCGATTGGAACGACAGGTTGCGTGCGTACAAGAAGGCTCAGGAACAATACGTCAAGCAACGCGAAACGGACTGGTCACGCGGAACTCACCGACGAGCAACGTGCGCAGATCGCCGCATTAGCCACGGACTTCCCTGCGACTATGGCGCGACCCCAAGACGCCGCAGCGCGAACGCAAGCGCATGGCGCGACTACTTATCGAGGACGTTACCCTCATCAAACGCGACGCGATCTCCGTACACGTGCGTTTCAAGGGTGGCGCATCCCAGACGCTGTCGTTGCCTTTGCCACCATCAGCTTGGCAGAAACGACAGACCCCGAAACAAATCGTGGTGAAGATCGACCGACTGCTCGACTAGCTCATACGGATGGGCAGATCGCTTCCATCCTCAACGACCGTGGCCTCATCTCTGGCTGAGGGCAAAGCGTTCAACCGGGTCATCGTCGGCAAGATCAGACGCAACTACGCGCTGAAGAGCCGCTACCAGCGACTACGCGACGCCGGCTTGCTGACTCTCGACGAGATCGCGGACATGCTCCACGTCCACGCCGCAAACCATCAAAACCTGGCGTGACTACGGTCTCTTGCTGCCGTTCCCGTTCAACGACAAGAACGAGTGCCTCTACCCTCACCCCGGACAGAACTCGCCCGTCAAGCAACAGGGAATCAAACTCTCGGAAAGACGCGTCCATACCAGACGTCCTTCCGAATCGTAACGATGAGGTGCAATGTGAAGCATAGCCGTTCTGCCAAGGACTGTAGTAGGAGATCCGAACAGGCTTGGTGCCCATGGCCTTGATGAACTCGACTACGGCGGAGCTGAATATCGAGTCCCGGTCGAAGATGAGGTGTCTCGGCGCCGTGTCGTAGGGAAACGCCTCACGTAGTTGCTGAGTCACCCACGCCGCCGTCGGGTGGAACGTGGCGTTGAAGTGCACGACGTGTCGACGGCCGTGCTCGATGACGAAGAAGCCGTACAGGAGCCGGAGCGACGCCGTCGGCACTGTGAACAAATCCATCGCGGCGATTTCGTCCTTGTGGTTGCGCAAGAAAGCGACCCAGCGTTTCACCTGATCGGGTTCGGTAGGCCGGCGCGGCAGGTAACGCGACACCGTCATCTCCGAGACAAGGAATCCGAGCTTCGTGAGCTCCGCGTGGATACGCGGCGCACCCCAGCCGTCTTGCGCCATCGTCCGGACGAGCCGACGAATCTCGACGTCGACGCGAGGCCGCCCCGGATGGCGTCGCTGCGAGATCTTTGCCCAGTATCGACGGAATCGATTCCGATTCCACCGCGCGACCGTGTCGGCGTTGACGACGAGTAAGCGGCACGCCCACCCGGGCCACGAGGCCCGAAGTGCAACCCAGAATGCTCGGTCCGTGTCCTCGAGCGGTGGCCGGGGGCGCTCCTTCTTGAGCAGCGCAACCTGCTGCCGAAGGGCCAGGTTTTCAATCACGAGGTCGGCTCGACGCCGACACACCGCCCGGATCGCACGGGCGCTGAGAGACACGAGGAAGATGAGAATATGGAGCATAGGGGGCGGAGTTTGCCTTTTCCATCACGTGATCTCAACCGCGAGACGAGTATGCTCACGAGCGGGCACGTCGGCGTAAATGCTTGATTTCGTAAGCGGACGAGTTTTGACGATAGACAGCATACGATGTGTCGCCGGATGGAGAGAGGTTTCTCATGGTTCTCGAGGATAAAACTCCCGAGACCATGGAGCTCGTCGTCGTCCAGAACTGGGACGAAGAACTGAAACGTCTCGCCCCAACGAACTGATTCGACACGCCAACTCGGCCACTACGAGATCATTTCCTTGCTCGGAAGGTCGAAGAGCGTTCTCGACCACGAAGGGAAGCTGCTCATCGTGGACAGATCGTCGGGAATTCCCAGCATGACGTGTCGATTTAGGGAACAATCTGCAGCAAGTGCGAGGCGCTTGATCGAAGCACAAGGGGCAACGTTCCAACGAGCAGCAGCACAGTCCTTCGCAATACACTCTATTTTGGCTTTACAGTATGGAACTTGAGGGTCAGAAATATGCAAGTATGTCCAGTTGCTGTGGACATACTTGGTGAATTTTGACACAATGAGCCCATGGGCGCTATCGATGACATTCGTCGAGCCGTCGATACCGACGTTCTCGACTATCAACAGCTCATGGATTGTCTCGGAGGATACGCCAAGCCGCGGGACAAGATCCGAGCCATGCTGAGGGCCAGCGAGATTATACGAGTAAAGAAGGGAATCTACGTTTTCGGAGAGGATTACCGACGTGGCCCCTGGTCCCGCGAGATTTTGGCGAACTTGATCTATGGTCCCTCGTACATCAGCCTCGATTACGCCCTCAGTTACTACGGATTCATTCCTGAAAGAGTCGTGGTGGTGACGTCTTTGACGTTGTCTCGATCGCGCCGATTCGAGACGCCGGTGGGATTGTTTACGTACCGAAGCCTGTCTCGTCGCAAGTATTCGATCGGCATCGATCAGCAAACGCTAGATTCCGATCAACACTTCCTGATAGCAACACCAGCCAAGGCCCTGGCCGACAAGATCTGGACGGACCAACGGTTCACTCCACGAAGAACCGCGGACTTTCATGCGTACTTGTACGAAGATTTACGTATCAATTCCGAAGCTTTGAACGGTATCGATCGCATTTTGCTCGGCAGCATCGCACAGCAGTATGGGTCGAGGAAGATCCGTCTACTTTGCGACTATCTTCACCAGGCGGAGGGCACGGACCCATGAACCCCGCGATCCAACGCATGCTAGAACGTTACTCCCGCGACACCATTGAAGAAAACGTCGCGGCACTTCGGGAGATCCTTCAGCAACTGGCTCTTCTGGGACTCTGGCGCAGCAAGTTCTTTGAGCGGGCTGCGTTCTACGGCGGAAGTGCACTCCGCATCTTGTATGGGCTCGAACGGTATTCCGAAGATCTGGATTTTTCGTTACTCGCGCCCGGACGGGATTTTTCTCTTGGCCCATACGGTTCCTCGTTGGAGCGGGAGCTGGCAGCCTTTGGCTTCGAGGTATCGTTCGTGCCCATAGACAAAAGTCAGGAAAGCCTTATCGAATCCGCCTTCATCAAGACGAACACACTGAAACAGATGGTTCTCATCGAAGCGGATCGCAAATTGCTCCGCGGCCTTCATTCCGACCGAAAGCTCAAGATCCGCCTAGAGGTGGATACGGATCCGCCTGGCGGATTTGAAACGGAGACCAGACCCATTCTGCAACCCGTCCCGTTTGCGGTACGGGCCTACAGCCTCCCCAACCTTTTTGCGGGAAAGATGCACGCGCTCCTCTGTCGACGATGGCGCCACCGGGTGAAGGGTCGGGACTGGTATGACTTCGTCTGGTACGTGGCCAACTATCCGCGGTTGCATCTAAGCCACTTGGAGCAGAGGATGCGCCAGTCCGGCGACTATACTTCGAATGTTCCGATCGACCCTGAGACCTTCCGAGAAATGCTCCGGCAAGCCGTGGAGAATCTGGACATAGAGCATGCTCGCGAAGAGGTTCTACCGTTCGTTTTGGACCGACGGTCCGTTGATGTCTGGTCTGCGGATTTCCTCAACTCCCTCGTCGACAAAGTCGAGCTTGCGTGACGACCTTCCAGTCTTCGGAGAGTCTTCGTAGCCACGAAGGAGGGAGCGCGCCCTGTGTGGTCAACGGACGACACCGCGATTGCTTTTCTCTCCAATCGGCGCTGCAGCATGAGGTGTGGACTATCGATCCTGACGGCAACGGTGTGTCCAGCATGACGTGTCGATTTAAGGAACAACGTGTTGCTGTGGGGCCATGACGTGTCGTTTTAGGGAACGTGCAGACATTGCCATTGACGGCCACGACTGAAGCACTCACTCACCATTATCAATCCTTCGAACAAGAAGTCCCGCCTGGGACGAAAAGCGCGTCGGATCTTCGAGGCGGCCGATTCCGGAGCATCCTTGATTCAGGTTCCGACAATCGTTCTCTGGGAAGTGTCTCTTCTTCTTCGACAGAATTACATCGTTCTTCCACAACGATTTGATCACTGGTGTAGAAGCATTGACTCGAGCCGAGGATTCTCTATCCTCCCGCTCGAGTGGACGGATATTGATGAAGCGAGAGCCTTACCCTTCGCAGATCCCTACGATTGCCTCATTTCCGGAGCGTCAAGGCGAATGACCTTGCCACTGATCACTAAAGACGATGTGATAGCCTCTTCCGGGTTGGTCGATACAATCTGGTGAGCAGCCGCCATCCGTCTTTCAGGTTCTCTTAGAACATGTATATCCAATGAAGCTAGTTCTTACCTCGCTGAACGCGACGGTTCGAGCTCCTAGTTCCGAGCCGGGAGTATCTCCTTGACACTCGTGGAGCTTCTGCTCGCATCGACGGTGGTACTCGCCATCTCGTCCGCTGCTGTCGACACTCCGCATCTCTACCGCCCCCGCAATAGCGTATCCTTTTGGGTTTTTGGCCCGGTTTGGACGGCGCTCTATCTCATAATGGGGATTGCCGCCTACCTCGTGTGGAAAAAAGGACTCGAAGCACCGGGAGTCAAAAGGCATTGTGGTTGTTTCTAATACAACTCGGCCTCAACGGGATCTGGTCTCTCCTGTTTTTTGGAATGCGTTCTCCGGGCATCGCCTTCGTTGAGATCGTTCTACTTTGGTGCGTCATCGTTGCGACGTGCGTTTCTTTTTTCAAGCAGAGTAAAACAGCGGGAGCCCTGCTCATACCTTATTGGGCTGGGTGAGTTTTGCGGCGGTTCTCAACTTCTGGCTTTGGAGACTCAACACATGACGCGAGCTCCGCGAGCTATGAAATGCGCCTATAGCGCTGGTAGCTCCACTGACTGGATCTTAAGTCGGCATTGAAAACAACAAACGCATGCACGACACCAATCGTTACTCCGACCTCTGTCTCGGGCGAACCAACAAACGACCTCGAATGCTAGAGAACCCAGAGGCCATCTAGGTCCCTTTCATGTCCCGGGCGAGTTGAGAGCCGGATTCTCAGTGGGAAAGTACGGAGCAGAAAACGAGAGAGTCCTCCGGAAGCAAAGGACGCCGATTCCAGCCAACGACATGTGGACCGGCGCTTTGGTTCTCGAGCACGACCTCCCGTCTGTCATCGAGACCACCATTTCGACTATTTACCACAAATCACCAGGATTTCCACCCTCGACGGCCTCTCCGGCTCTCGATAAACCACGGTATATTGTGGTTCAACGAAATACCGTGGGCGTTGGGGATCATCAAACTCAAAACAAAGTGTCTTTTGGATCGACGTAAACCGAACGACCACAACCGCTTACGAAATGATTCGCCCGTACTGCGGCCCATGGCACGGATCTTTCAATTGCCGGTGTCGGGGGACATGCAGAAAACCACGCACAACGGAGCCTTGCCAAAAGGGAAATCGACATGTCGGTGGAGGTATCGGAAAGCGTTTCCAGCTCGGCTCCCAACCGGTGGCTCTTTCCGTCCACGGCTATTTCAATGTCATCAAACCCGAAGGCGCGCCCGACGGGCTGGTCCGGGTCAATTTTGTACTGCCGATACCCGGGAGTTTTCGGCGATAGTCGGGCATGTGACGGTTCGCTTATGCAAAGGATGAAACAACTGGTGACCGTAGAATGGAGACTGGAATGAGATCGGAGTATTTAACTACTGTCGGCTGCTCAAGCAGATCGACGCCTTCAAGCGTCTGCAGGAGCTTGAAAGCATTGCCCAACCGAACAACTAAAGAAAGGAGTTTACGAATGAGATTATCAGACCGATTTTCTTGGCTGGTTATGGCAGCCATGGTGTTGGCGTTCGTTGCGCCGCACTCCGCTTTCGCACAAGACAAGCCCAACATCCTCGTCATCTGGGGCGACGACATCGGCTGGTCACAACATCAGCGCCTACAACCACGGGCATCATGGGCTACCAGACGCCCAACATCGACCGCATCGCCCAGGAAGGCGCGATGTTCACCGACTTCTACGCGCAGCAGAGCTGCACCGCCGGCCGCGCGTCGTTCATCCTCGGCCAGCATCCGTTCCGCACCGGACTGCTGACCATCGGCATGCCAGGCTCGGATCACGGCATGCCGGACTGGGCGCCGACCATCGCCGACCTGCTCAAGGACCAGGGCTACACCAGCGGCCAGTTCGGCAAGAACCATCTCGGCGACCGCGACAAGCACCTGCCGACCAAGCACGGCTTCGACGAGTTCTTCGGCAATCTCTATCACCTGAACGCCGAGGAGGAGCCGGAGACCTACTACTACCCGAAGGACCCGGAGTTTCGAAAGAAGTTCGGCCCGCGCGGCGTCATCCACTCCTACGCCGACGGCCGCATCGAGGACACCGGGCCGCTGACCCGAAAGCGCATGGAGACGGTGGACGAGGAGTTCCACGCCGCGGCGATGGACTTCATCGATCGGGCGCACGCAGCAGAACAAGCCGTTCTTCGTCTGGTACAACGCCACCCGCATGCACGTCTGGACGCGTCTGAAGGAGGAGTCGGTGGGTCGGACCGGCATCGGCCTCTATCCGGACGGCATGGTGGAGCACGACGACATGGTCGGTCAAGTGCTGAAGAAGCTCGACGATCTCGGCATCGCCGACAACACGATCGTCATCTACTCCACCGACAACGGCGCAGAGACCTTCACTTGGCCGGACGGCGGGATCACCCCGTTCCACGGCGAGAAGGGGACCACCTGGGAAGGTGGTTTCCGCGTCCCCTGTGTGGTGCGCTGGCCGGGAGTCATCGAGCCGGGAACCGTATACAACGACATCATGTCGCAGGAGGACTGGCTGCCGACGTTGCTTCACGCGGCGGGCGTTCCGGGAATCGTCGAAAAGGTGAAGCAGGGTTACGAGGCGAACGGAAAGACCTTCCGGGTCCACCTCGACGGCAACGACTTCCTGCCTTTCTTCAAGGGCGAGGTCGACGCGCCCCCCGCAAGTCGATCATCTACTTCAGCCAGGGCGGCGAGCTGAACGCGGTTCGCTACGAGAACTGGAAGATCCATTTCGCCATGCAGCAAGGAAACATCGCCACCGCGACACGCGAGATAACCGGCTGGCCGGCGATCGTCAACCTGCGTGCCGATCCCTACGAGAAGATGATGCACGAAGCGGAGATGGGCTACTTGCGCTGGTATGCGGACAACATGTGGATCTTCGTGCCAATCCAAACGGTGATCAAGGAGTTCTTGATGACGATTCCGGACTACCCCTTCCAGGAGGGCAGCAGCTTGAACGCCGCCGGTATCAACTACGGGACGCTCAAGCAGATGGATGCCATGAAGCGTTTGCAGCAGCTCGAAAGTATCGCGCGGCCCAACAACTGAGAAAAGGAGATTACAGGTGAGATTACTGAACAGATTGCCCTGGATGATAGCGACGTCGAAGTAACCCGTTGACGATTGTCTGTACCTTGCGCCGGGCTCTTTCGCGGGGCCCGGCGCCGAGTCACCCGATAAGGAGCACCTAATGAACACGAAACGGAAGCACCGCGCCACCGTCCTCGCCGGGGCGATGGCGTTCGTCTTGACGCTGACGCCCGGGTGGGTGGCCGCGGACGAAGACCCCGATGTATCGCCGGAGGCGGATAGCCAACAGGCCGCGGGCGATGCCGACGCTGAAGAGGGGCAGGACGCCCTGAACAAGGCCCTCGACTCCACCGCGACGCAGTGGAGTTTCCAGTTCGCCTACCAGGTGATGCCCGATTACCACCAAGACACTTTAGATAACGGACAAACGCGCCCGGTCGGCTCGACCGACTACCTCCAGGCTCGCATCGTGGCTCCGATACCGCTCAAGGGCTTCACGATCCTGCCGCGGCTGACGCTGCGACACTACGAGAATGCGCAAGGGCAATCGGGCCTCGGCAACACCGAGCTCTTTGGTTTGATCATCCCCGGTTTCATGGATTGGGGTTCGGGACGAGCGGGCGCCGGTCCCCTCGTCACGTTCCCGGGCAACGAGAACGTCGCCCGCGATGAGTGGGGCTACGGCTTCGCCGCCGCCGCCGTGAACAGCAGCGGCCCTTGGTACTACGGCTTGCTCTTCACCCAGACGTGGCGGAGCATCGACCCCACCGCGCTTCCGCCGGGCAAGTCGGACACCAACCCGCTCGGCATCGCGCTGTTCTTGAACTTCCAACTCGGCGGCGGGTGGTACATAGGAAATGGGGACATGGTCGCCCTTTATGACTGGGATTCCAAGAAGTTCTACTTCCCGATCGGGGTTCGCTTCGGCAAGGTCATCGTGAAGGACAATGGTAGCTGGAACATCTACGGGGAGTACCAGACGAGCTTGATCTATAAAGACTGGCTCGGTTCTGCGGTCAAGAACTCGTTCCGGTTCAACGTGAGCTACACGATCCCGGTGGGCTAAACAAACAGAAAATAGGACAGGAAAAAACGTCCTTTTTTGATTGTTTGAATACAGGACGCACTCTACTTTGAATTAACTAGCAACTCGCAACATCATTTGGTTAGAAAAATCACATGAAAAGACAACACATACCTATCCTCTTGAAAACCATCGGCACAATAGGCTGCATTCTGGCGCTCACCGTTCTCTCGTCCTGCAGCCATCCCGCCGTCCACGAAAGTGCAGCCGCGTCGGCCGACCCTCTGCCGTCCTGGAACGACGGAGAAGCTCAACAGTCGATCCTCGATTTCGTCGGCCGGGTCACCGACCCGGCGAGTCCCGATTTCGTCCCCGAGGCCGAGCGGATCGCCACCTTCGACAACGACGGCACCTTGTGGGCCGAGCAGCCACTCTACTTCCAGTTTCTCTTCGCCATCGACCGGGTTAAGGCGCTCGCTCCGGAGCATCCTGAGTGGAAGACCGCAACAGCCCTTCAAGGCCGTGCTCGAGGATGACAAGGAGGCCCTCGCCGGCAGCGGGCATGCACGGACTGATTGAGCTCGTCATGGCCACCCACGCCGGCATGACGACCGAGGAGTTCGAGCAGATCGTGACCGAGTTGGCTCGCCACCACGACGCACCCGACCAGCGGGCGGCCATTCACCGAGATGGTCTATCAGCCCATGCTCGAGCTACTCGACTATCTCCGCGCCAACGGATTCAAGACCTATATCGTTTCGGGCGGCGGCATCGAGTTCATGCGCCCGTGGACCGAGGCTGTCTATGGCATTCCGCCCGAGCAGGTGGTGGGCTCGAGCATCAAGACCGAGTTCGAGGTCCGCGACGGCGAACCCGTTCTGGTCACGTCTCCCGGAGCTGAACTTCATTGACGACAAGGAAGGCAAAGCCGGTCGGCATCAACTCGCACATCGGCCGCCGTCCGATCGCCGCCTTCGGCAACTCGGACGGCGATTTCCAGATGCTCGAGTGGACCACCGCAGGCGACGGGCGCCCGCCTGGGAGTTCTCGTCCACCACACCGACGTCAGAGCGCGAGTGGGCCTACGACCGCGAGTCGCACATCGGACGTCTCGACCGCGGTTTGGACGAGGCCGATGCGCGCGGCTGGATCGTCGTCAGCATGAAGGACGACTGGCGTAGAATCTTTCCCTGAAAACATCAACGAACCGCGAGGAGACCTCATGTCAGCACACGACCAGATCATGGATCTCAAGGCGCGCATGCAGCGCTCGATCATCGGCCAGGAACAGGTGGTGGAACGGTTGCTGCTCACGCTGCTCTGCAACGGCAATGTCCTGGTCGAAGGCCTGCCCGGCCTGGCCAAGACTCGCGCGGTCAAGAGCCTGGCGAAGAACCTGGAATCGGACTTCAGCCGCATCCAGTTCACGCCGGACCTGCTGCCGGCCGACATCACCGGCTCGGAGATGTACCTCGGCGAGGATGCGGCCGAGCGCTTCGTCTTCCAGCCGGGACCGATCTTCGCCAACATCGTTCTGGCCGACGAGGTCAACCGGGCGCCGGCCAAGGTCCAGGCGGCCCTGCTCGAGGCGATGGAGGAACGGCAGATCACCGTGGCCGGCACGACCCACACGCTGCCGCCGCTCTTCATGGTGATGGCCACCCAGAACCCGATCGAGCAGGAGGGCACCTATCCCGCTGCCCGAGGCGCAGATGGATCGCTTCCTGATGCACGTCTACATCTCCTACCCGGACGACGAGTCCGAAAAGGCAGTCATCCGGCTGGTGCGTGGCGAGTCCTCGGGCGGCCAGGCATCCGCACCCGCAGAGCGCCGATCCCGCAAGAGGCGATCTTCGCGGCCCGCGACGAGATCGCTGCCGTGCAGATCCCCGACGCGATGGAGGACTACATCGTCGCACTCGTCGGCGCCACCCGCCGCCCGGCCGACCTCAGCGAAGATCTCGCGCGCTACATCCAGGTCGGGGTCAGCCCACGCGGTTCGATCGCGCTCGACAAGTACTTCGCGGGCCCACGCCTGGTTCGACGGGCGTGATCACGGTGACCCCTGACGACATCCGGGCCGTGATCAACGACTGCTTCCGCCACCGCCTCAAACCGAGCTTCGAGGCGCAGGCCGACGGCTGACCAACGACGAGATCATCCAGCAGCTGGTCGAGCTGGTCGCTGTGGCCTGAGGTTACGTCCGGAGATCAAACGATGGACTGGTCGAAGATCAAACGAAATCGCGCCGCATCGCCGAGGCGCCGGGGGTCTACGCCGACCTCGACGAGCTGATCCGCATCCAGTTCAAGGCCCGCGACTTCTCATTCAAACCGCAGCAACCCGTCACCAGTATCCTCTCGGGCCGCTACGCGTCGCGGCTGCGCGGCCGTGGCCTCAATTTCGAAGAGCTCCGCCGATACCACCCGGGCGACGATATCCGGACCATGGACTGGAAGGTCACGGCTCGAACCCGAAGCGCCGCACGTGAGGGTCTACACCGAGGAGAAGGACCGCGCCGTGCTGCTGCTGGTGGACCAGCGTCAGAACATGTTCTTCGGTACCCGCGACCGCCTCAAGTCGGTGACCGCCGCCGAGCTGGCGGCGCTTGGCCGCGTGGCGGGCCCTCGGCGGTTGGCGACCGTATCGGCGCCATCGTCTTCAACGACACCGAGATGATGGAGATACGCGCCCGGCGGAGCCGGCAGAACGTCATGCAGATCCTCGGCGAGGTGGTTCGGCAGAATCACGTACTGACCGCCGATTCAACCGTGCCCGCGAACCCCGGCCAGCTGAACAAGGCGCTCGAGAAGGCCCGGGTGCTCGCTCCACACGACGTGCTGGTCGTGATCATCACCGACGGGATGGGAACTGACTCGGAGACCGAGCGGTTCACCGCCGGACTCGTCGAGCACAACGACGTACTCATGCTACTGGTCCACGATCCCGTCCGCCTCGATCCGACAGGTCCGCGGTTGACGGTCTCGGACGGCTCGCTGCAGATGGACCTCGACCTTTCCGACCCCAAAGTGAGCGGCGCCATCGCAGACGACTATCGCAACGAGCAGGAAGAAGTGACCCATTTCCTGCGTAGGCTGTCGGCGCCGCTGCTGATGATCAGCAACCAGGGGGACGTGGTGCAGCAGGTGCGACGGCTGCTCGGCGTACCCGGGAGACGGTGATGCCCCAAGACGCCGCCAGTCTCCAGAATCTGCGTGACATCGTCGTCCCGGAACCACCGCCGGTGTGGCCCCCCGCACCGGGCGTCTGGGTTCTGCTGGTCATCGTTCTCGCGGTCGTCCTGGCCCTCTTTCTCTGGTGGTGGCGCGCCAGTCAAAAAAACGCCTACCGCCGCGCCGGGCTCGCATTGCTCGAGGGCGCCCGCACCTCACGCGAAATCAATATCGTTCTCAAACGAGTCGCCCTCGCTGCGTGGCCCCGGGCCGAGGTCGCCCCGCTCTACGGCGACGAATGGGCGGAATTTCTCGACGGCTCCTGCTCACGGACCCGTTTTTCCTCCCTCGGCATGATCGACGACGGCGCCGAGCCCTCGAAGGACGTGCAACGCCTCGCCCACACCTGGATCCGGCACCACCGCGCCCCTTCCGGAACCCGGGCAAGCGGGAGCTGAGATGTATACCCTCGCCCACCCTCAGTTGCTGTGGCTGGTCCTGCTGCCGCCGATCTTGCGCCTGGTCCTGCCGGCCTACCGCGAGCCCCGCCGGGCAATCCGCGCGACCTGGTTCGCGCGACTGTCAGATCTCCTCGGCATCGAGCCGGGTGAGGGGGCCGTGGTTGCCAGGACTTCGTTGCTCCGGATCCTCTTTCAGTGGCTGTTGTGGTCGCTGGTGGTTTTGGCTCTGGCGCGGCCCCAGTTCCTCGAGGAACCGATCCAGAAGATCATGCCCACTCGCGACCTGCTTTTGCTCGTCGATCTCTCGGGTTCGATGGAGGCCGAGGACTTCACGAATCGAGAGGGAGAGACGGTTGATCGGCTGACCGCGGTCAAAGAGGTCCTCGACGACTTTCTGACCCGGCGCGACGGCGACCGGGTCGGCCTGGTGGTCTTCGGCAACGCACCCTTCGTCCAGGTGCCCTTCACCCAGGACCTCGACGCCTGCCGGATGCTGCTCGAAGAGACCGCGGTCCGGATGGCCGGGCCGCGCACCGCATTCGGCGACGCGATCGGCCTCGGCATCACCTTGTTCGAAGAGAGCGAGGTCGAGGAACGGGTGATGATCGCCCTCACCGACGGCAACGACACCGGAAGCAAGGTCCCGCCTGCCGAGGCCGCCAAGATCGCCAACGACAACCAAATCCAGGTTCACGTCATCGGCATCGGGGACCCCTCTTCGGTGGGCGAACAGGCGTTCGACGAGAAGGCCCTGCAGGCCGTTGCGGACACCACCGGCGGGCGCTATTTCTTTGCCCAGGATCGTGACGAGCTGGAAACCATCTACGCCGAGCTCGACCGTATCGGCACCCGCGATGTCGAGGCCGAAACCTACCGGCCGCGCATCGACCTCTTCCACTGGCCGCTGGCCGCGTTCCTGGTCCTCATGCTGCTCCTGCATACCGGGCTCCTGGTGCGGAATGCGTGGCGCACGAGGCGGGTCACCCATGGATGAGCTGCACCTCATGCGCCCCTTGTGGTTGTGGAGCCTGGTGCCCGCAGCTTCGATCTGGCTGAGCCTCTGGCATCTGCAGGATCGTGTCGCCGAGTGGAAGAAGCTCATCGAACCCCACTTGCTCGAACACCTCCTGGTCGGCGAACAGCGCCGCCGCCTGCTGCGGCCGATCCACCTTACGCTCATCCTGTGGGTCCTCTGCGCCGTCGCTCTGGCGGGCCCCACCTGGGAACGCGAACCGTCACCGTTCGCCGACGACCAGGCCGGGCTCATGGTCCTGCTCAAGGCGAGCACCACCATGGACGCGACCGATGTGCAGCCGTCGCGCCTCGAGCGCTCCAAGCACAAGCTCACCGACCTCCTCGAGCTGCGGGAGGGCGCTGCCACCGGGCTCATCGTCTACAGCGGCAGTGCCCACCTGGTGATGCCCCTCACCCGCGATCGGCGAATCGTCACCACGATGGCGGCCGAGATCAGTCCCGAGATCATGCCCGTGGACGGGGATGCCCTCGGCGAAGCCATCGAGGAGGCCGCCCGCGTGTTCGACCGTGCCGGCGTTCCGGGTTCGGTGCTGGTGATCGCCGATGCGGTGTCGCCGTCGCAGGCCGATGCGCTCGCCACTGCGGCGCCGGGTCTACCGGTTCAATTCCTGGCCGTGAACCCGGCCAATGCACCACTCGACCCCAGCCTGCAAACGGCCGCGCAGGCGAGGAACGCGAAGATCATCAGGCTCTCCGTCGACCAGACTGACGTCGAACGGATCGCGCGGACGGCAGAGACCGATTTTCGCGCCACACCGATGGACGAGGCGGGCGAGCATTGGAAGGACGGGGGTTACCTCGTGGTTCCGCTGATCGCTCTGGTCGCGCTGGCCTGGTCGCGAAAAGGGTGGGTGGTGTCATGAGCGGCCGGCCATCCAACGTCGTCCTCTGGTTGCTCGGCCTAGTGGTCGTCGCGGCGGTAGCCTACTGCCTGGCCGGCGGCGACTGCTCGCTGCTAACCGCGGACCAGCAGGCCTACCGCCTCTTCGAGGATGGCGACTACGAGACTGCCGCCGCCAACTTTGCCGATCCGATGTGGAGTGGCGTAGCGCTGTTTCGGCAGGGCGAGTTCGAGCAGGCGGCCGGCGTCTTCGCTGGCTTTGACACTGCAGAGGCGGCCTTCAACCAGGGCAACGCCCTCGTCATGCTGGGCAGGTACGACGACGCGATCGCGCGATACGATCGGTCCCTCGAGCTGCGGCCCGATTGGGAGCCGGCAATCGTCAACCGGGATATCGCGGTGACGCGTGCGGCACGGCTCAAACAAGAGGGTGGCGACATGACCGGCGGCATGCTTGGCGCCGACGACATCGTCTTTTCCGACAAGAAATCACCCCCATCGGAGCAGACCGAGCAGACCGACGGCGGCCAGCCGATGAGCGACGAGGAGATGCGCGCGATCTGGTTGCGACAGGTGACCACCAAGCCCGCCGATTTCCTGCGAGCAAAGTTCGCCTACCAGCACGCCACCGAACCCGCGAGTACCGAAGGGGCTCGAGAATGAGTCGATCCCCCAATGTCACCCTGAGCGAGGGCGTCCGACGACCGAGTCGAAGGGTCCCCCGAAGTTACCGAGACGGCTGTTCTCGCATCGTCGCTCCGAGCTTCAGGGGATTCTTCGACTCGCTTCGCTCGCTCAGAATGCCGTTGTTTTTCGAAATCCTTCTCCTGCTCTTCGGCCTCGCAGCCACCAGCGCCACCGCCGCGGAGAACGTCATCCTGCGGACGTCGACGGAACCTGAAGAATCCTGGGTCGGTCAGCGGGTGCGCCTCAACATCGAGGTTCTCGGCGCCGACGGCTGGGCGCAGATCCCAGACCTACCCGCCGTCGAAATCCCGGGGGCCTACGTCATGCGCACCGAGAGCCAGGGGGTGCGTCTCAGCGAGACGATCGCCCGAACGACCTATACGGGCCAGCGCTACCAGCTTTCGGTCTACTGCCAGCGGCCCGGCCAACTCGAGATTCCGCCGTTGCCGGTCACCGCGGTCCTCAAACAGTGGGGGGTCAACGCGGCCGAGACCCCCTACAAACTCACCACGCCCGCAACCCCCCTGATCTGCAAGGTACCACCGGGCGCCGAAGGCATTCGCGGTCTGATCAGCACGACCCACCTCGATGCCGAGCAGACCTGGTCGTCACGGCCGGAAGCCGCCGCGCCCGGCGACGCCATCACCCGGACAATCACCATGAGCGCCGACGATGTGTCCGCCATGGCGTTCCCGCCTATGCAGCATTCCGAGATCGAAGGCGTGGCCGTCTACCCCGGCCAGCCGTCGGTCAACGACGAGACAAACCGTGGGGACCTCCGCGGCCGACGCGAAGAATCGGTCACATACGTCTTCGAGGAACCTGGAGACATCGCGCTCCCCGAAATCGTCTTGTCGTGGTGGGACATCCAAGACCAGAGGCTGCGGCGAATCGAGCTGCCGGGGCTCGAGATCGCGGTCGAGGGAGAGATCACCCCAGAGCCGGCGGTGGAACCCGAAGTTGCAGCCGTCGAACAGCAGCGCGACCTCGTGCCGCTCATCGCCTCTGCCGTGGCCCTCATCGTCGTGGGCCTGTGGCTCGGGATCAGACTCGGAAGGTGGTACCAGACCTGGTGTCGCTCGTATCTGGAGTCGGAGGTTTACGCTTATCGGCACCTCAACCGAGCGTTGCGAAGCCGTGACCCCAAAGCCATTTCTGCATCAATCATGCGCTGGCTCGACCGCCTCGATCCCGGCACCCGCCCGGCCCGCCTCGATCTGTTTCTCGAAGATCACGGCGGCGAAACCACACAAGCGGCCGCTGCAACGCTGAGTCAGAGTCTCGCGTCCGGTGAACCCTTTGCCGAGGCACGAGCGATGGCCCGTGGTTTGAAGAAGGCTCGCAATCACCTGCTTCGCAGCCGGCACGCCGTCCGACGAGCGGAAAGAATCCTGCCCGAATTGAACGGTTGAGGGCGCCTCAACGTACAATGCGCCCATCCGATTCGGGAGAAGAAACGTGAAGAAGATCCGAGTCATACTCAACGGCTGAATTAGCGTGGTTAGCTGCCCGCTTGCACCGCTTACTCAGCCTTTTCGATATCCGGCAACACCCAACTGCGATCCATAAAAGCCTGCTTGGGCGAGTAGAGCCGGAAATAGGGGAACCAGGCGCGCCCCGCCTCGGTAGGAATCCAGTTCTTGGCCTTGTCGCCCTCCGGCTTGTCGGGACCGAAGTATATGTCGACCGAGCCATCCGGGTTCATGGCCAAGTCCATGCGCGAGGAGCGGTCGGCAATCTCATAGGAGTTGTTTATCAGGGTGCGGGTGCTGACCTCATAGGCGGTGACTGACCAAAAGGTCTCGGCGGGCGGATCAGCGGGCACATGCAGCCTGTAATTTTTGCCGCCGTCCAGCCAGTCACCGTCCTTGTCCTTGTAAGCCGCCAGATAAACCTGTCCTTTGCCCGTCTTTTGCCCATGCATCGCAGGGTTGTTGGTCACAGCCTCGTAGAACCAGGCGGCGCGACCGTCCAATTCGTCGTAGTGCTCTCGGCGCTGGTTTGGTGGGCAGACGGTGGCGAATTCCCAGAATGACCCCTCCACGTAGTGAGAGTCTTCAAGACGCGGGTTGAAGAAGTCATTGGCCTTGGCCATGGCCTCACCCACGAGCGCCGCTTCGGTCAAAATCTTCTTCTGTTCCGTAGTAGGGTTGAAGGGCTTGCCTTTTTCGATGCCAAGCGGCTTGAGCATGGCCATGAAGAAACGGTCGCGTTCGGCTACCGGTTCCTTTTCGAGCCCCTTGGCCAGTCGTTCGAAATACTCGAAGCCTTTAGGCGCTGCCGCCATCCAAGGCTTACCTTCGGGTCGTATGTATCCCCTGGGCTTCGGGTTATTTCTTTCGGCATAGGGGTAGACCTGAATCTGTTCGAGATGCTTCAGGCGCGTCTTTGCATCGGTCGCCATCAGGCGTATACCGACCAACAGATTCATGGTGGGCGATTTTGCCACTTTATAACCTTGTGCCTCGGCGTCTTTCGGCACCTCCTGGCCCGGTCCGACGAAGAGGTATTTGCCCGGTTCGGTCATTGCGGTAATGGCGATCTGCCACATGTCGTGGGCCGCACCACGCACCTCCGCCTCCGGCATCACAACCACCCAGGGCCCCTCAGCTAGATCAATGAACGGCAGTACGTAGGGCGTGGTCGCATTGTAGGTGAGTCCACCCAGTCGATCCTTGTAGCTCTCCAGAAAGACGGCCTGGCCGTTTTTGGCGCCGAGTTGCTCCGTGTGCGCGTATTGCCACTGCGCCATACTGGCAAACGGTATCGCCCAGAGATAAGCCTGTACGGCCCGTTGGAAGTCCATTTCATTAAACAGCTTCTTGACGGTTGCATCGGTCGGGTAGCCGTTGGCGAAATCATGGGTGAATTCCAGCTTGCCGATACGGGTGTCGAGGGTTTCTGCCTGCAGTACGGTACTCGTGAAGACTGCTCCGATTGCTACAGCGATCAGCGTTGTTTTCTTCAGCATTTTGTACTTTCCTTTCTGTGTCTGTTAGTTGATCTTCTCGAAGTCGCCCGGCCGCCAGGTCTGGTCGAAAAAAGGTTGGGTCGGGCTGTAGAGCCGCAGCAAGGTAAACCAGCCCTTGCCCGGAACGGTGCGCAGATAATTCGACTCAGGCGCCCCCTTGGGAAGTTCTGGGCCGAAATAAAGGTCAACCGATCCGTCATCATTAAATTTCAATTTGTCTAATGATCCGATAGATGGGAACGGCTGACCGTTTTTCAAGCCGGAAGCGTTATATCCATCATAAAGCGTTACCGACCAGAAGTTTTCCGCAGGGACGTTGGGTGGAAGGTGCAATTTATAAGAGGAACCGCCAGAGAGGTGGTTACCATCGGAATCACGGTAGGCGAAGGGATACTTGGAGCCTTTGCCGACCATGTTCATGACCATGGCCGGGCTGATGGAATAGCCGATCTTGAACATGCCCATGCGTGCATCGATGTCGATGTAGGTTTCCTGTTTGAACTCGACGTCGAGGACGTTGAGGACGTTGTGCCACTGTCGGTCATCGTAGTAGAGGGTGTTCGGAAGTTTATCCCCATGGCGTAATGCCTGGGCCATCTTCATCCCAACATCCGCACCAGCCGCCAAAATCTCTTTCATGTGTGCATCTGGTTCGAATGGTTTTCCTTTAATAATGCCAAGAGATGCCATCATGCCGCGCATGGACCAGTCCTCGGGGCCGACGTACTCGTTGCTCACAAAATCAGCGAGGCCCTCGAAATAGCTGTAGTCCTGAGGGTAGAGCATGTTGGCCGCCCTACCGGTGCCGTTCGGGAACACCATTTCCGGTGGGTTGTCCTTTTTGCTGAGCGGATAGATCTTGGTCCGCTCCATCAGAGCAACTCCCTCCTTGGTGCCTCCGTCCTCATCGCGGAAAGCGCGCCAGAATACGAAGACGTTGTATGTCGAGGACTTGAAAGTGAAGTAGCCTTCCGGGGACTCGCCCTTGAAGTCCGGAGGCAGGATGAGGTATTTGCCACCTTCGCCCTTGTCCGGGCCGACAAACCCGACATCGGTGAGCGGGCGATGCCAGAAGTCATCGAGGATACCTTGGAGTTTTGGCGGCACTTCGATGACGGTGGGACCGTCCTTTTTCAGATCAAGGTAACCCATTCCGTAGATCACATCAGAGTTCGGGGTGCTGACGATGGTTTCGGCGCTAAGGCGGTCCTTCCAGATGGGAAAGACATTGGAGCCCTCGCCGAACTCGGCTTCCGAGCCCTTCTTCATTGCCCACAGGGCGGTGGCCGGCAGGGACCAGATGACGACCTGGCAGGCTCGTTGGAATAGGACTTCGTCGTAAAGGCGGTCGGAGGATTCCTTTGTTGGATAATTCTCCGGGAAAGGTAGCGACCGGAGATCGTTCCAGCGGTCTTCTGCGGCCTGCGCCTGCATTACCGCTTGCGTGACGAGCACAGCCACCAACGCCAGCACGATGCTGAGTTTTGTCATCATTGTTTACCTCCTAATATTATCCGGTCGATTGGCCCGGAAACTCTGACTTCCGAGCGGTCTCAACAGTCAAGGCGGCCGTCGTGCAGACCGCGGGCAATGGTGCGCTGACACACGCGCGCGCAAGCGCAGGTGTCGCGCTACCCTGCTTTGACGAACACGCGGCCGAACTCGGCAGCGCCGCCGATACGGAAGCCACAGAATAGGCGTGCCAGTGTCCACGAACAGCCGCCTTCTGGGTCAACATCGCCTGCAGTCTGGCCGCGGCGGTGGGAGGGACGGGATGTATCCCGCTCGCTTTGATGCTGATAACTCCGCTCCTATCCGATCCCCTGTCAGCGCCGTCACCCATGCCCGAGCATGACTCAAAACTCGAACTCCGCCCGCAGCCCCAGCACCCAGGTCCTGGTGCCGGGGACGTCCTCGTCATTCCGCCACCAGTACTGGAGATCCGGCATCACGCTCACGGTCTGGGTGAGCCGCAGGACGTAGAAGACCTCGCAGCCGCTCTCGACGCCACGATCGGCGTCGCTCGGCTTGCCGGCGAAGATCCCGAACCCGGCGATGTCCTGAGATCGGGCGAACGGCACCAGCCACAACGCCCCCAGCGAAAACAGCTCGCGGTAGTCCCCCGACAGCCGCTCGAACGACCGGCTCCAGCGGCCTGCCAGCGCCCAGCGGCCGTTGAACTGCCGGTCCCCCGACACCATCACCGACTGCCCCGGACCGTGCTCCGGCCCCTCTCCGTCGTCGAGGTCGAGGTGGCTTATGGTGAGACGCACGGCGGCCTCGTTGGGGCCGTCGACGTCACGCTCGAAACCGATCTCTCCGAGGTAAAGGAACTTGCCGTCCACCAGGCTGCCGAAGTCCGGGTACCGGCGGTTGGCCTTGCCGTCCATGATCGCCGCCGACGCGTAGAGCGGACCCTTCCAGACGATCCCGTTGACGCCGAGGCCAATGTCGTTGTTGCCCACCCACTGCGCCCCGCCGGCGGCCGCCAGCGGCCGCGCCATGAAGAAGCGGCGGTCGTCGTCGAGGTAGCGCGCCGGGCCGAAGTACGACGGTGCGTAGAGCTGGCCCGCGCGGATGCCCCAACCCCGGTCGGGGCCGGTATGCTGCTCGTGCTCCCAGTGCAGTAGGCCCAGAGTGGTGAACGTCAGATCGGGGTCGGTGTCGAGGTCGTTGGGGGTTTCGACGACACCTTGGTTGTCGGCAAACTCTCGCGTCGTCGGCCGGCCGAGCGTCCAGTCGTGGGCGAGGCCCACAACCAGACGCCCCGCGCTGTCTGCGTCGCGCACCGGCTCCCAGGTAAAGAGCAGCAGCGTCTCGCTGATGGAGTGCGACGACCCACCCTCCGAGCCCCACTGAGTGTTGGCCGAGAAGTACCCGCCGAACGAGATCCCATCCTCGGTCCACAGCCGGTTCTTCCACTCGAAGTAGCTCCGGTCGAGAAGATCTCCGCTGATGACTGTTTCACCGTAGGGTCGCGGGTCGGACGGCCCCCGATCGCCGAGCCACTTGCCCCTTGAAAGCGACGATGTCCGCTCCGTCTCGCTGTCCTCAGCTTGGAGATCGCTATGAACCCCCAGGACACCGCTCTTAATGCCCGCTCGGAAATTCTTGAAGATCTCGAAGCCGGCATTGAAGTCGAAGTTGAGCGTCCGATAAGTATAGCTCGTCCGATTGTCGACGCTCGTCGACATGCCCTGGCCGTAGTAGTCCATTTGCGGTGAGTTCTCGTACTTGCCGTAAAAATCCAAGAACGTTCGGTCGCTCTGTAAGCTCTTGAAATCCAGACGGAAGTCGGCCATCGTTGCTAGTAGCGGCGTTATCCGACCCGTCGCCCGCCAGTCGAGTCGGTCGCGCCAGAGCTCACTACGCCGGTAACCGACACCGAACGAGACGCCCTGCCCAGAGCGCATGCGGCCCATGACGATCTGCCACCCGTTGGCTCCCTTGCCGCTCTCGGTTCCGCTCAAGAGTCCCCGTTCCACGTTCACTTCGTCGACCAACGGGGATTGTCGTTCCGGCCAGAGTCTGGTCATCTTGTCGCGACGGATCTGCTCGATCTCCTCAGTTCGTGTCTTGGGCTGTGTCAATGCCGGAGCGGCCGTTATCGACAGAAGTAGGAGAGAAAAGTAGATTTGTCTGACCTTACCTATCATAGGAGACACCCCCAGAAAGAGCCGACTGCTCCTATCGATACCGGCCTTTCCGTGTTCAGACTTCGTTTACTCAAGGCCCCAAACTGCAACTTTGGGTCCCTAGGCTGTGTTTTCGACTCCACTATTTACTGGCCACTGTTTACGGGTGACTCCTTCTACCCCAGCCCCAATTCACTCTGGGGTTATTTGGGTGGATAGCGCTTGAACATGTCCGCGACCACCTTGTCGATCTTCTTCGCATTCGATTCTGGATTGTCGCTCACCGTGTCAGAACCTATGCCGCGCCAAACGAGCTGTTTTTTCTTGGCATCCCAGATATCCACGACCAAGGTCCCCTCCAGATAGGTACGGACCTGAGTCGAAGAGGAGCCCATCCCCATGCCGCCGCCCCAGTACCAATCATCTCCGAAGCCATAATCCATGTGCGTGGTATCCATACGGACTTGCTCACTGTCTTCGGCGTTGTAGGTCACGTACACGTCAGGACTCGAGCTGACCTTTCTCAAACCCTTCGCCGACATTTGTTGATCGACCGCATCCATGAGACGTTGGTGGCCAAGCGGATCTTCCTCTTTGATGGTCTGTTGACCTTCATGCCATGCGAAGGTCTCGAAGCTCGAGAAATCCGCACTTTTGTCGTAATCGAAGTTGACGCGGGCTGAGCAGCCCAGCGCGACTAGCCCTACCAACAGGACGAAAAGCAGTTGTTTTTTCATTTGTCCTCCCCTTTCGGAATTGCTCGGCACATTTGTGTAACGCTTCTCATGGCGCTCCTTCTCGACATTCAACTCCACCTATGAAAAATCCATGCCGAGACTGAACCGAAAGTAACGAGGGCGTTAAACTCACATAAACAAGAGGGTACGGCTATTCCGGGGTTGTCGGCACCTCGCAAACCGGCTCACGTTTCCACGAAATATTGTGGAACCACAACATTTCGTGGCAAGTAGTTGGCGATGACAGCATCCCTTCAAAACCCTAACTAAGGAGTTGGTAGGTCCATGCACGTTCATGGGACTCCTCTTTAGGTATCGTTCATCTAACGACCAAAGCATCGAGAACAAATGTCGACGCCCTCCTCCGGCACCCTTTGGTCAATCCATCCAACGGAGCACGTTTCTGATGACGGACCAACGCGGCCCCTTTTTCGCCGCTTGCTTGCCCAGTATCCAGTGCTCGTAGACTCGACGGATCGTTCCGTCCTTTTTCTTGAGCTCGATGAAAACATCGAGGTAATCGAGCATGCCGGCGTCACCTCGCTTCACCAGAAAGGCCAATGGCACGGCAACGATATCGGGCTGAGGAACGACTACAGAGAAAGACGGATAGACGAGGCTCCAGGCGGACCCTGACTCCGCAGTGAGTGCCAAAGCGTCGAGCTTTCCGGACTCATCGCGAAAGAACTCCCGTGGAGAGTCGAGCAGAACGATTTCTGCCTGAGGAATGTAGTCCCGAACCATATCCACGTAGTAGGGATAATCCATCGTGCCGATACGCGGCTTCTCTAGCTTCTGCACAGATTCGCGGCTACTGAACTCGTCACGGCGGTGATCGCGGGTGACGAAAGCAAGGGTCTCGTCCATGTACGGGGTAGAAAAGGAAACGTATTGAAGGAGCTCCGGCGTCATGGGTTCGGCGCCCACCACGATGTCGCAAATGCCGTCTCGCAGGTACTGCGGAGCCAGGCGTTCCTCGATGAGCACGAGATCGAGGGACACGCCGAGTCGCTTGGCGAGCAGATGCGCCAGTTCGATGTCCAGCCCCACCACCTGGTTCGAAGCGTTGACGAAGGCAAACGGTAGGCGGTCGCTACTGTAGCCGACACGCAAGGCGCCGCGTTGCCGGATCCGATCGAGCGTCGGCATCGTGGTATCAGGATCACCGGGTGGTGGTGCCTCGAAAACCTGCGACGGAGCCGGATCCGTCACGAGCTCCATCTCGACAAAGTTGCGGTAACCCTCGTAGCCAGGGCGAACGACGTATGTGAAGAACAACCGAATTCCAATGAGCGTCACGAGGACCGCGGACGCCGAGACGGCAACGAACTTCAACAAACGACTGCCGCGAAAAACCAACGCCCCTGCCATGGCACATCCACCCAGCAATGCCAAGACCAGCACGTTCATCGCCGCCAGCATGGTGCCGAACCGACTGGCAATCACGTCAATAGCGACGAAGAGCTCGAGAAGGTCCGTTGGAAGCTGGAGCATATTGAGAAGAAAAGGGATGGCTGCAACAACCGATCCGAAAAACGTGAAATAGCCCGTAAAAATAAACTCAAAATACCGTGCCACCGACACCATGGACCCAATAAACCATCCGCCAAACAACACAAAGGCGAGCGACAGCAGCTTTCCCGCGCTAGGAAAATTGAAGGATGTCGGGACGAGAACATCGACGGCCGTTTCGGCTTCTTCGCCTTCGACTTTGACACCAGCAAGAAGTCGCTTCGACCCGTCGGCCAGCAGGGGAAGCACAATGAGAAGGTTTCCGGTTGCGAAAGCGGTGATGAGAGCGCCCCATGAGTTACGCACGATGTCACCATGGCGGATCGATGTCAGCGCACTCACTAGGCCAGGCAAGATGAGAAACGTGGCGAGCAGCGCTAGAGCGGTATGCGTCACCACGTAGACTTGGATTCTACTGAGATCGGAAACTTGGTAGGTTCCGGCAGCACTTGCTACGATCGCAAAGACACCATAAGGAGCAAGTCGGGCCACGAATTGGGCGACGCGCATGAGAGCCTCGGCAAGCGTGGTGAGATCATCGAGGATCCGTTCTTTACCCGGGACACTCATGAGGGCGACACCGAGGGCGATGCAGAACAAGACCACCGCCGGTACGATGCTGTTGGCGAGTGAGTGGAAAGGATTCATTGGGATGTACAAGCCCAGGAAGTCGAATGGCTTCTGCGCCTCGACCAAGGTCGTACTGAAGAAGGTAGCCGATTCCCAGTTTGGATAAGCGATAGGAGAAGCCACGACCAGTGTCAACCCGATGACCGCGATCACGGCGAGAGCGAGTCCACCCTTGACGGCAAGCCTTCTTGCCTCGCCGGGATGGAGCCGACCGAGCCCCGCAATTAGGGACACAACGATATAGGGAAGTACCGTCATTTGGAGGAGGCCAACAAAGGCCTGCCCAAAGATGTTGAGCGGGGCCGCTAGCTCGCCGAAGAAGATCCCCGTCGCCACACCGAGAGCAAATCCCAACAACACTTGAGTGGAAAGGCTCATTTTGCGCCGCTTCTTTACCGTCAAGTGACAACCTCCTTGTTTAGAGTCTTTTCTCTCTCGCCGGCTCGGCTGTCGGTCCTCATTTGCTCCGCTCCTCCTCTTTCCCCATCAAATCAAGGATTCTGTCGAGCCCATCGACTGCCGGAGGAAAGCGGGGATTGATGCCCAGGGCCAAGCGGTAGTGTTCCGCCGCCTCACGGTATCTCTTTTCGGCACGGAACACATCCGCCAGATAACAACGTGCCTTCACGTTGAGCTCGTCTTCGACCAAGGCCGTTCGAAGCTCCGACTCAGCCTTCCCGAGCTCTCCGCGTTTGTAATGAATGAGCCCCAAGTTGATGTGAAATTGGGCCGTATCCAATCCGCGTCCGAGCGCCGTGCGAATGACACGCTCCGCTTCCGTGTACTGCTCGAGATGCATGTGGCACGAGCCGATATAGCCGTAGAGGAGCGGAATGTCTTTCTCGGTGGTAAGGATTCGATTCAGAATGCCTAGAGCTCCGGAGTAGTTGCCTCGACTAAAGAGAAAAAGGCCGTACTCCATATCGTTCCAGATCCCCATCTTGGCCTTGGGATCGGCGGGGGGACACTCGGCCCCCAATTGGGATCCAACCGACGATATGTAGCCCAGTCTCTCGAGGAGCGCTTCCGTCTCCGGCTCGAGAATCACCCGTGTCTCCGCGCGAGAAAACTCCCATCCCTCTTGGAGCTCCTCCAGCTGCTCTCTGAGCTCGGCAGCAATTCCCGGGAGGCGGTCGATCTGATTAACCATTTCGCCGGGATCCTCCGATAGATCGTAGAGCTCTTCTCGCGGAGCCGATATGAAATGGTACTGCCCTTTTTCCAGTCCCTGAAGCGCACTCCAGCCAAGGTTCAGGCTCGGATAAAGCGATTCGCTGTAAGCGACGACCTCCACCTGAAGCTCCCCGTCTTCTATTAGTGGTCGGAGACTCACCCCTTGGCCTATGTGGGGCTCGATTTGCAGGTAATCCAGTACCGTTGGAGCTAGATCGATGGTACGGACGAGATGACCGACGCTCTTTTGAGAGGCAACAATTCCAGGAGCGTGGATCAACATGGGTACATGGAGAGTGGAGTTATAGATGAGGATCGAGTGAGTTTGTTCCTCGTGTTCTCCCAAGCTTTCCCCGTGATCGCCCACGACTGCGATCACCGTGTCACTAATTCGCTTCCGCGACTCTAGAACCTTGACGATCTTTCCTATCACCGCATCAACGTACGCAATCTCTCCGGCATAGAGGTTCGCCGCATGTCGGCTCCGGTACGGCTCGGGCGGCTCATAGGGGGCGTGAGGATCAAAAAAATGGACCCAAGCAAAAAAGGGCTTTGTTCCATCGTATTCCTTCAGCCAACCGATGAAGGTCCGGTAGACTGCTTCGGCATTTCTCTCCGCACCAAGATCCTCCATCGTCCGGACATCGTTCCCGGTAAGGTCGTCGTAGGCGTCGAATCCTTGAGCTAGACCGAAACGGCGATCCAGGACGAAAGCACCCACGAAGGCAGCCGTTTCATATCCATGCGACTTCAAGACCTCGGCGAGAGTCACGATGGACTGGGGAAGACGGAGCGTGCCGTTATCGCGAACACCATGGGCCGGTGGATGGAGTCCGGTCAAAATCGAGGCGTGAGAGGGAAGGGTCAAAGGTACCGAGGCACGAGCTCTGATGAAATGCGCACCTCCTCGAGCCAGCCGGTCGAGATTCGGTGTTTCGACCTCCTGAGAACCGTAGCAGCTCAGATAATCGGCTCGAAGGGTGTCTATGGTAATGAGAAGGAGGCTGGGCTTGTTTTCTTTTGGAAAGGCCTCGCCGGCCGGGCAAAACGCGAGACTATAGATGAAAGCTGCACGGGCGATCGACCGATGCAGCAGATTGATGCGGCTCTTCATACCGTCAACCTTTTGCGCAAGTCTCGTTCGATCTGTCACGACACGCGTAAGCCTGTGGCGGTCGAGTCATGCTCCTCGGTGTGGGCTTCCTGCGCCCCAGCGCCCGCCGGGATCCCCGACAGTACCAGCGCGATCAGTGCCATCAACAATGCTCTATTCAAAGCGCACATCGTTTATCCTAGCTTCTCAAAAAGCGAGACTTCCTTCCGGCATTCGGGATCTCGATGACCCGCACGTAATAGAAGGGCTTCTGCTTCGGATCGAACGCCGGATCCTCCCAGTGCGCGGCGAGGAGCGCATCTCCGATGGAGTTCGTGTAGGACGCGTCCTCGACGTCGACCGTGTTTCCGACGGATGTCTTGCAGCGGCCGTTCGCGTTGATGGTCCGCCCGTCGGAGACCGCGACGTCGAAGATCCGCTCGTGGCTCTTGCCGTCGGAGTCGAGCCAGCCCTTGATGATCTGGATCCGATCCAGGTTGGCTCCGTCGGGATCGCGAAGCGCGCGGACCATGAACCGCGGGGCCTTGCCGGTGGGAGCGGCGTCCAGGTCGCCGCCCATAGGCACGCCGCGCCTGTAGCCTTCGCGCGCGAAGTCGGGGCGTTGTACCTCGTCAGCAGTAAAATCCCAGCCCGCGAAGACGCGCACGCAGATCCGTGTGCAGGTCGTGGCGTAGACCTCCCGGCGCTTCATGGCGTCCCAGATGGACTCACGCGTGTTCTCGCGTGCCCACACCGCTGCGAGGCCGGCAGCTCCGACGTCGGTCAGCATCATCGAGGGCTCAGGGATCGGATCTTTGATGGGATCTTCCTTGTCCGACCGGGCCCACTCGATGAAAGCGTCGTAGCCGTTGCCCGCCTTGAACATGTCGTGCCGCCAGACTGTTACCTATGTTCCCGGTCTGTTTTGTTAACCATGTAGCCGGTTGCACCGAGTTTTAATGTTTATCTGTAAGTCTTGATTTTTTGGTTCTTTTTCTCGACGATACGCACCTCTTCCAAGGTCCCTAGAACCTGTGCGGCGCCGCGGATGGCGCGGAAGGTATCGGAACTTGCAAAAGCTTCGAGCTCCTCCGCAGAATCGCAATCTCCCATCCAGCAATAAAGCGTCTCGTCCGTTACATCATTCAGGAGAAGCTTCCGACAGAGCCCGCCTTCCTCGGCAGTCAGCGTCGTGAGAGACTCCAAGAACTCCTGGCGCTTGTCTTCTGGCACCCGCGCCAGTAGCCTCAGCGTGTACACGAGCTTTCCTTCTCCGTCGTTTTCATGGCGGCTCCTGTATGGAAAAGGACGGCCGTGCGATGTCAAATGGCGTCGGTGGCAGCCCCTCCCCGTCGTCCAATAAGAAAGGTTCATACCAGCCAAGAAGGTATGGTCACCGGATCAGCTATGTGACTAGAAGTCAATTGTTTACAAGTGCACCGCGGTATGTATGGGGACAGGAATCCGCTCAAAAAGCCCACGGTATCTTGTGGATCCACAACATACCGTGGATTCGATTCGGAGCTTTTGGACTTAGAGCCTCGACATGGCGAAGGTGATGCGAACGCTTTCTATCTATATTGACTTTTTACACTCTTCTACATATACTTACATTATACTTACCCCAATTAACTGGAGCTTTTGCAGTGGCCATCAATATCAAGAATCCAGAAGTCGAAAGACTCGTCGCAGAGATTTCATCCATCACGGGGGAGAACAAGACGGAGGCGGTACGCCGATCCTTGGAAGAGCGTCGCGAGAGGCTCGCTTTCCGTGCCGACGGCGAGGGCCGGGCGAGCCGGTTGAAGCGCTTCTTGGAGCAGGAAGTCTGGCCTATCGTGCCGAAGGAGGAGTTGGGTCGCACTCTAACCGAGGAAGAAGAGGAAGTCATTCTCGGATACGGTAAGGAGGGCGTGTGATTGTTGATACGTCGGCTATCGTCGCTATTATGCTACAAGAGCCCAATTTCGAGCGGGTTTTGGAAAAACTCTACCTCACATCTGACGCTGGCGTAGGAACGCCAACAATGACCGAGACGGCCATCGTGCTCTCTGCGCGTCTTCGCCAAGATGCCCGTGGTCTTCTTTCACGTTTCATCAATGAGGCACCGATTCGGACCGTACCCTTCGGTGACGCCCATTACGGAACGGCCGTCGAAGCCTGGCTCCGCTTCGGCAAGGGGCGTCATCCAGCTGCCCTCAATTTCGGAGACTGTCTCTCGTACGCCACGGCAAAGTTGGCAGGGCGACCCCTTCTGTGTACAGGAGAGGATTTTGCTAAGACCGACTTGGAGCTTGCCTGAGATTCGATTTGCCTGCGTCGGTTCTCACGCCAGCGCGATCTACTCCTCGCTCGTTTAGTTCCACGACTGTCTTTCCGATTGTCGTCCAGTCGAATCGATCTCGATGTAATTTCGCGAGGAGCGGATGCTAAGCGGGTCCATGGATTCGATGCACTAATCTCAAAAGCGAAATCGGATCGACCCAACTACGTAGTTGAACCAAACGGAGTTGAAGATCTCATTCTTGTCCATGCCAGCCTCGATCGTCCGATACCCGAACGAAAGCTCCCAACGGCTGGCGAGCCTGTATCTCATTTGCGCGGTGAAGTCGACGAGTCTTTCCTGCGGAATCGCCAATCCCTCGAAATCCAAAACAAACCGCCAGCGATCTGATAACCGCGCCTCGCCGCCGAGGTAGGCAAGGGGAAAGAACCCGGCTTCGGTGTACTCGGCGTATTTGCCCTGTTGTTCCAATGAGACAAAGGTGCCGCGAACCGCACCGGTGAATCCGATCTTCCACTGCCAGACCGACCCTTCGTGGAAGCGGTAACGGTAGGTGAAACGCAGAGTGCCCAGTCCATATTCGAGGTCCGTCGGCACGTCGGGCTCGAACGTCTCTCCAGCGAAATCGGAAGTCTCGCTGAAGGTCCCGCCTGTCCCCCTGACCCCCAAGGACGCCAAGACGAAGCGCAGGCCGTGCCGGTCATTGACGTCATAGGCCAATCCGATACGAAAGAGCCCGTATCCCAGGAATCCGCCGGTCGAAATGTCCGTTCCCGTCTCGTTGGGTATGCGGATGTCGTTTCGACTCATCCATACAGCTCCACCTTCGAGCTCCACGGCCCACTTTTTCTCCTCTTGGGCGGATGCCAATTCGACCGAACCAGCTTTCATGAGAATAAGTATGGTTGGAATAATCCAGATGCGTACCATGGTGTCCCACCAGAGAAAGATTAGAGTTTCTTCGCCGTTCTATATCGATTTCCATGGTAGCACGCCGCGTTCTTCGCTCGTCAGCTCCACGCCGGCGATCTTCCACCAATCGTCGTCCACTCGAACCGGGCTAGGTATCCTTTTTTTGCCGTTCCAATGCATGTTAGCATCATCATGTGGAGACCCAAGAGGAAATAAAGGGCCGTCTCGACTCCTTCGACGAGGTCGCCTTTGCTCTTCTCTTTGGATCGAGGGCGGTCAGTTCAACTCGAGCCGACTCCGATTGGGATATCGGTGTTTATCTGGACGACCGCATTGACGAAAAACGACGCTTCCATTTCCGATTGCGGCTCCTCGCCGTACTAGAAGACCTTGGTTCTGTCGATCTTGTCGTCTTGAATGACGCCGCACCGCTCATTGCTCTGCGCGCCCTTCAAGGAAAGCGAATTTTGGTGAAGCAGCCCGAAGCTTTTGTGCGGTTCTTTGTGCGGACACTGGCCGATGCCGACGACGACCGATACTGGCACCAGATCCACGCTGACGCAAGACGCAAAAGGATCGAGGAGGGGCGATTTGGTCGACCCTGAGCTCTTCGACCGTCGACTCAGCAAGCTCGAGCAGCTTCTCAAACAGCTTCGCCAAGCGGCGAGGACCGATTGGGAAACTTTTCGTGCGAACGATTGGCTGCAGGCATCCGTGGAGCATTGGCTTCATCTCGCAGCCGAGTGCACGCTCGACGTGGCTCACCATCTGATCGCCGACCGCGGTTGGAGGACTCCAACCTCTTATCGGGAGTCTTTTCAAATACTCGAAGACAACGGTGGTTTGAGTACCGAGCTAGCCCGGCAAATGGAGGAGTGGGCGGGTCTCCGCAACGTCCTAGTACACCTCTACCTCGACGTTGACCGAAGACGGCTCCATGAAATCCTCACCGAGGACTTAGACCAGCTCGAGCTTTACGCGGCGGCCGTTTCAAAAGCGGCTGAATGACTCGACCGATGAACCAACGCGATGCCTCCGCCTTTCGAAGAACCGCGCCAATCTCAGCTCAAGACATGCTGACGCTGCTTTGAAGCTTCCGGTGTGAAGAGCAACAGTGATTGGAAGGTCGCCATGTGGTCACGCCGCTCTGGGTCAGCGGACAAGAAAAGCTCGGCAATCAAATCCCGCCATCGAAGGAGCTCTCGACGGAGGGTGGACTTCCTATTGACCCGAATCGTGAGATCGGTCAGTGCCAGAATCCGTTCATAGCAATTTCGTAGACGATCGCGGTCCGCGGAATCGAGCAGTTTCTTGGCCCGATTCATCTCATTGCCTATCATCAAAATCTGTTGGTCCAGCGTGAACTCCGACCACCTTTCCTCCGACAAGGAACGATGCGGCGAGACCACTTAGAGTGCCTCTCCCTCACCGATCAAGAGGTAGGTGACTTCGCGGACGGTCTGACGGATTTCTTCATCGGCAATCTCCATACTGCGATTCGCTTGAGAAGGCCGGATATTGATTAGAGCTGTGTATTCGATGCACTCGTTTCGTCCAAGACCGGGATAATAGTTGGCGCCCCACAGATCCTCCTGAAGGCTACCGCGTTCCAAGAGCATCTGCTCCGCATCGGCATGGAGCTCCCCGCCTATAGCAGCGATTCTCAAACTCACGTCCACGACATACTTCACCATGTCGCCGAAGTAGCGGTCCACCAAACGGCGGAGCTCGTCCGGTCCAATTTTCCTTTCGAGGACCAGAATTCCGGGAAGCTCTTCATTCATCATGCCGCCACAAGCTTACACTGAGGGTTCTTCCACCACAAAGCATGAACCTCAAAAGCTAATGTCCCACTGAGCCCTAATCCGATGATCCACCAAGCGAGGACCTTCCCGCTGGTCGAGGGTGAGTCGCGAATAATCGAAGGTCCGCTTGTTGTCGTGGCCGGCGAAGAACCAGTTTGCGGCAAGAACGGTCCGGCGAACAAAGCAGCTCATGTATGGGTACGCCGTGTATGCCCGTTGGGTCGCTCGATGCCGAGCTTTCGCATACGAAATCGAAGCGTATTGGGATGGAGTTGCAGCAACTCAGCGGCGCCGCCCTTGCCCTCGATCCGCCAACCGACTTGCTCCAAGGTTTCCTTGATGTAGTCTCTCTGGACGTCTTCGAGGCTGCCGCGGTGAACAGGCTCTTTGTCTGTTGATTGGACATTCGACAGCCGTGCCGCTAAGTGAAGTTTGTTATCCCGCGTCGTGATGACGGCCCGCTCGATCACATTCTCCAGCTCGCGGACGTTCCCTGGCCAATCGTATTGCACGAGCTCTTCCATCACTTGCGGCGATATCTGGTCGATCCGCTTGCCTTGATTCTGGCAGAATCGCTGCACAGAAGCATGAACCAGCAAGGGGATATCGTCTTTCCGCTGCCGAAGCGTTGGGACCGTTATCGGGTACACGTGGAGTCGATAATAGAGGTCCTCACGAAACCTCTCCTGCTCGACCTCTTTTTGTAGCTGCCGGTTTGTCGCCGCAATCACGCGTACGTCCACTTTGATGGTTTGGTCTCCACCGACCCGTTCCAGTTCACCGTCCTGAAGGACCCGCAGCAGCTTTCCTTGAAGCTCGAGGGGCAGCTCGCCGATTTCATCGAGGAACAGGGTACCACCGTCGGCCAGCTCGAATCGTCCCCGGCGCGTTCGTGTCGCGCCGGTAAACGCGCCCCTTTCGTGTCCGAAGAGCTCCGCTTCGATGAGGCTGGCTGGAAGCGTGGCGCAGTTGATCTTGACCAACGGGCGTTTCTTGCGGGCGCTGTGGGAATGAATAGCCCGAGCAAATAGCTCTTTCCCCACTCCGGTCTCTCCTTCAATGAGAACGGTGGTGTCCAGCGGCGCCACTTGTTCCACTCGATGCAACACATATTTCAGCGCATCGCTCTGACCGATGATCTCGTCGAAACGACCGATGTATCGGATCTCGTCTCTCAAGTAGACGACTTCTTCTTCGAATTGAGCCTTGAGCTTCTCCACTTCCTCGAGGGCGGTCTCTACGTCCACCATTGCCTGGTCCCGCGCCGCCTCCGCAAGTCGTCGCTCGGTAATATCTGCGCCAATGCCGAGCATGCCACTGCTCTCTCCGGCCGAGTCGAGCAGAAGAACGTTGGACCAGATGATTGTTTTATGTTCCCCTTCCTTTGTCTGCAGTAGTCCTTCAACTTGGTTTTTCACGTTTCCGGCCATTGCTTCATCGAAGACCCTTTGGCGCTCTTCTCGACTCTCCACCGGCAAGAACTCCTTGAAAGGTTGCCCGATGACTTCCTCATTCGTGAATCCTGTCACCCCAGTGAAAAACGGATTGGCGTAGTCGATGCGGCCACCTCGGTCGACGCCCAAAACGAGGAGTTGCACATTCTCCAGAAGCGATCGCCAACGATGCTCGTTCGCACGGACTTGCTGGGATAATGTCGAGGCACGGACAACTTCGCCGGCCAGGTCATAGCTCATCACCACAACTACGGTCAGAAAGCCATAGGTGAAGAGGTAGGGAGAGGCGATCACGCTCGTATCCACTAGGTACGCCTGGACAAGAAGAAACAGTAGGTAGAGCGTCAACGAGCCACCGAATAGGTAGGCGCGGCGCACATCGCCCCGCCGATAGAGTCTCCCAGCTCCTTGAACGATGAGCACGAATACCCCGACGAAAGCTAGGTCCGTCAGAAACCTCCAGGGACTCGTCGTGCCCTGTGCCAACGAAAGGGTTTCTCCCCAAGGCAGGGTGACGGTCTGCAACGCGGTGATTTCACGATAGAGGAAACCGAAGGGCATCAGCGCATTCGCTGACGCGGCTAGAACGAAGACGAACGTCAAGGCGATCGGCAAACGGCGCTTCTGTGACCAGCCGCCGGTGTAGACCACAACAAACCAAACCAACGCGACAAACCAGAGTGCGTTGATGCTGTTCGACCACTTGAACGCGGTATTGAAGGATTCAATCGTTGTGGCTCGATAGAAACTAAGCTCCGCGATGGCGTTAACGCCCGACCCCAAAGCGGTCAGGGCAAAGAGGACGTGGGCCATGAAGCCGCGGCGCCGCGCCCAGACGAACGTATGGAGAAGTGCGACCGTGAAGAAGGTGGCCGCGGCCATCAACTGGGCAATTGCCAGAGGCGTCATTTTTCTACAGTTTCAGTAGCGACGGCGCGAAAATCCTAGCATAGATGTTTCGCGGTCCCAAATCCAAATCTATTGTTGTAAATAGTTGTAAATGTTAGACAAAGGATATTTCTGCCACAGCTGAAGGCAATCAAGCCACGATATGTGGTGGCGCCACAGCATCTGGTGGGGCAGGATGAGACGCTCGTATTTTACTCAACCAAGGGATGTTACGCCGCAGAGGGACAGTCTTGTGAGTTCACTGGGCAGGCGAGCAGCCCGCCTTCGCTCCGCACGTCGGAAACATAGGACGAGCTTCGACGAGGCCTCGCCGTAGCCGTTGGCCTTAAACGACCGCCAACGGCGTAGGCGGGTCAAGCAGTCTGCAGTCAGGTCGGATCTAGCTTCTCCCGACTCGAGCGGGCTAAACGAGTGAGAGCTGATAGTGCGCCATGGCCAGCATGCCTTGGATGGGCACACCATACGGGCAGGCTTTTTCACAAAAGCCCGGACAGTCACGGCACGCGTCGGCTTTCGCTCCAGGTATCGCCTGGTAGCGTGATATGGCGTATTTTTCCCTACCCTGGGCCTCAAAATAGTGGTTGTAGCGCATGATGGCGTTCACCGGGACTTGATGGGGGCACTGGGGCTCGCACAATCCGCAGGCGTGACGGCAGTAAAGCTGTCCGCAACCTTCCTGGAATTGTGCCAGCTTAGCTCTGTCCCAGTCACCGAGCTTTGTGCCGGACAACCGGACGAACCGGTCGAGCTCGTCGAAATTCTTCATGGAACAGCAGACGGTGTTGACGTTGGGATTTTCGAGAACGAACCGGATGGAAGCTTCCTTGATTTCCTCCGGATTCTCGAGATCGTGCTCTTTGATGAATCCCTCAGCCCTTTCGGCCAACCTTTTGTAGTTGTTCATCCCCGACTGCATCAACGGATTAATGTCTTTCCCTTCCTCTTCCATCTGCTCGATACGGGCCTTCATGTTGGTGTACTTGGCCACGGGCATCGTCTTCATCAAGGCGGTGCCGATCTTCTTGTCCTTGCAGACCTCGAGGACCCGCTCGGAGGCATCCATCTGGAGGAAGTTGTAAGCCATGAGGAAGACATCGAAGCGGCCATCGTCCGCGGCAGCCATCAGCATGTTTTCCATCGTCTCTTCCGGTGCCTTTAGCCAAAACGAACCGTGGTGTGATATTCCTACGTAACGCAGTCGGCCCTCTTTCTTGAGCTCTTCCATGGCGGCATGGAAACCCTCAGTCTTTACAAGCTCGAGCTTTTCCGGGCAATGCATCATCATGCAGTCGATGTATTCGGTATCGAGATCCTCCAAGCTCTTTCGCGTGCGCTTCAAGAACCCTTCTTTGGAGACGTCCTCTTCCTTGACCTCCAACTTGGAATTGATGAAGAACGATTTGCGGTCACGGCCTTTGATGGCTTCGCTGATGGTCCTGTGATGGCCGGGGTACTCTTCTGCAGTGTCGACGAAGTTCACTCCTGCATCCAGCAAGGCGCTGATCAGGCCAGGCTCTTGTATGTAACCACCCCCGATGTCCGAGACCTTGAAACCTGTGCGCCCGAGAACACGATAGTCTTTGACCCTCGGCCCTGACTTCTCCTTCTGACCGGAAGGTCCCAAGCCATGCCTGGAAGCGATCCCCACACCAAATAGGCCTGCTGTGGATTTCTTGAGAAAACCTCTCCGTTCCATCGTTTTTTCCTTCTTCATGATCGACTCCAAAAACTGAGAACAAGTGTAGCCATGACGCACGGTTACATAGGGGGAAGGGTAACACGATCCCGATGGTGAAACTAAACCGGCGGAGCGCTTACTTTGCTTCGCCAAAGTCGACCCAAATCGTCCCCGTCGCCTCGACGGGTTCCCCGTCGCGTAGCGCCGGTTTGTACCTCCATTGGCGCGCGTTCTCGACAGCGGCTTCAGTACAGCCGTGAGGAAGTCCTTGAAGAATCTTGACGACTTCCGTCGTGCCGTCACGGAGAACGATGATCTCCAGCAAAACCCGCCCGGATACCTGATTGGCTTTGGCCGCGGGGGGCAGCGGCGGCTCGGTGGGACGGTGCTCGACGACGGGGTCGGTGTCCCAGAGCACGCTCGCTCCCTCGATGAGCATGGCGTGATCGATGAGCCACACACCATCCGCTTGTGTGAAGGTCGTGGAAAAACGGCCAATGTGCTCGACGCTGCCCTTGAGCTGGTAGGTATACTCGACTTCGGCCCTCGATTTTTGGAAGAAACGGATCATATCGACGCTCATCGTGACACGGGCTCCCTTCAACGTCGTCGATAGAAGCTCCATGAAACGCTTACCGATCGCGTAAGGTCCGCGAGCCGGGTCATCGGTGATCGTATGGACATGAGCCTTGTCGGTGAAGAGGCTCGCAAGCACTTGCACCTCACCCTTGTTCCAGGCCATCTCTGCCCTTTCGGCCACGGCTTGGATCTGATCCTCATCTTCCGGCTTCAAGCTGAAACGGACGTATCCTTCGAACCATTTCGCAATGGTGAGAGACCCTCTCCGGGCGGGCTCAAAGCTCCATTTTCGGACCACCGGAACCACTGCATCCTCGAACCCCATTTCCTTGGCGGGCACCCGGGTGATCTCGACGCCTTGCACCGTTCCTTCCTCGGTGACATAGGCACGGAACCAAACGTCGCCCGCGATGAGGGCACGCTTCGCGCGAGGAGGGTAATCAGGGGCGGGATTGCCTTCTAGAGGTACCGGTTCTTGGGCTAGAGCCGACGCGGCTGCTACGCCGCAAACAACGAGCCACAAAGGTAAGACACGGAACATGAGCTCATCGTACCAAAAGAACAACCATGGTACGAAGTCGCTGGTAGGCCCGCTCTACTCCGTTGCGGGAGAGGGTTGACCGGTCGCCCACTGGATCTCGGGCAGATGACTCTTGATACGCGCGAGGCCCGCCTTTTCCTCGGCAAGGGCTTTGGCATTTTTCTCGTAAACCGTAGGAGGCTCGTAAGTCCAACCGTTCTCGAGTCGCTCCTGCTCCTTTTCGAGCTTCCGCAGAATGTAGGGGCTCAAAAGGGCGCTCACCAGCCTGGTCTTCAGTCCGAACTCTTCGTAGATCTCATCGAGGACGGCTGAGATCTTGGCCGTTTCGAGTCCTTGACGCTCGAACCATTTCTTGGAAGCCCTAACCAATCCCGCATAGGTCGAAGGGATGAGCCTCGCTTCCCATCGATACCGATCACTGACGCGTTTGTTGGGATGGTTCTTGTACCGACGATAGCCGGCCAGAGTCGTCCGGATCATCCGCACTAGGCTGGGGCCGTTGACCTCGAAATCGCGGCGAAAGGCCTCGACAAGGTACTCTCCCTCTTGTCCTTCCCGGATGTTGTTGTGTTTGTAGTTGAAGCGAAGCTGTCCATGGACGTCCGGAGGGGGGCATTCCGATTCGGGCAGAAGCGTCCCTTCTCGCCGGTGTTCCTCGTAGAGGGGCGTACCCGGCATCGGTGTGTAGAGCATGAACTGATGAAAGACCGTATCGTGGCGGATGGCGTAGTTAATCACCTCGTCCATGTTCTCGGGAGTGTGCTCTTCCATACCGATGATGGTCGAGCCTAGAACACGAATCCCGTGCGACTGAAACTCACGAATCAATTCGTGCGTGTCGACGCCGCTCAGTTTGGGGTATTTACTGTTCTCTCCTTCGAGTCCCATCCACACCCAGGAAATCCCCAATCGAATCAATTGATCGATGCTGTAGGACTTCAGTACTCGAGCCGAGCTGAACACGTAAAGCGACCAGCTCTTGTTGTTCTCTTCCATCAATTCCAACAAGCGCAAAGCCCTTTGCCTATGTAGAAGGAAGTTCTCATCTAAAGCAAAAAAGGACCGCACCCGGAGCTTATCTGCGATCTGGTTCATGACTTGGAAGAGCTCATCGCCGGTCTCATAGAAGTTGACGAACTTGCCCTTCCCTCCGTACATGGCAGAAGTCGAACAGAAGTTACAGCCCACAGGGCAGCCGACCGAAGGGAGCAGAACGGCCGCGGTATCTCCTACTTTGGTCCGCTCCGTGACCCCATAAGTGCGAGTGCCGTGGCCGGCATGCGTCAAAGGGTGTCGGATCGCCTGGTCCGGATCTTGCCCGAGAAAGTTCCTGAACCAACGAACGCCGTCTCCTTTGACGATGTGGTCGGCATCGATGATATCTTCTATATTAGGCGTGTTGGCGATGTGCCCTCCCACCACGATGGTCGTTCTGGGGGAGTGCTCACGAATGAGCGCACACATCCTCTCGACCTTGCCCACATTGGGGATGATCGAGCTGATACCGACGATATCGTACTCGCCGTCGCGAATCTCCTCCAAGAAACGATCTTGCGTAGGGAAATCGAGAAGCGTGCAGGGAGCGTCGATGTTGGCCTGGATCATCATAAGGCCGAAGGATCGATGGAACATGCGAAGGGACGCCGCGCCCTGCAACCGAGTCACTTGGTTGTGATAAAGCTCCATTGGGTTGAGGACACGACTCCCGTACTCGTCATCCTGAGCGTAGGGTCCGAAAACACTCGACAACAAAATTCTGGATTTGGAGCTAGGCACACGGGTCGGGGTTGATTGGCTCATCACTTACCTTTTTTCTTGGGATTTGGAGATTGGCTTTCTACTTTCGGCTAGTCAATGCATAGGTCGAGACGAACTCACTTATTTTACTTGAAGGTACGGAGCGGCGCAATACCGACCGGAAGGTCAGCGAGGTCACTGGGATCCCTTGCTGACGCCCCAAAATCTCTCCGGACGCTCCATCAGATGGTGAAGATTCGCCCGATCCAAAGCCGCCTCGATCTCTTTTGCCGCCAGCTCCAGCACATCCACTTCATTCACCGTCAGCACGCGCCGGCCCTCCATCAGGACTTGACCATTGACGATCACCGTATCCACGTCGTTGCCGTTGGCAAAATAGGCGACTCGATAGACTGGCATGTTGAAGGGCATCAGGTGTGGCTTGAACATGTCGATGAGGATGACATCGGCCTTCTTTCCCGTCTCCAGAGACCCTAGCTCCTTCTCTAGCCCGAGGGCCCGCGCGGCGTCGATGGTCACCATCTCGAGCACCTTGCCCGCGGGCAAGTAGCTGGGGTCACGAAAGTAGAAACGATGGTAGCGCATGGCCTGGAACATGTGCCGGAACATATCGAAGCTTCGGTCCGGCGCGACACCATCCGAGCCCAACATGACGGTCACGCCCGCGTCAATGAGCTCTGGAACGGGGCAGCGGCCCCTCATCGAGGTCTTGGCGCTTGGATTGTGGACGATGCGAGTTTCCGTTTCCCGACAAATCTGGATCTCCTCTTCGGAGAGCTCGGTCGAATGGGAGAGCAGGGCATCGGGTCCAAGAATGCCTAACTCTTCGTGGGCGAACTTGACGGTCCCGCGCGTGTGTCCGTCTTGAGTAAAGAGCAGTCCGTATTTCTTGGAAAGCGCCCGAGCCGCCAGCGTTCGTCTCTTGAGATCTTGGAGCTCGGTCGCGCTCAACACGGCGTTCTCAGGGTGATGGGTGGGAAACATCATGGCAATGTGGATCTTTCCGTCCGCCTTCCCGTGCCACTTCTTGATGAGCGTCTCACTGGTCTCGAGTTGCTGCTCGAAGCTCACCATGACGTCACGGTGCGCGCCTCCCTTCCAGTGCGAGTACTTTCTGGGGTACGGCGGTCTCCGAGGACCCACGGCGAGAAACTCCCGAATGCCCACTTGCTCGACGGCCTCGAGGTGTCTATCGCCATATCGGGGATCGTCCGTTCGCATGACGCTGTCGCCACCGCCGAAAAATGTGACGCCGCAGGTCACTCCAAACTTCAGCCGCTCGAGCGACGAGAGGAGGGCATCGGCACGCCAGAATTCCTCCGTAGATCCTTCGGCGTAGAGCACCTCACAAGCTCGATACCACTCTCCCGGTAAATCCATACCCAAACTTTTGAGAAGGCCGTGGCCGGCATGCGCATGACCATCGATGAGGCCCGGCATAACGACCTTACGCCGGGCGTCAATGGTTTTCGCGGCGATATATTGTTCTTGAAGCTCCTTCGTCGAGCCCACGGCTTGTATGCGGTCACCCAAAATTGCGACGGCACCGTCATCGATAATGCGACGGTCGGTGTCCATCGTAATGACGGACCCGTGGACAATGAGGATATCGACGGGTTCTTGTCCGGCCGCTATGCCAGGAAAAAAAGACGCAGCAAAAAAAAATGGAACGACAACTTGTATCCATCGCTTCATCAACATCTGCCTTGCTCCCTAAAACCCAACTAGTGCGTGTCTATGCGCGCATCGATGAGCCGCCGCAAAATCTCTTCGTAAGATTCCCAAGAGGCCGTCCTGCGATAAGCGGACTTAGTCTTGACGGCTAGAACCATGTCCAACTTCGGCAAGACGGTGATCCACTGCCCCCACATACCACGAGCCGTGTAAGCGCCCTCGAAGGGACCCGTCGCCTGAGGCCCATCCCAAATCCACCACATATACCCATAGCCCAGGTAACCATCCCGGCGCCTGACCGGATTCATCTCCTCGAGTGGTGTCACCAAGCTGACGATGCGTCGGGCCCAAGCTTTGGAAACGACCTGTTCGCCGTTCCAGTTGCCTTCTCTCAACATCAAGTACCCGATACGAGCCATATCACGGGTGGAGAACCACATATGGTAGGCCGGATTGCGGGAACGTTTGAGGTTACCGCTCTTCCGCTGCCGCCAGCGGTCGAAGTCCTGCATACCTATGGGACGGGCGAGATCCCTCTCCAGAGCATCATAAATGTTCATCCCGGTCAGCATCTCGAAGACGGCGCCGGCCGCATTGAAATCCCAGTTGTTATAGAGGAGGTACTCACCGGGCTGTTGCGATCCGCGCGGCGGCGCGTCGGCGGCATTGTCGCCTCCGTTGGATGCCGGATGGTACACACCCGAGCGAGCGGTGATGAGGTGATGGATGGTTGCTTGCTTCTCGATGGGGAGCAACCCCTCGTTGTCATCGATGTGGAGATCCTCCAACGTTTTCTCGAGTTCGATCGTCCCGTTCTCCACATACTTCCCGTACAGGATGGCCAAGACGCTTTTCCGGCACGAGGCGATGTAGCTGAGCTCCTCGATGTCGCCATAGTCGGCCACTACTTTTCCACCGACCGCCACCATCAATCCCGTGATGTTGGACTCGTTGACGATGTACTCGTGGACGTCTTTGAGCTTCTCCGTCGAGTAACCCGCGGCCTCGGGGCTTTCGTGATGTTCCCAGTCCTCGCCGGGAAACACGACGCCCGGTGGTTGGGCAAGGACCCATTGCGATGACAACAGAGCTGCAAAGATGAACGCGAATCCGATTTGTGATTTTCTCACAATGCTACCTACTCCTTTGCTTCCAGGACATACTTGTCGAACCAAGCGACTTCCCGCATCATCTTGTCGAGCATATGCCGGGGCTCACGGAAACCATGTGGCTCCCTCGGATAACCCACCAACATCGTCTCCACCCCCGCTGCCTTCAGCCCTTTGTAGAACTCAACACTTTGCGGAAAGGGACAGCGAACGTCTTCCATGCCATGGAGGAGAATCGTCGGCGTCTTCGCTTTCATGACGTGACCAATGGGCGACATGCTGATGTAGCGATTGGGATTCGCGTAGGGCGAGCCGCCGATGTAGAAGTACTCCACATCGAAGGTCAGGTCCGCAGCACCGAAAACAGAGAAATGGTTGGAGACCATCGCGCCAGCGGAAGCGGCTTTGAAGCGATCCGTTTGCGTGACGATCCACCCCGTCGAAATGCCGCCCCAACTCCAACCCATGACCGCTAATCGATCGGGATCGGCAATCCCCTCCGCGATCACGAAGTCGACGCCCGTCATGATGTCGTGGAAATCGCCGCCGCCTGTATCCCTATTCATCCCCTGCAAAAACCGGTCTCCGTAATTGCTACCACCCCGATAGTTGGGCTTCAGAACCGCCCAACCCCGACCTGCATACACTTGCTCGTAATTCGAGTGCGTGGGGCGGAAGGCTTTCGTGGAAGCGGCTTCCGGTCCGCCATGAAGGATGACCACCAGAGGATACTTGAGACTTTTTTCGTATCCGACGGGAAGTGTCAAAAGGCCTTCTACGTTCCAACCATCCTTACTCTTCCACTGAACGGCCTTCGTTTCACCAAGCAGCCAGTCGTCGACCTCGAGATTCACCCTGGGCGCCGGCTCGGTCTTCAAGGGCTCGAGGGTTCCCGTCCACAGCTCAGGCAACTGGGTCGTGTCCGAGAAGACGTACGCGACTGACGAGCCATCCGACGACAGGTCATAAGACGAGACGACACCATCCTTGGGGGAGATCTCTTCGATGGTGCGACTTCCCAAATCAAGCGCGCACAAGCGCCGGTCCGTCTTGATCCCGCTCGAGAAGAACATCTGTTTACCGTCCGAGCTTAGTTGAAGGTCGCCGATTCCGAATACGTAGTCGGAGGCCAATCGCTCGACGTCACGCGTCGTCACATTCAGGCGGAACAACTTCGACTCAGCGTTGATGAACCGGGACTCGTCAGCCGCGGTATAAAACAAAGACCCGCCATCTTTGGCCCAGGCCAGGTTGGACTCGACCGTGTCGTTTTCCGTGAGGCGCGTCAAGGCGCCGCCGGAAGACGGCATGAGGTAGATTTCCGTCCTCATGACAAAGTCGTAGAGGGTGGTCGGGCGGTGGCGAAGGGCAAAACGACTTCCGTCCGGAGACCAGGCAAACTCCTCGACGTTCAAGTCATCTTCGAGGATTTGTTTTTCTTCTTTTGTCTCCACATCGATGACCCACAGCTTGGGCCAGTCGAACTCCGCATCGATCACACGCGCGTCATTACCGGCCTCCTCTTCCTTCTGCCTCTCCGACGTTTTGGGATCCGCCGCGGTAAAAGCGATCTTGGCTCCATCGGGTGACCAGCGAAATGCCTTGACGGCGGTTTCGTGTTGGGTGAGCGCCCGTGCTTCGCCGCCCGTCGGGTCCATGAGGAAAACTTGGCTCTCGCCCGAACGATCGGACAAGAAGGCAAACCGTTCGCCATCAGGCGACCATTGGGGGCCGCTGTTCCTCGTGCCAGAGGCCGTCAATTGCACCGATGAGTTCGTCCGCCGGTCGTATCGCCAGATATGCTGTTGGGAGGTGTTCTTGTCGAGAACGAGCTCCGTGACGACGAACAGCACGGTTCGACCGTCGGGGGAGATCTTGGGATCCGCAACATGCTTCACCCCAAGGACGTCTTCGAAGGTCATCGGTCTCTTCTCGGCACGAGACGTCGTAGACAGTGCCAGCGATAGTGCGAGAGCAACTACAAAGGGACTTTTCTTCATTTTGCCATCCATCACATCACGTGGTTTGGGGAAGACATGGAACAACAGCAACGGAGCGTGATTATAGCAGAAGAGAATCCGTAAGGGCGTTCATCCAATTTCCGAGTTTGTGCGCTAATATAGACACCGGGATGACGCAAAGAACGAGCATTGCACGAACTATTTCGGACATCGACTGGAAGACGTGGCGGCCCAACGACCTTGCCACCCTATGTTTCATCGTCAAGAACGACTCTATCTTGCTGATACGGAAGAAGCGGGGGTTAGGGGCCGGGAAGATCAACGGCCCGGGGGGCCGAATCGACCCCGGAGAGACCCCCAAGGAATGTGCCGTTCGAGAAGTCCGTGAGGAGCTCGAGATAACGCCCCTTGGGTTGGAACTCAGAGGAGAAAATCGTTTTCAATTCGTCGACGGCTACTCGATCCACGTCCACATCTTTACTGCGGACAACTACGAGGGTAGCCCTGTCGAAACAGAAGAGGCCATACCGTTGTGGTTCGCTCTCGACCAAATCCCTTACCACGAGATGTGGGCCGATGACATCTTGTGGATACCCCACATGCTGAAGGGCACGACGTTCTCCGGCCGCTCCATCTTCGACAACGACAAAATGCTAGATTACAAACTCGAGCTTGAAGAAGACCAAGGCATAGAACCACGAATAGACGCATACAAACAGTAGAAAGGAGGAAGTAGGAAGGAGGTCTACAGTTAGATGACTACTTTCTCCTTCATTCTTTCTCCTCCGTCGTATTTCTCTTTATCGGTGCCGCTACTATTCTCGAGTTCTCGAGTCCTTGAGTTCTTGAATTCCAGCAAACGCCCGAGTGACCTAGTCGTTTGCACTAATAAGACCTATACAATTCCGCCAGCCAATCCGGTTCTCGGGGCTCTTCTTTCAACTCCATCCCCTTGGTGACCGCCCACCGATGGATCCAAGACAAGCCGCGCGGACCCACGTAGTCATCCGGTCCTCGATAAGCTTTGTCCTCTAACGCTTTCTCGAGCGTGACGAACTCATAGCCACGGCGCCTCATCATCTCTGCCAGTGCGCCAAAATGATCAGCGTTCAGCTCATTGGCATGAAGGAGGAGTACTTGAGGAGGCTCGTAGCCGAGCACCTCGACGGACCACTCTTCAAAAAAGGCGAAGACGCTCTCCATGAAAGGCACGTAGGCATCTACTACTTTTTGCATCGTCTCTCGGTCACCTCGACGTTTCGCCCGCACATATACATCAGCGTACATGAATTCCTGGTTATCGATCGTCACTGCCGCAATGGTGTAGCCACGCTCTTTCAGGAAAGCGTCCAATGCCCGTTTTTTGTCCGCGTCGGCGCCCGCATGGAGTAGGGGGTGCCGGAAGTAGCGGAGCGTTAGTCCACGTTCACCCAGTACTTGACGGAGCGTTCTCTCGCCTCGAACGACATCTTTTTGATAGACATCGAGGGGTGTGTTGTTGATGTCAAAATGGGAGAAGGTGTGGTTTCCCAACTCGTGGCCGTCATCGAGCCACAGCGTGAGCAGACGGGGAAGGTGGTCTTCTCTCAGGCGGTCACAAATCCCACCTTCTTTGACCAATCCTGCAGCGGGCGCCCGGTGGGTCTCGATCTGATTCAAGAGACGACGGTTCAAATCGAGCAATCCTTCCAAGTTACAGTTTCCGGTAGACGACGCCACCGCCGGGAGATCATCGAAGGTCACCGCCACGGATCTCGAACCAGCCGAGCCGACTCCGAGTCCGGAGCTAGCAACAAGTGAGGCAAGTACCCAAGAGACACACCCTGTAATGTTGATTCTCTTCATCATCATCTGGATTCATACTTCACGCCACCCAACATTTGCCTGGGCAGACACCAGCCAAGTACAATTCTAGCAAGCTGGGCCCGCCCTACCCACACTTATTAGGGCCCGCACTCTTATTCGATGAAAGTCCGCTTCTTTTTGTTTCTGCTGCTGGGTGGAGTCTCGGCTATCGTTGCCTGTCGAAGCGACGAGGAGCCCGCACTCTTGCTCATGGACAAGGGCGACCTTGCTCGCATCAAGGAACGCGGCGAGATCCGCGTGGTGGTTCCAACGCTCAGCGAAGGATGCCTCCCTCGCCAAGGCATCCCTGCTGCCGCCGAGCGTGAGCTAGCACAGTCCTTTGGAGACCGGCTCGGTGTCGAAGTCACTTTTCTCTGCACGGAAGATCGCGATGAGCTCCTGTCTATGCTCGAGGAAGGCAAAGGTGACTTGGTCGCCGCGCAACTCACTGCCACACCCCAAAGGAAACAGCGCGCCGCCTTTACCCGACCCACCGCCACCGTGAGCGAATGGCTCGTCGGAGCCAAAGCAGCGAAGGACCTTCCTAGAAATGTGGACGATCTCGAGGGGCGCGAGATCCATGTCAGAAAGAGCTCCTCCTTTGCACACACTCTGGAACGCATCGCCCGGGAAAAGGAGATGAATTTCCACATCGTCCCGGTCGACGAAAGTATGGACACGGAGATGATCGTCTTCGAGGTCGGTGTCGGAAAACGTCCCCTAACCGTCGCCGACAGTATCCAGCTCGAGTCCATTGAAGCTTTCAATACCGACATCCAGAGACTCTTCCCGCTCGTCGAAGGCCAACAAATCGGATGGGCGATGCGAAAAGACAATCCCGAGCTCTTGGCGGCCGCGAATGTATTCATAACCGAGCATTTCATGACCGGTCACCGCCGCGAGCTCTCAACCAGTGACCTGGACGGGATCATTGAACGAGGAGCGCTGAGAGTTCTCACCAGTAACAACGCCGTCAACTATTTTCTCTACCGGGGCCAACAGAAGGGGTTCGACTACGAGATCGCCAAGATGGCGGCCGAGCGTTTGGGTGTACGGCTCGAAATGATCGTTCCGCCCCGGTTCGAGCAATTGATGGACTGGCTCATGGAGGGGCGCGGAGATGTCATTGCCGGAAGCCTGACCGTAACCCCCGAGCGCGAAAAAGTCATTGACTTCAGTCGACCCTACCTCTACGTGGAAGAGATTTTGGTGCAGGCTACCCAGGCCCAAAACAAGCTCCAAGCGCCGAGCGATCTCGAGGGCCAAGAGATCCACGTCCAAAAATCGTCGAGCTACTACCGCTCGCTACAAGAGCTCCAGAAACACTACGGCCCTTTCAGCATTGTCGAAGCGCCCGAGGATCTCGAGATCGAAACCCTCTTGGATTGGGTGGCACAAGGCCGCATTCCGTACACGGTTGCCGACAATTACCTCCTGGACGCGGAGCTCACGTTTCGTGACGACATCGAGGCCGCCTTTTCGTTGACACTCCCCAACACCGAGGAAGCACCCGCCAAGTCCATCGCCTTCGGTGTGAGAAAAGAAAACCCCCAACTCAAGTCCTTTCTCGATGGTTTCGTCAGTGACATCTACCGTGGTCTCGAGTTCAACATCGCTTTGAATCGATACTTTCAAACACCTCGCAACTTAAGGCGCATCAAAGAGGAACGAGCTTACGTGAGCGGACGCGTGTCCCGCTATGATGACATTCTGAAGTTGTACTCGAAGCAATATGGGCTCGACTGGCGCCTGATGGCGGCACAGGCCTACGAAGAGAGTCGGTTCCGTCCGCGCTCCCAGAGCTGGGCGGGCGCGCAAGGACTCTTCCAGGTCATGCCGAGTACCGGACTGGAGCTGGGATTTTCCGATTTGCGCAGCGAGGAAGCCAACATCCACGCCGGAATTTTGCAGATGCACCGGCTCATCGACAGGGTCGATAGGCGAATTCCATTCAAACACCGTGTCCGTTTCGCCCTGGCTGCATATAATGCCGGATGGGGCCACATTCAGGATGCCAGACGTCTCGCCGCACAAAAGGGTTGGGATCCCAACAAATGGTTCGGTCACGTTGATAAAGCGATGCTTCTTCTCGAGCAACCGATCTACCACCGTCACTCGCGCTATGGGTACGTGCGAGGCTCCGAAACCGTGGCCTACGTATCCAACATTCAAAACCGCTACGATCACTATGTCAGACTTTTTCCAGCATAAGGGCAACGCATCACCAAGGGACCGCACGCGCATATGCATTAGAACTCGAGCCCGTCTTCGCTGGAAGCTTCAGCCTTCGCCAAGGCTACGACGGACAAGACGGCGAGGCCTCACCGTAGCCGCCGTTTAGTGATCACGGCGGCGGAGGCGGGTACTCCGAACTCAAGAACTCAGAATGAAACGACCACGCATCTTCAGATCCTAATCCAAGTGCTATATTCTGTGTTCATGACTCGATGCTTGTTCGCTCTATCACGTTCTGAATAGCACCATGCGGCCCAACTTACGGACCAGGCGACAGCTCATCGTGGAGCCGATTGGGCTCCGGGCGGAGGAGCTTCCCAGGCCGACTACGGGAAGCCTCTTGTTTGGGAACGAACACCCAGTGGAGCTCGAGATCGGCTCCGGAAAGGGAACCTTTCTCACCGATCAAGCCAAAGACCGACCCGAGGTCAATTTCCTAGGACTCGAACGGGCCCACAAGTACTGGATGTATTCGAGCGACCGACTGAGGCGTAACGGTTGTTTGAACACCCGCATGATACTTGCAGACGCGACCATCTTTGTGTCGGAGAATCTGGCGGACACCTCCCTCTCGGCAATTCACATCTTCTTCCCCGACCCCTGGCCCAAGAAGCGTCATCACAAACGAAGGCTCATCCAAGGGCCCTTTCTCGAACAAGCAGAGCGCGTTCTCGAGGAAGGAGGCCGACTGCAGATCGTGACGGACTTCGAGGGCTACTATCGGCAAATCGAGCGCGTCGTTCGGGCCTCGAAACTCAAAGAAACCGAGTACCGCAGCCCGGGTTCAGCCGCCGACGGAGAGATTGCTGGTACGAACTTCGAGAGGAAGTACCGCAGCGAGGGCAGACCCTTCTACGCCATCGCAGCCGTAAAGACATAAGCCGCCCCGAAATGAAGGGCGGCTGTTCGTTGGAATTCAAGAAATCAGGAAATCAAGAATTCAAGAATCCTAACCACTACCTTCGCGAATCCAATGACCCGCTACCAAACGCATTCCTGAATTCCTGATTTCTTGGATTCCTGAATTCTTTACTTCTGCGCCTCTATTCGTACCGGAGCGCATCCACCGGATCGACTCGCGACGCTCGACGCGCCGGGATATAGCAGGCGAGAAGGGCAATCGAAATCAACAAGAACGCTACACCGACAAAGGTCGTCATGTCGGTGGTGCTCACTCCAAACAAAGAGCTCGAAAGCACGCGTGTGACGGCAAAGGAAAGGAGCACGCCGCAGCCCACACCTATCAAAGCGAGAAACATGCCTTCCCCCACAACCATCTTCGTTATGTCACCCGCCCGCGCTCCAAGGGCCAAACGAATCCCGGTTTCCGCCGTTCGTCGGCTGACGGAGTAAGACACGACACCATAAATCCCGGAGACCGCCAGTATCAACGCGAGAGCACTAAAGAGTCCCAGTAGAACCGCATAGAATCGGGGTCCGGCCACCGAGTTGGAAAGCCGTTGCTCCATGGTCAGGACATCGTCGATAGGCATTTCTGGATCCACGGTGAGCACTTGTGCCCGAAGCTCCGGCGCAAGACTCAAGGGATCGACGCCCCGCGATCGAAGCACCAAGTGCATCGTGGACATCGCTTCGGCTAGACGCCCGGTCGCCTGTTCGTATGAGAGGTAAACCTCGGATGAAGGCTCTCGGTCCAAACCAAACGATCGAACATCGCCTACGACACCGATGATCTCTCCAAACTGAAACCGCTGTCCCACAGGATCTTCGTCAGGAAAGTAGGTATTGGCCAGAGATTGGTTGATGACCACGACCGGTGGCGCCTCCGGACCGTCTTGGGCCGAGAACAATCTCCCTTTGGTCAGTGGAACGCCCATGGCTTGAAAATATCCCGGGCTCACCAACCGAAAATCGGCCCTCGGCATGTCTTCCCGCCGCGTGACCGGCGGACGGCCTTCGATTTGGAGACCCATGACGTATCGAGCCCGGGACAAGGGCAAGACGTTGACGATGCCCGCCGCTTGTACTCCGGAAACGTGGCTGACGCGATCGAGCAGTTGATCGAAAAAAGCTTTCTGTACCATTGCCTGGTTGTACTTGGAACGTGGCAAGTTCACGCTCAGCGTGAGCGTATCTCGCGGGTCGTAGCCCGTATCGACCTGAATGAGGCGAACGAAACTTCGGATCATCAACCCAGCGCTTACCAACAAGACCAACGCCAAGGCAATCTCCAGCATTGCAAAGAGACTCCGCCCTCGCGAACGCCGAAACAGGCCAAGCCCGTGGGTCTCGCCGCCCTCCTTGAGGGATCGGTTCAAATCCACCCGCGCCGTACGAACTGCCGGCACAGAGCCAAAGACGAGGGCCGTCACGATCGCAACGCCCAGGGTAAAGAGTAGGACCGGCGAATCAATCGTCACTTCACCGAGGCGGGGAATGTCACCCGGATTCAATCTCACGAGAAGCCGGACTCCCCAGTAGGCCAACAGCAGACCGAGACCTCCTCCTACTAAACCCAACAGGAGACTCTCCGTCAACATCTGTCGCATCAAACGAAAACGGCTGGCACCTAGAGCAGCGCGAACAGCAACCTCTTGCTCCCGCCCGACCGCCTGGGAAAGCAGCAAGTTGGCGACATTCGAGCAAACGATGAGGAGAACGAGCCCCACCGCTGCAAGGAGCACCCATAATGCGGGGCGGACGGGATCGATCATTTGCTCTTGCATGGACCCGAGATGTACTTCGACACCTTGATGACGGGGATCGTCCTCGGAGCTCTCCTGTCGGAGTCTGGCTATCAGCGCCTGGGCCTCGGCTTCCGCCTGCTCGATAGTCACTCCTTCCTTGAGTCGTGCTATGACCGGCATCATTTCCACGACCCCGGGTTGGGACGGTCCGAGAGCCAAGGGCACCCAGAACTGTGTGTCTGGCTCTGGGAACTCGAATCCTTCCGGCATGACGCCGATGACCGTGTAGGGCTGACCGTCCAATCTCAATGTGGTGCCGACAACTTCACGATCTCCCCCAAACAGGGTCCGCCAGGTCTTGTGGTGAAGAAGAATGACTCTGTCCTTGCCCGGTGTCTCTTCTTCAAGCTCGAAGCTGCGGCCCATCGCCGGAGACACACCCAGCATGGCAAACAGGTCCGGCGAGACGTTCGTTCCAGATATGCGGCGGGGCTCTCCGCTTCCCGTGAGATTGAACTCGGCTTGCGAACCATAAGCCGCGATGTGCTCGAAGACGGTGTTGTCGTCCCGCCATTCGCGAAAGTGGTCCATGGTGAACGCCCCAGCGCCTGGACGATGGCTCATGCGCATGCGCGGCCTAGTCTCCCAGACCTGCACGATGGTTTCCGGGTTGTCGTAAGGCAAGGGTCGTATCATCACGGCATAGACGACACTAAAGATGGCGGTGGTGGCTCCAATGCCCAAGGCCAATGGCAGCAAGGCCGTCACCGTAAAACTCGGTTTCTTCATGAGAGTTCGCATCGCGTATACAACGTCTTGCCAGATGTTTCCCATGAGATTGCTCCTCTTTCTCAGCTCCCGACCCTGGCGTCTCTTTCAAGAAGTGTGCCTGGAACGTCGGGTCGAGTTTCCGGCCCTCAACCACGATTGACGAGACTTCGAGACAATAGTAGAACACAACGGCCAGATGATCTCTCCCCATTTCGGGACTCAGATTCGCAAATAGGGATTTTAAAACCAATCGAGCGACGGCAGTGCGAAATAGCGGCGCAAAAAGGCGAGCTGTCCGATGTGATGAGACTCGTGCTCCAAAAGAAACGTGATCCCTCCGAGGACGGTGGGATCTTCGATGGGAAATCGCTGGGATGAATCCTTGGTGAGGGTCTCATCGTCCAATTTGGACAGCTGCTCAGACAGGATTTCGGCGATCGCCTGCCATTCAGAACGGATATCTATCAGGGTCGGAAACTCCGAGATGTCCTCGATGCCTTTGGCCCCCTCCAGAATCTCCTTGAACGGTTTCTCAGTAGCACACCCTGTATATTCGGCAAGGTAGTGCCGTGCATCAAGTAGATGGCAAGCGATGAAAGCCATATGGTTCGTATTGCCATTGGGTCGTGTGGTTGCGACGTCGTCATCCACTCCAGCAAGCGCACTCAGAAACAGTCGCGAATTCAGGTTCAACGCACTGTGAAGGGGTTCTATACGGAGGTTCATCGCTTTTCTAAAAGGTACCTTGATACCTACCCATCAGCAAGAGGTCACTTCAGGCTCAGAACAAAGCTCACCGAGAGCACGGACCACCGAAATTCGAGCCATTTTCTTCCGATAAGCGTGAGTGAGGTCCGTGTTGTCCAGAGGTTTGGCAGGCCGATAGGCCATCGCCGCGGCTTCTTGAATGAGCTCCGGGGTCGGTCGATTTCCAGCCAGAAGCGCCGCCGCGTCCTTGGCCTCGACCGGGGCCGACTCGACGGCCGTCAGGACGATATTGGCCCGCTCGATGGTCCCGTCCGACGCCGTTTTGACGGCTGCCGCGACACCAAGGATGGGGAAATCGATGCTACCCCTTCGACGCAGCTTGTGGTAGGTGGCTCTGACGGAGTCCGCAGGCGGAAGGTGGATCTTAGTGAGAATCTCGTCTGGACGTTTGGTGACGAAATGGATGCCGTCGTGGCGGTACAGATCTCTTACCGGGATTCGCCGGTCTCCCTCCGGACCCACCAGACTGACTTCGGCACCGAACGCGATGAAAACGGGTGCTGTGTCCGATGAACTGACCGCCCAGCACCGTTTACTTCCTGGTGCCACCCAGCAGGTATCTCCATCCTTTTTCATGCAGAAGTGAATCGCTTCGCGCCATTCGTAGCTTTGGTTGTAATAGTTGCAGCGCGTATCGATGCAAAGGTTCCCGCCAATCGTCCCCATAGTTCGAAGCGGTGGTGAGCTCACCAGACCCGCTGCAAGCGCAACGGCGGGGTAGAAGCCCTGTAAGAGCTTACTTTCCTGGACTTCGGTCAAGGTGGCCAGCGCACCGATCTCGACCCCCGTGTCGGGAGAGCCGGTAATACTTTTCAGATCCTCGATCCCCCGAAGCCCTACCAGGACTTTGGGCTCGAACTGGCGGCGCTTCATGTTCGGGTAGAGATCGGTTCCTCCGGAGACCGGCATCGCCTCCGGTCCGTGCTGAGCCAGGAGGCGTCCCGCTTCCTGGGGCGTTGACGCCGCAATGAAGCGGAAGGGAGGCAGTCGCATCATGATGGCGGCTCCTCGAGAGGCGGCACAACGAGGGTCTCGGGAAAGGAATAAGACGGCACTTTTTGTGATCGCAAACGCCCTTCCAAAGCCTGCGCAATCTTGGCGGGGGTGACGGGCACTTCATCGACCCGTATCCCCAACGCGTCATGAACCGCGTTGACGACGGCCGGAATGACCGGCAGCAGAGGCCCCTGACCACACTCTTTCGCTCCATAGGGTCCTTCCGGATCATGGGTTTCGACAATGATGGATTCCACCGCGGGCATATCGAGAAAGGTGGGACTCTTGTACTCCAGCAATGAGGGGATCTTGTGAACCCCTCGCCGGAACGCTTGCTCTTCCATCAACGCCTCACCGAGACCCATGTACACACTTCCCTCGATTTGGCCAACGACGAGTTGTGGGTTCAGGGCCTTGCCCACATCGTGGGCAAGCCAAATCTGCCCAATGCAAGGCCACCCGGTCTCGGTATCCACCTCGAGCTCAACGACACAGGCGGAATAGCTGTAGGCGGGGCTGGGTCCAACTCCGTGCCCCTTATAGCGTCCCGGCGTCGGAGGCGGCCTGTAGCACCCCGTCGAACCGAGGGTTCCGTGTCTCGCCTCGGCAAGGACGACGGCTTCCGCGAAATCGACTCCGTCGTCGGTCCGGGCCCTATCGAATATCCGTCGGCCCGCCATGCGCAGGCGGTCTACCGGCACACCGAGCCTCTCGGAAGCGACTTCGAGCAACAGTGGCTTCAGTTTCCGAGCCGCTTCAATCGCGGCATTTCCCGTCATGAGAGTGACCCGGCTCGAGTAGCTGCCGAGATCCACCGGCGTGAGATCCGTATCGGCGGTTACGACCCGAACATCCGAAACCTCCAAGCCGAGCTCCTCCGCAACGACATAAGCCAACACAGAGTCCGAACCTTGTCCGATGTCAGTGGAGCCGCAAAAGACTGTGACTCCCCCGCCTCGATCGATCTGGAGTTGAACTCCGCTATGGGGAAGGGCATTCCAGTAAATGGGGAGGCCTGCTCCACTGAGGTAGCTCGATGCCGCCAGTCCGACACCTTTCCCGCTGGGAAGCATCCCGTACTTTTCTCGGAAACCGGATCGCTCAGCGACTTTCTTCAAACACTCCTCGAGCCCAATCGTACCTACCCGAAGTTGGTTCACCGTAACCGAAAAGGGCTCGACAAGATGTCGCAAGCGAACATCCAGGGGGTTGAGCTCCAGTTCTTTGGCGATCTTGTCTAAGTGGCATTCCAGGGCGAATCGGGGTTGGGGTGTTCCATGACCCCGTTTGGGTCCGCAAGGAGGTTTGTTCGTAAAGACACGAACGCCTTCGAACTTGTACCGATCGATCTTGTAGGTGACCGTTTGAAGAGCGCCGGAGTAGTAAAGGCTCGCGACACCATAACTACCATAGGCTCCGCCATCCATATAGGTGCGGAAATGCATCGCTGTGATCGACCCGTCCTTCCGAACGCCCGTTTTGACCCACATCTTGGTAGGGTGTCGCCCCCGATGGCAGTAGAACACCTCCTCCCGAGTCAACGTGATCTTTACGGGACGCCGCGTTTTCATAGAGAGCTTCGACACAACGATCTCGTGATTGAAAGGGTCGCTTTTCCCGCCAAAACCGCCACCGTTGGGGGTCGCAATGATGCGGATATGGGAGCGTGGCATCTCGAGTACTTTTGCCATCGCGCGGTGGACATAATGTGGTGTCTGTGTAGAGGACCACAGCGTCAATTTGCCGTCGGCGCCGAAGGAGGCTATCGCGGCATGCTGTTCCAAGGGAAGATGCGTGTTGCCCTCGAAGAAAAAAGTATCTTCGCGAACGTGATCCGCTTCAACGAATCCCTCTTCGACGTCGCCGAACTCGAGCGAAACAGCTTTGTGAACATTCCCTTCCGGTCCGTAGTCATGAACGCGAACGTCATTCCTCTCGAGTGCATCCTCTATGGTCATGATGGGAGGTAGCACCTCGTAGTCGACCTGGATGAGCCGCATGGCCTTCTCGGCCGTTTCCTCATCGACGGCGGCCACGGCAGCGACCGGGTCTCCGGCGAATCGCGCCTTGTCGATGGCTAACGCGTGCTCATCTTGCGAGATGGGAAGAATGCCGAAGGGAATGGGGAGCTCACTGCCAACGAGGGTCGCCACGACACCCGGCAGCTCCTCAGCCTGGCTCGTATCGATCCGCTGTATGCGAGCGTGGGGGTGCGGGCTCCTTTTCAACTTGCAGTAAAGCATCCGCGGAAGGGTCAGGTCATCGGCAAAAACGGTCTCGCCACTCACCTTTGCCATGGCATCGATTTTGACGTTGGGCTTGCCGATGACGCTTAGTGGCTCTTCGGCGCTCGCAGCGCGAGTCGATGCTGCGCCGGGTTTCGAATTGACCTTGGTTGACACTCTTTGTTTCCTGAGACCTTCGGACGTTTGAAGGCTGCTAGGCCTTGCTCATTTCGCCCAAACGCTTCGCAGCAAGCTCCACCGCATCGATGATCTGCAGATAGCCCGTGCATCGACAGAGGTTACCCGCCAAAAATGCCTTGATGTCTTCTCGAGTCGGCTCTCGGTTCCGGTCCAGAAGTGCTTTCGCCGCCAGCAGAATCCCAGGCGTGCAGTAGCCGCACTGCGCCGCTCCTATCTCCGCGAAGGCTTTCTGCAGGGGGTGAGGCATTCCTTGCTCGTACATTCCTTCGACGGTCACGATGTCTCTTCCCTCGAGCTCGACAGGAAGAGCGAGGCAGGACAGGACAGGCTCTCCGTCAACAAGCACTGTACAAGCGCCGCACTCGCCGAGCTCACATCCGTGTTTCGTGCCGGTCAACCCGAGATCCTCTCGAAGCACCTCTAGCAGGGTCTTATGAGGAGGCGCCCACACTTCGGCCGGCTCTCCGTTCACCTTGAAGTGAAGCCGTACCCGCTCAGCCATCGCTGACAATCTACCACAATCAGGGCACACCGCGGCAGTCGAGCAGCCCGCCTTCGCTCCGCACAGGGCGGAGCTACGTCGACGCCTCGCCGGAGCCGTTGGCCTGAGACAATCGCCGCCGGCGTAGGTGGGTCGAGCAGTCAAAACCTCGCCCTCCCACTTTTGGTGGGGGGCGATGCGAGCGCTAAGATGGACGTATATGCCTCTCGTCCTTTATGTGCTCTTGACGGCACTAGTGGGCCAATTCGCGACGAGCCAACCTCTAGACACGAAGGCTTTGGAACAGGATATGTACCGACTCGTCAACATCGAACGGGAAGCAAGGGGGCTCGCGAAGCTGGAGGTTCTGCCTGTATTGGCCGACGTTGCGAGGCAACACAGCCGGGCGATGGCAGAGCGAGACGAAGTGGCGCACGAGCTCGACGGGGAGCGGTTCGACACACGCATCAAGATCGTCGTCCCCGGCGCCTGTCACTTAGGGGAGAACATCACCAAGCACTACACGATCGAATATGCCCTCGCAGACCTTATGGGCAGCCCGGGGCATAGGGGCAATATCCTGGACCCCAAATATACAATCCTCGGCATCGGTATCGTTCAGAACGAGGAGGGACTCCTTTACATAACGCAGGATTTCATTGGTATGTGTAAGGAAAAGGAGAAGAAGGCCCGCCTTCGCTAAAGCTTCCGCCTTCGCCAAGGCTACGGCGGACAAGACGGCGGGTCCGCCGTTAGGCCCGTAGAGGCATCTTCCAACGGAGTAGGCGGAGAGGAAGGAGAAAGTAGGTAGTGGAGTTGTTATGGGTCGTTGGTATCTTCGATCCGGATGCGACCTCTGCTGAGTTCTGAGTTCTGAGATCTGAGTTCTTCCGCCAGGATCTGCTTCACTTCTCCCGCCAAGAACGTCGAGCCCGCGACGATGATCTCCCCCTCTTCGCCGGCCAGTTGTCGCGCCCGGGCAAGGGCCCGATCTGTCGGCTCGATAGCCTCGGCCACTAGGCCATTCTCGACGGCCCAATCGACCACCGGCTGAGGATTCCTTGCCCTTCGATTGGGCGGTTTCGTCGCTACCATGGCACGAACATGGGCCAGGAGGGGCCCGAGGATGCCGGGAATCGACTTGTCGTCCATGAGCGCAAACAGCAGCACTCGATGGTGATGCGGCTGCGACGCCAGGTATCGAGCCAAAGCGGCGGCACCGAGAGGGTTGTGCGCCGAATCGATGAGAAGTGACGGACGACTACAAATCTTTTCGAGCCTTGCCTCCCAGTGGGTATCGGCCACCCCGGATCGCACGGCATCTCGGGAAACGTTCAAGCCGACGCTCGCGGATATCTCAGCCGCCCGCACAGCCACGGCCAGGTTTTCCACTTGGTGCGCACCCCGTAACGGGAGGAGAAGCTCTTCGTAGACAGCCTCAGGAGTCACCAAGCGCACCTTTTGCTTCCCGTTGATCGTCTCGGCCTCCGCGCTAGTCTCTTTGTCTGTTTCGAACAGCAAAGAGCCTTGGCGCGCCGCTTCCGCTCGAACGACATCGAGTGCCTCCCGCTCTAAGGATCCCACCACAACGGGACACCCGGGTTTGATGGTGGCTGCCTTTTCCGAGGCGATAGCTTCCAACGTGTTCCCGAGGAAACGCTCATGGTCGAGTCCGATCCGGGTGATGATGGTCATAGAGGCGGGAGCGATGTTCGTCGCGTCCCACCTTCCGCCCATGCCCACTTCCAAAACCGCGACCTCGGCACCCTTTCGCCTGAAGAACTCGAAAGCACAAGCTGTTGTGACCTCAAAGAAAGTAGGCTCGGTGAGCAACGTTTCTCGCTTGCGGAGACGCGTCGCAGCACCTCTGACCCTTTCGACAACCGACGCGAGCTCTTCGGCGGAGATGAGCGCTCCAGCAACCATCATCCGCTCTTCCAGTCGGACGAGGTGCGGCGAGGTATACCGGCCCGTGCAATATCCGGCGGCTCGTAGGATAGACTCCAGAAGAGCGGCTGTGGAACCCTTTCCGTTGGTGCCGGCAACAAGGATAGAACGGTAGCTGCGCTCGGGGTGGCCCAGTTCCTTGGCTAATCCCTCGATGTTCTCTAGGCCGAATTTGATCCCGAGCCGCTCGAGGTCAAGTAGGTAGGTCATTGCCTCAGCATGGTTCATGATGGAAGAACACCAAATCATTCGCCCCCAAATTGACGAGGTCTGGGCTGATTATGTAAGAGACTATCCAGTTCGATTGGAGTTGGGCTCGAATGAGGCCAGCGGGCATGGATGTCAGGAGTGTTCTTCTTCTTCCTGGCGGGTTGGCTCGTCGCTGAAGAACTTCAGGATCTTTCCCAATGTCTCCTTCATGCTCGTGCGTTCCAGTATCATGTCGAGCAAACCGTGACTCATGAGGTGCTCGGAGCGCTGGAATCCAGGCGGAACCGGCTGGCGAATCGTTTGCTCGATGACCCGCGGCCCCGCAAACCCAATGAGGGCCCTTGGCTCGGCCACATTCAAGTCGCCCAGCATGGCAAAGCTGGCCGTGACACCGCCGGTCGTGGGATCGGTAAGTACCGAAATGTAAGGGAGCGCCGCGTCATCGAGTCGCGCCAAGGCAGCGCTGATCTTCGCCATCTGCATCAAGGAGATGGCTCCTTCTTGCATTCGCGCTCCCCCTGAACGAGAGACGATGACGAGTGGTTTTCGTTCTTGGATGGCCAGCTCAACGGCTCGCGTGATCATCTCACCGACCACGACACCCATGCTACCACCGATGAAGGTGTACTCCATGACCACCACGATGATGGGAATCCCACAAACCGTACCACGGGCCGAAAGGGCCGCATCGTTGAGTCCGATGGCGTCCTTACTTTTTCGGAGACGGTCTCCGTAGCGCTTGGTATCTTTGAATTTCAGAGGATCGTTTGAACGAAGGTTCTCGTCGAGTGGCTCGTAAAGACCTCCATCGAGGAGCAATGCGACTCGTTCGGCCGCGTTCAATCCGAAATGGTAGTTACACTTTGGACAAACGCTGAGGTTCCGAACGACCTCTTTGCGGTAGAGCGTCTCCCCGCACTCTTTGCACTTGAGCCACAATCCCTTTGGGACCCGACTCTTTTCATCCGGGGGCGCTAGCGGCGTCCGTTCTTTTTTAAACCAGCTCATAGCGACAAGTTAACGATGCTAACAAGTGGCGAGGGCGGCGTCAATTGCTCAGAATCCACCCCAGGCAGGCAAAACGAACAAACCAATTGTTATCAGAAGTTTATGGGCCTGAGCACGATGTTCCCCAAAAAGGCTCAACAAGACGTTTATCGGTGACCACACTCAGTTGCCCTCGGAGCTCCCGGGCCGCTCCGCTAAGGCTCCAGGTCCTCGGAGGCCTCTTCTTCGGCAGGTTCTCGCTCCGTCGTAATCCCCAGCATCCCACAGGTGGCATCATACATCTTCGCCGCGGCCGTTCTCTTGTCCTGGAGAACTGAAAGCCGCTCCCTGGTCTTCGCCAGCTCTTCTTCGATCTGCTCGTCGATCTCCTGGAGCTGTCGTTGGACCACCTCCAGAGTCTGTTCATAAACTCGCTTTTCCTCTTCAGTAAGAGACATCGTTACCTCAATGCAACATTCATCTCTAGGGAATCATTAGATTTCGAAATGGCTCCGCAGGAATCTGGCCAGATCTCCAGAGCCCACTGCCGGTCGTCGTCGGAGGTATGAGTCGAGATGGACCAACATCTCAGACGCATCCGGATACCGTTCTTCCGGATCCTTCCGTAACGCCCTTGTCACAACCGCCTCCAGCTCGATCGGCACCGCGGGATTCAGCGTCGAGGGAGGAATAATTCGAGCCTCTCGCACTCTCTCCAGAATGCTCATCTCCGAATCGCCGGTGAACAACGTCCTGCCGGTCAACATCTCGAAGAGCACCACACCGAGAGAAAAGATGTCGGACCGATTGTCAATAGCCCGACCCCATGCTTGCTCAGGAGACATGTACAAGAGCTTGCCGCGCAGCGATCCGCTGTCCGTGTGAGATGCTTTGATCGCCGCTTTCGCAATGCCGAAGTCGACGAGCTTGACCTCCCCCTCATTCGAAATCAGTATGTTCTGCGGACTCACGTCGCGGTGAACGATTCGAAGCGGTTTCCCCTCGGCGTCGCATTGTCGATGAGCATACTCGAGTGCGCTCCCAAGCTTGCTTGCAACAAGGGCAGCCAAATCGACATCAGGAATGATTCCTTTCTCACGAACTCGAGTCAGAATCGTTCTAAGGTCCATTCCATCAACGAACTCCATGGCAATGAAATAGGAGTCGTCGATCTTACCCAACTCGAAGATCTGCACGATATTCGGATGCGACAAACCGGCGACCATTTTGGCCTCATCGATGAACATCTCGACGAAGCCTTTGTTGGTCGAAAGGTGTGGCAAGATACGCTTGACGGCAACGATCTTCTCGAAACCCTCGACGCCTTTCCGCTTGGCCTGAAAAACCTCCGCCATCCCTCCCATGGCGATTAGATCGAGCAACAGGTATTCACCGAAGACGTCCGCGTCGGCAGGCTCTTCTCCGGATTCGTCGGCGCCCATCTTCTCAATGGTACGGTTCAGTCTTTCGTCTTGAAGAAGGGTAGAGTAGGCCAAATCGATTAAAGAATAGTCACTGGGGGAGTCGTCCGGATGGTATTCGCCCGGCACAGTATCAGAGCGGATTTTCTCCTTCTCGACATCACGAAGGGCAGGCTTCGCGGGAGCTTCTGTATCGTCTGTGGTCTTTGATACCGTCTCGATGGGTTCGGTTGGTTCCGGAATCTCGACGCGCGATGGAGCTTCGAGCTCGAGGCCTTCTTCGCTGAAGTCCTCGATGATATCTCCAAAGAGATCTTGTGACGTTAGAAGCTCATTGGGGTCGGCTGAGCCCGACGTTCGAACCCTTTTTCTTATCTTATCGGCAGGAACGTTGAGTATCTTTTCGTAAGATGCCCCTCCTGCAAGGGGACTTTTGTCCTTGTCCTGTGGCATGAGAGCAGTCGCCTCCAACTGCCGGGAATGATTTCGTATATGCAGTATATGGGCGCATCACCTTGCGGTCAAAAGTCGGATGAGTGTCCACTGCCGGTCTAGACACCATTCTGCACCCGATTCGGGATTCGCTGACACCCAAAATCGACGCTTAGTGCACAGCCGGTGAGAACTGGTTGCTCTTCTCAGCCGGCTCCCGGGGCTCTTCCGGGGTGAGCCCGACCCGTTGTTCCTTTTTCTCCCGAAGCTCGCGCAGAAAGCCCTTTGCTTTTTCGGGCTGATCCCAATGCGCCTCGATCTTTTTCAGGGCCTCTATCTCGCGAGAGCTCTGCTCTTTGAGCCCGCGCAGCATGTTGTTGAAATATCCGGGCAAATCTTTCAGGAAGTCGCGGTCTCGGAAACGGATCTCGAAGTTGACATCGCCTTCACTGACTCGGTTGAGTGAGAGCTTCACGCGGTAGATGGGACCCGCAATCTGGTTGCTCATGTACATACCGATGATGCCCACCATGATAAGCCCGAACACGGCGATGAAGCCGAGGGCGATGGTGAACAGAACGGGCGCCGACAACAGTGGTGCAATTCCTTCCCGCGGAACGAGGTTGTAGAAACGCTGGATGTGTCCCTCATAGAAATAGAAGAGGATGATCGAGAAGAAAATGGAGTTTGCTGCCCAGATCGCCAGCAGAAGCCCGATCAGTCGGTACTGAAACGGCTTGTCGACGATATAACGGCGACGACGACGATGCGCCCAATTCTTTTGCTGGGGACTCGAATCGGTCTGGCTGCTCATTGAAAACCTCCCTCTTGCCACTTTCAAGAAACAGTGCGAGACACTCGGACGCCGCCTGGGAGTTCGTCATGATGCCACGCCCCCCAAAGCCCAATGAATGTGTTTACTTATGAATTGAGATCGCCTAAGTGTACCATGCCCTTCCCACCCCTGGCAACATGGCACAAACATGCCAAAACAAACTGAAGTGAGGCGGGAGACCTCTATTAGCCCCGGCCCGGTTTGAAGAATCGTGTCCCTCCCTCGATGGACCCTATCTCGCGACGGAGGATTTCGAGGTCGGTCTCGGGATCGGAAAAGTCGACCTCAGCGGTATTGACGATAAGAAGAGGCGTCGTCGAGTAGTGAAAGAAGAAGAAGTCGAATGCTTTCACTAACTCGCCAAGATAAGTTTCCTTGGGTCCCAGATCTCCTTTGCGGCTTTTCGCCCTGAGCCGCTTCGTGAGAACTTCAGCGGGCGCTTGCATGTAGATGACCAGCTCCGGCGGTGGCACTTCGCCGGCCAGCACTCCATAGATTTTTTCGTAGAGGGCAAGCTCGGTGTCATCTAAATTGAGGTAAGCGAATATTTTGTCCTTCGCAAAAAGGAAGTCACAGATTGTCAATTGGTGGAAGAGCTCCCGCTGCGCGAGCTCCGAAAGCTGGCGGTAGCGGCTGAGCAGAAAAAACATTTGGGCTTGAAAGGCTGCGCCGGGCTTACCCGTGTAGAAAGCCCGGAGGAATGGATTTCCACCCTCCTCGAGGACGATCGATGCCTCACGCCCCGCTAGACGCTCCACGAGACCGGTCTTTCCCACTCCGGGAGGTCCTTCGACGGCGATGTAATGATGGTCCATCCGTTACCTCGGGACGAGCGTGCCGGCACGAACGACGGCCGATGTGTCGTTGCAATGACTCAGCATTTCCTGCGTGTTCAAACCCAATTTGGGGTGAATGAGCTCAGGAGCGATCTCCGCGAGCGGCACGAGGACGAAACGCCGAAGATGGAGCCTTGGGTGAGGCAACGTGAGCTCCGTCCTATTCAAGATGAGACTTCCCATAAGAAGCAGATCCAGGTCGATGGTGCGGGGACCATGGTATACCTTTCTCTCACGGCCCTGAGCGAGCTCGATCGTCTGGCAGATTCGGAGAAGCTCGTATGGACTGAATTCCGAGCGCACGCAGGCGACACAATTCAAGAACCAGCCCTCCGTCGGCGCATCCACCGGCTCGGTGCGATAGAGACTCGATACCTCCCCGATTTCGAGCGAGCGTTTACCCAGGTCATAGAGGGCTTGTTCAATCTGGACCTCGGGATCGCTCAGATTGGAACCCAATCCTATATAGGTTCTGCCGACCGCCACGCGGCGATTATAGACAATTCGACGAGGAAATCAGAACCGGGATCTAGCCGCCAGTGAACCCGAACTCACGCCAACAAGATCGCGCGGCCGATCTCCTGGCCTCGCCTCTCGCCACGTCGTTGCAAACGGGGCCCACGGAGAATGGGTTCCTATTTAGCGTCGGATCGCGATAAGATTCGGGGTAGTGCGATCCCGATATTCGAGTTATCCAAAAGTGCCACCCATGCGTTACGAGACCCTAAACGAGCTCTTTTTTGCTTCGATGGAGACCCACCGCAAGCCCGACGCGCTCATGCACAAGTCGGAAGGGAACTGGCACAAGGTTTCCTGGCAAGAATTCATCGAAAACGCACGTAACTTGGCCCTGGGATTCCATGAACTCGGAATGAGGCACGGTGACCGACTCGCGCTCCTTTCCGAGAACCGTGTGGAGTGGTTCTTTGTCGACGCGGCCCTTCAAATGCTCGGGGTGGTCAACGTACCGATTTACTCCACGCTTCCCGCTCAGCAGGTCTCTTACATCGTTCTCAACTCGGAGTCTAAAGCGGTCATAGCCTCAACGCCCACCCAGCAGGCCAAGATTGCCTCGTTTCAGAACGACTTGACGTCCGTAGAGCACTTCATCGCCATCGAAACTCCGGCGGCAAGCGGTTTCGGGCCCCTTACCCTGGCTGAGGTCTCCTCTCGGGGCGGCAAGAAAGCCGAAAGCGATCCCGAGCTTCATAGACGACTTGCCGCCGACGTGCGCCCCGAGGACTTGGCTACGATCATCTACACCTCGGGCACGACCGGCGATCCCAAGGGGGTTATGCTCACACATGGCAATTTCGTATCCAACGTGAACGCCACTCTTCAGGCCTTGCCGTCACTCTCGACTGCGGACATTGCCCTCTCGGCTCTTCCCTACGCTCACGTATTCGAGCGACTGGCTGCTCATTACCTTTTTCCCGCCGCGGGAATCACGATCGCGATTGCGGAGGGTGTGGACAAAGTCGCTGAGAACTTGGCGGAGATCCGACCTACAGTCATGACGTTTGCTCCACGTCTTTACGAAAAAATGCACGCCCGAGTTTTGGAGAACGTCTCTCATGCAAGTCCATTGCGCCAAAAACTCTTCTGGTGGGCAGTGGGGGTAGGGCAGGAGCACGGGCGTTACCGTTTGGAGAACGAAGCTCCCCCGTGGTTGCTCGAGCTCAAGTACAAAATCGCAACGTCTTTGGTTTTCAAGAAGCTCCAGAACCGCGTGGGCGGCCGCATGCGTTTTTTCGTATCGGGAGCCGCTCCGTTGGCACCGGAGATAGCCGAGTTTTTCTGGGCCGCCGGCATCACGATTCTGGAAGGTTACGGATTGACGGAAACTTCTCCCGTCATCACCGTCAACCCCCACCGGAAAATCAAGTTCGGCACAGTAGGTTCACCAATTTCCGGAGTGGAGGTGAAGATCGCCGAAGACGGCGAGATTCTCACTCGCGGCCCCAATGTCATGAAGGGCTACTACAAGAATGAGCCCGCAACCTACGAGGCCCTCGAAGAAGACGGATGGTTCCACACGGGCGATGTCGGCGTGCTGAGCTCCGACGGTTACCTCACGATCACGGATAGAAAGAAAGACATCATCGTCACGGCTGGAGGCAAAAACATAGCTCCCCAACCGATCGAAAATCGGTTCAAAGCGAACCCCTATATATCCGAGGTCGTCCTCGTGGGAAACCAACGTCGTTTCCCGTCTGCACTAGTTGTCCCTGACTTCGATAGACTTGGTCAGTGGGCGGAGTCGCAAGGCATCTTTTGCGAGAACAACGAGAGCTTAATCGAACATCCTAGAATCGTGGAATTCGTCCAGTCCCAAGTCGACGAAATGAGTACCGACCTTGCGCAGTTCGAGAAAGTCAAAAAAGTGCGACTGCTGGCCAAGGAGTTCACGATAGATGGAGGAGAATTGACTCCTACGCTCAAAATCAAACGCAACGTCATCGAAAACCGCCACAAGAAGCTCATCGATCAGATTTACAGTTGATGATGAAGGTCTCGACAAAGGCTCCACTGCGACGTAGTCACCTCCGGTCTTCTTTCTACATCGACCTTTCTCCTTCCTCTTGCCGCAGGAGAGCCACTTGATCCAAACCTTTCACGTCCACAAGCAATACTCGCGGGACTCAATGGCACTTTCCGATGTCACGGTAGAGATCGACAGAGGAGAGTTCGTCTTTTTGACCGGACCCAGTGGCGCGGGAAAAACGACCTTCCTCAAACTCATCTTCCGCGAAGAGACTCCCACGCAGGGCCAAATCTTGGTCAACGGACGGAACGTTTCCGCTATTCCGGATTCGAAGATTCCTTATCTCCGTCGCAGCATCGGGGTCGTCTTCCAGGACTTCAAGCTCCTCAAGAGAAAGACGGTCTTCGAGAACGTCGCTTTCGTCCTCAAGGTCATGGGCGTCCCAAAAGCGGAACGGAAGCGTCGGGTTTTTCAGGTGCTGAAGCAGGTCAGCCTCCATCACAAGATGCACGCTTACCCGATGCAACTCTCGGGAGGCGAGCAACAGCGGATTGCCATTGCCCGCTCCCTCATCAACGAACCGGTGCTTCTATTGGCGGATGAGCCGACGGGGAACCTCGACCCTGAATTGGCTCTCGAGATCATGACTTTGTTCAAGGAAATCAACAACCGGGGCACGACGGTGTTGGTGGCGACTCACGACCGCGAGCTCATCGCGCGGATGAAGAAAAGAGTCATCACTCTCGAGCGCGGACGAATAACAGAACAATAATCCGTAGTGGAAAAAGCTATTCTGACTCCTGACTCCGGCAAGGCGACGCCTCGATATCGAGGATATCAAGGGCGGAGCCCTTGCCTAGTTGGAAGTCTAAAGCTGCACGCGGCTGTTACCTGAGAAGGACCGATTGGGGGCGAAGGCCGGCTGTGGCCGAACACTGTCCCTTACTCTTTGACAAGAGACAGGGCGCCGCGCCTCGACACAACCCACAGGGACTATTAGTGAATGGGACGCCCGAGTAGTCGGAGCAGTCGATTGGGGGTAGTCTGTCAGGATTCCATTCACGCCTTGCGCCAGCAGATTCTCCATTTCTTCTACCCGATTGACCGTCCAGACCTGGACCCGCATATTGTGGTCTTGGGCACCTTTCACGAATCGAGGTGTCACGACATCGAATCCTCCTGACTCTTGTGGCACTTGGAAGACTTCGGCCTCCGGCCGGTAGAGCTTACCGAGGAACAACCGTTCCAGTCGCATGAACGAGACAATCTCGCGTCGAGTTGCGGCAGTGACCACCTCGGGACAGCGCGCGCGAAAGGCCTCGATAACTTCCCCGTGAAAGGACGCCACCATCACCGTCTTCTCCTTGGAGTGGCTGCGTATGGTTTGACAAAGAGCATCGGCCGCGTCCACGTCGGAGGACTTGACCTCTATGTTCAGCCGCATTTCGGGAAAAGCGCGGAACACCTCACTCAGTGCGGGTATTCGGATGCCCCGCCCGCGAAAAGGAAAGGTCTTGCCTTCGTCGTTCGACCAATCGTAACCGGCATCCAGGTTCTCGAGCTGGTCCAGCGTAAGCTCCTCGACGTCGCCTCTTCCGTCCGTCGTTCGATCCAGGTCCGCATCATGGACCACGACTAGAACGCCGTCCTTCGAGCTGCGGACGTCCATCTCCAAAACGTCCACGCCCATTTCTCTCGATTGGCGAAACGCGTAGAGCGTGTTCTCCGGCCAAAGCCCGCCCCCGCCCCGATGAGCTATAACCCATGGACCCGTTCCATCGAAGAAAGCATGGCTGGGTACTTTGGAAACGGGAGCGACAAGAAAAGAGACCGCCAACACCAGGATGATGGCTGCGCCCAACGTTAGAGTGATCTTCATGTCATCTCCTCGGTCGCAGTAGGCTCCACGCCTTCACGATGATGGTGGAAACCAGAGGAAGACACCACCGACCTAATTTGACGCAAGACTCGCTATAATAATCGTCGAATGACGGACAACAAAGCATCACGCGAGCACAAGAAAGAAGCTTCGATGCGCTCGACATCAAAAACAAGGACTCTCATCGAGATTGTAGGCTTCCTAGGCCTTTTGTCGCTATATGTGGCATTCCGACCTTTCCTCGCCGGGAAGGCAATCTACATCGTTCCGACAGTGGGACTCTGTGCCGCATACTTGACCCACAACCTGAAAAAGCGGCCCAGAGCGTTTCGCGAGCTCGGTATCCGATTCGACAATTTTTGGATGGCGGCGAGGTTAGCCGCTGCTTTTTTTGTCCCCGTGATGCTCACCATTCTGATCGTCTCCGTCCAGAAAGGTACCTTCCCTCCGCCCCCATCGTTTTTCTATCTTCTCCTGCTCTATCCAATTTGGGGCACGGCCCAGCAGCTAATCATCCAGTCGTTCTTTCATACCCGGTTGATTCGTGCCGGCCTGGCGCCATGGAGCATCTTCGTTGTAGCTGTTGTATTCGCAGTGGCTCATCTTCCTTTCCTTGAACTCGTTCCGATTTGTTTCCTAGGAGGACTCATCTCGTCCTTCTGCTTCTGGAAGCAACCGAATATCTTCGCCCTGGGCACACTCCACGGGTTTCTGGCAGCCATGTTCTACACCATGATTTTGGACAGGGATGTGCTAGGGACGTTTATGAGGAGCTTGAACTGAATAACTTCTCCAAATGCGACGATGAATCTCCCTAATGCCCTCAGCCTGTCGCGTATCGCCACCGTTCCTTTGTTCCTATATCTTGCCTGGACCGGCCGTTCGGTCTTCTTCCTACTGTTGTTGGCCATCGTGCTCCCCACCGACATATTGGACGGTTACATTGCGAGACGGCGAGGCCAAACTTCCGACTCGGGAGCCAGGCTGGACAGCTGGGGAGACTTCGCGCTCTACGCGATGTTCCCGATTTACGCATGGTTGCTCTTCCCGGAGCTCATCACGAGAGACTTGCCCTGGGTCTTGCTGGCCGTTGCCGCCTATATGCTTCCGCCAATGATGGGATTCGCCAAGTTCGGTCAGTTGCCGAGCTACCATACCTGGGCGTCCAAGATCTCCGCGATGCTAATGTCTCTCGCGGTCTTCTTTCTGTTGACCGAGATCTCGCCGTTGCCTTTCAAATGCATGGCGCTACTGCAGAGCTTGGTTGCCACAGAGCAAATGGCGATAACCGCTGTTTTGGCAAAGCCCCTAAGCAACGTGGGATCCCTTTATCACCTCATCAGAAACACCAACGACTGTCCCTCAAATTTGAAAAGCCCCGCCGATGGAACTAACATGTAACAACGCTCAAAAAATGTTCACGGGTCTTCAAAAATTGAGGCGAATGATTCTGTCCAAGCGACCTGCTGTTTGCGGACTTGCCCTGCTTGTTCGTGCCGACGCTGCTCACCTGTCCCATTCGGAGAAGACACGACCGAAACATGAAGAGCGAAGAGCCCTCTGATACCGCAGCGAAGAGAATTGTCGCGCTACCATTGCCGGCCTCTGAGGATCAACAGTGCCCCCCCTCCCCATGGAGCCGCCGACTCGTCTCGCTACTCATCGCGAGAAGATACACCATCGTTCTCATCGCTCTGGCCGTTTCGTTGCTCTCGTCAGCCCTCGTCTACGACCTCCTCCGACTTCATGTGAGAACGAACTTCTATGCGTTACTTCCGGAAAACCATCCGAGCGTACGTCACCTACTGAACGTCATCGAAAAGACGGGTGGATTCGGCGACTTCATGGTGGTCATACAATCTCCCGACGCAGAGGCAAACCGACGCTACGCAATGGAGGTCGAGGCCACACTGTCCAAGCGTCCCTGGGTGTTGTCCGCCGAGTATCGTATCGACACAGAGTTTTTCACCAACAACGCCATGCTCTATATGGACCTCGAAGACCTCGACGAGATAGAACGGCGCATCAGAGATAGATACGAGTACGAGGTTTCCAATGCGGGTCCGATGTTCGTCGATTTACTGGATGAGGGACCTCCCCCGATTCGAGTTTTCCGACATTGAGGAGAAGTACCTCGGAGACAAAGCCCCCATGAAACCGGAGCACTCGACGGACGATGGCAAAACGCTGATTGTCGCCGTCTATCCGGAAGGTATATCAGGTGCAATAAGGGAATCGCGTCTCTACTATACTCAGATCAGCGAGATATGCCGGGACATCGGCCCAAGAGGTCACCACCCCGAAATGATGGTGCGAATCGGAGGTAAATTCAGAAACAAGATCGAGGAGTACGATTCCATCATGAACGATGTGAAGCAGTCGTTCATCATCACTGTAGTTCTGATCTTCTTGCTTTTGTGGCTTTACTACCGCCAAGTGGCTTGCTTCCCATTGGTCTTCGTCACGGCGGGCATGCCCCTCCTGTGGACGTTCGCCTTGACTCGTCTCGTCATCAATGAGCTGAATTTCATCACGTTGTTTCTGCTGGTTATCCTCTTCGGGCTGGGCGTGGACTTCGTGATTCACGGTCTGACGCGCTACCAAGAGGAAAGGAGTGCGGGAAGATCCGTGGAGCAAGCCCTTCTTACTATTACGAGCACTACCGCTCGGGCTTCGTTGACCAGTGCAGTCACGACCTCGTTTGCATTTGCCGTCCTACTGACAACCGACTTTCGTGGATTCAACCACTTCGGCTTCATTGCCGGCAGCGGCGTCTTGCTCGCCTTTTCCAGTTCCTATTTCGTCTTGCCAGCTCTGTTAGCTATCGCTGAGGACTATGGCCTACTGAGAACCATCCCCGCCCGCCTCTTCGCACTTCCTGCGACCAAGATACGACCAAGGATTGCCATCCCCGTCCTTGGACTCTGTTTGGTCCTGGCATTAGCGGGTGCTCGCGCGGCACCTGCCATCGAGTTCGAGTACGACTTCACGAACTTGAAGACACTGATGTCCAAAGACTATCAGGATGTCAAAGACACCATCGCAAGGGTCTTCAAAGGGAAACGCGACCCCATCATCTTCCTGGCCGATGATCTCGAAGAGACGACGGAGATTGAATCCGTACTGAAAAAGAAAAAGCAGAGTAGTCCTCATTCACGCATCGAGTCTTTTGTTTCGGTGAATGACGCGGTGCCTCCAGACCAAGGCGAACGAATCCTCAAGGCCGGTGTGATCCGAGACCTGGTCGAGAAAATGAAGTCTTTCGCCGGCCCGACCGAACGTGAACAGTTGGAAGAATACGAGAACCTGCTCGATGTTAGGCCGGTTTCCCTCGTTGATCTGCCGCCGAATCTCAGCCGTCAGTTCTTCGGGCTTCCGGATACCAAGGGCAACCTGGTTTACGTGTACCACGATGTCCCTATGGTCGACACGCGACTAGCCGCAGAACTAGTGGACGAGGTTGGAGCGGTCGAGATCGACGGCAAGATCAAATATGGGGCTTCGGAAGCAATCGTCATCGACGATCTGCTTCGGATCATGAAAGAAGACAGCAAATTGGCGATCCCTCTGTCCCTCCTATGTGTCGTTGTCGCGCTTCTCGTTGACTTCCGCACTCCAAAGCACACATTCGCCACGCTACTTCCGCTCGTCGTCGGGATGAGTTGGCTGATGCTCTTGCTGTGGCTCCTCGAAATGAAATTGAACCTTTACAACATGATCGTGCTTCCCAGTATCATCGGTATCGGTGTCGACTCTGGGATTCATATCTATCGACGGTTTCTGGAAACGCCCGGAACAATCATTACCGAGGTCGCCCGAGGAACCGCCAGCGCAACCGTGATCTGCGCGCTGACGACGATGATCGGCTTCGGGAGTATGGTGTTTTCCGTGCACGGAGGACTAGCCTCTTTGGGTTGCCTTGCGCTTCTCGGGATGAGCTGCACCCTCATCGCCGCGACGCTCGTGCTACCTCTTTATCTCCAGGTGCTACGTAGTGACGTCTGATTGACAACGTGTAGATTGCCTGCGCTTCAGCATCGAAGGCGCTTGGATATGACCGTCTGTGAGCAACTGTGAAACGAGAAGGAAACTGACGCCGATGTCGCTTGAAACACATCTTCGTTCCCACCGATCCCTGTATTCGTATTTGACTTTTCTTGGCTCACTGGCCGTATTGATATATCTCTGGCAGCTCCATCCAGAGATCATGTTCTTCGTGACGGCGGCATATGCGCTGTTGGCTCTCCGATGGTTCTTCCGTTTCGAGATAGAAAGACCCGTCATCGTAGGGTTGCTCATTGCCGTTTCGTACCTTACTTTCTTCAAAGATCTGTACGTCTACAACACTTTGAAACTCGAGATCTTATCTTATCCCCTATTTCCTCTCGTGGCATGGCCGTTTGGACTCACCATGCTTTATCATCTCGTGGAATACGGCGCCGATGCGCTCGGCGTGAGGTCAACCCTGGCAAAAATCCTGACCGGCTATCTTCTATACGTTCCCTTTCTTGTTTCCCTGGAGTACTACGGATACCACTACAGCAACATGCAACTGGAGTCACAGTACCCGGGCTTGCCTTTCATCGACTGTATGCACATCCCAACGACCCTCAAAATAGTGTATTTTGCGAACGGGCTCGTATTCCTCATCATCCTGTTCTCCATTCGGACGGTCCAGAAGAGGCCGGGACCCGCCCGACGCGGAAGTGAGGGACACTCGTGGAACACTGCTGTTCCCGCCCCTGCCGCCGCTGCAACCACGCTCAGAAACAGACGACCCTCGGATTCCTTGCTCTTGGACAGAGATGACACATGAAGGCTCACATCTACAGAAAATCACGGCTTTTTTGGCCAGCCATGCCAGAGACAGACCACATCACCCCTTCCTTTTCGACTTGGAAAGATCACGACGTCTGGACTATCGAGAGGCCGACGAGCGAGTCAACATCCTCTGCCGAACTTGGAGAAGGGCGGGAATGGAGAGGATCAACACCGCCAGCAGCCACAGAAGAGGGTGCCGCAGAGAGCTCCGGCAGATGAGATCGCAGACTCGATCGTACATGGCCGCCTTCTCTCGCCGTCCCCGTGAGGCAATCAATGGGAGTAAAGAGCTACTACGTTATTGTCTCAATTCCTCTAGCTTCTTATTCAGCCGCTTGATGACCTCGTCGAAGCTGTAACGAGAGAAAAGCTTCTGGAACTGTTTACGGTAGTTCCGCACCGTATCCACGTCGTCTGCGATGTAGTTGACAATCTTCCAGTCGCCTCCATCGAGCTCCAGAACATAGTCCAGACTGAGGCACTGATCACCTTGATGCGCAAGCGTGCTCACTCGCGCGGTGCTCGAACCGATTTCTTCCTCCAGATACTCGAAGCGATCGACACGGCTACGACCGACCTTGTGCATCGAGGTTGACTTGAGGATCTCCTCGAAGACATCGTTGAGACCTTGGCATTGTTCCTCAGTCAGATTCCCGCATACAGTCTTTGTGGCGTTGCGCGCCATGACCGTCACGTTGGTGATCTCTTCGATGATGCGGAAAATCTCTTGCTTTGATTTGTCGTCCAGCTCGCTCTGGGCACGATAAATGGCCAGCACGCGTTCATTGGAGCTCTTGATCACTCCCATGGGGCCCTTGGTTTCCTGCGCGGCGGCGAAAGCGCCACTCAGGCCGAGCAAGAGGACAAAAACGCTATTCAAATTCCACATGTCCGGTCTCGATCCATCGAAGATAGAGGTTCATGTTCCCCGTGGCCAACGCCAAACGAGCGATCGCAAGGTTGTTTTTATAGTCCCTCTCGATTTCCAATCCGAGAAGCCGGTAATAGACTTGATAGGCACGGAGCATTCGCCACGGTTCCCCAATGCCTATTTGCCAGTTCTCGAAACTCAGCCTCAGCCAAGATCGAGCCGAGCGCAGCGACTTCTCCACACTCTCCAGAAGAGCGGAGTCCTTCTGTGCTTCGGCAAAAGCATCACGAACGTCCACTCCGACTCGAGTCAAAACAGCTTCCCGCTTCCGCTGGATAGCTTCGTGGTCAGTGCGCGCCTTGTTGATCTCGACGTTATGTTTGATGAGGTTGAGATCCCAGTTCACGCCCAAGGCCAGGCCCAATCGCCAAAAATTAAAGTTGTCATAGACAAATGGATTCGTTTGGTCCGCGCGCCCCGGAGCCACCGCATAATCTAGACCTCCGGCGAGGAAAACCACGGGAAGGCGATCGCTTCGGCTGAAATTGAGACGATATTGGAAAGAATCGACGAGAGCGCTCAAGGCTCGTAGCTCTGGCCGTTGTCGTTCGGCGACACGGACCATCTCGCGAAGCATGTCCTCTCCCAAGACCGTCGAAGGAGACTTTTCATCGGCGATGACTACCGGCGTGTCGAGATCTCGGTGAACGAGTGCATTGAAGGTTCTTTCCGCCAGCTTCTCCAGCTTCAAGCTCTCTTGGAACATCTCGTCCACGGTGTACTCGAAGGAGCGTACTTCGAAGACGTCTGCAAAATCGACTTCCGATTCCTCATCTCGTGCCCTTTCTAGAACCTGGGACAAGAACTCGTCGTACTGTTCCTGTGTTTCCCTCGATAACTTTACGGCCCGTCGAGCGGAGGCCAGACCCCAATGAACCCGTATGGCCTCGTAGGCTAGGCTCTGTTGGACCATCTCGTTACGGGATCGCTCCGCTCCAACGACGGATTCTGTGGCCGACACGGCGGAAGAGGATCGGCCGAAAGTCAAGAGCGGCTGCATCAACTCCAGAGTCATCCGATAGAAGGGGCCGAAACCGTCAAAGTCGTTGCTCCCATCCGGGGAAAAAAAGACATCACCTCTCGCTTCCGGCACGACACCGGTATAAGCCGTCAGGTTGATTTGCGGCCCCCTGGCCAGCAACTTGACACCTTTAACGTTCAACTCTGCCTTCCTGACGGCAAGCTCGGAAGCTTTCTCGAGGGGATTGCGGTCAATGACCATCCGAACGGTCGATTCCAAAGTGAAGGGCCCTGACGCGGAATCCTGCGCGGCATAGGCAGCTGCAGGAAAGAGGAGAAAAGGAACAAAGAAGCGAATGATGTCTTTGACGGAATACACTAGCCAACTCGAGGAATGAATCGCAAATTATCCATCACCTTATGTGCTCGCCCCGAATGAATGGATTCCATTGAAAACAGATTGTGTAGCCTGAATCATTATTCTCGTGTAATTGACCATAAGGTTCAAGTGAGTGGCATCTCGCGAAGTGAATGACTTTCGATTTCCATCCAGTGATGCGATACCGTTTTTTCTGCACCGACCCGAATCGCCAAGGCGGCTCGATAGCCCGTTCCCGCATCGATGTCGCTCAAAGACCAATTGTTGACATCCGCTTCGTCGTACCTCGTTCGGAGCAAACAGGCCCCCGCGCCCGGCGTGAGCGCGACATCAAAGCTGGACAACCCGAAAGACAGCCCTGTGCCCTTTGCTTTAACGAAAGCCTCCTTCCGGGTCCAGCCGATGTAGAACGCATCGAGACGCTGAGAGGTGGGGAGAGCCAAGAAGGCTGATGCTTCCGCCGGCGAGAAAAAACGTCGAACGAGTGACTCTTTGTCCCGGATGGGACGCACGGATTCCAGATCGATGCCAAGAGGAATCTCCCTCGAGAAGGCGAATAGCACCCGCCCCTGCGAATGGGAGAGGTTGAATTCCAGCCAGCGACGTTGCCCTGGTGTCTCGACACCGAGCTTGCCCTGTGCACCGACCCGCAAGTCCACGGCGACAGGATCGATCGAGAGATATCGAGCAAGCAGTTCCCGAAGGATACCCCTTCGAACGATGAAACGTCGGCGGTCCCTTTCGAAATGGAATCGCGACGCCCTCCTGCGCTCTTCCTCAGAAAGCCATTCCGCAAAATGGTCCGGTGAAATGGGATCGAGATCCACCCGCCACAGATGCACCGTTGACGCTCCCAACAAACGCTCTACTCCTGTCTCGACTCACGCCCTGCCGCGAGGAGGGGCGTCAAGACCTCATTCAAAGATTTCGCCAACTTCCGAGCTTTGGTCGATCTCAACATGGTGAAATGACCTCCCGGTGCATCCCTTGCGATCGCCTGTCCCTTGGAGAGCTGTCGAACGGCGGCGGCGTCACCCGTCGCTTCCCGGGCACGCCAAACGTGGACAGCGGCTTCGACTTTGGGTGGACGGTAGCCTTCGAGAAGCTTTTCGTACGTTATCAAGACGACAAAGACACACTTGGCTGTCAATCAGGTATTGGTACCTTCTCTCAGTTGGTGAGCTGAGAAAGCCCGGCGAGTTCGTCGCGGATACGGGGCGAGACTCCCCTCCTCGAAGGATGACTTTACCGGCTGACATCGGGACCCGACATTATAGAATGCGGCGACAAGGCCTTCAAGAAAGAGGAACGACAAGGGGCGGTCTGCGAAGGGAAAGAAGTTCTTCGTCCTGTAACTCAACGTACTTGTTGAACGACTCTTGGAGTGAGAAGGGCCAACTCGGAAAGCCTTGACTCAGCGTATGATTCTTTGATGTTGCAGTCACACTCGAGCATGATCCGCATGAGACTTCGCACCTCTTTCTCGAATCAGGGTTCCAAGAAGGAGCGGATGCGGGCCACGACCATGTCCAGAGCAACCTTGTTTTGGGCGCCCTCCGGGATGATGATGTCGGCATAGCGCTTGGAGGGCTCGACGAACTCCAAATGCATGGGCCGCACGGACTCCAAGTACTGTCGCGTGACCGCGTCCAGAGTCCGACCTCGCTCCTCGACGTCACGGTGGAGGCGTCTCAACAAACGGACGTCGGCGTCCGCGTCGATATGCAGCTTGATGTCCAAGAGGTTCCGTAGGCCTTTGTCCTCGAGAACGAGAATTCCTTCCAAGACCACGATTTGCTTCGGCTCCAGTAAACCCCCCGTTTCCTTTCGACTGTGAGTGACGTAGTCATAGGCAAGACGGGGAACCGGTCGGCCCGATTTGAGGTCGTTCATGTGGTGGATCAACAGACCAGTGTCGAAAGCTCGCGGGTGGTCGTAGTTGATCTTTGCTCTCTCTTCCAAGCTGAGACCGGCGTGATCGTGATAGTAGGCGTCGTGGGACAGCAGCAGGCAATTCTCCGGACCCACCGATTCGATCACGGCATGGGAGAAGGTCGTCTTGCCCGCTCCTGTGCCACCGGCGACACCAATGATGACAGGTCGTTCCATAATGGCGAAGTCTCTTCCCATCGCCGACCAGAATCAAACGTCATCCCGGCGAACCGCCGCAGGCTCATAAGGAGTGAGGACAGACTGGAGTCTCTTTCCTCTTGAAAACACAAGGTTTAAATTCGCATGTGGACATTTTTCGAGTATAATGCGGCTTACCGATGCGGTTGCTGAACACCGTCCTCTACTGCTTGGAGGAAGCCTTTGTCGAGCTGTGGCGTAACCGTCTCGTCAACCTGGTATCTATCGCCACGATCGCGGTCTCCCTATTCATTCTCGGTATTTTTGCCACCATCTCATCCAATCTGAATTCACTTCTCGCCGGCTGGTCCAATAGGGTCCAGATCACGGCCTACATGAAGGATGATGCTGGAGCAGAGGAAAGAAAGGAATCCGAAGAGCTTCTTCGCAGCTGGGCAGAAGTGGAATCGTTCGAATATATCTCCAAAGAGGAGGCCGTCCAACGCTTTCAGGCGTACTTTCCCGAGCTCAACAGGTTGCCGAACTTGTTGGATTCAAATCCCCTGCCTTCCTCCTTCGAAATCCAGGTGGCGCCCAATTACCGTTCTCCAGAGCAAGTACGACAGCTGGCAGAAAAGTTGGAAGGCAAACCGGGGGTCGAGGAAGTGGATTACGACCTGTTGTGGATCGAGAGGTTAACGACCATTATCGACTTGATCCGGGCGCTGGGGTTCTTCATCGGCGGAGCGCTCATCGTTGCCTCGGTCTTCACGATTTTCAACGTCATCAAGCTCACCGTTTACGGACGCCAGGACGAGATCAGCATCATGCGCCTGGTGGGAGCTACCCACGCCTACATCCGAGGACCTTTTCTCGTAGAAGGAATGCTTCAGGGTGGCCTGGGTGGCGGCGCAGCACTCGTCCTTCTCTACGCCGTCTACGAATACTTCATTCGACGAGCTCTGGCTTCTTTCAGTCTCCTCACGAGCGCTGAGTGGCTTCGCTTCCTTTCTATCGAGATGTTGGCGGGAGTCATTCTGGGAGGCATGGCGGTCGGTCTCATCGGCAGCACCCTTTCCGTACGACGCTTTCTGAGCGATCCCGTCTGACGCCCTCAGCTGGAATCACGAGGCCCTTGGCGGAATCTGCACGGCTCCTTTCGCCGTCGCATCGTCAGCTGTCGCACCTTCAGGGATGCCAGTGACCGGTAAACCGGATCTTCGTATTCAGAATTTGTAGGTTTTGCCTTGTTGGAGGAGCTCCATCTTATTTAGGCGAAGGGAGCGGAGCTGGCGAACGATACGAGGTCTATCAGAGGGCTTGAGATGGTTGATGAGAACGCGGGTTCTTCGAGACACTTTCTGTAGCTCCCTCTCCAACAGCTCCGGTGTCATGTGCCCGCTCTCGCGCGCCAGCCCCTCGTCTTCATTGGGGAAAGAGGCTTCCGTGATGATCGCCCTGAGATTCTTCGTGCGGTTGGCAAACTCCCAAACCAACTCCGTGGGGCCCGTGTCACTCGTAAAAACGATGGCGCCCTTTGTATCCTTGATGACGAATCCCGTGGTGGGAGTAATATGGTTCACCGGTATGGGAGTGAAGGTGAGTTTCTCCAGACGGAAAGCTTGTCCGTCATGAATCTCCTTGAAGCGTAGCGTTGGATCGCGAGGGCTGGGGAGCCGTGTAAAGTCGGGCCACAACACATCATTGAACATGTGCTTGCGGAGACTCGCCACAACCGGTGGCGAGCCGTAGACCGTGACGGCGCCTTCGATTCTCCCGTAAATATTGTCGGCAAAGAAAGGCAAGCCGTTGTTATGATCTAGATGAGAATGGGTAATAATGACGCTGCGGACTCGCAGCTGTTCTTCCAAAGTGAGAGTATGGGTGAGTGAACCGGCATCCAACGCAATGGAGTCATTGAGCAGGTAGCAGGATAAGTATCGTCCTTTGACACTTCCACCGTAGCAACCGAGGACCCTAAACTTCATTCCATCCCCGCATTTGTATCAACGGATCATGGTTTCCGCGCCACCAGCACCCCGCGCGTTGGTCGCCTAACCAACGGACGCACTAGCAGCACATTGAATTGAATCTGATGCTCGACTATAGCTTGCTCAAAGAAGGCTTGTCAAGGCAAGTGTTTAGGAGCATTGGCTTTGGACCATTCAAAACTCGAATAATCTGTTCGAGTATCGAAGAATGACCTTGTCTACTGAGTAACCGTGAGCGAGCTCGTTCTCACCTTTCTCGGCGTGGTCAACATCGTCGTCGGACTCTACTCCTCATTCATCGGGATGAACCGCGGGCCACGCGGGCACCCCGATAGAAGATCATGTAATATGGCAGTTTCTGAATGGCGGCTCCGGACTCCGGGTCACCGGTCCAAGGACAGACGCCAAATCCCAGAGGGTACCCAGAGGGTAGGATATGGACATCAAAAAGATCCTGTTTCCGACTGATTTTTCGGAGAGTGCTCAACATGCTTTGAAACAAGCAGTGGAACTTGCTCTCGTCCACAAAGCTACACTTTTCATATTCCACGCCATTTTGCTCCACACAGATGATCCCCAACAGTTGAAATCGAGGCTCAACGAATACCTCGACCAGCTCGAAAAGGAAACGCTGGAGCGACTGCAATCCAAATCAGACGAAATCAAGGGGAGGGGCGTTGCGGTTGAAATCTCAACGGAGAAAAGCGTTTCGCCCTTCGAAGTCATCATTGACAAAGCCAATACTATTGGCCCCGACCTCATCGTCATGGGTACTCACGGACGATCGGGCGTTGGAAAGTTCCTTCTGGGCAGCGTCGCAGAGAAAGTGTTACGTCACGCTCCTTGCCACGTCCTTACTCTAAGGAAAGACTCTGCCATAGCCGAGGGCGCTGGAGGCTTCGAGCGAGTCATTGTTCCTGTAGATTTCACCGACCACTCCCGCCGGGCGCTCGACCTGGCCAGCACTCTTCTCTCCAAGAACGGCAAACTGATCCTCGTGCATGTCGTGGCGACTCCCATCCACCCCTCGTTTTATGCAGGCGGCGTCACCCGCATGTTCCAACTCGATCCAGATCTACCCAACCGTATCAAAGCCAATCTGAAAGAGTGGCTCGGTGACCTGCCAGGAGAAGTGGTCGCCGCCGAGGGCGAAGTCCATTCGGAAGTGATGAAGGTCGGCAAAGAGAAGGACGCCCAGCTCGTGGTCATGGGCACCCGTGGACTCGGCGGAGTGGAACATTTTCTCGTGGGTAGCGTGACCGAAAAGATCGTCAGGCTCTCCAAAATACCCGTTCTGACGGTCAAATGAGCCGAATGCAGCAGCCCGTCCATACTTTCTATTTGGAGTCCAAATGAATCGCGTCCTAAGAGTCGGTCACAGCCCCGATCCCGATGATGCTTTCATGTTTTGCGCCCTTGGGAGAGGAGCTGTTCGCATTCGCGACTATTCGATCGAGCACGTCCTCGAAGACATTGAGAGCTTGAACGAACGGGCCCTCCGAGGGGATCTCGAAGTCACCGCCATCTCGGCTCACGCATACCTCTCTGTGGCCGACCGCTACTGGATCCTGTCAACGGGGGCCAGCATGGGAGAAGGATACGGTCCCGTGCTCATCGCCCGAGAACCCGTTTCCCTTTCCTCACTTCGCGGTAAGCGAGTGGCTATTCCGGGGGTGAAGACAACTGCGGCCCTATTGACTCACATTTACATCGACAGGTTCGAGCCCGTCATTCGACCCTTCGATCAGATTTTTCAGACCGTGGAGTCGGGCGAGGCGGATGCCGGCGTACTCATTCACGAGGGGCAATTGACGTACGCCACCGAGGGATATCAGAAAGTCGAAGACTTCGGCCAACGATGGGAGGACGAAACGGGCTTGCCCCTTCCCCTGGGTTTAGACGTGGTCCGTTCGGATCTTGGAATGGATCTGGCCAAAGAGATAAACCAAGCTATGCGGGAGAGTATCGATTGGGCTTACTCCAATGAAGAAGAGGCACTCGACTACGCTCTAGAGTTCGGCCGGGGTCTCGAACGAGAGCTTGGTCGCCGTTTCGTGAGGATGTATGTCAGCGATTTGACCCGCGATATGGGGGAGAGGGGCAAAAAGGGCCTCGAGACGTTGTTCGAGCGAGCCGCAGCCGCCGGCCTCATTGCCTCGCCCCCCGAGCTCAGACTCATAACTTGAATTCTAGTCTTTCTGATTCAGCTCATAAATAATCCTGATGCCTTCGAGCGTGAGGCGAGGATTCACGATGTCGATCACGTGAGTCCACTCCGAAATCAACTCCGCCATCCCTCCTGTTGCAATCACCTTGGGTTCCCCTCCCAACTCCTGTTTGAGGCGTTCGACCAACTCTTTCACCAGACCCACGTAGCCAAAGACCAAGCCGGATTGCATGGCCGAGACCGTACTTCGGCCGATGGCCTGAGGCGGAACGGCAAGCTCCACCTTGGGCAGTCGCGCGGTTCTCATCACGAGCGCCTCTGCGGAAATCCCGAGACCCGGAGCGATGGCTCCCCCGAGATAGTCCCCCTTGTCGGAGACTACGTCGAATGTCGTCGCCGTTCCGAGATCGAGTACGATGGCCGGTCCACCATATAGCTTGTGAACGGCAGCCGTGTTCGCCACCCGATCCGCGCCCGCTTCGTCCGGATTGTCGATGCGGATGCCCACACCCGTCTCGACACCATGACCAACCACCAGTGCGGTGAGACCCATGTATCGTTGCGTAAGCTCTTGAAGGACCGTTGTCAGCGGCGGCACCACGCTCGCCATGACGGCGCCATCGATCGAGCCGAACTCGAGATCCACTTCCGCGAGCAAAGACTTGACTAGCATCGCGTACTCATCGGCAAGGTAATGGAGATGAGTCGTAATGCGCCAATCGGCTATCCATTGCCCATCGTCATGAACCCCGATACCCGTCTTCGTATTTCCAACGTCAAGGACTAGGAGCATGATCTTCTCCTTTTTTTTGTGAAACGTCCGCATTACCCGTCCAGCATCTCGGCGACGATTCGCGCAACGAGTGAAGTCGCGGCAAGAACCGGTATCCCCAAGATAGTACGAACCGTTTGTTTCATGACCCTAGTGTAGCCGACACAATCCATGACGGCAGCGTCAACCCTCGCATCACGGAGCCGACGAGCCGCTTCGCTGATCCCCTCCGGAGAGGCATAGGGCGACGCCGTTTCCACAACGACTCGGGGGGCCACCCCATTCCAGCGCTCCTGCTGGTCGGCGACCTGACCGACGTTGGGTGTCATGATTCCCACGCTCGCTAACCCCAGTCCACGAACCGTGTTTCGCACAAGAGGCCCAGGAAATAGGACGGGGAGATCGGATTCCAGGGGTGGGAAATCCCCGGTGCACAAAACCAAGATGAGATGGACCCGGTCCTGCAAGGACGTGACACATTGCTGCAATCGCGGTGTAAGGAACCCTTCTCTTACGTGGATCTCGAGGCCTCCCCTCAACCGTGTCACCAAAAGGGCTCCTTCAGAAGACGCGGTTCCGTCTTCGATGTACTGTTCACTCAACCCGTCCAGAGCACCCGTTTCAGCGATCTCGATCTGATCCCCGAGAATGGTTCGTAGCTGTGGTACCACATCGTCCCGGGGTGTCTGGCCAATGGTCACCGTTCCAACACACTTTCGCAACACGTCAAGCTCCGGACCAGAAAGCCGTACAAGAGCACGGACAAACGCAATGGTTACTCAAAAGATCCTCTGTTCCTTTGGGTTGATTCTCAGCTGCCCTCTTTGGTCTCTCACCTCCCCAAGGTTTGAAGGTGCGACATGCTTCCATAGAGCCGGTTCAAACGATCGAACTCTTCTGGATCATAGAAGCGAGTCCTGCCCGTCGTAAACGACTTGGCAACCTCGACGGCAAACCGCGCGGCTAGCTCGATATCGACCTCGTGGCTCGCTCCTGTTGCACAGCCCGGCACAGGGATCTCCGCGGTGATGGCAATACCCACCACCGGTGCCCGTGTCGCAGTGACCGGCTGCATTATGCTATTCAAGTGGTAGAGATCATTGCCGTAGGGAGTTATGTCTTGTGTGCTGAGGGCGAATACCGTAGGAAGTTGGCCCGTGACGTACTGTTGCAGGTTCAACAGCTCTTCGTCGACTCGTAGAATGTAGCCTTCTTTAACCGTAGGCGAGATCGCAAAGCCCCGCCGATTAATGATGCGGTTACCCTTCGTCGTATCAATGGAAAGGACCCCTTCCATGCGTGGATCCACAACATGGTCGTTTAGAACCTTGATGCCGATAGGGGAACCCATAAAAGGTACGGGCTCGTGAGGAATGACCGGCGCATCCGTGCAAATGTGTGTAGCCACGAGAACGTCACCTGGAAGTCGGTCCCCGCGTTGCCGCATGTCGCACAGTTTCAACCCCACAGCCAGTGCGGCAACAGCACCATCTCCGTCCGAAACGAGGCCCGTAAGATGGGGTCGTGCTCCTACGCCTCCTAAGAATCCCAGAATCCCCAACGTAGGGGCTTTCCCACCAGAGCTCTTACCCTCCGTCCCCGGAATCATGAGCTTGAGGACTTGCGTTTCACCTTTGTCGGAACGCACCAACTCGATATCGACTTGTTTGTTACCGTAGCTCGAGAACAGTTTCCTGATATCGTCTCCGGTCACCTTGAATCGAATCTACGAGCTCGACCACCTCGATGACTTGTTTCAGCAATTCAGTCCTCCAAATCTGTTTTCAAGCACCGCTGCGTGACTTTAAAAGTAAAGCAGTCCGCCGTCAGGCACGGACCTCCTTTCTACTTCCTCCTTTATCCTCCATGTGAACGCAGAACTTCTACACTTACTCACTTCAACCTCAAAACAGAATCTCCAAAGGTCCAAAGGGCGTCTCCGGCAATACAGCCGGCGCCGAAGACGATGAGCGTTCGAAGGGCGCCCGGCCCATATATCTTACCGATGGTCACACGCACAACGATGGCTACCAACACCACCCATCCCGCAGCCCCGTTCAACACCAAGAGCCCAGTCCCGAGCAAGATGCCGAGCTGTCGGTCACCTCCGAGGAGCTGAACCAGCGCTCCCGGAACCGCCCAAACCAATAGGCTGAAGGCCAGGGACGGGTCGACATCCGACTGGATCGTCGCGGCATAGACTCGCGCCACAGGCGGGAAGAGGTCGCGAGAGAAATAGAAATCGTGAAACAGCCCCACCATCAACAATCCCACGATCAAACCAATGGTTGCCGCGAGCGCTTGCTCTCGACGCCCATCGAGCTCGAACGTACGGTCCTTTCCGAAACCGCGCAGTATCCAACCGGTCTTGAAATCGTAACCCGCGTCGGCAAAAGCGGGGCCGCCGGAGGCGACAAAGCCCACGAGAAGCGCCGCGGCGACGGGAGGAAATCCTAAGACAAGAGCCACAACCAAAAAGAGAAGTGCCGTTGCGAACGCGGGAAACCATCCTGCGTTCATGGCGGAGAATCCCACGATGAGCTCGGCGGCGACACAAGCCACGGCAGCAAACAGGATCCAAGCCGCAAGCCTACCCGGCGACATGTGCTGATTCAGACCACCCAACAAAGCCAATATCACCGCTGCGCCGATGTAGAGTAGCAAACCTCCCCCCAGCGCCTTGCGGGCTACCGAATCGGCGCGACTGAGCGCCAGCACCTCGCCCCCTCCGAGCCCTTGCGCGGAGGGGGCAGAGGACTGCCGCCTCATGACCTTTATCACCGCTTGGACCAGCGCCACTAGACCGGCGCCGATCATGATTCCATGGGGAACGAACACTTCACTCACGTCGATTCCCAGAAGACTCGGAGAATAGGCCCTCGCCAACAACCCCAAACCAAACATCATCAGCGCACCAACGTTGCCAATGCAAGCGATGCCAAAAGCTGCCATCGGAATCCCGCCCCAACCAAGTAGCGACCGCGAGGCACCAAAGAACCCCGAGGAACCGAGGACAGCGGCAAAAGCACCGAGGCCGAGTAGCTTTCGTCTCCTCCCACCTTGGTCGCCGGCGAGAATCGCCTCCGCCGCCGCCACGCCTACGGGCCAAGGGGCCCGTCCCGGAAACAACGGCGAGTCGAATAGTCCATAGAGCATAAAGAGATCGATGAGCATTCCCATCGTCGCTCCGATGAGCATGGGGAGAACGAGATCAGATCTTCCGATGAGAAGCGGAACGCCAATGGGCACGAGTAGAGAGTTCGCGGCGCCAAAAGTGGCACTCGATATGTTGGTTTGAATCAAGTTCTGACGATGAATGGAGCGAAAACCTTCCGAGTACGGCAAGGGAGCACGAGAAAGTAGGATCGCAACCAGCACCCCAATGATAGAGGTATTGGGAGTAACGCCTAGAGTGGTGATGATCTGCATTCCGATGATGGCCCCAAGGACGGCGAGGACCAAGGAATACAGCAAGGTTACCGGCTCGAAGCTCCGGGGATGGGGCGTTTTTCCCTTCGGATCGGGCCGTTTCTCATCGGACATGACTGGATGCTCGGGAATAGCGTCGATTTTGTTTCACCCCATCGGATGTCGCCTTTTCCTTCTCTGTAGATGCACCGATCTTACCATCTTGACTGCGCAGAACAGCCCCTCGAAAGGGCGAGTCTTTCATCTTCGTGCTACGCTGAAGAGCATATGATTCGATTGACCGCCGTGGCGAGCCTGATCGCGTGCGTCGCCACCTGCGTTTCTTGTCAGACTCCAACACCACCTCCGCCAAAAGACCTAACCGCTGGGGCCCTTGTCATACGCGAGATGATGAGTTCTCACAAACTGGACGCCGCCGGTTTTTACCGCGCTTACCCTGACCCAAAACCATCTGACTTCGTTAGCTTCATCAACTCCGATCTCGGGGCCATCTTGTGGCCACCAAGGGAGGACTCACCTTTTGCCGATGACTCCCACATCGAGCCATCCCGTGCAACAGGCGAAGCGATGATTCCGAAGGGCATCGCCTTCAAACGAAACCGCCCCGATCCCGATGGGGGTCGTCAAATCGTTTACCGCGACGACGACGAAAACGGTGAGATTGTGGTCGAAGCTTACGTCGATCCAAGAGCGGAGCCTGTTTTTACGCGCCGATGGAAGCTTCGCTCATAAACGCGACTCGCCAACAGTGTTAGAATGTCGCCAGGGGAAGCCAATGAATACGAGCGATTTCACAATCATCTGTCCGTGTTGTCAGGCAAAAATCATCGTGGATCGGGTGACGGGAGCCATTCTTTCACACGAAGAGCCTCCGAGCGGACCCGCAAAAAGCTTTGAAGATGCTGTAAACGAAGATAAGAAACGCAAGAGCGAGGCAGAAGATCGTTTTCAACAAGCGTTCCTCGAGCACGAGCACCGCGAGGAAATCCTCGACAAGAAATTCAAGGAGGCCGTTAAAAGGGCTGAAAAAGACGACAAGCCGCCGCCACGCCCCTTCGAGTTCGATTAGCCTTCGCCCTTGGCCACACCTGAGGCTTCGGCTAAACAGGCTAGCCTTCCGTCTCCGTCGGTGGCACTGAACCTTGGTCACCGACTTCGGCGAGGACCCTTGTTTCTCGCTTTGAGGCGAAGGCGGACTTGTCTCGCCGTAGCCTTTTTGCTCTTACACTGAGGCCAAGGCGGGCTCGCCTCGCCGTAGCCTTCTGCTCTTACGTTGAGGCGAAGGCGGACGTTACTTCAGCAAATCTCTCAAGAAGGTGTGCAGAATCCCTCCGTTGCGATAGTACTCGACCTCTATCTTCGAATCGAGCCGAGCCACCGCGTCGAAGCTGATTTCGGATCCGTCCGGCTTGTGAGCCGTGACACTCAATGTGGGGCGGGGTTGGTTGTCGTCTGTCATCCTCGATATCCCGGTAACGTCGAACACTTCTTCCCCGGTGATTCCGAGAGACTCGGCGTTTTCTCCGTCCTTGAACTGAAGCGGCAAGACACCCATCCCGACCAAGTTGCTCCGATGGATCCTCTCGAAACTCTCCGTGAGAACAGCTCGAATGCCAAGAAGCAGTGTCCCCTTTGCCGCCCAGTCTCGAGATGAGCCCGTACCGTATTCTTTGCCCGCGACAACGATCAAGGGAACGCCGGCTTCCTTGTACTTGACGGCAGCGTCGTACATGGACATTTGTTCACCACCTGGCATGTATTTGGTGACTCCACCCTCGCTACTCGGCACGAGCTGGTTCTTGATTCGAATATTGGCGAACGTCCCCCGCACCATGATGCGATCGTTTCCCCGCCGTGATCCATAGGAGTTGAAGTCTCTCTTGTCGAGCCCGCGTTCCGTGAGAAACCGACCCGCGGGACAATCGATGGGAATATCTCCAGCGGGAGAAATGTGATCGGTCGTCACTGAATCCCCCAGCAACGCCAGCACCCGAGCTCCTTTGATGTCGTTCACGGGAGAGGTTTCGGTGGTGAGATCCGTAAAGAACGGTGGCTCCTGAATGTAAGTCGACGTTTCCTTCCACTGGTAGAGCTGCCCCTCTTCGACAGGGATCGCGTTCCACTCCGCATTGCTCTCCCATACACCTTCATAGGCCTTCCGAAACATCTCCGGTTGGATCGCGCGGTCCACCGCCTCGGCGACCTCATCATTCGTCGGCCACACCTCTTTGAGATAAACCGGTTTTCCGTCCACATCCTTGCCAAGGGGCTGTTGTGTCAGATCGATATCCACTGTTCCCGCGAGAGCATAGGCCACGACTAACGGCGGAGAAGCAAGGTAGTTGGCCTTGACCAGGGAATGTACACGTCCCTCGAAATTACGATTGCCCGATAGCACCGACGCAGCCACCAAAGGATTCTCAACAAGAGCTTCCGTCACCGGTTCGGGCAAAGGGCCGCTGTTACCGATGCAGGTCGTACATCCATAGCCGACGACGTGGAATCCCAAATCCGCCAGTGACCCGATCAAACCTGCTTCTCTCAAGTACTCGGTCACCACTTTGGAACCAGGAGCGAGACTCGTTTTGACGTAAGGAGGAACTTTGAGCCCCCGCTCGGCCGCCTTTTTTGCCACCAAGCCGGCAGCAATCAACACCGATGGGTTGGACGTATTGGTGCAAGAAGTGATGGCGGCAATGACGACGGAACCGTGCCCAAGAGTCGCCCGCGTCCCGTTGAACGCCACTTGTACCGTTCTCGGCAAGTCTTGATTCTCTAGGCCGAAGCCCCGTTGATTTGTAGGAGCAATGAGTGCCTTGCGGAACGCACTCTTCATGTCCTCCAAGGTAATCCGATCTTGGGGACGTTTGGGGCCCGCCAAGCTGGGCTCGACCGTGCTTATGTCGAGCTCCAACGAATCCGTAAACTCGGGCTCCGGTGCCCCTTCGGTATGGAACAGACCTTGTTCCTTCGTGTACCGCTCGACTCGTTCCACATCTTCACTGGGGCGGCCCGTTCGGCGGAGGTAATTGAGCACCTCGCCATCGACCGGAAAGAACCCCATGGTGGCTCCGTACTCGGGAGCCATGTTGGCCACCGTTGCCCGATCGGGAAGCGACATTTTGGAGATGCCGGGACCGTAGAACTCGACGAACTTGTCGACCACACCCTTCTTCCGCAGCATCTCGGTCACGGTGAGAACGAGATCCGTCGCCGTCACACCTTCGCGTAGCTCGCCATGGAGCTTCATTCCCACGACCTTGGGCATGAGGATATAGATGGGCTGCCCCAGCATGGCCGCTTCCGCCTCGATACCTCCCACACCCCAGCCGACGACACCCAAGCCGTTGATCATGACGGTGTGAGAATCCGTCCCCACCAAGCTGTCGGGCAACAAAACGGTCTCGCCGTTGATCTTCCTTTCTTGCACGACTTTTGCCAGATACTCCAGATTGACCTGGTGCACGATACCCGTGGCGGGCGGAACGACTCTGAAGTTGTCGAACGCCTTCTGACCCCATCGCAAGAACTCATATCTCTCACGATTTCGCTCAAACTCGATTTCCGCATTCCTGCGGAGGGCCAGAGGAGTGCCGAACACATCCACCTGAACCGAGTGGTCGATAACTCAGATCGACGGGAACGGCCGGGTTGATCCGGGAGGGGTCTCCGCCCAATCGATCCACGGTAGAGCGCATGGCCGCGAGATCCACAACGGCCGGCACGCCGGTGAAGTCCTGGAGAATGACTCGAGCCGGCTGAAACGGCAGTTCTCGATCCCCGGGGTCCTTGGGTTGCCAGCCCGCAAGGGCTTTGACGTCCTCTTCCGTGGCGAGCTTCCCATCACAATTGCGGAGGACCCCCTCCAGCAAGACTTTTACGCTAAAAGGAAAACGAGAAACCGTTCCCAGGCCTTCTTTCTCCAGCTGGTCGAGTCGAAAGAGGGTAGCGTTCCCGCTACCCGTGTTCAATGTCGCACGACTTCCGAATGGATTATTCATAGGACTCATCGTTTTTTCCCCCACTCATTCGGGGTTAACTTTAAGACCTTGAACGATTTCGATCAAACTCAGCCTCGAGAGCGTTTATTTTCGCGGTTCATCATCGTTGCTTTCGCGACGAATTTACTGCTATACACATTCGAATGAACGAATTGGCGAAACCTGCCACGACACCCCGAACCACCACAGAGTTCAGTGATGCGTTCAAGTTCTTTTTCGAAGATCCAGAGTGGTTGCCGAAACTCCTCATGGGAACTCTTTTTACCCTGCTCAGCTTCTTCGTCATCGGGACCATCTGGGTGACCGGATACGTCGTCGGCATCGTCCGGCGTCGGATGCGCGACGAGCCAAGACCTCTCCCGGACTGGAGTGATTTGCGCGGGCTGTTCGAGAGCGGTCTAAAAGCGTGGTTCGTGGCGATCGTTCACGTCTTCCCCCTACTCCTCTTGACTCTCCTTTTCGGCCTGGCGTTGGGGGGCACGATGGGAGTGCTCGAGAGCACCCGCCGTACCCCCGCCGAGATTCAGGTCACCTTTATTTTGTTCGTCCTCACCGCCTATATCTTCTTCATGTTGGTAGGCCTTGCAATGATGCTCTATCTTCCCGCAGCCTTCGTTCGGTTCGTCGCGATCGATCGATTGAGCGCTGCTTTCGACATCCGCGAGAACCTTGCCTTTATTCGACGAAATGCCAGAGCCTATTCACAAGCACTCCTAGTGATCTTCGCTTCGAGCTTTGTCGCTCAGCTCGGCATTTTTGTTTTGTGTATCGGTTTCTTTCCGGCCACATTTTGGTCGGCTTGTGTTCTCGGCTACGCCTTGGGCGGACTCGCCCGCGGGGACGAGAATCCTGATGGCCCAGGCAACCGAGACTCGAAGTGAATCGTCACGAGAAAGAGATGGCTAGCCTTTTCCTATCTCCTGGCAAACGGATTCAACGATTGGCGGAGCGTCGCTCCTCCAGTTCTTCCAGTGTACGAGGCCAGTCTCCTTTGAGGAGGCGCGAGAGCGAACGGTCAGCAAGAAGCTTACCTCCGGTCTGACAGGTGGCGCAGTAGTTGGTCTCGTTTGCTGCAAAGACAATCCGTTGGATGGGGGATCCACAGTCCGGACAGGGCAAATTGTAGCGCCCATGAACCGCCATGCCGGGCCGAAACGCCGTGACTTTCTTCGGGAACCGGCCGCCGGCGTCATCCCGAAGTTTGACAACCCATCCCTCGAGAACTTTACGAGCTGCCTGGTACAAGCGCTCTATCTCATCGTCTCTCATCCTTCGGGTAAGCTTCACCGGCGACAGCCGAGCGCAGTGAAGGATCTCGTCCGAATAAGCATTGCCAATTCCACTAAAGAGCCAAGGATCGGTGAGAGCTCGTTTGAGGGTGTGGCTTTCGGAGAGCAAGACTTCGCGAAACGCGGGAAGATCGACCGAAAGGACTTCGAGCCCTCTAGGATTGAGCATGGAGAGTCCTTGCTCCCCCTTCACGAGGTGGAGCGACGCTCTTTTTCGAGCCGGCTTCTGTCAAGAGAAGAGTGCCCCGTTCGAAGTCGAACGCTGCCAACCCTCGTTTTCCCGGCACCTTTGGCCGCGCCTTCCCCGCAACGACATCGTCCCACTGAAGACGACCTGCAATCATCAAATGCAAAACCAAGAAGAGATCATTGTCCAGGGCGGTAACGATTCGCTTCCCCATACGACGAAGACCGACAACCCTCCGACCTTCCACATCTTTCAAGGGTGGGTCCACGCTTCTCAGCAGGAATGGACTGACAAGGCGGATCCTTTCCAGCATGGTGCCCGCCACACGAGCCTCGAGAGCTTCGATATAGACTTCGATGTCAGGAAGCTCAGGCATTATACCGCCGGACTATGATAGTTTTGATCTCTCGCAGATTGCCACAAACATCGATCTTACATAAGTGGAGGACAGTTTCATGGCAGAAGGACGCTTCAAAGAACAGGTGGCTTTGGTAACAGGTGCGTCGAGTGGAATCGGCAAGGCTACAGCCTCTCGGATTCGCACAAGAAGGCGCCCGGGTGGCCCTTTTGGCGCGCCGTGAAGAAATCTTGAAAGAGCTGGTGACAGCGATAGAGGCAGAGGGGGGAGAGGCCGTGGCCGTGGCCGGAGACGTGACCCGCGCGGAAGACCGGGTCCGCGCCATCAATGACACGGTCTCCGCCTTCGGTGGGCTGCGAACTACTTGTCAACGCCGCGGGCATCATCGGTTTCGGAACCATCGAGAACACCACACTCAACGCTTGGCAGGAAATGTTCGACATCAATGTCGTCTCCGTATTCCATTTCGACTCAACTCCGCCTTGCCTCATCTGAAGGCGCGCAAGGGCAACGTCGTGATCGTATTGAGCGTCACCGGGCCGCGGTCGTTTCCTGGCGTTCTGGCCTACTGCGCGAGCAAGTCAGCAGTCGATTCAACTCACACGCTGTGCCGCTCTCGAGCTAGCGGACCAGGGGATCCGCGTGAATGCCATCAATCCCGGCGTTGTCGTAAGCAACCTCCACAGGGCCGGGGGCCTCGATGAAGACAAATATGGAGCGTTCCTCGAGCACAGCAAGACCACCCACCCTCTCGGGAGGGTTGGCGACCCCAGAGGAGGGGGGTGTCCGACCTCGATCTTTTTCCTCGCATCGAAGAACGCGGGATGGATAACGGGCTCCACAGTGCCCATCGATGGTGGCAGAAATCTGACTTGCGCGAGGTAGCTCTTCGGGCATCGGGTTCGTAGCCAGCATCCGCACGGCCGAGGACGA
>CAVONV010000002.1:0-318679 GCA_963697355.1 uncultured Acidobacteriota bacterium
GGAGAACGGTCTTTGGGCTCCTAATCCGCTCGCGACCGTCTACCGTTTCGTGGGCGAGGATCGCGCCGACGGTCAAGTCCAAGCTCCAACCATCAGATCTCTCGGGCTCAAAATCGGCAAGAGATTCCGAATCGGCAGTCGCCAGGAGCTAGAGGTGGCCGCTAATATCTTCAACCTCTTCAACTGGGGAGACCATCATCAGTATTCGTACAATTCGGCCAACGCCGTCTACAGCCCCAATTTCCTGCAGTTGAGGAACCTGCAAACGGCACGTTCGCTCCAATTGACGGCGATATTTAGGTACTAGCAATAGCCTCCGGCTTTGCGTTGAGTTTTAGGACGTTTCCGTGATGTGTGGGATGTCCGGGTCGAGATCGAGGAGGCGATCGCCGAACCGTATCCATTATCTGCGCGACAGGAAATCATCGAGAGGGATACCAATATCCGCGGCGATCTTCCGTAGGATTATCGGCGAGATGTCTCGACCCTCGTGGATCGGCACGGTGGTGGTCCTGCCATCTGGGTGTCTAAATTGCTTGTGAGATCCCCTCTGGCGCACTTCCTCGAAGCCGAGCTTACGAAGGATAGTGATGACAGTACGAGAGGTGAGAACAGGAACGGTACCCACAGGTCTAGGTTCCAACCGTTACCGTGTGGGTCCCCACAAACTCCGACTCCAGATTCGGCTCCCCATCTTCCATCAGCATCTCGATGACTTCCTTGAGATTCTGATGGAGCTCGTCCAACGATTCGGCTTGACTGTGCGCACCTTGGAAGCCGGGGACGTAGCCAACATATAGTCCGGTATCCGGGCATTTTTCGACGACGGCTGTAAACCTTCTCATCAAGCTACTCCTCCACTATTGTACATCAGAGTGGAATCAGGAATCTGGGTTCTACGAATGCGGCTACATTCCTGATTCCGTGATTTCCTGAATTCCGGTTTCCTGTGGTATAGCTGAGTCGGTCATACGGTCTTCATCCAAAATACCCGAAAGGGGGATCTCATGAGACTTCTTCATGTTCTTCGTTGGAGCACGATAGTCATGGTTCTCGTCGTCGCATCGGCGTGCGCGCAACAGGCCGCGGAAGAGGTCTCGGACGCCAAGGATGTGCCCGAAGAAATGTCCCAGTTCAAAGTCGATCCGTTCTGGCCGAAGCCTCTGCCCAACAACTGGTTGATGGGGCAAGTCTCGGGAGTGGCGGTCGACAGCGGTGACCATATCTGGATCATTCACCGGCCGAGCAGTCTCGACCCAGACGAAGTGGCGGCAGTTCAAGAGCCTCCTATAGCCCTTTGCTGCGCTCCCGCTCCGCCGGTGATCGAGCTCGATGCTGAAGGCAACCTCATCCACGCTTGGGGCGGTCCGAATGAAGGCTATGAGTGGCCGGAGAGCGAGCACGGGATCTACGTCGACCACAAAGACCACGTATGGATCGCCGGAAGCGGACCGAACGATCATCAAGTGCTCGAGTTCCAGCGCGATGGATCGTTTGTAAAACAAATCGGAAGGGCAGGACAAACGGCGGGAAGCAATGACACGAACCTACTTGGCCGTCCTACCGACATCACCGTGGATCCGGAGGCCAATGAGGTCTACATCACCGATGGGTATCTGAACCGACGCGTGATCGTTTTCGATGCTTCCACCGGCGAGTACAAGCGGCATTGGGGTGCTTACGGGAAAGAGCCCGACGATTCACCGCTCGAAGCCTACGACCCGAACGCCTCGCCGGAGCAACAGTTCCGGAGTCCCGTGCATGCCGTCCGGATCTCAGATGAAGGTCTTGTTTACATTGCGGATCGCGCGAGCGACCGCATTCAAGTCTTCCGAAAAGACGGTACCTTCGTTAAGGAAGTCGTGATTGCCAAGGAGACCCTTGGCCCCGGCTCGTCGTGGGACCTGGACTTCTCCCCGGATGCGGAGCAGGAGTTCCTATACGTGGCTGACGGCACCAATCAGCAAGTGTGGGTTCTTGGTCGGAAGGACTTGGAGATCCGCGGAGCCTTCGGCCGTAGCGGCCGCAATGCAGGTCAATTCCACTGGCTGCACAATCTAGCGGTGGACTCGCAAGGCAACATTTACACCAGCGAAGTCCAGACCGGAAAACGGGCGCAGAAGTTCGTCTACCAGGGAGGCGAGTCGAGTAAGACGCAGTGAGGAGTCGAGAACTCAAGTACTCGAGTACTCAAGCACTCGAGAATAAGATCTTCATTCTTGATTTCCCGAATTCCTAGCTTCGGTTTCCGCGCCTACTTTTGGCTTTTTCTAGCGAGGCGTTCCTGGGCGCCATCGCCTATACGCGCGCCGAACATAGGCCAACCGTTCTAAAGGCGTCGGGTAACGTCGCCGGAACCACGTGACGAGAGCGACAACCTCTGCCCGCTCCTCCTCCCCGATGGGAATACGGAGGACGGCCTCGACCTCCTCGCGAGTGAGCCGCCGCTCGGCGTAATCACGAAGACGAGCGAGTGTCTCGGAGGACGGCGTTTTAGTTTTTCTGCTCACTCTTCCACCTCCGAGCGCAAGATCTCGAGTAAACGAATATCTTCGAGATCTTTCGGCCGCGCCGCAAAACGCTTCGTGGCAATGAGGTCATCTAGCGACGGCAAAGAAATTCGAACTCCAGCAGCAAGATCGAGCTCCTGACGGCGCTTCCAGACATCATCAAAGGCGACGGTGACGCCGTCGACCGTCGGCACCGAACGAGCCACCAACACGTCCACCATTTCACCGTTCTCGAGCACGTAACGCCCGGTACGGCGCGCTTCCTGCGATGACTTCGTCGGAGTGAGGCCGAACGGCTCCAATGCGCCGTTCAAGGCTTGAACGTCCTCAATATGGATCCAAAAGTCGTAGTCGGCAGTCAGGACCGGTAGTCCGAGAGCGACGAGTGCCCGCCGTCCGATGAGCAGAGCTCGGACGCTTGACTCTTGCACCGCACGGAAAAACGCAACCTCGTCGAACTCAAAATGCTCCAAGGTCCGCCACCTCTGTTCAATCTTGAACGTTATGGAGTCAAAAAGCCAGTACTCGAGCACTCGAGAATAAGATCTTCATTCTTGAGTACCCGCCTCCGCCGTTGGTAGACGATATTCTGAACCAACGGCTACGGCGAGGCCTCGCCGTAGCCTGGGCGAAGGCGGGCTCGAGTTCTTGAATTCTGGAGTTCTCTTTTCTTCTCACCTGATCTTATTGAATGCCTCTATGACGTCCAACAGATTGTCACTCGTGTAAGTGATCTCCCAATCCCCCGTTCTCTTGGCTCCTGGGTAAAGGGCGCCGCTGTAGACCTTCTCTTCGGTCTTCATCTTGAGCACCATGGTGTAGGGCGAGCTCAGTTTGTAGGGTTTGTAGTTCTCTAAGTTGCCCAGGGCTTTCTGAACGCCGGCTTTGATCTTCTCTCCGGCGACTTTGGGATGGAGGCAAAGCGCCGCGCCGCCGATAGCTTCTTTGACAGCCACGGTTTCAACGGTACCGAAGAGCTCCGTCACCTGCCGGCAGATAGCCTGGTCACCTGACACGAATACGACCGGTATGTCGTACAACCCGGCGATGAGTGCGTTGTAGCCGGCCTCGGGAATCGAAACGCCATTGATGGAGAAGTCGGTCACGTTGCCGGAGGAGGTATGCTCGATGATGGCATCAGGAGTCCCCGCTTTGGCGTGGTAGCCGATGAAGATGACGGCATCGTAGGATTCATCGATGGTATCCATCATATTCTTTGTGGCTCCGGATACGCCGCGCAGCAGTTTGGCGCGAGGGTCGAGTAGATCGGGGAGGATGTTTCTCTTGACGCCATGCGAATCACGGACGACTATATCTGTCGCTCCTGCGGCAGCAGCACCTTCAATAGCGGCGTTGGTGTCCTCGGTCATGATCTTTCGAAAGAGACCAAAGTCCTTCCCGCTTCGGCTGCATTCACTGGAAACCACGACACCGGAGATGCCCTCCATGTCGACAGAAATGAAGACCTTGAGTCCGTCTTCGCCTTGCGCAAAGAGTGTGCTGGTAGACAGTAGTAGTGCCGGAAAGAGCTTCATCCACTTCATCATTAACCTCCATTCGAAACTTTCTTCCATGTTTCGATGAACTTCACCGCCGCTTCAATGAATCGTTCGGCTTGTTCCCTGCCCTGCTCGGCGGTGGCGCTCTTGAGATCCCTTTTCGTCGTTACTCCGTTACTCGTCGTTTCTCGCGTGCTCGTCTGCTTGCCCGTGGATTCAGGTCTTCCGCCGAGGGCAGAGATCACCCGAGAAAGGTGCGGGTCTTCATCCAGGTGTTTCTGGGCGCTTTCCACTTCGGGTGAGGTGGTCAAGACGGGATTCTCCGCCTTGGTCATATCGACGAGGCCCGGTGTGAAATAGAGCATGGACGCGGTCTCACCGACACCCGCGTGCCCGTCGAGTGCGCCGGACGCGATCAATTGCCAAGGGGGCTCCGCCAGGCCGTTCAATTGGACGGCGACGGCGGGAGTCGTTTGATTGATCTTTTCAAGGACGTTGGCGACAGAGACGTTGTTGCCGCCATGGCCGTTGTAAATGAGGATTTTCTTGAACCCGTGGTGGATCAAGCTTTGGGCGGTCTCGAGAACCACGGCTTCGAAAGTCTCCGGGGAAAGCGTGAGGGTTCCCGGGAACGCCATGTGGTGATCAGAAAGTCCAACGGCGACGGCGGGCGCGACGAGAACATCAGTTTTTTGAGCGATGAGCTTCGAGATCTCGGTTGCGGCACATATATCCGTGCAGAGAGGGAGATGCTTCCCATGCTGCTCGATGGAGCCCACAGGGATGATGACCATGTCCGTTCTCGTGAGAGCCTGCTCGACCTCGGACCAGGTCATGTGGGGCAGATAGTTCTTGACCTTGCTCTGGTGGAACAGAGGATTCGTCGCTGTTTGCCCGCCGAGGTAATTCGGTCCGCCAAGCAAAACGATGGTCAAAGTTGATATGCCAAGGTAACGATTCATGTGACCTCCCTGCCAGTAGTGAAAGGGGCAAGTCTAGTTAACCGACTACTGGTCACCGGTAACTGATAACGGGGTTGTGGTTTCTGGCTATGCATCTCAAGATTCAGTGGCGCTTCTTAGCGCTTCTCGCACGGTCTCGAGTCCGAATGTCGTGCCCAGCGGCAAATCGGATAGTGATGACATGATGGAAGCGGCCAAATCGGCCTGGTCATACGGAGGTGGGGGTTCGAGTACTCCCTGACCAAGGGCCTCGATGACCTTCTGCAAGAATTCCAAGTAAGCTTTAGCCTCGGCGCGAAGGCTATACGATTTCTCTACATGCTGGGCAGCGAATCGTCCCATGGCCTCGGTGAGATCCGGACGCCGAGCCAATAGAATCCAACGTAGCCGCGATTTCAGCGACCTCCGGTGGGCCCAAGTCGATTCGGGCCACGGTATGTTCGGGGAATTCCGCAAAAGGGCCCGTGTTCGAGACTAACACGGGCTTTCCCAATCCCAGTGCCCTTATCAATGTGCCCGAGAGCTCGCCTGTGGATGGGAACCTCAGATTGACGACGACGTCGGAGGCCAACATGTAAAGATAGAAACGCTCCATCGTTTGGTGACCGGTGACCTCGACCTTGCCGGAGAGCTCCGGGTGAGACAAGAGGTCCTCGATGGGAAATCCTTTTTGCACCTCGCCTACGATGAGAAAGCGCGAATCAGGCCACTTGCGAACGAATGAAAGGAAGCCCTCCAAAGCGCGGTCGATTCGCTTGGCGCGAGTGACCAACCCAAAAGAAGAAACGAGAAACTCGTTCTTGGGTAAGTCTAGAATCTGGCGCGCCTCTTCCTTGGTGTTGGCCGGGAGCGGAGGAGGTGGTGCGTAGTGATGAGGTGCTCGACCGATGAACTTGCCGACGGGCATGCTTCCGAACCGTCTCTGCAGCCAACTCTGCATATAGCGGGTGAGCACTAAAACGCCATAGCTTCTTTCAATAACGCGTTCACACAGTGGGAACTTGGACCTCAACAGCTCACTGCCTAGAGCTGCTGCAATTTGTCGCCCCAATGCTGCCCCGCGCTCTCCGTAGGCTCGCTTCATCTCCGAGACGTAGAGCTGTACGTCGGCTCTTTCTACCGACAAACCGAGGAACAGGTGCTGGAGGACCAGGTCATGCATGACCACGACGCCTGGAAAGCGGAGCGCGGCGTTTAACGCGTAGCGGTGATAGGAGCTGTTGCCGATCTGGTAGAGGTTCAAATCGAACTTTTCACGGGCGGCAATCCCTTCGTAGTCTCGAGCGGGGTACCAGGGGAAAGCCTTTCGAAGTTCTTGATCCTTCGGCTCGTAGCCGTCCGTGAACAAGTGGATTTCGGCTTCCTCGGCGAGATAGGGGAGTAGCTCTTCACTGTAGTCGGCGATACCGGTGCCCATGGGCGAAAGCGGACTCCAGTAGGCGATCTTCATCGAATCGCGGCGGTGAGGGACTCCACGACGAGGTCCCAACCGATGTCGGCAACGCGTGGCCGGCCCGCCGCGCCCATCTCGCTGGCCCGGTCTCGGTTGCGGTAGAGCCGATCGATGGCGGTTCCGATGGCCTCCGCTTGGGGCTCGACGACGAAACCGCTTTCGCCGTCGACGACGAACTCCAACGTGCCGCCGGAGTCGGTACAGGTGACGACTGGCTTCCCGGAGAGGAACGCTTCAACCGTCACGTAGCCGTAGTCTTCGTCGACGGGCGCGTAGAGCACGGCAAAGGCACCGGCATATAGGTCGAGCAACTCCTCCTCCGGAACGAATCCTGCGAAAACGACCCGTTCGGAAAGACCCAATCGTATCGACTTGCCGCTCGAGGTTTTCGCGTTGAGGGCCCGAGCCGACGAGAACGAGCCTGGGGCCCGGTCCAACATGACGGAAAGCCTCGACCAGTAAATCGCAACGCTTCAAAGGGTCGAGTCGTCCCGCAAACAGAGCGTAGTCTCCAAACGGGCCCGATCGGTAGCGGCCGGCGTACCGAGGAGGCGGGTAGAGCGGCGTGGAATCGATGTAGTTGAAGCGTTCGAGTCTCGTCGAGACGTTTTTGGAGATCGTAAAAATGTCTCGGGACTCGCGGAGCGTCTTGTTGTCCATGCGAATGATGGTTTGGCGGATCTCTTGCTCTTCCGGATCGTCGGTGAAGCTACAGTATTGCGTCCCGTAGAGATCATAGACCTCCCTGTGCTGATGAAAGAGCCAGGTCACCTTGGCCGGATGCTTAACGACGTAGGAAGGGAATTTTGTCGGGATCACCATGTCGATGGGCATCCCATTCGATTCCTCGAGCTCGATCCACCGCCAGAGAAGAGCCTGCTTCACGATGTCCTTGACGGGGTACCACTTGAACGGGACGTTGACGAGGTCCACCCTGTAGCCTCGCGTCCGGAGCTGGTCGGTCAGCTCTCCCACGAGAATCTCGGCTCCACCGGTAATGAAGGGAGCTTGAACCGCGCAAATACAAATCGTGCGTCGGGGCATCGAGGCTGGCCTACGTCCCCTCAGCGTCGTCGTTTGGGGACGGCTTGTGAGCGAGGCGGCTTCCCAGTAACTGCAGTTCCTCGCGGACCTCGCGGATAGACCCTTCTAGATAAAGGTGGTTCTGTTCGGCGGTTTCAAAAACAAAATCGATTCGCTTGATGATGTCGTGTACGTGCTGGATGAGCTCTTGTTGAAGAATGAGATGTCGCTCATCGATTTCTTCCATACGCTTGCCGTGTGATCCCAAAACTTCGTCGTAGTGGGCTACGAGTCGATCAACACGCGCATCGATGTAGGTGACGATGTCGTTATCGAACTTGACCTGAGCCGAGTTCCACTCTGCCTGTCGCTCGATAAGCGGCCCCAGAGCGAAATTGATGAGACGCTGTAGAGGGCGTCGGAAAGGAGAGAACAAACGTCCCAGGCCGCTTTTCGGAGAGGCACCTAGCGATGCGGAGACGTCCCACGTCTCATTCAAGAAACCTCGATCAGGCGAGGTGCCGCTTCCGCGGCTTTTCTCGACTCGCGGCAAGGACTCGAGCCGCGTCGATGTCGAATTGGCGTCCTCGTAAGGGGGAAGCGCCCGCTCGGAAGTGGACTCGGAACGCGCACGATTCCTCAAATCGCGTAGGGCATCTGCTAAATCCTGCTTGGTGTTGTTGTTGGAATCGTTCACTGGCCTCTTTCTTACCCCATTCTTCTCCAAACTGTCAACAAACGCTACGCCTAAGCAATGTCCCTCATCGGTCCGACCCTGTCCTCCTCAGGTGACGGAGCGTCCATTCTCCGAGATCGGACCATGGCCTGCCCCCAAAAAAGAGAGAATCGACTCGATTTTAGGGTTGCATGTATAGAAGTAGATATGCATAATGTCCATCTCATACTTAATTGGTCATATTAATTATGGTCTCAAACGCCAGTCTCTGGAGTAAAAAGAGGACAAGGAGTGTAAAGCTTTTGACCTATGGTTCTAACACACTTTGGGGAACTAATCTCCATAAGTTGCGTCTAATAAGCCAGATCGACGACCCAGACTCTCTTGGCACAGGACTTGTAAGGAATGTGGCCTAGGGAGCTGAGCCAGAAAGGATATACGGATGATTACAACACAGACCGAATACGGCCTCGGTCTTGATGTGGAGCAGGTGGAAGAACTGGAATCGACCCGCGATGGATCCAAGACGATGGAAGAGGGTTCCGGGGCAGATCTCGATGCGCTGGGCCAATACCTGAAGGAGACCCATCGGTATCCCTTGCTGAATCGGGAGACGGAGCAGCAGGTCTCTCGGGCCATGCGGGCTTCGGAGAGTCACCTGAAGAAAAAACCGTCCGGCGCGGCGAGCCGAGTGGCCCGTCGCGAGTTCGATCAAACTCGTCAGCGGATGATCGAAAGCAATCTGAGGCTCGTTGTTTCCATCGCTAAGCGATATAAGAACATGGGTATGGAGCTCTCCGATCTCGTGCAAGAGGGCAATATTGGACTCATGCAGGCGGTCGAGAGGTTCGACCCGCGGCGGAATCTCAAGTTTTCTACTTATGCGACCTGGTGGATCCGTCAGGCCATTACTCGAGCTCTATCGCAGAAATCGAGAACCATCAAAGTTCCTATCAACAAGCTCGAGCTCGTCCGCATGGCCACACGGGCTCGCGGCAAGTTGGAGGAGCGTCTGGGCAGGGATCCTTCGGTGAAGGAAATTGCGAAGGAAGTCGGCGCTCCGGCACACCAAGTCGACATCGCGATGAAGTCCATTCCGCATCTGGAATCGCTCGACGCGCTTGCCGTTGAAGACGGAAGCCCTCGTTGGGAGCTCCAATCCGACGAGAAGTCGGAATCCCCCTGGCAAGTCGTGCTCGATCGCGACATGCGGGAGAAAGTCCGCGGAGCTCTCGAACTGCTGCCACCGCGCCAGCAGTTGATCGTCCGGATGCGCTTTGGTATCGGGTTCAATTCCGAATACAACCTCGAGGAAATCGGCAAGGTTCTGAATTTGACGCGGGAGCGCGTGCGACAGCTCGAGGTAGAGGCGTTACGTCGCCTGAGGGCGGCCGGCGATCATCGGGCCTTGAATGATTTCTTGAGGAAGTAAAGAACTAAATCAAACCCTGTGGGGCAGCGTGTCTTGTACGCGCTGCCCCACTTCATATTTGTCCCCTTTTTCTCCCGCCCGCCTACCCTTCGACCCTCATGGAGCTGTCCGAATTGAGACGATGAGGGTCGGTATCCAATTGATGAACAACAGCACCATTAGTGGTATCAAGGCCCAATCGAAGAGCTTGCCGACTCGATTGATTTGAGTACGAAACATCGGCACAACCATCCAAGTCGACCGGTAGAGCAACTGCAGCATCAGGAAACCGACCACCAGCGGTCCTAGGCGGTGATAGACGAAACTCTCCTTCCAATCACCATGCACCGCGGCGACAACGGCGTGGGTCAATCCGCAACCCGGACAAGGGATGCCGGTCGTGTTTCTCAACATGCACAAGGAAGGAAGGGTCAGGGGCCCGATTTTGAGATTCCCCGTTGAAGGACTCAAGAGGGCTGCGGACAGAAGAATACCCGCGCAGACGATCAAAACGACGAGATGGCCGGCAGCGGTGCCTGCCTCATCGTCCGGCCGCATTGACACGACCTTAGCGGAAAGCGGACCTGACTTCAGTCTTCTGAAGAACGATCAGACTCCAGATCCCCAATGGAAGACCGATGAGGCAGCAGGGGCTGATACACGGCACCATGGCTAGGATACTTGCCGCCATCGCTAGGCCCCATTGCCGGAGATTCTTCATCTCTATCGACGCGTAGATGATGATGCCGGTAATCAAGAGTCCTATCGCTGACGACGCGACACCGACTCCACCCGAAAACAAATTGAGAATCTGTTCCTCTCTCCCGCCCGACGTAAACGAGCTCAAGCCGGTCCCCAACATGTTGATGAACAGTAGTAAGACCTGCCAAAGCCCCCCAATGATAGCGGCGATCAATAGGCCGGTTGCCGGTCCCGACACCTCGGCGATGGCTCGGTCGGCCGAGACCGGAGCCTGCTGTGGTAGGTGGTATGGATCCGGCGGGGGTGGTGGCGGCACAGTCGACATAGAAAACCTCCCTTTGAGTCCTATTGTGTCTGTTACGGTTCATGTTTTCAAAGTCCATTAGGGGTCCTATCCATCACGCATATATTGAGAGGCTGGGGGTGCAGTGCTAACATGCGGGACTCGGAGGTTTATGGCATGCCCGTGTTTACAGTAAGGAAGTCGCTAGAGAGCCATGGTAACAACCACACGACGGATATCACAGGACAAGTAGTGCAGGCCCTGGCCGAAACGGCCGTAGATTCGGGGATAGCAACGATATTCGTTACAGGATCCACGGCGGGAATCACGACGATCGAGTTTGAACCCGGTTGTGTCCACGATTTGAGCGCTGCTTTTGATCGACTTTTCCCCAGAGATCTTCGATACCTTCACCATGAACGCTGGGGAGACGACAATGGCCACAGCCACATCCGGGCCGCAATGCTGGGACCCTCCTTGACGGTTCCCTTCGAGAAAGGTCAGCTACTTCTTGGAACCTGGCAGCAGATCATATTGGTCGACTTCGATACCCGGCCCAGAACGCGGAATTATGTCATTCAGATAGTGGGTGAGTAGTAATAGAGAACTCAAGTAGTCAAGAACTCGAGAACTCAAGAATGCATCTATTGACAAGGCGTCGGTTCGTGTGAGGGCAGAAGTTAAACCTCCATGCTTTCTAAGTTCTGATTATTCGATTAAAGAATGTGTCGCCGTTGGTGAGGTGATTTCGGTAGCGCCGAACAAAGGCATTAGCTGCGTTATTCTTGAGTACTCGAGTACTGGGTACTTGAGTACTGGAGCGCCAGAATGATTCCCCTAATTGATGAAAGACTCGAGGCTTACGCCGCGGAGCATACCTCCGATGAAAGCGAATTGTTGAGTCGTCTCGCCGCAGAGACCGTTGAGAAGATGACGGCTCATCGAATGCTGACGGGCAAGTTGCAGGGCACGTTCCTGAAGCTTCTCGTGAAAATGCTCTGCGCCAGACGTGTCCTCGAAGTAGGCACCTTTACGGGCTACGGCACGCTCATGATGGCGTCGTCTCTGCCCGACGACGGACGCATCATCACTTGCGATCTGGACCCTTCGGCCGAATCGATCGCGCTGCGCTACTTCGCAGAAAGCCGCTACGCTAGCAAGATCGAGCTGAAAATGGGACCAGCTCTCGAGACCATTCGAAAGCTGGATGGTCCTTTCGATGTGGTTTTCATCGACGCTGACAAGAAAAACTACCCGACCTACTATGAGCTTTGTTTGGACCGTACACGCCCTGGTGGAGCCATCGTCGTCGACAACGTGCTCTGGAGTGGCCGGGTGTTGGACCCGACCGACGAGGACAGTCGAGCTATCGTCGATTTGAACCGTACCGTCCAGAACGACGAAAGAGTGGAGAATGTACTGCTACCCTTCCGCGACGGAGTGATGTTGATAGTCAAGAAGTAACTCGGTGAGCACCCAACGAACCCAAGAACCCGAAGAACCCAAGAACCCAAGAACCCAAGAACCCAAGAACCCAAGAACCCAAGAATGCATTCATTAGTAGGCTGTCGGCTCCGAGAGTGCCGGGTTAAAGTCGTTCGAATTGTGCTCTTTGATATCAGTCATGCCTACGGAGTAACGAAGCGAGTACCGAATTGATCCGGATTCCTGGGATTCTGCAACTTGGTTGCTGACCTCAATTCGATCGACTCTCTACTGATCGATGAATTCTTGGGTACTTGAGTACTTGACTTCTTCTTTGCGGCTTAGAGCGGCTGTTCCGCTTCCGCCTTACGCGGATCGGCCAGCTCGTAGTCCTTGATCTTCTTGTCGAGGGTCGGGCGGGTGATGCCGAGGATCTCGCTCGCTCGGGATTTGTTCCAACGCGTGTAACGCAGCACGTGGTCGATGTACTGCTTTTCCATGTCCTTGAGAGACATGAGCTCCTTCGTGAGTCTGCCGCCTGGTCGGGAGCTGGTCAGGGGAAGGTACTCGGCCAGGAGAACGTCACCGCGGACAAGCGTCACGCCGCGCGTCAAGGCGTTCTCGAGCTCCCGGACGTTGCCCCTCCATTCGTAGTTCATGAGAGTCTGCATCGACACTGTCCGGAACCTTGCGGACGTTCGTGTGAAGCCGGCGATTGATCTTTTCGAGGAGGTAGGCGACCAGCAGCTGGAATGTCGTCTCTTTCGTTCTCTCAAAGGCGGAAGTCTTGACTTCGACCACCTTCAACCGGTAGTAGAGGTCCTCCCGAAATTTCCCCGGCTGAACCTGCTCTTCCAGAGTCGCGATTGGTCGCGCCGATGATGCGGGCTTCGGTGCGCTGGAGCTTTTTCGCTCCCCACTCGAGAGTACTCCCGATTCTCCACGACACGCAGCAGCTTGACTTGAAGTGAAGGAGAGATGTCGCCGATTTCGTCCAGAAACAACGTGCCGTTTCCCGCCACCTCGATCTTTCCGCGGCTGTCCCGCACCGCCCCGGTAAATGCGCCTCGGATGTGGCCGAAGAGCTCGCTCTCCAGCAGCCCCTCCGCCAGGGCGGTGCAGTTGATGGCCACGAAGGGCTCGTGCCGGTTGTCCGAGTTGTAATGGATCGCACGGGCGACGAGCTCCTTTCCCGTGCCCGATTCCCCGCGAATGAGAACGGTGGTCTTGCTTCCGGGACAGCATCCCGATGGTCTTGTAGATCTCGCGCATCTGCGGCGTCCGACCGATGATGTTGTCGATGCTCCACTCGCGCGAGGCCTCGGTAACGAGGTAGTCCAGCTTGGTGTCCATCTCCTGCATTCGATGCGCCTTGCGGATGCTCAAGAAGGAGCTCGTCGTAGTCGATGGGCTTGCAGATGTACTCGAAAGCTCCAAGCTTGATGGCTTCGACCGTTGTTTGCATGTCGTCGAAAGCGGTGATCATGATGACGTAGGCCTTCGGATCGATCTCTCGGATTTTCTTCAGCACCTCGATACCGTGAAGACCGGGGAGGTTGATGTCCAGGATGACCAGGTTGGGCGCGATCTCCTTGAACAGACGCACTCCCTCGTTCCCGTCCGCGGCCACGTGGACATCGAATCCCTCGCTCGTGAGATGAGTCTTGAATGTTTGCCGGATCAGGCGGTCGTCATCGATGACTAAGATGGATTTCATGTCGCTTCCTGTTTGACCTCGCTCAATTCTGACTCTTCGACGTCCTCCGGATCATAAGCCAGCTCGATGGTGACTGTGGTGCCTTCCGACGGATCGACTCGAGATCTCGATCGTACCCTCGTGAAGCTCGATGACTTTACGCGCGTTGGTGAGCCCGAGACCGGTGCCCATGCTCTTGGTCGTGAAGAACGGCTCGAAGACCGACTCAAGGTTCTTCTCGTCGATGCCGCAACCGTTGTCCTCGATCTCGATGACCGCAACCTTCCTACCGTCGTCTTCTTCGAGTCGGGTCCGAACGATGACTTTGCCTCCCGTTTCCACCGCTTCGGCGGAGTTCAGGAGGATGTTCAAGAAGCACTTGACGCAGGCGGTCTCCATCGACTCGGATGGGAGGAAGCTCGGCGATATTCCCGCTCGACTTCGTTACCTGCTTGTCTTCGAACTGTGCTCTTCGGCGAAGGTCAATGCGTTCTCCAAGAGCCTTTCGCACGGAGAACCAATCTTTGGTTAGCCGGGTGCCCGGGCGTAGCTGAGGATGTCCTTGACGATCCGCTCTACCTGGCGAATGCCGCTTATCGGCAATCCCCATCTGTTCCCGCTCGAGGGGATCGAGGGACGGGCTCTTTCCGACTTTCTGGATATTGAGCTTGATCGCGGTGAGTGGATTTCGAATCTCATGGGCCATGGCAGTGGCAAGTCGACCGATGGTCGCCAGCTTCTCGGCCTCGATGAGCTTCCGAGACGTCTCCTCGATTTGCTTGCGGTCTTCCAGGATCTCAGCCGTCATTTGATTGAAGTTGGCCGCCAGCTCTCCAATCTCGTCGCCGGGAGGAATGTGAATGCGGTGTCGGAGGTCACCCTCGGCGACCTTGATGGTTCCCTCGACGAGAGTCTCCAGTGGACGGCTGATGCGCTCGGCGAGAAGACCGATCCGAGTGCGCCGAGAGTCAACCCCAAGAAACCCAGACTGATGAGCCCGATACGGGTTTTCCTGATCTCCGCGTTCAGCGGCTCGAGGCTCAACCCTAGTTTGACGGCTCCCCAGAGCCGGTTCTCGTCGCCTACGAGAACGGGAGCAACGACCTCGAGTACCGGCACGTGGCGATCGCCAGTCTCGATATTGAATCTTCTCCTATCAAGACTTGGCCCCGTGTGAGCCAGCCCATTTCGGCGCCCATCTCGAGGAGCTCGGGGGTGAAGTTTCGGCGGGCCTGCTCGTTGGCCGCCAGGGCTTTGGCGTCCTGGTTGAAGATGATGGCGTAGAGGACGTCTGGGTCCTCAGCCGCCCTCTGCATGTTCTGCTGAAGCGCCAGGATGTCTCGATAGACAAGTGGATTGACGGAGAGATCGGCCACGGCTTGAGCCAGGGCAGCGCCGTGACCGCGTGATTGTTGACGCACCAGGTCTGTCTGCCGCCGTTCGACGAAGAACACCACGATGGCCATGAGCAGCGTGATGAGGGCGGTAGCAGCTCAGAATGAAGCGAGTTCGGAGTCGCAGGGGAACGCGGTAGATCATGGAGCTAGAAATCCACCGCGGCTTCGGTTTGGTCCTCCCGCAACCACACCTGATTCAGCTGGAGATAGGCAGCTCCCATGGGTGAGATGGAGAAACCGTCCACTTCTGATCGGACCAAATAGGCGAGGTTATCGTAGTAAAGGGGGATGACGGGAGAATCCTGCAACAGGATCGCCTCGATCTTATGGTAGAGCTTGTTGCGTGCGCTGTAGCTGGTCTCGGTCCAAGCCTCGTCGAGCAGCGCGTCGACTTCTGGGTTTTTGTAGCGGGAGAGATTGACTGGCGATGTGGAGTGAAACAGCGGCCTTAGAAAATTGTCGGGATCGGGAAAGTCGGCAATCCATCCTGAGTCGTAGATCAAAGGACGTCCCGTCATCGGTGATTCCTCGATGAGTGCCCACCTCTTGGTCTTGACAACTTTCACCTTCACGCCGATTCCGGACAGGCATTCTTTGAAAAGCGCTCGTTGCTCTTCGCCTTGATCCCAACCTCTATAAATTGGAATTTCGAGGGGTGGCAGGCCCTTACCCATTTCGTGTCCGGCTTCTGCCAAGAGCTCCTTGGCTCTTAGTAGATTCTGTCGGTGGCTTACCTCGGTGGATAGGAAACCTGGAATCCCCGGAGGGACGATGGTATTGGCGATATGAACACCCTCTGTGTAGGGCATCGCGTTCAAGTAACGGCGTTTGTCTAACGCTAGGTGGAGAGCCCGTCGAACTCGAGCATCGTCGAACGGCGGCACATCGGCCGGCAGGACGAGGTAGCGAATCGAGAGCTGCTTCATAGTTCCGCCTGAGGTCCATCCAGGTGGAACGGTGAAGTCCTTCGTCAATTCCGGCAGAAAATCGAACCGCTCGATGGCCGGTATTTCCCCCTTTGTTCCCTTGACATCCCTCAAGGAGCGGAAAACCACGGCGTCTAGGTAAGGGCCTCGTCCGAAGTAACTGGCGTTGGCTTCCAACCGCAGCGATTGGGGGATTCCATAGGCCTCCGGAACACTGGGATCTTCGTCTCTGCCAATCCAGCGTGAGAATCGGAAAGGGCCGGTTCCCATGGGCCTTTTGAAAAAATCCTCGCCTTGCTCACGGAGCTCCAGCTTGGGAAGGATCTTCGAGCAATACATGCTCAATACGGAGAGGGCCGGCACGAAAGGGCTCGTAAACCTAATCTGAAACGTCTTTTCGTCCAAAGCCCGAAGCCCGCTGACATGCTTGGAGAGTCCTTCTCTAAATTCCTGAGCACCTTCGATGCGGCTGAAGTAATGGTAGTTGTTCATGTTGAGACCTGTTGTCAGCAGGCGCTCGAAAGAAAAGACACAATCTTCAGCTGTCACAGGGCGGCCGTTGTGAAAAACCGCGTCGTGACGTAACTCGAAAGTGTACGTCTGACCGTCGTGCGAAATGTCCCAGTAGTGGGCAAGGGCTGGAACGACGTTGAGGTGCTCATCGAGCGCCGTGAGCCCGTCGTAGATTTGCTGAATGAGTAGAATCTCGGAAGTCAACTCAGCGCGAGCCGGATCGAGCGTCAGAATCGTCGTAACCAGTGGAATCCTGAGCACTCCACCAGGTGTGGGTTGTGGAACGACGAGATCCGCTGCTGAGGTGGTGGGGACTCTCGGCGAAGTTGCAAAGAAAAAAGCAGTCGCCGTGACCAAACAGAGGACCAACAGGCTGATCGGGACGATCCATGAGCCAGGACCAGCTCGGCGGAAGTTCTTCGTTAGCGCGCTATCCGAGGGCATGTGGCTCGCTTCCTTTTCTCATGACGGGCTTTTTGGGCCACCCCAGTTCGTTTCTCAGGCCACACAAATCTTGCTGGTTTTGGTACACCATCGACCCGAAAACGAACTAGCTCCCTCGCTGAGCCTAGATTAGAGTAAGGGAGCCTACTTAGCAAGTCCGACAGTTCTGCCCGAGGAACGTCGAAGGTGGATCCATTTAAGATGTTCTATATCAGAGCTTTATGACTCCTTCAGCCACCTCGATGGCTTTTCCGCCAACCCTCACCTCCGTTGGATTGCCCGCGCTCCCGTCGACCTCGACAAAGATAGAGCTAGGCCTTCCCATCTCGTAACCTTGTTCGACCAGGATATGGGCCGTAGGCCGGGGTTCGAGCAGGGAATGTCGCACCAAATAGGCACCCAAAGCTCCGGAGGCGCTTCCGGTGGCTGGATCTTCCGGCACGCCGAAAAACGGTGCAAACATCCGAGCATGTACGGTGCTTTCGGGTTGGACGGTTTCGCGAGTGAAGATCATGAAGCAGTCGGTTTCGAGCTCCCTGAATATTTTGCGCATGGTCACGAGATCGAGCTCGATGTTCTCGAGGTCCTCGAGCGAAGTGGCGGGCACGATGAGCTGGGGAAGTGCGGTAGAGACCACTTGCCCGGGTAGTTGGTCGGGGAGGAGTCGCTCCTCCGGGAGGCCCACGGATTGCGCGAGCAACTTTCGAATCCGTGAACTCTCTCAGGAATTGAGGAGGTGCCTGCGTCATGACGACACGGTCGATCTGGCCATCGCGAACATGGATGTCGACGGGCAATGTTCCAGCCCCACACTGCTGAAAAATACGATTAGGCCCTTCTTGAAGAGCAATGTTCCCTCTTTGGGCGAGAACAAAAAAGGTTCCCACCACCGGGTGTCCGGCAAGAGGCACCTCGGCTGCAGGTGTGAAGATTCTCAATCGAAACTGAGCCTTGGGATCCGAAGGCGGCAAAACGAATGCCGTCTCCGACAGATTCATCTCTCTTGCGATGGATTGCATTTCTTCGTCCGACAGCCCGGAACCATCTGGAATCACCGCCAAAGGATTTCCCGTGAAGGCGCGATCGGTGAAGACATCAGCTTGAATGAAAGGTATCTTTTTCATGGCGTTATCATACACTTGTACTCCAATTGGAAGAACTCAAGAACTCAAGAATGATGCCGGAAGTTAGTGTTCTCTTGCCTTGCTTCAACGCGGAGCGATTTCTCGCTTCTGGCCTGGGGAGTCTCTTTGCGCAAACCTACTCCGATTTCGAGATCATAGCCATTGATGATGGTTCGGAAGATGAAACAGGCAACTTGCTCGAAGAGGCGGCCGGGCAGGATCCACGTGTGCGCATTCTTCGACAGTCGCATCAAGGCATCGCCGCGGCTCTTCGAGCGGGAACGGAACTGGCGAGAGGTTCTCTAATCGCCCGAATGGATGCAGATGATCTCAGCCATCGAGATCGTCTCATGCTCCAAGTGAAGTATCTGAGCGAGAATCCGGAGACGGACTTGGTAAGTTCTCGCATTCGCATGTTTCCGAGAGAGAAGTTAACGGAAGGCTTGTTGCGTTATGAAAACTGGGTCAACGGTGTGTTGAGCCACGATGAGATCCTCCGAGACCTTTTCGTAGAGAGTCCCCTTCCTCATCCCTCCGTAGTCATTCGTCACGACGCGCTCGACCGAGTGAGCGGGTACCGCGATGTCGGATGGCCGGAAGACTACGATCTTTGGATGCGCATGGCACGGCGGGGTTGTCGTTTCGCCAAGGTTCCCGAGGTGCTCCTCGAGTGGAGGGACTGGCCGGGAAGGGCTAGTCGAGTGGATGAGAGGTTTCGTGCGGAGAGCTTCCATGCTCTCAAGGAACACTACTTGCTGGAGACCCACCTAGCTGGGTGTCGCCCATTTGGGATTTGGGGCGCGGGTCCCATTGGAAAAGGTTGGGCCAGAGCTCTCATTGAACGAGGGAGGCAGGTCCGATACTTCATCGACCTCGATCCTCGAAAGATTGGGAAGAAAATTCACGACGCGCTCGTGGTTAGCCCCTCAGATTTGGAACGGTTGCGAGACACGTTCGTCTTGGTTGCTGTTGGCGCTCTTAGCCGTCATAGAACGGAAACGACCGAGGACCGCTGGATGCCGGCACGCGATGAAATCAGGGAACAACTGGAGGATGCCGGCTTCGAAGAGCGTCGTGACTTTATTTGTATTGCCTAGCTGGGGGAACGTGTTCCGATGGAGAACAAAGGCGGAAGCATCCGAACGGCCGGGACGTCCACCGCATCGGGGCCTTTCTTCCAGCGGATGCCCCGTGCCCTTGCCCCTACCAGTGTCCCTGCCCCTGCCTGGGGGAAGCTAGTAGAAAATAGGAAGTCGGGTTGCGCGCCTCAGCCTGGTACGATGACCTCGAGAGCCGAGGGGAGGGTTTCGATGCGTACGGGAAGCGCTTGAATGAACTCTCCGTCGGCGAATAGCTCTCCGGGTGCCGTAGACTCAATCGTCACGGAGCGGGTTTTTGCGTAGAGCACCGCGGGGTGATCGAGGTGGCCTCCCCGGAACACTTTTGGAAGCACACGGAGGAGCGTGAATCGAGAGACTGGCTTGACGATGCACAAATCCAATAGACCGTCCACGAGAGAGGCAAGGGGAGTGATGCGCATACCTCCACCGTATCGGTCCGTGTTGCCGGCAACGAAAAATAAGATGGGCCCCTCATAGGAACCGTGGTCGTAGGAGATCTTGGCCGGCATGGCCTCGAGCTCTGCCAACGTGAGAACAAGGGCGAATACATAAGCCATTGAGCCGGTCAACAAGGGCAGCTGACGCTGGGCTCGGCGGGCAACCTTCGAATCGAATCCTGCCCCCGCTACACCGAGGAAAAAGCCAGCCTCGGTCTTACCTACATCGACGCGACGTCGGCGTCCAAGAAGGAGCGCTTCGTAGGCACGGTCTAAGTCGTTCAGGCCGAGGTTGGCGGCAAAATCGTTGCCTCTTCCGCAGGGGATGAGTCCCATTGCGGGACGAAGTGCTTCCGCCGTTTTCATGAGGCCGTTGGCGACGGCGTTCGCCGTTCCGTCTCCCCCTACCGCCACCACGATGTCGCAGTGGTTCGTGGTGAGCAACCCGGCTTTCTCCAGGGTTTGCCGGAAGGACTGGGTCTCGACGAGAGCGATTTCAGCACCTTTCGTACGTAACCTCGCCGCCGCTTCCTGGCCATGAGCTCGTCCGCGCCCCCGATCGGAGATCGGGTTGACGAGGAACGTGAGCTTCATTCGACAGATCCTATTCCATTGCTATGAATCAGTCACTTGCGGAAACAAAGGGACAGATCCTTTTTTCTCGCTCTTTCTCCAACAAAAAAAAAGGGACCTGATATGAAGATTCGATATCACGCATGATTGAGCGAACGCTGTTCCCTTTTTCTGAATCTACGTTCGGCCTGATTCATTGTCTGAATCAGGGCGGGTGAACGTTGATTCTGGGTGGTCGACCTATCTACAATGCGTCCTTTCACAAGAGAAACCATGAGACAGCAAGGCGTCTGGTCACTCTCGACATATGTTGTATGCATCGCGCCCTATCTTCTTCTGGTCGCCACGTGGTTCGATCATGACCTGGGCGCCCCGTCTTCGCCGATCTTCTTCACTGTCTCCGCCGGCCTTTTCGTCGCTTCAATGAGTTGGTTCTTTTGGCGGAGAGGTTTTCCGCGACCCTTTGACAACAAAAAGGACAACCGTCTCTTCTATGCGCTCTTTGGCTTCGCCGTGGCCAGCCGCCTTCCTTTTCTCGCCGGTGCCTACGGGCTATTCAGCTCCGATGCGGCCGTGCAAGGCGTCATGGCTCTTCACATCCTGGAAGGCAAGCACCATCCTGTTTTCCTGTACGACTGGTCGTATATCGGTAGTTTGAAGGCTCACTTGACGGCTTTGCTGGCTTGGTTCACCGGTGAGCCCGTATTGAGCTTCGCTGCCGCGGCGATTTTGATGTTTGGGGCCTTCGCAGCGGCCGTCTTTGCCTTGACTCGCACGGTCCTGCCGCGCATGGAATCGGTAATAGCAACGCTTTACGTCATTCTTGCTCCCGGATTCCTGACCGCTTGGGGAAGCCACAACGAAGGGAACTACACCGACGTCATGGCCTTGGGCACCGCCATGTTGGTTCTTGGTGCACGGATGTTGGGCGAGTCGGAAGGACGAGTCCGGCGCGCCTTTTGGATGGGGGTCTTAGGGGGTTTCGCCTTCTGGACACACATTCTAGCGACCTACTATCTCCTTGCCGTCTTGCTGGTTGTCGTCGCCAGCGATTGGAGTCATCGAGTCTTCCAACGGCTGGCGGCTTTTGGGGCGGGTTTCGTCGTCGGCGATTTTCCGGGAATTCTTTGGAATGCGACTCATGATTGGCTCAGCTTTCGTTGGTGGGCGTTGGATCAATCGCAATCTGGTGGCGAACGATGGAGCCGCACTGCAACACAGCTGTGGGAAACGATGACGACTTCGATGGCGGTTTTGGCCGGTTGGTGGCCCCGCGATTTTCCCCCTTGGCCGAGTAGTTTGTGGCGCTGGGCTCTACTCTTTGTGTTTCCATGTGCTGTCATTGCCTTCGCCATCCGTTTTCGACGATCGCTCCAAGGGGTGATTCGCGGACGGTTGACACCGCAGTCGTTGATGATTGGATTTGCGATTCTCGTCGTCGCTGTTTTTGCGCAGAGTAGTTTTGGATGGATGACGGACGAGCCGCGGTATTTGCTGTTTCTCTATTCTGTCGTGCCCGCCTTCATCGCCTCAACCCTGGTTTGGCTTTGGTCGCGCCTTCGGTGGGCGGCGGTAGCGGTCGGATTCTTATTGATTTTCGTCAACCTTCACGGGAGCGGCGTGTACTTTGTGAGAGCCCTCGAGGGTGATCGCATCAATCGGCAATTCCTCGAGGACCTCGAGACCTTGGGCATAGAATATGGCCACACGGACTACTACGTCTCCTACAAGTACATTTTCCTTTCGCACGGCAGACTCGTTCTGACCTCCGAATTGGGTCCGGCACAAAAGGAATGGTACTTGCCCTTTCGGGAGCAAGTTGCGAGGGCCCATAATGTGGCTTTGATACCGAGGAGCTATCGGTTTGCACGACGTTTGAGCCGCCGCCTCGACGCGAGTGGGATCACTTACCGCCGGAAAGACCTTCTTTTTCCCGTTCTCTACGACTTCAGCGAAAAAGTGAAACCGGAAGAATTGCGATGACCCACATTCTCGAGTACTTGGGTACTCGAGTGCTTGAGTACTCTATTTAGTTTTCCGCCCTTTCAAAATAGACCGGATCTCTTCCAACTTGTAGAGTTTTCCGCTGCCCGCGCCGTGGCAGATGTCCTCCACTGCGGCCCAGGCTTCCGGAGATTCGAGGTTCTCGGACCAAAAGGGAAACGTACGGCACTGGCGAGGGCGCACGGAGTAGATGTCGCAACCCTCGTTCCAGAAAACACAATCGCCGTTGTCACGCATCGCGAGACTTGCGTGACCGTCAGGATCCTTGACGACGTAGCGTCGTCTGAACGCGTAGAGGGTGATATCCAGGAGGCGTGCGATCCGCTCCATTTCATGGCGGCTCGGGTAAACCCAGCCCGGTTGACCACCACGACAACAATTGTGGCACTGCCGGCAAGTGAAGCGAAGCCCCCGAGGATAGAAAGGCTTTGGGGAAGAGAGGCTCATGAACGACCGGGTTCCGCAGCGTCGAGGGACTCTCGACTTTTCTCGATGATCTCGACCACTTCCTCGGGAGTAGCGGCGCGAGATAGTCGCTCGAGATCACCTTGCGAGATCATCTTATGGGCGAGGAGCTCGTCACGGAACCAGTCGAGCAGGCCGTCCCAGTAACCGTCGCCGACGAGAACCACGGGAAACGGTTTGATCTTCTGTGTCTGTATCAGTGTGAGAGACTCGAAGAGCTCATCCAATGTGCCGAATCCTCCCGGCAAGATGACAAACGCCGAAGAGTATTTGACGAATGTTACCTTCCGCACGAAGAAGTAGCGGAAGCTGACAACCGTCTTGACATGCTCATTGGGTCTTTCCTCGAAAGGTAGCTCGATCGAGAGTCCAATCGATTGACCACCTTCTTCGGATGCACCGCGGTTTGCCGCTTCCATGACGCCGGGTCCGCCGCCCGTGATAACGGCGTATCCGCTCCGTACCAACAAGCGCCCGACTTTCTCGGCAAACTCGTAGTATGGATGACCGCGGGGTATGCGTGCCGAGCCAAAAATGGAGACCGCCGGGCCGACGTTGGCCATTTCTTCGAAGCCCTCAACGAACTCCGACATAATGCGGAAGATCCGCCAGCTGTCCCTTGTGATGTCTTCGAGAAGATACTGCCGTTCCATAGGGTCTCTTTGCCTTTTCCGAACGGGCAACCTCGACTATCGAGTGCCTTTTGTGAATTGGACGTTTGAACCATTATAGCAGGCTCGGCCCCGGAGCGGCCCTTGGGTACGAGCTGGAACAAGGTATAATTCCTGGTTTTGGCTCGTCTTCTGAGAACGCCATGATGAAGCTCGTGATTCGACCCTCTCTTGCTCCAGCCGGGATCTTTGCCCTGTATGGCCTGGTCCGGTATCTGGACGGTTTGATCCGGATATTCTTGCGGCAGGCGACCGGTGAGTCGCTCCCATCTGCTGTCGTAGGTAATTGGCGCACTGCTGAGGCCGTGGGGGAGATAGTGAATCACATGGCGTTTGGCCTTTGCCTGTGGGTGGGCATCGTCCTTTTCTTGATGTGGTTCTTCAAACGGCCGATCGAAGAAGTGGCCTGGCCGGTGGCTCTCGGCTTCGCGCCGCTCGTGCTTTCCGGTGCGCTGACGGCGGTTGCAGCCTTGTCGCTCAGTCTTTCACCCTATTTTCCGTACGGCCTCAATCTGGCACTCACCATGTGTTTCGAAGGGGCCTTCTCGACGCTTCTCGTCTGGGGATTGGTCGGTGTCTGTCTTGCTCAAGGAGTCATAAGGTTATTGGGGCCCTTGCCGACGTGGTACTTGTCTCCAAGAGCTGAGCGCCTTGGTCTGTTGATAGGTGGTTGGCTCGTCGTCATCGGTGCAACCGCGACCTTTGCCGCCGTCACTCCGTCTTGGATCTGGAAGGATGGAGCGGGCCAAGGCAATATGTTCAAGTATGTTCGCATGGCTGCCGCCGTGGCGAACTCGGGTAGCTTGAACATCGAAAACGCGGAGGGGGCCGCGGAAAATGCGACCTTCACGGGTTTTGTCTCCCATCTGCCACGCATGGCCAGGAGCGTGGTTGGCGAAGCTGCCGGACTGATGAAAGCCGTCCTATCCGGCGCTAAGCAAGGAGAAGTCTACGTTGGAAGCGTGAAGGCCACGAAGGGCAACCGCTCCATGTTCCGGAGTCACAAAGGGGGCATTTACTACATCAACGCTCCCGGCCCAGGGCTCCTCCTTGTCCCCGCCTATCTGTTGGATCGTGCCTTGAATCGAACCTTCGAGTGGGATTTGCAGATAGCGGTCATCTTGTTCTGGATTCTTTTGGGCGCATTGCTGGTTCTAGAGATGATCCGGATCGCACGGATCGTCGAAGGAAGTTGGTCGCCGGCGTTTATCGCCGCCGCCCTCTTGGCGGCTTCGACACCCATTTGGCTGTACACGTTCCAGATCTACCCGGAGTTGCCTGCGGCTCTTGGCTTGCTCTACGCGTTTCGAAAACTGCTGATGGAGGAGTCTCCGTCGTACCGGGGTGTTCTCGCTGCTTCGCTTGCGTTAGCTTTCCTTCCGTGGCTCCATCAGAAATACTCGGTTGCGGCAGCCGTGCTAGGTTTGATGGCAGCCGTGCGGCTCGTGCGGGATCCCAAAAGTCGTTCGGGCGTCATCGTCAAGTGGGTGCTCCTGTTCGGTCCCCTGGTGATCTCTGCTTTCTCCATTTTCCTCTACACGCACTCGCTCACCGGAAGTCTTCTTCCGGACGCCACGTTTCGTGCCGTGGGACGAACCTCATTCGATCCGCGGAACATGGCTCGGGGGCTCTTGGGGCTTCTGTTCGACCGGGAAAACGGCCTATTTGTGTTCGCTCCTGTGTATCTCCTTTCTCTTGGGGCGGTTCGGATCCTCCAGCGACAACACTCGCGTCTCTACACCGCTCTCCTTGTTGTGGTCGTGTCCTACATGGTCATCATCGCATCGTTCCCGTACTGGCCTGGGGCCGTGAGCAGCGTCGCTCGCTACATCTTGAGCGTTTCGCCTTTCGCAGTGCTACTGCTCGTGTTCGTGATACGCCGGTCGTTCTCGGATGGTGTCCTTGCCGGCGTCGTCGTGACGTTTTCGGCCGCGTCGCTCGCCATCTCTCGGAGTTTTCACGAAGATATCGTCCAGAGCTACAATCCGGATTTGCTGCTCTCAAGAGTCCTGTATTGCGATCCACTTCAGTACTTACCCAACTTTCTTAGCGAAGGATTTTTCGGCTCGGGACCCGCCCATTTCGCCAAGCTGGTGCCCATTGTCGTTGGGCTGATGTTTCTGGTTTTGAGATTGAGCCGACGGGTGGAGCAGGAACCGGTTCTTTATGAGAATGACATTCGACTCTTTTGGCGTCGAGCACTCTTCGGTGCGAGCGGTACCGTCGCCTTGGTGATACTGATGGGGGCCATTCTGGAACGCGTCCCGTCGAATTCGACCAAGAAAGTCGGGCCCGAGTTCCGCGACACCCGACCGCTTCGTCCCCGCTCGGATATGGACCTAGCTGTGGCGGGCGAGTTTGGTTTCGAGAAAGAAGGCGTTTGGGTCCCAGGGGGAGCGACCACGCGGTTTTTGATTTCCTCTCCTTCATCCAGGGGGGAGCTCCGTCTCGAGTTGACCAACGTCCCACGTCGGAACAGTCTGCTCGTCGGTGAGCGCGGTGCTCGTGCCTTCGATCTGGAGCTTGGTCCTTCGGATCACGAAGTCCGAGTGATCCCGCTCAAGAATCCTTACGTTTTTCGTGGGCCCAAGGGAAACCGTTACATCTACTCATTGACAGTGCGCTCCCGTTCGAGTTGGGTGCCTAGCCGTGATGACGAAAGTGAACGAGAGGACAACCGTCGCCTAGGTTGCTACGTGGTGTGGAAATGAAGCAAGTTGTGATTTATACCGATGGAGCCTGTGAAGGCAATCCCGGTCCTGGTGGATATGCCGCCATCATCGAAGAGGAAGGATCTCATCGTGAAGTCGTCGGTGCCGATCCCAATACCACGAACAATCGCATGGAGCTCATGGCTGCTATTGAGGCGTTGAGCTCTCTTTCAGAGCGCTCTTCAGTCAGGGTCGCGAGCGATTCTCAGTATGTCGTGTTGGGAATCACCCGGTGGGTTCACTCTTGGCAACGCAAAGGTTGGAAAACGGCGTCCAAGGAGCCCGTGAAGAACCGCGATCTCTGGGAAAGGCTCGTGGAGCAAACCGAACGTCACGAGGTGACCTGGGAGTGGGTCAGAGGTCACAGTGGCCATCCTGAAAACGAAGAAGTGGACTTTCTGGCTAAGCAGGCGATCGCGGAGCTGAAAGACAGAATTCAAGAATTCAAGAATTCAAGAACTCAAGAATAAATACAGAATTCAACGCCGAGGCACAGAGAAATCAATTGAGGTCCCTCACCAAAAAACATTATCTTGGACTAGCGAGTAATGAGTGACCAGACACTGATAACTTCCAACTAACTTGCCTTTGGTAGGGGCAGGGGGTAAGGGATCGGGCTGGGGCACGGGGCATCCGCACGAAGTTAGTCTCCGATGCGGTGGACGTCGCCTGTCTTGGCCGTGCGGATGCTGGTCACTGATAACTGTTTCACTTTATGGTTATTGAGTCTCTTCCTGCTGGGCGGCAAGGGTCTCCCACTCTTCGTAGAGAGCTTCCAGCTTTTTCTTGAGGTCTTGATGGGTCCCGACGATCTCGGCGGCTGCATCTGGATCGTCGTAGAAACCCGCAACGGACATCCTGCCCTCCAAGCTCGCGATGGCCGTTTCCGTCTCGGCGGTGGACTCTTCCAGCCGAGACAGTTCCTCGCGTAACTTTCTTGCTTGGTTCTTAGAGGTTGCACTTCGAGGTTTTGTCTTGGACGGGACAGGTATTTTCTCCGAGGGGACGTGCTCGGCGACAGGCTCGAGGGAAGCCGCTCTGGCATGAAGATAGTCTTCGTAGTTCCCCCAGTACATTCTCGTCGAGCCCTCGCCGACTTCGATCACCTTGTTGGCCAAGGAGTCGATGAAATAGCGATCGTGAGAAACGAAAACAAGCGTGCCTTTGTAGCTCTTGAGTGCGTGCAGAAGGACTTCTTTGGAATCGATATCGAGGTGGTTGGTGGGCTCGTCCAAGAGCAAAGTGTTGGCAGGTTGTAGCAACATCTTTGCTAGGGCCAGGCGACTTTCCTCACCCCCTGAAAGTACCTTGGCCTTCTTGTCGACGTCGTCGCCGTGAAACAGAAAGGCTCCAAGGATGGTCCGAAGTTGGGGCACCAGGGATACCTGCGCGGCCTCCATCAGATTCTCGAGGACCGTTTTGTTCTCGTCTAAATTGAAGAAACGTTCTTGACTGAAGAAACTGACCTCCACTTTGTGGCCGAGCTTACGTTGCCCCGAGTCCACGGGCTCTGTACCCGACAGCAGGCGCATCAATGTGGATTTGCCGGCCCCGTTAGGTCCTACCAAAGCAATTTTGTCTCCACGTTCGACCAGGAGATTCTATGTGGCGAAAAACCTCCTTGTCTCCGTATCGCTTGTCGACCGCCTCGAGCTCCAAAACGATCCGGCCGCTTCTGACCGGCTCGGGCAGCTTCAATTTGATGATCTTTCTCTCCGGCGGAATCTCGATGATCTCCATCTTCTCCATCATCTTCACGCGGCTCTGGACCTGTGAGGCTTTGGAGGCCTTGTATCGGAATCGGTCGATGAAACGTTTCGTTCGCTCGATCTCTTCCTGTTGGCGTTGCGCTCGTGCGCGAAGCTCGACCATTTGCTTCTCGCGTACATCCAGATAACGGGTGTAGTTACCGGTGTAGTCGATGAGTCGCCGACGGTCGATCTCTGTGATTCGGGTAACGACTTTGTCGAGAAAGTACCTGTCGTGTGATACGAGCAGCACGGCGTGAGGGTAGGTGGCCAGATAGTCTTCGAGCCAGTTGCGTGCGTCCAAGTCCAAGTGATTGGTCGGCTCATCGAGGAGGAGAAGGTTGGGTTTCTGGAGAAGGAGCTTGCCTAGGGCGATGCGCATTTGCCATCCCCCGCTGAAGGTCTCGGTAGGTGCCGTGAGATCGTTTTGTTGGAATCCAAGGCCGGCGAGGACTTCCGCCACTTGCGCTTCGAGACTGAACCCACCGAGTTGCTCCCATTCGTCTTGTATCTCACCATACCGCTGGAGGATGGATTGATATTGCGGACTTTCTGAATCGAGCTCGCTCATGGTCTCTTCGAGGAGACGAGCTTCATCACGGAGTGAGAGAGCATCGGCGAAAGCGGTCATCGCCTCTTCTTGGAGAGTTCGGCCTTGGTGATACAGTCCGTCTTGGGGAAGGTAGCCGAGGGAGGTCCCTCGGGGCATGACGACATCCCCCGTGTCGGGAGTGTCTAGGCCTGTCAAAATGCGGAGAAGAGTCGTTTTTCCAGAGCCGTTCGGACCGGTGAGACCGATTCGGTCCTCATCGGATATATGCCAAGTGACATCTTGAAAGATGGACTGGCCGGCGAAACTCTTTGTCAGTTTGTTGACTTGAAGCATGAAGGCAAAGAAAAAAGCCGGCTCATCGAACCGGAGGCCAGATTATACCATGCAGGAGGCCACGAGCGCTTTGCAGACGGCGGCGACGTTGACAGGTGTTGATTGCCGTGGACATAATCCCCGACAGTAGTAGGAAGGAGGACAGAGACTCGCTTGCGCGGCTACTTTCTCCTTTATACTTTCTCCTTCTTTACTTCGCTGATTACTGTCATTTGCGGTTTCTCAATCTAGCGTCAGGGTGATTGCCTCATGATGAAGTGGATGCTCCTTTCTACTTTGGCTCTGTCGATGGGCCTTTCGTCCGCCGGCCGTACCGCGGTGCAAGAATCGTCAGGTGTTTCTGCCGAAATCCACGCCAATCGGGGGGTGGCCTTCCTCGAACAGTTTCGGTTCAAGGAGGCGGCGGCCGAGTTCGAAGCCCTCGTTGCCTTCCGTCCCGATTCCGCGGCGGCTTACATCAACTTGGCGATTGCCTACTTCAATCAGCGGGATTTCGATCGTGCCTACGCCACCCTCGAGAAGGCGAAACGACTCGCGCCGGAGAATCCTCAGGTGTACTACAACCTCGGTCTGGTTCACAAGCTCCTGGGGCGTACCGAGGAGGCGGCAGGCGCTTTTGAGAAAGTGTTGGCTCTGGATGAGAGCGACTCGATGACCCACTACTACATGGGCACGGTTTACGCGAGCCTGGGCGATCTCGAGCCGGCGGCGTCTCATTTGCGTATCGCCATCGAGCTCCAGCCAGGCAATGAGGCGGCCCATTTCAGCCTGGGTAACGTCTTGATCCGGCAAGGGAACATCGAAGAAGGCCGCAAGGAGTTGGAAGTTTTTCGGACGCTGAAAGAGGGCTTTGCGGCGGACTCCGCTTCCGCCGGCCTTCAATACACCGAGCTCGGAAAGTATGCAGAAGCCATCGAGGAGGACTCGCCGGCGAGGCAGGAAACGCCCGAAGAGCGGGTCGTGGCGTCGGACATCCGTTGGGAGGAAGCCAGTGCGGAAGCCGGGCTCGAAATGTCGTCCTTACCGCTTCCTCCTGCCCTACCGGTTACCGTTAGTAGAGAAGAGTACGGGACGCCTTTCATCGAGGAGCGCCTCCTGCCACATTTTGGGTCCTCTCTGGCCTTTCGAGACCTCGATTTGGACGAAGACCCGGATCTCATCGTTTTGCGGGCCGGTGCGCCCGTCGTGTTTCGCAACCAGGGAGGCCACTTCACGCTTGTTGGGGAAGTGGGGCTTCCGAAAGAGGGCCAGTTCGTTGGACTAACCGTTGGTGATGTCGACAATGACCTCGATCCTGACATCTATCTCGTGGGGATCGGTGCCAACCGCTTGTATCTCAACGAGGGTGAGGGGGCTTTTCGGGACGCTCCGGAAGAAGACACGGAAGGGAACGACATCTCTGTCGCGGCTTCTTTTGTCGATATCGACCACGACGGAGATTTGGACATCTACGTCGCGAACTATCTTGCCTCCACGGTCGAGCCTGGCGAGCGAGAGCTTCGCGTTCCCTTTGATTTGCCGGGTGCTCCAAACCGGCTGTACCGCAACAATGGAAATGGTCGCTTCAGCGAATTGGCCGCCGAGAATCGGTTGGACGGAGGGGCTTCCCGAAGTGTCGGTGTTCTGTTTTCCGACTTCGACGAGGACCGTGACATCGACGGACTCGTGGTGAACGATGGAGAGCCCGTTCAGGTTTTCTCGAATGACCGCGTTGGGACGTTTACTGAAAGTGCGTTCGATTGGGGAATCGAAGCCGCCGGTCGAATGCGCGGCGTCGACTCGGCCGATTTCGATCAAGACGGGAGGTTCGATCTCTTCCTGACGGCAGAGGGTGGCGTACTGAATCTGCTCCTGACGGGGTCAACTGATGGCTTGTTTCGGCCCGACGTCTTGTCTCCCCGGCTCCTGTCCTCCGGTGTTCCCGGGTTGCGGTTCGGTGCGGCCTTTGCCGACGTCGACAACGACTCGGACCTCGATATACTCGCTGTGGTCAACGAAGGGGAAGTTCTGGCGGCCGTCTACCAAAACACCCCCCAAGGATTTCAGCGTGCCGCCGAGCTCAAAGCGGGCGACCCGAACGTAGGCGAAGGCAGATCCCTCGCGGTAGCGGATGTGGACCGTGACGGTAAGCTGGATGTGGCGGTTGGCACCCAGCGTGGGCGGATCGTCTTCTATCGAAATGCGAGCGCGGAAACGGGGCGCTGGATCCGGGTCGCCGCGCGCGGTCTCAGAAGCAACAAGGACGGCTTCGGGGCCAAGGTGGAAGTGAAAGCGGGTCGTAGCCGCCAACGACGCGAGGCCCGTGCAGCGAGCGGATTCTTGTCTCAAAACGAACACCCCCTTCATTTCGGACTGGGCAGCCACCCTTCGGCCGACTACATCCGCTTTCTGTGGCCGGGCGGCGTGAAACAGATCGAGATGGACATCGCCGGAGGCCAAACGGTTGTCGTCGAGGAGTTGAACCGAAAGGGAACGTCTTGTCCCCTTCTCTACGCCTGGGATGGGCACCGGATTCGCTTCGTGACCGACTTTCTCGGCGGGAGCGCCGTCGGCAACCTTCTCGCCCCGGGTCGTTACAACTATCCCGACACTGAAGAGATCGTCAAGCTGGAGCAGTTCCCGGTCCGCGACCGTCAAGGCTCCTTCGAGCTCAGGTGGGTCAATCAGCTCGAAGAAGTCATGATGTACGACAAGGCTTCCTTGATTGCCGTCGATCACCCCAAAGGGATGGAGATCTTTCCCAATGAGCGTCTCATGCCCGCCCCACCCTATCCTGAGCCCAAAATCTATCCGGTGACTCGCCCACGTACTCCGGTCGCTTGGGATCATCAGGGGCGCGATGTCACTCAACTAATAACGAAAGAGGATCGTCGCTATCCGGATAATTTCGAGCTCCTCCCGTTCAAGGGCTATGCGGAATCGCATGCGTTGACACTCGATTTGGGTCGATTAGAGCCGGAAGAGCATGTCGTGCTCCTTCTACACGGCTGGGTGGATTACGCGGACTCGAGCTCGAACCTTGCTGCGGCCCAAGCCGGTGTGGTGGGGAGGCCACCGTACCTCGAAGTTGGAGACGGGTCGGGCCGTTTCGAGCCTGGGCTGGCCCAAATGGGTTTTCCGGCCGGCCTCCCTAAAACCATGTTGGTGGATCTGGGAGGGTTGGTGGGACCGGACAAGAACCGCGTCCGAATCACCACGAACATGAGGTTGTATTGGGACCGGATCCAAATAGCAACCCGTGTTTCCAATGCGGACCTAGTCACCACAGAGCTCCATCCGAACAAGGCTGAGCTTAGTTTTCTCGGGTACCCGGCCGCTTACAGTCCTGATGGAAAAGCTCCTCATCTCTATGACTACTCCACAGTGGCTACCACGGAACATTGGGACACCCACGCCGGGGCCTACACGCGATACGGGGATGTGCGTGAGCTCGTCGAGACCGTTGATGATCGCTATGTGATCGCCCGCCATGGAGACGAGCTCGCGCTTTCCTTCGACGCTGGCCGCCTGCCACCGCTCCCTGCTGGTTGGAAAAGGACCTTCCTCGTATATGCCGACGGATTTGGCAAAGATATGGACCTGAACTCGGCGAGACCCAACACGGTGGAGCCCCATCCCTTCCACGGAATGTCCGCCTATCCTTATCCGCCAGAGGAGCACTACCCCGACACTGAGAGCCATCGCCGGTACCGAGAAATCTACAATACTCGAATTCATTGACGCCAGGGTGACTGATATGAAGATTCGGTATCACGCTGATTGAGCGAACGTTAGTCCCTTTTTTGCGGTGACCCAAGCCCGTGCCCCAGCCCGAATCATAAACCCGCGTGTCTATCTAAGCGTCGTTAGTCGGAGTCAATCGGGCTCGGGCTCGGGAACGGGCTCGGAAGAAAGTCCTCAGCTTCGTCAATGGCGGGCTCGGTTTAGCGTTTCGGCTTGGGCATCTTCATGGTTTCGGATGAATCCCCGATTCATCGAAGACTGTCAGCCTATTACCACTAGAAACATTAGAAACGTCCCTCCCCTTGATCTTCTCCGTGAGACTAACCTAAGATGCAAGGCGTGCAGGTGATTTTTGAGGGGACGGGACTGCCCCGGAGTCATTCGGTCCCCTGGTGCTCGCGCGCGCGGCTCTTCTGGGGCAAGTTGCGGCGGGTGTACTTGGTGTATTTGAGGCCGGGCTACGTCAGGGAAAGCTTGAAGCGTCGCGTCGGTGAGTGCGGCCGGACGGGGGCCTGTTGCCATCTATCGTTCTCATGTCCCATGTTCCGGTGGGTCGAGCGCACTCCCACTTGCCGCATCTACGAACAGCGCCCGCGATCATGCACGACCTTTCCGATTGACGAACGCGATCTGCGCGATCGAGATATCCTCTTCCCCGAGACCTCCTGTGGCTTCTCCTTTGTCCGCCCCAAGGACGTCCGTCAAGAATCTGAATAGAGTCTTTGCCTTGAGACCGTTTCGCAACCTTGAGCTTGCCGGATCACTTCTTGTCGCACTGCTGAGCGCGGGCGTTTCCGGGTGTGTGGGCAACCCATCGTCACAACCACCGCTCAAACTGACAAGTGTTCCGCACGTCGACTTTTCGATGAGTGCGCATGAGGCTTTGGAATCTCCGACTCGACTGGGAGGGGAATCGCGGGAGTGTCTCACGGCACCCACACCGGCAGACGTTCGGTATCGTGTCGTCGTTCCGCCTCGCGCCTTTTTGACCTTCGCCGTTGGCATCAAGTCCGCCGTGCAGAAGGAGAACGTTCTGGATGAGGAGCCTCGAGCGGCGAGAAAGGTCCTTTTTCGAATCTGGGCTGGCGAGGAAGAGCCGTCAGAAGAAATCTTCCGAAAAGAGATACATGTGTCGCGGGCCGACCAGTGGTTGGACCAAGTCGTTGACATGAGTCGGTTCTCCCAAAAAGAGACATGGCTCAGCTTCCAGAGCGAGTATGTCGACGGGTCGGGCGACAAGATTGACGAAACCTCCCCGAGCTTCTTGGGAACCTTTGCCGAGCCGGCATTACACGATCGAGCTCGTTATGGTGAAGGGCGCGCCGTTATTCTGGTGTCCATCGACACATTGCGTCGAATCATGTCAGCCTTTATGGTTATCCAAGGTTGACCACACCGGGACTCTCTAATTTCGCGGACGACGGCGTTGTATTTGATGATGCCGTAAGCACCTCCTCCTGGACACTGCCGGCCCATGCATCTCTTTTGACCTCACTGAACCCCTCGTTTCATGGAGCGGTCGACCTTCATCAGGGGCTCTCGTCGAGTTTGATGGGCTTGCCAAAGCTTCTTCAAGAAAGAGGCTTCTTCACGCAAGCCATCGTGACGCATTTGTACCTATCTGAACAGTATGGGTTTGGTGCTGGATTCGACCGTCACACCTTTCTGCCGGAAACTCGTGCTCAACAAGTGACGGATCGTGCGTTGGCATTTTTGACGTCCAAGGGCGACGAAGACTTCTTCCTCTTTCTTCATTACTACGATCCGCACTGGCACTACGATCCTCCTTCTCCATACGACAGAAGCTTCGATCCAACTTATGAAGGCACCACCACGGGTGTCTGGTGGGACTTCAAAGAAGAAACCGCTGAGAGCATCGATCCTCGGGACTTACATCACATCGTGGCGCTCTATGACGGTGAGATCCTCTATACTGATCGGCATTTGGCGCGACTCTTCCGTGAGATGAAACGACTCCGGATCTATGACAAGGCGATGATCATCGTTACGTCGGACCACGGTGAAGAATTTCTCGAGCACGGTGGTTGGGAGCACCAGAAGACACTTTACGAGGAGCAGATTCGAGTTCCTCTTGTTGTCAAGCTCTCCCAAAGCCGTCATCGGAGGCAACAAGTTCGTGAGCAAGTGAGCCTCATCGATATCGCGCCGACGGTTCTTGCGGATCTCGGTCTCCCCTCCCCGAGCACTTTTCAGGGACGAAACTTGCTGCCTTTACTCGAGGGCGGGGAGTTTGCGTCAGGCACCGTCTGGTCTGAGACGGAGCACACGCTGGATGGATCGCACAAGATCGCTGCCAGACGAGGAGCGAATGCTGACAAAGCTATCTTCAGCTTGTTCGGAGAGGATCGGAGCCAAGACCTTTTGGCGCTATACGATCTTTCTCGAGACCCAGGCGAATCCATTGATCTTGCGGGAGAGTCTCCCGCCTCCATGGAACGGGAGCGGCTCGAGCTCGAAAGGTATCTTGGTCTTCTAGCGGAGTGGCGCCTTCATCCGACGCGAAGCGTTCCTGTCGAGTTGACACCCGAGCAACTTGACAAACTTCGTGCTCTAGGCTACGCGCGCTGAGCCGGAGCGCGAAAAGGATCTACACGAGGGCGCATCTTCTTGGTATCCTTTACAGAGAGGCCCCGCCAAGTCGACTGCGGCTCGGAAGCGGGGCCTAGATAGGTTTTCGGGTCTTGAGACATAGGCGAATCGATGCCGGACCAAAAATCACACGTCCGAACCGAGCTTTATCGACTGCTCCTCGACGAGGAGGCGGGCGTGGCCTGTTATCTCATTCCGCGTATGCTTGCCGATCCGGATTCTCTCACCCCAGAGATCCGCTGGTGCCTCCTCTATCTCGTCCGAGGCATAGGATACCTAGCTTCCCGTAACGACCTCTTGGGCGGCCACACCATTTTGGATACGGTCCTGGAGGAATATGAGGTCGTGCGTCTGCGTCAAGAACGGCTGGATTGGCTTTGGTTCGACGTCATCCAGGAGGACGAGGATCACTGGGTCCAGCGTTATGAGTCCACCGACGTGCGCTACTCTCTCGAGGAGCTCCATTGGCTCAACGAGCTTCTGCATGACCTTTGGCTGGTAGAAAGAGAGCGACTCGAGCTCGAAGAGCCCCCGCTGGCCCCGCTCGTACTTCGGGAGAGAAGGCGGCTTCAGGCCGAAGCTCGTGCGGAGCAGAGACTCATTGCGGATGTCTGACGGATTGACTCATCCATTTCTCAGCCATTGAACTCACGGCGAAAACAAAAAGGCTCGGTGACTCATGTACCAAAGTCACCGAGCCTTTCTTGACTCGAGAGTGTATCGCGGATTTCCGCTATTTCAGATCAGCTAGAAATTTTCTGATCTCCTCAGCCTGGGGACCCCTAGGTTCGAGCTGAAGGTACTTCTGGAAATGCCGTCGGGCCGTTTCTAGTTCTTCCGCCTGGGCTGCCAGACTTCCAAGGATGTAGTGGGCTTGAGAAGCTTGACTGGCGTCCGGCTTGAGCTCGAGGGCACTTTGCAGGTACTTTTTTGCGGTGCCCTTCTGACCATCTTGAATGGCGATGAGCCCGAGCATGTAGTTCGAGTCGCCAGCGAATTCACCGTCAGGCTTGAGCTCCAGGTACTTCTCGAGGCGAGTCTTGGCAGTAGCCATGTCTCGATCGGAATATGCGATGAAACCTGCGAAGTATAACGGCCTATCAAATTCGGGCTGGAGTTGGGTGACTTTGATGAAATGTCGTTCGGCCGCCTCGTTGTCGTCGGTGCGCATTTCGCTTGTTGCTAGAAAGTAGAGCACCTCGGCATCGTTAGGCTTGGCATCATTCGCTTTACTAAGGAGCGGGATTGCTTTTTCATATTGCTTCGATCTGGCATAAGCAAGTCCGCCTTGTCGCGTGGCATTGGATATCATTTCCGCCGCCTCTTTGGTGTCTCCTATATTGTCGAGGAATATTTGAAAGTTCTCGGCGGTCTTTTCGAAGTTATTCTTGCTCTGGTAGGCGAAGCCCAAGAAGTAGTGGCTGGCGAATAGCTTGGGATTTGCTTTCACAGCAGCTTCGAAGGCGGTGATGGCCGTATCCATGTCCCGCTTCTTAATAGCGTCTTCACCTGTCTTGTACTCCTTGGCTCCAGGCCTATTGTCTTCCTGGGCCAACGCTACGCCCGAACATAGTACGAGTACAACAATGGCTACCCACTTCTTCATTTCGACTACTCCTTGTCACATCTCAAGCGGAATCACTGGATCGGTCGAATCAAAGCCCGTCGACCGCCCAGAAGCCTACCACAACGTGTCAAACAACGGCAAGCCTGCATGGCGGGATTGGGGAACACGTTTGCAGGCATGGGATCACTCAACATGAACGCCATCCCAAAGTCCCGAAGACATTGGTAACCCCTACTACCAATATAGCACGGAGGTGCCCGAAACCGTCTGGTAAGGAGCCGAGATCCCGTGGGAGAGTTGCTCCTGGGGACGAAGCATCGTAGATTCATACTCATTGAACGGGGGTGACGAGGCCGAAAGGGGTGTTCGAAATGAATGCGAGGCGGCTGGTTCGGGCGAGTAATGGAGGTCGGATCGCTTTCGTAGCCGGGTGTCGTACACCATTTGCCAGGGCCGGGGGAGTGCTGGCGGACTTGTCTGCCCTTGACCTGGCCCGCGGCGTGGTCCGCGAGCTCGTTCATCGGTCGGAAATCGACCTCAGCGAGATCGACCAAGTGGTCCTGGGAATCGTGGTGCCGGATATCAAGGCACCGAATCTGGCCCGAGAAGCCGTGTTGGGTGCCGGCCTCCCTCCCTCGATAGAGGCCTATACGGTGTCCCGTGCCTGTACCTCGGCCAACCAGGCGATTGTCGGTGTGGCGGAGTCCATAGCGCGAGGCCAGATCGAAGTTGGCATTGCCGGTGGAGCGGAGTCCCTGTCGAACGTTCCCATTTCGATCTCCAGGCCACTTGCCAAGGCCCTTATGGCGGCCCGGAAGGCAAAGACTCTCAGCCGCCGAATAGCGTCCTTTTCCTCGCTACGACTCAAAGACCTGGCTCCTGTCCCACCTGCCATCGCTGAGCTTTCAACCGGCCTGACCATGGGTCAATCGGCCGAGAAAATGGCGAATGAGAACGGAGTGTCTCGTGAAGAGCAGGACCGTTTTGCCCTGGCCAGTCATCAGCGGGCGGCCGCCGCAACAGACGACGGGCGTCTTACGAAAGAGATCGTTCGGACCTACGCGCCGCCCAAGTTCGAATCTTCTCTGGGTGGGGATGATGGGATCCGGCGGGATAGCTCCTTTGACGCACTCCAGTCTTTGAAGCCGGTTTTTGATCGACGGTATGGAACGATAACGGCCGGGAATTCGTCGCCTCTGACCGATGGTGCCTCAGCGTTGCTCTTGATGTCGGAAGACAAGGCAAAATCACTCGGCTACGAGCCTCTTGGTTACATCCGCTCCTACGCCTTTTGCGGTGTGGATCCATCCGACCAATTGCTGATTGGTCCGGCTTATTCGACACCGCTGGCGCTGGACCGAGCTGGACTGCAGCTGAATGACATGGATCTGATCGACCTGCACGAGGCTTTTGCGGCTCAGGTCCTATCTGTATTGCGGGCCTTCGAGTCGGAGACCTTTGCGAAGGAGAAGCTTGGCCGGTCCCATTCACTGGGCAAAATCGATGAGGACCGCGTGAATGTCATGGGTGGGTCCATCGCTATCGGTCATCCTTTTGGAGCTACCGGCGGAAGAATCACGTTGAGCCTCCTGAATGAACTCAAGCGTCGCAATGCCCAGTTCGGTTTGCTCGCTCTTTGTGCGGCAGGTGGGTTGGGCTTCAGCATGGTCGTCGAGACAGGATGAGTCATGAAAACATGAAGCGCGAAGCTCTCACACGAATCAAGGAAGTGATGAGGGTGCTCGTTCGTCACGGACTCGGAAACAGCTTGGCGGATTTGGGCCTGAAGCGGTGGATGCCCGTTGGAGGCGGTGGTTACGTCGAGCTCGAGACGACCGAGGATGAGGCGGCGGCCCTCCGTGAAGCGCTCGAGGAGCTCGGGGGAGGCTTTCCCATCATCGGCCGTGGCCTGGCGTCTCGAGTCGATCTCCTTCCCGCCCCGTATTCGCAGGAGCTGGCAAAGCTCGACAACGGCGGGGATGTCGTGTCGTGGAGCGATGTGCGGTCCATTATCGAGTCCGCGCTGGCTCGGCCCCTGGGATCTCTTTTTGAGCATATCGAAGAGCTGCCGTCTGAATCCACCCGGCTGTTTCAAGTTCACCGGGCCCGATTGAAGGATGCCGTTACCCCCTCTGACAGGCCATCGGTCCAAGAGGTCACGATTAGAGTTGTCAGGCCCGAGATCTTGAAAAGTGTCGAGAACGACCTGGGTGTTCTCCGCCATGCCCTGGATCACGTCCACGAATCCAAAGTCGGTATCGAGGAGGTCTTGAACGTCGACTTGGGACGATTGGGAAGTGAGCTCGATAGCAGCGTTCGAGAGGAGCTCGATTTGACGCGGCGAGCCCAGGACATGGGTCGGTTGCAGCAGATGCTAGCGGAGTTCGGGAGCCTTCGCGTTCCGAGAGTCGTGTCTGAGTTGGCTTCACCAAGAGTACTCGTGACCGAGCATATCACGGCTCGTCCCATTGCTGACGTCGCTCCGTCCGAGGGGTCTCATAGGATTGCCTACCAACTCTGGCGAGCCTTTTTGAAGCAATTCTTGATTGAAGGAGCTTTCCTTCGCGATCTTCGGTGGGACGATCTGAGCCTGGATCACGAGGGCCGGCTGGTCCTTCAAGAGCCGAGCAGCTTGGCCTTTATGGCTCGTGAGACCCAACTTCGGTTGATCGTGCTCCTGCTGGCGCTCGTGGAACGGGACGGAGACCGTGCCGCCGCCGCCTGCATGGAGATGGGGGTGTTGGGGAGACGGTTCAGAGAGTCAGCTTTTCGGAGCGAGGTGGGTCATATCGTCGCTCGACTCTATGGTCGGCCTGTTGGGGAGATGGCCCTGGAGTTGGCGGCTGCGTCGCGCCGAAACGACATTCGTTTCCCGGCTGAGGTGATGCACCTCGGGAGGATGCTGGGCAATATGGAGTCGCTTTGTCAGAGGCTCGACCCGAAGATTGACATCATGACAACCCTTCGCGAGACGGCCTCGGAATTGTTGAGCGAGCAAGTGACGCGGGAGTTCGCGACGCAGCGTCTCCTTTCGTCGGCTCTCGACCTGCGCTCCTTCTTGACAGAGGTACCCGCCAGTCTGCGCCGCGTCCTGGGCCGTGCTTCTAGCAATGAGTTCCAGCTGGGCATCCAAATCGAGAAGAGTGAAGAATTCCGTTCTGCCATTCAGAAGCTGGGGAACCGTGTCGCCTTGGGACTCATCATTGCCGCCCTCATCGTTGGCTCGGCGTTTCTAATGAACGTGGATTCGGACTGGAAACTGTGGGGCTACCCCGGCTTCGCCCTGATAGGGTTCGCCCTTGCCACAGGCTTGGGGCTCTACGTAGTAGTCAAGATCCTGCTGGAAGACAAATTGTAAGCCCAGTGAGTACTCGAGAACTCAGCAGATCATCAAGTCACGAAACCTTCAAATAGGATTCTTGAATTCTCGAGTACTTGAGTTCTAACGCCCAGGCCCCCAGGTGACTTTCGTGGGGCCCACAAACAGAAAGGGCCCACCCCGGGTAGGTGGGGCCCTGGAGACGGATTCCTCCGGCTCTTATTGAAGATCGACCGGCGCCTGTGATGCGGCGGTTGCGACGTCCCGGGTCTTGCTCGACCTGGTTTTGGTGCCCAGAAGTTTGCCATCTCGGGATGCGTCCCGGTGCATCGGGTCGAGCCGCACGTCGATGCCTCTTTCGAACTTGTTTCTCAGGCGCTCATGGACGTCATTGACTTTGTGGACATAGTCTCGGGTCTCAGCAGCCGTCTGGCTACTACCAGCTCGAAAGTAACCGGCATTGAGCGGACCGCCATTGTACTCGGCGAGGACCATGTTCATGTCGTTGTACGCCGAAAAGAGAATGTCTAGATAAAGGGCTGCGAGCTCTGTATTCTTCTCCGGATCGTACAACATCTCATCCGTGTACTCCCAATCGAGCGTTCGTGCCAGGAGGCGCCCCGTTGAGGGCCATATTTGGTAGAGACCCTTGGCGTTGGCGTGACTCGTTGCCCCCGTGTTGTAGGCGCTTTCAACAATCCCGATAGAGAGAAACATCAGCGGATCCACGGCCGGGTACTTCTCGGATGCTCGCATTACGAGCTGAGCGTACTCGTAAGCCTGGTTGAGGCTTACCCTGGTATTGGTCCTCATGATCTCGTCTCGAATCCCGAGGAGCAACTGTTGCCTTTTGGAGTCAAAGCTGATGCCCGCGTCGAGCTGCTGGAGTTTTTGCTCCACGCGACCCATGGTCGACTCCAACTCTTCATTGACCCCACTGACTTGGTAGAACGCGTAGAAAGCGATCCCAACGGCAATGGCCAGTAAAATGGACACCCAAACCAGGGCCGTCGATTGCCAATTCGAGCCGTGACGGATAATTATCGGTGTGGTTTCTGTGTCCGGAGCTTCAGAAGCACCCTTAACTTGTTCAATCGACACCTTTTTAGCGATATCTACGATATTACTCATCTTTTTCTTAGTTTCTGCCATTCCGGAATCCTCCGTGAATGGAACGTATGACTCCCGGGCTTCTTGTAGCTATCTGCAGGTTGATCGCCCGCCAGTCACCCCCCCCAAACGTCGTTATCGCCACTAACATCGTCGCCTTCCGCTCAAATCACATCAAGCAATTAGAGGCCTTTAAGTTATGCGTAGGCTTGCGCTTCAAAGCACCGGTGACGGTTCTTGGAACTTCAACGAACTATAGTCGTGCTTTCCCGAGCACATTTCGAGAACGCACGACATGCGGTGCTCGGTTGAACTCGCCCCCCAAGATGTTGATGGTTAGGTGAAGCGAAGTATAGCACCCGAGTTCTCATCAGTCCAGCGAAAGTTAACTCGACATCGTTCGATTTTAACGTGGGTTATTCCACCCATCAGTAAAGAAAGTTATTTATTTATTGTGTGTTACGTCCGGTCGCCCACCGGCTTCAACTATCAAGATGCGTCGCAGTTTTGTCTGTCCCTTTCCCGTCACCACGCGACCTTTCAAGAGATAGACGAGAAAAGTCGCGATCTACCTCACTTCAAAGCTACCCCCCAAGGAAGAACAGTCCTTTTATGGTTCCCGGGGCTCCAGAAAGCGAGGAGGGTCCTTCTGAGCGTGCCAGAGGACCCTTTTGGTTGGGGTTTGGTTTAGTCTTTGGAAGTGCTCGAAGCACTCACCGCGGGGCCGCTGTCTTTTGAGCGGCTTGTTTTGGGTGTGGAAACTTCTTCAGTAGTAGAACGGTCGGAAGATTTCTGACCCTTCCGCGCGTAATCGGTAATATACCAACCCGTCCCTTTGAACTGAATGGCTGGAGACGAGACCAGCCGCTCCACCTTCCCCTCACACTTCTGGCATTTGTTGAGAGGCGAATCGGAGACTTTTTGCAGTACCTCTACTCGGTGACCGCATTCCGAACATTCGTATTCATAAATAGGCACAGAAATTGTATAGCACGCAACATTCCTTTTGTCAAGAAGATAGGCGGAATGGCAGGATCGAGGCTAGTCCCAACAACCGAGGCCTCGTCGCACCATAACGAGCTGGCCCAGGTGATATGCATTGTGGTCGGCGACGAGAAGGGCCTCGCGGAGGATGGTCTGACCTGTGCCATGGGGGATCGTGGCGAACAGATCGGTCGTTGGGTTGGAGACCAGATCCACCATCGCTTTGAGGTCGGATCGGAAGGCCGCCACACTCTCGCTCCACGAGCCCTCTTCGGGCGGGGCTTCGGTGGTGGGCCAGTACCCGGTGGGAAACTCCGGTGACACGTGCTTGGGATTGCGGCTGAACTCGAGGATGTCCCACTGCGCAATCCTCATGTGCTCCAAGAGCTGCCAAGGCGTGAAAGGGAGGGCCTCGTTCTTCCGTCCCTGGATCTCGTACGGGAGGTCCGCGAACGCGGTATCGAGATCGACGTGCGCCTGGCGGCTAGTCAGAAGCTCGATCAGGTGCTCTCTCAAAGGCCTCTCTATATCCATGTTGGCCCTCCTGTGTGACCTCTCCAACAAACTGCTCCGTGATCTGCTTTTTCCTGAGCAGTCGAGCAGTCTGCAGTCAGGTTCATCTCCGTGTGCAACGGGTAACATCGCTAACACTTTGGACCGGGTACATGGTTTACAGTCTTCTTCATTTACGAGGATTGTTTTTTCGGGTCTCAGCGGCCGAAAGAAGCCTCTTTTCCCGTTCCAGATATCGGCCGAGTAACTCAACTATGTACGCGGCTTGTACCCGAATTCCAACTGCCTACCGCCCACTGACCACTTCTTCACTGGTCACTGGGTTACTGGCGTCTGGCTTCTTCTTCACTGTCCACTGACCTCTGATTACTGGCCTCTGACTTCTGGCCACTGTAACCCCCCGGACAACGGGCGCTAGTAACGGATGCGGCGGCGACGCGCCGTGCAAATGTTCTCCTATTGCAGCGGCGGCGTACTTTTCGGTGGTCGCCGATGGCCGGTCGTCTGCTCGTAGGCGAAAGCTAGTTTGATAAGCGTCGGCTCGGACCACGCTCGCCCCATGAACTGGAGCCCGGCGGGATACTTTCCATAGGAGAATCCCATGGGTACGGTGATCGCCGGGAATCCGGTGGGTGGGGACGGCCGTTGGCTATTGTCTCCGTGAGGCGTATTGAGATCCCCCAGCAAGCGAGGCGGGTTGCTCCAAGTCGGATAAACAAGAGCGTCGACATCCTGCTTTTCGAACGCTTCAGCCACCACGTCGCGGAGGCGGGAGGCGGTTTCCTGAGCCTCTCGGCACGCCTCTTCGTAGGGACCTTCCACGGCCTGAGCATCGATGAGCCGTTTGTGGATCGATGGATGGAACTTCCTCGGATGCGATGATCTCTTCCAGGTTTTTGACCGGTGCATCCGGCCCTAGGGTGCCCAGGTAGGCATTGATGTCGAATTTGAAGCGATTGCACCATGTACGGCGAAGCTCGTCCATCGTGGGTATCTCGACCGGGTCTACGATGACCGCACCCGCGTCACGCATGTCTTCTAGCGCTTGGTCAAAAAGACGAAGGATGTCCGGGTCGGCGGTGTCCGTGTTGGAGATCTGCCTCAACACGCCGATGCGGGCTCCTCGCAGTCCGTCTCGAGTAAGGAACTGAACGTAGCCATCCGGCTTTTTCCCTTGGCTGGCCGCCGTGACCGGGTCGGCGGGATCAGGGCCGGCAATCACCTCGAAAACTCGAACCGCATCAGCTACGGTCCTTGCCATCGGCCCACCCACGTCCCGGTAGAGATTCAGAGGAACTATCCCGTCGCGGCTGGTGAGCCCCATCGTCGAGCGGATCCCCACCAAGCAACTATGTGAGGAGGGGCCCCGGATCGAGTTTCCCGTATCGGTTCCAAGACCAATAGCTCCAAAGCTGGCCGCGACGGATGCCGCGGTGCCGCCGCTGGACCCGGCCGGCACGCGATCCAAAGCGTACGGGTTACGAGTGTGTCCCGGTAGGATGGAGCTCAGCGTCTCGTAAGGCGTGAAGGCAAACTCCGCCAAGTTGGATTTCGCAAGAACGATGGCCCCCGCCTCGCGGATCTTGCGGACCTGAAACGCATCATCGGGAGGGTAGGAGCTCTCGAGAGAAAGAGAACCGGCCGTCGTGGGAAGGTCATGGGTGTCGTAGTTGTCCTTCACGATGAAGGGAATGCACTCGAGAGGTTTCGTGATGCCTTCGTGCGAGATTTGGACGTCGATCTCAGCGGCTCTTGCTAGAGCATTGGAGTTGATCGTGACGATGGCGTTGAGAGCGGGCCCTTTTTTATCGTAGGCCTCGATGCGATCGAGATACATCTGGACGAGATCTCGACAGGTCACCTCGCCGGCCTCCAATGCTCCGTGGATATCGGTGATGGTGACTTCGCTCGTCCGTAGGAGCCGGAAAGGTTCTCCGAAGACGACCCAAGATGAAGGTGTGGTGCCGAAAGTGAACAGTAGAGCTGCAATCGTTGTTTTCTTCATAAGCCTTGACCTCGGGACCATTCAAGCGTATAAATCGAAGTGGAGATATTATAGGCCATGACAGGGACCTGCTCAGTGACTTTCGCCAACCGCTATTGGTGGTGGTACGTGTCCTGAGCGGGGTGCTCATCCTGTCAGAGAGAACAAGGAGAGGCAACCCGCGGGGGGTTGCCTCTTTCGTGTTTTAGGAGGCCCTCCCCGGGCAGCTTGAAACGCGACCATGAGTAGTCCGAGCCGAACGTCCCCCTTCGGTCCCGCATCTTTTAAAGCTCGGGCGAGGGTCACCCGGTTACCGGCGGAGTTTGCGGCTTCGCCTCTCGCCTTCTTTGAAGAGCACCATTCACGGGGCACGGCCCCTGGTGGCGTCCTCATGGAGAGCGCCGCCCGAGGCTCACCTGTTGGGGTTCGCAGTTTGGTCGTGCCCGAGGGCGTCGTGCGGCTAGTCGTTCGGGGTGAGCGGGCCTTTTACACACCGCTGTCAGCGTTGGGGCGTCGCCTCGTGGAGTGCCTTCGTTCGCGTCTAGAAGGCTCGATGTCATCGAACGGTACGCTCTCAGCAACGTTTCCCGTAGGACCAGGAGAGCCTGAACAGACTGACGATGAGCGGATCCGTGCCCCTTCGCTACTGGACGCCGTCCGCCACCTCGTGGGTCTGGTAGAAGACGCTACCGTCGACTTGTCGCCGCCGCCCGGCGTCTATGGAGCATTCTCCTACGATCTCGTCGATCGCTGGGAGAACCTACCGCGTCGCCGTTCCGACGTCTTTCAGGAGCCTGATATTAATCTCATCCTTGCTCTCGACACGGTGGTCTTCGATCACCTGCGTGGCGAGGTCAGTGTCATCACTCGTTTCCTGGAGGCAAATGACGAACCTGAAGCTGACGAGAGACACGGAAGATACATGGCTGCGCTGCAAGACCGTGCTCTCAGGGCGATAGAGACAAGGCCGAGTAACTCGACCGGTCCGGAGAAGGATGTCGTGGCGGATGTTTCCGACGAAGATTTCATGGAATCGGTACGGAAGTTTCTCCAACACATCCATGCGGGCGACATCTTTCAAGGCGTGCTCTCGCGCGGATTGACCATGAATAGCGGTGCGGCCACCCTCGATGTCTATCGGATGCTCCGCGAAAACAATCCCTCGCCGTACATGTTTCACATCGATGTCGGTGACGGTGTGTTGCTGGGCGCATCGCCGGAGACCAGCATCAAAGTCGAAGAGGGTCGTTTGGAGATCCGACCCATCGCGGGAACCGCTCCGCGAGGATTCCGAACCGACGGGACGCTGGACCAAGATCTCGATGGTCGGCTCTCCATCGGCCTCCTACTCGACGACAAGGAGCAAGCCGAGCATGTCATGTTGGTGGATTTGGCTAGGAACGATGTAGCTCGCGTCTCGGTTCCCGGTACACGTGAACTGACCGATCCCTTCAGCATCGAGAAGTATTCGCACGTTCAGCACCTCGTTAGTCGGGTCAAGGGAACGTTGTTGCCCGATCTGGATGCACTTCACGCGTACCGAGCCTCGGCCAATATGGGCACCCTGACAGGTGCTCCCAAGCTGCGGGCCATGGAGCTCATTCGTGAGAACGAGCCCCACGCGCGTGGCTTCTACGGTGGAGCGGTGGGGTATTTGTTGCAGGACGGTTCCTTCGATAGCTGCATCGTGATTCGTTCTATGCGGTACCGCGACGGCGTCTACTGCACTCGGGCTGGCGCGGGTATCGTCGCCGACAGCCATCCGGAGAGGGAGCTCGAAGAGACGACCCATAAGGCGCGCGCCTGCCGGCTCGCCGTGGCCATGGCGGAAAGGAAGGAATCGTGAGCGCGCACCCTGTACCGAGCAAGGAGAAAGTGCCTCTCGTCGATCGACGCGCTCCACGTGCACTTGTCATCGACAATCGAGACAGCTTCGTCTTCAACCTGGTTGAAGAGCTCCGCCGGCGCCATGCGGAGGTGAAGACGCTCCGAAACGAGATCTCCCTCGAGGGTTTGTTGGAGAGCCTTGTGCGTTTTTCGCCTGACCTCGTCCTGCTATCGCCGGGTCCTGGTCGTCCTGAAGACAGAGGCGTCATGATGCCATGGCTACGCACCCGCCCCACCGTTCCGGTGCTCGGTGTCTGCCTCGGCCATCAAGCTTTGGTCACCGCCTCCGGGGGCAGAGTCGATGAAGCGCTCAAATTGGTACACGGTCGGGCAAGCACCGTACATACAAAGCCCGACCCGCTTTTCGAAGGGATCCCTTCACCTCTGGTGGCGGGCCGCTACCACAGTTTGGTCGTGACCCACGTTCCCGAGTCGATGGAGGTCATCGCAACGACCGTTGAGGAAGGCCGAGAGATCGTCATGGCGGTGCGGCATCGCGAGTTGTGCCACGTCGGTCTCCAGTTTCACCCTGAATCGATACTGACACCCTATGGTGGAGAGATCCTTTGGAAATTCGTCCAAGAAGCCCAATTCGTATCAACGAACGACAACACGAGGCACCACGAGGTGAGGAAATGATGACTGAGCTCATTGAAGACTTATTGTCGGGAGAATCGGTCGAGCCCAGCCGATTTGAAGACGCCATTCACCGCATCATGCTGGGCGAGGTTGGCGAAGCCCAAATAGCGGGTCTTCTCGTGGCACTTCGGACCCGCCGGCCCGATGCGGCCACTTTGGCGGCCTGCGCCCGGGCGATGCGTGCCCATCGACTGGCCGTTCATGCCGAAGTCCGTCCGCTCATCGACACTTGCGGAACAGGGGGTGACCGGTCCGGTACATTCAACATTTCCACGGCAGCCGCCCTAGTGGTTGCTGCTGCTGGAGGGGCGGTCGCCAAGCACGGTAATCGCAGCGTCTCCTCAAAGACCGGCAGCGCCGATGTGGTGGAGGCGACAGGGTGTTCGCTCGACGTCAAGCCGGATGGCGCGCGAACGCTTCTCGACGCTACGGGATTCGCGTTCCTTTTCGCTCCGATCTTCCATCCCGCCATGGCCCGTGTCGCTCCCGTCCGCCGGAGCCTTGGCATTCGTACACTCTTCAATTTGCTCGGACCGCTGACGAATCCCGCGCTCGCTCAATGCCAACTCCTGGGAGTCTATGACGCGTCGTTGACCGAGGTCCATGGCACGAGCCCTCCTCGAGCTCGGAACGGAAGGGGCATTGGTGGTGCATTGCGAAGGGCTGGACGAAATCGGACTTCACGGTGTGACGCGAGGTCACCTCGTCAGGGACGGGAAGGTGGAGCCTTTCTTATTGAGCCCGGAGGACATCGGATTGGAGCCGGCGCCCGTGGATGCTCTTCGTGGTGGAGAGGCGGAGGAGAATGCCTCTATCTTACGCTCGGTTCTCGAAGGGGAGACGGGGCCACGTAGTGAGGTCGTTGCCGTAAATGCCGCTGCAGCACTCTTTGTGTCCGGCCTGGCGAAAGACCTTCGCGAGGCACTGGAGGCTGCCCGTGAAGTGCTTCGAGACGGTCGAGCGCAGCGAGTGCTGGAGCGTTACGCGGAATCCAGCCAGAGACTCGTAGCCGAGGAAGTGACCTCGTGAGTTTGCTCGAGGAGCTCGTTGCCGCGGCGCGAAAAAGAGCGAGAGATCTGCCCCGAGATGAGCCCCTAGCAAGGCCCGCGGGGATCCGTTTCGATGACGCCTTACGGGGCAAGGACCGGCTCGGAGTCATTGCCGAGTTCAAACAATCCAGTCCGAGCTTGGGAGTTATTGCCGAGAGAGACGTCGCTGCCCAAGTGCGATCCTATGCGCAATCTGGCGCTTTAGCCGTGAGCGTCGTCACCGAGCCGACAAGATTCCAGGGCGAGCTCGAGCATCTCGAGCGAGCGGCCGCAGTGGTCGACATTCCAGTTCTGATGAAGGACTTCGTTGTCGATCCCGCGCAAATACGCAATGCGGCACGACTCGGTGCGCGTGCAGTGCTGTTGATCGTCAGATGTCTTTCTCAGCCCGAATTGAACGAGCTGGCATCAGCCTGCCGTCATTACGGCCTCGTCCCGTTCGTCGAATGCCATGACGAGAAAGAGGTCGAACGAGCCTTGAGCATCGACGACGCCGTCCTGGGAGTCAACAATCGTAACCTCGAGACTTTGAAAATCGATCGAGGCATAGCCATGCGGCTCCTTCAGGCCGTTCCTCGACAACGCGTGGTGGTTGCGGAGAGTGGATACGAGCAACCAGAAGAAACCGAGGAGATTCGCGGTCTGGCCGATGCAATCTTGGTCGGCTCGGCTTTGATGAAGAGTCAAAGTCCATCCAGTTTCATACATGAGGTATCGCGATGAGGCCTCTTGTCAAGATATGTGGGCTCACACGGGCCGAGGACGCACGGGCTGCCGTTCATTTTGGAGCCACTCACATCGGATGTGTCATGGTCGCGGACTCGCCACGCTATGTGAATGCTGACGTCGCCAAGGAAGTTTTTGATGCGACGGAACCAGACACCGTTCGCGTCCTGGTTTTCAAGAACGAAAGGGCCGAGAAAATCTTGACAACCGCGGCCTCGGCCGCGACGAAGCACGTCCAGGTCTACGGACTCGCGGAAAATGAGGCCCTTAGGCTCGAGCAAGAAGGCATGACGGTTTTTCGAGTGGTCGGGATCGATCCCACGGCTCGATCGCTCCCGTCTCTGTCTCCGGTACCGTCAGCGATGCGACCCACCGTTCTGGATGTGGGGGCGGCGGCTCGGGACAGAAGTTTAGCTGGGGAATCCTCGGAGCGCGCGCCCCTCACGGAACCTTCATCGCGGGCGGTGTTCGCCCCGAGAACATCTCGAGAATTGATGAAGCATCGGCCTTTCGGCGTGGATCTTTCGAGCGGCGTCGAGACCTCGCCCGGTATCAAGGATCCTCATCGACTCCAACTTTTCTTCGAGAATCTGGAGAAATCACTGTGAAACAGCCCGTCCCATCGCTGTCGAGAACAAAGACGGATGCGTTGCATGAAGGGCCACCATTGGTGCTTTTGGTGACTATGGTGGTCAGTTCGTCCCAGAGCTTCTGATTCCGGCTTTGAAAGAGTTGGAGCAGGCGCGGGAACAAATCGTCACTCGTTCGGATTTCGAAGAGGCGTTCTCAAATGCGCTTCGTTCGTGGGCCGGCCGCCCCACACCCTTGACCTCAGCGCCCACTTTTTCTGAGCAAGCTCGATTAGAAATCGTTCTAAAGCGAGAAGACCTCTTGCATGGAGGCGCACACAAAACGAATAACGTTCTGGGGCAAGGTCTTGCTCGCAAAGTTCATGGGAAAGAAGCGCATCATTGCCGAGACCGGTGCCGGCCAACACGGCACGGCTACGGCGATGGTAGGAGCCTGGCTCGGCCTCGAGACCGTCATTTACATGGGTCAAAGGGATATCGAAAGGCAAGCTGCCAACGTCAAGCGCATGGAGCTCTGCGGTGCCGAGGTCGTGCCGGTGACGAGTGGGGCGCAGACCTTGAAAGACGCCATCAACGAAGCCCTCCGCGATTGGACCACTCACGTGGAATCAACCCACTACCTTCTGGGAACCGTTTGCGGACCTCACCCCTTTCCCCGGTTGGTGCGGGATTTTCAATCCGTGATTGGTCGCGAGGCGCGACAGCAATGGGAGGCGGATCTCGATGGTTTCCCTGACGCCGTGGTGGCCTGTGTTGGGGGAGGCAGCAATGCAATCGGTATCTTTTACGATTTCTTGAACCACTGTTCCGTCGAACTGATTGGTGTGGAGCCGGCGGGACAAGGGCTCGCCACAGGGCGGCATGGCGCGACGCTCATCAAGGGAACACCAGGCCTGCTCCACGGTGCACGAACGAGCATCTTGCAGGACGAGGAGGGACAGATTCTGGAGCCTCACAGCATTGCCGCAGGCCTCGACTACCCCGGTGTGGGACCCGAGCATGCTTACCTTCGCGATTCGGGGCGAGCCCGTTATGTCGCGGTGGAAGATGGCCATGCTCTTCAAGCCTTCGAGGTGTTGTCTCGAACCGAAGGCATCATCCCGGCGTTCGAACCCGCCCACGCCCTCGCTTTTGTGCTCCGAGCCGTGGATCTCGGCGAACTGCAGGAAGGATCGCGGGTGCTCGTCAATTTGTCCGGCCGCGGGGACAAAGACCTCGATGTCTACCGCGCAGTGAATGACAGAAGAGAGACCGAAGAGGCGAGAACATGAGTATCCGTTGTCTCGAGAGAGCCCTCGAATCCGAGCGCTTTCACGTCAGTCCTTTCCTGGTACTTGGCGATCCGACCGCCAGCTCCTCAGTGCAACTTGCTAAGTCTGCCGTGGCCAACGGAGCGACGATGCTCGAGATCGGATTCCCCTATGGAGACGCCATCGCGGACGGCCCGGCGATTCAAGCGGCGGACCTTCGTGCGCTGCGCGGAGGCACCTCGACGAAAAGGGCGATAAATGTTCTTTCTGAGATCCGCACGGAGTGTCCGGAAACACCCATCAATCTTTTGGTGTATGGCAATCTCGTTCACGCTCGCGGCTATGGGCGGTTCTGTCGCGATGTCGCCGCTGCCGGAGCGTCGTCTCTCCTCGTCCCGGATATCCCGCTCGACGAGTCGGGCCCTTTGAGGCGAGCCTGTGACAAGGCTCAGCTCGGGCACGTTCAGCTCGTGGGGCCGCTCACCGATGACACGAGGCTAAAGAGGATGGATGACGCGACGAACGCGTTCCTGTATCTCGTGGCGCATCAAGGTGTCACTGGCGCTCGGAATGGCGCCTTCGCGCCGGTCGTCGAGCTCGTGTCGAGAACCAGCGCGCAGATCGCCCATCCACTATGTCTCGGATTCGGACTCTCGCGACCGGAGCACATTCGGAGCGCCCGGAAGGCGGGGGCCCGCATTGCCGTAGTGGGAAGCTACCTTGCCCGTGCCATCGAGAAGGCATGGGAAGAAAAAGATAAGGATCGCGAAGCACGAGTCGTAAAGTCTTTTACGGATGCCCTGAAACCCCTGGTCGCAGCGAAAGACGCTTGATAAAAAGTCGGCTCAATGAGACCCGCCGCTATTTGACGAAGAGCGAGGGCGGGTGCGAGCCGAGGAGGCGAGCATCCCACTAATGAGCTCGAGCGCGATGGCGCGAGAGCACGGCCCTTCAGGGCCGCCGGCCGGTCCGCCTTCGCCGAGGCTACGGCGGACCCGCCGAAGCTCGGTGGATAGAGATGTTAAGCGTAGGCGGGGAGGAATTTATTCAAATGGAGGACACCCATGCTCATCGTGATGAGGAAGGACAGCAACGAAGAACAATGCCAGAACGTCGAAGAAGCCATTCGGCGAATGGGATATACACCGCTCCCGGTGCCCGGCGTCAATCGGACCGCCATTTGCGTGACGGGGAATCGGGGACCGGTCGACCCGGCATACCTCGCCCAGTTGCCGGGCGTTCTAGAGTGCATACCGGTCACAAAGCCGTACAAGCTCGTTAGTCGGGAGGTGCATCCGGAAGATTCGGTCGTCGCTATCGAGGACGTAAGACTAGGGGGAGAAGAACCGGTTCTCGATTGCCGGGCCCTGTAGTGTGGAGACGGAAGCCCGCACGTTGGAGGTTGCGCGTCAGGTGAAAGATGCCGGCGCGCAGTTGTTTCGAGCAGGTGCCTTCAAACCGCGGACGAGCCCGTACTCGTTTCAAGGATTGGGTACGGAAGGATTGGTGACTCTGATGCGTGTGCGGAAGGAACTGGGGATACCCGTCGTCAGTGAGGCCCTGGACACGGAGTCGGTAGAAATCGTCGCGGAGCATGTCGATATGGTTCAAGTGGGTGCTCGCAACATGCAAAACTTTTCTCTCCTGAGGAAACTCGCCAAGATAGGAAAACCCGTACTTCTCAAGCGGGGCATTGCGGCAACGCTCGACGAATGGCTCATGGCCGCGGAATATCTGCTGGCGGGAGGTAACCAACAGGTCATCCTCTGTGAGCGAGGGATAAGAACGTTCAACACTCACTCGAGGAATACACTGGACCTCAACGTGGTTCCGGCCATCCGTCAGATCTCTCACCTGCCGGTGCTCGTGGACCCTTCTCATGGGGTAGGAAAAAGGGAGCGCATTCGCCCCCTGGCGCGTGCCGCCATCGCCGCTGGGGCGCAAGGCTTGCTCATCGAAGCCCATACGCATCCCGAGACCGCCTACTCCGACTCTCGGCAAACGATTGACCTGGATACGTTCCGTGGAATTGCGAAAGACATCGTTTGCCTGAAAGGTTTGGAGCCTCTGTTCGGTCTCGAGTCCCAACTAGAGGTCGTCTCTGGTCGAGGCAGGCCTTGAGCCGAATTCAACCTCAGAGTGGGATTTGGAGATGACATCGACTTGGTGGCATGATGCGGCCGAACGAGCGAGCCATGAATGAAGATCTCCAGCTATTGGAAGCCAATCGGCATTTTTACCAGGCCCTGAGTGACTTGGACCTGGATGCCATGGAAGAGATCTGGCTTCATGAGCCGTGGGTGAGCTGCATCCATCCCGGTTGGCCGGTGCTCCACGGGTGGCCGGAAGTGCTGGAGAGCTGGCAGGACATCTTTGCCAATACGGTTCGTCAACGCGTCGAGCCGAGTCAGGTCGCCGTTAGAGTTTTTGGTGAGGTCGGTTGGGTGTCCTGCGAAGAGCACGTATCCATCCCGACGGAAACCGGCGAGACGATCTACGTCGCGGTTGTGAACAATGTCTTCGTCATAACGGATTCCGGTTGGAAGATCATTCTTCACCACTCGTCACCGATGCCCATCGAGACAGAAGAGCGCCCACCGCCTCAAGTGCACTGATGGGCGCACCAACAGTCATCAGTGACCAGTAACCAGTAAATAGTGGCCAATACGAGTATGTTTCTTTCGACCATTACCACTAACTGGTCACTGATTACTGATTACTGATTACTCTACGTACCTATGGCGTTACTTCGCTATCTTCCTCCCAGGTGTGTAGGGTGCGCCGGCGGCTTCCAACTCCTCTTCGAGTGTTCGTAGCTCGGTCTCGACCAGTCGGGTGAGCTCGGCCCGTACCTCTTCGTACATCTCGGCCGCCCTCTCGTAGCTTTCTCGATGGGTTCCCGTTGGTCCGTAAGTTGCGCCGAAGGTTCCTCCCGTGACCACGGAAACCAGGCCAAGAACCGACGGATCCGAAGGCTCGCGGAGGCGACGACGGACAGGATCACCCTCGAGCTTCTTCTCGACGTCTTTGAGCCCAAGCTCAATAGTGCGAGCCCTCTCCATGAGCGTCGGAGCCGCTGAGGGGGTTTCGACGATAGCCCGCTTGATGAATAGGATCCGCTCGAGTGCATCATCGAGAATGGCATCCGCGGCCATCGCTTTGCGCTGCAGCTCTCCCGCTCGTTGTTGGAACTCGAGCGTTTGCTTCCGATCTTGTGGCCCTAGAGTGTAACTGGCGCTTGCCACGACCTCGAACGTTTGGCTGTCACTCAACGCCTCGAGCGCGCCGTTGACCCATTTTGCCATGCTCACCGTGTAGTGCCCCGGAGTGACGAGGGGGCCAACGGGCAGACTATCCCACAGCGATTCCGGCTCACGCTTCTCGACTTCCGTGGGTGTATAAGGTGGATGGCGAAGATCCCATGCAACCCGGTGGAATCCTTTGGACGTCGGACCGGTGAACCGTCGAACGACATTTCCGTTGGCATCCTCAATAGTGAAGACGACCGCGAGCTCATCTTCCCGCAGCTCATTCTCGAGCGATTCCCAGCCGGGAAAGGGAACATCTCCACCTTGTTTCCTGATCTCCTCTTCTCTATCCCTTCTCAGCTCCTTGTCCGTCTTGAAGGATTGCTGCAAGTAGAAGGTGAAAACGGCACCGAATGGGGGATTGGGCGCCGTGTAGTGGCCGTCACCCAAGTTGGCCTTTTCTCGCAAGCCCAGAGGGACCGACGGAACGTAGAGCAACGACTTCCGGACCGGGAAGAGAGTGGCCTCTTCTCCCAAAGAGTCTGGCGTCACCTGTCGCAAAGGCGTGTAATCGTCGAGAATGTAGAAACCCCGGCCGAAAGAGGCCCCTACCAAATCGTTTTCTCTACGCTGGATCTCGAGGTCGCGGAATGCAATCGTTGGAACACCGCCCTCGAGTTTGGTCCAATGCGCTCCGCCGTCAATGGTAAAAAAGATACCGAACTCCGTACCGACAAAGAGCAGCTCGGGCTTTACATGATCCTCCACGACGGACCACAGCAAATGTCGGTCAGGAAGGTCTCCCGCGATTGAAGTCCAGCTCCGCCCACGATCGTTGCTCTTCGAGATGTAGGGCTTGAAGTCTCCTACCTTGTGGTTATCGAAAACCGCGTAAACCGTGTCCGCGTCGTGGAGAGATGCCTTGATCTCGTTGACGAAAGACATCTCGGGCACGTCCGTGAAAGAGTCGATGCGCCTCCAGTTGGCACCGCTATCTTCGGTCACCTGGATCAATCCGTCATCCGTTCCCACATAAATGAGACCTTCTTGGACCGGAGACTCGGATATCGTCGTCGTGTTGGCGTACCAAGACATCGCTCCATTGTCGTAGAGGTCGTCGACGCTCCACACCCTTCCCATCAGAGGTAGCTCGTAACGATTCCTTCCCCTGGAAAGGTCGGAGCTGATGGGCGTCCAGCTATCACCGCGGTCGTCACTACGCCACAGACGCTGTGAGCCGAAGTACAAACGGGTGTGAGAGTGCGGACTGATGAAGATGGGCGCATCCCAGTTCCATCGCTCGGGTGGATCGCCTATACGCGGCATCGGCTTGATATCGACGAGCTCACCGTTTTTTCGATCGAACCTCATGAGTCCACCGTACTGCCACTCGGAGTAGATGATGTTGGGATCCTCGGGATCGATCTGGCAGGCATATCCGTCGCCGCCGACGGTGATGTACCAGTCGCTGTTTTGAATCCCCTGGATGTTCCCGGTCCTCGACGGGCCGACTTGGGTGTTGTTGTCTTGGGTTCCTCCCGCAATGTTGTAAAAAGGAGTGTCGTTGTCCAGGGCCAGCTTGTAGAACTGGGTTACAGGTAGATTCGCTGCGAACTTCCAGCTCTTCCCATGATCCCAGGATTCATAGAGTCCGCCGTCGCTGCCAACCAGGAGGTAATTGGGATCGTTCGCGTCAAACGCCATGGCGTGGTTGTCGCCATGTTTGTACGGTTCACCGAGCGGTTCGAAAGTCTTGCCTCCATCTTCCGTGAAGCGGAGCACGGCGTCCATTTGGTAGACGCGATCCAGCTTGTGAGGTGAGGCGTAGATTTCTTGATAGTAGTGCGGCCCCGTCGCGCCGCTGATGTAGTCGTTTCTTTTCTCCCAGCTTTCACCGGAGTTGGTCGATCGGTAGAAGCCTCGTTCGTCGCGGAGCGCCTCGATAGTGGCATATACGACGTCGGGATTGACGGGCGATACCGCGAGGCCGATGCGGCCCATGTCCTTTGACGGGAGACCGTTTGTCAGCTCCCTCCAGTCTTCACCGGCGTTGGTGGTCTTGTAGATGCCCGATTCCGGCCCGCCGGCCAGCAAGGAATAGATGTGCCGTCGGCGCTGGTAAGCTGCCGCGAAAACAACGTCAGGGTTGCGTGGGTCGAACTCCAGATCGGTCACTCCGGTGTCCTCGCTGATTTCGAGAACCAGGTTCCACGTTTTCCCCGCGTCAGTTGTTTTGAACAGGCCGCGCTCTCCACCTGATGCCCAAAGAGGCCCTTCTGCGGCGACGTAGACGACGTTGGAGTCGCGGGGATCGACGAGTATCTTGCCGATGTGCTCCGATGCTCCAAGCCCCATGTTCGCCCAGGTCTTCCCGCCGTTCAGGCTCCTGTAAACGCCGTCGCCATATCCGACATGGCGTCCGCTGACGTTTTCTCCCGTGCCGACCCAGATCGTTTCAGGATTGCTGGGGTCTACGGTGACACAGCCCACAGAGTAAGAAGGTTGGTCATCGGTGAGGGGTGCCCAGGTTGTTCCCGCATTGATGGTCTTCCACACCCCTCCTGATCCTACGGCGATGTACCAAGTGCTCTGATCCTTGGGGTGGATGGCGATGTCGGCGATCCGGCCCGACATCAGAGCCGGGCCGATTCCGCGGAAGGCCAGACCCTTGAACGTCTCGGCATCGAACTTCGTCGCTTCCTGAGAAAGTCCGTGGGTCGAAAAGAGAAACAAAAAGCAAAGAGCGATTCTTTTCATGGTTCTCTCCTGGGATTGAGTCTTTTGAAAATCATTCATTCATATCTACTGCAAGGTGCCCATCGCGAGAGCGAAGGCCGCTCTAGCACCAAGAAGCACCGCGACTAGGAGGAAAGCCACAGCCGGTAGCTTTGCCCAAAAACGATAGGTCATGGCGCGGTCGACCAGCAAGCCCCCGCCGACCGCGACGGGCACCATTACGAAGTAATGGTGCTTGAGGATGAAGTTGAAAAAGACGTCAAAAAAGCTGAAGACGATCAATATGGACGCCCAGGCGAGTAAGATGAATCGAGCGTCTACGCGGGACCGAACGCCGAGACCGGCCAAGCTCGCAAGTCCCACGAGAGGAATGAGAGACGTGCCAAAACTGTAAGCCAGTTTGCGAGGCACCATGGACAGGCGTGCCCAAATGGAGAAGGGCTCGTCGCCTCCCGAAACAAGGAGGATGGGTATCGACTCACGCAGAAAAGGCATGACCCAGTGGATGTAGTAAATGAAAAACGCCGCGGCCAATGAAGCGGAAGTGCATCCTGCGAGGTGCCTGCCAGATTGAGGATTCTTCCGGAAGACGAAAGGCAACGCCAAAGCCAACGTGAAAACAGTAAAAAGAAGGGAAGCCGTATAGGAAAGGTACGCTAGAGTCAATAGTGCGACGGCACCCCACCAGTAGGTTCTCAGGCCCAGTCGATCCAAATAGAAGATGACGAAGGCAAGTGCCAACGATGCCGCCCAACATCCGAACACGGTGAGAAAATGGGACAGGGCCAGGAGTTGATAGGTGGCCGTCATGGTCACCGTGAGGAGAGCTGCCCAAACCCCCGCCCTCGCGTTTCCAAATCGCCGTGCCAAGGCTGCAGCAAGGAAAGCCATACAAGTGAGCATCGATACTTGTAGTAGCTTTTGAAGAAACGCGAACCATGAAGCAGGCAACGCCGTTAGGGGAGCTATCAACGTGTGATAGGTGCAAGGGTAAGGTACGACAAGCCCCCCCCACTGTGCTTCGCGACTCAGGATGTTGTCTGGATGAGGCAAATAGAAAACGAGGAATTTCCCCTTCCAGATCTCTTCCGCTATCGATGAGTGGTAGAGGAAGTGCAAACCTTTGTAAAGCGGAAAGGCCATGGCGGTGAGCCAAACGATGAAACCTACCTGAATCACTGCTAGTGCAAGCGATCTCGCGTGAAAGTCGGAGGACGAAGCTGAATCGAGATGGAGAAGGCCTCCTCCCAAAAGGGCACCGATGGAAGCCAGGAGGCAGATCCCCAAGAGCGTCCCCGCGAAGGGGATGAAAAGGACGGGATTGAAGAACAACGCATAAAGCACCGCGCCCAGGAAAAATGCCGTGCCGGCGGTGCACCAGCGTGCCGGCAGACCCGTAGCCCCCAATCCCCAAAGGAAGACCAAGGTCGCACCAAGAAACGCGAGAACCGTTCTCAGCGAAGGGAGAGCCCGGCCGCGTTGAATGACAACGCGGTCGATGCGAAGTCTTCCGGCGTTTGTTGCGGCCGGAAACTCGATTCGGAGTCCGGAGCGCCATCCGACGGGGGCCGGAGCGACGAGTCTCGTCTCCGTCCATGTATCGCCAAGGGCTGCTTCGACCTCGGAATAGCCCGCCCGAGCAAGGGGCAAGACGGCGGCATTGTTCTCATCCAATGAAGCCGTAATGGTGATTTGCCAGTTGGTTCCTCCTCCAAAATCACGCAAATCAATTTGGGAGCCCGCCAAAGCGCGCCGGAAAGTGACGCCCCTCTCGGCGTCGAAGGAAGCGAATCGGTCAACCAGAGTTGTCTCTTGCCCCGAGCCCAAATCGATGTCCAATTCGGGACGAGCCAAGTAGGCAATCGACAGACCCGAAAAACCTGCAATCGCGATAACCAAGGTCGTCCACCGGGTGACGCTGTCCAGCCCTTGCCGGGCAGCCATTCCTGTGGCGAGGAAGAGTTGACGCACTAGATCCACCAGGGAAGGAAAGAGCTTGGTCACGGCGAAAGCGACGAAGGTCAGGAGTAGGAGTGGTATGACGGCTGAGGCCATGTAGCCTCGAGCCCATGCATAGGCACCACCCATGAGACAGGCGCCGATCAATCCGGAACGCGATGCACTGCTTGGGCGAAGCCCGACTCGAACAAGAGTTCCAAAAAACAGGCAAAGCGTGAGGCTCGCGAGCACAACTTGTCGAAGAGACGGAAAACCCCAAACCAACGCGGAGCCTCGAGGCAGCCAACGTGCTTCGTGAACGCGAACGCCCAAGGATCGTTCATCGGTTGGCCCGGGTGTGAAGGTCTCGGAGCGCAAACAAACCCTGATATCGGAGCTCCACCATCCTCGTGACGCGGCGGGAATTTGGAGGCTCTCAATGCGCCGGCGCGCCTCGAACTGTTGCGTCGATCCTGGAGTCTCGAGAACCACGAGAGGGTTCTTCTGTCCTCTCGGGCGGAAGCCGGCGATGTCGAGTGCGACCTTTCCCCGGCGCCCCGGTCCAATGTCCGGGAAAGTAACGCAGCTTCTGGAACGGCTCCAGCGGTAGTCGCCTTCTGCGTCGTGAAATCCCTCGACGAAAGGCGTGCTCCAGAACGCGCGGCCGACGGGTACGGCGATAGGCCGGTTGATTTGGTAGCCGATGGTTGTGGACAGGATGGAGGCGAGAATGAGCCAAAGGAGCTCTCTGCCACCGCTTCGCTTTTGGGAGCCTCTTGTACTGGCCGAAGAACCCTTTGTTATTGGAGCTTCGGGAGGTTCTTCTTGAAGCATTTGAGGACGGATCCTAGCACGTTCAATCGAGGCGTCTGAAGTGGTTTCCACTTTGCTACCACGGAGACCACCGGCCGTGCTACTCTCTACGCGGTTTCCATTTGATCTCGCGTCGGGAGCGATTCTATTGGCGACAGAGCGCAAAGAGCCGCCTCGTTGGTATCCACCGGCCAAGCTCGCTAAGAACCTGGCTTGGATCGCTTGGATCAATGCCGTCGCATCGCTCCTCACCAACGGTTACACCCTGCAGTGGCTCGAGCCAACGGTCTCCCGCAGGGCGCTCGTGCTGCTCAGTCTCGCCGTCGCGGCGGCGATCTCCGGCTGGACAAGATATGGAGTTCCCGCCTCTCGCGAAGGTTGGAAGAAGTGGGCTCGCTCTCTCGTGGTGCCCGCTTTGCTCATCCTCATCCTAGCGGCGGCTTTTGGCCTTCGTGTTTGGGGGATTACCTACGGACTCCCGCAAAGCTACATCCCCGATGAATACGACTATGTCCACTCCGCCCTTAAAAAGTTAAAAACGGGGGATTTCAATCCAAGGTGGTGGTACTACCCATCCCTCCAGCCTTATCTTTGCACCGCGACCTATCTCGCCGTCTACCTTCAGAATCTTCCGAGTGGCCGATGGGCAGGTATCCACCAGGTCACGGAGGAGGACATGCTCTATTGGGGACGTTTCTTAGGTGTCGTTTTCGGAACCTTGACGGTCCTCGTGACGTTTCTATTGGGGCGAAGCCTCTTCAGCACGAAAGTCGGTCTGGTATCGGCTGCTCTGTTGGCGGTCTTTCCCGGTGCCGTGGAGCACTCTCAGTACAACAAGCCGGACGTCGTACTGTACTTTGCCGTGGTCGTGAGTGTCATCGTAACACTGACCTATCTAGGCAAAGGAGGTTACAAGCTCGCGTTCGCTTGCGGTGTCGCTATCGGCCTCGCGACGGCGACGAAGTATAACGGCGTGTTGTTGGCAGCACCGTTTCTGATCGCCGTTGCGCTTCGGCATAGGAGGAGGCTGTTCTCCGAGGTCGATCTCTACGTTGGAGCGGTGGGTGCAGTGATGACCTTCGTCGTCATCAATCCATATTTTCTTGCGGATTTCCCGAGGTTCCTCGAGCACGTTTCTTTCGACATCTACAGCTATGGGTACCTTGGTCGGCCCGGCGCCGAAGGAGACAACAACTGGTACACTCATGCCGTCTACACGGCTCGCTACGGCGCGGGTTTCTGGGTGTCCTTGTTCGCGGTTGCGGGTCTAGTTATCGCCTTGTATCGAGCCAGAGGGAGTACGGCTGTCTTTCTGAGCTTTCCCATCCTCTACTACTCGCACTACGGTGCTCAGCGTATCAACTGGGCGGGAAACCTCATTGCGGTATATCCCTTCCTCGCGATACTGGCGGGCTACGCTCTCTATGAGTTCCTGGCTGTGATCGTCCGACGAATGGGTTCGAAGCGCTATCTCGCCTTCGAGCCCGTCGCCGCGGTGCTTTTGCTCGTGGTTTTGATTTGGTCTCCCCTCAGAACGTCTATTCGCTTCAACACCGAGTTGACGCTTCCCGACACGGGCAACGTCGCGCGCGAGTGGATCGATGGCGCCTTTCCTCCTGGTACTTCTTTTGCGGTGGAAAGACACGCGCCTGTTCCGGATCGGAAGAAATACAAAGTGATGCAGGAGGCACGCATCATTCAGAAAGCGCTGCGGAGTTATCGAGATCTGGGAGTTGGGTACTTTGTGGTCTCATCACAAGTCTACGAGCGATTCGGGCCGGAGCATCGCCTTTCCAAAGCCTACGATCGCCTATTTCAAGCCTGCCCGCTCGTAAGAAAATTCGAGCCACTCGAGGGGGAGTTGCAAGGACCGACGATCCGGGTACTCAAAGTGCCACCTGAGTAGACAAGGTCGGATTAGAGCGCGAATCCCATGATACCTTCGGCAACGAGCTCCTCGCCGTGGTATGCGCTCATCTTGAGGCTTCCGAGCCGTCCGCGCATTTTCCGGACCTCACCGTCGATCCTCAAGGAACATCCCGCGGGAATCCTCTTGTGGAAACGGATGTCGTCGATCGAGCGAAAGAAGATAGCCCGCCCGCGGTTCTCTTCCGGATAGAGCACCAAAACGGCGCCTACTTGTGCCATGGCTTCGGTCAATATGGTCGGTGGGTAATAGTACCTGCCAGCATCGTCTCGAATGAGAAAAGCGCCGGTGTCCCCTACACGAATCACGCCGCTGATCCTCGTTCCCGGCGTGATCTCGCTGATCTCGTCGACGAAGAGGAACGGATCTCGGTGGGGAAGGATCTTTTCGATTTCTCGACGGTCAAGGATCGTGCTCACGGATCCTCCCTCTCTGTCTCGGCCCCAGCCCGTCGGTCGAAAACGAGGAAGTACTGGTAGGGAAGGAAAGAATGCTCCTCGACGAGCTTGAAGCCCGATGCTTCAGCCTCGGCGATGAGACGTTGTCTGGGCACACGATACCGACGTGTGGGGCCTACGGGAACGTCTTTGTTACTGAAGAAATCGACAACGGCCAAGCGACCGTCAGGCTTCAATACGCTCCTGATGTTCGACAACAGCGCTTTCGGCGATCGAAGCTCGTGGTAGACGTCGACAAGAAGCGCTAGGTCGACAGTGCCGGCCTCCAGGCGGGTGTCATTTTCTTGGGAAAGGACCGTGGTGACGTTGATGAGACCGATCTCGCCTACCTTGCGCTCGACAAATGCCAGCATCTCCTGCTGGATGTCCACCGCAAACAGCCGGCCGTCCGGACCAACCGCCTTGGACAGGAACGGCACAAAATAACCGGAGCCCGTTCCGATATCAGCGATAGTCGAGCCAGCTTCGATTTGGAGAGCCTCGATAACTTGAACCGGCTTTTGCCAATCGTCTCGGCTCTCGTTCTCTAATGCGTCGACGTCCCGGGGGCTGTAAATCCGACTGTTCTGGGCCGGAGCCATGAGGCTTGCCCAGCTGAGTGCAAAGAATATGAGCAGAGATATTCTCACCGCCGTTTCCCGCCTCACTATAGCACAGGGGCAACGGTCAAGCCCGCCTTCGTTGACGGTCCCGATTCACTGTCGCCGACTTCAACGCGTCAGTCGACGGGCTGCCTGTCATCAGACTCGACGGGGAGCTGAGTTTGGTGACTACTCGAATAGCCGCGGAAAGGGCTGATCCACTGCGCTAGTTGAAGGAGAAGAGCCCCAACGAGAACGACGAGAACGATAAATGTGCGCATAGGTGCCTCCTTGAGCTGCAGTTGTCCCGGGGAGGCAGATAGTCCCTGTTGTCAGGCCAAGAAAGCATTGGGAAGGGGGTCGCATCCTAAGTGCGTCTGAGAAAATACCGACCTTGCTGAAAAACGCGAAACGGTTACTGAACGAATTTAGAAATGAAACCGACGCACGAATTCCCCGTCAAAACCATTCTGCTTCCCGGACGCCGATCCGATTGGGGTGGAAAGAGCGCTTGGCGTTAGGTTATTCGTTCGAGTGTTTGTTTGTCAAGAATAAGGATCAGTAAGTTCAGGACCGACATGGAGATTGGTGTATTCTTTGCCCGCCCGTTCCTTGTTGCAAGGCTATATGAGTATCATGGACGACGTTTATCGAGGCAACGACTGCTAGACAAAATGCATCGAATCGCCGCATTGAAGAGCGAGTGGAAACCCATGCTGGCGCTTGCCATACCTGTGGTCGCGGCCGAGCTCGGTTGGGTGGCCATGGGAACGGTTGACACCATGATGGTGGGCCGCGTAAGTGCCGAGGCTATTGGAGCCGTTAGTCTGGGAACGGCTCTTTTCCTGGCGGTGGCAATTTTTGGCATGGGGCTACTGTTGGGATTGGATACATTGGTTTCCCAAGCCTTTGGTGCCGGTCGGATCGATGACTGTCATCGAGCCCTCGTGCACGGGGTCTACTTGAGCCTGTTGTTGGCGCCCGTCCTCATGTTGATGGTGTCTCTTCTCGTGCAACTGCTGGATGTCTGGGGTACCGATCCGCGAGTGGTGGCGCTCACCATTCCTTATGTGGAAAAAGTGACATGGAGCCTGCTGCCGTTACTTCTGTACGCAAGCTTCCGGCGCTATCTACAAGCCATGGGTCTAGTCAAACCGGTCATGTTCGTTTTGATCACCGCCAACATCGTGAACGCGATCGTCAACTGGTTGCTCATTTTCGGCAATCTGGGCGCACCAGCTCTCGGCGTCGTTGGAGCAGGTTGGGCGACGTTCGTCTCTCGCACCTTCATGGCCGTTGGGCTCTTCCTGTACATCCTCTATAACGACTACCGCCAACAGACCGGCCTTTTCCGTGTAACCTTCGCGTTCGAGTCGTCCCGCATGAGAGAGCTGCTCGCTTTAGGGTTTCCCGCGGCGGGTCAACTCACGCTCGAGCTCGGCGTTTTTGCTGCTGCAACAGCTCTTGTGGGTAGACTCGACTCCGTTTCGCTTGCCGCCCATCAAATTGCGCTAACTGCCGCCAGCATCACATTCATGGTTCCTCTCGGGGTCTCTTCGGCGGGAGCCGTGCGGGTAGGGCAGAATCTCGGACGGGGAGAATCTCGAGCCGCTGGACACGCGGGATGGACGGCTCTTATTCTCGGCGCAGGATTCATGTCGCTCAGCGCCCTTTGTTTTCTCTTGTGGCCGAGCTACATTCTCCGCGCCTTTACTTCCGAAGAAGCCGTCGTGACGGCGGGAGTCTCTTTGTTGTTCGTTGCCGCCTTCTTTCAGTTGTTTGACGGGATTCAGGTCGTAGCTACGGGGATCCTGCGCGGGGCCGGAGACACGCGAACTCCTATGTTGAGTAATCTTGTCGGCCATTGGTTTCTAGGCCTCCCCATCGGTGTCACTTTGTGCTTCCTTTTGGACTGGGGAGTGGTGGGAATCTGGATAGGGCTGTCCTTCGGATTGATTGGTATCGGCATCGTGCTTCTTTACGTCTGGACACGCCGTGTTCGGTACCTCAACCGGAGCTCAGCAGACCATCAAAACGTGAAGATTTTTGAATGAGATTCTTGAGTACTTGGGTACTCGAGTTCTCGAGTACCTACCGTGACCAACCTCGTTGTACTCCGGGCCTCAGCGCTCCTCGACCCTACATCATCAAGGCGGCGGCAATGGAGACGATGCCGTTGAAGAAGTAACCGAGCTGCAAGTTCTCATTGGGGCTATGCTGGTTGTTGTCGAAGTTGACAATGGGCACCGATATGGCGGGAAGCCCGAGCTTCCGGACGAAAGGCGAGATGGGGACCGTGCCACCGCTGGTACGGATCCGAACAGGCGGCTCACCCCAAGTTCTTTCCAGAGCCTCAACGAGTTTCGCGGCTTGGGGATCATTGAGTGGGGTTCGGTAGGCTTCGGTACCCTTGCCATGTCGCACCACCTTCACAATCTTGGAATGGCGAGACCGGGTAGCGTCATCCGGGTCCTCATCCGTGATGTGGTAGCCCTGCTTCTGGATGTGAACGATCACTTTGTCGAACATGATGTCGGCTGGTGTTTCCTCGACCAAGCGGACATCGATCTCGGCGACGGCTCGATCGGGAACGATGGTACGCACTTCGGCTTCGACCCAAGCGGAACGGAGCCCCCGGATGTTGAGAGAAGGATACTGCCGCGCTTCTTGAAGCGATCGGCCGACTTTGTCAGGTTCTGCAATACCAAACGCTTTCATCAGTGCTTCATGATCGTCGGGAACCGAATCGAGGACCTTCTGATCTTCCGATGAGATGGCGATGCCATCGTAGAAGCCTTCAATGACCGTCCGGCCCCCGTCATCTTTCATTGAGGCCAAGAGCCGTGCTAGGCGGATGGCGGGATTCGGGGTCCAGTTCCCGTAGTGCCCGCTATGAAGGGACATTTTGGGCCCGTAAGTGGTGAGCTGGAGCGTTAGTATTCCGCGAGCACCATAGACCAACGTGGGTCGGTTCGAATAGTGGATGGGGCCATCTAGAATCAACATCAAGTCGGCCTTCAGTTTCTCTCGGTATTTGTCGATGGCCGGCGCCAAGCTGGGGGAGCTTGCTTCCTCTTCCCCATCTAGGATGACTCGGATGTTGGATGTTGGTCGGTGTCCTGCAGCGCGAATGGCATCGATGGCGGCGACGATGGCGATAATGGGCGACGTGTCATCGGAGGCCGACCGCGCATAGAGACGCCATTTGGGATCGAATCTATCCGCTCCTTCGAGATCGATCTCCTTGGCACGATCCTCCATCTTGCCGTCTCGAAGGATCGGCCGAAAAGGGTCTTCTTGTTTCCAAAGAGAGCGATCGACGGGTTGCCCATCGTAGTGAGCGTAAAGAAGAAGCGTCCGTCGAGCCCCAGGCACTTTGAGCTCACCGTAGACAAGAGGATTTCCTTCCGTCTCCAAGAGCTCTGCCCGAAAGCCACGACCGGCGAGCGTCCTTTCGAGGTGCTCGGCTTTTCTCCGGATATTTTCTCGGTCGGCAGCGACGTCGGGAATCCGGAGTGTCTCGACGAGCTCGTCAATGATGGCTTTTTGGTGAGTTTCGATGTAGGTCTCGACCTGACCCTTGAGCTCGTCAGCGGAAAGAGGATTTGCCGAAATGGCTGCTATGAAAGCGAGGCTGGTTGAAGCGCGAACCCAGTGCATGGTGACCCCCGGTCGGATTTTGTGACTCAAGCCTTTATGTTACAATGAGATAGATACCAAATTCATCGTTGATAGGACGCGAACAGGGATGCCGAGAGCCTGCCCGGCCTGCGGGCGCCCCAACTCCGACGAGGCCGCCCGGTGCCTCTATTGTACAGAGCCCTTGGGTGCAGCGGCCCCGGATGAGGTGGTTGCACCGACGATCCCTGTTTCGAAGCGGCATCTTATCATCCTGGCGCCGCAACAAGACGAGAGATCGAGCGAAGAGCGAGCTCAATCCCTTGCAGAGGTGCTCGGTTTCGCGCCCTACGATGCGCGACTGGCGCTGAAGACGATGCGGCATCGTCTTCTCTGTAAAGTGGAAGGCCAGAGAGAAGCACGGGAGATCTCGAGCCAGCTCGAGCGACGTGGAGTGGAGCATTTCAAGTTGGCGGAAGCCGACGTCGAGGCCGTGCCTGTGGTCTCTATAAGGTGGCTTCGATTCCACTCGGATCGCATGGAAATGCAACTCTTGGAAAAGGGCACGGAGCAAGTGAGCTATGAAGATGTGCTGCTCTTGGTCCGCGGTGAAATCGCGAGAGAACGTCACAATGAACGCCGGATGGCAACACCCCAGGGAGCGAGTCAACCGCTCACTTCGGGGCTTCGACTCTTTCTTTTCGTGCGCGCCTATGACGTTGCAGCTGAGCTCGATTCGGAGCAATTCGACTGGAGTGCGTTGGGCGACCGGCAGAGCATATCGACGCCTATGAACTTCAAGAGGCTCGTCGATGAGATTCTTCATCGCGCCACGAGCGCGGAGTTGGACCGAGGCTTTGACTTGGAGCCGGTAGTGCTTTCTCGCTCCGAAGCCGGATCTGACATGGATGCACTTCTCGATGGCTCCAAGGCACGTGACGGAGTGGTGTACGACAACGAGGCTCAGTTTCGCTTCTACGCACGCTGGCGATACTTGGTTGCCCGCGCGCGAGCCAATACCGGAGGAGAAAGGAATTGAGGACCCAATATCATTGCACCTCTTGTTCGGTGCCCCTCGAACGTTCGCGGCGCCTGGGTGCTTTCGAACGCGTCGGGTTGGCATTGATTCCGTTCGTTCGGCCGTTCCGCTGCCCGGTGTGCCGCAAACGGTCGATCCGTTTCACAAATCGTCCTAGCAGTCACGGATTGCTGCTCTTCTTTGTCACCATCCTGGTTGGAATCCTTCTCATCCAGACACTTTGGCATTTTGGCATCCTGGCCGGAGACTATGGCGGAAATGGATATGAACCCAAGGACATAGAGCGGCAACGCTTCCTAGAACGCCACAAGACCAGCGACACCCACTAGGAAAACGCCCGACCGGGTAAGACTTACATGGAGGACGTAATACTTGCGTGGGGCTTGAGACCAGAGACCGATGAGCCTGCGGATGGTGTTCGTCTAAACATATGATAAGAAAGGGCGTGGAGGATTATGTGGAAAACGTGGGAGTGGCAGCTCTTTTGCTACAAGAAAGATTGATGAGACGACGCAGCGCCGGCTTCGCTTTGATGTTAATCGGCCTCATGGCCGCGAGCCCCCTCTGCGGCCAAAACGGATCCTCCACGAAGGATCTTTCCGCCGGCTATCGCTTCGGTCTAGACGTCGATGCCGTTCACTTGGCGGCCACCGTGGTGAACAAGAAGGGAAGCCTCGTGACGGATCTGAATGAAGACGATTTCGTCGTCTACGAGGATGGTGTGCCCCAGGATCTCGCTTACTTCTCGAGTGGTACGGATGCGCCGGTGGACGTTATGCTGCTCGTGGATGGCAGCGGAAGCATGGACATGGCCTCCAAGGTTGCCAATGCGCGGAATGCAGCCATTCAGCTCGTGAGTGTCCTCGGTGCAGAGGATCGAGTGGCCGTATATGCCTTCGCTCGGGAGATCGTCGAGTTGTGCTCCTTCACGGTAGACAAGAACGAGGCTATCGGAGCGTTGCAACGTCTCGAGCCATTTGGTTCAACGGCGATATACGACGCCGTCGCGAAGGCATCGGATCTCATTCGGCACCAGGGATTTGGGCGCCGGGCCATCGTCCTCATTACGGATGGAATCGATACCGCCAGTGAGCTTTCTGTTGACCAAGCCGTCGAAGTGGCCAAGGGAGTGGATTTGCCTGTCTATGCCATGCGAGTTCTCTCCCCCGCTGATGACCCTGAAAGCGACTCTTTTGTGGGTGTTCACGGCCGTGACGCGATGCTGGTGGATTCCCTCGAACGTTTTGCCGCAGAAACGGGAGGAAAGCTATACGAGGCCAGCGAACTCGGAGCACTGAGGCTTGCGTCGTTCCGAGTGAAAGAAGAGCTCAAAACCCAGTACCGGCTGGGCTATATACCTCGAAATTCCCGTCAGGATGGGCGGTTTCGTCGAATCGAGGTGTATATCAGGCTGGAAAACGTCCAAGTACGGACCCGCAAGGGCTACTATGCGCGCGCCAACAAGCGTGGTGCTGGCGAAAGCAACACGCAAGCGGTGCCCGTACAAGATCCCCATTTCAATCGTTGAGGAGGTTGGGAATGAAGCAGCTGTTAGTCATTTTCGTGCTAGCTCTCGTGCTAGCCCCTGGTTGTGCTAGTAAGAAATATGTCGGCAAGGAAGTCGGTGTTGTCAACGAAAAGGTCGAGAGCCTCAGCCAGAGCGTTGAAGAGAATCAAGAGCGCATCAAGTCGGCCGAGGCAGAGCTTGACCGCCACTCAGGCGAGATCAGCCGGGTGGATGGCAAAGCCGATGAGGCCGGAAGTTTGGCCAACTCGGCGAAAGAAGATGCTGCGAATGCCATGAAAGCGGCTCAGGGCAAGCTCATTTACGAAGTGACGCTCTCCAATGACGTGAGTTTCGACTTCGGCGCGGCCAAGCTTTCAGACGAAGCCAAGACGCAAATCACAGAGCTCGCTGAGAAGGTCAAGGCGGACAATCGTCGTCTCTATATCGAAATTGAAGGCCACACGGACAACACGGGCGACGAGACCTACAACGAGAAGCTGGGCCTCCAGCGCGCCGAAGCGGTTCGGGACTATCTCTACCAGACTAACGGAATCCCCCTTCACGCCATCTCGGTTTTCAGCTTCGGTGAGTCCCAGCCTATCGCTGACAACTCGACTCGTGATGGGCGGGCCGAGAACCGCCGCGTCGTGATCAAGGTTCTCGAGTAATCTTGAGAATCCCCCGGCTCAATGACGGGCAGGAGGGATCCCGGTAGGCTCCCTATCCGGCGCGCAGGGGGCCTACCGGGTACTAATCAACGGGGACAGTGCTCCTCACTAAAGCCTGATTAGGCAAGGGCTTTGGTGAGGAGGGCTGTCCCCATCATTGATCTCTTGGCACGACGGCTATCCCCATCAGTTTTCCTTCCCATCGCTGTGCCCTTCTGCATCTGATGTCCTGCCGGTATAAACTCTTTTAGAACTTGGTCTTAGGCGGTGGGAGACGTCCCCAAATGTTGTCCCCTTTAGTGGTAGAATGGCTTCCTCTTGAAACGATGGAATAGATCTCCGGTACGACCGGTATTGTGGGAGAGAGGAAGGCTTGGGTAGTCCAGCCTATGTCCAGGACCAAGTAAAGGTCGAGGAGGTGGATCGCGACCTCATCGCTCGAACTTTGAAGGGAGATCGAGACGCCTTCGAAGCCATTGTGCGGCAATACCAAAGGAGGGTCTACGGAGTGGCGCTCAGGATGACACGGCGGCACGAGGTGGCGGATGATATCGCCCAAGAGACGTTCGTGCGGGCTTACACGAAGCTTCATCGCTTCGAGCTGGGAAGGCCTCTCGCCCCTTGGTTGACGCGAATCGCAGCAAATCTCTCCATCAACTATCTGACACGTGCCGCACGGACGGAACAGCCTTTTACGGACGAGGGAACGTCGAGCGGGTTGCCGGCGGCAAGACCTGAAGACTCAGATCCTCAACAAAGTCTCCTTTCATCCGAGTTTGCCCGCGCTCTCGATGAGGCCGTGGAGAAACTCTCCCCGGAGCAGAAAGCCGTATTCATCCTGAGGGTGCACGAGGAAATGCGCTACGAGGATATTGCTGAATCACTTGATATTTCCATGGGAACGGTCATGTCACGGTTGTTTCGCGCCCGCGCAAAGCTCAAGGATTTGCTCAAGAATTATATGTAGACGAGACGAAAAGATGCAATGCGATGATTTCCTGCCGATGGTCGAAAAGCTTGCCGATGGCGAGTGCTCCACGGCGGAGAAGGAACAAGTGAGAGCTCACCTGGAAGCCTGCGACGCTTGCCGGGAACACTACGAGTTTTTGAAGGCGCTTCCGGATGCCGCCCGCCGAACGAGCTTACCCGAGCCGCCCGGTGCCTATTGGGAGGCATTGCCACGAAAGGTCATGGTTCGCATCGATCAAGAGCAATCCACCGAGAAGCACTCCGCTTGGCTCCCCGGGTGGTTTGCCCCAGCTCAACTTCGGTGGTTGGCCGTCGTGGCCGCCGGGCTGATGGCGCTGGTCTTGAGCTATGAGGTCATGCTAGTCCAGCCTGCACAGTCACCAGAGGCAGAGCAGGCATCATCGACTGCAGTGGTTTCGGAAGACAAGGACCGCCCGTCAGCGTTCGAAGTTTCGGACGAGGCAGCCGTGAAGCGATTGGAGCAAGACGGACAAGGAGCCCGCGAGCTCGAGCTGCAAGAAGCGGACGATTTGAAGCCGATGTCTTCCGCGAGAAAAAAGGCCCGCCCCGAAATGCCTTCTCCGCCGGAGAAAACGTTGGCAAAGACGGATGAGCAAACCTTCGGGAGGGCTCGTCCGGTGGAATCGCCTATATCCGTTCCGGAAAAAGGCGAAACCGAAGGGAGTGTCGCAGCGTTTGCAGATGAAGAAGCCTCTGTTTTGCACGAAGTCGTCGGAAAAGAAGGTGTGTTACCGCCAACGGAACCTTCTGTGGTCGTTGCGGATGCACCAGAAAGACCGCAAGCCGTGAGTGGCGAAGAGTCGAAACTGAGTGCTCAAGCGGAACCGTCTCCAGATCGTGGAAGAGCGAAGCTGGAAGCTGATCAGGCGAGGGCCCTTGACAGAATAGCTGTCGTGGACCGGAGTCAGAAGGCGAGCTACCGTGGGGCCTTGGGCGCGGCCCAAGAGCCAACAGAGAGCCAAATTGAAGCTCGGTCCGATCAATTGCGCGACTCTTTGGAGGGGGGCTTGGAAGGAGACGAATTGTTGAATGCTCGATTTGAGCTGGCCGAGTGCTCGATAGCTCTTGCAAACCTTCGCCTGACAGAAGAAAGGCGTAACCGGGCCGTTCAAGATTCGGAAGCGTTTTTGAAGATCTCACCCGAAGGGGAGAAAGCCGAGAAAATCAAGCGCGGGCTAGCTGCTCTCCTCGAGAAGAAGTAGCCGGAGATCAGAGGCCAGTAAACAGCCTAGATGAGTGGCTTTCCCTCAATCCCAACGTCCAGGTGATACACGGCCGTTGTGCCGGCAAGCACGACCCCCCCGTTGCCATCAAAAGCCAAACCCACCAGCGGTGGACTGGAAACGAGGCAATCCTTGTCGCCGTTGGGTTGGATACGATACAGACCGCTGTCTCCGGCCAGAGCTTCGGTGACGTACAGATTGCCGTCCGAGTCGAACGCCATACCTTGTGGACGACCGAGACCTGTGTGGAAAATCTCGACTTTGGCGTCTGGATTCACTCGATAGATTGAATCTACACTCGAGAGACTGGGGCCACTGACAAAGAGATCACCTTGCTCATCAAACGCCAAGTGGTATGCAGCAATCGACGGTGGTAGGTGACAGAACGCTCGGGGCTCCCCGTTGCGCTCAATCCGAAAAACGGTTCCCTGTCGGTCGCCGACGTAAAGGACCCCTTCCGGATCAAACGCAATACCCGTCGCGATACCCAGTTCATCGGCAATGAGCTGGACGTCCTTTTCGGGGCTAACACGGTATACGGTACCTTCATGACGGCTGGAAATGTAGAGGTGTTTGTCCGGACCGATCGCCATCCCCGTGGGATTGTCAATCTCGCTCAAGAAAGGCTCAGCTCTATCGTCAGAGCTGATCTGAAAAACCGATACGGGGACTTTTTCTCCACGGCTCCCGCTGAAGGTAACGAATAGGTTGCCTGAATAGTCGATAGCAGGATTTGCAACGGGATGCAGATCGTCAGCAATCAGCCGTGCCACCGAAATGGGAAAAGGCGTACTCTCCGTTCCTTCTTGCTCGATACGCACTGTCGAGAGGCCGTTGCTTTGGGGAACGATGACGGAGACCTGACGATCAGATACCCGAGTGATCTGCGCGCGTCTCTCACCGAAAAAAACCCGCAGCGCATGTGCTCTGGTCGGGTCGAACCCACTTCCGAGCAAGTCCAGGCGGCCACCAGGAACAGCATGACTCGGGCTGACTCTTTCGACAACGGGATGGGCGGCAGTCAATTGTTGGGGTCCTCTGATTATGCGAATAGGGCCATAATAGCATGGGAGAAGAAGGCCTGCTTATTTGAGCTCGATGAGTCCGTCGTCCATGAGACGTTTGAAGATCGAAAGGACATCCGTTTCGCTCATGGGACAAATCTTGATAATGGAACGAATGTCCCATTCGCCATTCACACGTGAGAGGACGAATCCTTCCTGGGGGGCGAGGGTTACATTTGCAAGGTCGTCCAAAGAGAGCTTGAGTACTGGAATTCGTCCGAGGGGAATCTTGGTGGTTCGTTTGCCGTCGTCGATGAGCCGCTGGGTCTTCAAGAAGAAAAGACGAGCGTACTTGTTGTGCGGATCGATCTCGAGGGCGGCTTCAAACGCACTCATGGCTTCCGGATACTGCCCTGCATTGAACCAGACCACGCCTTGCTTCAGCCGCTCGCGAAGCTCCTCGACTTGTTGTTCGAATGGGATGTCTTCAGGTGCTTCACCGACGGTCAGTAGTCCGCGATTGTACAGTTCCAGGAGCCGCGCGGCCGCGTAGAAATCGACGGCATGCATCTCCAGAGCTATCTCGGCGAGATTCTTGCCCTTTTTGCTAACTGCAGGATGCGGCGGTCTTCCGCAGTGAGCTCCGCATCCTCGGTATCGCCTACTTCAAACGTGGTATACCGGGATGGGAAGACTTCTCGGATCCTCTGCCATTCGTCTGTTCGTCTCGCACCTTCCAATATGACACCGGTGAGGTCGAGAGGAAGCGAGATGGGAATCTTCTCCGGCAGATCATCGTCCTCGAAAACGAATTCTCCTTCGGGCCATAAAAAGCAATCGTATATGGTTTCTTCCGTTTTGAGCCTGAGGAGATCTTTCAACTCCTCGTCACTGAGGAGACCTTCGCGTATGAGGATCTGTCCGAGCGGTTCGCGCTTACGGTCTTGCTCTATCAGAGCTCTGAAAAGATCCTCTTCGGAGATTTTCCCCGACCGAATGAGGAACTGACCCAGCGTCTCACGTGGACTATTCGATGTAGACGAGAAGAGGCGACCACTATTGAAGAAGAGCTGCTTTTCGATGGGGCCGTTTTTGAGGCGCAATGTGCCCGTCTTCAAGTTCGTCGCACACCACTGGAGAAGATCTCCAGAGTGCATGGTTTGCAGACTCCCGCTGATGCCCATGAGGTTTCAAAGGTGGTGGTGAACGGGGAAGTACGTGAGACGAATCGTCAACTCCTCTGCTCGGTGTGCCAGTACAAATAGTCTCGCCAGCTTTCCGGCACTTCCCCGATGCCCAAGGTGATTCTCAAGGCTGGGAGAAAGGTCGGCCGCTTTGGAACGCGCATGAGTTGTAGTCCTGCTTGTCGGGGAGTTTGACCTCCCTTGCGACGGTTGCATTCGGCGCAACAAGCTACGATGTTCTCCCAATCTTTGCGGCCTCCCTGGGACGCTGGGACGACATGATCGAGTGTCAGTTCCGAACCGGTCAACCGCAGTCCACAGTACTGGCAACAATGTTTGTCTCGAAGGTAGATGTTGGTGCGGGAGAACGGTACATGATGAAAGCGCTTTGTGACCCGTACCCGGGCGCGGAGCCTCAACACTGATGGGAGATCCAAACTCTCGGAAACACCACGTATGACTCGATCGGAAGCCGCTAGGACCTCCACTTTGCCCTTGATGAGCAACGTAACGGCCCGCTGCCAGGAAACCACCCGCAGTGGTTCGTACGTGGCATTGAGTAAGAGTGTCCTTTCCACGGGTTATGCACTCCCCTTTCCACGACCCGTGGCTAAACTCTGCGTTCTTACACACCACACCTCCGACGAAAGACCTTCACGTCCTTCAATTGGATTCGGTGAGTGAGTATTCGCGCTCTCGACGACCCTCCGAAGAAGAAGAGTTTTGCTTACTAGCTCTAATTAAGCTTATGTTGCGTAAAAAGAGCATTAATGTCAAGCAGCTTGCCATCGAGGTAAGTGTAGACATGGTGTTGAGTTGCGAGAGAGGGGGAACCATGGATCGACATAGTGACTACGTAGCGGTCGTGGGCGCGTCGGAATGTGACAATGACGTAGCTTGCTTGGCGGAAAGTACGGGCAAGTCGATTGCTCGAGCAGGAGCCGTGCTCGTCTGCGGTGGGATGGGAGGGGTTATGGAGGCGGCGGCCCGAGGGGCGAAGCAGGAGGGCGGGTTTACCATTGGTCTATTGCCCGGGGTGAGTCGAATGGCTGCTAATCGTTACATCGATTTGGCAATCGCCACAGGTCTCGGCCATTTCCGCAATTTTCTAATCGCCCAGACGTCTGACGCTCTCATTGCCGTGACCGGCAAATACGGTACCCTTTCGGAGATGGCTATGGGACTCATTTTGGGGAAGACCGTTGTCGGCTTGGGATCGTGGGACATCGAAGGTGTCGTATCGGCGTCGAGCCCCGAAGAGGCCGTCCGCCTCGCCCTAGCCTCCACTAAAAAGTAGGGTAACTGAGTTCTCGGGTTCTTGAGTTCTGGTTTCTCGAGTTCTTGAGTTCTTCCTATAGATACTGCCGATAGACCGGGTTGGAGCGGCAATAGTCTTGAATCGCTCTGGTGATGATGAGGGCATCCTCTGGTGTGGGGTCGAGAAAATACAAACCAAACCCGGGCGGGAGGCTGTGAACCGGGTGCGCTTGATACGGATTGACCCAAGCCACGACCGCGCTGACGGACAGACGTCGGTCGTTTCCCGGAACGTAAAAACTCACTTTGAGAGACTCGTCTTTTGTGGGTAACAAGTCCGTGGCCACGTAGGCACCTTTTAGTGAGAGATCCAGCATCAAGCCATCATGTTCGACTCGAGACCGGAGGAGACAGCAGCGGCGTATGAACGGGATTCGGAGCGTGCGGGGAACATAAGGAGGGGAGGCATTCTTTCCCGACCTCCGGGATAGTCCTTTTCTGGAAGCCGGAGTCACAATAGCTCTCAGAATCGTCTGGGCACAAGACACTTCATCTACGGAAACAGCGGACAGCCGCCCTACAGCACCTAATCAACGTGCCCTTCGGCATATGCTATTGCTGAATCCTCATCCTGGAAAATCTTGAAGACGTTGTCCAGGCGGACGACTTTCAACAATTTCAGAATACGTCCAGAGGGCTTGACCAGCAGTATCTGGCGGTTCTCGCCCGAGAACTTGGAAAGGTAGCCGACCAGCTCACCCATTCCGGTGCTGTCGATGTAATTGATACCTGTGAAATCGATGATGACATTACTCTCTTCTTTGCGTAGAACGTTGTCGAGGGCGCTGGAAAAGAACTCGGCACTCTCCCCGAGCTTGATCGCTCCCTCTATGTCGAGGATAGTGACCTTGCCGCTCGAACGTTTTTCGATGATCAAGAAGTAGGCCCCCGTTGTGGGACGATGAACCCGACGTCTAAAGCCAATGATAGGGTACAAAAATGTTATCCGGCCCCGCCGGATCTGTCAAATAAACTGCTGGCGAAAGCAGAAGAGCAAGAAGCCTGTTCCGGGTTGCCGCACCAAGTGAATTTCCATGACGTTGTGCTAGACTCGCAGCGATGGGTTGGAAGCAAAAGGTGTTGTTCCTGGGGTGGGTTGCGGCCCCCGGGGTTTTTTCTGTCGCCCTGTCAGCATCAGAATCCAGCCTCGGTACGCTCCTCGAGCTGGTCGATGGCGGAGGGTTCCGTATCCCGCGACTCGAGGCATCAGGAATCGTCTGTTTCCAAGACAAATTCATCGTCGCTGACGACACCGTAAACCATCTCTTCGTCTTCGACCGTGAAGGAAGGTTGTCTTACCACATCGAATCAGATCGGTTTCCACGTGAAAAGGCGAAATTCGAGGATCTGACTTTCGACGCTTCGACGGGAACCTTCTTCGTCGTAGGGTCTCACCAAGGCTGGGATTACGAAAACTTGGAGAGTCTGAGTGTCCTCCTCCGATTCAAACTGAAAAAGGTAGAGCAAAAGCTCACCGTCGATGAAGCATCTGTAGAGAGCCTGCCTCTTTTCAGGAGTTTTGATCAGATCGGACTGTGGAAACCGGACTCCATGAAAATAGAGGGACTCGCCTATGATTCCGCAAGAGACCATCTCTACGTGGGATTGCGCGAGCCCGTGGACCGTGCCCGCGTCTATCGGATCGACGTAGGTACCTTGGCCCGCGCGGGCCGAGATTCAGAGCCTCCTCTTCCGATAGAGGTGCTGAGTTTCGATGCCGGTAACCTTGACGGGACTCCGTTTTGTATCTCCGCTCTGCTGTGGCTCCCGACCCACCGAGGTCTCCTGATCGCCACAAGTACGGAGGACGATATGGAACATCGATTCCTTGGGAACCGACTGTGGTTTTACTCCGAGGGCCGGTCGGTGACCCTTGTACAGGATACCTTCGACCGTGGGATGAAGGCGGAAGGTCTCGCAGTCGGTGAGGATCAACTCGTCATCGCCTACGATAACGATCAAGACGATACGGATATTCCCAGCCGGGTCCGCCTGATACCGTTGCAGCCGCTACTAGAAGGTCATACCTAGCGCTTCGTGAGTTGCCGGTCTCATGGAGTTCCAACGTCCCGAAGTCGAACAACGAACCCTGGAGACCGTGCGTTTCCTCCTCGATGAGCTCGGTGGCGCGCGATTGTTTGGAGCCGTCCAGTTGCATGCTCTCATCGAGAGAGACCTGGGTCTCGGGAGCCTCGAGAGGGTGGAGCTGGTGTCTCGGTTGGAGTCGGAGTTCGGAATCGAACTCTCGGAGAGTGTTATTTCCGAGTCTGAGACCCTCAACGATCTCGTGAAGGCCATCTTGAGCACAAAAGGATCAGCTTGGGTTGGGCCGCGTCAGCAACGAGAGGCGCCGTCGGCGTTCATGCCACCGCAGGACCATCTACAAACGCTGGTGGAAGCCCTGGAATGGAGAGCCCAGGTAAATCCTTACCGAGCCCATATCTATTTTCAGGAGGAGAGAGGCGAAGAGCAGACCATCCATTATGGAGACCTTTATCGAGATGCTCTTGCCCTTGCCGGGGGATTGGCTGCAAGAGGTCTTAGGCCCCGAGACACAACCGCGATCATGCTTCCCAGCGGTCGAGATTTCTTTGTGGCCTTCGCAGGGGTGATTCTCGCCGGTGGTGTTCCGGTCCCCTTGTACCCTCCGTTCCGCTTGGACCGAATCGGAGAATACGCCAGCCGGCAGACGGCCATACTTGCCAACGCGAGAACGAAGCTCTTCATCACGCTGAGTCGTGGCCGATCGATCGGACAACTTCTACGCTCTCGTGTCCCCCAACTAGAGGGTGTGACGACGGTTGAGGATCTCGTTTCGCAATCTGCTCCTGCCCCTTCCGTAGAAGTGCGCCCTGACGATCCGGCTTTCATTCAGTACACCTCGGGGAGTACGGGTGCTCCCAAAGGAGTCCTTCTAACGCACCGCAATCTCGTTGCGAACATTCGGGGCATCGGCGAAACACTGGAGCTTGGTGCGACCGATGTCGGGGCAAGCTGGCTGCCTCTCTACCACGACATGGGGCTCATTGGGATGTGGTTGACGCCCCTTTACTTTGGTGTTCCCGTAGTGATTATGTCGCCCTTGACTTTCCTGGCGCGTCCCGAGCGTTGGTTATGGGCCATACACAGTCACCGCGCCACACTTTCCGCGTCTCCCAATTTTGGCTACGAGCTTTGTGTCCGAAGGATTCGCGACGAGGCTCTCGAGGGCTTGGACCTTTCGAGCTGGCGTGGAGCAATGAACGGAGCTGAGCCGGTCTCCGTAGAGACGATGGATAGGTTCCGTCGACGTTTCACGCCGATGGGATTCAAGCCAGAAGCGATGATGCCGGTCTATGGAATGGCGGAATCCTCCGTGGCTCTCGCTCTGCCACCACTTCTTCGCGGTCCGAGAATCGAGGCTCTTTCTCGGGTACCGTTCGAGACAGAGGGTCGTGCGGTGACGGCGTCCGAAGGGGACGCTCGAGCTCTTCGATTCGTTTCTGTCGGACAACCGTTGAAGGGGCATGAGGTGCGGATTGTCGACGATGAAGGGGGAGTTCTTCCTGAGCGGCGGGAAGGGGTGCTCCAGTTTCGTGGTCCATCGACAATGCAGGGCTACTACCGAAATGCCGCTGCAACCGAAGCAGTCGCCAAGCCGGGGGGGTGGGTCGATTCAGGCGATCGCGCTTTCGTGGCGGATGGTGAAGTTTTCATCACCGGGCGGGTCAAGGACGTCGTCATCAGGGCCGGCCGGAACATATACCCTCACGAGGCCGAGGAGATCGCCGCCGATGTCGAGGGAGTGCGTCGGGGGTGTGTTGCCGCCTTTGGGGTCCGTGACGAGCGACAGGGAACGGAAAAACTCGTGGTTGTGGTCGAGACTCGAGTCGATGGAGCCCTGCATCGCCAATCAATGACAGCCGCTATCCAAGAACGATTGGGAGAGCTGTTCGGTGCGCCTGCGGATGACGTTGTGTTAGTGCCGCCTGGCTCGGTGCCCAAGACATCGAGCGGGAAGCTGAGACGTTCGACTACGAAAGAGCGGTATCTGGAAGGAAAGCTCGTCGGCGGAACGGACAATCGAAGGTTCGTTCTGATCCAAGTGACGATTCTCGATGTATTCGACCGTCTGTGGCGAGCGGCTCGGGGCTTCGGCCGATGGGTCTATGGAATCTACGCCGTTCTTCTATCACTGGCCATCGTCGTTCCCGTTTGGTTCGCGGCACTTGCGTGTCCTTCCAGGAGGCTCGTGGGACGCATCGTGCGGTTTGGGGCGCGGGCCTATCTTTTTTTGAGCGGGTGCCGGCTCGAGGTCGTGGGACTCGCACATCTGAAGGACCCAGCGGAGCCACCCGTCATTTTCGTCTCGAACCATGCCAGCTATCTGGATCCTCTTCCGATCATTGCGGGATTACGCCACGACTTCGCTTTCATCGTTAAGCGGGAGGCCGGTAGTTGGCCCGTTGTTGGGACTTTCATTCGTCGACTCGGTTACCTGCTCGTTGACCGTATCGATCCCAAGGAAAGCGTCGAGAGCGCGGAGGAAATCACGGCTGCATTTCATCAAGGCCGCTCTGTGTTCTTCTTTGCCGAAGGCACCTTCACTCGGGTCACTGGCCTCAGGCCGTTCAAGTTGGGTGCTTTCAAGTTGGCGGCCGAAACCGGGCGCCCCATCGTGCCACTCGCGCTGAAGGGGACCAGGAGGTGGCTGCGCGATGGAACGTGGCTTCCGCGGCGGAGCGATTTGCAGCTGGTCATCGATGAGCCTCTCCATGCCACGTCATCGTCTTTGTCGGAGGTCGTGCGTCTAAGGGATGAGGTCGCCCAAGTGATTTCACGACAGGTTGGAGAGCCGCGCCTCGACCTCGTAGCGGCAGGCTTGCCGGTGGCGGAATGATGAAATCGGGCGCGTTCGCCCGACATGGGGGTTAGTATGATGTACTCGTTTTGGAGGCGACGAATTGATGCGGGCCGGGCCCTCACGAGATATCGGGGCGCCCCTTGGCTAGAAGACAAACGAGTGTTCAGAAGAGCCGCAATATTGAGCGCAGTCCTTGCTTTGGGGCCCATGGGACATCAAGGGAGTCGAGCGATGGAAGAAGAACCGACGATCCGCACCATCGAGCTCCAAGGGTGCATGCTTCACACTCTCGTTGCCGGCCCGGCCGACGGCTTTCCTGTATTGCTGCTTCACGGTCGACGGTTTCATTCCGGAACCTGGCTCGAGATAGCGACTTATGGAACACTGGCCAGTCAGGGATACCGCGTCGTGGGCGTCGACCTTCCAGGCTACGGCCGCTCAGAGAAGAGCGAGGTTCCGTGGGACCGATTCCTCGCGGAGCTCATTCCCGAGCTCGGCATGGGCAAACCGGTCATCGTCGCACCTTCGATGAGCGGTGGTTATGCGTTTGCGCTCTTGATGGAACACCCCGAATTTGCTTCGGGCTTTGTTGGCGTGGCGCCCGCCTGGGCCAAAGATCACGAAAGCGGGATTCAGAACATCAAAGTACCGACGCTCCTCCTCTGGGGTGAGAACGACACCATTTCGCCAGTGTCCTTGGGCGAGAAATTGATGGGCTTGATCGAGGGCAGCCGGTTGGTGGTCCTAGACGGTGCAAGTCATCCTTGCTATCTCGATCGTCCGGACGAGTTTCACCAAACCCTGCTCGAGTTTTTGGAAACCATTCGCTCCGCGAACAAGCGATAGAAGACTAGAGGGCTGTCCCCTTAGTCTTTTGTTAGTAGGGCGGCTAGGAGGGTAAGCGCGAGTGCCGTGTTGGTGGCCAGGATCCAAACGACGTTCGACGCGAGCGCCGGTATCGGGATGGGCTCATCGGGTTTGGAAAAAGCCCAGCGAAGAGGCTGAGCGAGTAACAAAGAGGGAATCACGGCGACGAGGCAGGACCAAGGCAACCAATCGAAAACGATCGCTGTGACGATGGCTCCCGGAACCGAGACTGCGGCCAAGGCGTAGATGAGAGCTGCCGCTTTCCGGCCCAGCAAGATAACGAGATTCCGTCTTCCTCCTTTGCGATCGGCTTCCTCGTCGGGGAACTCGTTCAAGAGAAGCAAATTGAAGGTCATGAAGAATGCGGGAACCGATGCGGCGATGGCGACCTGGCCGAGCGTCCCACCTTGAATCATTGCCGTCCCCACGACGGGTAGGGCGCCGAGTCCAAGGCCGGCGGCCATCTCACCAATACCTATGCGGGCGAAAAGGTCGGTGTAGGCCAGAACACAAACGGCCCCGGTAAGGAAAAGGGGCAGAAGGAACCATCCCACGTCAATGAGGAACCAGACGCCGCAAGCTGCGCCGACGGCAGCCGCAACGTAGCCGACGGTCCAGGCCGTGCGCTGGCTCAAGTGGCCGGCTGGAAGCGTTCCACTCCCACCGGAGAACGGTGTCCGTTCCGTGTGAAGATCAATCCCCGTTCTCATGTCACTTGCTTCGTTGAGGGCGTTGACGGCGATGTGCAGAGCGACCAAACCCACGAGCGCTATGATCGTGGCCGACCACCGGAAACTTCCTTCATAGGCCGACGCGGCTGCCCCTGCCGCGACGAGGGTCACGGATAGCGCTAGAAAAGGTGCACGGGTCACACTGAGAAGATGTTGAATGGCTGCCATAACTGCCTCTTATCAAGAACTCAAGCCCGCCTCCGTCGGTGATGCCGATTCGTCGCCACCGACTTCGGCGAGGCCTCGCCGAAGCCGTTGGTTCGCAATCTCGAGCACCAACGGCGGAGGCGGGAATTCAAGAACTCAAGAACTCAAGAATTCAAGAACTCGAGAGTCGAGAGATTGTAGCGATCTTGCGCGACAATAAAGAATGATAACATTTGCGGTTCCGTGGAAGTCTGAAACCTGCAAAGAAGATGTCTTCGATACCCGATAGCCGTCGTCTTCGAGCTTTGGAGAGGACGTTCAAGGTGTCCTTTGGGTCTGCCAGAGGAGAGCGCGTGGCTAGGGCCCCCGGCCGAGTCAATTTGATCGGGGATCATACCGACTATAACGGCCTTCCGGTCTTTCCCATGGCTCTCCAACGAGACATCACGATCCTTTTTCGTCCACGAGAAGATGCTACGGTTCGTATCGCCAACGTGGATTCGCGCTTCCCTTCTTTTTCCGTCGTGCTCGACCAGCAGATCGAACCCAGCACCCGGGGTGATTGGTCGAACTACGCTCGGGCCGCGGGGCAAGCGCTCAGCCGATCTCATGGACTGCTGAAGGGCTTCGATGGCGTTGTCTCGGGAAACATACCCGTCGCAGCGGGACTTTCCTCCTCCTCTGCCATGGTCGTGGCAGTAGCCATGGCGCTCATTGATGTCAACTCCATCTCCATCAAACCGCTTCAGCTCATGAGTCTAATGGCTCGTGCCGAACATTACACAGGGGCCGAAGGAGGCGGGATGGATCAAGCCATCTGTTTGGGCGGGGTCTCGAACGCGGCTATCAAGATCGAATTCGACCCCTTGAGACTGACGCCGGTACCTGTGCCGAAGAAGTGGTGTTTCATCGTTGCCTTTAGCGGGCTCCGGGCCGAGAAGTCGGGCGATGCCCGTGAGGCCTATAACAGCCGGGCCCGCCAATCGAGGGCAGCCATAGAGACGCTTTCTCAGCGCTTTCCCATAGCCCGCAGCTATCGAGAGCTCATTGCCGACACCCGTACCGACGAGTTGCTTGCGACCGCGCAGGACCACCTCGACGATCTCCTGTTCCGCCGGTTTCGCCACGTCGTCACGGAAGCGGCTCGTGTTGATGAAGCCGGCCGAGCCATGGAGGATGGCGATATTCGGGAGTTCGGCCGCTTGATGAGCGCCTCGCACAGAAGTCTGAGGGATGACTTCGAGGTGAGTTGCTCGCAGCTGGATGAGCTCGTCGAAGCCGCCATGGATGCCGGCGCGGAAGGTGCTCGGTTGACCGGGGCTGGGTTTGGTGGTTGCATCGTTGCTTTGTGCTCTTCGGACCAGGTGCCCGCTTTCATGTCGTTCATTGCGGAAAACTACTACCAGCAACGAGGTCGAACGGAGTCGCTCGCGGACGACGTTCTTGTGGCCGAGCCCTCGCCTGGCGCCTCCGTAACCCCGTTTCGATTGACGCCGTACATGGCTCAATGACTTTTCTGCCATCCGTCGACATCGCGATACTCGTCCTCTATGTCCTTGCCGTCGTGGCCTACGGCGCGGGCTTCTTTCGAAGGAGTAGGACGCCTCGAGGCTTCACGGCTGCGGGTGGGGCCATCCCCGGTTGGGCCGTGGGTCTTTCTCTGTTTGGGACATACTTGAGCAGCAACACGTTCTTGGGTGTTCCCGGCAAAGCCTACGGAACAAATTGGAACTCTTTCGTCTTCAGTTTGTCGTTACCGTTCGCGGCTTGGATTGCGGCGAAGTACTTCGTGCCTTTTTATCGGGAGCATGGAGAGATCTCGGCCTACACTCATCTGGAACGCCGATTCGGACGGTGGGCACGCACTTACGCCATGGTGTGCTACTTGTTGACGCAACTTGCCCGCATCGGTTCCATTCTCTTTGGAGTCGCTTTGGCCCTTGGTGCGATGACGGGCTGGTCGCCGGCCGTCATCATCATGGCGACCGGATTACTCGTCACGCTATATACACTTCTCGGTGGAATCGAGGCTGTCATTTGGACCGACGTCGTCCAAAGTGTCATCCTCTCCGTTGGCGCGTTGGTTGTCGTTGTCCTTCTCGTCGTCGGTATGCCGGAAGGACCGGGTCAACTCTTGGAGATCGCCTCGGCCTCGGGGAAATTCAGCTTGGGTAGTGCCGCCTTGGACTTCACAACGTCGACGGTATGGGTGGTCTTTCTTTACGGCCTATTCACGAATCTCAACAATTTCGGTATAGATCAGAGCTTCGTTCAACGCTACCACACGGCACGAAGCGACAGCGAGGCTCGTCGCTCCGTTTGGTTTGCCGCCGTCTTGTACATCCCCATCTCGCTTCTGTTCTTCTTCATCGGGTCGGGACTCTTTTCCTATTACGAGGCGCGACCGGATCAGAAGTTGGACTTGGAGCAGGCGGTGGTTGTGCCCGCGGAGCAGGGCCATGCCCAACCGACGCCCGAGGAGCTTGGAGATCGTGTCTTTCCTCATTTCATCGCGAACCAGCTTCCACCTGGTGCGGCAGGTCTTCTAATGGCGGCCCTTTTCGCGGCGGCCATGAGCAGCATCGATACCAGTCTCAACAGCTCGGCGACCGTTATCTTGTCCGACCTCTACCCGAGTCGTGGGCGATCGGTGAGTGATCGTGAGGCGATGCGGGTTCTCTATATTGGTACAGTTGTCGTGGGATTTCTCGGTACGGGTACGGCTCTGGCTATGATGGGGGTGACGAGCGTTCTTGATGCATGGTGGACCCTTTCCGGCATCTTCGCCGGCGGCATGCTCGGACTCTTCCTTCTTGGAATGATATCGAAGTGGGCAAAGACACCCGCGGCCGTCACGGGTGTTGTGGCCGGTCTTGCCGTCATCATTTGGATGACGCTATCGCCTCGTCTCCCCGAGGCCTCAGTTCTTCGAAGCCCCTTTCACGCCAATATGATCATCGTCGTAGGCACCCTCACCATATTCCTCATCGGAATGCTGGTTTCTCCAAAGAGGTCGCGGACCGAGACCTGAGTGTGGAGGTTCCCCTCGGCCTTCTCCTCACCCGGAAAGGACGAAGAGCCTCTATTGGCCCAGTTCTTTGCGACAACGTCGGATGTGCTCGTTCTGCTCGCGTTCGCCCGGTGCGTTAGTTGCCCCCTCTTGCCAGGCTTTGTGTGCTTCCTCGGTACGGCCGAGAGCCGCGAGCGCTTTTCCCTTCCAAAAAAGAGCACGGGCTTCTTGGGGTTGGGAAGGCCTTCCGACGTGTAAGTTGTCCGGATAGGATAGTGCGCGCTCAAAGTCAGCGAGCGCCTCTTTTTGGTTTCCACGTTCGAGCTCGAGAATACCCCGCTCGATATGAGCCGTGGAGAAAAGGCCCCAAGCGTTTCGATCACCTTCCCAGTTGGAGAACGTCGCTGATTCGAGGAGCTGGATCGCGTCGTCGTATCGTTTCGCTTCGCTATAAGTTCTTGCTAGTAGAGACGTCACGTCGGCCCGGCGTCTGTTCTCAATGGGCATGGTCTCGAGGAGTTGGATAGCCGCGTGCTTGTCGTTCCGCTCAACTTGAATGCGAGCCAGATCGCGGTAGAGCACTTGGTCGTTGGGGCGTGCCGCTACCGCTTTCCGGTAGGCCTCGGCGGCGAGTGACAGGTCCCTTCCGTGATTCCAATGATACAAACCCAAGTTGCGATGGGCCACACTCAACGTTGGGTTCTTTTCCACTGCGGATGTCCATTGCGAAACAGCGTCGTCGATCCGTCCCAAGCCTGCGTAGAGGTTGCCGAGGTAGAGGTGGGCCCTTCCGTCTTCAGAATTTTGCTCGAGAGCGTACTGAAGGATCTTGATGGTTTCCGGGCGCGACGGAAAGACGTAGTCGCTCGCAAGAGAAGAGGCCAGGTCGAGAGCCCGTTTCGCCTCGACGTCGTTACCCAAGAGCGATTCGTAGTAGGCCAAGTAGTAATGAGGCAGCGGTCGTTTTGTTCCTTCAGGGACATCATCACATAGAGTGGCTGACAGCAATCGTACGGCTTCGCCTGGAAGTTCGAGCTCTCCGAAGAACAAAACGAGCTCCAAGAAGGTGAACTCGTCTTCTCCAACGAAACGGCGTGCTTCAACGGCGAATCGGTCCAGAGGGGTCGCGCCCAAAAGCGCGAGAACGGCTCGAGGTACTAGCCGAGTCGTACCGCTAGCGATGGTCTCATTGCAAAGCCTCTCGGCCTCCTCTCGGTGGCCTGACGCATAGAGGGCAACGAGCATCTGTTCAAAGAGCCGGATTCGGTCTGTGCCACCTTCAGTGTATCCAGCTCGGAATGCTTCGAGCGCTCCCTTGGGGTCGCCTTGGCGCATCTTGGCCCTTCCTACCAAGCTGTAGCCCAATGCGGTCGTTCCCTGGAGCCTCGTCGCCTGGTAGCCCATATGAACAGCCTTATCGAGTTCCCCCTGATGGAGCTTCACGACGCCTGAGAGGTACCACGCCAGTCCGTGACGGGGATCCCTGACCAATACCTGTTCCAGATGTTCGACCGCGGAGGGGTGACGGCCTGCTTCACCATCGAGGACTGCCATAGAGAAGTGGGAGGCGGTGTGCCCGCCATCTTGTTCCAAAGCTCTTTCATACCACTCCCGCGCTTGAGAGCGATTCATTTGACGATCGAGCTTCTGTCCTCGGAGGTAGGTTTCCTCGACAGGCAGTGAGGCTCGCTCGTTGATGGCAGGCTCTTTCGGGATCCCAACTTCCGGGACTTCGAGCGGCGACCTGTAAGAAGCGAGGGCTCTATCCTTGCCATCCTTGATGGTGAGAAGGAAAGATGCCTCGCCAAGGTCCTCCAATTGAACGGTAACAGGTTCATCTGGAGTCAGGTCGACAGTCTTCAAACGGGAATACCCCTCGCCGCCACTGATTTCGATGTTAGCCCCGGGATAGGCGGCGGTCGATAAGATTCTCAGCTCCAGGTCTCGGCCTCGTGCGATCCGCTCCACCGCGATATCCTTCGTCGCGTACTCGAAACCTTGACCGAGTCCGAAGACGGGGCACCACCATTCCCGCCAGCGGACCTCTTGGCCCGGATACAGCATGCCGTAGTCTGCTTGTGTAGGTAGGGGGCCACTTTGTACCTCGATATAGGGACCGTCTTCGTCGGTCAATACGGATTGGCTGGCGAGTCCGGACTCGGAGTTCCCCCAAGTCCAAGCTTTCTTGCCGGGCGTGACGTGGTGGTTGGCGACTTGGATGATGCCGTAGTCCCTATCGACATCGTATGCGCCAAAGAAGTCGAACTCACAATCGTGAGCGAATATGGACGTGGGATCGGGATAGTTCTTGAGCCAAGTGAGATCGCGGCCCTCGTGGATCGGCCAAGTAAAGAAATTCTCACCTTCGTGGTCGGTGCCGAGGGTCATGGGGTAGATGAAGCGCGTCCCTTCACGGTTGGGAAAGGCGGTGTTGTTCCAGAAGTAGTAAGAATGCGTACCGTCCGTGGGGTTGGATATCGAGAACTGTTCGTCGAGATAGGCACGACCGGGATGAAGCGTCAAGCGTACCGTCCATAGGGTCCGAAAATTCATCTCCGTGTTCCCGATGACGAGAGATGCAGAGCCGTCGGGGTTGTCGACCGTCACGACGTCGACCGGAGAATAACTCGTTACCGTGTGACCGGTGGGCCCGCGGTTCCATTCGATCCCGCCCGAAATCCAGGCGCCTCGAAGGGCAATCAATCCCGGCTTGATCACTTGGTTGCGATAGAACATTTCCTCGCCGCGTCGCTTGTCGTAGACGGATTGAATCCGTCCGCCTATTTCCGGAAGACACATGACACGCAAGTACTCGTTCTCTAGAAAGGCCGCCCTGTAGGTTCGGTCCTCCAATGTCGACGAGAGGTTGTCCTGCATCGTGTAGGGATAGATGAGGGATTCCTCCAATTCGTAGAATCGAGGATTGATGTCGTCGGGGTACAAGCCGTAAGTCGGGATGACCACGTCTTCGAACCAAGCTCGAACCGGTGCATCGGTCGCGGCGGCGAGTTGGGGTTGTCCCAATGCGCAAGCGACAACAAGAAAGCAGAAGATGGGTGTAGGGCAACGCATAACGTCAATCCTTCATGAAAACGAGATCACCGAAGGCTTCCGGAACATGGAAGCTACGTCCCGGTGGCGGCGACCAAGCGGCGAGAATGACATCGGTGTCGGGATCCGTCTTGCCGCCTGGCCGCTCAATGCGAAACAGGTTGAATCGCCAGTTGTCTCCGGACTCCGGCGGCAAGGAAACATGGGTGGTGGAGGGAAGTGACCGAAATCCACCCCAGGGAAGATAAGCCACAGCGGTCCATCCGACCGACTTTCCTTCGCTGTTGCGAAGAAGTGCTGTGCGGCTCTCGAGTCCTTCTATGTTCCAGGATAGGTCCATCTCTTTTGGCTTTGCCGAGAGGACCCAGACGTCACAAACGACATTGGCGGGGTTGATTTCGACCTCGGCGTAGTGGGTGCCTTTGCGGCTTGGATCCAAGAAGATCTCTACGACCTCTTCCTCCCAGAGAGGAGCGTCACGATCCGTATAGGTGTACCAAGGGTCTACGTCTCTAACGTCGAAACGAACGTAGAGGCCCTGATCGGTCCAAAGTGCCCGAAACTCCGTGATGAGCTCCGGGGGACCGAAGCCAGCGCTCTCGGCGGCGCTCCAGACCTCATCATGCGATTCAATCAGACTCGAGTGCGATGACGTCGTGGCTGCGACTTGATATGCGGGTTTTGTTGTTGAGGAGAAAAGCCCCAGTATCAAAAGGAGTAGGATGTGATTCATAGATATCAACCGGATCGAGACGCCAGATGTTAGATCGGACTGATCTTGTTGATCAATAAGCATCTCATTGAAGGAGAAAGGAGAGAGGAGGAAGGAGAAAGACAACGGGCTCGATTACCCGGCGGGTTTGACGTGGGCGGGTGGCAAGTAGCGACTGCTTGACTGCCCGCCTACGCGGTATTTGATTTCTACTCAGCTTCGGCGGGTCCGCTGTAGCCTTGGCGTAGGCGGACTCGACTGCTTGACCGCTTGCATTGATATACTTCGAGACCAAACCTGATGAAGAACAAGGAAGGACACTCGTTATGCGATATCTCTCGCAGACACTTATTGCACACATCCTCGGCACCGTTTTGCTCACAACGGCCTGTTCGCCTCAAGATGCACCAGAGCCGAAACAAGAGACAGAAATCCTGTGGGACACGTGGGGAGTCCCTCATGTTTTCGCCGGCGACAACGAGGAGCTCTTCCGCGCATTCGGTTGGGCGCAAATGAAAAGCCACGGCGATCTCATCCTAGAGCTCTATGGTCAAGCCCGGGGACGAGCGGCGGAGTACTGGGGAGAAGAAAAGACCGTTTCCGACCGATGGGTTCGTACGATGGGGATATACGAGCGGGCCCGCTGGTGGTATCAGGATCAGAGCTCAGAGTTTCGTCGTTACCTCGACGCTTTCGCCAAAGGGATGAACGAGTACGCTGAAGAGCACGACGAGGAGATCGACGAACGTTTCAAGAGAGTGTTGCCTGTCGATGCTGTAGATGTGCTCGCCCATGCTCAAAGGGTCATCCATTTCTCCTTCGTTGGGAGCTCGGAGGCGGTAGGACACGCGCGTCAGCTTCTTCGGGAGGATGGAAGCAACGCTTGGGCTATCGGCCCTTCTCGAAGTGCGACCGAGCATGCCATGCTTCTCATCAATCCCCACCTTGCGTGGTCAGGCGAGCAGCTTTGGTACGAAGCCCATCTGGTGGGTCCGGACATTGATTTCTATGGCGCGGCCCTGGTGGGCTTTCCTGTTTTGGCTCTCGGGTTCAGCGACGAGCTAGGTTGGAGCCACACGGTCAATACGTTCGACGGCGCCGATTCGTTCGAGCTCACCCTGGAGGATGAAGGGTATCGCTATGATGGAGAGGTGCGTGGCTTCGAAGAAGAAGAGCAAACCCTTCTGGTTCGACGAGACGATGGGACACATCGAGAAGAAAAGCTCAACATCCGTCGCTCCTTGCATGGTCCCGTGATCGTGCAGGGAAACACAAAAGCTGTGGCCTACCGCGTCGTGGGGCTCGAGGAGTCCCGGATGCTCGAGCAATGGTGGGACATGAGCCGTGCGACGAATCTTCAACAGTTCGAGACGATTCTCGAGCGACTTCAAGTACCCATGTTCAACGTTATCTACGCGGACCACGACGGTCACATCCTCTATGTCTTCAACGGCCGAGTGCCGAAGCGTTCTCAAGGTACGTTCCTTTTCTGGTGGGGTGCGGTCCCGGGAGATACCTCCAAAACGATGTGGACCGAAGTCCATTCCTATAGCGAGTTGCCGCGTGTCCTCGATCCGGAAAGCGGCTGGCTGCAGAACGCCAACGATCCGCCTTGGACGTCTACTTTTCCATCGACACTGGACACGACGGATTTTCCACTCTACATGGCACCGAGGTTCATGCATTTCCGAGCTCAGCAGTCAGCCAACCTGCTGGCAGGCGACGAGCAGATCTCCTTCGAAGAGCTCGTCGACTACAAACACTGGACCAGAATGCTACTAGCCGATCGGTTTCTCGATGAGTTGATCGTTGCCGCACGTGAGCATGGTGACGAAAAAGCCAAGAAAGCCGCGGATGTTTTGGAGAGCTGGGACAGGAGCGCGAACGCAGACTCCGAGGGTGCCATCCTGTTCGAGCGATGGGCGCAGAGTATGGACTTCGAGAAGATCGTTTTCGCCATCGATGAGGAGTCCAGGGAGCTGATGATCGACACATTTACTGAGCCTTGGAATCCGGATTCCCCTCACATGACACCCGACGGTTTTCGTCATCCGGAAAAAGCTGCGGAAGTGTTGGGGAGAGCAGCGGAGCATATCGAGAAAGAATACGGTAACCTCTCGGTAGCCTGGGGCGATGTCTACCGATTCAAACACGGAGGGAAAGATCTTCCCGCCAACGGTGGCCCTGGAGATCCGACGGGTTTGTTTCGAACAGCCTATTTCGTGCCGGGGGGGGATGGAAGAAGCCACATCATGGCCGGAGATACCTTCTATGCTGTGGTGGAGTTCTCTCGACCGTTGAAGGCACGTGTGCTTCTGGCCTACGGCAACGCGACTCAACCGAGCTCTTCCCACGTGGGCGATCAACTCGAGTTGTTTGCGCAAAAAGAAATGCGAGTCCCTTGGCTCACTCGAGCCGAGGTCGAAGCTCATCTGGAGTCCAAGGAAACTTTCTGAAGATCAGACAAGGAAGCGAGATCCATGCGTTCACCAAGAGCATTCTTTTTGACGTCTCCTGTCCGTACACTGCCTCTGTGGCCCCTATGGATGCTTCTCGCATTCTCAGGCGATGTGTCGGGGCAAGAAGTGTCCTTCGGTACAGGCGAGTGGGATATGGAGAGATATGGCAATCACCGCGCCGTCGTCGAAGTTAGCAGCGGAACCAATGCGGTCTGGGCTCACATTCCTTGGCGGCGAAGGGATGAGAACCCGGAAGCCAAGAACATCCTCGTCATGGACGAAGCAACCGGTGAACGGATCACCAACGTCGTTCGGTTGAAGATCGATCGAGAGTCGGCAGACCTCGTTTTCCAACCCATCACCGTGCCCGGTAAGGTCTACGTCTATTACATGCCCTACGAGACTTCCGGGCGTTCGAACTACCCGACCGTCGTCTATGCTTCTCCGGAAGAAACGGCGGATAAAGCCTGGCTGAGCGATCGCCGGTTGGAGCGAGAGGAGTGGAAGCAGCTTCCACAAGCAAAGGTCGTCGAGTTTCAGTCGATTGATGAGTTCAACAGTTTTTGGCCCATGGAGGTCATCGCCACGGAGACCGAGATGAAGGCTCTCCGGGAGCTCTATCCAGAAGCTCCCTACCTGGTGTTTCCTGAAGACCGGCGCTATCCGATCCGGATGACCGATGATTTGCCGTTCCGATGGATCGAGTCCGGCGCTCGGAAGACGTTTCACGGAGAAGCACTACGCGGCGAGTTCTTCGCGTTTCAATTGGGAATCTATGCCGTTCGTCAGGCCATAGAGAATCTGGACGTTGGCTTTTCGACCTTTGTTCACCAAAATGGCGCGGACGAGATCCCGTCGGCGCGAGCCCGCTGTATCCATTTGGGAGGCGTCGATTGGACCGGTAAGCCTTTCACGAAGTCGGTCTCCGTCGAGCAGGGCAAGATACAGGCGATATGGTGCGGTCTCGACGTTCAGGAGGATACGCAACCCGGACACTATCTGGCTAAGGCTACGGTGACGGCCGACAATCTGGAATCGACGATCATTGACCTCGATATCGAGATTGAATCGGATCTCATCGAGGCTCACGGGGACAACGAACCCTGGCGCCACTCCCGTCTCCGCTGGCTCGATTCAACGCTGGCCCTCGATGACGAACTGGTCTCTCCCTATACGGCGGTCGAGTGGGACAACACAACTCTCAGCGTTCTCGGACGAAGGGTCAAGCTTGCCGATAGCGGCTTTCCAGGGGCTATCGTGAGCCACTTGGCTCCTGAAATGACCCACATCACGGATGAAGGAAGAGAACTACTCTCCGCACCGATGGAGTTGGCCGTGGAGGTTGCCGAGCGACGTCTTCTCCGCTGGCAAAGCGAAGGACCTCGCGTCGTTCGGCGGGCACCGGGCATCGTGGTTTGGGAGTCCGAGAGCTCATCGGCCGAAGCGATGAAGATGAGCGTACGTGGCGCGATGGAGCTCGATGGCAACATGGAGTACGTCGTCGTCTTGACCGCGGACGAACCGACAACGGTGGAAGATATCCGCCTCCTCATCCCCATTGAGAACAACGTCGCAAAGTACATGATGGGAATGGGACACAAGGGGGGCTTTCGTCCGGAAGAGTTCCATTGGCAGTGGGAAGTCACGAACAACCAGGACGGCGCCTGGATCGGCGACGTCAATGCGGGACTCCAGTTCAGCATGAAGGACGAAAACTACTCTCGACCTCTCAATACAAACTTCTATCAGTCCAAGCCTTTAGTCATGCCCTCATCCTGGTCCAACGAGGGGAAGGGAGGGTGTCGGATGAAAGAAGTAGAGGAGGGTGGGACATTCTTGGTCACTTGCTTCAGTGGACCCAGAACGATCCGGCCTGGCGAGAAGCTATACTACAATTTTCGGCTGCTGCTCACTCCATTCCGTCCTCTCGACACGAAGAAGCAGTGGGCCACGCGCTTCTTTCATCGCTTCGAGCCGCTGGACGAAATCGCCAAGACCGGCGCCAACACCGTCAACGTGCATCATGCCACGGAGATCAACCCTTGGATCAACTATCCCTTTTTGCGACCCGAAGAAATGAAGGCCTATGTCGATGAGGCTCACTCGAAGAACATGAAGGTCAAGATTTACTACACAGTGAGAGAGCTCTCGAACAAGGCTCCGGAGCTCTTTGCTCTCAAAAGCCTGGGTGACGAAATCTTCTCACACGGACCCGGCGGAGGATTCTCGTGGCTCCAGGAGCATCTCGACGGTGACTACATCGCCGGCTGGCTAGTGCCTCGCATCTTGGATGCCGCCGTGGTGAACAGCGGCGTCTCTCGATGGCACAACTACTATCTCGAGGGTCTCGCTTGGGTTGTCGACAACGTCCGGATCGACGGACTCTATATCGACGATGTCGCTTTCGATCGGACAGTGATGAAACGGCTTCGAAAGATCCTCGATCGGGGACGGGAAGGTGCTCTCATCGATCTTCATTCCGCGAATCAATACAACGAGAGAGACGGTTTCGCCAATAGCGCGAACCTCTATCTCGAGCACTTCCCTTATCTGGATCGCCTCTGGTTCGGGGAGTACTTCGACTACGACTCGTCGCCCGACTTTTGGCTCATCGAGCTCTCGGGGATTCCCTTCGGACTCATGGGAGAAATGCTCCAAGACGGGGGTAATCCCTGGCGGGGGATGCTCTATGGAATGACGACGCGTCTCCCTTGGGCCGGGGACCCTTCGGCATTGTGGCGCTTCTGGGACGAGTTTGGCATCCAGGACACGCGAATGATCGGCTATTGGGTGCCTAGCGCTCCCGTCAAGACGAACCATCCCGATGTGTTGGCGACGACCTATGTCGGCGACGGAAAAGCGTTGGTCTCGGTGGCGAGTTGGGCGCGCGAGCCCGTTGATGTCCGACTCGAGTTCGATTGGAGAGCTTTGGGAATAGAGTCCTCTTCGGCGCGCATCACGGCCTCGGCCATCAAAGATTTCCAGGAGCAGGCCGAGTTTTCGGTGGATGCAAAGATCCGAGTTGAGCCGGGCCGTGGTTGGCTACTGGTAATTAAGTAGGTCAGGGTGACTGTCCCCTTGGCGGACTGTCACCCTCACCTTAGTGGACAAGACTTGTATGGGAAAAAAGGGACCTGTCCAGACCCGTCCCCTGAACTTGTTACTGACAGCATTTCTGTCGCCTTCAACTCAGACTTGCGCGAGGATGCGCCCGACGCTGTGAAGAAAGACCACCGCGAGGAGAGAATCATGATGTCATCGGTGATGATTGTCAGCCTGCTCGGGATATCACTTCTGGCCTGGCCGCCTGCGATAGAAAAAGGACCCAAACAGAAAGCGGACACCTCTTTGGAACCTTATGCCCAGCAGGCCAACGAAGCGATAGGGACGTTGCAGAAGGGTCTCGTGAAGGCGCTGACAAGGGCGCTCGAAGAAGGGGGTCCCGAAAAAGCCGTGTCCGTTTGTCGTGAAGAAGCCCAAAAGATCACAGCCCAACTTTCCGAGGAAATGGGAGTCGTCGTCGGTCGGACCAGCCATCTTCTCCGAAACCCGGTCAACGCACCTCGCGAATGGGCCCGACCCATCGTAGAAGAAAGCGCGGGAAAGACGACGAGCGAAGTCGAGCCTCACGTTCTAGACCTTGGAGACAAAGTCGGCGTATTGAAGCCCATCAACACGCTCGGCTTGTGTGCGAACTGCCATGGGAAGGTTGAAGAGATCGATACTGAGGTCAAGGAATCTCTGGCTGAATTCTATCCGACCGACCGGGCGGTAGGTTTTTCCGTTGGAGACCTGCGCGGCTGGATGTGGGCGGAGATCTCCAAGCGATAATATCGTTGCCAAGATGCGATAATTTCTTGACGACATTGCCGTCGATCGGGTATAGGATATTTTGTTCGAAAGATCTTGGCGCAACAAGCTCCTTCAGGAAGCAGACGTGGAGGAACCTTCCAACGACAGTGCTCGTCCAGACGATCTACTACGCAGAGTCTTCGTGGCTTCCTGACAACCAATTCATTTTTGTTTCCTAGAACAAGGGGGGAGGAGACAGTCTCATGAAACGAATCTCATTGTGGCTAGTCGTGCTATGCCTCGCCGCGGGGCTGACGGTACCGGTGCCGGCATTCGCACAAGACACGGAAGACGTCATCATCCTGTGCGATGGGGATGCAGAGGCGCTGGTGGCTCAAATCGAAGCTCTCGGCGGTCGGATTAGCATCCAGTACAAAAACGTCAACGCGTTGGCTGCGACCGTTCCTTCGAACCAAATCGCGGCACTCCGTTCTTTGGCAAACGTGACCAGCGTCGAGAAAGACGTGTTGGTCACGTTGCCGGGAGATCGTGACGCGGCCGGCCGCGCCACTTCCTATCTAGTCGAGGATGATGTCCAGGTTGAGTCTTTGAATATTCGTGCGACCGGCCTGGAAGCAGTGCCGCAAGGATATGTGAACTTCTTGATGACGGGAGCAATTCTCGCGTGGGAGGAGACCAACTACGGCGATGGAAGCATCGTAGCCGTCGTCGATACGGGGACCGTGCCCAATACCTGTCTCCAACACGCCGTCATTGGGGCGCCGGGTTTTCCCGACGGTTACAACGCTACAGGTGATGGTGTCCCCGCCACGTCTTCGACCAACCACTGGCATGGGACTCACGTCGGCGGCGTCATCGCCTCTGACTGTGCTCTGGATTTCACTGGGAACGAAACGCACAACGTCTATAGAGCGGTGTCTGCAGTCCTTGGTTGGCCGGTCGATTTCGTGCCCATCCTGGGACAAGCACCAGGAGCACAACTCTATCCCGTGAAAGTGTTTCCGGAAAGCGGAGCGGGGTCTCCGAATTCAGTCATCATGGCGGGTCTCGATCATATCCTCACGCTCAAGAAAGACGGTCTGCTCGACGTCGATATCGTCAACATGAGTCTCGGGGGGGCGACACTCTTTGATGGGCGGGATGCCTATGACCGATTCCTCGAAGAGTTCGCCAAATGGAATATGCTCGTGGTGACATCGGCTGGCAATGACGGCCCCGTTCCGAATTCTGTCGGTTCACCGGCGACTTCTTTTGGAACCCTTGCCGTTGGTGCCACCGACGAAGCGCTTTCCTCCCGGACGTTCTATGAGTATCTGGGCTGGGCTGCATTGGGACTTCCCGGTCAAGGTTGGATCATGCGGCCTACTGATGAGAGCCGCATCGTCAACTATTCGGCTCGTGGGCCCATGACTGACGGCCGAGTTGGGCCCGACATGTCCGCTCTCGGGCACTGGAACTTTCAGGCGGGGACGACACCGGGTAGCTTACGCTGGGCCGGAGGCACTTCTTTCTCGGCGCCCACGGTGTCAGGAGCGGCCGCTCTGTTGAATGCCTGGTGGGAGAACAAGGTCGGAATGGACACTTACCCCGGCAAGATTCGTAACTCGTTGATGATGGGTGCGAATCCGGAGTGGGTCGGGGAGCCTTGGCGGCCTGATAACGTTCAGGGTACGGGTGTCGTCGACGTGCCGGCCGCGCTCGATAAGATCAAAGACAAGCACACGCCGAACTGGTGGCCCATCAGGAGAGGTGAGCATCTCGAGCCCAACCTCTTTCTAGAATCGGATCCCAAGCAATGTGACAAGAAGGACTCGTTCAAGGGCGAAGTGATAACACTCAATGCAGGCGAGACTGAGGATTTGGTGATCGAAATCGATCGCTACACGAGCAAGGTAACACTCGAAGTGGAGAACATCGCCACCGCGGACAATTCAGCGAATGCCTTTTGGCCCAATGCCTTACAGGTCAACGTGCAAAGCGCAAGGAGAACTGCGATTGCTAGTGTCATTGAGTGGTTATGGTATCCCTTTTGGTACGGCGATTGGTTTACCCTCGAGATCGGAGACGGTCCTTGGATCTCGACGGATATGACGGGGAGTTATCTCGAGGCCAACCGACCCATGGAGCCAGGACTCATGAGGGTGACTTTTGCCGGCGACTACTCCAACGAGGCACCGGTCTCCTTCACAGTGAAAGTCGAACGAGAAAGTCGTTGCGACCGAGAGGTAAAACCAATCGTGGCCGGCAAGATCGACAACGGCGACGAGATATTGGTTGGTCCCTTCAAGATCGGATCGGGATACTCACAGGCCACGATCGATTTGGCCTGGAAGATGGATTGGTCACGATTCCCCACCCACGATCTGGATTTCGTCGTCTTTGATGAAGACTTCAACGTGGTCGGAAGCGCTGGTACCCTCAACGCGCCGGAGCGTGCCACCATCATCGATCCTGAAGGCATTTACTACATCTTGGTGATCGGCTATGAGCTGTTTGACACCGATGACTATGGGATATTCATAAAGCTGGAATAAGCTGAAAGCTTCAACCGCGCCGGGGAGGGTTCCCTTCGGTTCCCTCCCCTTTTTTGTGTCTCGAGGTTCTTCGCAGAGGACAATTCTCTCTACATCTGTGTGGTACAGGTAGGTTTTGCCCGCATGTTCCAATTCAACGAGAAACCCCTCTGTCTCGACCTTATCGTAGGTCTTCCCTTCTTCTGGACAGCCTAAGCTCGTGTCCGGCCAAGTCTTGAATCTCACATAGTTGATCTTGATGTCGTCTGCATCGATGCGGAGCCTCTCGGCGAGCTCTTGCTTTGCTTGTCCCGAGATCCTCTCGGCGGCGACGAGACGTTCTTTCTTCGGGACATAGGGGCTCTTTTGCTTCTCCTGACAAATGACAGCACGTCCACCGCCCACGTGGACGCGATAAACCTGCTCACCGTGGCGAAAAACAACCCTATAGCCGGGGATGATGACCTGAAGGTAAGACGTTCCCTTTTCGGGGCATCCCAGGCTGCTGTCCGGCCATTTCACGGGATAGGCCTTCGGAATTCCTGCCTCCCCGTCCCTGACGTGGAGCTCTCGGGCGAGTGTTTCGGTTGCGAGATCGATGGCTTCTTGTTCGGTCATCTCCTGCATTGGAGCAAAAGACGATGCCAGCAACAGGCCAACTACCAGCGATAGCATTTTGACCCCCTCCAATATGACTGTGGCTTCTCAGCTCGTTCTATCATAATACCCCGGACAGGGATTCTTATTCCGTAGGTAATTCGGGCGGAACGAGCCGGGTGACGGCGGGAATGCTCGAAATCACTCTTCCGTCGTTCTGCAGAGGAAAGGTGTTTCCGAATCGGAGCGATACTCGTAAGTCACACCGTGGCAGACTAGTTCGATCAAGTAGCCGGGGGTCTCAACGGCTTCGAATGTCTCACCTTCAGCAGGGCAGCCGAGGCGAGTGTCGGGCCAGGTCATCGGCTTGAGGACCTTGACTTCAATATCGGCGTCTTGGATTCCCAATCGCGAGGCGAGGTCCTCACGAGCGAGGCGTGACAGGCGAAGGGCCGTCAGGAGAGCAGCATTGTTGGAGCGATAGGCGTTGGTCTTCCTCCCCCGGCAAAGTACGGCCCGTCCGTCGCCGACATGCACGCGATACGAAAGGCTGCCGCGGCGAAAGACGACACGGTATCCTGAGACGACCTCTTGGAGATAGGAGCCGCCACTTTGGGGACAGCCGAGGCTGCTGTCCGACCACTTGACCGGCAAGGCGCTCACCACCGTAGCGTCATCGGCATCTATGTCGAGTGCTTGGGTGAGTGTATCCGTGGCCAGATTGACGGCTTGGTCGGTCGTTATGGTTGAGACATGAAATGATGACGGCGTGTCGAGCAAAAGGAGCAGGAGCAGGACCGGCATAGCACTACCTTTCGAAAAACAACTACTAGCTCCCTATCCCATCATAGCGCGGAATTTCCCAGGAGTCAGGTTCTCGACGGGTCAAACCACTCCGTGCAATTGGATTCTCTAAGTCCTTAAATTAGAGCCGTTTAATCTGAGCCGGTTTGACAGCTCCGGACCTGGAGGCTACGATCATGGTTTCATTTCGAGCAGAACGACCGTGCTGAAGAATCTCGTCAACCTATATCGCTACCGGGTCCTGATCCAGAGTTTGGTGGTCCGGGAGCTCAAGGCCCGCTACCGTGGCTCGGTGTTGGGTTTTCTGTGGTCTTTCATCAATCCTTTGTTGCAGCTCCTGATCTATTGGTTCGTATTCGCGGTGATCTTTCGCAGTCGGCAGGAGGGTGCCGAACCTTACGCCTTGTTTCTTTTCACGGGCATTCTCCCCTGGACCTGGTTTAGCTCCTCGGTCATGGAGTCCACCATGATCCTCATCACCAGTGGGAATCTCATCAAAAAGATCATGTTCCCGGCTGAGGTCCTGCCCTTCGTCGTGGTGTTTGCCAATCTCGTGCACTTTGTTCTCGGGCTGCCGATCCTGCTAGTCTTTCTCATCTACTACGGAAAGATTTATTCTCCCCTCATCTACTTTCCGGGGATTGTCCTTATACAGCTGGTGTTCACGCTGGGAGTTTGCCTCTTCGTTTCGGCTCTTTCAGTGCACTTTCGTGACGTCCAGAACATCATGGGAAACCTCTTGATGTTCTGGTTCTTCGCGAGTCCGGTCATCTACTCCTACATCCTGATGCCAAATCTCCAAAAGTGGCTCAATTTCAATCCCATGACCCATATCTTGGTTGGGTACCATCAAACCCTTTTCTTTAGTGAAGGGCTGGGGCATTGGCCTTGGATTCTCTTTGTGGCCGGATTCTCCATCGTCGTTTTCCTCTTCGGTTACTTCTTCTTCGATCGCATGCGCGACACGTTTGCTGAGGAGGTCTAGGACAGTGGGAACTGCCGTTCGCATCTCGGATGTGTCCAAGGTTTACCAGCGGTATTCCCACCGCAAGCAGTTCCGCACTCTGAAGAGCGCTCTTCTCAAAGGTAATTTGATCCAAGAGCTCCGTCCGGACGAAACCTTTACGGCACTTTCAGGTGTCACATTCAACATACGGGAAGGCGCTACCTTTGCCGTCATCGGGCGCAACGGTTCGGGAAAAAGTACCCTCCTCAAGCTGATGGCGGGGATCACCAAGCCCACCACCGGAATGGTCGAGGTCCATGGACGTGTCTCCGCTCTCATCGAGCTCGGCGCCGGCTTTCATCCGGAGATCAGCGGGCGCGAGAACGTTTTTATCAACGGCATCATGTTGGGGTTGAGCAAGAAAGAGATCCACCGATTGTTCGACAAGATCGTCGAGTTTGCCGAGCTCGACGAGTTCATCGATGCCCCGGTCAAGACTTACTCGAGCGGCATGTACATGCGGCTTGGCTTCGCCGTCGCGATCCACGTCAACCCTGATGTTCTCCTCATCGATGAAGTGCTGGCGGTCGGCGACGAAGCATTCGTCCACAAGTGTCTGGACAAGATCAGCGAGTTCCGCAGGAGGAAGAAAACCATCATTCTTGTAACCCACAGTCTGGGCCTGGTCGAAAAAATGGCCGACGAGGCACTTTGGCTGGACGAGGGACAAATCCAGCACCGAGGTGACCCTAAGAAGGTCGTGGATGCCTATTTGACTCAGGTCACGACACGGGACGAAGACGTACTTGCCGCCGCGACGGAAAGAGCCCGAGCGGAAGCCGAGTCTGATCCTGCCGAGACGACGCTCGAGGCCGCCGACGACGCGGAAACGATCGAGCCTGTGTCGGCATTCAAGAGGGAGAAGGGACGTTGGGGCTCGCGCGAGATCGAGATCACGGGCGTGGATCTTCTCGGTGATGATGGTAGGCCGCGCCATGTGTTCACAATCGGAGAGCCGGTGACCATCCGACTCAAAGTGAAGACGACGGGGACACTTCGCGACTTTGTCTTCGGGGCTGCCGTTTTCAACGCCGACGGTGTTTGCTGCTACGGTACCAACACGCATATCGAGGAGTTCACTCCCAAAGAAGTGTCCGGCGAGGGTGAGGTCCGACTCGTTTTGGAACGCCTGCAGCTCATCGAGGGTTCCTACTTCCTGGACGTGGCGGCCCATCAACGCGATGGATACCCCTTTGACTACCACAGAGCTCTCTACACGTTTCGAGTGAACTCGCGGATCAAAGACCTCGGGATCTACCGGCCCTCGCACCGTTGGGAGTTCACTCCCAATATCGTGATCCGTTCTCCCGAGTCCTCCTAGGGCCGCCGGAGCATCTCTGTTGAGTACAATCAAAATTCACACCTTGGAGTCGATGAAGGACGAACGGGAGAGACTTCGTGAGACAGGGCTGAATCTGGTCTTCACCAACGGCTGCTTCGATCTTCTTCACCCAGGGCACGTCCGTTACCTCAAGGAAGCCCGTCAGCTCGGAGATCGACTTATTGTAGCTGTCAATCGAGATGAGACCGTGGCTAAGCTCAAAGGAAAGGAGCGGCCATTGGTTCCGATAGCGGAGCGAATGGAGGTCCTCTCGGCTCTCGTGATGGTCGACTACGTCATTCCCTTCGAGGAGGAAACGCCGGCGCGGGTCATACAAGAGCTGGTACCGGATGTCCTCGTCAAGGGTGGAGACTGGCCTATCGATCAGATCGTGGGTAGGGACATCGTCGAAGCCGCCGGGGGCCGTGTGATATCCCTCCCGTTTGCCAAAGGTTACTCGACCACTGGATTGATTGATCAGATCGTGGAACGACTCGGTGGCACCAGAAATTGATCGCCTTGCTCTCGCGCGCAAGTTGGAAGAGGCCGGACTCGACCGGATAACCGAACGACTCACCGCCGGGGAGGGTCGCTTTCAGCTCACGGGTCTCATGGGACCCGCGCGCTCACTTGCCCAAGCGGTACTGATTTCTCGATCGGCGGGGCCGGTTCTGTTCGTCGTTTCGGACGAGCGAAGAGTGGCCGAGGCGGTATCCGACCTGAGTGCCTTCCTCCACTCGTGGGGCATCGACAAGAAGCTATTCAATTTCCCGGCGCTCGAAGTCGATCCGTACCGTGGTCTTTCGCCTCATTTCAACGTCGTCTCGGCCCGTGCCCGAGCGCTCACGGCTCTCATCGAGGAAGACTCGCCGGTCATCGTGGCACCGGTACCGGCTCTTCTCTACCGGACGGCCTCGCCGTCCGTTTTTTCCGAGGGAATCGTCAATCTTCGTCGCAGAGCCATTTTCGAGCCGGGCGAGCTGGAGCGAAGGCTTCTAGAAGCCGGCTATATCCATGAAGATCCCGTGATGTCGCCGGGCGATTTCGCTCGTCGCGGAGGGATTCTCGATGTGTATCCTCCAGATGCTCGAGAGCCCTTTCGGCTGGAATTCGTGGGTGAGGAGATCGAAGAGATCCGTACGTTTGGTCCCGAGACGCAACGTACGACGGGCTCTTTGGATGGGGTCCGCATCTGTCCTGCCCGAGAGTGGCCTTTCAATGATTCCCATCGCGAAGAGCTCTTGGTGCGGTTGAGGGAAAAAGGCGTAGCGAGCGAGTTGAAAGCCAACATTGAGAAAGGAAGTTTCCCGCCGGGCATCAACTTTGCGCTGCCCGAGCTCGACGATTTCAAGAGCACGTTCTTCGACTACGTCGGCAAGGGAATCGTGTTGATAGAAGAACCGGTGGAAGTCTTTCGATGTGCATCAGCAGAATGGGAACGTGTCCTCGATAGCTACGGAGAGGTACCCAGGCGAGCTGGAATCGCCCAACCCGAACCGGCCATGCTCCTTCTTTCTCCGGACGAGCTTTCGTCGCGCTTGGCGGAGCGATCGGTAAGCTTCCAGGAAATGGACATCGTGGAGAGCCTCCCAACTGAGGATGTGGAGTCCAGCCAAAGGGTCCATCTATCGAGTCAGCTCCTACCGGTGTTTCGTGGGAACATCAAGGATTTCGTCGACGAGATCCGAAGGCAAAAGGGGGCGCTCCGACAAGTCCATATTTTCGTTGGCCATCGCGGTCTCGCCGAACGACTGATCGAGATCCTCCAAGAATCTGATATGTCGGCGGGATTGACGGACGATGGGCCGGTAGAAGCAGGCACGGTGGCGTTGCACCTCGGCGACCTCTCCCACGGCTTTGCTCTTCCCGAGCTCGGCCAAGCCGTTTTTTCCGGCCGAGATCTCTTTAGTGAGCCGCCGCGATCCGAGAAACGTCGTGCCCATAAACTGGGTCGCTTTCTTTCCGATTTTCGTGATTTGAAGCTGGGGGATTACGTGGTCCATGTCGATCATGGCATTGGCGTCTTCACGGGCCTCACGCAGGTGTCCGGGAACGGCGATAATGCTGAGTTCGTTCTCCTCGAGTACATGGGCGGCGACAAACTCTACGTACCCGTGGAGAAGCTTGATCTGCTCGAAAAGTACTCGAGCTCAGAGAGTGCGAAGCCCAAACTCGATAAGCTCGGAGGTACGGGGTGGGAAAGGGTCAAAAAACGCGTCCGCAAGTCCATGCGCGACATGACCCAGGAGCTCCTCCAACTCTATGCGGCTCGAAAAGCCATCCCCGGGCACGCTTTCTCAGCGGATACGCATTGGCAGGCCGAGTTCGAGGACTTGTTCGAGCACGAGGAGACAGGCGACCAGTTTCAAGCCATCGATGAAGTCAAGCGAGATCTCGAAGCGACCTTTCCGATGGATAGGCTTTTGTGTGGTGACGTCGGCTACGGCAAGACGGAAGTGGCGATGCGGGCCGCCTTCAAGGTCGTCATGGATGGAAAACAGGTGGCTGTCTTGGTGCCCACCACGGTACTGGCATTCCAACACTACAACACCTTCAAGGCCCGTTTTGCTCCTTTCCCAGTTCACGTCGAAATGTTGTCACGTTTCAAGACTCCCAAAGAGCAAAAAGTGATCGTGAAGGGGGCGTCGGAAGGGACGATCGACATCCTCATCGGAACCCATCGCCTGCTATCCAAGGACGTCGAGTTCCATGATCTCGGACTCTTGGTTGTTGATGAAGAGCAGCGGTTCGGGGTGAGTCACAAAGAGCGCGTCAAGAAGATGCGCCGCCGAGTGGATTGCTTGACGATGACCGCGACTCCGATACCACGAACGCTCAACATGTCCCTATCGGGCGTCCGGGATCTTTCCGTCATCGAAACGCCTCCTAAAGATCGGATGGCGATCCAAACCTATATCACGCACATCGACGAGAAAGTTCTTGCGAAAGCCATGCGATATGAGCTCGGTCGTGGGGGGCAGGTGTACTTCGTCCACAATCGGGTGGGGTCGATCTACTCGATGGCTTCTTTTCTCCAACGACTCGTGCCCGAGGCGCGCATTGTCGTGGCGCACGGACAGATGAAGGAGTCCGAGCTCGAGACGGCCATGCTCCGCTTCATAGGTCGCGAGTTCGATGTCCTCGTGAGCACCACGATCATCGAGAATGGTCTGGACATCCCCCTCGTCAATACACTCATCGTCAACCGAGCCGATCGCTTTGGGCTCTCTCAGCTATACCAGTTACGCGGACGTGTCGGCCGGTCGAGTCGCCGCGCCTATGCCTACTTGCTCGTGCCCGATCGAAAACAGCTTACTCCCGTTGCAAGAAGGCGCTTGGCGGCGATCAGGGAGTTCAGTGACCTCGGTGCTGGTTTCCGTATCGCGGCTTTGGATCTCGAGCTGCGCGGCGCCGGCAATTTGCTGGGCGGTGAGCAACACGGGCACATCGAAGCTGTCGGTTTTGACATGTACGTCAAGCTCCTCGAGGAGACGGTGCGTGAGCTCTCAGGAGAAGAGGATGCTGACGTCGCCCGTGCAACCTTGAGCCTCAGGATCGATCTTCGGATTCCCGAGGCATTCATTCCGGATCCTAACCAGCGGATGTCGGTCTACAAGCGGGCGTCTTCCGCTCGAGATCATACAACTCTCGAGGGGTTGGCGGCGGAGATCCGGGACCGGTACGGTCCCCTTCCGACACCCTTACTGCAGCTTCTAGAGTACGCGCGTCTACGGTTGTTGGCCGAAAAGGTAAGGGTCGTTTCAATTGAGCGAGAAGCCGGTCTTCTCGCCTTCCGTTTCGATCCGTCCTCGCCGGTGGACCCGGCCCGGCTGGTCCAGCTGGCAGAACGCGTCGCTGGAGCTCAACTGACGCCGGGAGGCCTGTTGAAGTTTCGTTTGGCGGGTTACGAAGTCCCGGAGCTCCTCTCGACAGTCAGGGAGGTTTTGCTAGAGCTCAATCCCTACTCTATGATGGCGGAGAGGACGTGAGGAACAGGAGAAAGGGATGAGGCGGTTGCGAGACTTGGCTGCTGCGGGACTCGTTCTGGCTCTGGCAGGTTGCGGCGAGCCACCTCCCGACGACCCCGTCATCGTCGAGATCGGTGAGCGTAGGATAACTCATTCCCAGTTCGAAGGTTACGTTGCGAACATGGTCGACGAACAGGCCCCATTTGCCGAAGGAGAGCTCAAGGCCGAGCTTCTGAGCCAATTCATCGATGAGCAGCTCCTTCTCATGGAGGCGGATGCGAAAGGAATCGAGGTGGATCCGAGTGAAGTCGAGTCCTTGGCTTTCCAAGTCGAGTCCATGGCGAATGAGGGAGAGACGGGAAGCCCTGAGGATGCGGAAGCCCGTCGAGCAAGAACCCGCATGGATTTCGAGAGCCACCTTCGGGTGCGCCGACTCATCGACGAGAAAGTACTGAAGGACTTGGAGGTGGCGGAAGACGAGGTGGCTCGGTACTACGAAGAGCACCGAGAGTTCTACAAACGGCCGGAAGCCGTGGACATTTCTCAGATCTTGGTCGATTCGGAATCAGAAGCGACCCGGATAATGGAAGAGATCAAGAAGAGGCCCGCAAGTTTCGAGGAGTTGGCGCAGCAGCACTCGACGGGTCCGGAAGCTTCACGGAAAGGACACCTCGGTACCTATCGGAAGGGCGAGCTTCCGCCGGCGTTCGAGAACGAAGTGTTCTCGCTTCCCAAGGGTGGATTGTCGGAGGTGGTCGAGACCGACTTTGGTTTTCACATCTTTCGTGTGAACGAGATACGACGGTCTCGGGAGCTCAAGCTGGAAGAAGTGGCGGACGCCATCCGAGTCGAGCTCCTTCGCGAGAAGGGTGACGAGGCGATGGCCCTCTACATTGAGGAGCTCCGGAGACAGTATCCTGTCAAGGTCTTCGGCGACCGGTTGAGTTTTCCCTATACGGAGCGAGGCGCTGCAGCCAGCGAGCCCTCGCCCACCAGGCGACCGGCAGGTTTGTAGGTTCGCCATACTAATGTGGAGGTCAACATCATGAAAAGAGCGCTCACGATGATCTTCCTAGCCTATGTGCTGGGCCCTAATCTCGTGCGGGCTGAGGTAGTGGAGCGCATCGTTGCCAAAGTCAACGGTCAAATCATCACCAAGACTCAGTTGGACAAAGAATATCAGATGCTCATCGAGCGTCTCGGTCCTGCTCCTACCCCGGAGGAGGAAGAACGGCGTAGAACCGAGCTCCGAGGAGAGGTTCTCGATTCGATGATCGACACAATGCTCATTATGCAGATTGCAGACGAACGAGGGCTCCGAGTTCCGCCGCGGTACTTCCAAGAGTGGAAGGCCAACATCATGAAGGAGATGAACATCGAGACCGAAGAGGATTTCCAGAGGCAGATCGAGATCCAAGGCTTGACGGAGGACGATCTCCGAGAGAACTTCGAGCGGAACTTGCTCACCCAAGAGATCCGGCGGATGGAAGTCGAGAACAAAATCAACATCGCCCAGCCTGAGATCGAAAAGTACTACCGCGAGCACATCACGGACTATACTGAACCGTCCAAAGTGAGGATTCGCGAGGTCGTCGTCAAGTTCGAGGCCGGGGGCGAGGCTGAAGCGGAGCAGAGAGCCCGCCGTTTGCTGCAAGACATTCAGCAAGGTGCAGACTTCGCGGAAGTGGCGCGTCGTCACTCAGATGCTTCTTCCAAGGAGGCGGGAGGAGATTTGGGTTTCTTCGAGCAAAGAGAGCTAGCCGCACCATTGGCCTCGGTGGCTTTTGAGATGACGCCGGGGGACATCAGTGATTTGATCCGCATGGATACGTCCTTCCGCATCATTCGAGTGGAAGAAAAAACGGAGGAAAAGACCATGACCTTGGACTCCGTCTACAATGACATTGGCAATGCTCTCCGGGAGGAATTGCTCCAAGAACAGACCGAGAAGTTCCTGAAACAGATTCGAGAGCAAGCCATTGTCGAAGTGAGGATATAGCATTTACACGGCACCTGGAGATGGACGTAGGTCCGACTTCACCGGTCGGGCGAGAGTGATCATAGATGCCGATCCTCACTGCTGGCTGAGGGATTCGGGCCGCTTGCAGGGTATCAAGGCGCTCCATGGTCAGAAGCCAGTAGGCAGCCAGTAGAAGTGACCAGAGGTCAGTGGGCGGTAGGCGGTGGACAGTGAAGAAAGAGGCCAGGGAACAGTGGCCAGTGAAGAAGAAAGTAGGCGGTAGGCCGTCCGCCTATTCAAGCTTAGGGCGGACCCGCCGACCGCCTTCGCATGAGCTTCGGCGAGGCCTTGACGTAGCTTGGGCGAAGGCGGGCTCGAGTTCTTGAGTTCTTCGCCGGAGAGGTTCCAACTTTGACTGCTTGACTGCCCAGTAAGGACATACAACAATCCGAAACGAGTTGGGAAAACCTTTGCGGCTAGACCTCTTTCTCAAACAATCCAGGCTGGTCAAGCGGCGTGCCCTAGCAAAAGAGCTTTGTGAGGATGGTGCGGTCCGTGTGAACGGGGGTGCGGCGCGTGCGGGAAAGGAAGTCACTGCGGGAGATCAATTGAGCTTGAGACTATGGAGCCGCCTGCTCGATCTCGAGATTGTGCACATCCCCGAGCGGCCACCCTCGAAAGAGGAGGCGCGGAAGCTCTTTCGTATCCTATCTGAAAAACGCGTGGAAGAACCTTGAAGGGAATCGAACCCATTGCCATTGGCCGCGGGGATCAGAAGGTCACGCTCGATCCACCCTTTATACTGGCACCACTTGCCGGATACACCGACCGCGGCTTTCGGGGTTTGATTCGACAGATGGGCGGCTGCGGTCTGGTCGTGACAGAGATGGTGAGCTCGGAGGGGCTCACGCGAGGGAGTCGGCTCTCGAAGGAGGTTGCCACCGTTACGCGCGAGGAGCAGCCGGTAGGCGTCCAGATCTTCGGTTCTCGTCCCGACCGGATGACTCGTGCCGCTCAGGTTGTCGAGGAGCTCGGCGCAAGTATGGTGGACATCAACATGGGGTGTCCTGTTCCTAAAGTGACTCGGACCGGGTCCGGTGCCGCACTGATGCAAGACATCTCGAAGGCTGCGGAGATCGTCTCGGGCATGGTGAAGGCGACTCGAATTCCCATCACGGCCAAAATTCGATCGGGTTGGGATCAGGACCACATCAATGCACCGGAGCTTGCGACCGCCTTGGAAGAAGCCGGTGCTTCCGCCATTACGGTGCATCCCAGGTGTCGTAGCGAGCGACATCGAGGAAAAGCCGCTTGGAAAGTCATTGCTGCAGTGAAGCAAGCTGTTCGGATCCCGGTTATCGGTAACGGCGATGTCCACTCCGTTGCGGATGCCCGAGCTATGATCGACGAAACGGGCGTGGACGGAATCATGATCGGCCGGGGAGCCCTCAGAAATCCTTGGGTCTTCCGGCAAATCGAAGAAGGATTCTCCGGCAAACCGATCCTGGGTCCTACATTGGAAGACTACCGGCAAGCGCTAGATGACTTCGTTGCCCGTTTGGGCGAGTACCTGCCGGAAAAGGTCGTGGTGAACCGCGTCAAGGCGCTCATCGGGTGGGTGACCAAAGGTCTTCCCGGTGGAGCAGAGCTGCGTCGAACCGTCTACGCGTCGAAGTCTCTCGAGGAAGTCTTGGGCATCGTCGAAGACTACTTCTTGTCAGCCCCGGTCGACTCTCCCTTCTCTTTGCCCCGCCCTTGAAATCCTCGGTGGCATTCGACATGAAATAGTAGCAACAAGCTAGGACACATCTTCACCGTTCGCTGTCTGCCGCCTACGGGCTCCTGCTTCACTGTCTACTGCCGACAGTCCCAATAGCTTCTTCTTCACTTCCAACTAACTTGCCGCGGGCAGGGGCAAGGGCACGGGCACGGGGCATCCGCACGAAGTTAGTCTCTGACGCGGCGGACGTCCTGACCGTGCAGATGCTGGTCACTGGCTGCTGTTTACTGATTCTGGTGACTACTCTTCAGTCCATCTCCCTCATTTCGTGCTCAAGCGCGAAAGCTCCCGGGGGCTCAGCGGAGTTGCCGGCCCCTGGTACAAGGCATTGAAAAGGAGCTTGAAGGTGGCACGGGGCTGAGTGCGAAACGACACTTGACTCGCGAGCGCCACTACATTGCCTCGGCCAACTTTGAAAGCCATGACGTTGGCCTGGTCACGGAGAAGGTCCCCACCTAGGAGCCAGCCGCTTGCGACAAGATTGTCTTTGTCCGGGTACCGCGTGACCACTTCCGCCTCGATGTCGAAACCAGGCTTGATGCGATATGCCTGGTCGTAGCGAAAAAAGATCGGCCACTCGCTCGGCATACCGAAAGCGACTGGGTGGTTCGGGTTGAATTGATGTTCGAGTAATGAGCCTGGGCAGAAGAAAACCGTCGCGGCATTGACGACATTGTCCCGGAGTGTTTTCATGAGCTGAGTGGGGCTTTGAAAGGCCTCCTTGAGCATCCGGTCGGCTTGGCTCTTCGGGATTTGTGGCTCGTCGCGCGGATCGGGACTCGCTGATCCGCCGGACCGTCGAGGAGGCTCGGGTAGCAGTTTCTCGATGGGAAGGTCGCAAAGCTCGCGCGCTGTCTCGACCGAGCTCCCCAAGGCAACAAGAGTGCCTCCGTTCTCCACCCAACCGGCGAGCTTGTTCCATCCCGATTCACCGATCCCATAGGCCCATTTCCAGTTCTCATCATGCCGGTCCTGTGAAAGCCCCTCGATCATCCGTGACTTGCTTGTACCGGCCGGAAGCACGATAACGTCGTACTTGGATGAGAGGTCGCCCGCAAAATCGGTCGACGACATGACCTGATGGTTGAAACCATACTGCTCGAAGAGCCACATCATCCAGCCCGCCGGCATGTTGCCGGCGACCTTGTAGAGGCCAATGCGGGTAGGTGCCTTGATGCGATATCCGTCGATTCCGGGCGCCCGGTTAGTGGCGGATACCGCGAGGCCCGTCTCTTTGGATACCGTCTGCAAAACGGCCCCGGCCTTGCCTTTCGGAGGAACGATCCAGGTGCCAGGCGAATGTTGTTTCCCATCCGCCTGGAAGCCTTTGGCGGCTCGAAAGACGGGGACATTCTCTTTCTGCAGCCGAGCCAAGGCCAAAAAGCCGGCATTGGACTCGGGTCCGATGAGATAGGCCCAACTGGGTTTGTTTGGAAAGGACGCCGGAGGTGGTGTGATCTCCTCGAGAAGCTCGAGGTCCGCTTCGAATTTTCTCTCCACCTGACGTACATCCACTCCCATGAGCATGCCGAGGGTTTGAGCCGTCACATCGTAGGGAGGAATGGGAGGCCCTCCTTCGAAATACCGCAAATCGGGATAGATCTGTTTCTCGAGCATCGTCTTGGCGTAGGCGCCACTTGGTTGGGCGAGGAGAACGACCCAGGAGCCGGCCGGATAGTCATGACCATCCGCAGCAAAAGCGGCCTTGGCCTGATGGATCTCCACGTCACCCGTGTCGAGAAGCTCCAGCATTTCATAAGCTTCGAACGGATCTCTCTGCTCGGCCGGAATCACGAAAGCAAAAGGAGATTCATCCCGATTCACCCAATCACGATGGATCTTGTAGAAATTCTCGAGCCAGGCATCGCGATACTTCGCCATGTGCTTGAGGCCGCCGAACTCGGCGGTGATGGCGTAGTCCACGATATCGCCCAGCCGCCAGATGCCCTTCTCGTAGGGTTTGGGAAAATTCCAACGGATTTCCTGGGGACCCAAAGGCGTGTCTTCTCCAGCCGGGTTCACGAATGGGTCGGCCAGATTGGCGCTGGCTAACTCGGTCAGAATGCGGGGTTGGCCGTGGTAGACCATGTACTGGCGGGCCGGCGCCCAGTAGTCGTATTGAGTCGCGTAGGTGACGCCGCCCTTACCGTCCGAGATGAGCTCCGCGGCCATGGCGAGGCCGATTTGCGCCTGTGCCTCGATGATAATGGGGTGGATGTTGGGGTCATATGGATCCTTGAACGGCGGAACGAAGATCCGAGCCCCCGTCGACCCCATTTGATGCATGTCGTGGGTGAGCTGCGGATTGTAGACGTTCTGGACTTTCTCGATGGCAAGCCTCGTTTCAACCTGGGTGAACATGAACCAATCGCGGTTATCATCATGGCCAACATACTTATGATAAAGGTCCGGATAACGACGGTCGTAGCCGGTCCCTTTGTTGTCGTACCAGTGATCGATAACGAGCACCTGTCCGTCGGGATTTTGCGACGGAACGAGAAGCAAGACCGTGTTATCGAGAATCTGTTGGATCTCGGCGGAGTCCTCGGTGGCCATCCGATGGGCGATTTCGATGATGGCCTGCCCATTGCCTACTTCGGTTGCGTGGATAGTGGAAAAGAGGAGATAAAAAGGTACTCCCTCATCGACCAACGCCATCGCTTCTGTCTCCGACAGCCCTCTCGGATTGGCGAGGCGGCCGGTAATCTCCACGAGTCGGTCCATCCGTGCCAAGTTTTCGGGCGAGCTTATCTTCACCAGCACATAGGGGTGGCCCATGGTCGACTTGCCGAGCTCCTCGAACGTGACGCGACCCGAGCCGGCCGCCAGATGTTGGAAATACTCCAACACTTTGGGATAGCGAGCCATCTCCCCATCGGTTCCAATCTCGAATCCAAAAAATTGCTGTGGAGTCTGGACCGGCTGAGCCATGCCTGGCGCAGCCAGGACGACCAAGCTCACCAGAGTCAGCGCGATCACCGAGAATCTATGTCTCATGCCTCCGCTCCCTTCTGTTTCGTACGTGCTTGCTGGGTATTCCAATCCCTCAACGATGACGAGATTGTACGCGCGGCAGCGTCGCCGGTCGAATGCAAAGACTCCGCATCTGAACCGTACAATGACACTGTGCATTACGCTCGGCTGAGCTCCGAAGAACGCATCGAACCACTTGCCAAACACATAGTCGCTTTCCTCGTATGGCTGGAAGATCGTCAGTAAGATTTTCAAAATATACTGAAGTGCGCGAGGCTCAATCGTTTTGTTTGCCGCTCGTTACGTCCTGATACGATCTAAAGAAATATAAGTAAACCGTGACGATGAGGAGCAGCGCGACGGCGCTCACCAATAACCATTGGGGCGCTCCGAGGTAGATGATCTTTTCCAAGTAGTGGGTAATGAAAGAACCCTCGTAGGACTCGATTCCTGCCCTGACCCAAAGCCACTGTTCGAGGTAAGTGAGAGGGCAGATCCAAGCCCAGATTTCTATGGCCAAGCTGTAGAGCACAGCGGCTAAGTGCACGCACTTCCATCGGCGGGTTCGCCACAGAAAAAAGGCTCCCGTGACGACAAAGACAATCCAAAGGAAGTGCAAGAGAACAATCCCCTCGGCTGCCCATTTGTAGAGAGCTGGCACTTTCGGCTCCTGTGGCGGTCTTCCCTTTTTTGCCGCTCGGTCTCTTCCAACAGACTTCCCTGCAATTGTACGTTTTCACCGAACCGTCAAACAGTCAAAGTTAGGACTCCTCCGGCGAAGAACTCAAGGACTCGAGAAGACAGTGATTCGACCACTATGTCGACTGGATTTGTGCCCTTGACTGACCCAACTGGTCACTGTGAACCCGCCTTCGCTCATTGCGTCACGCTGTTGGCTTCCGCCTCCGTCGGCGGCGCCGATTCTTGCCACCGACCTTGGCGAGACTCGCCGAAGCGAATGCGAAGGCGGTCGGCGGGTCCGCGCTAAGCTTGAATAGGCGGACTGCCCACTGCCCACCGCCCACCGCCTACTTTCTTCTTCACTGGTAACTGGTCACTGGCTTCTGGCCTCTCTTCTTTTGCTGGTCACCCGCCTTCGCCGCCAAGTCTTATCATCGGCGGCTACCGCCTCCGTCGCTGAATCGATCGATGGGCCAGCGACTTCGGCGAGTCTCGCGGTAGCTCCGCAAGGGAGTCGGTCGAGACGGAGCGTAGGCGGACTGGTCACTGATCACTTCTACTGTCTGCCTACTGGCTTCTTTCCACTAACGGCGTATACTTGTGCCCCGAGGTAGAGCGTCATGAAGCCCGCAACGAGCTCCCGATTTACGATTCCGAAACGAGACCAGAAGCGGAACTATTCTGCAGTGACGTGTATCCAAACAGAGTGAAAGGTATACGTATGCCACGAGATGAAGTGAACCACCGGTGCGGTAAGAAGTGGATGGTCCGAACGGCCGTGACGGTCACGATGACGGCTGCGATTGGTTTTGGATCCGTTCAAAAGAGTCAGGCACGAGAGATGTCTCCCTCTGTCCAGGAATCCCTTTCAGCCACAAAGAAACTGCAATCGGTCATTGAGGCGGCATGGGAGACCGGGCCCGACCTTGTCGAGAGCTTATCCAGGCTCGATGCGGAGGCGGCACTCGACCAGTCCTTTCGGGGTGTGGGCTCGCCGTATGTCCAATTCCAAATGGAGGGTATTGGCTCCGGATTTGACCCTCAGCCCAATGCCCAGCGGTACCTACGTCTGGGAACGCCCTTCGATCTTCCCTGGCATTTCGGTAAATCACGAAAGCTCGGGGGCGGACTCGAAGATTGGCAGGGTGTTGCCGCCGAGGCCGCTCGACTTCGGGTGGCTCAGAATGTGACTGTTGCGTGGTTGCGATTGGCCGCTGTCGAGGAAATGATCGGCGTCGAGGAACGTCGTTTGAGCCGGTTGGACCAAGCGGTCCGCCTCCAATCGGAACGCCTCCATTTGGGCGAGGTGGCCGGCATGGAGGTCATGCAACTCGAGCTCCAGAGGGCCAAGGATGCATCGATCCTGAGAGCTCTGGAGGCCGAGCAGCGGGCCATGCAAGCGGCGATCCGGCAGTTGGCCGGTGACGGGGTGGCGCTCCCGGCATTGGGAGATCTTCCCGCCCTTGCCGACGATCTTCCGCCCTGGTCCATCGGTTGGGAAGGGGAAGGTGCGGAAGAAAAGGTGAAGAGGGGGCCCTACTTTTCCAGTCTGGACAGACGTACCGAAAAAGAACTGTTATTGCGCGATCTGATTGACGCCACGGCATGGGGACGACCGGAAATCCAAGTGGAGTGGGAGCACATTCCCGCCTTAGAAGGACTCCCTTCGTTCGATGCCTTCGGTTTCAACTTGTCCGTTCCTCTGCCTCTGGGAAAAAGAGGTGGGCAGACAAAGGCGACGGCCCAAGCGGAAGCCAGAGCCGCCGCCGCCGCCCGCGAGCGTGGTCGTCGCGAATTGGTGCAAAGGGCCGAGGCCGCCTGGGCAGAGGTGGAATCCGCAACGGCAAGGCTCAAAGAAACGGAGCCCCTTTTGGATCGCTTGCCACGAACCGAGCGCTCGTTGAGCGAGCAGTTTCGCCTCGGGGCCATTACTTATTTGGTTTATATCGATGGCCTCGCTCGATTGGACGATCTCATGGTTCAACGGATCGAGGCCTTCGAAGCTTTTGTGAGGTCACGGTTGGAATTGGCCGTCCTGTTAGGGGATAGCAACTCTTTTCCCCTTCCACCCTTCAGGGCGGTAGACACCGAGGAGGCGAACTGATGAAGCAAGTGCGGATGGGATTGATTGTGCTATTGGTGACGACAGTCTTCGCCAACGGTGAGGTTTTGACGTTGGACGCGGCCGCCCAAGCTCGGGCCGGCATCGTGACACGTCCAGTGAGAGAACGCGCTTTCGGTGAGTCTTTTCGGGTCTTGGGGCTGGTCGTTCGGACTCCAGGGTCGATGAGCACTGTCAAGACAATTCTCGAAGGGCGTGTGACGGAAATCAATGTTGCGCCTGGAGATTCCGTGCGAGAGGGGCAGGTCCTCCTGGAGCTCCACTCCCACGCTCTTCACGGAATGCAGGGAGAGATGATGCAGAGCTACAACCAACTCAAGTTGGCGGAGAGCCGTGTCGAAGCGGGACGGATACTCCTCGAGCTCGAAGGCATCAGCAGTCTCGAGTTGCAGCAGCGTGAGCAGCAGGCGTTTGCAGCGCGTCTCGCCTTCGAGCTGGCAAAAAGCGAGCTCCTCGATTTGGGGATCGATGAGGAGGAGAGTCTAAGAATCCTGGAGGAAGGCAGTCCCGATTCCCATCTGCCGGTGCGAGCCCCCTCGGACGGAGTGGTTCTCGAGCTCTATGTGCAACAACACGAGTGGGTGCAGGCTTTCGACTCCCTCGTAGACCTCGGTAATCCCAATCAAATGGAGCTTCAGCTTCAAATTCCTCCCGATCAAGCCTCTGGGGTGACGATGGGAGACGCCGTGGAGTTCGTTCCGGTGGGTCGTCCCGAGACCGTTGGCCATGCTCGAGTCATCAGTCGTGTGCCTCAGGTGGACCCAACAACGCGCACCGTCACGATTCGCGCTCGGATCGAAGGACGGAAGGAAGAGCTCTTCCCCGGCATTTTTGTGGAAGGACAGCTCGTCCTCGGAGGCGTTCGTAACTCGCCTTCGGTACCCGAGTCTGCAGTCACTCGATTCGGTTCGACCGACTACGTCTTCGTTCGTACCGGACCGGAGACCTTCGAGGCGAGGCCGGTCCAGCTCGGTCGCTTCAACGGAACCCGTTATGAGATCTCGGAAGGCGTGAGCTTGGACGAAGAAGTCGTCGTCGAAGGCGTCTTTTTTCTGAAGTCGGTTCTCGTCAAAGGGACTTCGGAAGGTTAGGGGGCGTCGTGAAGCGTCTTATCGATATCTCGTTGACCAACCGCCTCGTCGTCATTCTCCTTTCCGTCCTTCTCATCGGGGCGGGTATTCGAGCCTTGCTGCGACTTCCCATCGATGCATTTCCGGACGTCACCAATATCCAAGTCACCGTCATTTCGCAAGCGGCGACGTTCTCGCCTCTCGAAGTGGAACAGTTGGTGACCTACCCCATCGAGCAGGCCTGCGCGGGACTGCCTTATTCGACCGAGGTGCGTTCGCTTTCCAAGTTCGGCCTTTCCATGATCACCGTCGTGTTTGAAGACGGAACCGATATCTATTTCGCGCGCCAGCTCGTCATGGAACGTTTGTTCTCCATCCAGGACGAGCTACCCGAAGGTGTGAGCTCTAATCTCGGTCCTATTTCGACCGGGTTGGGTGAGGTTTTTCAATACACGCTGGAAAGTCCGGAGCGGGATCTCATGGAGCTTCGTAGCCTTCAGGATTGGGTGCTACGGCCCATACTGCGGACGACTCCGGGTGTTGCCGGCGTCGACTCCTTCGGCGGGTACGTTCGTCAGTACCATGTGGTCGCGGATCCCAGCGCCTTGCGCCGGTTCGGGCTGACGGTCGAAGAGTTGGCCCAAGCCGTGGCCGCCAACAATGGTGTGGCGGGTGGGGGTTATATCGAGCGGGGAGGCGAGCAATTCGTCGTTCGCGGAGATGGTTGGGTCAGAAGCATCGCCGATTTGCAGAGCACGGTCGTTGCCTACCGCGAACGAGTCCCCGTCTTGTTGGAGCAGGTTGCCAGCGTCGAGATCGGTCCCGAAATCCGCCAAGGAGCCATCTCCCAAAACGGTGAAGGTGAGGCGGTCGCGGGAATCGTGCTCATGTTGAGGGGGGCGTCTGGAAAAGACGTCGTCGACGGTGTCAAAGATCGACTAGCCACTGCCCGGCAAAGCCTGCCGCCGGATGTCGAGGTCAATCCTTTCTATGACCGCACTGTTTTAGTCGAGACCGCATTGGGGACCGTTCAAAAAGCCCTATTTCAGGGAGCCGTTCTCGTCCTGCTGGTGCTCCTTTTTTTCATGGGTCACTTTCGGTCTTCGATGCTGGTGGCGCTCCAACTTCCCATGGCAGCCCTTGCCACATTCGTCGTTATGGACATCGTCGGCTTGTCGGCCAACCTTATGACGTTATCCGGTCTGGCGATTGCGATCGGGATGCTCGGTGATGGAGCGATTGTTCTCGTGGAAAACGGCGTGCGTCTTTTTGGTCAGGAGGGGCAGCGGACGGAGAACGAAGACCGGTCGAGTCTCGTGCGTCAGGCGGCTTTGGAGGTCATCCGGCCGATTGCCTTCGGTGTGGCCGTCATCATTGTCGTCTTCCTACCCATTGCCTCGCTTCAAGGCATGGAAGGTAAGATGTTCGCGCCGCTGGCCTACACGATCTCGATTGCACTCGGCTGCGCCCTTATCTTGACCGTGACGCTCATTCCCGCGTTGGCGTCCCTTTTCCTCAAGCCGGTCAAGGTATTCGGCTCCGGACGGCACCCGGCCGATATCGTGAGACAGATGTATCGCCCTCATCTGGCTTGGGCGCTCAATCATCCTCGCTTTGTGATGGTCGCCGCCTTCGCCCTCCTCATCGTTGCTCTGGCTGTCGTTCCTTTCTTGGGTACCGAGTTCCTCCCCTCCATGGATGAAGGCGACATCGTCGTCCAACCGTTCCAGATCCCCTCCGTATCCCTCTCTCAGTCACTGGATACCGTGGCTCGCATCGAAAAAGCGATTCTCGAGGTCCCGGAGGTGACGAGAGTCGTGAGCCGGACCGGTCGCTCGGATATCGCATCCGACCCCATGGGTGTCGGCGAGAGCGACATGTACGTCATTTTGAGACCTCGTTCCGAGTGGCACACGGCCCGCAATAAAGAAGGACTCGTGGCAGCCTTGAGGGACAAGCTCGACACGGTACCTGGTGTGGAGTTCGGCTACACGCAGCCCATTCAGATGCGCGTCGATGAGCTGATATCGGGTGTGAAATCTCAGATTGCCGTGAAGATCTTCGGCGATGACCTCCAGGGGCTCGCCGGCCTGGGCGAACAAGTTGCCGGTGTCTTGCGACAGGTACGGGGGGCGGTCGACGTCAAAGTGGAAGCCGTGGAAGGTCTCGGCTATCTCCAGATCACCATGCATCGGCGACGCATGGCGCGCCTCGGCGTCAGCGTAGCTCAACTTCGGAGCTTGATCGAGATCGCCATGGGAGGACAAGTGGTGACCACCGTGCCCGAGGGTGATCGACGCACCGACGTGATGGTCCGATTGCCGCAGGCTTTCACCCGCAACGTGGAGAACTTACGTTCGCTTCCTTTGTCGACGCCGTCCGGAGAGCAGGTGCTGCTCAGGGAGGTAACGGAAATCGATCTCGTTGAGGGTCCGGCGCAGATCTCTCGCGAGGAAGGCAAGCGCCGGGTAGTCGTCGAGCTCAACGTGGTGGGCAGGGACATCGGGGGGTTCGTTGAAGAGGCTCAGCAGCGTCTCGATGCGGAGATCCAATTACCCACAGGCTACTTCGTCACATGGGGTGGCCAGTTCGAGCAACAGCAACGCGCCATGGCCCGACTCCAGGTCATGGTGCCGCTGGCTTTGCTACTGATCTTCATACTTCTCTATATCAACTTCCGTGCCGTTCGGCCCGTTTTCATCATCTTGGTCAACATACCTCTCGCGCTCGTCGGAGGAGTATTGGGGCTCAAAATCTCGGGATTGTATTTGTCTGTTTCAGCGTCGGTCGGATTCATTGCGTTGTTTGGAATTGCCATACTGAACGGTCTGGTGATGGTCGAATTCTTCAATAACCTCGAACGGCAGGGCGTCTCGCGGCGGCAAGCCATTTTGACGGGGGCCGAGATGCGTTTGAGACCCGTCCTCATGACCGCTGCCACTACCGCGCTGGGCCTGGTTCCTCTTATCTGGGCGTCGGGTGTTGGCTCGGAAGTGCAGCGTCCTTTGGCCGTTGTCGTGGTCTCCGGTGTGGTGACATCGACGCTTCTGACTTTGATGGTACTTCCCGTCCTCTACGAGCGTTATGGTGGGACTGCAGTAGGACAGCCGAAGAATGGCAGCGTTTAGAGGAAAGAAGCCAGAGGCCGAGTGGCCAGTTACTCAGAGTCACACCTCTTGGAAAAAAGTCTCACGTGACTGGCAACTGTTCGCTCTTCCAACTAACTAGCCTATGGCAGGGGCAAGGAGCAAGGGATCGGGCAGGGGCACGGGGCATCCGCACGAAATTAGTCTCCGATGCAGTGGACGTCCCGGCCGTGCGGATGCTGATAACTGCTCACTGGCTCCTGGCCTCTTCTCCTTACTGCGTTGCTTTCCGCATACGCCGGGCCAGTTCCGCGTAGACATAGATAAGGGCAAGGCCTCGGTAGGGGCGCCAGCGCTCCGCGAACTCTCGCATGCTCTCCTCTCGGGCCGGCGCCTCGTATCCCAACATCTCCTTTGCAAAGTACTTCAGCACTCCTAGATCACCGGCAGGAAACACATCGAGGCGAGATAAACCTCGTAGGAGTGTAAACTCCGCCGTCCATCTTCCGACTCCCTTGAAAGAAGTCAAGAGCTCGATGAGCTCCTCGTCGGGCATGCTCACAAGCTTTGCTTCTGACAAATCACCAGCGAGAAAAGTCTTGGCAAGTCGGCTGAGCGTTTCAGACTTGCTCTGGCTCAAGCGAAAGGAGCGGAGCTCTTCTATGGTCATCTTTGCCACCCGGGCCGGCGAGGGGAAATTGTAATGGAGCTTACCGTCGAAACGAGCCCTCCGTCCTAGTACGGTCGCCAGAGCACAAAGGATGCTGTGGGCAAACTTCAAGTTGATTTGCTGTGAGATGACGATCTGGATCAGGGTTTCCCAGACTGTGGCTCGTCCAACCACGCGCAATCCCCGATATTTCTTGATAAGGGGACCGAGAAGCGGATCGTTGCCGAACTTACGATAGAACGGGCGCACATCCGAACGGATCCTAAAGACATTGTCTAGAACGCCCTGTACAACGTGCTTTGCCTCTGTCGTTTTAGCGCGTGCTCCCGAGATGGTGACCTCGAGAAGGGCTCGAGATGGTGCCCCGCGCTCGGTGACCTCGACCAGATGAGGGTGGTGACCTACGAACACGAGGCGCCGGTAGAGATCGTCCTCGAAGCAGTCCACGACTTCCGGAAACGCCGCTATGCGCGCTGCCGTAAGGGCCAGAGAATAGGGTCGTTCTGGTACTAACGCGTAACGAGCACATTCTCTAGACATCAATGGGGCACTCTCTGTTCAGGGTGCCCAGTTTACTTCAAGGCTTACCTGCAAGCCTCGAACGCCGGGAGGTGGTTGTGAAGCGAGGCCGCTCGGTTGTTCGTGAAGACGTTCCGGACGTCGTTGGGGAGCTCCAGCTCCAAATACGTATCGTAGAGAGCAATATTGTCGATTTCCGCTTGGGCTGCTGCGGTACAGGCCTCTCGGATAGATTCGAAGCGAGGGACATTGCCGAGATTCCATTCGCTTGTCGGAACTTCGAGGCTTCGGTTCCGGTAGAGGCCCGCGATGGCGGAGGAGTGTCTTTGCTCGGCATTGACGATTCGGCTGAAGGGAAACACTTGCCCGAAATCCGCTAGGACTCGCCGGTAGATGTTCTCGGCGTGGTATTCGTCTTGGAGCGTTAGCGCCATGGCAGCCACAACTTCCGCGGTCGTACCTTGCGTGACAACACCCGTTCCGTTCGCGGTGTTGCTGCCGTTGGCGTTGAGATTGTTGGTTTGACCGTATTGGTAGCCCAGCATAGGGGGCTCAGGAGACGTGGGTGTAACGGAGTCATTACAACCCATGGATGCGATGGAGACAAAGGTGATGAATGTCAATGTGGCAACGGCACGGTTAGTGTTGTTGTTCATCTTCTTCTCCTGATGGTTGATGCTGTCCTCTGGTTGCGGCGGCGGATCACTTGGAGCCGCTCATCGACCCTCGGATCAACGAAACGAGCTCCCCGGGTCTCATTTCTAACGACTGAGCGAGTTGGCGCAGGGAAGAGGTTCGAGTGGCCTCAATTCCTTGCCTGCGGAGAGCCTCAACGAAGGCATGCGTGGATAAACCTTCCGATTCGCAGTATTGTTCGACGGTCATTCGGCCGAATCCCATCCCGGTGCTCTTTTCGTGCGAATCGGCCTCCGTTCTTGTTTCTCGAGGGACGACCATAGAGTAAATGTCGCTGGGTGAGAGCTCGCGTTGGCGCGCCAGGTCGCCCAATGTCGTGTCTTCGTTCTGAACGTCGAAGCCCTTGGTGCGAAGGGTCTCGACAAGGTTTTCGACGGGCATGTTGATCTGTCGAGCGAGATCTCTGAGCGGGAGATCCTCGGCGTGAGGTATGGGGGCTCGTTCGGTGACTTCGTCCCAGTAGTCCTTGATGTCCTCGTGGGCGTCGATAAAGTTGCCAAAGGGGGGAAAGCCTATCAGAGGGCCCGCCACAAAAAGGGCGCTCACCGCCAGTGCTGCTAGAAGCTCTTTCTTGAGGCGCAGGCCTTCGACCTTCTTCAAGCGTAGATAGCCCAATAGAACCTTCCAGTTGAAGAAAATGTGAAGCGCGGCGATGACTAGAAACAATGTTGCTGCCGTGTAGTGGACACTGGCCCACTGTTCCTTGCCCACGCCGAGGACGGCCCAATCGGTCCAGTTTGCTACTCTCCCTCGCGGAGAAAAGAACAACACGGTTCCCGAAGCCAACAGGATGAGAAATGTGGTGGCGATGACGAACGTCGTAAATCCACGGGTGTAGAAGCTCTGCTTTTTTTCTCGTACCTTTTCCATCGGCTCGTTACCTATAGCTCAGCATCGGCTGGGCTCCAAAACCTTCCTTCTTCAATCCGATTGATTCCCGGGCCCCTAGTTTCTTGGACACGTTGGGTGCCCGACAACTTGTTCATTATTTAGAGCAAGTTTCTGGCCAAGAGTTTCAAAGGATTTGGTTTGGTCGTATACTACTGATATAGAGCGGTTTGCTCTAAGTCATAGCCGTCGGATTCGCGTGCGTAAAGAGGGGCATTTCGACCAAATGGTCGATTTTCCACAAAAAAGGACCGATGTGGTCGAAATGGGTGGTCTCCTCCGCTGCCGCCGAACCGACGGATAACTCCGAGTTGCCCCGAACGATGACATCAACGTCCACGGACGCTTCGCTGGGAGACAGACGATGGCAAGAATCAAGCTGTTGCCCTTCAGCCGCACCAAAGAAATTGAAAAGCAAATCGATGAGTTTCTCGACAAGGTGTCCGAAGCGGGACTTGCCTTCGAAATGGGTGTCGGCTGTTATCTGAGTCAGGGGGTGAGTGAGGCCTGTCAGGAGAAATGGAACCAGGTCAGTGAGCTCGAACACCAAGGCGACGATCTGCGCCGAACCGTAGAAGCTGTGCTCTACACCGATCTGTTGATCCCCGATTTCAGGGGGGATGTTCTTAGCTTGCTCGAGGACTTGGACGAGTTGATCGATATGATGAAGTCGACACTCCACAGCATTTTGATTGAGCAGCACAACGTCCCATCGGAGAGCAAAGACGACATCAAAGAGTTGGTGTCGGCCTCTGTCAAGAGCGTCGAGTGTACGGTCAATGCCACACGAGCGTTTTTCTCGGACCTTACGAGTGTCCGAGACCACATTCACAAAATAGGATTCTATGAAAGGGAGGCGGACAAGATCGCGATTCGCTTGAAGAAAGTGCTCTTCAGCGCTGACGGACCCCTGGATCGAAAAATGCACCTGCGAGATCTAGTCACCTCTATCGAGGGGATCGCGGATGAGGCGGAAAATGTTGGGGATCGACTGACGATCTACTGCATAAAGCGAACGCCCTGAGAAAGAGCTGAGTCGGGACAAGAGTCTAGATGGAAATTCTCTTCTACATGTCGAGTGGCCTTCTTTTAGGCTGGACCCTGGGAGCCAATGACGCCGCCAACGTTTTCGGCACGGCGGTGGGAAGTCGGATGATCCGCTTCGGTACAGCGGCGGTCATTTGCAGTGTTTTTCTCGTCCTGGGGGCGGTCGTGAGCGGTGCCGGTGCTGCTCATGGTCTCCGCGAGCTGGGAACGGTCAATGCCTTACCGGGATCCTTCACGGTTGCTTTGGCAGCGGCTCTAACCGTCTATGGAATGACCAAGGCGCGTCTTCCTGTTTCGATTACGCAAGCCATTGTGGGCGCCATCATCGGCTGGAACCTATTCAGCCATTCCATCACCGACCGTGACTCTCTGACCAAAATCGTGGCGACCTGGGTGGCATGCCCTATCCTGGGTGGCGTCATTGCTGTTTCGCTCTACAAAACGACCAGCGTGATCCTGTCGCGGATCAAAATCCACTTGTTGCGTTTGGATCAATACACGCGGTGGGGTTTGATCCTTGCCGGGGCTGCCGGCTCCTACAGCTTGGGGGCCAACAACATCGGCAACGTCATGGGTGTTTTTGTTCCGTCATCGCCCTTTGCGGACCTGCGTTTGGGCGATCTCTTCACGTTGACCTCGGTCCAGCAACTGTTTCTGCTCGGGGCGATTGCCATCGCGGTAGGCGTGTTTACTTATTCCGAACGGGTCATGATGACGGTCGGCGCAGATATCATGCCCTTGACCCCTCTGGCTGCGTGGGTTGTCGTCGTTGCGCACTCTCTCGTTTTGTTCATGTTCTCATCGGCGGGCCTGGAGCACTTCCTTCTGCGCCTCGGCCTTCCTGCTATACCTCTCATTCCGGTTTCCAGCTCGCAGGCAGTCGTGGGTGCAGTGCTGGGTCTCGGTTTGTTGCGGGGACTCAAAGGAGCCCACCAAGTCCGTTGGAGAGTCATCCTGAACATTACCTCAGGCTGGGTGTCGACGCCTATCATTGCCGCCCTTGCTTGTTTCTTCATGCTCTTCTTCATGAAAAACGTCTTTCAGCAACAGGTCTATAACGACGTGACCTACGTTCTGTCTCCACCCGTCCTGGAGCGGTTGGAAACGGCAGGTGTGGATACCTCTCCACTCCGCGCGCTGGGAAACGAAGAGATCGCACACGGCACCGGCTTCAGAGATGCATTTCGGCGGCACGTACAGTTGAGTCACGAGCAGGAAGAGATCGTTCTCTCCACGGCGGAGATTTACCCCATGAGGGTCGATGCATCGAAGTTGGAGAGGCTCCGCCGATACAATTTGACGGTTTCTCAGTTCGATGCCCTCCAAGCATTGTCCGGCCGTTCCTTTCGCCACAAGTGGCAGTTTCACGATGCGCTTGCTGAACAGACGGACGATTGGAAAAGACGACCGAAGACTCTGTTGAACAAGGCCTTCAATTCCACGCAAGAGGGGCTCCTGGACTACCTTTTCCGGACATTTCATAACGAAACGAGTGACTGATACGGCAAGGAAGTTGGTGTCGGGCCCGCTTGGGTCACCTCTCCGATAGCCCGAAGGTTGTTCTCGCCTGTATTTCGATGCTGCAAAAAAGGCGCCCCACTCCGCAGGACATGGGGACGCCTGGGTCCGACCGATCAGACCTGACGTGGATGTTCTGGAGATCGACTACTCTGACTCGGGCTTGGACGAACCTTCGATCTCGAGGACGATGACCACCTCATCACTGACGACGAGCCCTCCGGTGTCCAGAACCTTGTTCCAGCTCACGCCGAAGTCTTTTCGGTTGATCTTGCCTTTTGCCGTGAAACCGACTCGCTGGGTGCCCATGAAGTCGACGGCACCGGTGAACTCACCGTCGAGGGTGATGGGTTTTGTCACACCGCGTATGGTCAAATCACCGTTGAGCCGCAGTTTCTTGTCGCCAAGATCCTCCACCTTGGTGCTGACAAACTTGATGTCCGGATGACTCTCGGCGTCGAAGAAATCCGGCGAGCGAAGGTGGTCGTCTCGACCGGAGTTGGCTGTGTCGATACTGAGCGCAGGCGGATTCTTGAGTTCTGAGTTCTACTCAGTGGCCCCCCCAAGGGTGAAGAGCGGGCGCCTAACCTAACCTCCTCTAGTATGCATCTCCCGGTGTGGGTCGAGCCGGAGCTCATCGGCTTTGGCCGAAGCGGAGCGTTCCGAAAGCTCCTCGCGGATCTCCGCGCCGCGATCTTCGCGTTGAGACCAGGCGGCTTGGAGGAGGGACTTGATCTCGTCTCTCGAGGCACCATCACGTAGGGGCTCGCGGAGGTCGATGCCGTCGTGGGCATAGAGACAGAGGTACCATCGACCGTCGGCGGTCAATCGGCTGCGGTCACAAGTGCGACAGAAAGGATCCGTTGTGGAGGAGATGATTCCGAACACGACACCATCCGGCAAAGTGTGCCTTCGAGCCGGTGCCCAGCGTTGCTCCTCCAAGGGCTCGGTCGACCCGTAACGCGCTCTGAGCACTTCGAGGATCTCGTCCTTGGAAACCACTTGTTCTATTGACCAGTGCGTAGCACCACCGACGTCCATGTACTCGATGAAACGCACTTCCGCTCCCACGTGTTTTCCGAACTCGATAAGATCCGCGATCTCGTCTTCGTTGAAGCCTCGCAAGACGACGGTGTCGATCTTCAGGTCTTTCAAACCCACTTGGCGTGCTCGGTCGATTCCTTCGAGGACTTTGTCGAGGCTGTCCTTCCGAGTCAGCGCTTTGAAACGGTCAGAGCGCAGTGTGTCCAGACTGACCGTTGCCCGGTGCAAGCCGGCGTCCAGGAGGCTCTGAGCATGCTCGGCGAGTAAAACACCGTTCGTGGTCAAGGCGAGATCCACAATTCGTGGGTTTTCTGAAATGAGCCGAACCAAGGTCTCAAGATCGGATCGGAGGAGAGGCTCTCCTCCCGTTAGGCGGACCTTGTTGACACCCAACTCCGCAAATATGTCTACGAGTCGCGCCGTTTCTTCGAACGTGAGAAGGTCTTTGCGTGGGATCCACACATATTCCTTTTCCGGCATGCAATAGTGGCAGCGAATGTTGCACCGGTCCGTGACGGAGATCCGTAGACTCCGGAGGGGTCTTTGAAGGGTGTCATAGGTGGTGCTCGCCGGCCTTTGAGATTCCATGGGAGACTCAGTCTACGCATCCCGGTACCTTGTGATCAAGTGGGTTGGGAATTTGGGTGGTCCCCCCCGCCGTGGCTCGCGCCATCGCCAAGCTTCGGCCCCCATGACAGCTTGGCGGACAAGGCGGGGAGGACCCGCCAGCGCTGACCCGGTCTCGGTTGCTCACTCCAAGGTGAATGGATCAGCGAGGCCTACAACTTCAATCGGGAATGAGACCCTCGGCGTTGCCTCGATCCCGTTCTAGTTGGCCGACTTTGTCCCATGCGGGATCGGCCTCAGGGACGAGGATCACATAAAGCATCCCTTCTTGTTGTTGTGCTCCGCTGGTCGCTTCTGTCGGGAGTTGCGCATTAACCTGGTCGGGAGAGAGGCTATACATGCCTCCGGCGATTGCGTCGACCGCCAGGCCAATCGGAGCCCCGATGCAAAATAGAATGTTGCCGAACACCCACCCACTGGTCTGCCGGGTCAATATGATCTCGTAAGGCTCATAGCCCTCCATGTGAACCACGACGTGGTGATTGTCTTTCCGCCGCAGCTTGGCGGACACGGGAGTCTTGCCATACATCTTGTTGTCGATGACCACTTCGGCCCCAGGAGGCTGGCTGGCGATCCCGATCCCCTGGCCCGTGCCGCGAAGGATGGTCGCGCAACCGCTGAGAGCAGGAGTGAGGAGTAGCAGTGCGCACTTTGCCCTTAGAATTGACGGCCTCATTTTCGACCTCCGTCGTTCGTGAAGATGCTACCCGCGGCTTGATTGCCCCCTCCGACGGGCGCACCTATAACCTTTGCACCGCCTGTGCCAACGCTGACACTTGGGCATAAGTGACTATAAAAGAGTTACTTATGAGATTGCGGTTCGGCCGAGCGGCGCTCGAAGTGTCCTCTGTTGGTTACACTCCTGTCAACGGGGAGAAGAAGGCAATTAACATAGGCGTGCCTGGCGGCACGCCCAATGACGGAACTCGAGAACTCAAGAATTCACGGAGGCTGGCGTTTCGCTTGGTGGCGCCCGTGCGAAACGCCCAAACTAGCGGAGGTCATGTCTTCGTCGCTTCCTCATCGGGGTTGATGTCGACGAATGGTGTCTGATCTGGCCCTAATCCGACGAATTGCTGTAGGGGCAAAAAGGGACTTGTCCCTTTTTCCGAATACATTCATGTAGGTTTGATGGACTCGGATTAGGGTTAGTTCGTCGCTCGATTCAACGGTTGGGACGTTTTGTAGATTTCCCCGCCTTTCATCACGAAGCGAACGTCTTCGAGCAACGTAATGTCGTCGAGGGGGTTGCCTGCGACCGCAATAACGTCGGCCCATTTGCCCGCTTGCAGTGTTCCCACGTCGTCAGCGATGCCGATGAGCTCTGCGGAATTTAGCGTCGCCATTTGGATGGCTTCCATGGGTGGGACCTCGAGCTCTTCCACCAGGATCTTGAAGTCCTTGGCGTTCCGTCCGTGCGGGAAGACGGCGGCGTCCGTTCCGTAGGCGAACTTCACCCCGGCGTGATAAGCCGCACGCAAGCGTGCGCGTTGCTGCTTGGCCATGGCCATGGCCTTTTCGATGGCAGTAGTCCGGCACGCCGTACTCCGGTCCTTCCTGGATGATGAAATCCAAAGTGTAGAGCGTCGGCACGACGAAAGTTCCGTGCTCTTTCGCCAGGCGGATACCTTCGTCGTCGATGAGGCTGCCGTGTTCGATGGAAGCGACGCCTGCGCGAATAGCATCGTTCATTCCATTCGGCGAATGGGCGTGGGCTGCGACCTTGGCCCCGAGCATGCGTGCGGTTTCGACGACCGCTTCGAGCTCTTCGAGGCTGTAAGCCTGCTCGGACAGGGCATCCCCAGCCGACAGCACGCCACCCGTGGCGGTGATCTTGATGAAATCGGCGCCGTTCTTAATTTGGGTGCGCACGGCCCGGCGGAGCTCGTCAACTCCGTCGGCGATTTGCGAGTAGCCGGGGAGGTTCAAATCGGGATTCCAACCGTTGATATCGGCGTGGCCGCCGGTGCGACCCGATTCCCCGGTCGCGGCATAAATGCGGGGCCCGGAACCACACCTTCGTTGATGAGATCGCGAAGAGCCGCATCGTGGTAGTTACCGGCTCCGACATTGCGGATCGTGGTGAATCCGACATCGAGCGTGATCTTTGCATGGACCGTGCCGTAAATGGCCTCGTGGGCGATCGTCTCTTTGAGCTTGTGCGTGTCTCCGCCGTCACCCGGCCGACCGCCGATGTGTACGTGGCAATCCATGAGACCCGGTAGAAGGGTGTAGCCCGTCGAGCTCGATCACCCTTGCTCCCGCAGGGATACGGACATCGGACGCCGTTCCAACGGCCGTGATGCGATCGTTCTCGAGCACCAATACGGCATCGGTGAGCGGCGCGGCGCCGGTGCCGTCGATGAGACGGTCCGCTTTGATGGCAATGGACTCTCCTGCCGAAACACTCGCCATCGCCAGGGAAAAGAAAACGAACGTCCAAATAACGCGATTCCCTTACGCATCGGTTTGCATCTCCTTTTGATACACAGACTCGTAATGTTATGCCTCTTCAGCGCAGGAGGTATCTCACAAACGACTTCAAGGGAAGAGAGAGCCAAAGATGGGAAACGTGGGAGGATGGTGAAACGGCGCCCCGAGGCTACTTGCCTCGGGGCACGTTAAACGAATAGAGATCGATCAGGCGGCGGGTAGGATGCTCTTCAGTTTGCTTTCAATCGCACCTTTAGGAACGGCACCGACGACCTGGTCCACCACCTCGCCGTTTTGGAAAAACAGTAGGGTCGGGATGGAACGTATGCTGTACTGCCCGGCGATGTTGGATTGCTCATCCACGTTCAGTTTCCCGATCTTTACCTTTCCGTCATAGGCTTCGGCGAGCTCTTCGATGGCCGGCGCGATCACGCGGCACGGGCCACACCACTCCGCCCAGAAATCCACCAAAACGGGTGTCGTAGATTCGAGGACTTCTTTCTTGAAATTCCCGTCGGTAAGTGTCACGTACTTTCCAGCCATTGCCCTGATCTCCTTTCAGCTATACCAATCACGGGGCGTCCCGGATTGGACAGGTCCCGTTGATATTCGTCCGTTAAGCTTTAGATGCATATTTTGGAACAAACGTTCCACAAGAATCAAAAATACCTCAATCGAGGGGAGATAGCGTCACCTTTGCGATATCTCTTAGTACCATCCGGTTCGGCCTCGCCTTTGACATCACTCGGAGACCCAGCAGACTACAGGTTGTGAACCTTGCCATCGGAGGAATCACGTTACTCACATCTCGCAAGACTGCCCCAGTGGAAGCATCCTAGGTCGCGGAGTGGCGAAGCGAACGGACGGCCAGAAACCCGAGCACGAGCAATGCAACGAACAGCGCGCCCCACAAAATACCAGGGTTCTGTTCAGTCCAGGGTTCCGGGCTTGCGTAGGAGGCATTGACCTCTTCCTCTCCGATTTGTCCTGGCACGGCCTGTCCGAACTCGCTTCTCGAAATGGTCCGCTGAAGATCATATTGTGCCGCCTCGGCGCGGCCGTGCCCGTACACGAGCCGGTAGCTTTGTCCGGGCTCCTGGCGGAAAACCAATTGGTAGGGATTGGCTTGAAGCGTGGGCCGCAGCCCCACCACCGGTGCATCGTTTCGATTCACGATGGTGGTGCGCCAATATCGGCCCCGGCTTTCATCAAACTCGACTCGCATCGAAGTTCGAAGACCTTCGATTTCGGCTGAGCTCGGCTCGTCTGAGTGGTAGCGGAAAACGTCGCCCTGTGCGACATCGCTCCACTTTTCTCCATCGGTGCTGGCACTTACTCGAACCGGTCGGTGGAACTCGGGTTGTTCCGCCTCGAATCGGATCGCGGATACGGGAACGCCTTGCACGCCGCTGTCGACCTGCCACACACTTTCGCCGTTTTCGTCTTCACTGGCGGTAGGCGACTCTGTCAAAATGAGGGGCCAATCGACGTACTTCCCTCGCTCGACGATCTCTTGGGCCACCCGGCATCGTTCGACCTTGAACTGTTCCTTTCCATTGAGGATGAGCAGGCGGATCCATCGCGCCCGAGTGTTCGGGTAGGCGATGGTGGATGTACGGACCCGTTCAACCGGGAAGTGGTAGAGCGGAGCGCGCTCGCGGACGATGCGCCAAGTTTCCCGGTCGTCGCTTACGGCCACCTCGACCCATGAGAAAAAGTTGCTTTGCTCCACTTCCACCTCGAGCCGATTGTGCAACTCATCACGGGTCCCGGTGTCGACGATCAAGTAGGTATGACGGCCGGGGACGAAACTGAGCTCGGTGATTTGTCCCGTCAACCAATTCCGCCTTTTCTGCGTCTTTAGCACGAGGCGGATGTACGGAACTTCTTCGCCCTCGTGATCGACGATGCGTAGGTCGGCCTGCGTTTCTTGCGCGCGGCCAAACACTTCCATAGGGAGCGTCACATGGACCAAACGCGCTTCGCTCGTGGGTTCGAGATCCAGCGGACGGAAGTACTGCCAGTGATTCCAAGCCTCGGGAAGCGCGTCGGCGAAACCCAGCGAGCCAACGCAGCTCACGATCATACCCAAAAGCAAGGACCATCTCACGGTTCTTCCTCCTTTTCGCTGTGGGTGAAACGGTGTTGGTAGTAGAAGGAGACCACCAGTAACAGTAGGCCCAGCACCACGAACGAAACGATGCGGTAGGCTTTCTCCAAGGAAGACAGGTCGTAAAGAAAAACCTTACCCACGGCTAAACCCAGAAGCGCAAGGCCCTGCCACCGAAGCGGAGGACTGGCTTTGCGAACGCCCATCAAGATCAAAAAGGTCGCATAGATGGTCCACAAAAGGGACAAGCCGAGCTGTTGTGCCAAATTCTTGTCGAGTGCAACGTCTGAAGGCATGCGTCCGAATAGATCCCATACCTCGAGCGACAAAGCGCCGATGGCAAAGCCGTTCGCAGCGATTCCAAGAAATCCAAAAACGTTTCGTTCTACACCCTCGAGCTTGTTGACCCGAGATAGCCAGAGGGAATAGGCGAAGCAGGCAACCGCGACGACGAACGCGAAAAATCTCGGGTTGAGTAGGAATCGATCGGCGGAAATCTCGATAGAAAGCAGCCGTAACATCACCACGACGTAAAGCAAGAGGCCGGCCCAACGGAGCTCGCGAGCGGGAGCTTTGAAACCGCTCCAGATCAGGATCGCACCCTCCAAAGCCCAAGCCATTGTGATCCACTTACCCTCCAGGCGAATGGGGATGGCCAACGTGACGAAAGTGAGCGCCAGTCCGGCGAAGACGAGCCTCGCGGTGGAGGCCTTCTTGTCCGGAAGCAGGCCGACCACGGCGAGGTGAACCGATGACAAAACGAGGACGGCAAAGGTCAAGGTCCAACGGTGTTCGTCGTAGAGCATCTCGCGGAGGGCGAAGAGGTAGCTCGACGCGTTAACGAGAACCAGCAGGATCTGCTCCCAATAAAGAGACCCCGATCGTCGCGCTCGTATCACGGGAATGGCGGCGAACTCGGCGAAGAAGAGCGTGGCGAAGCTGATGGTAACGGCGAGCTTCTCCGGAGAGTAGAAGTCGTTCTCCCAGTGCCAGTAATAGGTAAGCGTAGCTAGAAGTGCAGACAAGGCCACGACTCTCCACTGACGCGTCCAAGCGACGAGGAGTAGTCCGCCGTTCAGCACGGCCAGGTAGGTGAAGAGAACGATCTGTGCATCCTGACCCGTACTAAGGAGGGCAGGAGTCAGAAATCCTCCTGCGAGCGCCAGGACGGCGATGCGCTGCGAGTCCTGCCCGATCGCTATCGCGATCATCGCCGCAGTGACGAGGATCATGCCGACAAAAGCAACACTGTTTGGAATAAGGCTGTAGAAGTTCCAGGCGGCATAGAGCGAAAGGTACAAGATGCCGGCACCGAGACCAGCGATGCCCTCCGAGAAGTACTGGTAGCCTCGCTTCAACAACCAGTGGCTGTAGACGAGCAGACTTGCGCCGGCGAGAAGTCCGATAGCGACACGACCATGGGTGCCGATCCATTCGTTATCGAAGGCGTATTTGAGAAAGAACGCCGTTGCCATCAGAAGAGCTACGATGCCGATGCGATTGAGCCAGCGACCCGCGATCAGTTCTTCCAAATCGATGCCCGAACGCTTGGCCGTCGGGGCTGTGGCCGATGGAGCTACCGGTTTAGCGGTAACGGGATGGAGGGGTGGGCGCAATGGCGGCGAGGACGCGGTAGTCCGCGAGGCGCCAGAGAGCTTGCCCTCCAGTTCGCGGAGGCGGCGCTCGAAGCCTCCCACCTTCACCAAGGCAATGATAGCCAGGACGAGGGGACTGAAAATAATCCCGGCAATGACCAGAACCAGAGCGACCTCTCCCATCTATCAAGAGGATACATTGATGGTGCCGGTCATGGAAGTGTGAACTCCCAAAGACAGCGGAAGCGACAGGGACGGTGGGGGCTCAGTATCTTCAAGCCGCCCCTGTCGCTTGTGCCGTCGTGCCGGCCATGTGCCGCCTCTTGGCCCTGGGCGAGGACCGGAAAGAAATCGCGTCGGTGCCTTCGACGCTATCGCACGAGACGGACAGTGATCTTGGCAACCGGATTGTGCCAGTTGCGCTCTGAAGGCAGCAAATCTCCAACACCGTGAATGCCCGAGTGAATATAGACATAGCCCTCTGCGCCATCGGTGGCACGATCGTCGCCACCGCAGGGCGGTCCCGGTACGAAATCACACATCTCGTTGTTGGATTCGCTTCCGGCGTCATATGCCGGTGATGTGTAAGTCTTCCAGCCGGATCGCGGCAACTTGACACCATTGAGGGCGAAGAAGGCATCGTTGGAGCTAACGAGCATGCCGGCCACGGTCAAGGTGTCGCGGCCGTAGGCCGCGTTTACTTCGATGGTTCCCGATTGACCCGGCATAATAAAGTCTCCGGTTTTGACATCCTTGACCAGGGGATCGTTCCATAGCATCTCGAGCGGGCCGGTCATGCCATCTTCGGCAAGTGCCGCCAGCTCGACGCTGGCCTCGGACCCGAGCTCGAACAACGGCGTCAGCCGTCGGTGATGGGTGGCAACGATCGGAGGCGAGAACACCTGCCCCTTGGTTAGATTGGTGATGGTCACCTCCATCTCGTAATTGTGGTTGGCGGTCACGTCTTCGGACGTGCCGGCTGCCGTAATGGCGAGAACCAGGACACTCAAAACAAACAGCACTGATTTACGATTCATGTTGGACCTCCTTTTGTTTGATCGAACGTTACCTGTTGTTGTAGTCCAACCAAGTCACGCTATCCTCACGAAAGATTCACAATTTGATAACGGAACGAAAAAGGAAGGGACCCACCAAGCTGACCCCGGGAAAACGGGGCATGGAAATAGAAGATGTCGTTGGTGTTTCTTAACGCTTGGAGGAGGTAGTGTGAAGAGAAAACGTAAAGGTCGTGCCCCGATCGAGTTGACTCGTGACGTCAATCTCACTGTCGTGAAGCTCGACGATCCGCTTGGTGATGGCAAGTCCTAGCCCCGCGCCTTCGTAGTCGCTTTCGTTGTTTAGCTTTACTCGATAAAAGCGATCGAAAATGTGGCCCAACTCTTCGCTCGGAATGCCACAACCGGTGTCTCGGACATCCACCCTAACCCGGTCGTTCTCTAGGCGGAGGGCCGCCGTAACCGACCCGCCGGTGGGGGTGTGCCGGATGGCGTTCTCGATGAGATTTTCCACCGCCCGCTCGATGAGACGAATATCCGCCCACACAAAGGGCAGCTGAGGCTCGAGCTCCACATGTAGATCGACCTCCTTCTCACGGGCGATGAGCTGGAACTCCTGGGTAACGTCTTGAATCAGCTCTGCCAAGGAGAAAGCCTCTCCCTGTAGCTCGGTCTCTTGGGAATCTAGTTTGGAGAGCTCAAAGAGCTCCGAGATGAGTTTTCCCAGACGTTCGCTGTGCCGAGTGGCGATCTCGACATATCTTCGGCGCTCCTCCGGTTCGAGCTCAGAGTCCTTTAAGAGTAGTGTTTCGAGGTAACCATGGATTGTGGCAAGGGGTGTCCTCAGATCGTGTGAAACGTTGGCGACCAAAACGCGGCGAAGTTGATCCTTTGCCTCGAGCTCCTGCATTTGTTCCGAAATGCGCTCGGCCAGCTGTTCGAACGAGACCGCAAGCTGTTCAATTTCATCACCGTCATTTCTCGAGCCCCAGGTCGAGAGGTCTGGAGGCTCGGCGTAGTCTCCGCCGCGGAAACGATCCATGGAGTCGGCCAATCGGCGTACGCGTCGAGTGATAATGTTGAAAAGGTACAGCCCTCCCAACAAGGCCCCGGCCAGTCCACCGACCGCCAATCCAGTGCCGAGTCGCAAGATGTAGCTTCCTTGCAACATTGCCGCTGCAGAATCGTACTCCTGTCCGCCTAGAACGATGTAGAGATACCCCTCCACTTTCGGCGTGGTCTGTTGTGTCGCCGTTTCCCGAATGGAAGAGCGTGATTCTCCGGGAATTGGAATGGGAGACACGGAAAAGATCTTCTGGCGTTCGGTGTCTCGAGGATCATCACCCAGTATGGGTAGCGCGGGTTCTCCGTCCAGGAAACGATGAAGGGGTCCCAGTGATACCTTCTGTCTCTTTACCGTTCCCGGGGGAGCCGAGAATGCGAGAATCTCCCCCTCGGGCGACAGGAGATAACACTCGATGCTCGGATTGATCACCATCAGAACGTGGAACGCCTCTTTCAATGCAGCTTCGTTGATTCCCCCATCTTGGATGAGAAGGCTCTCGGCGACCAGATTCCGGGCCAATGCGAGATGCAGTCGCTGGGTTACCTCTTGAATGTGGAGCCGTGTCGTGTAGAGAGTCAGGAAGACATATGAGGCACCGATCGCGGCGAACAACACCAAAAGGACAGCAGCGAGTTTCCCGTAGAGCGTTTTTGCCATGTCAGGCTCTTCGGCGGTCCTCGGGATCCGAGAATTTGTAGCCCACTCCCCAAACCGTCAAAACGAAGCGAGGGTTGGCGGGATCTTCTTCTATCTTGGAACGGAGTCTGTTGATATGTGAGTTGACGGTGTGTTGATAGGACTCGTGACCGTAACCCCAAACCAGATCCAGCAGTTGGACTCGCGTATAGACACGGCCGGGGTGTGAAGCAAACTGGACCAACAAGTCGAACTCCTTGGCCGTGAGCTCCACGTGCCTTCGTCCGATCGAGACCTTTCGCTTAGGGACGTCGATCTGTAGCTCGCCGGCCTGGATTAGTGACACCTCATCGTTATCCGGCGCCGGCGCGGCCATCGCCTCGACGCGACGAAAGAGAGCCTTCACTCGAGCGAGGAATTCCCTGATACTAAAAGGCTTGGTCAGATAGTCGTCTGCCCCCATCTCGAGGCCGAGCACCCGGTCCGTTTCCGATGTTCTAGCGGTAAGCATCAGGATGGGTGTGTAGTTGGGTTGCGATCTCAGTCTGCGGCAGAGCTCGAGCCCCTCGACTCCAGGAAGCATGAGATCGAGGATGATAAGGGAATACGGGCTGCTCAGTGCCCTTTCGAGCCCTGAAGTGCCATCGTAAGCGAGGCTGACGTCGCATCCCAAATCGCGCAGGTGGAGCTCGAGAAGGGTGGCGATCTCTTTGTCGTCTTCGATGACGAGCACAGACTTCGACATATCACCCATCCTGTATCTAGTTCTATATAGCAAATATCACGAAACCATCACGAAACCGAGTCAAGTGACCGACGATAAGGCGGGCATCAGCAGAAAATGGCGTCTATATGTAATGTCGCTCTGGTAGGCCAGGCTTTGCCTGGCTCTTCATGAGCAAGCGCCCGGCACCCGCCTTCGCCGTTGGAATGGTCAGATTCCAACGGCTACGGCGAGGTCTCGCCGCAGCTTCGCCCGTTAATTCAGCCGGAGCGTAGGCGGACAGCCGGGCCTACGATAGAATACCGCCCATCGTCAGGTCCAAGAATCGTCTGGAGGAAGCACATGAGCCATCCAAAGGTCCGAACGCTCGCACTTTTTCTATTTCTCGTTCTTGTGTGGGGCGTATATCCGTCCCTTGCCGAGGAAAACGCCGGCATCAGATTCGACTATGACTACACCACGGAGGCCAAACTCGCCGAGACGATCGATCTCGACAATCCCGACCCCTTAGTCATCCGTCGTGTTCTTTCTCAAAGACGCGATCGCGTCCTCCAAACGATACCCGAAGGCGTCATGCTCCTGTTCTCTGTTGAGCGCGCCCAGCCGCGTCGCCTCGAGTTCCTGGTGCCCGATAGCGAGAACCATGACTTCACGTTTCTTACCGGATTGGAAGGGCTGGATAGCTTAGACTCGGCGCTTCTACTTCTTCCTGCTGCTGATAAGAAAATCGCCGTGCTCTATACCTCGGCCGATCCCGACCGGATTCGCAAGATGACCGGTATCGAAGATGTCTATCCTTTTTCGAAGCTCGAAGAGCACATGTCAGTTGCTCTCACCGATTACCGCGACTGGCGCATCACGCAAATCCGCCGCAATCCTCTGGCGGGTGCCATCTCCAAGCATTGGGCGAGGGATAACAAAGTACTCTATCTCAACTACCCCAGGTTCCTTCGCTTGGGAATGCCCGAGCCGCCGCGTCTCGCGCTTTTTGAAAAGATGCAACGCTTCTCACCGGAGCTCGTGGTCAAGGACTCGGCTGACATTCTCGATAACGTCCGTATGCTCCACGACGCTTACGGTCTCGCTTGTCTGAGACGCGCCGTTGAGATCACACGGGAAGGACTCGTCGAGGGCCTTCGTGCCGCCCGGCCCGGGATGACAGAAAAGCAAGGCATGGAGACCATCGACTTCGTTTACCGCTATCGCGGCGCCACCCTGGGATTTCCTACGGCGTTCCGCAAAATGTCGATGTCCGGCCGCCGGCAAGAGAGAAGCGTTCCGGAAGGGTACATTCAGTTCGTACCTCGCTCCACAGCCAACGTTTTCGAGTCGGGTGACATGATCCATACGGACACTGGGGCGGCCTTTCAGCACTACTCGGCCGACGTGCAACGGTCGATGCCTGTAGATGGGAAGTTCAACGACGAGCAACGCCGCCTCTATGAGATCACTTTGAACGTTCAAAAAACCGTTATCTCGAAAATCAAGCCCGGCGTCACCTGGTGGGAGCTCCACAACCTCGCGGTGGAGATGCTCAAAGAAGCCGGTGGCTACGACGAGTTCTACACATACGGCATAGGGCATTTCGTCGGGATGGAGGTGCACGACGAAGGGGATTACGAAGCGCCTCTTCAGCCTGGCATGGTGCTCGCTATCGAGCAAGGCGTTGCACCGCCCGACGGCCCGCGCGTGGCCCTTGAAGATGATGTCCTCGTCACCGAGACCGGCCACGAGTGGTTGAGCCGCTCAATCCCCATCGAGGTGGACGAGATCGAGGCCATGGCCGCCGTACCGAGCAGCTTGAAGGCCTTTGTCGGTAAGAAGCCACTAACCCTCGAGCCCGACACAGAGTGAGGGACGCTCTATCGCTTTTGTTGCCCGAGCGGCACCTTCTGTCCGCATGACGTGTTGATCTAAGGAACAACGTGCTGTTCTGGAGCCATGAGGTGTCGGTTTAGGGAACAACGTGTTAAGGGGAGCTCCCCATAGGCTGCAAGCCGAAGCCTTGGAAGCTGCGCATGAGAAAGGCGTCATTCATAGAGACCTGAAACCCGCCAACATCAAGGTCACGCCCGAGGGGAAGGTCAAGGTGTTGGACTTCGGTTTGGCGAAAGCGGCGGTCGAAGATCCAGCGACCCAAGGCCTGTCGGAGTCTCCAACGATCACGAAAAACTTCACGCAAACGGGTGTACTTCTGGGTACAGGTCTCTACATGAGTCCGGAGCAAGCTCGAGCGAAGGCTGTCGACAAACGGACGGACATTTGGGCATTCGGATGTTGTCTCTATGAAGCACTGACTGGAAAGACGGCTTTTCTCGGGGAGACCGTTTCCGACACCATTGCTGCCATTCTGGATCGGGAGCTTGATTGGCAAAGTCTACCAGAAGACACTCCACCGATCGTTGGAAGCCTGCTGCGTCGATGCCTCAAGAAGGATCCGTCACGCCGGGTTCGCGACATTGCCGACGCTGGGATTGAGATCGAGGAAGCGTCGAGCGAGCCTCTTGAAGTTCTTGGCTTTTCAACCTCGAGGGTTGGCCCGAGAAGACCGGCGTGGAGGAAGACGATCCCTTGGGCGTTGGCAGCACTAAGCTTTATCTTGACAACGAATGACGATATCCTGAGCAACAATGCCCGGAACAACTACTCCCAGCTTCAAGATCGGATGGTCCATATGAAACGTCATCACTTGCACTCCGAGACGCTTGCTGCCACTGCCGCAACCGTCATCGCGCTCTTTTTCTGCCTCGGCAACTCTGCCGTTGATGCACAGCCGAGCCAACCGGCCGGGCCGGGGGACGCCGCATCGCCCCAATGGCCGGACTTTTTGGGGCCGCAGAACATTCCCGTTTCGGAAAACCCGAAGCTTCCGGAGCGGTGGTCTACCACCGAGAACGTGGAGTGGGTGACCGAGGTTCCGGGAGTCGGTTGGTCGTCGCCCATCGTTTGGGGCAACAAGATTTTTCTGACGTCGGCCACCAGCGATCAACCGATGAAGCAGCCCTCACTGGGAACAGACTTCAGCAATGAGTACATCGCGGAGTTACGTGCCGAGGGATTGTCGTCAGAGGACATCAACAAACGGCTTGTTCGCACGCGACCGCGAATTACCGCATGAGCTTGTCATCAGCTTGATGGTTTATTGCTACGACCTCGAGACGGGGAATAAGCTCTGGGAACATCAAATCTACAAAGGCCATCCACTGGGGGGAAGACATCGCAAGAACAGTTGGGCATCAGAGACACCGGTGACCGACGGTGAGCATGTGTATGTGTACTTCACCTATCACGGCCTTTTTGCCTACGACTTCGAAGGGAAGCAGGTTTGGGCGACGCCGCTCGATCCGCATCCGACCGTTCGTGACTTTGGGACAGGAGCCTCTCCCGCTTTGTACAAAGACCGTCTGTTCGTTTTGAACGACAACGAAGACCAGGGATTCATCGCCGCCTTTGACAAGCGAACGGGAAAAGAGATTTGGCGCAAGAACCGCACCATCGAAGCGCGGAGGAAGACCGGATGGGCGACTCCCTTCGTTTGGGAGAACGAGCTTCGAACCGAAGTCGTGACGAATGGCCCCGGTGTGATCATCAGCTACGGTCTCGACGGAAGCGAGCTTTGGAGGATGACGCGTATGTCGGGGAGTCCTATCCAAACCCCTTTTGCTTGGGACGGGCTTTTGTACGTGACCTCGGGTAGCTCCGGTGGAGAGAACAAGCCCCTTGTCGCCATCCGACCTGGAGGCTCGGGAGATATCACGCCGCCGGAGGATAAGGACGAGAACGACTACGTCGTTTGGTACAACCGGCGCGCCGGAGGTACTTATCTGCCAACTCCACTCATCTACAATGGCGCTTTGTATGTCCTCACCGAAAAGGGCATCTTCGCACGCCACAACCCGAAGACGGGCGAACGTGTCTACAGGTCGCGCGTTGCACCCGGCGCCGCTGCTTTCACCACTTCTCCATGGGCCTACAACGGAAAGATCTTTGTCACGGGCGAAGAGGGTACAACCTATGTCATCGAGGCTGGGGAGGAGTACAAGCTCCTCGGAACGAATCAGCTCGAGGACTGGACGTTGGCAAGCCCGGCGATCATCGGAGACCGCCTATTGATCCGAACCCAAAGCCGGCTTTATTCCATTCGCAACCTAGACCAGTAGATCAATTCTTCGGGAGGCTCTTCGGCGGACGTGCGTCTTCGGGAAGAAGGGTCGTGAACGTCAGGGGATCGCGCACTTCATGGAAGGACTTCGATACCTCTCCGAGCAAACTGTCATCGCTGATTAGATCCATAGCTGTCGCAGCGAGAACCTTGGCCGCTACCACCATCGCCTTTTCCCCAATGCTCATGCCGGTGCAAGCAACCACCTGCCAAGAGTGGCCGGGAGCGCCGAGAGAATAGGCGGCGACGCTGAGACTTCCCGAGGGCACGTGCCAAGAGAGGTCGCCTAGATCCGTTGAGCTCGTGCGCTGCCCCGGCTCTTCCTGCAGAGGTTCGATCACTTCTGACAACGCCTGGTCGGGCTTCGGGTCGAGCGGCTCCTGAGTTTTTCGCGCGAAGGCCTTCTCCTCTTCCGTGAACTTCGGAGCTCCCACGAGCTCCAGGTTCTCGTGGACGAGGATCGCAAGAGCGCGGTTGGGGAGCACTTCGTGAGCATCTCCATCGACGACGTAGCTCATCTCGGTCCCGGTCATGAGGGCCGCCCCTCTGGCGATGTCCAGTACGCGGGCAAACACCGTCTCTACCGTGTCGTGCCGGTCGGCGCGAACGTAATACCAAGAGCGTGCTTGCGGAGGCACGACATTGGGCTGTCTGCCTCCGTCGGTCACCACGTAATGGATTCGCGTATCCTCTGGAACGTGCTCGCGGAGATAGTTGACGCCTACGTTCATGAGCTCCACGGCATCGAGGGCGCTCCGTCCTTTATCGGGCGAGGTGGATGCGTGCGCGGCCAGTCCCTCGAACGTGAACCTCGCGGTGGCCACAGCTTTGCTGTAACCATAGGTGGCCCGGGTAGTGTCGCCGGTGTGCCAGGACAAGACCACGTCAACGTCGTCGAAGACACCGTCCCTGAGCATGAACGTCTTGGCGTCGACGGTCTCTTCGGCCGGCGTGCCATATAACCGGACGGTTCCGGAAAGGCCTTCTTTCTCCAAGAGTTTCTTGACGGCGATGGCAGCCGCCGTGCTGCCAGTGCCGAACACGCTGTGCCCGCATCCGTGCCCCGTCTCGATGGAAGGGTCGTCTCTAGCTTCACGGCGGGGTACCGCTTTTTGTGAAAGCCCCATGAGAGCGTCGTACTCGGCGAGAAAGGCAATCACCGGCCGGGTCGAGCCGTAGCTCGCGACGAACGCCGTGGGCATTCCTGCCACGTCCGATTGAATGGAGAAACCGTTCTCTTCCAGCCAATCCATGAGCTCTCGCGAGGAGCGAACCTCCTCTAGCCCCGGCTCGGCGTAGGACCAGATAGCTTGGTTGACGGCAACCATGCGGGGTCGAATCTGATCGACCTCAACGATGGCGGCCTGCTTGAGGGAAGCGGCGGCAAGGAGGAGCAGCAGTGTTTTCATGGCATCACCTCGAGAAAGGACCATAGCATAAGAGCTAGGCGTTTTCTTCCGCCGCCCTATCGGAGATGCCGCAGAAATTAACCCGACCGCACCGACCGACGACACCAGGTGCCACTACTCGTATCTAAGTGCCGTTATCGGATCCACCCGTGTCGCTCGCAGCGCCGGGATGTAGCTTGCCACCAAAGCCACTGCCGCGAGCAGAAGCGGTGTTCCGACAAACGTAATCGGATCGAGTGCGCCGACACCGAAGAGAAGCGACTGGATGAGTCGCGATAGCCCGAAGGCCGCGACTAACCCGATGCCCACACCTACGGCGGCGAGTTGAAGTGACTGCTTCATGACGAGTTTGAGGATACCGTCGCTTTGTGCGCCGAGCGCGATGCGAATGCCCATTTCGTGAGCTCTTTGACCGACAGAGTAAGAGATCACACCATAGATTCCCATCGCGGCGAGGATCAATGCGCCCAAACCGAGCATCCCGATAACGGCGGTGCCTCCTGCCCAAGGGCCAAGAGACTGCGCGACGACCTGATCCATGCTCCGAATGGTCGTGATGGGAAGAAGAGGGTCGATGGCCCAAACGGCTTCTCTGACACTGTCAACCAGAGCAAGAGGATCGCCTGCGGTTTTGACGATGATGAACCGGCGACGTGTCGTGTCTTGAAGCTGCGGTAAGTAAATGAGCGCCGCCGTTTCTTCGTTCATCAAGAAGTGTTTGCTGTTACCGACGAGCCCGATGACGGTAGCCAGTCGCTCATCTTCGGTGCCCGGGTCCAAACGGACGCGTGCGCCGATGGGGTTTTCATTGGGCCAAAAGCGCTCCGCAGTTTGCTGGTTGATGATGATGACCGGAGCGGCTCGATCGTTGTCTTGCTGCGTGAAATCTCTCCCGCTGACGAGTGGGACCTCCATGGTTTGAAAGTAGTCCTTCGTTACCCAGAAGTTGTTGGCGCCGAGCTTTTCTCCGGGTTGTGCCGGCTCTCGCCCCTCAATTGTGAAGCTCTGCGACATGCTTTCGAAATTGAGAGGGAGCGGGTAAACCTCGGAGGCCGACCTCACTGATGGCAGGTTCCTGACGCGTTCGAGAACCTGTTCGTAGAAGGTATTGGTCTCCTGATCGGTGGAATATTTCGTTGGAGACAAGATGGTTTCCATCGTCAAGAGGTTGTCGGTGTTGAAGCCGGCTTCCACGCTTTGCATGCGATAGAACGACTGGACCATCAATGTCGAGCAGGCCAGAAGCACCATGGCCATCGCGATTTCGAAAACAACGAGCGCATTCCGGAGTCGACGGTGCTTCAAGGCGCCGCTCCCGCCGCGGTCACCTTCCTTGAGCGTTTCATTGAGGTTGGGTTTTGTTGTTTGAAGGGCGGGGGCAAGTCCAAAGAGGAGCGAGGCCACCAAAGACATGACTATGGTGAACGCGAGCGCCCGTCCGTCGACCGCGAGCTCTCCAACACGGTAGAGATCCTCAGGAATGTGGGGTCCAATGAGTTGGACCCACCAGTAAGCTCCAAGAGCCCCTAGTGCACCGCCGACTAGGGCCATCACCGCACTCTCTGTCAACAATTGGCGTATGAGGCGGCGGCGACCACCACCCAGAGCCGTCCGAACGGCGATCTCGCGGCTTCTCCCAGTGGCGCGTGCAAGAAGAAGATTGCCCACGTTGGCGCAAACGATGAGAAGCACGAATCCCACGGCGAGAAAGATCATGCCGAACGTGAGCTGTAACATGTCATAGAAGAAAAGGAGTGACTTCCTCAAAGGAATCACACGGGCTCCCCGTTCGTTGTTCTCCTTGGGATACTCCCGCTCGAGCCGTTGCATGATCGTGTCGACCTCGGCTTGGGCTTCCACCATCGTGGTTCCAGGCTCGAGCCGTGCCACAACCATCAAGGGACCGTCCATGTCGCGGCGAGTCTCATAGCTGTCGAGCGGCAACGGGTTCCACATCTTTGCCGCGCTCAGGGGAAAGACGAACTCGGGAGGCATCACCCCAACGATGTCGTAGGTCTCACCGTTCAGTGTGACGGTTTGCGACAACACATCGGGGTTCGAGGCGTAGCGTCGTTGCCAGAGGCCATGACTCAAAATGACCACTTTCTCTTTCCCGGTTTGATCCTCGTCGGGCAGGAAGCCCCGACCCAGAATGGGCTCGACGCCAAGGATATCGATCATGTTGGCGGTCAAGCGGCCGACGAGTATCCGGACGGGTTCTTCGTCCGTGGACATGTTGTAGCTGGAGTAGAGATAACCTCCCACATCCTGAAAGACGGATTGCTGCTCCCGAAGATCCTTGAAGTTCGGCGCTGACATGCGGAGCTCGTTGTGGCCCGCCTGACGATCTGTCTGCCAGATGTGGAGGAGACTCTGAGGCTCGTCGAAGGGTAGGGGTCGCAAGAAGAACGCATTCACCAGACTAAAAGTTGATGTATTCGCCGCAATCCCCACCGCCAGCGTCAAAATGGCCACGGTTGCGAATCCGGGATTTCTCGCGAGGGTCCTCATCCCATAGCGTAGGTCTTGCCAAAGCGTTTCCATTGAGTATCCTCCAAGTCGGCGTGTTGCAGAGTGACCCATTCCTCTGCAAACGAGCTATCTGGATCAACGAAGTTGCTGAGGAGATTGTTCCCTAGAGTTGGGAAAGTGGTGTGAATGTCTGTCAAAGAAACGTTCGGGACCGGTCTGGATTGCTCGCCGCACTCCCTTGCTCTTGCGTGAAGGCCATATCGCTTTACTTCATTCCATGTCCTTACCGAGCGTCTCATATGTCAGTGGAAATACCTCGTCATCTTCGGAGCCACAATACGTCGACTGCGCTTCAAGCACACAGTTCCTGCCGGACGCCTTGGCACGGTAAAGGGCTTGATCCGCTTGGCGCATGAGCTCGGCGCTATCTAATGAGTCTTGGGGGTAACAAGCAACTCCGCCACTGATGCTGACACATCCAAGCGGCTGCCGTTCTGCCGAAGAAAATGGGAAGGTCGCGATTTTCGAGCGCAGGTGCTCTGCAATCTTGAATGCTTGCGCTTTTTCCGTCCCAGGAAAGATGATGAGGAATTCTTCGCCGCCTACGCGTCCAATGATGTTGTTCTGACGCGTGTTCTCGGTCACGAGCTTGGAGAGCTCCTGCAGAAGTTTGTCTCCCGCCACGTGACCGTTCATATCGTTGTAGTTTTTGAAGTGGTCTATGTCGAAAAGAAAGATGGAAAGTAAGGAGGACTTTTGATGAGCTTTGTAGATGAGCTCCCCAAGCGTTACCGTCATGTACTTTTTTGCGAACAGTCGTGTCAGCCCATCCATGTCTGCAGTACGTTTCATATTGTGATAGGCAAGAACGTTTTGTACGGCAACGGCAGCAATTTGAGATACGAGATGCAGTACGGTCTTCGCATTGCCCATGGGAATCTTGAGTCCCGACAAGGCAATGAGACCGACGGTCTCATCATCGACGACCATAGGTGAAATCAAATCGAATCCCCCGACGTTCGGGTTCTTCTCCCGGAAATCTCTCGTCATTTCAAGTGTGTCTTCCTTGCGGAAGTCAGCCCGGCTCATGATACGTTGCGTTTGGGCGACAAAGCCGAGCTCGCCCTCGTCGACATTTACTTCCGTGCCTACCTTCGCCGTTTTCTCGTTGGCACTCGTGGCGGCAACTACGAAGCGAGTTTCTCGGCCCGGATCCGTTTCGGCTTTCTTACGGCGCAGGAGGATAAGGACGCGCTTTGGTTCGAACATACGCAGGGCGATCTTCAAAAGCAGCGAAGGTATTCGCCGTGGTTCTGTTTGACTGTCGAGCTCTTTGACGAGATACGAAAACTCCCGAAGACAGCGGGTGAGAAACTTGAGCTCCTCTTCTCGCGTGCCCAGCTCCCAACGTATGTTGGGCAGGTTCTTCTCGAGCTCCGCAATCCGTGATTGCAGCTCGTGTCGTCGAGCCAGAAATCGCCTTTTGCTGGAGCTCAAGCGTACAGTCTGGAGTACCAATAAGGTTGTCAGGCCTATGGCCAGAACAGCGAGTACTGTGATCATAAAACGAGCTATCGAGGTTTCTGCTTCAGCGTTGTTTGTGCCTCAGAATCATCATTCGTTCGATGCAGCGAGATCGGTGTCCGAGCTACACGCTATCACGTGGTCCAACGCAAACTAGCCAGCCAACGGCCGCGGTTGAGGAGACGATTTTGGTATAAGTAAAACTATACCAAACAAATCTGCACATGGCGATCACTACGATTTCGTCTGATGGAGTCCCGTACGTCATCCTCATGAGGCCTAGGGTCGGTCAGAGCCGTCGGCTCAACTTGTGATGAGTTTTGCCTACAGGTGACTTTTCAGTTGCGGCGGGGAACAAAACGACAAGGATGCGTCGGCGATCGAGGATCGACAGTGGGATACTGATGCAACAACTTTTAGAGGGATGCTGTGAAGCAGTGGTCGTCGACCGGCTGACAAGGCCCCGGAGATGATTCGACCGAACATGCTCGTTACCAAGGAATCGCACGCGAAAAGCGCGCACGAGATGGCCTGAAGCCCGATTGGCCTCGTGCGATATTTGACTCGAGCACCAAGAACGAACGCCCGCGCCGCGCATCCAACCTGACGTTCTCGACCCGAATTGGATTCGCACAGAGCGTGGAAAGCTATTACTCGCCATTTCATTTTCCACTTGTCGTGTGGGTTTTTCCATACGGGCTTGTCTGTCAGGATCGTCTTTCAATCACGATAAAAGCTTTGTGGGCAGTTGTTTAGCCTGTGCCGGCTTCTTGGATCGCAGTTTGCTTACCATCTTCCCGGGATAGCAGGATAGGGGGGTGTCGTTGGAAACGCGGCAATATGTATCATGAGTCAAGAGTGGAATAGGTCTAGCGGGTTTGGTGCCTGGTTGAAATCACCCATCTACAGCGACCAAGAGGATCTCCGCCCTGTGGATCGGGCGGCCGCACTGACGGCCGCTGATCTGCTTACCTACGAGGAGCTCCAGCCTGAATTGATCGGGCGACTGGTAGAGCAAAAGTCTCTACCCGTTCTCCTGCTCGATTTGAGCTCGATCGCAAGAGTCCGGCGGGATAAAGGCGAATCGACCTACGCTCGGCTTCTGGACCTCATAGGAAAGGAAATCCTGCGTCTCAGAGGAGACTACTTGCGGACCGATGATCTCATAGCTCTAGGTGGGGCGGACGGCCAGGAGATCCTTGTTTTTCCGACACCCAGGGATGGAGGTAAGCACCCGAAACCCGCGGACCTTCAAGCCATTGGTGAGCGAGTGGAAGTCGCCTTGCGGGAAAGGGTATTGAAGCTGTCCTCCCTGCACGGCTACTCGAGACTCAGCGTTGGGGTCTCACTGGGTATCCTCAATCCACTTGTTGACAACAAGTCGACTGTGCGACGTGCTATTGAAGACGCGAGAATGAATGCGCATGTCAACGAGCTCTGCCGAAAAGTGGAGAATAGAAGCCGGCTTCAATACTTAATCCTCGAAAAGGAGATCAACGTCCATTTTCAACCCATCGTAGATCTTGATTTCGGGGAGATTCATGGATTCGAAGCACTCAGTCGTGGTCCGCGAAATAGCGATATTGAATCCCCGCTCTCGCTCTTTGGGCTTGCGGAAGAAAATGACCTCATCTACGAGCTCGATCACGTCTGTCGTTGGAAAGCTGTTCAAAGCAGCGGAGATCTAGAAAGTCGTTTCAAGTTGTTCTTGAATACGCTGCCACTCTCTGTGAGAGATCCCCATTTCAAGGGCAAGCATCTTCAAGATTTGTTCAACGAGAGCAGTATTGTTCCCGGCCAGGTCGTTCTCGAGGTCACCGAGCAGTTTGCCATCGAGGACTATACTCTCTACCTCGATGAGATGAGGTACTACTCGGACATGGGTTGTTTGATCGCTATCGATGACGTTGGATCGGGCTACTCCGGGCTCGAGAAGCTGATGAACATTCGTCCTGACTACTTGAAAATGGACATGCACATCGTCAGGGACATCGATCGCAATACGATGAAACAGAAAATAATGAAGGCGTTTTGCCAAATGGCTGAAGAAATGGGAGCGACGGTGGTCGCCGAAGGAATAGAAACGGCTGATGAGCTGCTATGTCTGCGTGAGCTCGGCGTCAAATACGGACAGGGATATCTATTGGGTAAGCCGAGGCCTGAGTTTCAGAGCCGTTCGATCTTCGATTGGGGATCTTTGTCACCGCTGAGCCAAGGGTAAATCTGTTGGCTGACGAGCCCAGGCCTCGACACTCGTCAAGAGAAATAAGCGCAGTTAAATCGAAAGATGAGATCGGTCTATTGACCGGCCGCACAGGTGGTCTTGGGCGGTGTGGGGTAGGCCTTTTTGCTTGTACGAAGGCCGAGCCTAACGAAAAGCTCCGCGGTCTTGAGGGCGACGGCTGCGGGATTCGGCACCGGTATGCCGAGCTCCTTTTGAACCTCCTCGGCGATGCCCAGAAAAGCCATGCTCATACAACCGGGAATGAGCACGTCGGCACCGTCCTCCTCGAGTGCTTTCTTTCCTTCACTGACAAAGGTCTCGATGACTCGGCTGCGTTCCTTGGCTAGGTCGAGGACGGAGACCTCCACGGCCCGAACAGAAGCTAGTCGACTCTCTAAGCCTGCAACGCGGGCGACCCTGCGTAGCGAGTAGATGACATTGTGAAGAACCGTGATGATGCTCGTCTGATGACCGAGCGGGATCGAGGCAGCTAGAGAAGCTTCACAAGGTCCGATGATAGGTATCGCTGCAAGCTCTCGCGCTGCTTCTACGCCGGGATCCCCGAAGCACCCGACGATGAGGGCGTCAAATCCTTCTTCTTCCGCCCGCTTGACGCCTTTCAGTAGCCCCGGTATGGCGAGATGCTCTTCGACGCTGGACTCGATAGAAGCAGGACCGTCCGGTGCATCCCAAACGGACACTTCGGTATCAGAGGCGGCAAACTCCTGAAGGATCCGTCGGCGTCGGTCGAGCTCTTTCCGGCCTTGGTGCTGAGCCATGGGCCCGGGAACAAAGTAAAGGACTTTCAAAGCGAGGCTATTCTAGCCCGGTTGGAACATGTCTGGGAAATCCAAACTTCGCCAAAAAGCGATAAGATGAAAGCCATGAGAACGAAGTCCTTTCTGATGGGTGTTTTCGTCGTGGGATCGGTTGGCTGTGGTGGGTCGGGTGCCCAAGATGCCCATGTCCGCACTCTCGAGAACGCCATTGAGATCCCAGCAGTCTTTTCTCCACAGGGATTCGAGGAAAACGAGCACATGCCCGGATACCACTTCATCGTTTGGGAAGGTGGACGCTCAGCGAACCACTCGCTGTTTCGTACGCCGGTTACCGACGTTCAGGTGCTCGACGCCCTGGAGTCTCTCGGAGCGGTGCCGGGCAACGCATTGAATACAGGTACTTGGGAAGAGCGAGAAAATGCCGATTCGAATGCCCCGGACAAAGTGATCGAGGGGCCAAGAATCGAAGTGGGGATTCGCGTCCCGGGACGGAGCGAGCCGCTCACTATGGACGACATTCTGGAGGATCCGGGCGGCAAGGGATTCGACATGCGCTTCGGTGGACATCGGGACAACATTCCCGAATGGAAATCCGGCTGCGTCGTGTGCCTTTATTCCTGTCCCGGAAGCAAGGTGGGAAATGCCAGCTACACGGTGAGAGATTTTGTAAACGGGACCACTCGCTTTCGACTACGACCAGGAGTGCTTCCAGAAGATGGAACAGAGGTTACGATCGTTTTCCAATTACAGGACCCTGGTCCCCGGTGACAAAAACCTGCCGAAGTTTGCTCAGCAGTCGAGCCCGGTTTCACTAGAGGTAAGCCACTGCGTAGTTCTGGCGCCGCTCTGGTTGAGCTTTTCTGTAGGTTTCAGTTCTGTTGTCGACGGTCGTGCGCCAAAGATAAACTGAGGAGTCCTATGAGAAGGCCAGCCAGTTCCCGTCGACACGTCTGGATAGGTGCGATTTTACTTGTGCTGTCGGTCGCCTGTCGTGTCGCCGAGCCCGAGCCAAGCTCGACGGCTCCCTCCCTCCGTGACCTGATGCGCCGCTACCGGCAGGAGAGGCGCGCCACTGTCATCTATGGAGGCGCGGCCGAGTCGGCTTCGAGGTATGAAGCTTTTGGCCAAGAGCTCGCCTCGAACCGAGACTCCTGGGACATCACGATCCGACGGGACCACGAGATCGATGAAGAGGAGCTTGGCCGAACCACGGTCTACCTCGTAGGCACTTCCCAATCCAATCGCTGGATCGAGAAACTAGCATCGAAGCTACCTTTCCAAATCCGTGACGACGGCTTCGCGTTCCATGGCCATACCTACAAGAATCCGGGTGACGTCCTCCGTTTGATCTACCCCAATCCAGCCAATCCCGATTACCTTCTTTTGCTCACCCTGGGTAACTCCGACGAGAACCTCGTCGAGTACTTGGAGACGAGCTATCGGCGGCGCGGCGATTTCCAGATCTTACGTGACGGACGAACACTCGCCATGGGCTCTTTCAAAGCATCGGGTGAGAAGTGGATCGTCGATCCGGAGAACTATCGTGCCTTCGAGCCCATCCAGGATTCCATACTCACTACGGAGCACTTTGTCTATGCCTCTCACGAAGCGTCGATAAACGCTGAGGCCGTAAAAGCGCTCGCGACTGCGAACGAAAACATTTATCGACGGGTAGAAGCGTTAGGGGGTCTCGGCACGCGGACCCCGAATCCCGCGGCTAAGATCTCTTACAGTCTATACAAGGACAACGAGACCAAGGGACTGGTGACCGACAACACGGAGTCGGCACACTATGACCTCTCTCGCCGGGAACTCCATGCCGTTCTCGAAGGGGATGGCCTCGGTCTTCGGGAGACGAGGACGGCGGAACTCCTTCTGAGGCTGCACTTGGGTCGGCCATCCAAACGGTTTCTCGAGCGCGGTCTCGCCGGCCATCTGGCAGAGGAGGAGGAAGGTTCGAAGCCTAGTCGTTATTGGGCGGCTCGAATCTCTAGCGCCGGTGAGACGATTCCACTGGCGGAGCTGCTGGACGACGGAAGATTCGAGAAGGAATCCTCGTTCATCGTCGATCCCCTTGCTTCATCGTTTGTCTCTTTCATTCTGGAAGAGACGACGCTCCCCTTTTTCGAGCAATACTCCATGTGGACCCTGAGCAAGGTCGAGGTCCAATCCCTCGAGTCGCAATGGACGGACTACCTCAAAAGTCACGCCCGTCGCTATCAAAGCAAGATCGAGGAAGCGCGAGCAGCTTTTCCAGCGCCCAAGGAAGGATTTCAGAAAGGCTTCACTCACGCACATGAAGGTTATCAAATCTACAACGGCTACCTCTCCAAACGATCGGACGACGCCCTCGCGAAACTCGCATCTTTCGGAACGGACTCCGTCGCAATCGTCCCCTATACGTTCATAAGGGACACCGAAAAACCCACTCACTTTCCCATTCCCCGCAGCTCCGGCTCGGAAACGGACGAGAGCGTCATTCATGCCATCCAAACGGCGAAACGGCTAGGGATGACCGTTATGCTGAAGCCCCAAATCTGGATGAGGGGAAGCTGGCCGGGCGACATCCGGATGTCGACGGAAGAAGACCACCAGGTTTTTTTTGATCATTACTACCGATGGATACGCCACTACGCCTTGATGGCCGAGCTCTATCAGGCCGAAATTTTCTGCGTTGGCGTCGAGCTTGCTCAAATGACAGTGGGTCACGAACAAAACTGGATCGAGATGATCCATCGACTCCGAAGTCTGTACAGCGGCCGCATGGTCTATGCCGCGAATTGGGGCCGGGAGTTCGAAAGCCTAACGTTTTGGGACCACCTCGACTACATCGGTGTGGATGCTTACTACCCTTTGAGTAAGGACCGGAATCCCAGTGATGACGACTTGCGCAACGGATTTGCTCGAGTTCTCTCCAAGCTTCTGTCTGCCCACGAGCGATACAAAAAGCCCGTGCTCGTGACCGAAATCGGTTTTGCCAGTACCCCGGCTCCATGGCGAAAGCCACACGAACGGGGCCGTCGGAAACCCGCGAGCCTTGAAGACCAAGCCCGATGCTACGAGATCGCCTTCCAGGGATTGAAGTCTTCCACGGGGTGGATTGAAGGCGTATATTGGTGGAAATGGCCGAGCGACCTCGACAACGGGGGCCGCGGCCACACCGGATTCACTCCCAACGACAAGCCTGCCGAGAACATCGTTCGGAAGTGGTACTCCGAGGTCTGGTAAAGCCGCGGGAGTTGGAAATAGCGCAATAGTTCGCGTAGTATCGGAACGGGTTCGACGTTTTGAATAGCCGTCCGTTCAAGAGGTAAGTCGCATGAAGAGAATAGTTTCGGTTCTTGTCGTCGGTCTACTTCTCCCCTTCGCAGCCGCGGCGGAAGAGGGCATGTGGCGGCCGAAACAGCTGCCTGACCTCGAGAAGGAGTTGGTCGCCATGGGGCTCGAGGCCGATCCGGCGAGCTTGTCGGATCTCATGTCTCATCCTATGAACGCAGTCATCTGGCTCGGCGGGTGTACGGCTTCTTTCGTCTCGCCCGATGGACTTGCAGTGACGAACCACCACTGCGCTTACGGTTCCATTCAGCACAACTCCACGAAGGATAACAATCTCCTGGAAAAGGGCTTCATAGCCAAGGAATTGTCCGACGAACTGCCCGCGGCGCCGGGCTCGCGAATCCGGGTGACGGTTGAAGTGACGGATGTGACCGACGAGGTCGTGTCCGCCATTCCCGAAGGTGCCAGTGGCCGAGAGCGCTATCAATCCCTCGATGACATGAAAAAGGCACTCATTGCGGAGTGCGAGAAGGATCCGGGGCACCGTTGTAGCGTACGCGGCTACTACGGTGGTAGCGAATACGAGCTCATCAAGCAGCTCGAGATCCGGGATGTTCGTTTGGTCCACGCTCCACCAGGGCCGATTGGCAGATACGGTGGTGACATTGATAACTGGATGTGGCCGCGGCACACTGGTGATTACTCGTTTTACCGCGCCTATGTGGGCCCGGACGGGAAGCCTGCGGATTTCTCCAAAGACAACGTCCCCTTTCGGCCCAAGTATTACCTGAAGGTCTCGACAGAAGGCATTCGACCCGGTGACTTCGTGATGGCGGCTGGCTATCCAGGTACGACCAACCGCTATCGGTTGGCGAGTGAAGTCGACAACGTCATCCGTTGGTACTACCCGGCCCGTAGGAGCGCGTTCCTAGAGTGGCTGGATCTCATCGGAGAGGCGACCGCCGAGGATGAGGAGGCGAAAATCAAGTACGCCGGTCTCGTATCCGATCTCAACAACGCCAGCAAAAACTACGACGGCATGCTCAACGGTTTTGCCAAGAGCGATATCGTCGAGAGGAAGACCGCCTTGGAAAAAGACCTCCAGGGTTGGATCGAGAGCGATCCCGCCAGGAAAGCCGAATACCAAACGGCGCTCGATGATCTCCGCAAGCTGATTGCCGAGGCTCAGTCGACCCAAGAACGAGATCTCTACTACAGCTTTCTGGCCCGCCGTTCGTCTCTCCTCGGCGCCGCTCGTACGCTCTATCGTTTGGGAAAAGAAAGACAAAAGCCCGACATGGAACGAGAGCCCGGCTACCAAGAGCGGGATGTTGTTCGACTCAAGGAAGGGCTCAACAGGATCGAGCGGACCTTCGAGCCTTCCGTGGACCGTGCTTGTTGGCGCCGGTTCATTTTGAATTACGTAAAGCTCCCCGTCGATCAACACATGCCGGAGTTCGACGCATGGTTCGGTATCGAAGGAAACACCGTGGACGAGGCCAACTTGGACGCCCGTCTCGACGAGATGTACGCCAAGACCGAGCTGGGTGACAAAGAGGTAAGACTTTCCTTGATGGAGTCCAGGCTTGCAGATCTTGAGAAGAGCGGAGATCCCTTCATCCAAATGGCGATTCGGCTCTACGAGAGCGATTTGAGGATGGAGAACGAGGACAAGGACTTGGTGGGACGGTTTGATGAAGTACGGCCGAAGTTCATGGAAGCTGTAGTTGCTTATTACGAGAGTCAAGGCAAAGCCGTCTATCCTGACGCCAACTCCACCCTGAGGGTGACTTACGGCAAGGTCAAGGGTTACTCTCCGCAAGATGCCTTGACCTATGCACCATTCACGACCCTACGCGGGATCTTACAAAAAGATACCGGCGAGGATCCGTTCAACGCACCCGCCGATCAGCTGAAGTGGATCCGGGACAAAGACTACGGACGCTTCTACGACAAGACGCTCGACTCCGTACCCGTGAACTTCTTGGCGACGCTCGACTCCACCGGGGGTAACTCCGGCTCGCCGACCATGAACGGTAAAGGCGAACTAGTGGGTCTGCTCTTCGATGGGAATTGGGAAAGTATCATCGCCGACTGGGATTTCATTCCCGCGATGACGCGAAGCATCATTGTGGATATGCGATATGTCCTGTGGATCATGGAGCGCACGAATGGTGCGGACAGGCTACTGAACGAGATGAGCGTGACTGTCGAATCGACGAATTTGGGGAGCTAGCCCTGAGGGATGGGGCGGAATGGCTTTCTGTTCTCCAGCTTGAACGCCACAATTGACTTTTCCTATTGACAGAAACCCTACTGGTGCCCACATTGAGGTTATTGGAGGACCTAGAATCTCCAACAATGAGGTCAGGCAGCGAAGTCTAGCTCCGGGTTGGTGCCAAGGGCCGTCCCCGCGGGTCACACTTTCGTTGATCACAACCTCGACTATTCAAGCCAATACACACCATTGAGAGCGACCTGCGTCTGGTCCATGGGCACGCGGTGAACGTGACCAAGCCGTCAGACTGTCTGGTACAGGATCACTGTGTTCGATTGGGCTCGCACTTCTGGATCATTTGAGCCCAGATTGCCTGAGAGGAATCGAGACTCTCGGGTGGATAAGCGCGCAGAAACGAGGAGCAGACCATGAGATATCTATGCGTTATCTTTTTCGTCCCAGTGTTCGTGATCGCAGGAGCATGCAGTCATGACGACGTTGGTCCGACGAGTGCCAACCTGACCACGACGCCTTCGGGTGATCTGTCACAGTCCCTGGCCCAACTGGACCCGAGATTTGCTTCGACCGGCTTCGTGATCTTTACGGATCGCGATCTCTTTGAATCGTATTTGGGCTCTGGAGCCGTTCAGACTGTATCTCAAGATACGTCTCTTGCTGGGAACGATATCGGTGGTGGAACCTACCAGTTGGATAGGGGCGCGGTCTCGATCCAAATGCAGGGGCCGGCGTTTTACGGAAACGTCGGTGGCGTGGATGTTTTGAGCAAGGGCGTTCCGGTCGAGGTGTCGTTTCTCTCGCGAGCCGAAGGCGTAGGGATGGCCGTCGCACAGCTGTCTAAAGTCGAGGTGTCCGTCACCGACGAAGACGCGTTTGCGCGGACGATCCATTCTTTCAGCAACGGAGGACCTGGATTCTTGGGATTTCTTGCCCAGTCGGGCATTGGTATCTCCAATGTCACATTTTCCGATCCGAATCCAAACGACAGCGTCACACCCATTACGAATATTGGTGATATCACCTTTGGCCGTTCGGTCAAGGCGATGCCCAGTTTCCCTTTCGGCTGTGACATCTTGGCATCGCGGACTCCGACGGTACAGGTGGAAGTCCAAGGGAGCCAGGTCAACGTGACCGCCACCGCCCACGGCGTGGGTATCCCCGGCGAGGTCACTCGCATCTTCAGCACAGTCGAAGGCTCGTTTGGTCGATTCGCGTTCTGGCCCAACGGCAGGCACATTCCTCCCAAAATCACATCAGATCTATTTCCCACAATGAACGGGAATGATTTTCCGGTGAGTGCCCACATCAATTACACTCACTCGGACATCACCGGCGCGACCAACGTCCTCGCCAATTTGGATTATGAAATGTTGAGTGCCGCGTACGACGATTCCGGTCGTTTGAGTTTGGGAGGCCGCGACGAGCAGGATCGCTTTGTCCCTGGGCAATTCGTGATTCTTCAATGTGACCGCGGACTCGAATACACGATCAACCCTTGATTCAGCCAACCCTGAGCGTTGGTGGGGGGCGGATGGAATGGCGTGTCCGCCTCTTTTATTTCCCTCTTCTCGTGAGCGACGAGGTTTCCTTATTCGTGACGTAGCGTGGATCCTGGGTCACATCGGGCTGCGCGAAGTGCCGGTCCCATGACCGCAAGAAATGCAACGCTTGCCAGCAACATCGTCACAAGCAGGAAGGTGGCGAAATCGGAGCTCGTGATCCCATAGACGAGGTTTGCCAGCCCATTCGAGAGTAACAATGCACCAGCGAGTCCGAGACACGACACCAAGAGCGACAGGCACGAGCCCCTGCCCAGCAGCATTTTCAGAATGTCCGCGGTCCGGGCACCGAGGACCGTTCGGATTCCGATCTCATGAGATCGTTGACTAACCGCGTAGGAGACGACACCGTAGATGCCGGCTGTGGCAAGACCGAGAGCTACCAAGGAAAAATATGACAACAAACTGAAAAGGGCATAGCTTGTGGCGAAGTCATCGTAGAGGATCTCTTCCATCGTACGGACGTCGTAGACGGGCAAGTGGGGATCGATGTCCCACACGGCGCGTCTGACGGTGCTCGTGATGGAAAGAGGATCGGAAGCCGTCCTCGTTACGAGAGCTATGGATGCTCGAGCATTTTGAGCTTGCGGTAGGTAGATGTGCGGTTCTGGAGGACGATCGGCGTCCGGATTCCTGACATCGCCTACCACACCGACGATTTCGATCCATGAAGCGTCCGAGCTTTCGCTCCCGAGACGAAAGAGCCAAGGTGAGGACAACGACGACCGTAAAGCCTCTTTCTTTCCAGAGCGTTCTAATGGCGTATTTGAGATCTTGAAGCACTGCTCCTCCTCGAGTCTGGGGTCAGTGAGGCCTTGCCCCGCATCTTGTACTACGTATGAGGCGCTCAGAAATTACGGCTGGATACAAAAAGGGCGACTCAGCGGAATCCGCCGAGTCGCCGCTGACTGAGAAGCGTTTGACACGTTCTGGCGTTGACGAGGTGACACGAATGGCTCGAAGAGCGCGATGACTGCTGACCCGTCTACGCGTTGGCGATTGTCTCAGGCGAACGGCTACAGCCTGCCTTCGTCCTGTTCTGCAATTCAGACTTCGGCAGGGTCTAGCGGTAGCCTGAGGGCGTTGTCAGACGAGGCCTCGACGTAGCTCCGCCCTTGATTCACATGTGCGGAGCGAAGGCGGGCTGCTCAACGGATCAGGCGGGGGTACCCACCGGCTATCAAGGCGCCCTGCTTTGTTAGTTGGCGTTGTAGGCCATTGCAAAGATCTTGCTCATGTCCTCCAAGGTCGTGGGAGTCGTATTCTCTTGATTGCGTTCTTCTGTACCCTTGACGATTCCCTCGTTGAAACCCTTGGACAGCTCGACATAGGTACGCGCCCCGTCTGGCGTGAAGCCTATGCCCTGAAGGGCCTTGTCGGTGTCTTCATAAGAAAACTGAACGTATTGAAGGTCGTCTTTTCCTATTGCTTTGCCTAGAATGCTCGTGGCTTCCTGCATCGTCAAATCGCGCGGACCGAGGAGCTCTTGGGTCGACTGGCCGCTGAAGTCCAGCTTGGACAGGCGCTTAGCCGCGTAGTCACCGATATCCTGAGTCGCGATCATCGCCATGGGGATGTCGCCTTGCATGGCTGTGCCGTTGATGCCCATCTTCTTAATCGTGTCGATTCCGGCAAAGAGGTTCTCCATGAAAAAGGTGGGCCGCAAATGGAGGATGTCGACACCCTGTAACGTGTTGAGTCGTTGTTCGACGTCACGGAGTCCTGCAATGGGACCGGTCTTATCCGACAGGTGAGCACCCATGCTGCTCAAAAAGACCACGTGTTTGACGCCGGCCTTTTCGATGGCGACCGCCAAATGCTCACCCATCTGGTTCTGGTAGGCTCGGAACTTCTCAACCGTGAAGTCGGGTGGGGTCATGGCATAAACCGCGTCCACTCCCTTGAAAGCTTCAGTTAAGAATGTCTCGTCCTCGATGGATCCCAGGTAGGACTCCGCCCCTTTCTCTACCAGTGGCTCCAATCGTTCCGCGCTTCGGCCGATAGCTCGGACTTTGTGTCCTTCTTCCAGGAGCTTGCTGGCAATGACTTTGCCGGTGTTTCCCGTCGCTCCGGTGATAGCGTACGTATTCATATCTATGTTCTCCTATGTCTACTTGTTTGGATGCGTTGTGGTGCTGAAAAGAGTGACCTCATCATTGATGACACTCCGAGAAGAGTCACGCAAGTGAATTCACAACCGGAGGTTGCCGAGTGATATTCTTTGAAGGTTGTCGCGAGTGCTGGAAGGGAGGGACAATGCGATTCGCCGAGGTACTATTGCTTTTGATCGCGACCTTTTTGGCCGTGAAGAGTGCTGCTACGGAGGAAAAAACCGTGAAGAGAATGACTCCCATTCTCGTCGTCGAAGAGATCGAGCCCTCGATTGGGTTCTGGGTAGACCGATTGGGTTTCGAGAAGACGATGGAGGTGCCCGAAGGCGACAAATTAGGTTTTGCGGCCTTTGCCAAGGACGGCTTCGAGGTTATGTATCAGACACACGCGAGTATCGCGAAGGAAGTCGAGACTGCGGGCTTGAACGAATACCTGAAAGCCGCGCGGAGTCCGAGCGTCCTTTTTATTGAGGTGGAGAGCCTCGAAGCCATCCGAAAGAACGTCGAAGGTCTCGATATTCTCGTGCCCCATCGAGAAACGTCTTACGGTTCGAAAGAGCTGTGGATGAAGGAGCCCGGCGGACACATCATCGGCTTCGCCGAGATGTCGCAATAATGGAGACAGTCCCCGGTCAAGTTGATGTATCCATTGTGTTCCAGTGGGGACTGTCCCCCAGCTAGACCGTCGGTTTGGGGGCTTCGGGGATCTCGGGACGACGCTGGATGCCGGGCGGCTTCTTGGCCAACCCCACGGGCTCGTGTTTCTTGCCGAAGCCTAGGTAATCGAGAACGAGCTTGCGCTTCATGAGCTGGATCGCCTTGGCTGGATCCACGCCCTTCGGACATACGCGAGAACACTCGCCCGCGTAGTGGCAGCTCCACGGCCCCCCTTCTCCGTTCAGGACCTTTTTTCTGTGATCGAAACCGGCGTCGCGACTGTCGGTGTTGTAGCGATGGGCCGCTGCGAGAGGCATGGGGCCTCCGTAGGCCGATTTCGTCGCCAGCGTGGGGCAAGCTGCCATACAGCAGCCGCACTTGATGCAATAGGAGAACTGTAAGTACGACTCGAGCTCCTCTTGGGACTGCCAGTACTCGCCCGTGGGATTCTCTTGTTCCTCCACATCCTCGCGAATGAGGTACGGATGAAGCGCGGTGTGCGTGTCGAACATCGGTGTGAGGTCCGGCACGAGGTCCTTGATGATATCGAAGTTGGGGAGCGGCGCTACGGTAATCAAGTCGGTTCCCAGCTCGTCGACTTGCGTGTTACAGGCAAGCAAAGCCGTCCCGTTGACCAACATCCCGCAGGATCCGCAGATCCCCATGCGGCACGATGAGCGCCAGGCCAATGTCGGCGACTGCGCTCTTTGATCTTCCACAGCCCGTCCAGCACCGTCATGCCTTCCGTAGCCTCGATGCGGTAGTCTTCCCAATGAGGAGCGTCGTCCTTGTCGGGATCGAAGCGGCGAACTCGATAAGTCACTTCAGCCACAGTAACCCCCTAGACCGTCTGAACCAGTTGGAAAGTTCGCCCAAGCCGCCCAGGTGCCGACGACGAACAAGACGATACCGCCCGAGCAGGAACAACCAGTTCACCGCCGTCTTTATGCCTTGAGGTGGACCCAGTTCGAAGATGATGTTGCGCGTTCCGTAGAAGCCGTGAAACAGGGCCGCCCCCAAGAAGAATGACGTAGGTGACGGTGAAGAATGACGACTGGGCCTCGTGCGACGACATTCGCCCAATCGATGGGATGTCCTCCGGCTGGGCTGAATATGAGCCCGAGAGCGGCATCCAGGTGCATGATGGCCATATGGAGGCCGAGAAAAACGAGGATCACGACTCCGGCACCCATGTGCCAGGTCCACATGCCTTGTTCTTTCATGTTTCGTCCTCCGGCTAGTGCCAGACGAAGAAGTCCAGCCCGCCGACGACGACGAGAATGGCCGCGAGGATCATCGCTCCAACCGCGAGTGGACGCTGGAACGTGAAGGATGTCTGGTATAGGGTAGATCGGCTCGATTGGCGTTTGCCCACACCGATTCCGAGCTCCACCAGAACGAAGTCGGATACCGTTGAACGCATGAAAGGCAAAGGCGACGAACACCAAGATATTCACCGATGACGAAGAACGTGCCGGCCACGTTCGCCATGGCCTCGGCCCAGGACTCTTCGCCCAGCGCTCGGCAGGAGGTCACGAAGATGTGAATGACGAAGTAGGCGAACAGTCCGAGCCCGGTGACGCGGTGCAACGTGTAGAGGTATCGCTCGATTCCCCAGCGTCCTCCGCCGAGCCAGCCCCATATGCCCAAACGGTTGGGATGACCTTTGGCTTTAAGCATCCTGAGCCTCCCGTTTAGTACTTTCGCTCGACCGGCTTCCATGTGTCGATGGTCACCGGTTTGTAGTCGAGTCGTCGGACCTTGTCTTCTGTGCGCCAAGCGAGGGTATGCTTGAGCCAGTCCTCGTCGTTGCGTGTGTCGAAGTCCCGCCGGGCATGCGCCCCGCGGGACTCCTGTCGAGCAACGGCACCTGCCACCGTCACCTCGGCAAGATCGAGCAAGTTCTCGAGCTCGAGTGCATGGAAGAGGTTCGAGTTGTAGACCCGAGACTTGTCGGACGACAGGTGCAGTACTGAATCGCGTTTTGATCTCTCGAATCGTTTCGAGCGCCGCGTGGAGCTTTTCACCGGTTCGGAAGACTGCGACTTTGCTATCCATGGTGGCGCGAAGCTCTTTGCGCAGCTCGTAGAGGTTCTCTTTGCCCTCGCGCTGCGAGAAGCTCCGTCGACGTGCTCCGCAGCGGCTTTGACCTTGCTCTCGGGAAGAGACGGAACCTCGGGCATGCCCTTCAGCTTGTTGGCGATTTCCTCGCCGGCGATGCCACCCCAGACGAGGCATTCCGCCGTGGAGTTCGAGCCCAGGCGATTGGCCCCGTGCATCGAGACACATGCCGCTTCACCGGCCGCCCAGATACCATCGACGCGCGTGGCGCCATCGATGTTCGTCTCGATGCCGCCCATCGAGTAGTGGGCAACGGGACGGATCGGAATGGGTTTATCAATGGGATCGATGCCCTACGAACTTCATGGCGACTTCTCGGATGAGCGGAAGCCGTGAGTTGATGCGTTCCGCACCCAAGTGCGTCAGGTCGAGGTGTAGGTAATCCAATCCGTCGGGACCTTCGAATCCTCGACCTTCCAGGATCTCGGTCGTTTCAGCGCGGGAGACCAGGTCCCGGGGGCCGAGCTCCATCTTCGACGGAGCATACTTCTCCATGAAGCGCTCGCCGTTGGCGTTACGCAGGTAGCCGCCTTCACCTCGACAACCTTCCGTCATCAGGATGCCCGAAGGGATGAGGCCGGTCGGATGGAACTGGATGAACTCCATGTCCTCGAGCGGCAGACCCGCGCGATAGGCCATGGCGAGGCCGTCACCGGTAACGGTTTGTGAGTAGGTCGTGAATCCGTAGAGTGTTCCGGCGCCGCCCGATGCAATGAGAAGGGCTTTGCCTTGAAGGGTGACCGTCTCTCCCGCTAGGAGCATGAATACCCACGAGGCCCAGCGAAGCGACCGTCCTCGACGAGGATGTCGGTGACAAACAGCTCATCGTAGCGGGTAAAGGACTTGTTGTATTTCTGCAGCGTGTCGTAAAGCGTCTGCATCTCGAAGAAAGCCGGTCTTGTCCGCCGCCAAGGTGGCTCGCGGGTAAGAGTGACCCCCGAAGGGTCGCTGTTCGATGCGGCCGTGCTCGTCTCGCGTCCAGGGGATACCCCAGTGATCGAGCTGCATGATCTCTTTGGGTGACGTACGCACGAAACGAAAGACGACGTCTTGATCCGCCAGGAAGTCGGAACCTTTGACCGTGTCCCAGGCGTGGAGCTCGATCGAGTCACCCTCGTCGGTGCGTAGCACGGCGCCCGTTCCACCCTCGGCGCAGACCGAGTGGGCGCGCATGAGTTGCACTTTGGAGACGATGCCGATGTTGACTTTGCCGTCGGTGCGACGAGAAATCTCCACGGCTGCTCGCAGGCCGGCGAGACCCGCTCCGAGAATGAGGACGTCATGAGTTAGGTTTTCGGCCATACGAGTCCTCCTCGATGGTCGGGCAGGATGCAAAGCCCAAGCCATGCAGTGAGTTCCAAGAATTGCACGCCGAACTCACGGGGCTAGAGAAGTTAAGCCCTAATGATGATCTTGGGCGCTCTCACGATCGGTTCGAGCTTGGGCGAGGTTCCCCAAGACGCGAGGCTTTTGGCGCTAAACGATCAGAAATAGGTATCCCCCAGACGGCTCATTTATTGAGTCAAATGCTTCGGCTCCAATGCTTGGGCTCCGCGAGGTCGTGGAGTACATTGGACGAACGATTCGAGGGCTGAGCATGTCGGAACCTGTCCCGTACGATGACTTCGTCGGTATTTATGACATTTGGTGCGAGAGCGCGCCCATTACCAAAGAGAACAAGAAATTCTACGTCGAGCTTTTGAGTGCTAGCCGCCCACCCGTCGTCGAGCTCGGTGTGGGCAATGGCCGGATTTGCATCGATGTGGCCAAGCGCGGTCAGAGAATCTTCGGGGTCGACTCCTCCGAAAAAATTCTTGCGCTCACGCGTTCTCGAGCTGAAGAAGCCCGTGTTCTCGACAGGCTCACGCTTCTACGCGCCGATTTCCGGGACTTCGAGCTACCCGCGCCTGCGGAGCTCATCACGATTCCTTTTCACTCCATCGGCCACCTACTGACAAGCGGCGACAAACAAAGAGCGCTCGCCAACATCCATAGACAACTCGTTCCCGGTGGAAAACTCGTTTTCGATCACTTCGTCTACGATCCCGACTATCCGGTCCCCATCGGCGTGCCCTTTCTGCGCGCCGAGTACAATGACCCGAGCACGGGAAAGAACTGTCACTTGTGGGAGACGGTTCGCCGAGATGCGGAGCGACAAGTGATCCACTTGGTCGTTTGTTCGGAAGAGCTCGATGAGGACGGGGTCGTAGAGCGACGACGCTACAGTAAGTGCGATCTTTCTTGGATGCATCCAGAAGAGTCTCGTGTGCTTCTCGAAGAGACCGGATTTGAAATCGTAGCCATTTACGGCGACTTCCATGGCACGCCTTTCGACGAGACCTCTAGGGAGCAGGTCTGGATCGCGAAGAAGCCTCGAGGAGAAAAAACAAGATGATCCATCTCGCCACCATGATGTCAATCCTTCTTTCCACGGCCGCTGCCGGCCAACCAGAGCATCTAAAGGAGAAAGAGGCGGTCATTTGGTATTTGGGCCACAGTGGTTGGGCTATTGAAACCCAGAGTCGCTTTCTCATTTTCGACTACTGGGAGAGCTCGGGTCCTACCGAGCCCCGAGCGCTGGCCAATGGCCATATCGACCCAACAGAAATCAAAGACAAGAAAGTTGTGGTCTTCATCTCCCATGGCCACCGCGATCACTTCGATCCTCGCGTCCTCGAGTGGAAGAACACTGTAGCCGACATCAAATACATCTTTGGTTGGAAAGCCAAGCAAGGTTCAGACACCATCGAATGCGACTTCGAGCGAGAGGAATTGGAACTCGAGGGATTGAAGATTCGCACTATCGTGCATGACGCCGATGGAATCCCCGAGTCCGCCTTCCTCGTCGAGCTCGACGGGCTCACCATTTTCCACTCAGGGGATCACGGTAATGGTCCGCCGCCCTTCAAAGAACATTTCGTCGACAACTTGGACTACGTCGCCAAGGTTGCGCCTTCGATTGACATGATCTTCATCCCTACCTGGGGTGAGGAATCCTTCGTTATCAAGAAGCTCGAGCCGAAGTTCACGTTCCCCATGCACGACGTCGGGCGAGAAGATAACTACAAGAAGTTCGCCGAGCGGGCTAGGAAGGAAAAGCTACCGACCAAGGTCGTCGCCGCCGAGAAGCAGGGCGATCGCTTCCTATACTCCAACGGCGAGATGAAGGAGTAGCGTCGCACGTTGAGGTCAGACGTGATCGTGCACGTGAGAAGTTACTTGCGTTGGTTACAGCATGGTGTGGCGCCCGATGGCCAGCGTTTCGTCATGGTTGAAGGCAGCAATGCAACATCGCGAACAAAATTGGTTTTTGTCTTGAACCGGTCCGAAGAGTTGAAGCGGCTCGCACCGACCAACTAGAATTGGGGACAGAAACCACGGCATCTGCTTTCAGTGCAATCGTTTACGTGGTGACGGTCCTCAAGATTCGTTGATGAGTTAACAGATGGAGAGGGTAGATCCGAGCGAGGGCCGGGTGCTATCGCACTACCGGCTCGAGCGCCGTCTCGGCGCCGGGGGGATGGGGGCGGTCTACCTCGCACTCGACTTGGCCCTCGGTCGACAAGCCGCCATAAAGATCCTCACGGACGCTTTTTCCGAAGAGCTCAAATCTCGTCTCTCACGCGAAGCGGTAGCAAGCGCTAGATTGCAGCATCCCGGCATCGCCACGTTCTACGAAGCAGGAGAGGTGGATGGCGACACATACATCGCTATGGAGTACGTAAAGGGGCGGACCCTGCGGTCTCGTCTCAAGGACGGTGCCCTCCCGGCGCAGGAAGCCGTGGAGGTGGTCTCAGGGCTCTTGGAGGCGTTGGGCCACGCCCACGCGGCAGGCGTCATCCACCGCGACATCAAACCCGAGAACATCATGATCACTCCAGAGCGCGTCGCCAAGCTCCTTGATTTCGGCCTTGCTAAGCAGCTTGAGACGTTCCAAAACAGCGAGCTCCCCACGGCGACGGCGCTTACTCAACAAGGTATAGCTGTGGGGACCGTCGGTTACATGTCGCCGGAGCAGCTCAAGGGAGAACCGATCGATCAACGGACGGATATTTTCGCGGTGGGGGCGGTTTTCTACGAGATTTTGACGGGTCGCCCAGCGTTTCCAGGACAGACAGCGCCGCAGCGAATTGCGGCAATCCTAGCCACCGAGCCCCCTCTGCCGAGCGGTCCCAATACCCGTCCGGAGCTCGTCCCAATACTGATGCGAGCCCTTGCCCGGAATCCGTCCGAACGCTATGCGAAGGTGGCTGATTTCCTCGCCGAGTTACGCGGCATCGAGTCGAGAGCGGCAGTGGCGCCATTGCCGGATACCGTAGCGGTCATCGACTTTCAGAACGTTTCCGGCAATCCTGAGGACGATTGGATCGGAAGCGGAATGGCGGAGACCTTGGGCACCGATCTCGCATCGCTTCCAGGGATTCAGGTCCTGGCACGGGAGAAAGTTCTGAAGATGAATGCTGCGCTCGAATCGGATCGACCGGCATTTGATGCCGTGGACCTCGGTCAGGCGCTCGGATCCCGCTTGGTCCTTTCCGGCGGATATCAGCGCGTGGGGCCGGCTCTTCGAGTAACGATGCGAATGACCGACGTACCGACGGCACGTCTCATCTCGACGGAAAAGGTCGATGGATCGCTCGAAGGTATCTTCGAGATCCAAGACAAGCTCTCGCTGGCGGCGCGTAACTACCTCAATTTGAGTACGAGGCTGGATTCGAAACCGTCGGTGCCCAAGCTCGAAGCCTATGAGTGCTACTCGCGCGCCCGACGACTCTGGTATCAACTGGAGAAGGGATCCCTTGAGGAAGCCCAGGCTCTCTACGAGCGCGCCGTCCGGGATGATCCTCAGTACACACCGGCGTTAACGGGATTGGCGTCCCTTTACTCCATGAGGTTCACGTTTACGACTTCATCTGAAGATCTCGACAAAGCTTCGGAGAGCGCACACCGCGCTCTCGAGATTGATCCATACCTATCCGAACCTCACGTATGGCTCGGCTACGTTTACCTTCGACAATGGCAACTCGAAGAGAGCTATCAGGAGGAGTGCCAGGCCATGGAGCTCGAGCCGTCGGCCCATTTCGCGCCATACTTTGGAGCCTGTGCCTTGTTAGCGGCCAACCGTTGCAAGGAAGCTCTCAAGCTCTATCAGCGGGCGGTCGAGCTCGACGGCCAGTGGGGTTGGGCTTGGTTGGGGCTTGGTTGGACGCATTTGGAGCTGGGCAATTTTTCCGAAGCTCGCTGGAGCGTGGAACAGGCCGTCGAAAAGGAGGTGCCGTCGACCCGAGGAGCCACGGTTGGTGCCGCCGGATTGCAGGGTGAAGTCTTGAGGCGCATGGGACTGTTGGAAGAGGCTCGCTCGCGGTGCCTCCAAGGCCTCGAGGCGGTGGAAAAAACCGACCACATGTACCGCGACACCGCTCGCGGGATCTGCTTATGCGCATTGGGGCGTACGGCTCTCGAACAAGATGACGCGGCGGCGGCAACAGCGGCTTTTCGGCAGGCCGTTTCTCACTTCGAAGGACGGCCGCGCGCACTGGGTGGCGGATATCTGCTCGTTCAGGCGCTGGCAGGATTGAGTCGAGCAGGGATGGGAGGCGAGTACTTCGAAAGGGCGTTGCAACTATTGGAGAAGCGAGAGGGGATGGACTTCAGTTGGTTCTGGTTGTGCTCGGACGGAGAGGCGCTGCTCGAATTGTCGAGAGCCGCTGCTGGTCTCGGTCGGATCGAAGAAGCCGAGCGTCTTTTGGAAAGGGCGCGAGAATCTGGAGCAACGGAGGAATGGAATTCGTGACACATTGTAAGTGTAGGATTGCCTTCGTCTTAGTTGTTGGTTTCTCGAGTGGGTTCGCCTCTGCCCAGGTTCCCAAGACGCCGTCGGGGCATCCCAGGGTGGAAGCTCGCTACGTCACGATGCGTGATGGGGTGCGGATTGCCATTGCCGGCGCGGATAGGGACAATTTCGCCCGCTATCCGGCCACGGGTGAACCGACCTGGACCGTGGAGCGGAACAGGTCGAACGCGTCGAAAATCGTATTGCCGATGAATCGATGACAATCGCCACTGGATCTTTGTCGTTGCAGTTGCTTAAGTGGGGACTGTCACCATTAGTCAAGCCATAGATTGCGGTCGAGGTCTTGCCAGACTTCAACCTTCATGCTGCTGTGAATGAAGAGGTCCTTGTAGTACGGATCGTTTTTCTTGTACTCTTCGTAAGGGCCGGAGTAGTCGCTGCGGCGCTTCTTGTAGGCTTCGAATGCGGTCAGGCTGTCGTACTCCCAGACGACGAAAAAACGCCCCGACTCCTCACCGGCGATGGTCTTCACGAAGTATCGGAGACTCTTCCACTCCTTGAAGAGCTCGCGGTGATCGTTCACCCACTGAAGCCATTGGCGCATGGCGTCTTCTTGCTCTTTTTCCTTGCCCTGTTGGACGTGCCAGCTTTCGACTTCGAATATGGCCATGATTCACCCCGCTAGGAAACGAAACGAGCCCTGCCGAGCTCGCTGCCGTAGCGTTCCATGATCTCTTGGATCTTCGCTCGTGAACTCGACTCTTGGGAGCGCGGTCTCGTAGGTTGGGCTTCGCCGAGTGATAAAGTTGTTATCACCGCACCACCAGCCATCAGAAACGCGCGACGGGATCGCTCTGTGGCCTTGGACTTCTTTTTCCGCCGACTAAGGTTCATAGATTCCTCCTAAACAAGTGCGTTGAATATAAGCGCTCCACTGCATAGGATCAACGATGTATGTGGAAGGCGGCAAATTGCGGCATCACGCAGGCCCGTGCATCATCAACTAGTGCTCCGCTATGACTGCGGACGGGTTGACTGCTTGATTGCTGCAGCCAAGTACACATTTACATTGAAGTCAGTGGAGGGGAAAGCACATTGAACTGGGATGAAGTTCGTCAGCAGTTTCCGGCACTCGAAAAAAAGACGTTTCTCGACGCGGCTTGTGTGAGCTTGGCGCCCAGAAGGGCCGTCGAAGCGATTCAGAAGTTTCTAAACTCAGCGCTTTATTGCCCGGAGCGTTCTTCGACGGAGCACCACATCGTCATGGATGAGTTACGCGCTCAGCTTCGACCGGTGGCCGCGCGGCTGATAAATGCCGATGAAACGGAAGTGGCCATCGTCGAGAGCACGACGCAGGGTTTGAGCTTCGCCGCATCTGCGATCCCCTTGGAGGCCGGCGATAGGGTGCTCCTTTGTGACTTGGAGTTCTTGCAACTGGCTGTCCCCTGGTGTCAGATGAAAGACCAGCGCGGTATCGAGATCGACATGGTTCCGAACAGGAATGGGGTCATTCTCGTCGACGACATTCGAGAACGGATCACGTCCCGAACGAAGGTCCTGGCGGTAAGCTCCGTTCAGTGGAGCAACGGTTTCAAGTGCGATCTGGACGCTTTGAGCGCCCTTTGCCGAGAAAAGGACATCTGGCTCGTGGTTGATGCAGTTCAGCAGCTCGGCGCCCTTCCCATCGATGTCCACAAGACGCCGGTCGATGTGTTGGTTGCGGGCGGACATAAATGGCTGAATTCCCCCTTTGGAACCGGGTTCCTTTACCTTCGTCGCGAAAGAGCAAGCTCCTTGCGGGCGCCGTTGGCAGGCTACCTCAGCGTCGAGCCGCCGGAGGGTGGTTGGGGACAGTACTTTCAAACGCCGACGATTACTCCGGTGCGCGACTACCGATTCGTTGATGAGGCGAGACGCTTCGAGATCGGGGGCACGGCCAACTATCCGGGTGCCATTGGACTGGCAGCCTCGCTGGAGCTCGTACACGAGATTGGTCAAGAGCGAATTGCCGCCCGTATTACGGAGCTCACCGATCACCTCATCGGCGGACTCGAGAAACGCGGCCTGGATGTTGTTACGCCTACCGATCCCGAGCACCGTTCGGGTATCGTCACTTTCAGTGTCGGGTCCGCGGAGCAGAACGTGGCCATGATGGAGCGTCTCTTGGATCAAGGAGTGCTCGTATCGGTCCGCTACACTTCCGGTGTTGGCGGTGTGCGGGTATCCTGTCACTACTACAATGTCCCCGACGACTTGGATCGCCTCCTAGAGCTTCTGTAAATCGTGACAATTCGGCACAAGTGTGAACTGGCTCATGCTTGATGATGGATTTTCGGCGTAAGCTGTATGTGTTAGCGGTCTTTGACCGAGAGTGGCAATCGCCCGAGCAATCAGGTGGCTCACGCGCTAGGGGAGAGCAGCTCACCCTCCTGAGTTGCTCTCCCCATTCAAGCTTGGCTGGCCCATTTTTATGTCCCACGGCGAGGCCGTTATGTGTATATTGGGTTTCTAGGCAGAAAACTCGATTGACAACTCTCGGCGGAGAGGAGACTTCGTGGGATGATCTCTCGTTGTGGCAGCTCGACTCACCAAACGACACTCGCCGCCATCTGCCTATTCCTGTTCGCTTCTGTGGGTATCGCCGGGATGGACACGGCAGCTTCCTCTTGCTGGGAAGGCCCTGTTCCTGAGGGAGTCGAGCCCTGCAAGCTCATCAACAAGGGAGAGGACCTGGCATCCTCGATGGGGCACCAGGCGGAACAGCTGGTCCGGGAGCTTGCGACCGGACTCGACGTTGGAAGGAGCCTCCGGGTCCAAGAAGGCTTGGTACGCGAGCACCTGCTGTGGCAGTACGAGGACCTCACGAAGCGCCAGGTGGACGCATTGGTCTACGCCGCTGTGGCCGCACGTCTGGGAAAAACGGGAGAAGAAATGACCGCGCTTCGTCGTGAGCTCGAAAAGGAAGACGATCCTGACAAGCGCCGCTTCCTCGAGGGTCTCCGGCTCTTTCGTTCGCAGGCCTTGACGCTTCTTGTGCGTCTGTCAGTCGAGCTCGAAGAAGCCGATAACACGAACTGAGATTTGTCCGCCTGACTGCCTTCCACTATGATGTTAATCCCGTTCGGGGACGGGACTGGCTAATCCTATCGTTCAATTCAGGAGGAGATTTAATGACTATATCTGACGTCATGATGCAGGAGTTTCTTCACGAGTCCGCAACCACCAAGAAGCTGCTCGAGCGTGTTCCTGAAGACAAGCTCGATTGGAAACCTCACGAGAAATCCATGACCATGGGCCGCCTCGCCATGCATGTGGCCGAGATCCCTGAGTGGACTGATGTAGTGGTCAACAATGAGTACTTTGATATGGCCGCTTCTGAATATAAGCCGACATCTTGCAGGAGCCGTGCAGAGCTCCTCGAAAAGCACGAGGCCAATGTCAGTAAGTTCAAGCAAATCATGGAAGAAACTGACGACGCTTCTCTAATGGAGCATTGGCAGCTCCGACAGGGCGAGCATGTCGCCGTGGATCTTCCCAAGGCGGCCGTCCTTCGATCCTTCGTATTGAGCCACATCATTCATCACCGGGGACAGCTTTCGGTCTATCTTCGTGAGAACGACGTTCCGCTCCCCGGGATCTACGGTCCCTCGGCCGACGAACGAGGTTGATCGCACTGGGCGGCCCTAGGTCACCTTGAGGCGCCGACGGTCAGGAGGAAGGATAAAGGAGAAAGGAGAAGCAGATTCTTGCCTGACTGCTTCTCGCCGACTAGTGAGGCACACTACTTCCTGACGAAACTTAGGTTTCGAACTCGTCCTGCGTCGAGGATGAAGCTCTGGATGTGCTCCTTCTCATCGCGCACGAAGGTCATCTTGATCTGGTCTGCAGAAAGGACATCTTCCGCAAGCAGTCGGAGAGGAGTTGCTGGATTCATTTGGACCTGACTGTAGAGATCACCGTCCTCCATGAAAAGATGGTAGGTGACTTGAAGCTCTCCACTCCAATACTCTCCAGCGTAGTCCGACAGCGTCGCCGCCGAAGGCGAGTCGGTTTCTGAAGGTGCAGTCTCTACCTCAGGCGTTGCCTCGGTGGACTTGGGTCTCTGCTTGGGGGCTAGCTTGTCTTCCAGGTAGAGGTCCGCCACCTGGTCCGCTAACGGGCCGAGGTTGATGGCGTCCAGGTTGCACTCGATGGCGACGGAAAAACGTTCGCTTGGAAACCGAACCAGGTGGGAACGGTAACCGCCCAAGGCGCCACCATGACGGATGGTCTCGAGGCCGCGGTACTCTCCAACGTCGAGGCCAAAGGCATAGTCGAGCTCTTCTCCGTCGTTCAGTCGACCCGGGGTTTGAAGCCTCTCCAGAAGTCTCGAATCACCTTTGCCGAGTCGGTTGTTATAGAAGTTTTGATCCCATCGGTACAGATCTTCGACGGTCGTGTAGAGCCCGCCGGAGCCGACGAGCGCGAACCGCGATCGCGTGAGCCCCCATCGTCCCTCGTCTAGTTCGAGATGGCCTTCGGCTCGGTTCATGACGAGCTGGGAATGATCATCATGAAAATGAGAGTAACGCATAGCGAGGGGCGCGAAGATCTTTTCCTCAGCGTACTCACGGAGTGACTTGCCGCTAACGCGCTTCACGATGACGCCCAGCAGAAAGTAGCCGGAGTTGCTGTAGAGGTGTTCGTCGCCTGGCGTGAAGTTGAGCTCTTTTTGTCGAGAGAGCAAATCCAGAACCTCTTCTTCGGACGTTGAATCAGCGAAGCTCTTTCCCGCAAGAGCCATGAGTGTAAGGTAATCCCGCAGCCCGCTGGTGTGATGGACCATGTGCCGGATGGTAATGGGACGGTCGTATGCGGGTATCTCGGGGACGACGTTTCGGATGTCGTCATCGAGGTCGAGCTTTCCCTCTTCCGCCAATAACGCAATGGCGGTGGCGACAAACTGCTTCGAGACCGAGCCGACGTAGAACACGGACGAGGGCGAAATCGCGATGCCATGCTCGAGGTTCGCCATGCCATAGCCCTTGGAATAGATGATGGAGCTGTCACGAATGACCGCCAATGCGCAGCCCGGTGAGCTCGTGTTGTTCCATGGGGCAAAGATCTCGTCGACTTTCGATTGTATGGAGACATCCTCCCTCGGTGTTGCTTGGGAGAGAGCTCCGAGCAACAGCAGGGCCAGCAAGTGGGGCGTTAGTGATTTTCTCATGGTTCAGATTCTACCGTTCCCGGGCGTCTTATGGTAAGCTGTAAGCCTCTTCGGCGGCTCCTCGAGGCCGTGACCCCCACTGCGATGCCCGAGGATCCTTGTCGGGGCAACCGCTTGTCGGGGAGTCACTTGTGAAACCCTTGAAATACGGTCGTTACGAGGTCGATGCCGAAATCGGCCAGGGTGCCATGGGTAAGGTCTACAAGGCTCATGATCCCATGGTCGAGAGATCCGTAGCCATCAAGGCCATCAAAGAAGAGATCCTAACCCAAGACCGCTCCGGTGAATACCTGCGACGGTTCCAGAGGGAGGCCCGTGCCGCTGGAGGACTCTCTCATCCCAACATTCTCACTATCTATGACGTTGGCGAGAACTACTTCGTCATGGAGTACCTGGAGGGAAAGAACCTTCTCGAGCTCATCTCTCAAAAAGGACGTCTGACGCTTGCCGAGGTCAACACGATCATCTCTCCCATCGTCGATGCTCTGGAGTACGCTCACCGACGAGGGGTCTATCATCGTGACATCAAACCGGCCAACATCATGATCCTAGAAGACGGAACGCCCAAGCTGATGGACTTCGGCTTGGCGCACCTCGAGTCGACCGTTATGACTTCCACCGGTCAATTCCTGGGCTCGCCGTCTTACATGTCCCCGGAACAGATCAAGGGCGATCCGATGAGCCCACAAGCAGATCTGTTCTCGTTGGCGGTGGTGACATACGAAATGCTCACAGGCAAGAAACCTTTCCCCGGTGATAGCATCACCACGGTCGTCTATCGCGTTGTCAATGAAGATCCCGTCCCGCCGCGCAAGTGGGTGGATGAGCTTCCGCCCCAGTACGACGACATCTTTCATCGTGCCTTGGCCAAAAAGCCTGTGGATCGATATGCCGACTTCTCGGAATTTTTGACGGCCCTCAATCTCAAAGAATTCGATGAGATTCAGATTCCCCTGGGTCCGGAAAAGTCGACGGTCGAAGTGCCCGGCTCGCCTGAGGCGGCGGGTGCGGCAGAAACCTTGGATATCGCTCGTCTTCATGATGCGCCGACAGAGCTTCAATCCGTCGGTCAGGAATCGGTGTCGAGCGGAACCGAAAGAAAGCGAACGAAAAAAATTCCCGCCTGGCTTCCTCTTGCCGTGGTGCTCATGGTACTTGTTCCGGGCATTGTTTGGTTTCTTAGCTCCAATCTCGGAGGGCCGGCGGTGTCTTCCACGGATTGGATGGTGGAGACCGAGCCGGATGGCGCTGAAGTCTGGCTCAACGGCCGGTTGGCAGGTCTTTCTCCCATCGAGCTCATCGGACTACCCCCCGGCGAGCATTTTGTTCGATTGTCGAAGAGGGGCTTCGTGACAACGACGGAGAGCCTCGAGATAGAGAAAGGGCAAGCTGCCGGCAGCTTTGTCATCGAGCTCGCCGCAACACACGGCTTTCTTTTCCTGGAGTCGGACCCACCCGATGCCGCCGTCGTCATCGATGGGGAAAATGCCGGGGGCACTCCCGTCCAGAATCATCTTCTCGAACCTGGTAATCATGAGATCCGGGTTGGGAAAAAGGGTTACCAAGACTGGACCATGGAAGTGAAGGCTGAAGCCGGCGAGCATTTGAATCTCGTGGCTCGGTTGGGTGCAGCGCCATCGGCGACGGCACCGAAGTCGACACCTAAAACAGCAGAACAGGCACCGCTGGAGCTCGAGCCCGGACCGGCTCTTAGCGCTTTGGCTGGCGATGTTCTCACTGTCGGTCCAGGCATTACGCCGCCTCGGAAAATCAGCGGTAGTCCACCTCGCTATCCAGAGCGGGCCCGACAGCGCAGACTAGAGGGAAGAGTATCCGTCCAATTCATCGTGACCGAGGATGGTCTTCCCACGAAGTTCGAAATCATCGAGTCCGCAGGGGAGCTGTTGGACGAGACCGTTTTGAAGGCGCTTGCGGACTGGAAATTCGAGCCGGCTACAAAGGATAGCGTTCCGGTCAAGGTTCGTTGGGTGATCCGTCAATCGTTTCGCATCGGCCGCTGAAATCAGTTCATTTGCCTTCCTTTAGTTTCTTCAATAACTCGCGGCCGTTCTCGTTTTGTGAATTGAGCTCTAAAGACTTCTCATAGTTTTGGATTGCAAGCTCCTTGTCTCCGCTGGTCATGTAACCCTCGCCTAGACTGTCCCACACATTCCAGGACGCGGGAAAGACCACGGTGTTGATCTTGAAGACCTCAATTGCGTCATCTACTTTCCCTTGACCGAGAAGTCGATAGCCTAGACCGTTCATAGCGCTTTCATCAACGAAGTAAGTGTCCGATTGCTTTCGGTAGGCCTCCAACTCCTGATCGAGTTTGCCACCTCCGGCTGCGCGCTCGAGGATTCGAGAGAGGATCTTCCTGCCGTCGAGCATCTTTTGGTTGAGCTCGTAAGCTTCCTTTTCCCAAGGATAGCTTTGTCGGTTGAGCTCCTGAGCCTTTTTGAGGTGCGTCTGGCCGTGCTCCACTTCGCCGCGTTCGATATAGGCTTCACCAAGATGGGCATGGGCTGAATAAGACTCTGGAAACTCACGCTCATTCAGGCGGAAAATCTCCACGGCTTCATCGAGTTTGTCTCCTTGCTTGAAGAGCTCCTCGCCCAGCTGGCGAAGGTCGTCTTCGTCGACGTAGTATTGATTCGGGAAACCCCGCCTTTGTTTTTTCGAACGATTCGATCGCTTGTTCCACATCTTTGGTTTCAAGATTTTTCTTCAACCCCTCGACCAACGACTCCTTAAGATGGGCGGTACTTGCCGGCTCTTCCTGAGGTGCGAGTGCTCCGGTGTTGATGAGGTCGACGGCGAGCTCCAACACCTTGTCATTTTTCTGTTCGATGTTCTCTTTTGTATTGGTGACCCGAATGTCTGCAGGAACCCCAATCCCCTCCCAGCAAAAACCGGTGTAATCCACGAAGAGCTTGAAAGACACAGAAAACTGCCAGCCGTTGGGAAGCTCGTCGCGATAGACATCGGCAAAGACGCCCGAAGTGGCGTCTCCCACGACGGTGACGTGTGGTATGACTCGCATGGCCAGGGCGAAGTTCTCGGCGGCACTTACTGAGAACCGGTGTGTCAGCAAGATGACGGTCTTCGTGAACTGCGCGTGACTATCGGGCTCGACGTACCAATACTTCGGTGCGGAGAAGTCGTTGTGCTTCGGTCCGTTTCTCGTGTAAGTCGTCATGTAGTGGCGCTTCCGGTCCGCGAAACGGTCGGCGATGAGCTTCCCCGCACGGTCATCGCCGCCGCCGTTGTTACGAACGTCGACGATGATTCCCTTGGCGTCCTTGAATTCATCCACGATCTCGTCGATGGCGGCTCGGCTCTGGTCGAGAAAGCCGAAGCCGCGGAAGTGAAAGTACCCGATGTCGTCGCTCACCCATCCGTACGTGAAGACGTCGCGGACGCGGGTTTCGTGCTTCCCTTTGAGGTATTTCTCTTTGATGAGATCGAGTGAGAAATCCTCCATCTCCATTTCGCCGAGAATCCCGGATCGAAACCTACGGTCTCCCCATTGGACCCCGACGTGGTTGTCGTTCAGATGGCCGAGGAGACGAGACATGATGTCGAAGAGCTCCTCGTTCGTCGTCTCGGGCGTCACCTGAGGTCGGTAAATCTCATAGAGAGCTTTCCAGTCGACTTTCTTGGCCGTAAAAATGCCGTAGTTGCGGTCGTAGGTTTGCCAAAGATGTTCAAAGTTCTTCTCCGGCTCGTTCGATTCTTGAGTGCGGAGAGTCGAGCACGACAGAACGATCGCGAGCAAGGCTAGAAGCGTCTTCTTCATTTTTGTCAGACTCCTCATTCCTCGAGCAAAGCGCGTGCAATCTCTTCCCACTCTTCTTCGAGAGGCAAGTGAGATCGCGCCTTACCGGCCCGAGAGTACCAATAGGAGGCGTTGCCGATGTCGCCTTCTTTACGATGAAGATAGGCGTGGACCCAAGAACCTTTCCAATTCGAGACTTCTTGCGCGATCTCGTGTGCCCGATCCCAGTTGTCTCTAGCGTCCTCCCACAGTGCCAGGAGAAGCGCCTCCAGATCGGAAGGCGGCGCGCTTTGCAGCGTGGATTGCTGGAATTCTTCGAAAGTCATTGGCCTACCATCTCAAAAACTGAAGATCGCCGAGAGGGAGGCGCTCTTCACGAGCTCCGACAAGTCAATGCCGAAGTCGATTTGGAACCGTTCGAATACGATCCCGACTCCAAGCGCTCCATGAAGCTCATCGTCGCCCGCTCTAAAGAACGCTCGAGCGATGGGGTCGTCGTCCGCCAGGGATTGGATGCGGTGGTCGGGATCGAGCCAGATACCGCCGCGTAGAGCAAGCACGGGTCGGAATTTGAGAAAGACGTACTCGACGCCGAGGCGTAACTCGTTGGCGTCGTCCGTGACGATATGTTGTTCCTCCGGGGTCTCCCTCTCTATGCTTTCTATGAGATTGGAGTAGAAAACCCGGTCCCATTCGAAGCTTACCGTCGTCGTGCCCCCTTTGGACCGGTAGGCGATACCCACCCCTAGAACTGCGGGAAAATCGAGATCCAATCCGCTGTCCTGGTCCAGAATCGTACCCGCCGGAATGGTAGGCTCGAGTTGAGGACCAGAACGATCTTCGAAGAACAATGCGAAACTCGGTGCTCCGCGATAGACTCCTCCTAAGCTCCATTGCTCGTTGATGCGCCATAGCAGTCCGAGGCTGGCACCGAAGGATGTGTCATCAATCACGGCCTCACTGAAGGTGCGAATGGCCTGAGGGTCATAAACGTTGGGACCGAAGGGGCCCTCGGCGAGCGTCGATGCCACCGGGTCGTAGAATTCCGTAAGAATCAGGGTATTCCCCACGAAATAGGAAAGGCCGATCCCGATGCTCAGATTCTCGCTGAGGCGGTATGCCCCGGAGAATCCGTAGGTGACGATTTCAAAGGAATTGGTGCCGCGAATATCTGCTAACCGGTAGGTCTCGCCGCTCGATGTGGAGGCAAAGAACCCTTGCGTCTCGATTGCGGATTCGAATTTGGCGAGTTGATGTCGGTAGACGGCGACCGACCAATCGCCTTTCGGGTAGACGAAGGAGAGATAGGACAGACCCGAAAGTGTTGCCGAATATTCATCGAAGCGGAGTAGAAGACTTTGGTTGTCATCCAGTCCGACTCCGGTCGGTAGCCCCGACAGTCTTCCTCCCGATGTGAAGGGAGTTTGGTAGTTCCAGAGCCTTCCCTCAGCGGAAACTTCCGTTCGAGCAAGCTGCACCAAGCCCGCGGGGTTGGCAAAAGCCGCCGTCGCGTCGTCCGCGAGAGCCACGAAGGCGCCCCCAAATCCCAAGCTCCGGGCCCCGGGATTCGAAAAACTGAACTCGAAGGTTGTGACGCCTAGTTGCGCAGAAAGCTGATGAGACGCCGACAGCATGCAAAGGAGAAACAGCGCGGCAAGCTTCGAAACCCTTGTCATCACCCGGCGATGGTACGGTAGACGACGCCAAGGAGCAAAGGGCTTCTGGGCCAGCCAAAAACACACCTCATTCCAGTTCTCGCGGCGATTTTGCGCCTGTTCCTAATAGGTAGACGACCTTGATGGGAGCTGGAGTGAAAGCACACTGTCCTTTTTGAGGAGGGACAACATGAACAAGAACGTTTCTGCTCCAATGATATTGTCCGTGGCGATACTACTCGCCACTTCCAGTGCCTGGGCCGCTGAGCGTCCAACTTTCGGACTCTTGGGCGGCCTCAGCCTGGGTAACATCGTCTTTGACCCGGACCGTCCCCCCGTTCGCCGTTCGTTCTCGACCGGAGGCGGGCTCGGGGCCTTCGCCGAATTCGATCTGTCACCGACGCTTGCTCTTCAAGCGAGGGGAATGTTCGTTCAAAAAGGTGTCAACTTGAGCGGCACTCTCGGCGATGGAGTCAGAGGGGGCTACTTGGACGCGGATTACATCGCGGTTCCTTTGCTGTTGAAGTACAAGCCGGACCTATCAGGAATGCGCCCCTACGTCATGGTAGGACCGGAGCTCGCATTCAAGACTCGTGTAAACGCGACGGTAACCGATGCCGTATTTTTGGCTCCGGGTGAGGAAGTGTCCGTCGAAGACTTCGATAACGATATCGATTCCACGGACGTCGCCCTCGACTTTGGTGCCGGGCTGGAGATCCCGTCTCGGCACGTTGCGATTCTGATAGAAGCGATGTACTCGTGGGGACTCAAGAACGTTGATGCCTCGCCTGAAGTGGGCGAAAGCAAGGTCAACACGAGGACCTTCCTCATTAACGTAGGGATTCGTTTCTGAAGCTCTAACTCGAGATGCCCGGGTGCCTTGACCCGGGCATTGCCTTTGGCACGTTCATCCAGTAAAAAGGTCACGTGGGCAATCCGATCTTCGGTATCGCTCGGTGGACCGTCGGCCTTCCGCCACGGTCCCGATTTGTGAAGTGGGTGCTCCGGCTCGCTTTCCTTGCCTTTATCCTTTTCATCGGTGCATTCCTGTGGATGGGGCCCGGCGTGCTTCTTACACCTTTCGCACCGAGCGGATTCGCGACCGTCTCCGACGGGACAAACACGGTTTTCTATCAATCTAAAGAGGAGACCGCCCGGGAGATGCTCGTTATCGCTCGGCAAGCTCAAGCCTCGATACTTGCGTTCTGGGGAGATCCGGGAGAGGCAGGCCTTTTCGAGGGCGTCAAGGTTTACCTCGGAGAAACTCCTGAGGCGTACTATCGCTTGACCATGAACCGAGCCGGCGGCTCGGCCATGTTCGGGAGCGTCATCATCATCAACCTCTCCAAAGTCGGCGAGCTCCATTCCATGGTCGACTTCATTGATCACGAAATGGCGCACATCTATTTGAGACGGCGATTCGGATACTTCACGAAACATTTCACGATCCCTATGTGGTTCGACGAAGGAACGGCTACGCTCATCCAGACAAGAGCGCCTTTCAAGGACCGGTTTCAGAGCTATTTGGAAAAGCGGCCGAAGTTGTTTTCGGTTCGGCAGCTGAGGTATGCGACGGACTGGGAGACCATGTACTCGGTCGAGGGTGGGATTCTTACCGGACAGCATTACGGCTATGTGGGAACCTTCGCGGATTACCTCCGGCAGGTTTATGGACACGATAAACTTCGGAGCTACTTGGGATCACTGTCGATGAGCAGACATCCCGAGGATGTCTTCGAAGACGTTTTCAGCGTGTCACTGTCGACGGCTGAAGAGCAATGGATGAAGCGACAAAAAGAGGCCGGTCTCATTCCTGTGGAAACGGAGTATGTACCACTGCCGACCGTCGAGCGCGTGACCGTCAAGTGGAGCATCATTTTTGTGCTGCTGATGTTCTTCGGCCTCTGGGCCTTCAGGCAAGCTTGCAGGATGGTGAGATTTGCCGCCGCTCGGGTGCGTTGATCTGGTGACGGTCACCACTCCACGGGGAGCTCCACGAGTCCGGTGGGGTGACCCTTTTCGTTGATCTCGTAGGGCCGGTCATCGGCCACGAGTGAGCTGTCATAGAGGAAAGCGAGCTTCTCGAGAACACCGAGTGTCGCCGGGCTGACGTCGTATCCTGGCGCCCGATATCCGACCGGCCTCGAGCCTACTTTCTCTTCGAACAGGTCGAGCGTTCGCTGCATCTGCTCCAGCTCTTCGGTGGGGGAAAGCCATGTAGTGTGCTCGTGTATCCATCGCCTCAAGGAAGATCTTCTCCGCATCTCCGTGCTTTGGTGTTAGTTTCCCAAATTAGATCCTTGTTTGCGTTCATTCTCAGCCACATTACGCCGTTAGAACCTAAAGAGACGAGTGAACTTGACCGCGAAAGTGCGATTGGAGAGTCGGGGGAAGCTTGGATAGAAGGTCTCGCGGCCGTCACTGTAGACGACGAACAGATCACTCCCGGGCTGGTACTCCCAGCGAAAGCGCACACTCGTGCTCAGGAAATCGGAGCTGGAGCTGTACTGCAGCAGGCTGCTCAGCTGCATGCGTGGCGAGAACGTGTAGTTGATCCGCGCACTCAACAACTTGTCGGTGAAGTCGCCTTGCTCGAGGTTGACCCAATTGATAAAGACGCGCGGTTCGATGGAAAACTGCGACGTCACCTCCACCCTGGCGTTGACGCCAAATTCGGTTCGGTCACCATTGAAAAAACTACCCCTCCGAAAGGAAACGAAGCCAGGTATGGGGCGTTGCGGTCCGAACTGGTAGAGAGCCCGGATGCCCTGGAAGCGGTACGGGCCGAACGGGAGAACGATGCCGTCAGCAATCTCAAAGTCCTCGATGAGAAACTCGTAGCTGTTGGAATACTCGATGGCTGTCTCATCACCGCTTTCGAGCTCGACTCGGAAGGCCCCCCGAAGTCGCCTGGTCTCCAAGATGCTCGTGGTGGAGCCGGTGATGTGGTCAAAATCTGCCTCCCAGCTGAATCTGCGAACGGCACCGATGGACTGGGGGCGCGGGCTGAAGCGAGCTTGGGCGAAATTGCGGCGAAAAGCCTTGCGACGTAGAAATCCCAACTCCGGTTCGAAGCGTTCACCCACCAGCAGATGCTCGAGAACCAATCCGTACCGGTCGCCCGCGTAGTCGGCCTTTGCCCGATATGAGTCTTGGCCCTTCGCGTCCTTGTCGTAAACCTCGGGTGTCCAGCTGCGGGCGTAGTAGCTGTTGAGCCTCAAGTTTTCGTAAAACGTGAAGTTCGCATCGAAACCAAAGAGACTGTTGGAGCTCGCGGGATTCTCAACGGCGCGCGTGCGGTGGGTGGCAATCACTCCGATGTCGCTCCGGCGCAAGATGTCCCGTCTCAAACGGAAAACCGAGTGATTGGTCGAAGGGACGGTACCGGTAAAGGCCTCGTTCGTTTGGATGTTCAAAGCCCCGATTCGGTACTTGCCTGCACGCCCGGTGACGCGACCTCCCGCAATGATGGGGACGATGCCGTCCTCACTCAAACCGATCTGTCGGCTGAAGAACATGATCGGCGCAAGGTTGGGATTGTCATCATCCGGACGTGCATTGAAGGCCCCGCGGGTCTCCACGCCGCCATAGGCAAAAATGCCTTGTCCTTCGAGAAAAAACTCACGCTTCTCCGGAAAGAACACGCTGAAGCGGGTCAGGTTCACCTGAACTTGGTCCTCTTCCACTTGAGCGAAATCCGTATTGAAGGTGAAATCGGCGGTCAGTCCACGAGTTAGGCCGTACTTGACGTCGATTCCAGCGTCGGCGGAAAGATCATTGCTGTAGGGAGGATCAGCATTATTGTCCGTTACTGTCGTGGTAATGGCGTAGGGCTTGAGCTCCAAGTTTCTCGATTGCTGCGGAGCTTGGATACCGACAATCGTGGCGGCACGCGAGAGTTGATAGATGCCGCGCCATTGATAGGAGTTGGGCACGGGGTTCAAAAAGGAGGTTTCGTTTTTCCAGAGGACCATTCGTCGAATATTGATGCCCCAAACCTGTTCCCGAGTCGGTTTGTAACGAAGCGATTTGAAAGGGATCGCCATTTCCAGGGTCCATCCCTCCTCGACACGACTCGCCTTGACGTTCCAGACCGTGTTCCAGTCCGTGTTGATCCCGGCCCCCTCGTCCGTGACTTCCTGATCACGTAGCGCTCCCAGCGAATTCGTTTGGAAGAAATAGCCATTTCTACGATCGTAGAAGGTGTCCAAAACAACGGTAAGGTTGTCATTCCTATAGATATTGAGGTTGTCTCGCCGCATCTCGTTGGCCACGATCCGATCCGGCTGGCTGTCCCAGCAGTGGGCGGAGATATAGATGTTGTTGTCGTCGAACAGTACCCAGACTTCGGTTTGTTCGGTTGCGAGCTCGCCCTCGTCCGGCTCCTGCTGGATGAAGCCGCTGGATGCCGAGACCGAGGCATAGATCTCCTCGTTCAGCTTGCCGTCGAGCGTGAGAGGTCGCTCGAGCCGGATTGCTCTCAAAGTCGCGTATCCATCCGCGTCCCGTGCGATGACCTCGGGCGCCACCGGCGCAGCTGGGCCAAAGAGCACTTCATCCGTTACCTCGTCGTTTTGCGCGAGGAGATTCGCATCGAGAAGAAGCGTGCTCAGGACCACATAGATGAGTATTCCCGTGAAGCGCATAGTGTTTCCAGGGCGGAATCCTAACAAATTTCGGGGCGGGGGAATAAGACAGGGTGATGGAATGAGACGGGTCGAGCCTTACTCTCTTATTCGTCGCGGAGAGCCGCTAGCCTCGCTATTGCTCCGTCACGGGAAAATGAGAGTCAAGAAACGATGCTGGCTTTGGCGGTAATTCCTTTGTGCAGAGCGGATTCCGAGGAGGGGTGCGTCTGGCGAACCGTTGCTTTCGAGAACACGTAGCTCACGCTGAGAGCCAGTCCAGCGATAAATAGAGGAATGGCAATAACCGCGGCTACGGCCAAGAGCATCAATGACAGAACTTGCCCGAGAGATTGTCGGATGAAGTCACCAACAGGAGATGCGCTCACGGCAAGGAGATCTTTGTGGTTATCGATCTGTGCCCAAGAAGCCTCGGCGACGTCGCTGAGAATGAGTAGAACGCACGCACCTAGAAGTGCCGATATCACGACTCTTCCAGCTTTCCCTGAGGCTTTCTGCGTTCTCATCGTTTCTTTTCCTTGCGGCATGATAGTAGCAATTGTTATGCCAATCTATCAGCCACGTAAATCGTTGATAAATATTGGTTTGAAAGAGGGCGGCTCTCCAAAAGTGTAAAGATCTTGTCCCATTTGGGGAACCTGTTGTCTATTTTTGAACATTTCATGATCGCCTCTTATCTATATAGACGAAAAAGGCAAGCCATAGTTGGCAAAAAATCTCACGCGAATAGGCAAAAAGCACGGGCTGAAGGGTCAATACTTATAGGAGGAAGGTTGTTGTGCACCGGGCCAGACCGAGCCCGCGGAAAGCCGAGAATGAGGTTGTGAAACAGGAGAGGGAAAACTTGTGGGGACGGGGAAAACCCGTCCCCACAAGAGAAGATCCTGGATTATTGAGTGTCGCTGATGACGCCGTCCAGCCACATCGTACCGAAACCGATCAAAACCACGGCCTTGCCCTCTGATTTTCCTGAGCCCGGATAGATGTCTACCACCAAGTGCTCGGCGGGTTCGGCTGATTTGTTGAACTGCGAATCGAGCTTGATGACTTTGGACATATCCGGCTTCTCGTCGCGACCGAGCTCGCCCGGATAAAGGACCATCTCCCAGCTGTCACCCTTCTTGACCGCCCCTACGAGGTAGGTCCCTGCCGGGATCGATGCGGCGCCAGCCTTGAGGTCCGCCGAGACCTTTAGCGACGGTCGACCCGGGGAAAGGAATTCACCATCCGCTATACCCTCGAGGTGAGTCATGTTGGCGGGAACAGTGAAGAAGGAGATGCTCAATTCGTTGTCACCCATCTTGACCGAGGTGGTCTTCCTAAAATGTGGGTGCGCGATGACTGCCGATGCCGTGAGGAGCACCAGGCAGAAAACGAAGAATTTCTTCATACGAAATCCCCTTTCAGTTGATTGGATTGCCTAGGTCCACCGGAAGGTTCCGGCGGAACATCCCGCTATTCTAGCGCAAGATGAACCGGTGTCAGGCTGCGGGCTGAAAAGTCCCGAATTTCACCCCCGGAGCCAGGCGTGAAAAGCCGGAAGGATAGTGGTACCATATATTTGGAAGCCCCTGAAAACAACAACATTTGCTGACAAAATAGCCCAATAGGCGCTGTTGTGGTGCTCGAAGACCTCAGCAGCAGAGCTAAGAACGTAATATGGAGCCGGTTAGCCTAGGAAAGTACACGGTCTATCAACGGATCGGGCGCGGCTCCATGAGCGACGTCTTTCGAGCCTTCGACACCACCCTGAACCGATACGTCGCTCTTAAAACCATTTCCCAGAGCAAAGGCTTGGACGAGAGTGTCCGAAGGCGATTCTATCGAGAAGCTCAATCAGCAGCTGGACTGAATCATCCCAACATCATCACCGTTTATGAGCTGGGCGAAGACGGCGACAAGATCTTCATTGCAATGGAGCTTCTTGATGGCTCGGATCTCAAGGACGTGATCAACACCCGAAAGAACATGAACCTTGATGAGAAGCTCGACCTGATGGAGCAAATGGCGGACGGGATGAGCTACGCGCACTCCAAAGGCATCATCCATCGGGACCTCAAGCCTGGCAATATCCATATCGAGGCCAAGGGCCGAGTAAAGATAATGGACTTCGGCCTAGCCAAGATCGCCTCGTCCAGCATCACCAAATCAGGCATGGTCATGGGAACTCCCAACTATATGTCGCCGGAGCAAGTCAGGGGCGAGAGTGTCGTCGATTTGTCCTCAGACGTCTTTTCTATGGGCGCTATCCTCTACGAATTGTTGAGCTATACGAAGCCGTTCAAAGGCGAGTCGCTTCATGACACCATGCTCAATGTGCTTCGGGGAAGTCGGCAACCACTCGCCGAGATCTCTCCGAATGTCCCCGCGGCCGTCGTCCAAGTGGTCGACAAGGCGCTTTCCACCTCTCCTCATGGTCGCTACCGAGATGGGCGCGAGTTTCTCGAAGTTCTGAGAGATCTTCGCAAGAATTCCTCTCTGACGTCGACCGCGCCGTGGAGGAGCGAGACGTCGGAGATGCCGAGCGACCGAGAGGAATCCTCGCCTGACCGGGAGGTGGCTTCGGACGGCTCTGCCCAGAGTCTCTCCGGGAACTTGAAGGCGATGCATATGGCGGACCTCTTGCAGTGGTGCGCCATCAAACGAAAAACGGGGACCCTCCGTGTCCGCCGCGGGCCCATCGAAAAGAAGCTCTATTTCAGAAGTGGTTATCTGTTCTCGTCTTCATCGAATAGCCCGCGCGAGACCTTGGGACAACTCCTCGTCCGGTCAGGGGTCATCAATGAAGAGCAGCTTTTCAAGGCGCTCTTGGGGCAGGAGCAAACGAAATATCCGCTAGGCCGTATTCTCATCTCGGAGGGTCTTTTGGATGAGGGCGAGCTGCAACGTCTTCTTCAGCTCAAGTGCAAGGAGAGTATCTACGATTGCTTCTTGTGGATGGACGGAGAGTTCTCCTTCGAGGAGCATCGCATTCCGGATCCGGTACCAGTTTCCTTTTCTTTGGACATATCTAGCGTCATCCAAGAAGGTATCGATCGGATGGACAAGTGGGAGAGCATTCGAAAGCAGTTTTCCTCGAGCCTTACCACGTTCGTATTGAACAAGAAGTTCCAAGAGGCCCTGGATTCGAAAGAGCTCACCGAGGAAGAGCAGCGAATTCTGGAAATGGTCGATGAGAACAAGAACTTGGCCGAGATGGCTCTAGAGTTGCACGCCGTCGATTTCTACGCAGCCTCGCGCCTGCTGGAGCTGTGTGAGAGAGGCTGGGTTCGAGTCCGTGAGGTCCCGGAAGAGCTACCCTACGAAGAGCAGGTTCAAGAGCTTCGGGTCCGATTGGCGGAAGGGCTTCGCTCGTTCCAGAAAGGAGAACATGCCAAAGCTCTCTCCGCCTTTGAAGCAGCTCTCAAAATCGATCCTCACAGCAAGGCCAACCTCTTCGTCGACAAGATTTCTCGGATTTTCGAGGATGCGGCTCGAGTCGAGAAAGTACCCCGCGAAGGAGTGCCTGTGCTCAAGGCGAGCCTCGAAGAACTGGCAGAAATGGACCTGGCTCCTCAAGAATGTTTCGTGCTGTCTCGCATAACGGGTGAGTGGGATGTCCGCTCCATTCTGAAGATCTGCCCCTTTGCTGAGATCGAAGTGATGAAAATTCTCCAGAGATTCATGGGGCGAGGTATCATCGAGCTCACGACCGAGGAAGGTCCGCAAACCGAACCCGCCGCGAAGACTCAAGGGGTCAGTTGACAAGGAGTCAGGCCCAAACCCGCCTCCGCCGCGAGAGCGGCGACTGCGAGGTCTCGCCGTAGCTTTTGCGAAGGCGGATGTTGACGCAGTGTTGACAAGGGGCCAGGGCGGATTCCGTCTCATTCTTCTCGCAGCGCGAGTACGGGATCGATGTGGCTCGCTCGCCGGGCGGGAACGAGTGTTCCCACAAATCCGACCGTGACGAGGAACAAGGTGCCTCCAACAAGAGTCCAGGGGTCGATGGGACTGACGCCATAAATCATGCTCGCAGTTAGTTTCTGCGAGGCAAAGACGCCTGCCACACCGAATGCCACTCCAATGGCGGCGAGCTTGAGCCCTTGTTTCAGGACTAGGTTCAGAACTCGGCCTCGATTGGATCCGAGCGCCATGCGAAGGCCGATCTCGTGAGTGCGCTGGGAGACGAAGTAGGACATCACGCCGTAGGTTCCGGCAGCTACGAGGATGAGTCCCAAGACGGCGAAGACACCTATCAATATGGTGTTGAACGTTCTCCGCGCCAGCGATCGCGAAACGAGTTGTTGGGTCGTCTGCACGCCGGAGACGGGAAGGGATGGGTCGACACTCCAAATAGCTTCCTTGACGGGACCTACAAGGCTCAATGATTCGATGTCCGTTCGGACGACGATGTGTCGCACCCATATGAAGGAGTTCTCATATTCATGGATGTGGGGAATATAGGTCTCGGGAATCGGCTCGCGTTCAATTCCCCACTGGCGAACGTCTTGGACGACACCGACCACCGTGAACCAAAGCTCTGGATCGTTTTGAAAACGCTTCCCGATAGAATCCTCGTCGGGCCAAAGGCGGTTGGCCGCCGTTTGGTTGATGAGAACGCCCGGTTGGCCCGCCGCGCTATCCTGTGGAGTGAGATTGCGACCCATGATGAGTGGAATGCCCATGGTATCGATGTAGTCGTAGGATACGACCGACATTTCGACGAGAGGCCCGCGTTCATCACCGTAATCCTTGCCTTCCACCTTCATCCAGGAGTTGGTGCCACCGTTCAAGGGTAGCTTGCTTGTAGCTGCCGCTTGGGTCACTCCAGGTATTGTTTTGATCCGCTCTAGAGCTTGTTGATAGAAGTCGAAGATTTTTCCCTCTCCCTCGTAGCGGGGCCCCTGCGGGTTTAGCGTCACGGTCAATACGCCCTCGGTGCGAAAACCTTGATCTTGGTTCCGGAGCGCCCAGTAGCTTTCGAGCATCAAAGCAGCGCCGTTGGCCAACACCAACGTCAGAGCGAACTGCACTACGACGAGCGCGTTCCGGGCCCGCGAGCGGCCCGTTCCCCATCGGCCTCTGCCTTGCTTCAAAGAGTCGCTGAGATCGGTCTTCGAGACCGAGAAAGCGGGAATGAGACCGAAGAGAACCCCCGTGAGAATAGAGATGCCCAGTGTGAAAGCCAGTACCCAACCATCGAGACCTATCCCTTCGATGCGAGGAATGTTCGAGGGAATCGTGGCCCTGAGCAATTGAACACCCCAGATCGACAGCAAGACGGCTAGGCTCCCACCAACGATAAACAAGGGTACATTCTCGGTTAGGAGCTGTCGGATGAGACGCGATCGGCTGGCCCCCAAACTCGCACGGACCGCGACTTCGGTGTGCCGCGTCGTCGATTTGGCGATGAGCAGGCCTGCCACATTCCCGCAGACGATCAGAAGGACCAATCCCGCCGCCCCGAGCAGCATCATGAGCTGTCCGCTGTAGCGTCCGACGAGATCCTCTCGGATGAGCACCAAGCGGGCGCCTTGATCCTCCATGTCGTCCGGATATTGCTCTTCGAGCCGTTGCGCCACGAGATCCATCTCCTCCTGGGCTGCCAACAAAGAGACCCCATCTCGAATGCGACCCATAGCGAGGAGCCAATGACTAGCGCGGCCAAACTGATGGTCCTTGAGGACGAATGGACTCCAGAGCTCCGTCGTTTGGCCCGTGCGCCATGGTGACGGATGTTGAAAACCAGGCGGCATGACACCTACGATGGTGTAGGCTTCGTCGTCCATCGTGATCGTTTTGCCGAGTATCTTCGGATCGGCTCCGTAGCGACGCTTCCAAAGTCCGTCACTGATGATCACCACTTTGTCGTGCCCGGCCTCCTCTTCGGCCCGCAGGAATGTGCGCCCCATCGCTGGCTGGACACGAAGCAGCTCGAACATGCCCGTAGTCGTTTGTGTCCGCAGCACGCGTTCGGGTTCCCCATCGCCGGTCAAGTTGACGGGATAAGGCCGGTAGCAGACGAGATGCTCGAAGGACTGAGCTTGGTCTCGCCAGTCTAAGAACGTTGGTGCGGACATCGGCTGGCGGTTGAACTCAGGATTGGTCTCCCAGATCTGCACCAACTGGTCTGGGTCGTCGAAGGGGAGCGGCTCGAGGACGACCGCCTTCACGACACTAAAAATTGCGGCGTTTACGCCGATCCCGAGCGCCAAAAGCAGAATGATGAGGACAGGAACACCTGGCTTTCGAAGCAGTTGCCGGAAACCGAAGCGGATGTCTTGATCGAGCCCATTGAGCAGTTCCATCGTGAACCTCCGGCCGGCACAAAGAAGGGGACCGCTCCTCTGAAGCCTCGAGGGCGGTCCCCGACGAGGGAGCTTCCTTTTCTCAGTTATTTAGACGAAGGCAAGGCCCCATCGGTTGCCTGCTAGATGATCGAGGGCTGAACGAACGGAAGCGTGTCCGGGTAGTCCGTTGTGTAGTGGAGACCCCGGCTTTCCCGGCGCACGGAAGCGGACCGTGTGATGAGGTAGCCGATGGTAATGAGGTTCCGAAGCTCACATAGCTGAGGAGAGATGATGGTGGTGTCGTAGATACCTTCCGTTTCGCTGTAGAGGAGACTCAGTCGGTCCATGGCCCGTTTCAAACGCAGTTTGGAGCGGACGATGCCCACGTAGCTGCTCATGATTTCTTTCAGTTCTTTCATGCTCTGAGTGATGAGCACCAATTCTTTGGGTTGAGTCGTACCCTCGGCATTCCAGTCCGGGATGGTCTCGTTGATACTCAAAGCGTCGATCTGCTCAGCAACGTCGAGCGCCGCGCGATGGCCGAAGACGAGCCCTTCGAGCAGGGAATTGGAAGCCAGACGATTAGCGCCGTGGAGTCCCGTGCAGGTACTCTCCCCACAAGCCCACAAGGCGTTGATGGAGCTCCGACCTCGAGCATCGACTTTGATGCCCCCACACATGTAGTGGCAAGCGGGTACGACCGGAATCATGTCCTTCGCAGGATCGACCCCTAGACGCACGCATTCTTCGTGGATGGTGGGAAAGTGTGCAACGAAGGCCTGCTCGTCCAGATGAGTGCAGTCGAGGAACATGCACTCTTCACCGCGCTGTTTGATCTCGTTGTCGATGGCGCGAGCGACAATGTCGCGGGGGGCGAGAGAGCCCCGCTCATCGTATCTGTGCATGAACTCCTCACCCTCACGGGACTTGAGGATGCCGCCGAAACCGCGCACGGCTTCTGAGACCAGAAAAACCGGATTCTCCCCCGCCGGATTGAACAAAGCCGTAGGGTGAAACTGAACAAACTCCATGTTCTCGATCCAGCCTTTGGCGCGGTAGACCATTGCGATCCCGTCGCCGCTGGCAATGAGTGGATTGGTCGTGGCACGGTACGCCTGACCGGCGCCTCCCGTTGCGACGACCGTCGCTCTCGCAAGGATAGTGTCGATACTTTTGGCTCGAGTGTTGAATGCGTAAGCTCCGTAGCATTCGACATCCGGGGTCAAGCGAGTCACGATGTAACCCAGATGATGTTGCGTAATGAGGTCGACGGCGAAGTAGTGCTCTAGGATATGGATGTTGTCCAGCTCGTTCGCCTTGGCGATGAGCGCCCGTTGGATTTCCCAGCCTGTCAGATCCTTGTAGTGGAGAATGCGACTTTCCGAATGACCGCCCTCTCTACCGAGCTCATACTTTTCGAATTTGTCCTTGTCGAAGCGAACACCCCAGTCGATGATCTCTTGGACTCGTTCCGGCCCCTCCTCGACGACGATATCGACGATGTCTTCGTTGCACAGACCGTCCCCGGCATCGAGAGTGTCTTCCTTGTGCTTTTCAAAAGAATCGACGTCTTTGTTCCATACCGCGGCCACCCCACCTTGTGCATACCGAGTGTTGCTTTCTCCCTCCTGAGATTTGGTGAGGACCGTGATCGCGAGGTCGGTACGGTTCTCGGCCAGTTTGATCGCAGTACTCAAGCCTCCGATACCGGAGCCAATAATCAACACGTCCGTCTTCAAAATGCTCTTCTCCCTTTTATCGAGAGCTCACTTTTTTCCTCTTCGGGCTCCTCTTGTGGGGGGGCCGTGGGAGTGAATAGCAACGTCTTGTAAGTATTGTCCTCTCTGACGTTGAGCACGAGTTGGCCCGCAAGGAAATTGTACTTCAACGTTCCTTGGAGTGCCTTGAGGTAACGCGCTTCTAGATCCATGATCGGCTCGGGACAAGCTCTACGGGTCGAGCCAATCGGGCCCAATGTCAGGTCCCCGGGCATGCCGCCCTCGCGAGCTTTCGTGAAATAACGGTTGCAACCACTCATCCCGGTGACCTTGTCCCCTTCAAACACCAAAGTAACCTTTGGTTCCTCGGGCACCTTTTCGTCCGAACTGAGATGAGTGAGAACGTAAATCGATCCCGCAAGATCGGCAATGGAAAGCGTACCCGTCTTTTTGGCCCTGCCTTCTCTGAGCCGATTCTTGCGCAATGTCCAGGTGCGCGTTGCTTTCTCCGAAGGACAGCAAGCCGCGTCGTCCTTCCCCGCTTGTACCACATCGAGCTCAATTTTCTTGTTCGCCACCCGTGCCGCACGAACCTGAACCCGATCCCCCACTCCCGCCGTTGCTAGATTCGAGAGGGCTCCTTCGACCCGGCCCACTACGGCGAGGTAAAGTTGTACCCCCGAGCCACCCGAGTTCTCCGACAAGAATACGGCCGATTCCTCGTTCCCGTCGCCATTCAAATCACCGGTCATTCGAACGGCACGAAGGAGCTCGACTCGTGGCCGTGAGGCTCCTCCCTCCACAAAAGGTGCTCCCTCGTAAACTCCATCCTCGAGCTTGACCGGTTCGTCGTAAACGCCCTTGTAAGTGGCATTGGCGAGCTCCTCGAGTGTGGGAGCGCCCGGAGCCTCCTCTTCCTCAGCTTCCTGTGCGGAACAAAGCGGGGCGGTCGCCATACAAATGGCCACAACGGCGACTATCCGGTGAACGCTGCTTCGATACATGCTCGACCTTCCTTCAATGATGACATGCGCAGATGCGCTTCGAAGGCCAAGAGCATATCAAACATCCGGGGCAGGCATGAACAGTCGGGACTTTCGCTCTTGCCGCAGCGCCACAGCAGGCTTCCCCGTCGGTTGCTGGAGTCGATATCGAATGCATTGACCGATGTCATTTATTTGACCCATGATTCTGATTCCTTTTCTTCTGTAAGGAATATTACAGAGACACATCACCTCTTTGTCTGAGACGAGGACAGGATCACTTTGGCTTGCTGAAATATCTCTTGAGATGTCGAGCTGGTCAGATTCTAGGTCAACACACGCGAGCTGGTTTACTTGATGCCTGAACGCTCTTGTCAGCGGACCAAACGTCCAAAGAGAGTGTCCTGAAGGTCCCGGCGTCCGTCGAGTACAGCGCTGACGAGCACTTTTCTTTCAGCAATGCGGTATATGATTCGATAGGGGGGTACCACGAGCTCCCGCCACGTTTTAAGCTCAACGTCTCGAAATTCCGGCGCGACGCGACCTCGCTGGGGAGAAGACCGCAAGCTCTTGGCCTTGCGCTCGATCTTCTCCAGGACTTTCTGTGTGTGGGACTTCGAATCCAGAGCAATGTAGGTAACGATTTCTTCCAGATCTCTAGTCGCAGCCTCAGCCCAGACGGCCTGGAAGGATTTCCTAGCCATCGCCCGGAGTCTCGTCGATGGCCCGAGCCGCTCGCGCAAAGGCTTCGTCTTGACTCACCGCGCGACCAGAAGAAATATCTGCTTCGCCCTGAGAGACCATCTTCATCAAACTCAGGGTGTCCCGCCATCGGTCATAGGTCTCAACATCGATCAGTCGATCAGAGCCTGGATCGCCTCTATGGGTACTAGTAGACGATTATTCTGCACGGGTTCCTCCCTGTGCTCCAGGTTCTTCTCCAAGATCATCAGTACAACTCCGCACCAAGCGTTGGGTCTGACTAACCATGTACAAGGGAATAGACAATATTTGATCAAAGTACGACAACTCGTGCATTGAATATCGAATGCCAAGCTGTGCTTTGGGGTACTCTTTGAGGAAGAGCCTCATGCTCTTTAGTGAACCCCTCGCCCCTGCTTTCACTTCTACCGGTATCGGCATGCCGTTGATTTCGACAAGGAAATCAACTTCAGCATTGCTTCCTCGAGCTTCCCTTGCCCAAAAATGCAGCTTTTTGTCAGAGTAAGGATCTGCGCAGGCGAGCAGCTCCTGAGCGACATACTGTTCTGCGACACTGCCGGCGTTGATTTGCATGATCGGGTCATCGAGAACAATGGATCGTTGCATACCGAGCGCGTTTTGCATGAGACCGACATCGAGAAACGCGATTTTGAATTTGCGTTCATTGGCGGTTGCTAGAAGAGGTGATCCTGCACCGGATGCATGGCATATTTTGTAAAGGCATCGCGCGTCGCATAACAGTCCGAGTGCATCCTTCAAGAATTTGGCTTCGATGTCTGGATTGATATGAGAATACTTGTATCGTCGACCAGACATTTGTGGGGCACTGGAATACACTTCTTTCAAGTACTTGTGTTTTGCAGTTGATGCATACTTGGCGAAATCATCGGTATAAGTCCGGAGGAGCCCGGATTGCAGTCTCTGTAATTCTTCCATCGAAACATTATTTAAGAAGGCATGAACAACTCTGGGCATGCCACCGACCAGTAGATGTTGTCGAAGGAGCTGTTCGAGCCTGGTTCCATAAACAGGCTCCATTCCAGTTTGCAGATCAACCGTGTGGAGATGGTTCTGCAATCTCTCTTCACCAGCGGCGCTCAGAAATTCCCCAAATGACATGGGATACATATACGCGCTTTGCACACGGCCGACAGGCATTCGAAATTTCTCAGCGTGCAAGGCAAACTCAATCAACGATCCGGCGCCGATAACGTGTAGTTCGGGCATTTTTTCAAGGAAATATCGCAACGAAGTAATCGCTTTCGGACATTCCTGGATTTCATCCAGAAATAATAGCGTGCGTCCGGCTTTGATGGTCATACCTGTCAGAATGGATATTCGGTCAATGATTCCTTTGGGATCAAAGTCTGAAAAACAGCGGCTGAACTCCGGCTTTTCTTCGAAATTCACAGAAACGGTGTTTTCAAACGCGTTCTTGCCAAAATCCGTTACTGAATGAGTCTTTCCAACCTGCCGTGCGCCTCTTATTAGTAGCGGCTGCCTGATGCGGCCGTCTTTCCACTGAGCCAGAATCTGGTCGATTTTTCGTTTCATGGCTGTGCAGACAACGCGTTAGTCATAATAGAAGGCCCTCTTTTCAGATATATTATCATATAAAACAAGGTCTTTATCCACTTTTCTTCCTTAAGGCGCACAAGGAAGGGCGGAAGTGTTCATCCGGAATCCCGAATGAATTCCGCAGGCCAGGCCATTCCTGGCGGGCTAATTGATTGGAGCAAGCCGCTTCAATTCCTCGGACCAATTGAGGTTGATGTTCAACTGCGTGGAGCCCAAGCCCTCTTCCGATTTAACCATCAAGAATCTTTGGCCATCCGGCGCCACATCGTAATTGACACCGGGAGTTCCACCAAAAACACCTGCTACATAAATTCCTTCGAACAAGAGCGTTGGCTTCGATGGCGTGAAATCAAGATCTGTTGAAGCGGTCACGACCATCATCTTTTCACCGTTTCGGTAGAAGAGCTCACGTCCGTCGCGGGACCACATGGGCTCCGTACCGCCCGCGGTTGAGATCTGCACTCTGTTGCCAACATCCGGAAAGGAAGGGGAACAACTCGTCCTAACGTCGGCGCGCCATCCCTCGCCCATGCCTCCGGCACCAATCAACGCAAGGATCTGGTAGGAACCGAGTGGCGTGCCCTCGTCGAGAGACATCGTCAATTGTTCGTCTCTTTCGGAGTTAGGTGAGTCTGCCCGGTGTGGAGTCTTTATCCGGTCCGTAGACGCCGTCATTCTATGTGCAACCGGCGAGGTGTACAAGAGTGAGCCGGTTCTTTGCGGTGAGGATTCGCTAGAGGATTGCCTCGAGTTTCGCGCCAAGTCAACTAAGGGGACTTTGCTTGTCGACGGTGCTGGGTTGCATCAAGGCCCTCTAACCCATCCGGTCGAGGCATGGCGGCTGTGGGATGGTGGTACTTGGGACACAACCGGCTTGATACCGGAATCAAGTCTGGCTCGGTTGCCGATGGTGTAAACGGCGGCGGGCTCAGATACACGCGAAGCTCGTGTAGGTGAGCTTCGGTAGTGCTCCATCAACTCTTTGCCGTAATCGCGCTCGGCCAGATGACGGTTGTGAGCTCTACAGAGCAATTCGACATTCTGAGCGCTGTGGTCACCACCACGACCATAAGGCTTGCGATGATGGAGCTCGAGCCGTCGGGTTTCCTTGCAGCGGCGACCGGTTTCATCCACGAAAGCACACTGACCCAAATCCGCGTTCGTATACCACGCGCTTGACCGCTGCGGGGATATGGCGTGACGATGCCGAAGTGTCGGTTTCTTCCAGGCTCTTTCTCGGGGCCTTGGTCTTGCCATAGCGCTTCGCTTCGAGCCTCTCGAGCTTTTCGGTCACGGCTTCCTCGATGAGGGTCGCGAGGTCACCATCAGGCACAGACGAGCGCATGAGCGCCCGGAGTCGTTCTAGCTTATCGCGGAGCTCAGTGCTGGCTGTAAACGCGACTTTGTACCTCGACGGCGATAGAGGTGCCACTACCGCCGGCTTGCTCGGAGTTGGAGCCGGTGGAGTCGGCCGTTCTGCCGAGTTTGCTGTCGAGACGTCTACTCGTTCCGGAACGAGTAAAGAAGGGGTCGGTTTGGTCTTCTGTCGACGCTCGGGCAGCTTGCGAATCGTTGCGGGGATGTCCTCCTTAGGAGATAGCTCGGCGACCAGTTCCTCAATCTCTCGTTTGGACATCCCTACTGCACGATCCAAAACCGATTCGCGGTTGGCCTCGGTGAGCAAGGGAGCGAGCCTCGCAATGCCGCTCAAGAAAAGACGTCCATCGCCTAACATCTCGAGGAGTATCGGGTGCTTGCGAGCCGCGCGCGCCACCCCGATGCGTAGGTAGGCCTCGCACTCAGACAAGCCCAACGCCTTTGTCGCGTAAACAAACATCGACGACGCCGTACGCGCATAAAGTCTTCTCGCATCTACTTCACCAATGTGTGCGACGAGCTCGGCTTCGATTCTCCGGGACTGAGTCAACAACGTGGATAGTCGACGGAGCAGCTCGCCATCTGAGGTCTTTGAGAACGACGTAGGTTGGCGTTTGTTTTCATAACTCCAATATACACGGAGCTTTTTTCATTTCACTCAATGACGCGTGTTGTGTGTTCGACGCCTCGGGCAACTTTGAAGTCTTCCTAGACAAAAAAGGAACGTGTGCGCCCACTAGAGGCCAAACACGCCCATTCTCGATAGCGTCCGTGCAATCAATTCAGAATGCACACAAAAGTTGTCAAGGCAAAAATGATGGAATCTTTTTTTGTGTCCCGCGAAAGGAGAGGTCGTGGCCGGCGGATGAGCACCGAGTCTTATACCTCAGGTGAGGCTCATTTCTGTAACTCTCCCGTCCAGTTGATGACAACAACGATAGGAGATGGCTCGGAATCACCAACCTCGGTGTTCATGAGGAATCGTTCCCCGTTGGGACTGACGGCGTAGGTGAAGCCGGAGCCGACGGCGCGTGTCTCGAAAAGCGGCTCGGGAGCCGAATGCTCGAACGTCTTGTCGTCCGATGCCAGCTGGACCGACATGAGCGTTCGATCGGGGGCGATATAGAAAAGCTCCTTGCTGTCTTTTCGCCATCGAGCCTTGGTCCCACCATTCGTCGATATCTGCCACTTTCCGCCGGAGGGAGGAAAGGACTGAACGTAGATTTGGTGGCGGCCGGTCTCGTTCGACGTGTAGGAAATCCACCGCCCGTCGGGGGAGAATTGTACTCCCCTTTCAAAATAATCGTTCTCGAGCAAGCGTACCGGTTGACGGTTCTCGAGAGTAGGTAGAATCCATATGTCCTGAAGCCTACCGTAGAGAACGTTGCGGCCATCTGGGGACCAAGCCCAGATTCCCAACATACCCGAATCGAGAATCATTCGAGTCTTTCCGACTCCATCGGCATCTTTCAAAAGGATGGACTGATTTGAAGCGAACGCGATTTGGCTGCCGTCCGGCGACCAAATCGGACTCCGATCGTCTGAAGCTTCAAAAGTAAACCGCGAGAAAGTGCCCTTAGACAGCTCAATGAGCCAAATGTCGCTGGCACCTGTATTCGTGTCGGGACAATCCACGGCTAGCCTCGTTCCATCGGGGGAGAGCGCGGGATTCTGGGAGCCTTCGGGAGCAGGAACTACACTCATTTGCTGTCCTTGTCGATCGAACCAAATGAGTTGAGATCTTCGCGTTGGGGAGGTGCTATAAGCAAGGACTCTCTCACTTGAAACGGAAAAGTTGCCGTGTCCCAGATCACTCCCAACGGGAGCGGCGATGGGAATAGGACTTCCTGTCTTCTCCCACCGTTGTGCGTCGAAGGGTTGGGCCCACAAGGTCTCCTCCCGTACGGAAAGGAGGTACCCGGGTGGTGCGTAAATCGCACGCGAGCCCGCGTGGATCTTCCGACCACTTTCTAAAGCGTCAAGCGAACCGACATAGGTTCCATTGTGTTCCTCTTCCCGTACACTGCGCACGAAATAGAGGAAGTGTCGCCCGTCGGGTAGAAACTGGGGGTGCATGTGCCGAAACTCTTGGCGCGATTCATCGAGGACGGTCACGGCCTCTGGGGCTCCGCCTGTTGCGGCGACACGATGGATGGGACCGGAGTTTCGAGGAGAGAAGAGAATGGTTCCATCAGGACCCCATGTGCCGCCCAGCCGGACGGCATCAGCAGCGCTGTCACAAATGGAGTGGGGAAATCCTTCTGTGATGTTAATCGCCTTGAGTTTTGCCGGGCCCAAGAAAGCAATCGATTGACTATCAGGAGACCAGAAATAGGACAAAACACCTTCTGTACCCGGAAGCCTTCGTGCTTCGATGTCGTCTAGCGGGCGAACCCAAAGGGCTTCATCGGCTACGAAGGCAAGCGAACGTCCGTCCGGCGAAACCATGGGAATTCTGCCGATAAGGTCTGAAGACCAGGAAGTGCCATTCGGCGGATGTACTTCGAAGCGTACCGCCACTTCATCCCCTGGAGCGCGCCCAAAATAAGCCCAAGCCAAGACCACCCCCAGAAGGGAAAGGAGGGCGACCAGAATCCACGCCAGACGCTCTCGACTCTTTGGGCGTTGATGTGCTGTAGCCTCAACCGAAGCGCCCCGTTCGATGATGACCTGCAACTGTGCTTCTAAGTCCTTCGCCGATTGCCACCTTTCATCTGGGTCCTTTTCTAAACAGCGCTTGGCGACCCAATCCAGCACGGGCGGTGTCATGGACTGAAGCTCCGACACCGGGCGCGGCTCAGACGACATGATCGCCGTGATCAGACTCGCTTGTGACGTTCCTTCGAAAGCCTTTCTCCCTGTCAGCATCTCGTAGAGGACCGATCCAAAGGCAAAGATGTCGGTACGCGCGTCGGTGTCTTTGCCTTCGAGCTGCTCGGGCGCCATGTACTGGAAGGTGCCCAGGATGGAGCCTTCCCGGGTCAGGGGCTTTTCTTCCGTTGGAAGTGCTGAGAGCAAGGAAGGCGTTTCAGCTGAAACGTCCGCCGAAGCTTGGCGAGTCCGAAGTCCAGCAGCTTCGCCCCGGACTTGGTCAGCATGATGTTGCCGGGCTTCAGATCGCGATGGACCACTCCTTGTCGATGAGCTTTGTCCAGACGCGTCCGCAATCTCGATGCCGTACCGAAGCGCTTGGTCGAGCGGAAGGGCACCCTTCTTCAACCGGTCGGCCAGCGTCTCGCCCTCGATGTACTCCATGACCAGGAAGTCGGTGCCGTCTTGCTCACCTATGTCGTGAAGCGTGCAGATGTGAGGGTGATTCAAGCTGGAAACGGCCCGGGCCTCACGCTCGAAGCGCTGCTTGAGCTCAGGATTGTCGGCGAGATGTGTCGGAAGGACCTTGATAGCTACGGTGCGGTCGAGACGAGTGTCTTTGGCTTTGTAGACTTCACCCATCCCGCCGGCGCCAATTGTTGTTATGACCTCGTAGGGTCCAAGCTTGGTGCCGGGATTGAGAGACATTGCCGCCTTTTTATTCGTTCGAATTTCCCTTGTTTTCCCTCAGCAGCTTTTCGAGATCAGAGCCGACATCCCTGTTCCTGTGAAATCCACGCGATACGATCAACTCGGCAGAGGCCTTTGCTAGCTCGATGTCTTTTGTGGTGCTGCTCTTAATGAGCTGGCGAAGGTCCGCGATATCCTGAGGTCGGTTTTCGTCGTCTCTCGATAGCACCTTCAACGCAATAAGATGTCCGATCTGCGCGGTCGGTATGACCAGTCCTTCGATGAGCTCGATTGCTTCCGCGTGAGAGACAACCTCTTTTTCTATTCCGGAGGATGCAAAAAGGAGATCGACCACGATGCCGGTGGGTTGCTCTCCGGGCGGAGCCAGTCGAAACGAAGCGAGTCTGTCTGACAGCTTCCTGCTCGACAACCGCTATGACTCCATAGCCTTTCGATTGCAGCGAACGCACCAAAGACTCTGCTGCTTGATCATCCTCGATCGCAACCGTTAGGTCGGCATCTCTCGTGAAACGGGGCTCGGTGAGCGCCGACACAGCCAGGCCGCCCACCAAGGCGAAGGATATCTTCGCCGATTCGAGATCCGCGTGAACCTGGCGGAGGACCTTCTCGATGCGGTTCAACGTCTGTCACCCGGCCAGTCGATGGGCCGCCCCGTGCAATCACCCTGTTCGTCGCCGGGACGGTGCTGTAGCCAATCGCTGAGTTTCCGTTCGATCTCCTCCTCGTCCGCATTGGGAAATTGCCGGCGTAGTTTTTGCCGCATCATTCGCTCTCCCGCTTCGTAGAGCTCGAGAGTTATTCGAAAGCGCTCAGCGGCGGCCGAATGTGTTGCCTGTTCCATACCTCGATTTTGTCCTCATTTACTCTATCTTACCCTTCGCCTCTTCCACGCGCTCGCGGTCGAGGTCGCCGTCTTTCCAGTACTCGTAGAAACGCCTGTAGTACTCGCGAGCCTGTTCCATCTCGCCGCGGTTTTCGTGAATCTTGCCCAGAAAGTAGAAGCTGCGGACATAGGGGATGGGGAAACGCACATGCTCGACCGAGCTCTCGGTGATGCGCCGAAACCATGTTGCGGCTTCTTCTTCATCGCCGGCCTCAAGATGTGCGCGAGCTAAAGAGAACCAGAGAGATACGTGCTTGGGTATGGAGCGGAAGCCAACCAAACCCTCGAGGCGGCAACATGGATTCCGCCTTCTCTAACTCTTGAACGGCAAGGCTTACGTCGCCTCGGATAAGAGCGAGCTCACCCAAAAGGTGACGGTAGCGTCGTTCTTCCTTGTGGCCAGGAAGCAGTTCCGTCTTGCTCCTGAGCTCCTCTGCTGTACTCGCTGCCTCGTCAAAGCGCCCGAGGTGAGCCTGCGCGGCGGCCATGGTGAAGAGACCCCACCATTCCCCCCAATCTCCACGCCCTCGCCGCTGAGCCGTCTCTGCTATGGCAAGGGCTTCATCCCATTGGCCTCGATCGAGAAAGACGCTAGCAGCTCGGTTGTATAGTCGGGCCATGGTGCTATCCAACTCAGATGTTCGGGTTGATCTCCTGCCGGATTTGAGTGGCTTCTTCGAGAAGAGTCAAGGCCTCCTGAGACCGCGCCTGGTAAAGACGGTTGAAATGAAGCAACCAAGACCTCGACATAGGATTTGATACCGAACTGGCGATCGTGTCCGCTAGTGGAAGGTCTCCGTGCAAGACGGCCACGAGCCAACGCCCTATGGCCTGATCAGTACCTTCCGAATTAATCGATGCCGCTTTCTGCAAGACCTTGTTCGCTTCATCGAGCTTCCCCCACCAGATGAGATGTCGTCCGAGTCTGGCGTGTCCTTGGTAATCGCTCGGATTGCGTTCGATATACTCCAGAAGCGCTTGATAGCCCTCTTCGAAACGACCCAGGTTGGCGTAGGCGATGGAAATATGCGCATAAGCGCCTAGAAATGGATATCGACGATGGCGCAGCTTCTCGAGAATCTCGAGACCCTCCTCGTAGCGCTCGAGACGAATGTTGCGGTGACCCAAACTGAGTCGAGCCGGCCCGTAGTCGGGATAGAGTTCTAAAACTCTCTCAAAAGACCGGATGGCTCGATCCCACGTGCCTTCCCGGACGGCGTACTGGAAACCTTCAGCAAAGAGACGATCGGGAGCACTCAATCGGCCCTGCTGTTCTAGTGCTCTTCTCGCGTATTCCTCGGCCTGGTCTATGAAACCGCTATTGGACGAGACCTCAGAAAGCCTTACCATGGCCTTGGCAAATCCTGGATCAAGCGCCACCGCACGTTCGTAGGCGTCCAACGCCTCTGTGTTCATGAAGGCGTTGTGTAGCTTCAAACCCTCCGTATAGTGCTGCTGCGCTTCAATGGAAGCCGAAGTAATGTCTTTGAGTTCGAGATCGAGCCCAGCATAATCTTCCCCGGCAATTTCGAACCGGTCTTTGATGCGTCGGGAGATGTCGTCCAGCATAGGGAAGATGCTCGATTCTCCCACGCCTTCGACCTTTTCGGTGGTCAAAATCTCCCCGCTCTGGGCGTGCTGAAGACGCACATTGATGCGAACAGTGTCGCCGAGCTTGACGAAACTTCCGAGAAGCACCGTGTCCACATCGCTACGCTCCGCCACCTCTTGCACGACTTCGAGGGAAGTGATCCTTTCGTCGAGTTGGTTCATCTCTTTCAGGATTTGGTAAATCGTCTCGGTGCCGAGAATCCTGAGCTGTGGCGACTGGGAAAGGTCGGTGATGAGCATGTCGGCAAGTGCGGTGCGCAGCCAGTCGAGCGAAGGATCGCCGCTGTTGTTGTCGAAGAAAAGCACTGCGATGGAGGGCTTGGATGGAGGACTCGACGTTTCAACTCGGGTACTGGATCGGACGAGGAGTATCGTCCCAGCGAGTATCAATGCCGCAACCACACCCATCCCGATATAGAGCCAGGGCCTTCGGAGCGACGAGCGGACCACTGGAGTTACGGAGCCCGACTCTAGGCGACGACGAGCCGCGCGAAGGTCAACGATCAGGTCCTTCATCCCTTGGTAGCGCTCAGCGCTATCTTTTTCCAGACACTTGTTCACGATGCGTTCGATCTCGGGGGCCACATCACCCGCGATGGTGGAACCTAGCGAAGGCGTGGGCGCATTGATGATCGCGGAGAGTGTTTCAGGGCCACTGGGCGCTTTGAAGGGCGGCTCTCCAGTGAGCATCTCGTAGAAAACGATCCCGAAGCTAAAGATGTCCGTCCGGTGATCGACCTTCTGTCCCCGCGCTTGCTCGGGTGACATGTACGCCGCCGTACCCATGACCTTGCCGGGATCGGTTTCTCCACCCCTGCCTCGGGCCCGTGTTTCCAGGTCGCTGTCCTCACCTGCAAGAGGCTCTATGAGTTTCGCGAGTCCAAAATCGATGATCTTGGTGTGACCATCCTCCGTCACCATGACGTTGGCGGGCTTCAAATCTCTGTGAACGATACCTTCTTCATGAGCTTTGGCGAGCCCTTCGGCAACCTCCGTTGCGATCTCGAGAGTGCGTCGCATGGATACCGGGCCACTGGCGATGACATCGCGGAGTTGTTCGCCACGGATGAGCTCCATGGCGATGAAGGTGACGCCGTCGAGTTCGTCGATCTCGTGAACGACGCCGATGTGGGGATGCTCGAGCTTGGCCGCGGCTTTCGCTTCCTGGATGAAACGGCGCTTTCGCTCGGAATCGGCAACGAGGTCTTGGGGTAGGACTTTGAGAGCGACCTCGCGGTCGAGCTTCGAGTCGAGGGCACGGTAGACGATCCCCATGCCACCGCGGCTGATTTCTTCGAGGACCTTGTAGTGAGAGAGCGTCCGGCCGAGCATTTGCGTCTCCTTTGCCGAACAGAAAACTCTGTCATTCTATGTTTCTGCAGGAAGATGTTCAAGTGGCGTAACAAGAGCTTCAAGGAGAAGTTCGAGCGACTGGCGGAAGTTCTCGGTGTCGAGAACCCTTTGAAGAACATGGACAAGGTTTTCGAGAGGGCCATGGACATCTCGCTCGAGAAGAAGGATCCGAAAAAGAAGCTCGAGCGGCGGCTCGAGAAGGAACGCAAGCGAGGTGCGGTTCCCTCAAAAAAACCTCGTCCGGACGAGGTGGAGTCAAAGGGTGGCGCTCCATCGGGCTCAGACAAAAAAGCAACGTCCCGCTACATTCCTTCCGAAGTCCGCGAGCGTGTCCAAGCGCGTGCTGGGTACCAATGCGAGTATAAGGCGCAAGACGGCACCCGGTGCAGCTCCAGGACGGGACTCGAGATCGACCACGAACGGCCCTATGCTATCTATCGTAGTCACGACGAGCGCCACCTTAGGTTGCTTTGCGGTCGGCACAATCGTTTTCAGGCGGAGCGTGTTTACGGGGCTGATTTTATCCGGTCCAAGATTGAAGACAGACAGCAACAGAAGGTTTCCCGACGCGGCGTCCGGCAGTCCCTTACTTCAACGTTGCACCACTGATGCCGAGGTCTATAGCGATGGCCCGGTAGCCCTCATCAACGAGACTTTCAAAGATTCCGAAGTCGACAAAATCCTTGTGGCTCCAGAATCCGTGTAGAATCACCACCGGATCGCCCAACCCTTGTTCGACAAAGTGAACGTTGGCTCAAGGAGACGAGCAAATGATGTGTAGATTGCTGAGGGCCTCTAAGATATTTCGTAGCGAAAGAAGCACAACTACCGCAGCAGCTCTATGGACTCTGCCACGCTCAGGCCAGACTTTCGGATGAGGGCACGAAGTGTCCCCGGCTTTAGCTCGCGATGGTTGGGAACGGAAAGAGTTAGAAGAGCACCGCTCTTCACAAGAATTATGTGGCTGCCGGTTTGGCGTTTAGCCTCGAAGCCCGCTTTTTCGAAGGCGGCCGCCGCTGCCCTACCAGAGACGGTGGGCAGCGAAGCCAACAAGCGGCAACTCCGGCCTCAACTTCAACGACGTGGGTTTCGATAGTGAGAGGTAATCCTTCGTCTGCTCTATCATTTAAACAGGCGCGAACCTCTTCGGCGACGAGCTCCGGTGTCTCAATGGGAGCTTCGAAACCTTTCTCCTTTCGTAAGTCGAGGCAAAGCTCAATAGCCTCTCGTATGTTCGTCAAAGACTCTTCCAGGGAGTCTCCCTGCGAGATACATCCGGGCAACGCAGGACAGGCGGCCGTAAACCCGCCGTCAGCTTGGGGAGAAAGTACCACCGTGAATTTCATGATCATATCAATGTTAGCATGAGACGATTTCTAGCGATAGGAGGCAAGCAAGATGGAACAGGTAGCAGTAAGGAGGAATGAATGAAAGCGAGTCCTTTCAAACTCCTCCGTGTTCTCCAGAGCTTCTACTGCTCCTAGTTGAGGGTGAGCATCCAGATGTCGGCTTCATATGAGCTACGAGTGAAATAAAGCGTCTTACCGTCGGGGGAGACCGTAGCGACACGGACCTGATCCGGTGAAAGAGACATAATCTCGCCGACACTTCCTGACTCGATATCCGCGATGTGAAGTGCTTCTTCTCCTGAGACAAGCAAGCGCCGGCTGTCAGGGAGCCATGAAGGCGCTCCAAGAGGTGCCATACCTGGAAGCTCCCGGTATTGACGCAATTCCAGCGAGTAAGCGACTATCCTGTAGTTTGGCTCCGTAACGCCGACAAGCCAGCAGCCGTCGGGAGACCACAATAACGCATGATACTGTTCCCCATCCTCATTGATCGGAGGCAAGGCCTCGGGCGTTTGTTCCTCCCAAGCTTTGTTGGGATCGAAGATGTAGGAGTTTTGGCCCTCGTAGTCCCAACACGACATACGCAGCCCATCCGGCGACCAAGCGGGATGTGTGAGACGATGATCCGGTGTCTCGGTGATTTGCCGCAACTCACTTCCGTCGGGACGGATGGTCCAGATGTCCGTGCTTCCTCCCCGGTTGGAATAAAAGGCAATTCTCTCTCCGTCCGGAGACCACCTAGGAAACCTATCATAGTAGAGATCATTGGTGAGTTGGCGGCGGCCTTTGCCGTCCGTCCGCGTAACGAAGATGTCGTGTTGATTTCCGCCTGAATGAAAGGCAAGCCACGCGCCGTCTGGTGAAACATCTGGACCGATCGTCTGCCTCGAACCGGGTATCACCGGTACCGATTCCCCTTCGACCGTACCCGTGGTGGAGTCGAAGCCCGCCTTCCATATGTTGGATGACAGCACATACTCAACATACGCAAGGTGCTTTCCATCCTTGGCGAAGCTCAGATGCCGATGGGAAGAGGACGCACCCGTTGTGACGGATTCAGGTTGTCCAAGCACCTCTCCCGTTTCCTCGTCGATCCGGACTCGCCAGAGGTTCATGCTGCCGCCGCGGTTACTCGCAAAGTAAATGTGCTTTCCGTCCGGAGACCAGACAGGACTCCAATCGATATATGCGTCGTTCGTGACCGGGATCGCATCTCCACCGATTGCGGGAATGGTCCATATATCTCTCTGACCGCCGGTTTCGGTTGAGGCCCAGTAAGCTATACGGACACCGCTGGGAGACCAACTGGGTTGCACACTGTCTCTGTTGGTGACGAGCCGTTTCTCGGCCGTCGCGATGTTTACCGCCCAGAGCTGACTGCTGGAGAATCGGCCGTAACCCCCACGCACTCCTTCGTCAATTGCACAGGCGATCTCTTTCCCATCCGGAGACCATGCCGGGTTATAGCCGAAGTCCGTCAGACGCCTGACGGACTCCCCTGTTGCCCCCATCAGAAATATGCCTCCGCCGTCACGCTCGGAACGGAAGGCAATGAGCTCACCGTCAGGTGAGAATGCGGGCTGTGTGTCATCGGCGGGAGAATTCTCGGTAAGGTTGAAGATCCGCTCTCCGCCAACGCGCTTCAAGTAAATGTCCCAGTTTCCTGTTTGCATGTTGGTGTAGACGACGTTATCGCCGTCCGGCGACAGACTTGGAAACCACTCCGGCCCGGGCTGGGAGGTGAGCTGGGTTAGGGTTCCTTCTATCGGTGCTGCTTGGGATTCGCTGGTGTCTTGCCCTCCTCTCATGAGGAGATATGTGACGGCAGCCGTAGCGACGATGGCCACTGCGATACCCACCATCCACTTGACGGGTCGCGACGGCTGAGCTGCTCTCTCGAAGACCTCGCCCGATTCCACATCCTGCTTCAGCTCCTCGAGCTCGTTTCGCAAGTCGAGGGCGGACTGATAGCGGCGCGTGGGGTCCTTGGCCAGACAGCGCTTGATGATCTTCGCCAGGATGTGAGGGCGGTCTGGATTGATTTCCGTGACCGAGGTCGGTGTATCCTTCATGATCGACGAGAGGATCGAAACCGTGGTGTCTCCCTTGAAGGGACGCTCACCCGTCGCCATCTCGTAGAGAATGATGCCCATCGAGAAGATATCCGAGCGGTGATCAATCGATTTGCCTTCCGCCTGCTCCGGCGACATGTACGCCACGGTGCCCAGAATCCGGCCTTCTTGCGTAGCGGACTTCGTTGGAAGCTCGCTCGCGCCCTCCTGGGCAAGCTCCTGCTTCAGCTTCGCTAAGCCGAAGTCGAGGATTTTGAGCCGGCCCTCTTCGTTCACCATGAGATTGTCGGGCTTCAGGTCGCGGTGGGTGATGCCTTGCTCATGAGCCGTACTCACCGCATCGGCCAGCGGAATGGCAATCTCGAGGAACTTGTTGAGAGCTAGGCCCTTTTTGGGAATGAGCTCGGTGAGTGTCTTCCCCTTCACCAACTCCATCGTGATGAAGTGAACGCCCTCGGTTTCCTCGACCGAGTGGATGGTGACGATGTTCGGATGATTGAGAGCCGCAATCGCCTGGGCTTCACGCTCGAACCGGTGACGGCGTTCCTCCGTGGCCATCTCCGGCGGGAGAATCTTGAGCGCTACATTCCTGTGGAGCTTGGTGTCCTCAGCGACGTAGACCTCGCCCATCCCGCCGCTTCCGAGCTTTTCGAGGATCCGGTAGTGAGAAAGGTCCTTGCCGATCATTATTACTGCTCCTCGTTGAGGCTGAGCATCCAGATGTCGGCTTCAAATGAGCGGCGGGCAAAATAGAGCGTTTGACCGTCGGGGGAGACCGTAGCTGGTAGAATCCAGATCCGGAGAGAGGGAGAGGATTTCGCGGACAGTGCCTGATTCGATATCCGCAACGTGCAAGGTCCTCTCCGAATACTAGAAGACGCCGGCTGTCAGGGAACCAGAGGGCAGTCCAATACCGTAGTAAGCTCCCGGTATTGACGCGATTCCAGAGAGTAAACGACGATCCTAGGGGGAGGAGCTGGCTCCGCCCAGCCGGCAAGCCAGTGCCCATCGGGAGACCACAAAGCAGGCATGAAACCTCTCCCCTTTATCGTTGATCGGAGGCAGGGCTTCGGGCGTTTGTTTCTGCCAAGCTTTGTCGATATCGAAGATGTAGGAATTTAGCTCCTCGAAGTCCCAACACGACATACGTAGTCCGTCCGGAGACCAAGCGGGATGTCCGAGTCGACGATCCGGGGTCTCGGTGAGTTGCCGTAGATCACTTCCGTCCGGACGGATGGTCCAGATGTCCGTGCTTCCACCCCGGTCGAGTAGAATGCAATTTTCTCACCGTCCGGAGACCACCGAGGTAAATCGATCATTGTAGAATTATTGGTGAGCTGGCGGCGGCCTGTGCCGTCGTCCGCATGACGGAGATGTCCTCTTGATTTCCGCCTAAAGCAAAGCGCCAGCCAATCGCCGTCCGGCGAGACATCTGGACCAAGTTTGTTTCGAACCGGGTATCAACGGTACCGGTTCACCTTCAACGGTACCCGTGGTGGGATCGAAGGCCACCTTCCATATGTTGCGTGACCGTACCTACTCAACGTACACAGGTGCTTTCCATCTTCGGCGAAGCTCAAGTGCCGATGGGAAGCGGACGCGCCCGTTGTGACGGATTCAGGTTGTCCAAGCACCTCTCCCGTTTCCTCGTCGACACGGACTCGCCAGAGGTTCATGCTGCCGCCGCGGTTACTCGCGAAGTAGATGTGCTTTCCGTCCGGAGACCAGATCGGATTCCAATCGATATGTGCGTCGTTCGTAACTGGGATCGCATCTCCCCCGCAGTGCGGGAATGGTCCAGATATTTCTCTGACCGCCGGTTTCTGTTGAGGCCCAATAAGCTATCCGCACACCGCCGGGAGACCAGCTTGGCTGCATACTATCTCTTTCGGTGATGAGCCGTTTCTCGGCCGTCGCGATGTTTACCGCCCATAGCTGACTGCTGGAGAATCGGCCGGTACCTCCAAATATTCCTTCTTCGGTCGCACACGCGATCTCGTTCCCATCCGGAGACCAGGCCGGGTTGTAGCCGAAGTCCGTGAGCCGTCTCACCGACTCACCCGTCGCTCCCATCAGGAATATGCCTCCACCGTCACGCTCGGAGCGGAAGGCAATGAGCTCCCCGTCAGGTGAGAATGCGGGTTGTTTGTCATCAGCTGGGGAGTCCTCCGTCAGGTTGATGACCCGCTCGCCGCCGACTCGCTTCAGATAGATGTCCCAGCTTCCAGATTCGCATATTCGTGTAGACGAGGTTGTCGCCGTCCGGCGACAGACTTGGAAACCACTCCGGCGCCGGGCTGGGAGGTGAGCTGGGTTAGGGTTCCTTCTATCGGTGCTGCTTGGGATTCGCTGGTGTCTTGCCCTCCTCTCGTGAGGAGATATGTGACAGCAGCCGTCGCGACAATGGCCACCGCGATACCTATCATCCACTTAACGGGTTGCGAGCTGTCGGAATCGCTCTTTCGAAGACCTCGCCCGATTCCACCTCCTGCTTCAGCTCCCTCAACTCGTTGCGCAGGTCTTTGGCGGCTTGCAGGCGGTCCTCGGGATTCTTGGCTAAACATCGCCTGATGAGCTTCGCCACATCACGGGGAAGATCCGATCGCAAATCGGTGACGGAAGCAGGCGTGTCCCTCAGAATCGAGGACATGATGGATGCTTTCGTGTCGCCTTGGAAGGGTCGCTCCCCGGTGGCCATCTCATAGAGAAGGATGCCGATGGAGAAGATGTCCGAGCGGTGGTCCACCGTCTTACCTTCAGCCTGCTCGGGGCTCATGTAAGCGACTGTCCCCAGAATTCTTCCTTCCTCGGTCCGGTGCTCGGTGGGAAGCTCGCTGCCCGGAGCCTCCGCTGCGACCTCTTGCTCGAGCTTCGCGAGTCCGAAGTCGAGGATCTTCAGTCTTCCGTCGTCGCTCACTATAAGGTTATCGGGCTTGAGGTCGCGTGGGTGATGCCTCGCTCATGAGCCGTACTCACCGCATCGGCAAGAGGAATGGCAATCTCGAGGAGCTTGTTGAGAGCTAGGCCCTTTTTAGGAATGAGCTCTGTCAGTGTCTTCCCTTCCACCAACTCGATCGTGATGAAGTGAACGCCATCGGCTTCCTCGACCGAGTGGATGGTGACGATGTTCGGATGATTGAGGGCCGCCACTGCCTTGGCTTCCCGCTCGAACCGCGCGCGCCGCTCGGGAGACTCCGCCATCTTCTGCGGCAGGACTTTGAGCGCCACCTGGCGGCCGAGCTTCGTGTCCTCGGCGACATAGACGTCCCCCATGCCGCCGCTTCCGAGCTTTTCGAGGATCTTGTAGTGAGAGAGCGTTTTGCCGATCATGATCTCACTCGGGGAAATTCAAGCGCCGCATGATGTCCTGGAAGCGCGGGTCGGAACGGGCGAAATCCCAGTTGGTATCGATCTTCAAAGTCCCCAACATGATGATATCGCGCTCCGCGTAAGCTCTTTCCAGCCAGTGAAGAGCTTCCTCTTTGCGTTCTGCTAATGCGTAATAAAAGGCTATGAAGTAGGGTTTGACGTATTTTCGTTTCGATCGCTCTGCCAACTCTTGGGCTAACGCCAGCCTGGCTCCCTGCAAGCCTGATTTCGCGTAGCCTTGATCCATGGCCTCAGCGACGCGGGTGTCTCCAAACATCACAGAGACAGCTTTTTTCCCCGCTTCAAAGGCTTCCTTGTCCATGCCCTTTTGCCTGTAGGCAAGTGCGAGGGTAGTTTGAGGTCGATGAAAATCAGGCGCTAATTCGAGCATCTTCATGGATTGCTCGATCGCTTCATCGTACCGTCCCAAATGGATTAGATGTGTCGCGAGATCGGCGCTGACGCGTAGTGAGAGCGGATCCAATTCCAGGGCTCGCTTGGCTTCAGCCAATCCTTCGTCCTGTTGCCCGATACTTTTTAGATAAAGGCCGTAGCTACCGTGCGCTTCCGCGTCGCCGGGATTCAGTTCGATCGCTTTTCTAAACTCTTGTTCAGCAGCAGCCCAATCCAATGCGGACCATCGAACGAAGCCCAGAGTCGTACGTGCTGAAGCGTCCGTGTCATCCAGCTCGACAGCCTTCAGCGCCGCCTCTTCCGCCTTGGCCATGGCATCGCCTGGAGGGGAGTAACCCCAGCCAGCAAGATATAGATAGGCAAAGGCCAGCCCTGAGTAGCCCCCCGCATAGCTCGGATCGATCTCGATCGCCCTCTGGAAGTACCCGATGGCTTTCTGGACTTCTTCGGGAGACGCTTTTTCCACGTGGTAGCGTCCTCTGAGGTAAGCCTCGTGAGCTTCCGAATTGACCGGTCGGTCGCGGGAGAGGAGGGTCACCTCCTGCGCCGTCAATTTGACCTTGATTTCCTGGGCAATCGCCCGGGCTACCTCACTCTGTAGGGTGAGCACCTCCCGCAGGTCGCGCTCGTAGCTCTCGGACCAAACATGTTGATCGGTACCGGCTTCGATGAGCTGCGCCGTAATCCGCACGCGGTCGCCGGCTCGCATCACCGAGCCTTCCACAACACCTTCGACGTTCAATTCTCGAGCGATCTCGGGCAGAGGTTTGTCCGTCCCCTTGTAACGCATGGCGGACGTTCGGGAAATCACTTTGATGGCGCTGATCTTCGCCAAGTCAGAAGTCAACACTTCTGTCATCCCATCTGCGAAATACTCCTGGTCCGGGTCGCCGGAGAGGTTGTCCAGAGGAAGCACCACCAGCGATTCAATGCGTGGACTCGTGCTGTCCGGCGAGCGGTCCAACAATCCGCCCATGTACAGTCCGACAAGCAATCCGAGCACCCCAATCAGGACACCCGCGATGGCCATGCGGCGAGACCTAGGACGAGGTGTTCCGGCCGGGGAATTGGATATGCCCTTCAGGTCTTTAGCCAGGTCCGATGTTGCGGCGTAGCGATCCTCAGCATCCTTCGCGAGACAACGCTCCACGATGGCACGCAGGTGAGGAGAGAGATTCGGATGGGTGTCCGCCAGGGGCTGCGGTTCGTCCCGAAGGACAGCGGAGATCGTTTCGGCGCCGGTCTCGCGATGAAAAGCCCGCTTCCCGCTCACCATCTCATAAAGAATCGCCCCGAAAGCGAACTGGTCCGCGCGGAAATCCACTGCCTGGCCTTTGGCCTGCTCGGGGGACATGTACCCGGCGGTTCCCATCACGACGCCGGGAGTCGTACCCCCTTTTTCCATCGTGGCCATTTCCGAGTCCGCGTTGGACCCGCCTTCGCCACGGCTTCGCCGAGGCAAGTCGGCTGTCAGCTTCGCGAGTCCGAAGTCCAAGATCTTCACGAAGCCATCGCCAGTGATCATGATGTTCTCGGGTTTCAAATCCCGATGAACGATGCCGGCGGAGTGAGCCTTGGCTAAACCTTCAGCGATTTGCGAGGCGAGAAGGAGCAGCTTCTTTGTAGGAAGCGGACCGGCCGACAGCATCTCGCGGAGCGTTTTCCCCTCGACGAGCTCCATGGCGATGTAGGGAGTGGAATCGACGTTGTTGATCTCATAGATAGTGATGATGTTGGGATGGTTGAGAGCGGACGCGGAGCGGGCTTCTTGCTCGAAACGCCTCAACCGCTCGGGATCGGCGACCAACGCTTGGGGTAGGACTTTGAGGGCCACCTCGCGGTCGAGCTTCAGGTCGAGGGCACGGTAGACGATCCCCATGCCACCGCGGCTGATTTCTTCGAGGACCTCGTAATGGGAGAGCGTCCGGCCGAGCATTCTGATCTCCTTTGCCGAACAGAAAACTCAGTCATTCTATGTTGATGAGGGAAGATGTTCAACCGGTTGGGAGTTTCGGTTCGTACGGCGGGCTGTATTTACCTGTCAGATGGGTTTATCGCTGAGTCGCGCCCGGCAGGGCTACCGAGCTTCGAGTGGATGAGACCACCGCAGGCCTTCGAATCGGGAGAAATCACTGTCCGTGGTGATCAACTCGCATCCGTGTTCGATGGCGAGAGCGGCCAAGTAAGCGTCGGTTACCAACGGACCCTTGATTTTGGCGCGCTGACAGAGATCGACGAAAATCTCCCAATGTCGGTGCGTCGGAAGAACGACGACGGATTGTGGCCATCGCACGAGACGACTGCAAAACTCGAGCGCTTTTTCCATTGGAGTCGCTGGAGTGAAGATCTTAGGGCTCGTCACGATTCGTAGAAAACCACTCATCACAATTTCAGATAGCGCGAAGGGCTCGGGACCTTTGGCGACGCGCTTCAGCCAAGCCGCGTAGAGGTCGTGCTCGGGAGCATCCTCTCGGTGGGCGTAAATAAGGACATTGACATCAGGGAGTTGCATGGATCAGCGCTCGCGGGGCGTGTACTTTTCGAGGTCGTCTGCTGCGAGGAGGGATGACGTCTTATCGATATTGTACCTGGAGAACCGGCCGCCGGCTCCGAAAGTCACCAGCTCAAACTCAACGGGCTCATGGGCCTCAGGCGGCTTACGGTTCATCATGACCTTCACCGCTTCTTCAATCAGCCTGCTCACCGTCGAGCCGGTCTCCGCAGCCCGTTCCTTTAGTTTGGCGAGAAGGTTGTGCTCGATACTGATCGTCGTTCTCATGATGCGTAAGCATACCATATATGCATCAATGCATCAAAGCGGTATGCAGGTGCGTCAAGAATCCTGTAATGACCCAGCTTTTTGCCGATCGTGGTCTCAACTCGGGGGTTCTAGGCGGAGGCATTCAAGCGGTTGTGAAGAAGAGTCGAGTCAAACGGAAGTGAACATCAGGGAACGTGAATCACTTCATTTCCTTCTGGCCAAACACGTTCGAAATCCCCAGGATTGAACGTCAGCAATCGGTCGGCCGCCGACTTCTGTGCTACTTTGGCGATCAACGCATCGTAAATGCTCCCGCCGGTAATACCTCTTTCCGATAGATCTTTTGTCACCGAGCGATAGTCCGTCGTCGAGAGCGATGTGATGGTTGCGGGCGTTTCGACATTATCACGAATGAGGCGCGCTGCTGTTCCCGTGGTGATCTTGGGACGGGTTGGAAGTCTCGTCAAAACCGCGTAGAGCTCGGCCAAGGTATGCGTACAGACGATGAATCCAATTTCCTCGGCTTTGGCCTTTTTCAGCCAGAAGAGGGCTCGATCATGCTGCGGGTGTGCTTCGACCATGCCTGCCACGAGGACCGACGTATCGAAGACTACTTGCATCATTTCTTGGTAGCGGACACCAGGTCTAGCCGTTCCTCGCGTTGTTTTCGAACAGCCTCCGAGAGATCTCCCAAGGAGGCGCCTGAGAATACAAGGACCCCTTCTTTGTTCACCAAGTGGGGCTCATCATGAAGAGGACTGATGAGGATGCCATCATCGCGGGATTCGACTTTTAGAGGATCACCGGGTGAAAGGCCCAACTCCGCCCGTACTTTTTTGGGGATGACCACTCGACCAAAGCGGTCCAAAGTCGTTTTCGAGTCCATAATTGCCAGTATATCATGGTCATTGCCAAAAAATAATGGCAATTCTGATTGGAAGAGCACCGGCCCCGAAGCCGCAAAGGCTTCGGGGCGTTAGTCAACCGGCTACAGTAGGACTTTGTGGGTGTTTCAGACGATGTCAGGCGCTTTCTTTCAGGACAAATTCTCTTTCCGGATCGACTGCCCTCAACAGTTCTGCCAGCTTGTCGACCGTCGGAATCGCCCGCCCCTGTTCATAGCGAGCGTAAGCGTTACGGGACTTCAATCCCAAGCGCTCGGAAACATCTGCCAATGACAACCCTCGCATTTGTCGTTGACGCTTCAGCAAGAATGCGATCAACGCTCCCTGATCTCGTGAGCCCACCTCGAAATACTCACCCTTGCTCGGGTAAATTTCGACCTCGAAGTCGCTCATATTTGCCATTTCCTCAATGGCATCCTTGACGGCTTCATAGGCCCCGCGTTTGGTGCGTCCTTGCGTGTACACGCCTAACACCGCGACTTCGATCGCCCACCACTTCCCTGTTTTGAAAACCTTTCCCTCGAACCTCACGTCATGTCTCCCTTCGCAAGCTTAAGGATGTTCTTGGCGGTATACTCGTTGATCTCCTTATGGCGAGGTACTGCAACCTCATTGACGCCATTGGTCCAGATGGTGTGTCTCTTCCCTTCGCGACCGATGTGCCAACCAAGCTCCCGAAGTCTCTTCTCGAGCTCTCGGAGTTTCATGCCCCGAGTGTACCCCTATCGGGGTGCTGTTACAAATAGCGTAGGGCTCTCGAAGACCTCATAGGAGCCACAGAGCATTTCGCCGCCAACCTCGTGAATCGGACAAGGCTCGAGCAAGAGCGTGCCTCTCTGCTCGAGCCCGAGTCCGTCCGAGACGGCAACGCCCGACATCGTCAGAAGAACCGTGACGACGACGAGAGACACGATACGGCGCTCAGCTCGCGTGAACGCACCGATGGCGCTCATGGCGGTTACTCTGTTTTCACATAAACCGTCGGGAAACTGGCCTCCTTGAGCCGGACGTTATAAGCCGCAACGTCCGTCGCGATGAGCTCATCGAGGTGCTGCTGATAGGTCGCGATGCGCTCCTTTTGCAGTTGGTGGACTTCCCGATGCTGGGTTGTCGGTGCAAAGTCGTGACCGACGTCTCCCCAAGAACTTTCGATATCGTCGGCCAAATTCTGGATCCTTCGTACGAGTCTCATCTTCCAACGGTAGTTGTCGGCTTGTGGCGTTCGCCTCATTTGATAGAGGTTTTCTTCGACGCCGATTAATTTCTCGTCGAGCTCTTTGCCTGCATCGATGATCTCTTTCGCGCTTTCGTCTCCCTCCAAAATGGCGGCGAGGTCATAGATTTGTTTTCGAATCCACTCGATCTGGTCAATCATGTCCACAACGGCATTGAGGTCGTCCCGCAGCTCGAGCGCCATCTTTGTCTGCGCTTGGATGTCCGCCACGGTTCCCGTCGAGTTTGGATCCTTGGTGACGACAAGCTCCGCGGTGAGCTCCTGCTCGCCCACCTTGAGCTTGACGGTGTAGGTTCCCGGAACGGCAAGTGGCCGAATAGTCCCGCCACCAGGAAGGGGGCGCCAACCCGTGGCAGGGTCGATGGTGACGTGGGGCGCATACTGGTAGTTGGTTCTGATCTTTGCCTCCCGCGAGGGCTCGTGTCTCAAATCCCACATGATTTTGTTGATGCCGATCTCTTTGGTGCCTTCGAGCTTTCTTACCGTCTGGTTCTCTTGATCGGTAACGAGGATCTCTACATCATCCTCGGGCTCCGACTTCAGAGTGTAGTGGAGGGACGCCCCAAAAGGAGGCTCTTGGCCGATGCACTGATCTTTGACGACATGCATGGGGCTCGTGACGGGGCGAAACCGGTACGCCGTCCGTGGTTCGAAGAGATGGACGTCGGCAGCGATGGCGTCGGCGTCCCATTGCTGGAGCGGAGTAATGTCATCCAAGATCCAGAAACCGCGCCCGTAGGTGGCGACCACGAGATCGTTGAAACGCTCCTGTACGACCATCCAGTGGACGGGTGCGTGAGGCATGTTGTTCTGCAAGGGAAGCCAGTTGTCGCCGTCGTTGAAAGAAACGTACAAGGTGTTTTCCGTTCCCAAATAGAGCATCCCCTTCCGCACGGGATCCTCACGCACGCAATGGGCATAGCTGAAGACGCTCTTGGGAATATCGGAGCTGATGGATTTCCACGAGTTGCCATAGTCGGTGGTCTTGTAGACGAAAGGATCCCTGTTGTTGACCTGATGAAAGTCCACGGTGATGTAGGCGGTTGCCGCGTCGTAGCGGGAGGGCTCGATGTTGCTTACCGTGCCGCTCGGCGGAAGACCTGGAATCTTGTCCGTGACGTTGGTCCAGCTACCACCACCGTCTCGAGTCACCTGCACTTGCCCGTCGTTGGTGCCGGCCCAGAGCAGTCCCTCTTCCAAGGGAGATTCAGCGAGAGCAAAAATCGTGCAGCCGTACTCGACGCCGAGGTTGTCGAACTTGAGACCACCGGAGTCACCCAGCATTTCCGGATTGTTCGTGCTGAGATCCGGACTGATGAGAGTCCAGCTTTCGCCACCGTCCGTGGTCTGGTGCACGAATTGACTGCCGACATAGACCCGGTTGTGATCGTGAGGAGAGATGACAATGGGAAATGTCCATTGGAAACGATACTTCACCTCACCGCCCGGCCACCCCATGTAGGTCTCCGGCCAGGGTTTGACGGACCGCGCGTGACCCGTACGTGAATCGAAACGGTCCAAGGCCGCATCGAATCCACCCGACCAAACGATGTTGTCATCAACGGGATCGGGAATGGCAAAGCCACTTTCGTTGCCGCCGACTTGCTTCCAAGCGCCCGTCGGTATCCCGACACCCCACAGTCCGCCGCCGGTCGACAACGCGTTGCTTGGTCCTCGGACCGAAGGTCCGTCTTGCCGGTTGCCATAGACGTTGTAGGGGATCCGATCGTCGACGGCCACGTGATACATCTGGGCAATGGGAAGGTTGGTCATGTTCCAATTCTTCCCACGATTGGTGGTGATGATGGGGCCGCCATCGGTGGCGAGGATCATGCGACGAGGATCCGTCGGATCGACCCACATGTCGTGCTTGTCCGGCCAGACGGCCACGCGTTCGTTCGTCAAGCCGCCATCGATGGAGCGGCTGAGCGTTCCCGCCACGAAATAGAGGTCGTTCGGATTATCGGGTGCCACTGCGAGACGCGAGTAGTAATGGGGTCGCTCATTTAGAATGTGATGGTAGTTGACGAGTTTCCAGTTCTCGCCCCCATCATCAGACCGCCACAGCGCACCGTTGCCCATGTCCTCCGCGTCCTTACCCTCCTGCGGAACGCCGTCTCCGGTCTCGATCAAAGCGTAGACACGGTTCGAGTCGCTCGGTGCGATCGCGACCGCAATTTTCCCCACTTCGGTCGTCGGTAAGCCATGTTCTTCGAGCCGTTTCCAAGTCGTGCCGCCGTCCGTGGACTTATGGAGACCGCTTCCTGGTCCACCACTGAACCGACCCCAGGTCTGGATCAACACCTGCCATGTGCCGGCAATGAGGATCCGGGGATTGTTCGGATCCATGGCGATATCGGAGGCACCGGTGTTCTCATCGACGAACAGGACCTTTTCCCAAGTGGTGCCGCCATCGGTTGTGCGATAGACGCCACGCTCCGGTTGCGGTCCGTAGCAATGCCCCATGGCGGCGGCAAAAACGATGTTGGGATCCCGCGGATCGATCACGATGCGGCCTATCCGACCCGTGTTCTCCAATCCCATGTGTTGCCAGGTCTTACCGGCATCCGTGGACTTGTAGATGCCGTTTCCGATGGAGATGTTGCTGCGCAAGAACGTCTCGCCAGTGCCTGCCCAGACAATGTTGGGATCGGAAGCCGCGATGGCCAAAGAGCCGACGGAAGACACCTCCTGATCGTCGAAAATGGGCTCCCAGTTGATCCCGCCGTCGTAGGTTTTCCATATTCCCCCGGACGCCGCCCCGGTGTAGTAGATGTTGAGATCCCCCGGAACACCGGCCGCGGCAATCACCCGATTGCCCTGCGGACCGATATGCCGGAACTCGAGCTGGCTATAGAGCGTTGGATCGATCTCCTGGGCATCGACCGGCGCACTGGCAACAATCAGAACAACGATAATAGCGGTGCTGGTTATCCATCGGATACAACTCGTCAACATGCGATGCCTCCCTTCGTCTCTCTTATCGCTTTTGCATATAGTCCGCGACCACCTGAATAAACTCCGCGTAAGTCATTTGTCGTTCGGGCTCAACGGGACTGTGGCCAATCCAGGAGTGATGCCCTCTCCACCCGTACTGAAATGTGGCTTCAGCTGGAGGGTCTGTGGTTGATTCCAAGAACTCTTGGATCAAGTGAACTCCCTCGTTGAGATAGGAGTTGTCCGTGATCCCTACGGCGAAATGAAGCTTCCCCTGAAGCTTGGGTCCCAGCGTGGACCAGTTGTCCTTGAGTTTTTTCGCAATGTCGAAGTGCTCGCCCCAGTACTGAGCGACTTCACGATCGATGGCCCCCGTCTCGGGATCCCACAGAGGAGCAGGGTAGCCGTCGCTGCCCAACGGGCTGTAGAGCGCTTCCCACGCGGCTAGCTGTCCGCCTGAGCGTCCTTTGTCCCCGATCGTCTGATCGTATTGGAAGGCGTTACGGATGGTGAATCGCGGGAGACCGTCGATGTCCCGCCGACGAGGACGTTCCGTCCGTAGCCACGCGTACTCGCGGTAGAAGGCGTTGGCATCTTCGTAGATGTTCATCTGTGTGTATTTTCGGAAGTCGATCGGATCCGGCGCCCAGACCCATGTGCCACCGAAGAAATCCGGATACCACACCATCATGGCTAGGGCCTCCCACCCGCCGGTGGATCGTCCCGCCAGGGCTCGTGCCCAAGGCTCTCGGATGATGCGGAAGTTCTCCTCGAGGTAGGGAATGAGCTCTTCCATGACCGCGTCGCCGTAGGGTCCGAGATTGGCGGTGTTGACCGAATAAGAGGTATCGAAGTACGGATTCGAGTCCCGGAAGGTCACGACGATCATTTTGGGAAGAGCTCCACTCGTCCAGGCTTCGTAGAAGCCATCGAGTTGATTGTCGATCCCGGGATTGTCGGTGGTGAAGCCTTCCTTGAACCAAGGGCCGGGGGCGTAGGGAACCGGCGTCACACCGGAAGAGTGCCCTTGCATATAGAGAACGGGGTACCGAACGTCTGGATTCTCTTCGTAGTCCTTCGGGAGAAGGACGTTGGCGCCGACATACATGTCGTGGCCCCAAAACTCAGAGACCTTGTCGCTCTTGATCTTGACGTACTTCACCCACTCTGTATCGTCGTAGAGGCCTTGCTGTAACACCTCGCCGGGCTTCAGGGGGCGGGAAGGAGGGATAACCTCGGTCAGTGTCAGTTCCACCGTCTCGCTGCGACTCGGATCCAAATGGAGTCTTTGTGGGTCGCTGTAAGCGTTCCCCGGCGAACGGAAGAGTTTTTGATGCGCTCCGCTGTTGAGATGCATCTCGACGATGTGCCCGTCCGCGCGGCGGAAGGTCGTATAGACGTTCAGAAACGCTTGGACGGCTGTAGTCTCCCGGAGGGATGTCTCCGATATCTTCCAGTAGATAGCCTCGAAGAGAAGGATCGCCGTCGGAAAAAACGACGCGGTCGCCGCTCGCGAGCTCGCGAACATCCTTGCCCCAAAGAGGCACACCCATGATGCCGGTCTGCTCGCGTGGCTCGGACTCCTCGTCTCGGGTGATGATGACGAAAACGCGCCCCGTCACGGGAACCTCGAGACCGAGATTCTGCGATGCCGGCCGCGGCGGCTTCGGTGAGGAGCACGTCGAATTCGAGAGAAGACTTTGTTGGTGCGCTTGTACATCCAGCGACAACAAGCAGAAGCGAAACGACGACACCGAGCCATCTCCGACGATTATTCTTTGTCATGGAAATCTCCGTGTTTATTTCATGCGCGAAGGATTGTATTCTTCTTCGTCGTGGGCATCCAATCTCAGACCATTGAGGAGTGAATGAAACATGGTGACAAGCTATCTTTCGAACCTCATCACCCGTGAGCTGCGCGCTTTGAGTCGCGAGATCCAATCGTTTCCCGACGATGATGCTTTGTGGCGCACACCCCCCGGCGTCACGAATTCCACCGGTACTCTTGCGTTGCACCTAGTGGGGAATCTCCAACATTACCTGGGAGCGACGTTGGGAGGCACCAGCTATCGCCGCGATCGCCCGGGCGAGTTCTCCCGGCGTGGTCTGTCTCGTGAGGAATTGGCACGGGAGGTCGACCAGGCGATTGCTGCCGTGGATGAGACGCTGCCGAAAGTGACGGCAGACATGCTCGAGGCGGATTTTCCAGAAGCCGTCGGCGGCCAAACCCTCCGCACGGAGGAGTTCTTGTTACACCTCGCGACACACTTGGCGTACCACCTCGGCCAACTCGACTACCATCGGCGGTTGGTGACGGGAGAAAGCGGCCAAATCGGTGCCGTGTCGGTCAAAGAGCTCACCACCGCACGACCCGCGAGCTAGCAAAAGCCCATCCGGCAAGCCCTTGCCGAGTATTTGGCACTTGGCAAGGGCTTCCCCATCACCGTACTACTCCATTGAAGGTTTCCAGACGTCCCACACCTTGCCGACGAGGTCGGGTCCTGGCTTGAGCGTCGGCTTGCCGGGCTCCCAACCGGCCGGCGTCGCTTCGGTGCCATTGCTCTTGCGGACGTGTTGAAACGCTTGCACCTGGCGAATGGACTCGGCAAGGCGTCGGCCGACGGGCGGAGTGAGTACTTCCATAGCTTGGATGACACCGTCGGGATCGATGATGAACCGGCCGCGAAGCTCGATGCCCGCGCCCTCATCGTAGACGCCGTAGACTCTTCCGACGTTGCCGGCCGAATCGGACCCCATGTGGAAGGGGACTCCGCCTTCGACCATCCGAGATAGTTCATGGTCGTTCCACATCTTGTGCACAAAGACGCTGTCAACGCTGATCGAGATGACTTCGACACCCAGATCCTGCAGGACATTGTATTGGTCAGCGACCGCTGACACTTCCGTTGCTCAGACGAATGTGAAGTCACCGGGGTAGAAGCAGACCAGCACCCACTTGCCGAGGTAGTCGGAAAGTTTGACGTTGGTGAACTCGCCTCTGTAGTAAGCGGGAGCATCGAAATCGGGTGCTTTTTGGCCAACCTTGGCAGTCATCTTTGTCTCCTTTTGGATCTCTGGTGTGGGTGATTCGGTCGAGGGCTCAGCCCCGACGACCGTTCCAGTGGGACGGGCACATCCTGCCGGCTGTTTTGCCATGCATAACTCCTTTCTGATCAAATAACGTGACGGTTGGACCTGGTGCCGCACGTCTATTGAGACGTTGGCGTTTCTGACGCGACGCTCCGAAGCGGCAGACGCACACTCTCGCCGCTTTCGTTTTCTACGATGGTGTACAAATCTTCCGGCTTCGCTACCCGATCGACGAACAGTATCCCGTCCAGGTGATCGATCTCGTGGTGCACCACCACGGCATCGAATCCTTCGAAGGTCCGTTCAAAGGCGCTGCCGTTCTCGTCGAGACCGGCGAGGTGCAGGAAGTGAGGGCGCAACGTCTCGCCATAGAGCCCGGGAAAGCTGAGGCAACCGTCGAAGTCCGGTTGCACGTCACGTGCGTCCAGTATCTTTGGATTGATGATGGCAACGGGGGGACCGGGTTCGCGTTCGGCACGGCCTCCACCCAGCCGCACCACCACGACTCGGCTGTGGACGTTGATTTGAGGCGCAGCAAGCCCGACCCCGTCGGCGCTCTCGAGGAGCGTGTCCTTTAGGTCCCGAATCAATCGTCTCGCCCGCCGGTCCATAGACGGGACCGCCTCGCTCTTCCGCCGCAAGGCCTTGGGATTGTTCTTGTAGAGCACAATAGGTCGGACTGCCATGCTAGAGCTCCGTTGTTCTCACACCGCGAAGCCGCTCGCTCGAGCCTGTGAGCTGACTTCGTCCGAGAGCTTCGCAGGTTCCATTTCCAAGATCTTATCCACGATGGTCTCGAAGGCCTCGAGACGGTACTCCTTCGTCGTTTGGGGCCGTGTCGTATGAGCCCTATTAGGGTACATTGTAGTACTTTTAAGGACAAAGTGTACCATTATTATTCAAAGGATGTCAGTATTATGGTATTCTCTGTCAGGAGTTGGTGTTTTGAACGGGAATGACAAAACGCAAGTGGGCGAACGGGTCAGAGCGATTAGAGAGCTTCGAGGGCTTTCACTCAGAGGTCTCGCCGAACAATGCGGACTTTCCATCAATGCCATCAGTCGCATAGAGCGAGATGAGAGCTCGCCGACCGTGGCGTCTTTGCATCGCCTGGCTGGGGCTCTCAGCGTTCCAATAACCAGTCTGTTCGACGCTGGGGATACACAGGCGACCGTTTGGGTGCGGAGGGATCGGCGTATGCGATCTCAGGGGCGTGGCATCACCATGGACAGCCTGGGCAGTGGACTTCCCTCGCAGCAAATGGAGCCGTTCTTGATGACCTTGGGGCCGGGTGTCATTTCCGCCGCAGAGCCTTTTACCCATTCGGGAGAGGAGTTCGTCTACTGTCAGGAAGGCGATGTGGAGTATCAGATCGGCAGCGAGAAATATCGACTCGAACCAGGGGATAGTCTTCTGTTTCAGGCAACCCAGCCACATCTGTGCCGCAACGTCGGTGATCGCCCCGCGACGATCCTGCTCGTTCTGCAAACGACGCGCGACGCCATCTTGTCTAGGCGCCAGCACCTCGATCTCTTGGGGTGAGGATGGGATCTAAGTTATGACGAAGCTCGAGCGACACATCGAAAAGGAGTCTCAGAATGTCAACAAAGTCCAAGCGTAAATCGACCCTGGCCATCCACGCCGGAGGTCTGGAAAAGACCGTGTTTGGTGAGGTATCCGTCCCTATCTTTCAGAGCTCCACATTCGCCTTTCCAACTGCCGAGGAAGGCGCGGCCCGATTCTCGGGTGATGAGCCCGGCTTCATCTACACTCGCATGGGTAACCCGACGATCAAGGCGCTCGAGGACAACATAACAGCATTAGAAGGAGGCTATGCCGGTCTAGCGACCGCTACCGGGATGGCAGCCATCAGCACGATTCTGCTGTCGTTTTTGGAAAAGGGTTCACATATCGTCGGCACGGATGCCGTCTACGGTCCTACACGGGTCATTCTAGAGGAAGAGTTTTCTCGGTTCGGCAGTGGAATCGACGTTCGTCGACACGTCCAACTTGGATCTCATCACGGAAGCTCTGAAGCCTGAAACGCGGGTCGTCTATATCGAGACACCCGCCAACCCAACGATGTCCATAACGGACATTCGGGGTGCCGCAAAAATAGCCCACGCCCACGACGCATTGTTGGTGGTCGACAACACATTTGCGAGTCCTTACCTACAACGTCCTCTCGAGCACGGTGCCGACGTCGTTCTCCATAGCACCACCAAGTTCATCAACGGCCATAGTGATGTCGTGGGTGGAGTGATCGTTGCGAAGAACGAATCGCTTTTCAAGCGCATCAGAAAGGTCCTCAGATTGTTCGGCGGCACGATGGATCCCCATCAAGCGTGGCTCGTCCTGAGAGGTGTTCGCACATTGCCGATACGTGTGGAAAAGGGGCAAGAGAACGCCGCCAAGCTGGCCTCGTTCCTCGAGAAGCACTCCAAAGTATCGTGGGTGCGCTATCCCGGCCTTCCCGAGCATCCACAGCACGCCATTGCCCAGAAACAGATGGATGGTTTTGGCGCCATGATCTGCTTTGGAGTAAAGGGCGGTCTCGAAGCGGGAAGAACCGTGATGAACAACGTCAACGTCTTTACTCTGGCCGTCTCCTTGGGCGGCATCGAGTCGCTTATTGAGCACCCCGCTTCGATGACTCACGCGACCGTACCCAAGCAAGAACGTGAGGACGCCGGCATCTTGGACGAGCTCGTGAGAATTGCGGTGGGATGCGAAGACTTCGAAGATCTTCGAGACGATCTAGACCAAGCGCTGAATCGAATCTCCTGAACGCTCTCGAGGTGATACGAATCGTGGCGTTCATCTTGACGTGAAACTGCTGATCTCGTCCTTCGGGGGAACCTCATTTCGATGTTGGAAACCACCATGCTCGTCGCAGGCGGTCTTGTAGCTGGAGCTCTCGGCGGCTTACTTGGCCTCGGTGGTGGCGTGGTGCTCATGCCACTCCTTAGGTTCATCGTGGGACTCTCTCCTGCCCACGCCGCGGGAACCTGTATATTGGCCGTATTCTTCACCACCTTGGGCGGAAGCTACCGCCACTATCGACTGGGTCACGTGAAAGTCCGGTCTCTCGTCACCATCATTTTGGCGGGGGCGGTCGGTACGGTTGTATTCTCCTTGGTGTTCCAATACCTATCCACACGGGAGAGATGGCTGGATCTGGGCCTAGGACTCTTCTTCCTCATCGTATCAGCCCGCATGATCCTGGAGAGCATTGCCGACAGAGATCGTGAGGCGAAATCGGCTACTAATCAGGAGTCGTTCCTGAACCAGGCCGGAACGAAGAAGTTGCAGAGGATAGCCATCGGGGCTGCCGGAGGGACTTTGCCGGGTCTACTCGGAGTTGGAACCGGGATCATACTGGTTCCGAGCTTCAGCTACATTCTCGGCGCTCCCATCAAGGTGGCGATGGGTTCCTCGCTCACCTGTTTCTGCGCCAATGCCCTCATTAGCTCTTCCATGAAGATGACACAAGGCTTCGTTGACCTAGGGATCGCGCTTCCTATTTGCATCGGAACGTTTGTAGGCGCCAACCTTGGAGCGGGTCTCAACAAGCGTTTCTCGAGCAGGATGGTCCGTCTCCTTTTCGGAGTGGTCTTCTTCTGTGTGTCCATCAAGTTCATCTTGTCTTTCTTGGAGGTGCAGATGTGACGAGCGATCGCTCCGAATCCATTCTCGAGCAAACGCGGTCTTCTTTTCGACAGATCGCAGATGAGGCGCAGATGCTGGGTGCTGACGTGTCCGTTCTGGGCAAGCCCTTGACACCGGAAGAGGCTATAGGCACACCCGGGCGCCGCGATTTTCCCATCATCCTCGGCAAGGAACGGGTTCTAGAGGCTACGGTGCTTGGGAGTCGTGGGCAGGCGTTCACGGATTCAGCACGAGAATATCTGGGACAACTTCAAGATGTCGTGAATCTCGATTTGAGAACGAATGAGAAGCGAGCCATATACGTCGCAACGCTCAACGCGGTTCTCGCCCACGTCGGTAGGGTTGAGTGCACGGTCCACTGTAGAGACGACGACCCCGAGGATTGCGGACGCGAGATCGCCGAAACGCTCTTTGCTGAGAGCAGTGAAGGGCGCGTCGGGCTCATAGGGTTGAATCCCGCCATCGGAGAGAACCTGGTCACCGCCTTTGGATCGGATCGCGTCTTCTTTTCGGATCTCGATCCGGATAACGTCGGCCGGAGACGTTTCGGTGTCGAAGTCTGGGACGGTCGCCACCGGACCGACGAGCTCATCGATAACTCAGAGGTCGTGGTGTTCACGGGAACAACGCTGGTGAACGGTACTTTCGACGCGATCTTCAGTCGCATCCGTGACCATGGCAAGCGTTATCTCATCTACGGAATGACGGCTGCCGGCGTCGGTCACTTCTTGGATTTCCGAAGGGTCTGTCCTCGTGCCCGGGCGGGAAAACCGCGACGGGTGCCTTAGCCACCCGTCGCGTCTCCGATCGAAGAGCACGAGTTGGTCAAACTCACCCAGAGCGGTTTCTTCTGAATCTAAGAAGGCATTTCGGCATTTGCCCGTCCCTTGCGATGGTGCTACCTTCTCTCGACATCAACTAGGCAGATGAATCTGGGTTATCCATGAATAAAGAAGACAGGAGCTAAAGATGAAAAGTCGGGCCATCCTGGGGTTGCTAGTCCTTTTTGTCGGCTGCACGTTTGCGGCCGCTGAGACCGTAGACGAATCGTATCTGGAGCTGTTGAAGTGGCGCTCTATCGGTCCATCCCGTGGCGGTCGTGTTGTGGCCGTAGCCGGTGATCCGGTCCACAAGATGGTCTTCTACCAAGGGACAACGGGCGGCGGCGTCTGGAAGACCGAGGACGGAGGCCTCAACTGGACGAATATCTCCGACGGCTACTTCAAGACCGGCACGGTAGGAGCCATCGCCGTGGCCTCATCCAACCCGGATATTGTCTACGTGGGGATGGGTGAAGCCTGCATCCGAGGCAACGCCACCTACGGTGACGGTGTTTACAAGTCCATGGATGCCGGAAAGACCTGGACCCACGTTGGTCTCGAGGCGACGCGTCATATCGCACGGGTTCGCATTCACCCGAGTAATCCCGACGTCGTGTACGTGGCGGCGCTCGGCGATGCCTTCGGCCAAGGACCCGATCGCGGTGTCTATCGAACGAAAGACGGTGGACAAACCTGGGAGAAGATTCTTTATCGCGATGAGGACACCGGTGCGATCGACCTCGTGCTCGATCCAGGAAATCCCGACGTCCTCTACGCCTCGCTTCTAGAGCTCAGACGGTACCCTTGGGGATTTCGGAGCGCAGGAGAGGGAACCGGTCTATTCAAAACGACCGACGGTGGTGATAACTGGACAGAGCTCACCGACAACCCGGAACTTCCGTCGGGCCTCAAGGGACGCATCGGTATCACTCTTTCTCCCGCTCGGCCCAGTCGCTTGTGGGCCATCGTCGATGCGGAGATCGGGAAGAAGGTGTCTTCCGCTCCGAAGACGCGGGCGCTACGTGGAAGCGGGTGAACGACGATGCGAATCTCACGCAACGTCCTTGGTACTACCATCACATCTTCGCCGACACCAAAGATCCCGACACCGTTTACGTTTTGAACACCGGGCTTTGGAAGTCCACCGACGGCGGAGAGACCTATGAGTCGGTCCCGACACCCCACGGCGACGAGCATGACTTGTGGATCGATCCCGAAGACCCGATGCGAATGGTCGAAGGCAACGACGGCGGCGCAACGGTGAGCTTCAACGGTGGCAAATCGTGGAGCACCGTGTTGAACCAGCCCACGGCTCAGATGTACCACGTCGCCGTGGACAACCAGGTGCCCTATCGCGTCTACGGCTCGCAGCAGGATAATTCCAGCATCTCCTTGCCCAGCCGTTCCGATTACGGGCGCATCACCATCGAGGAGTGGTACTCGGTGGGCGGGGGTGAAGACGGCTATATCGCCGCACATCCGACCGACTCCAACATTATTTATGCGGCCGACCACCATTGGATCTACCGGTACGACCACCGGACCAAACAGATCCGCGACATCTCTCCGAATCCTGAGACCCACTACGGCTGGGGCTCGGCCGACATCAACTACCGGTTCTGGTGGACCTACCCGGTGGTGGTGTCTCCGCACGATCCGGGCATCTTGTATGTCACGTCGCAGTTTGTTCATCGAACGACAAACGAGGGGGAGAGCTGGGAAATCGTCAGTCCCGACTTGAGCCGAGGTGATCCGGAAACGCTCGAAAAGACCCCGTCCTATCTCGAACCGATCACGGGATCTCACTGGGGGCCGATTACGCGGGAGGCCTATGGTCCCGAGTGGTACGGAACGATCTTCGCTTTTGCGGAATCTCCTGTGCAGGCCGGTGTTTTGTGGGCAGGCTCCGATGACGGCTACATCCACGTCTCGAAAGACGGCGGCAAGATTTGGGAGAACGTCAGCATCAAAGATATTCCGGAGTTCGCTCTCACGAGCATCATCGACCCCTCGCCCCACGACCCAGCCGCCGCCTACGTGGCGGCGACGCGGTACAAGCTTTCCGATCACGCGCCCTACCTTTTCAAGACCTCGGACTATGGAAAGACCTGGACGAAGATCACGAACGGGATTCGCGAGAACGATCCCACGCGTGTCATCCGTGAGGATCCGGGACGACGCGGGCTTCTCTACGCGGGCACCGAAACAGGCGTTTATGTGTCTTTTGATGATGGCGCCAACTGGCAATCCCTTAATCTCAACCTTCCCGTGGTTCCGGTCCACGATTTTGTGGTGAAGGACGGGGATCTCGTCACGGCCACGCATGGACGGTCGTTTTGGATTCTGGACAACGTGGCGCTTCTGCACCAGGTCGACGACCAAGCCACATCGGCATCGACGCACTTGTTCACGCCGAGAAAGACCATTCGCTTCCGGCAGCGTGCGTCTCTGACATCGGGGTTTTCCGCCGGCTCGTTCGGTTCCGGAGACAACCCGCCGAACGGTGTCGTTGTTCCGTACTACTTCAAAGAAAAACCGACGGGAGAAGTGACCTTGACCTTCAGTGACAGCGCGGGCAAGGTCATTCAGAGCTTTTCGAACGAGAAAGAGGCGTCCGCCGCACCGCCAAGTTTCTACAGCCGGGGCGGTGGTGATCGCAAGGTCGCTGCGGAAGCGGGGGCAAACAGCTTCGTCTGGAATATGAGATACCCGCCCGCGGACGTCATTCCGGATGCCGTGTTTCAAGGATCGGCCAATGGGCCGCTCGCGCCTCCCGGGACCTATCGCGTCGAGCTTTCGGTGGGTGGACAAACGACGAGCCGGACGTTCGAGATCGTTCGTGACCCGAGAATCGGGTATGCCGATGAGGACCTGAAGAAGCAGTTTGACTTCTTGATTGGTGTGCGTGACAAACTGACGGAGACCATGAACGTCGTCCGGAAGATCCGCGAGCTACGTGGCAAAGCCGAAGAAGCAGTTCAAAAAGCCGGTGGCGGCGAGAAGCTCAAAGAAGCACTCCAAGCACTCAATAACAAGCTCTATCCTCTCGAGGAGCGGTTGGTGCAATACCGAGCCCGCGCCGGCCAAGATCTCATCAACTACCCGACGGCTATCGACAGTAAGCTGGCTCGGCTAATGTCTTTTGCGTCGATGGCGGATGCGCCGCCGACTCAGGGGGCGCGAGATCTTTTTAAGCGTTTGTCCGACGGAGTTGACGAACGTGCCGCCGCCCTCGAGGAAGTCGAGCGCAACGAATACGCCGAGCTCATGAAGCTTGCAGGCAACTAGTAGTCATCACGGCGGGGCGATTGTGGTCCCATTATTGAGATTGGCACTTTGTTTGGACGATCCACTGTGGCTATGGTGACAAACAAGGAAGTGGCCCGAGAACTGATCACTATCGCGACTATTCGTGGAATCCCATTGGTACCGATCCCGAAACGCACCACGGCATCACCAAAGGGGTGCTGGCGGAAGCGGCCGTGCGATCCAACACGACGCAAATAAGAATGGAGAAAAGTGAATCGATTTCTACGATACCACGTCTACTTGCTCCTGGTCGGAATCCTGGCATGTGCGCCGGCAGTCGATGAACATATCGCGCCGGATACGGTGCTCATCAACGGGACGGTCCTGACTGTCGATGCTGAGGACTCGATTGCCGAGGCGCTTGCGATCAATGACGGAAAAGTCATCGCTTTGGGTACCAACGACGCCATCGAAAAGCTCATCGGACCAGCGACCCGAATCGTGGACCTGCGCGGGGCGACGGCTACACCGGGGCTCATCGACTCCCACTGCCACTTTTCAGGAACAGGAATGCTCTACAGTCTCGACCTCAGCTACCCCAGTGTGACATCGATCGCCGAGGTGGTGGAGAAGGTGCAAGCTCAGGTTGAGGCCCTCGGGCCTGAAGAATGGGTTCGCGGGGACGGATGGGATGAAGGGAAGCTTTCGGAGCTCCGTTATGTCTTCGCCTCCGATCTGGATCCCGTTTCACCGAAGAATCCCGTTTGGCTCGGACATACCATGGGCCACTACGGGGTGGCCAACAGCGTCGCCCTGACGCTCGCGAATATTACTAAAGGAACCCCTGATCCGCCAGGTGGTACCATTGACCGAAAGCCGGATGGGACACCGACGGGCGTGCTAAAGGAATCCGCGCAAGGACTGGTGAGGCGCTTGATTCCGACTCTCAGCTCCGAACAGGAACAAAAAGGTATTCTGAAAATCATCGAGGAGTTCAACAAGGAAGGCATGACGGCGGTCAAAGATCCGGGCGTCGGCAAAGACAAATGGGGGCTTTACCAGAACATACTGGCGGATAATAGGCTCAACGTCCGTGTCTTCGTCCTATGGGACGTCGGCAAGACCATCGAGAGTGCCGAGGATCTGATCGACCGCGTGGGTTCGTTCACCCGGCCGTACGTCTCCACCGGAGACGATCAACTCGTCTCCGGTGGCATCAAGATGTACCTCGACGGGAGTGGCGGTGCTCGAACGGCATGGCTGTACGAGGATTGGAACAAGGATTACGAGAACGAAGACGAGGGTAACCGCGGATATCCCGTCCTCGATCCCGATATCTACCGCGAGCAGGTGCTGCTGTTTCATAACGCGGGGCTTCACGTCAGCACCCACGCTATCGGCGACAGAGCCATCGACTGGACCTTGGATTCTTACGCTCTCGCCTTGCAGGAAAAGCCGACATCAGGCCTTCGCCACGGCATCATTCACTGTAATATTCCGACAGACGAGGCCATCGTGAAGATGGCCAATATGCAAAAAGAGCACGACGCCGGCTACCCGGAGTCCCAATCCACGTTCACTTGGTGGATAGGAGATACATATGCAGGCAATTTTGGACCGAAGCGGTCTCAGAGACTCATGCCTTTCAAGACGTACCTGGACCAAGGAGTTCTATGGGCGGGAGGCTCGGACTTTTCCGTGACGCCACACCCCGCGAGATACGGTCTCTGGGCGTCGATCTCTCGGAGACCTCTGCAGGGGTCTTACGGCTCGGACCCCTTCGGCACCGAGGAATCCATAGACATTCATAGCGCGCTTCGTTCCTACACGGTATGGGCGGCCCGGCAGCTCTTTTTGGAGGACAAGATTGGCACGCTCGAAGTCGGTAAGTACGCCGATATCGCTGTTTGGGACAAGAATCTATACGCTGCAACCACAGAAGAAATCAAAGACCTTAAATGCCAGATGACTCTTTTAGGTGGTGAGATCGTCTACCAAGCTCTGGACTCAACGGTGTATCTGTCCAACTCGAGATGAGTTCTGCAAAATTGATGATAGATGCCCCCTAAGGATTCTCTCGAGAGGTTGGTTCATCTTACAGATAAGACGCAGTAACAGTCAGAAGAGATTGAAGAATGAGTACTGGTGCTCTGAGATTCTTGCTGCGCTCGTGTCTGCTTCTCGGGTTCGTTCGTCCTGCCATCTATGGCAACGCCTTTGAAGCAGGGCTGACCGGAAACCAGATCCTGAAAAAAGCCCTCGATGACGCAAAGGCCCAGGGAATCCCCAATCCCAAGGTTTACTCCCACTCGTTGGGGTACTATCTCCATGAGCCCGGCCCGCTCATCGGATTGCCTTGGGAACAGGTCGATACAGGCCGACGAGGCGAAGTTCCGCTGGTTTATAACTCCACATTCGTAGCGGAGCTCAGCGTGACCGCACCGGTACCTGAGTGGAACTTCCGCGAGCTACGGTTTCCTCTGGAGCAGGGGGTTGCCTTTACACCGGCCGGTGTCTATTTTCTCGATGGACGCCAGACCGAGTTTCATCTCGTCCAGTAGACAGAATGGCAGCTCTGGCTGTGCCGGGCGCGATCTGACTTCGAAGATCTGCGCGACGATCTAGACCAGGTGTTGTCTCGCTACGGTTTTTCAGTCATCCAGACGAGGTGCAGAAAAGCGTCCCGTATTTGCTCGGGCTCGAAGTTGCAGTGGCCGTAGCCCCCCACTGGAACAACAGTAAGTAGATTTCTCTTGCCTTTGCCAGCCACACGAGTCGCATAGATGTTCTCGTGCTCGAAGGGAACGGCCGGGTCCAGCAAGTTGTGAGCTGTCACCAAGGGTATCTCGAGATCGCCCGTCGGCTCGTAGAACCACCGCAAGTACTCCTGCGCATCCATGTCGGCCTCTACCCGTTCGACCAGCAGGTTCAACAACCAGTTTCTTCGGTTGCCGTACCAAACCGTCTGATTGTCGTAGACGATTCCACCCGCAGTCTCTATGAGGTCGTTGGTACCGGAGAGGTTGTAGAACAGTAGCGTCAAGGCTGTCTCAATACCCGTCGCAACCGGCTCCGCGGGATCGCGTGCCGCTCCCGTGATGCTGAAGAGCTTGTTGGTGGCGCGTGGACGAAGCAGCATCGTCAGAGCGATTCTTGGTGCGTAATAGCCTTCCCAGAGGTCGTAGGCCATCTCGGGAACGTCAACGGCACCGAAATCGAAAATGAACGGAAAGTAGTAGTCGAACACGACGCGGAAGTCGCCGACATATTGGATCTGGAAAGGAGACCCGGCAACCGGTCCGCACATCGAAAGACCGCCTGCGTAGATATCTGGGTATTTTTCCACCAGCATCGTTGTGACGAGCCCGCCTTCGGAGGCGCCGACCGCAAAGATCTGATCGGTTCCCGGAATGGAATAAAGCAGTTCGGGTCAAACGATTGATATCTTTGGCGGCTTGCTCGATGACGAAGCCATTCTTGCTGTAGCTCGTCGTGGCGAATGCATAATCCGCTTCCAGGATGAACGAGGGCAGAAACACATCGTTTATGGTCAACTCTTCGATAGGTAATGCAATCGGCTCTTGCGGAGCTACGTAGCCGTGTGCGTAGACGACCCAGTCGTGATTCCAATTAGGTGGAATACAGACAAGGATCTTTTGATCCTCCAGGTAACGCCTTTCGCATGGGAGCGTTTCGCTCTGGGCAAACACCGGTGCTGCGAGAAGGACAGCAACCGGCAAAAGGAAAAGGTGGCGGAGTTGACGCATGAGACACCTCCCAAGATTGTCATGCCTATGAGGGGCCGCGGTTGGTCTACCGGAGACGCCTGGGCACGACAGAGTGTTCATGGTGCGGAGCTCGTGATGTGATTCGGAATGATTGTGGGAACGGGAACAGCTACGTGTTAACGGGAACGGTCGTTTCCGCTACTGGAACGCCCCAAAAGATAGCACATTTCCTTCCGCAATGCATGGGGGCCATTGAAACCGGTGTCTGACGGGGGTGACTAACGAGGACCGCCGAATGCACTCTGGAGGATTGCCGTATTCGCATCAGGGTTGATCTTGAAAAGAACCGATGAAATTTGGGTAAATGGTGGGAAAAAGGAGACAGTGTTCGATGAATCCGGGGGATTCACCCGAACCATGAAGATGCCGAAGAGGAAGCGACAAACCGATTCTGCCATAGACCAAGGGGAGAGGTTTCTCCCGAGCCCGATTTGCCCGATCGACGACCATAAACCGGCGTAAACGCTTCGGGCAGGGGCAGGGGACAATCGATCCATCCGGAGATTCATCCCAAACCACGAAGATAATGAATCTTCATATCAGGTCCCTTTCTCTAGTATGCAGTTTCGGCCTGATCTATTTTTGGATCAGGCTAAGTTACTTGGGTCCAGCCGGTCGCCGGTAATCGCTGACGTATTGCGGCATGTCGATTCCCGGCTCCATTGTCGTATCAGGCTCCGGTTCCATCGCAACCGTTCGTAACGGGATGACGCCGGTCCACACCGGAAGATGCATATCCGCTTCGGCATCCGAAGGCGGCCCGCTGCGTGTCTTGGCCGAGGCTTCTTCAATGGGGATTTTGAGAACGGTGGTGGCGGTCACCTCGCTGTCACTAGGCGGACGAGCATCTTTGGCACGGCCGGGAATGACGTGCTCTACGAGGTATCGGAGGGCGTCCTTCTTGTCTTCTGGATCGCGGATCGATGCGGCAGTTCCCAAAACAACCACGGAGCGGAAATTCACGGAGTGATGGAGAGCCGAGCGAGCCAGAACCAACCCATCCAGCAACGTAACCGTGACACAAGCGGGAGCTCCTTCGCGCAAGCGCTTCAGCAAACGACTCGCCCCGGACCCATGAAGTATCAGTTCGTCACCTCTTCTGGCGTAGTTCATAGGGATGACGTAAGGCTGACTCTCCACCACGAAGCCGACGTGGCAGACGAGTCCTTCGTCCAAAATGCGATAGATGAGGTCGCGATCGTAGGACGCCCTCTCGGGAACACGCTGTAGAGTTGTCCGGGGAGTGGGGTCGAAAGCCGATTTGTTCATGAATGGCTGCTCCTTTCTGCCGCCTTAGAATACTTCGTGTCACGGAGGCTCTCAATCTCCTCATGCATTGTCCCTGCTAAACCTGGTACGATACGCATCCTGCGGAATTAGCGAGTCTGACGGCTCCAAGATGAGGTCACGATTAGGTGAGGTACCTACCATGAAACGATACGTGCGGCACGCCGTATTTTGTTGCGCCATTTTGCTATTCGCCGTTCCCATTTCTTCGCAGAGGCTTCCGAAAGGAAAGCTCAATACGAATCGGGAGCGTCAGTTCGATATCCTCCACTACAAAGCCGAAATCACCTTGGATCTTCCAAGCAAGCAAGTGGCCGGAACAGCCACCATCCGGTTGTCGCCTTTCCGAGCCTTATCCACGATCGCCCTCGATGCCATACGGCTGAACGTGAAGCGCGTGACCGCGCCGGACCTTGGAGCGACGGCTTTGTCATTTTCCACGAGGGATCAGAAGCTCGTGATCGAGCTGCCGAAGATGCTGGACCCGGAAGAGGAGATCGTTTTGGTGGTGGAGTACGACTGCCAGCCCAAGAGTGGGATGTATATTGCCCCCGATCCGCAAAACTCGGCGCTCTATTACGTCTCGACTTATGGCGAAGGCGGAAAGCACGCCAACTGGCTGCCGATCTACAACGACGTCAACGACCGTTTTTCGAGTGAGATGTTGGTGACGGTCCCCGACCCCTACGTTGCCATTTCCAACGGCAAACTCGTCGAAGAAAAACCTCTAACGGACGGGTCAAAGACCTATCACTGGCTGCAAGAGGAGGCGCACCCCAACTATCTCATCGCTCTCTACGTCGGGGACTTCGAGAAGGGAGAGCTGCCAGCCGCGTTCGGCGAGATCCCTTTGAGCTTCTGGGTACCACGAGGCTCTCTTGAGCAGGGCTCTTACACCTTTCGGAATACGACCCGAATGGTCGAGTTTTTTTCGAATCGCTTCGACTACCGTTACCCGTGGGTGAAGTACGACCAAGTCGTCATTCCCGACTTCGCCGCGGGCGCCATGGAACATACCGGCATCACGGGACACCAGGCCAGCATCTTGAGAAATCCGGGCTCACCGTTGGAGTTTGCGCCCGTCTTGGACCACTACGCCTCGGAGTGGACGGCAGAGTCCATCATTTCCCACGAGCTGGCGCACCATTGGTTCGGTAATGCCATCACCTGTCGGAACCTCAGCTACCTGTGGCTCAACGAGAGTTTCGGCAGCTATCTGATGATGTTGTGGGATGAGGAGCTGTTGGGAAAGGACCAACTGCTCTTTGACGTCCACCTCGCTAGGGAAAGCTACTTCGACTATGTCAAAATAGCTCACATCATAAGGCCTCTGGAATACCACTACTTCGATGACACCAACACGATCTACAACTTCGAGCACACCTATTTCAAAGGTGCGGCGTTGTTACACACACTTCGAAGCGCTCTTGGCGATCGACAGTTTTTCGGCGCGCTCAGCCATTACCTTCATAAGCACGAGCAATCCAACACGGAGAGCGGAGAGCTCAAGGTCGCCCTCGAGGAAGCGACCGGTAGGAACCTCGATTGGTTCTTTGATGACTGGGTTTACGGGGGAGGCCATCCCGTTTTCGAAGTGAGCTACCGTTTTCGCAGCGCGAAGAAGCTCTTGTCTCTATCCGTCAAGCAGGTGCAGCCGGTGGTCGAGAGCCAAGATCTGTTCACATTGCCGGTTCGCATTACTATCCACACTCCGAGCAAAGTCGTTAGCGAACCTATTTGGGTCAAGGAGGAGAGCGAGACGTTCTTTTTTGCGGTTGAGGAAGCTCCGCTCTTCGTGAGCTTCGATGGAGCGGGAGATCTGGTCGCGGAGATCCGTTTCCCCAAGAAGCGGGACGAGCTCTTGGCTCAAGCCCGTCTCGACTCGCTGGCCGGTCGCATCCGTGCCTTGCGGGCGCTCGCGGCCGAACACCCAACGGATTCCAGAGACACTCGAGGTGTTCAGCGAGATCATTGGAGGCGACGACTTCTGGGCGCTCCAAGCTGAGAGTGCACGTCTTTTGGGCTCCATTCGCACGGCTGGAGCGGAGAAGCTAGTAGCTCGAGCTCTTCAACTAGAGGACTACCGCATTCGGAAGGCAGCCGTTTTGGGTCTGTCCGAGTTTGGGACTTCTTGGGCGGAAGAACAACTGAAGGAAACTATTGCAAGCGATCGGCAGGGCGATGTGGCGGCGGCCGCCTTGGTCGCTCTAGCCAAGGCCCGTCCCGAGATGGCCGCAGATTTCTTCAAAGGGCAGTTGAGTCGAGCCTCCTGGGACGATGAGATCCTTCAAGCTTGCTTGAAGGCCTTTGGGGTTCTTGGCGTGCCGGAGCTGGCAACCACGGTTCGCACCTACACGACGTCGTCCTACAACATGAGGGTGCGAGGAGAGGCGCTATCTGCTTGGGCGAAGTGCGCGCCTGAAGACCAAGAGCTCCACCGGTATCTCATCGAGCTGACGGAAAGCCCGGTCTATGCTCTGCAGCAGCAGGCCATTTCTATGCTGGGTGAGCTCCAAGTCAGCGAGGCTCAGAGTGCCCTGCGCTCTCTTGTCGAAGACAACGCGGACGCGAATCTCGTTGTCGCAGCGAAGGCAGCTCTACAGGAGATCCAGCTTGCCGATGAGTGGATGAGCCAGGAGAAGTAGTATCCGTGCGAGGCACCCCGGTCCGGTGTCTACCGTGTGGTTCACCGTGTTCAGTGAATCCGCTCGGGCTTCAGGGTTTCAATAATGCCCGCATCCACCCAGTAGATATCTGCATTCCCGTTTCCTGGGCTATTGAGAAATCGACTCCACCATCTCTCCACAAAAGCGCGCCGCACTGAGAAAACGATGGGCTCATCTTATCCGACGCGTCTTCCTTACCGACCCTCTCATTTGTCCAGATTGTGGAGGCGAGCTACACGTCATTGCTTTCATCACCGAGCCCAAAGTCATTAGAAAAATCTCGCGCCACTTGCAGAATCGAAACGACGCTTCTCGTGCTCCCCCTACTCCACAACCTCAACCTACTGTCGCTTCCCCATAGAACCCGCCTGCCTTAGGTGGACAGGCTACGCCCCACGTGTAACTTGGTGATGAACAAGGGCGTCATCCCCAACTCTTTTGATTCCATGGACTCGCTCGCGCTACCTTCTGATACCCATTCAGGTGCGTATTTCGGCTCTAAGGTACTAAATAGCGAGGGGCGCGAGCACACTCAGCACATGAAAGCTTTACGTACTCGAAGATAAACAATGGCCAAGTAAACAAGAATAGCAATCGGAAAGAAGACCAATGCCGTCGGTGCGAGCGCCTGCATCGTTTCTATTTCTCCGGGACGAATGGGTATCCCTTGATATTGACGTCTGGCGATTTGTGACTTTTCAATAAAGTCCGGCCACAAATGCCAAGATACCAATACGGAGATCAAGTTCGAACTGTAGTAGAGAGCTCCCATCGGTAGGACAAAGGGCCTCAACCTCAAAGCTGCCATTCCAACGGTACATTCGAATGCTCCCAGTATGATCATGAGAAAAACCGAAGACGTCGCTTCCAACTGGATGCCAAAGAACGGAGTTGGTGGGTCCCACAGGGTCCATCGGACCATGCTCTTCGAGCCGTTGAGAATGGCTAGGACACCAAACAAAATGGTCCACCATCGTTCGTTCGATTTCAGCCAAGGTTCCACGACCTTGACGATGCTCTTTCCGCCTTTTTCAATCGGTATAGCAGGATCGATTGTTACCGAATCTCGAACGCCGAGAAGCCGCTGCCCAGGAGACCATTTAATGAACTTTAGAAACAAAGTCTCTAGAAGCGCGAAGAGAATAAACCGTAGGCCGAACGGCTCTCGCTCAACGTCCAGTATGGACGTTGTGAGAACCCAGAATGCGATGCCCCATGGTGCACAAAAAATCAGGTAGTCGAGATATAGAGCGAGAAGCAGTCGTTTCTTGCTTGCCAATGGCCAACGAGTTTCAGTGATACTTGGTGTGCGCATCAATCTTCCAAAGAAACCGCAAAAACCGGTAGTAAATAAGCTCTAAGAACCCTAACTATTCTGATATGCCTCGAGTCAATGAAACGTTTCGTCGTTCATGTTTTTAGGGGCGAGAAATGCTTCAGGTAATCGTTGCGAGGCATCAACCTCGCGCCAAATCCCAACGTGATATCTTCCGCGAGAAAGCGCTCCAAGAAGGGTGTACCTTCATTGAGGATGCCCGAGAACCAGCTATCGTGCGCCTTGCGAAGCTCGTGTTCGGCCGTTGCCGCATTCGCTTGGGCGAGGCCAATGAGAGTGCCGACGAGAAAGAAGACCGCCGGTGTGAGATCCCTGAGTGACTTCATGCAAGCTCCTTCTGTGAGCGGTTGAAGCTGGGCCCTGGTCGATTTATCGCTTGGTGGCGGGTGTCGTCCGCAAGATGAAGATCGTGTGTCTTCCCAGAGAACGTTGGCCGCAGTCAACTCTAAGCGAATCCACCCCGAGGCACCGTCCGAGGCGAACTTGTTTCTCGCTGGACAGGAACAGGGGAGTATCCCGGAGAGATAGGGGTGCGTCGCTGAGGGCGAATACCTCGCTCAAGCAGCGTTGTCGAACCGGTAGTCGTGGTGCAGGTCACCAAGAAAGGGCGTCGAGACGACGCGCCAACCGATCGGAATGTGGTGACGGCCAGGTCCTGGATCGATGGGAAGACCGCCGTCGGGGTCGGGGACATTCGGGCCGAGTGACGAATGCGGTCGCGCTCGATTGTAACAGGTCACCCAAGAGCGGAGAATGGGCCGGAGATGAGACTCCGAAAACGGGATGAGGAAATCCAAGCACTACCGGCGTGTGGTGCCAATCCGTCTCTCACAATACGCATTGGCTTGTGGCACTCTTCGCGGCGTTTTCAAGACCTTAACGCCCATCGCTCGTACAGACTTCCGTAGCTCTTCAGAGAACTTGCTATCGCGGTCGACGATGAGGAAGCGATAGTCGTGATCGCAGCGTATCGCCTCTCGGAACTGCTGCAAGGTCCACTCTGCGCTTGGTTGCGCGGTCACGTTGAAGTGAAGCACCTTGCGTGAACCGACTTCCATGACCACGAAAACGTAGAGCACGTGGAACGGTGCGGTGACGACTGTCAAGAAGTCGGCGGCGACGATGGCCTTAGCCGCGTCGCATTGTCAGTACGGTGAGGTGTCCGTTCGCGCTCGACAAAGAACGTGAGCTGTTTCCGGAGGAAGAGATTTTCCGCGGCGAGGGCGCTCCGGGAACGGAGGAGGTTACGACCGAGAGCGATGGCATTGAATACGACATGTAGGATATTCGAGTACAGGCGCAAGAGTAGCCTTTCCGAAGCTAATAAGATTTTGTGGCAGAAAATCCTTCGAGATTCAAGCTTTGTCCTGGCGCTTCTTCTGTTTGACCGAGAGCTAGCGGAGCGAACTCGAAACGAGGGCTGCGCGTGTGGCGGAAAACTGCACCGAGCGGCCTATTTCCGCAAACCCCGAGGAGAACTGTTCGGTTTGCCGAGAGGTTTCTGTGTACGTGAGAGCTTCTGCTGTTGCCGGGCAGGTTGTCGGCGCCGAGTCACTCCGCCGTCGCTACGGTTTCTGGGGCGCCGGGTGTACCTGGCGGCGACGGTGGTGTTGGTCTCTGCAATGGTTCACGGCATCACGGACAAACGAGCGTCGGCGATGCGGGAACTGGTTGGAGTGAACCAGAGAACGCTCCATCGATGGCGGCAGTGGTGGCGAGAGTCTATTCATAACGCAACGCATCGATGGGGTCGACTTTCGAGGCACGGCGTGCGGGCAGGTAGCTTGCCAGAAGAGCGACCGCCACCATGACGATTGCCACCGCGGTGTAAGTGCTCGTATCTGTCGTGCTCACGTTGAACAAGAACCCAGCAAGGGAACGAGCGGCTCCGAGCGAGGCGACGAGACCGAGCAGCACACCGGCGAGTGCGAGGCCCATCCCCTGCCGGAGCACCATACCCGCTACCTCGGCACGCTTTGCCCCCATGGCTATGCGGATTCCGATCTCGCCGGTACGTTGGGCTACGCCGTGAGACATCACGCCGTAGACGCCGATGGCACCGAGGACCAACGCGATTCCCGCAAACACGCCGAGAAGCATCATGATGAATCGGGGGCGGGCCAACGACTTCGAGACAAGCTCGTCCATTGTTTGCAGGTGAACGATGGGAAGATTCGGATCGAGCCTGCGCACGGTCTCTCTCAAGGGGCCGGCGAGGGCGGTCGGGTCCGTGGATGTGTGGACGATGACGCTCGCCGTTCGCGACATGTGATCCATCCAAGCCGCCGCTTGTACCTGATCGAAGTAATACGTCGGGTGCTTCTTGTTCAAACCGTCGAACCTTGCGTTGCCCACGATTCCCACGATGGTGTGCCAGGGGCCGTCGGTCCGGCCAAAACGAATCTTTGCTCCAATAGGATTCTCTCCAGGCCAGTACATTCGGGCCATGTCTTCATCGATGACCACCGTAAGGGGAGTACCTGGACGGTCGGTCTCATCCAGGAGCCGGCCGCTAACTAGGGGGATTTGCAGGGTTTCGAACGAGCCCCGGCCTACCATGACGTGGCTCGCGTTCAAGCCCGACTCGGTCGGTGAAGAGTCGGGACGCCCTTCGATGAGGAACTGGCTCGCGGAACGGTCCATGTATAACGGAGGTCGCGATACGACCGCCGCGCTCTCGACGCCCGGCAGTCCCTTCAGCTCTTCGGTAAGGCGGGTGAAGAACGCCACCGCCCGGTCACTCGGGTAATCCCCGGAAGGGAGGGAGAGACGGGCCGTCAACATATTCTCGGTTCGGAAACCAGGGTCGACGTTCATGAGTTGGCGGAAACTCTTGATGACGAGGCCGGCTCCTATGACGAGCAAAATGGCCAATGCCATCTCGGCGACGATGAGGACCTTCCGGAGCGCCATACGTTCCCGACTGGCGGTCGCGGAGCGGCCGCCGATCTTGAATGCGCGGGATAGGTCCAAAGATGCGGTTTGCAGTGCCGGTAACAGCCCGAAGATGAGACTCGTTAGGATCACGATGCTCATCGTGAAGACGAGCACACGGCCGTCGAGTCCGATGAGTGCCGTCCTGGGAATACTTCCGTCTTCCAGTGCGAGAAGTGAAACGATGCCCACATGGGACAAGGCGATCCCCAGCACACCGCCTATTGCAGAGAGTGTGAGGCTTTCCGTGAGCAATTGCTTTACGAGTCGACGCCGCCCCGCTCCCAAAGCGCTCCGGACCGCTATCTCGCGGAGACGTCCTTCCCCTCGAGCCAGGAGCAGGTTGGCCACGTTGGCGCAGGCTATCAACAGCACGAAGCCGACTGCGCCGAGCAACAAGAGAATAGCGGGACGAACGTTACCCACGTAGTCATCCAAGAGCGGCATCATGAAGAGACCGTGCCCCGTGTGATGATCCGGGTAGACCTTCGCCCAGTTCTCCATCATCGTTTTCATCTCGGCGTCGGCTTTCTCGAAAGTGATCCCCGGAGCCAGGCGGGCGATCATGTAAAACCAATGGCCGCCCCGCCAGGTGCGTGCCCGGTCGAGAGGGAGCTGTGTCCAAAACTCGGTGTTTTCGGTGGGGAAGGCAAAACCTTCCGGCATGACGCCGACGATCGGTCCGGAGTTGCCGACCTCGTCCAACTCGAGTCCCACCTCGAGCGTCCGTCCGATCACATTGGGATCGCCGCCGAATCGCCTCTGCCAGAGTGAATGACTCAGCACGAAAACGGGTGACGGTTTGGCGCCGTCGTCTTCAGCAACTAAAGTGCGTCCAAGAAGCGGAGGCGTCTGCAAGACGGCGAACATGCTCGCCGACACATATCCCCCGATGACGATCTCCGGATCCCCTTCACCCGCAGTGATGGTCACGAGCTCGGTGGAAATGGCGGCAACGCTTTCCATGCTCCGATTCTGATCCAGGTAATCGAAATACTCGGGTGAGCCTACGGCATATTGGGGGACGTCGCGGCCGCTTTCCGGCCTCCAATAGGTATAAATGGCCAAGAGGTCTTCCGGATTCCCGTAAGGCAGCGGTTGCAGCAAAACGCCGTTGACCACACTGAAGATCGCGGTATTGGCGCCGATGCTGATGGCGAGCGTCAAAACGGCGACAACGGCAAAGCTCGGTGATTGACGCAAATTTCTAAAAGCGTAACGGACGTCATGGCCGAAGGCGCCGCTGGACCAAGTGTGTGTGTGCATCTTCTTTGCCGGGACCGCCGACGCTCTCCGCTCCACTCTCTGCTGCCATCGCTCCCACGAGCCTTGCACGAGAGCTTCGCCAATCGATCGAGCCAAATAAGAGACCGCACCCTTGGCGCCCGCGCGCCGGTACTCTTCACGGTAACGATCCCGGAAGAGCTCGAGCATATCGTTCGCGTAGGCTCTGCGGAAGCGGGCGGGAAAGAAAAACAGGAACAGCTGGAAGATTCGGCGCGACACTCCGAGTCCGCGGATGTTTTTTTCGGTGCTCATGCTTTCACCTCGCGAACCCGGGCTTCCGCCGCCTTGACCACCGAGCGCAACCGCTTGGTCTCGGTGGCAAAGACGTGTTTTCCAAAATCGGTAATGCGGTAGTAGCGGCGCCTTTCGTCGTCCGACTCGGGTGCGGGACGACGATCGGATTCGGCGATGAGGCCGTCCTTCATCAACCGTCGGATCGACCGGTACAGATTACCCGCTTCCAGGCGGATCTGACCGCTCGTCTGGCGCTCGATCTCCTTGACCATCCGGTACCCGTGGCACTCCCCGTCGAGAAGCGTAAAGAGGATGTGGTAGTCCTGAGGTTTGAGGGGCAAAAGGGCGTCCACGTGCTCGGACGAAGGGGGCTTTATGGGCATCGCGGCACCTCCGCCCTTCACAATATAGTCCTTTTACATATATGTCAAATGATTATACTGGTTGCGTCAATGAGCTCAGGGCTCATCTTGGTGATGGTATCGATATGAGGACCTCGAGCTTAGGAATCCCGTCAGCTCTGGAGATCCACAACGGTAGACACCGTTACGAATGTTCGTTGCTTTGCATACTGCAGCAGTCCACTCCCTCCAAGCCTCCCTGTCGGTGCTTCGCCATCAACGGAAGTTCTCGACGAGCATGATGTCCGATTCTTAGGTATCTATTGGAAACAAGACACCGTGAACCGGAAAAGGCCTACCGTCATCGTGCCCGCCTGGCACGCCATGCGGGTCGATCCGGTTACTATCCTCCAGGCCGAGTGAACCTTCTCGCCGAGATTCTCGTCGTATCCATAGAGAGAACTGGGTCGATTTGTCCCTATATCAAGCGATGGGGAGGTCTTAATGCTCCGGAATACTCTTAGCGACGCGTTTTATGCCTTTCGAATGATGGCCGGTCGGCCCGGTTTCACCGCGGTGGTGGTCTTGACTCTGGCGGTTGGAATCGGGGCCACTACGGCCATGTTCGGCACCATCAACGCGACGCTTTTGAGCCGCCTCCCCTACGACGAGCCCGATCGGCTGATAATGGGTCGGGCCACATTCGACGGCAACATCAATCCTTGGGTTTCCGGATATGACTACTACGACTATCGTGACCGGTGTGAGTCATTCGAGTCGCTTTCCGCTTTCATGTATGGGGGGCGGGCAACTGTCCTTGGAGGGTCGGAGCCGGAGCGGGTGCCGGTTGGCTTCGTGACCTGGGATCTTTTCCACACCCTGCGAGTGAGCCCGGCCGCCGGCCGCTTGTTCGCGGAAGAGGAAGGAGTCGAAGGCGGGCCCAACGTCATCATGGTGAGCTACGGCTATTGGCAACGGAGATTCGGTGGCTCGCCGGATGCGGCGGGCAGCGCGCTCGTCTTGGATGGTACCCCCTACACGGTGGTCGGTGTCATGCCCGCCGGATTTCACTTCATGGACGACATGGATGTTTGGCGCTTGACTTACTACAACGGTCCGGGGGCTGGGGCCCGGCGGTGGCACAACTTTCTTCTGGTGGGACGGCTGAAGCCGGGCATAACCGTCGATCAGGCCCGAGCCGAAGTAGACGCCGTCTCCCGCCATTTGCAGGAACAGTACCCGGTTACCAACGAAGGGAAAGCGCTGGCAGTAACGGCTCTTCACGACGCCTTGGTGGAGAACGTGCGCACCAGCTTGCTGATGTTGATGGCGGCTGTGTCTCTAGTGTTGCTGCTTGCCTGCGGTAATGTGGCGGGGCTCCTTCTGGCAAGGGGACAAACCCGTCTCAAGGAGATTGCCATCCGCTCGGCCATGGGAGCTTCCCGGCGCCGTTTGGTGCGCCAGCTATTGACCGAGAGCACGCTATTGGCGTTGATAGCAGGCGTTGCCGGTGTGGTATTGGCCATCGCTTTCCAGAGCCTTTTGATCCGGCTGCTTCCCATGGGGGCGCTCGGGATCACTCGGCCCGCTATCGACGCTCCGGTGCTCCTCTTTGCTCTGAGCGTTTCGATTGCCACTGGAATCGTTTTCGGTGTGGTACCGGCCTTGCAAGGTACTCTCATTGCGCCATCGGAACAGCTGAGGGCCGGTACCCGCGCCACCTCTGTTCGTGGGACTTCCGTTCTGCGAAGCGGGCTCATCGTTCTGCAGGTTGCGATTTCCACCGTGCTGTTGATTGGGGCGGGCTTGTTGATCCGGAGCTTGACGCAGCAGATGAACATCGATCTCGGTTTCAATCCTCAAAACGTTTTAACCGCCGGCCTGCGAACTCCGAACAATGACTATCCGGAGCCCGAGCAGCGGGTCGCTTTTTTTACTTCGTTGGTCGAGGAAGTTGAGGCCTTGCCGGGCGTGGTCTCGGTGGGAATCGTCAACCGGATTCCCATTTTGCATCAAGGTGGAAACATTTACGTTTACCATGCGGATCGACCTGTGGAAGATCAGGAAACGAGTATGGGGCGATCGGCGGATTTCCGATGTGTGCTACCCGGCTATTTCAAGACCATGGGGATGCCGCTTTTGGCGGGGCGGGATATCGCTGAGACCGATGCCGCAGGAGCCCCGCCGGTCATGATCATCAGCGAGTCCATGGTCGATTTGTATTTCCCGGGAGAGAACCCGTTGGGAAAGAGACTCATCGTGGACATGCTGGGAGAGATGGTTACCCACGAAGTGGTGGGTGTGGTGGCCAACGCTCGTTTGCACCGGCTAACCCGGCAACCTTTCCATGCCATGTACATGTCGTACAAACAAGTCGCGTGGGATCGGATGAATTTGATGGTCCGTACCGAGGACGATCCGGTAGCTTTGATTGGACCCGTCCGCGAGATCTTGCGAGCTAAAGATCGAAACATCCCTCTTGCGGAGCCGGCCAGTATGGTATCCATTCTCGATGATGCTCTGTCCGACTACCGCATCATTACTTCCTCACTCGGCCTGTTCTCTTCGATCGCCTTGCTCTTAGCTCTCGTTGGCCTGTACGGTGCGCTCGCTTACTATGTGAGCCAGCGGTACCACGAGATCGGGGTCCGCATGGCGTTGGGGGCAAGCCGCCAACAAGTGGCGAAGATCGTTCTCTCCCGCGGAATGGGGATGGTAGCCGCGGGATTGGTGTTGGGGGTAGCCGGTTCTTACTGGGCCACCCGCCTCATCCAGCAACTCCTGTTCGGAGTGGAGCCCACCGATCCAACCACCTTCGTTTTCGCCGCCTTGGCCTTCGGCTTGGTTGCTCTTCTGGCCTGTCTGCTCCCCGCCTGGCGCGCCACCCAGATCGATCCGGTCATGGTCCTGCAAGCGGAATAAGGGAATTAGGCGTTTGAGCGGGCTCGGGATCGTTCTTCCAAGTCCGTCACGATCGTCGTCCCCACCATGTCGCCCATGCAGTTGAGAAGGATAGGAAAAATCATGCGGCTTCCCGTGCTCGAGAGAGCGGCCGGCGCTTGTCGTCGGTTCAATAACCGGACCATCACCGGATTCGAAGTCGCGGAGCTCCAGGCGGACGAGATCCGCACCTTCGTCGGGAGCAAAGAACGGCCGAGCTGGATCTTCGCCGTTATCGAAGTCTGGTCTCGACTCTGGCCATCGACCGTCGTGGGTAGACGAAGCTACCGGAACACGCTCGCCCTCTTTGACGACGTCTCGAACCGAATGGACTTCGAACGCATTCCCTTGGTTGTTACGGACGGATTCGACTTTTATGAGAAAGTCGCGGCACTCCTTCGGGCCAGCATGTCTCTATGGACAGGTGCTCAAGACGCGCAGGAACGATCGCATCGTCAAGGTGGAACGAAGGCCCGTGCTTGGAGCCCGTGGCGGTTCCAAAAGGCGCTCGCCGACTCCAAGGACTCATCGAAGCTGAATACCTCGTTCATCGAGCGCCTGAATCTGACCATTCGACAAAGCTCCGCATACCTGTTGAGGCGAACGCTTTCCCACGCGCGGTCGATGGAGAGGCTCGAAGAGCACCTCGAGTTGCTGCGCTGCTATTACAACTTCGTTCGGCCCCACCGGCCCCTGAAGTTCGGGCGTGAGACCCGGACGCCAGCCATGCAGGCGGGACTCACGACACGCCGGTTGACGTTCCGCGAAGTCTTCTTACTGGTGGGCCGCCGTGTGCTTTCGGAGATCCGCGTCCTCGTACTATCCGACTTTCGCCTGCCGGTCGATGTCGTTGAAGCGCGAATGCCAGTCGCAGCTTAGCAACGCTTCGTGACGGAAGCCCCCTCGAATCAAAGCGGATCAACTTTTTGCGGACCACACGAGATCCCGAAGGTCGAGCCATCGAGTTGCAAAGCTTCCTACATCCCATCGAGTGGGATTTTGGGAACATCATCAAAGAGTGAGGCAAGCTAATTGGGGTCACCAGGCAATCCGCATCTGCTGTTAGGTCCAAATCTTCTAGATAAAATCGGCAACAGGCATACCGATAATTCTCTTCGTCAAGATATGGGGGTGGTCCACATCATGTAACACGATGCCGATTGGAGCGAGATTCGGATAGTCCGCAAGGAAGTTCTCTAAATGCTTCAAATCACCTAGTCGTACTCGCTTTGCCGCCTTGATCTCAATCGGCAATAGTCTCTTGGGCGTTTCAATGATGAAGTCGACTTCAGCACCTCCCGCAGCCCGCCAATAATATATGTCCGTTTTTTCAGAGGTCGTCTCGTTCCACGCTAGCAAACTCGAAAGAACAAGATTCTCCAAAAGAGGTCCAAGAAGTGAGCTCTCGCTCAGTTCTCGCCTATTCTCCAATCCAGCCATATGCGCGGCAAGGCCACAGTCACGCCAGTACAACTTGGGTGCTTTGATGAGGCGCTTTGAAGGATTCCGCCAATAAGCTTGAAGTCTAAGCATCTGAAACGTCGTTTCGAGCAAATTCAGATGGCGATGTGCCGTTGCTTGCGACAATCCAGCATCTCTCGCCAGATCGCTCTGGTTGAGGAGCTGACCAATTCGGTTCACCGAAAGTCTCATAAGGCGCTGGAAATCCGGTAGGGAGGCCACTTGAGAAAGGTCTCTGAGATCGCGTTCCAGATAGGTTCTAACATAGCCATCGAACCACGATGCACGTTCTCGATTCGTGCGAGATAGCACGGCCCTTGGCATTCCGCCGCGCAGTATCTCCTGACGCCAATTCACCTTCGATGCCTTCCTGTCTGGGAAGAGACTTGCCACCTCGGCGACCGTCTTTTGCCTGAGCAGATGAGACCAAGGCGGGACGCCACCTTCCCCTCGTTTCTCACTCGCCGTAAATGGCGAGAGCGTGAGGTAGACTGCCCTGCCCGCGAGCGAATCTGCAACTTCTCGCATGAGCAGGAGATTTGCCGAACCGGTCAGGAGAAACCGCCCACGACGATGATGGCTGTCCACGTCTCTCTTGATGGACAGCAGTAGCTCGGGCACCCTCTGGACTTCATCTACGGTTAAACGTTTGGCCCGAGCGAGCAAGTCGTCAGGCCGCTTTCGGGCCAATTCGAGGACGTCTAAATCGTCCATCGAGATGAACGCTCGACTTTCAGACGACCCCAAGTTCTTGACCAAGGTTGTTTTACCAGTCTGGCGAGCTCCGGAAACGACAACAACAGGGTGATTTTGAAGAGCTCGCTCGACCTTGGAAGCCAAGGCTCGTGGGCGATATCCTTTCATGGCATGAATGATAATCATTCATACCATGAATAGCAAGTCAAACGGTCACAGCCCAAGTCGAGGTTGCGGACCACAGCCGATGCACCGGTCGGGAGCGCCGGACATCTAGGGAAGTTGGTGCAAAGGCCTAAGGGAAATGTATCAGATAGCCAACCATTGGCAGCGCGATTGTAAGTTTCGATAGGAAACCGCTAAGGCCCTTTACAATGGCGCAAAGCTATCCGCCAGGCTCGCGTCTTACGGGCACCATCCGAAGCTCACCGTCAAGCCGATCCAAGAACCGACATCGGGTCGATCTTTGAGGCCCGCCGTGCCGGTAAATGACCGGCCAGCGCTGCAGATCACGGTCAGCACCACCATCATAGAAATAAACGTGAGAGGATCGGTCGGGCTGACCTCGTACAGTAGAGACGCCATTAGTCGCGAGAGCCCAAAAGAAGCCACGGTTCCGATCAAAATGCCAGCGGCGGTCAACGCCAGAGTCTCCATAACGATGCGCCGCTGTACGTGGGATGCCGAGGCGCCCAACGCCATGCGGATGCCAATTTCTTGAGCTCTCTGACTCACCGAATAGGACACGACACCGTAGATTCCCAGCGAAGCGAGCAGCAAGGCCGTCGCCGAGAACGCGCCGATCAAGAGCAGAATGAAGCGGCGGGGTGAGACGGCACGATCGACGATTTGACCGAGCGTTTGAAAATCGCTGGTCGGCAAACCGGCGTCGACGGTTCTAAGCGCTGTACGCACATCTGGGGCAATGAGCTCTGGAGACTTTTTGGTTCTCACCACGAGCTCCAGGGATCCCCAATCGCGCTGTTGGGTGATGGGCATGTACATTTCCAGCCCCGCTTCTTCTTCCAGCGATCCGTGCCGAACGTTGGCGACAACACCGACGACCTGCCACTCGATATCGGCGGTCAACACAAACTGACCAATAGGATCCCGGTCGGGCCACAGCCGGCGGGCCATGGCTTCGTTGACGATCATGACGCTCTCTTTGTCGCTGGTGTCGTGCGGCGTGAAGTTTCGACCCGAGAGCAAAGGAATCCGCATCGTTTTGATATATTCGGCATCTACGTTGCGCGGGAAGGCACTGGGATTCCTACCCTCTTCGTACACTTCTCCCTTGGCCCGAATTCCCCAACTGCGGTTACGACCGAGGGGTAGGGTATCGGTCAGTCCAACGGACTCGACGCCCGGAACGTTCCTAACCTCGTGGACCACGCGCTCGAAAAAGGCGTTCCTTTCGTCGAATTCGTCGTACTCGTACCGGGACTGGATGCGCCACGCGGCCGCCATCTCGGGCTGGAAGCCGAGGTCGACATCCATCAACGTCACAAAGCTCTTGAGGAGGAGCCCAGCGCCCACGAGAAGTAGGCAGGCCAACGCGACTTCGGCGACCACTAGTCCTTTGCGGATCCACGTCCGGCTCTTCTCCTCACTCGAGCCGCGGTTGGAGTCGTTCAACGCACTGTATTCGTGCTTGGCTGAGAGCTGGAGAGCGGGAACGATTCCAAACAGAAGCCCCGTGATGAGCGCAATCGCAAGTGTGAAGAGGAGTGCTGTCCCATCGATGGTGACCGCCTGGAGCAAGGGAATGTTGAACGCCGTTGTCCCCGCCACGAGCCGAGTCAAGGCGAACGCTATGAACACACCCAACACGGCCCCGCACAAGGAAAGCACGAGGCTTTCCGTGAGCATCTGACGAACCAACCGCGAGCGCCCCGCGCCGAGTGCGGCACGAAGGGCGATTTCTTTACGTCGAGACGCCGCCCGGGCGAGCAGTAGATTCGAAAGGTTGGTGCAAGCGATGAGCAGCACAACGCCGACGGCACAAAACAGCACTAACAGAGCCCTTCGAAACCGGCCCGTGATCTGTTGGTGCAATCCCGTGACGACCGCACCTAATCCCCAACGCCCCTCGTCCGCTTCTTTCAACTGCTGATTGATGAGGTCCAGCTCGGCTTGGGCCTGCCCGATGGTCACCCCTGGCTTGAGACGTCCAATCATGGCCAGAGTGTTTCCCCAACGATCGGTCTCATCGCTAATGGGAAAGGGATTCAGAAAGTCGATTCGTGTTCCTGGAGTGAACGTCGACGAGAAATCGAATGAAGCAGGTAACACGCCCGCGACCGTCGTAGGCTCGTCGTTGATGGTGATCGAACGCCCGACAATACTTGGGTTGCCTCCATAGCGCTTCATCCAAAATCCGTGGGTGACGAGCACCGCCGGCCGACCGTTCCAAACGCACTCCTCGTCGACAAAGTTGCGCCCCAACTCGGGTTGGATCCCGAGTACATCCAGGAAGTTCTGTGCCACGCCGACGACCACCACGCGTTCCGGTTCGCCGTCACCAGTCAAGGTGTAGCTGCGGTAATCAAAAAAGGCGTAGTAGCCAGTTAGGTTCTCGAACGATTGATTCAAGCGGCGATAGTCGCGCAGATTGGAGCTTCTGGATGTCACCCCGGACAAGCCGATTCCACGGCTGCTGTTGGCGATCCAAACAAGGCTCTCGGGTTCTTGAAAGGGCAGTGGGCGAAACAGGAGCGTATTGAAAACGCTAAAAATGGCGGTATTGGCGCCGATTCCGATGGCGATGATCAGCACCGCCACCGCAAAGAAGCCGCCGTCTCGATACAGAGTGCGGAACGTGTGACGGACATCTTGGGTCAGGAAGCTCGAAGCCATACGTACCTCCAGGCATTGTCTGTGGACATAGCTGGCCGCCTAAACCATTGGACGTAGGAAAAGGGCGATAAGTTCACTTCGACAGCCGCTTTTGTGGGCGGCAATCTGGGGTTTACCGCGCCGTAGTCGCACCGGCGACGTAGGCGGGTCAGACGTGATCGTGACGGTGCGGTGCAGATGTCGGCAGAAGCATGGCTAGAAAAATGAATCGTCGGCAAATCTCCCGCACTGCGCAATGGGGTGAGCGGAAAAGGTGCTGCTTCGATCGGTCATGCGGTCGCTGCAACCCATCCCGCTCACCAATCCAAAATCGGCGTCTTCGGGAAAACCGGCGACACCGGCACCAACGTGCCGGCCGCGCCCGGGTCATCTTTCATTGCGAGGAACCGGTGAGTCCTCTTCGCACGAGTAAGGGCTCGATTCTGGGCTCGGCACCCCGGAACCGTTTGTAAAGCGTCATGGGATCCTCGGTCCCGCCCCGGGCCAGAATGTTCTCCCGGAAGGACTTTGCCGTTGCTTGATCGAAGAGACTGGTTTCTTTGAAAGCCTGAAAGGCATCTGCATCGAGCACCTCGGACCAAATGTAGCTGTAGTAGCCCGCGGAGTAACCACCAGAGAATATGTGGTTGAAATAGGGGCTCCGATACCGGACCACGATCTCCGGAATGAGCCCAATCTTGTTCAGGCTCTCCTCCTCGAGCTTCAGGGTGTCCTGTTCCACGGCTTCGGTCAATGTATGCCAATCCATATCCAAGAACGATGCGGCCAGGTACTCGACCGTTTCAAAGCCCTGGTTGAACTTGCTCGCTTCCTCGAGTTTCTCGACGAGCTCGGAAGGGATGACCTCGCCTGTCTCGAAGTGCTTCGCGTATAGGCTCAGTACCTCGGGCTCCGAGGTCCAGTTCTCCATGATTTGCGAGCCGAGCTCGACGAAATCTCTAGGCACCGATGTTCCCGACAAGCTTTCATACGTGCAATCCGAGAGAAGCTGGTGAAGCGCGTGGCCGAACTCGTGAAAGAGCGTATTGACTTCGGTGAAATTCAGCAAAGCCGGATTGTCTCCGGTAGGCTTCGAGAAATTACCGACGTTGACGATGACCGGGGTCACGTTCTCGCCCTCCAGTCGATATTGCTTGCGGAACGCACTCGACCAGGCACCACCCCTCTTGCTGGCACGGGGAAAATAGTCGGTGTACAAGATGCCGATATGTGATCCGTCGGCTTCCTTGACCTCGAACACTTTGACGTCTTCGTGATATTTGGGAATGTCCGTCCGTTCCTCCAAAGTGATTCCGTACAGTTTGTTGGCGACGGTAAATGCTCCTTGGATGACGTTGTCCAACTCGAAATAGGGCCTCAGGACAGAGTCGTCCAGTGCGTACTTCTCTTTTCGAAGTCTTTCCGCATAGTACCGCCAGTCCCAGGCCGCCAGCTCGAACCCTCCACCTTCCCGGTCGATCAACCCTTGGAGCGCTCGCTCTTCATCCTTGGCCCTGGCCAGAGAAGGTTCCCACAACCGGTTGAGGAGGTCGTAGACACCTTCGGGATTCTTCGCCATGTTCTCCTCGAGAACGTAGTGGGCGTGGGTCTCGTAGCCTAACAAGTTCGCTCTCTTGACCCGAAGTGCAGCGATCTTTGCCGCATTGTCTTTGTTGTCCAACTCGTTGTCGTTGTTTCCGCGATTGATGTAGCCCTTGAAGATCTTCTCTCGCAGCTCACGTTTTTCGGAGTACTGCAAAAAGGGATTGATGCTGGGTCGGTGGAGCGTGAAGACCCACTTCCCGGCGTGCCCTCTTTCCTCCGCCTCCTCCTTGGCACCGGTGACCAGCGTCTCCGGAAGCCCTGCAAGATCTTCCTCTTTGTCGATGACGAGCTCGAAGGAGTTGTTCTCCTTGAGGACGTTTTCACCGAACTGCACGGAGAGAAGAGACAGTTCCTTGTTGATCTCTCTCAATGCAGCCTTGTCTTGCTCGTCCAAATTGGCACCGCCGCGGACAAAGTCTTTGTAGGTCTCTTCGAGTAGCCGGTCTTGCTCGGTACCGAGCTCTAGCTCATCGCGTTGCCCGTAAACAACCGTGAGCCGCTGGAAGAGCTTCTCGTTCAAGAGAATGTCGTCCCGGTGCTTGGATCGCATGGGAGCCACTTTCTTCGCGATCGCCTGTATCTCGTCGTTCGTGTTCGCCGACACGGCTCGATAGAAAACGTTGCTGACGTTCGTCAGTAGCGCTCCGCTCCTCTCGAGCGCCTCGACGGTATTCTCGAACGTCGGTGCCTCAGCGGCTTCTGCTATGGCCTTGACCTCCTGACTCTGCTCCTCGAATCCCTTCTCGAAGGCTGGCAGATAGTGCGGTTCTTTGATCTTGTCAAAGGGAGGAACACCGTAGGGGGTATCCCATTCGCTGAAGAAGGGGTTTGCTGTGCCTTCCTCGAGCGGTGCCTGCACCGAAGAGCACGACCACGACAGCAAACCGATCGCGACGCATAAGAAAATCCACTTGTGCACTTTACCGTTCCCCTTTTGCTGGCCGATTGCGCTTCACACTTCCCGCGATCCGGCGGATTCTCTCAGTCCTACCGAAGAATGCCTGCAGATCGACAGGACATTCTAACTGGGACTGAGGCGTACAGGAAGTGTCTTCGTGCGGTCAAGGTCTAATCCTTGCCCATCGATATCTGCCGGCGATCAGCGCGGAGGAAACATCGTATGGAGAGACCTGGGCCCTACCGGTCCGGGTCGAAATAGAGAGTTCGCCGATCCATCTGAGCCTTACTCGTCTCTCAACGCGAGAATGGGATCGACTCGGCTTGCCCGGAGCGCCGGGAGAAGCGATCCAAGGAGTCCCAAGCCGACGAGAAATGCGATGCCTCCCACCAGCGTAGCGGGATCCATGGGGCTTACTCCATAAATCATGCTTTCGGTCAGCTTGGTCGTAGCAAAGACTCCGACCAAACCAACAGCGACACCGATGGCCGCCAGCTTGAGTCCCTGACGAAGCACCAGCTTCTGTACTCCAGCCCAGCTCGCACCCATCGCTACGCGGATTCCAATCTCGTGGGTCCTTTGAGCGACGAAGAACGACATGACGCCGTAGATACCCGCCGCAATGACCAGACCAATGCTATGGTGGCGAAGATTCCAATCAGCAATGTGTTGAACCGCCGACGCGCGAGTGTGGAGCTCAGCACGTCCGCCGTCGTCCGGATGTCGGATATCGATTGATGGGGATCCACGCGAGCCACTTCCTGTCGGACTGCGGCCACGAGACCCAAGGGATCCTTATCCGTTCGCACGGCCAGGAACCGGACCGTCTTGAAGGTAAACTGCATTGGCTCAGGAACGGTTGAAAGCGGCATGTAAATCTCGGGATGCACCTCTCTTTCCGGCCCCCACTGGCGCACGTCCCCCACGACACCGATCACCGTCATCGAATACGGAGCGAACCACTCGAAGTGCTTCCCAATGGGATCTTCATTGGGCCATAGTCTCTCGACCATCGCATGATTGATGACGGCGGGCTTCAGGTCGGACATCAAATCGTCGTGATCGTCGAACGCTCGGCCCTTGAGGAGGGGGATCCCCATGGTTTGAAAATAGTCGCGTGTTATAACGGATATCTCGGCAAAGGGAGTCTGCCCTTGACTGAAGTCATGGCCGTCCGCTTTGTTGATGTCGGAGTTACTTCCTCCTTGTAAGGGAAGTTTGCTGGTGGCCGCGGCACTACGGACACCCGGTAGTGCCTCGACACGCTCAATGAGCTCATCGTAAAAGCGCTGGACGTCGGTGGAGTCCCGATACTCGGGGCCTTGGATGGAGACCCCGAGAGTCAGGACACCTTCTTTGTAGAAACCGTAGTCCCGGTTCTGCAGCTCGAAGTAGCTTTGAAGCATGAGCGCTGCAGCGTTCGCCAGGATCAATGTCAAGGCAAACTGTGTCACAACGAGCAAGTTCCGGGCACGGTTCCGGCTTGCACCCGTAAGGACCGAGCCCCTTCCCTGCTTCAACTGATCGGCAAGGTCGACTCGTGAGCTCGACCAGGCCGGTGCCAGGCTGAAAAGCACACCGGTGAGGAACGATATGCCCAGGGTGAAGGCAAACACACCACCGTCGAATCCGACGGCATCGATCCTCGGTATATCCGTCGGTAGGATCGATTGAAGCGATTGGATTCCCCCCAGTGCGAGAAGAAAACCGAGAGTGCCTCCTAGCAGAGCCAGCGGAATGTTCTCAGCGAGGATCTGGCGAGTAAGTCGCGCCTGGCTCGCGCCTAGAGCCGATCGCACGGCCACCTCGGCCTGCCGCGTCGTAGCCTTCGCCATCAGGAGTCCCGCCACATTGCCGCAAACAATGAGAAGCACCAAGCCTGCACCACCAAGGAGCATCAAGAGCTGGTTTCCAGCTTTTCCTACGAGGTCCTCATGCAAGGGATGGAGGACGACGCCCTCGTTTTCGTTGGTCTTTGGATACTCGGCCTCGAGGCCTGTTGCGATGACGTTCATCTCTCCTTGGGCCTCGTCGATGGACACACCGTTTTTGAGGCGGCCGATGGCGACCATCCAGTGGGAGTCTCTGTCCTCGAGCAAGGGCTCGTTGATGGAAGGCAGACATAGCGAAAACCACAAGTCCGTCGTCTTCCCCAAGAGCCAAGGACTCGGCGCCTTGAAACCGGACGGCATGACTCCAATGACGGTAAAGGGCTCTCCATCGACGAGGATCGTCTCGCCGATGACACCCGGATCGCCGCCGAAACGTCTGTGCCACAGGCTGTGACTGATGAGGACCACTTTGGGGGCACCAGGCCTATCTTCTTCGGGGAGGATCGTCCTGCCGAGCTCCGGCTCGACGCCGAGGAGCTCAAAGAGACCTTCGCTGACGAGCGTGGCGAATACGCGCTCGGGGCCTTGCTCACCCGTGAGATTGAAATGCCAGTAGGTGATGACGCCGATATCTTCAAAGCTCTCCGCCTGCTCTCTCCAGTCCAAGAAATTGGGATAAGACGTCGGTGACCTCCCCGAACCGTCCTCGGTCTCCCAAAAGATCACGAGTTGGTCGGAGGCATCGAACGGTAGGGGCTCCAGCAAGACAGCTTTCACGACACTGAAGATGGCCGTGTTCGCGCCCACACCGATGGCCAGGAGCACAATGATCATTAGAGGAAGAGCCGGCTTGCTCATGAGCTGCCGGAAGCCATAACGTAGGTCGTTCACCATCTCCTCGAAATAGTTCGCGCGTTCGACGCCTTGTACGTAGTCGTCCTTGATGCTCTTCATCTCCCACCGATACCTTTCCACGTCACCGAACCGTCGCCGCGCCCTTTTCCTCGCCGAATCCGGGTCCAGCCCTTCTCGCTCGAAATCCTCTGCCCGCTTCTCGAGATGAAGCTCTAGCTCCTCATCGATGTCGCGCTCGATCTCTTGTCGCGATGGTGGCAATCCACCGAAACGGTTACGCCAAATCACAGGTCCCCCGTTGGAATCAGGTCGTCGGCATGGGGACGATCCGGTTGATCGCCCAAACGAGTCGGGCCCAGCTCTGGGTCTCATCCTCGAGCTGTTTTTGGCCCGTATCGGTCATCTCGTAGAAGCGAGCCCGTCGGTTGTTTTCCGAGGCGCCCCACTCGGACTCGACCCAGCCCCGCTTTTCCATCCGGTAGAGCGCCGGATAGAGAGAGCCCTCTTCAATCATCAATGTCCCCTCCGTCCGCTCTTCAATCCAGCGGGCCACACCATATCCGTGCATTGCACCTTCGCTAAGTGCCTGCAAAATAAGCATATCGAGGGTGCCCTTGAGCAGCTCCTGTTTTGAATCCTTCACAATTGCCCTCCCTAGAAGTTCTACGGGAAAGCCTAGCACAATGTTCCCTAGAAGTTCTAGGGGGATTCAGCCGAAAACTGGGATGAGGAGGAGAGAAACAAAGGCACGCCCGTGCGATATACTCGCTCAAATGAAGGTCACCATCCGATTACCCGACGTTCTTTTCGAGGAAGCAGTCTCCGTGGCCACCAGGGAAAGAACTACATTGAGCGAGCTCGTTGAAGAAGGGCTCCGTGCAGCACTCGCGAAACGCAATGGGAAACCATCCTTTCGAATGCGTCGAGCGACGTTCAAGGGTCGAGGCGTACAGCCAGGTATCGTGGAAGGTTCCTGGGAAAGGGTACCGCCCTAGATCTGCGACTGAACCTCAACGCTGTTTGCAGTGGCGCTTTTTGCGTTTCGATGAGACAATCTTGCAGCGCGAAAACCGATAATCCTTCTTTGTAAAGCTGTCCGACTCCAAAACGAAAGGGAAGTCCATTACGAGGCGGTGCTTGTTGCTCATCAACGGCCCGGCCTCTTGTTGTGTTCACAAACTCCGAATTGGTAAAGGAGGTAGCCATGTCGATCACACTCGTTTTTGACGGTGGTTTTTTTGTCGTATTGCCGGCAGCTGGTGACCGTCGCAAAGTGTTAGCTTACCAGGCGTGTCCCGGTGAAGTTGCAGTGACCGATGGCTACGGGAATCCATTGAGAGGATTGGAAGGGGAGCTGCTAAGTCATAGCGTGGATTTCGTTTCCAATACACCGCTCACACCAGGTCCGTTACCCATGCGGCGCCTTTCGAACTGCTTGAATATCAACTACAACGGTTTCAAAAAAGTGATTGGATTCACTGGTGGCAGGGTCACTGGTCATTTGGACGGTCCGGTGCCCGACCTGATGAAAGCTCTACACGCGAAGGCGATAGATGCAGGGGCACCACATGCTGGACTCCAAGCGTTCAAGGATTTTCACGGAATCAATCACGATCAACACGATCAATCCTATGTCAATGACGGCGTCGTCGAGGCCTTCATGAACACCCAGGACACCCGTTGGTGGGTTCCAGGCTACCGAATCGAGGTAGAATTGGATTTCAACGGCCTAGATTGTCGAGTCAACGGTCAAGTACCGAACAACGCACTGGCCGATAATCTTCGGATTGAGTTTCCCATCGACACGAAGGACTGCCACACGGGAATTCCCCATTACGAGCACAACAACCCCCATGTCCTGGAGCAGCCGCCGACGATTTGAGCTGAGGGTCCAAGATAGAGTTTCCGTCATCCCAGGCGGAACGGTCTGCGGATTGACACCTCGGAGTCTGTTTGCTATCAAGAGGTGTTACCCAATCTCCTTTCTTGTGTTGCAGCTCCGTATCCAATGGGACGAACAATGAGCTTCTGCTTACGATATGTGTTCGTAGTCTTTGGCGTTTTCTTGCTCCTGGCCCCACCGATCCACGCGGCCGGTGAGGTCCGCTTCGTCGAAGCCGATGTCGATCTCCGTCCCGACGGCTCGGCTGTTCTCGCCTACACCGTTCAATGGGGGGTGCTCTCCGGCGAGCTCCACGGTTTCTATTTCGAGCCCCAAGACCGCCTGCCGTTGGGTATGGCTATCGATGACTCCTACGCCGTCGATTCCCAGGGGAACCGATACCGACTCTCCATCCGTAACGTCGGCGGTCGAAAGTGGGACATCATCTTGGCCGATGGCCAAGGCGTGGGCTCGGGGACGGTCACTTATGTTTTTCCCATCGCGACTCACTTTGCTCAGGCGGGATATGTCGCGCCCACCACGGCCGATGACGGTCGGGAGCTCGTGGTCTTCAACTGGTCTCCCGTCGAGTGGGACGAGGCATCGAATCAAGAGCATTACACGTTGAAGCTGCTGACACCTTATCAGCTTCCGGCCAACGTGGATCCGCGCCAGCATGTGCTCGATAACGATCTCGTTCTCACCGAGCGCTTTGTCAACGAGCAGTACCTCGTCGACTATCAACGGGGACCCAATGACCGTCTGCTTCTGGTCTTTCACAAGGAGCAGCCCGGCAATCGGTACCACATGCGGACGCAGATCTACCTTCCGGCGGATTGGTTCAACTTGACCCAGGTGGAAAGGGAGTGGACCGCCACTTCGGAGCCCGCCCCGCAGTCGCGCGGCCCTTTGGGAGTGAAGCGTTCGCTGCTTCTCATGATACTGGGCCCTTTGGCACTTCTTGCCCTCTTTTTTGCCGTTGTGGCGGGAAAGCAGCGGTCGATGGTCAAGGCGCATCAGGGACTCGAAGCCATCCGATGGGAGAACCTGGATTGGACTCCTCCCAAGCTCTTACTGTCGAGTCTCCGAAAGGCCGGCAAAGTCTGTGAGGATCTGACTCCCTTCGAGGCCGCTTTCTATCTCGGTATACCGTTCAAGCGCATCGTGAGCGCCATGTTGAACTCCATGGTTCTCGAAGGTTTCCTCGAAGTGGTTTCCCGCTCTCCTCTTCAAGCCAAGCTCGTCGCGACACCAGATACGAGCAAGCTCTCGGAGTATGAGCAGCTCTTCTACAACTCCATGGCAGATGACGGCCGTTTGTCTCAGTCCGAGCTCGAGGAGGTGATGAATCTTGCGGTCACCAAGATTCAAGCTAAAGCCTGGGATTGTGACGTGGAAGCCACCAAAGCCTATTACGAAAAACGGATCGGGGATCTGGAAGAGCAGGAACTGGGCCAACGGCGTACCGACGCCACGGACGATCGCTGGTACTGGTGGTACCACAACCACCACCCTTACTACCGCCAACCGTATGAACATGACCGCAATCCGTTCCTGCACGAGACCGACATTCCCCTGACCACAGACCACGTCATTCGAGGACCCATCGATACCGACCTCGTTTTGAACATGAACGTCTGTCACGATGCCTGTCACTCCGCCTGTCATTCGGCTTGCCACTCCGCATGTCATTCGGCCTGTCACTCGGCCTGTCATTCCGCTTGTGTCAGTGGAGGATCACACTGATGGCGGAGCTCGGCTGGGTGGATACGTGGATTGCGAACGTCCGACCCTACATATTTGTTCGACTCGAGGACAACCTGCTCATCAAACGCCCCAACCAAGCACAGAAGCTGAACGGGCAGGGGGCGATGATGTTAAAAGAGCTCGTTGACGGAAAGACCATCGCTGCCCTGCTCGATGCCGTGGGCCGGGATCCCGTCAAGGTGCGTGACATTGGCCTCTTCCTCTACGACGTCAAGCGCTGGCTCGAAAACGACCTCAACGACTTGAACCGCACTTCCGGCACCGAAGTCGAGCCCTTTGCCATGCGCCTCTCCGACTTGCCTGTGCTTTCGGAGCTAGCGGTCACGTACCGCTGCAACTTGAAGTGCTCCTTTTGCTACGCCGGTTGCAACTGTACGAGCAATCCAACGGGCGACGACCGGGAGATGACGAGCCAAGAGATTCGAAGCGTGCTCGACACCATCTTCCTGAAGGCGAAAGTTCCTTCGGTGAGCTTTACAGGTGGGGAGCCGACTCTCAGGCCGGAGCTGCCGGAGCTCATCGACTATGCTGCCAACCTGGGTTTCCGCGTCAACTTGATTACGAACGGTACATGCATGACTCCCTCACTTGCGAAGAGCCTAGTCGGTGCAGGACTCGCCTCCGCCCAAGTGAGTCTCGAAGGTGTGACCAAGCGAACGCACGAGCGGGTGACCGCCGTCCTGGGATCCTTCGAGAAGACCATCGCCGGAGTCACGAACCTCAAATCTACGGGTATCCGCGTTCACACGAACACGACGATTAATCGTGACAACCTGGAGGAGTGCGCGCAAATGCCGGCTTTCGTCAAAAACGTCCTGGGGCTCGAGCGGTTCAGCATGAACTTGATGATTCCAACGGGAAGTGCGGCATTGAACCAACGACTCGTCGTCCGGTATCAAGACCTCGGACCCCATCTCATGACGATTGCCAAAGCGGCAAAATCCGAAGACGTAGAGTTCATGTGGTACTCGCCCACGCCCATGTGCATGTTCAATCCCGTGGCACGAGGATTGGGAAACAAAGGCTGTAGTGCCTGCGATGGGCTCCTGTCCGTCGCAGCCAATGGAGATGTTCTACCCTGCTCCTCGTACGACGACCCGGTGGGGAATCTCCTCGAGCAAGACGTTCATAGCATCTGGACCTCGGCCAAGGCCCAACATTACCGCGACAAAGGTCTTGCCTATTCCTCTTGTCGCGATTGTGAGGAGTTTCATCTTTGCCACGGTGCCTGTCCACTTTATTGGCGTCACATGGGGTTCGGTGAGCTCGTTGCCCGAGAGGAGGACCAAGCCTCATGATGTTGCCCGCGTCCGAAGAGCGCCCCATCGTCGTCTTCAAAATGTGGCCGTCTCTCGAATACAACAAGCGTCTGCTCACAAGCTTTGCCCTCATTGCGGCGGGAGTGATTCTCCAGGCGGTAACCCTATCGCTTTGGTGGGGACTTCCCCTCATCGTCATGGGGAATTTGTTGCTTCTCGTCAGCGGTTACGACAACCGCATCGATTTCAAGGGATACGACCCCAAGGCCGAATGGGAACGCGTCGAGAAAAGGAGGCTCGATGAGCTCATTCGGATGGACCAGAAGATCCGAAAATGGGACCGAAGTATCATCGACATCACCAACGCTGCCGGCGCAGTCGTCTTCCTTTTGACGGCGATCATCTTTGGATTAGCGGCGGTTTTTTTCAGAGGGTTGCCGCGTATCCTCGCCATCGACGCCATGGTCCTACTGCTTCCCCATTGGGTCACCGGCGTGCGCCGGGTTTTAACCCAGCCCAATTTGGTGACGAAGGTGAAATCTATTCGTCACGTTTTGGAATCCGGTGGGGAGCGACTGGGTAAACACCGCGTGGGCCTCCTGATGCTCCTAAAAGGTTCCGACGCCAAGATTCCCGATGACATCAAGTTCAAGGTCGATATCGAAGGACGCCACCCTGACTTCCTCGGTCTTTATGGACAAGTGGTTTTGAATGAGGTTCAAGGAAGCTCTTATCCGTATTTCTACGTCGTCTTGGTGGCGCGTCAGGGTTTCGGCCTTGCCGATGCACAACTGAAGTACAAGAGCCCGCGACGCATCATCTCCGAGATCAAGAATCAGGGCCAGGTGGAGGTACTCGTCATAAGGCAGAAGACCACGAAGAAATCCGGGTATCACACGAATCCTAAAATGTCCGCGCAGATCTTCTTGGAAGGTCTCGAGCTGGCGGAGCAGATTGCAGGTGGGGTCGCGAAGAGTCCGTGAGCCGACCTCAGGAGTCAACCCCGTCAAACCCATAACGTCTATTCGTCGTCTCTTCGAGCGCCACCGTTTCGTGCGTCGTGTACGAGCGACTCCTGACGATTTCAGCCGAAAGCAATGAGATCTACCTGGAGCCGGTGCCATCGGCCTTTCAGGGAAAGAGTTTCACAGAAGCCTCCCGTATGCTCGATGAGACCAGGAGTACGGACAATCCCGTCCTGGCGCTCGGCGTCGTCCGTGACGGCCAGATTGTTATCAATCCCCGAAACGGTGCCTTCGATACATTCCGTAGCGGTGACCACCTCGTGATGATTGCCTGGGAGCAACCGGAGTTGGCAGGGCGCTTTTGAAGGCAACGAGAGCACGTGCCGGATATCATTATACCGGCAGGCCGGATTCCGGTATAATAGATAATATGGAGCTAGTGAAGCTGGGTAGAAAGGGACAAGTTTCGATTCCTAAGAGTGTTCTCAAACGGTTGGGAATCGAAGGTGACGTGTTTATGCTGTTGGAGACGACTCCCGACGGTGGAATACTGTTGCGACAAACGGGAGTCTACCCTTTGGAAATCTACAGTGACGAACGATTGAGGGAGTTCGAGCGAGAAGACCGTTTGTCCCGCGAAGAGGCTAGAAAGCTCGAGGCTCTAGTCGAATAGCTGATGCGCCTTTTTCTCGACGCGAATGTCCTCTTCAGTGCGGCGCACTCTCCCCACGGCCGAGCGAGAGCGCTTTTCACCCTTGCCCGGCTAAAACGATGCGACTTGTTCTCTTCTCCGCATGCCATCGAGGAAGCCAAGCGGAACCTCCAGTTGAAGTACCCAGATGACTCGGCTGAATTAGAGGAGCTCGTTTCGGTTTTGGTCGTTACTTCTGAAGCTAAGCCGGAGAGCGTCGTCTGGGCGACCGATCTGTCTTTGCCCTCTGAGGACGCTCCCATTCTGGCCGCAGCTGTTGAAGCAAAGGTCGATTTACTCGTGACCGGCGACCGGAAGCACTTTGGAACTATGTATGGGAAGTCCTGGCGAGGAGTGAAAGTCGTTTCTCCTGCGCAGGCCCTGGCCGAGTTCTTCAACTGAAGGTCTTACGAACCGCTCCTCCGAAATGCGATTTTCCCGTCGATGATTGTGTAGATGACTTCCGCACTTAGTAGCTCGTCGTCCGGGATCGTCATGATGTCCTTCGAGAACACCGTGATGTCGGCTAGCTTGCCGGGCGCGAGAGAGCCTTTGGTATCTTCCTCGAACGCTGCGTATGCCGGATGGGTCGTGTAGGACTGGAGTGCTTGCTCGCGGGTCATCTTCTGTTCGGGAAAGAAGACGTTGCCGTTGACCATCTTGCGGGTCACCGAACAATAGAAATTGGCGATGGGGTCGATGTCTTCCACGGGAGGGTCGGTGCCGTTGACGACGATGGCTCCTGATTGAAAGAGCGTTTGGTACATGTATCCGCGCTCGCGGGTGCGTTCTTCGCCGAGTCGGTTCACGACCCAGGGGCCATCGGAAGTCGCGAAGACACCTCGAACGGAAGCGATGACGCCGAGGCTCGCGAAACGAGGAAGGTCCTCGGGGTGGATGACCTGACAATGCTCGATCCTCCAGCGAGGGTCGTCATTTTCTGGATGCTTTGTGAACTCTCCCTCATAGATGTTGAGGAGCTCTCGGGCCGCGCGGTCACCGATACCTTGGATGGCCATCTGATAGCCATGCTCCATGGCGAGCTCCGCTGAACGCCGAATGTCTTCAACCGGCGTGACGTTGAAGCCAACGGTGTCCGGCATGTCGCTGTAGGGCTCCAGGAGCCAGCCGCCGTGGACTCCCAGGGCTCCATCGAGCACCTTCTCTCCGATGGCCCGCACGGTGAGAAAATCGTTTCCGTAACCCACCATGCGGTATTGAGCTAGGTGCTTCTCGAGCTCCTCCGCCGGCTCCTGGATCGCCACCCACAAACGAATGGGTAGGTTGCCTTCTTCGGCCATCGTCTTCAGCAAATCGATCGTTTCGAACGACTCACCCATGTCGTGAAACGTCGTAATCCCTTTCGAGATGGCTTCTGACGCCGCTAACTCGACATGTTTGCGAAGCTCCTTTTCGAATTGCTCCGGGCCACGTTGGGCGCGGTAGGCCGCCACGGCTTCTCGCACCGGATCCTGAGCGGTCTCCCGCAACATGCCGGTTGGATTCCCATCGGCATCGCGCACGATAGTTCCACCCGGTGGGTCCGGCGTGTCGCGAGTGAAACCGACGTGATGGAGCGCTTGCTCATTCACGAGAACGCCGTGCCCACTCACGTGGATCAGCATGACAGGATTCTGAGGACTGACGCTGCTCAGGTTATGGTGCGTCGGTAACCCTTCGACGTTGGGCACGGGAGGTGTCTCCCATTTGTCCTGGTGCCACCCGCGTCCCAAGATCCACTCGCCGGGTTCGGATCCTTCAGCGGCTTTCTCCACGAGGGCGACGATTTCACCCCAAGTTGCTGGGTGTCTGAGATCAAGCCCCATGAGGGACTCACCAAGACTCATGAAGTGTCCATGCCCGTCGATGAGGCCCGGGACGGCAAGGCCTCCCTTTAAATCGATGATCTCCGTTGGCGGTCCGACGTACGCACCGATTTCTTGATTGCTACCCACGGCTAAAATACGCTCGTCTTTGACGGCCAACGCCTCGGCTTGTGGATTGTCTTCTTCCATCGTCAAGATCGTGCCGCCACGAAGCACTAGGTCCGCTTCCTGCACGAGCGGATGAGCAGCAGAAAAGTGGGATCAGACATGAAAACACTAAGAGATTGCGGAGAGACCGGGTCGACTTCAAGATCTCCCTCCACCGTCAACGTCGGGGCCAGGCCAGGCCTGACCCCGTGTCAACATTCATTTGAGTTTCGAGACGATGTTGCCGTGGCCCGCGGTCTGGAGCGCGTTGTTGAACGCAGGGATCGTCTCGGTCACAAAGCGCTCGTACTCTGCGCGGCTTTCCGCGAGTCGACCTTTGAGTAGCTCATAGACTTCGAGTTGCTGGTCGGTGGGACCGTAGTCTTCGGTGCTTCTGATGTCGCCTGCCCCGGCTCCGACGTCTCCCGAGAACCACAAGAGCTTCGAGTACAGCATCATCTTTTCGCGATAGGACTTGGGATCAGAGGCGTGGAGCTGCCTCTGGAGAAGCTTGTCTTCAATGGCGATGAGCTCGCCTTGAACCTCGTCCAGCGAATCGAGAAGCGACTTCGCGTCCGGCGTTTGTGCCAGCACCTTGTTCAGATCCTCGAACTGCTTTCCAATGATCTCCAGGCGATTGATCATAGTCACGACATCGTTGATGTCATCCACAACATTCTTCCAGAGCGCGACCATCGTCTTGATATCGGCTTCCGTACCGTTGGAGTTCGGGTCCTTTCGGACCTCGACGTTCTGCTCGTACTCCTTGCCGTCCACGGCGAGCTTCACCTTGTACGTACCCGGTGCGGCCAGGACGCCCCTTTGAGGTGGACCGATTCCCCAGTGGAGGACAGGCCGAGTGTCTCTGCCCCGGAACCGCTTTTCTTCCCAGACGTGCGGATGGAAGTCGGGGGTCGTACGGAGCTCGATTTGATTCAACCGCTCGTGCCTGAGGTCCCACACGACTCGGTTGAGGCCTTGTTTGCCGGTGCCGCGAAGCCGCCGGATCTGTTGACCCGTCTCGTCGTGAATCGTGACCGTCACGCCCTCGAGCTCGTCCTTCAAATAGTAGTTGATGGAGGCTCCGTAAGGGGCTCGTTCCGGACGCGATTGGTCGTTTGGAGGGGAGTCCACACTCTGCCGGTCCTTGAAACGGTAGGCCGGTCGTGGCGTGAACAAATGCGCGTCGGCCGCCTTGACCTCTGGTGTGAGCTGTTGGAGATGGCTCACATCGTCCATGATCCAGATGCCGCGTCCGTTCGTCCCCACGACGAGGTCATTGAAGTGTTCCTGAAAGGCGATCCAAGTGATGCAAGCTTGCGGCAAGTCGGCCTGCAGAGACTCCCAATTCTCCCCGTCGTCATAAGACACGTAGATGGCGTTCGCCGTCCCTGCGTAAAGCAAACCCTTGCGAACCGGGTCCTCCTTGATGGCACTTGTGTAACTGAGCATGGATTTGGGGATGCCGTTATTGATTGCCTTCCAGGTTTTGCCGTAGTCGGAGGTCTTGAAAAGATGAGGGTCTCGGATGTCTTCTTGATGTCCATCCACCGCAATGTAAGCGCGTCCCGCTTCATGGGTCGAGGGATCGATCATGCTTACCGTGCCCCAAGGGGGCATGCCGGCTGGTGTAACGTTGTCCCAGTTCGCACCTCCGTCGCGCGTCACATGCATCAGTCCATCATTCGAGCCGACCCAAATGACGCCCGCTTCGACCGGTGATTCCGCAATAGCAAACAACGTGCATCCGTACTCGACGCCCAGGTTGTCTTTACTCAAACCGCCCGATGAGCCCAGCTTGGTCTCATCGTTCAACGTCAAATCCGGACTGATGATCTCCCAGCTTTGGCCGCCGTTCGTCGTCTGGTGGACATATTGGCTTCCCACCCAGACCTTGTTGTGATCGTGCGGCGACATGGCGACCGGATGTGTCCAGTTCCAGCGATACTTCGTGTCCTTCGCCGGCGCATCGAGAGACTTTTCCGGCCAGACGTTGACGTTACGGACCAAGCCGTTCTTGTGGTTATAGATCTCGGTCGTCCCCGAGTAACAAGATCCCCAAACGATGTCGTTGTCTGTCGGATCCGGGTAGGCGAATCCCGACTCACAGCCGCTCATGGCCACGAAGACGGGAATGTCCGGACCGTAGCCTGGATAAGCAGGCCCACGCTTCGACGTCGAGTCTTGCATGTTGCTGTAGACCCGGTAGGGAATGTGGTTGTCCACGGCCACGTGGTACATCTGCCCGATCGGCAAGACGACACGGCTCCATTGGCGACCGCGCGTGGTGGTGATGCTGATTCCGCCGTCGTTACCAATCATCATCCGCTCTGGATTCTTCGGGTCGGCCCACATGTCGTGGTTGTCACCTCCGCCACTGAAAGGCTCGATGGTTTGTCCACCGTCACGACTGACGTGCATCCGGTTGCATGGGAAATAGATGGTATCTTCGTCGTCGGGCGCAATCGCCATTCGAGTGTAGTAGTGCGGTCGCTCGTTGATCCCACGGTGGTGGCTGACGACTCTCCAGTTGAATCCACCGTCATCAGAACGCCACAGCGATCCACGATCCCCTGTTTCGATCAACGCGTACACCCGCTTGGAGTTCGATGGCGCAATCGCGACGTCGACTTTCCCCACTTCGAACTCGGGCAAGCCGTGGCCTTCGATCTTGTTCCAGGTGTCACCACCGTCGCGGGAGACGTAGACGCCGCCACCCGGTCCGCCGCTGAATTTGCCCCATGTCTTGATCTCGATCGACCACATACCGGCGAACATGATGTTGGGATTGTTGGGGTCCATTGCCAATCCTGAGCATCCCGTATCTTCATCGACGGAGAGAACGTGATCCCAAGTTTTTCCGCCATCTGCCGTCTTGAATACGCCACGTTCTTTCTGTGGTCCGTAAGCGGTACCCACGGCGCAGGCAAAGACCTTATCGGAGTCGGTCGGGTGGACGATGGTCCTTCCGATACGTCCCGTTTTCTCGAGACCCATGTTCTGCCAAGTTTCGCCGGCATCTGTGGATTTGTAGATGCCGTCTCCGATGAGGACATTGCTTCGGATGAAGGCTTCGCCAGTTCCCGCCCATATTTGGTTCGAGTCCGACGGTGCGATCGCCAATGATCCAATGGACTGCGAGGTTTGGTCGTCGAAGATGGGTCGCCAGTTCGTACCGCCATCGTCGGATTTCCATACTCCACCAGCGCAAGCGCCCGCGTAGTAGACGTTCGGGTCATTCGAGTCGCAGACCACCGCGCTCACGCGATTCCCCTGGGGTCCCACGAAGCGCCAGTCCAGAGGCTCGGCTTCACGGGGGCCGAACCCAAACTGCGCCGCCGCCGGCTGGATTGCAGCAAGAAGGGCCACAACAACGAAAAACGAGAGACCGACTCGATAGAACAGGGATTTGGAGCTAGACATGTTCCCTCCTAGGCAGGATGTAAAGGCACAGGACGACACAGTGAAACTTATCCTATTAGGCCGCCGCGCTGGGGAGCCATTGTACTCCCAAACGGGTCGGGAGTCAGACCCCAGTTCTCCGCAACCCTGCCCGCCTCGCCCGGGAGGGCCGTGCAAGACCGACTCCAATCTGGTAAACTATTACTCTAACTAAAAATAAAAAAGAATAACCCCAACTTCGAGCGCTGACCGGATCGTTCAAGGTGAGTTCCTACGGAAGGTATGTGACGCGCGGCGTGATCGGCCGCGGTAGCACGGGAGTCGTGTACCGTGGATACGACCCCGTCATCGACCGCATGGTCGCTGTCAAGACGGTCGTCTTCCCTCGAAACCTTCCCCGCGACTCGCGCGAATCGTATCTCGGGCGTTTTACGAGAGAAGCAAGGATCGCCGGCCGACTCCTCCATCCCAACATCGTCGTCACCTACGATTCCGCGACGGACGAGAAGACAGGGATTCCCTTCATCATTATGGAACTGGTGGAGGGCGAGACACTGAACCAAAGGCTGAGTGACCAAGAAGTCCTTCCCTGGCGAGAAGCGCTCGAGATCATCATTCCTATTGCCCGCGCCCTCGATTACGCGCACGAGAGCGGTGTCATTCATCGGGACATCAAGCCGGCGAATGTCATTCTTACGCCACGAGGTATACCCAAGCTGGCGGACTTTGGCATCGCAAAACTCCCGACGGGAGAAACCACACAGACTCAGACCATCGTAGGGACTCCCCACTACATGTCGCCGGAACAGCTCATGGGGAAGGCGATCGATCGGCGCAGCGACATCTTTTCGTTGGGCGTGCTCTTGTATACGATCATTGCCGGGCGTCCGCCCTTCGACGGCGACGATATCTCATCCATCGTCAGTCAAGTCCTCTACAAAGAGCAAGAGCCGCTCTCGAGCATGGTCAAGGACACGCCACCCGATCTTGATGGGGTTCTCGCGCGCGCACTGGAAAAAGACGTCGACCGACGCCACAGCACGGCCGGTGAGTTGGCAGAGGAGCTCATTGCCATAGAGCTCGGCGCACCGCTTGTCGAATCAACGCAGCCCTATGTGGGAACCTTGGGAACCGTCTCCTCTGTCGCCGATTCCGATTGGTCACCGGCTTCAGCGATAGGTCGGTTTGCTGCATCCAGCGCGTGGATAGTTCTGGGGGCGCTTATTTCGGCGGTCATGCTTTCCCTCTTGTTTGGACATGAATTAAAGGAAGCAAATTTCCCGCCTGATCCGGCAGCCACTCACTCGACGGCAATCAACATCGACCCTCCGGCCATACCGATGAGCCACGACGCTGCGCCGATATCTCGAGAATCCGAACCTCCGGCCTCTCCGAAAGAGGAGCCCACCGAAGCCGATCTCTTTCTTTCCGCCGCCATGGCATTGGAAAATGGAGACCTCGAGGAAAGTCGACAGAAGCTCGAAGAGCTCCGGGAGACCAATCCCGAACTTGTCGCCACCTCGCAGTTGGCGGAAGACGTCGATCTGGAGCTTTGGAAGGAATCGCTTCCTCTGTCCTTTCAGGTAAGGCACGACCACCGCATCGGGAGCTGCCGGGGAACGCTCCATTTGGCGAGCTGGGGGATAGAGTTCCGCTCCCCGGAGCACGAGGTCATGAGGTGGACCTTCGACGAGATCCGCATCATGGAACGACCGACGATTTGGCGTTTCGAGATCGCGACGCGCGAGAAAGATCTCCTGATTATCGGCAGGCCCAAGTACTACAATTTCGAGCTGATCGATGCCCCTCTCGAAGTCGAGACCTGGCGCCGGTACCGCATACTAGCCGAGGAAATGCGGGCGAAGTAACCCTGCCTTCCTCGAGGCTCCCCTTCACAGACCAGGACACTACCCATTCGATCGAAACGGTGCGCTTTTTCTTTCCCATAACAGAAGAAAACGTCTAAAGTTAGCCCTGAAGCAACTGTAATGCGTCTTTCGTGTTGGTGGAATGGCTTTTGGTACAGCTCTCCCGTGCCCGCTTCCGTTCCCCCGCCCGAGCCCGATGGGTTCCGATTGAAAACCATTTGCATCGCATTTGTCACAGACCTGCGTTTGGTGCTTCTGGCTGGGGAACGGACTCGGACTACTACAAGAACAGGGACAGTCTTCCTGTGTGCTAGGATGCGTCCGAGACTAGGGCTTAATCTTCATATCAGATGACAATCATTTCAGGTGTATTCTCCAGGGGCACAGGCGATTTTCTGCGTGTGTGGCGAGAACTTCTCACGACCGACCTTGTTTACAAGGCCGTCGCCTTCGTGCTGCTGATACCGCTCGCCGGCTTGGCGTTGAGCTTGTTTGTGTCGACGTCGGGAGGGCCTGCTCTCGCCGATCAAGACATTTTGTTCTTCGTTTTGAGCCCCATCGGTCTCGTGGCTCTCGTTGTCGTGAGCGCCGTGACGCTCACGATCGTTGCACTCGAGCAAGCTTGCTTGATGACCATCGGCATGGCTGCCATCGACGCTGCCCATGTCAGCACGACAGCGGCACTTTGGTTCGGGGCGGGGCGGGCCGGCTCAGTCCTCAAGCTCGCGTTCCGGATCGTCACCAACGTCCTCATCGTCGCCACTCCTTTTCTCCTTGCTGGAGGCATCATCTATCTGACGCTTCTCACCGAGTTCGACATCAACTTCTACTTGACGGAGAAGCCGCCCGCCTTTTGGTACGCGGCATCGATGATCGGCACCCTCCTTCTCGTGATGGCCGTCGTGCTCATCTACCGTCTTGTCGGCTGGATCTTCGCTCTGCCTCTTCACCTCTTCGAAGCCATGGAACCACGCGAAGCATTGAAGGTGAGTCAAGAAAGAACGAAAGGCCACCGGTGGACGGTTTTATGGGTGATGGCAGGATGGTTCGGGTTCACGGCTTTCCTATCCGCGTTCGCCTCGGGTGTCGTGAATTTGTTGGGCCGGTCGATTCTGCCTTCCTTGGCGAACTCCATGGGAATCTTGGTTTTCACTATGGGTGGGCTGGTTGTGATTTGGAGCGTTGCAAATCTGGCGATTGGCCTCATCTCTGCATCCGCCTTTGCTCTCCTAACCGTCCGTCTTTATGACCGCTCGGGAAGATCTCGAGATGCAAGGTTCGCTTGGCCGGAGGTCAGTGAACCAAGACGGGCAAGATCGGGACGGGTTCTTTCGACCAGGACGCTCCTAGCGGGATTAGCCGTGGCAGCCATCGCAGCCGGAGTCGTCGGAGGCCTCTTTGTGGATAGCATTCGCTTGGCCGACGACGTCCTGATCATGGCTCATCGCGGAGCCGCGGGAGCCGCCCCCGAGAACACGCTGGCTTCGGTCGAACGCGGCATCGCTGATGGCACCGATTTTGTGGAGATTGATGTCCAGGAGACAGCCGATGGCGAAGTCGTGGTGATCCACGATAGCGATCTGAAGAAGATCGGTGGAGTCGACCTCAAGGTCTGGGACGCGACTTATGAAAAGCTCCAGAGGATCGACGTGGGAGGTTGGTTCTCCCCAGAGTTCTCCGATGAACGTGTTCCGAAACTCGAGCAGGTTCTAGAGCTTTGCAGGGACAAGGCCGGTGTCAATATCGAGCTCAAATACTACGGGCATGACCAACGTCTCGAAGAACGCGTGGTGGAGATCGTGGAACGTACGCGCATGGAGTCCCAGATCGTCGTGATGTCGCTCAAGTATGAAGCTGTCCAAAAGATGCGTCGCTTGAGACCGGACTGGACGATCGGGCTTCTGACCGCTACAGCGGTGGGCAAACTGACGCGACTCGACGCGGACTTCCTGGCGGTTCATACGGGGCTCGTGACCACGAGTTTTGTTCGTGCGGCGCACGACCGCGGCAAAAAGGTCTTCGCCTGGACCGTCAACGATCCCATCCAAATGTCCAGGATGATCACCTTGGGCGTCGACGCCCTCATCACGGACGAGCCCGCTCTCGCTAGGGCCGTTCTGATAGAACGTGCCGAAATGAATCCCGCCGAGCGCCTCTTGTTGTCGCTGTCCCTCTATTTTGGAGTCACGCCTGAGCAGCTGGGGCCGGAAACCGACGTCAATTAGCCGTGGAACTTTCTTGCCCGTTGCGGGCAACAAACGTCCAGCCAGACATCCTCACAACAATCCTCGCGCTGCGGAAGAGCAAAGCTCTTGACATCGCTCCATCTATCGGTTTCTATGTATGTATAGTCAACATTTCGTAGAACATTGAAGAGACGAATGGAGGACGTCCATGGCGCGGCTCCTATACACGATCTCCGAGGAGGGCACGAGCGACGAACATTGTTACGAGCTCGAAGTGGACGCCGTCGCCATCGGGAGGGGCGAGGACAATCAGATCGTTCTCTTTCAATCTGGTGTCTCCCGGCATCACGCGGAGATCGTCAAAACCCCGGGGGGGCATCTTCTTTTGGATCGCGGGAGCACGAATGGAACGTTTGTCGGTCACGAAAAGATCACCGAGCACAGGCTAAGGGACGGTGATGTCTTTAGGGTCGGCACGGTCACGCTCCGATACCTCGGCGAGCTCGATGAAGCGGGCTCCATTGGCGAAAAGCCCTTGTACCGCTCCATCGAATGTCCCTCTTGCTCGGCCCGCATCGAAGGACCATGCAATTTTTGCCCCGCTTGTAGAGCCCGGATCACGGATAGGTCCGATGGATCCGGACCCGGCCGACTTCGACCATCGTCGCGGACGTTCGGACTCGCTGCCGCTCTCATTTTCGTATTGCTCCTGGGGACGGCCGCGTGGTTCGCCGGCTCGTTTCTTATCGACGTCGCCCGAGGCATCGTCTCGTCTGAATCAACGGTCGCTTCTGTTGCTCCGGAGATGGCTGCTTTCGGAGACGCGGTCAAGCTTCGTGGCGCGTCTGTATCGTTCACCGCCGGTCCCGAGGGTGCAGTCACCACCCTCGCGGATGGAGCCCGCGTCGACGTCCCCGCGGGTGCCTTGAGCCGACCCATTCGGTTTCAAGGGGCGGTGATGGATGTCGAGATCCATCGTCTCTCTGCCGATTTCTCCGCCGCCCGAGTTTACATGGTGGGGACCGACATGGAGACCGGGCCTTTGAGTCAGCCTGTCGTCCTGGAGTTGCCACTTTCAGGATCTTCGAATCCATACGCTCGCCATCTTTGCGGGCGCTGATTGGCGGGCCCTGCCGTCCCAGACCGGACCGTCCGCTCGCATCGAGCTGGGTGCCTTCTCCCGAAGGTACGTGGCTGTTTTGAACGCCACGGCGTCCTCTCCGAGCGGCTCTCCCGAACCCGGCACGAGTGTCGATGTGCTCGAGCCCAACCTGGCTAAGCGGGCCCGGTTCCATGTGAATACATTCCTCCGTTGGTTCGAGAAGAACGAGTTCAACGGGGTGATATCTCTCGGCGACGCCTCGCAGTACGAAAAGGCCCTGACGACCAAGTTGGACGTCTCGATCGATCCGAACTTCTCCCACACAGGGAAGTACTACCCCTACCGAGCAAGATGGTTCGGCGGTGCCCTGGGTCTACAGCTCAGGAACAGTCAGCTGGTCGTCAAGGAGCTCAGGAAGGACTTTCTTGTATTAAAGACGATTTGGCACGAGCTCACCCACCACCGGATCAGTCTTCTGGGCGGCGAATCCTGTGGCGCGGAAGAAACCTACACGGAGCTCATCGAGAACCGCGTCGACTGGCTCGGCTACGCTCGCGGCTTCGACGCGTATTTTAAGAAACACAAAGCCCTGGACGGCCGAACCTGTGCGGAGATTCAGAGGCGATGGGACAATCTGGCGGGTCGTTGGGAGAACTTCAATGGTAACCATCTCTCAGGCCCTTTTTCCTGGCAGGATCCGGGAGGCGCCACCTGCGGTGTAAACGACGAGACCTATACGATCACACCGGAGCTCATCCGGAAGTGGGATGAGAAGTTGGGTATCGATGTCGATATCAAAAAGGTGCGCGCGGCCTACGAGAAGAAGATGAGCGCAATGAGCTCATCGGGAAGCAAGCCCTGCACCTTGCGCGAGCTCAAGCCTTCTCCCCCACCGCTAAACCAACAAGGGGCTTCTCCAAACGCGCCGGCAAACGAACAAGGAAGCTCGCCCCAACAGGAGGGTGAGGATCACCCCTGTCCGATAGTCGAGTTGCGGCAGGAAAAGTGCTCCTGGTCTCCGGATGGATACAAGGTCGACCCTTGTCCGCCTGGCTACTGCTTCGATACCGGTCCCCGCGGGTCCTATATCTGTGTTCAAATCGATAATGTCACAAACGGAAAACGTTCCTACACGGGGCGCATCATCTGCCAGGACGGCTTCGTGGCGGAGCGGGATCCCTGCTCGAGTCTGATCCTCGAGTGTGTCCCGCAGTAGTCAGGTTCGTCGCCAAAAGATGGCCGGGCATCCACCCCATCACAGCCATGAGTCGATTTCAGCATTCGATCTGGTATCCTAGGCGAGATCCGTCGTCGAGCCAGCCCCTGAGCAAACAGCTCGGCACGAATCCGAGCGGGCTGTCGGCTGGCTGGTGCGCGGCAAACGTCTGGGAGAGCTAGAGTGAGTGCTCGATTCTTGTTGTTCGTTGTATGTGTCACGCTGATCCTTCCAGGCGCCTTGGCCCCTCAGGAATCTCCTCCGCCCGGATTCCAGGAAAAGACGCGGGCGATTCTAGATACCGTCAAGCGCGGCGAGGTCACCGAGAACATCACTTCTGCCTCCGACCCCAAGCAAAGCTATGCTGTCTACCTGCCGTCCGACTACAAGCTGTCCAAGAAGTGGCCGGCTCTCTTCTTGATGGATCCTCGCGGCCGAGCGCGAGTTCCGCTCGATCGCTTCGTCGAGGTGGCCGAGCGCCGTGGCTATATCCTGGTAAGCTCATACAACACGGCAAGTGACACCAGCGAAGACGGCAACACGCCTGCTCTGAGGGCCATGCTCACTGACGCGAACTACATGTTCTCCATCAACTCGAACCGCTTTTACCTTGCTGGTTTTTCGGGTACCGCTCGCGTGGCTTGGATCTTGGCGTCTCAGCTTGGGCAAAATGTCGCCGGTATCATCGCTTTCGGTGGCGGGTTCCCTGGCGATTACCGACCGCCACAAAGGACGCGTTACGCCTACTACGGAGCAGCCGGTTGGACCGATTTCAACTACGAGGAGATGCGGGCACTCGACCGGGAGCTCGACGGCCACGAGATTCGACATCGTGTCGAGACCTTCGAGGGGAGCCACCAATGGGGTCCTTCTGAAGTGTGCACGCGCGCCGTGGAATGGATGGAGCTCCAGGCGGTGAGAACCGGACTACGAGCCGGAAACGACGGCATCATTGATGACGTCTATCGGCGTCGTTTGTCGGAGGCGGAAAGCTCGGAAGATCCTTACGAAACCTACTTGCGCTTTCGTGCGCTCGTCGAGGATTTCGATGGTTTGGTGGACCCCGCCGATCTCGAGAGACTTGCCGCAAAAGTGAGCGACCTCGCGAAGCTCGAAGAGGTCAAAGATGCACTCGAGCTGGAAGATGAGCTGGCCGAGGAGCGAATCGGATACATGGGCAGGTTCAGCCGGTTTCTTCTCCGCTTCGAGGCCGGCGATGAGCTTTGGACGGTGAGGGACGTGGTTCGAGAGCTACGAATCGCCGAGCTCCAGAAAGAATCCGAGGACGTGTCCCATCCAAGGGAAGCTCGTGCCGCCCAACGCCTTCTCGAATACCTTTTCGTGACCACGTCCTTCTACCTGCCACGGCAGTATCTTGAAGAGAAGGAGCCCACTCACGCGCTATCGATGCTGGAAGTGGCCGAGCGGATTCCGTCCCGGGAGTTTCGGAAGCCTTGTTTTTTTTGCGCGCGCTTACGCACAAAAGGGCGACGAGAAGAAGGCCATAGAGTCTCTTAGAAAGGCGTGCGAAATTCGTCCCCTCACGCAAGAGTTCCTAGCGGGTGACCCCTATTTCGATCCCATCCGAGAGGAGCCCGGCTTCAAGGAGCTTTTCCAGAGTTTGAAATAGGTTTCCGTCCCGTGGCTAATTAACTCCGATGCGAAGAAGGCCATCACCAATCATCACGTCACACTCATAGCGATCGATCTGCGCGAACAGAATCCGTCGGCCGTCGGGAGAGACCGTGAGACCTTGAGGGATGAAGTCGGGTAACGGTGCAATGGAGGAGGTCGTTCCGGATCCGAAATCATGAAAGGCGAGCTCGATCTCCGATTCACTACTTCTCATGTAGTAGACACCTGCGGAGGTCACGACCCAGCTTCCCCAGCCTTCGGGTCGCGGCCCTTCCGATAACAACGTCTCTTGTCCACCCTCGAGCGGCTTCTTCCATATACCGGGAACATCGCTCTTCATGTAGTAGACCGAAGCACCATCCGATGATTCGAAGGCGGCGTAGCCTCCGTTGGATGTCACCTGTTCGGCTTCGCCTCCTTTCGAAGGCACTTTCCAGACTTCCCAACTTCCCGAACGGCGGGAGCCAAAGTAGATCCATCGGCCGTCGGCCGACCAGCTTGGTGCCATCTCGTCGAGCGGATGTGTGGTCAGCCGTCGCGGTGGTGCACCCGAAGCCTCGACAACATAGAGATCCGCTTGTCCTTCCGGGCGGGAAACGAAAACGAGACGCTGCCCATCGGGAGACCAGCGAGGCTGGCTGGTGTGAGGGCCGGCGAAGGACGTGAGTTGGATCGGGCTCGATCCCTCCGCGTTCGACATCCAGATTTCGGAGTGGCCGGAGCGCGTCGAAACAAAGGCGATCCGCTCACCGTCCGGCGAGAACTGCGGCTGTCGATCCCACTGGGTCGAGGCGATGAGCCGCTCAACTTGGCCGTCGACACCCACCTGCCAGATGTTGATCTCGTACACCCAATTCTCGAAAGCAATCCGATCTTTTTGCCGTGCCACGGCTGGATCCTTGAGCTTCATTCCGCCACCGGTGATCCACTCCGGTTCCCGACCCTCCGAACGGACTTTCCACAAACTGTAGGTGCCGGCACGATTCGAAGAGAAGACGATACTGAGACCGTCGGGAGACCATTCGAGCCCCGTAATATCGCGATTGTCCAACGTGACGCGTCGAGGCTCTCCGTCTTCTACATTAATAATGTAGATGTCTTCGATCCCCGGAACATGGGATCGGATGAAGGCGACGGATTGCCCATCCGGCGAAAACGCGGGAGTGTGATCTCCCCAAAAGGTCTCAGGCGGAACCGTGAGGTCCCTCCGCTCGAGCGTCGACACCGAAACGAGCTCGAGCCGCAGTTGCCCGTCCACCTCTTTTGCCAGGCCGAGCCAATCCCCGTCCGGCGACCAACTCGCGGCCGGGTACCTCGTGTTCCCGCAAGGAGCCAGCTTTTTTTCCGGCCCACCGAGGGAAGGCACGATATAGATGTTGCAGTCGGTTCCGTCCTCCCGGACAAAGACGAGCCGTTGTCCATCGGGTGACCACTTAGGGTGCCGGTCTCGCCCCGGGTGATCGGTGAGTCGAAACGGGGTTTCCGACTGGAGCTGCCGGATGTAGATGTCCTCTGCCTCTTCTCCCTCTCGAAGCCAGGCGAAGGCCACTTGGTTCCCATCCGGCGAGACCGCGGGGTCGTACTCGTTACCGGAAGAGCTCGTCAAAGGAAATATACGGGGAGGACTGACATCGAGGTCCGTGCTGGCGCGGAAGTAGCCAAAGAGTGCCAGACTCCCAAGGGCGGCGACGAACAAGATGGCCAGACCGATGGCCCGCTTGATCCAGATATCCGAGCTCGTCACGGTTGCTCTCGTCGGTGGGACGTTGTCCGTCGGTGAGTCAACCTCGACGGCCGGGATCAGGCGGTAGCCCTTTTTGGGGATCGTTTCGATGATCCTAGGGTTTCGCGAGTCATCTCCAAAGATCTTACGGAGCTCGACGATGGAGCGCGTCAGCACATCGTCACTGACAAACGTCCCCTCCCATACGTTGTCCAGAAGGACGTCGCGGCTCACCACCTCACCCGGAGACTTAGCGAGCAGCACCAAGACCTGCATGATCTTGGGCTCCAAATGAATGTTCTTGTCGCCGCCAACGACCCGGTTCAACTCCGGTTGGACGACCCACTCGAGGATCCGGAACTCTCCACCCATGGACATAGCCTCCTTGGGAGATGACTGAAGCCATTTTCCGCCGGGAGGGACCGGAATCCAAACGATCGCCGACGTTTTCACCCAAACATCGGAAAAACCTCACCCATACTCCGGGAAGAACACCCCCCTTCAAGCAACAATGTTGACTTAGGGTCAGGCCTGTTCAGGCATGACCGCGGACGATGGAGATATGACGTATGGAAACCCTTTGGCATGACTTGAGATTCGCCGTTCGAATGCTCGCGAAGAAGCGAGGATTCACAGCCATTATCGTACTCACACTCGCAATAGGGATCGGAGCCAATACGGCCGTCTTTTCCGTGATCAATGCTGTCCTCATGCGTCCTCTGCCGTTTCGTGACGGTGATCGAATGGTGCGGGTCTATGCCGTCCGGGGCGGGAGGCCCCCCTATATCAGCTTGAGGCCGAAGACGTTTCTCACGCTCAGGGAGCAAGGGCAGTTCTTCGAGAGCATCACTGCCCAACGCTTCACGAATTTCACGCTCGAAACGCCGGACGGGCCGGAACGAGTGGTCGGCATCATGGTCTCCGAGAACTGGCTGGAGACCCTTGGCCTCGAACCTCTTTTGGGTCGCGGCTTCTCACCCGAAGAAGAAAGAAAGGGACAGGGTAGCGGCGTCGTTCTCGTGAGCCACGGTTTTTGGGAGCGCCGTTTTGGCGGCGATCCACATGTCCTCGGGCAAGCGGTGAAACTGAACGAAGAACCTCGAACCATCATTGGGGTATTGCCTCCCGGCTTTAGCTATCCCTACGACGCTGAGGTCTGGATTCCCATGAACCTCCAACAAGATGCTGGTGGGACTTGGGGATTGAACGTTCAAGCACGATTGAAGAATGACATCACTCGGGAGGCGGCGCTCGCCGAGCTCACGACCGTCAGTCGGCACATCGCCGAGGAGCTGCCCGACGAGCTTCAAGGTCTGGAGCTGACGGCAGTGCCCACCCGAGAAGTGCTACTCGGCGACGACAGTAACGTCGTACTCGCGCTGGCGGTCGCCGTGGGTTTCGTTCTTCTGATCGCCTGCGCCAACGTGGGGAACTTGCTTCTGGCCCAGTCCGTGGCGCGCGAGAGGGAGCTCGTCATTCGTACGACCCTCGGTGCCAGCCGCTTAAGGCAGGTCCGTCAGTTGCTGACCGAAAGCGTTCTGCTCGGTCTTCTCGGAGGCGTGGCCGGTCTCGGCATCGCTGCCTGGACTGCCCGACTCTTGACCGTCCTACTTCCTGGACGTATGGGCAACGTGCTCGACGAGATCCCCATCGATCGGTCGGTGCTGGTGTTTGCGCTCGTCGCATCCGTAGCGACGGGCATTGTCTTCGGTCTGGCCCCGGTCGTCCGCACGCTGCGGTCGAATCTCGAAGGGCAGATGAGAGATGGCGGTCGTTCGGGCGGAGGCAAGGCCTCTCACCGGTTACTCGGCGGCCTCGTGGTCTCCGAGGTCGCGCTCGCATTGGTCCTCCTCACCGGGGCGGGTCTCATGATCCGGAACTTCGAGAGACTCCACGGCATGGACCTCGGCTACGCTCGTGACGAAGTTGTGACCCTTACGGTGTCACTCGAGAGCTCCACCAAATATGAAAGCGTTACTTCTCGAGTCCAGTTCGTCCGTGAAGTGGAAGAACATCTGGAAGCTTTGCCCGGCGTCGAGGGGGCCGGTGCAACGAGTATCTTCCCATCGAGTCGTGGGAATTTCCTTGCCGCCATCGAGATCGAAGGACGCCCGCTGGATCCGAACGAGACCCTCATCATCAACCATCGCATGGTGAGTCCTTATTTCCACCAAGCGTTGGGTATCCCGCTCGTCCGTGGACGTCTTTTTACCGAAGCGGATCGAGAAGGGTCCCCACCTGTCGCCATTGTCAGCGAGGCTCTCGCGAACAAGTACTTTCCCGGTGAAGATCCGATTGGAAAACGCCTGAGAAATCAGCGCGGCGGAGCCGACGCCCCGTGGCTTACGATTGTCGGTCTGGTCAAAGATGTCCAGGAGTTCTATGACGTCACCGAGACCTGGTACGTCCCCTATGCCCAAAACGCGGGCTCTCCTTTTGGCACGCAAGTCGTTTTTGCCGTCCGAGCCAAGGCGTTGGAATCGGTCATCGCGAGCTTGCGTCGAGCCGTTTGGGCGGTCGACCCGAGCCTTCCCGTCTTTGGAACCGCCACCACCGAAGAGCTCTATGCCGAGTCGGTGACCGAGCAACGCTTGGGAACGACGATGGTAGGACTCTTTGCGGTCTTTGGCCTTCTCATGGCGGCTTTGGGAATCTACGGCGTCATGTCCTACGGCGTCAGCGAGCGCAAGCGAGAAATCGGCATCGGTATGGCGCTCGGAGCCGAACGGCGACAGATCCTCGGCTCGGTGATCCGGCGAGGAGCTCGCTTGGCGTTGGTCGGAGTCGGGATCGGCCTAGCCGGTGCTTCGGCGCTCACCCGATTCATGGCCTCTCTACTGACCGAGGTCGAGGCCACCGACCCCGTCGTTTTCGCCACAGTCGCTTTGCTCCTGGTATTTGTAGCGCTGGCCGCTTGCTGGGTCCCCGCCCACCGAGCCACGAAGATCGATCCCGTCGAAGCCCTCCGCGCCGAGTAAGCAACGTAGGGTCAGGCTCAGAGCTCCGTTAGCGAGGACTGGCGCTGCTGCTTTTGTATCGTCCGTTTTTTCAAACGAATGGTCTTTTGTCGAAGTCAATCGGGCACGGGCACGGGCGGGGGAACGGTAACGGGCAAGGGACCAGGTTCTCGCTCCTCATCGTTAGCAGAACGAGCATGTTTTGTTTCCGCTATTGAAGGAGTTCTAAGGCTAGGTCAGGTTTTATCGAGCACGACCCTGCGGTTGGCAACAGATCTAGGTTATGCGCTTTTCTTCTTCCGTCTAACGGGAACGAAACGTACTTCCACACGTCGTCCGAGGGCCTCGGCTATCCGCCTCAGCATGGACAGTGAGTGCCCTTCATAATCCGCATCTTCCAGGCGGCAAATGACTGATGGCGTCGTGCCGACGAGGTCCGCAAGCTGCTTTTGAGTGAGCTCAGCATTTTCACGCAGAACAAAGATCTCGCGGGCGATCTCGGCGTTCGCCCTCTCTTGCTCGAGGGCAGCTTCCCTGTCCGGTTTCCCCTTGTAGTACCGGCGACGGAGAATCTCCAATCCGTCGGTTGTTGCCTTGCGGTTTCTTTCCATTTACTCTTCCTCGTAGGTGTGCCGCTGTGGGTCGTCGTCGAATTTTCGCTGCCTTTCTATTGCTACGTCGATCTCCCTCGGCGGTACCTCACGCTTCTTCGTTAGACCATTGGTGAGAACAACGGCCGTTTTCTTGTGAAAGAAGTACAAGATTCGGCTCAGTTGATTCCATGCAAACCAATTCGAAGCTCATAGATTCCGTCCCGCAAATAATCAGCTTCTGGCCGACGGAGAGCGTGGCCTAGCTCCTGAAGGCGCTCGAGTCGGACGAAGCACTTGTCCTGTGCCTTTTGCGGGATCACATCGAGCCATTCGAGCAGCAGAACGCTTCCATCGTCGTCACGGAAGAAAAGGACCCTTGTCCTTGGCACTCTCTGCACTCCTATTGTTCGCAATATTGCGACTTTTGTCAAGGCAGACGTGAAGCTCGCCTTGGAGGTGCGGTGAGATTGCCTGCCTGTTTGCACTTCCACTTTTGTATGACGACTTATTCGTGTGAAAGCCTCCCAATCGCAGTTTCTCCAGCCGTTGGGGTCAGACCAGGTCTGACCCGGCCTGACCCCTGCGGTCAACACCGAAGCGACTCAGAATCGAACCTTTACTACGGGTCCGAAGCTTGCGAACACCAAGGTGCTTTTCGGCGCGTCGAATTGCTCGAGTGGCATCGAGAATACACGTGCCATGGGAACGTCGACCCACGCAGAAACGAAGGCGAAGCCGCCAACAGAGACGTGGTCACCGATATCGAACGTCAAGTTGAAGTTGATGTCTCCGTCGGAAGAGGCCTCTACCTCGGTAACACCACAGTTACTGAGGTCGGCTGCAAGCGATATTCCATCACTGCCCCGTACGGTTTCCTCTCTCGATGAGAAGAGATGGGTTTTCCATGCGCCGGCATCTTTCGGGGAAAGAGGGCCTTACACACGCCAAGGTGGGATCAACTCGCCGCCGGGACTCCCAACACATAAAGAAAAGCGAGTGAGAACGTTAGGAAAAGGTCGCAATTCGGTTCCATGGGATAGAATCGCTATCTTTTTGGATAGAAAAAAGGACCCGCGTCCACTTGTCGAGACGGCCGGTGCGCCCTATTCTAGGTAACCACACATCCTTTCAAGGAGCAGGCCATGGCGGTACAAAAGGCAGGTAAGGAATCAGGCAAGAAGAAGACATCATCGGCGAAAGCAGAACGGAAGAAAAAGTCAGGAGCATCACGAAAGCGGCTGACGCCCCGAAGCGAAAAGCGGGGACTCGCCGGGGCCGAGGTGCTCCTCCCACTCGACGCACCCGAGCTCGAGCCCTTGGTCGGGCGTGTCCGCGAGAAGGGAGGTGCCCCGGTCGGAGCCTACCGGGAACCTTTCTCGGGCAAGCCCATCTTGCTGGCCGTCATCCCCTTCAACGCCGTCCAGCCCACGCCTTTCCAGCGCGATCTTTCACCGACCCACACCAAGCGTCTCGCGGCAAAGATCGAGGAAAGCGGATCGTTCCTAGATCCTCTCATCGTCGTCGAGTCACCCGACGGAAAGCTCTGGACGCCCAACGGTCGTCATCGTCTTGCCGCCGCCAAGGTCCTTGGTCTGCGGTCCATCACGGCCCTCATCTCTCCCGATGAAGATCTCGCGTTCAGGATCCTGGCTTTGAACACCGAAAAGGCCCACAACCTGAAGGACCGGAGTCTCGAAGTGATCCGCATGGCCCGCGAGCTCGCGACGCGAAAACCCAGGAGCAAAGAGACCGACTACGAACAAGAGTTCGAAGCCGCCGAGCTTCTCACCCTCGGCACCATCTACGACCAACAGAAGCGATTTGCCGGAAGCGCCTACTCACCATTCCTGAAGCGCGTTGACCGGTTCTCGAAGTCCACGCTCCCCAAGAGCCTCGACCAACGACAAAGCTGGGCCGCCCGTCTCATCGCCATCGATGAGAACGTCAAGAAGATCATCGATGAGCTCAAATCAAAAGGCTTCCGCTCCCCCTATCTTCGCAACTACGTCGTCGCCCGCGTCAACCCCGTTCGATTCCATCGAGCCAAACGAGGCGACACCACACCGCCCATGGCCATGGGTCCTGCGCTCACTCGCATGGCCGCGTCGGCCCGCAAGTTCGACGTGGATTCCGTTCGCCAGCAAGACCTCGCCCTGGTTGGTGCCGTGATCGGAGGTGGAGGATGAAATGGCCAATGAAAGGTGAAAAAACGCAAGATTGCAGCGGCTCGATTCCGCAGCGGCCCGAGCCGCGATGCGGCCACTGAACTGGAATCCTCGGGGGTGAGGCTGCTGATCTTCAGAAGTCGCTCGAGGGCGACTTGCCGCCCGCTCGACTGAATTGTGTGAAAACGAATGGGTGCGCGACAATGAACCCATGGTAAATCGCTATACCGCCGTGTTCGAACAAATCGGCGAGTGGTGGATTGGCTACGCAGAGGAGCTTCCAGGTGCGAATGTGCAGGAGAGGACTCTGGAAGAAGCCCGGGAGAGTCTAAAAGAAGCGATTCAGCTTAAACCGTCTATCGCTCACACAACGAGCCGAAAGCCGACCATGGCGAAATGGTGATCGAAAGCAAAGGCCTTCCGGAGTTTCTCGCGTTTCATGATCGCGAAGCTAGTGGCATCGATGGCGGAAAGCTTATGTAAGTCGCGCCGTTCGAAGTACGGCCATGAGCGTTTCAGATCCCGCAGGGTACATTCCAAGATCTCTAATCCACTTAGCTCATCGATAGATTGTTTCCACGAGAGCGCTACGTCACGACTTGCGTTGCGCTCGAGGAACGTGAACGTTTCGAGGATGACGGGGATCGACGTGTACAGCTTTGCCCCATTGTCTTGCAGCACGGTCCACGCTTCTCGGGCCCGGAGATGAAGAGGATCTCGGGTCAGGGCTAGGGCAATCCAAGCTCCCGTATCAACGAAAACACGTTCTCCCTGACGCATCAGTTTTCGTCGTATACGGAATCGTGTTCACTCGAGGTTCGCTTTGGCTCGCCGTCCCAGAGTGCGACTGGACCGCTGTGCTCGCGTTCCGGCCGCAGCCAAACCCGGCGAATAGCGTCTCGTACCAAGTCCGCAACGCTCCGTCCCGACCTATTGGCTGCTTCTCGCAGAGCCTCGAGCTCTTCCTCTCGGAGGTAAACTTGCGTCTTGACCATATGTGTCAGTTTAATCTCAAAGTTGACACATATCAAGTGGGCGCAAACAAGCATATCCCGGACGAAGTCGTGAAGAGCGGGCTTCTGTTACGCAACCGGGCGATTCACTTGCGAGAACACGTACAACATCTCTCTCGCGATCTGCCTGCAGCGCTCGTCGTACTTCTCGGTTTCCTGAGGCGTATTGTCGAACGCTTTGGGATCCTCATAAGGAATGGCGAGGCGCATGGAAGCGCCTTGGACGGAGGGACAAGCTTTGTCGGCTTGTGAGCAGGTCATCACGGCGCAGAAGTCCCTTTTGGGATTCGGATCGTCACCATAGACCTTTGAAAAAGCCTTCATCGGCGCCGCGCCATCGTGGGGCGCCACGTTGTAGACGGGATTGCAATCGCTGGTCTCGTTGTCGATCTGGAACCCGGCACGCCGCAAAGCCGCAACCGCTCTGGGATTGAAGGCCGTGGCTTCGGTGCCTCCGGAGTAGGTCGCAACCTTGGGGATACCGTAGAACCAAGCGGCGGTCTGGGCCCACACCTGAGACAAGTGGCTTCGGCGAGAGTTGTGCGTGCAAATGAAAGTGAGTTTTGCCTCCTCGCCGACCTCTTGTTGCTTTTCGACGAAAGTGGCTAGCTTCTCCAGGGTCCTCTTGCGCTCGTCCGGTATCCGATCGAAATCCGCCACGCACTCGTCGACGTAAGCCTCGAGGCCGGGATAGAGTTTGATGTCGCTTGCCATAACCGAAAGGGATCCTCAAATGACAGCCTATGATACCAAGAGGACATGACGGTTCTCATCGTTTTCGAGAGGGCGCCTTCTCCGAAAACCACATCGAGACATGCCTGCGCCCGCCGAACTGGACCATCCTGCTTGACGCGCGTCCCGATTTGACTAGTATGGCGAAGTACGCGTCGCCTAGTTTTTTTGTGTTTCTCTGAAAAGTTCGTGGTCTTTCTCAGGTCTTGATCCTAAGGAGGGACGAAATGAGCCAAAAAGGTCTCACTGCTATTGTTGGGTCTTTGCTCGTTGTGGTGCTGTTCGCACCTCTCGCCTCGAGCCAGCAAACCGTTGCCGATCTCAAATATGCCGAGATGGCCCACTATTCGTGGATGCGGTTGGCCTCGATTGTTCCCGAGATCACCGACCGGGTCATCCTGCCTGTGGGAACCATTGAAGCCCACGGAGCGACCTGTATCGGTTCAGACACCTACATTCCGGTGCATCTGGCGGAATTGGCGGCAAAGAAATGTAACGCCCTGATCGCCCCCGCTGTCACTCACGGAGCCACAGGATTGAACATCGCCACCCATCCGGGTTCCATCCGCGTACGGCCCGAAATCCTCGTCGAGTACCTCGTGGATGTCCTCGAGGGACTCGTCCGAAGTGGATTCAAGAATATCTTCGTCTTGAACGGACATGGCGGCAACAGCGAGTCCATCGAAGCGGCAACGACCCGTATCTTCGAAAAGTACAACGGTAAGGTCCGAATTCTAATCTCGGACTGGTGGACCATTCCTAAAGCCGAAGAGTTCTCGATGGAAGCGTTCGGTGTGCCCGAGCATGACATCGGTGCCCATGGCGGTCTCGAAGAAGCGGCGCTCAATCAAGCTATCAATCCCGATCTTTTCGATTGGGAGGTCTTCGAAAAACTGGGCCCCGAGAACGTCGCCAATACCTTCGAGCCCGGATACCGAGCACTACCGGGGCCTTACACCATGGGGTACTACGGCTACTATCCCACCAAGGACGTTGAAGCCACGAAGAAGTTCACCCAAATGGTCGCCGACTACTACGCCGAGACGTTCAACAAAGCCGTCGAGAAGTGGGACTTTCTAGAAAAGCACGATAGCGGACTGAAATAGAGTAGGGTCAGAGTGGGAGATCCCATTGCATAATCATTGCAACCTTCTACGAGAACTTTCGTCTAAATAACTGACGATAACTTTGGGAAGGTCCTGGGATCTCACTTCCCATTTGACGACTAGCGGCCAGCATGCTAATATTTTAGCATTATGCTGAATTATTAGCCCCCAGGAGGAACCCTCATGGTCCGAAACACTCTTGCTGACGCGGTCTATGCCTTTCGGATGATGGCGAGCCGGCCCGGTTTCACCGCCGTGGTGATCTTGACCCTGGCGGTGGGCATCGGAGCGACCACGGCCATGTTCGGCACCATCAACGCGGCGCTTCTGAGTCGGCTCCCCTTCGATGAGCCCGACCGGCTCGTGATGGGGGCCACTACCTTTGATGGCAACATCAATCCGTGGACTTCCGGATACGACTACTACGACTATCGAGACCAGAACGAGTCGTTAGAGTCGCTGGCAGCCTTCATGTTTGGAGGTCGAGTCACCGTCCTCGGTGCGGCCGATCCGGAGCTGGTCGACAGTGCCTTCGGGACATGGGATCTCTTCCACACGCTTCGGGTCAAACCCGCCGTGGGGCGTCTCTTCACCGCCGAAGAAGGCGTGGAAAACGGGCCGAGCGTCGTCATGATCAGCTACGCCTATTGGCAACGACGTTTCGGAGGCTCTGCGGATGTATCCGATAGCACCCTCAATATTAATGGTTCTCCTCATACCGTCGTTGGTGTTCTTCCCCAAGGCTTTCACTTCATTGTCGAAGCCGATATTTGGCGGCTGACCTATCGCGACGGCCCGGGCGCCACCGCCCGCCGTTGGCACAATCTACTTCTCGTGGGACGGCTCGAGCCGGGAGTGACGGTCGAGCAAGCCCAAGCCGAAATGGACGCTATCTCGGCTCACTTGCAAGAGCAGTATCCAGAAACCAACGAAGGGAAGGCACTCGCCGTCACCGACCTGCACGAAGCGCTGGTCTTCAGGGTACGCCCCGCCCTTCTGATGCTCATGGTGGCTGTTTCCTTGGTGCTGCTCCTGGCCTGCGGGAATGTAGCGGGACTACTTTTGGCCCGGGGACAAACTCGGCTCACGGAGATCGCCGTCCGCTCCGCTATGGGAGCGTCCCGGAGACGGCTGGTGCGGCAACTTCTCACCGAGAGCACGCTGCTCGCCCTCGTGGCCGGCCTTGCCGGTATCGCCTTCGCCTTCGCTTTCCAAGGCCTCATGATTCGGCTCCTTCCCATGGGTTGGCTCGGGATCACGCGACCCTCTATCGACGCGCCTGTGCTCCTTTTCGCCTTGGGAATTTCCATCGCCACGGGGATTCTCTTCGGTGTCGTGCCGGCGCTTCAAGGTACCATCGTCGATCTCGCGCAACAGCTCAAGGCTGGAACACGCGCCACCTGGGCTCGTGGCAGCTCTCTTCTTCGCAACGGCCTCGTTGTCCTACAAGTCGCGATCTCCGTCGTGTTGTTGATCGGAGCAGGTTTACTCATCCGAAGCCTCGCTCTTCAAATGCAGGTCGATCTCGGCTTCAACCCATCGAACGTGCTCACGGCAGGTGTACGGCTTCCCGACAACGACTACCCGGAACCCGAGAACCGGATCGCGTTCTTTGACTCTTTCGTCGAGGAAGTCGAAGCCCTACCCGGTGTGACTTCTGTCGGGCTCATCAACCGGCTTCCCATTCGCCAAGGGGGAGGCAACATCTACCTTCACCCCGTGGATCAACCACCGGAAGAAGGCCAATCGAGCATGAGCCGCTCAGCCGATTTTCGGTATGTGACTCCTAACTACCTCAAGACTATTGGGATTCCACTGCTCGCGGGACGCGACATTGAAAGGACCGATGTGGAAGGCTCCCCTCGGGTGATGATCATCAGCGAGTCCCTAGGGGAGCTCTTTTTCCCCGACCAGAATCCTCTTGGACAACAGCTCCTCGTGGACATGGGCGAGTTGGTCGCTCATGAGATTGTCGGTGTCGTCGGCAACGCTCGTTTGTCTCGACCCTCCGGCGATCCCTTTCATTCGATGTACATGTCGTATTACCAGATCGGCAGAGGTAGTATGCGAGTCGCAGTCCGGACCCATGGCGATCCGGCAGCGCTCACTGGACAAATCCGGGAGGTCCTGAGAGCGAAGGATCGGAACATCCCTTTGGCCGAGGCGGAGACGATGACAGCGATCATCGACGACGCGCTGTCGGACTTCCGGATCATCACGTCTTCCCTGGGGCTTTTCTCTGCGATCGCACTGCTTCTGGCTTTGGTCGGCCTCTACGGTGTGCTCGCCTACTACGTGAGCCAGCGCTACCACGAGATCGGTGTACGGATGGCACTCGGAGCCAACGCACGGCAAGTGGCGAATTTGGTACTTACGCGCGGAATGGCACTCGTCGCTATCGGCGTCGTCGTTGGTGTCGTCGCATCTTATTGGGCGACGAACCTCATCCAGCAACAACTTTTCGGCGTAGAAGCAACCGATCCCTTCACATTCATCGTCACCGCGTTGGGTTTCGGATTGGTCGCCTTGCTGGCTTGTCTGCTACCCGCGTGGCGCGCCACAAGGGTCGACCCCGTCCTGACCCTCCAAGCCGAATAATGGAAGCGTTCGGAATGGGGCCAGACCCCAGGCGTTCGGAAATTGTGGAAAACTCGTCTTTCTTCCCGTAACGTGCCGGCTCTTCGCGGGTCCACGCTCCAGCGAATGGCTCTGGAGCTCGTTCGCTCACGTCGTTTGGTGTCAGTGTCAATCGAACCGAAGGCTTGGCAGGTCCGTGAGCGGCAGTGCATCCACGCGAGGATGCATAACGTAATGCTCTTTGCCGGGATAAACGAAGTAGAGCCTCTCGAGTTGTAGATCGTCAAGCGCAATGCGACTCGATCTCGTCATAGATGGTGCATCGGTACACTTGAATTCGAATCCATATCGACGACCTTGTCGCAGAAGGAGCAAATCCAACTCCGCCCCGCGCTGCGTGCCCCAGAAATAGGCGTCGCGTTCGCCAAAAATCGCCAGCGTCTGTTCTATGGCGAATCCTTCCCACGAAGCGCCGTAACGGGGATTCGACCGCAGAGCCGACGTCGAGCCGATTCCGAGCAGGAAGTGTAACAGTCCACTGTCGCGAACATAGACCTTGGGTGATTTGACCTGTCGTTTCTTCAGGTTCTCGTACCAAGGAGGTAGAACGCGCAGCACATACGCTCCGTTCAAAATGTCCATGTAATGACGGACTGTGTTGGGTGAAACGTCCATGGATCGGGCCAACTCTGCCGCGTTCCAGATCTGTCCATGGTAGTGGGCGGTCATGGTCCAAAAACGCCGGAGCGCCTCCGCGGGCACACGGAAACCTAGTTGCGGGATGTCGCGTTCCAGAAATGTCGTTGCGAACCCCTCCATCCAACGCCAGACCGCATCATCTTTTGGCGCCAGGTAGGCCCGTGGAAACCCACCCCGAAGCCAAAGGCGGTTTTGATGTGCGGGTCCAGTTTCATCGATAGCGAATCCGGGTACGCGGACGAAGAGCGCACGTCCGGCCAAGGTTTCCGAAACCCCTCGAACAAGGTTCGGCGAAGCGCTTCCCAAAAGCAGGAACCGAGCGATGTCTCCGGGACGGTCGCAGAGCGGACGCAGCACTTCGAAAAGCGTGGGCATTCTCTGGACTTCGTCAATGACCACGAGGCCGCGGCACTCCTCCAAAGTCAACTCGGGCGTGGAAAGTGCCTCTCGCCCGACAGCCCGTTCCAAATCGAAGAATTGGACCTGGTCATATTCGCTGGAGATGAGCCTCGCTAGAGTGGTCTTGCCGGTTTGCCGCGCCCCTAGAAGGACGGTAACCGGGGACTCCTCCAGGCACTGTAATATCTGTTCTTTGATTCGCGGTCGTGGCAACAATTGTTGCATATCGTCATTTTAACTGACGATTTACAACAATAAAAGCATGAAAACTCAAAAGGCGACGCCCGGCAGATGAGAAAGACTCGACGCCGATGTATGCCAATCGCGACAGACCGTTAGCTCATTTCGTCACTTTCTTCCCGTAGCGCGCCAACTCTTCGGGTACAACACTCCGAAGGGTGTCCTCAATGGGGTATTCGCTTCGCTTCATGTGTTCTCGGAGTGCAGAGTTGATGAGCGTCTGATAGTTGCCACCGTCCGCGGCGTGAACTTGTTCTCGGAACCATTGGATGACGTCATCGTCGATCCTTATCGTGATTCTCGTTTTCCCTGGAGGATTCTTAGTGACAGCTCCTCGCTTCCCTCGACTGAAGTCGTATTCCCTTTTCATAACTGACTCTGGTAACGTTGCAGCTCCATCCCACTTGAGCTCCACTCATTAACTATATGTACATTTGTGCATACTGGCAAATGAGAGCGATCTGGGTAGGCCAGTCTGGGCGTAGCAAAGGAAAGCGTTCGGAATGGGGCCAGGCCCCAGGCGTTCGGAAATTGTGGAAAACTCGCCCTGTATCGTTGCGCGACGGCTCCCATCCCATGAAAGAGAAAACTCAAATGGAGGAATCCTGCGACAAATTGCTGGGCAGCAAGTGATGTCCTTCGAAGATGGTCAGGATGCGAATCTCTTCTTGATGTATTTCGTACACTATCCGGTAGCTACCAACCAAGACTTCACGCAGATCGTCTCGGCCGAGTTCCGGGACCTTCCGCCCGGCGCGGGGTTGCTTAGAAGCAGTCCGTGCACGCTGGCGAAGGAGCTCCACCCAACGCCGTGCCGCGCTGGGCTTATCGCGTGCGATGTAGCGACCCATCTCGAGCAAATCGGCGCGCGCACGTCTGGTCCACCGGACCTTCATTTCGACTGGCCGAACTCCTTGTCGAGCACCGCGTCTAACTCCTTGTCGTCAAGGAGTCGACCGGCCGCCGAATCGGCGAGACCTGCCGATACCGCTTCCGCGAAGCGCTGCTGTTCTCGGATCCGATCAAAGTCCTCCGGAGTGATGAGAACCGCGGCTGGTTTGCCGTTCTGCGTGATGACCAACGGTCGCTGGTCCTCTCGAAGTTTCCGAAGAAGTTGAGACGTGCGTGATTTGAAGTCCGCGAGAGGGACGATGTCTTCTGCCATATGTATCGCTTTCATAGACTCACCTTCTAAAGATCTGAATTTAGACTTAATTTAGCTCTTTTTTCAGATCCGTACAAGGTTCTGCAGGAAGTATAGGGTCTTGGCTTCCCGGCACTCTATATAGACGACTTTCTTGAACTCATACCTCCCATCCTTATGAAAGCAATTGGCGTTCGGAATGGGGCCAGACCCCAGGCGTTCGGAAATTGTGGAAAACTCCGGCGTCACGCGTCGTTGCGCATGGACCCGCTGGCCGCCGCTGCCGCATTGTTGGGCCAAATGCTGCAGGTGGTAGACTGACGTGCTACACTGACCTTGTCTCCCTAAGTGCCAGCAACAATCGAGTTCGCGGGATTTTGAGCTAGCAAGCTGTGCTGCGCGTTTACTATTCCAACCAAACGGAACAACTGCTCAATACGCTTGTCGACACCCTCCAAAAGTACGGCAACGAGACCGGCGCGAGTCTCTTCGAGCCCACGCACCTCATCGTCCCGAACAAGAACATTGAGACTTACGTCAAGCTGGGAATCGCGCGACTGACCGGCATCGCCGCGAACATCAAGGTCCTGTTTCTTCGGTCCCTCATCGACGAACTAGCGGACTCCGCGGCCGGCGAGAACAAGTCGGTCCTTACCAGGACCGTCATCAACGACCGCGTCCTTGCTGCACTTCTCAAAGACGAGCTTCTCCAGGATCCCGAGCTCGAGCCCGTACGAGAATACCTTTACGCAGCCGGCGAGACTCGAGACGCCGTCGACCTGCGACGGTACCAACTCGCGCGTGAGCTCTCGCGACTCTTCGATGAGTACAGCATCTCCCGGCCGGACCTCCTGGAGATCTGGAAAGACGAAACAGCCTTTTATGATGAGGAGTACCGCAAGACCGAAGTTTGGCAGCGTCGCCTCTGGCTTTCGCTTTTCGACCCGCCCTCTGCTGAGCAGTGGATGACCCCCCATGACCTGCTGAAATCAGCCGATCCCCAAACCCTCGATCTCCCCCGCCAGATCCACATCTTCGGCGTTTCTTACATGGCCCGAGCGCTTCTCGAGATCTTGGGACGCCTCTCCAAAGGTACGGAGATTCATGTCTACACCTTGAATCCTTGCATCGAAGTTTGGGAGCAGGGCACGGATTTGCCACCGACCGAAGAAAGCCCACAGGCAGATCCCATCTCGGAAGACCCCTTCGGCCTGGAGGCAACGGCCACGATGCCGCTACTCGCCCAATGGGGACGACCCGGCCGTGAGAACCTCGGCCTTCTCAACACCGTCGCCGGTTGCGAGCTCATCTCCAAAGTCCATGACCCCAAAAGAAGCCGCGCGAAGCCAACGCTTCTTCAACAGATCCAACACGACATTGCGGCACAAAGACCGGAGCACGAGAACTCGGCTCAACTATTCGATTTCTCCAAAGACGAGAGCCTCATCTTCCTCTCGTGCCCCGGCATCCGCCGCGAGATCGAGGTCATCGCCGCTGAAATCTGGTCGCTCCTTCGCCAGGACCAAGCCCCCGGCCACCGTCCGGACGACGCCGAGCCCCTCCGGTTCAACGACATCGCCGTCATCCTTCCGCCCAGCCAGGCCGAAGCCTACCAAAGCCTCATCGGAGCCGTCTTCGGCGAGATGCATCAGATCCCCCACAACATCGTGGACCTCCCCATCGGAGGCGAAAGCCGTATCGCGGAGGCCATGGAGCTCTTGTTGGCCCTGCCCTTAGGCAAGTTCACACGCCAGGATCTACTCCGCTTCGTCACCCACCCCGCCGTGATGGCCCGGTTCCCCGAGGCCCGTCCCGACGACTGGCTCCTGTGGTGCGACGCCTTGGGCATCGTCCACGGCGCCGACCGCCGTGACCACAAAGGGACCTACATTAATAAGGATGTCTTCAACTGGGACCAAGGCCTAAAGCGTCTAGCCTTAGGCGCTTTCATGAGCGGTGAGCGATCCGGTGACACGAGGATCTTCCAAGACGACAGCCACCAATACCTCCCCGAGGAGGTTTCTTCGGATCAGATGGCAAGCGCGGCCCAGTTCGGCCTCCTCATCCGTTCACTAATAGAGGATGCGCGCTTCGCCCAAAAGGATCGACGGCCGCTCGCGAGCTGGATGAATTTCATCACCGCGATGATCACCACCTACCTCATCCCCCAGAGTGAAGAGGACGAGCGCGTGCTGAGAAACGCCCTTCGCCGGGTAAACGACCTCGCCGACATGAAGCTCGGCGGCAAAAAGGTCCACTACCGCATCCCTTACGAGCTGGTCCGCTCCGAGCTCGCCGGGCTTTCCGGAAGCTTGGGACAGTACCTCGTCGACGGCGTCGTGGTCTCAACCTTCCTTCCCATGCGCGCCATCCCTTTCAAAGTCATCTTCATCGCGGGGCTCGGCGAAAGCCAGTTCCCTTCCGCGGACCCCAAGAACCTCCTCGACCTCCGGCAGGCCCGCCGCCGCGCCGGAGACGTGAGCCCTCGCGAGCAAGACAACTACATGTTTCTGGAAACACTTCTTTCCACCCGGGACAAACTCTATCTGTCGTATGTCAGTCGCGACGAGCTGACCGGCGACCGACTCGAGCCTTCCTCGGTCGTCCTCGAGATCCAGCACGCGCTGGAACGCGGCTACCTTCCGACCGCCGTCCTCGACCAAAAGATCAAGGAGCGCACGTACAGTCTCCGTCGCTTCGACGACTCCCACACCCGGCACGCTTCACCCGCCGCCGAGATGGAGCATAGCGTCCGTGAGCTCGGCCGCGATCTCCGGCACTTCTTGAAAACAACTGGCTCGACTCCCTACCTCCGAGAGCTCAAGAACAAGCTACCCACACCCGTCTGGGAGCAGCTTGCCGACGCCCTGGGTGCGGTCGAGGTACCGCAAGCCGACTCCAACGAAGACACCGAAGCCGACGCGCTCACCGTGTCTATCGGAGCGATCCGAAATTTCCTCGAGTGCCCCCTTCAAGGCTCCGCGCGATTTCTCCTTCGCATGAAAGACGACGATGAAGAGGATATCCTCGCCCGGGAGGACGAGGTGTTTGAAGCCTCGCGCCTCCACAAGGCCATCGCCTTGAGAAAAGTCTTCCTAACAGCTCTCGCATCCGGCGACAAGCTCACCGATGACTCCCTCACCGCCGCCTACAACGTGGTGCAAACCCGTTACGAGCTCAAGGGCGAGCTTCCGACGGGCGTCTTTGCCGAGTCCGAACGCCAGAAGCACTTAGCGATCCTCGGCCAATGGCGAGAAGCGTTCCAAGAGCTGACCAATGGAACGCAGTCCGTGCCCAAAGTCTATCGCTTCGGCACGGCGCGAGAGTTTGCCGATGCCGTCGACGAAGTCTTTGGCCCCGTCGCACTCGATGTCGAGCTCCCCACCGACTCGGAGCCCAAGAAACGCCGCATCGAGATCGTCGGCACCACCCAGCCCCTCATTGACGAGCCAAACGGCACGCTCCTGCCGCTCACCGGCAAATGCAGGCCCACGCACGTCCTTCGCGGCTTTCTCGACCACGTCCTCCTGGCCGCGGCGGGGAAACCGTCCGGTCCCGCGCATTCCGTCTGCCTCCTAAAAGCCGGCGACAAGTGTGAGTGCGATCGCTTCGACTACAACGTCTTCACCCAAGATGAGGCGCGAGGCTATCTCACGACGCTCCTTAAAGACATGCTAAGCGGCGTCCATCCGTATCTTTTGCCGTGCGACGCCTTCATTAAAATCAACAAGAAGCAAGGACTCGAGCTCGACCGAGACAACCTGCCAAAAGAGCTCGACAAGCTCAACGAAAGCGTGGAATACACCAGCTCACAGTACGGCCCCATCAAGAATCCCGAGCTCTGCTACGAACCGCCTCCCCTAGAAGAAGCGCTCGAGATCATCCACCGCCGATTCGGCCCTTTCTTCGAAAAGCAGGTCCGAGCGCCTTCTGGAGAGCCATCATGATCATCGCAGTGGGTCGATAGCCCCGGCCGGTGTCTGCGAAAATCGTTCGCTTCCGAGGCCAGAATCGAAGAAGGTGCTGAAGTAACCATTGCCACGCGAAAAAGTGAGAAACGTCGAGCGACACCTCTTGACCTCCATGATACGCTCGGCCATCTGCTTGACGTGTACAAGTGGGTACCGTGTCTGATATCTTTGCCGTTGGCTCAAGGGGTCGCCGTCGATGGCCAAGAAGAAATCCAAACCGCGAAGAATTGATACGACGAAGATACTCGCCGACGATGAGGTCCGCATACTCGCTGAGGCAGTGCGCGAGTACTTGGGCGAGCCTTTCGCGAGCCTCACGGCTGAACGAGTTAGCGCAGTCGAAGACACGGTCCGCCTCTCGCCCCTCACGCGACGTTTTCAGGAAGGAAGGGAAGCCACCGGACTTTCCGTCAAGGAGGTCGCGAGTCGGCTCAAGGTACCGCAGTATCGCTTGAAAGACATCGAAAGAGGAAGCCACTCCATCGAACCGGAGTTCGTCTACAAATATGCCTCCTTCCTCGAGCTCGACCAGTGGTTGCGACGCTGGGTGAAAGCGAATCGTGATTTGGCGGAGCGGATCGGCCTAACCGATCGTCCGCCTTCGCGCGCCGGGACGCAGGTCGACCGACGCCGGAGCGCCCATCGGTTCAAGATCCATCTCAAAGAGATCCATCCCCTTATCTGGAGACGGATTGAGGTGCCCTCTACGTACACCTTCTGGGATCTCCACGTCGCGATTCAAGACGCAATGGGCTGGCTCGATAGTCACCTTCATATGTTCCAGATCATCGAGCCGGAAAGCGGGAAGCCGCACGTCGTTGGCATTCCTGATGAGGAAGGCTTATCCGGTATCAGGATTCTGCCCGGATGGAAGAAGAACATTGCGGATTATTTCCGAAACAAAGGCGACATCGCAGACTACGAGTATGACTTCGGCGACGGCTGGCTTCACGAAATCCAACTGGAAGATATCGTCGCCAAAGAGAAGGGGAGGAGCTATCCCCGATGTATATCCGGAGAGAGAGCCTGTCCTCCCGAAGACTGCGGAGGGGTCGGCGGCTACTACGATCTTTTGGAAGTGATTGGCGATCCGTCACATCCGGAGTATGGCGGCACCATGGAGTGGCTTGGTGGCAACTACGCGCCGAACCGTTTCTTTCCATCCACCGTCCGCTTCGACAATCCCCAAAAGAGGTGGCAGCGCGCGTTTACTTGAGTTTCAAGTCGATGTGCGTGAGTACGTCGCTAAAAAGACCTCTTCCTATTCTCTCCTCCAGAACGCTCTAGGGCTGAGGACGCTGAAGCCACCGTATTGCTTCACTTCCAGCAGGCCATGGTCGTATGAGTATTTCAAGCACCGGCTCGGCAATGGTGTTTGGGAAAGTTTGCGCCAATGCTGGGCGGCTATTCTTGGTCGGGCGCTAAGTCTCTCATCTCGCGCCAAGGTAAGACTTCCGCTTGCGAGCGACTTTGCCTCTCTGTCCCCCCGTACACGACCCAGGGTCCTCCCGCCTCCTGGCCCGCCAGGCTCACCCAGCGACTCAGCCCTGTGAAGTAGCTACTGGCAATAGTCTGTCCGGATTTGACCTCGACGGGAACCAGCTGTTGTCCTTGGTCGATGAGAATGTCTACTTCTCGCCCGTGGCGGTCTTGCCAAAAAAAGAGATTCGAAGTCAAACCCCGATGGAAACGTTTCTTGAGCAGCTCAGATACAACAAGTGTCTCGAACAGTGCGCCTCTCATGGGATGAAACTCAATTTGTTTCCCGTTCTGTATTCCCATCAGCCAGCACGCCAAGCCCGGGTCGAGAAAGTACAGTTTTGGCGTTTTCAACAAACGTTTGTCGAAGTTGCGATGATGAGGCGGAAGCAAGTGAACGATGTAGCTTGCTTGAAGGACCGACAGCCAGGACTTGGCGGTGTTGTGGCTGATACCACAGTCGTTGGCGAGGCCGGTCAGGTTGACAAGTCGCCCCGTTCGTCCCGCGCACATTCGAACGAAGCGCTGAAAGACGCTCAGATCGCGCACGTTGATCATCTGACGGACATCTCGTTCGATATAGGTTTGGACGTAGTTCCCATACCAAATCTCAGGAGAGATACCGCGGTCGTAAATGGCGGGGTAAAAGCCGGTGAACAGAACCTCCTCAAGGGTGTGGGGCTCTCGAGATGCATCCTGGAGCTCCTCGAGCGAAAACGGTAGCAATGGAACAAGTGCCACCCGACCCGCGAGGCTTTGCGTCACTTGTGAGAGGACGCCAAACTGCTGGGAGCCCGACAAAACGAACAAACCGGGACGCAAATCCTGATCGACTCGTGTTTGCAGATAGGAGAACAAATCAGGTACGCGCTGGACCTCGTCCAATACGGCGCCATCCGGGTATTGGGAGAGAAAGCGCCTGGGGTCCTCTTTCGCAAAATCGCGCTGGTCCGGGTCTTCGAGAGACACATAGGGCTTGTCAGGAAAGCTGGCTCTGGTCAGAGTCGTTTTCCCCGATTGACGTGGACCCGTTATGACGACGACTGGATAGGCCCGAGCCAGCTTGGTAGCGGTTCCTCCGGCTGTTCTGTTGATGAGCACAAATTCATATTATGTGGGATCCGGCTAATTGTCAATTAAATTTACAATTAGCCGTACAATCTCTATTTGTTTGAAATAAAACAACTTAATGTCAGCCTCGGCGGCCTTTGAGCGGCCAAAGTGCCGTAGATGACCGTTTCCCTGGATGCGACCTTTCCGTCAACGACCATTCTTCTGCCGCGGAAGTTTCGAGAATCTGGGGTCAGGCCAGGTCAGGCCCCAGGCGGCGGAAAAATGTTGAAAACTCGTTCGTCATCAAGACTAGCCCTCATAGCTGCCCTTTGAGTGCTCGCTATCATCGCCGTCGATTCCGCCATTTTCGACGAGCGGGTCCGCTAATGGTCAGGGCTCAAGGCCGTTGAGTTAGATATTTCGAACAGTCAAATGCAGGAAAGCAGGTCTAGCATTATCGTGGTGAAATTCGAAGTGATCACTCGGCCAGGTACCGATCGATGAAGTCTCGTGGACGAAGCACCTCGATTCCCTGGAAACCGGACACGCCCAGAAGGTGTCGATCTCCGCTAACAATGACGTTAGCACCCCCTGCCAATGCGCAGGCGATAAATTTGTCGTCGTCCGGATCTTCACATACTTGGTGTACAAGAATCGCTGGCATACAAATGAAAGTGTTGACGGCCAGGAGATTGAGGGCTTGGCGTATTTAAATGGTAGGGTATCGGGTCGATATTTCCTCGGCGACGCGCCGATACTCCTCTAAGATCTCGGTTGTTACAACAAAGTCCAGTAATCCCGTGATCCAGGCTTCGAGGATGTCATGCGGCGGACCAGTGAAGAAGATACCGGAAACGAGAACATTCGTGTCAACAACAACTCTCACCGATGGCCTCTGACCTTTTTCACCGCAGCGGCGACCTCGGACTTCTTCATCCCGACTTTTCGAGCCTGTCGACGCGCTTTTTGCAAAAGGTCACGGAATGCCGTCCGGGATGGAGGGGCTATAACTTTCAAGATCACGACGTCGCCTTCCCCAACGACCACGAACTGCGCGCCCGGTTCGAGCCCTAGACGCTTCCGCACCTCTTCGGGAATAACAACTTGGCCCTTGGAGGACAATTTGGTGGTAGCAAGCTCTTGCACGAGTGGTCTCCTAATCTTACTAGTAAGATTATAGGGTATTAGCGGCTTCTATTCCACTCCGATGACACGTACGCGTCATACACCGCGTCTAATTCCTCGTCGTCAACGAGGCCTTTTCCTCATCTTTCCCCAGAAGGCTCTAGGGCTGAGGATGCTGAAGCCACCGTATTGCTTCACTTCTTGCAGACCATGGTCGCCGGTTACGAGGTAAGAAGCTCCTGCCGCGAGAGCTGTGCCCAGGACCACCAAGTCCTTCTCGTCGCTGCAGACTCCCACGTCGACGTTGGCTGGTTCCACAACCGTGGCGTGAGATCTCAGAAACCGTTCGATCTCGTTTATTGTTTCTGCAGGGACCTTTAACTTCTTCTTGAGATTGCGAGTGATCTCCGTCAAAAGGGGATCACTCACGAACAAGTCGTGGTTGTCCAGGCAAGATTCAAAAACGGCTTGACACAAACCGCGTGCGGCGAAAGCTGCGATGATCACATTGGCGTCTAGAACGACCCTCATGAAAGGGCTTCGAAGACGTCTTCGTCCGTCAAAAGACCCTGTGCCTCCGCGAATGGAAGTACCTTGCCCCGCAATCTCCGAAACTGGTAAATCGCAACATAGCGGCGGATAGAATCCCTAACGATGTCGCTCAAGGGTTTTCTTTCCGCTTCGCTTATGTCTTCCAGTTCGGACCTGAGGTCCTCTGGCAAACGAACCGTGATAGTCGGTTTCATGTAAGACATTGTATTACAGAGAGGAGATTCATTCAACTCAATGGCTGCGCTTTTGGCCTCCCCTCTACCCCTCTATGTAGAGACGACATTTTGGGGCAATTCAACCCTTCTTTCTGAAGATAGTCCCAACGGTAGGCCAGGCTCCGCCTGGCAAACGGGAAACCGTCCGCCTTCGCTTCGAACCGACCGCCAACAAGGCGAAGCTACGGCGAGACAGGTCCGCCTTCGCATCGCTACGGCGAGCCGGGCCATCGAACGGCGTTGATGTTAGGAAATGCCTAGACCTTCTTGGGCTCCCAGATGTACCGGTGATTACAGATCGGAGCGCCCTCCATCAGGGTCTTGTCGCGAACCATCTTGATCTGGGGGTTGAAGCTCTCTGCCCAGGCATAGTCACCAAAACAGACGGATGCAAAACCGATGTCTCCCGCGTCCGCATCGAGATAGGTCTTCGCCCAGAGGCACTCGGTGACCTTCAGCTCGAAGGCTTTGTCCGTGTCCTCGACGATGTCCATGGTCAACGTGTTCTTGTATCGCTCGGGGTCTTTGAACGTTGCGACATAGGTACTGAAGTTCGTGTCCGGTGACCGTTTGGCTTGAGCTTGTCCTGCTTCCCGCATCCGAGCGGCCGTGTGTTTTTTGAGAAGCGCAATGGTCTTTTCCTTACCCAGCTCTTCGACGAGGGCTTTGGCGAGGTCGATGCTCTCCCGATACCGCATGGCGAAGAACTGTTTGAAGGTGAGCTTTCTATCGAAGGGCTGGTCGAACTTGTGATTGTCCTCAGACTGCACGAGGCTCTCATTGCCGGCGGCCATGGCCGGGGCAAGGTCGCAAGCCAGACATGTTGCAGCACATGCTGGGAGCACCCTGGTTACAAATTGTCGGCGATTCAAATGAATGGATCGTGAGTCCTTCATGCTGTCTCCAATGGTTTCGAACGCGGCTCTAGTTGGTGTGTTGATACCCAGCAGACGCGGAGCGGCGCACGGCTGCTGTGAGCTCCCTGTAGAGTTGTACGTATTCGTGAAAAATACGGTCGCACCAGCGCCTAGTGCTCTTTCGTCAGTATTCGTAGCGTGAATGGACCGGTGTACGCTTGAACGCCCTCGCTAACATGGTGTTTAGAAGCATGCGCCAAGGAGAGGTGGCGCAGGTTCAGCACGACGACGACCCCCAAAAAGCCACCAGGGTTGACATTTCCGCACAAGACGGCAAGATCAATATGATATCTGTCGATACCCAGTTAGTCCCGAATTGAAACGCTCCTATGAGCGCGAATCTGAGAACGGAAGAGTAAAGCGCCACCGCGTCTTCTGTGGTGCGGTGGCCCAAACGCAAATGTAAGCTGAGCGACCTAGAGAAGACCTATGGCAACCAAAGGCGCCGGGGCCCCCGAAGACATCTTCCGCTATCCGAAGCCCGAGGCCCTGCTCCAGATCCAAAAGGACCGGCCCACCGTCATCGAGGCCTCCGCCGGTACCGGAAAGACCTACACCATCGAGCATCTCATCGTCGATCTCCTCCTCACCACGGACGCCGGTATCGAGAACATCTTGGTCGTCACCTTCACGGCCAAAGCCACGGCCGAGCTCGTAAGCCGCGTCCGCAAGAAGATCCGTGAGCTCGCCGAGCTCCAAGAAGACAAAGCCAACGGAAAGCCCGACGACGACTGCTGGCTCCTGGACGACGACGCCCGGCGCCGTCTAAGAAAAGCCCTCACCAGCTTCGAGCGAGCCCCCATATCGACCATCCATTCCTTTTGTCACTCCGTCCTCACCGAGTACTCGTTTCTCAACCGTCGCCTCTTCGAGCAGGATCAAGTCGAAGAAAAGCGCATGTTCTCTCAGATGTTCAAGGAGGTGCTCCGGACCGAGCTGAGCTACCAGGAGGCCTACCAACCCTACCTCACGGCTTGGCTCGAGAGTGGAAAGAGTGTGGACGGCCTAGAAGAGCTCCTTTTCGAATGCCACAAAGCCGGCTCGCCCCTTGTTCCCGAGTTCGAGCCCGCCCGGCTCGAATCAGCCCTGGCAGTTTTGGCCCAATCGAGCTTTGACGAAGAGGACCTCAAAGCTGCTTTCAAGGCACACGGTGTCCACGGCAACGTAGCCAATGCCGTCGTGAAGACGCTCCCCGACCTCAACGAAGCCGTGAAGGCTCACCAGGCCGAAGGACTACCCGGAGCTTTAGTCCAACTCAACAAAATCGATTTCGAAAAAAACCTGGAGCGCGTCCGGAAAGCCTCAGCGACCGATGACCTCCTCGCCCGGTTCCAGATCACACTCGAAGCGCTCGAAGCCGGCGTCGTGCCACTAGAGTCCGCCATCGCTCGAGTCTTTCTACCTCCCGTCCGGAAGCGCCTCGTCACCTTCAAGCGCGAAAAAGGCCTCTACGATTTCGACGACATGATCCAGGTCGTCGCCGATAGCCTGAACGGCCCCCGAGGGGACGAGCTCATCCACGCGCTTCGAGCCCGTTACCACTACGCCCTCATCGACGAGTTCCAAGACACCGACTCCACCCAGTGGCGGATCTTCCGCAAAGTGTTTTTTGACTCCGATGGCAAGAATCCTCTCTTCGTCATCGGCGATCCCAAGCAGGCCATCTACGCCTTCCGGGGCGCCGACGTCCATGTGTATTTGAATGCTCGGGAGACCATTCGTGAGGCCGGCGGCCCGGTGCTTCCGTTGACCGGATGCTATCGTGCCACCCCCGCCCTCATCGACGCCTACAACTGGATCTTGAAACAAGACCTCGCCGACCCCTTTTTCAACGGAGACATCCACTACGAAAACCCCGTCAAAGCGGGAAGGCCGCACCTGCGACTCCAAGAAGAGGACGGGACCGAAACTCCACCCATCACTCTCTTTCAATTCGCGTGGCCGGAAGGAAAAGCCCTTCTGACCGAAGCCAAGAAAGCGCTCCGCTCGAGAATCGCGCAAGAGATCTCCCGGCTACTCGACACCAACCGGCTCTTCCTCGGCGAGGACAAAAAAGAAGGGCGCATCACTGCCAATGAGATCTTCGTTCTGACCCGAAGCGGCCGGGACGGCTATGAGATAGGCGCCGCCTTGAGAGAGCTCGGCGTCCCCTTTGTCTACTACAAGCAAGAGGGCCTTTTCCAAACTCCCGAAGCCGAGCACGTCCGGGCCCTTCTCGCCGCCATCGAGGACCCCGCCGATCCTTCCAAGCGCTTCCATGCCTGGACGACACCCTTTTTCGGGCTCCAACTCGATGATCTTCTCGACTGCCGGGATGTCCCCTCAGACCATCCGCTCATGGCCCGACTGCTCGAGTGGAAGGGATGGCTCGAAGCCAAGGACTACGAGACCGCCTTTACCCATATCCTGGAAGAAAGCGGCATCCTCCGCCGCGAGCTTTTCCTAAACGAGAACGAACGCGCCCTCACCAACTACGCCCACATCTTCGAGATCCTTCTCGATGAGGTCAGCCGCACCCGATGCACGCTTGCCGAGCTCATTCGAATGCTCCAATCCTTCATCGAGGAAAGGGCCCTTCCCGTCGGAGGCGAGAACGCGAGACTACCAACGCCTCGAAAGCGACAGGGAAGCCGTCCACATCATGACCATGCACATGGCCAAGGGACTGGAAGCCGGTGTCGTCTTCCTCTACGGAGGGTTCGGCACCAATCCCGGCCGCAACAAAGTCCATCTGTTCTATGAGAACGGAAAGCGCAACGCTTTTGCCGGGGCCCTCAGCAAAGCCCCACCGGGGATCCAAGAGGCCGTCCACCGCGAAGAGAGAGAGGAAGACCAGAGACTTCTCTACGTCGCCATGACCCGCGCCAAGGCAAAGCTCTATCTCCCTTATTTCCCGCAAAAGACCTACATCAACAGCAAGGGCGAAGAAAAAGAAGCGAAGATCATCCAAGATCATTCCTGCTATTGGCAGCTCAACCATCGCCTCCACATGATTGTCCGATCGCTCGGCCGGACTCTGGCCGGCAAACTCGAAAAACGAAACGCCCTCTTCAGCATCGAGCCTGTCGCCGTCGGACCTCGACCCGACGAGCAACCGGAAACGCAAACACCGCGCAACCTATCCGACTGGCGCCCCGCCCCCGGCCTCGTCTTCTACGAAGACACCGACAAAGCGTTCCGAAGGCTCGAGCAAAATCACGCCGGCTTCGTCATCACCTCCTACTCACGGATGAAATCGTTACGAGGCGGCTACCACGCTCCCATCGACACCGGAGCCGATGTCTCTCGACGAGCCCGAAGGCGTCGACGCGTCTGAAACGAGCCGCGATCAACTCCCTCCGGGTCGCGCCGCCGGTGTCTTACTCCACGAGAGTTCTGGAAGCCATCGACTTCGAGACCCTGAAAGACAATCCCGATTTTGAGACCTGGGCCGCCAACGAAGAGGTCCGAAAGCTGTTCCAAAAACTGCTTCGCCGCCACGCCTTCGCCTATCGCTACCTAACGCACAGCCAGCAACTTGTCTACACCGCGCTCACAGCCCCCGTGCCACTAAACGGCGGAACACCTATCGCAGGCCTCTATCAAGTCACGCAAGACTTGCGAGAAGTCGAGTTCGTTTATCCCTATCCCGAGTCTCACCATCCAAAAGTAGCGGATGTTGTAGAGCAGCCCTTCAAGATCGAACGCGGCTACGTCAAAGGCTTCGTCGACTTCGTCTTCGAGCACGAAGGCTTAACCTATTTCGCCGACTGGAAGAGCGACTCGCTACCGAATTGGGACCTAAACGCTGTCAGTGACCACGTCCAACGCAACTACCAACTCCAAGCCCAACTTTATGCACTGGCGTTAGTCAAGATGCTCGACGTTCACGACGAACGATCCTACGCAGCCAAATTCGGCGGCCTTTTCTATTTTTTCTCCGCGGAATGAGCGCGGATGGTAACGCTACTGGCGGTGTCTACTTTGAGCGGCCTAGTTGGAATCAGATTCTCGACTGGGAACACGAACTGGTAGGGAAGACAAGGCTATGATTACCCCTGTCTTCTCCCCTGCCCGTGCCCTTGCCCGACGCAACGGAACTGTCTTCTCTGTATTCTCTGTCTTCCCCCTTGCCCTTGCCCCTGCCCGTGCCCTTGCCCGATGCAAAGGAATTGTCTCCTCTGTATTCTCTGTCTTCCCCCTTGCCCTTGCCCCTGCCCCTGCCCTTGCCCGATGCAAAGGAATTGTCTCCTCTGTATTCTCTGTCTTCCCCCTTGCCCTTGCCCCTGCCCGTGCCCTTGCCCGATGCAAAGGAATTGTCTCCTCTGTATTCTCTGTCTTCCCCCTTGCCCTTGCCCCTGCCCCTGCCCTTGCCCGATGCAAAGGAATTGTCTCCTCTGTATTCTCTGTCTTCCCCCTTGCCCTTGCCCCTGCCCCTGCCCTTGCCCGATGCAAAGGAATTGTCTCCTCTGTATTCTCTGTCTTCCCCCCTGCCCGTGCCCTTGCCCTTGCCCGAAAAAATGGAATCATCTTCTTGTCTTCCCCGTCCTTCTTTACTGGAGGAGCAGTAGTCCATGACAGAGTTGGATCACGAAAAGCTCGAAGTCTACAAGACCTCAATAGAGTTCGTTGCCTTAGCAGATCAGATTGCCCGACGCCTGCGTCGAGGCAGGTCCTATCTGGCCGATCAGCTTCAGCGCGCAGCAACATCAATCTCTTTGAACATCGCGGAAGGAGCAGGGGAGTTCTCAAGCGGCGACAAAGCTCGTTTCTATCGAATTGCGAAGCGCTCCGCCACGGAGTGCGCCGCAATACTGGATGTATGCCGCACACTCGATGTAATCGATGAGAAACAACTACAGAATGGTCACGACAAGATCTTCCAAATCGTATCTATGCTGACTCGAATGGTCCGAAACCGAAGTAGATCAAAATGATGTTCCATTCCCTTGCCCTTGCCCCTGCCCGAAACAATGGAATTGTCTTCTCTGTATTCCCTCTCTTCTCTGTATTCCCCCCTGCCCTTGCCCTTGCCCGACGCAAAGCGAATCGTCTCCTCTGTATTCTCTGTATTCCCCCCTGCCCTTGCCCCTGCCCCTGCCCTTGCCCGACGCAAAGGAATCGTCTCCTCTGTATTCTCTGTATTCTGTGTATTCTCTGTATTCCCCCCTGCCCTTGCCCGAAACAAAGGGATCCGTATTTCTGTATTCCCCCTTGCCCTTGCCCGTGCCCTTGCCCGACGCAAAGGAAATTGTCTCCTCTGTATTCTCTGCCTTTCCCGCCCCTGCCCCTGCCCGTGCCCGAAACGAAGTTACTATCTTCTCTGTATTCCCCCCTGCCCTTGCCCGAAGATGGGGAACGCAGGGTGAATCAGGATTACGCTGAATTATGAGAATCCAAAACCCCCCTTTCACCCCACGGCACCGCCCTGTCCCAACTCGGCACCGCTGCACTGAAGCAACCGTCTTTCCCTCGTGACCTCGTTCAAGCGGCCCGCGACACCGATCTCGGCGAAGAATCCCTCTACCTCGCCTGGGAGCTCACCCGACAAGTTCAAAACGCCACGCCAGAAGAGCTGGACGCTCTCCTCGTCACCATTCTGGCTTCTCTCATCAACTTGAAACAGGGAAGCACTTGTTTGCCCATTGGACGAGAAGAAGGAGAAACGTACCTCAAGGACCTTTTCGACTCCCTTGACGCCAAGCCCGAATTAGTGGATATTGCACTCGGTCTACTCCAGAAAGTTGGCGAAGCCAGCGCAACCTACACCGGTCACGAGATCCTGGGCCGTCCTGGAGACTACAAGCCCCTCATTGTGGAAGGCGATTATCTCTATCACCAACGCCTGCTCGACCAAGAAAACCGAGTCGCTGAAAGCCTCCGCCGGCGTCTTGCAGCATCGCCTCGAGCCATCGATCCGTCGAAAATCGAAACCGCGATACAGGACGTGCTGGAGCACCCAGCTGTCAATTGGTGAAAGACCTGTTCAGCTTTCCGCTGAGCAACAGCAGGCCATCCGAACCGCGATAGGCCGATCTCTGACCGCCATCTCCGGAGGCCCCGGCACCGGAAAAACATCGGTGGTCGTCTCTATCCTCCGCGTTTTGGCTCGACTCGGCGTCGCCATGGAATCTGTCGCCCTGGCCGCTCCGACCGGAAAAGCCGCCAATCGCATGGAAGAGTCCGTCCAAAACGGCTTGGTGGCGATTCCGAACCGAGGCGAGACCGATGGGGAGATCCTCCAGCACCTTCCGGAAGCCAAGACCCTTCATCGACTTCTCGGCTATTCGTCCCGCATCGGAGGTTTCAGGCATCACGAGAACAACCCTCTTGCTTACGAAGTGGTCATCGTCGACGAAGCTTCCATGATCGACCTCGACCTCATGGATCGTCTGCTCCGTGCGACTCCGAAAGAATCTCGCCTCATCCTACTCGGCGATGCCGACCAACTTCCATCAGTCGACGCCGGCGCCGTGTTTCGAGACCTCTTGCAAGCCAAAGAAGGGACGCCGCCAGATGATCCGAGAAGAGACACCAGCGTGGTCCTCACCGAAAGCTACCGGATGGACCCTACAGACACTGACGGTCGAGCCATTCTCATGGTTGCAGCGCATATCAATGCCGGCCGCGCCAAGGCACTCTTCGACCCAGACTCTACGGAAGACGGGACAATCAAGGAACGCGCGGCAGTTGAAGACCTGACGTTCCACGGCGTCGAGCTCGTCGTCGACGGCAACAAAACACACAAGAAGAACGCCTTTCTCGAGCGTTGGTTCACCGACCGTGTATGTAATCACTCGCGTTTCAAGGAACTAACGAACAGAACGTATGATTTCCGGGAACGAGAACCCGAAAAGTCCGACAAACTAGCACTTCGGGAATTGTTCAAACACGCCAACAACCACAAGATACTCTGCGTCACCACGAGAGATGCCGAGTATGTCAACTCATTCCTCCACCAAAAGACGGCTTCGCTGAATCAGCGGCAAGTACATAGCCGTACTACAGCAACCCGTTTCCACCCCGGCGAGCCCATCATGATGCTCCGCAACGACTACGACCGGGGCCTCTTCAACGGCGATCAGGGACTCGTTCTTCGGGTACTCACGGAAAGTGGGCGAGCGCGGATAACGGCCGTCTTCCCACGCAAAGAGAGCTTCGCCACATACCCACTAGATTCACTTGGGACCCGACATCACGCTTTCTTACGCCATGACCGTTCACAAGAGCCAAGGGTCCGGAGTTCGACGATGTGGGCCTGGTTCTTCCCGACCGGGATATGCCGTTGCTAACGCGTGAAGTCCTCTACACTGCAGTGACTCGGAGCCGTCGCTCAGTGGTAGTCCTTGGCACGAGGGATTCGCTTGGTGTAATAGGCATACGTAAGGTTCAGCGAGCGTCCGGGATCGCAGCAAAGCTCTGACGAGGCCGGCCAACGAATCAGTAAGACTTACCGATATCGCTTCAGGAGCTCTACAAAGCTCGAGGCGGTCTTTTCCTCATTCTCTCCCAGAAAGCTCTAGGACTGAGTACGCTGAATCCGCCGTATTGCTCGAGATTCTCCCCTCATATTCGCAAAACTTTTGCTGGCAAACGTGGAAACGGTAGATCAGGCACCGCCTGGCAATCAGATTCGGTGAGCCCGATTGCACCTGGTGGGAGCTCGTGACCTGCCATTCGCCGCGTGTGTGTTCCGGGATGACGGTATAACGTGCGGCGAGCAAAGTATACAATTGGAAAGAAGGAGACCGATGCGACGCGCCGAAGTTCGTTCGATCCTGGACAGTCACCGGGAAGAGTTGACACGACTGGGTGTGAAATCTCTGCGTCTGTTCGGTTCTGTAGCTCGGGATGAAGCCTCCCCCGCAAGTGATATCGATCTGCTGGTGGAATTCGAAAAGACACCAACTTTCTCCAAATACATGAAACTCAAGATTTACCTCGAGGATCTCCTCGGCGCACGAGTAGACCTCGTGACCGAATCCGGACTCAGAGATCGAGTCCGGCCGTACGTAGAGAAGGATTCCATTCGTGTCGCGTGACCTCCTTCTGTTCCTAGAGGACATAGAGAAAGCTTGTGCCAAGATCAGTCGGTACTCGGAAAGACTCTCTCGTGACGAAGTCTTCGCCGATGAGATGAGGTTTGACGGGATTCTCCATACCTTACAAACAAATGGAGAAAGCGCTTCAATTCCAAAGTGGCACGACAAGGACTTGTGGCCATCCAGAATCTGGTGACCCGCGCGAGACAAACCAAGATGTGTAACCTCACGGTTCGTCGGAGAGATCGAAAATCTCCAATTTGAACTGCCAGCCCTCGAACGTCATCAACATCTTTCCGAATTCGTCCCACTTTACTGGCCGGCCGTCGATCGAAAGGAGAGGGGCCGATCCATCCGATGCCTCGTCCCAAGAGATACGCCCCCGAACGACACTTTCGTCTGAGATGTGCCAGCGATCTTCTTCGTAGACGAGGTGCCGGCGGTTGAGCGCACGGCGCATTTTGCCGAGTAGCTCTTGGAATCGCTCCATCGGATCATCGAGAGCATGGCCGAGGACCTGAAACTCGTAGCCGTCGAAAGACTCCTCGTAAGCATCGATGCAGAACTTGTCCCCAAGGAGTCGCGTGGCGAACAAGAATCGGTGCTCGATCCCGTTAGCGTCGACGAGCTCCATCGGTTCGAACGCTGGATGCTGGAATGTCGGTGATGTTTTCCGGTTCGATGCCCGAGACCTCTTCTTGTCCTACGCAATCCGCTGTGAAGAAAAAGAGTGGTTGGGCGACCTCGTGCTTCCGACTCCAGCAGACGGACGACTATGGCGTGAGAGACGTGCTCGTGGATTGTGCCGCCGACTACCTTCCCGAACCGGTTATTCGCAACATCATTGAGCGGCTGCAACAATTTGCCGAGCAGGAAACCGACGAGATCCAAAGGCGACATTGGCTGATACCCGTCGAGTCTCTGGCCAAGCAGCTCAAAGACGCACCGCTCTTCGAAAAAACTCGCATCGCCTCTTGGGGAAAGTTGACGACGGCCGCCTATATTGATATCGCTCGGGTCTATCTCGATTCCGGTGATCCACCGACAGCGCTCGCCTGGCTCGAGCGTATCCCAGCAAAAGAGACCTTCCTATCGCACGACCGCGATCGCCTCCTGCGCGACGTCTATGAAAGGCTCGGTGAGCGTGAGAAACTAACCGAGATCGCGTGGAAGATCTTCAGGAGCTACCGCAGCACCGATACCTTGGAAGATTTGCTGAGGGTCATAGGCGAGGAGGAACGACAGCAGGTGATTTCTGGCGAGACAGAGCTCATCCTCAAAGGCGAAGAGCTCTCCTATTCCGATGCCGCGTTCATGATAGCGATGGGACGGATGGATGAGGCCGAATCGTACCTTCTCTCCAAAGCAGACCAGCTCGAAGGAGACTTTTACGGTAGTCTACTTCCACTTGGAAAGGCCATGGAGGAAGATAGTCGCCAAAGGGCAGCGACGGTCGTCTACAGGGCGCTTCTCGATTCGATCCTCAAACGCGGACAAACCAAAGCCTATTCGCACGGCTCACGCTATCTCCGTAAGCTGGATAGGTTGGCCGAAGCCGTTGACGACTGGGGAGAGCTCGAGTCACATGCCCACTATGTGGCCGAGCTCGGTCAGAAGCATCGCCGTAAACACAGCTTCTGGTCGAAGGTTGAGTAGGCCGCCTATCTGCGGCACTCTTCCAACGTCGATTCCGGTGTAGAAAGAACCTTTCGCCCCACAGCTCTTTCCAGATCGAAAAACTCGAGCGGACCTCTCAACCAAAGTCTCAAAGAAAAACCGGTTTGATCAGATTGACACCGGGAAGCCCGGTGGCGGTGAGGCCTGGTGATGGCAGGGCGCTATGCCCCGCAAAGGGCGATTGGGTCTGGTTACAGTTCAATCCGCGTGCCGGCCACGAACAAGCGAGTAGGAGAGCGGCCCTCGTCATCTCACCTAGAGTCGCTTGGCAGTGACTTTGAAACCAAATGATGTCCTTCGAATATAGTGAGAACTCAGATCTCTTCCTGGTGTACTTCGTATACGATCCAGTAGTTTCCAACTAGGACTTCGCGCAAATCGTCACGGCCGAATCCGCGGACCCTCCGCCCGGCACGGGCTTGCCTTGCAGCGGTCCGTGCAACTTGGCGAAGGCGCTCCACCCAACGGCGCGCCGCTCCCAGCTTGTCGCGTGCAATGTTACGACCGATCTCGAGCAAATCGGAACGTCGACGTTTTGTCCACCGAAGCTTCATTTGTGCGGTCCGAGCTCCTCGTCGAGGGCCGCATCTAGTTCTTCGTTGTAAATGAGTCGACCGGCCGCCGAATCGGCGAGACCTGCCGATACGGCTTCTGAGAAACGTTCCCGTTCTCGGATCCGATCAAGTCCGCCGGCGTGATGAGGATAGCGACTGGTTTGCCATTTTGCGTAATAACCAGCGGCCGTTAATCCTCTCGAAGTTTCCGAAGGAGCTGTGACGAGCGGGTTTTGAAGTCGGCGCGCGGGAATTTCTTCTGGGCTTTTTACTGGATAGATCAAGCCTCGAACAACTCTCGTTCATTCATCACGTTCGCGAGCCTTTCCAAGATTCCCCCGGTAGTCTAGTTACGAGTTTCTCAGAAACCGATTGTACCGCTTCATCGAAATTCCAAATCACACCGGGAGCGAGGAGAGGCGCGATATCTTCCACGAATGCGCGATCTTTCGCCTTTGCCGCGAGATTCGCTTCGAACTGGGCACGGCTGATCGATGTCTCACCGTGTTCCATGTAGCGAAGGAAGCAGTCGACGATCCGAGCCGGCAGAATGTCTGGGCGAGAGAGGGCGACCGACAGATCGAACAAATCGCGGCCCTTCTTGCGTTGGTAAAGCGCTCGGAGCTTGGTGCCCATCAGTTCGTCCAGTTGGAACACCGTGATCGGCGAGGCGCCCTCGAACCATGGATTCGAGACGTCGAATTGCCTCTGTGAAAGCCCGAGCACAGAAAAGTGCTCGCGGGTGTTGATCTCGATTTTCAACCTTCGTCGACCCGCCGGCTGGAGCTCGGAGTCGAAGCGATACAGTAGACTGACGCGGTCACGTCCTTGCTTGGTGCTGGGCGCGCCCAACCATCCGTCCAGGCGATCTCGGATTGTATTCATAACCGTGCCGATCGGACCGGCCTCGATCTGGACGAGGTCGATGTCCTCGGAAAACCGAACAGCGGGCTCGAAGAATAGCTTGTTGAGCGCCGTCCCTCCACGAAACGCGAGCTGTTCCGAGATCGTCTGCTGAGAAAACATCTCGACCAACGCACGAGACAGCACGAGATCCTGCTCCACCTGCGCATCTTCCGTCCACGGCACCCGTCTCCGCCAGGCGGTCACGTTGGCCCTGGGTATCATAAGTCGGGCTCCACTTCCTCGTTGATGAAAAGGGCCCAGCGTTCGCTAAAGGGTGCGTCCTTTGAGTTGGTAGTGGGCCTGAGCAGCACAGGCCGCTTCCGCCGATTATCGAGCATCGCCGCAAGTGGTTCGGCGAGCGCGTGCTGGCCGACTAATTCAAACAGGTACCCTATACGTTGAACCTCCGGACAACTGGCCGTTTCTGCCGCCGCGGCGAGCTTGTTGGGATCTAACACCTCAGCGAGCTCAGCGAGCACCGTGGCTATGTTGCTAAGGTGTCCACACGCATGCACGTGGCGGATGAGGTCGAAGACCGTCGTCTCCGGCGAGGAGACAACCATGTGGCCGGTCTCGGTCTTCGTCTGCATCGTTTCGCTCGCTTCGATTTTCCTTTTCCTGAAAAACTCGAGCCGAACACTGGCGGCAGACATCGAAACGGTTGGGAGGTTCGTTATGACCTGGAAAATCTGTGGCTGCTGATGCGATGCGCCATGAATCGCTGCCGCGCTCAACAAGCCGACATAGTAAGGTTGTTGGAGAAAACGCATTAGGTCGTCTACAAACCATGACGCCGGTGGCGAACCGGTGGATCGATACTCTATCGGGACGATCACGAAAAAGCCCCGACGTGGACTGACCAGCCGTCCCTTCTTCTTGGTGCGCCGAATCGCCGACCGCAGGGCAACGTCTGAAACATCGACTTCCATTGAAGCCTCTTCGAATGAAAACGTGTACCGTCCACTTGACTGCAGCTCCTCGATGAAATCGATGACTTTACGCTGCTTTTGGATTTCAGAAGACATAAAGGATCTGCCCATTTGGTCAGGTTATATACCATATTTCGGTATATTTAACAACCATATTGGCTGCCAACGCAATCAAGCATATTTGTGTCTAACCTCCTTTAAATAGCTACAAATGAGTACGTTAGAAGGAAAAGATCAACTAAAAGGGCAAGTTGTCACCTTCCGCTATGTCGTGTTTTCCTGATTTGGCTTATTTTCCGGAATAGGAAAATCGGCTGATTAAGGAAAAAGGTGAGAGGCGTTTAGGCAAGAGACTCGAGACAAAGTCTTGCACCAAAACGACGATTTTCAGCATTTGTTGAAAACAGTCAATCTAATGAAAAACGTGCGCAACTCCACGAAAATCACCTCTGTGACCGTCCTTGTCACAGAAGCCATCTAGTCTAGGCCCGATCCTCAGACGTGCTGGATCATGGCGAAATGGTCTCGACCGATGCCCAACATCTGTCGGCTGGAGCCAAGGGCTAGGAGGTTCGTTTGGCCTTTACCCGAAAAGAGTACATAGGCGAATGCATCTTTTGCGGTGCCGAAACGATCCACTGGGAGGAGATTCCCGGTCCTGAGGACGATCCCATGGACTATTCGTTCTCCACGGAATGCACTACGTGCGAGTCTCGCAATGGCGGTCATGCCTCGCCACGGGGTGTGGTGCCTCTAAGTATCGGGTCACACCCGGGAGTGCGAATTTCCGAGCCGCTGTACATCTTTCTCGAGCTGAGCTCGATTCTCGGTGTTCCGACCCAGGATGGATCCGCAGGTGTAGATCATACGCTCGAGAGGTTTGGCAGAACGCTTCGAGAAGTTCCCGGAGCCCGCGTCGTGCTCACTTCGAGTTGGGTGCGCGGCGAGGTCTATGATGAGGTTCTAAGCTGCTTCGTCGACAAAATTGCTAAACGCTTTATTGGAACGACGCGTTACCCTGAGGAGTCCCCGACCAAATACGAGAGCATACGGGCCTATCTTCGACAGAACGCGCTTGTAGACGCCCGGTGGGTTGCCATCGATCATGAACGAGATCAATATCCACCCAAGGCACCGTTGATCCTGCTGGACTGCGCAACGGGCTTCGATCCCGATGCCGTCATCCGTTTTTTCAGGCAGATAGGCTTCCCCTCGGGAATAGGACCGATTATAACGTTCGCCCACCAATTTGAACGGTTTCCGATCGATTAGTGGCGCCAGCCCCGGGCGTTCGAAATGGGCCAGGCCCCAGGCGTTCGCGACGACCCCCATAGGCGTTTGGGAGAGTTCGCGCCGATGCTGCGAAGTTACTTTTGAGCGCGCCCTAAGGGTCCGGCCAAAAATGGGTAGTTATTCTTGGTCAGGCCCTAAGTCTCTGATCTCGCGCCAAGGCAAGACTTCCGCTTGCGAGCGGCTTTGCCTCTCTGTCCCCCCGTACACGACCCAGGGCCTTCCCGCCTCTTGGCCTGCCAGGCTCATCTGGCCTGGTCAGGCCCCGCTCGACGGCAACCTGTGGATCACTAGCCGCAGATTCAATTGAACCGCAAGTCTGGCAACGCCGTCAGTGGAAGGGCCTCCATACTGGGATGCATGATGTAGCGCTCTTTGCCTGGATAGACGAAGTAGAGCTTCTCGAGTCGCAGATCTTCGAGTGCAATCCGACTCGACTTTGTCACGGAGGGTGCATCCGTGCACTTGAATTCAAAACCATATCGACGACCTTGCCGTAGGAGCAACAGGTCCAACTCCGCGCCGCGCTGGGTACCCCAGAAAAAGGCATCGCGCTCGCCAAAGATCGCTAGTGCTTGCTCTATCGCGAATCCCTCCCATGAAGCGCCGTAGCGGGGATTCGATCGTAGAGACGACATCGAGGCGATCCCAAGCAGGAAGTGCAACAGCCCACTGTCGCGAACATAGACCTTGGGTGACTTGACCTGTCGTTTCTTCAAGTTTTCGTACCAAGGGGCAAGAACGCGCAGCACATAAGCACCACTCAAGATGTCCATGTAATGACGAACCGTATTGGGTGACACGTCCATGGACCGGGCCAACTCTGCAGCGTTCCAGATCTGTCCATGATAATGGGCGGTCATGGTCCAAAAACGCCGGAGGGCCTCAGCAGGCACACGGAAGCCCAGTTGCGGGATGTCGCGCTCGAGAAACGTTGTGGCGAATCCTTCCATCCAACGCCAGGCCGCATCATCATTTGGTGCCAAAAAGGCCCGCGGAAAACCGCCCCGAAGCCAAAGGTGGTTTTGCTGATCCGGTCCGGTTTCGTCGATTGCGAATCCAGGCACGCGGACAAAGTGCGCTCGGCCAGCCAACGTTTCCGAAACCCCTCGAACAAGGTCCGGAGAGGCACTGCCCAAAAGAAGGAACCGAGCGATGTCTCCGGACGGTCGCTCAGAGGACGCAACACTTCGAAAAGCTTGGGCATTCTCTGAACTTCGTCAATGACCACGAGGCCGCGGCATTCCTCCAGCGTCAATTCCGGTGTAGAAAGAGCCTCTCGCCCCGCAGCCCTTTCGAGATCGAAAAACTCGACCTGGTCATGTTCTCCGGAAATAATCCTTGCCAGTGTGGTTTTGCCCGTTTGGCGGGCCCCCAAAAGAACGGTAACAGGAGACTCCCTGAGACTTAGAGATATCCGCTGCTGCAGTCGGGGACGAGGCACGAGATGTTGCATATCGTCATTTTAACTGATGATTTACAACAATCAAATAGAGATTTTGGCTGTCTCATTCTCCGCCCAGCAAACGCGTTATGAACCTTCATTGCCCCAAGCGACCAGCCCCCGAACAACACTGTCATATATGTGACAAGCGTCCTCTTCGTAACCTAAGGCGCCGAGGCAAGTAGGCAGGACAATTGGTGGAGCGCATGATCGCGACCCGAAAGACAACATCAAACGATACAAAGCCAAAGGGCCGCCACGGTCGTCTACCGGGTGCTTCTCGATTCCATCCTCAAACGCGGACAAACCAGAGCCTATTCGCACGGTTCACGTTATCTCCGTAAACTGGATAGGTTGGCCGCAGCCGTTGACGACTGGGGAGCGTTGAAGTCACATGCGGTTTGTGTCGCCGAGCTTGCGGAAGAAGCATCGCCGTAAACACAGCTTCTGGTCGAAGGTTGAGTAGGGCTTGGTGGGCACCAACAGCGAGCGAGCTCGGATAAAGTTGCTTCGCCCACCACTATCGCCCCGAGCACCGTCAGTGCTGCTGGACGGCGACGCAGGCCTCGATTTCCGAAAGACGTCCTTCACCGACCCAAATTCCGAGAACGTCTCAAGATGGCCGATGTTCGCGTCGATGACGTAATACTCAGATCTCAGTTGCGTGTACGGGTCATGCGCCGGGCGCCGTGAATTATGGAGAACGAATCGGTCGTAGGCCAGGCTCTGCCTGGCAATCTTCACTTCTTTATTTTCTTACCGTAGCGCGCCAACTCTTCGCGTACCACGCCGCGTAAGGTCTCCTCGAGACGGTATTCGCTTCGGTTCATGTGGTCTCGCAATGCGGCATTGATAAGTGTCTGGTAGTTGCCCCCACCCGCGGCGTGAACCTGCTCTCGGAACCAATGGAGGACGTCGTCGTCAAGCCGAATCGTGATTCTTGTCTTCCCTGGAGGCGTCTTGACGACCGCTCCTCGCTTCCCTCGACCGAACTCATATTCTTTCTTCATAGCTGACTCCGGTAACGTCGCCGCTCCCTCGGTGTTGCCTGCCTAGCCGAGATGATCCTCACATTTTTCATCACGCCAGGTGTAAACGACCACCAATATGCGACCGAGCGCGTCCATTCCAAGCGTGACGAAGCGTTCTTCATCATCATCAATATCATCTCGAATGGTGATAGCAACATGGTCGTACAGGACTGTCACCGCATCGGCAAAGTCAATCCGATGCTTTCGAAGATTGGCGGCGGCTTTGGCCCCATCCCATTCGAGATCCACAAGTCTACGATATGCACAACTGTACATACAGTCAAGCTGGAAGGAATGTGTGGCTGGGCTCCGCTCCGCTAAATGAAGATGGAATATTGAAGATTCGATAGTTGCCGTGATCACGTGATCGCAGTTTTCCATAGGAATCGCTACCAATGGTAACGATCTAAGGCGGGGGAGCACACCGCCTTTTTGACATAGGATTTGCAAACGTTTTCCAAAGATGCAGGCGCAACATGCAAATGTCGGGTTTTCGCAATTTAGAAATGTCGGGTTTCAGGCATCCTATGGGTCCTGGAGGCCGACATGGAGGATGCGAGGACTCTGACCATGAGCATGAAGGAGCTGAATCGATTTGAGGTATTGGGCCGGGTGATCGAGAGTCGGCTGACGCAGCGGCAAGCGGCTGCGCAGCTAAAGCTTAGCCTCCGCCAAGTGGAACGATTGTGCCGTGCGTTGCGCCAGAAAGGAGCCTCCGGGCTGGTCTCGCGCAAGCGTGGCCGTCCCAGCAACCGCAAGCTCCCGGAGGCGCTTCGCGAGCATGTGCTGAGCCTGGTCCGGGCTCGATACCCGGACTTCGGGCCGACGCTGGCCTGCGAGAAGCTCGCCGAGCACGAGGGTATCCACGTCTCACGCGAGACGTTGCGCCTGTGGATGATCGACGCCGGGGTTTGGCTTCCCCGTGTGCAGCGGCGCCGCGTCCACCAACCTCGGCACCGGAGATCGTGCCTGGGCGAGCTGGTCCAGATCGACGGTTGCGAGCACGCCTGGTTCGAGGACCGCGCCTCGAAGTGCACCCTGCTCGTCTACGTGGACGACGCCACGAGCCGACTCATGGAGCTTCGCTTCGTGGTGTCGGAGTCCGCCTTCGACTACTTCGCAGCGACCAAGGGCTATTTCGAGCACCACGGCAAGCCTGTGGCTTTCTACAGCGACAAGGCCAGCATCTTTCGTGTCGTCCGCTCCGAAGCGGCCAAGGGTGTTGGCATGACGCAGTTCGGCCGTGCCTTGTCCGAGCTCAACATCGACATCATCTGCGCCAACACGCCGCAGGCCAAAGGCCGTGTCGAGCGTGCTCACCTGACGCTCCAGGATCGACTCGTCAAGGAGCTTCGCTTGCGGTCGCTCTCGACACTCGAGGCCGGCAACTCATACCTGCCAGAATTCCGTGCCGACTATAACCAGCGATTCGCTCGCGAACCTCTGAGTCCGCACGACGCGCCGCTTCCTCCTCGGCGACCACATCGGCGGTGCGGACGCTGCCGGTGAGCGCGGCGATCTCGCCGAAGATGTCGCCCGTCGCCATGCTCGACAGGGCGCGGTACTCGCCTTCGCCGCCGGTGGTGCCCGCCACGGTGCGCCCGGCCAGGATGAAGAAGGCCGCGTCGCTCTGCTCCCCAGCGCGGGTGATGGCCGTACCGGGCGCCGCCTGGCGGACGCGGCTGTTCCAATAGAAGTACCGGCTCGTGTGGTCCGGTGGGCTGGCAACGTCGACCGTTTCCAGAAATGAAAACCGGCCTCCGCGGTGAATCAACCCGCGGGGAGTATTCCAAGCCTGGTGTGGTGGCCGAATTGGCGCCAGACAGGATCGATGTGGTTTGAGGCATCGCGCTCAAGGGCATGGAATACTGGCTGTTGACATCGACAATGTCTGAATTGACCAAAAGATCGCCAGCGCTATTGAGCGAGAGCAATTGAAACGTGCCTGTACCTGCTGGGTACCACTGCCGGGTCGTTGCCGCACCGAACGGTTTTGCGTACACCACGGTGCGCCCCCAGCACCGAATCCTGACCGCTGAATGCCACATCCCCCTGGTTGTTCAGGAATGCCTCCGCAACTGACGCAGGCCCCACCAGCGCGGCCGCGTAGCTGGCGGGAAGCCCGGTGGCCAACGCCGTTGCAGGAAAAACCTTGCAACTGTCTGGGATGGCCAGTGGCGTAAACACCTGGCTGGTTTGCCTCACGTAGTACGCAATACCTTCGTACCGAAATATGGGCTGGTTGTTTTGAATGTTGCCCGCTTCGATGACGTCGGCGGTATAAAAATGGGTGCCAGTCGTGGTGTTAAAAAAACGGTAGATCGGCCTCCACCCTGCCCCGGCACCACTGCTGGCATACCAGGACACGCCTTCAAAATTGAAGATGTCTGACAGCTTCGCGATCACCTCATTGCGCTCAGCAACGTTGACGGTGTAGAAATGGGTACCGCTCACCTTGTTGTAAAAGCGGTAAACCGGCACAGCGAGTTCATCACTTGAAGGCAGGGCATAAAACGCCGCGCCTTCGTCCTTGAACCATTTCAGGTTGGCTATCACCCAGTCGCGCTCTGCGGGCGACACGGGGTAGAAGTGCACCCCCGTCTGGGTATTGAAAAACCGGTCAACCGTCAGGGGCGTGAGGCTCACGGGAACAGATTTGACCCCGGTCTTGACCGCCGAAACGCCGCCCAAATTCGTTGTGGCCACAGTGCCCGGCAACATTTCGGGTTGCTGGGCGTACCGCCCATCAAACACCTCTGCCAAACGCTTCGCCATCGCAGAAATGGCTTGGGCACCCTGGGGTTTGCCATATTCAGCAGAGGATTCCAGATTTGGGGTGCGCGTCAACAACTCGTTTGAAGCGCTGACCGGCGAATCTGCGGACGAAGCCCCGCCACCGCAAGCGCTCAAAGACAGCATCGCCACCGAGCCTGCAAGCGCCAAGGAGATGCTCGCTGACTTTCCGTTTCCACATGCTTTTCATTTTTTCTCCCATTAGTTCGATCGCATATCGATTTTATATTTCTTCTTTCGTACATTCATCAATCCATCTTGCTGATTCGGACAGTCGAAGAATTTCTTGCGCCCGCGACATCCACGCAAGGCCAGTGGGTAGCGGCACCACCGAACGTTAGTTCGTCCTAACACAAAAAAACAACACCAAAGTACCGATATTTCACATTTACAAAATATAAAATAGTTCTTTTTAATAAATTCAAACGGGGTGATTCATATGACTCGAGCACATTCTCATGCCCTGCTGCTCGTCAGCCTTTGCGTGGGTCTCGCCGCATGTGGAGGTGGGCAAGACATGCCTGCGGTAGCCAAGCTGGAATCCAGTAGCCAGCCTGCATTCGCGACCACATCGGTAGCGACCGAGGGCAACTCGACCATGGCTGCGCCAAACCCGATCGAAATTCAGGCTTCCGGCCGATCGCGCAGCCATCAGCCGTGCTGAGGTTGAACAGGAACCTGCGGCCATTGAGCCCACTTCTCCCCTCAGTATGAGCAGCCATTTGCAAGCCACGCTCAAAGCGGCATTCACCGCTCCCGAGGCAGCCATCTACCGATTCTTCAACAGCCAGACGGGTGCGCACCTCTACACCCGCTCGGTGACCGAGCGCGACACGATTCTCAACAGCTTGGCCCAATACCGCTTTGAGGGCCCCGTCTTTGGTTCCTGGAGTGCTTCAGACCACTGGGCTGTTTCCGGTTTACCGTTTTGCCAACACGTCCAACGGCACCCATTTCTTCACGATCAGCGAAACCGAGAAGAACAATGATCTGGCCACCGTGCCTTACATGGTTCTGGAAGGCTCTGCCTATTACGCCAGCAAAACGGCTCGATCCGGCACCAAGCCGCTTTATCGTTTTTATCATTTGCAAAAGGGATTTCACTTCTACACCGCCAATGCCGCAGAAAAAGACTCGCTCATTGCCAACCTCTCTTCTGTCTATCATTTTGAAGGCGTTGGATATTACGTAAATTCTTCTATTGGGAACTACGACCTTGCCCTGGCTTCTTTCGCTGGAGAGACAAATTCACCAGGCCATATCAATGCCGCCGGTGAAAATGCCAAATTTGGATCATTGCGTGGAATAAATTTCGACTCCACTGGAAAACTCTACGTCGTAGACCGGTTCGTTAACTGGTATGGCGTTGACGCAAATATTCCTTCTGAAATCAGAATCGTTTCACAAAATGGTTTCGCATCTGGCTTTGTCGGAAACCTTCAAGAGAGCGGGTTTCAAGACGGCGTGGGCAGGGAGGCCTATTTCGGAGCACTAACAGCAACGACAATTGATTCATCGGGAAATATCTCTGCGGGTTTGAACCATGCAAAAGTCTCTCCCGCTGGAGAGGTTAAAACTGTTGCTGGCAGCATGCGCGAAGTAGGCTATGTAAACGGCACCCCTCAATCTGCAAGATTCAATCGGATTCATGGAATAGTCCACGACAGTGCAGGAAACATTTATGTGAGTGATTATCATAACAACGCCATCAGAAAAATCTCTGTCTCCGGCGTAGTTAGCACATTCGCTGGCGTATCAAATACTGCGACAAGCAGCTTTTGGGGTGAATTCGCAGATGGCAGCGGTACAGCTGCACGCTTCTATCACCCGGGCCAAATTTCGATTGATGCAAACGACAATATCTATGTAGCCGATCAAGGCAACCACCGCATTCGCAAGATCACCCCAATGGGCTCGTCACCACTTTGGCAGGGCAGTCCAATTCAGGCATTGTCGATGGCCAAGGCGC
>CAVONV010000003.1:0-198001 GCA_963697355.1 uncultured Acidobacteriota bacterium
CGTAATTCGATGACGGTGGTGAAGGTGGCATCACGCTCAGTAGTCTTATGTCGTCCAATCGTCCGCTTCCACGTATGAGAAAGCCGGTTCACTTCCACTATGGCCACACCAGGCTGCGCCGCCTCCAGATCCGCCTGGAGATCTCTCGAGAATGTCCGCCACTGACCGTCCGCGACCTCCGACCCGAGACCGTGATGTACATATGTGTCGGTTTCTAGACGGTCGGTATCCATCGGTGTGTAACACAGGTAGCGATGCCCTCCGGTCGTCTCCACATCGATGTAGATGATGAAGTACTCCGAATAGGCCATGCTCCACTGCAAAACGAAATGACTCGTGTCCTGCCAGTTGCTGCCATCCTCGTTTCTCAATCGATAGCCGTTCGTTGTAGCCGAACCCGAAAGCTCTATTACCCGGCTCTGACGGTCGCTGTCATACACGTTTTCAATTGTCGCGCCAGGGGGATCGTTGTCGTAGACATCCCAACCGTCCGTGGTCCCGTCCTCCCCATCCTCGTACACCACCGGCGGATTCGTGCCTCCGGCACCTGTTGTGAAGCCCCAGACCGGACTGCTCCGTGTGTGCCCGCTCGTATCTCTCACCTCGACGTACCACTCGTACTCGGTGTCCGCGGAGCGGTCCGGCCAGGTAATGGAGGCGCTCGATCCGCTTAAAACACCCGTCGTCGTCCCGATGACAGAGAACTCATTCATGGGAAAGTCGAGCGAGAACTCGCTATCGGCGTCGGTTTCGTATTGTTCCAGCCAGGGAGAGTAGGTCTGAACGTAGACCTTGTTGTCCGTGGGGGAAAAGCGCATGATTCGAAGCCAGCCATTGCCGCCATTCGGCCGCTCCTGATAGTCGGCGAGGAGTTGGTAGACCTCGTGCCCGTTCACCGTGTCCGTGCGCGTGTGCTCCGCGTGGACGTGTCCGCAGAAAACGAAGTGAACATTGGGGTTGAGAGCCACCAGGTCGTCCCAGATATACTGGGTGTCGGAGCAGCTATGCACACTGCGGTTGCCGCCGCCGTCGAGGTAGCCGTGGGTCGTGATGATTCCGACACGATCGGGGTAGCTGTTGAACACGGAATCGGCCCACGCGATGGCATCCGCCGGCGGGCAGAACTCAAGGTGCACGATGACAAAGTCAATACCCCCCGCCGAGAAGAGCTCAACATTGTTGTCGTTTCTGTCCGGTGGGTAATTCCCGGCATACCAATCCTCAGGCAGGTACCGCGTATTCGGGAAGTAGACATTGAACAAGGTCGTCGGCTGGTCATGGTTTCCGGGTCCCATTCCGTAGGGAACCACAGAGTCCAGGACGCTCATCGCTGCATCCGCCCGCTGCCATTCGATGTCCGCCGAGGCGTTCTGAACGATGTCGCCCTCGTGGGTGACGAATACGATGTTCAGATCCGCGGCATTGTCGACGATCCATTCGGTCTGGACGGTGTAGATGACGGCGTTGGTCGCCGATTCAGAGTAGTGCTGCGTGTCCGGGAGAGCAATGATCGTGAAGTCACGTGCGGCCGGGCGCCCGTAGAAAGTGACATCGAGGGTGTCACCGTTCGGATCGCTGACACCGACCTCGAGACTCGGAGAGGTGGAGGCTCCGGTCAAACCGTCAGCTGGAGCGACGAGGACCGGCTCGTCCGGCGCTTGGGTATCGACGGTGAGGGAAAAATCGTCCGGTGCCAGGCCCTCCTCAAGGGACGTATTCGTAACGAGGCAGTTCCAGAGGAGCGTCTGCATGTCGGTGAGCGTGACCGTGAAAGTGACGGTATCGGATGTGCCCGAGAGAGTCTTCGTCTCGATCGGTTCCCAACTCTGGAACTCCACCGTCAGGACCGGCGGATTCGCCGATTCGCTGCTGTCGAAGTCGATGCCGTCCGTTCCGGAATCCGTAAGAACGACGCCGTAGTTTGGAGAGCCGGAGCTCCACTCCTGGGCAAAGGGTGTGATATCGACAAGCCGCACTCCCGCGGCCGTGCAATCGCCGTCGACGGAGACACCGGCGTTGGAGGAGGGGCCGTCGGCACCCGCGGAGCTCCAGGGAACACCAAAAGCGCGCTCGTTCCAACTCACTTCGCTTTCGTTCCAGCTCTCGGTGAGGCGGTAGATCCTCGAGATGTGACCTGCATTCGTGCAGTTGAGCTCAAGAGTGGCCGATGTGATCGTGGCTCCCGGTGGAACCTGACCCGGACCGTAACCGAATAGGCCGGTGAATTGAATCAATGCGTGCGCATGCGGGTTCTCGCCGTCGACATTGATACTGAGCGCGCCCGCGGCGTTGGTGTCCGGTGTATCGGCAGTGATTTGAGCGTCTTCGGTCACGATAGGTCCGCTGAAAACCGCTACTTCGAGAGGGCGTCCGGTGAACAGTGTGGCATCGACAAGACCGAGGGCATCGGTCGCGGAGCAGGTGAAGTCAACGGTGGTGTCGGTGACCGTGCTGCCGTCGGCCGGGGAGTCAAGGAACACTACTGGCACGGGAGGCGGAGGAGCAACGGCCAGGAGCTCGAGGTCGAAGCTGGTATCACTGCTCGCAGGGTTCGCCTGATGCAGCTCGACGGCGATCACGTTTGTCCCCTGGTCGAGGAGGGCAACGTCTATCGTGAACTCGTTGAACTCGCTCTCGGCACCGCCACCGATCGCGGACGAAGCATAGGTGTTGAATTCGATCGTACCCGAAGGCATGTTCGAGCGGGCAGCTTCGGTACCGTTGATGTAGACGACACAGCCGTCATCGCGCAAGACCCGGAGTGTGAGGCTGCCGATACCGGCAAGGTCAGCCACTTCGAACGTCTTTCGGAAGTAGTACGTCGGGATCTTGTTCTCCCCATCCGGCCCAAAGGAGAGAACGGTTACCTCGTCACCATCTCCATAGCCAAACTGCGCAGGCCCCGACGTCCAGAAGCTGTCGTCATAATTGGGTTGTCGCCAAGTCGTTCCCAGGTCAAAGCCGGTGTCGTCGAAACGCCACACGGCGCCTGATGGAATGAGGGTCTGGGCGGTGCCCGGAGAGGTACCCAACCAGAAGAAAATGCTAGCAGCACAGGTGGCAAGACGTACGATACGACGGGTGAGCTTCGGATGACCCATGGCTCCTCCTTGCTCATTGGGTCGGGGCATGAATGACTTGGCGCGGCGGTGTCTCCTTCCCTTGGCCCACGAGGACCGCCTTTTCCAAACGGAGGGCTACTCACCGCCTTTCCTTATTACCACACCCTTTGATGGTAGCTCCAGTCGAGTAGCCCAGACGCACCTGATCATGTTGGTTCGCCTTGTCAAGGGTTTCGCCCACTCCTTATGTGTTCTTTGAACGCGTTGTTTTGGGAGCTACTCTCTCAAGAGTCGGATGTCATCCACCCTGCCGCTTCCACGAATGAGAAAGCCGTTCACTTCCAGATATGGCTCAGACCAGGCTGCGCCTCCTCCAGATCCGCTTGCAGATCTCTCGAGAACGTCCGCCACTGACCGTCCACGACATCGGACCCGAGACCGTGATGTACGTATGTCGCCAGTTCCAAGACCGTCGGTATTCGTCGGTGTGTAAGTACAGATAACGATGCCCTCCGGTCGTCTCCACATCGATGTAGATAATGAAATACTCGGAATAGGCCATGCTCCACTCGCATGACGAAATGGTTGTCGTTCCGCCATTTGCTCCCATCGTCATTTCTCAATCGATAGCCGTTGTTGTGCCCGAACCCGTTAGCTCGATGACCCGGCTTTGACGGCGCATGTCATACACGTTTTCAATGGTCGCGCCGGCAGGGATCGCTATCGTAGACATCCCAACCGGCCGTCGTTCCGTCCTCCGCATCTTCGTAATTCGAGACGTGTGAAGGTGGCATGACGCTCAGTAGCCTGATGTCATCCACTCTTCCGCTTCCGCGTATGAGAAAACCGTTGACTTCCAGAATGGTCACACCAGGCTGCGCCTCCTCCAGATCCGCTTGCAGATCTCGATAGAACGTCTGCCACTGACCGTCCATCGACATCCAGACCCGAGACCGTGATGGACATATACGTCGCTGTTCCAAGACCGTCGATATCTGCTCGGCGTGTAATACAGATACCGATGCCCTCCGGTTGTCTCCACATCGATGTAGATCATGAAGTACTCGGAATAGGCCATGCTCCACTGCGATAACGAAATGACTCGTGTCACGCCATTGCTTCCATCCTCATTTCTCAATCGATAGCCGTTGTCGTGCCCGAACCCGAAAGCTCTATGACCTGGCTTTGACGCGCGGTGTCATACACATTTGCAATGGTCGCGCCGGCAGGAGTCGTTATCGTAGACATCCCAGCCGGCCGTGGTCCCGTCCTCCGCATCCTCGTAATTCGATGACGGTGGCGAAGGTGGCATGACGCTCAGTAGCCTTATGTCATCCACTCTCCCGCTTCCGCGTATGAGAAAGCCGTTGACTTCCAAAATGGTCACACCAGGCTGCGCCTCCTCCAGATCCGCTTGCAGATCTCTATGAGAACGTCCGCCACTGACCATCCACGACATCCGACCCGAGACCGTGATGTACATATGTCGCCAGTTCCAAGACCGTCGGAATCTCGTCGGCATGTAGCTACAGATAACGATGCCCTCCGTCGTCTCCACATCGATGTAGATCATGAAATACTCCGGAATAGGCCATGCTCCACTGCGATAACGAAATGACTCGTGTTCTGCCAGTTGCTTCCATCCTCATTTCTCAGTCGATAGCCGTTGTTGTGCCCGAACCCGATAGCACTATGACCTGGCTTTGACGGGCGCTGTCGTACACGTTTTCAATGGTCGCACCGGTAGGATTGTTGTCGTAGACATCCCAACCATCCGTCGTCCCGTCCTCCGCATCCTCGTAGATCTGACTTGCTAGCAGTGTATTCGTAGTCCACGTACTGCCAGAGTCCCGAAGCGCGGTACCAGAGCCTGACGTAAACCGTGCTTCCGTGCTCTGGTATACCGTCAGCCGTGACGGAAAGGCTGGTACCCAGCGAGCCGCTGTCGAAGTAGTCATTTCCTCCTGGCGTGGAGCCCACATCGAGCCACCACTCGGTCACCTGCGCTTCGCCGGGGGTCCATTCGAAGTCAACGGAACTGCCCGAGAAAACCGAACCCGGTGTTGGACTCGTTATCGCGGGTGGTGACGAGGTGGTGCAGGTTTCAATCGAGACGTCATCTACCAGGATATTTGTATAGCCCCATCAATCCAACGGTCTTCGCCTCGATTCGGAGTAAATGGGATCCCCCGTCTGCGAAGGAGGACAGGTCCACTTGAACGAGCTCGTAGCCGTGGCCGAATGTGCCCGTATAGAAGATTTCGACACCGTCCATCAGGACTCGGAAGAAATCTTCTCCAGAACTGCCGTACGTCATGAACCGAAGATAGAAGCTCAGTGGCGGGGAGCCTTCTTCAATGGTTACGTACTGTTCGACTGCGGCAAAATCCTCTTCGTAAACTTGTTGGCCAAACCATAGGAACCAGTCGCCCGTGCGAGCGTCATCCAACAATCCACACTCGGCTTAACTGCATATGGGCGAATGTACACTACCGGGGATTTCGTTCCAGGAGCTGCTGGGCGTTCCACCTTCGAAGCTTCCGTCTTGCACCGCATTGAAGCAGACAATGGACCCGCTGGTGAATGTCCAGGTTGGACCTTGGGTCTCGAGACCCTGGTCATCGCGAGCGACGACGCGCCAATGATAGACATCGACACTAAGATGGCCGGGATCAAACACCGTTGCCGATTGGTTCTGGGAAACGAGCGGTGGATCCGTCGACGATCCGAAGTAGACGTCGTATGTGAGAACGTCTCCAGGGTCCGGATCTCCTGCTGTCCAGGAGAGAATGGGGTCAGAAGAAATACCCGTTGCGTTATCCGGAGGCAATGGATTCGATGGAGCGAAGGGCGGGTAATTGTCGACGATGCTAAAGGTCCAGGTTGGACTTTGGGTCACGAAGCCTTGCTCGTCACGAGCGACGACGCGCCAATAATAGACACCGGTAGCAAGATGGCCGGGATTGAACACGGTGGTCGATTGGTTCTCGGAAACGAGCGGTGGATCGGTGGTCGTTCCGAAATAGACATCGTAGGTGACGGTATCTCCAGTGTCGGGGTCGCCACCGGTCCACGAGAGAACGGGGTCGAGAGATTCAATCGTGGCGTTATCCGGAGGTAACGGGTTCGATGGAGCGTAAGGTGGAGAATTGTCTCCGACGACCGCGACCGCACCTTGAAGATCGAGACGGGGAAAGCTCGAGCCTGGGATCCGCAGATCTTGGATGGGAACGCCTGACGACGTCATACTGGACTCTACGGATTCCGGAGTGAGAGCCGGATTGACCCCCATTAAAACAGCCACGGCGCCGGCCACGTGGGGAGTGGCTTGCGACGTGCCGCTCATGCTCACTCCAGCAGCCTGGATGACAGACCCTGGTGCCAAGATAGTGAGGAAATCGGCCGCGTTGGAAAAGCAGGTGACCTGATCCGCGGCGGTCGTGGAATCGGTGCAAAGGCCCGTCCACACCATCTCGCCAAGGTCCGCGTCATAGACGGCGCCGACACGTACCGCTCCCGGAGTGCAGGCTGGGGTACCCATTCCGTTCGTTCGCGCGCCGTTTCCCGAAGCAACGACGGGAACGATGCCGGCTTGGCGTGCGTTCGCGAAAGCTGTCGTGTAGGGGCTCGCAGGACAAATGGAACTGTAGGTAACACTGCTGGAAAGGCTGAAGTTCATGCTGACAATGTTGTAGGTCGCCTGGTTGTCGATAGACCAGTTAATCGCGGCGATGATGTCGCTGGAATAGGCTGATTGTCCGACAAAGACGTCCAGGGCGGCGATCCCGGCATCCGGCGCAACGCCCAAGACGGTGCCGGCGACATTGGTGCCGTGGAGTATAGGGTCATCGAGCATGCCGTCGTTGGCGGCGAAATCTTGGGCATAGACCACGCTACATCCGGGCTCTCCCGGTGCCGAACAGGATCCAAAGGCCGCTCTTGTATAGTCCACGCCTGTATCCATGACGGCCACCGTCGTGCCGGCGCCGGTATACCCCGCTGCGGCCACTTGAGGTTGGTTGATGAGCGGCAAGCTTTGAGCGAGCGCGCGGTACATGATTTCGTCTTCGTAGACGGCGAGAATCTCGGGCCGTGATGCTAACTCCATGAGGGCATCGTTCGAGTGGACCTTTACGAAGCTCATCGGCAGATGGCTGTACTCGCGAAGCACTGAGGTTCCACCGGTCGCGAGCGATCCCAAAACGGCTTGCTTGAGATCGCTGAAACGCGTGGATTTGAAATCCAACACCCCCTGATCGTTCGTCAGCATTCTGGCGGAACGTCTCATTGTGGCGGCCTGTTGCTCGATCGCTCCGTCATCAAACACGATGATGACGTCTTGTTCTTCGCCGGAGGCGAGAGCGGAGAGGACGGGGCCAGGGATCTTGTCTTCGGGTCGGGGTCGCTCGCGCACTTGTGCTTGGCTCATCGTCGAAGCGATGCCGAGTGCAGCGATAGCCACCAAGATGACCACTCGGGCCGTCGGGCAAGACCGTCTCATCAACTCAACTTGGAATAGGCGTTGGAAAAGCATGTTTCCACCTCGTCGTTCTCTAACAACTAGAGACTACGGCCAAAGAAACGCTAGGAATGGTTGGGGATTTCCGCCGTTGAAATTCTACAACCATTTCGATACCCAATAAAGGAGAAACGAACTGCACAACGGTTTCTGCGTCGTTTGCTAATTGATAACTGCCCCCGGGGCAGGCCAAGGGCACGGGCAGGGGCAAGGGGCATCCGCACCAAGCCAATTCCTGATATGACGGATGTCCCAGCCGTGCGGATGCTAATTAATAAGGATACTCCTTTGCCCCGAAAGGGGTGTGAGATGCACTGGCCGGTTTTTCCTACGGGGAATCGTGGGTGAAAGCCTACAGGTGGGAGTGGGTAGCAAAGCCAGTTACCAGTTATCGGTGAACAGTGACCAGTTGCAGAGAATCAGAGATCAAAAGGCGGTGGGCAGTTGACAAGAGGTCCAGCAGAGTGACGAGTGAGAAGTAGCTTGTTGCAGACAGGGTCAGAAGTCAGACGCGCAAGAGAACACAGAAAGGACGAGTGCCGTTCTAGGGTGGTCGATAGTCTTATTGGACGACGGCGATGGGGCTGGCTTCTTCTTCGTTGGTCGACCTGAGTAAAAAGTACAAAGCCGTGGCACCTGCCGCAGCACCCAGGATGATGACGAGACCCTTGGTACCGAGTCCTCCTCCCGCCGCAGCCGCCGTCCCGGCCACCGCATAGCTGACGGTGCCCGTGGAGCTAATGTAGCTTCCGATCCCAGCGGAGAGAAAGCCTGGCGGCACACTCGCCGCGCCGGGAACGGTCGCACCAACGGCAATGCTCGGGTCAGCACCCATGTAGTAGGCCGCCGCGGGATAACGCCGCTTGCAGGTACCAGAGTCCATCACGTCGACGGTGTACTCCGGACTTCGAACCGGGTTGTATTCTTTGTCCACACCTTCGATGTAATAGACGAGCTGGTTCGTTGTCTGACTGGGTTTGGGTAGAGTGGCCTGGTATCCGGTCCCGGTGGCCACGAGATCGACGTAGTAGAAATCGGGATACTGAATGGCCCGGAAGTACACCCTGCCGCTCTGAACGAGCTGGGTGGGCTGGAGCTCTGCAGAGACTTGCGGGAAATAGTCGTTGACGATGCAATCGAGCGCATCGTGCATGATGGCTAGTTCCTCAGTTCCCTGTACGATTTCCTCGGCTGCCAGATCCTCTGGAGTTCGGAAGTATCGGTGGGGCCCGAGAGAGACGACTTGGGTTTCCGCGTACAAACCGCTGGAACACTCGGATTGGAGAAGGGCGGTCTGGGACTTTGCGTCTAGCTCGAAGCAGCCTTCTAGGAGAAAGCTCATGGCGGCTCGGACATCAAAATGTCCTTTTACGGGGTAGGTTTTGCCTTCGTAATCGAGAGACAAAGCGTAGATGCCGGCATCGACGTTCGGGATGACATAGGATCCAAGCGCATTCGTTTCGCTACCATAGCGCTTGTTGGCTGTTATAAGCAGGGCATTTACAGCCACTCCGGCCAATGGCATCTTGGCCTCTTTGTCGTAGACACGCCCAGCGATCCGGCCGGTTACGGTGCTCGTTTGAGATAGCACGAGGCCCGGAGTCGGACCGAGGAACATGACCGCCATGCAGACAAACACAAGCAGCTGCCGCAAACTGCTATAAACCATCTTAGCTCTCCCAGGGTAAACTCTACCTAACTATATATCTTACACCCCGTTGGGTGGTAGGTCAATCATGGGCTTCGGAGCATTTGGGGCGCCCTAGGCAATCTCCACCTTTCTTTCTGTGGTGAATGGTCCAGTGCAAAAGCATGATTTCGAGGGGTCGTCGGCCAGTCGAGCCCGCCTTCGCTGAAGCTTCCGCCTCCGTCGGTGGTGCCGATTCGGTGCCACCCACTTCGGCGAGACTCGCCGGAGCGGCCGCGCGTAGGCGGTCGGTGGGTCCGCCGAAGCCTCGCGCGTAGGCGGACAGTCAAGCGATCCGGTCGGGCAGTCGGGCCCGCCTTCGCTAAAGCTACGGCGAGGGCTCGCCGGAGCCGTTGGCCGGAAGACTAAGTCCAACGGCGGAGGCGGCCAGTCAAGCAGTCAGCAGTCCGGTCGGGCACGCGAGAACCGTTGGCCCGAAACCTGTGCCCCAACGGCAGGGGCGGCCAGTCAGGCGATCAAGCCGGCGGGCTCTGGCATCTTGCCCCGATATACTCGGGCGTGCTACGCTCAGCGCCGGTTCTCGAGGCGACTACCGACGCCAAGTCTTTCGACAATCTCAAACTTCAACCACTTCCACGGAGGTGCACATGCTGAGGCACAAGTCATTGATGCTTCCATCCGCTCTTGCCATCCTCGTCGTCTGCGGTGGACTCGTCGCCTGCGGAGGGCCGGATCAAAAAGCGCTCGACACCTACCTCAAGGCGGTCAAGAGCAAAGACAAGATGGCCATGGCGGCCGTCGCGGCAGTGGACTTCCCCGAGACGGTCCAGTCCTGGCAGGTGGTCGAGATGGGCCCTGAGACCGTCGAGCCTTACCCACTCAAGGGCATGTCGCGCACGTTGAAAGAGGCCGAGATGGATCTCAAATATATCGCCGAGAAAGACTATCTCTTCCTCTCCGACAACCAACACCACTACAAGCGCTACAAGGCCCAGCTCGAAAAGGACCCCGATACCGAGTTCACGGGAGAGCTCGCCGAATTTCACGAGGAGTATACGGACATTCGATCCAAGGGCGCGGAGTTCGAAAAAGCGGTAGAAACCGCCCGGCGAGCCTACGAAAGAGAAAAGCTGGCCGCGGGGATCTCTCTTATGGGCGGTACGGCAACACCTGCGTTGGATGGAGATGTCGCCGTCAGGGTGGCGCGCGTGAACGTCACGACCTCGGCAGGAGAAAAGCCTTATCGGATCACGTTGAAGAACTACAACCTGGTCAACCCCGAGACTCAAGCCAAGATGCGGTCGCGATGGATTGTGACGAGTGTCGAAGAGGGTTCGTGATTTATTGGTACGAGAAAGTAGAAAGTAGGAAGGAGGAAGGAGGAAACTAGCCGGTGGTGCAATATGCCAAGCTGGGCCCAATGGGTATAGCGGCATATCCTGGAGAGCAGTGATGGAGTTCAAGGAGCTGGACACGGTGGTCCTCGTTCGGGATCTTCCTAAATACGGGCTAAGGCAAGGCGATCTCGGGGCAGTCGTTCAAGCATATGAGCCTGATGCTCTCGAAGTAGAATTCGTAACTGCCGCAGGTAAGACAGAGGCTCTAGTGACCCTTGGCATCCAGTATGTCCGCCAAGTCGTAGACACGGATCTGATAGCGGTGCGTTCCCTCAACCAAACGGCATAGACCCGACCCTTCGCTGCATTCGGCTCCTAGATTTCGCTGTTGGACGGCAGCCAGGGGTCACAGAATATCAAAGACATGGCAACCTTCACGCTCGAGTATTGGATGGATGATGAGTGGTTCGTCGGTCGTCTACGCGAGATACCTGGCATCTTTAGCCAGGGTAAGACCCTGAAGGAACTCATAGAGAATGTGAGAGATGCCTACCGTCTCACGACAGAAAATCAGGAGACTCCCACCTGATACGCCGGTACGAACCGAGGACATCCGGGCCTAGGAGTCAGAAGAGGTGTGAGAATCATGGGAACTGCTGAGGAACTGACAGGCTATCGGTATCGTGGCGCTCGGGCTTCGGTGATTCTCCACAGGCAACAGATGCGAAAGTTCTACAAGACCTGGCTGGCGGCGAAAAGCTCAGGTGTGGCGCTGCCCGAGACGGAGGATCCCAACTATCAGTCTTTCGATGCACTTCTTCGGCATGTTCTGCATTGGGCCCGAGAGTACATGATGTGGATGTGTGAGAAGCTCGAGCTGCCGCCTCCGGAGATCCCACCGCCGCCAAGCGTTGACGAGGTGGCAGAAAAGGGCGAAAGCTATCTCGAGCTGCTGCTGGCCCAGTGGCAATCCCCTCTTTCTGATGTCCCTGCCGCGCGGTTCTACAGACCCGAGTACGCCGCACCATGGAAAACCAAATACAGTATCGACGCTATGCTCGAGCATGCGGTGATGCACCCAATCCGCCATCGATTTCAGTTGATGGAGTTGATGGAAGACAAGGGTTCGTTGTAGTAGAAAGTAGGAAGTAGTGTAGTGCAGCGCCGTAGCATCGGCATGCGAGCCGTCAATGGACAAATCCAAGAAAACTGGCAAAGATGACGATCTCGTCGTCTTCTCGATCGTGAGTCCATCCACCTGCTCCGAGTGCGGTTTTGAACTGCACAAGGGTAACTTGCTCGGAGTCGAGAAGGACAAGCCCCTTTGTCTCGGGTGCGCCGATCTCGACCATTTGTTTTTTCTCGCAAGTGGGGACGCTGCGCTGACTAGGCGAAGCCGGAAGTACTCCGCACTGAGCGCCGTCGTTTTGCGATTCAGCAAAGCCCGAAAACGGTATGAGCGGCAAGGGCTTCTGGTCGAGCTATCCGCGCTCGAGCGCGCCCAAAAGGAATGCCTTGGGGATGAAGAGCAGCGGCGGCTCGCACGCGAACGCGCTGCCGTTGCTCGTGATCGCGCCGACGAGCAATACGTCGCCCGGTTTGAAGAGCACATCCGAACGAGCTATCCAAGCTGTCCTCAGGAAGAGGCCGCGTCCATTGCCAACCACGCGTGCGAAAAGCACAGCGGGCGGGTTGGCCGATCGGCGGCGGCGAAGCTCTTCGATACCGACATGATCGACCTTGCGGTTAGAGCTCACGTGAGGCATTCGCACACGGACTACGATCGACTGCTCGGGCAAGGTTGGGACCGGCATGAAGCGCGAAACGCAGTGGCGGTCGAAGTAGAGCGGGTGCTGGAAGATTGGCGTATTTGAGGTGCTCGCTCAGATGATCGCCCGGCGGCACCGGGCCTAGCCAAGTATGCGGTTGTTCGCTGCTCTTTCAGTTATAATCCCCCTTCTCGCTCGAGGAGAAGTTCGTATACAGTTTGCATGGTTTGACGTCAGCTATTGACAAAAGGAGCGAAGATGCGGATTTTCATTGCCGGTGTGGATGGATACCTGGGCTGGGCTTTGGCACAGCACCTCGTGAAGCGTGGGCATGATGTAGCAGGGGCCGACACCTACTTTCGGCGAGACTGGGTGGCCGAGATGGGGTCACAGTCGGCGACGCCCATTCTTAGGATGACGGATAGGCTCGAGGCATTTAGGGAGAACCACGGCAAGAACCTCCTATTCGCGCGAGGAGACATCACGGACACGAACTTTCTGATGAATCAGTTTCAGCGGTTCAAGCCAGAGGCTATCGTCCATCTTGCTGAAAATCCGTCCGCGCCTTACAGCATGATCGATGTCGAACATGCGATATGGGTCCATAACAACAACTTGAACGGCACGCTCAACATTTTGTTTGCCATGCGAGACATTTGTCCCGACGCACATTTGGTCAAGCTGGGGACCATGGGTGAGTACGGCACCCCCAACGTGGATATCCCGGAAGGCTTCTTCACCATCACCTACCGGGGCCGCAAAGACACCTTGCCGTTTCCCCGTCAGGCCGGCTCCTGGTACCACCAGACGAAGGTTCATGATTCCAACAACATCATGCTGGCTTGCGGCTGTGGGGACTTCGGTCGACCGACATCATGCAGGGCGTGGTTTACGGAACACGAATCGATGCGATGGGTGACGACGAGCGTCTATTGACCCGCTTCGACTTCGATCAGTGTTTTGGGACGGCTATCAACCGCTTCTGTTCTCAGGCCGTCATTGGGGAGTCCCTTACGCCTTTCGGCAAGGGCCACCAAAGGCGTGGATTCCTTCCGCTTCGGGACTCGATGCAGTGTCTGACCTTGGCGCTCGAGAATGCTCCTAAAGATGGGGAATATCGGGTCTTCAATCAGTTTGAAGAAGTCTACGATCTCACGGAACTTGCAGAGAAGGTCGCAAAGTCGGCCGGCGAGATGGGACTGGATGTACGAGTCCGCAACGTGGAAAACCCGCGCCAGGAGCTCGAGGAGCACTATTATCAGCCCGACCACAAGCACCTCTTGGACCTCGGCTATCAACCCACACACGACATGGAGGCGGAGCTCAAAATCGTTCTCAACGACCTCGTCAAGCATCGGAGCCGGATCGAATCTCGGAAGGAGGCTCTGATACCTGATATCCGATGGGATGGGCGTAGGGAGCAGGTGAAGTATCTGGGGTGACATTTTCATTGCAGGACAAAGCGATATGCGGCCTCGGAGGGCCCCGGTATTCGGCACTGGCGTTCCGCTGACGCCCAATGTTCTGAGCGCTTCTTGCGCCTTCCTCAAATGACCCCTGCTGGGCAAACATACAGTGGCGCTGGCGGGATATAATCCCCCTTCGTGCGTAGAGGGGGTTATGAAGCTTCTTGAACAAACCGTCGTCATCGACGGCTGCGCTTTCGGCGAAGGCGGCTTCCCGGGCTACACCCAACGGATGGCCGCGGCTTCCGTCGACGCGGTCTTTTTCACCGTTCCCGACTCTAACCGAGGTTTTCGAGCTGCGGCTTCCTCCATCGGGCATATCTACGACCGCGTGGACCAGCAATCGGACAAGCTCCGAATCGCGCGGCGGCCGAATGATATCGAAAGAGCCCAGACGGAGGGCGGCACGGCCATCGTTCTCGCCTTCCAAGATCCGGCTCCCATCGAGAATCGCATCGAGTTTCTACGCGTCTTCTATGAGCTCGGCGTTCGGGTGGTCCAACTCACCTACAACAAAGCCAACTACATTGGGACGGGCTGTGCGGAAACGGAAGACCGCGGGCTAACGGATTTCGGCCGTCAGGTGATTCGGGAGATGAACCGCCTGGGCATGCTCGTCGACTTGTCTCACTGCAGCGGGTTGACGGCTCTCGAAGCTATCGATCTCAGCGAGCACCCCGTTGTTTTCTCTCACGCCAATGTCCGAGCGATTAGCGACAACCCACGGAATCACACCGATGATGAGTTTCAGCAACTCGCACAAAAGGGGGGTGTCGTGGGACTGACTCCTTGGGGACCCCCTTGTTGGAAGCGTCAGAACGATGAGCCGCCGAGCTTGGATGATTATCTGGATCACGTCGAGTATGTGGTGAATCTCGTCGGTGTGGATCACATCGGTTTCGGGACCGACAACACGCTCGACGGAGCGGCGGATGAGGAAGGGACGAAGGCTCAGAGCAAGCTCTACCCTTCCGTCGTGGGAGAATACGATCGCCGCGTCGGCACTCGGCCCGAGGTTCGTTACGCGAGAGGGTTTGCTGGCTACCAGGAGCTCGATAACGTGGTCCGCGGCCTCGAGGCCCGGGGCTTTAGCGAGGAGCATATCAAGCAATTCCTGGGGGGCAACTTCATGCGAGTTTTGCGGGAAGTTTGGAAGTAGTGAATGGAGCGTTCGGAATGGGGTCAGACCCCAGGTTCGGAACGCTCGAATTTCCGAACGGCTGGGGTCTGACCCCATTCCGAACGCCCGGGTGTGGGAGGAGGAGACATGAGTGAGGTGACGTTGGCCGGCCAGACGATTAGGGCGGGCTCCAAAGCAGTGGTACGAGCTCACGTGACGGAAGATTTGGCAATGCCCATCAATATCCACGCCCATGTGGTGGCGGGGGCGTCGTCGGGGCCGACGTTGCTGCTCCTGTCCATGCTGCATGGCAACGAGTGGTTTTCCGTCATCATCCTTAGGGATCTCTTGAAACGTATCGATCCGGCTGCGCTCGCGGGTAACGTCATCGCTATCCCGGTGGCCAACACGGCGGCCTTTCTCACCGGAACCCGATGCAACATGGACGACTCGGATGAGCCCGACGCCAACCGAACGTTTGGCGGCATCTACGAGTGGATCACCAACCAGGTGACACGGACCATAGAAAAAGAGTTCTTCCCGCAAACGGACTACCTCATCGACTACCACGTCAGCGACTGGGGCTCCGCCATGGCGGACATCAGCTTCACCGAAGACCACTCGAATCCCGCGGTTTCGGAAAAGTCACTCGCGATGGCATTGGCCTACGGCTACCCGGCGCTTCATGCCCATCGGGTTCAGACGGGACTCCGCGGGGCTCGGACCTCGCTCGGATGCGCTGGGGAAAAGTACGAGATCCCGGGGATCGTCTCCGGCGTTGGGGGCTTGGGCTGGGGGGAGGCTATCGAGCGGGACTGGCTCGAGCTCAACGTCAAAGGCACGCTGGGAGTCATGAAAAGCTTGGGCATGCTGGAAGGCAGGCCGGAATACTGCGACCGCTATTTCCGCATTGAAGACTACTGGCGAGTGAGCCCCAAGGTGGGGGGCTACCTCGAGCCGACCGTCGGGCTGGACCGGCAGTTTACCGAAGTCCAAGAGGGAGAACTGTTGGGAACGGTCACCAGTCCCACGACGTTCGAGATCATCGACGAGCTCCGTTCGCCGGGGCGAGGGACGATTTTCTATGCTTGTCGACCGTATATGGTGCGGCCCGGGGCTTGGGCTTTTGGCGTGGCCGACGGGGAGAAAAGCGAATGGCGAACCGATCTGGTCTAGCAAGGGGTGAAGACGCTCATCACCTGGATGGGTGTTTTCGGCCTGGCGGTCGCGCTGCCGAGCTGCGGCTCGGGTGGTCGGGCGGAACCGAATACGCTCGTCTTTGCCTCGAGTGCCGACGCAACGATTCTGGATCCCCACAACACGACAGACCATCAATCGGATCAGATCATCATGATGATCAACGAAGGCCTCGTTCGTTTCGACGACGATATGAATATCGTGGGTTGTCTCGCCACGGATTGGAGTATGGCGGAGGACGGTCTGAGCTGGACGTTTGTCTTACGGGACGGCGTTCGGTTTCACGACGGCTCCCGCTTTGACGCCGATGTCGTGCGACGCAACTTCGCCCGCGTTATGGACCCGGAGCAAAATCACAAACGTCAGCCGCTTTTTTCGGCCCTCGAGAAAGTAGAGGTGATCGACGAGCTCACCGTGCGCTTCGTCACCCGATATCCTTTCGGGGCTTTCGAGCCCACCATGGCGCACGTCTCGGCCTACATCCTTCATCCCGACCTCGCCGAAGCCCACGGCAAGAGCTACGGCACCTCGCCGGAGACGACCTCGGGCACGGGTCCCTACAAACTCGTGAGCTGGAAAAAAGATCGTGAAGTCATTCTGGAACGTAACGAAGACTACTGGGGGCCCAAGGGGAAGCTCGAGCGGATCGTCTACCGTCCCCTTCCCGAGGCGGCTTCGCGAGTGATCGCTCTCGAAAGCGGCGACGTCGATGTGATCACGCACATGCCTCCGGCCGATGTCGCTCGGCTGGAGGCGGCTCCGGATATCGTTATTCACAAAGCCGTCAGCATCGGTTCGCAACAATTCCGGTTTCACTGCAAGCGGAAACCTTTCGATGATCCTCGGGTGCGGCAAGCGATTTCTTACGCCGTCGACCGCCGGACCATTATCGAGCATCTGCTTCCCGGACTCGCTCTCGCCTCCACCGGTCCCCTCACCCGGAAGATTCGGGGGCGCGCTGAGCTGGGCGAGATACCCTATGACCCGGAAAAGGCGCGGGCTCTCCTTGGTGAAGCGGGCTACCCGGACGGCTTCGAGACCACGATCCACACGACGAATCGATACCTCATGGGAGTCGAGATCGCGGAGGTCGTCGCGGCACAGCTTCGCGACGTGGGTATCCAGGCGGATATCGAAGTCATGGAGTGGGGAGCCCTCCGCCAGCTTTGGGGAGGGCTGACGGCTGAGGAGTGCCCCCTCGAGATTTTTATCATGGGTGCCGGGGCCTCGTCCGCCGATGCGGATTGGGGGCTCCGTCCCATCTTCATGACCCAACCGACGAACGAGAACAACTACGGATTCTACTCGAACGCTGAGTTCGATGACGTCATCGTTCGCGCCATGCAAGAAGTCGACGCGGAAGCACGGAACGCTCTTTACCATCGGGCTCAAGAGATCGTCTACCTCGAGGACCCGGGAGCGATCTGGTTGTATGACACCTATCACGTGGTTGCGGCGCGGAAGGATGTGATGGACATTACGGCTTCGGCACTGGGGGTGGTCACGTTCGAGTCCGCCTATTTTGCACCGGAAGCGAATTGATGCTGCCTCGCCTGTTGTCGGCTGACTCCTGACGATTCAAATGCTCCTGAACACGACGCGCCGTTTGCTGGAGATGCTGACGGTCCTCCTGGGTGTCTCGGTCCTCGTCTTTCTCATGATCCACATGATCCCGGGCGACCCGGCTCGTCTCATTGCCGGGATGGAAGCGACCCCGGAGATCGTTGAGCAAATCCGCGAAGAATGGGGATTGGATCAACCGCTCTACGTCCAATACGGACGATTCCTCGCGGGAGCTGCGCGCGGCGACTTCGGTGTCTCCTACCGAACCGGCACTCCGGTTTCCGAGGAGATCATCGAGCGGTTTCCGATCACGTTTGCTATCGCTCTCGGCGGCGTCCTTTTGGCCACGTTCATCGGCATGTCCACTGGGGTTCTGGCCGCGGTCTTCCACAACCGCATGTGGGACGGGCTCATCATGGTCGCTTCCCTGCTCGCCATCTCTACGCCTTCATACTGGCTCGCTCTCATGTTGATGCTGGTGTTCTCGCTATCACTCGGGTGGTTTCCGTCGATCGGGATCCGCACTCCCCTTCACTACGTCCTTCCGATGGTGACCCTGGGGGCTCAATCCGGAGGCATGATCGCGCGGATGACGCGCTCGGCGATGCTCGATGTCTTGCAGCAGGACTACGTCGGGGCAGCTCGAGCACGGGGACAAATCGAGCGAGTCGTGATACTGAAACACGCCCTTCGGAACGCTCTCATCCCTGTCGTGAGCATCGTGGGTTTGCGGTTTGGGGGCTTGCTGGCCGGGACGGTGCTCGTGGAGAGTGTGTTCGGAATACCCGGACTCGGCCGTCTCGTCGTGGACGCTGTGGTCTTGAGGGACTACCCCATGATCCAGGGGGCCATTCTCGTCATAGCGGCCGTTTTCATTCTTATCAACACCATGACCGATATTCTCTACGGTGTCATCGATCCTCGGATTCGAGTGAGTTGATATGGCGTCAGAAACACTCCACCGGTTCACGAAGAACAGGGTCGCCGTCGCGAGCTTCGTTGTGCTCTCGTTCGTGACACTGGTGGGTCTGTTCGGCCCGTCCATTGCGCCGTATGATCCACTCGAGCAAAACCTCGCCAACAACTATCGCGGACCCTCTAAGGAACACCTCTTGGGTACGGACGATCTCGGTCGTGACACGCTGAGCCGACTCATCTACGGAGCACGCATCTCACTCGGCATCAGTCTTTCCAGCGTGAGCCTCGGGGTGTTGATTGGCGCCATCCTTGGGCTCCTCGCCGCCTATTACGGAGGTTGGGTGGATTCCGTCATCATGCGGTTCATGGACTTCATGCTGGCGCTGCCAGGCATCCTGCTTGCGATTGCCATTGTTGCCGTCCTCGGCCAGGGCATCGTCAACACGATCCTGGCGGTCGCCATCTTCGCCGTGCCTACTTTTGCTCGGCTGATCCGTGGCTCCGCCTTGAGCATCCAAGAGCTCGACTACGTCGAAGCCACACGGGCACTGGGCGCCTCCGACCGCCGCATCATCTTCAAGCACATTGTTCCGAACGTTCTCACCCCGGTGGTCGTCCAAGCCACCTTGTCCTTGGGAACAGCGATCTTGATCTCGTCCGGACTATCGTTTCTGGGACTGGGAGTCCAGCCCCCCAACCCCGAATGGGGAGCGATGCTGAGCAAAGGCCGAGAGCTCATTCGCACCACACCGGTCGTTGCCATCGCGCCAGGCGTGAGCATCACACTCGTCGTCCTATGCTTCAGCATGGTCGGCGACGGCCTAAGAGACGCCCTCGACCCAAGACTCCGAAACCGCTAGACCGTTCGGAATGGGGTCAGACCCCAAGCGTTCGGAAACTGTGGAAAATCGCGTGAGTTTTCCACAGATTTCAAACGTAACCGTTCGGAATGGGGTCAGACCCCACACGTTCGCTTTTCTCCAAAATTGTTGCGGGCGGAGGGATTGAATCCATCACGCCTAGATGATATCATCCTAATATGAAAACAATATCGCTATCAGTATCTGAGTCAGATTATGAGGCATATAGAAAGGCATCTAAGAATCAGAATCGGTCGATAGCTCATCTGATTAGAGAAGCAATGGCCGAATACAGGGCGTCCAAGCTTTGCGAACAGTCACGACTAACGGATGTCCCGGTACTTCCAGGTCACCGCCTGATTGGAAATCTCCCCTCTCGTGAGGAGATCCACGACGAGATCTTCCGCCGCGAAGACGAGACGATATGAAGCGGGGCATCGACTCGAACGTTTTGGTCTACGCACATATTCCCACGTTTTCCGAGCATCCTCGGGTCAGGATTTTCCTGACCGAGCTACTTTCGCAGCCGGAGTTCGTTCTCGTATTCACACCGGCGATTCTGCATGAGTTTGTTCACGTTATCACCGACGGGCGGCGATTTGCCCCACCGGTGGAAATGAATGAGGCGCTCGCGGTAGCGAGGCTCTATATCGATCGGGAGAATACGGAGTGTTTGCCGGTAGTTGAATCCGACTTGACGGCTGCGTTCGATCTCTTGGAACGACATGGTTTGGGTAGGAAGCGAATTGCAGACACCCTCTTTGCCTCCACTTTGCTCCGTCACGGTGTCACGAATCTCATTACGTGCAATCCAGATGACTTCAAGGTCTTTGAACAATTGAAAGTCATTGACCCAAGACAAGCCACCCCTACTATCCGCGACACTTGATGAACTTATTGAGGAAGGTACTTTTCTGGAATCGGGAGGTCCGGTCGCTCGGCTGTCCAGTAGATGCTCACCACCCACCAACGCTTCCCGTCGTTGAAGAGTTGGAAGCTGTTGATCCCTCGGACAAATGGTTCTGCGTCGTCAAGGCTTCGACGCGCCTCGTAGGTGCTGAACACGTGAGCGATGGGACCGAACTCCTCTACTACGCGATGGATCTCTTTTTCGAAAAAGCCCTCTTCTTCCACTCGAGCTCCCGACATCTTGACATAACCGTCTGGAGTCATGATGGCGTAGCGCATTCCCGTCCCATCTTGCTTCTTAGACGCCGGAATGAGTTGGGCTTCTCCAATGAACAATGACTTGAATCGCTCCCAGTCCCGCGCCTGCCCCGCCTCTCCGGAGATGACGTCGTACACTGCCTTCATGATGGCATCGATTGACTCTACGTCCTCAGCGGTTGCCGCAGGCGCAGTTTGACTCGAGGTCGGCAGGAAAAATCCAATCGCCACAAAAATCACGAGGACATGCATCTTCATTTTGTTTCTTCTCCTTCCCGTAACCCCAGAGATCTGACCACACTTCCACACCGTTGCACAACGTTCGGAATGGGGTCAGACCCCAGGCGTTCGCAACGTTCGGAATGGGGACCCCAGGCGTTCGGAAATTGTGGAAGACTCGCACGCTCGGAACACCTATCGCTTTCGTTCAGTCTTCGGTTCACTCGTCAGGAGCTCAACCATTCGATGTAGTCTTTTAGTGAGCACCCTGGCGGCTTTTGGGTCATTGAGCCGTTCCTCGAAGCGGCGGGCTATGCCCCTCAGAGACGAAACGGAGCGATTCAAATGCTTTGCTACGACGTGCACTGACGCAATCTCGTACTCTCTCGCCAGCCATCTGAGGGCACCCCGAGCTTCCGCAACAGCCCTCGTTTGACCCGGAAGACTCAACGTTCCTGCAGGGAGATCCCAGAATTGACAGATGAGCTCATCTAGCTCCAAGAGGGTTCCTTCCTTGAGGCCCTTTGAGTGGGTCTTTGGCCCGCCGGAACCAGAGATTTCAGCACCCAACGATACCCATTCTTCGCCATCATCGAGACAATAGTCGGACTCACATTCGATTCCCGCCATCACAAAATCGGCGAATTTGCGGCGAGCCTCTACAGGCTCCCTACCGAACATCTTGAGTATCAAGTCTCGAGTGAGCCATGACGGGGCATTTGTTCCGTTGACATAGGCCCTGTGGCTACTCCACAAGAACTCTGACGGTGAAGTAGTCATGTGCGCACGAACGGGATTGAGATGAATATAGCGTACGAGGCTCAGCAACTGGGCGTCATCCTTGACAAGGATGGCTTTGAATCGTCCTTGAAAAAGGTGTCCCTTTCTGTCCCGCCGGTGGTTGAACCACGCAGCGTAGCGGAACTCAACATTATGCATGATTCTTGAAAGTGGAATATCCATCACTTGGATTGCGAGGTGGACGTGGTTTGACATCAAGCAGTACACATGGATTCTGTGTCCATACCGGGATACGCCGTCCCCCAATAGCTCGCAGAATTTGGAGCGGTACTCGTCCCCAAAGAAGATATCTTGGCCATCGACACCTCGAAGTATGACGTGGTAAATACCGTTTTCTACATGAATTCTGGGTTCTCTTGCCATTCGACCTGATTTACCCCCCAGGTTGAATAGACGAAATTTCTGGCAGTTTCCCTCCCCTTTGAAACCAATCGTGTTCGAGTTTTCCACAATTTCCGAACGCTCGGGGTCTGACCCCATTCCGAACGCTTGGGGTGTTTAGAAGTTGTAGGAGAAGGTGACGAAGAGTTGGCGGGAGGGGATGCGGCCGATGAAGACGAACTCATCTATGACCCAATTGAACTTTCGGTCGAAGACGTTTTGAGCCACGAAGCTCAGACTGCCTCGCCGGCCCGGAAACTCATAGCGAGCCTGTAAATCCGTCAGCCAGATGGGCTCATCGTTTCGATCCTCGTTGACCAAGTCTGCGAACCGGTAGGTCTCTTCGACGCCGGCGGAAAAGCCCGAAGGGTGAACGAAGTTGAGTCCAATGCTCGCCCAGTGATCATCGCGGTCGGCTACGGGAAACTGCTCGTCCTCCACATCGAAGTACCGGTACCTAGCAGCCAAACCAATCCCCGGCGAAAAGAGTTGGTTGAAAGCAACTTCCGCCCCACGCATGCGTGCCTGTGCTGTAACGAGCTCGGGCTCAAAAAAACCAGCTTCCAGAAGCTCGAACTCGCGATCCAGGTAGAAAACGTCAGCGAGCAGGAGCCCGCTCGACCACTCGTGCTCCCACGCTAGATCGGCTTCCGAAGTCACCGATCCCTCCCAGGAGTTACGGAAGATCGTAATTCCGGCCACGTCGGACGGGTCGATCCGTGCGCTCCAGTGAGGAAGCACGTAGCGGAAAGCCGCAACGCGAATCGTGTCCCCATCGGTCGGCCGCCAGATCATGCCCAGTCGAGGATCGACCTCGGCCCTGGTCCAGACGGTCCCCTGAAAGAAGTCGTTGTACTCGATATCGTCGTAGTAAAGGGCGGCTTCGAGGTCGAGACTCGGTGCGACGTGCCACGTATCCTGTACGTAGACGCTATGGAAACGGTCAGGAAGATCCTCCTCGATGCGGTAGCTATCAATCGGCAATCTAAGTCCGCTGGACCCGACCCAGATGCTCTCCACATCGCCATCAAGCCGAAATCGGCCCCAGTAATGAACCGTCCCCGCAATGAGCTGATGATTCCCTCGCCGATACTGGAATTGCCCCTGTATCTGATTCTTTGGCGTGCCCCACGAGAACGTGAAATGATTCTCTTGCACCCAGCCTTCCAGAGGCCCAAAGAAGAAGTTGAGCGGCTGTTCATTGCGGAAAACAAGATCCCCGTCGAGCTCTGTTCGTGTGAAAACAAACAAGAGATCGGTCCGCGGTGAGGGTTGAAAGTGGTATCCCAGGTTTAACTTATCCGTATGTCCTTCGTTGTGTTCGCTCGGGTCGACCGGCGGCTTGTAGTAGTCGTAATGGGGCCGGGTAAACTCGCCACCTTCTCCGTTCTGCTTGAGCGCTTGCACCAGGATGTTATGTCGCCGAAAAGGCTCCCACTTCACGGCTCCTTCCATAGTGAGGGCCTTAACGTGATTGGTCTCGCGCCACCCGTCCGTTTTTTGGTAGTGCACGTATCCGCTAAACGCCAGGTTGGCCGACGGGAGGCCACCGAATACGGGTAACCACCCGATGTAGGTGCCGTGGCTGCCCGCCGTCAGACTGGCGGTCCCGCTCAGATTCGGCCGGTCGAAAAACGACGTGTACTCGTTGAATTGATTGAACGTGTTGAGATTGGCGGGCTGAAGAAGCCTCCCCAGCAACAGCTCGCTATCTGCAGCCCGATTGCGACCTTCGATACCCTGAAGAGCTCCGCCCAGAAAGAGGTGTCCGGCCGAGTTCATGTAGTCGTATTTGACCGAGGCCGTGGCTTTGCGGAACGCCCAAGCATCCAAGCCGAGCTGATCGTACAAAATCGACAATACAACGTTCTTGACCGCCAGATCGCTGTCCAAAAGAAAACGGGAGCGGTACACGGCGCGGTTGTCGTTGCGCTCGATGGCCGCGTTCATCGCCGAGATGGACTCGCTGAATCGGTTCAAATCACGAAGGATGATGGCACGGTAGAGGAGTGGCGTGGGATCTTGGGGATCGAGGATTTCCGCCATCTGAAAAATGTCCAAGGCCCGGCTGAATCGGCGAATCTGAAACAACATCTTGCCCCAGTAGCTCAAGAACAACGCTCGCCGCGGCTCGAGCAAGACGGCCGTCGTCATCTCCTCCAAGGCTTCCTCTACTCGACCTCGCCGCATGAGCGCCAGTGCCAACCCGAGATGGGGCTCGCCCAAGCCCGGGTCCAGGCGAGCGGCCTGTTGGAAGGACTCCATGGCCCGGTCGATGTCGGGTCGAGCAAGCTCCAAGAAACCCAAGAGGTTTTGCACCTCCGCATCGCCCGGTGCCAGCGACTTAGCCCGCTGAGCCAGCTTCCAGGCTTCGTCCTGGTACCCCATTCCAAATCGCAACTTCGCAAGTTGGGTCAAGGCCATGACGTGGTCGGGGTCCAATGACAGGGCGTTCTCAGTCGCCTCCTGCGCCGCATCGAGATTGAAAGCGGCCTGATGAGCGTAAGACCGCAAAATCCAGGCGGTCGGAGAACCTGGTGTCGCCTCAACGCCTTGCTGCGTAGCCTCGAGGGCAGACTCCTTGTCGCCCAAGATCAAATTCGCGAGGCCCAAAAAGCTCCAGGCCAAAGACTCATCCGAGGTCAAGCCACTAAGTGACGCTTTCGCCTCCACCACTCTGCCCGAGCGCAACAGCAGGTTGGCCTGCTCGACTTTGACGATCGCGGCCTCGGGAAACCGCGTGGCCCCATCTTCCAGAGCTTGCGCGGCTCGTTCCGCCTCTCCCAGCTCTCGATAGGCCACCGAGCGGCCCACGAAGTTGATGGGCTCGGGTTCGGATGTCGTCGTAAAGGCGGCCAAGGCGGCCTCCGGCATGCCGCGGTCCAGCCGAGCCCATCCCAAGCCCGTGAGCGCTCGAGAATTTCTGGGGTCGCCTCCAAGAACTTGCTGAAACAAATCGATCGCCTGCCTCGACGACCCACGGTCGCGGTAGACCTCCGCCAAACGAACGCGGGCCTCGTCCGTAGGACGGGCCGCCACCTCGGCTTCCAAACGGGCGAGCTCCTGGTCGAGTAGCTCACGGTCGCTCGACACAAGGGGCAGGTCGGTGTGGTCCATCAATGGCGGCACCGGAACGATCGACTGAACCGCATCGCTCGGCGTGAGGAGAATGCGTTTTGTCAGAGGGCTCCCAGGCCGGGCGGTGAGCTCTTCCCCGGCAACGACGTCCATCGACTCGCGATCCGTCCATACGCTCACCCTACCCTCGAGCACGGTGAGCGTTACCGTTAGGTCATCGGCGACGACCACGTCCAGCTCGGTGCCCCGCACCGCGGCGGACACGGTGGGGGTTCGCAGCTCAATGGAGGCATCGGGATTCTTGTTCCGCAGCCAAACCTCACCGGACTCCAACCGGTAGAGTGAACGCCGACGGGTGAGGGCGGCCGGGAGCAGTCTCTTCTTCAGCCAACCGGCGGTGGATTCGACATCGACCAACGTCAACAGAGATTTGCGGTTGACATGGACGAGCGTCTCATCCATCAGTAGCAGCGCCGCCCAACCGTCGGCGCCGGTGCGGACGGCGTCCTTGGGAATCAACAATCGGCCTTCATTGGCCTTGGTCCAAGTATCGGCCTTGACCGAATAAGCGTCGACCTTCCCCTTGAGGTGAACGAGTTTGCCGCCTCCTTCTTGGGCACGGGCCGGTTGGATCGAAAGAGAGGCGCCCAAGACACCAACAGCAACAACCCCACCGATTCTCATCGGCATTTTCCTCCGCCCTCTACATCTTCTCCAAAGCAGTCGAACCGTCCCAACCGGCAACGGGCGGCTCGCGCCGAAACACCGCAATTCGGTCTCGATAGACCGCTGCAATCGCGTCTTCCGGGAAGCGGACCGAGATTTCCTGCCACAACCGATCCGAGTCGCTCCAACGCCGCTGTCGATAAAGGTCGATGGCTTTGTTGTTCATCGGTAACAAAACCTCGCTATCGCATGGCGTGTAAACTTCGATGGGTTGGGTTTTTCCCTGGACCCGCACCTTGTCTACGCGACGGAGAGTGACATCGTCGCCAACCCACTGCGCCGTCGTATGACTGATGAGAATCTCGCTGCCGTAGAGCTTGTTGGCCCCTTCCAGCCGGGATGCCAAGTTCACACTGTCCCCGACCGCGGTGTAGTCGAAGCGATCCGACGAGCCCATGTTGCCCACGACGGCAGGGCCGGTGTGAATGCCGATGCGCATCCGTATGGCGGGCAGACCTTCCTCCACGAAATCCTCACGGAGTCTCCGATTGGCCGACTGCATATCCAAGGCGGCTCGGCAAGCTCGTTCGGCGTGCCTGGGATCTTCCAGGGGGGCGCCCCAAAAAGCGAATATACCGTCGCCGATGAACTTAGGGATGGTCCCGCCATGCTCGAGGATGACGCAAGTCATCGCGGTGAGGTAGCGATTGAGATAGTGCGCCACCTGTTCGGGGCTCACCCCTTCGGACCAACGGGTGAATCCTTCCAAGTCGCTGAACATCAGGGTGAGCTCTTTTCGGACACCTCCCAGCACCAGTTTCTCTGGATGAGCCGCGAGCTCTTCCACGACGTAGGGCGATACGTAATGTCCGAACGCTTTCTTGATCTCTTGTTTCCGGCGCCGCTCCTCGAGAAAGGCCAGGCTCCCTTGGCCGAGATACATCAACGCTACCGCGAAGGTTGGAGCGAGCACGGGAAGCCAGCTATCCCTTTGGGTGAACAGCCACCAAGTTACGATCCCCATCACGAGGACGAGTCCCAGACCGAACAGGCCGCTCACCAAGGGACGGAAGTTGCGCATGCCCCAAAGGCAGATCAGCACCATCAACGCGCTCAGTCCCAGTACCACCCCAGTGGGCGCCTCGCCGATGGTTCGCCCGCTTAGCGCGTTGGCCACTAGGTTGGCGTGGATCTCGACCCCGGGTGTGAGTCTGCCGGTGAAGGCCATGAACGGGCTGGCGAACAGATCGGTCTGCGTGGCTTTGGGATCGGGTGAGGTTTGAACATCGAAACCGACGAGGACGATTCGGTCACGAAAGGTATCAGCGGGCAGGAATTTTTCCGGCTCCAAAGCTTGATAGTAGGAAACGTACGCAAACGAATGGTCGGGACCGATGTAGCGGATCCTCGCTTCCGGCGCAGCTACCGATCCCGGCGGGCCCAACGTCTGTTTCTCTCCACGATAGGCACCCACAACCGCGTACCAAAACGCCGGCGGTGGGGGAACCTGTCGCACAACAAGATCGGGGTCGACAATGAGACCCGAGAGGCCAGTGGTCGCACCCGCTTCGACAAACCTCTCCAGAGGCTCAATAGGCATTACTTGCTTGAAGAGCCTGGTCTCTTGAAAAGCAACGTCCGCGGCGAGAACAACGCGGCCCGCCGAACGAATGGCTTCCGCAAAGATCCGGTCTTCGTCCGCGTCGGAGGCCTCCGCGAATAGAATGTCGAAGGCAATGACCCGGGCACCGGCTCGCTCGAGCGCTTCCACGAGCCGAGCATGCACACGGCGCGGCCAGGGCCACTGTGCCCCGATCTCGATAAAGGAAGGCTCGTCGATACCGACAATAGCAATGGGAGCGTCGGTTTGGAGAGGAGCGTCAGCAACGACCAGAAAATCGAAAGCGAATAGCTCCAGTTCCCGCCACTGGGGTGTCCAGCCGACAATGACAACGACCGCCCAGACCGAGGCAGCTAGAAGCAGCGCTTTTCCCGTCGTTTGACGATTCACAGCGTGACTCAGATCGAAGAAGGCCGGGGTTTTCATTGTAAGAGAGGAACAAGCCTCTGTCACCTGGAGTTTTTCGACATTTTGAGATTAGCCCCGAATAGCGAGGGATCGGGCAGGGATACAACACGCATTCAAGTTTTCCACAGTTTCCGAACGCCGTGGGTTCTGACCCCGGAGCGTTCGGAAACTGTGAAAAACTTGTTGAAGTTGGCGCGCTAGGGAGCTAGAACTCGTCGCTCATGCCGAACGTTGATCGCCGCGTGACCCACTTTCCGCCTGTGAAGTCGGGGAAACGGACAGGGGCGCTTCCCGTCGCGATTGATTGCTCCGACAAGGCACTGATGACGCTCCAGGTGGCGGCATCGTAGACGTCGATCGGCGGCGGCACTTGGCGTTTGACGGATTCGACAAAGGCGTTCACGACGAAGAAATCCATGCCACCGTGTCCCGCGCCTTCGGCATCCGACGCGTAACGTTTCCACAGCGGGTGGTCGTACTCTTGCTGGTACTTCTCGAACGGCTCCCAACGATGAGGCTCCGGGCTCACGCCTTCCAGATAGATCGATTGGTTGTCTCGCATCCAAAGGCCTTTGGTGCCTTGGACGCGGAAGTTCAAAGAATAAGGTCGCGGCAAATTCGTGTCGTGACTGACGACGACCGTCTCTCCGTTGGCGCACTTGATGAGGGTCGTCACGATGTCCCCGAGCGCGAACTTGATCTTGGCGTTCGGGTGGTCCTCGCCGCCGTGCTCCACGATGTAGTTGTGAAGCCCCCGGGACTTCGTCGCCATCGAGGTCAGAATCGAGAAACGATTGCCGTAGTTGATATCAAGATACTTGGCGATGGGACCGACGCCGTGGGTGGGATAGATTTCGCCATTGCGACGGATGGAGTGCTCCGTTCTCCAAATGGCTTCATCCTGAGCTCCCGGACCAAACTCGACACCCGGCTGAAACTTGATGTCTCTGAGATCGTGCTGGTAGCCGCAGTGACAGTGAATGATCTCGCCGAACATCCCCTTCTTGACCATGTTGAGGACCGCCATGACGTCTCGCCGGTAGCAAACGTTCTCCATTAGCATGCAAGGGCGGCCGGTCTCCTCGGACGTCTTGACAAGATCCCAACACTGCTCGAGCGTCACGGCAGCCGGCACTTCCACACCGACAGCCTTCCCGGCCTTCATGGCGGCCACCGCCATGGGTGTGTGCCAAATCCAGGGTGTGGCCACGATGACCGCATCGAGGTCGTCCCGTGCAACGAGGTTCAGGTAGTCTTCCTCACCGTTGGTGTAGCTCGTCGGCACATTTTGTCGTGACGCCGTCACGAGCTCCTGCGCCATCGCCGCGGCTTCCGGCTTGGTGTCACAGACCGCGTTGACCTCCGTGTCGGTGCGCTCCAAGGCCAGCTTCAACAAACCGGTACCCCTCAGGCCCGTGCCGATGAAACCGAGTCGTGCTTTCCGATCGTCTTGGCCCAAAAGAACCTTTGGCCAAACCGCGGCACTGAGCGCGGCCCCGGCACTGGTTTTGATAAAATCTCTGCGATCCAATGTCATGACGACTCCTTCTACCTGTACATGAAATAAGCGGTAGCTCGACAATCCTTGTCGACGCTCAGACGCACCCAGTGAGCACTGAACCCCCGCGGGAACTCGTGATGCACGTAACCCCGGGCGGGAACGGTCACCGTTTCATAAAGCCTCACGAGCGCAGCTTTCTTCGTTCCACCTCTATTGATTCGACCTCGGCGGAAGTCTTCGCCCCATCTCACCCAGATCCTCCTCTTCGTCTTGGGAAAGGGGCCGAAGCCAAAACTCATAGGCATAGGGCTCCGGCGGGATCATGTACGGCGGATGCGCCTTGGCGCCCCAACTGTTGTCGCCCCCCACACCCATTTGCTTCAGGTCGATGTGCCATGTCACGGCCTCGCGAGGCTTGATCTCGTTCGCGTGACGGTTTCTCTCAGGGTCGTACTCGAGATCGGACATGGGGTAAGGCAATACCGCCGTACTCAAAGGAGACTCGCCAACGGCGATGAGACCCCGGCCCCTGATATCCGTCACGGCGATCCAACGCACATCGGTCTTGTTACCGGTCTCCTGCGGACGAATATACGGGTGGTGCTGTTCCCAGGCCGTGCCTCGATAACGCCCTACGGCGGCGCCGGTCTTTCGATCGGCATAGCTCTCGTGCGGACCTCTCCCCAACCACTCCACGCGATCAAAGTCCATCGGCAGGCTCATGGTCATTCCCATCCGAGGAAGGTCGGGCAGCTCCCCCGGCCCCGGCTCGAAGGATGCCTGAACGTGAACGAGACCGTTGCCGTAGATGTCATAGCGAGCGGTGAACTGCGACGGCACACTATCAAAGGCATAGGTGGTTTCGACTTGGACGTGGCCGTCCGAAGCGAGACTCGCCTCGAAACTCGAGGTACGCCTTTTTTTGCTCGCACTCTTCCACACGTTCGCCCACTCGGGCATCTTGTTCCCCTTGTCGTTGTCGGTCGTTGCCCGCCAGAAATTGGGAACCAACCCGGAGTGGATCAACTCGGTACCCTGATAGTCGAAAGAGGTCATGGTCCCCGAGTCCGAAGCGAAGACGATGGTGAAGTTCGCTCCGCGAATCTCCTTGCCGTCCGCGACATCGACCAGCTCGAGAGGCGACATCTCGGCCACCTCGGACCGTCGAGGAAGGGACAGGGGAAGCTTCATTTGCTCCCAGGCCACCACATGCCCGGTCTCGAGACCGAAGGAGGCTTTCTTGGTTTGGGCACTCATGGTAAGGAAGACCTCCACCCCCGGCTCGGGGTCGATGACGGGCAGAGCGACACCCACTTCTTGACGCTCCTGCGGCCCGATGTCGAGCTCGGGCAAATCGCCTTCTGCCACGAGTCGTCCATCCGCTTCCAGCCGCCATTTGAAGAGGAGCTCGTTCAGGTTCGTGAAGTAAAACTTGTTCTTGATGAGCACAGGGGTCTCTTCCAAGTTCAAACCTTCTCGCCAGCCCACCGGCTCGAACCCGACATTTTGATAGACCTTTTTGACCTCCCACAGATGCGGATTGGGACGCCGATCCGGTTGAACGAGGCCATTGCAGACAAAGTTGCCATCGGAAGGGACGTCGGGACCTCCGTAGTCACCGCCATAGGCGAAATATTCTTCACCGTTGTGGTCCGCCTTCAGCAAACCTTGATCGACCCAGTCCCATATGAATCCACCCTGAAGCGCGTCATAGGATTCGATGGTGTCCCAGTAATCCTGAAAGTTGCCGACGCTATTGCCCATGGCGTGCGCATATTCACACAAAATGAGTGGCCGCTCAGGGTTCGTACGGGCGTAGTCTTCAATGCGATCGATCGGATGGTACATGGGAACAAAGATGTCGGTGTTCCGGTCTTTGAGCGCCCGCTCGTACTGCACCGGCCGGGAAGGATCCCGTTCTTTGATCCAATCGTAGGTCGCGTAAAAATTAACGCCGTTTCCCGCCTCGTTACCCAGGGACCAGATGATGATGGAGGGATGATTCTTGTCGCGCTCCACCATACGTCTTGTCCGTGACATGTGAGCTTCCAGCCATTTGGGTTGGTTTCCGAGTGTGGTTTCAGGTTCATAACCGTAGCCGTGAGACTCGATGTTCGCCTCGTCCACGATGTAAAGACCATGCTCATCCGCAAGCTCATACCAATAGGGATCATCCGGATAGTGGGAGGTCCTAACGGCGTTGATGTTGAACTGCTTCATGAGCTCAACGTCACGTTCCATTGACTCTCGAGATACGTAGTGCCCCCAGACCGGGTCGTGCTCGTGTCGGTTCACGCCTTTGATATCGATGGGACGGCCGTTGACCAGCAGTTGCCCATTTTGGATTTCCACTCGACGGAATCCCACATGGCTGCGCACCACTTCCACGAGATCGCCGTCAGCGTCGAGTAGCTCGAGATAGAGCACGTAGAGATTGGGCGTTTCCGCGGTCCAACGGTGCGGCGTCAAGACCGTGCCCTCGAACGGTACCTGGACATCTCCAGAAACCGGAACTTCCGTCGTTTGGGAAAGGGTAAGAACAGGAGTGAGCTCGTCCTTGTCGGTCAGCGTCATCCGCAGGCTGTAGGTCTCGACGCCCGCTTCGGCTTCTTCAACAGGCGAATGATGGCTTCGAATGTCGACGTCCACTTCAATCTTCCCGTGGATGTAGTCATCGTCGAGACCGGCGCGTGCGAAGAAGTCTCGAATCCTGACTTTGGGTGTCGAGGCGACGAACACATCCCTTTCGATGCCGCTCAATCGCCAGAAATCCTGGTCCTCGAGGTAGCTCCCGTCGGACCATCGGTACACTTCGACGGCCAGCGAGTTTTCGCCGGTCCGAACGAGATCCGTGATTCGAAATTCGGCAGGCAGTTTGGAACCCTGGCTGTAGCCGACCTCGTGGCCATTCACCCAAACATACATAGCCGACTTGACGGCACCGAAATGCAGGAAGATCTCACGCCCATGCCAGGTGTCGGGGATGGTGAAGCTACGGCGGTAGGAGCCGACCGGATTGTCGTCATGCGGTATGTGAGGCCAAATCTTTGGGAAGATATATCCAAAGTTGATGTAGTAGGGCGTGCCGTGGCCTTGCACCTCCCAGTTACCCGGTACTTGGATCTCGCCCCAACCGGAATCATCGAAGTCGTACTCGTAGAAGAGGAGCGGTCGCGCGGAGGGCATCGGTGAGTAGTGAAACTTCCACTTTCCATTGAGTGATACGAAATCAGGTGACGAGGCACGGTCGTTTTGACGGGCGGCCTCCAGGCTGCGAAACGAAAAGAATGTCGCGTGAGGTTCTTCTTTGTTGCGCTCGAAGACCGCTTCGTTTTCCCAGTCGTTGGGCTCCGAGTCTTGAAAAACCACGAAGATGAGGATGAGACCCACAATGGCAACCGGCAAGAAATTGGACAAAAGTGTTTTCATTTTGATGCACCTTTGGAGCTCGCTGGCTCGTCGAATTCGATTCCCGGCAATCCACGCTTCCAATCGCGTTGGTTCGTCGCATCGCTCGGAGCGTAATGCTCTCTTTCTCCTTCGTCAAACGGCAGTTGTATTGACGGGCGGGACCTGATACGAATTGCGACATGACCAAAACCCCAAGTTTCTGCGCTCGAGTTGTTTTTGTGACGCTCGTCACATTTGTCGGCTGCTCACATGATGCGGAGATCGATCCATTCCAAATCCAATGGCCCGCTTCCGTGGATCGCACCTGGGTGGGGCCAGAGCTTTGGGCCAATCGACTACAAGACTGGAAGATTGCGGACGGCCGACTCGAGTGTGTCGAGGACTCCGGGGATCTCCCGATGCGAACCGTGCATCTGTTGACCAGGCGAGCCGGTACTCAGAAGGGATCCTACCGATCGAGCGTCAGAACCGGCGCTGTTGGAGGCTCCGGCGAGTTGCGCGCCGATGCACGAACGGGTTTCTTGATCGGTGTCGGCAGCGATATGGATTACCGCGCCGCGGCATTGGTCCATCACAGTTACGGGGTAGGTGGGGGTCTCTTTGTCGGTATCGACGGTGAAGGACACCTCCTGGCTATCGACTTCACGAAAGAGGACGGACTCCTCTCGCGCCTCCCGGCAGGTATCGGTGCCTACGAAGAGGTAGAGCTCGCTCTCACGGTCTCTCCATCCGCGGGAGGTTACCGTCTCGAGCTTGCCGTCTTCGATCCCGATACGAGGCGCCGCAGAGATCGTTTGACGCTTTCCGCAATCGAGGCTCAGCTCGTCGAGGGCAACCTGGCTCTCGTCTCGCACTCGGGCTCCTCGCCCCGAGGGACTCGATACTGGTTTCGCGACTGGGTCGTCTCCGGAAACAAACTCGATACACACAACGATCGGAACTGCGGGCCGGTGTTGAGCGCTCAGTACACGCTCAGCAGAAACCTACTGAAGATGACCGCTCAAATGATGCCGCTCGGTCGAACGGACGCGCAAAGCGTTCGGCTGGAGGTGGAGAAAAACGGCTCGTGGACTGAAGTCGCGTCGGCTCCTGTCATTGCCCCCGGATTCACGGCGACGTTTCGAGTGGAGGACTGGGATTCGACCGAGGACACACCCTATCGAGTCACTTACGATCTTGAAACGGCCGAAGGCGGTGGCAAGACCTACGAATGGAGCGGCACGGTTCGGCATGACCCCATCGACAGAGATTCATTGACGCTTGCTGCTTTTACCGGCAACCACAATCTTGGGGACGATTGGCGGGGGGCCGATCATGGAACGTTTCCTTGGTCGGAACGCGTATGGTTTCCCCATGCGGATTTGATCGAGAAGCTGGAGAAACGCGACCCGGACATACTGTTCTTCTCGGGAGATCAAGTCTATGAAGGAATGAGCCCCACCAAGCCGCAGAAGTCTCCGGTCGCGAAAGCCGAGCTCGACTACCTATACAAGTGGTATCTCTGGTGCTGGGCCTTTCGTGACCTCACGCGAGATCGTCCCACCGTCGCCATCCCGGACGACCATGATGTCTATCAGGGCAACATCTGGGGGGCAGGTGGCAGACCCACCGACGTGGACAACAAGGGCGGCTATGTCATGCCGCCGGATTGGGTGAACATGGTCGAGCGGACACAAACCTCTCACCTACCCGATCCGTTCGACCCGACACCTATCGAGCAAGGCATATCGGTCTACTACACGAGTATGCACTACGGGCGAGTGAGCTTTGCCATCATCGAGGACCGCAAATTCAAATCGGGGCCGGCGGGTCTCGTGCCTCCCACGACGAGCGGACGACCCGACCACGTTATCGATCCGAGCTTCGACCCTGCTTCCGCCGACGTACCCGAGGCTCAACTCCTCGGTGAGCGCCAGATCGAATTCCTGGAAGCTTGGGCAGCGGACTGGAGAGATACCGATATGAAAGCCGTACTCTCCCAGATCTCCGTTCGCCTATGCCACGAGTCTTCATGGCGCAGAGCAGACGCGGCTCGTGGCCGACTACGACTCCAACGGTTGGCCTCAGTCGGGACGCAACCGGGCCGTTCAACAGATGCGTAAAGCCTATGCCGTCCACATCGCAGGAGATCAACACCTGGCCGCCGTTCTTCAATACGGCGTGGAGGAGTGGAGGGATTCGAGTCTGGCCTTCGGTGTCCCTTCGATAGCCAATTTCTATCCGCGATCATGGGTACCGCTCGAGCCGGGACAAAACCGGGAGTCGTCGGCGCCCGAGCACACCGGCGATTTTCTCGATGGACTCGGCAATCGCATCACCGTTTATGCCGTCGCCAATCCCTCGCCGAGCGGCCGGGAGCCTGCGGCGCTTCACGACAAGATGCCCGGCTACGGCATCGTCCGCTTCAACAAGTCCGAGCGCACGACCACCTTCGAGTGCTGGCCACGCTACGCCGTACCCGGACAAGATGAACAGTATCCCGGTTGGCCGCGGACTTTTGACCTCATGGACAACAACGGCCGAGAAGTGACCGGTTATCTCACGACGCTCGACATCAAAGGGCTGAGCGATCCCGTCCTCCAGGTGTACCACCGAAAGCAGCTCGTCTACGCCGTTCGTGTCAAGGGCTCGACGATCCGACCGTGGGTGTTCGGGTATGGCTCCTACACCGTCATCATCGGTGAGCCGGGAACGAATAAGATCAGAACGCTCCGCGGACTGGTGCCTTTGCCGCAGGGTGTCCGCAGGACGTTTCTCGTGGAGTTTTGACCGGCCAGGGGCACCCCGCCTAACGCAGCCAAGCCTGTCAGCACCGTGTCCATCTGGGTTGGGCCTGACGGAGTTTTCCACAAATTCCGAACGCGTGGGGTCTGACCCCATTCCGAACGCTATGATCCTTCGTCAACGCTGTGCCCTGACCCTTGTCAACTCGATGAAGCTGGCGGCGTCGGCTTCATGATAGACGCGGTGCGTTGCTTTCTTGTAGTCCTCGGGTTTTGCCCAGGCGATGTTGGGGACAAACGTCTGTGGGTTGCGGTCGTAGACCGGGAACCAAGAGCTCTGCACCTGTACCATGATCCGGTGTCCGGGCCGGAAGGTATGGTTGACATGGGGCATGCTGAGGCGGAACGGCAGAACTTCGCCGGCCGGGATCGGTTTGGCCGTCTCGATGCTCTCGCGGTAGCGCCCGCGCATGATGTCGGCCGAAACCATCAGTTGATAGCCGCCCATATCCGGCTCGGAGGCTACCTCGTTGGGGTAGACGTCGATCAGTTTTACGACCCAGTCGGCGTCGGAACCGGTGGTGGAGGCAAAGAGCGTCGCCATCACAGCTCCCGAGGTCGTCACCGGCTCTGCCAGCACGTCCGTAACATAAGTCAGCACATCGGTCCGGTCGGCCGCATGACGTTGGTCATCCGCCAACCAGTAGCGCCATGTGGAATCGGGGTGAAAGAACGACGGCAGGATGGGCCGTACCCGGTATGGAATCGGTTTGGACGGATCGGAGACATACTCATCATAGGAGCCACCGTCGCCGTTCGAGCCCGGATCATCAAAAGACAGTTTGCCACCCGCCCGCAGGTAGAGTCGCGACGGCTCGCCAGACTCTTTAGGCGGCCACGATTCGTAGCTCTTCCACAGATTCGAACCCGTTTCGAAAGCGAGCACGGGGGGCAGCGGTTTCTCAGGCTTTTCCCCCTTCAGGTGCTCGTCCCAAAAAGCTTGCAGCACCTTTTCGCGAAACCAGAGGCTGGTGTCGGAGCCCCATTTGATCTTGCCCAGTGCCGAGCCGTCGCCCCATGATTGGCCATGGTGCCAGGGTCCGATGGCGAGGTAATTGAGGTCGTTCGTGCTGTCCTTTGCCTCGCGCGCCAGATAGCTCGCGATAGGGCCGTAGATATCTTCTTGATCGAAGAGACTGTGAACCGTCAGGGTGGCTACGTTGAGCGGCGCCTTGGACAATAGCTTGTCGACGGCCTGCAACTGCCAGAAGCTGTTGTAGGAAGGGTTGTCGATCAGACGGTTCCAGGCCGGGAGTTGATCGGAGCCGTAACGCTTGCCGAACTCTCCGACGGACCCGGCATCAAGAAGCGCGGAATAGGTATCGTAGTAACCCCAAGGCACGCGCTTCGAGGAATCCGCGGACGACGTTTGGACGTAGATATACTCCATCATCACCGGCCGGAAGGCGCCATTGTGGTACCAGTCATCGCCGATCCAGCCGTCGACCATGGCGTTGACCGGCACCGCCGCTTTGAGTGCCGGGTGCGGATCCAGAATCGCCATCAAGGTCAGGTAGCCGGCATAGGAAACGCCGGTGATACCCACCCTTCCATTGTTGCCGGGTACGTTTTTCACCAACCAGTCGATGGTGTCCCACGCGTCGGTGCCGTGATCGACCTCGCCCGAGTTCAACGGACCACGCACGGGCAAAGTAGAGATGTAATCGCCCTCCGACTTGTACTTACCGCGCGAATCCTGATACACGCGGATATAGCCGGCGCGTACCATCGGCTCATCGGCCGAAGGCAGCATCATCGCCATATCGGGGCTGGTGATCCGTTGGGTGGTGCCGTCGGCGTCATAGGGTGTTCGGGTCAAGACGATCGGCATATCCCCTTCCACACCTTTGGGGATCATGATCACAGTGAAGAGCTTCACCCCGTCCCTCATGGGAATCATGACCTTCTGTCGCGTGTAGTTGAAGCCTTCGGTGGGAGACGTAACCTCGGGACGTACATCGCTCCCCTTTCCCACTAGATCCGGAATCTGGGCGTTAACGGTAGATCCTGACCATACGACCATCACCGCGGCGACAACAGCATACATACCCCTCATGAAGCTTTGACCTTCCATTATGATCTCCCTCTCGTCCGGTCTATGGGCACGAACTCCCGGCCCACTCACACGGTCACCGATTGTTGATTTTTCCAGGCCGTAGCGCAAGGTCGATCTTCACCCGTGCAACCGAACCGGCATTGATCCCGTCTAACGGGGTGAGGGAGGAAGGAGTGTGTCTATGACAGGTTTGCTACACGACCTGCGTTACGCGTTCCGCACGATCAGGAAGCAGCCGGTTTTCGCTGCCATTGCGGTCCTGACGCTCGGACTCGGAATCGGAGCCAACACAGCCATTTTCAGTGTGGTCCACACAGTTTTGCTGCAACCCGCAGCCTACCCGAAGGCGCCCGACGACGTACTCGTGTTGTCCGAGAACAGTAAGAATTGGGACGATATCAGCGTCTCCTATCCGAATTTCAAAGACTGGCAGTCGGAAAATCGCTCTTTCGAGAGCCTGGTCGGGTATCTAGATGGTCGTCGTAACTTGACCGGCCTCGAAGAGCCCCTTCGTCTCCGTGCGCTCCTGGTCTCGCACGGCTATTTCTCCCTCATGGGCGTGACCCCTCTTCACGGAAGGTTCTTCTCCCCCGATGAAGACCAGCCGGGAGCACCGGGTCGAGTGGTCCTCAATTACCCGCTGTGGCAAAACCGTTTCGGAGGTGATCCCGCGGTTGTCGGTAATACCGTGCGGCTCGATGACGCGAGCTACACGATTATCGGTGTCCTGCCCGCAGGTTTCGAGGCCCAGCCTCGAGAGTGCGCCTACACCCCCCTCGAGCCCTGGGCGGACAAAGACGACACACGGGATCGTGGCAACCACCAAGGTATTCGTGTGCTGGGACGCCTGCGACAAGGTGTCACTTTCGAAGAAGCCCGAGTGGAGATGGAGACGCTACAGGCACGGCTCGAGGCCCAGTATCCGGACACGAACACGGGCATCGGTGTCAACGTCGAGCGGCTCCATGACCATCTGGTCGCCGACTACGAGGCGACGCTACTCTTGCTGCTCGGCGCCGTTGGTTTGGTCCTCCTGATTGCCTGTACCAACGTGGCCCAGCTGCTGCTGGCACGAGCGATGGGCCGCCGGAGAGACGCGGCTATCCAGGTCGCCCTCGGTGCGGGAAAGAGGCGCCTCGTCCAGCAGAGCCTGACCGAAAGTGTGCTTCTGGCTTTACTGGGCGGTTCACTCGGACTGACTCTTGCCTTTTCGGGACTCGGCGTCCTCCGAGATCTCCTACCCACCGACGTCCCCGGCCTCGATCACGTGCAAATCAGCGGACCAATCCTGTTCTACACTCTGGTCGTATCCGTTATGACTGGAATCCTCTTTGGCGCGGTACCGGCACTCGTTGCCTTCCGAGCCCAGCCCATGGATCCCCTGAAGGAAGGGAGCCGGGACACCGGAGGCAGGAAAGGTATGGGGCGGGGTCTTCTCGTGGCGGAAGTGGCGCTGGCCACCATCCTCCTGATCGGCGCCAGCCTCCTCATCCGCAGCGTCTACGAGCTGACGCGGGTCGACCCGGGCTTTCACCCCGACCGTCTTCTGACGATGCAAATAGGACTTCCCGAATCGCTTTACGAGGGCGAGCGGCGCTCCTCTTTCGTTCACGAAATGCAGGAGCGGATGGAGGCTCTTCCGGGCGTCGCTTCTGCGGCGGTCGGTCTCAACTTTCCGATGATGGACTTCAGGTGGAGCTCCATTTTCATCGTGGGGGATCATCCCGTTCCGCCTCGAAGCGAGCTCCCTGCCTCGGTGTTCTCTCCCGTGGAGACCGGTTTTTTCGAGACGTTCGGTATACCTCTCGTCAGGGGAAGGACGTTCCTCGACACCGATGACGCCGATGCACCGCGAGTCGTGGTCATCAATCAGGCGCTGGCGAATCGTTTTTGGCCCAACGAGAATCCAATAGGAAAACGCTTGAAACAAGGCTGGCCGGAAAGCGACACACCCTGGCGCGAGATCGTGGGTGTCGTAGGCGATACGAAGCAAATGGGACTCGATGAGGAGCCCTTGATGCAAACCTACATGCCCGCCCGGCAATATGCCCTGTGGGCGGTTCGCTTGGCCCTTCGAACCGAGGTCGAGCCACTAACGTTGGTGGCTTCCGCCAAGGGCGTGGTTCGCGCCATGGATCCCAACCTTCCCGTCTACGAGATCGAGACCATGGACGACGTCATCTCGGCCTCTGTCGCACCAAGGCGGTTCACCATGGTCCTTCTCGGTATATTCGCTGCGCTGGCACTCGTGCTCGCCGCCATAGGGCTCTACGGCGTGATTGCCTATTCCGTGGCGAGGCGGACTCAGGAGATCGGCGTGCGCCTCACGATGGGTGCCAAACGGAGTGACATCTTCCGTCTCGTGGTACGGCATGGGTTGGTGCCCTCTCTTATGGGCGCGGTCGTAGGGACGTTGGGAGCGCTCGGATTGGCCCAGTTTCTTTCGAGCCTTCTCTACGGTGTGGGCGCCAAGGATCCACTCACCTTCTCCATCGTTCCGGTCCTGTTGATGGTCGTTGCGTTCATCGCCTGCGCGGTGCCGGCTCTGGCAGCAACCCGCGTCGATCCCATTCACGCATTGAGGTACGAATGAGATGGCGACACAACCGGGCTTTTTCAAACTTTGTGGCATCATCGGCTTGCTGCTTCTAGTACTGGTCACTCTGCGCGTTGGACCGAAAGGACTCCTTGTCGTTTTCTTCCCGTTCTGGGCACGCGAGTATTTCCCTTAGATCAGCAAGGGAAGCCCGCAAAGGAAGAATATCCTCGCGACACCGATCGTGTAGAAAAACACACGCCTGGCTCAGAGCATGAAGGGAAATCCCCTCTTGTCAACGGCTTGGAAGTCGGCTCACCGTTGACCGGGAGCCGGCCGTATTGGGACTGTCCGACAGGGCGCCACTGTTTGTATCCTAAACGATAGAAGGGATTTAGCCTCCCACTTCCCACGTCTTCTCCGCGATCTCGCGATGAACGAGCTGGTTGTGTTGGATCGCGATAAGACGCTCGCCGATGGTACGCCGTTTGCACCGTGAAATCCCACTACTGTGTACGGGAGAGATGTCCGCCATCGGTAGGACCATGGCGGAGACGGGGTGATGGGCGTTTAGCTGGGCTGTCAGGGGACGAACGTGAAGCAGAAACTCGGAGAGGTTCTCGTCAACTGTGATCTCATAACACCTATTCAACTCCAAGAGTGCCTGCAGTCTCAGAACGGTTCACGGAAACGGCTTGGCACCATCGTCGTGGAAAAGGGCTATGCGAAGGAGATCGACATCGCCCGTGTTTTGGCCTCGAAGCTCTCCCTACCCTTTGTCGAACTGGATTCTGTCGAGATCGATGCGGATGCCGTAACGGCCGTCCACGAGAAACTGGCCCGCAAGCATCAAGTCTTCCCCATCCGAATCGAGGGGAAAGGATTGCGCCTGGCCATGGCGGACCCTCTCGACATCGTTGCAGCGGAGGACATTCGCTTTCATTCCGGGTACGAGGTACATCCTGTGGTGTGCCTTCCGCAGTCCATCGATACGGCCATCAACACCCATTACAACGTGGCCGAAACGCTGCAGAACTTGATCGGGGATTTGCCCAAGGATACGGTGGCGGTCGAGGTCTTGTCGGGTGTCGAGCAAACGCCGGACGAAAACAAGCTTCGGCGCATCAGTGAAGCATTGCCGGTGGTGCGTATCGTCAACCTCCTTCTGGCCGAAGCCGTGCGGAACAAAGCCAGTGACGTCCACATCGAGCCGGCTGAGACACAAGTTCTGGTGCGAACCCGAGTCGACGGCATTCTTAGAGCCAGGTTCGCACTTCCCAAGTGGGTTCAAGCCGCTGTAACGTCTCGCATCAAAATCATGGCACTCTTGGACATCGCCGAAAAGCGCCTTCCTCAAGATGGGCGTGTGCAACTCCGCATCGACGGCGAGCACGTCGATCTCCGGCTGTCTACCATCCCTACCCGGCACGGAGAGAAGTTGGTCATTCGAGTATTGCAGCGCGAATCGGTGCCGACGCTCGACAAGATAGGCATGTGCGACGATTCGCTCTCACAGTTCCGTGATCTCGTGAATCAACCGCAGGGAGTCATCCTCGTCACGGGTCCCACCGGAAGTGGAAAGACGACGACGCTGTATGCTGCGCTCGGGCAAATGAAGCTGAGGACCCTCAATATCATTACTCTCGAAGATCCCATCGAGTATGGGATCGATGACATCAATCAGGTTCAGATCAACGAGAAAGCCGGACTGAGCTTCCCCGTCGGCTTGAGGTCTGTCCTCCGGCAAGATCCAGATGTTATCTATGTCGGGGAGATGCGAGACGAGGTGACCGCTTCAGTGGCGCTCAAGGCATCTCTTACAGGGCACCTGGTGCTATCGACGCTCCACACGAGCACGGCAGCATCTGCTGTAACCCGTCTGGTGGACATGGGTATTCCTCCCTACCTGGTGGGATCGGCGCTCACCGCTGTGCTTTCTCAAAGGCTGTTGCGCGTCGTTTGCGAGCACTGTAAGGCTCCGCATACGCCACGTAAGAGCGATCTCGCCGGCCTCGAAATGGCCATCATGCAGGCTGGCGGCTCACGCACAAGACAACTCAAGATCGTAACGAATCGGGAGCGCGAGGGGTCGAATCCGCTTCGGGCCTGGGTCGAGTCATTGCTCACCTTCAACCGCTCAGCCGATGGCCCTACGTTCTACAGGGGAGAGGGGTGCTCACAATGCTCTCGGACCGGGTATTCAGGACGCACGGGAGTTTTCGAGTTACTGAGGATTACACCTCATATACGAGAGCTGATCTATGCCGGGGCGCCTGAGAGCCAGATCACCCGAGCAGCCGAACGGGCCGGAACGAAGAGCTTGTTGCAACAAGCTTGCGCCAAGCTGGTCGCTGGTGAAACCACGATCGAAGAAGTGATTCGAGTCGTGGCCACTGAAAGCGGCGCGAAAATGCTATGTCGGGGATGCGGATCGGAGCTAGAGACCGACTATGTCTCTTGCCCACACTGCGGTCTTTCAAGTCTCCCGTCCTGTCCTTCTTGTGGGCGACGATGTGAAACGTCGTGGAAGTTCTGCGCGTATTGCTGCAAGCCGCTCCAAGCGCAGGCCGTGAACTCTGCTCAAGTCGGTTGAGTCGAGTCCAGTCGTAATCGCTCCAACTAACATCCCCAGCCTTCTACCATTCCCGCCGAGACGTGGGAAAGAAGGCACCCGACCTATCCCGTTCATCACCGTCGAAAGAGGCGTGCCGCCTTTTCCCACGAATACTTTTCGAAACCTGTTGACTTCTAGTTGTCGAGATGGATAATCTCCATTGCTAGATGTCTCGGAGCCTCGCTCGGACGGTTCGATTCTCTAGGGGGGCACGCTCGGTCCTTCGGCCGTTCCGGAAAATAGGTGTTCGCGTCGGTCGTCTGAAGGGCCTCAAGTTTCTCTGGCTGGAGATCACTCGAAGCTGCAACCTCGCTTGCAAACACTGTTACTGCCGCTCGGGGCCGAACGTGCCTGTCACCGAACGGATGGAATTCGGGGACTGGTGTCGTGTGATGGATGAAGCGCGATCGATCGGCTGCCGCCGATTGCAGTTCATTGGCGGCGAGCCCACACTCCATCCCGATCTCTTGGGGCTCATAGAGCACGCCAAACACGCCGGCTTCAAATACTTTGAGGTGTTCACGAACGCGACGCTGCTCGGGGAAGACGTCATCGAATCCTTCAAAAAGCTCGGTGTTCGCGTGGCCCTCTCGCTTTATTCGTCAGACCGTGAAACTCACGACCAGATCACGGGCCACGACGGAAGCTTCGAAAAGACGGTCGATGCCATTGAGCGGCTGGTGGAACAAAAGATCCCCTTCCGCGCCGGCGTCATTCTGATGGAGCAAAACGCCACACATTTCAAGAAAACAAAGAAATTCCTGAAGCACCTCGGCGCCTCCTACATAGGAATGGACCATGTACGCGGCATTGGACGGGGCGAGTCGCCCAAACCGAACGCCCGTCCTATGGACGAGCTCTGCGGCCACTGCTGGAGCGGCAAACTGTGTATCGATCCCAACGGTAACGCGTACCCCTGTGTTTTTTCACGGTTCGCCCCGGTCGGCAACTTCCTGACCGACGGCATCAAGGGCATCGTCGAGGGGCAAAAGCTACACTGCTTTTCGGCGGGCAGCCTACCTGGGCGAACAAGGAGGATAGGGAAATGTTACTTATTTGTGAGCCAATGGAACCAATTGTAAGAACGGTGAAAACCAGCGAGTTTTGGTGGGGCTTCATCGTCGGCGCGGTGTTATCCGGACTCATCTTTCGGTTTGTAATCTAAGGGTAGCTGGAGCAGAAGCCTATACGACCGACCGGCGCCAAGCGCTTTAGCTCTTCAAACCAGCTGGCAATGAAGTTGAAGCGTAGCGGGGGGTCACCTTCTTCCATCTCCCGGATCATCACGAACGACCGGCCGTCGGGCGCAGGATCGTAGTAACGGCCATAGGGGCCGTTGAAGAGCTCGCGGGGGGCGCCGGGAGCGAGGTTGGGTTCCGTCTCTATTTCCACGACCATCAGCCTGCCACCGACGACATAGAAGAGCTCTCTCCCGTCGATACTCCAACGCGGCGAGCGACCGCCGTCGGTGGATATCCTTGTCGAAGGGTTGACTTCCGGATAAGGTCTGACGTACACCTCGAGCTGTTGGCCGGTCTCGTTCGATTCATAGGCGATGAAGCGACCGTCGGGCGAGAACTCGGGCGCCGATTCGTTGTACTGGCGTACGAAGAAACGGCTCCGGTGAGCGCTTCTCGAACGAATAGACCCAGATGTCGAGGCCGGTCTCGGGATTCTCCTGCCAATATGCGAGCAACTTGCCGTCGGGTGACCAGGAGCCCGGATAGTTGGAATGCTCGGCGGCTGTCAGCTTCTCGACGGTTTCGCTCCGGAGATCTTTTGTGTAGAGGTTCGCTGGGCCCTCCCTCATGGAGGAGAACACCATCGCTTCGTGACCCGGTTGCCACAGGGGAATGCATCCCAACTCGCCGAGCTCGTCAGCCGATTGAAGCTCCTTCGTGAGAGATCGTACGCCCAGATGTCGACGTGCTCGTCTCCGATGGCGAACGCCAATTGTCGCCCGTCGGGAGAAACACGCGGCACGCGATAAGGACGCCGCTCGGTAACGAGAGGCATCGAGTTTCCGTTGCGATCGACGGATACGAGGGTTGCCCGGTTCGGGTCGGAACCGCCCGAGATATAGAGAAGCGTTCCGGTCGCAGAGAACGTGAATTCGGCATAGCCGATATAGGCGTTCGTCCACACCCCCTCGAGGAGCTTTACCGGAGGACCGGTGACCTCCAGGGACCGCTGGTCGAAGGGGGCGGCCAGGACCGAGTCTCCCTGAACGAAGATCAGATGGCCCGTGGGCGCATAGTGCGGGAATGATGCGGATTCGAGCACCACCTTCGGTGCCCCGCCCGCCACCGGGACAGCCGCGATACTCGCTTCGTCGAAGTCTGCGTCAGCGGGTAGAACGGTGAACAGCACGACCTCGCCGCCCGGAAGTAGCGATGGCCATATGTGGTGAGCCGCGTCGGCCTGGGTGACCGGCTCCGGCGTTCCTCCATTCTCGGACACCCGAACCAAGCCGCCGACGGTCGACATGAACACGATGGTTCCGTCGGGAGTCCATGCCGCACCCCACCGGCTGTCTGTGTCGGCTACCGCAACCGGATCACCACCGCTCAGGGCGATTTTTTTCAGCTGGCGATCGTCCTCGTCAAAAAAAGCGACCCACTGGCCCCGCGGGGAAAAAAAAGGAGTGCGAGCACCCTCGGTGCCCGCCATCGGCATGACCTCGAGATCCCCCGGCCGTTTGACAAAGAGCCGGGTGGTGGTGCCGCTCTGCAACACGAACGCCAGAGTGTCGCCGTCAGGCGAGATTGCAAGCGACGGACCATAGCCGAAGGACGGTTGCAGTCCGTTCGGAAGCTCCATGGCGATGCGCACCGGGGATCCTGTTTTGCTCTCCGCCATGTATTGCGCAATGGCAAAACCTATCAACAGGCCTATCGCCACGAGACCGAGTGCCGCCAGAGGACCGAACCGGAGCGACTTTCGCAATCTCCGGACACTCAGGCCGGAGCTCGATCGATCCCGCGCCGCCGAAGATGGAGAGACCGCTGAAGGCTCCGACGATATCTCGGGAAGATGATTACGTAGATCGTGCAACTCCCTTGCCAGGTCGGCCGTCGACACGTATCGGTCTTGCGGCTCTTTCGCCAGGCAGCGTTCGATGATCCATCGCAGCGGTGGCGGGATCTTGGGATTGAGTGATGCGATGGGCTCGGGATCAGCCTCGATGATGTCGGCCAGCGTTTGCGGAACCGTCTCTCGTTGGAAAGCAAGCTTCCCAGTGGCCATCAAATAGAGAACGGAGCCCAAAGAAAACTGGTCCGATTGACAATCCACACGGCGACCGGCCGCCTGCTCGGGCGACATGTACGGCGCTGTCCCGGGAGGCGTTCCAACCTCAGACCATTTCTCTTTGGTCGTGTTCTCTGATACGACATCAATGGACCGTCGCGCCAACTTGGCGAGACCAAAGTCCAGAATCTTCACGAGCCCATCATTACTGACCATCATATTTCCGGGCTTCAAATCGCGGTGGATGACTCCAGCCGAATGGGCCTTCGCCAATCCATCGGCGATCTGAGTGGCCAGGTGAAGCAGCATTTTCAGGGGAAGTGGCCCAGCAGGGAGCGTTTCCCGAAGCGTCTTCCCCTCCACGTACTCCATCGCAATATACAGAGTGGAGTCTTGCTTCCCGATGTCGTAGATCGTAATGATGTTGGGATGATTGAGACTCGATATGATACGGGCCTCTTGCTCGAATCGGCTCAGCCGCTCGGGTTCCGATGCCAGATCCTCCCGCAACACCTTGATGGCAACTTCCCGATCCAACTTGGTGTCGTGGGCGCGGTAGACCTCTCCCATCCCGCCCCAACCAATAAGCGACAGCACTTCATAGTGACCTAGGCGGGTCCCGGCGGCGAGGTGCATCAGTGCAATGTAGCGGGTCGGCAGGCGGGATTCAACTAGTTATTTGTACGAACATGACCCGTTCTCATTTCGAATCGAGACGGTCTTGGAGTGAGGCACCTTTTCCGTTCTCGGTCGCAGAGAACCGGGCCAAAGTGATGAAGAACAACAAGAGCATGAAGGTATTCGTCACCGCCGGATACTACGATTACGCCTGCCCCTTCGCGACGATCAACTATGCGCTCGATCAGCTTCTTCTCGAGCCCGAGCTGCGGGATAACGTCATCCGGCGCTACTACCATGCCGGCCACATGGTCTACACACCGCAATCGGAGCTACCGAGATTCACCCAAGACGTGAGGCAATTCGTTATTGATGCCTCTGGGCCGCAGGAGCATCCGTAGCCGGGAGCCGCGCGTGGGTAAGGACGGGTCATGCTGCGCGCGGCATCTTCAGTTTCGTTTTTTTCCGGTGACCCAGTCGTAGCGGGTATCGTCGTCTATCACCGGGTCGGTCGAACGCTGGCCCACCCCGGCTCCCCCGTCGACTGAAATCACGGAGCCGCTCAGATAGCTCGCGCCGTCCGATGCCAGGAAGAGAACGGCGTTGACGACTTCTTCCGGTTCGCCGGGCCGTGCGAGTGGTAGCGTCGGGATACGGGCGTTGAGCGCCGCGGCCATGACCGGCGGTAGAGGCTTGGGTTGGGTATCAATCAATCCCGGGCTGACCGTATTGACCAAGATGCCGTAGGGAGCAAGCTCTACGGCCGCAACACGTGAAAAACTTTCCGTCGCCGCCCTGCTGGAAGCATAAGCGGCTGCCCCTGGAGAGCCGCGCCTACTGACCCCGGACGAAAAATTAATGATCCGTCCGCCTCTATCAAGGGGGATCATCGCGCGAGCCGCTGCCTGAGTCATCAAGAACGTTCCCCGGCAGTTGACGGCATAAACCGTATCCCAAACTTCGACACGTTCCTCTAGGAGAGCCGTATGCGGCGCGACGGCGGCATTGTTCACGCAAATGTCGACCCGTCCGAAATGTTCGAGAGCCGCATCGACCACGGAGCTCGCGCCCTTCGGGGTACTGATGTCGGCGACGATGGCAACAACCTCGGTGGCATGAGACCGGCAAGTCTCCGTCAGGCCGGGTTCGTCCCGGTCGGAAGCGACCACCCGCGCCCCGGCCGCCGCAAAAGCATGCACGATGGCCCGACCGATACCACGGGCGGCCCCGGTTACAATCGCCACCTGATCGCTGAAATCAAATCTGATCTGCGGAGGATTCTTGCCTTTATTCACACTCACCACTCGTCATCTCCTCGTCGCCGTCGTTTCGTCCCGCACCTTGATGATCGCGGATTCCAGTTCGTCTTGGTCGAGACCGGTGCTCATAAAAAGCTCCTGGCTCTGGCCCTTCGAGAAGGCAATGGCCTTCCAGCCGTTCGTGGTGGGCACGGTCACGCGGATCCGGACCGGCCCCTTGGCGTCGCGCACTTTACGGATGACACCCGGGATGACCGACCGGATCTCACTGTTCTGCTCGAGAAGGCGTTCGAGAAAACTGCGCACCCCCGGGATGATCCGGTGCTCGATCTTGAGCTTGCCTTGTGCGGTGCGACGTTTCAATTCAGTCTCCAACCGTCCTCATGTCAACGGCCACTACCGCGACAACCAATAGGTGAGCTTCACCGTCAACGATCGGTCGCGCGCGCGGTAGCTGTGCGGCCCGAGCAAGTCGGTATCCCAACCCTGGTTGTATACGATGTAGAGATCGCTTCCCGGTCGGTAGATGTACCAGAGGAGGAAATTGAAGTTCGCGAGCCGGCTTCCGTCATTGTACTGCAGGAAGGTCTTGAGATAGAGATCGGGGGTGAACGAGTAGCTGATCCGGGTGTTGATCGTGTTGGTCGCGAAGGAAGGTTGCTCGGGCAGAGTGATGTGGTTTCGCGTGTAGTTGGCATCGATGAGCAAGGTCCCTGCCGGAGCCACACTCAAATTGAAGCCGTACGACTGTTTCTGCCCGCCGTAGTAGCCTCCGCGTTCAAAAAGCCCACCACCGGAAACGGGCCTGGCTCGGTTCGATTGGTACGAGGCTCGGAACGTATTCCAACGGTACGCACCGGTCGGCACGATTCCGCCTCCTATATCCCAATCGAAAGGAACGAAATCGTAGGCGTGGTCGCCGCCAATGTCGATGGTTGAGCTGTCCTGGAACAGCATCTGGAACGTTCCGCTTTGGTTTCTCGATTCCATGAGGCCGGAGTGATTCTCGTAGTAGTCGGCACCGCCTCCAATCGTCAACTGGCGGACGCCCCTCCAACCCGGCCGTGGTGTCCAGGCCGCCGATCCTCTTGCATTCCGAATGTCGCGGCGTGGGACGAAGCCCATCTCCGCGTTGAACCGCTCTCCAATATCGAGATAGGTTGCGCCGAAGTCGAACCGATCATCTTTCCAGGAGAAGTCCAAGGCTCCGGCCAGATCTTTTCCACTCACACCGGGCGAGAACGTCTTGGCCAGAAGTGCGGTCAGCTTCGTGGCGGACCCCAAGTAAAAACCCACATCCAGCCCAGCGGTGCGATTGTAGTCGGCTCCTGCTCCGCCTTGGCGGTTCGTAAAGATGGCCCCGATGGTCGAGTTGGCCAAGATGTCTCGCTTGACCCGGAGCACGGTGTAGTTCGCCCGCGGTACAAACCTTTCACCTTCCGAATCGGGCTCGAACACCGTCTCGTCGGTCTCGATGTTCATGATTCCCAACGTATAAGGACCGGTCCGGCCCGTAACCTTCCCTCCCAACAAAATGGGCACCTCGCGGCCTTCGTAGAGACCAATTCGACGACTGTAGAAAAGGTTCAGCAAGGTACCGCCGAGGCCAGCACTACCCGCATCGGCCGCTGCGCTTCCGACGAAACTGGTCCCCGTGTTCCCGTACTCGAAAACACTCGCCGTTCGAGTGAAAAACTCGCGTTTCTCGGGGAAAAACAAACTGAAACGCGTGAGATTGACGATCTCCTGGTCGGCCTCTACGTGGGCAAAGTCGGTCTTGTAGGTCAACACCGCGTTGAGATCGGAGGTCAGCCCCAAACGGAAGTCGAAGCCATAGCCGACGTCGTTCTTCGTATCGAGGTCGGCGACATAACTACGTCTGAACCTGGGGCTGAGATAGGGTACCAACTCGAGACGCCGGCGAGAACGGATACCGCCGAGCCCCGTCAACTGCCCGGCACGAGACATGCGCGGGAAACCCGTGGCGCCCCATTCCCGCGGGAAAGGGACCCAGTAGGTCTCTTCGTTTTTTCGCATGATGATCCGGCAGATGTGAAGTCCCCATGTCGTCGAGTCGATCGCGCTCTTGAAGGGCAACTGACTAAGAGGAATGGCAATTTCCGCGTACCATCCCTTCCCATCGATGCTGGTCTTGCATCTCCACACCACATTCCAATCGTAGTTGAAGGTTCGGCCCTCCTGAGCGCTGATGGCGTCCTTTCGTGCACCTCTTGGGTTGGTACTGAAATACACGCCGTTCCGGTGATCGTGAAACGTGTCGATCATGATCTTGATCTGATCGCTTCGTCGCAACCCAGAGTCCCGTTTCATCTCGGGCGCAAGGATTCCCTCCGGATTGCTGTCATAGGCCCAGATTCCGAAATAAATGTGGCTGGCGTCGTAAAGGATGCGGAACTCGGTTCTCTCCGTTGAGGGAGCGCCATAAAGCGGCTCTCGCTGAATGAAGTCCCCCGAAGGGGACGCCAGCGTCCAGGCCTCGTCGTCGAGTATTCCGTCGATTCTGGGCTCCATGCCCTCGGGCAATCGTGCGGCTAGCGCTTGAAACGTCTCGGGATCGATGGCGTTGATATCGAAAACTGGGGTGGCTTCTTCCGACGCCGCTGGGGACTCATCCTGCAAAGCGGGCGCCGCGGGCTGTGCCGCGACGATTCTGTTGGCGGCTAATACCATCACTACCGTCAGCAGTGAATGGAGGACGCGACAGCTCGTCGCCAACCGAACCAGAGGCATGCCGTGATGTTCCTTCATGGTGTCGAGGACCGAGAGAACGAAGGACTATCTTAGCACGTTGAAGAATGCCGATGGCGATTCGTGACTCCTCCTGCTTGTTATCGCTTGAGCCGCATCCCCAAGTTCGTTGTGTGGCCGCATCAGGGCCCGACGGCACAACTATTCCGAACGCAATGTCACCATCGGATCGACTCGGGTAGCCCTTCGAGCCGGAATGTAACATGCGAGAAGCGCGGTGCCGCTCAGTGACACGACCACCAGCGACACAGTAGGTAGATCGACCGCGGTGATTTCAAACAGGAAGCTCTCCCATAGCCTGGAGATGACAATGACTCCCGCGATTCCCGACGTGATTCCGGCCAGTATCATGACGAGCCCCTGACGGAGAATGGTTCGTAGAATGTCCGACGATTGCGCACCGAGCGCCATTCGGATACCGACCTCGTGTTTTCTCTGTTCGACGGTGTAGAGCACCGACCCGTAGATTCCAACCGCCGCCAACACCAACGCCATGGCGGCAAAGCCGGAGACAATAAGTGTTCGAAACCTAGGTGCACTCAGGGCAGTGGACAGTCGATCCTGCATGAGGCTGACGCCATCGAAGGGAACGGCTGGATCTACAGCCCTAATGGTTTGTCGCAAAGAACTCGCAATCGTCTCGGGAGCGGTAGGCGTACGGACGACAATGGACATCCAGCCGTACCAGGCGTTTTGAGAATAAGGCACGTAGAGCTCCGGCTCCGGTGGCAAACTCAAATGGACATGCCGGATATCGTTGACGAGCCCGACGATGGTGACCCAGGGTGCCTTCGGACGACGAGAAAGTCGGATTCGATGTCCCACTGGATTCCCGGTTGGCCAATAACGGCGGGCCAGGGTCTCATTAATGATAGCGACACGAGGTTGGTGGGCATCATCCCGCAGCTTGAAGGTTCGGCCTGCAAGCAGCCGTATGCCCATGGTCTCGAAGAACTGCTCGGTGACCAGATGTGCCGCAACAGGGGGTGGCTCCGTATCTTCTGAACCTTCGGTGACAAGCGAAGCGAACCACATGATCCCGCTCATCGGAGGATCGGCAATAGCAGAAGCGGATTCCACACCTGGAATCGCACGGGTGCGATTCAGAAGGTCTCGAATGAACGCCGCCCTTTGTTCATCGCTGGTATAGGAGGAATGCAGACCCACCTCGGTCAGGAGAAGGTGATCGGGATTGAATCCGGAGTCAACATGATGCAGTCGGACGTAGCTATTGACTAGAAGCCCCGCTCCGGAGAGAAGAACCAGGGCCACGGCGGTCTCCACCACCACGAGGAAGGTACGCAGTCGGGTACGACTTCGACGCCCGGTGGATTGAAGAGTAAGAGCCGGTGCAAGGCCAAAGAGCACGCCAGAAATCAATGCGAGTCCACAAGCGAATCCAAGCACGCCGGTACGGACCTGAACCTCGGCCAAACGAGGAAAGTCTACAGGACCAAAGGTCTGAAACGCTTGCACACCCGCAAAAGCGAGCCCGACTCCAATGCACGCTCCCAAACCGGACAGGAAAACACTTTCGGTCAGGAGCTGTCGGATCATACGACCACGGCTCGCTCCAAGCGTTATGCGGAGTGCGATCTCTCTCCCTCGCGTCGTTGCCCGAGCCAGAAGTAAGTTCGCAACGTTGGCACAGCCAATCAGCAGAAGTAGCCCGGTGGAAGCCAATAGCATGACGAGGTCGCCGCTCGTACCTCCAACCGTCATATCGAGGAGTGAGACGAGTCCTATTCCAAGATTCACGTCCCCCAAACGGTAGACCTCGGGATATTCGACCGCCATGACTCGAGCCAAGTTCTCGACTTCCAGTCGGGCCGCCTCCAAAGAAACGCCAGGTCTCAACCGCCCGATCACTCGAAGCGATCGGCTGCCACGGCTTTCCGCATAGGCGGCCGAATCCACCTCCAATGGGAACCAAATGTCGATATCTTGCAGCCACATGGCAACCGGAGGCTCGAAAGAAGCCGGCATGATTCCAATGACCCGCACGGGCCCGCGGCTCGTGTCGAGAACCTCCCCGACGATGCTACGCTCCCCTCCCCACCGGCGTAGCCACAAGCTGTGGCTCAGGATCGCGACAGGCTCGACCCCGGTCCGGTGCTCCTCATTCGCGAACACCCTGCCGTGACTCGGGAAAGCCCCCAGAGTGGAGAAGAAAGCGGGACTGACCCGGGCCATGAGAAGACGCTCGGGCTCCTCGCCCCCGAAGAGGACGATAGCATCGGGTTGGGATGCGGTTAGGGATCGAAACGACGTCAGTCGATTCTCCCAGTCGATGAAATCGGGAACGGAGGTCCACCCAGGCCGAGGATCGTCCCAAGTGGTTCCCAGAAATGCCAGCTCCGATGGATGGTCGTAGGGTAGTGGGCGCAGGAGAACTCCATCAACAGCGCTAAAGATGGCAGTGCTCGCCCCGATACCGAGTCCCAGGGTCACGACGGCCATGATCCCGAACGTCGGGTTGCGAATGAGAGTCCGAGCTGCGAATCGGATGTCTTGGATCGTGGATTGCACTGCAGGCCTCCTCGAGTCTTCGGCACAACTTCTCTTCCCATTCGACGAAGCGGGAGCACGAAGGGTTAGGGTCCGGCCAAAAACAGATGCCCACTTTCCGACGCCGAGGCGCCCGTCGGGCAAGGCGCGAGGAGTGAACAAATCGCAGTATTTCAGAAAGCCCGGATTGCTTCGTTTTGAGCTCATCCTCGAGAATAAACCTGTGGGCGAGGTAGGCAAGACCCAAAGAAGTTCGAACCGTTGTTGGCAGGAAAACAAAGCACCCGAGGACTTGATCCTCGTCGGTGGCTATCTGAACTTGTCGATGATCTTTTGATATCGCGGATGGTTGCGAAGCGGGTCCCATCGTGGATCCATCTCGATATCTTTCACCGAGTAACCGGTCGGCTTCGATAGCAGCTCCTCGATCCAATCTAGAGCTGTATCATGGTCCCCCACCATCGTGTGAATCAGGGCGCAGTCCGTGATTCGGTGTCTCACAATGAGAGCGTCACGAGAAAGTGGAAGGACATCGACGCTCCGTTCCCACGCCCGTACGGCCTCAGTCTTTTTCCCAAGGCCTGCGTAGGTGATGCCGAGTGCCGCGTGGAGCCGAAAGTCGTTTGGTTGCTCTCGGAGCTCGTTTTCTAGGAAGACCCGGGCCTTTTCATATGCATCGGCAGCCTGCTCCGGCCGGCTCATCAGATCATAGAGCTGAGCCTCCCAGAGACTTTTTGGTCGAATATGCGTTTGACTTCGATAGACCCCTTCAGATCTTGGTGAGAGCCGGCCCAAAGCTTCCCGATATCGTCTCTCATACAAATCCAGTTGAAAGACATTCCAAGAATCGGCGAAATTGGGTGCGCTATTTAGCACCGCCCGAGCTACCTCGAGATCCCCCTTCCAACTCAAAACACCACTCGCCTTGAATTGATACGCGGCAACCTGATTGGGGGAGAGGATGATGGATCGATCGAAGTAGCGGTCCGCTTCCGCGTAGTTCCGAAGGATCAAGTGGGTTAGGCCAATGTTCATTGCGTACCGGGCGTTCTGCGGATCGAGCTCGAAGGCCCTCTCGAGACTGGCCAGGCATTCCGCGAGATACCCCTGCCGGCGTTGGACGTATCCTCTCCCTTCGAAAACCCTCGAGTTGTTGGGAAGGCCCTCGGCCGCGATCGAGAATTCTTTGACGGCCTGGTCGTAGTCCCGGTCAATCCAAAAGTAGTAGTATCCTAGCGCGAGATGTGTTTCGGGGAGATCCGGCTCGAGCTTCTGCGCCTTGTCCACCGCCGTCTTTGCTCTATCCTGCCTAGCCTTCCGCTCCTCAGCGGCGGGGTCGAATCCGTTGAAATAGAACCAGGAATGGGCTATGGACAACTCGGTATGGGCTTTGGTGAATTCCGGATCGAGCTCCACGGCTCGCTCGAACATCTCTATGGCGAATCGTAGTACGGCTTCTTGCTCTCGATCGGGGCCCCACCGGGCGTCCAAGCCGCGCAGATAAACCTGGTAAGCTTCCAGGTTATCGGTCGGCATCGATTCCAATGCGGTCTCTTCACGGGCCGCGAGCCTCACATCCAGTTGCTGAATCACCTGCCGTGCGATATCCGACTGGGCTTGGAAGATGTCGTCGAGATCCTGGTCATAGCTCTTCGACCAGACGTGGGTATCGTCGGTAACACGGATGAGTCGTGGGGTCACGCGCACCCGGCCCGCCGCTTCCGCAATCTTCTGCCAGCGGACCGAGCCGCGAAGAAGGTAGTCGACACCGAGCTCCCCTCCGATCTCCTTCGTGCTCTTGTCGGAGCCCGCGAACTGTCGTGAGCTGTTCTGGGATATCACGCGTAGACCGCTCACCACCGCGAGGCGGCTCGTGATTTCTTCGGTCACACCGGCGGCAAAGTAGGCGTCCTCGGCAGGGCCCAGGTTCTCGAAAGGTAGAACCGCGATCTTCTTCCGGCTAGCACCCGTATTCTCTTTCTCAGACGGACCCTGCTCGCGAGTAAGTAGAAAATAGACAGCGCCGATAGCTACGACCGCTAAGGCGGCAAGCGTTGCCAACACCAAAGCTCGCCTACTTCTTGGTTGAGAGCCAGACGCGGTTGCACCCGAAGACGGCGGCTCGGCGATGGCACTCGTCGACCCGGACTCGAGGTGGCGTCTTGCTGCTCTCAGATCGAGAATCAAGTCTCTCGTCGTCTGGTACCGGTCTTCAGGAGCCTTGGCAAGGCATCTATCCAGGATATGTTGGATCTGAAAAGCCGCTTCTCCGGAAACATGGGAGTCCAAAGGAGGTACCCTGGGAGCGGGCTCTTTCAGGATGGCGTTCAGCGTCTCGATGCCGCTCGCACCCCGAAAAGGAGCCCGGCCATTGAGCATTTCGAACAAGACGATACCGAAGGCGAAAATATCGCTTCGCGCATCAACCCTCTCTCCACGGGCTTGCTCCGGCGACATATAGGAAACCGTTCCCATGACTTTGCCGGGGTCGGTTTTCCCCTTGAGAGCTGTTTGGGCTTGGCTGTCCTCTACGCCAAGCGGCTCGATCAGTTTGACCAAGCCGAAATCGATGATCTTCGCGTGGCCGTCCTCCGTGACCATGACGTTCGCCGGCTTGACGTCCCGGTGGACGATGCCCTGGCCGTGGGCACGGTTCAGGCCTTCTGCGATCTCCGTGGCCAACTCCAAGGATCGGTTGACCGGGAGTCTCCCTTTCTGCATGAGGTCCCGGAGCTGCTCTCCTCGGATGAGCTCCATGGCAATGAACGTGGCGCCATCGGCCTCGTCGATTTCGTGAACGACACCAATATGGGGATGCTCGAGCTTCGCAGCGGCCTTGGCCTCTTGGATGAAACGTCGCTTTCTCTCGGCGTCTTCTACGAGCTCGGGCGGTAGTACTTTGAGGGCGACTTCTCGATCGAGCTTCAAATCGAGGGCGCGGTAGACGATCCCCATGCCCCCTCGACTGATCTCCTGGAGAATCTTGTAATGAGAGAGTCTGCGCTCGGTCATTGCTACTTCTTTTTCCGATGAGGGTAATTCCTTTGCAGGGCCAAGTCAAAAGAGCAAGCTACCGGCGATATCGCGCCGGCTCGTACCGCAAACAGTGGACTCATCGTCGGAGTACATGGAGGATTTGTTGTTGATTCCTTGGGGTCAGGCTGTCGCTCGTCATTATTCGTCCGCACCGCGACCCGGACGGCGGAACACCCTGTCCTGTTCGGGCGGCAACGGGAATGCAGTCGTTACCCGGCGTTCGCTCATGAACGAGTCAATCTGCGAGCGGTTTCATAAATGGTTGTCAATTATATGAAAATATCATACCATATATGAAGAGGGTGACAACATGGTCAGAAAAACAGTAGCCTTTGATGAGGAACTCGTCCGGGATCTTAATATTCTTGCGCGAAAAGAACAGCGGGATTTTTCCGGGGCGGCGCGATATGCACTACGAATAGGTCTTCTTGCTATAGCGAATCCAGAGCTGACGGTTGAGGAGATCAAGAACATTCTCGAAGCCAAAGTCGACTATGAAATGGGGAATGTGTCGGCATTGAATCTGAAAGACTTCTAGATGAAGCTCGTAGAAACCTCAACATTCAAAAAACTGAGGAAAAGAATTGTATCGGCTCATGAGAAAGCCGCATTGAAGAAAGCAGTCGCTACGATAATGGACGCTCCTCAAGAGGGAAAGCTCCTCAAAGGAGAATTTCGAGACTTAAGATCTTTCAGGTATTCCGTGAAGGGTCAAAGCAGAAGGCTTATTTACAGAACTGACAAAACCACTGTCTTTCTATTTTCTTTTGGTCCAAGAGAAGGAATCTACAAATAGAGCTGTGGCATTTCATCGTGGTCCGCGTGAACCTGGTACGGTTGCCGAACCTTAGGATAGGGCGCCTTTCGGACTACTCCGCACGGAGAGCATTCACGGGATTGATACGGCTCGCTCGATGGGCGGCGACATAGGCGGCGACGGCGGCAACTGTCAACAAGATGAGCGGCGAAGCGACGAAGGTCCACGGGTCAAGCGCGCCGATCCCGAAGAGCAGGCCGCTCAAAGCTCGAGAGAAAAAGGTGGCAAGTACGAGCCCAGCGGCACTGCCCACGGCCACGAGCGTCATTCCCGATCGCATCAAGAGCAACGTCATGGTGGTTGCATTGGCCCCGAGAGACATACGGATCCCCACTTCCCTCGTCCTTTGGGAAACGGCGTAGCTGACCATGCCGTAGAGCCCCACGCTCGCCAGCAGGACGGCAAGGACGGCAAAAGCCGAAAGGAGCAGTGCCGACAAGCGAAATGGAAGCAAGACGAAACCCAGGTGCTGCTCCATAGTTTTGTGGTCCCACAAGATGAGATCGGGATCGAGCTCGCGGGCGACGGCCACCATCTCGAGGGCGGTCCGCTCGGGAGCGACGTCGGTTCGAGCGATGATCTCCATGGAAGCAGAGTAATTCTGGCTGTAGGGAAGATAAATGAAGGATCGTGGAGACTCACTCAGGTCGCGGATCTTGGCGTCCCGCGCTATACCCACGACCAGCAGCTCTTCATCGTCTCCTCGTAAAGTCAGGCCAATGGGATCTTTGTCCGGCCAAAACCTCTCCGCCATCGCCGCGTTCACAATGGCAACCTGTTGAATGTCCGCTCGATCGGAAGGATCGAAGTTCCGTCCTCGAAGGATGGGAATACCCGCCGCATCGAAGAAACCCGGATCGACGATGGCCTTTTCGACGACAAAAGACTCCCGTCCCTCCGGCGGCTCGACGCCGTCGACTTGAACTTCCATCGTCCACCGACTGATGTTCAGGTGCATGTTTTGGGTGATTCCCACGCTCTCGACTCCAGGTATTTGCGCGATGCGATCGATCATCCGCTTCATGAAGAGTCGGCCTTCGTCGCGGGAGTACTTCTCGGTGGACATGGCAACCGAGATCATTGCGGCCGGCTCGCTTCCAAAACCGGGATCGATCGACTGCGCATTCTGAAGACTTCGCAGAAAAAGTCCCGCACAGATCAGCAACACCAAGCAAACCGCGACTTGAGCGGCCACGAGACCGTTCCGCAAACTCAACCGCCGCCTCGAGGACCCGCTTCCGGCGCTTTCGTCCTTGAGGGTGGGCGCTATGTCCATGTGCGTACTCTGAACGGCAGGGATGAGCCCGAGAAAAAGTCCCGCGACCACCGAGGCGACGAAACCGAAAGCAAGCACCGTCGCGTCGATGCTGAGGTCGAGTTGAACGGGTATTGAAGGAAGTTCCGCGGAGCTCAGGACGACCAGGAGTCCTTTGGCCACCGCAATACCGGCTGTACCCCCAAGTAGGGACATGAGGGTCGTCTCCGCAAGGATCTGTCCGACCAAAGCTCGGCGTTTCGCGCCCATGGCCAATCGAATGGCGATCTCCTTTCGTCGATCGAGGCTTCGTGCAAGGAGAAAACCGGCAAGGTTGGTGCAGGCAATGAGGAGGACAAGCCCTACCACCGTGGAGAGAAGCCATGCCGCGGCCCGAATGAATCGGTCCACGGGAGGATGGACGATGATATCCGCCAGCCGAACGAGCAGAAATCCACTTTCGTCGCTCCAGTCAAAATCCTTGCGAAATTGCTCGGCCACCCGTTCCACCGCTGCTTCAGCCTGTGCCATGGTGACCCCCTGGTCGAGACGGCCTATGGCGAAGAACCGGTGGCTGTGGCGTGTCTCCAGGATGACGCGCGTATCAGGATTGAGCTCGTCGTACATCATGACGGAAGCGTAAAAATCCGGCATGATCCCACGCAGGCTTCCGTGATAGTCCTCGGGCACTACGCCGACGACGGTATAGGGACGGCCGTTCACACGGAGGTCGCGGCCGACAATGTCAGGATCACCGCCAAAGGCGCGTCGCCAATACCCGTGCGAGAGCATTAATACCGGATGAGCACCCGGAGCAACGTCGTCCGCATTCGTCAGCGTCCGACCGAGTGCAGCCTGAACACCAAGAAGTTGGAAGTAATTCCCACTGACGAGCTCACCCAGAAGCGCCTCGATGGTGCCGTCACGATCGACTTGGCAGACGGTTGTTTCGATCGCGGCCATGCCCGAAAAAGCGTCTCGTGTTCCATCTCGCAAATCTTCGAAATCCGGGTAGGCAAACTGTTGGTAGGGATAGCGTGGAGAGTCCTCATAGATTCTGACGAGCTCCTCCGGCTTTTCCAGTGGCGGTTTTCGCAGAATCACAGCGTTGACGAGACCGAAAATCGCGATATTGGCCCCGATGCCCAGTGCGAGAGAGGCCACGGCCGTCACGGTAAAACCCGGACTCTTCATCAGGCGGCGCGCGGCATAACGGACGCTCCGAAGCATCCCGAAAACGAACGCATCTCCAGAACCAGGTGTGGGCTCGGCTCGTGCCGGCCTCCTCTTGTTCCTGGCAATCAGCGTCGCGGCAGTGCGCTCGTCGCCAAAGGTTCTCAGCATTTCTTCTGCGGATTTGCCGACCGCCAAACCGTCCTCGAAATGAGAGATCAGCTCTCGCGCGACGTCGAACTGAGCGTCTCCGCTCAGACGACTCTCTTCGAGAATCGCAACGATGCGATCCTGCACGTCATGGGGAAGTTCAGATTGGGCGACAAGCTTGAAAGCTTCGTCGTTCTTGTCGTTTGCATTCATAGAATTCACTTTCCCGTCGAGCCCGAACCCAAGAGCCCGAGACCTTTCATCGCCGTGACCAAATCGCGCCACTGCTTCCGATCAGCATGCAGTCGAGCGACGCCTTTTTTCGTAAGGGAGTAGTATTTTCTTTGTCGACCCGATTCCGATTCCTGCCAGTCGCCGCGGATGAGATCCTTGGATTCCATGTTGTAAAGAAGTGGGTACAGGGTCGATTGCCCCATGGCCAGGACGCCGTCGGTCCTTTCCGAGAGGGCTTCAATCAGCTCATAGCCGTACATGGGACGTTTTTCGAGGAGCTGCAGGACGGCCACCGGTCCCGCTCCTCGCATCAGCTCACGCTCAATTCGCATAACCTATTCCTTCGCTACCGACTCACATACTATGTGATACATAGTACGGGACGGTGGTCACGCCCAAAAAGTTCCATTTGATCTTGGGAAATAGCGGCTGTGATCCGCGAAAAGTACGTACAGACTGATATTTACTGGAATTTTGAACTTCTAGACTTCATGCTCCAGCCATGAACACTCTACTTCTATTCGCAGCGCCACGCATCCTCCACGCTCCGGAATTACATGGTCAAAAGGCGCCCGCCCAGCGATTCCCAAGCCTGGAGAAGCTTCCTAAAGAAACAGACCAAGACCTTGTGGATTGTGATTCACGGCGCCTCCAGTGGACGGCTTTGGTCCTTTTGTGCTTGAAACAACCTCAACAGCTTTCGGGGTACGGGGGTCTCAAAGCGAAGATGTTCCTTGGTGATCGGATGTGTCAAGGCAAGGACCAAAGCATGAAGAGCGATACGGCCGATGGGGTTGACCGTCGAACCGTATTTCTTGTCACCTACAATGCTGTGGCCCAACTCTTTCATGTGCACGCGCACCTGGTGTTTTCGTCCGGTTTCCAGGTTCACTTTCAACAAAGAGTACTTCTTGTTGCTCTTGATGGTTTGATAATGTGTGACCGCCTTTCGTCCGTAGTCGGGATTTTGACTCGAATAGACGATCAAGGCTTTGCTTTCCTTCAAGTATGAAGTGATGATGCCTTCCGGTTCCTTCACCTCTCCTTCAACGACCGCGACATAGGTTCGTTCCGTGACGGTCGTATGCCAGGTATCCTGCAATACCCTTTTGATTCTTTCGCCTTTGGCGAAAATCATCAATCCGGAGGTATCTCTGTCGAGACGATGCACAACGAAGACCTTGTTCTTCGGGTTCTGCTTTTTGACGTGACGGCTCAGAAAGCCATAGGCCGTCTCCACTCGTTCCTTTTTGGTCGCAATAGAAAGCACGCCGGCGTGCTTGTCTATGACGATGAGGTCGCTGTCCTCAAAGACAATGCTGATGCCACGGTATTGTTTTTCTTCGGGGAACTTGCTCCATCGTACTTCGACTTTTTGTTGGGACTTCAAGGGGTGGTTGTGCAAAGTGACCGTTTGACCATCGACGAGAACTTGTCTGTCCCTGAGGAGGGTCTTGATGTTGTTTCGGCTTTTGTGGGGTATCGCTGACCGTAAGAACTTCAGTAGCTCGGTGCTTTCAGTGACTGTGAGCTGAGTTGGTGGTTTTCTAGAAACCCTACCAGGTTGCTGATCGAGCTTGCCTTTCATGCGTCTTCACTTTGGAATCATTCGGACACCTACATCGTGGGTACAGCAATCCGCTAAGTATAGATCAATGCTTCCTGGGCCATGATCACGTCTGACAGCTTCTGTCCACAGTCAATTCACATCGATAAGGTAACTCAATGCACACATTGCACACTTGTGTTACAATCGGCATATGGACACCACGATTCGGAACTTGGATGAGACGATGTACCGCCAGCTAAAGGCGCGCGCAGCTTTGACCGGAAAGACCATCGGCGAGATGGTCAACGAAGCCATCCGTTGGTATTTGGCAAGGCCCGATGCGGTGCAAAAGCAAGGAAGTTTGCGCTCTTTCAAGCCTGAAAGCTACCCCGAGGGAAATGAACGTCTCAGCGAGGAAATCGATGCTGTCGTGTATGGCAGTTGAGCGCTGACCCGTGATTGTCGTCGACTCTAGTTTCTTGATCGCATACCACAACACTAGCGACATCCATCATTCCGCTGCCGCTCAGACGATGGATAAGTTCCTGGAGGCTACGTGGGGCCAGGGCCTCCTTCTCGAGTACGTTTTTCTCGAGGTTGTCACGGTCCTCATGGCTCGCCGCGGACTATCAGTTGCCTCGGCAACGGCAACCTCGTTATTGAGTGCGCGAGAACTCGATCTCATCCCCTGCTCGGGAAGCTTCTTGGAAACTCTGGAAACGTTTCGCAGTCAAGAAGGAACAAGATTGAGCTTCGCTGATGCGGCAATCTTGAACGTGGCACGCCAACAGGCGGATGGACTCGTAGCTACTTTTGATAAGGAGTTTCGAAAGCTCGAAGGCATCAACGTCGTGCCGTGATCCAACCGAAGGTCTCACGATCACGTCTGGGGGGATTATTGCATTTTCATGCAAATAACTCTTGACACGTGTCGTGCCGTCGTTTATTATTTGCATGATGGTGCAATCATGCAAATAAAGACAAATGACAAAAGCAGACAAGGATGCTGCGACGAGCTCTCTCGCTCGTTGTCAACGGGCTTTTTCAAGGCCCTTGCCGATCCCAATCGGGTCGCGCTCCTGGTCTTTCTGGCCCAAAGCGGTAAAGAACAAACCGTTAGCGACATGTCTTGCTGCTGCCCCATCGATATCTCCGTGGTGTCTCGCCATCTGGCAGTGCTTCGGGATGCCGGAATTCTGGAGGCACAGAAGCGCGGCCGGGAGGTCTATTACCACGTCCGTGTCGAAAAGCTCACGACCCTACTCCGCAATCTGGCTGACGCTCTGGAGGCCTGTTGTCCGGAGAGGTATTGCACTCCTGGGAGAAAAGAAGATGTCACTCAAATTGAACAAGAAACCTGAAGATCCCGATTCGATTCGAAAAACGGTAACGGAAAACTATGCCCGGGTCGCCGAGCGATCCCAAAGTTGCTGCGGCCCTTCCCCGAGCTGCTGCGGTACCGATCCTGCCGCGGACCAAATGGCCTCGCGCATCGGCTACAGCAGTGATCAACTCGCCGTCCTGCCGGATGAGGCGAACCTCGGCCTCGGCTGCGGCAATCCAACCGCCATCGACTCGCTGACGCCTGGCGAGGTGGTGGTCGATCTCGGCTCGGGAGCCGGCATCGATGTGTTTCTGGCATCAAAGGAAGTGGGTCCCACGGGCAAAGTGATTGGCGTCGACATGACCGACGCGATGCTCGAAAAGGCACGACGAAACGCGACAAAGGGCGGGTACGAGAACGTCGAGTTCCGCAAAGGTAAAATCGAAGAGCTTCCCATCGAAGATGAAAGCGTCGATGTGATCATCTCCAACTGTGTGATCAATCTGTCACCCGAGAAGGACCGGGTGTTTCGTGAAGCCTTTCGCGTTCTGAAGCCGGGGGGCAGGATGATGATCTCCGATATCGTTTTGGAGAAGGAGCTCCCCCAAGAAGTCGCCGACAAAATGGAAGCGTGGGTCGCCTGCGTCGGGGGCGCGATCTTGCGGGATGCTTACTTGCAGGCGGTCAAGGACGCGGGTTTTTCGGAAATCCGAGTGGACGGAGAGAGCACATTCGGTACCGCCATGGCACCCGACGAGCCGTCCAGGCAGAAGCTAGCGACAGAATACGGCGTTCCTCTGGACAAAGTCGACAGCGTGCTGCAATCGGTCACGAGCCTGCAGCTATTCGTGAGGAAGTGATTCACAGAGGATATGGCCGGGGCCGGCCTCCTCGCCGTTTTGGACCGAGGTTCCGGCCCCGATAAACGGTCAGCCTTTCGGGTGCATCGTTGTTCCGCCAAGGACGGTTCGAATCACTTGGATCTCTTTGATCTTGTCGGGGTCCACCTCATGGGGGTCCTCGGCCAAAACCACGAAGTCGGCCAGCTTGTTGGGTGTGATGCTTCCCTTCAGGTTCTCTTCGAACGATGCGTAGGCGCCATTGACAGTGCAGATGCGCATGGCTTCATCCACGGTGATCTTCTGATTCGGTCCCCAGACTCGTCCTTCGAAGTCCTTCCGAGTCACCATGCTCTGGATCGCCATGAGAGGCTCGTAGGGTCCGGGGACGTAATCGGAGGCCGGGCCCACTGGGATGCCGTAGTCCAAGAAAGAGCGATGGGCAAACATCCACCGCATCTTTTCCTCACCATACTCCTTCCACTTGTTGCCGTGATAGTGAACGTAGGTGTAGAAAGGCGTTGGAATCGACCCCGTGGCCTTGATGCGTTTCAGCAAATCGGGATTGACTAACGAACAGTGTTCCAGACGATGCCGGGCGTCGGGGCGTGGCCACTTTTCGAGTACCCGTTCATAGGCCTTCAACACCATATCGATAGTCACGTCACCGTTGGCGTGAATCCCGACTTGAAACCCATGCCGGTGCGCATCCTCCACCGCCTCGTGGATCTCCTCCTGGGTCATGGTGAGTATTCCGTAGTCCTCGGGACGCCCCTCGTAAGGTGTGCTCATCCGCATGGTTCGCCCCGACGCGGAACCGTCCGCCACGAACTTGGCATTGCCTACACGGAGCCATTCGTTCCCGAATCCCGTGGTGATGCCCGCGGTCTTCAGCCCCTCGAACATGGAGCCGCGGACCATCATGTAGACTCGAAATCGCATCTCGCCTGCGTGGTAGGCATCCTGATAGGCCGTCGCTTCATCGGTGTCCACGCCGGCGTCGGATACCGAAGTCACACCGGATGAGGTCATCATCTCGGATATGAGCTTTACCCCGGCGCGCCGCTGCTCGCGCGTGCTGCCCGAAGGCATGACCTTTCGAAGTAAAGCGTTGGCTCGCTCCGCAACTTTGCCGTTGAGCTCACCGTTCTCCTTATAGATGTGTCCTCCCGGCGGGTCCGGCGTCTGAGCCGTGACACCGGCAAGCGCAAAGGCTTTGCTGTTGTACCAGGAGACATGGCCGCCGCGATGGGAGACCGCTACGGGATGGTTGGGAGCCGCCTCGTCGAGATCTTTGCGGGTGATTTGCCGACCTTCGCGGACCTTGGTGTCATCGTACTTGAACCCGAGAATCCACTCACCGGGCGGCGTCTTGGCTGCCCGTTTCTGGATAGCTTCTTTGATGGCCGCCATGCTCCGCACATCGAGGTTCACCGACACCAGCTCCCGAACCCCACCACCGGCCGGGTGGCAATGGGCATCGATGAAACCTGGCGTTACAACCATTTCCTCGGCATCGATGACCTCGGTTTGGGGAGTCACGAGATTCCGAACATCATCCGAGCTGCCGATAGCCACGAAGCGGCCGTTCTTGACCGCGAACGCCTCGGCCCTGGGGAGGGCATCGTCCATGGTAAGGACCCGCCCGTTCACGAGCACGAGATCCGGCCCGGCTTCATTGGCGGTTTCCTGTCCTCCATGAAAGGCGTCCATCCCACAGGCGGACAAGCCACCGAGACTCAACCCGGCAGCGGCCGCCGAGCTGATACGAAGGAATTCTGCACGCGTATATTTCGCCATTGGATTCCTCCTTTGAAAGGAACGGGCAAGAACTGCTCTCTGGCCGAGAGCTTAGGGTCCGCGCAACATAAGCTCCCATTCTTCTATGTCGAGGCGCCTGCCCGGCAAGGCGCGTGGAGTGAACAATATCAAGATAGTTGACCGACGAGCAACGCAGCCAGACCCGATCGATCGACGTTCAACAATGTGAAGTTGAACTTGCCCGGGCCTGGCACCTGAAGGAATATGAACCGCGCTCTCCCGCCCGCAGAGCTCGACACCTACTGGGCGCGGTCGTTGTTGAAGTAGAATCTAAAAGGTGGAGGAGACATTGCTCCATAGTTTTTTGCTTCTTGTTGGAATGCTTCCCTTGTCCTCCTCGGGACATCATGTGGACGATCCGTGGATACGGCTCCAGTCCGCTCATTGCCAATTGATGACGAACGGTGACAAGAGTCAAGCGGTCGAGTCACTTCGCCGTTTGGAGCGGTTTCGTCACGTACTCTCCCAAATCTTGCCCACATCGAAAACGAGCTCACTCACACCAACCTACGTCGTCGCTTTCAGGAATCGGAGCTCGTATAGCCCTTTTCTTCCCCTTTACAACGGCAAGCCACAAAAGCTAGCAGGTTACTTCCAGCGAGGCCCCTACAAAAACTACATCACCTTCGATCTCAGCACCTCGTCCAGAGACTACGATGAAGTCATTTTTCACGAGCTCGTCCATGACCTTGTCCAGCGGCATATACCCGCCTGTCCACTGTGGCTCGACGAGGGTCTTGCTGAGTTCTTGTCCACCTGCACAATAAGCAACGGCCGAGCACAAATGGGCCGCGTGCAGCCCAGGCACCGGTACGCTTTGTCGAAAGGCCTTCTTCTGCCGATGGAGCACATTTTCGCCACGGATCGCGACTCTTCTCTCTACACTGATCCCGAACAGAGAGCCGTCTTCTATGCTCAAAGCCTCGCGCTCGTACACTACCTCATGGTCCGGAAAGGCTCGAGTGGGAGCCAACAGTTGGCCCGACTCATCCACTTGCTTGCCGATGGGGAGGGGCATGTCGAAGCTCTACGGAAGACACAGATCGATTCACTGAATCAAGAACTCGTCGCCTACGTTTCGAGGGGCGCATTTGGGACCATCAGTTTAGATTTGCAGACCATCGAGCTCGAAAAAACCTTCGATGTGCTTTCGCTCGAGCCTGCCGAGGTTGACTATCTCTTGGGCGATTTGTTGCTCCACATACAGCGCTCGGAGGAATCCGAACGATTCTTACGCCAAGCCATCGACAAGAACCCCACGCTCACGAACGCCTACGAAAGCTTGGGATTCCTGCACCTCCTCAGAGAGGATCGCCAAACCGCACAGCGCTATTTCAAGCTGGCTATCGACTTGGGCTCAGCAAGCCACGTGGCGTACTATCACTACGCTCGTACGTTGACTCGCGAGTACTTTCTGAAGGATGCCGCCGACTCGATCCCGGACGATATCGCCCTCTCGGCTGTGACAGCGCTCAGAACGAGTCTTACCCTCAGGCCGGACTTCGGCGACGCGGCTCGGATGCTAGGACATATCTTCCTCGAACGGAACGAGAACATCGCCGAAGGGATCACCCATCTAGAGAGAAGTTTCTCGTTGGGTCCGAAAAAGCCGCGGCTGGTGTTCGTTTTGGGTCAGCTCCAGGCGAAAAGCGGAGATCACTCGGAAGCCATCGAGAACCTGTCGTGGGTCATCCGAATAACCGATGACGCCGTCCTCCGAGACGCTGCCCAACGGGAGCTCGACCGTCTAGAAAAGCGCGTTCGAACGAAGCGGCCATGAAGCGCTGTCGATCTTCGTCCACGAGCGAATGATTGAAACCCTTCAATTCCTGCGACAATCGTCCTGTTCGCCTTCGATCACGAAGAACGTGTCTATCATTTCCCCTGCGTGGAGCGATGGGTGATGAAGGAAGCAGTCAAACAAAGACGATCTCTTCGTTTTGGAGGGTGAGCTGTTCCAGACCCTCGGGGGTCACGACGTGCGTGTTCTCGATTCCCACCACACCTTTTCCGGGGAACACGAGCTTGGGCTCTAGGGCAATCGTCATCCCCTCCACGAGCTCGAGCTCTTGGCGCCGGGCCAAGAAGGGATATTCGTCGACTTCCGTTCCGATACCGTGACCCACGAAGAAAACGCGGTCGGGACCGACGCCCATGAAGTGGTTCTCGTAGCCAAGCTCCCGCGTTCGATCGAGCGCCATTTCGAAGAGCTCACCGGCCTTGGCGCCCGGCTTCGCGTTTCTCTTGACCATTTCTTGAATCCCCAACATCGCTTGGTGCGCTTTCAGAAGCTCTTCCGGCAAATCGCCGAGCGAGAAGATACGCGTGTGGTCGGACATGTAGCCCTGATAGGCGAAGACATAGTCCACCAAAACCGGCTCGTGGCGTCCGATCGGCTTGAAACTCGGTCCTTGCGCCACTGCAGGGCTGGCTCCCGTGCCGCCCGTGGGCGAGGACAGGTAGCTCGGAACCGCGGCTGCCGCACCCGACATCACGTGTCCGAAGTGCAGCTCGCTTCCCCACAACCGCATTCTCATGACGCCTTGATGTCCTAGGCGGCGAGCTTCCGCTTCGAGCCGGCCCGCCAGTTCGAGCTCCGTCATCCCCTCCCTCAACACCTCCGGAACGAAGCGCGACACTTCATCGGCCAGCCTCGACGCCTCGCGCATGAGCCCGAGCTCATAGGCCGACTTGACCGATCTCAGAAGGCGAATAGGGTGGGAGACATCGACCAATTGGCAGCTATCGAAAAGCTTCTTGTAGTTGAAATAGAGGTTCGTGGGGAGGACATCGAGCTCCATTCCTAAGGTCTTGGGTCGCTCGTATCCTTGTTCCTTTAGAGTGGGGAGGAGCTTTCTGAGACTCGCGAGCGGCATCACCCGCTCGAGGGGCGACTCGTTCCGTGCCCGCTCATAACTCTTGTTCACCAGGTAGATGGGCGCACCCTCGCGGGGAACGTACAGATGGCCCTGTTGAACGGTGCCTGTGAAATAGAAAAGGTCCGCGCGCTGTACGATCAACGCCCCGTCCATTTCGAGCCGACTCAATCCGATTGAAGCTTGGCTATCCGGCTCTCGATCTCGCGTCCGGGTGTCAGCGCCTCAGTGGCCACCATGTGTCATCTCCGAGGAAATCGCGTACTCTTCACCGGGGTTGATGAATTGGTTCATCTCTATCTTGTATTGTCGATCGTAAAGCTCTTTATACCTTCCTTCCATGGCGAGAAGAGATTCATGGTTCCCCCTCTCGACGATCTCGCCGCCTTCCAACACGAGAATCTGGTCGGCACTCACAATCGTCGAGAGCCGGTGAGCAATGACAAAGGTGGTGCGACCTTTTCGGAGCGTGCGGAGTCCATCCTGGATCATGGCCTCGCTTTCACTGTCCAAGCTCGAAGTCGCTTCGTCAAGGATGAGAATGCGAGGGTCCGCAAGAATCGCCCGGGCAATAGCAACGCGCTGGCGCTGCCCCCCTGAAAGTTTGACGCCGCGCTCGCCGACGATGGTGTCGTAGCGGTCGGTAAAGCGATCGATGAACTCGTCACAGTGGGCGATCCGGCTGACCTCACGGATCTCGTCGAGTGTCGCACCCGGTCTCGAATAAGCGATGTTGTCTCGAACCGTGCCATCGAACAGGAAGTTGTCTTGCAAGACGACACCGACCTTTGACCGATAATCCCGAAGACGAACATCGTTCAAGTCTCGTCCATCGATGAGGATGCGCCCGGACTTCGGCCGATTGAAGGTGAGCACCAGACTAATGAGTGTGCTCTTGCCCGATCCGCTCGAGCCCACCAGCGCGGTGGTGGTTCCAGCCGGCGCCTCGAACGAGATCTTCTCGAGAACCGGAACATCCTTTTCGTACTCGAACTCGACGTCTTCAAATAGAACGTCGCCCGATACCGTTTCGAGTCGGCTCCTCTCCGCATCTTGTTCGTCTTCCGTTGCCATCGTCCGGATCTCGCGGATCCTATCGAGTCCCGCAAAGGCCTCACTGAGCTGCGTGGAAATGGAGGAGATTTGGATGAGGGGCATCGCCACGAGGCCGGTGAAGAAGACGTACATGACGAAATCGCCCAGCGTCATGGAGCCCGCCATAATGGACCGCCCTCCGACGAGGATCATGATCACACCCACCATGCCGAGGATCAATGTGGCGAAAGATTGGACCCCCGCCACCCCCGTGACCGACTTCGCAATATTCCTGAACACTTTATGAATGTGATGAGCAAAGATGCGCTCTTCCCGCTTCTCGGCCGTATAGGCTTTCACGATACGGACGCCGCCGAGAGCTTCGCCAAGTCGCCCCGTGGCTTGGGCATTCAGTTCGCCACGAGCTCGGAAAAGAGGTCGGAGCTTCATGAAAGCAAAGGCCATGACGCCACCAAAAGCCGACAAGACGATGATGGTGATCAAGGTCAATCGCCAGTTGAGATAAAAGAGCACACCAATGGCGATGGAGGCGGTGAGAAGCCCGCCCACAAGCTGCACCAATCCGGTGCCTACAAGGTTACGGATACCCTCGGCATCTGTCATGATGCGCGAGATGAGCTCACCGCTTTTGACCGAGTCGAAGTAGTTGATGGGCAGGCGCATGACATGCTGGTGCACCTTCCTCCGCATCTCCATGATGGCTTTTTGGGCGGCTACTCCAAGGATCTGGGACAGCGCGAAAGCGGTGGTGGCCTGGACGAGCGTTGCGGCGCCAACCGCCAATCCCAAGGGAACCAGAAGCTCATGACGCTGGTTCGCAATCACGTCATCGATGAGATATTTCGAAGAGGTCGGGAGCACCAAACCGGCGAGCCGACTCACCACCATCAAACCTAATCCGATTCCGAGTCGCCAACGGCGCTCCCAGATGATGTCCTTCGCTTCCTGCCAAGCGACTGAAAATTGAGGACGTTTGCGCTTCTCGTCATCTCGGCCACGGGCCCTTCCGTGTCCTCTGCTGTGCTCACCGGTACCCAATTTCATGCGCATAGGTGCATCTCCTGATCAGTCGAGCGTATTGTAAATGGAGCCTAACGGCAAGAAATATTGGTATTTTGCCCGCTTGGACTACAATAGGGCCACTTCGGGTGCTCTTATCTCAAGGGGGATTTCAAAATGGCAAAAATCTTGAGAATCATAAGCTGGGTACTATTGACGTTGCTCTGCGCGATGACCCTGTTATTCTCCGTCGGTTCGGCGGGCGTGGGCTATTCCAATGGAGAGGACCAGTTCGGCGAGATGACTTTGGCAGAGCTCACCCAAGGGAACGAACAAGTGGCAAAGCTGATCCACGGGCGACGGATCACAGCGGCGTCTTTTGCCGCAGCCTATGCCACGCTGCTCCTATTGGTGGTTCTCATCCCGTACCGGCGCGGCGAGGTCTGGGCCTGGTGGGCTATCTTGATCGCCACCCTCGTCCTATCCCTGATGATCTGGCTCCGCGTGCCGACATTGGGAATTACTCTGGGCGCCCCTACCGGCTACACTCAACTCGTGGTGGTCATTGTGGCGTTGCTGCTGGACGTCAAGCGGTTGGCCGCTTCGAGCTAGCCGACGACCTTCAAATAGGCATGTTGCGAGGACAGGTCATCGGTCCTGACGGGTGACTTGTCCTTCGGCTTTCTACGCAAATGAAAGTCCTTGCCAATTGGTCGGCGGCTTCACATCAAGGTACCATAGTTGCATGGGAAAAAAGAACGCTGCCAAGCAAAGGCGAGCGAGAGCTCGAAGACTGTGGACGAAATGCGTCGTAGTCTGCTTCGATGCTCCGAGCTGAGCGCTCTTTGCAAATATCTACGGGACAACATCCAACCTAGGGCGGTCACCCGTGCCCGATGACGAGCTCGTTCGAGCCGCGGTTCGCCTCAATTCCATACTGGGAGAGACGTGTCTAGACGTGTCTTCTCATTGGTGGCCTGGCCGTGTCTGCCTGGGGGCATGTACGGGCGACTGAGGATATCGATTTTGTCTGTAGGCTGGAGCCTCCAGACATCCAAACGCTTCTGTCGGACCGAAGTATCACCACGCAACTACGAAAAGGAGACCTCGTCGAAGGTGACGTTCCATGGGTGATTTCTGGGAGTTTGTCTGAGATTCCCTTCCAAATACTCCCACCGGTGGTACCGATCGAGTGGGATCAAGCAACGACTATTCCTATGCCAGACGGAAGCGCCCTGATGGTCGTCGACCTCATGAGTCTCATCCGTTTGAAATTGCATGCTCGAGGCGTGCGTGATCTATGGGACGTGGCGATGCTGATCCAGTCTCATCCCAAGAGAGAGAACGAAGTCCGCAAGCTTGCAGCTTCGCAAGACGTTTTGGACGAGCTAGAAAAATGGCTCAACGACCCGCGGCTCCGCGACCGGATCTAGAGGCTGATCCAAAATACGAATGCCCTGGCGTCGAACAGCTTCTCAGGCCACTGTGCCGCCAAGCTTCGAGGACTTGACTGCAGTCTCAACCTTGGGAAGCTGAATCGGCTTGCTCTCCGTTGACCTTGGACGCCTGTGACGACCCGTTCTTCCGAAGCGCCTGGATCCCCTTTTGAATTCGATCCGCAAGCTCTCGCTCTTCGTTGAGCTCCTGAGTCACAATCTCGGCTTTCTTCGTGACGAACTCCAAGCGATTCACTTTTTCCGCGACATAGTCAATGATCGCCTTCTGCTCCTGGAAGTTCTCTAGATTCACCGTGATGTCACCCAAGAGATTGTTGAGGGCCTCGATCTTGAGCTCCGCCTCACGGAGGGCCTTTTTCTTCGTTTCGAGCAGGCTGTATTGATCATCCAAATTGGCGGCATGCTTCAGCAATTGATCCAGCTTCTCTTTCGCTTCAACGACGTCCTTCTTGGCCTCGACCACGGCGAGGGCGTCGTCCCGCGTCCGCTCGCAGGTGCCGAAAAGTGACTCCACTTGTCGCTTCACGTCATCGACAGCAGCTTCTCGATTCTTGACGTTGTCGATCTTTGCATCCACGCCTTCCAGCAAACCCTCGAGAGTGTCCAACCGCTGCTCATATCGTTCGATCTTCTTTTCGGTAAGAGCTAGAGCATTCTTCTTCTCTTCCAGCTCCCGAACGAGTTCCGAAGTACGATTCATTTGAGTGTCAAGGGTCTCGGATTGCGACTGAAGCTCACGCTGCCGACCCTCGACACGATTGACCTCGAGCAACCATTCCTCGCGTCTCTCGCTGACCTTTTCGACCTCCTGGCTCATGTTGTCGAGTCTTTCCGACTGTTTCCCGATCTGATCGGTCACGTGTTCCAGTTTGTCCATCAGATCCCGAGTTCGCTTCTCACGCTCTTGTGTCGCACGCTCGAGATTCTCGACCACTTTGAGTTTGTCTTGAAGTTGCTCGACCCGGGATTCCAGCATGCCGGTGCGTTTTTCCGCCTCCGACAAGGCCTTGGAATTCTTGAGAGAAGTGGCCAGCTTCTGCAGGTCTCCGAGCTGTAACGCCAGGCCCTCTTGGACGGTGCGCATCGAATCGAGCTCTTTTTGCGTCGTCAACTGCGCTTCGATGCGATTGTCGACGTTCTGACTCAGCTCGTTCAGGTTGTTCAGACGCGATTCGAGTCCTTCCACGAACGCTCCGCGCGCTCCCAGTTCCTTGATCTTGACATCCAGTTGGCCGTGGAGGTTCGCGAGATCCGTTATTCGACTCTTCACTTCGTCCACGACATTGAGTCGCTCGGTGATCTGCTTGACCTCGGCTTCTGTGTCGAGACTGGTCTTCCTGAATTCCGTCAAGAGGCTTTGTGTCTTGATGACCTGCAGATTCGTTTCCCGGAAACTCTCGAGCTTGGTTTGAACCTCGCCGTGAAGAGACATGAGCTCGGTGAGCTTCTTCTCGGTGTCCTCGACCAATCCACGTCCGGAGTTGACCTGGTCCACCTGAAGGGCCACTTTTTGGGACAAATCCGACAGCGACTCCAGACGTTGTTCGAGCGAGCTCAGCGACTGCAACCTACCCTGCAGAGACTCCACTTCGGTACGCATTGCGCCCAACCGATTGACGAGCTCGTCTGAGCTCTTTACCGCGTTCTGGATCTCCTTATCCTTGCCGCTGAGCGTCTCGAACTTGTCCTCGAATTGACCAACAAGACTCTGTAGCTCCATCGCCCGACGATTGGTCACGTCCAGTTCCCGCTGCAAAAGGGAAGCACCGTCCAACCTCTCTTGAATCAACGACAGCGCATTCCCAATGTCCTCTTTCAAGCGGGCGCTTTGTTCCGTGAACTCCGTCTTCTGGCGGTTGGTGGTCTCGATATCACCTCGGAGCTCCTTCTGGAGCTCGTTCAGTCTTTCCACATTCCCACCGACATCCTCTAGGAGCTCCTTCTCTTCCTGAACCTTCTTGAGCTTCTGGTCCATGTCCCAGATCAAGTCATTCACCTGCGCGGACTGGGATTGGGCTTTGTCGACGAGCTCTTTGGTCACTCGGAGGGATTTCAACTTGTGGGTTACATGTTCGCAGAGCGCGTTGAGATTTCGGAGCTGCTCTTCGGTCTTCTGAGAAAGCTCCTGGGAGTCGGTGAGCGCATTCAGTACGTCCCGAATTCCGCTCGTTTTCTCGACGGCGACCTCCAGGTCTCCCTTCAACCGATCGGCTCGCTCCTCCATCTCATTGGTGTCACTTTGGAGCGATTCGGAAGACTTTTGCAGTTCTTCCTGGGCACCGCCGATCAAGTTCAATTGACTTTGGAACTGATCGAAACGCCCATGAAGCCGCGTCAACTCGTCATCCATCCGGCTCAAATCAACGGTTTCATTCTTGATGTTCTCGAGCTTGATCTCGGCTTCCTTCGCAGCGGCCATGAACTCGAACATCGTGCTTACGGCCTTGTCCGTCTCGGCTTTCCGTTCCTCGACGTTGCGTATCGTCTCATCCGCTCGAGTCGCAAGCCGGTTCAGACTCTGCACCTTCGTATCCAGGGCCTCGGTATGCTGCGCGAGCGCTCGGAAGTTCTTGATTTGGGCGTCCACCTTCGAGAGGCCTTCCGATGTTTCCTGGAGACGTTTTTCAACGCCGTCGAGAGACTGCTGCAGCTCTCCGCCATTCGTCAACTTCTTCTCCACGCCCTGAACCAATTGGGTGAGACGGAGGCTCTCTTTTTGTGCGATTTCCGCCAACTGACGGAGCTGCTCCGGCGTGGCCGGCTGCTTGGGATCGGTACGATTGAGGAAAGTATCGAACAATTTCGACATGACGCCTCCTTGGGACGTGGTGCGGCTCATCTGCCGCGTGACTGCGCGCTCGAAAAGGCAAAGCCATCCTTCGACGGAGAAGGGACTGCGACGGTTACTTCTGTTGTCATCGGATTTCCATACGCAGGAGCAATAGCTGTGCCACAATGACCGGGCTTAGAGTGAATCCGTAAAGCCTTGTCGAGATGCAATTTAGGGTCTCTTCCCCGAGACGCTTTCGGCGTCATGTGCGTGTAAAAAGCTACGGTCGGCCGGTCCGCCGGTTTCATCTTGTAGCGCCGATATGAGACCTCGACGACCCTGGCCGCTTTGAGTATTTGCACGTCCCTGGCTCTGGATAGTTCGTTCCCCAAAAGCCGCCATTGGCGGGAAGAAGAGCGCGCCGAGGCCTCGATATGTCATGACCCTATCTATCCTACGGGCAGGCAGGTATTCGGCGAATGAGGTCGGTGGCGGTTAAACGCCCACGAGGTTTGTGTGGTTTTACCTACAGACTGGCGGGTCCGACGGCCGCAACGACGGCTTTCCAAGGCCGCCGATGCCGGTTAGCGACCCATCTCCAGAACGAAAGCCACGTAGAACGCCATCGCCTGGACGAGGTCATCGACCTTGACCTGGTCGCTCGGCGTGTGAGCATGCTCCTCAGCTCCCGGACCAAAGCCTATGGTAGGAATGTCGTAGACACCTTTCGTCGTCACGCCGTTGGTAGAAAACTGCCAAACACCACATTGAGCTTTCGCTTCGAACTGAGCTTCGAACACTTTTTCCGCCGATTCGACGAGAGGATGAGAACGCTCCATGAGCCAGGGCGGAAAGTAAGCCTCCGACGGATAGTAAAGCCCCGTGTAGGTTTTGGTCTCATAGCGGGGCACCACGACCTCTGCCTTCGATTGGACGACGGACGGAAGACTCTGGATTTCCTCGACGGCGGTCTGGAGCGTTTCCCCTTCCGTGAGTCTCCTATCCAAATGGACGGTGCAACTATCGGCCACGGCGCACAGGGATGGAGCCGTCGACCGAATATCGGATATGGCGACACTTCCCTTTCCCAGGATGGAGTCACTTTCGAGCCGATGGTGCAGCGCTTCGATATCCCCGATGATGGGTGCCATCCTGTAAATGGCATTGTCGCCTCGATCCGGGGCGGAACCGTGACAGGAAAGCCCTTGGACATTCACCTTCATCTCCAAACGTCCTCTTTGTCCTGTACAGAGGCGAAGGTTGCTCGGCTCCGTCAAAAGCACCGCTTCCGGCCGGATACCCTCCTCCTTGATGATGTAGTCCCACGAGAGCCCCTCGACATCTTCTTCGTAGGCTGAAGCCACAACGAGCAAGGTCAGATCATCGGGTACGCCCATCGCTTTCAAGATCTTTCCAGCATATACAGCGGATGCAAGCCCGCCTTTTTGATCGGAAGCCCCCCTGCCGTAGATGATTCCATCGCGGAGATCACCTTCGAACGGATCGACGGCCCAAATGCTGCGGTTGCCCACGTCGACGGTATCGCAGTGTCCATCGATCGCGATGACACGTTTGCCCTTTCCGAGGCGACCGATGAGGTTGCCGAAGCCATCGACCCGGACTTCATCGTAGCCGATGTCGACCATTTCGGCTTGCAGCCGCTCGATGACCGGCCCCTCGTTTCCGCAAACCGACGGTATGGCGATGATCTCGCGAAGGAAGGATGTGACCTCGCCCCTGAGAGACTCCGCAGCAGCCGAAATCTTTGTCTTCATAGCACGACCTTTCAACTCACCACTTCATTTTGTTCCTGACGTTGGGACCGGACCTGTCGGGGTCTCACCAAGTCAGCGCTTCGTCCAGGTTGAGGTCTGCGCGCCTGACTCAAACCTGGACCGGTACCTTTTCGACTCAGTAGCTCGGATTGTAGCCGAGTACCTTGCTCGTGGCGACACCGTATCGGACGAAGCCGGTGGCAAACACGAGTGCACAGGCAACCCCGTCCAGAACCGGAGCTCCGAGTTTCTCCTGGAGACTTTTGTCCATTCCTGCCAGACCGGCACACCCGAGAACAATCACTTCGGCGAGGTCGTCCTCGATGGCCTTTTCGGCCAACTCCAAAAAGAGCTCTTCGTTCGAATCATAGGAGGCATTCTCGTCTGGAGCCCGCACAGAGACCAGGAGGTCCTGCAAATGATACTTTCGTGCCAGTGTCTTTTTCCCAGGGACGGAGTGACGATGCGTCGTGATGACCGAGAAGCTATGCCCCAGCATCGTCGCCATCTTCATCGAAGCTTCTCCGATCCCCACAACAGGCTTGTCGCTCATCTCTTTGAGGACATCGAGGTTGGTGTCGGAGTGGCAGGCCACGACGAAAGCATCAACGTCAGCCTCGTTCGCCCGGACCAACTCCAACATGCCCGGAGCCGACTGCGACCTCGTCCTGATAGGTCTCGATGAATCTGGGCGCCCCGGGAGTCGGCCGACAAACGACTTCGAGCTCCCCACCGGCGTAGGCTTCTGCCGATTGCCGAATAGCCTCCGTCATCTTCTCATCCGAGTTCGGATTGATAATCAAGACGCGCATGAGACACCTCTACTTCGGAGCTTTAACATAGTCTTTCGTGACATCGACAATCTTCGTTGCATAACGATCGTTTTGTTCCAAGAAATCGCGCATGAGCATCATGAACGCACCGCTCAAAGCAAGAACAGCCACTAGGTTCGGAATCGCACAAACACCGACCGCGATATTGGCGAAAACCCAAACACGATCCACATCATCCACTCCAGCAAAGATAAGCGGAGGAATGAAATAGAGCCATTTCACATACCGCATGGATCCTTTGCCGAACAAACTGACACTGGCCGTCTCATAGTAAACGAAGAATCCAATTTGAGTGGTGAGACAAAAGGTGAGGATACAAAACGAGATGAGTGCCCCGGCTACGCTTTCGGGAAAAACGGATGCGAAAGCCATCATCACGAGCTCGATACCCGATGTACCGCTCTCGAGTACCCCGGTCGACAGCACGGCGAAGGAAGTCATTGTACAAATGATGAACGTGACGACGAAGACCTCGAAGGCACCCCAAAGGCCTTGCTGAAACGGGTGAGGTGTGTCGGCGGTGGCATGCACCATGGGGGCCGTCCCCATTCCCGCTTCATTGGAGAACATCCCCCGAGCCATACCGGTCTGTACCGCTCGAGCGACCGCAGCACCGGCAAAACCTCCCGCTGCAGGTATGGGCGCAAAAGCGTGTTTGAAGATGAGTCCGAACACCCTAGGGACCTCGTCAATGTTGACCAAGAAAAGAACAAGGCCACCAAGGACATAGATGACGGACATCAGAGGTACCGATCTCTCGCTGAAGCGGCCGATCCTCCCGATGCCACCCAGGACCACCACAGCCGTCACCGCCGTCATCACGCCGGCAACGAAGTAGGGATTGACGTCGTAAGCGGCAAGAAAGGCCCGCCCAACGGTGTGGGCTTGGAGCAACGACGCACTCAGCAAAGCATTGATGAACACACCGGCACTAAAGAGCGCCGCAAGCAGAGGCCAGCCCAATCCCCGGCGGATGTAGTACATCGGCCCACCACGGATACGACCTTCTTCGTCGATATCCCGGTAATGGACCGCGAGGGTGATCTCCGCCATCTTGGTGATGGCTCCCAGCAGGGCCAGGACCCACATCCAGAAGATCGCCCCGGGACCTCCGACCGAAAGAGCGGTAGCCACACCGGCGATACTTCCCATACCAATGGTACTGGCCAGCGCCGTCGTCGCCGCCTGGAAGGGTGTCATCCGACCCCGGGATGTATGGCTTGGACGATCGAGAAGTTTGCCGAAAGTGTTGTTCAGCACCAGGCCAATCTTTCTGACCTGGAAGAAACGGGTCTTCACACTCAAGTAGACGGACACAGCGGCAATAAAGACGATGGTCCAAGGACCCCAGAGGATCTGATCGAACTGGATGGCGATGTCGAGGAAGCGTTCGGTGAATAACCTTAGAGCATCCATGTCAGAACTCAAGAACTCGAGTACTCGAGTTCTCTAGAATGGGCCCAAGGCGCCGAGACGCCAAACGGAAACCTCGTCGATTAGGTTGCACTCATCTTCTTTGCACATTGCACCTTGCGCATCGGCGTTGAGTTCTTCTCTTCTTTCGTTTACGACTTTCATTATGCGGCCTCTTCGGCTTCTTCCAAACGGCGGTGGATATAGCGTCCCCTACCCTTCTCGGCAAGACATTCTCCCCCATCAATGATGAGCTCACCCCGCGAAAACACCTTCTGAACTCGGCCCACCACGTCCATCTCATAAGCGGACCAATCCGTCGCCATGTGCAGTGTTTCTTGATTCATCGTCCAACGCGCTTCGGGATCGAAGAGAACGATGTCCGCGTCCGAACCTTCCATGAGCGCTCCCTTTTGAGGGTACATACCGAACCATTTGGCGGGGGCCGTCGATACGACATCCACGAGGCGCGTCAGCGACAGTTTTCCCTTTCGGACTCCCTCTGAATAGAGCAGGTTCACCCGCGGCTCGATTCCTGGTATCCCGTTGGGACATTTGTCGAATCGGTCCTTGCCGTAGAGCTTCGCGTGCCAGGAATAAGCGGCGTCATCTGAACTGACCAAAGCGAGTCGGCCATCCCCGAGCCCTCTCCACAACCGATTCTGAATCGACTTGTCTCGGAGCGGTGGAGAACATATCCATTTGATACCGTCTTCCCTCTCGAGCATCTTGTCGGTGAAAATCAGGTAATGAGTACAGGTCTCGGCCGTGATGTCCAGTCCTTCCAATTGAGCGTCATTGATCACGTTCATGCCTTCATCTGACGCCAAATGTACGACGAAGAAGCGCCCTTTGGTCTCACGTGCCATGTCGACAATCCGTCGAATGGCGGCGAGCTCCACCTGCGGCGGTTTGCTCCGGGCATGGTAGATAGGCGCCGTTTTGCCTTCCCCTATCAGCCGGGGTACATTCGCCGCGATCTGCTCGTCGTCCTCGGCGTGAAGCATCAACATGCCACCTTTCCGCCTCAGCCGCTCCGCGATGCGCACTAGGTCGCGGTCTGCGACATAGAGCCCGTCCTCACGATAAGTCATGTAGCATTTGATGGTGGGTGCACCGCGTTCAACGACGTAGGGAATCTCGTTGAGCGTGGCCTCGGTGGGCTCGGTAATGACCGGATGGACGCCCCAGTCGACGAGAGCTTTCCCCTCCGCCTCTTGGAACTTGTCTTCCAGCGTTTTCCGCAAGCTCCCGCCACGAACTTGGTTGGAGAAATCCACGATACTCGTGACGCCCCCGAAAGCCGCAGCGAGCGTGCCCGTGTAATAGTCATGAACGCTGACGGTGTTCATGAACACATCGTTCAAGTGCACATGGGTGTCGACCGCTCCCGGAAGCACGAGGAGTCCCTCGGCGTCAACGATCATCTCTGCCGATCGGTCGCCGAGCTGACCAATGGCTCGAATGTGTCGACCTTCGATAAGGACGTCCTCTTGGGAAACAACTTGCTCCGTAACGATGCGACCGCCTCGAATGAGAATGGAATGGGCCGGCATGGAAACGCCCTCCTGACTCAAGCAAAACTCCCGCGAGAGCGTAGCACAATCCCACTCAAAAAAGGACCCTTCGAGTTGACTTTGCGGCAGATCACATGTAGCTTCTCCGCGGTTCAACCGGAGAAGGAGTCACAACATGCCGAAGAAAGTCGTTGTTGCCGAGCTCGTTGTTTTCAGTTTTTTCTTTTCTTTGATTTCCTGCAGCCAAGGTGATTCGCCCAAACAGGATGTGGAAGCCGCTCTGGCTGGCTTGGACAGCGATCGTCTCGTCGAGCACGTGAAGGTCTTGGGCTCGGACGAGTTCGAAGGCCGTTCTCCTTCATCACCGGGTGAGGAGAAAACCATCACGTATCTCGAGGCCGAGTTCAAGAAGGTTGGAGCGAAACCTGGCAATGGAGCGAGCTACTTCCAAGAGGTCCCACTCCTCGAAATCACCACCGACCCAAAGGCGATTCTCGAGGTCACGGGCGGCGCTCAACCGCTGACGTTTTCCTACGGCGATGAATTCGTCGGATGGACGTTGCGGGCACAGGACAAGGTCTCCATCAAGGACTCGGAGCTCGTCTTCGTCGGATACGGCATCGTGGCTCCCGAGTATAACTGGAATGACTATGAGGGCGTCGACGTCCAAGGTAAAACCGTGGTCACGCTCGTGAACGATCCGGGATTCACCACGGAGGATCCGAATCTTTTCAACGGCCGGGCTATGACCTATTACGGCCGATGGACCTACAAATACGAGGAGGCGGCTCGTCAGGGAGCGGTCGGTGCGATCATCATCCACGAGACGGAGCCCGCCGCTTACGACTGGGATGTCGTAAAAAACAGCTGGACGGGTCCACGGTTCAGCCTCCGCACGGAGGACGGGAACGCCTCCCGTTGCGCCGTGGAATCCTGGATGACGCTAGAGACCACTGAGACGATCTTCGAAGCCGCGGGCATGAAATTCGAAGATGCGAAAGCCGCCGCTTTGAAAGAGGATTTCAAGGCGATCCCCCTGGGTATCGAAGCCTCGGTGACGATCGAGAGCAGCGTCCGCGAGTCCATTTCGCACAATGTGGCCGCACTTCTGCCAGGCTCCAACCGGGCGGACGAGGCCGTCATCTACACGGCTCACTGGGATCACTTCGGGAAGGATCCCAACCTCGAGGGCGACCAGATCTACAACGGCGCCCTTGACAACGCCACGGGTACCGCGGCGCTCATCCTCCTAGCGGATGCCTTCAAGAAACTGGAGACTCCCACTGGGCGTTCCATACTCTTTCTCGCCGTAACGGGCGAAGAGCAGGGTCTATTGGGCTCATACTACTATGCAGCCCATCCCTTCTTTCCACTCAACAAGACCGCCGGCGTCATCAACATGGATAGTCTGAACATCTACGGACGCATGAAAGATGTTCGCGTCATCGGCTATGGGCAGTCCGAGCTGGAAGACTACGCCAAGGATGTGGCTTCAGAACAAGACCGCGTCGTACTCCCCAATCCCACGCCCGAAAAAGGCTCGTTCTATCGCTCCGACCATTTCCCCTTTGCCAAGCAAGGGGTCCCCGCTTTGAGCGCAGGCTCGGGAATCGACCATCGGGAGAAGGGCGAAGCCTACGGTCGTCAATTACGAGAGCAATACAATAAGGAGAAGTACCACAAGCCGACGGACGAGTACGACGAGAGTTGGGATCTGGAAGGCGCGATGGAAGACCTCGAGCTCTATTTCAAGATCGGGTACCGATTGGCCATGGAAGCCACCTTCCCAAACTGGAAAGAAGGCAGCGAGTTCAAAGCCACTCGCGATGCCGACATGGGTGCAGAACAGTGACCACTGGTCACTGTGCAACCGGGAACGGGCAGGGGCTCGGGCACGGGTAGGGGATTCCTTTCTCCTTTCTTCTCCATGGGAAGACGGATCCTCGATTCTGACGCAAGCTGCCATTGCACCTTAGCTACCCAGCCTCAGTGGCGCGTCTTCTGAGACCATGAGAAACCACGGCGAACAACGCGAAAAGCAATGTCACGACGGCCGAGGCTCGTCCGACGATATTTCCGAATCGGACGAAGGGCGTTTGCTCTTTGCAAAACGAGATTTTTCCGCTCACCACGTCCTGCACGAAGAGCTCACTCTTCTTCAAAACTCGGCCGTAGGGGTCCACAATCGCCGAGATTCCCGTATTGGCGGCGCGTACGACATAGCGTCGGGTCTCGGCAGCCCTTGCCGTAACCATGAGGAAATGTTGATGGGGAGCAGAGCTTCGGCCGAACCAAGCGTCGTTTGTGACGTTCACGAGAAGCTCCGCACCTCCTAGAACGAACTCGCGAATCAACTCGCCGTAGATGGCCTCATAACAAATGAACGCGCCCAAACGACCCACTCCGACATCCGCCACCACCACCTCTTCCCCGGCAGTGAAATCAGAGACACCTTCGGTCAGTGCCTCCGCGAAAAAAAGAGATCCTTGTTCGGAATGTACTCCCCGAAGGGCACCAAGACGTTCTTGTGGTAACGAAGACTGAGATCGCCCGTGGGTGTGATCATTTTGGCACCGTTGAAGGCTCGGTATCCTCCTCCCTCCACGGTCTCAACCGACTCGTAGTCATCGCTTCCAAAAAGAAGGTAAATGTCGTGTTGCCGCGCGAAACTTTTCATATGCTCCGCGAGCTGAGGAGCTTCGTCGAATCGAAAGGGGATCGCCGACTCCGGCCACACCACGAGCCGCGCCCCTTCCCGGGCCGCACGCACCGACAAGCTGAGGTGGTCCGTGTAGATTTGGCTCGCATAGGCCGGGTCCCATTTGTTCTCTTGAAGAATTCTGCCCTGAACGGCCGCTACGGGAAAAGTCGCCTCCGGCAAAGGCTCTGACAGCTCCCTGACTCCGTAGCCCAGGACGAGTCCCAATACGACGGCAACCGGAAGGCTCGCTGAAAGAGTCCGCTTCCAACCGGGTAGCGTGAATCCGTAGGCAATAGCGGCATTCACGAGAACCAAGAGAAGAGAGATACCGTAGATGCCGGTGATTGAAGCGAACTGCAGTACGGGCAAGACGCCCACTTGGCTGTAGCCTAATTGGCACCAAGGGAAGCCACCCCAGGGGTATTTTCGGAAGATCTCGCAGCCGACCCAAAGAACAGGGGAGACGAGAATCGCTTGTGGCCCCCCCAGACGGCAGGCCAAAGCCGTCAAGCCACCGAAGATCGTCGTGAAAAAAGCGAGGTATCCGACGAGTGCCAGGAGAGCGCCGACACTGACCCATCGGTTCAATCCACCGTAGGTGACCATGACATCGCTCGTCCAGTAGACCAAACCGGCAGAAGCCACCAGACCGGTCAGGGCTCCCAGAACGAACCCCTGCCGCACCGTCGAGAGCGTCAGTTGGTAGAGCAGCGGAACCAATGCCACCCAGGCAACCAGAGGCAGATCGATTTTCGGAAAGCAGGATACGAGGAGGGCCCCCGAAAGGACCCCGACGAGAGCAGAACGCACGCTACTGTGTGATATAGGGTTTGAACTTCTCGCTATCTTGAAGCATTTGAGCGACTTTTTCTGCTTCGCTTCGGTCGGCAAACCGGCCCACACGGACCCGGAACAGGCCTGTTTCTCCACCCGACTCCACGTAGGCCCGATAGTTTTTATCCTTCAACCGTTGAACGAGCTGATCTGCAGCAGCTTGCGTCTTGAGCGCGACCACTTGAATCGTAAAAGTACCGGAAGGGGTACCCATTTCGGACGCGGCCTTGGGGGGCGTCTTTTTTGGAACCGGCTTGGCGGCAGGAGGTGGCGGCGGCGTGTCTTTCTTCGCCTTCGCTACCAGCTCTTCGGGGCTCGACGACGCGCTCTCTTCCAAACGATCCTCGGCTTTGGGACTCTCGAGTCGCCTCTGATAGTCGAGCTCACGGCGAACTTCTGCGGGCTTCAGACCTCCCGTGGACGGCACTTGGTCAGGACTGGTGGTGATGTTCTTTCCAGCAGCGGCAATCGTGGCGTCACGGACCCCACGACCAACCATCACGCCGCACAGGAACACAACGACGGCGATCGCGACCGCCGCCATGAAAAAGAACACCAATTGCTTGTTGTTTAGTTGAAGCTCGTAGTAGCCAGCCTCATCGTAGTCGGCCATTTCGAGTCACTCCTTTGCTTTACCGTCCTCGACCGGTTCTATTCACCCATCGTGCCAGGCGGCGGGCCTTTTTCTCGAACCTCCGAGATTACACGCTCTTGGTCTTGTTGACCGAACTTGCGTCCAATCTCATGAAGGAGCCCGTACGTCAGTTCGTTGAGTCCGTCCACCAGCACGATTTTTTTGTTCTCGTGAGACTTGTCGCCCAAGTTGGCGAGAATTTGATCGAAATCGACTCGCCCCGCCGACCCGAGCTCGATCCTTTCGAAGAGTTGCGGAAAGAGCTCGGCGACATCTGCGACGGTCTTGTCCGCAAACTCGCCTGCTTCCTCACCGAGTTTTTGCTGCAAGAACGTGTATACCGTCCCGAAATTACGGTTGTAATAGTCAACGATCTCTTCGAGCTCGTATTCCTGTTCCTTAACACGAGCTTCACTCACACTGGCGCCTCTCACCAAAACTCCCGCCGCGACCAGTCCGTAAAGGATGCGCAGGGTCTCGAAGTTGGACAAATAGCTCATGGAGATGATTTGCTCCACGTTGAGCCTTCCATTGACCTGCGACAAGATTTGAGACTCATCCTCGTCCAGCTCGAGCTTATAGACCAAGGTTTCCGCGCGATCGGATTGTCGAAGTATGGTATCCACCGAACCCACACCGGCGTAGACACGTGTGAAGTCGCGGAGCCGCCGGATACCTTCCAAGATGACTTTTTCCGTGCTCAAATCGAGAGTGACCGGCCCTTCCGCAGACAGGTCTTTCATGACGAACTCGTACTCGCCGCGGGACCAATCGAACAGGCTGTAGACGATCTCCACTACATGCTGATTGATGGACAAAAACAGCTCGTCAGGCGAGAGAATGCCTTCCTCGACCAGGACCGCTCCGAGGCGTTTGCCCGGCTTGATCAATCTGCTGGCTTCGAGAAAGTCGCGAATGGTGATTTTGCCTTCCTTGAGAAGAAACTCGCCGAGTCGGTCATCCGGAAGGTTGGACGTGGCAAAAATAATCGCTCCATCCTTGAAATAAACGGCCTTCCACCTCCCCATGTCGTGGAAGTTGAGCACGCCCGTCTCGCGACTCCGGCTAATGGAGGCGAGAAGCTCGGGGAGGCTCGCTTCGGAAAGCGACCCTTGAATCGTCAGTTCCTCGGCCTGCATGTTCACGTCCTGTTTCTGGCGCTTTCTCGGTTGGTCCTATTTCCCTTCACCCTTCTGCATGAACGCACCCAAGAACTCCACAGGCAACGGGAAGATGATCGTCGAGTTCTTTTCCGTCGCGATCTCGGTCAGAGTCTGAAGGTACCGCAGTTGAACCCCCAAAGGATGTTGTCCCACAATCGCCGCGGCGGCGCTCAACTGTTTGGAGGCTAGGAACTCACCTTCGGCGTGAATGACCTTGGCGCGTTTCTCGCGTTCGGCCTCGGCCTGTTTCGCCAAGGCACGCGTCATCTCGGCGGGGAGGTCCACGTGTTTGACCTCGACCGATGTCACTTTGATGCCCCAGGGATCGGTGTGCTTGTCCAAAATCTCCTGAAGCTGCATGTTGAGTTTCTCACGCTCAGACAGCAAGTCATCCAATTCCACCTGGCCGAGCACGCTACGAAGCGTCGTTTGTGCGAGCTGCGAAGTGGCGTAGAGGTAGTTCTCGACCTCCACAACCGCTTTGGTCGGGTGGAGTATGCGGAAGAAGATCACTGCGTTGACTTTGACGGAGACGTTGTCGCGCGTAATGACGTCTTGCGGCGGCACGTCAAGTGCCACAAGCCTGAGACTGACCTTCACCATCCGGTCAACGGGGCTAAAAACCCAAATCAGACCGGGCCCTTTGGGTTCACCCCGCAATCGCCCCAATCGGAAGATCACTCCGCGTTCGTACTCATTGAGGATTTTCACCCAATTGAGAAAAAATATGACTACTACGACAGCGACCAGAGCCGTGCCAATCGGCAATCCAAACATCACTTTTCTCCCTTTTGAATTAGTCCTTGGAGACGGGTTCCACATCGAGAACGAGGCCGTGGATCCCCGTCACCCGGATCTGCTCCCCTTTGGTGATCTTGTTCTGAGAACGCACATCCCAGAACTCACCGTGCACGAAAACTTTCCCCGTTCCGTCGATCTCGGTCGCGGCAGTGCCGATTTCACCGACCATGCCCACGTCACCCGTCGTAGGCTTTTCGAGATGTGCTTTGACCACCAAGCGGGCAATGAATCCAAACATGATGACAAGCGTCAAGGTCACGGGCAATATGACCAACCAACTGAGATGGAGCTCCGGGGTGGGAAACGATTGTTTCTCGAAAAGAATGAGCGAGCCCAGAAGCAATGCCACAACGCCTCCTAGACCAAGGACCCCGAACGTCGGAGTGAACGCCTCAGCAATGAGCAACCCGATTCCAACAAAGATGAGGAGCAACCCCGCGTAATTGACCGGAAGCACTTGCAGGGCAGAGAAGGCCAGAATCAGACAAATGACACCAACGACGCCGGGAAGGACAGCACCAGGATTGGAAAGCTCGAAGTACAAGCCCAAGACACCTAGCGTCATCAGAATATAGGCGATATTAGGATTGGAGATCACGGAAAGGATACGCTGAGGAACCGTCATCTCGAGCTCGATGACTTCTGAGTCTTTGGTCTGAAGAACGACCTCGCTCCCGTCGAATCGGGTAATGGTGACTCCATCCAAAGTCTCGAGCAGCTCTGCTTCGTCGCCGACGACGTAATCGATGAGGCCGGCCTCGAGCGCTTCTTCCCCTGTCCAAGACTGGCTCTCGACGACACCTTTTTCAGCGAGCTCCACGTTTCGGCCGCGTTTGGATGCGATCGAGCGAATGTAGGCTGCGGCATCCGATTCGACCTTCTTGGACATGGTCTCGTCCATTTGCTGGCCGCTGGCTGCGACGGGATGGGCCGCACCGATATTGGTACCGGGCGCCATGACCGCAATATCGGCGGCAATCGTGATCAAGAACCCCGCGGATGCCGCCCGGGCGCCGGAAGGTGAGACGTAGACGGCAACCGGAACCTCGCTGTTGAGGATTTTCTCGATAATCTGTCGCATCGAAGTATCGAGACCACCCGGCGTTTGGAGCTTGATCAGAACGAGCTCTCCACCTTCTTCCTCGGCTTTCTCGATGCCATCGACGATGTATTGAGCCGTCACACGATGGATGATGTCGTCAACGGCAACCTTATACACCTGCCCTGCCCACACGGGTCCCGTAAGGCCCATGAAGCAAGCCAAGAGCGTCAATTTGATAGTGTGTGAAAGTCGCATTCGACGCTTTGAAGTATACATTGACGGTGGTTGAACTGTCAAGAAACAATCACCGGTAAGTCTATGCATTTTTGGGCTTTGCGGCGTTCCATTCCTTCACCTCCATCTCCGGACAAGTGGAAAAAGCCTCCTCCACCATGTTAGGTTCCATCTATGGGGAAAGCGCAAGGGAAAAACACGACCACCCGGGCCGTCCTGGTCATATCGCTTTTTGCGGTTCTGACTCTGGTCATGGCCTATCCCCTGAGCTGGGAACCGGGAGGTCGAGCACTCGACCTGGGCGCCGATACGCGGCTCTTCCTCTGGACTCTATCTTGGGATATTCATGCCTTATCCCATCGACCCTGGTCTCTATTCGATGCCAACATCTTTTTTCCCGAAGCAAACACACTCGCTTACTCGGAACACTTGGTTGGAAGTGCACTCGTGGGTGCTCCGTGGATGGCGGTGACCAACAATCCCCTTCTGACGCTCAATGCCATCGTGCTCCTCTCATGCCTCGGCTGTGGTCTGGGGGCCTACTTTCTTGCCCGTCGTCTGGGCATCGGAGTGACGGGCGCGCTGGTTGCCGGCGTGATCTTTGCTTTTTCTCCCCCTCGGTTCTTTCGGATCGGGCAGCTACATCTAGCCACGGTGCAATGGATCCCCTTTTGCCTTGCTTTCCTCCACACCTATGCTTCGGGCGGGAAGCTCCGACACCTCCTTGCCGCGTCTTTCTTCTTTTGGCTCCAGGCACTCTCAGGCGGACAAAGTGGTCTTTATCTCCTTCTCGCTTCGGGCGGCCTCATCACCTACTTGCTCATGCTGGGCCGATTTCGCCCTTACGGATCCGTGCCTCGCGACGTGGTCCTTGCCGGAGTTTTCACCGTTGTTCTGAACACACCCTTCCTGCTCCCTTACTTCCAAGTCCAGGGCGACCTTGGGCTCCGTCGATCGCTCCAGGAAACCGAAGAATGGTCACCGAACGGAGTGAGTTTCTTGGCCGCTCCCACCCATGCACAAAAGACGGTCCTATCCGCCGTACCGGGACTTCGCCGGAACGTGCTGGAGAAGGCGCGGAGCTACCTCTTTCCCGGGTTCTTGACGTTGATTCTGGCTGTGGTCGCCCTCGGTCGACGGCGCTCCACACCCGAAACACGTCCCCTGGACAAGGATAGCCCTGTCAGTTGGCCCGCGGCCGTCACCGATACTCTCTTGGTGCTTCTGGGCGCGGTGGCCATTGGTCTTCAGGCGACAGGAGGCATTCGGGCGGAAGTGGCCGGAGTCAATGTTTCGGCCGCGAACGGCGGTAGGGCGGCGATCGCTTTCGCCGTTTTGCTTGGGCTGAGATTTGCTCTGGCGCCAAAGTCGCCCTTTGCCTTGGCCCGGAGTTTGCGTCGGGCGAGGGCCTTCCTGCAACAGGAGCTCAACGACCGAATGGGAGTTGAAGTCGGATTCTACGCTTTCCTGGCGGCATTCTCTCTTTGGGCGTCACTGGGGCCCCGCTTTGGACTCTACGCATGGCTCTATCGTTTGATGCCCGGGTTCGATTTCATCCGTGTTCCCTCACGTCTGACACTTCTCACTCTGCTCGGCCTGGCCGTACTCGCCGGGCTCGGGGCGGATCGAATCGTGGGAGCCCGCCGCGGGAGCGTTCGCTGGGTGGGAGCGCTCCTGCTCCCGACACTGCTACTTCTGGAGTTCGCCGCCTTTCCCCTGGACGCCCGACCCTATCCACTGAACATCCCGACCATGGAGCGGTGGCTCGCCAGCTACCCCGAACGCGTTCCCCTCGTGGCGCTACCGGTTCCCGATCCGCGTGACGCTGTCCAATCGGCTCGTCTCCACTCTTTGTACATGCTCTACTCGACAGCTCACTGGCATGAGCTCGTCAACGGTTACAGCGGTTTCACACCACCGAAACATGATGAGCTCTTTCGAAGACTGGTCAACTTTCCCGACGTCACGAGCCTCGACGCACTCGAAGCCGTGGGAGTCCGGCTGGCGGTTCTTCACCGGGACCTCTATTCCGACGCAGATTGGGCGAGCCTCAACCAACGGATTGTGGTTTGGAAAGACCGGCTACTGCTCGTCTATGAAGATGAAGGCGGGCAAATCTATGAGCTCAATCGTCGGGCGAGTCGTCGGGCGAGCCCTCGAGCAAATCGTGCATCGTCAGAAGCTTCGTAATCTCGAACTCCCGACGGCCGGCGGGAGTTTGGACCTCGACTTCGTCACCGTCCTGCTTACCCATCAGAGCTTTGCCGATGGGTGAGGTGGTCGAAATGCGCCCCTTCTGCACATCCGCTTCTTCGCTCATCACCAACCGATAGACGACCTCTTCCCCCTTGTCCGCGTCGTAGAGGTGCACTTCCGATCCGAGGGACACGACTCCACGAGGGATCTTGTCGAAGTTGATCATGGACAGCTCCGCCAATCGCTTGCGGAGTTGTCCTAGACGAGCATTCACATAGCCCTGCCGCTCTTTGGCGGCGTGGTATTCGGCGTTCTCAGAAAGGTCTCCATGCTCCCGGGCAGTCTTGATTTCCTTAGGAAGGTGCACATGGAACTCCTCTTCGAGGCTCTTGATCTCGTCCTTGATCTTCTTCAGAAAGTCTTGCGTCATAGTTCAGGCCCTCATAATATCACAGCCAAACGGCTTGGGGGACTCCCAACCACAGCCTCTCGAATTGCGTTATATTGCTCCAATGAAGACCATCACCAGCCCGGATAACCCCCTCGTCAAAACCATCCGGCGCGCTCAGCGGCGAAAAGGGAGTCGGTCCAAAGGCCACGCCGTCCTCGAAGGAGTCAAACTCGCTCGGGAAGCCCTGACCCAAGGCGTCGAGATCGAAGCCGCTGTTATCTCTAAACCCTTTCTCGAAAGTGAGGAGGGACGCGAAATTGCGAAACAACTCGAAAGCCTCGGGGCTGATGGAATCGCCGTCTCGGCGAAGCTCTTCCGTCGTCTGAGCACCCAAGAAAATCCGGAGGGCGTCTTGCTCCTCGTGGCGATGCATTCACAAGGCCTCGACCGGTTGTCGGGCGAGCCCGTACTCGTCTTGGTGGGAGTTCAAGATCCGGGGAATCTCGGCGCTATGGCCCGCGTTGCGGAGGCCTCTGGCGCTCGGGCTCTCGTTAAATGCCAAGGAAGTGCTGACCCCTTCCAACCGAAGGCCCTCCGTGCTTCCATGGGTAGCCTTCTACGTTTGCCCGTACTCGAGGGCGAGACACCCGAAGCGACACTCTCAGAGCTCAAGAAGAAAGGTCTGACGCTCGCAGCCTGCGTGCCGCGAGAAGGGATCGATTTCCGTGAGGCAAATCTTCGCTCACCCTTGGCCTTGGTGGTCGGAAACGAGAGCACGGGCTTCCCCAGCTCACTCATGGAACACTTCGATCTCGATTCTTTCCGTTCCTATGAAGCCACCTGTCGACTCTTTAAACGTAGCCGTGACGGCGGGACTCGTTCTATACGAAGCAGCGCACCAGCGTGGGATGTTTAGAACATGACCCAACACGACCTGTTCTCGCCATCGGACGGTCCGATGTCTCTCAGTCCCCACACGCCCCTCGCCGAACGCATGAGACCTCGAGACCTCGACGAAGTCCTGGGGCAGGATGAGGTCATCGGACCCGGCACTCCCCTACGGGCCGCCATCGACAACGACCAGGTGGGCTCCATCATTTTTTGGGGGCCACCGGGGTCCGGCAAAACGACCTTGGCTCGCATCATCGCACTCAAAACGAACTCTCACTACGTCGCTTTCAGTGCGGTGTTGTCGGGTATCAAGGAAATCAAAGGGGTCATGCAGGAGGCAGAGCGGCAAAGAAACGTGTACGGGAAGAAGACGATTCTTTTCGTCGACGAGATCCACCGTTTCAACAAAGCGCAGCAAGACGCCTTTCTACCTCATGTCGAGTCGGGAAACGTGATTCTAATCGGGGCGACCACCGAGAATCCTTCTTTCGAGGTCAACTCCGCGCTTTTGTCCCGTTGCCGTGTCGTCATCTTGAGGCAGCTCGAACCCGGCGAGCTCGCCCAAGTCATGACCAGGGCGCTCGACGACCCAGAGCAAGGTCTCGGTGGCCGCTATGCGGTCGAGACAAAAGGCCTCGAGTGGTTGGCTCGTCAAGCCAACGGCGATGCTCGGTTCGTGTTGAACGTGGTCGAGACGATCGCAGCGACGAAGCCTGCAGGACCCGTGACACTCGCAGATCTCGAGCAAGCGGTCCAACGCAAGGCGCTCCTTTACGACAAATCGGGTGAAGAGCACTTCAACATCATCTCTGCACTCCACAAGTCGCTTCGTAATTCAGACCCCGATGCCGGTTTGTACTGGCTGGCCCGTATGCTCGAGGCGGGAGAGGACCCTCTTTATGTGGCGCGTCGTTTGGTGCGCTTTGCATCGGAGGACGTGGGATTGGCAGACCCTCGGGCCCTCGAAGTGACCCTTGCTGCAAAGGATGCGTTTCATTTCATCGGACTCCCCGAGGGGAAGTTGGCCTTGGCTCAAGCTGTGGTGTACCTGGCGGCTGCACCCAAATCCAATGCTCTCTACACTGCCTACGGCCGGGCTGCGACCGACGCGATCGAGGATGCAACGGAACCGGTCCCCCTTCAGCTGCGCAACCCGGTCACGCGCTGGATGAAAGGCTGGGGATACGGCAAAGGCTACGAGTACGCTCACGACCACGAAGAGAAAACGACGGCCATGGATTGCCTCCCCGAAAGATTGCAGGGAAGACGGTATTATGAGCCGACCGATCAAGGCATCGAGAAGAGACTCAAGGAAAAGTTGGAGCATCTTAGGGAGACGAGAAGAAGGATGAAAGAGAAGTAGGCGGTAGGCAGTTGACACGGATAGGCGGCAGTAAACAGTCCGCCTCTTTGCGACCTTCGGCGGACCCGCCGACCGCCTTCGCATTAGCTTCGGCGAGTCTCGCCGAAGTCGGTGCCAAGAATCGGCGCCACCGACGGAGACGGAAGCCAACAACGTAACGCAATGGGCGAAGGCGGGTGCACAGTGACCGGTTCGGTCAGTCAAGGGCGCAACTGCGGTCTACATAGTGGTCGAGTAGCAGTCTTCTCGAGTTCTCGAGTTCAGTTCTGAGTCTCGAGTCGAGTTCTTCGTCGGAGAAGTCCTTACTTTGACTGCTTCACTGCTCGACTGCTCACAAAGAAGTATAGTTAGAGAAAAGGAGGGACCAATGAAACGATTCATATACGGGACGGTGGTCTTGATGGCTGTTGTCCTAATGGCCGGCACCGCTTGGGCGCAGGGAACGCTCAAAGTGGGAGACAAGGCACCGGAGTTTCCCAATCCTCTCGCGTCGTCAGCGGGAGAAGAACCGGGAGCCGTCAAAGTTCAGCTAGCGGACTACATCGGAAAATCCAACATTGTCCTCGCTTTCTACGTCGCTGATTGGACCGGTGGGTGAACGCGACAGTTTTCGTCCTACAAGGACGACATCCAGAAGTTTCTGGATGCTAATGCGCAGGTTTTTGGGATCAGCACCGACACCCCCTTCTCTCAGTGGAATTGGCTGAAGAGCGTGGGAGAGACAACGGGTGGTCAACTGGTTGAAGCAAAGCCAAACGGAAAACCGCTCATTTTGCTTTCCGACCGTAACGCCGAAGCCGTGAAGGCCTACGGCGTAGAGCCGCGAGAGATCAACGGAGCCACCTATGCAAGCCGGGCCACGTTCGTCATCGACAAAGAAGGTATTCTCCGGTACGTGAACTACGAATACAAGATACGTGAGGACTACGAGCCCCTGTTAAAGGTGCTCTCGGAGCTGAAGTAGCGAATGAACATCGACCTCGTCACACTCCTCGTTGATGACATCGAAGCCTGTAAGGCCTTCTACCGTGACGTCGTCGGATTGACCGTCGTGAAAGACCGCGATGGCTACGTCGAGCTCGAGCATGCGAAAGTCCGACTGGCCCTTTATCCTCGCCGCGGCCTCGCCGAGATGCTCAAAGAGCCGTCTCTCGGCGAGCCGCGGCATGGCCATGTCTTTGTGCTTTCCTTGCCCGTCGACACACCCGAGGAAGTCGACACCACCTACGAGAAGATTGTATCGAGCGGAGCACGGCCGTTTCGCTCCCCCGACAACATGCCCTGGGGACTTCGAGCCGCATTTTTTCTGGATCCCGACGGCAATTTGCTGGAGATCTTCGCCCCTAAGTGATTCTTTGGGGCGCATCGTCTAGGAGGAAGGAGAAAGGAGGAAGTCGGCCGATGGCCTCGAGACACTCGCCAACATGTACCCTACTTCCTACTTCCTACTTCCTACTTCCTTCTTTCTTCTTTCCATTTTGTGATTCCTAACATCAGGCCTACGACGAGCTGAGGGATAGAGCCATGACCACGTCAACGAGCGTTCATGTGATCCGCCTCGAATGCGGCAAAGCCAATGCCATCGATGAAGCTTTGCTGGCGACGCTCACGCGTGAGCTCGACAAGGCCATCACGGAGGATGCCCGAGCTATCGTTCTCACGGGCTACGACAAGTACTTCTCTGCAGGACTCAATCTAACCGCACTTCCGAACACACGCGAAGGAATGCTCGACTTCGCCGAGACGTTCGATTGGACTTTGCTCCACTTGCTTCAATTTCCTTTGCCCGTTGTGGCAGCCATCAACGGACACGCCGTCGCCGGCGGGTGTGTGCTCGCTTCTGCCTGCGACGTGAGGATTGGGGCCGAGGGCAGCTATCGAGTCGGTGTTTCTGAGGTCGACATCGGTGTGGTGTTTCCGGCGGCGGCGCTGGCGGTCGTCCAAAACGCCGTCCATCCTTCCCGCGTGACGGAGGTGATTCTCGGAGCAAGATTGATGCAGCCCCACGAGGCGAAGAGCGCAGGGCTGCTCCACGATGTCGTTCCCGCGGATCAACTCCTGACCAGGGCGACAGCGACCGCCGAGCACCTCGGATTGAAACCTCAGCCCGGTTTTCAGCTCACGAAACGGGATCTCCTAGCTGAGCTCGTTACTCGCATCGAGTTGCGAAGCCAAACCGCACGCCGACGGTTCGTGGATCTTTGGTTTTCAGAGGAAGTCACAAAGCGAAGAGAAGCGATGTTGAGTAAGGGAAAGAAGTAGGAGAAAGTAAGGAAGGAGAAAGTCGGCTACGGCAAGACCCCACCGTAGCCGTTGGCCTCGAGACCGCCCCTCCTTTCTTTCTCCTTTCTCCTTTCTCCTTTTTTTATCTTCCTACTTCCTACTTTCTCCTTACACTGGATTCATGCCCTCCAATGAACTAGACTCGCTGCTGGCCAGCGTCGTTCACCGAACGTATGATCCGACTTGAATACGACTATGAGCGCGCCTCTACGCAGCCGTCCCTTCGTCATTCTCATGGAGGACCCCGATGATATCTAAATGCAGAACATCTGTCTTCATACTCATCTCATTGGTCGCCGTCTTTGCTGCGACAGGATGCCAGCCCGCCGAGGAGCCCGCCGACCTCGTACTCCGTGGGGGCAAGATTGTCACGATGGATGACCTTACGCCCGAAGCTGAGGCGTTGGCCATCCGAGGAGACACCATCGTCGCAGTCGGCTCCAATCAAGAGATAGAGCCTTTTGTCGGGCCCGCGACCCAAGTTGTCGAGCTCGACGGCCACCTCGCTATCCCGGGCCTCATCGAAGGACACGGACACTTTCTTGGCGTGGGTCACTCCAAGATGCAGCTCAATCTGATGGAAACCAAGAACTGGGACGAGATTGTCGCGATGGTCGCCGAGGCAGTCAAGAACGCGGAGCCTGGGGAGTGGATTCACGGAAGAGGATGGCACCAGGAGAAATGGGACAAGACGCCTGAACCTAACGTGGACGGCAATCCTTACCACGATGCTTTGAGCGAAGTCTCCCCGGACAATCCCGTCCTCCTTGGCCACGCCAGTGGTCATGCGACCTTCGCCAACGCCAAGGCGATGGAGTTGGGTGGAGTCACCAAGGCGACTGAACCCCCGCCGGGAGGAGAAATTGTCAGAGACCCTCGCGGTAATCCTATCGGCGTTTTTCGAGAGACCGCATCACGATTGGTATCACCTCAATCGGAGTGGAATGAGTCGACGGCTACCAAGCAGGCTCTCCTCGCAGTGGAGGAGTGTCTCTCCAAAGGCATCACGAGTTTTCATGATGCCGGCTCGTCTTCTCGGACCATCGACCTTTTTCGGAAGCTCGCTGCCGAGGGAAAGTTGGGAATCAGACTCTACGTGATGATCAGCGGCTCGAATGAGACGTTGGCGGAAGAGCTACCCAAATACAGAATCATCAATGAAGGCAACAAACATCTGACGGTCCGATCGATCAAGAAACTGATCGATGGCGCGCTCGGCCCTCACGGAGCCTGGCTCCTCGAGCCCTACGAGGATTTGCCGACGTCCACGGGGCTCAATACCGAGACCGTCGAAGACATCACCGAAACGGCCCGTCTGGCCATAGAGAACGACTACCAGCTCGCGGTCCACGCCATCGGTGATAGAGCCAATCGCGAGACACTCGACATCTACGAACAAACCTTCAAAGCACATCCCGACAAAACCGACACCCGCTGGAGGATCGAACATTCTCAGCACCTCCATCCCGACGACATCCCGCGTTTTGCGGAGCTCGGTGTCATTGCCGCGATGCAGGGGATCCATTGCACGTCGGACGCCCCCTACGTGCTCCAACGTTTGGGACGAGAGCGCGCCGAAGAAGGTGCCTACGTGTGGCAGAAGCTGATGGCGACAGGAGCGGTCATTGCAAACGGTACGGACGCTCCCGTGGAAGACGTGGATCCCATCGCGAGCTACTACGCTACGGTGAGTCGAAAGCTCAAAGATGGAACGGTGTTCTACTCCGACCAAAGGATGAGCCGCGAAGAAGCGTTGAGATCCTACACGATGAACAGCGCCTATGCCGCCTTCGAGGAAGACATCAAAGGGTCACTTACACCGGGTAAGCTGGGAGACGTCACGGTCGTCTCGAAGGACATCATGACGATTCCCGAAGACGAAATTCCAACGACGGAAGTGCTCTTCACGATCGTGGGAGGAAAGGTTCTCTACAACAAGACAGATAACTGATCGCCAGTTATCAGTGAACAGTTATCAGTGTCTACTGACTACTGCCTATCGCCTACTGATTACTCTGGTCACTCTTCACTGGCCTCTGCCTACCGCCCACTGGCCTCTTCTTCACTACTACTGGCTTCTGGCCACTTGTCTTTTCTTCACTGGCCACTGATGACTGATTACCCGATCACTGGTTACTGGTTACTAACACAGTGACCATAATGACGGTGCCCCTCCTTCCCTCTTGGGGAGAGAGGGGCTATCACCCCCGCACTCTAATCAGCCGAGGGCGCTCTCATAAAACGTCTGACAAAATTCTCCGCTTGATCCAACGCCACTTTGGGAAGCGGCCCAAAAAATTCCAATCCTCGGAACAGCATCGAGCCTTCGGCGGTACACTTCCATGTCTTACCATCGCACACGGCAATCAAACTGATGATTCCATGATGCGTTTCGAGCTTACGCAGAACGGTCCAATCCCCTTGACCGTTACTCTCTTGAATTTCTGCTTGTTCCGCCTTCTGCATGACTCTACTCCCACTCATTTGGCCGGTTTTGTAGATATGTACTAGCAAGATCCGTACCCACCCAAAGGGGATGAAATCTGCCCAAAACACCGATTGTTGTCATAAAAGGGAGAATGAAACGCCGAAAAGTGGGATCCGTGTGACTTATGTCATGCAACAGAGCGTTCGGAATAGGGCCAGGCCCAAGCGTTCGGAAAATGTGGAAAACTTGCAGAGGCCCCTTGCCCGGGCCCCCTGACGGCGGAAGCTAGTAGAAAGGAGGTTCTTGAGTTCTCGAGTTCTCGATTCTCGAGCTCTAGCTGGCTTTGATCCTGTTCAACGCGTCGAGCGCAGCTCGAGACACATCAGCATCCTCTTCCTGGGCGGCAACTTGGAGTACAGGAAGACTGCGCGTTGAACGCAGCTTGCCGAGAGCCTCCAAAGCTTGGGAGCGGGAAGAAAATGAGGCATCGATCGCAAGGCGTTCGAGCAGACCGATCGCCCAGCGATCGGCTAGAGCTTCGAGACTCATGCATCCGACTTTCTGAAGAAGCGGGTTCTTCTGAGTCACCGCATGCTGAATGGCCGCCTTCAAAGAATCTTCGACTTTGTTCTTGGTCACGGCCTCGCGGTAGCACTCCGCGGCCAATAGTAGATCGAGTGGAATCAGATTCTCGATGAGGTCTGAGCTCTCAGCGAGAAACCCGCTGACAAAAGGAAGGGCACCATGGAGCGGCCCGCGGGCAAGATTGTAGGGGCGTCCTTCTTCACCGTCAATGGGAGTCCACCGCGCGGGGGCGATGGAATTCACCAACTCGGACAAAGGACGGCCTCGCAATGCAACACCGGTCAGGAACTCTTGGAATCCGATATGAGGGAAGCTAAAGGCGTTGGGCCCTCGCAGCATTCGGGTCTTGCTCAGCTCGGCCAAAAGCGCGTCGGCTTGGCCGGCGGTCATTTGACGTAGGTCCAGATCCGTTTCGAGACCGTCGCAGCTACCCTCTTCGACATCGTTACCGAGGTTTTTTCGAGTGATGGCAGTCCGGTGCTCCGAGCTCATGACGAGCGCCAGCCTGGGGAGTACCCCTTCTCGAAGATCAGGCTCGAGCGAAGCTCCGGCTACTCTGTAAAACGCACTATAGAGCCCACTCAGTTTTGTCGGCACCTGTGCTCCGTCCCGCCAGAGACGCCGAGCCATCGTCAGCACCAGCGGATTACCCACCTTAGAACCTAGGTACCGCGAAATCTGTCGATACATCAATCTCGCCGGCTCTGCCCTCAAGGCATCATCACCGATGAGAAAATCCATTGCTTCCCATTCAGAGAATGGCACGAGCTCCACCCAGTTCGGGATCTCCAACGCAAAGGGCACAGCACTCCTCGCGGCTACCACGAACCGGTTCATCGGGTACCGCCTCATGAACTCGTTGAGTGCGCCAGTCAACCGCTCCGCCATTTGAGCGCTCAGTCCATCCAAGGAATCGACGAGGAAAACAAAACGGCCTTCCTCGAGATCCTTCGTGAACAACTCTCGATCGAGCCCTTCAGCGAGGTAGTCGACGATAGGGGTGCGGGCCGGTAGCTCGGAAAGCGAAACGTAGATAGGAAGCGGTGATTTTGCACTATAGGAAAGGATGGGCTGGGCCGCCTCAAAAAAGAGGCGGTAGAGCGTCATCGTCTTTCCACTACCGGGTTCTCCGATAAGAAGCATTCTTTGAAAATGCCCTGACAACTCGTTCGCGGAACGTGGTCGCGCTAGAAAATCGGCAGAGTGAAGTATCGAGGTCAACGGCTCTTTTCGCGGCATCCAGCGCAAGAGCTGCTTGGTATAGCGCTCGGGTTTGGGCCAGACGCGGTTGAGTGTCTCTCGGATCTTTCGCCGATACCGTCCCTCGGATAGCTGATAGACCCTCTGCACTCGCTCTCGCGCTTCGTTGAAGAACACGCGCGCGTCCTTCCGGGAAAGGAAGAGCGACGGTGTCAGCCAACCGCTTTCCAGTGGGAATTCACTCGCAACTTCACCACGCGCGTCCGACAATGCCGCATCCACCGATTTGAAGTGGGTCAGGGAGCGGTAGAACGATTCAGCAAAACGCCAGACGAGATCCTCAGTGGTCGCGCCACGTTGGGTCAGCACAGCCGGTGTGACTTTGAGAAGCTCCCTGGCGAGATCGGGACTTGCAGCTCCCGCCTGTTCTCCACCACTGACAACGATCAACCTCGGACTCGCGCCGTTCAGGAGGGCGGCAAACTCTCCACTAGTAAGAACCTCTTCTCTCCCCTGTTCCCCATCGAGAACAATGGTGGCGTTGTCTGATACCCATTTACATTCAGTGACGATATGCAGGACGTCGATATTTCTCTCGACGAGCCGTTCAAGCTCCAGCCGGCCGAGCGCTCCTGCTCCGAGCGGAGCACCCGCCTCTTCGAGAGCCACCAATCCCTCCGTCTCGAGCGGACGGATCGCGTCTTTGATGACCTCTGCCTCATGCCTGACTCGAAGCCCACGAGCGGAGCCCCTGAGGTTGACGGCCGCAAGCAGCACACGCAAGGGCATCCGCAAAGGGATCGAAGGCGGCTCGCTGGGTTGTTCGCAGAACCGAACCAAAGTGGTCTCATCGGAGTTGAGCACAAAATCGTTGTGACGCGTATCGTACAAGCATTCCCAAGGCAAACGAGCCGCAATGGGTGGGTCGATTCTCAACCGTATCCGAATCTTGGACTCTGTGGGGCGAGCCTGCTCTCGTATATGCAGGTACAGTCTCAGGATGTCACGCTGAAAAAGAGACTCAAAGAGACGAGCTCCCACATACTGGAGTTGCTCGGGGTTGAGCTCGCCGAGTCGGTCGACGCCGCTGACGAACTCTCGGTCATAAAAAGGCAGTTGGATTTGAATCGGGGGTGTCGAGCGACCAAACTCCTCCCAGGCCCGGGCCGTAAAAAAGCCTGGGGTGGGATCCCACCAGACGGCCACCAAGAAGTCTCGGTACTCGAATGCCCTCATGAGGTTACTCCAACGACCAGAGCGAATCCCACTGACAGGCCTGCGAAGGCCCCAAACCAACTATTTGGAAGCTTCTATCTTATTGTTAGAAAACACCCCATTTTCCAGGAGCGGAAACGAATCTTTCAAAACAATTAAGTACTTGTTTTCAAATAATATACGACCGGGACACAAGCGCAGTGCGTCACTGCTAACCACGTAGGAACGCCCCAAACAACTGAGATCAATCCATACTTACTTTGGAATAGTCTATTCTATACAACAATAGCCGGCCAAAGTCAAGTGTCTAAAAGGCTTTTGCTCTGTGGAGGCGTCAAGAATTGAAATTAGCTTGGAGAGTTTTCTCTCGGTAATCGACTCCATCGATGACGACGTCTCGGCACATCTCGTAGAGTCGCGACCTCAGCCGGACGGTGATGCGCTCCGAGAGCGTGTGCTCGGCCACGCCTCTGCGGCCGAATCCCGGATTCTCCGCAGATCGCTTCGATGGCCGATCGGAGAAATTTGTAGTAATGATGGTGGGCTTCTTCTCATTGTAGCGATAGTTCAGTATGTAGAAAAGCGTATCGAAAACCCACAGTGTCGGGTTTTCCCCACCCAAATCGTCAAGGATGAGAGGCTCGGCTTCCAGAACGGGCCGCAGGACTTCTACCTCAGTGGCTCGGGTGTCTGGATCGTAGGATGTCTTGATTTCACGCAGTAGAGAACGAAAATCCACGAAGAGTGCTCGAACGTTGATGCCCCGCTCTACAAGGATACGTCTCAGGATAGCCACCGAAAGGTGTGTCTTCCCGACGCCTGGCGGGCCACTGAATAACAACCCTGTCTCAACGTCGGGGAATTCATCGGCCCATTTCTCCGAGATACGCCGCGATTTTTCGAGCTTCGCATCCAGGTCGTCGAACGGCTTCCCCCCTCCGCGAGCGTCGAAGGCACAATCAAGATACCTTCTCGGCACACCGGCGTTTTCGATGGTCGAGACCACCGTGCCCCCCGCCCAGCATTCGCATCGCACGACACGCACCACACCGTCCCGTTCGACCCGTTTCCAGCTAGTGCCGTCGCAAATGGAGCACTGACTCTTCAATTCAAAAAACCTCGAAGTGCTTGTGCGTTCCCGGAGCGACGAAGTTTGGTGATGGCCTTGTTCTCGATCTGCCGGACACGCTCTCGCGAAAGTTTGAGCATATCACCAATTTCTTGAAGTGTCCTCGGCTCTTCTCCGCCCATACCGAACCGAAGCCGGAGCACTTCGGATTCTTTCGGTCCGAGCTCCTTCAGCAAATCTTGAATCTGCTTCAAGAACGATTCACGAATAAGCTCGATCTCGACCGGGGGCTCGGTATCCTGTACCAATCTGTCCCCCACTTCGATCTCTCCGTCTTCTCCGACGGATTCGGACAGGGAGACATCCCTTCCGGAAATGGCCAGAAACGTGTTGACGTCGCCGAGCGACAGGTCGAGCGAGGCGGCCACTTCCTCGGGGGCGGGTGTGCCCGCCTTTTCGCCATCTTCCGTGAACTCACGTTCGATTTTGCCAAAAGCACGTGACATTCTGGAAGGTACGCTGAAAACGCGCATGTGCTCCGATAACACCTGTATGATGGATTGACGAATCCACCAAACCGCGTAAGAAATGAACTTCACGTTCCGATCGGGATCGAAACGGCGGGCCGCCTCCATGAGTCCAAGGTTGCCCTCGTGGATCAAATCAAGATAGGAAATCCCCATTCCTCGATACCGTTTGGCGTAGCTGACGACGAATCGCAGATTACACTCGACCAGGCGGCGGTGGGCACTTTCATCACCCTGCGCGATGCGTCGAGCGAGGCTCTTCTCTTCCTCGGGTGTCAATCGGGGAAACTTGCCAATCTCGCGAAAGTAGAGATTGAGAGCCTCGGCTTTTTCGCGGCCCGGAGATGGCGAGTCCTCTTTTTTCATGGGTGCATCATGCCGCAGGAACCGGCATCCGCCAAGTGGCTTACAGTGTCATTCGGCGGCGGCCCGAGCCCGATGGGTTCCCATTGAACACCATTTGCATCGCATCTGCCACAGACCTGCGTTTTGATGCTTCGGGTTGGGGCACCGGCGCGGGCTCGGACTACTACAAGAACAGGGACAAGGGCCTTTAGCGGTTAGCTTTTACGAGATTTCGCGGGGGTAGCTTGACCAGAGCATCCTTGACCCGCTCTTTCCAACCCTCTTCTTCTTTGACCATCTCGCGTTGAACGTATTCGATGAACCTCGAAATCTCTCCCTGCATTTTCTCCATCTTGACGCGCATGTTGAGGATGATCTCCACACCCGCAAGGTTGACACCCAGAATCTCGTGTCAAGTTCAAGATGGTCTCGAGTTGGCGCAAATCTTCCTCGGAGTAGAGGCGGGTATTCCCTTCGGTCCGAGATGGTCTGAGGAGCCCTTCTCGCTCGTACAAACGGAGCGTCTGCGGGTGAATCCCATAAGTCTGGGCAACCGTACTAATCATGTAGTAACCCTTGCCCTTGCCCCGATTTCGTGGGCCCTCCCGCTCCGGATGTTCTTTGTTCTTCACTCTCGTCACCCCTTGCTTCGCTCGAGATCCTTGAATAGGCCTTCTCGGGGATCCTCCGGATGTAGCTTTGCCAGTTCCGTCAGGATCTCTTTGGACCGCTCGTCGCGCACAACAGGCGTGGTGATGTGCACAATGACGAAAAGGTCACCGCGCCCTTCCCCCACGATCATGGGTGCACCCCGGCCGGATAGACGCAGTTTTTGTCCACTTAGCACACCCGCGGGAACGCGGACTTTGACGGAGCCGTCCATCGTCGGCACCTCGATACGGCAACCGAGGGCAGCTTCCGTGAACGTGATAGGGACATTCATGAACAAGTTGTCACCCTTGCGAGTGTAGTAAGGATGCGGTGCCACTTGAACCCGGACATGTAGGTCGCCGGTCCGTCCCCCTCCTCGGCCCTCGCTGCCTTTCCCCGGAACCACGATTTGGAAACCGTCGTAGGCGCCCGATGGCGTGGTGACGGAGATCAACTCCTCCCTCGCCAACCTTCCCGCTCCCTGGCAATCAGGACAAGTCTGCCGATCGGAAACACCCTCACCATTACAATCATGACATGGCTTGGCAAACAGCATGAATCCCCGGGTTTGAGTCGAACGACCGCTTCCCCGACATCTCACACAGGTCTCCTGTCGATCGGCAGCAACGCTTCCCCAGCCCGCGCAGGTTCGGCACGAAATCAACCTACGGATTTGAAACGCTGCAGACAAACCCTGGAGAGACTCGTCGAAAGATATGCTCAAGGTGTGTTGTACATCTTCCCCGCGACGCTCCCCTTCCGAGCGAGGCGACCTTGTCTGACGTCCAAAGATCTCAGGAAAGATATCAGCTTGAACATCACCGGAGAGGGAAAAATCGAATCCTTCAAAGCCGTAATTGACCACGGTTTCTACGACTTCTTCGGATGGCCTCTCTCCCAGTCTGTCGTAACGCTCCCAATCATCGGGACTGGAGAGAATGTCGTAGGCCTCACAGATTTGCCGGTAGTGCACCTCCGCAGCGCGGTCTCCCGGGTTGATGTCGGGATGGAATCGCCGGGCTAGTCGCCGAAAGGCCCGTTTGAGCTCGACCCTCGAGGCACTTCGCTTCACCTGCAGCAAAGTATAATAGTCAGTTTCGCTCATTGTTCCATTCTCGAGTCAGCAATCAAGCCGTCCGTTTCTGCGACCCGGCATCTGATTTCTCGCGTCCCGCCTTACTGCCCACTCTCCACTGGTTACTGGTTACTGGTTACTGGTCACTGGTCACTGGTCACTGGTTACTGGTTACTGGTTACTGTTTTTTACTTCTTCCCGTCCTCTTCGGGTTCCACAATCTCGGCGTCAATGACGTCGCCTTCGCCGGCCCCTTGTCCCCCTTGTGAGGGTGGTGCCTGTTCCGAGCCTTCCGTCGCTGACTCGCCCCCGGAACCCGGCTGCGGCGAGACCTTTTGATACATTACCTCGGCGAGACGATGGCTCGCACGCTCGAGGACTTCACGGGCGTTTCGAACCGCTTGGATGTCACCTTCTGCAAGCGCTTTCTTGGCGTCTGCGACGGCATGCTCGATTTGCTTGACCTCCTCGTCGGGGATCTTCTCGCGGTTCTCGCTCAGAATGGTCTCGGTTTGATAGACCATATTGTCGGTCTTGTTGCGTTCTTCCGCTTCTTCTCGGCGTCGCTTGTCGTCGTCTGCGTGTGCTTCCGCTTCTTTGTGCATCTTTTCCACTTCCTCGCTCGACAAACCACTCGAGGCTGTAATGGTGATGGCCTGTTGTTTGCTCGTAGCAAGGTCTTTCGCAGAAACGTTGACGATGCCGTTGGCATCGATATCGAAGGTGACCTCGACTTGAGGCACCCCGCGCGGCGCCGGCGGAATTCCCACGAGGTGAAACTTCCCAAGCGTGCGATTGTCTTTGGACATGGCCCGTTCGCCCTGGAGAACGTGAACTTCCACCTGAGTCTGATTGTCGGTCGCCGTCGAGAATATCTCGCTCTTCTTGGTGGGAATGGTGGTATTGCGCTCTATCAGTCGCGTGAAAACACCACCGAGGGTTTCGATGCCAAGAGACAAAGGTGTCACGTCGAGCAAGAGAAGGTCCTTGACCTCACCACCCAGCACACCGGCCTGGATCGCGGCCCCCACCGCGACGACCTCATCAGGGTTGACCCCTTTGTGCGGCTCTTTCTCAAATACTCCCTGAACCGTTTCTTGCACTTTCGGCATTCGCGTGGATCCACCGACCAAGACCACCGCATCGATCTCTTTGGGTGAGAGTCCCGCGTCACTGAGGGCCTGTTTGCAGGGGCCCACGGTCCGCTGAATAAGGTCATCAATGAGCTGTTCGAGCTTCGAGCGGGTCAGCCGCAATGAGAGATGCTTCGGACCGGTTTGGTCGGCCGTGATGAAGGGTAGATTGATCTCTGTCTCCATGGTCGAGGAAAGCTCGATCTTGGCTTTCTCTGCTGCCTCCTTGAGACGCTGGAGAGCCATCCGATCTTTGGACAGGTCGACGCCTTCTCCTTTGACGAACTCATCGATGATCCAGTCGATGATCCGCTGGTCGATGTTGTCACCACCCAGGTGGGTGTCACCGTTGGTCGCTTTGACTTCGACGACCCCCTCTCCGACCTCGAGAATGGAGATGTCGAACGTTCCACCGCCGAAATCATAGACCGCAATCTTCTCGTCTTTCTTTCTATCCAACCCGTAGGCGAGTGCCGCGGCGGTGGGCTCATTGACGATGCGCAGCACCTCGATCCCGGCGATCTTCCCTGCGTCTTTGGTCGCTTGCCGCTGGCTGTCGTTGAAGTAAGCGGGAACTGTAATGACCGCCTGCTCCACTGGCTGACCCAAATAGTCCTCTGCGGCCTGTCTCATCTTCTGGAGAATCATGGCGGAGATCTCGGGCGGGGAGTGCTGGCGCCCCTTGACCTCGATACGTGCAGCTCCGTTCTCGCCTTGGATGACTTTGTATGGAACCATTTTCATTTCTTCACTGACCTCGTCGAAACGACGTCCCATGAAGCGCTTGATCGAAAAGACGGTATTCTCTGGATTGGTGATGGCTTGCCGCTTTGCCACCTGGCCGACGAGGCGTTCTCCCCCCTTGCTGAAGGCAACTACCGAAGGGGTGGTTCGCCCCCCTTCGGGATTCGTAATAACGGCTGGATTGCCGCCTTCCATCACCGCAACGACAGAATTCGTCGTACCAAGATCGATCCCGATGATCTTACCCATCTTCTACTATCCTCCTGCCCCGGCTTCCGCCGAGATTATTAGTCCCATGTAAGGATATGATCTGAGCGCTCATATGTCAAGTTAGTTGCAAGAAATACCAACGAAAACTTGTAGCATAGCGGCGACAGACTGTCCTGGCGGGAGGACCCATCCATGACATCCTCAACGAAACCTCATGGGCATATGTCTCTTATTATAAGCAGTTTAAATCGCGTGGACTCCTACCTACGACGTGGTACAAAGCTTGCAACATTGTTCGACGAAGGTATGTATGGCCCCCGATTTACTCCGTATTGCGGAGGAGGTCGGTCATGAATGGTAAATCTAATATCCTCTTAGCAGCGTGCACGCTCTTCCTGGCATTCCCTGATGCCTCGAGCGCCCAACAGGCACAGAGCTACTCGTATGCCTACATCAGGTATCTCGTTGGGAACGCTGAAGTCCAAAGGGCAACCGAAGCCGAGCCCGCGGAAGCGGGGCTCAACTTGCCGATCGAGTCCGGAGATAGAGTGTGGACGCACGCGGACGCTCGGGTTGAGCTCGAGTACGGCAACGGTTCCATTCTGCGAATGGATAGCCAAACGCGGATCGATTTCGTGGGTTTTGGGGAGCAAGGTGGTGAGACCTTCATCCGATTGTGGAGTGGAAGCATCATCCTGCGATTGGACGAGGGGAACGCGAAGTCATTCCGCTTGGATACCCCGGCAGGCACGATTTATCCCGCGTCGGCCGGAACGTTTCGTATCGACGTAAACAGCGGTGGTGAGTCCACGGTTCTGTCCGTCTACGAAGGGGTAGCAGAACTGGCATCGGAGGAAGGGTCCGTCCTCGCCCGAAGCGGACAACGCAGTATCATCGAGCCTGGACGGCGTCCAGAACCCTCCTTCGCCTTCAACACCGCACATTACGACGATTTTCTAGCTTGGAACGATGACCGCGACAGCCAGTATGCCCAAACCGAGCATATTGAAGGTGTACCTCCAGAAGTTGGAGGCTACGTTGGCGCTCTGAGCCATCATGGAACGTGGCGCGTCGATGTCCAATTGGGCCCCGTCTGGTACCCATCGGTCTCGGTGGGCTGGTACCCTTACCATGACGGTCGTTGGGTCTACTCCTCATACGGCTGGACTTGGGCTTCCCACGAGCCGTGGGGTTGGGCTCCGTACCACTACGGACGTTGGGGATACAACCACTCCGGCTGGTATTGGATTCCCGGCGCTTCTTGGGGCCCCGCCTGGGTCTCTTGGGCCATCGGCCCGTCCTGGGTCGGGTGGTGCCCCCTCGGCTATCGCAATCGTCCGGTTCATCACTATGATCGGATTTGGGGCCGAGGCGGCAAAGCGGTTCCAAGAGGGGGCGTCGTACCGCGCACACGAGGCCACAGTTGGAATTTCGTCCGGACGGCGGATTTCGGTCGCCGTTCTTCGGCGAAAGCTCGATTGCGGACGGCCGATATCCAGTCGACCTCTCGTCAAGCGCAACTTCTCGAATCCGGCGCTGTTCTCGATCGGGGTCTCCGTCCTCGCGGGGTGGGCGCCGCAGCAATGACTCGACGCGCCAGGATCGCCACCGGCGCTAGTACTCGAGACGCTTCAGTGCGACGACCAAGAAGTGGGGTGTCCGAGCTCGAAGGAGTCGCTCGTTCGGGAGGACAAAACCCGCAACGCAGTGTGACCGGAAGACCGAGCGGCCAAATCGACAGTAGCACAAGGACCAGCGGCACCCTCCAGGAGGGTCGCGCACGGCGACGAACGGCACCGGGGGATATGCCATCGAGAACTTCGTCAACGAGCTCGTCAACGCTTCGACAAGGAACCTCCCGCGCGTCGACGCCAGGCGCGTCAGCAGGGGCTAGTCCTCGACAAACACAGAGGGCGACGCCAGGCGCGTCAGCAGGGGCTAGTCCTCGACAAACACAGAGGGCGACGCCGGCGCGTCAGCAGGGGCTAGTCCTCGACAAACACAGAGGGCGACGCCCGGCGCGTCAGCAGGGGCTAGTCCTCGACAAACAAAGAGGGCGTCTACCAGCAGCAACACACCGAACCGCAAAGGAGCCATCCAAAGGGGTGCCACCCGCACCGGAAACACGAGCGAGTCTCGAGTGCGGTCCACGGACCGGGGAATGTTCAGCGAGTCCACGTCACGCGAATCGTCACAACCTTCGTCCCGGGGACGGACTTCGGCCGAGCGACGAGCCAACCCTCAGCCGTCTCCTCGCAACCAAGACGCCACGCGATCCTCACAACCCCGAGGTCTCTCATCGACTCGAGGTCGAACGCGTCCGCTCGCTACGCCTCAATCGAAGCAGCAAAGCGACGCCGCGAAACCGAATCGTCAGAGCGGAAGTGAGCGAGGTAGAAGCTTTTTCAGCAGGATTACCAAGAGCCGTCCTTCGACGGCGCCTCCCCAAACGTCCTCGCGGACTCGGCCTTCGGCCCAACCTTCGCGTCCTTCGGGATCCCCACCACCCAAGGCGAGCCCCCCGTCTCAATCAAGCGGTTCGAAATCGAGCGGCAGCGCGAGTTCTACAAGAGGAAAAGCAAAGCCCAGAAAGAAGAACTAAAGCAAGGAAACACTGATAGGGAGAAAGTAGGAAGGAGAAAGGAGCTTTTCCTACTTTCTACTTTCTACTTTCTACTTCATCTAATCCTGAAAACTTGAGGCATCAAGCAAAGAACCTCATCCGTGGACGCGACATCGAGCAAATCAAACATCCTACCCAGCACACTGGCGTGACGACCTGCTTCGCCCCAAGGAAGACCGGTTAGCAGATGTCGCAGCCGCACCCGTCGAGCAAAGGTGAGAATCTGCACATTCTTGTCGGGCGGTATACCGGCCTTGTTCCGAGCGAGCTCCACTGCAGCGTCGAGGTCTCCAAGCTCGTCCACGAGCCCATTGCTCTTGCCTTGCCGTCCCGTCCATACCCGGCCTCTCGCCACCTTGTCCACCTCTTCAGGACTCATTCCCCGTCCCGCCGCAACACGAGGGACGAACAGCTTCTCGTAGTAGTGACGGAGTTGGCGGGAGAGCTTGTCCCGGTCGGTGGTCGAAAAAGGATGAAAGGGAGAATAAAAACTCGAAGGCGTTTGCGCGCAAACGGTCTCCCGATGAACGCCCAATTTGTCCAGAAACCGGCGCAAGACGACCTTGCCTCCGATGATGCCGATGGAACCGGTCAACGTCGAGGGCTCGGCAACGATGGCATCCGCCGCGGCGGCGATGTAATACCCCCCCGAAGCAGCCACATCTCCCATGGAGACCACGACAGGCTTCTTCTCCCTGGTGAGCTCGACCTCGCGCCAGATGAGCTCAGACGCGAGGGCGGACCCTCCTGGGCTGTCGATCCTGATCACGACGGCTTTGACCCGTGACGAGTCCCGCACTCGTTTCAGAAGCGCACCAAGACTCCGAGCCCCGATGACAGGACGGGGGGAGCGGGTGCGGCGGTCCTCACCCGAACCGATCATTCCCACGGCGCAGATGACGGCGATCCTGGGACGCCGCCATCGCAGGAGTCGGGTCCACCATCTTTCACCCGTCCGGTAACGTCCGTGAGGCAAAAGCGGCAATCTCGCTCCGAGGGATTCCTCCAAAATCGACTCACACTCATCTTCCGCTGCAACACGGTCGATCCAACCGGCATCTTTTGCATCTTCGGCAACGAAGGGGCCGTCAGCGAGAAGCTCGAGGACCCTGGAATGTTCCAGTGTTCGATTCGCCGCAACGGACTCCGACCATTGCTGCGACAGATCTCGAAGCAGCTCTTGGACTTCTTCTCGATGCGGCAGCGACATCTCACGCCGCACAAAAGTCTCTCCGGCGCTCTTGTACTCCCCCACGGACTCGAGCTCGGCCTCGACACCGGCACGTTCGAGGAGATCCTTGACGAAAAAGACTTCGGCCTGAAGACTGTGGACATTGAGGGTGCCGCTCGGAGGCATGACGAGTGTCTCGCAGTGACTTGCCACGAAGTACTCGACGTTACCCGCACTTTCGACAAAGGCGGCGGTAGGCTTTCCCGAGTCGCGGAAGTTACGAATCGCCCTTGCCAATGTGGCTGCTTTGCTCCAGCCAAGCTCGATGGGAGAGATGCTCAGAAGCAGCCCCCCCACTCTCCTGTCTTCCGCTGCGCAGCGGAGAATCCGCGTCAGACCTTGCAGCGCCTCTCGGTGAGAGCGCCCAAAAAGACCGAACCCGGCCCGACCTTCAATGAGCTCCCCTTCGATTCGGACATGAAGCACGACGGGTCTTCTTATTCCCATGGTCTTCATGATATCCCAGGAAGCGACGCCAGGCGCGTAAGCAGGGGCTAGTCCTCGATAAACAAAGAGGGCGACGCGCCAGGATCGCCACCGGGGCTAGTCCTCGATAAACAAAGAGGGCGACGCGCCAGGATCGCCACCGGCGCTAGTCCTCGATAAACAGAGAGGGCGACGCGCCAGGATCGCCACCGGCGCTAGTCCTCGATAAACAGAGAGGGCGACGCGCCAGGATCGCCACCGGCGCTAGTCCTCGATAAACAGACAGGGCGACGCCAGGCGCGTCAGCAGGGGCTAGTCCTCGATAAACAGAGAGGGCGACGCGCCAGGATCGCCACCGGCGCTAGTCCTCGATAAACAGAGAGGGCGACGCGCCAGGATCGCCACCGGCGCTAGTCCTCGACAAGCAGAGAGGGCGACGCGCCAGGCTCGCCAGCCGGGGCTAGTCCTCGATAAACAGAGAGGGCGACGCCAGGCGCGCCAGCAGGGGCTAGTCCTCGATAAACAAAGAGGGCGACGCGCCAGGATCGCCACCGGCGCTAGTCCTCGATAAACAGACAGGGCGACGCGCCAGGATCGCCACCGGCGCTAGTCCTCGATAAGCAGAGAGGGCGACGCGCCAGGATCGCCACCGGCGCTAGTCCTCGATAAACAGAGAGGGCGACGCCAGGCGCGTACAGCAGGGGCTAGTCCTCGATAAACAGAGAGGGCGACCGCCAGGCTCGCCAGCAGGGGCTAGTCCTCGATAAACAGAGAGGGCGACGCGCCAGGATCGCCACCGGCGCTAGTCCTCGATAAACAGACAGGGCGACGCCAGGCGCGACAGCAGGGGCTAGTCCTCGACAAGCAGAGAGGGCGACGCGCCAGGATCGCCACCGGCGCTAGTCCTCGATAAACAAACAGGGCGACGCCAGGCGCGCCAGCAGGGGCTAGTCCTCGATAAACAGACAGGGCGACGCCAGGCGCGTCAGCACGGGGCTAGTCCTCGATAAACAGAGAGGGCGACGCGCCAGGATCGCCACCGGCGCTAGTCCTCGATAAACAGAGAGGGCGACGCGCCAGGATCGCCACCGGCGCTAGTCCTCGATAAACAGAGAGGGCGACGCCAGGCGCGCCAGCAGGGGCTAGTCCTCGATAAACAAACAGGGCGACGCCAGGCGCGCCAGCAGGGGCTAGTCCTCGATAAACAGAGAGGGCGACGCGCCAGGATCGCCACCGGCGCTAGTCCTCGATAAACAGAGAGGGCGACGCGCCAGGATCGCCACCGGCGCTAGTCCTCGATAACAGAGGGCGACGCCAGGAGCAGGGGCTAGTCCTCGACAAGCAGAGGGCGAGCCAGGCGCGTAAGCAGGGGCTAGTCCTCGATAAACAGAGAGGGCGACGCGCCAGGATCGCCACCGGCGCTAGTCCTCGATAAACAGAGAGGGCGACGCGCCAGGATCGCCACCAGGCGCTAGTCCTCGATAAACAGAGAGGGCGACGCGCCAGGATCGCCACCGGCGCTAGTCCTCGACAAGCAGAGAGGGCGACGCGCCAGGACGCGCCAGCAGGGGCTAGTCCTCGATAAACAGAGAGGGCGACGCGCCAGGATCGCCACCGGCGCTAGTCCTCGATAAACAGAGAGGGCGACGCGCCAGGATCGCCACCGGCGCTAGTCCTCGACACACCTCGACACACAGATAGGGCGACTCCAGCTTCAAACTCGTGTACAATAAGCGGAAGCGAATCCAAATCATTTGTAGGGAACCATGACGGGCACTACGGACAGGTCCATCGGATGGGTGGGCTCACTCCACGAAACTCCTTTGCCAGGGGTACTCAAGAAGATCGCCATCGAGGAACGGAGCGGCGATTTCCAGGTTATTACGGGCCGCACTATCAAAACCGTCTATTTTGATCGCGGATTCGTCGTCTTCGCCGCGAGCAATCTCAAGCGCGATCGACTCGGTGAGAGCATGATCGATCTCGGACGTCTCTCCCGCCACGAGTTCGCAGTGGCCAGCTTGCTGATGAAGAACAGTCGTCGAAAGTTCGGCCAGGCCCTGGTTCAAGCCGGCCTGATGTCGGAGGAAGAACTCGGTCGGCAAGTCGCCTTGCAGGTCAACCGTATCCTCCTTTCGCTTTTCAAGGTTGGCGATGGAATCTATAGCTTCGATGAACGACCTTGCATCATACCCGTGGAGCTGATGGTCAGTCTTTCCATCTATCGCATCCTTCTCGACGGTGTCCGATTCTTGACAGACGAGGACCTCGTCCGCTCCGGACTCCCCTCAATGAAGACACGAGTCCGTGTCGCCCAACGGCCTCCTTTCACCATCAATGTCAGAAAACTGAGCCCGGTCGAGCAGGATGTCCTTCGCGCCGCAGGTAAAGGTGTCGCGCTCGAATCCATTGCACGGCGTCTACCCCAAGAACGCAGTCTCATCTTGAGAGCCTGCTACGGCCTATGTTCCGCCGGCCTCCTCGAACCCATAGCAGCGCCCGCACGACCTTTAAAGGTACAAGAAGAAACCGGTTCCTTCTTGTTGTCGGAAATTCAACAGAAGTTCGCGAGAATTCAAGCCAAGAACACACGCCAAGAGATCCTGATGGAGTTCGATCGTTTGGAACGAATTCCCGTCAAGGATTTCCTCAAAGTAGACCAACGCGCATCGAGAAGGGATGTACGAAAAGCCTACGAGGCTGAACAACGCCGTTGGGAAAAAAAGCGGCAACTGGTTGAGGACGAACGCTCCATGGTCTCCAAGGTGGACGATATCCAGGACCGCCTGACTCGGGCCTATAGCAAGTTGATGTTGGAGCGCGAACAAACGCCCGCCGCTTCACCACAACCTCCATCCGGTCCCACGCCATCGCCAGCGCTGGTCCAAGCCCTGGCACAAGCATCCCGGCACGTTGACGTATCCACGAATCCAAAGGCCGTCGTCAAACCGGAGCCCAAGGAGGCCGTGCCCCCTTCCGTTACGACCAAGCCCGTCGTGGAGCAACCACAAGAGGCACCGCCACCTCCGGCCACCGAGCTTCCACCGCTCGATGAGGCCCTCATTGAAGAGGTGACGATGGAGGCAACGCCATCCTCTGATTCCGCCGTCCGCGACGACACGCAGCCCGGCCTCGAGGACGAATCGACTCCAGCAAGCCCCAGCTCGACGGTGCCCGGTGGAACCGATCAACGCGCGATTCAATACACTGAAGCTCAACGGAGAGCTCGGATCCAGCAGCTGTTCCGAGATGTAAAACTGCATTTTCAAGTTAGGGACTGGGAGGGCGCGGTTTCTCTTCTCTACGAGCTCGTGAAACTGGCGCCCGACAGCCCGGACTATCACGGCATGTTGGCAAGGGCTATGGCTCGGCACCCCGTCATGCGAAAAGACGCGGAGCGCCACTTCATCAAAGCACTTCGAATCGCACCGCAATCGGCGGATTTGCATTTTTCCTTGGGTCTCTATTACAAGTCGTTCGGGATGAAATCAAGAGCCGAGACCGAGTTTCGCACCGTGCTCCGTATTCAACCGAGCCACGAAGGAGCGCGCAAGCACCTTTTGAGTCGCAGAAGGAAAGATCCGCTTCGGGACATGTTCCGAAAGATCTTTGGATAGACCTCAATTTTCCTTCGATTTTCCAAGAAAACCCGTCAATAACCCGGTTCGCCCTTCTTTTTTTCGTGATTGTACGGTGAATTAGCCTTGAAAAAAGTTAAAGAAGAACTTTAACTCCTGATAAGTAAGTGATCGAGATCTAACCCGATCCACAACACGTTTTCGGTCGCGACCTGTTTTTTTTTAGCGCTCCTTCGACGCAACGTCCCGATGAGATAAGTTTTTGCCTCTCAGTAGGTTCAACAGGATTGAACGCAATATCTAGTGGGTATTGAGTGACCCGAACGCAAAATCTGGTATTTTTTTCCTTGACAGCCACTTGTGAATCCGCTTATAAAAACACATACCAGCTAGGTTCAAATCGTTGGGACAATAAGCTGTGAGCTTTACCTGGGGTGGTATCGACTTTAACTGGATTTCGTTCACAGGATAGGGTTTAGCGTTCACGTACTGAAGCTCGGGGCTGGGCTTCAATAGGTACTCGTGCCGCCGGGTGCCGAACGCTCAGGCGCTCATTAGCGCGGAGGCAAAGATGGCCACAACGAACAAGGGCATTTCCCTGATGGTGGATCCAGGGATGTCGGTTGAAAAGAGGAATCCGGGCGGTTCAAAAGGCTCCCGCGGTTTGAAGTTCGAACGCTCGTATACGGTAGCTGGGGTCTCTCCCTATGACAGCGTCGAGTGGGACATAAGGGACGCCGTCATCGCGAACGAAAAGAACGAGACCATTTTCGAGCAAAAGAACGTAGAGGTCCCTGCCACCTGGTCACAGATGGCGACCAACATCGTGGCATCGAAGTACTTCCACGGGACGCTGGACACGGGCAACAGGGAAACAAGTGCTCGGCAGCTTGTCGGCCGCGTGGTCGACACATTGACCCGCTGGGGTCGAGAAGGGGGCTATTTTGCTTCCGAAGACGACGCCGAGACTTTCCATGACGAGCTCGTTTTCCTGACGTTGAACCAATACGCTTCGTTCAATTCGCCGGTCTGGTTCAACTGCGGCATCGAGGCCAAGCCACAATGCTCAGCCTGCTTCATCAACTCCGTAGAAGACACGATGGAGTCCATCCTGACCTTGGCCAAGACCGAGGGAATGCTCTTCAAATGGGGATCGGGCACGGGATCGAACCTATCTCCCCTGCGTAGCTCTAGAGAACGGCTCTCGGGAGGAGGCATCGCCAGCGGCCCCGTATCGTTCATGAAGGGCTACGACGCCTTTGCCGGCGTCATACGGAGCGGCGGAAAAACGCGCCGGGCTGCCAAGATGGTCATCATGAACGTCGACCACCCCGATATCATCGAGTTCATCGACTGCAAGATGCGAGAGGAAAAGAAAGCCTGGGCCCTCATCGAAGCCGGTTACGACCCATCCTTCAATGGCGAAGCTTACTCCTCCATTTTCTACCAGAATGCCAATCACAGTGTTCGAGTAACTGACGACTTCATGCAAGCCGTGATCGATGACAGTGAATGGATCACGCCCTCCGTTCTCACCGGTGAGCCCCTGGGTCGGTACCGCGCCCGCGAAGTCCTCCGCAAGATCTCCGAGAGCGCTCACGTCTGTGGCGACCCCGGCATGCAGTTCGACACGACCATAAACCGCTGGCATACGTCGAAAGGATCGGGACGCATCAATGCGTCGAATCCTTGTTCCGAGTACATGTACTTGGATGACAGCGCCTGTAATCTGGCGTCGTTCAACCTCATGAAGTTCGTCAACGCCAAAGGCCAATTCGACGTCGCCTCCTTTCGTAAGGCGATCGACGTCCTGATCACGGCCATGGAGATCATCGTTGATAACGCCAGTTATCCCACCGAGAAGATCGGCAAGAACTCTCATGCCTTCCGGCCTCTGGGTCTGGGCTATGCCAACTTGGGCGCCATGCTCATGTACCTCGGAATTCCCTACGACAGCGACGATGGTCGCCACACCGCAGCAGCCATCACATCATTGATGACAGGCGAGTCCTACCTGCAGTCGTCACGCATTGCTGCCGTCAAAGGTCCCTTTGTTCGCTATCCCGAAAATCGTGAATCCATGATCGGCGTCATGGAGATGCACCGGGATGCCAACGCCCAAATCGATCCGGCTCGGCTCCAACCGGCGCTCCATCAAGGTGCCCGCGACGCCTGGGACCTTGCCGTCGAAACGGGACGTCAGTTCGGATACCGTAACGGCCAAACGACGGTGCTCGCTCCCACGGGCACCATCGGTTTGATGATGGACTGCGACACCACAGGTGTCGAGCCGGATTTGGCCCTTGTCAAGTTCAAGAAGCTGGTTGGCGGAGGAGTCATGAAAATCGTCAATCAGACCGTTCCTTCAGCACTCAGCCGCCTCGGATACCCGACTGATGAAACCAAGGAGATCGTGGATTACGTTCATGAAAATGGGTTCATCGAAGGCGCGCCCCCGCTCCGGGAAGAACATCTATCGGTGTTCGATTGCGCGGTCGCGTCACCCGGTGGAGGTCGAGCCATTCATCACCTGGGTCACGTGAGAATGATGGCGGCGGTGCAACCGTTCCTTTCCGGCGCAATCTCCAAGACCGTCAACATGCCTCAAGAAAGCTCCATCGAAGACATCATGCAGACCTACATCGAGGCATGGAAGCTCGGTCTCAAAGCCATCGCGATCTACCGGGATGGAAGCAAACGCACTCAGCCTCTGAACACCATGCCCGCGAAAACAGCGACCGGGCCGTCGCTCAAGAATGCGCCCGTTCAGAACAAGATGCCGGTGGAACGGCAAGCGCTTACGCACAAATTTCGAATAGCCGGACACGAGGGCTATATCACGGTTGGGCTGTACGAGGACGGAAAACCAGGAGAGATCTTCATCAACATGTCCAAGGAAGGCTCTACGGTATCAGGCTTGATGGACGCCTTCGCCCGTGCCATCTCATACGCACTCCAATACGGCGTGCCTCTAGAAGTGCTCGTCGACAAATTCAGCCACACACGATTCGAGCCGTCCGGCTACACGGGAAACCAAGAGATTCCCTACGCCAAGTCCATTACCGACTACATCTTCCGTTGGCTCGCGCTCAAGTTTCTCTCAGCCGAGCAAAGCGCCATGGCGGGAGTCGTCCAGGAGTCCAGCACGGAGCAACCGGATGAGTCCGTACCGGTTCCCCCCGTTGATTCGTCGAGCGACGGGCTTTCGGCTTTGACTCCTATCTTCGAAGACGCTCCCCCCTGCTCCGTTTGCGGGTCCATCATGGTAAGAAACGGTAGCTGCTACAAGTGTCTCAATTGTGGGACAACCAGTGGGTGTTCCTAGCCGACCCGAGGCCGAGAAGGGCAAATAGATCCATTTAAGACTTCAGTCATAGGTTTCTTCTCTGATAGGCTTCCCTCCTGTAAGATAGCGTGGCCGGTGAAGTCTGGATGAGCCTCTTGTGGGTTCCCGAGCGGCGAGGCCATAGCGCCGGCTAGGAGGCAAAGCATGCTGAGGTCCGTCTGGGACAGTAAGCCGGCCATATTCTTTATCTTCGGCCTATTGCTTTCGACTCTTTCCGCTCGAGCACAAGAAGCTCCGGTCATCCTCCACGATGGCATCGATTGCATTGTTTTATCCCAACACGCCACGATCCGGGCGGAGGTCGAACCTTCAACCGACATAAGGGTGGTCAGGTTGTATTTCCGGTCCGCCCTCTACTCCACGTTCTACTTCATCGAGATGTCTCAGGAGGAGAGCGAGTTTCGAGCCGTCCTGCCGCGACCGAAGGCGGAGACTCCGCGTGTGGTTTACTACATCGAAGTCATCACCAACGATTTCAACAATGCTCGCACCCAAAACTTCGAGCCTGAAGTCAGAGAGGAAAACGAGTGCGATGACGATGACGTGGTCGCCGGCTATTTTCTGGGTGACCCCGACATCATCATAGGAATCACTCAGGCCGGTCTACCCGCTATCCCACCCGGATTCGAGGCGGTGGGTCTCGCAGGTGGCGGCATATCCCGAACGACAGGCGTCCTCATCGGGGGCGCAGGAGCGGGAGCGGTGGCGGGTATCGTCGCGGCGGGTGGGGGCTCGGAGGAGGGGCCAGCACCAGAGACCCCAACGACATCAACAACGACTCCCGGCGCCACGACAACTGTCATCACAACCACGACCACCAGCACCCCGGGCACGGGCGGAAATCCCGTGGCTTGCTTCGAGACAGATCCCGCACCACCGAGAATCCTGGTCAATGGTGCCGTACGCTTCGATGCTTCTTGCTCGAAGGGCACCTCGAGCCAATCCACGGGCATCACACGCTATCAGTGGGATTTCGGAGACGGAACGAGCGGCCGGGAAGGCCGGGTGGTTCAACGCGTTTTCCAAACTCCGGGCACATTCACGGTCACACTGACCGTCACGAACGAGGCAGGGCTTCAAGATCAAACCAGCAAGAACGTGATCGTCGGAGAGCCGTCGACAACGACGGTGCCGGGATCGACCACGACCACCACGGCGGGCTCGGGCGAAGCTAACCTCTCTGTTACTTTGACCGCCAACGCCAATACTCCTTCGGCCACACAAATCACCTATCAGCTCACAGTGTTCAACGCCGGCCCCCAGAGCGCCAATGGAGTTCAGGCGACTATCAATTTCCCGGCGCAAGTGACGGCGATCAATTCATTCAGCTCGAGCGTGGGGACACCCCCCTGCGTTCCTTACGGGATACCGACGTCAACTTGCGCTTTTCCCGCCGGAGCCATGGGATCGGGCACATCCTGGATTCTGACCTTCATTGTGACGGCCTCCTCCGGTAGCTTCCTGACATCGGGCTCGGTGACCAGCTCCGGTCCACCGGATCCCAACCCAGAGAACAACTCCGCCTCGGTCATAACGAACCAAGCCCAGCGTGCACATGAACGAGCCATTGCGAGCTCGCTGACCAGCGCCCTTGAATCCCCTCCTCCAGACGGTCGTCTCAAGGGTCAGGTCACCATCAATGCACAGCAGACCGACCCTACCGACAACTCCTCTCCTTTTCGACACCCCTATTCCGGCCTGTCTGGCGAGAACACCGTGGAGGCGCTCCTGGTGTCGGGCGAAGCGCAAGAAGGGCGCTGGCGATTCGACTTTAGGGAATCCGCAAACTTCGAGCCGGGTAGCATCCGCGTGGACTCAGGCCAGGTCATCTCCATCGGCCCTCAGGAAGTCGTATTCCGTGTGACGGGAACCGCGGGCCTTCGGATCCGGTTTCGCTATCGGCTCGAGCGGTAATTCAGCAGTTTCTCGCTGATTGGGAGCTTTGACTCCTCGTTCCGGAACGAGTCACATACTCTTTTTCTTCGCCTCGTCCACCCGTTCACGGTCCAAATCGCCGTCTTTCAGTAATCGTAAAATCGGCGGTAGTACTTGTAGTGGGAGAGCGTACGCCCGATCATAGGCAATGCTCCTTTTCTGAGGGAATTTTATGGCGGGGGCTTGTCGAAATTCAACTGGTCGCAGGAATCTCAAGCAAGCTATTTACTTCTTTCGAGCGCTCCGTTTTTCCAGCCATTGCTTGAAGGATCGTTGGCTCTCCCCAGATGGATTCCCGGCTACCAAATTCTCGACACTTATGTCTTCATCGAGGTCAGGCCAGTGAATACCTACTCCCTTGCCAATGAAACGCCAGTTCTCTAGCTCCTTCGTTGTTCCATGAGACAAGCGCGGGTACCACGCCAAGGGCACAGAAATCGTCCGTCCGTCCTCGAGGTCAACTGTTAGTGCTTCCTCAGTGATCCGAACTTGTCGAGCTCTAACGGATCGTGTCTCAGTCGTTGAAGTACTCATCCCAGTTTCTCATCAACCGCTTCTGGTTTTCTTTCACAAGTTTGTGAATTCGATTGATTTCCTTTGTATTGAAGCCCGCACTCATTTGAAGCCTGACAGGATCCAACCAGAACTTAGCCTGATTGTCATCTCGCTCAATATGAACATGGGGTGGCTCGTCTCTATCACCCGCATAGAAAAAGAATCGGTAAGGGCCGCTTCGCAATACGGTCGGCATGATAATCCAGTTTACTCTATGCTCTTCACCGACATCTTTAGAATATCATGGAGATAGTTGGCGAACCAGATCACGACTTGCGTTTCGCTTCTTCCACCCGCTCGCGGTCGATATCGCCGTCTTTCCAGTACTCGAAGAAACGACGGTAATACTCGCGGGCTTTTTCCATATCTCCGCGGTTCTCGTGGATCTTGCCGAGGAAGTAGAAGCTGCGGACAAATTCCACAGGCCGCAAGTTGCGCTCAACACCGCTTTCAACGATACGTAAGAACCATTCGGCAGCTTGGTCGTCTTGGCCAGCCGCCAGATAAGCCGAAGCCAACGAGTACCAAATGGGCACGTGGGGTGGCGGCGGAGGTGGGAGCGATCCTCGTTGGCTCAGCAAGGACACGGCTTGTTCGAGCCGACGGATCGCCTCGCGCGTATCCCCGCGGGCAAGAGCCAGTTCACCCGCCAGTCGATGCACTCCCCTCTTCCAACTCACTGGTGTAAGCGATTCCGCTCGACGTTCGTACTCTGTAACAAAGCTCTCAGCGTCTCTCCCATTGTACCGAGCTCCGCAGCGGCAAGAGCGGCCATACGAAGGTTGTATTGCAGTGGATAGGTTCGGCCACTTTCCTCGAGCGCCCTGGTTGCCGTTTCGAGAGCCCCTTCTGGTTCTCCCTTTAGGAGAAGAGTTTCGGCCACGTAGGCTCGGCCAATGGCACTGAAACGGACCGGGGCGAGGAAAGGCAGTCACTGCTTTGTCTTGGAAGGCGAGGGCTTCCTCCAACATTCCCTTGTACAGTCGTCCGCTGGCCAGGTACACATACCCCATCCATTTTCGGGATGGATCCCTGGAAGCCGTCAGCGACTCGACCGCGGCCTCAGCTTCTTCCCACTCCTCCCTAAGCGAATAGATGGCCCATCGCCCAACGGCAGTGTCAGGATTTCCGGGCTCGAGAGTTTCAGCTTTCTCGAACAGTCCAAGCGCTTCCTCGAGCTGTCCCGACACGATGAGGTGTCGGGCAAGGATGCGGTGGGCGGCGGCGTTCTCCGGATTCTGCTCGATGAACTCGTCGAGGATCTCGCGTCCCTTTTCGAGCTCACCTTCCGCTGCATAAGCTTCAGCAAGTTGGCCATAAGACTCCGGGGAAGCTCGTACCTTGACGCCGGGCCACCTCGAAGTGCCGGATGGCCTCGCTGTAGCGCTCGTCGAGAAGGTATCGTCGGGCCAGGTTGTGCCGAGCCGAGGCATGTCTCGGATCGACCTCGAGGGCTTTTTCGTAAGCCTCAATCGAGAGCTTGTGATTCTCCGGCCGGTCGTCGTAGTACACTCCTTCGATATAGTAGCGCTCACGCGGCGTGAGTCGTGAAACGTTCTCGAGAGCCAGTTCCGCATAGCGGTCGCTCTCGTCGCTGTGGAACAAATTACCATGAACGATAGCCAACTTCGCCAACGCCATGGCGAATTCGGGGTCGAACTCCAAGGCTCTTTCAAAGAGAGGAATCGCTTCTTCGTACTGACCACGATTGAGGAGTCGTATTCCTTCCGCGTAGTAGCGGTAAGCCTCGATGGAAGCCGTGGTCACATCCTTCAAGTCCATGTCCGGCGCCGCGTCCGCTGACGAGGTCTCGAAGTTCGTTTTGATCCGGCGGGTCAAGTCATCGACCATGGGGAAGAGCGCCGCCTCTCCAACTCCTTCCACCTTCTCAGAGCTCAGGATCTTGCCGCTCCTCGCTTCCTGCACACGGATATTGATGCGGATGCTCTCGCCGGCCTTCATGAAGCTTCCAAGAATCACCGTTTCCACACCAGCTCTATCCGCGACTTCTTGAACGACTTCGAGCGACGTGATGCGCTCGTCTTCGCGATTGAGCTCACTCAAAATGTGATACAGCCGATCGGTACTGAGGACTTCCAACTGTGGCGATTGGGACAAATCGGTGACGAGCATGTCGGTGAGGCCGGTGCGAAGCCAATCCAGGGAAGGTTCTCCCGTCGTGTTCTCGAAGTAGAGGACCGCCACGGAAGGTCGCCCCGCTTCGATCGGTTCCGTCTCGGGTCCGGGACGGAGGAAGAGAACGAGACCGGCAACCAGCATTACCGCCGCGGCCACGACAGCAGCTCCGAACACCAACCGTCGTCTTCGTGCTCCGACCGTCGTTGAGTCAGGTTCGGTTTGGCGACGAACCGATCCCGATTCCAAACGTCGTCTCGCCGAGCGGAGATCGACGGCGAGATCGTTCATCGATTGGTAGCGCTCGTTGGGGTCTTTGGACAGGCATTTCTCTACGACGCGGTGAATCTCGAACCCGGCGTCACTCGAGACATCCGAGCCCATATCCGGGAGCGGCGGCGCCGGATGATTGAGAATGGCTTGGAGTGTATCCATGCCGGTGGGGCCCCGGAAGGGTACCTGCCCTGTGATTGTTTCGTAAAGTACGATACCGAAGCTGAAGATATCGCTTCGGTGGTCGATCTGAGTCCCACGCGCCTGCTCCGGCGACATGTAAGAGACCGTCCCCACGATGACGCCAGGATCGGTCACCGCATTATCCGGCGGCCTTGCACCGCGGAAGGCCGTCTCCACGTTGCTGCCGATTTCCGCGAGCGGCTCGATGAGCTTGGCGAGTCCGAAGTCGATGATCTTGGCGTGGCCGTCTCCCGTCACCATGATGTTCGCGGGCTTCAAATCTCGATGAAGGATGCCCGCGTTGTGAGCACAAGCCATTCCCTCGGCGACCTCAGCAGCAATCTCGAGTGACCGGGCAAGCGGCGGCTTTCCTTGCTGGACCATTTCAGACAGTTTTTCACCACGGATGAGCTCCATCACCACGAAGGTCTCGCCCTCTGCTTCATCGACCTCGTGAACAACACCAATGTGGGGATGTTCGAGCTTGGCCGCGGACTTCGCTTCTTGAACGAATCGACGCTTGCGCTCCGGGTCGGCAACGAGCTCGGGAGGAAGCACTTTGAGGGCCACCTCGCGGTCGAGATTCAGGTCCAAGGCGCGGTAAACAATCCCCATACCGCCCCGGCTGATATCTCGTTCGAGGATTGTGTAGTGGGACAGGGTTCGCCCAATCATGGGGACTCCCTTTTCAATAGGGTGAGTCTATCGCGAAGGAGAACAAAGGCTCAACTGCAAAGGTACGGACGACTACAAGTAGGGTTCCGGCGACTACCAGTCGCGTTGCGCAATGGCCTGCCCGAAGTTCTCTAGGTCCGGCAAGGACTCCTGAAGATATTCATAAACGCGCTCGTCATCGATGTCCCAATAGAGATGAACAAGGCGGTTTCTGAAACCCGCCATTGCGCGAAAGCTATCTTCCAAATCACTGGCGAGGATGTCGTTTTCAATCAGGATGACAAAGCTATCCGCGTTGTCGTTGGGAAACCGGTAGTTCTCGGACGAAATGACGTGGTTGGCAATGTCGATACAGCATTCGATGGCGATGACAAAATGATATTTGGCGTTGCCGATTTTGTCTTGGTTATCCAAAAACGCTTCGCAAGGACCTCGAGCAAGGTCTTTCAGCACGCCCACGTACTGACGCAAATTGGATATCATCTGATCCAATTTGGCTTGATTGACCATTTCTTACAAACCTCGCTTAGCGGTCTGCTTCAGTCGGGTTTCGTGCATCTGACGAAACACATCTTTGTAGTCGTGATAGCGTGCCAAGATGTCGCATTCCAGATCGACGCGGTCGGAATCGTTGCCGGAGTAGATCCGTACGCCTTCTTCCAGAACGCGACCTCGCAGTTCTAACGGTGCACCGCCGAGGTTCCTAAGGTCGACTTGGAATCCAACCGCGTCAGACATATCAGCAGCCAAGACCATTTCTTCGCGAATCGGCAAGAGCTCGGCCTTCCGATATCCCTCGAGGTAGTACCCGACATCAAGGTCACTGCCTTCCATCGGCCGGCCAGAGACTCGGCTGCCAAATGCGTAGGCAGCGAGCACTCCGCGCCCGCTAAACAGTCGAGCAGCAATCGTTTGCAGCTTCTCGAGGAGCTCCCTATCCATCTCAGGAGCGAGACTAGCAGAGCGAGAGCCGAGCTTCAACCAACCTTTTCGGCAATCACACCCAACACCAACTCATCGTTGACGTCGCGGAGGGTGACGTTGGCAAATTGGTTTCGCAACGGTTCGGGAGAGACCACGCCCACCCGGATGTAGTTGTCGGTGAGACCCGTCCAGAGTCCGTTGGAGTCCTGCTGTTCGAAGAGGACTTCGACCTCATGGCCCAGGTAGCGGGAAGCGAAAGCGCGCCGCTTGGCTTTCGATAGGGTCCGCAGGCGCTTGCTCCGCTCCTTGATGACCTCGGGATTCACGTGCCCGTTCATCCTGGATGCGCGGGATCCGTAGCGCTTGGAATAGCTGAAGACGTGAAAATAAGACAAGGGAAGGCTCTCGAGAAGCCTTTCCGTCCGGTCGAACGCCTCGACTGTCTCCCCCGGGAAACCGACGATGACGTCTGTTCCCAGTCCTACGTCAGGGACTTTGTCCGCTACGTCCTCGACAAACTGGGAATATTCATCGACTCGGTAGTGGCGGTTCATTCCCTCGAGCACCGTGTCATCGCCGCTTTGGATGGGAACATGGAAGTAATGACAGAGCTTGTCGGAGCCGGCCATGTGATCCACGAGTCCGGCCTCGATCGTGGTCGGTTCAATAGAAGTGATGCGGAGTCGTCTCAGGTCTTCGATCGCTTCGAGCGAGTGTACCAAATCCAAGAATGTTCGGCCTTCGTTCTCGTAGCGGCCGATGTTGACACCGGTGAGAACGAGCTCTTGATGACCGACAGCCACGAGCTCTCTTGCTTCTCGACCGACATCGTCGAACTTCCGGCTCCGTTCTCGACCTCGCGTGAACGGAATGATGCAGAACGAACAGAAAAAGTCGCAGCCGTCCTGTATCTTCAAGTTGGCGCGGGTCGTTCGGTAGTCTCCCGTCCCATCGACTTCGAAATCGGACGCGTCGATGAGTTTCGAATGAAGTACGACCGGCTCCGGCAGCTTTCGGGGCTCACCAATGAAAGCAGGAAACTTCGTCTTGTAGTCGGTGCCGACGATCATGTCGACGCCCGGAATTTGTCTGAGAGCCTCTAGACCAATCTGGGCATAACAACCCATCACCACGATGAACGCCTCGGGAGAGCGACGGAGAGATTGTCGGATGATGTTGCGGCATCGGGCCTCGCCGGCTTCGGTCACCGAGCAGGTGTTGACGACGACCACATCGGCTGGTCGGTGCCAATCAACAATGGAGTAGCCTTTCTTCCGAAAGGCTCCCGACAAGACCGCCGTCTCGGTCTGATTGAGACGACATCCCAATGTATAGAACGATGCACGCATGAAAAATGAGTATAGCACGGGCCCCATCGGCATCTGCCCGAGTGAAAAGCATGGACAGGCGTGAGATACTTCCTCTCACAAGGAGGCAAAAACCATGTTGGAGGACATCAAAAAGGGCCTAATGGCCGGGTTTGGCACTATTTTTTTGACCAAGGACAAGATCGAGGAAGCCACGAAAAAACTGGCCGACCAAGCCAAAGATCAGCCGTGAGGACGCCCAGAAACTGGCCGACGAGCTCGCCCAGGTCGGAGAAGAGCGTTGGAGCGACATGGAAAAGGCGGTCACCGAAATCACCCGCAAGGGCATGGACAGTCTCGACTTTCCCCGACAATCCGAGCTCGCGGACTTGAAGAAGAAGATCGAAAAGCTGGAAAAGCGACTCGCGGCAATCGAGGCCCAGGGAGCAGGAGCCGACAAATAAGTGGACTTCCGCACCCTGTCCACGGTTGGGCGCTTCAAAGACATCGCCGTCACTCTCTTGAAATACGGGTTCGACGACCTCGTGGAGCGGCTCGAGATTCCCGGGACGCGTCTCGCCAAGAAGATTCAAAAGCCCGAGAAGAACCTGGGGACCTACGAGCGCATCCGCCGAGCGCTCGAGGATCTGGGCCCCACGTTCGTCAAGATGGGGCAAATGATGAGTCTCCGACCGGATCTACTTCCAGCCGCTCTCGTCCGAGAGCTCAGAAAGCTTCAAGACGAAGTGAGTCCTCTCCCGTTCTCGGAGATCCGAGCGATGGTGGAAAAGAACCTGGATCGGCCTCTCGAGGATATTTTCTCGGAGTTCGACCGAGAGCCGGTGGCGTCGGCTTCTTTGTCGCAGGTCCATCGCAGCGTCCTCAGAGAGGGAGACCAAATCGTCTGCGTCAAGGTTCAAAGACCCAACATAAGAAAGGTCATAGAGAAAGATCTCGACATACTGGACGCCGTCGTGGTGCGCCTCCACGAACGATCGGAAGACTTGCGCCCTTATGATCTGCCCAACCTGGCACACGAGGCCCGCAGGAGCTTCTTGGGAGAAATCGACTTCCATCGAGAGGCCACACACTTGAAGATCGCCCGTGCCCTCCGAAGAGACGACAACGAGGCGTACATTCCAGCGGTCTACGAGACCTATTCGACCAGCGAGATTCTCGTCATGGAGTTCGTTGAAGGTACGAAGATCAAAGATCTCGACATCGATGGGCTGTCTGATCCCGGCGCCATTGCAAGAAAGGGACTCACCACTGCTGCAAAACAGGTATTCGAAGACGGCTTTTTTCACGCCGACCCTCATCCGGGAAACCTACTGTTGTCGGAAGAAAAAGGTCTTTGTCTGCTCGATTGGGGCATGGTCGGACGGTTGACTGAGAACGACCGATACGAGCTCTTTCATTTGATCAACTCGGTCGTGGAGAGGGACAGCGCCAGCCTGGCTGATGCGCTCATCTCGATTTCCACTTCGCACACGGATGTCGATCGCAGGGCCCTGGAACGAAGCCTGCTGGAAATCCTCGATTACTACGGCAGCTTGCCGCTAAAGGAAATCAACGTCGGGAAGTTGCTGCTGGATATGACCGCCATACTGAGAGGTCACCGACTAAGACTCCCTCCCGACTTGGTCATCATGATCCGGGCCCTCGTCACAGCCGAGGGAGCGGCCCGCTTGATCTATCCCGACCTCAACGTGGTGTTGGAAGTGCAAGGCTACGTGCGGCAGTTGGCGGCTCGGCAAGTCAAACCCGGGATCTTGTGGCGCAGGCTACGTTCTTCCATCTCACAGTTCATCACGGTGCAGCGCCAAGTGCCACGCCGGCTGGCTCAAATCGCCAATAAGATCGAGCGGGGCGAGCTTGCCATCCGGTTCGAGCACGAGAAACTTGGCGGGCTGATTCACGCCCTCGAGAACACCGCAAGCCGCCTCACACTGGGGATCATCATCGGCGCCATGATCATCGGCTCCTCCATGATCATCACGACCGGTGCCGGACCATCGCTATTCGGGTTCCCGGCCTTGGGGATCGTCGGCTACCTTTTCTCCGGATTGCTCGGACTATGGCTGGCCTTCAATATTATTAGATCGAGAAGATTCTGAAGAAAGAATTCAGGAATTCAAGAACTCAAGAATTCAAGAATGGTTTTGTGGGCCGGCTGGCGCCGTCCGTTTTGATTACTGGAGCTCCGGAGCAAAACAACTCAGGTCTCATTCTATGATTCCTGATTCCCTGAATGCTTGATTTCTTGATTTCTTGAGTGCTCGAGTTCTCGAGTTCTACTATCCCTATCCTTCTTCTATCAGTACGACGTGCAGCTCTTTGGGGCCGTGGACTCCGACGGTCAAAACGAGCTCGATGTCGGCGGTTCGGCTGGGGCCGGTAATGAAGGTGAGCGCGCTCGGCAGTTCTTCGCGCTCAGTGATGACCCGTTCGATCAGGACGGAAAGGTCGGAAACGATACCGCTCGAACGGAGTAGAGCAATATGTATGGGCGAGAGAAGTGAAATGGCGCGACCCTGACCCGGCCGAGCCGCTACGGCCAGCGTTCCCGTTTCCGCTACCCCGTAATCTACGGAGGTCATGCCTGCATCGGCGTCGAACTCGGCGGCTCTAATCTGTTCCGATGTGGCCTCACCGCGCAGATCACCGACCATCACGGTGACGCCTGAATCCGCGAGCGCGGCATCCATCTCGAGCTCTCGGTCGAACGCGGTATTGGCACGAACGACCGTTTGGATCTTTTTTTGGGCAACGATCTCTTGAATCCTCACCCGGGCCTCTTCTAGACTGCCCGCGCGATAGACAACTCCGTCGGCCGCTTCGAGCTCACGAACAAATCCTTCCAACATCTCGGCTGGATCCGATCGCACGTGTAGGCTCCCTAGCGGCAAGACAACCGCCGGAACCCGGCGACGCCCCTGGAGCGTCGAGCGTATGTTTTCAATGAAGCTCCTTTCATCCATGGTGCCGCCTCCACCAATCTCGAAAACTCTGCCGCGCCGGCGCTGGGAAATCACGGGTTCGGGTCCACGCAGATAGTGTGGGAACGGAACGCATTCGTCCCTTCCGGACAAAGGGTCGGGAAAGCCAATAGGCTAGACCTGTTGCCCATCGGTAGTTTCTTTCCGATGCATTGACGAGCGCAAACCATCGTACGAGACGTTGTTGTTTTCCTTTGACCTCGGCCACGACATTCTTGCGCTGCTCCAATAGCAGATGGGGAATATTGATCCGGACCGGGCAAACATCTCGACAAGCTCCACAGAGTGTAGAGGCGAACGGAAGCTCGGCGGCTTTGTCATGACCGATATAGGAAGGCGTGATGACCGATCCGATGGGACCCGAATATACGGAACCAAAGGCATGCCCCCCGGCGTGTCGGTAAACCGGGCAGGCGTTCAAGCAAGCCCCACAACGGATACAAAAGAGCGACTCACGCAGTACGGGATCCGCTAAAAGACGCGAGCGTCCATTGTCTAACACCACGAGGTGGAATGCCTCGGGCCCATCCTCTTCGTCTCGGCGACGCGGACCGGTGATGATAGAGACGTAGCTGCCCATCTTTTGACCCGTCGCGCTCCGTGCCAAGATTCTCATGAAGGCCGCAAACGAAGACAGATCGGGGATCACTTTCTCCATCCCCATCAAAGCGATATGAACGCGCGGTAAAGAGGTCGTCAGACGTGCATTACCCTCGTTCTCGACCACCACGATGCTTCCCGTATCGGCAATGGCGAAGTTGACACCGCTAATGCCGAGGTCGGCGTTTCGGAACTTGTCCCGCAAGTGTCGACGGGCTTCCCGTGTTAGATCTTCGTGGCGATCCAGCCTTGGAGACCCGAGCTTTTGTACGAAAAGCTCTGCTACTTCTTCTTTTGTCTTGTGGATCGCCGGCGCTATGATGTGTGACGGTGTCTCGTTAGCCAGCTGGATGATGTACTCGCCCAGATCCGTTTCCACGGGCTCGACCCCAGCCTGCTCGAGGGCTTCGTTGAGACCTACTTCCTCGGTCGTCATCGACTTGCTCTTGACCGCAAGCTTCGAGCCGTACTGTCGCGTCAACTCGACGATGATCTGGCGTGCCTCGGCGGCATCGGCCGCCCAGTGAATGTGGCCACCTTGCCGGCGTACAGAATCCGCAAGCTGCTCGAGATAGTGATCCAGGTGCGCAATCGTGTCTTCTTTTATCTGTCGGGCCCGATCTCGAAGCGCTTCACCTTCCGGAAATGTTTCAAAGGAATCGTTACGGCTCTTGATGAAACGCGCGGTGGCGTTTCCGAGTGCCTTTTGAAGATTCGAATCGTCCAGGGCCTTTCGAACGCCGTCCAAGAACAGGTGGCTTCGGCTTTCCATGGACTCAGAGGCTCCCTGCAAGAATCTCGGCGATGTGAACGGCACGAAGCGAGCTGCCTCGCCGGCTCAGAGCTCCACCGAGATGCATGAGGCAACCGCAGTCGGTTGCCGTAATCACATCGGCACCCGTTGCCTCGGCATATCGTAGTTTGTCATCCAACATCGCTTCCGAGAGCTCCGACATCTTGACCGAGAACGCACCACCAAAGCCGCAACACAAGTCGCTGCGTTCCATCTCGACGAGCTCCAGACCCTCGACCTTCCTCAAGAGCTCCCGAGGGGGCTCAGATATTCCCAACTCTCGTAATAGATGGCAGGATTCGTGGTAGGTCACCTTTGCTTCGAATTTGCTCCGAGGGTCGAAAGAACGCTCCGACAGAAACTCGGTCAGCTCAAAGAGTCGTTCCCCCAACTCCGTGGCCCTGCCTTGCCATTTCGGCTCTTCCGAAAAGAGCTCCGGATAGAACACGCGCACCATACTCGTGCAAGACCCGGAGGGTGTCACAACGACGTCGTAGGACTCGAAGATCGATATGAAACGCCGCGCCAAACGCCGCGCCTCATCGTGATAACCCATGTTGTATGCGGGTTGCCCGCAGCAGGTTTGTTCATGGGGAAACTCGACCCGACAGCCGGCTTGCTCGAGAAGACGAACCGAAGCCTCGCCCACCTTGGGATAGAACTGGTCGACCAAGCAGGTGACAAAAAGCGCTGTCCTAGTGCTCATGATCGAGTGCCACGCGTTCCCACTATTTCACTGAGCCGCCGAGCAGTCAAGCCGCCCGCTCTTCACTGGTCACCCGCCTTCGCTCACGTTCTCCACCGTTCAAGCTTCGGCGGGTCCGCCGAAGGCTGCAAAGAGGCGGACTGCCCAACCGCCTACTGACTTCAATTCACACCGACGCTACCCTGTCACACCGACGCTACCCTGGCGGCCAGCGAAGAGCGCGTCCACCCATGATGTGAAGATGAATATGGTCAATGGTCTGTCCGGCCATCGCGTTACAGTTCCACACGAGTCGATATCCGTCTTCTGCGATACCTTCTTGGGCCGCCAGGTCTCGGGCGGCCAGGACGATTTTTCCCACCAGCGCGGCGTCGGCTTCGGAGAGATCGTTCAATGTAGCAATATGCTTGCGTGGAATGATCAAGATGTGAGTGGGTGCGTGGGGATGGATATCTCTAAAGGCATAGATGTCCTCGTCCTCTAGAACCGCAGTGCTGGGACGCTTTTTCGCCGCAATATCACAGAAAAGGCAGCTCATTAATAAAAGGATGATAGTACATTAGGTGGAAAATGTGTTAGTAGAAAGGGGCCGCACGGCCGAGACGTCTACCACATCAAGAAATGACTTCGCGGGGATTGATGCCCCTTGCCTGGAGAAGCAAGTAGAAAGGAGAAAGTAGAAAGAAACAAAAGCAAGACTGGAATTGATGCTCCTTTCTCCTTTATTCTTTCTCCTCTCTTAATGAACGGAGGTCTCACCAAATGAGTGACAATTTGATTAGCAGTGGCCATTCCAGACTGACTCTGGCGGGAGCCAAGTTGATGCTGGAGGCTGCCGAGCAAAAGGCCAGAGAAATGGGCCTCGCCATGGACATTGCGATATGTGACGATGGAGGAAACCTCTTGGCGTTCCACCGCATGGAAGGCGCCAAGATTACCAGCATCGAAGTGGCCATCGGCAAGGCATTCACTGCCGGTGCCAGCCGAGTTTCCACCGAGAAGTACGGTGAGGTCGCCGGCCCGGGAAAACCGGCTTTCGGAATCCATGCCAGCAACCCCGGAAAATTCATGATCTTCGGTGGGGGCCTTCCCTTTCAGGTCGGAGGCGAGCATCTAGGCGGGATAGGTTGCAGCTCGGGCTCGGTTGACCAGGATACCGAAGTCGCCCAAGCCGGAATCGATGCGCTCCACAAGAGCATGGGAGAAAAGTAGAAGCATCCGCACGGCCAAGACGGGCGACGTCCACCGCACAAGGGACTAACTTCGTGCGGATGCCCCTTGCCCTTGCCCTTGCCCTTGCCCGATGCAAGTTAGTTGGAAGTCAGAGTATCTTTCCACTTGTGCCCGAGGGAAGCTCCGCGCTACGATGCCGATATACGCCATGCGACATCTAAGTCTCATTCTCGCCATGTTATGCCTCGGACCGGCGCTAGCTAGCGGCCAGGCGGATGCATCGCTCGAAAAAGAAGCAAAGCGTTTGGAAACCCTCATCATCGCCCCTTGCTGTTGGCGACAGCCCGTTTCCGACCATCAATCCCCAGATGCGACCCGGATCAAAGCCGAGATCCGTCAGATGCTCGAAGAAGGCAAGGATCAAACCCAAATCCTGGATCATTATGTCGGGATTCACGGCGCCCGCATCTTGTCCATCCCACCTCAAGAAGGCTTCAATCGAACCGCCTTCCTCATGCCGGCACTATTCACGATCCTGGGCTTGCTCGTCGTTGGAATGGTCCTCCACAAATGGCAATCATCGGCGGCAAAAAGGTCGGCAGAGCAGCCGGCACACGCCGAGACCCCGCTCGACGATGCTATGTCTCGCCGCATACAAAAAGAGCTCGACGCAATGGACGACGCCTGAGCCGAGCGCTCTCGCTCCGTTGTCTCCCCATCCCCCTAACTTGTGATACGCTGAAAGTGCTTTAGGGTGTCTGACTTAAAGTGATTCAGTAGAGCGTCGCATGGAGCAAGCAACCTCCCTGGTTGTGATCGCCTTGGCAGTCTTCGTGCTGCCCCTAGCCGCAGGCCGCCTGCGCTTACCGGCCGTTGTGGCGGAGATCTTGTTCGGGATCGTCGTCGGGCCGTCCGTACTCAATCTGATTCAAGGTTCGGAGCTACTCGATCTTCTGGCAGACTTGGGTCTTTTCCTCCTCATGTTCCTGTCGGGATTCGAGATCGACTTTGGTAAGTTGGAGCGACAGCGCCTGAGTGCCATCGGAACCGGCATGTTGGTGTTCGCCTTGACTCTTCTGGGCTCCCACTTCGTGACGGGTCTGCTGGGCTACGGGTTCTTCATGACCCTCGTATTGTCGACGACATCAGTGGGACTCGTGGTCCCCACCCTTCGAGCCACGCGTCACACGGGGACAAGGCTCGGGCAGGCGGTCCTTATCTCGGCCATTCTGGCCGACTTCCTGACCCTCATGGCGGTGGCTTTCCTCGCACTCGTCCACGAACATGGAGTGAGCTGGGATTTGCTCAAGTTTCCCGCTCTTTTCCTCGCCATCATCGTGGTTCTCCGATGTCTCCGGCTCGCCGTATGGTGGCACCCCAAGCAATTCGCAAGGCTCTTCAGCTCCGATGACCCCGAAGAGCTGGGCATACGCGTGAGCCTGGCCTTCATGCTGGCTTTCGTTGGTTTGTCGATGGCTCTCGATATCGAGCCGATTTTGGGAGCCTTCTTGGCCGGAATGGTCTTCGCTCTCGTCTTTAGAAGCCGAGGCGCGCTGGAGCATCGGTTGAGCGGATTTTCCTATGGCTTCCTGATCCCCATCTTTTTCATCAATATCGGGATCCGATTCGAATTGGAGTCCCTCATGGACTCCGAGTCCTTTCTTCGAGCCGTCCTGATCATCGTTGCCGCCTTTGCCGTCAAGATACTCCCCTCCTTTGCCCACTTCATTCAGGGCATGGAGCTCCGGGAGGTCCTCGCCGTCGGAACGTTGCTTTCGGCCCGTTTGAGCTTGATCATCGCCGTCGCCACGGTGGGCGTCGAGCTCGGTCTGCTCACGGTCGAAGACCGGGCTCTCGCCATCCTCATAGCCACCGTCACAACGACTCTGGCTCCCAGCCTATTCAGAATCATCGCACCCCCGCCGACCGGTTGGCTCCCCTTCGACAAAACCTGATAAGATTCTCGCGGCCTGGACCCCGTTTCCTATCCTCGAGTGCTTGAGTACTCGAGTACTTGAGTTCCTGAGTTCTCTATTATGAATACAACCACACTCGCTCTCCTCTCACTCGCGCCCATTGCCACGGTGGCACTCTTCTTGGTCATCCTGCGTTGGCCGGCAAGCCGCGCTATGCCGCTGTCCTATTTCGTTGTCGTCGGCCTCGCCTGGTTCGTCTGGGAGGTCCCCACGGTCCAGATCGCAGCAGCGACCGTGAATGGGCTCGTCGTCGCCGCGACACTGCTCTACATCATCTTCGGTGCCATTCTCCTATTGGACACGCTCAAAGAAAGCGGTGCGCTCCGAACCATCCGCCGAGGTTTCACCGACATCACGCCCGATCGACGCGTGCAAGTCATCATTGTCGCGTGGCTCTTTGGCTCGTTCATCGAAGGCTCGGCCGGTTTCGGCACACCGGCAGCCGTGGCGGTACCTCTCCTCGTCGGGTTGGGTTTTCCAGCGATGGGCGCGGTTATGGCCGGTTTGATTATCCAAAGCACTCCCGTGTCGTTCGGCGCTGCCGGAACGCCCATTTTGGTCGGCGTGAGCTCCGGCCTGGCCAACGATCCAGCGGTTCAGTCCTTTGTCACTCGAGCGGGTTTGCCGGACTGGAGCGCCTTCTTATACTTGATTGGACTGAAGACAGCGGTCATCCAAGTCGTCGCCGGCACCCTCATTCCTCTCATCTTGATTGCCTTCATGACGAAGTTTTTCGGCAAAAACCGAACGTTCGCGGAGGGGCTCAGGTTGTGGAAGTTCGCATTGTTTTCCGCATTCGCGCTGACCATCCCCTACCTACTCGTGGCTATTTTTCTCGGGCCCGAGTTCCCGGCTCTTCTCGGAAGCCTCGTCGGCTTGGTCATCGTCGTATCGGCCGCCCGCAAGGGCATCCTCATGCCGAAGGAGGACGAGATTTGGGATTTCGACCGGAAGGAGAACTGGGATCCGGAATGGACGGGTAACATCACGATTCAGGACGGAAACCAAGGCGGCAGTCCGATCAGCATGCTCAGAGCCTGGACACCCTACATTCTGGTGGGGCTACTTCTCGTCATTACTCGGCTCCGGTTTCTGCCGTTGATGAAACTTCTGCAGAGCTGGACGATCCGTATCCCAGAGATATTCGGAACCGATATTTCGGTGAGCGCCCAGCCACTGTTCCTTCCCGGTACCGTGTTCATCGCCGTTTCACTCATGACGTACTTCATTCACCGCATGGATGGGCGGTCCTACCGACGAGCTTGGTTCCACTCCCTGCGCACGTCGGGACTCGCTTCCATTGCACTCGTATTCACGGTTCCCATGGTCCAAGTCTTCATCAACAGCGGCGGGGGTGACGCCGGCTACGACCGGATGCCCATAGCGCTGGCCGACGGCGTTGCGGCACTCGCCGGTGGAGCATGGCCTTTGTTCTCGACCTTCATCGGCGGACTCGGCTCTTTTGTGGCCGGCAGCAACACCGTCAGCAACATGATGTTCTCCCTATTTCAATTCGGTGTCGGCGAGCGGATTGGCGTCGATCCGAGCTGGGTCGTGGCACTGCAAGTCGTCGGCGGCTCCGCCGGAAACATGATCTGTGTTCACAACGTGGTGGCGGCTTCGGCCGTTGTCGGTCTCATCGGTAAAGAAGGTGCCATCATCCGTCTGACACTGTTGCCTTTCTTTTACTACGCATTGTTACCAGGCTCGTTGGGATACCTCATCGTGTGGTATTCCGAAAAAGGCTTGTTGAATATCGGCACCGTACTGGTGGGTCTCATTGCTCTCGGCGCCGCCCTAGCTATTGCCACTCACAAAAAACACTCATCCTGACAGGAGGACCCCTTGCGTACCTTAGTTGTCATCTTCATGTTCTCTGCCATGACCTTAGGACAAGAGTCCGCCACTACCGAGCGGACACCGCCACCGCCGGCCACGGATTCACGCATTTACAGCATCGTTGATTCCGTTTCAGCAGAGAGAATCGAAATGGATATTCGAAAGCTCGCCGGTTTTGGGACCCGCCACACCATGTCCGACACGGAGTCCGAGACCCGTGGTATCGGTGCCGCCAGGCGTTGGGTCAGGTCCGAGCTCGAGAAGATCTCGGAAGACTGCGGGGGATGCCTCGAAGTCTTCACGCAGAAGACCCTCATCAAAGCGGAAGACAGCCGCCTGACAAGAGACACTTACGTCGTGAACGTCGTTGCGATCTTGAGAGGGACTTCAGAACCCAACCGATACGTCATCATGTCGGGCGACATCGACTCGAGGGCCTCCGATGGGCTCAATGACACGATCGACGCGCCCGGGGCCAACGACAACGCCAGCGGCATGGCGGGAACCATCGAGGCGGCTCGAATCCTCAGCAAGTACCGTTTCCCGGCAAGCATCATTTTCGCGGGTCTCTCCGGGGAAGAACAGGGACTGTTGGGCGGTCGTCACATGGCCCAGGTCGCCAAGCAAGAAGGCTGGAACATCGAGGGCGTCTTGAATAACGACATGATCAGCAATGTCGAAGGTATCGACGGTGTGATCGAGAACAACACGTTTCGTGTCTTCTCCGAGCCTACTCCAGTCACCGAGACCGAAGAAGTGCGAAAAAGACGTCGTTTCACGGGTGGAGAAGTCGACGGTCCATCGCGGCAGCTCGCTCGCTACGTCGCGCGGATGACGGACCAATACATCACCAACCTCGACGCCATTATGGTCTACCGACTCGACCGGTTCGGCCGCGGCGGACATCACCGCCCCTTCAACGATGAGGGATTTCCCGGGGTTCGCATCATGGAGACGCACGAGAACTACATCCGACAACATCAAGACATACGAGTCGAAGATGGCATCCACTATGGAGACGTGATCGACGGCTGCAACTTCGACTACGCCGCTAAGCTGACAGCCGCCAATGCCGTCACGCTCGCAGGACTGGCTTGGGCGCCCGCACCACCGCAAAATGTGCTCATCGGTGGCTCCGTACGTCCGTCGACGACTCTTTCATGGGACCCCGTGGAGTCCTCACATGTCGCCGGATACAAACTCTACTGGCGAGATACCACGGCCCCACAGTGGACCCACTCCCGCTACGTCGGTAACGTCAACGAGTTCACGCTCGAGAACATCATCATCGACAACTACCTCTTTGGAGTGGCTTCGGTCGGCAAGGACGGCCACGAGAGTGTCGTGGTTTTTCCTGCCGGGATGATTCCTAGGCGGCGGTGAGAGAATTCAAGAAGAAGCCAGAGGCCAGTGACCAGCATCCGCACGAAGTTAGTCTCCGATGCGGCGGACGTCCCGGCCGTGCGGATGCTGGTCACTGACTATTCCACGCTGATCTTTGACTTTCTCCATTTTGTCGCCTTGCTGGATGGCGTTGACCACATCCTGACCTTCAATGACCTTACCGAAGACCGAGTGGTTCCCATCCAGCCACGGGGTAGCCACATGGGTAATGAAGAACTGTGATCCGTTGGTGTTGGGGCCGGAGTTGGCCATCGAAAGCACCCCTGGACCATCGTGCTTCAAATCGGGGTGAAACTCGTCCTCGAAGCTATAACCGGGTCCACCCGTACCCGTCCCCTGAGGGCAGCCACCCTGGACCATGAAATCCGCAATGACCCGATGAAAAGCGAGGCCGTCATAAAACCCGTCACCCGCCAGCTTCTCGAAGTTGGCAACGGTCTTGGGCGTCTTGTCGTCGTGCAACTGAAGCTTGATGGTGCCCCTGTTTGTAGCTATGGTAGCGATCTTCATGCGGTCTCCTTTTAACAAAAGAGAATTCAAGAAATAAAGAATTCAGGAATTCAAGAATGCTCTATTTGATGTAGTAGCCTGAGACTCTCCAAATGCCGTCTTCTTCCTTTGCCGGTGTAACGGTTTCGATGGCCAGTTCCTTGTTTGTGAAGCTCGTCTCGTACTGCAGCACGACATATTGTCCGTCGGGCGCCCCGGGCAAGCGCCTCATGAATTGCGCGCTCTTCAGTTTTCGCGAGACGAGGTCCCCGAGGGGAGATCGGACGGCGCCGAGTTGTTGACTCAGCTGCTCCTTTGTCACCACCGATTTCATGAGCTCGGCAGCCTGTTCCCAACCCGTCGCAAAATCACCCGCATCGACGGTCGCAAGCCACTTTTTGGCGGCGTCCTGAGCTTGTTTTTCTGCTTCGTCTTGGGCGTGTACCATGGCGCCGTAAGTCAACCCTACCAAAACGACAGCAATGACCAGAAGGCTCTTCCGATTCATGACGCACTCCTCTCGTTCGAAATGTTGGTCCTGGAGTCACTTCACAGATGAGATTATACTCTTTCCCGCCCCAAAGGCGTGGAGGTCTTCTTGATGATGTACGCTCGAAAGTGGTTCCCTGTTCAAATCGTTCTCAGCTTCCTGTTCGCCCTGCCTCTAACGGCGGAGGAAACCATCAACTCCTATCAGCTTCCGCCGGAGGCCGTCCAGGACATCCTCGGCCGAGACAAGAACTACGCAACCTTGGACGCGCTGAGCCCCGACGGCACCCATTTCTTGGTTCCCTCGGTGACGGAGCTCTCCACCATCGACAAGATGGCCGAGGAGACCTATCGCCTCGCCATGTTGGAGCTCCGGCCCAAAGTCAATCGGGAGTGGCGCTTGGACACTTTTGGGATTTACGCCCTTCGTGTCTTCTCTCTCGGAGAACGGGTTTTTAGAGACATCGAGCTTCCCGAAGGCGCGCTGGTGAGCGACATGATGTGGTCGCCCGACGGTAGCAAAATGGCTTTCCTCGCCCATCTTCCCCAAGGCTCCGAGGTTTGGACGGCCGATATCCGGACCGGGAAATCCCAGTCGCTGAGCGATTCTCACGTCATGGCCACTATTGCAGCCCGGCCCGGTTCCGGGCAGTCCTCCACCGCGGCCTCGCGCCTCCTTCAATGGACGCCGCAAGGAACGCTGCTCACATTGCTCGTCCCTTTGGACCGCGGTCAGGAACCCCAACCTTCCGTACCCTCCGGTCCCATCATTCGTCGGACCAGGAAAAAGCCGGCACCCACCCGCACGCAGCCCTTTCTCTTGCGAGACGAACATGACCAGGATCTTTTTCGCTACTACACCACCGCTCAACTTGCCGAGCTGGCCCCGGGTAAATCACCCCGTCTCATCGGTGCTCCTGCCATTTATTTGGAGTTTTCCCTTTCTCCGGACGGCCGTTACATTCTCGCCGAGAAGATCGATGACCCATCCTCCTACATCGTTGGATTCTCCAACTTTCCCCAGCGTCTCGATGTGATGGACCTCGACGGCAACATTGTCTCTGCCGTCCGCGAGATACCTCTACAAGAAGACCAAACGAAACGCTCCTCTGAGATACTCCGGGATTTTCCGCGCGAAGTCACATGGCTCGCGGAAGGAAGTACGTTGGGTTTCTTGTGGCGAGAAGAAAAGCAAGAAGACGATGAGGACAAAGAAGACCTTCCTCGAATCGACCGGATCGCGACGCTCGCATCGCCTTTCGATGTGTCAGACGCCCAAATAAGGGTCGACAGCAAGGATGGAGATCATACGTTCGGTGATCTGACGTTCTCGAGAAAAGGCAATCTGGCGTTCGTAACCGTTGCCAATAGCGACACCAAAAAGGAGAGCATCGTCGCTTACGATTTGAGCGTTGACGAGGCGGACGAACATGTGTTGGCCAAAGACATCGATACCGAAGACCTCGTCCACCTCCCCGGTGAGATCTGGACCAAGGCCACGAGCAATGGGGTCTCTTTCGCACTCCTTTCAGACGACGGAAAGCATGTCTATCTCCGAGGCGAGGGCTACAAAGACGACTTCAAGCCCCAACCGTTCATCGACCGCGTCACCATCGCGAACGGCGAAAAAGCGCGTGTCTTCGAAGGCTCAAAAGAGATGTTCGAGCAACCACTCGTGGCGCTCGACCCCGACTTGAAGCAAATGGTCGTCCAGAGGGAATCCAAAACGGTATTCCCCGACAGCTATCTTTGGAAGCCCGAAGGTGGGATGGAAAACCTCACGAGGAACCAAGATCCCTTCCCCGATTTGACCGCGGCCCAACGAATCGATTTCACCTTCACTCGGCGGGACGGCGTGGAGATCGAAGCCCGAATATCTCTGCCGACAAACTACCAGAAAGGCCAACGCGTACCCGCTATGTTTTGGACCTATCCTAGTGAGTACTCCTCCGTCGAGGACTACAAAAGGGACGCTCTTAGAGATAGAAACCGCAACGCCTTCAACCAGCTCAGATACCTGCGTTGGTCGGATATCTGGCTCTCCCAAGGCTACGCCTTGGTGGCACCCGATGTCCCCATCATCGCGAAAGGTGACACATACAACGACAACTACATCCAGCATATGGTGGACACGCTATACGCTGCCATCCGCAAAGTCGACGAGATGGGCCTCGTCGATATTGACCGCATCGGTCATGGAGGCCACAGCTACGGAGCTTTCGCGACAGCCAACCTACTTGCCAACACGCCCTTCTTCAAAGCGGGAATTGCAGGAAACGGCGCTTACAACCGAACCCTTACCCCTATGGGATTTCAAAGCGAGCGTCGGTTCATTTGGAATGTGACGGGGCTCTATCTCGAGATGTCGCCTTTCTTCAAGGCGGACCACATCGACACGCCGCTTCTCATGTATCATGGTGCCGACGACAACAATACCGGCACCTACCCCATACAATCCGAGCGCTTGATGCAGGCCTTGACGGGTCTCGGCAAAACGGCCGTCTTGTACTTGTATCCTTTCGAGTCCCACTCACCTCGTGCCAAAGAGACCTATCTGGACCTCTGGGCAAGATGGCTGGAGTGGTTCGACACCTATGTGAAAAAACCCGAGAAACCGGAAACCAACTAAAGCACCCGTTGTTCAAGAGGAGGTAGGATGTTACGCCACAGATTCGTAGTAGCTCTTGTTGTACTCTTGGGAGTCGCCGCCACGGCGAGCACTCAGGAGGCCTTCGAGTTCTGGCCTGGAACACAATACGACCCTGCGATTCCCACTCTGGAGTCGATGTTCGAGAATGGTGCGGGAGATCGAATCTACACCCATCACGAGATCATGGCTTACCTCGCTCACCTGGAGGAGGCTCAACCTCGCCGCATCAAGGTCTTCGAGTACGCGAGGAGTTGGGAGGGTCGGAAACTCGTCTACGCCGTACTGGGCTCCGAAGAGAACATGGCTCGGCTGGACGAGATCAAGGCGGGCATGCAAAAACTGGCCGACCCGAGGACAACGAACGACGAAGAAGCTCGAGGCCTCATCGATTCGCTCCCCGCGATCACATGGCTTGCTTACGGCGTCCACGGTAACGAAATCTCTTCACCCAACGCCGCGCTTCAAGCAGCCTATCATTTCTTGGCCGCCCAAAACGACGAGATGGTCGAGAAAATATTCGCCCATACGCTCATCGTCATCGATCCGACACAGAATCCCGACGGACGAGATCGGTTCGCCCATCACTTCAAAGTGTCCTATGGTTTCGAGCCTGACGGGCATCGCTACGCCGCCGAGCGCAACGAGCCTTGGCCGGGTGGTCGTACCAACCACTACTATTTCGATCTCAACCGCGATTGGTTTGCGCTGACGCAGCCGGAGACCCGCGGGCGCGTCAAGACACTCCAGGAGTGGTTCCCTGTCGTCGTGGTCGACCTACATGAAATGGGCGGTGACTCGACCTACTACTTCGCTCCGGGCGCGGAGCCATGGAATCCCCACATCACAAAAGAGCTCGAAGAAACCAGTGTGCTCTACGGGAAGAACAACGCCAAATGGTTCGACCGGTTCGGATTCGATTTTTTCACCCGCGAAGTGTTCGACGAGTTCTACCCGGGATACGGGGCAAGTTGGCCTTGGTTCCATGGCATGGTCGGGATGACGTACGAACAGGCTTCAACACGCGGTTTGCTCTACCACCGCCGTGACGGAACGGACCTTCGTTTTCGGGACGCCGTGCACCATCATTTCGTGGCCTCGTTGTCCACCGCAGAAGTCACAGCATCAAGCCGTGAAGAGCTTTTGAGTAATTTCTACAACTTCCGAAAGAGCGCTATTGAAGAAGGACGGACCGAGGCGGTTCGCGAGTTCATATTGCCCAACGAGGGAGACCGGTCAGCGCTGACCAAACTCGTCGGCAACCTGGTCGCGCAAGGGATCGAAGTTCGGCGAGCCAATGCCTCGTTTACGGCCTGTGGTCAGAGCTACCCAGAAGGCAGCTACGCCATCTCTCTCGCCCAACCGGCAAAGCGTCTCATCCGGACGCTTCTCGACGCCGATACACCCATGGATGACGAATTCGTTCGCGAGCAGGAGCGACGTCGGGGGAAAAAGATCCAACCCCAGATCTACGACGTTACCGGTTGGTCCTATCCGGCCTTGTACAACCTGGCGTGCGTTCCTTGCGGCCAAGCGGTCACCGGTGATTTTGTGGCAGCCGACCAAACGACCATCTCTCCCGGATCCATTGAAGGCGGCAACGCCGATGTGGCCTATCTAGTGCCGTGGGGAACCACCGCCGCGGGTCGATTCCTGGCCGTGGCCCTTCGAAAAGACCTTCGGGTCCACAGCTCGGACAAGGCGTTTACCCAGAACGGACGGACCTTCCCCCGTGGAACATTGATTCTCAAGGTCGACGATAACCCCGAGGGTCTCCGCACGATCGTTGAGGGCATCGCTCAGTCGAGCGGAGCCGGGGTCATCGCCACCAACACGAGCTGGGTCGACGAGGGTCCCAACTTTGGAAGCAATAACGTGTTGCACGTCCGGCGTCCTCGCATCGCGCTCGCCTGGGATATGCCGACGTCGGGCAGCTCCGCTGGTTCCACCCGCTTCGTCCTCGAGCGCCAAATCGGGTACCCCGTGACGCCGGTCCGCTGCTTTCAGTTGGCTGACGCGGATTTGAGCTCTTTCGACGTCATCATATTGCCTGAAGGATCTTACGGCTCCGTCTTCAACGAAGGCACCGCGAAACGTCTCAAGGATTGGGTTCGAGCTGGAGGTACGCTCATCGGCGTGGGCCGCGCGCTCGACTACCTGACGGGCGAAAAAGTGGGACTCCTCGCCACCACACGGGAAAACAAAGCCGTGGAAGGCGAAGGGGACAAGCCGAAGAAAGAAGACGCCAAGGACGGCAAGATCCTGACCACTGAGGAGGAGTATCTATCGGCGATCCAGCCCAAGCCGGACCAACCCGACGAGGTCGCCGGCGTCCTCGTCAAAGCTCAACTGGATCCCGATCACTGGATGACGGCAGGGCTCGATGGAACCGTCAATGCTCTAGCTCGAGGCGGCAGTATCTTTGCGCCGCTGACCCTGGACAAGGGCGTCAATGCCGCCATCTTCGCGGGACCGGACGAACTTCTCGCAAGCGGGTACCTCTGGGAAGAAAGCCGCAAGCAGCTCGCCTACAAGCCGTTGGTCATGGTCCAGGACCAAGGCCGAGGTTTGGTCATTGGTTTTACGGCCGATCCGAGCTTTCGCGCCTATATGGACAGCATGAACGTCCTTTTCTTGAATGCGGTCTTTCGCGGCCCGGCCCGAGCGAGGCCTTAGCCCTAATCCAAGTCCAACATCAAGGGGGAGGGACCGTTCGTCCCTTCCCCGCTTTCGTATATACTCGAGACGTGCGAACAAAGCCCTTGGCTCTATTCCTCTGGCTCGTGGCGGCGAGCGTTTCGGCGGAAATATTCCCTTGCAAGCAGGGAGTGTCCGTAGAGCTCGAGACCTCTCAACCTACCCAAGGTCAACTCTTCGTTGTCACCGTGTCGAGCGAAGGTCCGCTGTCAAAGGTCACGGCCGGGTGGGGTGGTCACCACCTGCATTTTTGGAGCGACAACGAGACAACGTTCAAAGCTCTGCTGGGCGTCGATCTCAGACGTAAACCCGCACCCAACCTCCTCTCGGTCTCTGTCGTAGGGACCGACGGGAAACGTGTGTCCTGCGGTATACCCTTCTCGATCCACAAGGGAGAGTTCATCGTCGAAAAATTGAACGTCGACCGCAAGTACGTCGCGCTCAGTGAAAAAGACCTCGCGCGGGCAAAGCGAGAGAGTGCTTTCCTGAACGAGATCTTCGCCACGATCACACCGGAGCCTCTTTGGACGGGACCCTTTCAGAGTCCCGTACCCGGTTTCCAAGGATCGGGCAATTTCGGAAAAAGACGCGTGTTCAACAATGAGCCCCGCTCCCCGCACAGTGGGGAGGATTTCCCAGCTCCCGCCGGCACACCCATCAGGGCACCTCAAAGAGGTCGTGTCGTCGTCGCCGAAGAGCACTTCTTTTCCGGCAACGTGGTCGTTCTCGACCATGGCACCGGCCTCTTCACCTTCCACGGCCACATGCGATCGTTTGCCGTCAAAGTCGGAGACTTGGTGGAAGTGGGCGACAAGCTCGGAGAAGTGGGAGCCACCGGGCGTGTCACGGGCCCGCATCTCCACTGGACGGTTCGCCTCGCAAAGACCCGAGTCAACCCCCGCGACTTGCTGGAGATTTCCCGCTAGCAAAAGGGTCTGGAAAGCGTTCGGAATGGGGTCAGACCCTGAGCGTTCGGAAAATGTGGAAAACTCGCAGATACGCCTTCACCTGCCCTGCCCAAGTTCCCTACTGCTTTTCTATTGCTTGAATTTTCTTTTTCACGGCTTCGTTCTCAGGATTCAGACTGAGAGCCTTTTGGTCGGACTCCAAAGCCTTCTACAGAAGGAGCGCGCCCGGGCGCATCGGCATAACCGATGTCGAAGATCATACCTTCCGATATCTCTCCCGCCATTGTCTTCGGTTCGAGATTGACGACGAACAATGCCTGCCGTCCTTCGATCGCTTTCGGGTCCTTACGCTCTTTCTTGAGACCTGCCAAGATTTGCCTTTGGTGATCACCAAAGTCCACCTTCATTTTCACCAGTTTCTCGGAAGCCTGGACGTCCTCCACGGTCACAATCGTGCCCACACGGACATCAATGCGGTCGATCACGTCGAACGGAATGGTCGGCTTGACCGGCACGGGCTTCATCCTTTCTCCGCGGGTGTGATCGCTATTTGGGTTCCAGCATCAGTGTTCTTTCGGTCACCGACTCGACCTTCTCTCGACTATAGAAGACGGGAAAGTATTGCCCCTTGACCCATAAATCGAACACGTCGCGATAGTGAGGGTCATCCGGATTCCCGGACTGGCCCGGTGTGGTCGTCCCAACGGAGTTATCCCAATTCTCCGTGTCGATGATGATGCGGAAGCTTGCCCCCGAGGTTTGGTTGTCTCCTCGACCCGTGTTGTTGAGGGTCGAGTCATAACCCCCGCGAGGAGCCGGGCCCACATCGAGCTTGGCCCGCGTCTCGGCGTTCACGGCCGAGCTAAAGGGGTGATGGAGCAACACATGCTTGAACTTTTCCTGCCCGTATTGCCACCCGCTCATGTCCGATCCCAAACGCTTCGTCAGATCCTCTACGCCTTCGTTGAGACTTCTCACGAGTACAGCATTCCTCCCCACCACGGGGTCGGTCCCGAAACGACCATCGGGAGCGAGGAGCCAGTCGATCATGCGCTTCTTGTTGATCCCCGGCAGAAGCTCTCTTGCCTTTTCGTCGGGGACAAAAAGCTGCCAAACATTGGCCGCTAATCGTCGCTCCCAACTGACATAGACAGCGGCGGGGATCGAGTTCTTGTCGACGACGAAATCCCAATCGAGAAGGAGATCTCGAGCCTTCTCGAGCTCTGCCCCAACTTCGAGCTCTCGCAGCAACGGTACGAGGCTTCTAGCCGGGACGGAAAGCTCATCGTGTTGGAACAACATCATGTCCGTCAAGGTAAATCGTCGACCGGAGCTCATGAGCTCATCGACGCGCGCTCCCCGCATCTCATCGCCCCATGTGTAGTGGAGCGCTTCTGGATAGGGAAAGCCGTCGGGCACCATGTAGTTGTTGGCCGTGCCGAAATAGCCTTTCTCCGGATTGAAGACGTTGGGTAGTGCTTGGATGGGAAGATAGCCATCCCATTCGTAGCGACCGTCGCCCGGTACCGGTACGAGGCCGCTCCAGTTCCCTCGGATCGGCGAAACGCCGACGGCCTGGTAGCCGATGTTCTTACGAATGTCGGCCCAGATCATGTTCTCGGCGGGGATTCGGCTATAGCGGCAAGCGTCGCGGAACTCCTCCCAGGTCGTCGCTTGATCCATACGTAGACTTGCCAGGTAGGGTGATGACCCGATGTCGCGCCAGGCGGCACGAAGCGCATAGGCTTTGTTGTGCTCTCGGTCCTCATAAAGGACCGGACCGTGCCTCGTGTATTTGAGCTCCACATCAACGGCCTTCTCACCTTTCACAGGGATGGTTTCCTTGATGATCGTCATGGATTCCCACCCGTCGAGGTAGCGGTATTGGTTACCATTGGAGGGGTTTGTGTCATAGACATAGAGATCTTCGTTGTCCTGGCCGAAAACCGTCAGTCCCCAAGCACCTACCTCGTTATGTCCGATGGAGACTCCGGGAAGCGACGGCTCCCCTCCTCCGATGACATTCCACCCTGGGGCACTCAAATGCACCCAATAGCGAAGCGCCGGCGCCTGTTGAACGCGGTGAGGATCGTTGACCATGTAGGGGAAGCCGCTCAACGTACGAGCGCCGCTCACCACCCAATTGTTGCTCCCAATCGAGGCTTGCTCCACGAGATCGAGCTCACTGGGCAGTGCTCGAGCGACTTTGGGAAGCTCATTCCTATATGGGGCGGCGATGTCTTCGGGAGTGAACTCAATCGAGCGCCGGAAGGCGTAGTAGATATCGAGGATTTCGTTTTTGAGTAAGGAGCCATCGATGGCCGGATCGAGCTCGAGGACCGGGTCTCCTGGACGAAACCACGACAACTCTTTGACTTTTTTCGCCCCCAGCAACGCAACGGCCTGGCCGTAGCGGATCTCAGAGGTGACGTTCGACAGAAGGCCTTGATGACGGGAGATAACGTCAGCCGGCTTCCAGCGGCCCGGCTCTATCCCCAACAACTCGAATTCCATGGGCAAAAGATCGGGATTTCGTTCCGTCTCGGCAATGTAAGCATTGATGCCCTCAACGAAGCTCCCGACAATGGCCTCACCCCGCGGGTGATAGTGGTTGAGCTCCTGTGATAGGTCGCCTCGGAAAAGATGGAGACGTGCGCCGATGTCCCGTTGGAGCTCCTTTCGGCCCAAGATCTCAGCGACCGTTCCTCTGGCCTGACGTCTCCACATCTCGAGCTGGAACAGGCGGTCTCGAGCCGCATTGAATCCTTGAGCAAAGAAGAGATCCGCTTCGCTCTTTGCGTAAATATGGGCGATTCCCCAGTTGTCGATAAGAATTTCCACGGGCCCTTCGAGGCCTTCGATACGGAGGCTTTCCGTCTCAGCAAAAAGTGGTGTCGCGATGAGAGCGAGTACAACGATACAGATTCCACGAGCGCAATAGAGCTTTTTCATGATAATTTCTCCCGGATGCAAAATATCACGTGGAGCAATCTAGAATGAAACGACTATTGTTCGCTCTTGCTGCCTTCGGCTTTTCCGCTGTCGCCGTGGCTCAAACGTCGCCACCCGCCACGGACATCTATCTGGTCGGGATTGCGGCCGACCAAGACGGGATCCAGATCACGAGCCAACCCCGTAACGTGACCAACCGGGCGGCCTATGACAACCAGCCGTTCTTCCTGCCGGACGGGCAGAGTTTTCTCTATACCTGCCGTCAAGAAGACGGCCAAATGGACACCTGTCGATACGACCTGGCCACTCAATCGGTAGCGAAGGTCACCCAAACGCCCGAAGGCGAGTACTCGCCGACGCCGATGCCGGACGGGAAGAGTTTCTCCGTCATTCGCGTCGAGTCCGATGGTACCCAACGTCTGTGGAAGTTCACGATGGCGGGAACGGAGCCCAGCTTGCTCCTGAAAGATGTGAAACCTGTCGGATATCAAGCCTGGGGTGACGCCAGCACCGTGGCCATGTTCATTCTGGGAGAACCACCGACACTTCAAGTTGCCGACATTGAGACCAACAAGGTCGAAAAGCTGGAGGAGAACATCGGCCGCTCCCTTCACAAGATACCTGGACAACGGGCCGTCAGCTTCGTCCATAAGACAACCGACGAGGAATGGTGGATCAAGCGACTCGACCTGACTTCTCGGAAAGCGAGCCCGATCGTCAAGACCCTGCCGGGCAGCGAAGACTATGCCTGGACTCCGGACGGTACTCTGATCATGGGTAAGGAGGACAAGCTTTTTTCGTACAGACCGGAGCGTGATCAAGACTGGCAAGAAGTGAAGGGCCTGACGGGAGTGGTGGGCATCACTCGTATCACCGTGAGCCCCAAAGGAGATTCCCTCGCCTTGGTGGGAATCCGTGGCGAGAAGTGACGGTCGCCTCTTCGACTACTCCGAAGGCGTCACGTTCTTAACGACTCGCTCCTGCTCTGATCCCGGCTCCATCTCTGGGTGCTTCCTTTCCTTCCATGTCGCGAAGACGACGGCAAGAAGCCCAAGAATGGCTTCGTCGATGAAAGGGATCGGGTCCGGGAAGACCAAATCGACCAAGAACAGAACCAGCAGAAGAAGAAAGAGCTGAGGAAATCTCAGCCCTGAAGCGAATTTCTTGATGAAATCGGTGCGCTCGTTCCGACCTTTAGCAGCCATAGCCCGTCTATGATAATCGAGAAGAAGCTCTCCATAAAGCGACAATGCCTGCCGTCGAACCCGCCGAGTCTGTCGAGGGTAAGCACGAGAGTTTGCTCAGCATATGAGCATCCTCCGGGCTCCAGCCGACCCACGCAGCCGGGATACGGGCTCAACAGGTGAAACACAGCCGCATCGAGCACCGAAACGCGTGCTTCTCAGACCCGGTTCGGGGAAACTTTTTTGCATGTCATGCCATTACGGAAAAATCCAGCATACACAGTCACTCTCAATGCAAAACCTAACAAACTACTTGAAGTAAGACTTACTTTCTTGCTTGACGTTCGGGAAGAAATCTGTCAAATAGGTAGTTACTCCTAACAAGCTGTCCCACCCCGACCAGGACGCTGTCAAAAGGGGGGAATACGTGTCCTGTGTAATGGGAGAGATCCAACTCTCGCGTGGGAAAGCTGCCTCCAATGAGTAAGGACAAGCGGGTCATCGACCGGCTCGAACCCTGCGATCTCACAACGATTGCAGTTCACGATTCAATACTTCCACCCGCTTACGGAGTCCTTTCCAACATCTCGGACCTAGGAGTCTGCCTAGAAACGGATAGTCTTTTCACACCGGGAATGGATGTAAAGCTGCTCATTTGTCTCAGCAACTTATCCGTTCTCATCGGGGTGGACAGCCGAATTGTCTGGGCCAGTTCAGAATGTCGTGCCGTCGGGGGCCACGTGGGGTCCTTCCTGCTGGGCGCCAAGTTCATTTGGATGCCGGAATCGGATCGACGGTGCCTTCGGTGGTCCCTTCGCTCTTCTGACTTCAAGGACGAACCGTTCCTCGGGATGGGCCCCAAGCCCGCGGTACGCAAGAGGTCTTCCTTCAGTCCCGACCTGACCGGGTTCCCACAGCCCATCCATATTCGAAAGGAAAAACCGCTCAACGGATCACTTCCAGAACGTCTCTGGGAGGTTAGCTCGGCGCCTTGGGACGGCGGTGCTCCGAATGGTACTTACCGCGGTGTCGTTCTCATTGTTCGACAAGGCATGAGATCCATCGACCGTCTTTGCCGCCTCGTCAATGCCGCCGGACTCAACGCGGTGCTGACCAACTCACCCGAGACGGTCGTTTCCAAAGTTAGGGTCTTCAAACCCTCGCTCGTTCTATTCTCTCAAAACGTCGGCAGACCCGGAGTCTCGGAAACCGCTCGGCGCATCAAGACACTTGCCAGTCGCCCAGACACGCCGGTTGCGATCCTGACCGACCACTATACTCAGCCGTACTTGCTCGACTACGCCTACCCCGTTGAAGCCTGCCTTCCACTGGACGGGGATGAAACCTCTTTCGTTCAGAGTATTCGTTTGTTGGCCGGCAGTCGTTTGCAGCGGCAGGAACGACCTTTAGGAGCACTCGAGGGGAACTTCGAGAGAAATTCACTTTTCGAGGTTCTCTACTATCTTTCCGCATCGGAAAAAACCGGCTGTGTCACCGTCCAGGCAAAGCAGCGCTCGGGTCGGATCTATTTCGAGCGAGGCAATATCGTGCACGCCCACCTGGGACATCTCGTCGGATTGGACGCCTGCGTCTCCATTGTCTGCACATTGAGTGAGGGATATTTCAAGTTCGACGCCGACGTTCGTCCCAGGAGAATCACGATGCAAGAACGCGGGATTGAAGCGATCCTCCATTCCGCAAAAGAGCTCGACGAGCAGAACAATCGAGAGGCGCAGCTCGGTACCGGCGGAGAGAGCTCCACTGACTTCGAGACCATGATGGGGTGATGCTCCCGGATATTGTGCCGACACCTCTGTAGGCTCGAGACAATAGATGTAGGGATAGTCATCCGATTCGTGGGATAACCACCGTAGGCTGAATCCCACATGTCCTCTCTCCACTTCCGGCGTGCCTCTTCGCAACTCTTTCATGAGCAGTTACTTACGAAAACAACCGCGGTTCATCCCGATAACGACGACTCATGGCAATCATATTGCAAAACTAGGTGTCGAAGCGTTCACCTCATACAAGCGTTGTCAGACATCCAGCTTCCTTAGCACCGAGCAGTAGAGACCCAGGAGATGGCGCTTCCCAAAGGGCGGGGTCGGAGTGGACTCGTTACGACAATATCGTCGTGGTGTCCAGGTTGGGGGCTCCGAGCCCGCCCACAACAACAACTAGCCAAGCTCCCCAACGCTTTTGCCGGGCGAACATGGGTAACGAGTTCATCTTTTGGGCGGTGATCGCCGCAATCTTGCTGCTACTCCAGCGGCTTTATTGGAGCTCCAAATGCCGCCACTTCAAGGTCCAGTTAGGCACATCACAAAGTCGAATTGACTCTCTGAAGAACGAAGTCGCCTTCAAGCGTCGCGACGACCAAGCGTTGCTCGCCTATGAGAAAGAGCTTCATTTCATTACTCGGGCCCTCGGAGAGCTTCCACTACTTGCAAGCCAGCTACATAGTCAAGTCGAGCCGCGCCTCGTACCCATCTTGCTTCAAAAGATCGTCACGAGACTGTTCGACCCGGCTCAAACCATCATTTTTCTCCGCCGACGGAAAGCCGAAACCGCCCCTGGCCGCGATGACCGGCTCGTCCTCGCCGCGGTCGCCCGCCCATCTGACGATGTCAAGCCGGGAATGGAGGTCGACATCAACGAGGGTAGGCTCGGTCTCGTCGCCCAAACCCAACGCTTGATGAGCCGTGAAGACTTCGAAGACGACAGCGCGGCAACGAAAGAACCGTTCAACAGGCCAACTCTCGGCGGTCTTGAATTCGACTTGATATCCCCCATGGTCTTTGACGACGCCACGGTGGGACTCATCGCCCTGTCCGGACCCAAGTATCAATCCGAAGCCGCGAAAGGACTCTTACGTCTCGCATCTCAAATCGGCGCCGTGGCGGTACGGAATGTGCTCGCTTATTCACGGATGAAACACTCAGCCGATATCGATGGGCTGACTCGCCTTTACAACAAACAATATATGACGGTGACGCTTGGTGATCTGACTTATCAAGCCAATCAGATGTCATCACCTTTGTCCGCTTTCCTTTTCGATATCGACCACTTCAAGAATTACAACGACACCAACGGACACGATGCAGGCGACAAGCTCCTACAACTGCTTGCACGATTGGTTGAAGACAATATCCGCCGGAACAGTATTTTCGGGCGTGTGGGCGGCGAAGAGTTCTTGGTCATTTTTCCTGATACGGAAAAAGAACAAGCATTGAAGGCTGCGGAATTGATCCGCTCGAAAATAGAAGGCTTCGGGTTCCCCTTCGCCGAAAGACAACCCCTGGGCATCATGAGCGTCAGCGGCGGCGTTGCATCCTGTCCGGAAGACGCTCTAGACAGCGCCGAGCTTTTTCGCCAAGCCGACCGAGCCCTCTACCGCGCAAAGAAGTCAGGCCGGAATCTCATTTTGTCTGCCGAGCCGCATCATTTCGAGCAAGAAGACCATGAAGTCGTAGAGCTGAAATAGAACCTTCAGCACGACTTTTCAGCAGTTCTACGCATCCGATGCGTTCGGCTCGTGACCTCCGGCACGCTGATGCGCATCACGCATGATTCGTTCTTGGTGTCTGTAGTCTTGTCGATAAACAAGGTGGCACATCGCCGCCCGGATTCTAATTCGAGCCGAATTGGGCTCCTCAAAATGGCGCTCGATGCATTGGTATAAGTCCTCGGCACCTTCGATGCAGATGATCTTCTCATCATCATCGAAGAGCACGAACAGTCCTGGGCGAGGCTTTACAAACCTCAGGATGTTTTTGTGAAAGGGGAACCATTGGCCCATAGCCGCCTCTCTTTCCACAGGGCTGGCTGGGGCGGCCCGCAGGGTTTTTGTTGAGGAATTCGGATTATACCAGCTCAGAAACCGATTGTCAGGCTTTTTTTTATCCGCAGCCTGAAGGAGGCCATTCTGCCCGACGAGGGTCGCTCGGCAGATTCTTTGGCTTCGACCTCGTTACAAATAGGGTCTCTCTCGAAAACGTCTCGGAAGAGCCTCCGTAATACGGTCTCGACTCGTCTGTAGTCCTTGCTGTATTCGACACGGAAGTACTTCCCGTATTGTCTCACACAGGATCTCGGATTCCTGCAGTGCTGCTCGAGTGTCGTTCGAACATTGTCAGAGCTTCCGATGTACACCGTCGTGTTTTCGGAATCCACCAACTCGAAAACTCCGGGTCGTCGTTGCACTGCAGCAACTTGGGATGAGTCAAATGCCAACCACTCGTCAGCCATGTCGCCCCCCGGACAGGCAGGGTTGGGGGCGCCCGTCAACTAGTTTTTTTGGTTCCCGAGAGGCTACCACAAAAGCTAACGAGAGTCATGCTTTCAGTTGTTTTTTTTCGATTTTTTTCCAATCGGGGGAGGCGGAGCGACCCAAATGTCCTCCGTCGAGAGTGGGAGGATAGTCGGTGCAATATGGAAGCACCGCTCTCGTGGACTCGGTTCTTCGAGGTGAAGTTGAGCGCTCCTGCACCTGGCTCACATTCGTAAAGAGAGATTAGGACCTGAAATGAAGATGTCACGCCCTGTAGTACTGACTCGCATAGGCGTCGAGTTTCCTATAGGGAGCCATGATGAACTCGCAACGGTCATCCCCTCTCGCGGTACAAGTCATTTCCCTCGCGTGCACTGAAACGGAGAAGGCTTCCGAGCACCAGCCGGCCGAATAACCCGCGCTGAAGAAACAGACCGGGCTATCCGAGGTCATTCCCTTTCTCTCGTAGATTTCGGACTCGAACGTGTTGGGGTGTTGATACTGGAGAAAATAGCTCTCATCCGGGCGAGGTCTCGATGACGAATAGAGCTCAACGAACGCCCAACCCGAGTATGCAAAAAGCACCGGCCCCGTGGAAAGCCTTTCGAGGGGCTCCGTTACCCCTCGACTATCAGAGAACGCCTTCGAATCCGACTTCCCAATCACTCGGGCCGTGTTGTAGAGAAACTCTTGCGCTGCGGTGACACCCAAAACGCTTTCCAACTGCTCGAACAACGCCACGAACAGACTTTCGCCTCGCACCAGGACATATCGCTCTTTGCCGACGTGTATCGTGCCTTCACAAGGCTTGCGCACGAATTCCTTGAAAAGCTCTCCAACATATTTGTCGGCGATCTCGAATATCGCCTCATACTTTTCGGGAACTCTGACAGTGTCGACCATGATCCCTCCTTCTTCGCGGAACGCTCCCGCACAGATTTTGGGAATGTTTCCCTGCCAATATCCGCCTACATTACACCTGTCTTCAAGCCACCTCAACTCATATTGACTACGCCCCACTTTGAATGTAACCTTCGGCGTTCTCATACGGTCGTCGGCGCGCCACCGGAGTCAAATATGAATTTCGAGCAACGGGAAGAGGTCTTTGGAAGAGCCCTCAAAATGTACCGCTTGGGCCTTCTGCGTGACGCAGCCACGGAGTTTCGTCGCTTGATCGAAGACGGGAGCACCGATCCGCGACACATCTCCTACTGTGGCCTATTGATGGCTGTTGGTGAAGGAAAGGTTCACAAAGGATTGAAACTTTGCGAGCGGGCCGTCGAAGACGCGCGCTACGACTCCGAAATGTATCTGAACCTTGCCAAGCTGCACTTCCGAACCGGTCGGCGGAGCCGAGCAACAGAAGTGTTGCTTCAGGCTCTGCGGTTTGATCCCAGAAACCCAGCGTTGATTCGACAAATCGGATACATCAATCCCCGAGCGACCCCGATACTTCCGTTCCTCGATAGAAAGAACCCTCTGAACAAGTACTTCGGGCTCGTGAGGACTCGTCTTTTTCACATGGTCGCCTAGGGCCTACTCGTGGTCGTGTTGCTCCATCGGTTTGGACTGGAACCAGCGATGGAATGTTGGTTGATATCGTCGGCAACTCTATGTACACTTGAGTCGTCGAGCCCGCGCAAGTCCCCACCTACGCGCTCGCATCCCCAACTAATAAGTCGCAGAGTCTTTCTTGATGTTAAACATTCTTACGAACAAGTGACTGAATCCCCAGAATTCATACGCGAGGACAAATCATGCAGTGCGAAAAATGCGGTCACGAAGGATTCTATCATCTCGCTAAAATCGAGCGCTGTTGGTGCGGCTGCCCACCTGCGAGCACCGAGAAAAAGATCAATGTTCAGACCCCACCCCGACCAAAGAACCAGCGTTCGCAACTAACCAGCCAACCGGCACCGTGAGAGCCCCGGCGGCTGTTGTCCACAGCCAGCGCTGCTGTGACTGAGGGCATTTCCCCACAAGTATGCCGCAAAACTCGTCTCATGTGGCCCTGCCGCCCTAGCAAGTCCCGGCCACAGGGTCGGGAGTTCCACCCGCTTTAGATCACTGCAAGTTCTACCGAATTCCGGCATCATCACGGTAAGATGCCATTCCCACTTTTACCACACACACGAGCAAACCGATCTAACCTTGCCGCTCAGGCACTTTTATTTCTGAAGATCTCTCTGGAGCGGCGCAGTGCGAGGACCGGCATCCCGCCTTTATGTTGGGACCTCGCACTGTAACCAGCTTCGACTAATACTGAAGTCGACTCTTCGAATTCCACACTACACTTCGCCCTACTCCGCTCCGCCATCGACCTCTTTCTAAGGTGAGGTGCTAGAATAGCGCGTGACGAGAAAAGGGTGTTGAAGGGATGGTGCAAGTCTTCCCGATAGCCTCTCGGAGGGTGTTCGTCGTGTTTTGGATAACTCTGGCCACGTGCCTCGTGGTTTCTGGAGCCTGTGGAACCTCAGGGGGGTCTCAAGAAAGCCGGAGTGCCAAAGAGGTTTCCTCGGCGGAACCTCAGGACGTCGAGACCCTGACCGGCGCTCTAACCAGAGTCGTTTGGGTCCAGGACATCGCCGACGGCACGGACATCGGCAGCCAGGGCGCGGAGCTCATGCTGATGGGCTACGACAGCCACGACGGCCAGGGCGAGAGGCCTCTTCACTCCTCACCGGGCAACTTCACCCGGCCGCTCATCACCCCACGCGGTAACCGTGTCGTTTTCTCGGAACGACGGGCGGCCGAGCGTGTTCGTCGTGAATTGGGATGGTTCTGGCTCTGAGGGCGCTCGGGAAAGGCATTGCTCTCACCACCTGGATCGATCCGCATACCGGAACGGAATGGGTTTACGTCGGTTCCGACATGAAGACGGATCCGGTGACCTTCGGTATCGATCACGCGGCACCAGATCGACCGATGGGACGTGAGCGAGGTCGTTTGGGACCGGCGACGGGTGAGCCAGGACAACTTCCAGGTATCGGCCGACGGCCGACTTGCGGGCGGTCTTTTTCCTTGGCCGGCTGCCGGCGTGGTGGAGCTGCCCCAAGGCCGTTGGCGACGATTGGGCCGCGGATGTTGGACATCTTTAGCAGGACGACCACTCACTCTTTTGGATCTTCGACGGCTCTCACAGAAACCTGACCGTCATCGACTTCGAACGTGATGAGCGATGGCAGGTCAACATCAACAATGCGCCCGGCATCGACGGTTATGAGGTCTACCATCCTCGATGGACCAACCATCCGAGGTTCTTGACCATGACCGGTCCCTACACGGTCGGCACCAAGGCGAACAAAATCCGTGACGGCGGTCCACAGGTCGAGATCTACCTGGGACGGTTTGCCGCTGATTTCACCGCGGTCGAGCAATGGGTCAAAGTGACGGACAACCGGCGCGCCGATTTCTCTCCGGACGCTTGGATCGATCCGAGCCAACGGCCCCCAACTCGGGCTGACCGGCGGGGCGACTCCCGGCCCGAAAGTCCCGGCATCGGACTCGAAGCGAGCGGTTGGTCGTCGAAGCACGGGTGCTCGACGCCTCTCCGATCCCCACACCGAAGTCGATCCTGCCCTACCGCCGTGCCATGCTCGTCAACGAGTATGAAGTCGTCCGGGTACTCGAGGGCAACTACGAAGGAACGAAGATCCTCGTGGCGCATTGGGTCATTCGGGATGGCCAAGTGCTGGCAACGGCGGCGCGAGAACCGGGCAGCGTCCATCGAATGACGCTCGAAGCCTATGACGCGCATCCCGAATTGGAAGGCGAACGATTGGTCATGGACAGCGACGCGTTTGAGCTTCGCCTCTACTACGACATCAACAGCTAATGGTTTTTAGCTCGTACCTCTTCCTGTTCTATTTTCTCCCGGCCGCTCTGCTGCTCTACTACGCGGTACCGCGCCGCGCCAAGCACCTTCTCCTCACCTTCGTGAGCTATCTGTTCTACGGGTGGGCGAATCCTCTGTTTGTTTTTCTCTTGTTGGGATCGACGACGGTGGACTACTTTTGCGGACTGGTGATTGCCGAGCATCGGTTGCGTCGACGGAGGCGCTCCACTCCGAAAGCTCCAGCCCGGCACGCCGCGCACTCGCCGGCAGCGCGTTGCCGTCGCTTTGTCCATCGTCTCCAATTTGTCGCTGCTGGGATTCTTCAAATACTTCAATTTCGCCGCGGACAATTTCGACGCCATCGTGGCCTGGCTGGGCCTGCCCGATCTCCAGATCCAGAGGGTCGATCACGGTGGTGCTGCCCTTGGGAATCAGCTTCTACACCTTCCAGTCGATGAGCTACACCATCGACGTCTACCGCGGTCACGCTCGGGCGCTCCGCAATTTCATCGACTTCGCCTGCTACGTCTCGATGTTTCCTCAGCTCGTGGCGGGGCCGATCATCCGATTCTCGGAGGTCGCCGACCAACTCGCCGAGCGGACACACACCATCACCAAGTTCGCGCGCGGCGTGGCTTTCGTGAGCGTGGGTCTCGCGAAGAAGATCCTCCTCGCCAATCCCTGTGGCAAGGTTGCCGATGTGGCGTTTGAAGCCGGCTCCATCGGCGTCGTCGATGCTTGGTACGGTGTCGTCGGCTACGCCTTCCAGATCTATTTCGACTTCAGCGCCTACTCGGACATGGCCATCGGACTGGGCCTCATGCTGGGATTCGTCTTCTCCAAGAATTTCGATTCTCCCTACCTCGCTCAGTCGATCACCGAGTTCTGGCGGCGCTGGCACATTTCGCTATCCACGTGGCTCCGAGACTATCTCTATGTGCCTCTCGGCGGAAATCGCAAAGGACCGGTGCGAACCTATGTCAACCTGGCGGTCGTCATGTTGCTCGGCGGGCCTGTGGCACGGTGCGGCCTGGAACTTCGTCATTTGGGGAGGCATGCACGGCCTGTTGCTCGCCGGTGAACGTCTTCGAGGGAAGATCTCTCCGTATCGTTGGCTCCCCAAAGCTGGACGTCAGGCGATGACGTTCGTCGTCGTTCTCATCACCTGGGTGTTCTTCCGAGCCGACGATTTGCCCAGTGCGATCCTCTATCTCCGAAGCATGTTCGGACTAGAGACGGCACAGGAAACGCGCCGGCTTACTGAGTGGGATTTTGTATCAGCCCTACTATCTGGGCACCGTCCTGCTTGCGGCTCTGGTCACCTGGACCTGCCCGCAGACCTGGGATTGGACGCGGTCCGTTACGCCCTTGAAGGCCGCCGCAATCGTCGGGCTCTGGCTCGCGTCGCTCGCGGTGCTGGCCACCCAGGCATACAACCCGTTCATCTATTTCATCTTCTAGGAGGACATTAGATACCGATGCCGGACACTTCGCTCCAACACACCCGAGAAGAGCTTGCCAGACGAGAGGTGGGCCGGACGAATATCGGGCGATGGACGGCCTGGGTGCTGGTGGCGCAGTTCGTACTCGTCGTCGGCGGCGTACTGGTGAGCGAGATTCTGAATCCCGAATCCCAAAGACAACCTCGAGAGCCGTCTGTCACGTCTTGTTGGGGCAATCCTATCGCCGTCGAGCGACAGCGATCCCCCAGCCCTGTCGATGCTATCGCGAATGGTTTCGCGCAACCGCACCATCATTAGGGAGCTCGAGCGGTTCGGGGACGAGTGCCGAGGACGATACTCGACTTGCAAGGACCTTGCGACCACCCACCCAATACCTCCTTGCGGGCCTCGGCGCGGGGAACGAACAGGTTTACATCGGACATCGACCGTGGCTGTTTCTACCGCCAGGGCTTTGACTACCTCACTGGACCCGGTTTCCTCGAACCTAGGCAGCTCGCCCGCCGCGGCGCGCCGGGAGACCTTGGAGCACCCTTGCAGCCGGATCCACGGAAGGCGATCCTGAAGCTCAAAGCCGACCTCGATGAGCGGGGCATCCAACTCGTCGTCATGCCGACACCCGTCAAGCCGACCATTCATCCGGAACATTTCGCCCGTCGCTACGAGGGGCGTGAGGAGCCGCTCCGTCCGGCTTCGTTCGCGACGTTCATCCAGGAGCTCGAAGAGCAAGGCGTTCTCGTGTTCGATGCCGCTCCCGCCTTGCTCGAAGCCAAACGTCGGACCGGGGCGTCCCAGTACTCGAGACCGACACCCACTGGCGACCCGAGGCGATGGCAGTTGGTGGCCGCTCGTCTCACCGATTTCGTGACCCGCTACGTCGACCTGCCGCCTCAACCGCCCGCCGGCTACATTAGTGGACAAGTCGAGGTCACGAACCTGGGCGATGTCGCTCGTATGCTGGACTTACCCGACGAGCAGTCTCGGTATCCGACGGAAAGCGTCGAGCTGCGACAGATCCACACCGCGGATCACGAGCTCTGGCAGCCGAGTCGCGCAGCCGACGTCCTGCTACTCGGTGACAGCTTCAGCAACATCTATTCGCTCGCCGAGATGAACTGGGGCGAGTCCGCCGGGCTCGCCGAGCAGCTCAGCTTTCTCATGCAACGGCCGATCGACCGGATCGTCCAAAACGCCGATGGAGCGTTCGCCACACGAGAGCAGCTAGGACGCGAGCTAGCCGGCGGAAGCGATCGACTCGCGGGAAAAAGGCTCGTGATCTTCCAGTTCGCGGAGCGGGAGCTGGCCGTTGGCGACTGGAAGCTCGTTGACCTCAGCCTGGGCGACGCAGCACCAGGCCAATTCTACGTTCCGAATGCAGGCGAGGTGGTGGTCGCCTCCGGGACCATCCAAGAGATCGCACCCATTCCCCGCCCCGGTACGGTACCCTATGCCGACCATATCGCTGCGGTGCATCTCGTGGATCTCGAGAGCGAACGAGCTCTCGTGAACGGTCGACAAGCCCTGGTCTACATCTGGGGAATGCGCAATCATATCTTGCAGGAGGCCGCACGGTTTCGCGCGGGAGACCGGATTACCGTCCTCCTCCGGCCGTGGTCCGATGTGGCCATCCAGTACGACGGCATCAACCGCACCGAGTTGAAAAACGAGGACGTGCAGTTTGAAGTGCCAACGTGGGGCGAGGTGATCCATTGATTAGACGGTCGATTCTACCAACAGTCTGCGGTATCGCTTTGCTGTTTTTCTCGTGCCGCGGAACCGGCAACGAGTCACCTGACACCACCGCACTCTTCAACGAATGGGCCAAATTGGCTCAGACCGCGGAGCAACAAGAGACCATCGTCGTCGAAGGCCGCGACGGGTGGCTCTTCTTCGGCCCCGAGCTCCGGCATCTCGGTGTCGGCCCGTTCTGGGGCGACGCTGCGGTCGGAGTGAGCAAGGCGAGGCGTCCCGAATGGGCGGACCCTCTCCCGGCCATTCTCGATTTCAACAGACAGCTTTCGGAGGCCGGCATCGAGCTCATGGTCGTGCCCGTGCCGCCGAAGAGCATCATCTACCCCGACAAACTCCCTTCTACTGTCGATCTCGGCGCTCAACCTCCGCCACGTCTCGACCTCCATCATCAAGCCTTCTATGAGCTCCTCCGCGGTAAGGGTGTCAGGGTCCTGGACCTCACCCCTCTATTTCTTTCGCTTCGTGAGAGCTCCGATGGTCCTCTGTACTGCCTGCAGGACACCCACTGGTCGGGCGTTGCCACGGTCCTCGCAGCCGAACAGATCGCCCTCGAAATCCGCGCCAAGCCGTGGTTCGAGGACGCAGCATCAGCCACGATACAGGAGGAGAGGAGAACGGTCGAAATTGCCGGCGACCTGTGGAGAGCGTTGGCGAAGCCGTCCCTAGCCAAACAACGTCTCTCGTTACGTTTTGTCGGGACGGAATCCGAGGGCGCTTTGATCCCGATGGAGCCCGATCCCTCGAGCCCCGTCATCCTGCTAGGCGACAGCCACACCTTGGTGTTCCACGCCGGCGACGACATGCACGCCGAAGGCGCCGGCCTCGCCGATCAACTCGCCTTGGAGTTGGGATTCGCCATTGACTTGGTCGGAGTGCGCGGCTCCGGAGCAACTGCGGCTCGAATTAACTTGCTGAGGCGCGCTCAGCAAACACCCGACTACTGGGCCAACAAGAAGCTCGTCATTTGGTGCTTTGCGGCCCGAGAGCTCACCGAGAGCGACGGGTGGCGCATCGTCCCGATCTCTTGAAAGCAGGACCCATCTGCAGCCACCGCCAACCGCAAGCTGGATCCGATTCTGACAGAGTGCCGAGGTGCCTCCCGACCACAGGAACAGGTGGCCAGGCAGAGGCTTGTGTTCCAGGTGAATGTGCCCCTGCGTATCGTTGTGTAGCTGGAAACCCCTTTTTTGGCAGTGCATTGTGCCTGCAGTGGTGCAGAGTCGGGTTGGATAGTTGCAGCGGGACAGCTAGCTGTGTCGGAATTTCCAAGAGCACAATCACCGCGGACGTGAAGCCCGGCTGCCTCAGGAATTTCAGCACAGCAAAACGCACTCCTGGAATCGCGAGTCCCGTCGTAGTAAGGTTATCGAGAAAGCGCCCCAAGGAAGCTTTGTGAAGAGAGGTGTGCATACGCATCGATTTTCGATAGAGCGACAATGAGCTACATTCTCCCCCTGCTCGTATCGGCCTTTTGCTTGATAGGTTGCGGGCCGTCTCGCATCCCCGTTCAAGAGACACGGCCGAGCTCGACCGAACCGTCGCAGGAAAATGAGAAAGACACACAGCCGCGAATGCATCCCTTTGGAAAGAAGCCGGAAACGGAACCTCCCGAGGGCCTAACCACGGTAGTCGCACCGGCGGAGATACGCGAACCGGAGGCAAAGTACGAGACCGCTGGGTCGAAGGCCACCGGCGCATTCCACATCATCGAAGTGCCCGTCAGCCTCGAAAGGCCCGACGTGGTTTCGAGTCGGGTACGGCATGTGCTGTCTGCCCATTTGGATCGTTCACCGAGCACCGAGGACCTCATGCTTTCCGGCTCCCAGGAAACACCGGCTGTCGGCTTGAACCACGTAGCAGAGCCGGTCGAGCAAGGGATACGATTCCGAAGTAAGGATGGGAGTACGGAGTGGGTCTTGGAGCCGGCCGAGGTCCTTGCCAATTCCGTCTCAGCAACCAGAGATTTGAGGGTGTTCTACGATGGATTTGCAGGTCGCTATGTGATCGTCGGCCTGAAGGGTATGACGGACGAATCGGGCCCCGACCTCTCCCAAATCCTGGTTACAGTTTCCGACGACGGGAGACCCGAAGGTGAATGGTACAACGCTAAATTGGGCCTTCAGGAAGAAGCCGGCAGCTCGGGCGATCCGTATGGATTCTACGGATTTGCAGTCGATGCCGAATCCATCTATATACTCTTGGAACGTGGCGGAGAGGACAGAGGTCGGGAAAACCTCGGCGTCTCAGTTTGGACAATCGACAAGGGGCTAGAGACAGCAGGATTCTACTCCGGGGGACAAGCTCACTTCCGGGTCTACGAAAAGGTGTTGGCCTCGTGCCCGAAGAGGAAGTCGGACGACGGAAGGCCAAGGGCGGTACATCGATAGCATGGCCCCTGTCGCCACCTCCGAGCGAGGCCACTTCAGAACAGGGCGGTACGGTGGGAATTGCAGGAGAGATCAAAATGCATAAGCAAGTGACAATGGTTGCTCGAGCCTCATTGATCGCAGCCATGGCAGGTATCTTCCTAGCAAGCTGCGCATCATCGGACCGGAAGTCCTCAATGGAACCAACCAAGGTCGCCGCGACGGAAAAGGATTCAGTCCAAAACACAACTCAGCCTAAAGGCTATCAGCTCGATGACAACGCGGTTTTCGCGCCGGTACAACCGGATGGAATCGATGCGGTTTACCTTACGGCCTTGGTGGATGAAGTGGCGGCGGACTACGTCACTCCGCCCGAAGCGGATCATGCTCCCGAGATGCGCTTGTCCGAGGTGCCGACTCCCTCCGTCGCTTCAGAATTCGGACAAGGGATCGGCTACTTCCTTGGAGAAGCGGCTTCGGACTCTCGGAACGAGGAGAGTGGTTTCCAGCTACCCCCGCCCATTCCCGGCGCTCCTGCCCTCACGAGCTCTTTCGGCTCCACCGATTTCGACACCAACGTAACGCATACCGGATTCGGTTTCATCCCCCCCGATCCCATGGGAGCCGCGGGTCCCAGCCACCTAGTCAACGTGGTGAACGTGACGGTGCGATTCCACCAGAAGAACGGCACATTGGACTTTGACAGTTCGTTGGCCAACTTCTTCTCAGTGCTCAGCCCGGCGAACTTCACCTTCGATCCCAAGGTGATCTACGATCAGTCAGCCGGCCGCTTCCTCGTCGTCACACTGGAAAAGGTGGACGACGGCACCTGCGCAGCGGATCCGGACTGCACGTCTCGCATCCTGGTTGGCGTATCGGATGACAGCAATCCCAACGGCACCTGGTACATGACGGCCATCAACTCCGAGCTTTCGATTGAGAACCCTCCCTCGAGCGGCACCTTCAGCGATCACTGGGCGGACTACCCTGGCTTCGCGGTGGATGAGGAGGCCGTCTACATTAACGCCAACATGTTCGAGTTCCCCGCCAGCGGAGGAAGCTTCGGGGGCGTGAGGCTCTGGGTCATCGGGAAAGGGATTGGCTCGGGAGGCTTTTACGATGGAATGTCAGTGAGCGTGAGCTTGCTCAACCCTTATGCAGCCACGCCCGCTTTCGCAACGACCACGCAACCGGCTCACATTTACGGAAGCCCACCTTCCAACGTCGGCACATTTCTTGTGTCGCATTCGGGTCTGTCGGATGGCACGAATGAGGCGGTCCAGGTGGTGAGGCTCGACAATCCTCTTACCAGCCCCACTTTCGTTCAAGAAATCGTTAATGTCGGCAACATAACGGATGACAACACCAACCCGTTGCCCGATGCGGCCCAGTCCGGGACATCAACATTGGTGGAAGTCAACGATCGGCGAGCACTCGATGCGGTTTGGAGGAACGACTCTCTATGGTTGACGGCCACGATTCTGCCGAACTCCGGCCCCGACACCGGCGAGACAACCGCCTACTGGTGGGAGCTCGACACGAGCACCCTAGGCTCGACTGCCGTGGCCGATCAGGGTGCTATCGGAGGAGAGGACATCGCCACCGACACGACGACCTTCTTCCCCTCCATCGCAGTCAACGATTCGAATGGTGTGGCCATCGGCTTCTCCGCCTCCGCAGCCACGATCTTTGCTGGTTCTTACTACACCACCCGGACTCCGTGGGACACGCCAGGGACAAACAGTGGGTCCGCGACCCTTCGTGCCGGGTTGGACTCCTATGTCCGCACGTTCGGTGGACCTCGGAACCGTTGGGGCGACTACAGCGGTATGGTCGTCGATCCTTCTACGGATTGCTTCTGGGTTTACAACGAGCACGCCATCGCCGGCGGCTCTCCGAGCGGTGGAGAGGATGGGCGCTGGGGAACCGCTTTTGGTGAGGTTTGCATAGGTGCAACCACCATCTGCCCTTCCACCAGCGTGCTCATCAGCAACGAGGATTTGACCGGAGAAGACGAGCGCAAGGCGCAGGGCACGATCACCTTGGGCCCGAGTGTCACCGTGAAGAGCGGCGCCGACGTACTACTGCAGTCGGGAACCTCGGTGGTCTTCGAAAACGGATTCACCGTCGAGTCCAACGCCTCCCTCGAAGTGGCTGTTGTTACCAATGGCTGTCAATAGGTCGACAGAGCGTGGAATACCGGCGCCTCGAGGGGTGTAGCTAGCAGGTAAAGAAAACCAGGTCTTAAGGCGGTTTGCCCCTCACGCTCAGACTCTACTATTATTCCTTCTAGGCGAGTTCCTAGTCCCACATCTATAGGCACTCCATCAAGCCCGCCGTCGGAGGTGTCTCATCGCGTCTCCACGTTGGGAACAGGTCAAGAAGCTTCTCGAGGCCGTGGCCCTGCAACGCAAAATATTCGACGAGCAACACCCTCTTCTCGGCGCCACCTTGAGCGGCTACGGTGTATGTTTGACCCTAATGAAACGTTATGGCGAAGCAGAGGAACACCTGCTGGATTCTTACAACATAATGAAGACCGTATTCGGCCAGGAACACGACTGGACAAACATTGTGGTCGAGAACCTGGTCAAGCTCTACGACGCCCAAGGCAATTCCGAAAAGGCTGACGAGTACCGCGCCATGTTGGAGAACGAGAAAGAGCTGCAGAAGTAGCTCTCCGCATGAGATGCTGTTTTAAGGAACAACGTGCTGTTCTGGGGCCATGACGTGTCGGTTTAGGGAACAAGCTGCAAACTCCGATTGACGACCGGTGATTGAAGCACCGCCCTCGCCGGCGGCGCCCTTCCATGATGTCCGATTGTGCTCGTGTTCGTCGGATCCCAATAGACAGGCTATCGCCTTCTATTGTTGTCTCTCCTAACCGGCCGATCGTGTCGGTTGAAACGTAACGCGCATCAACTTGGCTCGGACCGAGCCCCCAACAATTAACGCTCCGGATTCAAAAATAGTTATTTTTGACAACTCTCGACTGCGTTCTGAATTCAAGCAAATGACGGGATCGACAATGGGCCTTTTCGTCCTCTAGTCGGCGCGTAAGTTTCTTCTTCGGCTAGGAAGACTTCAAAACTAACCGAACGACGAGAGAAAACAGCACCAATGAGGAACCTACTCGGTCCGGCCCGAAGCTCAATCAACGCGTGACCCCAACCGAAGGACTCCGGCTGCTCCTCGGCGTTGTGCACAGTCTTCAACAAGCTCCCGAGAAAACCGGTCCTTTGTCCTTTGTGAGATTGACACGCTGTGAAATCTGGACGGAGCCTTTCTAGCAACGTGGATTTGGCAATCTCCAAGGAAGACGTGCGGCCGCGCACTCTCGGAGAGACACTGGGAACGTCGTCGCGGCTTACTGCTCCTGGTTGAGGGTGAGCATCCAGATGTCGGCCCCGGTTATTGCCCGTGTGAAATAGAGCGTGCGATCGTCACTCGATAAGGAGGGTCTGTACGTAAGTGTGTCCGGAGACACCGAGAAGGCCTTGTGGACGCCACCGGATGCCATATCCATCAAAGACATTGTTTCCCTGCTCGGATAGTCGACGAACAATAGCCTTCGGCTGTCGCTGAGCCAAAGTGGCCGCCAGCCCGAAACAACGTGCTTCAGGTACTGCTTGGTTTCAAGGGAGTAAACGGCGATCCCAGCTGTGATTCCTTCGACTTCCACCAATCCGGCAAGCATGCTTTGGTCGGGCGACCATTCCATGACCAAAAACTCTTCTTCGTTCTTCATCGGTGGTAGCGGCTGGGGAGTCTGCTCTTTCCACGGTTTTCCGGGTTCAAAGATGTAGGAAAGGCCCTCGGTTCGATTGTAGTAAGCCATGCGTTTGCCATCGGGCGACCAGACCGCGAAATTGACGCTCTGTCCCGGTGTATCGGTGAGCTGCTCCAACCCGCTCCCGTCGGGATTGATGCTCCATATTTCGTACCAGCCACTCCGGTTGGAATAAAAGGCGATCTTGCTGCCGTCAGGAGACCAGCGAGGAAAACGGTCTCTGTGAAGATCATTCGTGAGGCGGCGACGGCCCGTACCGTCGCTTCGAATGACGAAGATATCCTCCAAATCACCAAACGAATCATGAGCCAGCCACTTGCCATCAGGCGACGGATCAGGATTCGTGGCCATCCTAGACCCTTGTGTTATAGGCACGGGATCACCAACTGCAGCACCCGCGGAAGGGTCAAAGGCCACCTTCCAGATATTTCTCGAGAGCACGCTTTCGACAAAAGTGAGCCTCGTCCCGTCTTTCGAGAAGGCAGCGTGCTGGCGGGAATTAGAAGCTCCCGTGGTCACCGCCTCGGGTTCACCTTGCGGAATTCCAGTGTCTTCATTGATGGGTACTCGCCAGATGTTCATGCTGCCGCCCCGGTCGCTCGAAAAATAGAGATGTTGGCCATCAGGAGACCAGACGGGATTCCAATCTAAGAAGGCATCCTTGGTGACCGGTACCGGCTCGCCGCCGCTCATTGGTACGGTCCAGATGTCTCGTTGTCCGCTCCCGAAACCCGAGAAGAATGCGATCCGGGGACCATTGGGAGACCAGCTCGGCTGAAAGGCATCCCCTTCTGTGATACGCCGCGTGTCTCCGCTCTTGGCATTCACGATCCAAAGCTCGCCCTTGCTGTTTATCACCGTGGGATAATTTATGGCATAGGTTCCATAAACGACTTCTTCTCCGTCGGGCGACCAGGCAGGGTGATAGCCGAAGTCTGTCAGGCGTCGTCACGGATTCGCCTGTTGCCCCCATCAGGAATATGCCTCCGCCATCTCGCTCCGAGCGGAATGCGATCGACTCTCCGTCTGGCGAGAACGCGGGTTGCGTATCGTCCGCCGGCGAGTCCTCGGTCAAGTTGAAAGCAACCTCTCCGCCGACCCTCTGACGATAGATGTCCCAATTCCCCGAAGCCGCGCTGGCATACACGATGGTATCTCCGTCCGGCGAGAGGCTTGGGAAGAGTTCTTCATCGGGCAGCACCGTGAGCCGAGTGAACGTACCTTGTACAGGCGGTGCTGTCGTTTCGTCCGTCACTTCACCGGAGCGTAACTGATATCCAATGAGTCCTGCCGTCACGACTGCAGCTACCAATGAGATGTGGAGGAGCCATCTACTTTTTGGCTTGCCTGTCAATGCCGGAACTTCTTCTAGGACGTCACCCGATTCCACCTCCTGTTTCAGTTCCTCAATCTCATTCCGGACATCCTTAGCAGTCTGATATCTGTGATCGGGATCTTTGACCAAACAGTGCCTTAGGATTCTCGCCAACTCCCGAGGGAGATAAGGATTCACTTTGGTCGCTGAGGCGGGCGTGTCCTTCAAAATCGAAGAGAGAAGTGAAGCGGCTGTGTCACCCTTGAACGGACGCTCTCCCGTGGCCATCTCATAGAGGATGATCCCCATCGAGAAGATGTCCGACCGATGATCGATTGTCTTCCCTTCCGCCTGCTCCGGGGACATGTAAGCCACCGTGCCCAAGATTCGTCCCTCAGCTGTGGCCGATTGGGTGGGAAGCTCACTGATCCCAGACTCTGCATGCCCAGGCTTCAACTTCGCCAGACCGAAGTCGAGGATCTTGAGTCGCCCATCATCCCCAACCATGAGATTGTCGGGCTTCAAGTCTCGATGAATGATCCCTTGCTCATGAGCGGCACTCACCGCGTCGGCCAAAGGAATGGCAATCTCGAAGAATTTGTTGAGCGGCATGCCCCCTGTCCGCCGTAGCCTTCCGCCTCCTCCGAGGCTTCGGCGGACGAGTGGCGAAGGCGGATTCTTCGATATCAACTCTGAAAGAGTCTTGCCCTTGACCAACTCCATCGTGATGAAGTGGACGTCTTCCGCCTCTTCGACGGAAAAGACTGTGACGATGTTGGGATGATTGAGAGCCGCTACCGCCTGAGCTTCGCGTTCGAACCGCTGTCGACGTTCATCAGAGGCCAACTCAGCCGGGAGTATTTTGAGAGCAACGTTTCTGTGGAGCTTTGTATCCTCGGCAAGATAAACCTCTCCCATCCCCCCCGCACCGAGCTTCTCGAGGACCTTGTAGTGGGAGAGCGTCCGGCCAATCATGACTCTAGCTTCTTTCTTGCTTCCTCCACCCGCTCGCGGTCCATGTCGCCGTCCTTCCAGTACTCGTAGAAGCGGCGGTAGTACTCGCGGGCTTTTTCCATGTCGCCGCGGTTCTCGTGGATCTTGCCGAGGAAGTAGAAGCTGCGGACGTAGGGGATGGGCCACTGGACGTGCTCAGTGCGTGCTTTCGGTGATTCGCTGGAACCAATGCAGCGGCCTTTTCTCTATCACCGGTCGCCATGTATGCGCGAGCCAGTGAGAACCAGATAGGCACGTGTTGAGGCACATGAAGAGCCATCCAATCGTTGAATCCCCGTGGCGGCAGCATCGATTGCAGCCTTTTCGAGCTCGTCAATGGCTGTCGCGGTGTCACCTCGAGCAAGAGCCAGCTCCCCCAGTAGATGGTGATAGCGCCTTTTCTCCTTGTTCGTCGGAAACGATGCGTCCTGTTGCCGAAGCGTCTTCGGCCGTCCTATCCGCCTCACCCCGCTGAGCTAGCTTCGAGTAGGCGAGAGCAGCGAGAAAAAGACCCTCCCACTCGGGGTAATTACCTTGCTCCGTCGCGTTGTGCTTGTAGCGCCTGCTCCAAGCGCGCGGCTAGCGTCGTCCTCGCTCGAGAAAGAGTCTCCGCGCCGTAATCTTGGCCTCGGCAGTGGTGAGCTGCGGTTCCTCAAAAGCACGTGACCGCCCGCTCGATGATGATTGAGTGCCTCCCTGGACCTGGCCATGATAGAGGTGGAGTTTGTGCCAGGCAACAACGATCCCAACGATCTTGAAGCCTGCGATCGTCCGAATCGGCTAGCTGTTTTGCCGCCGCTTCAGCTTGGGTCCCATTCCTCGCGCAGAACGTACACCTCCCAACGGCGTCGCTGGATCACAGGGAGAAGGCGAAATCGACTCGGCTATTTCGAAAGGCCTCGAGCGCCTAATCCAGTTTTCCCCAACGGATGTAATGCTGAACCCTAGCACCACATAGCCGACCGGGTATTTGGGATGTCTTGCTAAGTAATCTTGGAGGACCTCGATATCCCTCTTCGAATTGTTCCCTGATTGGAGTAGGCACCTCGAAAGGTTGTCGTAGCGCCGAACGAAGGACATACCGGCCTCGCCGTAATGCTTCCTCATAGTGCTAGATGCCTTCGTCGAAACGCTCGAATAACGTATAGCGCAAAGCCAAGTTGTTTCGTCGCGTCGCCGTTGTCTGGGTAGAGTCTCCAACAGTTTCTCGAGAGTCTCGAAAGCCTTCGTGATACGTTTCTTCCTTTAAAGCGTAGTAGCTACCCTCGATTAAGTAACGTTCGTACGCAAGGGCAAGCCGATTCGCATCATCCACAGCCCGGTGGCGATATTCTTCCTGCTTCTTGTAGCTGACCCATGTTGCCATAGGCTGTAGAGAGTGCCATGTAGGCTGAGCAAAGTCGGGGTCGAGCTCGAGGGCTTTTTCGAGAAGAGGAATGGCTTCCGGCGCCAGCCCGCCTCCTGACAATCTCCTATCCCTTTGCGAATATAGCGGTAGGCCTCGAGAGAAGACGTCGTCACATCCTGACATATCTGTCCAAGGCTTCGGCCGCCCCGGGAAGCTCGAAATTCGTCTTGATGCGTTGAGTTAGGTCGTCGACCATCGAGAAAACTGCTCGACGTCCCCGACTCCCTCGACTTTCTCAGTGCTCAGAATCTCACCGCTCCGCGCATCTTGAACGCGAATGTTGATCCGGATGTTGTCTCCTGCTGTCATGAAGCTACCGAGTATAACCGTTTCCGCATCAGCCTGCTCCGGCGACCTCCTGAACGACGTCGAGCGACGTGATGCGCTCTTCCAGCTTGTTCATGTCACTCAAGATTTGGTAGAGCCGGTCCGTGCTGAGCACTCTCAAGTTCGGCGATTGTGACAGGTCCGTGACCAGCATGTCGGTCAAGCCGGTGCGCAGCCAATCAAGCTCAGAGTCACCAGATGCGTTGTCAAAGTAGAGCACGGCGATGGAGGGTTTCGAATCCGAAGACGCAATTTCTTCGGGTGGAGCCGGTGGCCTTCGAACCGATAAGGCGATAACGACCACCGCAGCAAGCGCGGCTCCGGCGACAATCCACACCCAAGGACGCTTTGCTTGCTTCTCGGGCGCCGGCCTCGACGACCCAGATTCCAATTGCCGCCTGGCAGCCCTTATGTCTACTGCAAGGTCCTTGACGGTCTGGTATCTCTCCCCGGGCTCCTTGGCCAGGCACTTGTCCATCACGCGCTGAAGCTCAGGAGCCATCTCCTTGTTGGCGGGCAGTTCGAGCTTCGGTGTCGGCGAGTTGATGATGGCGCTCAACGTTTCCGGTGCGCTCGGACCACGAAATGGAAGCTCCCCGGTCAGCATCTCGTGAAGCACAATCCCGAAGCTGAAGATGTCACTCCGGTGATCGACCTTCTCTCCCCGCGCCTGTTCGGGAGACATATAGGAGACCGTCCCCATGACTTTGCCGGGATCGGTCTCCTCCACGGGTGAGGGTCTCGATGTCGCTCCCCTCCCCAGCCAGAGGTTCCACCAGCTTGGCCAGTCCAAAGTCGATGATCTTGGTGTGGCCGTCCTCGGTCACCATGATGTTGGCCGGTTTCAGATCCCGGTGGACGATGCCTTCATCATGGGCCTTCGAGAGACCTTCAGCCACCTCAGTGGCGATGTCGAGGGCACGACGAAGAGGCACGGGACCCCTGGCCATCGTGTCCCGGAGTTGCTCTCCCCGGATCAGCTCCATCGCAATGAAGGTGACGCCGTCGGTCTCGTCTATCTCATAAACCACACCGATGTGAGGATGTTCGAGCTTTGCCGCTGCCTTGGCTTCCTGGACGAATCGACGTTTGCGCTCGGGATCGGTGACGAGCTCATGAGGGAGAACTTTGAGGGCCACCTCGCGGTCGAGATTCAGGTCGAGGGCACGGTAGACGATCCCCATGCCTCCTCGACTGATTTCAGAGAGGATTTTGTAGTGCGAGAGAGTGCGCCCGATCATTGGGAGCCTCACGTTCGCTGGCCAGGGATGAGGATAGTATTTTGCCGTGTGAAAAGTCAAAGAGAAGGTGGCTTTCTAGGGCGGATCAACAGGGGATGTCATGAACATTGTTGCCTGGGACGTCAATTATGACCTCCAGAACACGATAGCCATAAATGCCGCTACTGAATTTCCACGTTCAGGAACGAGCTCCCAAAGGACAGGTTGGATACACTCGGGCTCGAAAAAAAGATCACTTTTTTTTCGATTTCCCTTGACAACTTTCGACTGCATTGTGCAATGAAGCAAATGACGTGATCGAGAATGGGCGTGTTCGTCCTCTAGTCGGCGCGTACGTTTCTTTTTCGGCCAGGAAGACTTCAAAGCTATCCGAGGTGTTGAACGTTCAACAGACGTCGTTTATGGAAACAAAAAAAGCTGCGCTTATATTGGAGTTATGAAATACAAACACCAATCACAATCGTTCTCGAAAATCTCAGATGATGAGTTGCTCCGCCGACTCACTGAGCTTCTGACAAAGTCCCGGCGCGTCGAAGCCGAGCTGGTCGCGCACATCGGTGAGGTGGAGGCGAGGCGGCTCTATGCCAGCAAGGCTTCGTCCATGTTCGTCTATTCGACCGAGGTTTTGAACCTCTCCGAGCACGAAGCCTATTTGCGCATCAAGGTCGCCCGTGCGGCTCGAAAGCACCCGATACTCCTCGAGATGCTCGCCGATGGAAGTCTTCATCTAAGCGGCATTGCGAAGCTGGTTCCTCTCCTCACCGAGACCAACTGCGAAACACTTCTGGCCCGCGCGGCTCATCAATCGAAACGGAAAATCGAAGAGCTGGTCGCCGAGCTTTCTCCTAAGCCGGATGTTCCCGCGACGATGCGCAAGCTACCCGAACGACGAAAGGACGCACCACCGATGGAGATCCAACTAGGTCCGGACCTAGTAGCGTCGACTTCGGAAACCAAACAAGTAAGCCCAGAACGGGAAACAACAGCAGCGTCTCTACCCGTCCCTGCTCGAGCCACACCAGCGATGGTCAAACCCATTGCTCCCACTCGATGGAAAGTCCAGTTCACCGCGAGCACAGAGCTCCGCGACAAGCTCGATCGACTTCGCGCCCTCATGCGCTCGTCTGTTCCAGATGGGGATCTAGCAACGATCATCGAGGAAGCCGTGACCGAGAAGCTCGAGAGGCTCGAAGCAAAGCGCTTTGCCAAGACGAAGGCTCCCAGAAAGAGCGTCGAAGAGACGGATACTTCACCGTCGTCACGCTACATCCCGGCCGCGGTCAGACGAGCCGTCTACGATACGCGATCAATATCAGTGCACTTTTGTGGCAGAAGACGGTCGGCGATGTAGCGAACGAGAAGGGCTCGAGTTCCACCACCACAAACCCTACGGCCGTGGTGGCGACCATAGCGTCGACAATATTTCCCTAGCTCTGCAGATGCCACAATGGATACCTCGCCGAGCGCGACTACGGTAAGGAAGTGATAGAGCGGTATCGACGGTCTTCATCTGCAGGTCGAGTCTCCGAGCCTACAGCCGTTTACGCCATCGGCCACCGAGACTACGATCTGCTCTCTCCCGCAGAACTCTCAGCCACTGCAACATTCTCGAAGAGCTCGGCAGCGTTGGCATGAAGTCTATCGGGCCAAGGACAGCGAGCTCAGCCGCGACAATCCAGAGAACGCACCGTTTGAAGTCCAGAAGCTCGAAGGTGTCGTGATTCTAGTAGTTGCTTGCCGTCACCATAATTAGTATAATTATATTAATTGAGGCAATTAATATGATCCACGAAGCGACAGCCATGAAGGTGCGCCAGAACCTCGGCGAGCTCTTGAATGAGGTACAGTACCGCAACGGCAAGATTCTGATCACGAAAGCTGGGAAGCCCGTGGCGGCCATCGTCGACGTCGCCCTGTTCGAGAGAATCCGAAAGCTGGACGAAGCATTTAGCAAGTTGACGACAGAACTTTCAGAGGCCTTTGAAGCGGTTGCCCCTGAGAAAGGAATGGCACTTGTAGACGAAGCCGTGAAAGCGGCTCGTACCAAAGGCTGAGGGGAGATTGAAAGTCGTCCTGGACACCAATGTCCTCATCTCGGGCCTCATGTACCCTCATAGTGTCCCTGGCAGCATCGTTACGGCCTGGCGTGAAGCACGCTTTGAGCTCGTCATTTCCCTTGAACAGCTAATGGAGATTGCACGAGTTCTAGCTTATCCCAAGATACGTAAAGTATTGCATTGGGATGACGAGACCATCGAAGGGTTCATCAAACAACTTTATCTACGTGCCGAGATAGTTGAACCGAACGAGAAGCTCAGTGCCACACCGAGAGATCCTCACGATGCTCCGATCCTAGCAAGTATGATCTCTGCAAAGGCAGACTACTTGGTGACCGGCGACGCCGACTTGCTGGCGCTGCGGGATCAGTACACCATCGTCAAGCCAATGGAGTTCTCCGAAAAGCTATAGTCGTACTCCCCACCCCATCTCGCCGAGCGCGACTACGGTAAGGAGTTGATAGAGCGGTATCCCCGTTCTGCAGGCCGAGTCTCCGAGCCCACGGCCATTTACACCGTTGGCAAACGAGCCGACGAGCTACTCGGGCCGGACCGAGCTCAATCAACGCGTGACCCAACCCAAGAACTCCCGCATCTCCTCGGCATTGTGCGCAGTCTTCAACTACCTCCGGAGAAAACCAGTCCTCTGTGAAATTTGAGTACTGTGAAATCGTGAACTCACGGGAGTTGATGCCACAAAGGTCTATACCCGCGCTTGCTCCGTCTGCTTTTTGCCTACTCTGGGACCACAGTCTCTTGACCAAAGGCTATGAGCCATCGACTATCCTCGTTAACATATATCGACGTCCCATCGGCATTGCCTGCACCACCCTCTGCGAGCCATGCGATGGTGTGTGGAGCACCATGGACAAATCCCACGGAAACGCCAAGTTCAACCGAAGTCGAGGACTAAGCCCAGCCGAGAGCCCGCATCGCAAATCCTGCATTCCAAATCTTGGTCATATGCCGGATCTTGTCACCGTCGAACTCCATGACGTAGACGTAGTCGCTCTTCGTACTCTTGCCGGTGGGCGGACAGGGGCCACCCTCGCCGGTATGCGTGCCAGAGAACACGGCATAGGCGGAGACGTTCTTCCGCTCATCGTCGGTGGCAAACGACTTGAGCTCATATCCCGCGTCGGACATGAACGTCAGAAATCCCTTCATCCATTCCGCGTATTGCTCCAAGGTCTGTATGTCAGCGAGCGGCTCGGCTTGCGCAGAAAAAGTCGCATCGGCCGTGCAGTAGTTTTTGCACTCGTCCCATCCTTTCCCTTCTTCGCAGGCCTTGAAGAACTTCATGGCTGTCTCTGTAATCGATGTCATGGTCTGACTCCTTTCGCGGCGATTGTCATTCTGAAATCGTCTGATTTAAGGCGAAGGATCTGACAGCAGGTCCTCGTGAACCCACGCAATCTTGGTTCTTGTCAGCAAGCCTTGAAGCTTCTTGCTCGGATTCACAAGCCTCAGCTTGCCGCCCTTTTGGGTCACCGTTATGTGGCAATGGAGAATCTCGCCCAGGCAAGCGGAGTCTATGGCAACTACACTGGCCATATCTAAAACGATGTCGAGTCTCCCCTCCTCGACAAGGCTTTCAACCTCTTCCCGGAGCAGTTCGTCATCCTGGCCAATCACCATCGTGCCTTTGAGGTACAAGGTGGTGACGTCACCCTCGGTTCTTCTGTCGATCTCCATGGTGCTACTCCCGTTTCCACATTTTGAGCGTCTTCCCCTTCACCAATTGCATCGTGATGAAGTGGACGCCCTCTGCTTCTTCGACTGAATGGATGGTGACGATATTGGGGTGGTCTAGAGCGGCGACAGCTTTTGCCTCACGCTCAAATCGGGCCCGACGCTCAGCATTCTCGGCCATCTCGGGCGGTAGGACCTTGAGCGCCACCTTGCGGCTGAGCGTCGTGTCCTCAGCGATGTAGACCTCACCCATACCGCCGCTGCCAATTTCTCGAGAATACGTGTAGTGGGTGAGGGTCTTGCCGATCACTGGTCACTCCGGAAGGTTCATGCGGCGCAGGATGTCTTTGAAGCGCGGGTCGTCGCGCAGGCTGTCGAAAAGCGGATGTACACCTATAAGTACGGCAGGTCGAGGTCATGCTCCTCGAAGGCTCTCTCCAGCCATTCGAGGGCTCGTTCTTGTTCCCGGCGGACATACAGATACGCACTGTCGCCGGCTGGGACAAGGCCTTGCTCAGCATCTCGCTGCCAGCGTCGTCCGCCGCACGGTCTCATCGCCCCCGGGTAACCCGCTTCCGCGTAGCCTCGCGCCAGGGCGTCTTCGACTTCGCTATAGCCGAACGCTGCAGCATAGAATGCTTTCTTTGCTGCCAGATGCCTCCTCATACATTCCTTTTGCGTGGTACCCGTAACAGAGCGCAGTTGATCGCCAAAGTTGGTTCGGTGCCGTTCGGAGGCGTTTTGCGCTTGCGCGATGGCGTCGTCATACCGGCGTGCGAAAATCAAGCTCGATGCTATAAAAAGCCTGGATGAGAGGATTCAAGGGATCCAGCTCCACGGCGCGTTCCATTTGTGCCTGGCCTCGTCCGGACGTTTCATAATGTTCAGGAAGTGCGAGTAGAACCGTGCGCAGATCCGGTCGTTGGGATTGAGCTCGATGGCCGCTGGAACGCTCTCATCCGCACCCTCCCAGTCCCACTCGCCCCAGGCTCTGACGGACGCCAAGCGCGTAGTGAGCCATCGCCAGGTTGCTATCCAACTCCACGGCTCTGAGCGCGGCCGCCTTCGCCTTCGGATGCGCCTCCGAGCGTGGCACGAGCCCAAACTGCGAGAGCGTGGCCCAGACCAGGCGGTACCGGCGTAGGCCGGGGCGTAGTCGGGTCTTTCTCCAGGGCTGACTCGAAAGTACTGTAGCGCCGTCTCGAGGTCGCCTGGACCCATCTTGCGCCCAGTGAAACTGGCCCTTGAGGTAGGCCTCGTACGCTTCGGGATCAACGGGCCGGACGCTGGCCAATCGCCTTTCTTCCTCCGGCGCCACATTAATCTCGATTTCACGAGCTATGGTGCGGGCCACGTCGCTGTATAGAGTCATGACGTCGCGCAGCTCTCGGTCGAAGTTGTCGGCCCAGAGGTATTGATCTGTTCTTGCGCTTCGATCAATTGAGCCGTTACTCGTACTCTATCGCCTTATCGCAGCACCGAGCCCTCGATCACCGCGTCCACACCCAGTTCCTCGGCGATTTCCGGGATCGATTTGTCGGTGTCTTTGTAGCGCATGGCCGAGTTGCGGGAGATCACCTTCAAGGCGCTGATCTTGGCCAGGTCCGTGATGATCGCCTCGGTAATACCGTCGACAAAATACTCCTGCTCCGGGTCCCCGGATTGGTTTGCTAGAGGCAGTACGGCGAGCGAATCAATGGGTGTCGTTCCTCCTAGGAGGCGATCCCGCAGCCCGCCACCATTCAATCCCACTAGCAGTGCGATGCCCAACACCACTAGAGCTGAGACGCCAGCGAGGACAGTCCGTCGCGTCAGTATGGCGGGAAGACCGAAGGGAATCTCTCTCAAGCCCTCCAATTCTCTGGCTAGGTCTCGTGTGGATTCGTATCGTTCCTCCGGGTGCTTCTCCAAGCAACGCTCCACAATCACTCGCAGATGAGGGGGCACATTCGGATTGACTTTTGCGACGGGCTCGGGCTCTCCTTCGATGATTGCAGCCAGCATTTGGGCCGCGGTCTCGCGCTTGAAGGCAATCTTCCCCGTCGCCATCTCATAGAGAATCGACCCGAAGGAGAACTGATCGGACCTATGGTCGAGCGGCTGCCCACTCGCTTGCTCCGGAGACATATATCCGACCGTCCCCAAAATGACACCTGCACGGGTGAGCTCCTTCGAGATCGTGATTTCCTCGGAACCGAAATCGACGGCTTCGGGTAACAACTTCGCCAAGCCAAAGTCCAGAATCTTCACATACCCGTCGCTCGTTACCATCAGGTTCTCGGGCTTCAGATCGCGATGGATGATCCCGGCGGAGTGAGCTTTCGCCAATCCTTCGGCGATCTGCGTGGCGAGTTGGAGCAGCTTCTTTGTCGGTAGCGGTCCATCAGCAAGCATCTCCCTCAGCGTCTTGCCCTCCACGAACTCCATTACAATGAAGTCGACGTCCTCAGTCTTGCCGACTTGTCCGCCGTAGCCTTCGGCGGACAGATGGCGAAGGCGGATGTCGTGGATAGTAATAATGTTGGGATGGTTGAGGGCAGATGCAGAACGGGCCTCTTGCTCGAAGCGTCGCAATCGTTCGGGATCTGAGGCAAGCTCCTCCCGTAGCACCTTGATCGCCACGTCCCGTCCCAGCTTGTGGTCCTTCGCCCGGTAGACCTCTCCCATCCCACCCGAGCCGAGCAGAGAAGTGATCTCGTAGTGGCCGAGTCGGGTACCGGGTTGGAGTGTCATGTCAGTTTGTTGGAACGAGGCGCTTCAACTCCTCGAACCAATTGTGAACGAGATATATCTTCGTCCGGGTGGGCTCGTGTGTTCTTTTCACGACGAGAAGACGCTGACCATCCGGTGATACGTCGTAGGAGCGCCCTACCGTGTCAATAAAGTCGGTCTCGAACGCGAGACACGGGGGCTCCCATGAAAGCTCGGGTTGCAGGGAGACGCGGGTTGAGAACCATTGACTGCCTCGACGATAGAAGAGCTCGCCGCACTCCCAGCACCAGACAGGCTCGATACCTCCGTCAACAGAAACCTGTCGCACCATCTCTCCGGCAGGAAAAGACCGCAAGAAGACTTCATACCGACCGGTCTCATCTGAAGCGTAGGCAACCCAATGACCGTCGGGGGAAAAGTCAACACTCCAGACGTTCGAACCCAACTCACCCCGCCACTCCCTATTCTGACCCGCTCCGACGGGTAAGAAATTTGATCTGGAACAATTCTTCAAATTCCGAGAATACCACCGTGCGACCATCGAGTGACCACGACAAAACAAACGCAAGCCACGGGCTGGAAAACAACTCCTCTTCCGACCCCGGTGCGTCGACTCTCTGCTTATGAATGCTCCTCTCCTCGTCCTGCCGCCATGAGACATAGGAGATCGTCTTGGCGTCGGGCATCCAGACGGGCCAGCCAGCCTTCCCGGTCGTCGCCAGCTTCCGTCCTTCCTGACGAGGGATGTCGGAGCATCCAGATGCTGTCGTTGACGTCGGAAACGTGGGCTGCAAGGCTCGTCCCACCTGGGGCAAGGTCGATAACGCCGTAGAGACGCTCGGGCACCGGGAAGAACTCGGTTCTCCCTCGGCGGTCAACCCAGGCCAATTTGCCCATGGCACCGTCACCACCGGGCACATAGGCCAGCAGACCATTCTCTGACAGCGTGACCTGCACTTGACTGAAAAAGGAGTCCATGCCGACCCCGGCGACCACCGTTACCGGGTCGCCTTGAACCTCGAGTCGCTCTAGATGAACGGTACCGCCAATAGATTGCCCGAACGAGCAAACAACAGGTGCCCGGAGGGGACGTAGCGAGGCGCGTAGCCGGAACTGATAAGCGTCTTCGTTTTCTGTGTTTCGAGCGAAAACAAGAGGATATTCTTATAGTCACCACTGATACCGCTCTGAAAACCCGTCCCGACTAGAGCCGATTTACCGTCGGGGAGCACCTGGTGGAATCCTCCTCGGGTCCGCCTTGCGATTTGTCTCGGCGGGCCACCGGCTGCGGGCAATTGCGAGAGTGTGCTCAACTGGTCTTCCGTGAAGTGAGATCACGTCTGTCCGTGTCCAGTCTGCCCGCACCGGTGTACGGGCGTCGCAAAGCGTTACCGGGGCACCGCCTTGCAGAGACACCTTTTTCACCTGGCTATCCGTGAGAAACCCCACCCAGTTGCCGTCGGGTGAGAAGAAAGGAAAGATGGCACCCTCAGTGCCCGAAATCGGCTCGACTTCGAAGCTGTCCAGGGCACGAAGGTAAAGCTGCCTCCCCTCAGCCGGGCTTCCAATTGTCGTATTTCGGGATTTTGAAAGCGGGCGCGACGGCGATTCCGATCGATCCGGCGAGCACGATTGATGAAATCGTCAATTTTGCAAAAGCGGGCGAAGCTTCGGCGATCGTTTTATCGCCGAAATTATTGGGTGAAAACCCGGATCTGGCGGAAAGATTAAAGACCGAAAAGCTTGATTTGCATGTTTGGACGTTTGAAGAAGTTTTTGAACTCCAATCTGAATCCGAAGAAGCGCAGCGCGCTGCTTTGCTGCCGGACAAAGTCGTCGCAAATTCGGTCGCATCGCTGATTTTCACGAGCGGCACGACCGGAACGCCGAAAGCCGTGATGCTTTCGCACAAAAATTTCACAAACATGATCTCGATGCTTTCCAGCGTTTTGGAAATGGACATCACGGACGGAATTTTGTCCGTTTTGCCGATGCATCACACGTTTGAATTTTCCGCGGGATTTTTGACGCCGTTTGCAAACGGAACGCAGATCACATATTTCGACGAACTTTCGAGCGAAGAACTCGCCCGCGCGATTGAAAACAATCATGTTACGGGAATGATCGGCGTTCCCGCGCTTTGGGAAATGCTGCACCGACGAATCAAAACGCGGCTTCGCGAACGCGGCGATTGGTTTGCCGATCTTGCCGACAACGTTATCGAGTTCAACGCCTGGATTCGCGACAATACGCCGTTTAATCTCGGTCCGATCATCTTTTTCCCGATCCATGAAGGCATGGGCGGGCAGATGCGTTATCTGATCTCCGGCGGTTCCGCGCTCAGCGAAAAAGTTCAAAAAGACCTTCACGGGCTTGGTTTTACGGTTCTCGAAGGCTACGGTTTGACGGAATCTTCGCCGGTTCTGACCGTTGCGCGTCCGGGAAACAAATTGCTTCGCGGCAGCGTCGGAAAACCGCTTCCGGGCGTTGAGGTAAAGATCGATAATCCGGACGCAAACGGAGTCGGCGAGGTTTTTGCACGCGGACAAAATGTAATGCTCGGCTATTTCAACAATGAAGAAGCGACCGAAGCGGTTTTGGATGATCGCTGGCTGAAAACGGGCGATCTTGGGACGAATTGATGATGACGGAAATCTTTATATCGTCGGACGTTCGAAAGACGTGATTATTGATTCAAACGGGAAGAATATTTATCCCGATGAGATCGAAGATATTTACGGAAAGTCTGATTTTGTTAAGGAATTATCGGTCGTCGGTTTGCCCGACCAGGACGGCGGCGAAAAGATCGCGGCGCTTGTCGTTCCTGATTATGAAAAGGACATCGCGCTTAGCCGAGCGCAGACAAACAAAAAGGTGGAAGAACATTTCCGCGAAGTTTCCGCCGGTTTGTCATTTTTCAAACGCGTAAAAGTATTGCATCTGACGCCGTTTGAATTGCCGCGAACGGCGACGCGAAAGGTAAAACGCCCTGAAGTCGTCGAAATGCTCATCGCGCTTGAAGATAAATCGCGTAAAAAAACAAAGGTCGCGGTCTGAAGCAAAAGGCGATGACAATGTTTTATGGCTTCGAAAAGTCGTCGCAACTGTTGCAAATCAGCCGCTTTCGGAAGTTTCGCTGGAATCGACGCTTCCTGATCTTGGGTTTGATTCGCTGATGTTTGTCGAACTGCAAGCCGCGGTCGAAGACGCCGGCGGGCGCGTAATTTCGCCTGACACTTTGAACGAAGTCGAAACCGTCCGCGAACTTGATCGCTGGCGGTTCAGCGCGTTGATAAATCAAAGAAAATCGTCGATGAACCGCGCACCGAAGACAAAAAAGATGACGAACTTTATATTCCTTCGATCGTTCGGCGCGTAGGGAATTCGCTCGTCGATTTTGCGCAGGAAAAGCTTTACGAAAATGTTCTGGAAACAAAGATCGACGGCGAATCAAATGTTCCGGTTCATACAAATTTCATCGTCGCGCCAAATCACACATCGCATCTCGATACCGGTTTGGTAAAACGCGCACTCGGCAAAGACGCTGCGGAGCAAACGGTCGCGGTCGCGGCGGCGGATTATTGGTTTGATACGAAATACAAACGCGCTTATATGAACAATTTCACGACGCTTGTTCCGATCGAACGCACGGGAAGTCTGCGCCAATCTCTGCGCCATGTAACGCAGATTTTGAACGAAGGTTACAACGCGCTGATCTTCCCCGAAGGCGGACGTCAGGAATCGGGTCAGATCGCGGAATTCAAACCGATCATCGGCTATCTCGCGCTCAACGACAAGATCGGAATCTTGCCGATTTATCTCTGGGGAACATACGAAGCGTTTCCAAAAGGAATGACCATTCCGCCGCGGACGAGCATCGGCGCCAAGATCGGTGCAAAGGTCGGAAAATTTCTCGAATACGACGAACTAGCCGCGATGACCGACGGCGTTCCGCGAACAGAAGCATATCGCCTGGTCGCGGCACGCGTTCAGCACGAGGTCGAAAATTTGCGCGACGGAAAACGTGATAAATTTGATGTGAAAGCGATTCGAAAGATTTGGAAAGCAGAAAAGCGAAAATCGAGGAAGAAAGAGCCGATTATTGGTGAATGAGACCAAATACCGAACCCAGAAGTTACGATTCGGTTTGGACAATGTGATCTAAAAGTTAAGGTCATCGAAGATGACAAGTAGCCCCGCTTCGCCGCCCAGCGAGAATCGCTGGGACACGTTTGGTTACGAAATCCGTCGCTGAAGGCGACGAACAAATTGACCGAATGTTCGTCGCCTTCAGCGACGGATTCCTAATTTTGATTTACCCAGCGATTCTCGCTGGGCTTTAATGTTGGTCGCCGTTGGCGACAAATGCATTCGAATCCAATATTTTATCGGGAAGTTTGAATGTTTGACGGACGAATTTTGGCTATTATTGTTGACTTTGAAACGGTCTGTAATTACATTGTAATTATGAAAACGAATATCGTTACAATCGGAAATTCCCAGGGAATCAGAATTCCAAAGATTTTGCTTGAACAAAGTAAATTGAGCGGCGAGGTTGAACTCGAGGTTAAAGGCGACACGATTGTAATACTTCCGGCTCGAAAACCACGCGAAAATTGGGATGGGGAATTTCAGGACGCATTATCGGAAACTGGCGAACACGAAGTAATCGGCGGCAATGTGCAAAATGATTTCGATGAGGAAGAATGGGAATGGTAGGCCGTTTTGATGTTTTTCTTGTGAATCTTGATCCGACGGTTGGCGTTGAAATTCAAAAACGCAGACCTTGTTTAATAGTCTCGCCCGACGAAATGAATCGAAACATCAAAACCGCGATCATTGCTCCAATGACGACCAAATCGCGAAATTTCCCAACAAGAATTGCCTGCGAATTTGATGGGAAAAGTGGATTTATTGTGCTCGATCAAATTCGAACGGTCGATAAAATTCGCTTGATAAGAAAACTCGGTGAAATTGGAGAGGAAACTCAGATTGAAGTTTTGGCGAAATTGAGAGAAACTTTTGCTAAATAAAGGTTAATTTATCGAGCAAGAAAGGAACGAAATAAAATTCGAGAAAATTGTAGAGTCCTGTTTTTTGCCGCTGGCGGCATAAGCGTTGAAGTGGAGTCAAGTGAAATTTATGAAAGTGGTTGCGCTGATTTTCTCTCTTGTGTTTCTCTTTCAAACGGTATCACCTTGCACGATTGCGATTTGGAGCATAAAGACGGATTTGCTAGCGGGAAAAGTCGTTGACGAATACGGTCGAGAAATTCCAAACGCGGCAATTCAAATTTATCGGGTCAAGAATGATAAAACCGAGATTATTGCAGAACTTGCCGGAGATGAATTCGGTAGGTTTGAAATCAAAGGCATTGCGCCCGGCTGATACATGTTGAAAGCAAACGCCAAGTATTTCACCTATAGTTACGCCAGTTTGAAATTGCAAAAATCGTCGGGTGGAAAAGCTACGAAAGAAATCTCGATAATGCTTGTTCCGGAAGGAGCATGTAACGGAAAGATTGAAATGAAGAAGTTTTCAATTTGAAACTCCGATTAGAACTTAAATCAATTGTGAACCTTTAGAAAATGCCAACAGCAATCACACGAGCCCTAAGTTCTTCAATTACCAATTGCGAACTCACACATTTAGAGCGCACGCCGATCGATTTAGAACTCGCCAGGATTCAGCATCGACAATACGAATCAGCATTAAAAGCCATCGGGTGCGACGTGATCTCGCTGCCGGAACTGCAGGATTTACCGGATTCGGTTTTTGTCGAAGATGCGGCGGTGATTTTTGACGAAGTTGCGATCATAACAAATCCCGGAGTTAATTCTCGCACACCTGAAATTGAATCGATTGCGAATGTACTTGGTGAATTCCGCGAGCTTATTCATATCAAAGCGCCCGCGACCGTTGATGGCGGTGATGTCCTGGTGGTAGAAAAAACGGTCTATGTCGGAACGGGCGGCCGAACGAATCGCGCGGCGATTGAGCAGATGCAGCAACACTTGAGAGCTTTCGGATATACAGTGATCGGCGTTGAAATTACAGGCTGTTTACATTTGAAATCGGCGGTTACGGCGGTTTCTCCCAATACTTTACTAATTAATTCAAAATGGGTCGGCGGAGACAACTTTGAAGGGTTGAATTTTATCGAAGTTGATGGTGATGAGCCGTTTGCGGCGAACGGGCTTTTGATCGGCGAGACCGTAATTTATCCGACAGAGTTTCCAAAAACGCGCAAAAAGCTTGAAGACGGCGGAATAAATTTGAAGTTGGTTAACGCCGGCGAACTCGCAAAGGCTGAGGGTGCAGTTACCTGCTGCAGCTTGATCTTAAACTGAGTGAATATTGACGTTTTGAAACCCGCAAGACAGGTTTTCTCGTAAATACATCTAACTATCTTTAACCTAAAATCCAAGTTTGGATAAAAATCCCTAAATAATTATGAAATTAAGAAATATCATTGGTCTTTTTGTTATTTGCCTGTCATTTTTAATCGTTTCTGTTTCCGCACAAACAACTCCTTCGAAAGCGACTTTCAAGGTCGATTTCGAAAAATTTACTTTGCCGAATGGTCTGGATGTGATCTTTCACGTTGATCGCAGTGATCCGGTTGTTGCGGTCAATTTGACGGCGCATGTCGGTTCGGCCCGTGAAAAAGCCGGGCGAACCGGATTTGCACATCTTTTTGAGCATCTTTTGTTTCTTGAATCGGAAAATCTTGGCAAAGGCGGGCTTGATAAAATGACTGCGCGGATCGGCGGTTCGGGGGCGAATGGTTCGACTTCGCGCGATCGGACAAATTATCTGCAAACCGTGCCGAAAGATGCGCTTGAAAAAATGATCTGGGCGGAAGCGGACAAACTCGGTTGGTTTATCAATACTGTAACCGATGATGTTCTTGGCGAAGGAAAAACAGGTCGTAAAAAACGAAAAACGGCAGAGTTACGATAACAATCCTTACGGTCACACATCGTATGTGATCGATAAAAATCTTTATCCGGAAGATCATCCGTACAATTGGCAAGTGATCGGTTCGCTTGAAGATCTAGACCGCGCAACGCTTGCCGACGTAAAGGAATTTTTCCGCCGTTGGTATGTTCCGAATAATGTAACGCTGACGATCGCGGGCGATTTTGATACGGTTCAGGCGAAAAAATGGGTTGAAAAATATTTCAGCGAGATCAAACGCGGCGAAGACGTAAAGGCGCTTTGCCGAAACAAGCGGGAGAAGTAAAAGAAACGGTCAAGCTTTACTCACGAAGACAATTTTGCGCGTTTACCGGAATTGACCATGGCCTGGCCGACGGTTGAACAGTTTCATCCGGATTCTTACGCGCTCGATGTTTTGGCAAATTATTTGTCGCAGGGCAAAAAAGCACCGTTTTATCAGGTTTTGGTTGAAGATAAAAAACTTGCGCCAAACGTTAGAATTTCAAATGACACGTCGGAACTTGCCGGACAATTTGAATTATCCGTTCGCGCTTTTCAGGACAAGGACCTCGATGAAGTCGCGAAAGCGATCACTGAAGCGTTTGCAAAATTTGAAAAAGAAGGCATTTCTGAAAAAGATTTATCTCGGATCAAAGCCGGTCAGGAAACGCAGTTTTACAATTCGCTTTCAAGCGTTTTGGGCAAAAGCGCGCAGCTTGCGCAATGCAATTATTTGACAGGCGATCCGGGCTGCGTCGAAAAAGATATTAAAAATATTCTCGCCGTTACGACTGCGGACGTGAAACGGGTTTACGAAAAATATATTAAAGGCAAAAATTATGTGGCGACGAGTTTTGTGCCGAAAGGGAAACCGGAACTTGCCTTGAAAGGTTCAAAAAAAGCGGAAGTTGTTGAAGAAAAGATAGTTGCGGGCGCGGAAGCAGAAGTTGATCCGACGAAAAAGGCGAAATATGAAAAAACACCTTCGAGTTTTGACCGTGCGATCGAACCGCCTTACGGCAAGGCGCCGGAAGTTAAAATTCCGGCGATCTGGGAAAGCAAATTATCAAACGGTTTGCGCGTTTACGGCATTGAAAACACGGAAGTTCCGCTTGTTCAATTTGAGATCGTCATCGATGGCGGTCTGCTTTTGGAAGACATAAATAAGGTCGGCGTTGCAAATCTGATGGCGCGGATGATGACGCAGGGAACGCGAAATAAGACTCCGCAGGAACTTGAAGAAGCGATTCAGCAGCTTGGCGCGTCGATCAATGTTTTTGCCGGAACGCGAAGACATTCGGATCGTTGTAAACACTTTGGCGAGAAATTATCGAGCCGACTCTCGCTCTGGTCGAAGAAATTTTGCTCGAACCGCGTTGGGATGCAAAGGAATTCGATCTCGTCAAACAAAGCACGATCAGCCAAATTCGCCAGCAGGAAGCGAATCCGAATGCGATCGCGCACAATAATTACAACGAATTGATCTACGGAAAAGACAATATTCGTTCGCGAAATATTGTTAGGAACGGTTGAATCGGTAAATGCAATTTCGATTGATGATCTTAAAGCATTTTATGCAAAAGAATTTTTCACCCTCAGTTGCGCGAATGCATGTTGTCGGTGCTTTGGATAAAGAAGCTATTACGAAACCTTTGGATGCGATCTCAACAAAAATTGGAAAGCGAAAAAGGTCGAAATTCCCGAATATGAAACGCCGAAACGCTCCGACAAAATCGAAGATTTATTTTTACGATGTGCCGGACGCGAAACAGTCGGTTATCCGATTTGGTTATCCGGCGCTGGCGCAAACCGACAAAGATTTTTATCCCGCAACGATGATGAATTACATCCTCGGCGGCGGCGGTTTTGCTTCGCAATTGACGCAGCAGCTTCGTGAAGGAAAAGGTTACACATACGGAATTCGGCTCCGGTTTTGAGGAACAACAGTCGCCCGGCGCTTTCACGATCGCCAGCGGCGTTCGAACAAATGTAACGCTGGAATCAGCCCAGCTGGTCAAAGAAATTTTGGAAAATTACGGTAAAAATTATCCGCAGCAAGATTTGGAAACGACCAAAGGTTTTCTGATCAAAAGCAACGCACGGGCGTTTGAAACTGCATTCGCAAAACTGAATATGCTCGACAATATCAGCAGTTACGGCTGGAAATACGATTATGTGAAAGATCGCGAATAGATCGTCAAAGCGATGACCGTCGAACACATAAAGGAACTTTCGAGTAAATATCTTGAATCCGGATAAAATGATCTGGCTCTTTGTCGGCGATGCGAAAACTCAGTTGCCGCGTTTGAAGGAACTCGGGTTTGGCGATCCGGTGTTGTTGAATAAATAGAAAAGAAATTTACGCAAAGCCGCGAAGCCGCAAGGACGCAAAGAATTTTAATTGTTTGAATTGTATTTGTTAAGTCTTCCATTCTTGCGACTTTGCGTCATAGCGCCTTTGCGTTAAATTGAATCAATGGCAAAAAAAGCTGAAAAGAAAATTTTAATTACCGGCGGAACCGGTTTTTTGGGAACGCATCTTGTCCGCAAGTTTCTGGACAACGGCGAAAAGAATCTCCGTGTGATGGCTTCGTCAGTGTCCCGGAATGGATGACGGATGCGGGCGTTGAACCGTTTGCGGGTTCGGTTACGAAAAAGGAAGATGTTGCGAGCAGCGACGAAAAATTGCGAGGCGATCTATCATCTCGCCGGGAAAGGTTTCATTTGCGTACGACGGCGCGGCGCAGATGAATAAGATTCACGTCGAAGGAACGCGGCTTTTATGCGAAGCGGCGAAGGAAAATGGCGTTAAGAATTTTATTTTGGCTTCTTCTTCCGGCACGCGCGCGATCACAAAAGATGGCGAAATTACTGATGAAACTTATCCGCAGCCGGTCGATATTTTGATGAAATGGGCTTATTACGCGTCGAAATATTATCAGGAAAAAACTGCTCTTGGAATTTTTAAGGACGAAGGCGAACGTCTTGTGATCTTAAATCCGTCATTGCTTTTGGGAAGCGGCGATGAACGCTTGAGTTCGACAAAAGTTGTTCTGGATTTTATGGCGAAAAAATTGCCGATTACGCCGACCGGCGGATTGAATTTTGTCGATGCACGCGATGCGGCGACGGCGTTTATGAATGCGCTGGACAAGGGAAGACATCAGGAGAGATATCTTCTCGGCGCGGTAAATTGGACGGTAAAAGATTTTTTTGCACGGCTCGAAAGACTTTCCGGCGTTTCTGCGCCGATGTTCAGCGTTCCGAAAAGGGTCGCGATTGCCGGTTCAAATATGATTGAGTCGCTTTATAAAAATTGGAATCAACCTGCGCCGTTTGAAGCGTCCGAGGTCGAAATGGGAGAGTATTTCTGGTATTTCGATTCGGATAAGGCCGTTCAAGAACTGGGATTTACAACGCGCGATCCACAGGAAACATTGCAGGATACGATCAACTATTTCGCGGAAATTTTCTCGGTGAAGGCGTTTTCTAAAGTATCGCCGGCAGGATGCCGGCGATACGATCTAAGAATAAGTCGGCAGAAATTTTGGTTTTCGACGGGCTTTTGTTGCTTGTTCGAAAGCGAACGCGAGTTTTATCAATGTCGGTTCGGAGAACGCGTTACCGAAAAACGAAATTCCGATCGGCAATTCGCTAATGAAACCGCACGGAACAGTGATATTCGGATAGCCTGAAACCGCAGGCATCGAAGAACTTGAAACATAATTTGTCGGATTGTCGCCGTTGATCAGGTCGATCATCCATGCAGGAGCGTTCGAGGGCGCTATCAGCGCGTCAAGCTTTTCTTTGTCCATAATCGCGTCGATTCCCTTATCTTGCGTCAAAACCTTGCTTTGAAGCAATGCCAGGCGATATTCACGTGACTCCAAATCTCCTTTTTGTTGCGCATTAATCAAAATGTCCTGCCCAAAATACTGCATTTCTTTGTCTTTGTTCGCTTGATTAAATTCAATCAGATCTTGCAAGGTTTTGAGTTTTCCGCCGCGTTCCGCAAGATATTTGTTCAATCCGGCTTTGAATTCGTATAAAAGCACTTCAAATTCTGCATCACCAAATTCCCGAAGTGTTGGCAGATTAACATCAACAACAGTTGCGCCATCTTTTTTGATCAAACTGATCTGTTCTTCCATCAAAGCGTCGACCTTGGAATTTCGTCCGAAATAGTTACGAACGACACCAATTTTCGCACCTTTTAATCCATTGATATCGAGCGATTTTGTATAATCAGGCAGTCCTTTTGATTTTGCCTGAGATGTGATGGTGTCTCGTTTGTCTTCGCCGACCATTGCACTTAGTAGAATAACCGCGTCCGTAACTGTTCGCGCCATTGGTCCGGCAGTGTCCTGACTCTGTGCAATCGGAATGATTCCGCTTCGCGAAATCAAACCGAGTGTTGGTTTAATTCCGACAATACCATTGATCGATGCCGGACAAACGACGGAGCCATCTGTTTCGGTTCCGATCGCTACCGTTGTCAAATTTGCGGCAACTGAAACACCCGAACCGGATGAAGAACCGCACGGACTTCTGTCCAAAATATACGGATTTCGCGTTTGTCCGCCGCGACCTGACCAGCCGCTCGAAGAGCTTTCCGAACGAAAATTTGCCCATTCGGAAAGATTTGTTTTGCCCAAGATTATTGCGCCCGCTTTTCGAAGTTGGGCAACAATGAAAGCGTCCTGCTTAGGCGTCGGCGCATCAACAGCGCAAGGCTTCCGGCAGTGGTCTGCATTTTGTCCGCGGTGTCAATGTTGTCTTTCAGAAGAATCGGAATTCCGTGCAGTGCGCCCCGGATCTTGCCCTTTTGGCGCTCCTTGTCCAAATCTTCCGCGATCTTCATCGCTTCAAGGTTGATCTCGATCACTGAATTGAGCTTTCCGTCTATTTCTTTGATGCGGTCAATATATTTTTGAGTTAGGTCTTGAGCCGTCAATTTACCGGTTTTCATTACTTCCTGAAGTTCTGAAATAGTCTTTTCTTCAAAAACAGATGCATCTTGAATGGCAGATACCTCGGAATTGTTGTTTGCTCTGACGATCGTTGTTCCCATAATTCCAACGCCGCTTATCGCGGACACTTTCAAAAAATCTCTTCTATCTGGCTTCTTCATGTATTAATTTTTACCTCTTATTGCATTATTTTAAGCAGATTATTACGCGCCGGTTCAAACCCGGGGTTTATCTGAAGGGCTTTTCGAAAATTCACAATGGCTTCTTGTTTATTATTTTGTTCAGCGTATATCAGACCGAGGCTGTTATAAACTTCCGGAATATTCGGTTTCTGGCGAATTATGTCCAATAAAATTTTTATAGCGTCGTCTGACTTACCTTGCAGGTGAAGCGATAATGCGAGATTTCTTTGAAAATCCACGTTATCAGGTGTAATTTCGATTGATTTTCTAAAAAACTCTTCAGCGATATCATAACTTTTTTGTTTAAAAGATTCGACTGCCAGATTTGAATACAAATCAAGCTGTTTCTTTTTATCGAAAAATCCGATTCTGTCTTTTTCTACCGCACGAGTTAGAAATTCAGCGGCATCTACCGGTTTGCCTTCCTTTGATTTTACGATCGAAAGATTTGCGTAAGCCATTACATAATCGGGGTTTAATTCGATCGATTTTTGAAAATTGTTTTCCGCTTCCGTAAGATCATTTTGTTTTAGTTGGACCGAACCCAGCGTATTGTAAGCGTCTGCAAGATTCGGATTGTGCCCAATCGCTGATTTGCAGAGTTCCAAGGCCTGGTCCAGACGATTTTCTTTCTTGAGATAATTGCAGAAATTATGCTCGACGAAATAGTTTTTCTCGGTAACGGAGAGCGTATGAACAAAAAGCGTTTCGTTATTCTTCCAATTGGCAGCCTGCAGGAACGACAGGACGGAAAAGGCGACTGCTAAGATTCCGCATACAGCAGCAATCGTTCGTTTTCCAATGCTAAGTTTCTCTACAACTTCACCCGCAAACCACACAAGGGCGATCGTTAATCCGATAAACGGAACATACGTGTAACGATCCGCCATGGATTGACCGCCAACCTGTAAAATTCCTATCACTGGAACGAGTGTTCCCAAGAACCAAAACCAGCCGAAAAACAAATATTTTCTTTTTGCTATTTGCCAAATCGCAATAACGGTCAAACCCGCTAACAGAATTGCGGATACAATAATTTGCAAATTTCCGGGGGCGGTTTCAAACGGATACCAGACGCCGAGGTTTGCAGGGTAAAATAGCAATGCAACGTATTTCCCATACGAAATGATCGCGTTAGAAATGCGATCAGCGAGTGAAATCTTTTCTATTGACTGGATTGCGCCGCTCGTACTCTGGGCGAAGATGGTAATAACGCCAGAAGCAAGAGAAAGCGCGAAAAAGGGAAATTTTTCTTTGATTAGCGGAATCAACTCGTTAAGATTCCATTTTTCAAACCTGCCTAAAGCCCAATAATCAATTAGAATAAGTGTAAAAGGCAAAGTAATTAGCATCGGTTTTGCCATTAAACCAAGTGCGAAAAACGAAACCGAAATCCAGTAAACATTTTTTGAAGTCATATCTCGCGCAAAACGGACATAGTAAACGGTACTTAAAAGCCAAAAAAGTGTGCTCAGGACATCTTTTCGCTCCGCGATCCATGCAACCGATTCGACGTGAGCCGGATGGATCGCAAAAATGACAGCCACAACCGCACTTTTCCAAAATGATTTAGTTAATTGCTTGAGCAAAACAAAAAGCAACGTCGAATTTGCGATGTGAAAAATGACATTTACAAAATGATGCGCGCCGGAGTTCAGACCAAAAAACGATACATCAAGCTGGTGCGAAATCCAGGTTAGCGGATGCCAATTCGATGAGTGAAAAGCCGTAAACGCCCAGACAATATTTTGAATATTTAACCCGGTCGTAACGAAAGGGTTTTCATAAACATACTGATCATCGTCGATGTTTATGAAATCAAAACCGATAACCTGTGCGTAAATAAACAGGCACAGCGCAATAATGACCGCGTAAACAAAATAGTTCGACCGGAAGTTGAACTTCGCGGACTTCGCCTGTGGCTCGTTAATTTCTGGTTGTCGCAAGGTGTTTGCGATCTTTGCGTTAGACTTCGACTTTTTTGTCGCCATCAATAAATGCTATTTTCTATTCAAAAAAGGTTCTTCAAATGCTTCAGATTCAATCGATTTGTAATAATTTGTTTCGAGTTTTTGCCCTTTAGGTGAAAAAATGTCTGACCTTGCAAATCCCATTTTTTGCAATCGAAATCTGAGCGAAGTCGCCAAAACCCCGAGTCCGTATTTAACGCTCCGCGAAAAGTTTATCGAAGATGCTTCTTCAAAATAGCGCGTCGGACAAGACAGTTCGCCGATTCGCCAAGTGAAAAAAACCGCCTGCGAGATCATTTCATTATCAAAAACAAAATCGTCCGAGTTTTCTTCGAGCGGCAAATTTTCCAAAACTTCACGGCGAAATGCTCGAAAACCGGTGTGGTATTCGGAAAGTTTCTGGCCGACCAGGATATTTTGAACAAGCGTCAAAAAGCGATTTGCGACATATTTGTATAGCGGCATACCGCCGGTCAGGGCTCCGTTTCCCAAAATTCTTGAGCCTAAGACGACATCGTATTCACCGAACGCGATCATTCCCGCCATCGGAACGATCAAATTAGGCGAATATTGATAATCCGGGTGAACCATCACAACGATATCCGCGCTATGTTTCAGCGCTTCTCGGTAACAGGTTTTTTGATTTCTGCCGTATCCGAAATTCTTTTCGTGCTGGAAAACCGTCAAGCCCAGTTCATTTGCGATCCGCACCGTTTCATCTCCGCTCGCGTCATCAACCAGCAAAATCTCGTCGACGACGTCGCGGGGAATCTCCGCAACGGTCCGTTTTAAGGTTTTCGCAGCGTTATATGCGGGCATAACAACGATTATCTTTTTTCCATTGAGCATAGGCGCGGAAACCAAAATATGAGCAGAAATCTAAGCTAATTTGGAGTTCTTACAAGATTCTAAACTAATTTCGATGAAAAATTAACTGAGCAACATCGAACAGTATGCGAGTGAAATGAATTCAAGTCTTTGATACAATACGCATCGAAATTCCAAAAATTAGAGAAAACAAAATTATGAGACAAATGCGATTACCTATTCTATTTTTAATACTTCTCATTTCGATTCAAAACGTTATGGCAAATAGATTTGCAAGCGAAGACACAGAATTTGAGAGTCTGGCAAACGAATATATTTCTGAATTGTTAAAAAACAATCCCGAATGGGCTACTTCGCTTGGCGAACATAAGTATGATTCAAGGCTTGATGATTACAGTTTGGAAGGAATAAAGAGCGAAAGGGAATTCAGTTTGAATTATCTTAACCGTTTAAACAAGATTCCGCTTGAAAAGTTGAGTAAGGTCAACAACGTTGACTACCGGATTATGAAGCACGGATTGGAATTTAATCTGTTTCGCATTGACGAATTGCGCGAGTATGAATGGAATCCAATGAACTACAACGTTGGCGGCGCGTTGAACTCTCTGATATCGAGAGATTTTGCGCCGCTCAAGACCCGTTTGCTGAGCGCAAAAGCGAGACTTGAGCTTGTTCCGACAGTTGTCGCGGCGGCGAAAGCGAATTTGAAGAACCCGCCGAAAGTTAATACCGAAACGGCGATCGCTCAGAATAAGGGAACCATCAATCTGATAAAAGGCGATCTCCAAATGTTCATCGACGAAGCGGGAATGAAAGAGGAAATGGCGCCCGCACAGGCAAAGGCTATCGCAGCGCTTGAAGATTTTGGCGCATGGATGGAAAAAGATTTGCTTCCGCGTTCCACTGCGGATTTTCGGCTCGGTGATGAAAAATATCGCAAGAAATTGAAATTCGCGCTTCAGTCAGATTTGACGAAAGAGCAGGTTTTGGAACACGGATTGGCGGATTTGAAAGCGACCCAGGACAAAATGTTCAATGTCGCAATGAAAATCATGTCTAAGATGAAAGCCGTCAAGCCGATTGTCGCCGTTGAGGGTGACGGTAATAAGAAGATTATTAAATATATTCTTGATGAACTCGCCAAAGATCGACCGAATAATGAAAATATTGTCTCGCAGGCTAATCAGGATTTAAAGGAGTCGACCGAATTTGTCCGTACGAAAAAACTTGTTACTGTTCCTAACGAACCCGTAAAGGTCATCGAAATGCCTGAGTTCGCGCGCGGAACCGCGGTAGCTTATTTCGATTCCGCAGGTCCGTTTGAGAAAAAGAATGAGACGTTTTTTACTATTTCGCCGACTCCAAAAGACTGGTCCGCGCAACGTAAAGAATCGTTTTACAAGGAATATAACGATTACATGCTCGAGAATCTGACGGTTCACGAAGCGATGCCCGGGCATTATCTGCAGATCATGCATTCGAATAAATTCAAGGCTCCGACGATGATTCGAGCGCTTTTTCGCAGCGGCACTTTTACGGAAGGCTGGGCGGTTTATGCCGAACAATTGATGGCAGAAAACGGTTACGGCGGCGCAAAAGTCGAAATGCAGCAATTGAAAATGAAACTCCGCGTAATAATCAATGCAATAATTGACCAAAAAATCCATACTGCCGGAATGACCGAAAGGGAAGCGATCGATTTTATGATGAACGAAGGTTTTCAGGAAGAAGGCGAAGCCGCCGGAAAATGGCGCCGCGCTCAGCTTTCATCAACTCAGCTTTCAACGTATTACGTCGGTTCGGTTGAGCTAAACGAGATTAGAAAAGCCTACGAAGCGAAACACAAAGGCAAGATCAATATGATGAAAATGCATGATGAAATGCTTTCATTTGGCTCGCCTGCGCCGAAATATGTGAAAGAATCGTTGGGATTGAATTAAGCGGACTCTGGTCAAAATTTTGTTCAAACGTTTCACTACGTCGCTCCAAGCGCAGATCGATGCGCTGGTTTACGAACTCTACGACCTAACCGCTGATGAAATCAAAATCGTCGAAGGCAAAGCCTAATCCTGTCGCCAACGGCGACCAATAATAAAGCCTAGCGAGAATCGCTAGGTCACGCGCAAAAACGAACCCGTCGCTGAAGGCGACGAACAAATCGCACGAAATATTGTTCGTCGCCTTCAGTGACGGAAATCCAATCAAATCTAAACTAGCGATTCTCGCTAGTTTAGATTGTTAGTCATCTTCGATGACAAAATCCCATTGGACGGTAAACTCGGTCATTATCGATAACAAAATCCAATTGAACTGTAAACTCGGTCATTGTCCATGACAAAATCCAATTGAACGGTAAAAAGGGTCGCTGTCGATGACAAACACCACGTCAAACACCAAAATTATAATTGTTTTAGACGATCAAATAATGCATATTTAACTCAAATCGCTATGCCGCAATCTTTATTCAAATTTCTCGTTCATATCGTTTTTTCGACAAAACATCGCGCTTATTTAATCGCGCCCGAAATTGAAAACGAGCTGTATAAATACCTTCACGGAATCGTCAAAAACACCAATGCGAGGTTGATAATTGCGGGCGCCACGTCAAATCATATTCACTTCTTGGTTTCTTTGCCGAAGAAAATTGATATTCCCGAATTAATCGGAGACATAAAGCGAGCTAGTTCCGAGTGGATTAAAAAATAAGATGCGCAGTTTAATAATTTTTATTGGCAAAGAGGTTACGGCGCTTTTTCAATCGGACAAACACAGGTTGAATTGGTTGTAAATTATATCAAAAACCAAAAAGAGCACCACGAAAAAATATCATTCAAAAATGAATTTCGGGAGTTTTTGAAAAAACATGAAATTGATTTTGATGAGCAGTACATTTGGGATTGATTTTTGGAAGGTTTAGGTCGTATCTAATGACCGATTAGCCTTTCCACGCGCTTCTGGAAATCGTTTTATTCAAACCGGTCGCTTAGATTCGCGAGCCACAAACTGAAAAACAAGATTGGGATCGTGCAGATGATTCCCCAGATCAGCGGCAGAGCTATATCGGTTAATAATCCCAAACAGATACGTGTGATCCAGAAAGCTTTTCGCTGCATAATTTATGGCGAACGTTTCCGTATCGATTGGTCCGCGCCCTTGCTCACGCGCGGGCTTCTGCCATAAGTCGTTTGCGCCCTTGCTATCGCGTGGGCTTCTGCCAATCGTGTTGATTGCGCCCTTGCTTACGCGCGGGCTTCCGCCTTTGCATTAATCATTAAACATTTACCATTCAGCATTATTTAATTTTCTTGAGGCTGCCTTCCGCGCTGATTTTCCGTGAATTTATTTTTGCAACTTGCTCTGCTTTTTCGAAGGCTCGCATAAAATTTCCGCCGAGGACTTTTTTTACTTCTTCTTCCGTGTAGCCGCGTCGGAGCATTTCGTACGTGACCAAAACGAGGTCTTCCATACCTTCCATTCCTTTTGGAAGCAGCGGGACGCCGTCGTAATCCGAACCGATGCCGACGATGTCGATGCCGGCGACTTTTTTCATGTGATCAATATGATCAACGATGCGCGTGTAGCTCGGAACATCGATAGGATTTTCGTTAAGAAGTTTTCGTTCTGCTTCATTAAAAACACCCCCGGGGCGGCGCTGTGGTGATCCGTGTCAGCGCCGTCGCTTCGAACGTGATGCGACCCGCGCTCGTACTGTCGGTCGCCGAGCGCGAGGATGGCCGAGCGGAGCCGTTGATGTCAAGCGGCGCTGTTCGCGGTGGACGGCGCCCTGACGAGCCCGAAGGTCCCGTCCCGGCCCTACGCTGCGAGTGGGCGCGCCATTCTCCAGGGCCGCGACCGCCACGAGCACGATGACCGCGATGGTGAGCGGTAGGAACCGCCTGCGTCCGGCCTCCGTCATCGGTCGGCCTCTCTCCCTCGAAACCGGGCGGACGACCCGTCTCCGGTGTGGGTGAAGTCATAGCGCAATGGCGTGCCAGTTTCCAGTACCTGGCAGGAGCTCGCCACCACCTTCGGTGCTTCGACGCACCGATAGTCGGGCTGGAGCTGGCCGCGTGCGCCTGGTCAGGGCTCGAGGCGGTAGAAGCGGAACGTGTCGTGCTCGATGGGCAGGATGGCGACGCGCGTGAATTCGGCCTCCTGGGCGTAGCGCCGGTAACGTCTCGGGACGCATGACGGTGCCAGCAATACGTACTCGACGAAGTAAGTGTCAAAAAAAAAAAAAAAAAAAATGTGATTCAAGTTTTCGACCCCATTGCCTCGGACTCCGAATGGCAGGCGAACATGTCCCATACACAGTCATAGCCGAACCGGTCAACGGCATAGGTTTGAGCATAAACGTGTCTCTCGACACTCTCCAGTTCATCGGTCAGATCGAATCCCGCCTGTCTGCTGCACCACTCCCGCGCCATGGGAACCACGGGCGGATAATCCGGGCGTTGTCCGTTCAGGACACTCATCACCCGCTCGTAGGAATTCATGCTGCCCATTGAATACTCCTTTCTCCCGCATCATTCGCAACAACTTAAAAGTGTACCACTCCGCGTTCCAAACTGGATCAGGGTGGGTCATTTGTGAATCAATTCAATCAATTCCAATCGTGGTGATGGTGGAGTCCGCTCCGGAAACCTTCAGAATTCGGTATCCGCTTCGGAAGAAAGAATTTTTTCGCGAAGAATTCGGTATTCGTTCAAGGCGGCCATGGCACTTGCGGCCCGCTCGGGGCTGGGGAGCACCGCAATGCCCTTTTCCCGCAGGAACCGAATCAGGGTGTTTTCCGGACGGCAGAAGGTGAAGCCGATCAGCGGCCGCCCATTCCGGCTTGTCAGGTTTTTAATGGCATCCGCCTGAGATGCCATCAGTTCAAGGGCCCTTTCATCCGCCTGTTCCGCCGGCACCCCCATGCCTTCCAACCCGCGCGCCACCACATAAGGGTCTCCGAGGAAGTAGATCAACAGACCGTCGGCATTTTCTTCATCCAGCAGGATACTCGGGATTTTGCCGAAATAGTCCATCGGGTTTTTCGCAAATGTCAAATCTACCGGGTTGGTCAAACTGCCGGTATGGGGAATCAGGGAGGCAAGGCGCCCGCGGGTGCGATCGGAAATCTCGGCCAGAACCAGCCCTTCCCGGCTGCAGGTGTCGGCGGCGACCGCGCCGGGCCCTCCGGAATGGGTTTGGATGATGACCCGGTTTCCTGTCGGTGGACGGCAGGTGCCCAGAACCCAGCAATAGTCGAACAGTTCTGTCATGGAGCGGGCACGCAGGACGCCGCTCTGCCGGAAGATTCCGCTGTACAGGCGGTCGGGTCCGGCCAGGGCGCCGGTATGGGAGAGCCTGGCCTTGCGGCCCGCCGTCCGACCCGCCGACGTAGTAGGCCACTATCGGTTTGCGGGGCACGATGGCCCGCGCGGCCCGGATGAACTCCCGCCCCTGCGAATCGACTCGATGTAGAGGCGCGATCACCCGGGTGTGCTCACAGCCGCCCAGGTGCTCCAGGCAGTCGACGATGTCGACGCTGGCTTCGTTGCCGACACTGATGCCGGTGGAGAAACCGAGGTCGAAGCCGCCCAGGTAGTCGAACATCTGGGTGATGAAACTGCCGCTTTGGGACGCCATCCCGATGAAACCGGGATCACCCTCGCAGGGCAGAAAGGTGGTGTTGAGTTTGTGATGGGTGTTGACCACACCAAGGCAGTTGGGGCCCACAAAGCGCATGCCGTACTTTTTGGCGATCTCCAGGAAGACGGTCCTGCTGCTGTTTGCCGTCGGGCGACCCCGCTTCGGCGAATCCGCCGGAAACGATAATGGCACCCGCAATGCCTTTTTGACCGCATTCTTCCAGTGCCTGGGGGACGACCCCGGTGGGCAGAACCATAACCGCCAGGTCCGGTGTTTCCGGCAGATCGAGGGCGCTTTTATAGGCTGTCAGACCGAGAACGGTATCTTCTTTGGGGTGCACCGGATAGATGGGACCGGCAAACCCGAATTTCTGCAGGGAAGCCAGCATGTTGGTGCCCATGGAAGTGAACCGGTTGGAAGCAGCAAGACGACGGAGCCGCGCCCCCCCCAAAAAAAAAAAAAAAAAAAAAAAAAAAAAAAACCAATTGCTAAT
>CAVONV010000004.1:0-580247 GCA_963697355.1 uncultured Acidobacteriota bacterium
GAGTCGCTCGTTCGAGGTTCTTGCAGCTTTCGAACCGGAGGACTTCATCTTACTATTGAGGTGCGGCTGAACGTCTTGTGGGAGAGCTGGCGTCGGCTGAGTATTTTCCTCTCTTGGGTGTTTCTGGCCTGGCGGGGACGAACCTTCTCGCTCGAGGAGAATCGAGTCGGGGCGGTGATGCCGTTGCCGTTCTCAGTCATGGGCTCTGGCAGAGGCAATTCGGAGCGGATTCGGATTCATCGGAAGGTCGATCGACTTGAATGGTCACGGCTTCAATGTGATCGGAATCATGCCGCCTGGATTTGGAGGATTTCATGGTCAGGCCGATCTGTGGACTCCCATCGGTACGTTTGATGTCCTCAATCCCGAACAGGCCAACTACGACATACTGAACAATCGGGCGATACGCTGGCATTCCGTTCTAGGTCGGCGGCTCCCGGAGGCGACTTTGGAGCAAGCCCAAGCTGAGATGGACGGAGTTGCCGAAGCCTTGGGCGAGGCCTATCCGGAGCACGATGCTATTCGAGGAGTCCGGCTCAAATCAGCCTATGAGCAAGTCGTGGGTCAATATCGGACCTCACTCTCTGTTCTCGCTGGTGCCGTCGGTTTCGTGCTTTTGATTGTCTGCACCAACCTCGCCAACCTCTTTCTTTCGCGAATGGCCTCGCGCACACGAGAAGTTGCGGTGCGGGTGGCGTTGGGAGCTTCTCGCAGAAGATTGGTCCGGCAGCTTCTGACGGAGAGCATTCTCTTTGGGCTACTTGGCGGAGCGCTCGGTTTGTTCTTTGCTTACTGGAGCCTAGAGCTACTCCTATCGCTTGCGCCGGTCCGGTTTCCCGAATTTGTTGATGTGGCCATCGATAGTCGAGCGCTTCTATTTGCGTTGTCGGTTTCCATTGTCTCTGGTGTTTTCTTCGGACTCTTTCCGGCTTTGGGCGCCACTCACGCAGTCCCATCGCGTACCTCAAAGAAGCGGCGAGAACTCCGGGATTGAGCTTTGGGAAGAGAAACATGCGGGGAGCTCTCGTGGTGGTGGAGGTCTCCTTGGCTCTCCTACTCCTCATAGGTGCAGGCCTTATGGCAAGGAGTTTCCATCGAATGCATCTGTTTGATCCGGGATTCGATTCGGAACGCTTGTTGACCCTGAACTTCGATATCGTCGAGCAAGGTGATTCTGGAGCGGGCTCAGCCAACCTGTTGAATCGTCTCGTCGAGCGTGTCGAAGCTTTGCCGGGAGTCGAGTCGGCGGCTCTCACCTCTCATATTTTCTATGGCCCTGGTTATCTGACCACCGCTGTGACGGTTGAAGGATACACCCCTCCCGAACCCGGTCAAGATATTTTGAGCTACGCCCATTTCGTCGGTCCTGATTTCTTCAAAACCATGGGCACTCCGCTTCTCCAGGGACGTGAGTTCGACACGCGGGACGATTCGAGCGGTCCTTCCGTCTGTGTCGTCAACGAGTCGTTCGCACTCAGGTTTTGGCCGGATCAGAGCCCCATCGGCAGGCGGTTGATGATGGGGAGTTATCGGCCGGAGAAATCTTGGGTGACGGTTGTCGGTGTCGCTCAGGACGTCGAGCCGGACATCCGGCGAGACTCGCCGGAGCTCCACCAAGTCTACTTCCCGGTCGAGCACGGCGGCCAGTGGAGTCGAGGCTTGGTGGTGAGAACCGCCGCCGATCCCCTGTCTGTCGCTGCTCCGCTGAGAGCTGCGGTTCAGGAGCTTTCTCCAAACATCCCCATTTTCTCTGTAGCTTCCATGGATGAGCTTCTTGCCGGGTCACGCTCGCAGACGCAGTTCATTGCGTTCCTTATGGTTGCCTTTGCCTTGATGGCGCTGATCCTGGCGGCAGTGGGTATCTATGGGGTCGTGAGCACCACGGTATCGCAACTCACCCATGAGGTTGGCGTTCGTATGGCCTTGGGTGCTCGCGGTGGAGACGTCATGGCGCTCATCATGGGAAGAGCAGCCGTCCTGATTGCTGCAGGGCTAACGCTCGGTATCCTCGGTTCTCTCGCCGCCACGCGTCTCCTGGGAACGCTATTGTACGAAGTCAACCCATTCGACTTGGGGACCTACGTCATACTCTCTTTGTTGCTAGCGGCCACGGTCCTGATCGCAAGCTACATCCCGGCCCGTCGAGCCGCGCGGCTCGATCCCTTGGAAGCGCTACGGTATGAATAGACGTCGGGGTCAGGCCAGGTCAGGCCCCAGCGGACGGAAAAATGTGGAAAAGGGACAAGCGACTGGACCAGAATCCACTTCAACATCTCAAAACCTCCTAGAACGGTACAAAGTCTCCTGCTTTCCTGCCTCACTGAATCAACTCGAACTCACCCGGCCGCCAGGTCTTGTCGAACCAGGGCTCGAGCGGCCCGTAGAGTCGAATCAAGACCATCCAGCCCTTGCCGGGCACCGTCTCCACCCAGTTGAGCTCCTTGCCGGCAGGCGCTTGCGGGCCGAAGTAGAGATCCACCGAGCCGTCGTCGTTGACGATCAAGTCATCGCGCTTGTTGTTCTTGCTCGGGAATGGCTGGCTGGTCTGCAGCTCGGATCGGGTCTGGGGGTCGTAGACCACGACCGACCAGAAGTCTTTGGCCGGAACGTCGGTAGGGATGTTGAGCCGGTAGCTCTTACTCCCGTCGAGATAGTTGCCGTCTGTGTCCGTGGCGTTGTAGGCGTACTGGGACCCCACGCCGACCATCTTCGCCACCATGGCCGGTGTATTCACCGTCGCGCCGTAGAAAAACATCGTTCGGGCATCGAGGTAGCGGCCGCCCTTTCCGTCGTCCCTCAGCCACTCATGACTCCCGCCGATGAACGCCGTGAACCAGCCGCTGTTCTCATACAAGTAGGCCCCGGCCTCGCGGGGCCGGAACAGAATGGCCCTTGCGGTTGCGTTTCCAACCGCCACGGCGTCTTCGAGGATCGCCTTCATCCTCGCATCAAGCTGGAAGGGCACGCCCTTCTGAATGCCGATGCCGGCGAGCAGGCCGCGCAGCTCCGGATCGATGAGACCCACCGGCTCGCGATCGATCACGGTGTGCAGTTCCTCGTAGAACTCGTAATTATTGGCATGAATAGTATTGAAGGCGACCGTGGACCCGTTGATGAACTCCATGGGGGGTGGGCTCCCCGCCTGCTCCAGCGGATAGATCTTCAAGCCCCCGCGAAACATCTGTGATGCCGCATCAGGTTTACCATCCACGAGGAAGCCCCTGAGGATGAGCCAGTTGACGTACGACGGCGAGGTGGCGGTGAAGTAGCCGTCCGGCACATCACCTTCGTAACCGCTCGGCAGGATCAGGTACTTGCCTCCTTTGCCCCGGTCGGGCCCGGGGGAGCCCATGTCGATAACGAACCGGAAGAATGCATCATTTACGGTGCCCGGACCGCTACCGGGCGGGATCTCCACCACGGTCGGCCCATCTCGTTCTAGGTCGAGGATCGCCGAGGCGTACACCGTGTCGGTGTTGCCGGTGAGGAACAGGGGGTTGGAGTCCATCAACTGGTCGAAGATCACGACCTGATTGGACCCCGTCGCTCCCATCTCCACCATGCCGCGCCGCATTCCCTCGACCGACGTGGCGGGAATGAAGTTCAGGAACGCTTCGACACCGCGCATGAAATCCAGGTTGTCGTAAACCTTCTGCACGGTCGATTCGCTGGGAAGCCCATCGAAAAACTCCAGCGTGCCGATCCGGGTCTCCACCTTGTCCGGTGTCATGATCGCGGGCGGTATTTTGTTGTTGTAGCCCTCGGTCGGTTGAGCCGCGGCGTCATTCGACGTGCATCTGGTGGAGAACGATGCCGCCGCCACGGATAGAGTTAAAACGAAGAACAATCGTGCCTGCCAAGTCATTCTTTGCCTCCTGTAGGTCCTTTTTCTAAGCCGCGAGATGCGGCCAGCGCGGAAGGTCACGAGTGACCCTCCCACCCATTAGCAGTCCAAACATTCCACGGATATCACAGGCAGGTGCAGCTCATAGAGTGTGCTGAGGGCCCCGGACAGGGCCGCCTGATCCGCGAGGCGCCCTTCGAGGTTGGTCGTCTCCTGACCGTCCCGCTCGACCGAGCTCTCAACTTTCATATCCGAGAGCCGGTCCGACCCGTCCGAGACCAGATGTCCCTTGACGTAGATACGGTAGGTAGCCGGACCGTCCATGGTCGGACCTTCGCCAAATCGCTGTCTCATAGCAACATATTAGACCGCAGAAACGGAAAGCGCATGGGCTCAAAGGGTGTAATTTCGAGGGTGTAGGACACCCGACGTTCTCACGGGGCGCTCATCGCTGCTAGACCGGCTCGAATACAGCGACGATCCAGGTATAGTAAACGCTCGTCGTTGCCTCGAAGCCCGAATCGGTACCGACGAAGAGCCATACGGACCCGCTTCTATCGGTCTCCACTTCGAGTGAGTCGCCTCCGCTCGATAGCTGCTTCAGCTCCCACCGCTCGGGCTCGCCGCACGGAACCGTGTTCGCCACGTGGCCGATGGCGAGGGCGTTCTCGCCGCCGTTTGCCTGCTGTCCCTTGTCGATGTTCATGCGCCAGTCCCCGCCGATGATCACGGCCCCAGGCTCGATCGTGGAGGCGCCCGCCTTGACGGTCACATCTTCACCGGGCGCACCGCCGACGCCAACGCATCCGCTGGCGACGCTCGTCGCGATCTCCACCTCGAAGCGCACCGTGTAGCGTCGATTGGGTTCCAGCCCCGCCACGTGACCCTTGTGGTACATCCAAAGATCATCGCTGTGGTTGTTACCTGAAATCACACTTGTCCAAATTAAGGTTCTTCGTAACTTCACATCCTGAAAGCTAGAAAGGGTTGAGCCTTCCCAACATAATGGGCTTGTGAAGAACGCAAAACTTCAAAACCCATTAAAGAAAGGCTCAACCCATGAATAGATTTTGTAGCATTTTCTGCCAAATCCTCCAACTGTTTTCCCGAATTGATTTCGAAAAAGCTGTCCGTGAGCATCGAGCTAACCGTCATGAAAGAGGATTCAAATGCTGGACACAGTTTGTTGCGATGCTATTTTGTCAACTGGGCCGGGCCAACAGCCTGAGGGAAATAACGGGAGGCTTGGCTAGTTGCGAAGGCAAGATCGCCCATCTGGGAATTTCCAATGCGCCCAAACGCTCGACCCTGTCGTATGCCAACGAGCACCGACCATGGCAGGTTTACCAAACGGTGTTTTTTCAGTTGTTGCAAAACTGCAAGGGGGCGGCGAGTGGTGTGAATCGGAAGTTCCGATTCAAGAACCGACTGCTGAGCCTAGACTCTACGATCATCGACCTGTGTGCCACCCTTTATGATTGGGCAAAGTTCCGTCGGACCAAGGGAGCGATAAAACTGCATCTCATTCTGGACCACGAGGGATATTTGCCATGTTTCGCTGTCATCACCCAAGGTGGTCTGCATGACATAAAAGTAGCCAGGCAGCTGAAATTCGAACCCGATACGCTTCTGGTTGTGGACCGCGGCTACAACGATTATGAGTTGTTTTACAAGTGGAACCAAAGTGAAGTGTTTTTTTTCACTCGCATGAAGACCAATGCCAGCTACCGGGTGATGAAGAATCTGGATTTTAAGCCGAAGACAGGAGTGCGCAAAAGACAGTTCATACAGCTGTCAGGACGTGGCGCGGAGAAGTACCCCATGAAGCTTCGACGTGTTGAGTACTACGACAAGGAGCAAGAGCGAACTCTAGTATTCTTGACAAATCACTTGGAGTTTGCCGCCAGCTCCGTGGCGCGAGTGTATAAAGAAAGGTGGCAGATCGAACTGTTTTTCAAAGTCCTTAAGCAGAACCTCAAAATCAAAACCTTTGTAGGCACCAGCGCGAATGCCTTGAAAATTCAAGTTTGGACGGCGCTTATTGCCATGTTGATACTGCGATACCTCCAACTTCGCTCAAGCTTCGGATGGTCGCTGTCCAACTTGGTCGCACTACTGAGGATGAATCTGTTTACCCATCGAGATTTTTGGGCTTGGCTGGATAAACCCTATTCAACTCCACCTCTACCCAACGATACCCAGCAAAGCTTTTCCTTTGGCAAAATCTGAAATGTTTAGAAAACCAGATATACTGGACAGCATATGGGAGGCCTGGATGTACATTAACGGGAAAAGGTCCAGATTCTTAAGTAAATGCGTACTTCTATCCTGGCTGCTCAGCCAATTTGGACAGCACTGACCTGATCCAGATCCGGCGTTGGCTGAGCCCAAGCCGGAGCGCGGTAGGCTTGTGGCCATTCCCGTGCTAAACGGATTGCACCACGACTACCGGCTTGCTGCGTAGTCGCCGTAGGTCTGCAAGCTGATATCGAGAACTCCTCCAGTTTGGCCCTCTTACTGGGCCAGAGACTCTCCCCAAGCCAACAGCCTTTGAGCCCATTCAGGGCCACGTCGAGGTAAGAGTTGCTGTTCCGAGTACCCAGATCCTGAAGGTCGGGGTCCGTACAGGGTTATCGGGGATCACGGCCTTGCGCGGTCGCATTGAGATCGATCTGCGGCCAACGAGAGCATGAAGTTGAAACACTCGGCAAGCTTGTCCCCTGATGATTGTCGTTGCCGACATCTCACCGCTCAACTACCTGGTTCTGATCGGATAGCAGGAACTGTCGCCTCCTGACGAGGGGGAGAGAGAAGCCATCCAACTGTCAGAGGAATAGTCAGTCCAACGGAGCCATCCTCCAGGCAGGGTCGGCGCCTCTTTTTTTTGCCGGCGGAGCCCCATTCCAGCGGAGCCGGTTGCGCGGCTCAAAACCTGCCTAACCCATGAGGGCTTTCCACACAGGCCCGTGGGGTCGGTTCGTGAACGGCGATGTGGGCGAGCTCGTGGCAGAGAGCTTCCTCCAGGATGGCGTCATTTGTAGAGGCGCTGGGAGGTACCATAAAATGGAGTTGAAAGGAGCAAAAAAAGTGACGCTGCCGGACTTCCTGGCTCGAGATGCCGAAGGGCTCATCCATGTCAGCGGACATCGCATGGGTCTCGTGAATCTCGTGCATTATTACAACGAGGGATTCTCTGCCGAGATGCTCGCCGATGAGTACCCAACATTGCCCTTGTCTCTAGTACATAAGGTAATCGCTTTCTATCTTGAAAACCGGGCAGAGGTGGATTCCTACATCGCTAGTTGCCAGGTAGAAAGTGAACGTCTGCGCGCAAGCGCTTCAAAGGGTCCGTCGGCCGCGGAGCTCCGAAAACGATTTGAGACCATGCGCGGTGTTCGAAGCCCGTAAATCATGGTCTTGACCTTTCTTCTCGATGAGAACATTCGCGCAAGTCTCTTCCGAGCCATACAACGCCACAACCATTCGAGCCAAGATCGTTTAGATGTCGTGCAGGTGGGGCACTCTAGTGATCTGCCGTTGAGCAGTGATGACCCCGCCATTCTGCGGTGGACCGAGCAAGAGGGAAGAATACTCGTAACCGAGGACAAGCATACGATTCCGGGTCACCTCAAGGAGCACCTAGAAGCAGGTCGTCATTCTCCCGGTGTTTTCCTCGTAAGACCTGGAACGAGCATTCCCGCTTTGCTCGAATTCCTGATTATGGTCGCTCACGCAAGTAAAGCCGAGGAATGGCGAGACCGCATAGAGTATATTCCTTGAAGTGTTATCGGTCACCTAGAAGCTTTGAGAGCCTTTATCCTTACCGGTATAGAAACGTCCTTGCCCGGAGTTAATACCCAAAGAGATCTCGCTCCAGATCGCCAAGTTACTTCAAAGCAATTCCTTCCTTGGGAGGTTGCGGTGGACGGCGGTCCGCCTTGTCCAGTACTTGTCCAAGAAGAAGGCAAGGAGCAAAGGCCGTCCATACTTCTCACTCTGGCCGCTGGAGAGATCTTGCGTTATTGGTCGCTACTGACTCCTGAGCAAAGGAAAGCCTTCCTCTAGGAAAAAAGGAGCTTCAGAATTTCACTGCCACGAACTGGAAATGGGACCAGAAGGTCAAAAGCTACCAGAAGACCCCTTGTGTGGAGGTCATTTCTTGCAGGAACTTGGCGGACTGGGTCCGTCAGTCGGTGCGTGACTCGAGCCGGGACTTCATTACTCGAGGGGCAGCTTCAGCTTTCCCCTGACCGAAGACTCTTCGGTTTCGGCGCCCAAATCGAGGAGCTTGCTGATCCCGAGATGGATGACGCTCAAAAGAAGGAAATCGCTTCACGTTTTCTGGTACGCCGGCTGACCAGCCTGAGCATCATCGTGAGTTTGGAGAATCGCTGCCGCACCCCAAAATGGACGCCCTGGGAGAAAGCCTGACGGAGACGTTTGAGTCGGGAGCAAAGACCCTGGTTTTCGTGAGGCGTGTCAAAAGCGTCGACGAGCTGGCTGAGAAGCTCTCGCGAAGGTACGACGAGTGGCTGCAGGCGGAGCTGAGGCGAAAATTGCCGGGAACGCTACATTCTGAGCTGGATCGTGTCTGGCGGCTTTATGAAAAGGAGCGGCGGGAGAGCAGGTGGCGCATCCAAGTGGAGGCGGTTCAAAAGGAGACCGGCGATACCGATGGCAAGGAAGCCCTACTTATAGAAGAGGAGGACATCGAAGATCCGGGAGGAAACGACGCTTTTCTTGCCTGGTTCTTCCGAGGCGAGGGTCCCAAGGGCCTGCTGTCCCAAGGCTTCGTTTCGGAACAACCGGCTTATGGGAACCGGATCTGCCTACGCTACTTTCTTTGAAGACAACCACATAGCAGCCTTGCTCGATAATGCCGAAGATGTCTTTCAGGCTCTGGCGAGTACGCTCGGCTCGTCTACGAGCGACTGCAGTCGGCGGTTGCGGGAGCTCGCCTACGCAACCTACCACCGCCTGGCGAAGCAAAAGAAATTTGCTCGCCTTCCCGTCTATCGCGCTTATCAAGCAGCCGGCCTTGTCTTGCTCTCTCAATCCAGGAGTCCGGTTGCTCAGAAGGTGCTTGCGTCATCAAGTGTTGGAGGTGTAACGCTAACGCCTTATAGTGCAATAAATTGTAGCCAAATTAGCGCTCATCACCTCAGGTGCACGTCAAAACGGGCATAAGTGCCTTTTCTGCAATGGAATGCGGACATATCACCAACAGTAAACGGCGCAAGCACCGCTCGAGGAAGAACGTGAGCTGTTTCCGGAGGAAGAGGTTTTCCGCGGCGAGAGCGCTCCGGGAAGCCGGCCGGGCGGGGCCGAGACAGCTGATTCTGGCAGCTCTAATCCCTCGAATCAAAGGCGGACCATCTTTTTTGCGGACCACAGGTGTCATGGGCGAGCATTATCCCGGTAGTGGAACAGCTCTTAATGCGGTGCTGACATTTGGCCGTATTGCGGGCAAGAACGCGGCCACGGAAGACTCGTGAGGATCAACGGAAGGAGAGGATCTACCAGGAGCTCACTTCTTGGCTTTTGCCCAGAAATCTTTGTGGCGGATGCCACCTTCCATCTCAATGCGCTGTTCGGCCACATCCAGGAGCTTTCGAAAGCGAGGTGTGTGAGCCAGTACTAATCGTTCGAGCTCATCCTCATCGTTTACAGAGAGGAGAACCGCAACCGGTCGTCCGTTCTTCGTTACGATGACAGGCCCTCGCTCGCACTGCTCCAGGTAACTGCTGAAACGAGCCTTGATTTCAGCAACGGGTGCAATCTTCACAGTTCGAACCTCCTTCCTCCGATAAAAAGACGGTTTCCTTTCTTGATGCCAATGGCGAGAATGTGAACCTCCCAGTTTGCTCTATGGATACGATAGAAAACGCGAAAGCGGTTGTCAGGACCAAACCGTAGCTCCCAATCTGCGCCAATCGTGGTGGGTCTCAGCAGCGGTTTTCGGTTCTTTGCCTCCACGTCCGGTTCATAACTCAATTGTTCTTCAATCGTACGCTCGATAAGGGAGTAGTGCTTCTTTTCGACGACCTTGAGGTGCTGCATGACCTCCCTGTCGTATACGAGCTCGTATGCTCTTCTCGTCGTCACTGTATTCTGACCATAATTATAGTCATTTATGTCGAGTAAGTCAAGTTATCCTGAGACAGCATGAGGCATCGACAAGCCATCGAGCGCGTGTACACCCACGTTGAAAGTGAAAATAGTAGTGCTTGTCGTCCGCAAAAATAAAGATCGCGGTATTTCCAGAGAACATTGGCCGCAGTCAACTCTCAGCGGATCTACCTCGAGGTACCATCCGAGACGAACTTATTTCTCGCTAGACCTAAAACACAGAAGTCAACGGGAGAGACGGCGGCCCGTCGCTGTGGGCAAATACCTCGCTCAAGCGGCAGTGTCGAATCGGCAATCGTGATGCAGGCCACCAAGAACCGGTGTCGAGACGACGCGCCCTCCGAGCGGAATGTGGTGACGGTCAGGTCCTGGATCGACAGGAAGATGGTTGACGGGGTCGGGGACATTCGGGCCGAGCGAAGAATGCGGTCGCGCTCGATTGTAGTAGGACACCCAAGAACGAAGAATGCGTCGGAGATGAGACTCCGAAAGCGGGATGAGGAAGTCCAAGCACTCCCGGCGTGTGGTGCCAATCAGTCTCTCACAATAAGCATTTGCTTGAGGCGCCCGTCGCGGTGTTCTCAAGACCTTAACACCCATCGCTCGTACAGAATTCCGTAGCTCTTCAGAGAACTTGCCGTCGCGGTCGACGATGAGGAAACGCTAGTCGTGTTCGCAGAGTATCGCCTCTCGGAACTGCTGCAAGGTCCGCGCGGCGCTCGGTTGCGCGGTCACGTTGAAGTGAAGCACCTTGCGTGAGTCGACTTCCATGATCATGAAATCGTAGAGCACGTGGAACCGTGCGGTGACGACGGTCAAGAAGTCGGCGGCGACGATCGCCTTGGCGTGATTCCGAACAAATGTCGCCCGGCGCTGGGAAGATATCCGTGAACCGCGGCCTCCGTCGTCTCGAGCGGGCATGTACTTTCTCACCGTGCGCGGTGAGACGCGGATACCGAGCTTGAGGAGGAGCTCATGCGCAATGCGCTCTTCGCCCCAGGTGACGTTCGAGGTCGCCATCTGCATGATGAGTTTCTGCAAACCCACTGGGACGGACGGCCTTTGGGTCGCGATTTCCATCGCCAGAACAAACGAAAGCCCCTCCGATGCCAGAGGATGAAGGTGTCGGGCTTGACAACGATGAGCGCCTCTCTCCAGTCGAACAGCCTATACTCAGAGTCACCATCCTGAACCGCGTCGCGTTGTCGGTACGGCGAGGTGTCTGCTCGCGCTCGACGAAGAACGTGAGCTGTTTCCGGAGGAAGAAGTTTTCCGCCGCAAGGGCACTCCGGGAACGGAGGAGGTTACGGCCAAGAGCGATGGCATCGAACACAACACGTAGGATATCTGAGTACAGGCGCAAGACTAGCCTTTCCGAAGCTAATAAGACAGTGATGCACGTCCGGCTGGGCCGGCCGAAAACAGCTGATTTTAGAGGCTCTAATCCCTCGAATCAAAGGCGGATCCACTTTTTGCGGACCACAGGTGTCCTAGCTATGGGGACGTGTCTTTCTTGCTGCGGAACACTCTTCCTATCTCGACGCCGAACTTGGGGTCACCGGTGGTGCCGGTGATTTTGATGGGGATCACCGTCGTGGCGGTTTCGCCCTTGAATAGCGGGTCAAGGATCTTGAGAAGAGCCGATTTGACGCCCGTAGTCATTTCGGAGAGCTTGGCGTCGAGCCGCACGTCCCCCCGAAAATCGAGCTCCTTGTCCACCAATCCGAAGGTTCCGTCGAGTGCGACTTCCGCCCCCGGCACGCTGAAGGTGAGCCCGATCAGTGTCATAACCCCGTCTCGAAGAACGAATCCCGCCGATAGGTTGGTTACCACGCGGCTGTCGGACGCCGGAAGCGATTGCTGTGCCTCGCCTCGTGCCTTTTTGCTGAGCTCTTCAATCTTCGCCTGGATACTCTGGGGAAATGTCGCCTCTGCGATTTCGAACCGACCGTCGAGCTCCAGCTTTCTCACGACCTCCACATCGCCGGGCATGATGACAATCTCGGACTGGAAACGGATGTCTCCTTCCAATATGGGCTCATCCGATTGGACGGCCAGCCGAAGGAAATCTTCGATTCTCGCCTCGGACGAGTAGGCTTCCATTCGGACGACTTTCCCCTTCACCCCCGGTTCCCGAACGACACCTCCCCTGGTCTCGAAACGAGACGACTCGATTCGGGCCGCCACCGGCCGTAGCCGCGTATCGCCGTTCGTGCCGTCGACGAGAGCTTCATACTCGGTTTTCAAATCCACTGGTTGGCCTACGTCTTCGAGTCTGAAATCCGGCACATTGGCGAATCCTTCGACCTCCAATTCCCTCAGGCGACCTCGGAAAGACCCTTCCGAGTAAAGCATGCCTGCGATCCCGCCGAAAACGGAGAGGTCCGCGTCTTCGAATACGTAGCTCCCCGTAACCGGCGACATGCCCGGATCCTCTAAGCTTAGGGGGCCGAATTCCCCTTCGGTGTCGATCCTTCCAGGGGGTTTCGGGTTGTCGAGCTTGGCCTGAAACTTCATGGGCTCGCCCAAACCCACTGCCTGGAGCTGGAGCTCATGCAGATCGAATTGAAGAGGAGTCTTCCCGGGATCCTTGGGAAGGATGCGAAGCACCGTACCATCGGCGACCATCCCCTCGATTACGAAGGCTGGAGGTGTCTGCCTCTTCTCTGAAGCAGTCTCCTCTTCCTCCTCGGCCTTGTCGCGACCCGGCGGGATCTGGATCTCGAGCCGGTCGAGTGTCAGATTCTTGATCCGAATCGGCTTCCTCAACAAGTCGAGGGAGGAAATCTCGACCTCGAACTCGTTCATGGAAATGAAAGGCGGCGCGTCCCCTCGTTCTTTCAAGCTGACGGCGAGGCCTTGCCCTCTGGCGCGAATGGCGGGTGTCAGAAGAAAGCCGGGGAACGGCTGCACCTCGAGCCGGTCCAGTCGGACTCGGTCGAACTCCTTCTCGAGGAGCTCGACCGCCTTCGCCCGTGCCACGGGCTTGAACCGATAGGCAACCAGCGTCAGGCCGGCGTAAGTGAGCACGATGAGAAGGGCGAGACCCACGCCGACCCACTTCAACAATCGGTAGAGTTTTTTCCGATCCATGATCCCGTTCCTTTGATTCCCTCGCCAGATGAAGGGAAGGCCCATCATTCATCAACAGTACTAATGCAGAACCTATCACAGACACAGGGAGCATCCAATGGGCCGATAGTGCCTTCGGCCCATTCTCACGTCATTGACTGTAGATTACCCACATGATACTTGAGTTCCGGTCGGTCTCATGTGAGAAGCCCTCCATCGAATAGGTGCGAGAAGAAACGCGAGGATGTCAGAAAGCGTTCGGCCGACATGGAGCAGGAGGCCCATACCTTCTTCGAAGAGTGGACCGGAAGCCTCGCTGGTATCAGCAATGAGGACCTGAAGAAGCGAATCCAGGAAAGGCTCAAAAACACGCGAGCAAGATTCGGCGAGATTTTGTCCTCGGGCCGCCGTACCGGAGCCGACTTCGACATCTTCATGGCTACTCTCCGAGACCAGATGGTCTACCTCGGGTATGACTTGAACCCGGGAGCCGTGGCGAGTCTCGCCGAGGATGCGAAAAAGCTCAACGCTCAGGCCGACACGATGTTCGAGAGTATCGATTCCGTCACCGAGACCATCATCAAGTCGGTGAGCGCGATAAAAGCGCAGTAGTTTCAACATCCGGAGTTCGGTGATGGAAGCAACAAGGTCCCAAGGTGCGAGATCCCGCACGCGTATGCGGGCCGCGCTGAACCGGCGCTTTCCGGACCACGCCGCCGTGGTCGAGCGGTTGATCGAGGAGTGCGAGCGCTTTCGCGAGCTGTGCGTCGATTACATGGAATGTGGCAAGGTCCTGCGGCGGTTCGAGCAACACGGCGATACAAACCGACACCCGGCCACGCAAACTACGTCCGTGAGAGGACGGATGAGTACAAGGATCTGCAAGCGGGCCTCGAGGAGGAGCTGCTCGAATGTCTCGAGGACCGAGCGACTTGCCCGCGTTGTGGAATGAAGCACGGTCAAGATCAACGGCGTATCGTTGAACTAGTTTTGTATACAGGAATGCGCTCGAAAATCGAAAATGCGCGCGAGTCGAACCAACAAAGGAGGTAGGTCTCATGTTATGTCTTTCAAGAACATCGATTGTCTTGTCTCTCTTCATGGCGACCGTAGCTTTACCTACATCCCGCCCCTGCCGTCGCCCAGGGCAAGACCCAGAAGATCAGCAAGAACCTCGTGAAACGTGCCGAGGATATGGTCAAAGAAGTCGAAAAGACCAGAAAACAGGCTAACAAAATCGTAAACAAGTATGACTCCATCTTCAGCAAGAACAAGGTCAAAGACAGGCAGAAAGAGTACAAGAATCTCAACAAGGAGATAAAAAAGACCGAGGACGGAGTCAAAGACGTTCGCAAACGCGCCGAGAACATGCAAAAAGAAGCCGACAAGTTCTTTTCCGAATGGTCCAAGGGACTCACCAATATCAAAGATCAGGAGCTCCGCGGCCTCAGTCACGAAAACATGATCGAAAGCCGCGACCGTTATGGACTGGTCATCGAATCGGGATTGAGAGCGGGTAGCTTGTACGAGTCCTTTGTGACCGACTTGAAGAACCAGATCAGCTATCTGGAGCTCGACATGAGCGACACGGCTATGGACAAGCTCAAACCAAGCCAGTCCGAGACGAAAATCAAAGCCAAATCGTTGTTCCAATCTGTTGACCAGCTTACCAAGACCACGAAGGGCTACATTTCCTCCATGAAGTAGGCCCAAGCGAATCGGATCGTTCTGAATGCGGAAGGTATCTGTTAGAGGTACCTGTAGAAGGAGTGTGTAGAAATGAATTGCGAATCCACGAAATCTAGACAGAAGCACTCGATGACAGGTCGTTCTCACGGTGGACTATGGATGGTTGCGTTGCTTGTCATGCTTTCATTCGTTTTCCCTTCCGAGGCTCGTGCCGATGGTTGGGTGAGTGGTTTCTTCGGCCGTGCTTTCGGAGGATCCACCGGGTGGGACCTTGCAGAGGTGGTGAAGAATCGAGAGACCATGACCTACGGATTCAATATCGGTGGTATGAGCGGTGGGGTGGTCGGCGCGGAGTTCGACTTCGGTTACACACCAAATTTCTTCGGCAGCGATAGCGGTGTACAAAAGAGCGGTGTCATGACCATGATGGGAAGCGTCATCGCCGGCATCCCGGTGGGTGGACAGTCGGGGCCGGGAATCCGTCCCTACGGTATGTTCGGTATCGGACTCATACGTCGCAAGATCGAGTTCAGTGAAGCGCTCGACGACATCTCGAGCAACGACTTCGGCTACAACGTCGGCGGCGGCATCATGGGCTTTTTCACCAACGTCTTCGGCGTTCGCGGCGAGTACCGCTATTTGCGAAGATTCAAGTCGGATGACCTCGGGCGAACCTTCAATTTTTCCCGAGCTACCCTCGGTATCATACTGCGGTTCTGAGCAAGGATGCCGAGGTCCTCGTCCTAGAAACTCAGAGGATAAAGCCATCTGTTGGCCCTCGATCAGAAGGGAGTGATGGAATGAATAAGCAAACCATCAAATTATGCACGGTTCTGGTGCTATTTGCCGGATTGGAGCTATTGGCTGGTTGTCATCAAACGGGCACGACCACCCGGCAGGACGCGCAAGAATCGTCTGTGTTCTCTTACGATGCGGCGGCGTTTGCATCAGCGAAGCCCTGGACGTCCGAGGATTTTGAGAACAACTCGGAAGAGTTCCAGTTCGTCATCATCGGTGACCGTACCGGGGGTGCCAACGCGCAGGGCACCTTCAAACTGGCCGTGGATCAACTCAACCTCTTGCAGCCGGAGTTCGTGATCAATGTGGGCGACCTCATCGAAGGGTACAGTGACGACAAGGCGGAGCTTGGTGCTGAGTGGGATGACATGGACGCGATGTTGGCGAAGCTCGACATGCCGTTCTTCCGTACCCCCGGCAATCACGACATCGCAAACGAGACTGCACAGCAAGTGTGGAGCGAAAGGCACGGCGCTACCCATTACACATTCGTCTACAAGGGCGCGCTGTTCATCATCCTCGACAGCGAGGATCCCCCCAGAGTCGCTCCTGAGGGCATACGGGAGAAGCTCGATCTCTACAACCGGCTGCAGACGGAGGATCCAGAAAGGGCACAGGCCATGCTGGCGGAGTTCATGTCGGACGAAGCGGTCGTCGCTGCGCTCGGAAAACCCGTCGAGTTCACGGCCGATCAAATTGCTTCTGTCGAGAAAGCGCTCGCGCAGAGCAACGACGTGCGTTGGACCTTCCTGTTCCTGCATGAGCCTGCCTGGGAGAATCCTTCAGAGAGCTTCGAGGCGATTCAGCAACTGCTCAAAGATCGGCGCCACACGTTCTTCGCGGGACACCTGCACTACTACGACTACGACAACATCGACGGTCACGAGCACATCACCCTTGGACCCGCAGGCGCGTCCTTCCACCACGAGGGGCCGGGCAATGTGGATCACATCATGTGGGTGACCATGACCGAAGACGGCCCCAAGATGGCCAACATTGCGCTGAAAGGGTTGTTTGATCGTAAGGGCCTGGACCCCTCGTTGTTCGGCGCCTACGATCGCAAAGGGACGGAGAAGGAAGATCCAAAGGCAGAGGAGAAGGAATAGAGACCGCTCCCAAGACAGAAGTGACGCCGGCTCACGGCATGCGCTTCTGGAGGACGAGCACAGCAGCGACACGACAACAACTCCCGGTGACGTTCTTTCTCGTTCTCGAGTAACGAGGGGAACCTACGGAAATGAAACGCATCCGGGAGCGACCTGGGCGAAAATCGAAAGCGTGCCGGGTTAGGTACACCGAAGTGGCGGTACGGAGCGGGAGATGAGTTGATGAGCTGGCACGGACACGCCGTCATGTTCAACGAAGGGACACTGACTGAAAGGATGAATATGAAGATCAGAATCTCGCCGATGAGCATACTCGCCCTCTTGCTTTCATCTGCATCCCTTTTTGCCCAGGAGTCGAACGAGCAATTATCCAGAGAGGCCGCTAATCCCCTGGCCGACCTCATGAGCTTCCCGTTCCAGAACAACCTCGATTTCGGCCTGGGAGAGTTCGATCGGACCCGTGATGTGCTGAACATACAGCCGGTGATCCCTCTGGCGGGGGGCAAGATCATCACCCGCACCATCATGCCCTTCGTTTGGCTGCCGGACGTGACTGCCGAGAGTGGCTCGCTGTCCTCTGGTCTCAGTGACATTACGTTCACCGCCTTCTTCCCGGTTCCCGCCGGCTCCCTCACGTTGGGGTTTGGGCCGGTGCTCGATATCCCCAGCGGCGGCGACCTGCGGGGTTCGAACAAATGGAGTCTGGGTCCGTCAATGGTCCTGCTGGCCCAACCCGGGGATTGGACATTCGGTGTGCTCGTGAACAATGTCTGGTCGTTCGCCGGCAGCTCGGATCGGGGGGATGTCAACAAGGGGCTCCTTCAATATTTCATCGTCCGTCAGCTGGGAAACGGTTGGTATGTCAATAGTGCGCCGACCCTCACCGTCAACTGGAAAGCGCAGTCCGGTCAGAAGTGGATCGTGCCCTTCGGCGCCGGCTTCGGTAAAGTCGCATTCCTAGGAAAGCTGCCCATCAACACCCAGCTGGGAGCCTATTTCAATGCCATCAAACCCGACATCGGGCCGGACTGGCAGCTACGTATCCAGGTACAATTCTTGATACCTACCAGCGTTTTTCGAGGAAAGTAAACTGGAGAACGTCAGCCATTGGATTCCGGTGGAAGAGCCCCATCGCCTGGCCCGACAGAGCCCTTGACGATTGAGGGATTCTGGGCGTCGCTGGAGGCCAACTTCTTCACGGGGGTCGGCAATCCATCGGAGAAGATAGACTCGTCGACGTGCAGCGGAACTCGAGAATCGGGGGGACCCTCGTCGTGCCGTTTCTCGGTCGCCACGCCATCAAGCTCGGGTACAGTCGAGGTGTTGTCACCGAGTTCGGCACCCACTTCGGCCAACTACTGGTGTGCTATCAGGTGCTCATCCGGTAGTTGGAGATTGAGGAGGAGAACGATGAAGAAAAGTCTGATGTATATGTTTCTCGCCATGATGGTACTCGCCTTCACCCTGACCGGATGCGGAAGGAGCGAGACGACCACGGTAAGCGGCGAGCTGACCGACGAGGAGGTCGAAAACATCGTTCGGCGCTCTTACCAATACGTTGCGATGTACAACGTGAACAACAAGTTCGCTCAGAAACAGGGTAGATGGAACACGGTGGACGCGGACACCGAGCTCAAGGACCACACCATGCGGGACATTGCGCGACCCAACAACGACACGCTCTACATCACGTGCATGCTCGACCTGCGCAAGGACCCGGTGATCCTCGACATTCCGGTGTTCGGCTCTGACTACACCTCGCTGATGATCACGGCCTATGACCACTACGTCAACGTCCCCATGACGACACGCACCGGTGATTTCAACCGTGCGGAGAGAATGCTCATCTACTCGGCTCGCACCGAAGGCTACGAGGGCGAGCCGGTGGACGGCATCGATCGCCTCTTCGAGGCTAGCGGTGACTTCGTTTCGGCGGTCTTCCGGGTCATGCCGCACGCCAGCGAACCGGAGCGGTTCGACGCGATAGTCGAGCGGATGCAGAGCGTGAGCTTGATGACCCTCTCGGAGTACCGTGGCGGTGAGGTTAAGCCGACCGATGACATCCAGTTTCCTCCGGTGGGTGACACCGATTTCGATGTCTTCGGAGACAACCTGCTCGAGGTGATGCAGTTCGTCCTCAATCACACGACCTTCGACCCCCGCGATGAGATCGATCAGGGGGTGCTTGCCGTCTACCGGCCGCTGGGCATCGAGCCCGGCAAGGTCTACGACACGAACCAAGTCGCCACGATCGACGGCGCGAGGTTTCGGCAGGTTGCGGAACGTCTCGCGACTGAGGTGCTGGCCAGGGCCGCCGACCCTGATTTCATGGGGGAGAATGTCCTCCGGATGTTCCAACCGAAGGGCCAGATGACCTTGGATGTGCTACTGAATCAGTCTATTATCGGCCCCATCGGCCTCCCCGCGGCTGAAGCCGTCTATCCGGCGATCGCCACGACCGACGGCGCGCCCTTGAACGCCATGAACGACTACGTCATCCGCATGGCGGATGACGAGATGCCTCCTGCGAAGGCCTTTTGGTCGGTCACGCTCTACGACCTCGAGAACGGCTTTTTCATCCCCAACGACCGCAAGAAGTACAGCGTCGGCGAGAACGGCGGCATGAAGCTGGACGCCGACGGCGGCATTGCTATCTACATCTCCGCCGAGCAGCCGCAAGGTGTGCCGGATGAGAACTGGCTCCCCATCGAGCGCAAGGACGAGGACCTCAGTGTCATCATGCGCCTCTACGCGCCGGATCTGGAGCGCTTCGATTCCTGGGCCGCACCGCAGGCGGAGAAGATCCCGTAACGGTGGACTCCGATTTTGGAGTTGGCCAAAGACAGGATACAAGATGATGCACGCCATCGGACGAACGACCCGAGCGCTCCTGTACGGAACAGTGCTGTTCCTCGTGGCAACCGCGGCTGGAGCGCAGGAACTGTCGCCGCGTGCCTACTGGCCTACCCCCAAAGGGACCAGGGTGGCCGTATTTGGATATTCGTACTCCTTCGGCGACGTCGTCACCGATCCCGCGTTGCCGATCTTCGGAGCGGATTCGAAAATCAACGTAGGCTTCTTTGGCTACCTGCAAACGATCAGCTTGTGGGGCCGTTCTGCGAACGTTCTCGTCGAGCTACCCTACATTTGGGGAACGTCGAAGGGTATCGTGGAGGGGGAGCCTAGGAGGCGCGATGTGTCCGGCATAGGCGACATCGGGGTCACCCTAGCGGTCAATCTGCTCGGTGCGCCCTCCATGACCCCCGCGGAGTTTCTGGAGCTTCGCAAAAGCCCGCGTTCGATCCTCGGGGCGAGTGTCAAGGTCGTAGGCCCCACCGGAGAATATGAGAAAGACAGGCTCATCAATGTCGGGGCCAACCGCTGGGCCGTCAAGGCGGAGCTGGGATATGTGATTCCCATCTGAGCCAAGTGGTTGCTGGAGCTCGAGCTGGGTACCTGGCTCTTCAGTGACAACGACAGTTTTTTGGGGGTGACGAGGGAGCAACGTCCCGTCGGCGCGGCCGAGATCCACCTCGTGAGGCGATTCAAGCCCGGATTCTGGGCGTCGCTGGATGCCAACTACTTCTGGGGTGGCCGCTCCATCATCGGCGGTCAAGTGCGCCAAGACCTTCAGCGCAACTCGAGACTCGGTGGGACCATCGTGGTGCCGTTCCGCGGTCGTCACGCCATCAAGGTCGGCTACAGTACCGGCGTCATCACCTGGTCGGGTGGAGATTACGAGACGTTCTTGCTGAGCTACCAGGTGGTCTTCAGGTAAGTCTCCCGACGAGATCGAGAATATCTTGCGCTGTTCGTACTCATACGTTGCCATGCATAACGTAAAATTCAGTAGCCGGAGACTCCGATTCCGGGGGTGGCCGGTACCAGGTGATCGAATGCAACAGGAGCCGGCATGAGATCAATGCCTTGCGTCAGAAGTCTGGACCGTTGGAGGACCTAATGGGTGAACAGATCGGTTTCGGAGAAGCCCTTTCCGCTTCCATCTTTGTCGGAATGCGGTTGCTGTTCGGGATCGTCATCTTCGCGGCATTTGGCTTGGTCATCTACCAGGCTATCGTCTTCTTCGTCGGTGTGAAGGCCCGCGATCTGGGAAAGCGTAGATACCGATGGGCCGTGGCGAGCTTGGGTGCGGTCTTGGTACTGTTCCTGCTGCGAGAACCCACGTCCCCTTTGCTGACGAGCCTCGGCATGTCCCTCACCCGGATGTTTCACATCCGAGATGAATCCTGGGGGAGCCTGGGGCTGTTGGGTCTATACAATACGCTGACCGCTACGGCCGTACTCTTGCTTCTCATTCAAATCGTCGGCGCAGCGTACTGGTTTTTCGAGAAGCTACTAGAGAGCTGGCAGAAAAGGCTTGCCCTGAGCACTCCGGAAGGCCAGTCCTGGTTGGTTGCTCATATCGCTAAAGCGGTGCGCGTGTTGAACCGGGGCGTGCGGTCGGCCGCAATCGTTACCCTCCTGCTCGTCTTCTATCCGCTGACCCTGCGTTTCTTCCCCGCAACAGGGGTCTTCGTCGATGCGGTGGGTGCACAGCTCGCACCTTCCGCTAGAGAAATCAGCCAGGCGATCCTCGGCTACCTACCGAATCTTGTGTACCTTCTCATCATCCTTCCTTCTTGGATGGGCGTTCCTGAAGTTCATCAAGTACATCGCCGTTGCCTTGGAGACCGGGTCTCTCGTCATCGGTGGATTCGAGCCGGAGTGGGCCTTACCGACTTACAAGTTGGTCCGGTTCCTTTTTCTCATCTTCCTCTTGATGGTCAGCTACCCCTACTTGCCGGGCGCCACCTCCCGATTCTTTCAAGGCTTTTCGGTCTTCATCGGCGCTTTGGTGACGTTCGGTTCTTCGGGCGCCATCGGTAACATCATTTCCGGAATCGTCCTCACGTATACGCGGGCATTCCATATCGGAGATATGGTCCGAATCGGGGACACCACCGGGACGGTTCTCGAAAAGACGTTGTTGGTCACCAAGGTACGGACGAACCGCAACGAGGAGATGACGATTCCGAACGGCGCCGTTCTATCGAACGCCGTGCAAAACTACACCGCTCGGGCTTCCGCCGGCGGACTGGCCCTGACGGTAACGGCGGGAATCGGCTACGACGTGGACTGGAGACGTATCCACGAGCTCATGACCGAAGCGGCCCGTCGTACCGAGCACATTCTGACCGACCCTGCTCCTTTGGTGCTGCAAGCGAGTTTGGGTGATTTCGCGGTCGAATACGAGCTGCGGGCTTGGACCGACCGAGCGGATATCATGCACGTCACCAGCTCGAGCCTTCGCCGAAACGTCTTGGATGCGTTCAACACCGCGGGCATCGAGATCATGACACCTAACGTCCTCGCCCACCGAGATGCGAGCGCATTGGCGGTTCCCGAAGAACGCTTTCCTCATCGGGAGTCCCCCCGCGGCATCGTCGTCGACGTCAATCGCTCATCGCCCACCCGTTGATTCGCTACGAAACCGAGGACCAGACGTGGACTCCGCCGATATTTCGGTAGGGCGACAAGCGCCGTTCGAGGTTGCGCCGTTTTCGTGCGGTCCGATTGAGAACCGTCCAACTTTCTTGTGCGCGTGACTGAACGCCCGTCACCAAACATACTTACCGACTTCGACTTGCGTTTTTTCGATGCAACTGAGGGTATAGGGTGTTTCGATCCGTTCGCTTTCGGCGATATCGGCAGCGAGTCTTTCACGCAGTTCTTGAATGAACGAAACGGTCTCGGTTCCGCTCAGAAATAGAGTGGCCTCTTTGCTGGTGAGCATACTTCTCGGCGTCAGGTTGGCCGACCCGACGGCGGCAATCACTCCATCCACCAACATGACCTTGGCGTGCGTCATTCGGGGGTAGAGAAAAACGCGCAAAGAGTTATCCGAGCCCATCGCGCTGGTGCCGGATCCAGACCATGTAGTTGTGCCACCAACTAATCATCGTGCCAAGGTGAGGTCCGCGGTACGTGGCAGGCGGGGCAAGCGGTGCCCCTGTCACACTCCCCTTCCGTACTCCGACAAAACCCTTTGAATACGGCTTCTAACCGAGGTGTTTTCTAACTTCGCGCTCGACCGCCGAACGCACGGCTTCGAGCGCGATTCGGTGCATGCTCTTCCCTGCCCTCTCCGCAGCCCATTGGAGTTTGGCGTAGACCGGTGCCGGCAGACGGAGCTGGAAAGGCCTATTGGCGTTCTCAGGGAGCCCTTCCCACGGCAACGTTTCCGTTAGCGGCTTTGGGGGCGTAGGTGGTTCCCGTGGGTATGGGACGACTCCCAGGGCACGACTGGGCGGGAACGAGCGAAAAGCCAAAAATATGCTAGTATGTCCAGTCATTGTGGACATACTAGTCGAATTTTGACAAAATAGGTCCATGGCCGCTATAGATGACATTCGTCGAACCGTCAATACGGACGTGTTTGATTATCAACAACTTATGGATTGTCTCCAGGGCTACGCCAAGCCACGGGACAAGATTCGCGCCATGCTGAAGGCCGGCGAGATCATCAGGGCAAAGAAGGGGATATACGTTTTCGGAGAGGACTACCGACGTGGCCCGTGGTCTCGCGAGATTCTAGCGAACTTGATCTATGGTCCTTCGTATATCAGCCTCGACTACGCCCTCAGTTACTACGGATTCATTCCAGAAAGAGTCTTGGTGGTGACCTCCATGACTTTGTCTCGATCGCGCCGATTCGAGACGCCCGTGGGGTTGTTTACGTACCGAAACCTGTCTCGTCGCAAGTACTCCATCGGCATCGATCAGCATGCACTGGAAGCCGAGCAACATTTCCTGATAGCAACGCCAGCTAAGGCCCTGGCTGACAAGATCTGGACGGACCACCGGTTCACGCCACGAAGAACAGCGGACTTCCACGCGTACTTGCACGACGATCTACGTATCAGCTCCGATGCTTTGAACGGCATCGATCGGACGTTGCTCGACCGCATCGCACAGCAGTATGGGTCAAGGAAGATTCGCCTTCTATGTGAATATCTTTATCAGGCGGAGGGTACAAGTCAATGAATCCTGCGATTGGGCGTATGCTCGGACGTTACTCCCGCGACACCCTTGAAGAAAACCTTGCCGCGCTTCGGGAGATCCTCCAGCAACTGGCGCTACTGGGACTGTGGCGCAGCAAGTTCTTTGAGCGGGCCGCATTTTACGGAGGTAGCGCGCTACGTATTCTTTACGGGCTCGAGCGGTATTCCGAAGACCTGGATTTTTCGTTGCTCGCGCCGGGGCGGGATTTTACTCTTGGCACATATGGTTCCTCGTTGGAGCGGGAGTTGGCTGGCTTCGGCTTCGAGGTATCGTTCGAGCCGATAGACAAAAGCCAGGAGAGCCCCATCGAATCCGCTTTCATCAAAACGAACACACTGAAACAGATGGTTCTCATCGAAGCGGACCGCAGATTGCTCCGTGGCTTTCATTCCGAGCAGAAGCTCAAGATCCGCCTCGAGGTGGACGTGGATCCGCCGGGTGGTTTCGAGACGGAAACCAAACCCATCCTGCAACCCGTCCCGTTTGCGGTACGAGCATACAGCCTCCCCGACCTTTTTGCGGGAAAGATGCACGCGCTCCTTTGTCGGCGATGGCGCAATCGGGTCAAGGGTCGGGACTGGTATGACTTCGTCTGGTATGTGGCCAACTATCCGCGGTTGCATCTAAGCCACTTGGAGCAGAGGATGCGCCAATCCGGCGACTATACCTCGAAAGATCCGCTTGGCCCTGATACTTTCCGAGAAATGCTCGGGCAAGCGGTGGAGAATCTGGACATCGAGCGCGCTCGCGAAGAGGTTTTGCCGTTCGTTTTGGACCGACGGTCCATTGAAATCTGGTCTGCGGATTTCCTCAGCTCCCTCGTCGAAAAAGTCGAGTTCACGTGACGAGACGTTACTGGACAGGATTCACTGGCTCAAGGGTGAACGGCATTCGCCGCGTCTCTGCCCCCTCCGCAGCTGTCTATTTCGGCTTACGTGAACGACGCTTCTTCTTGTCCATAGCTCTCACGGTCTCAAACAGCTGCTTGATTTGCTCGCGCGCTTCCTCGGACATGCCCTGGAAACGCCGGAATAGGACGGCGATTCTCCGGGTCCGCCGCCTCGAGGTGTCGCCCCGTAGCCGTTTTCACGCGACCGAGGAGGTAGTCGGCACTCACGCCCAGGGCGTCCGCGAGCCGGCGCAGAGACTCCGCGTTCGGGAACCGGTGGCCGGTCTCGAAATGACTCACGCTCACGGTGGGCACGCCGGCCTTCCTCGCAAGCCCTTCCTGCGTGAGGCCCCGCTTGAGACGCCACTCGCGAAGGCGCTCGCGGAACCTCTTTCGGCTCTGCTCGGTGTTAAGGACCAAGTTTCCCCTGGAATGGATTCGGCACGACTTATTACCCTGCTCCCGACGTGCTGGTGTCTACTATCTAGCCGACGCTATATATTCTATGTGCGGAAGGTATTGTTCTCCAAAAGTGAGCTCGGAGTTGCGAGGGTTCCTCCGGAAATCATCAAGTCCGTTCGCAGGTTATGCCGAGCGGGCTTTCTCCGCCTCGTCGCGACCCATTCGGCCTCTTCCTGCGCCGACACTTTCCCCCGTTCACGAACCGTGGCGTGGAAGCGTCCCTCAGGCTTTCATCGAAAGTCAGCGGCAAACCTGCCGTCTTCTCGAGGCGATCCACTCCACCGACGGCGGGACAACGCTCCAATGTTATCTCGAAATCCGTGTTGCACGCACTCCCAAGGTCATCTCGCAGCACCGCATCAACTTCCACCAAAAGGACGGAAACCCACGGGGAAGATTGTCCCGTTTCGCTGGTGAACTCGGTGGGTTCTCGAATTCGGATGTCAACCGAGCGGTCACCTCGGCTGTCACCCTGCTGTTCATTCAACAACTACCGACGTCTCAAGGCATTGCGTGCTGTCGAGCCGACCCAAAATCGCAATTCCAAAGGCGGGAGCAGGACGGTAGCAACCCCACTTCCGCGCGTCGCGCGGCCCCAACGGGACGGGGGTCGCTACCGTCCTGGCCTTCATTCTTCTTTCGTCTTGATCCGCTCTGTAACAACAGGAAGGGAGCTGAAACGACGTCGATAAGCGACGCAAATTCGATGCTCAAGAAAGCGCTCTTTCACAGCGAGACTCCACGGGAGAACTTTTATTACACGGCCGAAATACACTTCTCTTGATCGGCGTTCACGTCCCCAAATCCACTTATAGCACCCAGCGATCACTAAGAAGATCTCTCTGCCAGACACGAAGAAGAACAAGTATCTGCGCGCTGCTACGCACAGTTTCGCGCCCAGAGATCCTCCTGCTAAATCATCCCTGACACCTTCTGCGTCCGCGGCCCTTTTGCGGGATTCGACATGAGCGGCAGACAGGAGTCAATGTCTGGCAAATGCATTGACCCCGGCGAGTCCGGTCCAGTTCCACTGTCTTGGCTACCCTTCGGACTCTCTTTCCGATTCCAGAGAAAAAAAGGGGATAATTTTCTTGTGACAAATGTATAGCATATGCTAAAGTATCGATCGGCGAATTCGCATAGTCACATATACGACTCGGAAGGCTCAGTCGATGCAAGAGATCCCGTTCTTTCTGACAGCGGATGACACGGCTGAGCTCCTTCGTACATCTCGTAAAGCAGTCTACTCTATGGCCCATCGGGGCGAGCTTCCGGGCGTCATACGCATTGGGAGACGCTTGCTCATCCGGCGGGATGATCTGCTACGATTCATTGACGAAAGTCGTGCGCCATCGTCGAAGGAGAAAAGGCGATGAGCGTAACGGTGAGACGATACAAACGTGGTGGCTGGGAAGTTGATATTCGTACGGTGCTGCCCGATGGAACGACACTCAGGAAACGTTGGAAAGCCCCGGTCAGTTCTAAGTCGGGCGCGAAACGGTGGGGTGAGCATCGGGAGCGCGAGCTCATTCTTGACAAGCAAGCGAATGCTGCAGAAGAGCCGCCAGAAACAAGAAGGGAGGTGCCTACACTCGAGGAGTTTGTACCGAGGTTCCTGGAGAGCTACGCGCGAGCAAACCGCCAGAAGCCGAGTACGGTGTCCTCTAAAGAGTCGATTCTCCGGATCCATCTTGTCCCCTTGCTGGGAACCAAAAAACTCGACGCGATCAGCAACGAAGATGTTCAGAAGGTCAAGAACCATGTTCACGACCGAGCACCGACGACCGTTAATACAATTCTCACCACGTTGAGTGTCGTGCTGAAGGTTGCGGTCGAATGGGATGTCATCGGGTCGGTGCCCTGCACCATCAAACTGCTACGCGTGCCGCCGGTGGAAGCCGACTTCCACGACTTCGACGAGTACGAAAGGCTGGTGGAAGCAGCGAAGGCGGTAGGGCCAAACGCGCACCTTGTCGTTCTTCTTGGTGGCGACGCGGGGCTTCGCTGTGGCGAGATGCTGTCGCTCGAATGGACGGACATCGACTTCTCCAAACGAATGCTTCATGTGAAGCGTTCCGAGTGGAGGGGAGAGGTGACCGTGCCGAAAGGCGGACGGTCTCGCCGCATTCCAATGACGTCGCGACTCTCAGCAGCACTTCAGGCGCATCGGCATCGTGAGAGTCGACACCGCTGAAATGTGGAAGCGGACATGATCGAATTCTAGAACCAGAGGGGCGTGCTAGACGGGCCAGAGGTGTCGATTTGCGAACGCCTTTCCAGATCCGGTTTTGAGGTACCGCTCGAAAGCCAATGCTCGCGCTTCATCCTCGAACCAGACGGCCGCATTAAGTTGCCAGTCTCGGAACTTGCTCGTGTGAGGTGACTTCCCGGAGCTGTGTTCTTTGAGCCGTCTTTTTAAGTTCGACGTGACGCCGACGTACCGCTCGAGGGGATCCGCCGTACGTTGAAGTAGATAGACAGTATGCTTTGGACTCATAAATGTATGAGACGAGATTGGAGGTCGAAGCCCGCCGTCGCTGGTTAAAAAAAACTCTGAACCAGCTATGGCGGGCAGCCTTCCGACTACGCCCTACAGGCTTCGTCGGACAGGTCGCCCGGAAGTTGGCTTGCCAGCCGTAGGCATTCTTATACGATTGGGTGCCACTTACTTGAGGTGGGGCCCGCCTTCGCCAAGGCTACGGCGGGCAACCTCCGCCCGAGATGGCTGGCTTGCCAACCGTAGCTCGACGCACTAAATGCATCTGTCGAGCGGAGGTTGGTGCCGAAGGGGGGATTCGAACCCCCACTCCCGTAAGAGAACTGCGCCCTGAACGCAGCGCGTCTGCCAGTTCCGCCACTTCGGCACCCGTGATGGAGTGGGCATCAATAATAGAGAGCACTAGAGATATTGTCAACTTGAGGTAGCATACCCGTGCTAGCATAGGCGCCACGAGGTAAATCTATGAGAGAAGGTGAGATACGGGAGCGGGTGCATGAGCTATTGCTCGGTCTGAAGCGCCCTGCGACCCAGAAGGATTTGCTCAAGCTACTCCGGGCCAAGGCCGAAGCGCGGGTCGAGGCAAAGCGGGTCCTCGAAAAGATGATCTCCTGAGGGAAGACTCGCTCGAACGCGCTCCGGCCGTTTAGGTTTGCCGGAAAAAATGAATCTCGTTGCAGGTCGCCTGGAAACCAAGTCCGGTGGTTTCGGTTTCGTGAGGCCGGACCTCGCGAGCTGGAAGGACATTTACGTTGCCGGCGCCGATCTGGGCGACGCGCTCCATGGCGATCGTGTGCTCGTGGCAATTGAGCGCAAAGGGCGAGGCGGGAAGATGGAGGGCCGGATCGTTGAAGTCCTCGACCGTGCCCACACACAGATCGTCGGGCGGTTCGAAAAGGACCATGAGGGAAGCCGCGTCATTCCTTTCGATCCGCGGATGCTTCACGAAATCTTCATTGCGTCCGGGGAAGAGGGAGGTGCCGAAGTCGGGGAACTGGTCGTCGCGGAGTTCCTCCGATATCCCGGAAGATTCCGCGCACCTTCAGGCCGGATCGTGAAGGTTCTCGGAAAGGTCGATGACCCAGGGGTCGATGTGGCGATCATGATCGCCAAGTTCGAGATACCGGAGTCGTTCCCGGAAGAAGTGCTTCGCGAAGCGGAGCTCATCCCCGCCGAGGTCGACCCGGCATCGCTTGAAGGCCGCACCGACTTTCGTGACCAATCTATCGTCACCATCGACGGCGAAACGGCAAAGGACTTCGATGACGCCGTTCGGGTCGAGCGACTATCCAATGGCAATTTTCTTCTCGGCGTCCACATCGCGGATGTCGGCCACTACGTCAAAGAGGACTCGCGTCTCGATGAGGAGGCGCTCGAGCGTGGCAACTCCGTTTATTTCCCCGAGCGCGCCGTTCCTATGCTCCCGGAGAAGCTATCGAACGGAATCTGCAGTCTCAATCCTGGGGTCGATCGGTTGGTGCAGTCGGTCTTGATCGAAATCAGCCCGAAGGGGCGCATCGTAAACTATGACTTTCACGATGGGATCATCCGAAGTGCCGCCAGGATGACCTACAAGAACGTCTGGGCGATTCTGGAAGACCGCGATCCCGATACCTGTCGACAATACGAGCACCTAGTACCGCTTTTCGAAAACATGCGGGAGCTCTACTCGATTCTTCGTCAACGAAGGCACAAGAGAGGGTCCATTGATTTCGATCTACCGGAGCCCGAGATCCTCCTCGATGTCGAAGGTGTGATGACGGGAGTGATAGCGGCGGAACGCAATGTGGCGCATCGGATCATCGAAGAGTTCATGTTGATTGCCAACGAACTCGTAGCGAGTCACTTGGCACAGTTAGACGTTCCTAGCTTGTATCGCGTACATGATCCCCCGGAAGATGACAAAGTGGAGGAGTTCGAAGAGCTCGTTGCCAACTTCGGATACCGTCTTCGTGCAAGCAATGAAAAGCTCAAGCCGAAGAGCTTTCAGAAACTTCTCGAGAGGGTCGAAGGGCAGCCGGAGGAGCGGTTCGTTTCCTATCTGATGCTCCGCACCATGAAGCGGGCTCTCTACTCTTCAGATAACTCCGGTCACTATGCGCTGGCGGCTCCTATCTATGCCCATTTCACGTCGCCCATTCGTCGTTACCCTGATCTCGTCGTTCATCGATTGCTGCGCGATGTGCGCCATCGAGGGATGCCGTCCGATGAAAAACGCGAGGAGCGTGAGGCGCGACTTCCCGCCGTTGCAGAGCAGGCCTCCATGACCGAACGACGGGCCGAGGATGCGGAAAGAGAGCTCGTGGAGTGGAAGAAAGTCCGTTTCATGAAGGATAAGGTCGGAGAGGTCTTCAACGGATTCGTCACCGGGGTGATGCCCTTCGGCCTGTTCGTGGAGCTCGAGGAGTTTTTCGTCGAAGGCCTGGTCCACATTAGTGCACTCGCAGATGACTACTACAACTTCAGCGAGAAGGCTCACACGCTTCGAGGAGAGTCGACGGGGAAAGTGTTCCGGCTGGGTGACCGCCTCGAGGCCAAAGTTGTTCGGGTGGACATCGAAGCGCGCCAGATCGATCTCGTGGTTGAGGGCGCTCTCTCGCGGTCGGTGCCCGTGTCAGGTCCGATAGCCAAACCAGGAAAAGGCAAAGAGAAGGGCCAGAAGAAAGACAAACGCAAGGACAAAGGAAAGGCCTCGCGCGGGAAGAGAAAGCGGCGTTGAGGCGGTTGTTGAAAGTGAACAGCGAGCTGTAATACTGTTAAATTCCGTTTAACAAGGCGGGCAACAAGGCACTGCACGTGACGAGGAAAGATACCCTTAGTTGTTGTCTCGTGGCCATTTCCGGTGTCGTGGTCGAGCGTTCATGGCTGGTAACACCCCGATGACCAGGGTTGCGCATCCGTAAGATCTTGGTTTAACTTGACCCGCTTTCAGGATGGGGGCATATGAAGCGTATCCAAGTCATTGAAGACGACCCGGATATTGTCGAGCTCTTGCGCTACAACTTGGCGCAGGAAGGATATCAAGTCAGCGCCAGTGGTGATGGGGTTAGCGGCCTGGCACAATTGAAAAAAGCACCACCGGATCTTCTCGTGTTGGATCTGATGTTGCCCAAGCTCTCCGGACTCGAAATCTGCAAAGAGATCCGTCGAGATCGACAATTGGAAAGAATGCCCATCATCATGCTCACCGCGCGTGGAGAAGAGGCTGACCGAGTATCTGGTCTGGAGCTAGGCGCGGACGACTATGTTACAAAGCCTTTCAGCCCGCGAGAGTTCGTGGCCCGAGTCAAGGCGCTACTACGACGGACGGAACCCGTCAGCCAGCCCGAACGACCGATTCAGGTCGGTCCTCTGTTTATTGATCCCGGGGCATTCCGCGTGACGAAAGATGGAGACAACCTGTCGCTGACGGCGTTGGAGTTTCGGCTTCTCTATTTTTTGGCCGCCCGTCCGAATCGCGTGTTCTCCCGTGATCGCCTGCTGGATGCCGTTTGGGGCTCGGATCGCTATGTCACTCCTCGGAGCGTGGACGTCTATGTTCGGCGTCTGAGGGAAAAAGTCGAGACAAATCCTGACAAGCCGGTCTTTCTCAAAACAATGAGAGGGGCCGGCTACATGTTTGAGAACGTTGCGGCCTAGACTTTTTTGGAAGATAGGTCTTCCCTTCCTCCTCCTACTGCTCGTGGTCCTGGCGGCGGTGTATTTCTACACGGCCCGAGTGCTCGATGACTACTTCCTTGAAGCGGCATTCGAGCAATTGGATTCGCTCGGGCGGCTCGTCGAGAGTCGACCTCCGCCGATGAATGATCCCGCCGCGCTCCAAGAGTGGGCGGAGTGGATGGCAGAGACGGGTGCCCGTGCCACGGTCGTTCGATCAGACGGGCAAGTAATGGCCGATTCCCATGAGAATCCTACTCGAATGGAGAACCACGCCGATCGCCCCGAAATCGTCGAGGCCTTTGCGGAGGGACGCGGACGCACCACCCGTTACAGCGACACGGTGAAGCGGGATCTCGTCTACCTGGCCCTACGACATCAACCAGGTGATGGTCGCTCCGTAGTGCTTCGATTGGCTTGGCCCCTCGAAAGAGTCAACGAGGCCATTGCTCGAGTGTTGCGTCCTGTTGGAGCCGTCTCACTCGTGGCGCTGTTGCTGGGCGGCGTGTTCTCCTTGCTCTTCTCTAGAGCTCTTTCAATGCGGGTACAAAAGCTGAAAGAGTTCTCGCGCCGGGTGGCCGAGGGGGACTTTCGACCATTGAAGGTTGCAGACGAGGGAGACGAGCTGGTGGAGCTGGCCCGTGCCCTCAGCGAAACGGCGACCCGCCTCGATGAGACCATCCGGACACTGAAGGACGAGCGAAACCAGTCGGCCGCCATCCTGGGCAGCATGTCTGTGGGTGTCGTTGTCGTTGGGCCGGACCAAAGAATTATCTTCTGCAATCAAGCTTTTTTCGATAGCCTCGCACTGAGTGATGCGCCGTCGGAAGGGAAACCTCTCGTCGAGGTCACAAGCCAACCCGAGCTTCCCAAGCTCATCCATGCGGCCTTGTCCACGGGAGAGGTCGTACAAAGTGAGCTCGAAGCGGCTACGCCCCGGCTCCGTCATTTCCAAGTGAGGGTGGCCCCTATCCGAGCCGACAGTTCGAGTGCCGCGGTCCTGGTACTACATGACATCACTGAGATCCGTCGGGTCGAGCGCGTACGCAGGGACTTCGTCGACAATGTCTCTCATGAATTCAAGACACCACTAACCGCCATACAAGGATTTGCCGAGACATTGCTTAGTGGTGCTTTGGAGGACCCAAAGAACAGCCGCCTTTTCTTGGAGATCATCAGCGACCATGCCGTCCGCCTGAGTCAGCTCACCAACGAGCTCCTCAAGCTTTCTCAGATCGAGACCGGTCGCTTGGAGCTCAATCTTCGACCGCTGGCTGTCCCCGATCTTGTGGATGCCTGTGTGGAAACGGCGAGAATCAAAGCGGCGCCCAAGGGGTTGTCTCTCGACAATCAATGTGCCGCCGATCTTCCCCGTGTTCGAGCCGACCGACAGTATCTGAGAGAAGTACTTCAAAACCTGCTGGATAATGCCATTCGGTATACGCCTTCCGGAGGGAAGGTGACGATTAGCGCGAAATCAAACGGCGATATGGTGCAGATCAGCGTTGCCGACACCGGGGTGGGTATTCTCCATGACGAACAACAGCGCATCTTCGAACGGTTCTATCGCACGGAAGCGGCGCGCATGTTGGAGACGAGTGGGACCGGTCTTGGTCTCGCCATTGCCAAACACCTCATCGAAGCCCACAAAGGACGTATCGAGGTCGAGTCCGAGGTTGGCAAGGGTTCGGTTTTCTCTGTTTACGTGCCCATCATTACCACCTGACCTTCATTGACCTGTCCGTAACAATGTAACCCCGTTTTTACTTGGAGCTCTCTTTTACCGAGCTAAGTCTCGCAACACAACGAGTTGTGAAGACCTCGTCGCGGCGAGAGCTCTATTAACGGAATATTAACTCTGTGTTCATCAGAGCTAAACGGCGGATGGGGATAAAGACAAGTTCAATTTTGCGAATAGATGAGGACTACTGCAAGGAGTCATTAGACCATGAAAACCAGAACAGCCCTTTTGTGCTTGTTTCTTGGTGTTTTGTTGATAGCCCCCCCCCTGTGGGCGCAGAGCAAAGGGAAAGTTATCGGTACGGTCATCGATGAGTACAACGGCATGACGTTGCCCATGTGCCCGGTCGAGGTGGTGGGTACCGAAACCGTCGCCTTCACGGAAATGGACGGCAAGTATGTGTTAGAGCTGGAACCCGGTTCCTACGAGATCAAGGTGACCTTTCCGGCGTACGAGGAAAAGGTCGTCCCCGTCGAGGTTGTCGCGGGCGAAGCGCAAACAGTGGATATTGTCCTGGGTTTGGTCCGTTTCAAAGAAGAAGTCCTTGTGACCGCCGAGGCCGCGACGCCGGAGCTTTTTACCTCCGAGGCGCAGATGGTGGAGCGGAAGAAGGCTTCGGTGATTGCCGATAATCTGGCGCGGGAAGAAATGACGAAAAATGCGGACTCGAGTGCCGCTTCGGCGGTCGAGCGCGTCACGGGACTCTCGGTCGTCGATAATCAGTACGTGTTCGTGAGAGGCCTTGGAGAGCGCTATAGCAACACCCTCCTCAATGGAGCGGTGATGCCGACGACGGAACCGGATAAGAAAGTCGTTCCCCTCGATCTCTTTCCTGCGAGCCTTCTCGATAGTATCCAAGTCATCAAGTCCTACACGCCCGATAAGCCCGCTGATTTTTCAGGTGGATTGGTTCAAATCGAATCTCGCAATTTCCCGGAAAGCCGTGCTCTCAATTTCGGACTGTCGATGGGCAGCAACAGCCGGACGACGATGGAACCCTATTTGACCTATCCCGGGGGCTCCAGTGACTGGATCGGATTCGATGACGGAACACGTGCTCTACCCAGCGTCATTCCCGATGAAAAAGTCGTGCGAGGGACGCCCTTGATCCCGGGCAGGGGATTCAGCCCCGAAGAAATGGAGACGTTCGGGAGGTCCTTTGCCAATGTTTGGGAGCCCCGTCCCGGCAACTCGGCGAACCCTAACCAGTCCTATTCGATGGTTTGGGGGGATAGCGGTGAGAAACTTGGCGGCATCGTCAGCCTCTCCTATAAAACCGGTAATCAGTTCGTCGAGGAAGAAAGAAACTTCTATAAGGTTTCTAGTGACGAGATTGCTCTCCAGAACGAATACGATTTCAAGGTCAGCACCAACAAGACTCAACTCGGTGTGGTCGGTAACCTCGCGTACCATTTCTCGCCTACGAATCGAATCTCGTGGGAGAATTTCTATTCTCACAACAGTAAGAACGAGACCCGCGTATTCGAAGGATTCAACAGCGATATCCGAACGGACATCCGAAACAGCCGCCTGTACTGGATTGAGGAGGGGCTCTTCTCGACTAAGATCTCGGGTCAACACTTCCTACCGGCTTTGTCCAATAGTCAACTCGATTGGCGCTTCAACTATTCCCGAGCCAACCGGGACGAACCGGATTTGAGGGAGGTCCTCTATGAGTACCGCACCTCGAGCGACAAATTCGTGCTTGCCGACGAATCACAGAGTGGCTTTCGCATGTTCAACGGCTTGGACGACAACGTCTATGACCTCGCGGCCGACTGGAGTACGTTCACCACGCAGTGGAACGGCCTTCCGACCATGGTGAAGTTTGGGGCCCAAGTCACGGATCGGGGCCGGGATTTTGCTTCTCGACGATTCCGCTTCTCGCCGCGGAACACGATCGGAGTCGATTTGTCACAACCCCCGGAGGTGCTTTTCAGTGAGGCGAATCTCAGCGGATCGAATCCGGTCTTCGAGTTGAATGAAGAAACGCGGAATACCGATGCTTACACGGCCGGCCAGCAGATCTTTGCAGGGTATGGGATGGTCGATCTCCCTTTGTCCGATGACTGGCGATTCGTGGGCGGTGTGAGGATCGAGAATTCCCAACAAAACGTTACAACCGTCGATCCGTTCAATCCCGAAAGATCGCCCATCGAGTCGGGTCTCGACGATACCGACATCCTGCCGGGCCTCAACGTGGTTTACCGTCTCAACGACGCGATGAATCTGCGGAGCGGCTTCAGCCAGACGGTGAACCGCCCTGAGTTTCGTGAGTTGGCGCCTTTCGAGTTCACGGATGTAGTGGGTGGACGTGCCGTGGTAGGAAATCCGGATCTGAAGAGGGCCCTCATCCAAAACGCCGATGTGCGCTGGGAATGGTTCCCTAGCGGTAGCGAAGTGGTTGCGGCGAGCTTCTTCTACAAAAACTTCAACGATCCCATCGAACGCGTCGTACAAGCTACCTCTCAGCTTCGGACCTCCTTTCAAAACGCCCAGGGTGCCGTCAACAAGGGCATCGAGCTAGAGGTCAGGAAAAACATGGGGCAGTGGTTTTTTGGCGCGGCCAACTATACCTTCGTTGACTCCGCTATCGAGCTCGAGAGAGGAACGGCCCAAGTGCAAACCTCTCTCGACCGACCCTTGGCTGGGCAGTCAAAGAACGTCTTCAACGGGATTTTCGAGTTCCATATACCCGAAGGGAGAAGCATAAGCAGCGGAGGCGTCATCCGTTCTGAAGGTTATTTCCTCGGCGGATTGTCAGTCCGACTCCTCTACAACTTCCACGGGGATCGGATCACTGACGTGGGTTCGTTAGGGCTTCCCGATATCATTGAAGAAGGCCGCAGTCGACTCGATATCGTTGCCCTCTATCGATGGAACCAGATCGTCTTCCGGTTCTCCGCCGACAACTTGAACGATCCCGAACACCTTTACACACAAGGCGGTGAGCTGCAGAGACGGTTCAAGTTTGGACGGACCTACACATTTTCTCTCGGATACGCCGTCTTCTAGCGGCCATCTGCGTAAATGGCAAGGAGTGCTTGCGCTTGATTGGCGTCGTAAGAACCGAATCACGAAGGATGTCTTAACCTGATGTTCACAGCTCCTTAACGATACTGTGATTGCGTTCCCTTATAAATGCTCGTATGTGCTGTTGAACGCGCAAAGGGCCGGATATGAAAGGACCAACTAGTTGGGAGGAAAGATGAATTTGATAAAGAAATTGACGTTGTTGTGTGTCGTGGCCGTGTTGGCCGTGACTTGGCACGACGGAACCGGTATGACCCAAAGCAGAGGCAGCGTCAACGTTGAAGCCGATATCACGTCGGATACCACCTGGACGGCAGATAACGATTACTTTCTGCTAAACCCGATCTTTGTGAAGTCTGGCGTCACGCTCACCATCGAGCCCGGAACCCGCATTTTAGGTGACAAGACCGGAGTCGGGACGCTCATCGTCGAACGTGGAGCCCAACTGATGGCCGTCGGGACGCGTGAGGCGCCCATCGTTTTCACGAGTGCTCAGCCGATCGGGACGCGAAATACCCAGGATTGGGGCGGCTTGATCCTCAATGGAGCTGCGCCGATCAACGTGCCCGGTGGAGAAGCCATCGGTGAAGGTGACACCGGCAACTACGGTGGGACCAATCCGGCCGACAGCAGCGGTGAGCTTCGGTTCGTCCGCGTCGAGTTCGCGGGTATCGAGTTCAGTCCCGACAACGAGCTGAACGGCATTGCCTTCCAGGGCGTGGGTAACGGGACGAAGGCGGAATTCATCCAAGTTCATCGAAACAAAGACGACGGCATCGAGTTCTTTGGTGGAACCGTGGATTTGAAGTACGCCTTGGTCACCGGGGCTGCTGATGACAGCTTTGACTGGACCGACGGATGGACGGGCCGCGGGCAGTTCTGGATTGCCCAGCAGTACGGCAATGACGCCGACCAGGGTTTCGAGAACGACAACAATGGTGAGAACAATGACCTCGAGCCTCGCTCCAGCGGTAAGATTTACAACTTTACTCTCGTCGGCGATCCGGACTTCGACCTCGGTGACGAGAGCGATATCGGGATGCTCTTCCGTGAAGGCACGGCAGGTGACTATATGAACGGTATCGTTATTGGCTTCAAGGAAGAAGCCGTCGAGATCGATGATGCTTCCACGTTCCAGATGGGTGTGGATGCAAGGCTAAAAGTCGACTACTGCCGTTTCTGGCGGAACAACGGCGTGGATGCCTCTGCCGAGATGTTCTCGAACGATGCTGATGAAGACTCGCCGTTCACCACCCGTCAGTTCATTATGGGGGAGGCTCCCGCGAGCAATTTACAGATGAACAACACGCTCGGCGATCCCATGCTGCGCGAGCCCTTCAATATCGGCGCTCCGGACTTCCGCCCCCAAAGGGGTGCCCCGGTGGCGGACGGAACTCTGGCGACGGCGATTCAACCCAACGATGGCTTCTTCGACATCGCGCTCTTCATTGGAGCCATGGGGCAGGCCCCCGAATTCGACGATGCCAATCCTTACCTTTCCAATTGGCTTCAGGGCTGGACGAACTACGCCGTCAATTAAATGAAAACGGCGCTAGGGCAGGAACTCGAGAACTCGAGAACTCGAGAATTCAAGAATGGATTTGTTGGCCGGCATAGCCGGCCAATCGATCCAGTTTGTATTTCGAGGAAAGAGTTCCGCTTTCGGGTAGGGGTCTTCTGTGCCTTGTTTGCTCTTCTCTTTGGCGGTGGGAGTGTGCTTTGGGGTTGTCAATCCTCGGAAGAGGTGAAGCCCGCGCCGCCGCCCCTCAGCTACACCTTCGACTCTCCTGAGGCCCTGGCACAGGCGTTTCTCGATGCTCTTTATCTCGAGGACGCGGACGCCCTCAAACTGTTTGGTTTGAGCAAAGACGAGTTTCGCCTCCATGTTTGGCCGGAGCTACCCGTGAGTAAACTCGATAAGCCGCTTCCCTTCGAGTATGGGTGGAATGATCTGTACCAGAAAAGCATGAACTCACTGCGTCGGACCTTTGCCAACTATAGCGGTAGGAAACTGACGTTCATCAGCCTCGAGTTCGAAGACGAGACCACTGATTACGAGACCTTCAAGGTCCATCGGGACGGCCGCGTCGTCGTTTTTGATGAGGAGCGACAAAGGGAGGTCCGTCTCGATCTCTTCGGCTCCATCATGGAGAAGGACGGCCGCTTCAAGCTCTTCAGCTATGTGACAGATTGACTCGGCGAATAGAAACAAGGAGGAAGTAGGAAGTCCGCCTTCGTCAAGACTTCCGCCTTCGCTAAAGCTACGGCGGACAAGACGTCGGACCCGCGGAAGCTTGACTCTCCTTTTGAGCAGCGCAGGCGGGGAGGACGGAGGAAAGCCGTCTGCTCGTTCTTTCTCTCTAGTCGTCGAGGATCTTGAGCGGATTGGAGATCTCGCAACCAACGTTGCCGAGGAAGTGACATACGTCGTGTCCGGCCACGATGTAAGGCATCACATGAGGTAGAGTAGAGCTATCCCAACCAACCCAAACCCCCAATACTCTAGGGGTAGCCTCAACAGCCACCGTTTGTGCCACCAAGCGTGCTCCTTCGTGAACTTTCTTAAACCGAAGTGGGGATTCAGAACGAACCAGAGGAAATCCTCCGCCACCCAAAACAGGAAGTAACCGCCGATGACATTCAATTCTTGTCTAATCGACCAATTGCCGGTCCAGAAAAACGGCATGTGGAACAAGAAGAACATGAAGGTGAAGCACCATACATGATATCCGGTAAGTGGCCGTCCTCCATAAATCAGGTCGAGAAGAAAATGCTTCTCAACGCGCCATGTGGGCAGATTCCCAGCCCAACCGCGCTCCCCCTCGATGTGGATCTCGAGCTTAGCCCACAAGAAAGCGCTGACGAAAATGAAGACGGTGAATAGGGGCTTCATGAACTACAAGAGATCAAGCGATGTTGGTCCATGTGCCCATGGCAGGACTTTTCAGTCGGTTCAGCCGTTTTTTGTTCCTCGCGCACCTGTCGATGATTTCGTCGACACAGGTAAAAACCATTGAGTTGTCGTGGCGCTCGTAGCTTCCGAGGGCGTGGCCGAACTCGTCGGTTCGTGCGAGAAATCCTTCAGCCACTTCGGTGCGGAGAGCGCGAGCGCAAAGGCCATAGCCAAGTTGTTCCAGGTACCGAGCGTTGAGCTCTTGCTCGAACTGATGCTCGATGGGAATGGACAACAAGGGAACGTGCAGACTGACGGCCTCGCTCATCAGTGAGAAACCTCCTCCTGCAATAACCGCGCGAGCGGTCCTCAAGTCGTCTAGGAAGCCATCCTCTGAGAACGGGCGATGTTCTATGTTGCCTTCACTCACTCCGTCTTTGAGGCCGTAGAGACGGAAGGAATAAGGTAGCTTTCTCAAGACGGACGTGAGCTCCGATGTGGTCACGGCCCTCAAGTACACGAGTACATGATCGCCAGGCTCACGTTGGGCCTTGATGACCTCGGGCCGCAGAATGGGGGGTACGAGCGTGGTTCGCTTTCTCCTCACGGGCGGGAAGAAAAAGCTCGAGATGAGATAGTGGTAAGCTCCCGGTACCTTCATCTTTACGGCACCCCTGGCAATACGGAAATCGAGGCCTTTGGTGATGGATTTGTCATGTCGGCAGCGATTGATGATTTGTATATTGTCGATGCTGATGACCGGTAGGCGATGGTTGAGTGCGTACAAGGCGGCCCAGGATTCGAAATCGCTAATGACGAGCTGGGGCTTGAAACCATCCTCTGCCACTTTGCGATAAACCTTGATGTTTTTACGAATCCCCTTTGGTGCGTCAATGAAATTGCGATACAGACTTTCGCCCCGGCGGAGTCGATGGCCGAAGTAACGTAGTGTGAGGCCGTGGATTTCTTCGAAAGTGACTCGTTCGTACGACTTCAGCTTGTCGGTGAGAAAGCCGTGGGCGCGTCCGGAGACGACCACTCGCAACTCGTGTCCTCGATCGAGCAAGTGATGCAAGATGACGGCGCTACGCGTAGCGTGCCCCATCCCTTCTCCAACAACACCATAGAGAATTCGCATTATGTTACACCCCGGTTGAGCCATTGCTCGGAAGCAACTCGACAATGGCCCCACATTGTCCTATAAAGACGACAACCTTGTGAAGGATACGTCAATTCAGCCTTGTGGTACAGCCTCCCGTTGCCGTTCTCTCTTTTGTTGGCATGAATTTAACGACTAGAAACTCGGCGTTTACCTATCATTAACATTGGATCTTGTACATTGAGGGCGTGCGAATACGAGCGATGTCCTCGAGTGAACAGGTCTTTCACTTTCTCCCAGGAATAGCCGCATGCGAATTGCAGTGATCTCAGATACCCACTTTGGTGACGAACATTGCACGCTCGTGACTCCCGGGCAAGACAAAGATTCACCGAGAATCGGACCCGCCTACAGTGCCATGAAGGAGACCGTGGGTAAGGTGGACTATCTGGTATTGCTTGGAGATATCATCGATTTCTCCGTTGCCAGCTATCAACGCGCGTACCGGCGCGCCAGAGTCTTTTTTAGGCAGGTGCAGGAGGACGCCGTTGCACGGGAGTTCATTTATGTTCCGGGCAATCACGACTTCGACATTTGGCACACCGTTGAGCATCAGGTCAATGTCATCAATCAGCTCAAACAAGGCCAGCTACCCCGCGCCTTTCGCCGCTCGGTTCCGGGAGTCATTGATGATCGAGCCGGTGCCTCGGAGTCAAAGTTTCTACTGCCAGATGTGCCGCCTCGCCCGGAGTGGCACGAGGATCAGGCCTACTACGGAAACCTCTTTCTCGATCACATTACCCGCACGAAGCGCGCCGGAGGGGAGAAACTGACGTTCAACTTCGCGTATCCCAACGTCTATCTCGTTACCGACGAAGGGGATTGTGCTCTCCTCACGCACGGACACTATTTTGAGTCGTATTGGTCGTTTGCCGCTGAATGGGCCATGCTGCTTGCTGGAGACGATCTGAAGCTCGAGATGGACGGTGAGATGAACTTGAGAGAGATGGTCGGGATCAATCTGCCGCTGAACCAGCTCGCCTGTACTGGGATTGGACAGGCTCAGCCTTTGACGCAACTTTTGAGAAAGGTACAAAAGGAAGTCGCGGCCGGAAAGACCGGAAGACTTCAAAAGTACATCGAACGGTTTGACGAGAATCTTCGAAAGTCCTTGAAACTATCATGGTTCGCCAAGTTGATTCGCTCCTATGCGATTCGACTACTCAAAGGGCAGTTTCTTAACCACATCGCGGGCATGGAGCAGGCGAGATACAGCAAACAATTTCTCAAACGGCCGTCGGTTCGTGAGAGGTTTCGCTCCTACTACCACACGAGTTTGAATGAAATGGAAAGACTTCACAAAGAGTACAATTTGGACATTCCGGCGCCCTCCCACGTGATCTTTGGACATACCCACCAGCCCATTTCCTGGGACTCGGATGAGCTGATGACAAGAGTCAACGGCAATGTGGTCCAACTATGTAATACCGGCGGGTGGCTCCTGCGGGAGGAGAAAGGAAAAGTCGATTTTGTCGGCGCCGAGATTGTCATCTATGAAAGCGGCAAGGGTATAAAGTCGACATCGATTCGAAGTGCCGACCTTAGATTAGAGACCGTAGAACCCGCCGGGTTGGTGAACAAGATCGAAAAAGAAGAGATAAGTCAATAGTCAGATTGGAGTGATTGATAACATGGCAACCAGCATCAGCGAGATAGCATCATCAGGGGTCCAGCTAGCCGGTGAACTGGCGGAACAGTATGGACATCCCCTCGTAGACTTGACCGGTTACAAAGAAGACCTGATGCTTTGGAAACGGACACCCATGGAGCTCGTTGTTCGCTATCGGTTCGTTCCACTCCGTGAGGAAGAAGCGGTCCTGGTCATCGCGGTGGCGAATCCCGAGAAGTATCAGGAGCTGGACGACCTTGAAATCGCCCTGAAACGACCTCTTTCTTTGGAAATTGCTCCCGTGTCTCAAATCGATTCCATCATCGAGAGAAACTGCAACTCCGCATTCTTGCTGGAGGAAGCATCGGAGCAACTGAAGCTCGAGGTGGTGGGTGAAGAAGACAAAGAAGGTGACCTTGGACCAGAGGGAAGCGAACTAAACTCTAGTCCAATCATCAAGTTGGTGGACTCCTTGGTTGTCAACGCCGTCGAGCGAAGGGCGAGTGATATACACGTCGAGAGCAAAGAGGGTGAGGTTGTCCTCAAGTATAGAATTGATGGCGTCCTTTATCCGGCAATGGCCCCCATTGATCGGGCGCACCAGTCGGTGATCATTTCCCGTCTCAAGGTGATGGCTGAGCTCGATGTGGCTGAGAGGCGTGTCCCGCAAGACGGACGTTTCAAGCTCAAAGTGCATGGCCGTAGGATCGACTTCCGTTTATCCATCATGCCCAGTGTCTTCGGAGAAGACGCCGTCATCCGCGTATTGGACAAGGAGTCCATCCATGAGCAGTTCAAAGAGCTTCGTTTGGATCTGCTGGGGTTGCCGCCCTCCGAGCTGAAGCGAGTGAGGAAGTACATCTCGGAACCCTATGGCATGGTCTTGGTAACGGGCCCGACGGGAAGCGGTAAGACGACGACTCTTTATGCGGCTTTGTCCGAAATTGCTTCTCCGCAAGACAAGATCGTTACTATCGAGGATCCGGTGGAGTATCAGATTCGAGATGTCGTCCAAGTTCCCGTCAACGAGAAAAAAGGACTCACTTTTGCCCGTGGACTTCGCTCTCTCCTTCGGCATGATCCGGACAAGATCATGGTAGGTGAGGTCCGCGACCCTGAGACAGCCAAAATTGCCATTCAAGCTGCACTCACGGGCCATCTGGTGTTCACCACGGTTCATGCCAACAACGTATTCGATGTCATCGGACGATTCATACACATGGATGTGGAGCCTTACAACTTTGTCTCAGCCTTGAACTGTGTGTTGGCCCAGCGATTGGTCAGGGTTCTATGTCCAGTCTGCAAGCAAAGATGTGAGCCGGAGGCGGAGATCCTGGAAGCATCTAGCATCGTTCCAGAGGTGTATATGAATCGGCCCTTCTATCAAGGGATTGGGTGTCGGGCTTGCGGAGGAACGGGATTTCGAGGACGCACCGCCATATGTGAGCTTCTCGACGTCTCCGATCCAATTCGCCAGCTCATTCTGGACCGACGAAGCTCGGCGGAGCTGAAAAAGACGGCTCGAGAAGAGGGTATGATTTCCTTGAGAGAGAATGCTCTCGAGAAAGTCTTCTCGGGGACAACGACCCTGCAAGAGGTCAACAAAGTGACCTTTGTCGAGTGAATCGAGTCGACAAGCGACCGCCTTAGTGGTAACATTCATTAATTCAGCGACGACAGCGAATATAGTCCAAGCTCGTTTCAAGGTGAAGAGGCGTGGTGTCTCAAAGGCACCCGAATCCTGACGTTCAATTGACCGCTGCCATGCCCATAGTCGTCGCTTAGAAAGTCACGAACCATACTCTAAATTTGATCCTGGGCAGATAGTAGAGTTGTTAGACAACCCGGCGTAACTTGATGCGCTCAGGCCGTTTGCGGGCCAGCGAGGTTGGGGCGTCCTCGTCGACGTCGAGAGATCGTTGCGCGTTCGTCGAGGACACGGGCTGCGCGGAGAAAAACGATGCAATTGCACATCCTTTCTTTTGAGGGACCCGACACCTACTCGCAGGCGGGTGGGATTGCGAGTCGGGTAACCGGTCTTAGCCAGGCTCTGGTAGCTTTTGGCTACCAAACACATTTGTGGTTCGTTGGGGACCCCAATCTTCCGGGGCACGAGGTCAAAGACAATCTCCATCTCCACCGATGGTGTCAGTGGATAAGTGCTTACCATCCGGCCGGTGTGTATGAAGGAGAAGAGGGAAAAATAGAAGACTACGCTCGCTCTTTGCCGCCCTATCTCGTCGACGAGGTGCTTGCCCCATACTTGAAAGCACACGCTGAGCCGGTCTGCATCATTGCTGAGGAGTGGCACACCGTCGATGCCGTGCTTCATCTGGATTGGCTACTGCGGCGAAAGGGACTGCGTCGTCGCGTCCAGATTTTCTGGAATGCGAACAACACCTTTGGTTTTGACCGCATCGACTGGAAACGTTTGTCTCGCGCCGCTGTTGTCACCGCCGTGAGCCGCTACATGCGTTACAAAATGTGGGCCTTGGGTGTGGATCCACTGGTTATTCCCAACGGGATTCCAGACGATGCCCTACTACTGCCGGAACGTGCGGCAGTCTATGCCTTTCGCAGCGTTTTTCGCGACCGGACCGTTCTCGGGAAGGTAGCTCGGTGGGATCCTGACAAGCGCTGGCTACTGGCGGTCGAGACCGTTGCAGAGTTACGAAAGCAGGGAAAAAAGCCCCTTCTCATTGCGCGCGGTGGTGTGGAAGCCCACCAGAAAGAGGTTCTAACAACGGCGATCCGTGCTGGCCTTCGGGTGGTTGAACGGTCCCACAGCAGCGGTGGCGCAGAGGGGTTGCTGAAAAGCCTCAGAGGTTTGGACAAAGTAGACGTCGTCAGCCTTAGGTTTCCGCTGGATTCTGCGGCCCGCCGTGTCTTGTTCCGAGGTTGCGACGCGATCCTGGCCAACAGCGGTCATGAGCCCTTCGGTCTCGTCGGTTTGGAGACGATGGCCGTGGGTGGACTCGCTTGTACGGGAGGTACCGGAGAGGACTACGCCGTACCGGGTTGGAACGCGCTGGTGCTTCAGACCACCGATCCACGAGAGTTCATAGGCATGTATGACCGACTCAAGGCACGCCCGAATGAGCTGCGGGCCATACGGAGGCACGGTCGGTCCACGGCCAACCAGCATACGTGGAAAGCGGTGATCCAACGAAACCTACTGCCGCTTTTTGCCGCCTAGACGGGTGTAGCCAGCTCCCCTACCCGGACTTCCGGAGCACCTCCGAAAACGTCTCCAGAGCGTTCGCGAAACCTTCTTCGCACGCGCCGAAACCCAAGCGAAAGTGCGATGGGTAGCCAAAGCAGTCCCCCGGTGCCAGCAGAACGCCGAGCTCGGCGACACCTTGGCAAAGCGCGCGGGTGTCTTCTCCGGAAGTCAGGTGAGGGAAGGCTGTAAAGCCGCCCTGAGGACGAACCCACGAAAGACGCTCTTCTTGCTCATCGAAGAAAGCGTCGAGGAGCACTAGGTTTCTTTCCGCCGTTGCCTGCGCTCTTTCAAAGATCGTGTCTCGATTCCGAACCGCTACTTCTGCTAGTGCTTCACCGAAAACTCCGTTCGAGATCGTGAAGTAGGATCGGGCGTTCCTATGCTGTTCCAATCGATTTCGGTCTCGATCGATGATCCATCCGACCCTCAATCCGGCCATGCAGAGTGCTTTGGAAAGATCTCCAAGGATGATCGCATTTGGAAGTGTGGCCGCCGTGTCGTTCTCCGTATCGTGGTAAATGGGGTGATAAACCTCATCGACGACGAACTGCACGTTTCGTTCCGCCGCGAAATCGTGGAGCTCACGGAGCGCATCGGGCCCGAGGATCGTGCCCGTTGGATTGTGAGGTGTGTTGACGAGAAGAATGCGCGTTTTTTCGTCCACCAAAGATTTGATCTCGTTGATGTCAGGCTGGAACCTGTTCTCCGGCCGAAGGGCGTAGGTTCGTGTCTCCAGTCCGAATGATACAGGAAAAGCCGAAAACGCCGGGTAGCCCGGTGTAGGAATGACGACGTTCGCATCGGAATCCGAGGCGAGGAAAAAGAGGCTCAGTAGCGCTTCGGACGCTCCCGTGCCGACCTGAACATCGTCTTCGTCAACTCCGAGCCATCCCGCGACGGCTTGACGGAGGGGTGCGGTTCCGCCGCTCGGACGATAAGTCAGAGGAGTCGCAAAGAGCCGCTCCTTCTCCTCTTCCGTCATCAATGCGAGCAGCTCCTTTGCCGCCCACGTTGGGCCTGTGCTGCAGGCGAGGTCGTATTTTGTGGCATGCTCATACTTCTCGAGCCATTGCTCGAGGAGAAACGGTCCGAAATCCATGAGTGACTACTCCTTGAAGTCGATTTGTTTCGTCCAGCCGTAAGGGTCCGACCGGCGGCCGAACTGGATGCCGGTGAGCGCCTCATAGAGCTCCGTGCAGTAGGGTCCGGGCTTTCCATCCTTCAAATAGATGATCTCTTTGCTCCCGACAGTGATACTCTCGATCGGCGTGATCACCGCTGCCGTTCCGCAAGCACCCGTCTCAGCGAAGTTGTCGAGCTCTTCTAGTCGAACAGGACGTTCCTCTACACGATATCCCAAATCCGCGGCAAGGGTCCGCAACGACATGTTGGTGATGGAAGGCAGGATCGACGGCGACTTCGGTGTGACGTAGGCTTTGTCCCGAGTGATGCCAAAGAAGTTGGCGGCTCCCAACTCGTCGATGAACTGGTGCTCGCGGGAATCGAGGTAGAGCGCTTCGCCGAAACCGGCGGATTTGGCTTTGACGGTGGCCCTCATGCCGGCAGCGTAGTTGCCCCCGGCTTTGGCGGCTCCGACGCCGTTCGGCGCCGCGCGGTCGAACTCCTGTTCCACGACCAGTTTGGTGGGGGAGAATCCCTGTTTGAAATACGGACCCACCGGTGTCACGAAAACCAGGAAGAGATATTCGTCCGAAGGGGCGACCCCAATTCTGGGGCCCGACCCGAGAAGGAGCGGGCGTACGTAGAGCGTCGCGCCGCTTCCGTAAGGCGGAATGAAACGGGCGTTGGCTTTGACGACGCGCTCCACCGCTTCGACGAAAAGGTCCGTTGGAGGGGCCTGCATCGACAACGCCTCAGCCGAACGCTGCATCCGTTTGGCGTTCTCCTCGACGCGGAACGAGAGCACACGCCCGTCTGCCGATTCGTAGATTTTGAGGCCCTCGAAACTCTCCTGGCCATAGTGAAGACCTGTGGCTGCCATGTGAAGCGGGAGAATTTCTGAGTCCGTCTCGACACCTTCATCCCATGTTCCGTCCCGCCACCTGTAGCGAACATTCATGTCGGTCCTCTGATAGGCAAAGGAAAGGTTGGCAAAATCGATATCGGCCTTTTCGATCGTGGTCATGGCGCCTCCTTTTGGGTGTCGATTGTTCTATTCGTCTGGTTGTCCCCAAACGTATTGTAATAGTACGATAAGCGAATACTCGCAATAATGCTCGATTGTAGCAGTAACAGGTGAGACATAAAAGATGACAATGTGATAAAATTGTCTCACTTTGGGGACGAGGTGATGTTGTGACGTTGAGATTTGAAGTCGATCGCCAAGCCAAGGATCGGAAGCCAATCTACCGACAAATTGCCGATCAGGTCGTGGGTCAGATTCGAGACGGTTCCCTGCCCAATGGAAGTCAGCTTCCCACCGTTCGGGAGTTGGCCGATCACCTCCAGGTCACGAGAGTAACCGCGCACAACGCCTACAACGAGCTCAAAGCCGATGGGTGGATCGAGGCCACTGTAGGGAGGGGGACCTATGTAACGGGATTGCCCGCAAGCGCCGCACCCATCGAGACCACTCTCGGCTCGGCCATGACACCCGATCAGATGATGGAGGACATGAGCCGGCTGCAACAATTGCCTGGCACTCGTTCTATGGCGATGGCCGAGCCCGACGAGAATCTCATGCCTACGTCTCGGTTTATGGGTTTGCTACGGTCCTTGGAGCGACACGCAAGTGACCTGTTTCACTATGGACCGTACCAAGGTGAGCCCGAACTTAGACACATGGTTTCGGGATTGCTCTTGGATAAAAACATTCGCGCGAATCCGGACGATATTTTGATCACGACCGGCGTAACCCAAGGGCTTTCTTTATCGGTGGCGGCCCTTTGTGAACCGGGCGACAAGGTCATTGTCGAGCAACCTACGTACCTGGGATTCCTGGGCATTTTGGAGTCTTGTGGCGTAGAGCCGGTAGGGGTGCCTCTGGATGAAGAGGGCCCCCGCCTGGACGTATTGGAGAAGATTCTTCTTCGAGAGAGGCCACGAGTCTTCTACACCATTCCGAATTTCCAGAACCCAACCGGGATCTCGATGTCGGCGGAACGCCGTGCACAGTTATTGGAATTGGCCGCCGAGTACGGCCTGACGATCATCGAAGATGATATCTATGGTCTTCTGAGTTACGACGGTCGACCTCCTCAACCCTTGAAAGCGGGGGACCGAGACGACCTTGTGGTGTATCTCGACAGTTTCTCCAAAGTCCTGCTGCCGGGATTGAGAGTCGGGTACATCGTCCCTCCCGTCGCCCTCAAGGAGAACATTCTGTCGCTTCTTAGAGTTCGTGAGCTCGGTGGTCCTCCTCTTCTCCAAAGGGCCGTGGCAGAGTTCATCCGGCGTGGTTTTTTTCAAGAGCATTTGAAACGCGTCGTCCCCGCCTACCGAAAGAAGAGAGACGTTTTTCTCGATGCACTGGCTCGATCTATGCCGGAAGGAGCTCAGTGGACTTCTCCTCGGGGAGGTTACTGCGCTTGGGTAACCCTGCCGGAGCAGGGAGATTTTGATCAGTTGTACCGGGCAGCCCTGGCGCGCGGCGTGGCATTTACGCCGGGAGAGGTCTTCCTGACGACATCGGACCGAAGGAAGCATCTACGGCTTTGCTTCAGCTCGCAGGACGCGAAGGGCATTCGAGAAGCCGTGTCGACGCTCGGTGGTGTCATCAAAGAGCTGACCACCCGGCGGTCGGTCGCTTCCAGCCGTTCCGGTTTACCCAAGCCCATTGTTTAGGGATATGACCACTGAGAAAGGGACTGTATCGGACAGTTTTCGGAAGGCTATTCCATCAGGGTATATTCCGCCAGGACTGCAGACGGCTCGACGCTCGACTGCCCATTAAAGATGTACAATTGCGGAGAAGCTTGTTAGAAGAAGTGCGCCGCAAGTGAGAGAACCATGATCCATATTGCCTGTCTTGCGTTCGTGGCGATGTCATCTAATGCAACGTTGTTGCCTGCCGATAGTCAGGACGCACCGGCGGGTCAATCGGCTCAGAAATTCGACAAGACTCTCACCCGGACCGTCCAAGCGAACTACCTCCTCTATTTACCCAAAAATGTGCGCGAGGATGGAAGAAAATGGCCGCTGATTCTGTATCTCCACGGCGGGATGGGACGAGGCGACGATCTAGAAAAGGTGATGTGGTATCCCATTCCCAAAATGCTCGAGCAGACCGACACATTTCCTTTCATCGTGGTGACACCACAGTGCCCGACGGGCGAGTTGTGGACCGACACCGAGCTGCTCATCGCATTATTAGATGATATGACGGCCAACTACCCGGTCGATACCGACAGGGTCTATTTAGTGGGCTACAGCATGGGAGGGCACGGCGCCTGGTATCTTGCCTACAAGCATCCCGCTCGTTTTGCGGCGGTGGCCCCCATGTCCGGCATGTCGAACCCATGGTGGGCGACCCGGCTCAAAGAGGTCCCCATCTGGGCGTTTCATGGAGGAAAGGACGACGTTGTTCCGGTTCGTGAAACGGAAGAAATGGTCACAGCTCTCGAGAAGGAAGGTGGCGACATCAAAGTGACCATCGTTCCCGACCAAACGCACCGACCACCGACGATGGAAGAGCACGAGCGACTGTTCGATTGGCTGTTGGAGCACCGTATCAGTGACCGGGCGCGAAAATAGCCCGCCTATCGGTAGGCGACCACATCCGCAGCTAGGACTTTCTTGTTGATCGAGCCCAGACTCTCTGCGAACTTGCGTCCGACAGGGAAAGGGTGCTTGTCTGCGGGAGAATCAGCTGCTGCCGAATACACCTCGCGAACCTTTTCTCGGAGACTCAACATTTTGTCGATTGACATGTCGTTTCGAGTCTACTATGGATTCGTGCCACATTTGCATTCCACCAACAGGTGGATATATTAGGCCGGTCGTTCGGGAAAATGGTAGGACAAAGGGGCAGTGTTCGATGTATCCGAAACCATGAAGATCATGAATCTTCATATCAGGTCCCCTTTTGTCTGGATCAGAGAGTCACAATGAACGAATGGGTTACTAATAATGAAGCCGCGATCCGTTTGAGCGCATACTTTGGCGTATTCCTGGTGATGGCGCTGTGGGAGTTCGCTGCTCCTCGGCGCAGCTTGACGGTCTCCAAATCGAAGCGCTGGCTCAGTAACATCGGAATCGTTCTCCTGAACTCGGTTCTGCTTCGCCTCCTATTCTCCTCGGCGGCATTGGCGACCGCGGTGGTTGCGAGCGAGCGTGGATGGGGTCTGCTGAACCTTTGGGGCGTGTCGTTTTGGCCTGCCGTCATCATCTCCGTTGTCGTCCTCGATTTTGTGATCTATTTGCAGCATGTAATGTTCCATGCCGTCCCCGCACTGTGGCGACTTCACATGGTGCACCATGCGGATCTCGACTTCGACGTCACCACGGGCGCCCGCTTTCATCCCGTGGAGATCATCCTCTCCATGCTCATCAAAATCGTAACGGTGGCTGTGCTCGGACCACCGGTGGTGGCCGTGGTGATCTTCGAAGTGCTTCTCAACGGCACGGCCATGTTCAACCACTCGAATGTGCGCGTCCCTTTGGCTTTGGACCGCGTGCTTCGCTTGTTTGTCGTCACGCCAGACATGCACCGAGTCCACCATTCGGTGATACCGGTTGAGGCCAACAGTAATTTTGGCTTCAATCTACCCTGGTGGGATCGCTTGATGGGAACCTATGTGGCCCAGCCGAAGTCAGGTCACCAAAAGATGACGATCGGTCTCCGTCAATTTCGCGACGTCAAGCGGTCGTCCCTTCCGTGGATGCTTCTCATGCCGTTTATTGGACGAGTGGGAAGCTACCCTTTCAGCCACCCGAAGCGGGGCTAGCCTTTTTATAGACCTTTTCTACTCCACTCTTGGGGTCTCTAGTCTTTAGATGTATAGTGGGATTATCCTCAGGAGGTCCAAGTGCAACCGTCAGCGGTCGTCCTCCTTACCGTAACGTTCGGGATCTTCGCACGCTCGGCTCTGCCCGCTCAAACTCCAGATGACGGCAAGAGTACCTTCTTTGCTCCTTCGCCGGGGGTATTCGCCCCCCATCACGAAGTCTTCTCCGACAAAGCCACAGATCCGAAAACGGAGCCTAACCTCCTCAAACAAATCGGCTTGGATTTCCGTAACGTTTTCACGACGAAGGAAAACCTAATTATTGTCGGCGCCGGTCTCGGTGCCGCCTGGGCGGCTAGTTCCTATGATGAAAGAATCCCAACGAGCCGATTCAACTCGGAGCTCTACGAAGACACCCCGCAGGACCACGTGTTCGAGTCGGGTCAAATTATGGGAGGTGCATTGGTACAAGTTGGGGGTGCCTTCGCGGCCTTTGGTCTCGGCAAGCTGACCAAGAATGCAGACATCGAGAGCCTTGGACGCGATTTGGTTCGGGCTCAGGTTTTGACTCAGACCCTTACGCAGGCCATCAAGTTCAGCGTGGGACGAACGCGCCCCGACCAAAGCAGTAACCATTCGTTTCCTTCCGGCCATGCGTCGGGGACCTTTGCTACGGCCACGGTCCTTCAACGAAGATACGGATGGAAAGTCGGTATTCCCGCATACGGAATCGCCGCCTACGTCGCCGCTTCTAGGTTGAGTGAGAACAAACACTACCTGTCCGACGTGATTTTCGGGGCGGCCATCGGCATCATGGGCGGCCGGACAGTGACCGTCGGTCGAGGACGAGTACGATTCGCCTTATCGCCAATGATTCCCCCCGGCGGCGGAATAGGGATCCAGGCGACTCTGTTGCCGCACAACTAGGCGCACTGTTTCCGCTTTGCCGTTGCATCTACAGGATCATTCAATTGACGATGCTTGGCATTTGGCTATAATACCAAATACGAAAATGGATCGAACAACTCGAGCTCGGTTTGAAGCACGTGCCAATATCATCAAAGCCATGGGGCATCCGACCCGGCTCATCATCGTGGACGAGCTGTCTCGTAGCGAGCGGTGCGTCGCCGAATTGACGAGGTTGATTGGTGCCGACGTATCGACGGTCTCCAAGCACCTGTCAGTTTTGAAAAATGTCGGCATCGTGGATGACGAGAAACGAGGTGTCCAGGTGTTCTATTCACTCCGTTGTCCTTGCGTGCTTCACTTTTTCTCCTGCGTGGAGAACGTCATCAAGACGACGGCGGAGCGTCACAAGGAACTGGTTGGATAGAGCCCCTTTTTTTGCGTGGTTATTTGGCTCTTTTCCCAATTTAGCACATGTTTGAGAAAACAGTGTCGAACACCGCATCCATTCACAAAAGGACTAAACGATCGGCCGCCGGCTGTTTCCTCGGCCGATCCCGCCCTTTGCCTTCCAAGTAATACAATGATTTCGGATTGAGAGGTGATTCATGGTGCACTCCGGGAGCGACGTCGTTTGGCAACGCTATGCTGCTATTAGTCTGATCGGCATCATCCTGGCTACTGCCTACGCGGTTGGGACCGGTTATTGGGTGCTGACGGCACTTCCCATCGGTTTCTTGTTCGGATTCTTTTTACAAAAAGGAGATTTGTGCGGGTCCTCGGCCTTCAGTGAAGTCCTGATGATGAAAGACAAACGCAAAGTTCTTGGCCTGTGGGTCGTCATCGCTGTTGCCATGGCGGGATTTGCCGTAGTGGATCTTCTCGGCTGGGTTCAACTGAACCCGAAACCTCTCGTGTATCTCAACTACCTTGTGGGGGGGCTGGTCTTTGGTGTGGGCATGGTTCTAGCCGGTGGCTGCGTCAGCGGCTGTCTCTACAAGGCGGGTGCAGGTAACCTCAACGCGATCGCAGGTCTCGTAGGCATTCCCATCGGCGTCATGATGGTGGAATTCGGCCCCCTCCGAACATTCCATGCGTCTATGAAAAGCTACGTCCTCAAAACCGGCGAAGGCGGTGTCGTCACCGTGCCGAAGCTTATTGGAGTTCCATACTGGCTTTTGGCCGTTCTGACGCTCGCCGTCACTGTTTTTTTCTTGACACGTCATCGTGCCCCGTCCAAACCGCAATCGAAGATGGGCGAGGCCCTCACCATGCGTGTTCTGACCCGCCCATGGAAACCGTGGGTGTCCGGATTGGCCATCGGGCTCCTCATGGTGCCCGCGTATCTTTCATCGGCCGCGAGTGGCCGTAACTATCCGTTGGGCGTCACGCATGGCGTCATGCAGGCGGAACTCCTTCTTGTCGATCACAGTTTCCAGCACATTTGGACGGCAAATCCACCCACGGCCTCTTCCCCGGCGGTCGACCCGGCGTCGAAGACACCACCGGGAAAGAAAGTCTCATGGTGGCTGGTCCTTCTCGTTTCGAGTTTGGTGCTCGGGTCATGGGTTTCAGGACGAATGTCCGGCCAAGCGAAGCTCCTGCCCAAGCCGCCCGATGAGGTCGTCGTGGCACTCATTGGTGGGGTTCTAGTCGGCGTCGGCGCCGCCTTCGCCACCGGGTGTGTGGTCGGCAACATCATGTCCGGCTGGGCACTGATGAGTGTCGGCGCGATTCTATTCGGTGGTGTCACCCTTCTTGCCAATTGGGTGACGACCTATTTCTACCTAATGGGAGGTCGGAGGCAGGCTTGAGTACCCGCACGGAGGACGCCATGAAAAAACTGCAGATATTCGGCCCGGGTTGCAAACGTTGCCACATGTTGGCGGACAACACAGAGGCCGCCGCCAAAGAGCTCGGCATCGAGTACGAAATCGAAAAAGTAACTGACATCGAAGCGATCACCGCCGCCGGCGTCTGGCTGACACCAGCACTGGCCGTCGATGGTGAGTTGAAGGTTGTAGGAAAAACTCCCTCGCCTCGAGAGATCAAGGAGATGCTCGGTTGACCTGAAGCCAATGATGACAGGTAGACAAGAACGCTTACCTCAAAGCAAAGCGTGCAAAGTGAGACGTTGTCAGGGAGCTCAGTGGAGTCGAAGGAGGTCATGATGTCGGATGCCAAGCGTCTTTCAACCCTGGACCGGTTCTTGACGCTCTGGATCTTTCTAGCAATGTTCGTAGGAGTCGTGGGGGGGTACCTGCTACCCAACATCCGGCAGGTTATTGACTATTTCCAGGTGGGTACGACCAACATCCCCATTGCCATCGGTCTCATCCTGATGATGTACCCGCCCTTGGCCAAGGTTAAGTACGAGGAACTGGGTCATGTGTTTCGCAACAGAAAGGTACTGTTGCTTTCTCTGATCCAGAACTGGGTCATCGGTCCCATCCTGATGTTTCTGCTCGCTATCACCTTTCTCTCCGGACACCACGAATACATGGTGGGACTCATCTTGATAGGACTCGCCCGCTGCATTGCGATGGTGCTGGTCTGGAACGATCTAGCGAAGGGCGACGCTGAGTACTGCGCGGGGTTGGTCGCGTTCAACTCTATTTTCCAGGTTCTGTTCTTCTCCGTCTATGCCTACATTTTCATCACCGTGTTACCCCAGTGGTTGGGGCTGAAGGGTGCGGTGGTGGATGTCACCATCGGCCAGATAGCTGAAAGCGTCTTCGTCTACCTGGGAATTCCCTTTATCGCCGGTGTACTTTCACGCGTCATCGGCCTGAAGACCAAGGGACGAGATTGGTATGAGAAGAAATTCATCCCCAAGATCAGTCCACTCACCCTCATTGCCCTATTGTTTACCATCGTGGTGATGTTTTCGCTCAAAGGCGAGTTCATTGTCCAGCTTCCCATGGACGTCGTACGGGTGGCGATTCCCCTGTGCGTGTATTTTGTGGTGATGTTCTTCGTCTCCTTTTACCTTTCTAAAAAGGCTGGAGCAAATTACGAACAGTCGGTCACATTGAGCTTCACCGCGGCTTCAAACAACTTCGAGTTGGCTATCGCTGTAGCGGTGGCCGTCTTCGGTATCGATTCGGGAGTAGCATTCGCCGCGGTGATCGGCCCCCTCGTAGAAGTGCCAGTATTGATCAGCCTAGTCAACGTGGCTCTTTGGATTAAGCGGAAGTACTTTTCCGTGGCCGTTGAAACGCAACCCGTGTCCGCCACGTAACATCCAAACCGTGGAGGGCACGAAGGAAAGACCATCGGAGGCCTTTTAGCCTATGAGTTCACCGACCGCCGGGAAGCGGGAGCGTCAACTTGAGAATGAGAACTCTCTCGTTATGGAGAAGAAGCTCGACGCTTACGCCAAGATGAAAGGACTTCTTCTTCGCTGCGAGGGAAGCGTCGCCCACTTCTGGACAAATGAGTGGAAGGCTCTCGCCGCGATGGGCGCCGTGTTCCTCACTTTCTACTACCTCCCGATGGGCTCGGAGCGTTTCAAGAACGCGGTATTGGAATCGCTTTACTTGGCGAAATGGTACGCCCAAGAGCACGTTCTGTTGTGCCTCGTCCCGGCGTTTTTCATTGCCGGTGCCATCTCCGTCTTTGTCAGTCAAGCCTCGGTGATGAAGTATCTAGGAGCCGGTGCGAACAAGGTACTAGCCTATGGGGTCGCTTCGGTCTCAGGGTCGATCTTGGCGGTGTGTTCCTGCACGGTCTTGCCGCTTTTTGCCGGCATCCACCGGATGGGGGCGGGACTCGGACCGGCGACGGCATTTCTCTACTCCGGCCCCGCGATCAACGTGCTCGCCATTGTACTCACGGCCCGCGTGCTCGGGCTCGAGCTTGGAGTGGCTCGGGCGGTGGGGGCCATCGTTTTTAGCGTCGTCATCGGTCTCTTGATGCACTTTTTCTTCCGCAAGGAAGAAAGAAAAAAAGCCCAGGCGCAAATGGCGATGCCGGACCCGGAAGAGGTGCGACCGCTGTGGAAGAACGCGCTCTACTTCACCGCCATGGTCGGGATACTGGTCTTCGCCAACTGGGGAAAACCCGTCGAGTCGACCGGGCTTTGGCACGTCGTCTATGCGGCGAAATGGACTTTGACCGGTATCTTCTCCTTGGCGTTGGCCTGGATGCTCACGGCATGGTTCGGTGCCCGTTGGTGGCAGGTGGTGCTGCTTGGATCTCCCGCGGTTCTCCTGGCACTCATCGTGCCCTCAGAGCCCATGCTGTCCTTCGTGGCCGGTGTCGTGGGACTTTCGGTTCTTACCAGTACCAGCCGGGGAGAGCTGGGCGATTGGTTCAGCTCATCGTGGGATTTCGCCAAGAAGATACTTCCCCTGCTTTTCGTGGGCGTCTTGGTTGCCGGGGCCCTGCTCGGACGTCCCGGACACGAAGGACTCATCCCCTCCGGCTGGGTCAGTGGCGCTGTGGGCGACAACTCTTTTTTCGCAAATTTCTTTGCATCCTTGGTCGGGGCGTTCATGTACTTCGCGACGCTGACCGAAATCCCCATTCTCGAGGGCCTTCTCGGCGCCGGAATGGGTAAGGGTCCCGCCTTGGCGCTCCTTCTGGCCGGGCCGGCTTTGAGCTTGCCGAACATGCTGGTCATCCGCGGCGTCTTGGGCACCCAAAAGACGGTCGTTTACGTCGCCCTGGTCGTGGTGATGGCTACTTTGAGCGGCATCATCTACGGAGCGTACTGGGGCTGATTGGGTCCATATCTTTCGTATCACTGGATAGAACTACCGAAGGAGGTTGAACATGAGCGAGATATCATCCGTTTCTTTCATCGGTGGGGGACGCATCACCTGGTTACTTTTGGAGTCCCTCAATCGTAAAGGTGCTCTGCCGGCGAACGTCACCGTCTCCGACCCCAACCCAGAAGCACTACGTAGGGTCGAATCCATCGCAGGTTCGATAGTGCGCACGGGCGACAACGAGATCGCAGCAAAAAGCGATGTTGTCTTCCTGGCCGTCCACCCTCCTGTATTGAATCAAGTGGCTTCACAGATTGCGAACCACTTGAGCGACAATGCGGTCGTGGTCTCCCTTGCGCCCAAGGTGCGGATGAAGAGCCTCGCCGAATGGCTCGGTGGCTTCGAGGGGCTAGCCCGAATGATTCCCAACGCCGCGTCAGTCGTCCATCAAGGCTACAATCCGGTGGCCTTCTCCGCTTCTCTTTCTCACGAAAGGAAAAACAACCTAGCGAGCTTGTTTGAGATTTGGGGTCGCACGCCCGAAGTGGACGAAGACAAGCTGGAGGCCTACGCGATCGTCACCGCCATGGGGCCGACCTACTTCTGGTTTCAGTGGCTGGAGTTGAAGCGCCTCGGTAAGATGTTCGGTTTGAGCGACGAAGAGCTCCAAAGCGCACTTCCTGCGATGTTGCATGGTGCGGCGGATACTCTGTTTGACTCGAAGTTGTCGGAAGAAGAAGCACTGAACCTGGTCCCGATACACCCTCTCAAAGACAACGAAGCGATGATTCAGGGTGCCTTCGAAAGCGCCCTGGAGCCGTTGCATCGCAAGCTGACGGGATCGTCCTGACTCTAGATCCAATTCCGAGCCTCGACACCGAGTGGCAGCGCCTGGGTCTCGCTCGTTTCTTGCTGGACGATGGCCGACTTTTACAGCTAGGTGTTTACGTGGCGTAGACTTACCTCATGTCGAGTGTAGAAGAGGAGGCAGGATGCTCTATCCCAAACTCGGTTCCTTGATCCCGATGATCAGATCGGATGCCACGGGGAGAATGCACCGATGGGTGAGTACCATTACTCCTTCTGGGCCGAGGGCACGAGTGGACAGCGGAGTAACACAGCCACGGTAACCATCGTGCGCCAGTGAATCCGGTCCGCAAGCGTCCCTAACTAAGGGACTGGTCTGAACGACGCTAGCGGTGCAGTCGTGTGCCGCAGGACATGCAGAAGTTTGAGCGAGTCTCCGCCTTCATACCGCAGTTGTGGCAGAAGTTCGGCCCGGTCTCACCCGCGCGCTTTTCGGGCGGCCCTGATCTCACTACTTGGCGACCGCGCGCGTTCGGGGACGTCTCGGGCGGCTTGCGCGAAGACCACCAGTACCAACTCACCGCGAGACCGATAAGCACTCCGCCGAAGGTGCCAAGAAGCCAGGGTTGTAGTATGCCTTCGTTGGTCGACTCCTGGCGCCCGGATTTCGACGGACACGGTGGTTGACTCGGCTCGAGCGACTTGGACGGACAGGGCGGCAGTATCTTTCTCGTAGCCTAGCTCTATGGTTGGCCTTTCCTTGTCCTCCAGGGGACCGTGATCGACCCACTCGTAAGTGAACCCGTCCTGGCCGACTGTGCGTCGATCCGGTGGTGGGATGATCTCGAATCCGAGGGCGCCCAAGGGTCGTTGGACTTTATAGGAAAAAGCGCCCAGATCGACTCCGCCTGGCCACGAGAAGAGGAAGGTCCGCCTCGGGCCCTCCAGTGTCAGATCCGCATAGTACTCGAGCTGTCCCTCGAGACTCTGCATGTTCATGAGTATCATCGCACGCTCATCCTGGACGGTACGGGTAAACTCCGCCAGCATTAGTCCGCCGCTCTCATCTTTCCATGCCACCGCGTGCGGCTGCCCGACGCTAGCTGGAATGGGGAGGGCCACCTTCGTCGGCAAGAGGCTGTCCGGCTTCAAGCGGAAGGTGTACATCACGAGAACCGCCTGGCGGTCGTACTCGGGCCAAAGGGCCACTTCCAGCTGCTCGATCGAGCCAGCCAACTGGCTGCCCGCCACCGAGGGTGTCAGACCGAGCAAAGCCACGACAAGCAGAAGCCACCTGTGTCTCGAACTTGAGCATTCCATGACCATCATGCTACCTCATTGGCCACCAGAGACACCTGGTCCCATAGGAATCGCCACGCGGCACACGAACCCTCCCGCACGCGGCAGCCTATCTCGAGGACATCCCTTCTCGGGACGAGAGCACTCAACGAGAACAATACATTTCCTGGGGCACTTTCTCTATACAGAGTCTCCCCTACCGAACATTCAGTTCCGCCTGTCCTTATTGCACTGTGGACCAAACATCCAGTTCTGTCAGTCGCCTCCAATTGTGGCTTTTATGTTTCTTTGTCATCGGTCAACCCCGAACGTTGCGTGCAAATGGAATTATTGGCCCTCTTTTGCTTCCGGCCCATCCTTTAAATCCCAACCCTTCCAGATGTAGTAGATGGCAGGATAAACAACCAGAATGACGAGAACGGAGCTCACCATTCCACCCACCATGGGAGTAGCTATTCTTTTCATCACGTCTGCTCCGGTCCCGTGGCTCCACATGATGGGCAGCAGGCCGGCCATCGTAGTCACGGCGGTCATCATCTTCGGTCTCACGCGACTGACTGCGCCGTGATAAACCGCCGCAACAAGATCTTTTTTGTTGTCGCATCTGGCCGTTTTTCACCGCATCCTTGTAGGCGACATCCAAGTACAAGAGCATCACCACACCGGTCTCCGCGCTTAAGCCTGCCAACGCGATGATTCCGACCCAAACCGCGATACTCAGGTTGTAATCGAGCATCCACATCAGCCAGAAAACACCGATGAGCGAGAATGGAACCGCGAGAAGCACGAGGAGCGTTTGAAAGATCGAGCGTGTGTTCAGGTAGATGATCACGAAAATGAGGATCAATGTCATGGGGACCACAACCATGAGGCGCTCCTTCGCGCGCATCATGTACTCGTACTGCCCGCTCCATGCGATGTTGTATCCGGCAGGAATATCCACGTTCTCGGCCACCGCTTTCTGGGCCATTTGGACGTAGGTCCCTACATCGATGCCGGTGATGTCAACGTAGATCCAGGCGTTCGGCCTGGAGTTCTCGCTCTTGATAGATGGAGGACCCTTTGTAATGTTGATGTCGGCGAGCTGCCCCATCGGTATGTGCTGGCCGAGCGGCGTGGGCACCAGGATGTCGCGAAGCGCAGGCAGGTTGTGGCGAAACTCGCGGCTGTAGCGCAGGTTGACCGGGTATCGTTCCAGCCCTTCGACCGTGGTGGTGATGTTCATGCCCCCAATCGCCGACTGGATGACATCTTGAACGTCTCCCACGGTCAGACCGTACCGAGCGATTGCATCTCTGTTGATGTCGAAGTTCAGGTAGTTGCCTCCCATGACCCGTTCGGAATACGCTGAGAGCGTCCCGGGCACCCGTCGTATTACGGCCTCGACTTCCTTCCCGATCTCCTGAAGTTTGGTGAGATCCGATCCGGAGATTTTGATACCTACCGGCGTCTTTATCCCCGTCGACAGCATGTCGATTCGCGTCTTGATCGGCATCGTCCAGGCGTTGGTCAAACCCGGAAACTGAATGGCCTGATTCAGTTCGCTGATGAGCTTGTCGGGCGTCATTCCCGGGCGCCATTCCGACTCCGGTTTCAACATGATCGTCGTTTCGATCATCGATAGCGGGGCCGGATCGGTGGCTGTTTCTGCTCGGCCGACCTTTCCGAAGACATGATGCACTTCTGGAAATGTTCTTGATGATCTTGTCCGTCTGCTGGAGAATCTCGCGCGCCTTGGTCACGGAAATGCCCGGAAACGTGGTCGGCATATAGAGCAAATCTCCTTCCCACAAAGGAGGCATGAACTCCGATCCGAGTTGTGCGGCAGGAATGATTGAAACAGCGAGGAGAAGTAGTCCAGCGAGGAGGACAAGCCATTTCCATCTCAGAGTGAAGTGCAGAATCGGATCGTAGATTCTGATCAGTATCCGGCTGATCGGATTTTTCTCCTCTGACCGAATTTTTCCACGGATCCAGTAACCCATGAGCACCGGAACCAGCGTCACCGCAAGCAGCGATGACGCTCCCATGGCGTAAGTCTTTGTAAAAGCCAAAGGGCTGAAGAGCCGACCTTCTTGCGCTTGAAGAGTAAAAACGGGGGCGAAGGACACCGTGATGACGATGAGAGCGTAGAAGAGCGTTGGACCCACTTCCTTGGCCGCGTCGCCGATGATCTGCCAATGTGGCTTCTTGCCCGCATCGCTTCTCGAGATGTTTATGGGCATTCTCGATCATGACGATCGAGGCGTCGACCATGGCGCCGATGGCGATGGCGATACCGCCCAACGACATGATGTTGGCATTCAGGCCCTGCCGGTTCATTACGATGAAGGACATCAATATAGCAAGAGGAAGAGTCATTACGGCCACGAACGCCGAACGGAAATGCAGTAAGAATAAGATACACACCAGAGCAACGACTGCACTTTCCTCGATGAGTTTCTCCTGGAGTGTATCGATAGACCTTTCGATCAGTGCCGAGCGGTCGTATACGGTCAGGATCTCGACGTCTTCGGGCAGTCCCTGTTCGAGCTCGGCCAACTTTTCTTTGACTCTTTGGATGACGTCATAGGCGTTCGCGCCGAACCGAACGACGATGATCCCGCCTACCACTTCTCCTTCTCCGTTCAGCTCGGCCAGACCCCGTCGCATCTCCGGCCCTCGTTGCACCGTTCCGACGTCTTTTAGAAGGATAGGCGTTCCACTGTCATCCACCCCTAAAGCGACACTCTTCAGGTGCTCGACATTTTTGATATAGCCCTCGCTGCGGACCATGAACTCGGTCTCCGACATCTCGAGCACTCGGCCGCCCACATCGTTGTTGCTCGGCTGCACCGCGGTGCGAATCTTGGAGAGGCTTATGTTGTAGGCCCTGAGCTTGTTGGGATCCACGGTAATCTGGTACTGCTTGACGAATCCGCCGATGCTGGCCACCTCGGAGACGCCGGGCACTCCTGTGAGCTCATACTTCAGATACCAATCCTGGATGCTTCGCAGGTCGCCGAGAGTGCGTTCCTTCGACTTCAGCACGTACTGGAAGGCCCAGCCGACTCCCGTCGCGTCGGGACCGAGGGATGGTGTGACCCCTTTGGGCAGCCGTCCGCTGACGTAGTTCATATACTCCAACACGCGGCTGCGCGCCCAGTACATGTCGGTGCCGTCCTCGAAAATCACGTAGACGAACGAGAACCCGAAGAAGGAGTACCCACGCACGACTTTGGCAAACGGAACCGCCAACATCTGGGTGGTGATGGGGTAGGTTATTTGATCTTCGACAACCTGCGGGGCCTGCCCCGGATACTCGGTGAAAATGATCACTTGAACGTCGGAAAGGTCCGGAATGGCGTCGAGGGGTATCGTCTGTAACGAGTAGACGCCCAAAAGCGCGATGAAGATGGTCCCCAAGATGACCATGAACTTGTTTTGAATCGAAAAATCAATGATTTTTTCAAGCATTGTTAGAGTCTCGGTTACGAACTCAGTGTTGATGCTCGGGGAGTTGCCGCAGGAGGTTCCGGCGTCGTCTCGGACTGGCCGGTCCCTGCGATCATCTTTCGAATCGCCTCTTGTAGGTTGCTCTCGGAATCGATCAAGAACTGGGACGAGACAACAATGCGATCTCCTTCTTCGAGTCCTTCCCTGACTTCCCATAGTCCGCTTCCGTTGACGCCCAATTAGACTTCCTTGACCTGGAACGTACCGTTGCCCCGATCTAGGACTACGACGTTGCGCGTGCCGCTGTGAATCACGGCTTCTTCCGGAATTGCCAGAACGTTGCGGGCCGAAGGCACATCGAATGTGACGTTGGCGTACATCTCCGCCCGGAGTCTTTGCCCCGGGTTCGGAAGCTCGATGGTAACTTTCATGGTGCGCGTCTTTTCGTTGAAGAAGGGATAGAGGTACCGGATACGGCCCACGTGTTTTTTCCCTGGCTCGTAGGGAAGCTCTATCGTCGCTCTTTGCCCGATTTTGAGCCAGGGAATTTGGTTTTCGAAGACTTCGACTTCGACCCAGATGGTGGACAAATCGACGATCTTGTACAGATTCATCCCTGCCTTTGCGTACATCCCTTCGAGAGCCTGGTCCATTTTCTCCACCACCAGGCCGTTTGCGGGGCTCACGACCGCTAGCGTTCGGAGTAACTGACGCGGTCTTCTCGAGCTCCGCTATCTGCTCCTCAGAGATGTCCCAGTACCGAGTCGCTCGCGGGATGAGATCAGTAGGGACCGCGCACGCGCCGCAATATCAGGGTAGTTCCCTTCCGTCATCCGTTTCGCGTATTCCAAAGCTTGGAGGTATTCCTTTTGAGTCGTTACGAGGTCGGGACTGTAGATCTCGAAGAGCTTCTGTCCCTTCTTGACGGGTTCTCCGACGTAGTTCACGTAGACTTTTTCAATCCACCCCTCGTACTTCGTGTTCACCCAGGCGATTGCGCCGTCGTTGTACTTCAGATTCCCAACGGTTCGAATGGTAAAGGGGATATCGGTCCGCTGGAGCTCCTCTGATTGAACGCCGATATTTTGTACGAAGACCGGATCAATTTTTATGGTTCCTGGAGCAAGTTCGTCTTCCTCGCCTTCGTAAACCGGGATCAAGTCCATTCCCATAGGAGATTTTCCCGGTTTTTCGGATATGAAGGTTGGATCCATCGGGGCTTGCCAATACTTGACTTTCCGCTCGCCTTCTGGCGTTGTTATCAACCGGGGCGGATGTTTGCGTTCCCTTGACCGGCACCAGCTTCATGCCACAAATGGGACATTCGCCGGGCTCTTTCTGTATGACCTGGGGATGCATACCGCAGGTCCAAAGCTGACCGGACTCCTCACCGTTGGCGCCTGCTTCGCTACCACCCATCAACCTATGGCCTGCCTGGTGCATCCATTCCCAACCAAATGGATTGGACAGCACGAAGGCTGTGCCGGCTATACCCAGAACAAAGCTGGCTAGACTGAAGAATATGGCCTTTTTCATTGTTGACCTCACTCGGGAAACTTGGTACCTAACGCCCTCTCTAGATTGGCGAAGGCGATGAGAGAATCGGAGTAATATCTGGCATTGACGAGTCTTACGTTCAGAAGGACGCGCTCGCTGTCTAGTAGATCCAGCACACCGAGCTGACCCGTTTCGTACGCCGACTCGGTGGAACGGAGCGATTCTTCCGCCTGCGGAATGAGAGCGTTCTCGTACAGGTCGACCTGGTCCCGCAATGTCTCGAGGCGAACGACCTGATCCCGGATGGAGAATTCCATTTCGTTGAGAATGTCTGCGTAATTACTGCGCTGTGCGAGCAATGTCTCGGCCGCTTCCTCAACACCGGCGTCGTACTTGTCTCTCCATATAGGTATGCTGATACCCACCGACAAGCTGAATGCGTTTTTGCCGTTGTCCGGAGGCGGCTGAGCGATCCCCGCCGGATCACTCCGGTCGCCGACACGGATAAAGCCAGCGCTTACCATGAGATTGGGCCAGTACTCTTTCTTGGCCAAGTCAATGGATTTCTCGCTTCGTTCGATTAAAGCCTCGGCGGCCTTGAGCTCCTGGCGGTTCTGCTCGCCGAGTGCATACAGTTCCTCCAGATTCAGTTCCATTTGAGGTAGATTCAGGCGGTGAACGGCGGGTATGGGATCATGCGGGGCGCGATCCATGAGGGTATTGAGATTGGCGGACAAGCGTTGCACGCTGCCGGCGCGAGGATCGCCAGCCTATCTATCACCCTCGTGATCTCCGCTTGTATCTTGATCACCGCTTGCTGTAGACCTTGGCCCGTGGCGTAGCGTGTCTGTGCGAGGCCTTCGTAGTGCACGAGCAACGAGCGTTCCTCTTCGTTGATCTGGATCGCGGTATCGACGTACGCCAGTTCGTAGAAGGCCCTTTTTAGCCGCGAGATCACTTCTCGTTGCCGTGCCCGGTAGATCTGGTACCAAGAAACCGCTTCCTGAACGGCCACCTTGCCTTGCAGATCCAGCTTGCCGAACCAGGGAAACGCTTGGCTCAGGACGAAGCCGTTGCGCTGTGGACCGACACGGGTTTCGACGCTCCGAATGGCCTGAGTGAAGCCGAAAACCGGATCAGGCAGTGCGGTCACTTGCGGTACTTTTTTCAGTACGGCCCGATACCGAGCCAAGATGTCCTGAATGGAAGGATTCCTCTCGAGTGCAGCTCCGACGTACTCGCGAAGGAGAGGTGACTCGCCGTAGTATTCGGGCTGCTCTTCCATATCTACCGTGACTTGATCTTCCGTCTCGGCAAGCACAGGCATTGGTCGCTGAAGGAGTGTCCAGAGCAGAAGGAAGACCGTGATCGTGATTTTCCTTGCGGTCGGTTTTGTAGTTGCCATTGTCTTTTTGCTCTCTAATCGCTTCCACTTTTCGACTCGGTCAGAAGCGTGTTCTTCATCAAGATTCTGACATCGTTCACGTCATTTCTCATGTCGTTTCCAACAATACGGGGAAGACTACAGCAAGCTTCTTGCCACCAGGTGCTACCCCCGCTAAGTCCTTGGTTTTGTTAGGACTCTAGTTTGGATTCCGTATGCTGAGCCAATGTGAATTGTTGGAAATGAAGACATGAGTTGTTTCATTTCCAACAGATAGGTGAAACCCCTTAAAATAAAAGGCTTAACGCTCATTATGGACTTTGAGCCGAGAACGGGCGCGCAGCCCTGAAGACGCTCGGCGATTCCGACTCTTCACTCGTCATCACCGATGTACGCATGCCCCAAATGGACGGTCTCGAGCTTCTCAGGAAGATACAAGCCAGCACGCCTGAGCTTCCCGTGAGTGCCTGCCAGGGCGTTTGCGACGCGACCACTACGTCGCGTCCAATCCCGACGGCAACGCTAATCAGGCCAACATTTAATAATCGCGAAGGAATAGTAGTGAGCGGAAAGGCTTGCCGCGTACGGCCCGCGAGCAATTAAGAAAGTGTTGGTTTTCGAACATTCTTTGACTTTGAACGTGCCAATCTCGTTCGCAAATATCTACATAAAAACGACTTGTTGGGCCTTGTCGAGAACTGTATGATTTCGTACACTGGGACGCAGGCAAGGTCATGAGCAATAGAGTCCGGATCGTCCTACTGGTCGTTTCGGTCGGATTCGTGACGGCCGCCCATTTCACGACTCCCATTGGGATGGGCTTCCTTCATAACGTCTACCAGCGTCTTTATTACCTTCCCATTCTGGCGGGAGCTTTTTGGTTCGGCATGCGCGGGGGAATCATCGTTTCGCTCGCGTGCGCCGTCGCTTATCTGCCCCACATCGTCATGGACTGGGGTGGGCATGCCGAGTATAGGCAGGCCCAGTACGCAGAGCTCATCATGTTTCAGGTCGTAGGCTTGGGGGTTGGAGCACTCGCAGAGTTGGAGAAGCGGCAACGCGGGCGTCTCGAACGCACCTCGCAGGAGCTTGCCCAAGCCTATCGTCAGCTCCAGGAAAGCTTCGAGCAGCTCCGGCGGGCCGACCGTCTTGCTGCGCTGGGCCAACTTTCCGCCGGGTTGGCTCACGAGATTAAGAATCCATTGGCTTCCATGAAAGGTTCGCTCGAGATCTTGTCCTCGGACTTTCCCCCTGGCCATGAGAAACGGGAATTTCTAGACATCCTCGAGAAGGAGCTTGGACGCTTGAATGTGGTCCTCTCGGAGTTCCTGCAATTCGCTCGAACGCCGCGACCCGACCGAAAACCCTGTAACTTGGAGGAGGTTGTCGGTTCGATCAAAGTGCTGTGCTCCAAAGAAGCGAGCCGGCAAGGCGTCGACATCGACGTTTCCTATCAAGAGGATCTGCCCGAGCTGAAGCTCGACGCCGCACAGATCCAACAAGCGCTTCTCAATATCGTGCTCAATGGTATTCAAGCCATGCCGTCCGGTGGGCGGCTGTCCATCCGCGTGGAACATAGTGATGATACTTTGAGTGTTTGGATTCACGACGAAGGGGAAGGCATCCCTTCCGAGAACCGCGCCCGAATCTTCGACCCCTTCTTTACGACGAAAGACCATGGCACCGGTCTTGGGATGGCCATTGCCCACAATCTCATTCAGGGGCATGGCGGCGACATCCGTATCGTTGACCAGGACGGCCCTGGAGGCACATTTCAAATCGTTCTTCCGATAAAGAGCTCAACCGATGCTTGAAAAGATACTCATTGTGGATGACGACCTCAGTTTCCGACGCGTCGTCGAATATACGCTCGAGGAAGAGGGCTATGAGACAACCGTCGCAGCTAACGGAGAGGAAGCTCTGAATTTGTTCTCGGAATCGGAATACTCCCTCGTGATTACCGATGTGCGCATGCCTCAACTGGGAGGGCTGGAGCTCTTGAAGCGAACACAGGCCATCGCCCCCGAGGTTCCGGTCATTGTCGTCACCGCTCACGCTGCCGTGGAAGACGCGGTCGACGCCATGCGGGAGGGAGCTTTCGACTACATCGAGAAGCCCGTCAATCGTGACCAGCTTAAGTTCGTTGTGAAAAAAGCTCTCGAGGTCAAGGAGCTAAGAAGCGAGAACCGACGGCTTCGACAAGCGGTCTCGGAGCGACTCGAGTTCGAGAATATGATCGGGGGCTCGGAGCGGATTCAAAAGGTTTTTCAAGTGGCGGCTCAAGCGGCTCGGGTGGACTCGACGGTGCTCGTTCTCGGCGAGAGTGGCACCGGTAAGGAGCTTCTTGCAAAGGCGATCCACTTCAACAGTCCGCGCAGGAAACGGCCGTTCGTCATCGTCAATTGCGGCGCCATACCGGAGACGCTCCTCGAGTCGGAGCTCTTTGGCCACAGTCGAGGTGCTTTCACAGGGGCGCTCTCCGAACGCAAGGGAAAGATAGAGGCTGCTGATACGGGCACGGTGTTCCTCGATGAGATCGGCGATCTCGAGCCACAGACACAGGTGAAGCTTCTTCGTCTTCTGCAAGAAAAGGAAATCGACAAGATTGGTGTATCCAGGCCCATCAAAGTAGATATACGGATCATCGCCGCGACTCATCGCGATCTCCAAGGTATGGTCAAGGAGGGGAAATTTCGCGAAGACCTCTACTATCGCTTGAGTGTCATTCCCATCCACTTGCCGTCGCTATCGGAGCGACGTAACGACATCCCTCTTTTGGCTGATTTCTTCTTGAAGAAGTATGCTCAGAAGTTTGGCAAGGAGCTCACGTTGGATCGTGAGGTCTTCAAGGTCCTCGACGTCTATCCTTGGCCAGGGAACATTCGCGAGCTCGAAAACCTGATGGAGAGAGCCGCGGCACTTCACGAAGGAGGAACGATCACGGTGGACGACTTGCCGGACGACATGCTCAACCGTCGGTCCAAGATCGGTCCCGTGCTTTTGAACATCCCACCTGATGGAGTCGACCTGGATCAGGTTGAAAAGGACCTCATCCGCGAGGCACTCGAGCGCAGCCGGTGGAACCAGTCGCGAGCGGCTCGGTTCTTGCGAATCACGCGCAACACGCTGATTTATCGCATGCAAAAACACGGTATTCGCGAGCCCGACCTCGCTTAAACCAAGAAACTACGAGGCTTGTTTGCTTTCCTTCGCGGGTGGGCTGTGTCACAAACCCTGCTACCCCGATGTGGTCCTCGATACGGCCCATTCGCGTTTCGTCGGCGACGTCAATCACAAGCGGGTTGGATCGATTGTCGATAGGTCTTTGAAGTAACTACGGTAGAACCCTCGGTCCCGAGAGAGCAGGGCATCCGCCTGATGCAGGGCGTGTGCACGGATGAGGAAATCAGGTACGATCCTGTCTCTTTTCGCTCCATGCTGCTTGCGTCTCTCCTTCCATAGTCGCCCCGCCGCAAGGGCGGCTTCCGGTCCGATAGGATCGAAGATGACCCCGATGAGACGCATCGCGTCTTCAAAGGACCTGTCGTTGGGAAAATGAGCCCTGACTTCTGCCCAGGTGATGTCGCAAGCAACAAGCGCTCCTTTGTCATAAACGTCGCGTAAAGCATCCTGCGATCTCTTCCCGAATTTCGGATCCGCCCCGAAGACGTCGAGGAGGACTGAAGTGTCCACCGCCGTTATCATCTCTAGCCTCGTGCAGGTTTCTTCTTGGGGGGGGCTCCGCGCATCTCGGTGAGAATCTCGTCCACAGGCGCGGGAAGCTCAATCAGGCCGAAAGCTCTATCTACAGGATGCAGATCGCGGGCGCCTTTACGCAAAAAAACCCCGTTTCTTTGTAGTACAAACTCCACTTCAGTCCCTGGAACCAGACCCAGTTTCTTTCGAATTGAAGACGGTACCGTTATCTGTCCCTTCGATGAAATCGTACTTGTCATGGGTAAAGAATATTATGCTTTACCTCGATAGTAAAGCGTTTTCCAAGGAGGGAACACTCTGCCGCCGAGGAGGGAGCACGGCGACAGAGTGTTTTCGGGGTTGGAAGGACTACAAGCTCCGGCCCGGGCTTTGCCGTCCTTCCTCGCGCAGCTTCTTGGAGCGCTCTTTTCGTTGTTCCATTCGCTCTTTGCGGAACGCCTCCATTTCCGTACGAAGCTCTTCCAGCTTCTTTTGTTGTGCGGGAGTCAAGATGTCGCGTATCGCTGAGCGCTGGGCAGCGGTTTTGACGGCTAGTTCCGCCCGAAGCTCCGCGAGAGTTTGTGAGGCCATGTAGATCGCGTCTTCACTTCCTTCACCTTTCTCGAGCGCTCTTACCGCCTCGTGAAACGTCTCGGCGGCATTGCGGACGGCCCCGCGCTCGACTTCGGTCTCGGCGCGATGTGCCCTACGAAGCTCCTGAAGCATGTTCTGTTGTTCGTCGGTGAGATCGAGCTCACGCATCATCCGCCAGTGCATGAAACCGCCTGGTCGACGGCCACGACCTTCAGGTCCCCTGAGGCCGGGTCCTCTACCTCCTGGTCCCCGCCAAGCCGGTTCTTCGGTCTCCTCTTGTGCGGCAACGGCGGGCGACATCAAGTAGGCGCTTCCCAGTAGGAGAGTCGCAGCAATGGCAGCGACGGTGAACACATGTCCTTTTTTCCTGAGTTTCATTGGTATTTGCTCCTTTCCGCGATTTGCGTTGTGCGCATGTCTTTGGTTCTTCATTTGTCTTTCATCCTCTGAATCCATAGTAGGCGGGAAACGGAAAGTAGTCATCAAGACGGTGCAAAGGTTTTGTAAAAGTCGTAAAAGGTGGCCGAGGAAAGGCTGCGGTTTACAGCCTTAACGTGACCGTTTCCGGTGGGCAGACACGGCTCGATGTGATCGTGACGCGGGCACCATCTCCTGCCGGACAGGACGAGAGGGCCGAAGTTGGCTCGGGAGTGCTCTATGGGACGGTCCGAACGGCTGACAACGTCCCCGCGCCGAGTCACTCGGGGGCTGCGTCGAGTGTCCATGGAGGCGCCCTTTCGGGCGCGATTCACATGGTCACGGGTCGGGGGCCGATTCGGACCAGAAAGAGGCCTATGTGAAGGGCGATTTTGGAACCCCTGGGTGATGAGCATCATGGATCGAATCATAGTGGAGTTCGAGGCGTCGACATTGGTCTACCCGAATGTGGAGCGGGGGACTGCTGACCCTTACATACCACCGAAGCGCGATCGCTGAAACCTCGATGAACCGTGCAGCAGTTCGTGTTTGTTGGTTCCACCGATCTCGCCCGAGCCGATGAACAGATTGTGGAGAAGAACGAATCGATCAGCTCCGCGGAACTTCGTTATCGCTCCGCGACTGACACCCTGGTTTCGAACCCTGTACCAAGGACCGTCGTACTGCGGTTGCCAGCTGAGACCGTCGTCTTCCACCTGCGGGCAGAGGCTTCGGTCGTGCAGCTTGTTCCCTAGATCGGCACGTCATTGCCCTAGAACGACAGCTTGTTCCCTAAACCGGCACGTCATTCAAGCCCCCTATTGTAAGAGCTCATCGATGAGGTTCTGGAATGATGGAAAAGGCTGCGCACCACTAAGAGCCTTCACGTCGACGAGTTTGCCGCCATCCAGCCGTCCCACAAAAAAGTGCGGTGTGCCTCGAACACCGACGCTTTGACCGTAGGCTAGATCTTTGCTGACCTCTTGCTTCTGAGCGGGCTCCTGAAGACACGTTTGGAATCTGTCGAGATCCAGCTCGAGGTTTCGGGCCAGTTCGGTGAAGACTTCGGGGGCGAACCGTCCTTGATGGGTGAAGAGAGCATTGTGCATCTCCCAGTATTTGCCTTGTTGCCCCGCGCAGTTCGCGACAACGGCCGCCGGCACCGCTTCATTGTGGATCTGTTCCAAAGGGAAGTCGCGAAAAACGTACTGCACCTTGCCCGTGTCGATATACGCTTCCTTGATCTGGGGAAACGTCTGCTGGTAGTAACGCTTGCAATAAGGACACTGATAGTCCGAAAACTCCACGATGGCGACCTTGGCATCGCTGCTACCCATGACGTCGTCGTCATCCAAGTCGACGGAGCTCGGTGCGGGCGGTGTTCTGGGGCGTACGGCCACGCGATGGATGTCGTTGACCGCTTTTCGGAGCTCGCTCATCTCGGACTGGAGGGCGCGTATCATGTTTCGAAGCTCTTCTAGTTGCTGAAGGACAGGGTCTTGGGATGAAGGCGACTTCTCTTCTTCCTGGGTGGTCTCAGTGTACGCCTGTGCATGGGTGGCTCCGAGCGCCAGGAATAGTGTGAGGAAGCTCGATATGGCGAAACTGAGATGGCAATCAGAGCGGTTCTTCATTCTATCTCCCCTCTTAGATTCGTGTGCGGAATGCCAAAGCCGATGGTCTAGATAGCAACACACAGGCTCAGGCGATGCTCACTTTGATGCTGCCGACTAGACCATTATAGTACCCTTACCATAGTCCTAAACCGAAGGCCGGTTGGCACGAACTGAAAGTTGAGTTGAAGAACATGCGCGCCGAACTTCTTGCTCGACGCGGCTACTATGCCGGCTCGCTAAACCGGCCACCTCCTTGATAGGCGATCAAGCAACGCCTGAGCACCCAGATCGCTAGTCTCGACACGTTCTGGACATCCACCGTCGAGTAAAGGAGAATCTGTCGCTGAGCGATGACATAGAAAGGAATCCATGAATAACCACAATCCTCAAAGACGTGATTTCCTCAAGAGTCTCCCCGCCGGAGCTGCTGGGCTTGCCGCTTTCTTGGAGACGAGACACGCGTTTGGCTCCGGCTTGACGGAGCTCGGCAAGTGGTCGTCGAGTCCGGACGCGTTCGAAAAGCTCCAGAGTCAATACAGCCTCTCGCCGGAGATTACTTACTTCAACCATGCTTCCATCGGTACGATCCCGGTATCGGTGCAAAAGGCGCGACAGAAGTACTTTGAACAATGTGAAACGAATCCCTGGCTCTACATCTGGGGTGGTGCCTGGGACGAGGCTCTCCAAGAGACGAGAGAAACGGCAGCTCAGCTCCTCCGTTGCTCGTCGGAGGAAATTGCGATGACGCACAACACGACGGAAGGCTTCAACCTCTTGGCTAGCGGCCTGCCTCTTGGTCCCGGGGACGAAGGTCGTCTTTGGCTCCATGAACCACGCTGGAGCGGGTGTCTGTCGGAACCATTATGCCGAGACCAAGGGATCTCGGTCTAAGAGCTTCGATTTTCCGATTCTCGACGTTTCGCGTCTTACTCAGCAAGAAGTACTGGACGTCTACGATCGGCATATCTCCAAGAACACGCGAGTGCTGGTCTTTCCGCATATCGATAACATTGTGGGCCTCAGACATCCCGTCCGGGAGCTCGCGGCGTTGGCACGCGACAAGGGCGTGGAGTTCGTGGCGGTGGACGGCGCCCAGGCTGTCGGCATGATCCCGGTCGACATCTCATCGATGGACGTCGACTTCTATTCGGTCAGTCCCCATAAGTGGCTGCAATCCCCCAAAGGCCAGGGATTGATGTATTTGCGTAAGGAGTCTCAATCTTCGGTGCGCCCGATGTGGGTAACGTTCGGTCAAGAGAGATGGAAGGGGACAGTCCGCATATTTGAAGACTACGGCACCAAGAACCTACCGGATATCCTCACCCTGGGGGACAGTATGAAGTTCCGGCGGAGCCTCGGCGAGGAAGCCATCGACAAGAAGCTCGAGTCTCTGTGGCAGTACTTCCGAGCTGGGGTCGAGAAGTCGCCCCAACTGACCTGGCGGTCTCCGACCGAATGGGATAGATCCGCTTCGCTCTACGCTATCGAGGTGAAGGGAAAGAAGAGCCGCGACGTCTTCGACTTCATGTACAAGGAGCATGGTTATGTCTTTAGGCCTTTCGAGACGCAAGGCTTGAGCTCGATGCGGATCTCACCGGATGTCTCCAACACTGAAGAGGAAATGGACCGCTTCTTCGAGGTTCTAGGACAGCTTGTCTAGTCTTCTGACGTCGGCTAGGTGGATTCACAGGAGTATTTCAAATTGACCATCCGAGGTCACATTCGAATCTTCCTGACCGCCACCATTGTCTGGGCCGTTTTCTGGATAGCCGGCCTGCCTTCTTACTATCAGCAGTACTCCAACCGTCTTATGATCGGCTTCGATGCGCTTTTGTTGATTCCCATCACGGCAGTCCTTTATTTCGTCCTGAGGCGGCTGCAGCCCGAGAGGCGGCTTACGGTTGCCATTTGGTTGGCGTTCTATTTCACAGTTCCTCTAGCGGTCTATGACTGGGTCTACTGCGGGCTATACCTGGGCCACGGTGCTCAGTTCATCTCGACGTACTGGTATCTGAGCGTTTACTACCTGATCCCCTGGATTCTCTTTCCGCTCATTGCACTTCTTCTCAATCGCTTGAGCCCGGAGCAATAGTCGTTTGCCTATTGGTTGGTCCGAGTTGATTTTGCTTTGCGCCGTTGCTCGGGAAAGGTCTGCAGCTTATCTACAACACCGAGAGTTGGTGTGGCCGAGCAAGATGGCCCTTCGGGGGACGGTCCCCCGAAGGGCCCTGTCGCTTCTATTTCCCTTTTAGATCTTCGAGTCCCTTTTGTAGTTCCCCATAAGCGCTCTTGAAACCACTGACCGCTTCGTCCCAAGTTTCTTCGGTGGAGTCCTTCATTTTGGCAAATTGCTCAGAGGCTTCTTGGTGACTCTTCTTTAGTTTGGCCACGGCCTCGTCCAGCTCCTCCTTCGCATCGCCCTGAGCCTCTGCGGCTTTCTCCTCCAGCGTCTTGATTTTCTCGCTGAGCTCCACGAGTGCCTCTCCGGATTGGCTCAGAACCTGCTCTCTGGTGCCTTCGAACATCTTGGCGAGGTCATGGGCGGCATCTTCGGCAGTATCAGCCATGTCTTTGGCCGCTTCGCTGACGGCCTCTGAACCCTCCTTGGCCAACTCACCCGCCTTATCGGCCAGCTCTCCAGCCGTGTTTTCGGCCTCCTTTCGGTCGTCAGCCGAACAGGCGACGCCCAAGAGCAAAAGGCTCATAAGTGACCCATACAATATTGTTCTCATTTTAATCCTCCTCTGATAAAGCGCGCCTTGAGAACGCAGGAAACGGTCGAGTGCGCTACCTTGCTCACTTGCCATCGAGCTTATCCCTGTTCAACTGCCTTCACAAGATCGGAACCGGCTCCTACTTACTCTTCCAAGGTTTTTCTTGGACCCGCTCGAACGGATCCGTGGAAAAGGTCCGTCTCATGGCTTCTCTCGTCTCGATGTCGAATCGGTCGCCTGGCGCTAGGAAATAGAACTGGCCGCCCGAGTCGAGGAGACTTTGGTGATCGTAGATGGCGACGTAGCCTTGCCCGATGACCTCGAAGTTGTCTCCACGGACGACGATAGCGGTGTCTTCATCGAGCCCGATTCCGAGAAGCTCGGGATGAGCTTCGATGATCTCGATAAGATCGAACTGTCTGTTTCGCATCAAAAGATGTTGATCGATGGCGACGTTCTTGAAGAATGCCATGCCCTCCTTGTGATCCCCCATCATGATGGTATTGGTCTTCGTGTCGCCCCGGGCCAAGTATGAGCCTTGTATGGTGGCTCCTGCCGAGGAACCGCCGATGACGCCTCCCCTCGCAAGGAGTGCATCGAGCTCTTTGTGAGTCTTCGTATGCAGGTAGGAGTCTGCAAGCCGCCATTGCCGGCCTCCGGGGAACCACACCGCTCTTGCTTGACGGATCGGCTCGACGAACTCGTCCGAGTCGGCTACGGCTCGGTCTTTGGTATGGAGAACGGTGATGTTTTTGGCGCCTGCCTCTTTGAACTGTCGGAGACCGGTGTAGTACTGGTCGTAGTGCTCGCCACCACCCGCCGTTGGGATCACGACAATAGGGACTTCGGGGCCTCCAGCCAGCTCGAGAAAGCGATCCAGGATGGCTGGATCCTTCATAGAACCGCCCACGATGACGAGGGAGCCGTTCTCCGGACCGAATTCAGCGGCAGCGGCGCTAAGTGTAGAAACGAGTGCAAGTAGCACGAACACGAGCGATTGTCGATGTCTCATCCTATTCCTCCAGTGACATTCTAGGAGCAGGAAAAATACCACAAACAGGCTGACAACAGAATGTCTTCTTATTCTTGAGTGCTCGAGTACTTGAGTACTTGAGTACTACCTGGATAAGATGGACCCAATGAGACACGTTATCGTTGGTACCGCGGGACATATAGATCACGGGAAGAGTGCTCTCGTCCGGGCTCTAACCGGGACCGATCCGGATCGGCTCAAGGAAGAGAAGGAGCGAGGCATTACGATCGACTTAGGATTCGCATTCCTCGAAGGGCCGGGGGATCTGAGCTTGGGATTCGTAGACGTGCCGGGCCACGAGCGTTTCGTCAAGAACATGCTGGCCGGGGTTGGAGGGATCGACCTGGTGATGTTGGTGGTGGCCGCCGATGAGTCGGTGATGCCGCAAACCCGCGAACATTTCGAGATTTGCCGTTTGCTCAAAGTCCAGCGTGGTCTCATTGCCATCACGAAGACGGATCTTGTCGACCCCGACCTGCGGGAAGTGGCGGCCATCGAGGTACGAGAGCTTGCTGCTCGTAGTTTTATGGAAGAAGCACCGCTCGTTTTTGTCTCTTCAAAAACCGGTGAAGGCATCGACGACCTGAAACGACTCCTGTTCGAAGGTGCCACTCAGGTAGAGCCACGAACGACCGCCGGGATATTTCGTTTGCCGGTCGACCGTGTCTTTACCATGAAAGGCTTCGGAACCGTGGTGACCGGAACCTTGATTTCCGGTTCGATTGGGGTTGACGAGGAGGTGGAGATCCTGCCTCGAGGAGTGCGTTCACGAGTCCGTGGACTTCAAGTACATGGTGACGCTTGCAAGAGTGTCACCGCCGGACAGCGAACGGCTGTGAACTTGCAAGGTGTAGTTGTGGCGGACGTCATGCGCGGCGATACGCTAGTGCGGCCGCAAACGCTGACGTCGAGCATGATGTTGGACGGTAAGTTGGAGGTCCTCGAATCTTCTCCCATCCCCATCAAAGACCTGACACGAGCCCATCTCCATCTAGGGACCACTCAAGTCGTGACACGGATTCGTGTGCTCGGTGGAAAGGGTGTCATACCTCCCGGGAGCACCGATTTGGTACAGCTCCGTCTTGAGGCTCCTGTCGTCGCAGCGCCCGGGGATCGCTTCATTATTCGCAGGTACTCGCCACTCGAGACATTGGGCGGCGGTTTCGTTCTGGATGCTACTCCGATCAAACACTCGGTGACGAGTACGGAGGTCTTTGGCAAGCTGCATGCGATCAGCGGAGGTGAGCCTCTCGAAGCCGCGGCTTGGTTCATAGCGGACTCGGGTATTCGAGGTGTTACCGGCTCAGCTCTAGCGATGCGGCTTGGTGTTGATGAAACGCATCTGGCAGCTCTAGTAGATCGCTTGGTCGGTGAAGAGCGTGCTCACCGCGTGTCGGAGAAGCCCCTTTTGTTGCTGTCTCCGGAGGTCGCGGGTGCGGTCTCTCAACGGCTCCTGTCGATACTGAACGGTTTCCAGAAGGACCATCCTCTCCAGGACGGTATGCCCAGAGGAGAATTGAGGGAAAAAGTCACGGGTACCGCTCAGAATGAGATCTTTGAATGGGTTCTCGGGCGCTTAGTTCGTGACGGCAAGATCCGCTCCCAGCGCGATCGCGTTGCTACCTCGGATCACCAGGTTCATCTCAACCGAGAAGAAGAAATTGCAGCTGAGTTCTTGCTCGCGGCTTACGAGAAAGCCCGCTATCAGCCGTCTTCTATCGCTGAAATGGCCTCCTCTAGCAAGCGGGACCCTAAGCTACTGCAGCGGATCGAGCAGCTCCTTATCCAAGAAGGGAAACTCGTGAAGGTCTCGGGAGGAGTGGTTTTCCATCGTGAGGCGCTCGACGAGCTGAAGGCCACGATTCGCCGCCAAAAGAATAAAGGCGATTCCATCGACGTCGCGTTTTTCAAACAGCTTACGGGGGTCACGCGAAAGCACGCCATCCCGCTTCTGGAGTGGCTCGATCGCGAACGCGTCACGCGGCGAGTGGGGAAGGACAGAGTGGTTTTGTAAGCACCCAAGTACTCGAGTACCCAAGTACTCAAGAATTGAGGAATCGAATCCACACTCCTACTAATTCTGAAATGGAAAAGGCCGGCTAAGCCGGCCCACAAAATCATTCTTGAATTCTCGAGTTCTTGAGTTCTTGAGTTCTTTCCTCCAGGAGGTCGATATAAGCGACGTCAACCAAATCAGTCTCTTTGATGTCGAGTGCCTCCATGACGTCATTGGCAATCCTGGTGCCTTCGGTTGTTGACTGTTGGGGCTCGAGAACAACTTCGAGCTCCATGAACCAGCCTAGGCCCTCCACTTCGTCGATATGAATGCGTGTTTGCCCTGACCAATAGAGAGTCCTCGTCTTCTCCACAACGCCCCGAGCGCCGAGACTCTTCGACAGCACTTCGGTGAGTCCGTCCGGATCCGTCGTCGTCGAGCGGGAATATCGGGATTCCGATGGTTCTCTCCCGTTCGGACGTTGGTAGAAGATGAGCTCTCCCCTCGTGTCGGAGAAACGTCGAAGCTTGAGACGACCATTGTCGCAATGAAAAAAGGTGTCCAACTGCCGAATGATGTCGGGGCCGTGACCGGCCATCTGCTCGACTCTCTCGCGGAGTGCATCGACGTCGCCGACCCTGGCTTTGATCTCTACGTTGCGCGGCACGCTATGTACCCCAATTCACAATTACGGTCGCATCCGAAAGCCGATGCATCCCGTCTGACTGCGTTGCTCGTCGGTCATATATCCAGATATTACTCACTCCTCGCGCCTTGCCAGACGGGCGCCTCAGCTTTCTCGGTGCGTGACTGTAATTATGAATAGGGGCACTCAGGATTTTACCCCGAGGACTCGAAAACCCAGTAGAGATGATTTCACGACGAAGATGAGCTCGTTGTTGGCCTTGGGGTCGGCCGGCCAAAAGAAGAATCCGTCCTCCTGAAGAATCTCCAGAGAGTTCTCGACGACGCCTTCCATCGTCTCGTTGTCCTCGAAGCGGATGCGAACACGTAGTCCTTTTCGATCCGGGTCACGGGTCAGGGATTTGTTTTCTAGGTAGTCTTTGTTGCCTTGGTAGTCACGGACGAAGAATATTCCTTTGAGTTGTTCCAGATCCAGGGGCAAGTCCCTCCCCTCGAAGTTTTGCATGCGCAGGTCACCACGCATGAGGGCTCGACCATCTTGAAGGTAACCCTTGAAACGATCACCTAGCTTGGCTCGGGCGATGACCTTGGGGCGGCTCGAGAGGAATTCTTTAAGGTTCACGACTCATCCCACGCGGCGTTTTGGGATCGACGCCGTCTCCCGACAAAGGATGGGACTTGATGGCTTAAATGTATCGCAAAGAAGAGAGCCGAGCAACTCTATAGGAACCAAGAGGATTCAGGATTTGGCGGATCTCAAGAGGACACCTGCATTTCACTAACCGACCGGATCAACCCCGGTGGAAGATGTTGTCCATCTGCGACGGAAGCGTTCTCTTCGACCTGACTGGGATTTCTTCCGCCGGGAATGGTGACCGAGATACTCGGATGAGCTAGCACGAATTTGAGAGCCAATTGGGCCGGTTTGAGCCCGTGCTCCTTCATTTGGGGCGAGAGCGTTTCGAGCAGTTGGTTCCCGCGCTCGATGATCTCGGGATTGAGGGACCAGCTTCGGTGATCGTCTTCTTGGAAGGTGGCGTCCTTCTCGAACTTGCCGGTCAGAACGCCGTATTGGAAGGGCACTCGGGATATGACGCCGACGTCCTCTTCGAGTGCCAGCGGTAGCACGTCTTTGGCCATCCGGGTGTTGATGAGATTGTAAACGAGTTGTAGCACATCCGGTGAAACCGGTCCGGTGAGAAGTGCCAGTCCCTCTTCGGGGCGGTGGATGGAAACACCTGTGGCTCGAATCTTGCCGGCTTGGCGTAGCTCTTCGAGAGCTTCCATACATTCTCCATCGCGGATATCCTCTTCTGAGGGATTGTGAAGCTGGAAGACGTCAATCGTGTCGCGTTGGAGGCGTCTCAGGCTCTTTTCTGCGGCTTCTGTGAGGTATTGTTTCGAGAAATCTCGACGATTCTCTCCCTCCTCACTGCGAATCTTGCCGGCCTTGGTGGCGATGACGGCGTCGCGCCCCTTGAGCTCCTCGCCCAGGAGCTCTTCACTTCGCCCGAGACCGTAGACATCGGCGGTGTCGAAGAAGTTGATCCCGAGCTCGAGCGCTTTCCGTATGGCGCTTCGAGCGTCAGCCTCGTCCACAGGCCCCCAGCCAAATGGCTGGGACCCTACCTGTACAGGCCCCCCGATTGCCCAGGCTCCGAACCCGATTTCGGAAACCCGTATGTTGCTGCGCCCCAATCTTCGGTATTGCATGGCTCGTTCCTCAAGGATGGGCCCCAAAAGCACCTTGATTGTAATCGATGTTGCCGCGAGACCGCCACCGCGTCGGCCAATTCGGGACCATGCTGTTATTATGGTGCTGCTCTTGTATTGGGATTGATCTTGGGGACTGGTATCTTGGCGATCTAGGCATTGCTAAGATACCTGTTCCCGTTTGGGGGTTGGAATGTCGAATTACCTGCCAATAGTGTTTGCTGCCGCTCTTCTCTCCATACCGATACCGGCCGGTGCGCAGCAAATCACGCTTCTTCAAACCAGCGATGTTCACGGACACATCTACCCCTTCGACTATTTTCGCAATCAACCCGCCGATATAGGACTCGCCCGGATGGCTACCTGGGTCGAAATGGTCCGTGCCGAGGGGCACCCCGTGCTCCTGCTCGATGCCGGGGACACCATCCAGGGCTCGGCGTTGGCCTACTATCACCACCGGCACAATCCGGTTCCTCCCGAGCCCACCATGAAGGTCATGAGTCACATGGGCTTTGACGCCATGACCGTGGGCAATCACGAGTTCAACTTCGGTTTAAAAGCCATCGACAAATCGGCGCGCGAGGCTGGCTTTCCGTGGCTTTCCGCCAACATTATTAATAACGATGACGGGTCTCCCTACTTCGCACCCTATATTGTCAAGGAGCTGGAAGGGATTCGAGTGGGAATCCTTGGACTGACGACACCCAACATACCCAACTGGGAGACGCCGGATCATTACACGGGTCTCGGTTTTCTCGACACCGTGGAGACGGCCCGCCGATACGTCCCCCTTTTGAGGGAGGAAGAAAAGGTGGACACGGTCATCGTTCTCACCCACCAGGCGCTCGAACGGGATTCTAGACAACGCGCCGTTCCAACGAGACCGAACATGAGAATCAGGTTTTTCGTCTGTTGACAGAAGTGCCCGGCATCGACGTGGTGCTCATGGGCCACTCGCATCGAGATGTTGAGCCCCGGGAAGTCGAAGACGTCGTGATTTGTGAGCCTGGCGGTTGGGGCGAAGCCTTGTGCCGCATTGATTTGTTCTTTGAAAAAGATCCTTCCGGAGACGTTCGGCTCGCGCGTTGGAGCGGTGAGCTTCTCCGGGCCGTCGATGTCGAAGAGCAGCAGGAAGTGCTCGACGTTGCCCGTAGTTACCACGAACAGACCATGGCTTACATCGATAGTGTCATTGGAGAAGCGGCCGAAACGGTGTCTGCTGAGAATGCTCGTTTCCGAGACACTCCCCTCATGGATCTACTGCAAGGAGTCATGCTCGCGGAAAGCGGTGCCGATCTTTCTTTAGCCGCTCTTCTTCCACGCACCTTCGCGGGACTGCCGGCTGGACCCATCACGGTTCAGCAGATTCTCTCCTTCTATATATACGATAATACGCTGGTTGTCCTCGAGGTGACGGGACGGGATATCAAAGAGGCCTTGGAGCAGGCCGCGAGATACTACGAAGAAGCAAGCCTTGAACCGAAAAGCGGTCGCCTTCAAATCGCGACGAATCCTCGAGTCGCGGGCTACAACTTCGACATCCTTGCCGGAGCTCAGTATCGGATCGATCCGACTCGACCGGTGGGTGAACGCATACGCGATCTAACCTACCAGGGCAAACCCATGGAGCCGAACGCCGTGTTCAAACTAGTGACAACCAATTACCGAGCTGCCGGCGGTGGCAATTTTCGCATGTTGAAAGGGGCGAAAGTCGTTTGGCGGTCATCTGAAGAGATAAGAAACCTGTTGATAGAGAGCATCCGTCGACGAGGCAGCATCACGCCGGCCTGCGACTACAATTGGGTCGTTGCCCCCGACGTCACTCCTCTCCCGTCAACTCGCAGACCGAGAGACCCGTAGCAAGTCTTTCTGCTCTGCGTTTCACGTGAGCCGCAAGAGCTCTCGGGCGGGCTATTCCCTGCGGTAGGGTGTCTTGAGGAATTGGCCCGCCTTTTTGTGGGCACCTTCCACGTCGTCAAACTTCTGAACCTCTCGGTATTGAGCCATGGCTTCTTGGCGTTGACCCAAGAGATCCAGGATTTCACCTGCTCTCAGGTGTGAGAGAGTCTTTTCGCGCTTCAAGGTGCGAGGATCATCGGCCGCTCGCTCGTACAACTCGAGCGCTAGCTGTATCTTGCCCTGGCTCCGGAGCCTTGTGGCGACGTTGAATCGAAAACTCCCTATCGGTAGCATCTGGTAGTTTTTCTTTAGCTCTTCTGCCGAACGCAATACGTCCATATATGTCGTTGCCGCTCGCTCTTGGTCTTTCATCGCGTCGTAGATCTGAGCCTGGTTCAGATGGAACAGGAAGTTCTCCGGGAACCGTCGGTGCATCTGCTGCGCCATTTCGAGTGAGTACTCGTATTGCTCTTCCCTTACGTAGAGAACCATGAGTAACAACCGGGCCTCGTTGCTAACGAAGCGGCTGTTCTCCGCCGCAAGGATGAGATATTCGAATCCACGGGCCTCGTTTCCCCGGAGGCCGGCAATACTGGCGATCCATTTGACGTACCAAGGCAAATTGCTCAAGACATACTCATAGGTGCCGACCGTCAAATAGGAGTCGTAAAACTCCGGGTCTTCATCGATGATGGCCTTCTGGTATTGATAGGCCTTTTTCCCGTGCTTGAGGGCTTTCATGTAGCTGCGCTCGATGGTGAAAGCGTAAACGCCGAGCGCTCCCTCGAGGGCGCCGAGATAGTACCGGCCTTCCATGTTGCCCGGATGCTTCTCTAAGTGCTTTTCGGCTCTCTTTCTGCACTCCTCGATCCCAGAGAAAAACGCTTGTCGATCATCCTCGGGCATTTGTCGTTCCGTGGGCTTTGTAAAGTGGCTCGGGGAGATGAAGTGGTCAAGCTCGAAGTCTTGGCGGACGTAAAGCTCCTGTAGCCAGTGGGCTACTGCTCCAGCCAAGTGAGGTCCGGGATGGTCGGGATAGCGCTTTGCGAGAATGTCATAAGCGGCAATGGCTTGGTTGTATTCGATTCGGTAGACGTGGTTCAGAGCAACTCGGCTGGCTTGTATGTACTCTTCGCTGAGAAACGTCTCCGCTTGAACGGCCTCGGCTATGGGTGGGAGGAACGCGAAGACGAAAACTGCGAGGACGAGACGCATAAGGATCTTCTGCATTATCTCAACCATATCATGAACATGGAGAGGGGATGCAGAATAAAGAGGAACCTCATTAGCGGCAATGAAGTGAGCTGCAGCATGCTTCCGTTGAGGTTCGATTCGGCTCAATAGCCCCGATTCCTGCAGTTGGTGTGGACAAGCCGGTCTGGTCAAATCAGTGCTCGTGCCTTTCGACCTCTATCGTTGGAAGTGTGTGAAAACGCTGCTACCCGGCCTATTAGGGGCTCATTGTCTGCCTGCAACCTGTTCCGCCTCGCCTCAATCCACAAAGCCAGAAAAGCCGGCCGAAGGCTCAGAGCAAGACCCATTGTGGAACCGCCTGACGCTTTGGTGTAGGCTTCGTAAACACCCAGCTGGCCACCTCGATTGAGAGTTACTCAGAGGAAAAGGAGAAGAACTCATGATGCAAGGAAGAACAATCGTCCGATGGGCTTCCGCCGGGGCCATCGCCATAGCGCTCACATTGGCTTTCATGCCGGCTGCTCAGGCACAGGAGAAGACAAGGGAGAGCTTCAGTGCTTTTGCCGTTGCCATGGGAACCTCGAATCCCCCAGTCCTACCTCCTGGCCAAACGACCACCTTTCAAATCACCATCACGCGATGGACGACACCCGAAGAGCGCGACGCGCTCTTGGCCCAGTTGATTGAGAATGGACAAGAGGCATTGATTAAAGCTCTACAGAAGACGGAAGAGACCGGCTTTATCCGGGCCACTGGTCGAGCCGCGGCGCGGAGCACCTTCCCGAGCGAGCGTTTGCGCTATGCCTTTCAGTTCCCTGGCGAAGAGGGTAGACGTCGCATCGTACTTGCACTGGATCGTCCGAATCTCGATGTGGGAAGCGGCTAATAGACCCCGTTGGCGGGACTACGACATGACACTCATCGTGCTCGATGTAGACGCCGAAGGGAAGGGTGAAGGCCAACTTGCCATGGGAGTCAAGATGGGTGTCAACCAGGAGAAGAAACAACTGGTGATCGAGAATTTCGGCACCGAGCCCATTCGGCTCACAAGAGTGACCAAAACGAAATAGTTCTCTTTGGCTCGGCGATGATTGAGTCGACTGACAGTCATGGGCCTGGCGGAGAGCACAGCCATGGTGAGTCGGCCTTTACGACGTGGCTGGATTCAACGTTGGCATTGGAGCAGGCCAAGGCCATCCGAGACGCTCTTGCCATGGCGAGACCCGAGGAAGAGGGCTTGTTCAAAGAGCGATTTGATGGCACTCGATGGCAAGCTCGAAGAGCTCGGTGTGAAGAGTGTGGTTTTCGACCCATGCGGCAACAAACCGAGCCAGGGGGATTTCAACTCGCTCATGGAGAGCAATATTGCTAGTTTAGAGCAAGTTCTTATGTGACTGTATTTGTAACTAAATATTTATAAACAAAAGCTTTGTGCCCGCCTCCTGGCCGAATCGGAGTGTGCTATCCAATGCCAAATGGGCCCAATCAATGCCTTATGGGGCCATTTGCGTGAAATCCTCTTTATTGCCATGATGCAGTCGGGTTAGGATTCAGCCCGGCCCCGGAGTATGTCCTGCCTCTCAGGATTGGAGCCGGTTAGGAAAGGAGTTTCTTTGATGGCGGATCAAGCAACCCAGGAAAAGGGCGAACAAACCGCAGCCCCGTTCCGGATAGACGTCAAACTGCACGATGTTTTGATGGAAGCCCCCGTTGAGGAGAGGTCGAAGTTGGTGCCTGACGGCCCGGCGTTGACCCTTCCCGAGCCGGTTTACCCGCAAAGAACATACGAAGGTGAGCTCGACAAGACCGCCTACCAGCACTTGAACGCTCGGAGGGTCTGGAATGCTTGGGCCAAGCCGTATTTTGCCTCGCGGTCGCTCAAGAACCGCAAGGAATTGCGGCCCATCATCGCTTACCTCTTCACGGAGTGGAAGTGCAACTTGAGCTGCCACTACTGCTGGGCTTTCGACAACCGCGTCAAAGGTATGAACGAAGACGTAGCAAGGCGCTCCATCGACTGGCTGCACTCGACCGGCAATCGCGTTCTGGCGCTGATGGGTGGTGAGCCTCTGTTGCGGCCTCAGTTCATCCACAAGATTACGGATTACGCCGCCAAGAAGGGCTTTTTTGTCTACGTGCCGACCAACGGCCGTTTGATGCGCCCCGACGTGATCGATCGTCTTGGTGACGCAGGCGTTTCGACCTTCAACATCGCCATCGATGCCATCAAGGACAGTCCTGAGCTCCCCAAGGCTTTCGAGCCGATAAAGGAGAACTTCGAATATTGTGTGAAGACGCAACACAAATACGGCCACACGATTGCCATCAACACGAACATCTGCCGCAACAACATGGATGACGTGAAACGCCTTGCCGACCTGGCGCTCGACTACGACGTCTCGATCGACTTCCATATCAACGAAGAGCCGATGATCGAGCAGGAGCACTTCAACGATCGGCTCGATGAGAATGCGACCTTCCTGCGGAAGCAAGACTGGGAGCGGGTCGATGAGCTCCTGGACTGGATCATCGACCGTCACAAGGGCGGCCAGCGGATCGTGAATCCCCTCTCGCACCTTCAGCAGATGAAGGACTTGATGCGGGGTGGCGTGGAGCCTTGGGCGTGCCGTGCGGGGCATAACATGCTGATCATCCGGATGGACGGTACCTTGGCACCTTGTTTCCCCATGTACTCGGCCACTCACGACTGGGGTGTGGTGGGCGACCACAAGTTCGAGCACGAGCAGCTCGACGAGATGAAGAAAGAATGCACGAAGCAATGCCTGTCGACCTGCAACTACATCTTGGGCTTCTGCTATAACACGCGCCGCGTGGCTTGGTGGGGCTTGAAACAGGCCATGCGCGGATTCAAGGGAGTGAGTGGAAGCTTTTAGTGGCTACAGGGCGCAGCCGTCAGCGATGAGCGCCCTGCACTAGGAAATCAAGAATCAAACTCGGGAATTCAAGAATAGGAATTGATGGTCCGGGTGGAAAACGCCCGTGCCGTTTTTTGTTAGAGCTCGAAGGGTTCGTAGCCTTCGTGCGTGCCGCGACGGCGTAAGGCTTCGTGGGAAACTCTTAAGCGGGAAAGAGCCCGGACAAAGCTCGACATATCCGTTTGACCGGCTTTTCGAGCTTGCCGGAGAGCCTCAATATCCTCCTCCGTTGTCGGAAGGTCCTGCTCCAAGCTCGTTAGCTCGAGATCATTCTTCGATTTCATGAAACCGTTTCTCGAGACCGTGTTTCTCGAAGTACCCAAGGACCTCGGCTTGGTCGACACCGTCGAGTGTGTAGAGATGACGGATGTCCGCCAGCTCCTGTTGCGTTCTCTCCGGAGCGTTTTTCATGGCGAGAACTTTCATCGCGATGAGATGTTCGGGCCTTGGCACCGGCATCGGCCCGGCGGGGCCTTCTTCGTAACGAACCGCCCCAAACAGTTTACGACTGGATTCTCCTCTGACGTAGACAAAGTGGATACGACCTAGGTCAGGTTCTGGATGAAGGTGATTCGAATATCCAGAGGACCGGTGGAGCGTTTCATAACCCAAGGAATCGAGGTAGTCGATAGTGGAACGCTGAGCCCGTTCGTCGGCGGCGAAGTCCAAGTCGAGCGTCGTTCGGTAGAAGCCGTAGGCGAACAACTTCCATCCGCCGACCACAGCATACGGGTAGTTGTGGTCCTCCATGAAACGGGCGACCAAGCGGTAAACTCGCTCGAAATCCAAAGGTTGTGTCCTCGAGCTAAGGATATCATGTGGCGGTAGGTGTATGGTCAGGGCGCCGGTCGTCATTCATGGGCGCCCTGAAAGGAGAATTCAAGAATAAGAGTTGGATATCACGCGTCAGAAAGAAGGGGTTCTGTCCCTTTTTTTCCTGTTGCGATGGGGCGGATAGGATGAGATTTGTCGTCTCTAACAAAGAGACGGTTCCCTCTGTATACACATGCTGGTCGAAGCATCTTTGTCGAAAAGCGCCATCGTACGTTCCTCGCAGGATCTCCCGCGGGAAGACCGCCCCCGAGAGAAGCTCCTTTCTCGAGGAGCCGAGACTCTTGGGAACAACGAGCTGCTTGCAGTGCTCATCGGAACGGGGATAAGGACCTCGTCGGCGCTAGAGCTCGCGAACCAGATTCTGATGACCACAGGCGGGCTGAAAGAACTGGCTGGGTTTTCCGCTGAGGCTTTGGCTCGTCTCAGAGGTCTCCGCTCGGCGCGAGCCGCTCAGCTCCTGGCTGCCCTCGAATTGGGACGTAGGGCGGTGAGCGAGCGGGATACAGCTCGTCCGGTGTTCAGAACACCGGATGACGCAGGTCGATATCTATTGCCACGGTTCAGCACCAAATCAGTCGAGGAGTTTGGCTTGCTCGTTCTCGATACTCGGAACCGACTCAAGAGGAGTCAGATCGTTTCGAAGGGCAGCCTGAATGGTAGCTTGGTCCATCCTCGTGAGGTCTATCGGGAAGCCGTGGCGCTACAGGCAGCCGGACTCATTCTCTTCCACAATCATCCTTCGGGAGATCCGAGTCCATCACGCGAAGATCTCGATCTCACTCGGCGGTTGCGAGAAGCCGGAAAGATTATGGGTATCGAAGTGCTCGATCACATCATTCTTGGTACGGGTACGTACGTCAGTCTCAAAGAGAAAGGGTTGCTTTGATAGAAATCAGGAAATCGGGTACTCGAGTTCTCGGGTTCTTGAATTCCTGAATTCCTGAGTTCTTGAATTCCCGCCCCCGCCGCACCCTTTTTTCGGCGGCGGCTACCGGGTCCTGACTCTCCGTTTCAAGTGGTCTATAATTCACGGTCCAAGGGTTTCTCGGACAATGATCGGGGCGTATGGACATGACTGAAAAGCCGTTGCTGTATTTGGACTGCGTGGGTGGGGCCAGTGGGGACATGACTCTAGGTGCCCTAATCGACATGGGAGTCTCCCCAAGGAAGCTGACCGAAGAGCTCGCCAAACTCAAGGTTCGTGGCTTTCAGTTGAAGGTCTCCAAAGCTTCACGCTCAGGCATACGCGGGACCCGCCTTCGGGTTGACACGCCTCGAGATCGAGGGTACCGGCATCTGTCGGACTTTACTCGTATCATCGATCGGAGCCGCCTTACGACCACCGCAAAAGAAAAGTCTATGGAGCTTTTCCGCCGGATATTCGCTGCCGAAGCGCGTGTTCATGGCGCTCGTATCGATAGAGTTCACCTCCACGAATTGGGCTCCCTCGATACCTTGGTCGACGTCGTCGGGACGGTTCTTGCGATGGAGATACTCGGCTATCCCGATGTCGAGTGTTCGCCCGTCAACGTCGGAGACGGCGTCGTCCAGACCGAACACGGCATCATGCCCGTACCGGCCCCTGCGACCGCTCACCTGCTCAAAGGCGTTCCGGTGTATTCAGACGGGTCCGGTTTCGAGCGCACCACACCGACCGGTGCGCTACTCGTTTCAGGTCTTGCCCGTCGTTTTGGACCATGGCCGGTGATGACACTCGAGAGAATCGGATACGGAATCGGCGGCAAGGACCCCAAGGAGGGACGACCGAACCTGTTGCGAGTGGCGATGGGAAAGCGATTGGATCGCCAATCCGAGGTCATACTCGCGATCGAAGCGACCATCGACGATATGAGCCCCGAACTCATCGGACATGTCACTGAGTGTCTCTTTGATAGCGGGGCTTTGGACGTATTTGTTACCCCGGTCCAAATGAAGAAGAACCGTCCCGGGTTCAACTTGACGGTGATGTCGGACCTCGGCCGACGGCGGGACTTGGTGGACATTCTGTTTGCTGAGACGACCACGCTCGGCATTCGTTTTCATGAAGTTCAGAGAGAAGTTCTTCAACGCAAGGTCGTCAAGGTCTCGACTCGGTTTGGAAAAGTGTCGATCAAGCTTGGACTCTCTGGAAACAAAGTTCTGAATGCGGCACCGGAGTATGAGGACTGCCGCCGACTCTCGAAATCCAAACGTGTGCCAGTGAAAGAAGTCCAGCAAGCGGCATTGGCTAAGTACCACAAAGGGGGCAAGAAGTGAGTAGTGACGGTTCCACTCCCGAATTGATGTCCATCGACGAGTTCGCCCGGATCGACCTTCGCGTGGCCAAGGTTTTGGAGGCCGAACGGGTTCCCGATACAGATCGACTCGTTAAGCTACAAGTAGATATCGGCCGAGAGAAGCGCCAACTCGTGGCGGGTATTGCGGAAGCCTACGAGCCCGAAGCTCTCGTGGGGAAGACCATTATTGTTGTGGCAAACTTGCAGCCGGCGCGTCTGCGTGGTGTCGAGTCGCAAGGAATGCTGCTCGCCGCCTCACCGGAAGGTGGAAAGCCCATTTTGGCAACCTTCGAGACCGAAGTGCCTCCCGGAGCAAAAGTCAGGTAGAGTGTGAATCGTCCACGTGGATGGTGCTGGCTCCTCGTTGCAGCGGTGCTGACAGCCTGCGGGCCCCGTGCATCGGAGGATGTTTCCACCGGCTTCGTGGAGCACACGCCCGTCGCGCGGAAACGGTGGCGAGGGATACTCTTCGAGTTTGGCTCACCTTCCGCTCGACCTTATCTGGATGAGGGATGGTCTTACGGAGAGACCTCTCCCGATGGGAATGCCTTCCGGTGGGCTCTCGGAAATAAAGCCTCTTTTCGATTCATCGGCAGCAAATCGCAAGGAAGGGTCGCATGGGTCGAGTGCGAGCCTTTTACCTTCCCCGGTTCTCCAACGCAGAGCTTGACGTTTGTCGTTAACGGCGATGTACTTCCGCCCCTTCAGCTTCGAGAGGGCCGACACCGGTATCCCCTCGAGATTCCAGCCCTACAGGATGGCATCAACGGGGTCGAGATTCAGTTCGCCTATGCGGGTAATCCGGAGGGTCGTGGCGACCGAAGGCCTCTAGCGGCGGCTTTCTACCGCTTCGACCTACCACCGGAGGACAAACCGCTCGTTGCGGGGCAGCCCGGACCTTTTTCTCTCGTAAAGCCGGAGGACGGCTCGCCGGGCGTTTACTTGCCTGAGGGGGGGACACTTTGTTTCTACCTGAAGGTACCCCAAAGGGCTCGGTTGTCAGTGACCGTGGGTGCCCCGAGGCCGATTTCTCTTGCAACTCCTGCCGGTTCGGTACTCGAGGTCGTCGTACGCGGTGAGGATGGGAGTGTCTTGGACGCAGGGGTCCGCTTCTCGGAGTCAGGGGGTGAGGTTGTTCGTATCGAACAATCTCTCGCAGAAATGGAAGGTCTGCGCGCTGAGGTATCGTTCCGGGCAGAAGGACACGACATCTTCTTTGTACCCCATCTCTACGTCCCTAAAGAGGATGCCTCCCCGCCGACTCCTTTACCGAGGCAGGCTCGAGGCGATCTCAACCTGCTCATGATCGTACTCGACGGTGCCACGGCTCGTCGGATGGGACCCTATGGATATGTGAAACCCACTACCCCCGCCATCGACCGCTTGGCCAGCGAGAGCGTTGTTTTGGACGGAGTTTTCACGCAGGCCGTGTACACGATTGCATCGATAGGCTCCTTGCTGACGGGCCAGTATCCTGAGAGACATCAGAACGTCACGTTTGCCGACCGGCTTCCTGAAAACGCCGTCACGTTTCCGGGTGTGTTGAGCGAGTCGGGAATCAAGACCGCCGGATTCTCAGGCAATGCGGTGGTGACGTCGGCGTTCGGCCTTGACCGGGGTTACGAAGAGTTCTTTGATGTACGTCGGATGAAAGGCTATACCGGGCACGGTGACTCTGTCCTTCGGGAGCTTCTCGCGTGGCTGGGAAAGAACCAAGAGCAACGATTCTTCGCCTACGTTCATTTCCGGGAGCCCCACTTTCCATACAACCCGCCGGCTCCCTTCAATACTCAATTCGGAGCCGCTACACCCTTTCCAGAAGGCATCTCCGACTGGACAATCGTTGAGGCATACAATCAAGCTGCCGGTCGCGGACAGAGTGTCCCCCGAGAGGTTTATGAACGAGTAAGGGCTCTCTATGACGGCAACATGGCCTATGTCGACAATCTCGTTGCCGAGATATTGAAATATCTAGAAGAAAACAACCTTCAACAGAAGACCATCATCATCCTCACGGCAGATCACGGAGAGGCCCTATTTGAGCACGGCTATATAGGCCACAACACACAACTCTACGAAGAGAGTATCCGGATCCCTCTCATGGTGCGAGGGCCCGATTGGTCCCCTCGGCGGAGCTCTCAGGTCGTGGAGCTCCTCGATTTGACACCAACGGTTCTGGACCTCTTCGGACTCGGAGATCATCCCGCCCGCCAGGCGATGGAGGGTCGCAGCCTCATCCCGCTCCTCGATGGAGAAACCCTCGAGCCGCGCTTGGCCTTTTCCCGGACGGTGTGGAACAAGCCTAGATACAGTGTGCGCGGACCGAGACACAAGCTCATTTGGGACAGCCGTATCGATAGGTCGGAGCTCTATGATCTTGATGTCGACCCAGAGGAGAAAGTGAATCTCGTTGACGATAAAACCTTGTTATATGGCTACTTGCAGCAACAACTCTTGCAGTGGATTCGAGAGCAAGAGCGTCTTCGGGTCGGGTCTCCGACACCCGAAGCTTCAGAGATTCCAGAAGATCTCCGTCGGCAACTCGAATCCCTGGGCTATCTTCGGTACGTGGACCAGGACAAGAAGAAATGATCGACTCCCACGCCCACCTGGATATGGAGGCCTTTGATCTCGATCGAGAGGAGGTGTTGAACCAGGCAGAAGCTGCCGGGGTGCGGAAAATACTCTCTCTCGCTCTAATCGATGAAAAGGCGTCTTACGAAAAGGCTTTCGAGATCGTAGAGGGAAGAGAGATGCTTTGGACGGCAGTCGGTTGCACCCCGCACGACGCCAAAGAATTTGGTGTCGACGGGGAAAGAATACTGGAGGAGCTAGCCGGGCGTCCAAAGGTGCTGGCGATTGGGGAGGTGGGATTGGACTATCACTACAACTTGTCGCCACGAGAGACCCAAAAAGACGTTTTTCGACGGCAGATTAGAGTAGCTCGCAAGCTGAGTCTGCCCCTCATTATCCACCACCGTGAGGCTGAGCAGGATCTCATCACTATCCTAGATGAGGAAGGAGCCTCAGAGGCAGGATGTGTGTTCCATTCCTATACGGCCGGGCCGGAGCTGGCGCAAGCTGGATTGGATCGGGGTTTCACCATCTCGTTTTCGGGCATTTTGACGTTCAAGAACGCCAAATCGCTGCGGGACGTGGCTGCAACCGTTCCCCTGGATAGGGTGTTGGTCGAGACCGACTGCCCATATCTTGCTCCCGTTCCCCATCGGGGAAAGCGTTGTGAACCGGCGTTTGTCGTCGAGACGGCGAAAGTGCTGGCAGAGGTTTTGGGGATGTCGGCTCGAGAGGTTGAGCGGGCCACGGACGAGAATTTCCACCGTCTGTTCAGGATTTAGGTGGTTCCTGGCGAGCGGCCCGTTGCTTCACCTGTTGATTTTCGTGATAATGTGAAGCCATGGGAGCAGCAGAGAGCTCATTCGACATAGTCTCCAAAGTGGATATGCAGGAGGTCCGGAACGCCGTTCAGCAGGCTGTGAAGGAGATTCACACGCGCTTCGACTTCAAGGGCAGCAAGACGCAAATCGAGCTGGTTGACGAAGAGCTGGTGATTACTTCCACGGAGGATATCAAGCTCAAGAATGGGTTTGACGTGCTGCAGACTAAGCTCCATAAGCGTGGGATTCCTCTGAAGGCTCTCCAGCCTGGCAAGATCGAGGAAGCGCTTGGAGGAACCGTCCGGCAGAAGATACAGTTTCAAAGCGGTATTCCCATTGAGAAGGCACGTGAAATCGTCAAGATGGTAAAGGGCACCAAGCTGAAGGTCCAAGCATCGATTCAGGGAGACCAGGTCAGGATCAGCGGCAAAAAAAAGAATGACCTGCAGGAAATCATCAACCTGCTAAAAGAAACGGATCTGGGCATTCACATGCAATTCGTCAACTACCGCTAGACCATAGGAAGAAGAATCTCCAACATGCAGGTTCCCAACACAAGCCAGCCTACCGGAACAACCGATCGCCTCCAGGACATCCTTGTCGAGGTGCAAGAGGATATCGCAGAAATCGACCGCCTGATTCGGGAGCAAGTCATCAGCGATGTCGAGGTCGTGGAGACCAGCAGCCATTACATTCATGGGAGCGGCGGCAAGCGGGTCCGACCGGCTTTGCTCGTTCTGGCTGCGAAACTTTGTGGGTATGACGGTTCGCTTGCTCGGCAATATGCGGCCGTCATGGAGATGGTCCATACCGCGACATTGGTTCATGACGACATCGTGGACGAAGCTACGCTTCGGCGAGGCCAAACCTCAGTCAATTCGTTGCTTGGAAACGATGTTACCGTTCTTCTAGGCGACTACCTCTACATCCGTTCCATGGACCTAGCTATCGAGCTGGGCAGCTTGGAGATCCTCAAAGTCATTTGCGACGCGACCCTCCGAATGATTGAAGGCATGATGCTCGAGATGACGCGTGGTGGAACCGTGGACCTGTGCGAGGACGAGCATTTGGACATTCTAGAACGCAAAACGGCTTATCTTTTTGCTGGATGTGCGAAGATCGGGGCTGTCGTCGCCGGAGCGGACGAAGAACGGCGCCGAATCCTCTGGGACTACGGGCTGAATCTCGGTATGGCCTTCCAAATAGTGGATGACTTGTTGGATTTCACAGCTAGTGAAGACGTTCTGGGAAAACCGGTACTGCAGGACCTCAAAGAAGGCCACGTAACCTTACCGATCATCTACGCCCTTCGGGCGGAACCCCATGCGACCGCAACCGTCGAGGCGGTCATTCAAAGAAGGGTCATCGATGACGTGAATCGTAAGGAAATTCTCGACCTCGTTCGTCGTCACCGAGCTCTCGATGCTGCGAAAGACGTCGCGGCGCGCTATTCGCGTCAGGCAAGTCAGGCCCTCGAGCCTCTGCCCGACTCTACATACAAAGAATCACTTCTAGCCCTCGCTGATTTTGTTATTGACCGCAACAAATAGGAACCCAAGAACTCGAGAACCCAGGGAATCAGCATTTGAAGAAATCTGTTGCCAACCGCTATGAAACCTAGAATTTTGGTGGTGGACGATGAGGACTCCATTCGCAAGACGATGCGGATGACTCTGGAGTACGAGGGGTATGAAGTTACGGAGGCTGCGTCTGGCGCCGAGGCGATAAAAGCGGTTGAGAACGAGCTCCCCGATTTGGTCTTTCTGGACGTAAAAATGCCGGGAATGGACGGGCTAGAGGTGCTCGATCGGCTGAAGCAAGACTCGCCCGCTACCCAAGTCGTCATCATCAGCGGCCACGGCAACGTGCAAACTGCCGTTCAAGCCACGAAGCTGGGCGCATTCGATTTCATCGAAAAACCTCTAGAGACGGAACGGGTCCTTCTAGCGGTGAGGAATGCTGTTGAGCGGAAAGAGCTCGAAGAAGAAGTGGGGCGCTTGCGGCTGCGCTTCGAGCGACACTATCAAATGGTCGGGCAGAGCCCGGCCATTGAGAATGTTCGAGTAGCCATTCGACGTTCCGCGCCGACAAATGCCACCGTCCTCATCACGGGGGAGTCGGGCACGGGCAAAGAGCTCATTGCCCGCGCCATCCATGCGAACAGTCACCGTGCACGGTTTCCCTTCGTACAGGTCAACTGCGCGGCCATTCCAGAGGATCTCATCGAAAGCGAGCTATTTGGACATGAAAAGGGCTCGTTTACCGGTGCGACCTCGAAACAGATTGGGAAATTCGAGCAGGCGCACCGTGGCACTATTTTTCTCGATGAGGTTGCCGACATGAGTGCTCGCACACAAGCAAAAGTGCTGCGTGTACTCCAAGAAGGCGAGGTTGAGCGGGTCGGTTCGGCTCAGACGATCAAGGTGGATGTGAGGTGTATCGCAGCAACGAACAAGGATCTGGAGGAAGAAATTGCGGAGGGGCGTTTTCGAGAAGATCTCTATTTCCGGTTGTCGGTCATCCCTATTGTCTCTCCGCCCCTCAGGGAGCGTACCGAGGACATCCCCTCTCTACTCGACCATTTCTTGGAGATTTTGGCTGCGGAGGATAATCTCAAGAAGAAGCATATTTCGCCAGAGGCCTTGGACCGTTTGACGAGACATCACTGGAAAGGGAATATCCGAGAGCTTAGAAACACCATCGAGCGGCTGGTGATCATGTCACCTTCAGACTTCATCAGAATCGATGATCTCCCCGATGCCATCCGGAATTCCAACGATGCCTTCGTACCAGGTAGTCAACAGGTCAACACACTCAAGGAGTTCAAAGAAGTCAGTGAGAGGTCATTCCTCGTGACCAAGTTGCGCGAGAACCACTGGAACATATCGCAGACCGCACAGGTCATCGGCACTCCAAGAAGTAATCTCTACAAGAAGTTGGAACAGTACAAAATCACTCAAGAAACTGACGGCTAGCGAATTAAGTCACAACTCAGGAAGTCAGGAAATCGAGAATCTTCACTGGTCTCCCGCCTTCCTTGAATTCCTCCCTGTTTTACATCGAATCCTCCCTCCTACTTTCTCCTTTCTGCTTTCGCGTGGCTCCGTTCTATAATGATCCTGCCTGTTCGAGTTGGCCAGGTGATCGCCGATCTCCAAAAGGGGTCGGAGGAAAGTCCGAACTCCAAAGGGCAGTGCGCTGGGTAACGCCCAGTCCGGGCGACCGGAAGGAAAGTGCCACAGAAAATACACCGCCCTGCAAGGGGTAAGGGTGAAAAGGTGCGGTAAGAGCGCACCGCTCGGGTGGTGACATCCGAGGCAGGGTAAACCCCGCATGGAGCAAGACCAAATAGGGAAGCGCCTGAGGGCGGCCCGTCCGAAGCTTCCGGGTAGGTCGCTCGACCCGACGAGTAATCGTCGCGGCTAGATAAATGATCATCGCCTTCTCGGGGGTGACCGTGAGAAGGAACAGAATTCGGCTTATTGCCAACTCGAACAGGTACACCTCTTTGCGGAAAGCCGCGAATAATCGCGAATAGGATAGGGAATCCAAGGAATCAGGAACTTGTGTGTTCTGGTGGGCCCAGTCTGTGGATCTGCCGTTGCCCTCGCCGGACTGACTGCTGGCCCGCCTACGCCGTTGGCTGTCTTCTCAATCGAACGGCTATGGAGAGGCCTCGCCGTGGCTCCGCTTTGTTAAGACGTGCGGAGCGAAGGCGGGCTGCTCGACTGCCCAGTGAAGACGTACAATCACAGGGAAGCTTGTTGAGAACTACTCTTTCTTCTTGCCAAAGATGTTTTTGATGCCTCGTGAGGTGCCGCGTCTCTTCCCTTTGATCTTTTCTTGGGCCGTTTCGTTGACCGGATCGAGCTCGAGAGCCTTTTGATACATTTTCTGGGAGCGGGTCTCCATTCCGGATTTTTGATATATCTCGCCCAAGGACACGTAGGCTTCCACATCGAACTGGTCAAACTCGAGAACGGTCAATAGATGTTCTTCCGCTTCCTTCAACCAGTGTGGATTCTTGGCGAGAGCGGCAGCTAGCAGCTTGTGATAACTTGCTTTTTCAGGGCAAACGCGGACCGCTTCCTTGAGGCATTGAATGGCGTCGAAGTAGCTCATTTCTTCGAAATACCGTTTGCCGAGTTGGAACTGCTTCGCGGCATATATGTCCATTGGGGTGGGATCGGAAGACTCTGCTGGATGAGTTGGCGGCTTCCGAGGCTCAGTGCTCGGAGTTGTCTCTCCGCGCGGCGCTTCGGTCCTGAGCGTTGCGTCGTAGCGACGACGTTCCAATGGTTGAGAGAGTTTCTTGTAGGCGTTGGTGATCTTGACGAAGAGCTCCTCGAGTAGCCCGTGGACATCCTGCAAATAGGGGCTGTGATGTCGATCGGGGTGATACCTCTTGGCCATCGCATAGTAGGCTTTCTTGATCTCTGCGTCATTGGCCGTGCCGGTGATACCAAGCAGATCGTAGTAGTTTGCGGTGTGCAATGAAGCGTGTTTGGCCGCGATGTCGTCACGAATGGCCTGTTCTTCGGGTGTCGGCCCTTCTTCTTCCTTCGTCCTTTCCGGCTCTCTCTCGAGGGGTGTTGCCTCAGGCTTGGGGATCTCCACGGGTTCGTGCGGAATGCTCGGTAATGGAAGCGGTGATGCCCCTCCTTCGAGATCGAGAACGCCGGCGGAAACCAAGCCGTAGACGCAACGAAGGGTCTCCTCTTCACCCAAGGGGGAGATAGCAGCGATGTCGGTGACTGTAGATATGCCGTCCACTCGGGAGAGAACGAAACCTTCTTGCGGCGTAAGACTGATTTTTTGGTACAAAAGTAGCGGGTTGTCCGAGTGTCGGAGGACTCGATGCGGGTCCCCTAGGGCGCGGCTTATGGCCGCAACATCATTCATGCGTCGCGTTCCTTCGAGGATAATGTCGGCTGTGGAGAGGTTGAGGACGATGTCTTCCTCGACGGGATCCTCGTGCAGCTCGAAGCGATACTCGCCTTCCTCCCATTCGAATAGCGAATAAATGATGGTTTCGATCTGCTGGACGACCATGCTCTGCATCTCGTCGGCTTTCATGTACCCCATCTCGACGATGGTTTTGCCGAACCGATTTCTAGTATCTTTCACGACCTCGGAGGCCAATTCGAAAGCTCTTCGGTCGATTTTGTCGCTCCGGATGAGGAACTCTCCCAGTCGGTCGTCGTTGACGTCCGAGTTGGCGAAGATCATGGATCCCTTTTTGAAGTAAATCCTTTTCCGGACGGCACCCTGCGTCAAATGGAGTATTCCGCTGTCGCGATTGACATAGAGATTCCGGATGACGTCGGCGAGGGTTTCTTGGCTGAGGTTTCCCACGAGAACTCCGGTCCGGAATGCAAGCTCAATTCTGCAGGTATCTTAACCTTGTTCCGAAAGTAATATCAACCGTTCTCGAACTAACTAGCGTGACGGCTCCCGCTGCCCTAGTCATCATAGCGAGTTGACGGACCGGATCGACATTATCTACACTTGACAATGAGGTAATCGAAACGACTCAATCCTAGGAGAACAAGGTGGCTCTTTATCTCGTAACCGGTGGGGCTGGTTTCATCGGCTCCAATCTCGTTCGCCATGTGCTGGCTCGCGGAGACAACGTACGCGTGCTCGACAATTTTTCGACTGGAAAAAGGGAGAATTTGGAGGAAGTCGAAAGCCGGATCGAGCTCGTGGAGGGTGACCTATGCGATGCCGAAAAAGTAAAGCAGGCCGTCGACAGTGTCGATTACATCCTGCACCAGGCGGCACTACCGTCGGTGCCTCGATCGGTCGATCTGCCGCTGGAGTCACATGCCTCGAATACGACCGGTACATTGATGCTGCTCCAAGCAGCTCGTGACGCCAAAGTACGCCGCCTCGTGTATGCTTCTTCCTCGTCGGCCTACGGTGCCAATGAGACCTTGCCTAAGCAGGAGTCCATGAAGACCGAGCCCATGTCTCCCTACGCGGTCGCCAAGCTTGCTTCAGAGCACTACTGTTTGATCTTTCACAAACTCTATGGACTGGAGACCGTGGCGCTTCGGTATTTCAACATCTTCGGCCCCCGCCAAGATCCCAACTCTCCCTATTCCGGTGTGATCAGTCAGTTCATCGATGCCCTTGCATCCAACAAAACACCGGTGATTTTCGGCGACGGAGGTCAGACCCGGGACTTCACCTATATCGACAATGTGGCGCAAGCGAATCTCGCGGCTTGCCATTCTGAAAAAGGTGTAGGGAACGTTTTCAACATTGGCTGCGGGCAGCGTTTCTCCATCAATCAACTCTGGGAGTCAATGGCCGCTCAGGCCGGGGTAGATACAGTCGCCGAACATCGAGACTCACGGCCGGGCGACGTTCGCCACTCTCTAGCCGACATTACGCGGGCGAAAGAGGACCTAGGTTACGTTCCTCGTGTCGACTTCGCTCAGGGCTTGAAACAGACATTGCAGTTCTATGGCGTTCTGAGAGAAGGCAAGTCCTAGTGTGCCGATAGGTGACCAAGGTTGACAACCCTTTCGAAAGCGCGTCGATTTCTTTTTGCGTCAATCGTGACGCTGGGATTGTGGGCGGTGAGCGCTCTCGCAATCATCATTGTCCTCCGTTGGATACCTCCTCGAGTACCAGAGCTTCCTCGGCTGGAAGATGTTCCATCGGAGGCCGGCCCATGGGTCATGATTCCCGATCGGATTCGTCGCGACGAAGCTCTGGCTTCGGTGTTGCACCGAAATGGTTTCAGCCCTCGCGAAATCCACGATGTCGCCCAGGCTCTCGGGGAGCAAATGAACCTGCGCCATCTTCGAGAGGGAGACGAGGTGGAGATTCACTTTGCGCCTGGCGGAAATGTGCAATCCGTTCGAATCCACCGGGGAGTACTCGAAACCTTTGAGGCGCAGCGCTTAGAGGAAGGTTGGGAAGGATGCCGCGTTCACGTTCCCGTGGAGCGTCGGGAAGTCATACGCCACGGCTCACTGCGATACGGCGGAAGTCTCTATATGAGTATGGAAGCAATGGGAGAGACTCCGGAGCTCACTGTCGCCTTTGCCGAGGTGTTTCAATGGGACTTCGATTTCTACACGCAAAGTCGAGAGGGCGACCGTTTCTCGGTAGTGGTGGAAAAGCTCTACCGAAACGACAAGTTCGCGGGGTATGGAGACTTGAAGGCCGCGCGATACATATCGGGCGAAGCTGACCTGGCGGCGTTCCTCTATCAGGACCCGACCGAGAAAAGGGACTACTACGACAGAGAAGGCAAGTCCATGCGGAAGGCGTTCCTGCGGGCTCCCCTGAAGTTCCGACGTATCAGCTCCGGATTCTCATACAGTCGTCTCCATCCAGTTCACAAAAGAAGAATGCCGCACTTGGGCGTCGACTACGCGGCTCCCACCGGTACGCCGGTTCATTCTATCGCTGCGGGGACGGTCACAGGAATTTCAAGAAAAGGAGCAGGCGGCAATCAGGTTACGATCCGCCACGCCATGGGATATGTCTCGAAATACCTGCATCTATCCAAGTTTGCCGGCGGACTCCGCGTCGGTAAACGTGTTCAGCAAAAGGAAGTCATTGGCCGAGTCGGGATGACGGGAACCGCCACCGGTCCTCATTTGGATTTCCGACTGTATCGGCACGGGAAAGTAGTGAATCCCTTGAAGCAAATCTATCCGCCCGGGCCACCGGTGCCGGCAGAATATATGGCTAGCTTTTCGAATCTGAAGAGAGAGTTGGAGCCGAAACTCCAAGCCAACGGCCTCTCCCGCCTAGCGGAATAGCGTCCTTGGTCGCGCGTTGATTTCGTTGTCGCGCCCAAATGTAGAACTCGAGTACCCAAGAACCCGAGAATCAGGACGTGGGTCCGTTTTCTTTGTTCTTGAATTCTTGGGTTCTTGAGTTCTTGAATTCTTGAATTCTTGCCCTTTGGCGTAGCCTAGTGATAGCGATCGAAATCCGCTTCCCAGGCGGTTTGGAACTCTTGATAGTCTAGCCCCACCACTTTCCTCAGTGTATCGTTCATGGTCTTTTGCTCAGCAAGGTGGTTGAGAATCTGAATGAGAGCACCACGGTTTCTTCTGGCAACAATGTAGTGGGTCGCGGCCAGGGACTCTAGATAGGCAAGACGAACCTTGTCCTTTGCGTAGTGCAGGATCGAACCTTCCAAGCTCCACAGAGGTAGGAGGCGGCCGTTGTCTCTTGCCTTTTTGAGGGTCGAGTACATGTCCGATGGAGACTCACCGGCCCGCAACTGGGCCAGACCTTCCTGGAACCAAGTTGGGCAGTTGCCGCCTGTTCGGGCATTGACGAAGCTATGGGTCAGTTCGTGTCGGAGAAGTTTGCGAAGCTTCGGGGTGACCTGGGCCATTCCCTCTACGGGTATGCGAAGTTGGCCGTCGTTGACCGCGGAGATCCAAGAGGGGGCGTCGGTGACATCTTCGAACTCGCGATGGGTGTACAAGATCACCGAGATTGGAGCCTGTGGGCTGAAGTGAAACTCTTGAGCTAGATCGGCGTACTCCTCATCGAGAGCAGCAGCTACAGAGCGGCCAATCGCTTCACTGACGACACCGTCGTAGCGAATGACGTACTTAGCATGTCGGATCTCATCGAACTCGATGTCCTGATCGTTTTCTCTGAGCACCTTCTTGAGCTTGTAGAGGAGATCAGAGCTTGGCGAGAGCTCTAGCGCCTTTTGCCACTCACGAAGTGCGAGTGCTGTCCGCCCTCGCCGATGGTAGACGTCGCCCAATTTTTCTCGAACGGTGGGATCGTTGGAAGACAGTCGTTTTGCCTGTTCGAGTTGCGTCTCTGCCGCTTGTAGATTGCCGCGACTAATGAAGAGCTCGGCCAACTCTACTCTTCCTGACATAGAGTCCGGCGCTACACTCAAGGCTTGGCGGTAGAGTCGTGAAGCCTTGTCTAGATCTCCTTCCCGAACCGCTTGGCGCGCCTCTTCGATGGTGGAGCTGATGGTCTCGTTCTTGAATGTTGCTGCCTCCGCGGGCTCAACTTCCGGGGGGGCAAGAGAATCGCTCCGCTCGATGTGATCCAGAAGCGATTTCGGGAAGCCAAATATGCTGCCCTTTCTTTCGTAATAAAGCTGGTCGCCATCCTCCCAGTACCGATCAACGTCGATCCGCCGACCGTTCTTCAAGTGCAGGACATCTGCAAAGAGTGTAGAAGCAATCGCTGAGACCATCACGAACGCTGACAGTAGACGCTGGCGAGACCATAGTCGCTCGATAGAGAGACTATTCCCGTGGTGTTTGGTCATCTCGGGCTCGACTCAACGGATGAGCTTGGATACTGAGACTGGAACCGAGTCCGGAGAGCGCAAAGCGGGTGGGAGCGAGGCGACATTGCTGCGAGCGCTCTCCTCGGAATCGAAGAGACCCCAGAATACTCGATAGCATGAGCGTCCTCGATAAGAATAAGGGAGAAGGATGAGCTGCTTGGAATTGCCTGAGTTCCTGTAGGCACGGGTAGCATTCCCTGTGTCGCAGTAAACGCCGACGGCGATTGTGAATTTGCTGTCCGCATTCGTGCTTCGCAAATGCTGGAGTTGTATGTTCGCCGCTTCTGGAATCTTGCCGTCCTGGAGGAGCTCGTGGCTTCTCGCCATTGCAGATGTCGAGCTCGGTTGACCGGTCCCGGGGCTGCTGGGTTTCGGAGTCGTCGCTGTCTGCTTCTTGGGCGTCGGTGTCTGAGCAGATGCTGTCGGTGGCTGACGAGAGGGAGTCGTCGCCGTAGCTGACTTCTGAGCGGTGGGAGGCGTCTCTTGTTCTCCTCCGGTTCCTTTCTGGGTGGATGTCGGCCGGTCTGAAGCATTTCCAGGTGGAGAGTCGTCGCTTGCTGTCGACTTGGCAGGGGTGGTGCCTGCTGGTCCTTCCGACGCTGTAGGGCCGGTTGGAGAAGGTATCGCGGAAGAGGTCGGTGTCGCGCTCCTGCCCTGCTGGCTGCCTGGAGTCGTCCGCGTCTGGTCTTGAGAAGTCGCCGTCTTTTTGGGTGTATCCGTTGGGCCGGCTTCAGCGGAAAAGAACATCGGCCAAATAAAGTAGTACCCCGCTGCGATTCCGCTAATGAGTAGAACCAAACCGGCCACTCCGATGAGCAGTTTTTTCTTCGAATTCCCAGCGCCTTCTCTCATCCGACGAGGACTAAGGGGGACTCTTTGAGAGACCGGCTCTTCGGGTAGCTCGGGCTCGTCGAGGAGTAAGCTTGGAGTGCCCTTGTCCACTATGCTCGCCAGTGGTGGAGACGCCTGCGGAGGCTGCACGAGCGGTGGAGGCTGCACGAGCGGTGGAGGCTGCACGAGCGGTGGAGGTTCCACGAGGGGGGGAGATGAAGCGGGCGTTTGAATGGGCTCCGCCATTTGCGGCGGTGGTGCTAGAGGCTCGGGAGGAGGCGTCAGGGGTTGTTCGAGTCCTTCAAAGGGTTTTGGTTCCGTGTCTAGGATGGTCTGATCGAGTGGCTCTGGCGCACGCGACGCGTCCGAGCCTACACCAAGTATTTCATCAGGGGCCAAAGAGAGTACATCTTCTTGAACCGGCTCCATTGGCACGGCACCAACATCGCGTGCTTTGCGGACGGCTCCGAGTAGTTGAGCGCCGGCAAGAACTTTGCAAACTTCGAACTCACTTAGTGTGGACAAGGCGCCGATCTGCTTGATCGTTTTTACTCCGTCGACGAACCTTAGGATGTCTTGAGTCGGCTCATCGGCTTCGGTTTCCTTCAAAAAGGACGCGACATTCTCGGTCGGAGAGAAAACGCTGTCGAGAGAGCCGAGCTCTTCGAGGACCCAATCGCGGCGCTGCATCCGCCGAATGCTGTTGAACATGAGTCTCGGTGTCGACAGCTCCAAGTCGATGGCGCCCTTTGGGAGAGACCCGTCCGCAAATTGGTGGTTACCTTCCTTCCAGCCGAAGAGATCCGTCAGTATCTTCTCGACTTTCAGACGTGCCGCATCAGCTAGCTCCCGTTGAGATATGTATCCAAGCTCTGTGAGTACCTTTGCCAGCGGGTTTCCCGGGGAAACCCGCGCCTGCGCAATTTGCATTTGATCGGGGCCGAGCTTGCCTTCTTCAACGAGGATGGATGCCAGTTGGTCCTTCGGATCGTTCGAAGCCGCAAATAGGATTTGCCCGTCGCGGAGGTAGACGGCTTTTTGTAGGGGTGCGCGCTCGAGCTTGAGCGATCCGGTCGCTTTAGCTTGGCTGAGCTCAGTTAGGAGAGACAAAACGCCCTTTTGGGCGAGATTTCCACTTTCCATTGTGTCCCTTGGCCAGGTAAGGCTGTGCTCACCATGCCAACTCTATCTCAGATTGGCAATAAGATGTTCAGACTTCAGACACTACTTTAAATTCTAGCATAAAAACCCGCTTTCTTGCTAGCTAGCGTGTCTTGAGGTGTTCTGCGTTCCGCGTGGTCGTCGAGCAGCCTCTCGAGTTGACAGTCGTGTGTCAAGAAAGGTTGACAGTTCTAAGCGGTTCAATCTATTGGTGTTACTTCACAACGACTTTCGCGCTGTCAATACATCTTGACAGTTTTTTGCGAGTCGCCGCCGGCTCTCCCGTTCGGTCGGCGAGTAATTCCTTTTTCCCCTTTGGTTTAGGCGTTTTTGTGCGACGCCGCTCGCTTTGGCCCGGAGATTGCCCTATGGCATAGACAACCGGGGTCGGCCAGCCGGGTCGAGCACCTGGTGTTCAAATCGTTTTGGAGAGGAGGTGAGAAGAAGGAGGGAATCCCGTCTTGTAGAAGACCCTGTAGCGCGGTCTCGTGCCGCCGGCTGAAAGGCCGGAGAGCCGTGGTGGGGTCAGAAGGGCCTGTGGCTGCCCGCAGGGTTCGGCGGGCAGCCGCCAAACAAAAAGTTTGTGAACCCAAAAAGGAGGAAGAAATGACTAAATCAAGAATGATTTTTCTTGGAATCTTTACGGTGATTGTTGTCGCGATGTGTGCTCCCGCGCATGCGGGACAGGACACGAACTCAAAAACAAAGACTGCCGATGAGCTCCTCGTCGACATCAACACGGCTTCGGTGGAGGATCTGGCTCAACTGCCGGGCATTGGTGACAAGGTGGCGGAGCGGATCGTCAACTACAGGGAGAAGAACGGCCGGTTCCAGAAGACCGAAGAAATCATGAACGTGAGGGGCATCGGCGAGAAGACCTTCGTCAAACTTCGAGACCATTTGGTCGTAAAGAGCGATTCGAAGAAGAGCTCCACTAGTAAGAAGAAGTCCTAGCTGGCCGCAAGGGAGGATTGGGAATCGTGTGTATGGCATCGGCATCAAAGAACCACGAACCTCCTGCCGTGCCTACTGCGGAGCCGAGAGCAATGTCGAGATGCGAAGCCGGCCGAACCTTGGTGGAAGTTCTGATGATGTTGGTTGTCATGTCGATCTTGGCGGGCATGGCAATCCCTCGAGCTTGGGTGCTCGTTCGGGAGTACCAGCTTCGAGGAGCTTCATTGTACATGCGTGGCCTCATAAGGCAGGTCCGGTCACTCGCGGTCTCCAAGAATACCTACGCTGCCATTGTTTTCGATCAGGTGGATGGCGGGCCGGAGCTCGCCATCCACTTCGATGGGAACGGAAACGGAATCCGACGCGCTGATATTCGATCGGGAATTGACAAGAAGCATCGGGGTCCCCTGAAGTTGGGAGATCTGTTCCCTGGGGTTCGCTACGGAAGCCCGGCCAATGAAACGGTGCCGGGATTTCCTCCGTTGAGGATTGGCCGCAGTCAGATTTTGTCTTTTTCCCCAATCGGCCAGTCGACGAGCGGAACTCTGTTCCTCAGTAATGAGTACGGGACTATTCACGCCATCGTCGTTCTCGGTGCGACCGGAAGAGTGAGAGTCGCTAGGTATTGGAATGGGCGGTGGGAGCCAGTCTCCTGAAGTGTGGGAAACAGCAGGAGAAAAGGAGCATAGTAATGGAAGTCAAATTTCGTTGTTGTAATAGTGAAAAAATACGGGCCCTTGCTGATGTGGTGGTGTCTCGAGGCATCATCGTCAGAGGTTTCAAAGTCGTCGAAAAAGATGGCGATCTGTTTGTTGCGGTGCCCTCGAGGGACTTCATGGCCGATGGACAGAAGCGTTACTACAACCAGGTCTTATTCTCCGACGATGAGGTGAGAAAGCAATTCCAAACCGAGTTGCTCGAGGACTATGAAAGATGGAAAGAAAAGGGAGGGTAAGCTAGGAAGTCAGGAGGAAGCACTTGCAGGGAAATTCGCGTCGCCGCACCGGTTGAGTACTCACGAAGCAACTCGAATCTAGTCTTTCTCGATCGGCAGCGACATTTGGAGGGCAGATGGCGTTGCCGATTTGGCTTTCGGTCGGGTTCCGGGCAGTTCCAGAATCCTTCCAATGAAGCTCATCCAGCTCGAACGGCTCCGATCCGGGAGGCGGTAGTGTGGGATCTGCTTCTCATCGAGAAGCCGATCTACAATCCCGTCGATGTCCCGTTGAAAGTCCAAGTCGACGTCCCGAACACCGTCCCGGCGCAGCGTGAAGGTGACAGGAACTTTGAACAAAAAGTCATAGGTCGACATCCAAAAGTTGACGAGCTCATCTAGAACAGGATGCTGTCCCATCGCGGCAACGAGGTAAGCGTAATTGTCGAGTGCGGCCCGGTCACAAACGACCGTTTCACTCTGACCCGCTTCGGCAATTTCGGTGGCGATTTGAGTGTGGAGTATCCAGGACTGGGCTTCCAATGTGGTATCGCGATTGATGGGCAACGGACAGGATCGTGCAACTTCCATTACGATCCCGACACTGGAGTGGTGTTTCTTCAGTATGCCGGCAAGGTCATAGCACAATGTGGTCTTGCCGACTCCGTGACTGCCGATGAAGGCAATCTTCACCTGATCATAGCCTCCAACGGATGAACTCTTCGATTGTGGTCACGCCCTCAGAGACGTCCCTGAGACACCTTTCGCGTAGAGTCTCCATGCCGGAGTGGAGAGCGGCCTTCTGGATTTCCTCGAGAGAGGGTTTGCGAGATAGAACTTCACGAATGTGACGATCGACCGTCATGATCTCGAAGATGCCTTTGCGTCGGCGGTAGCCGATCTTGTTGCAGGCCGGGCAGCCGCTCCCTCGGTAGAGCTTGATGGATGCGGCCTCTTCTTCGGTGATTCCGTACGGGGCCAGCTTCCGCTGATCGGCAGACTTCCCGCCCTCCCGGCAGATCGAGCAAATGCGACGGACAAGTCTTTGGTGGAGCACCAAAGAGAGGTTTCGGCTGAAAAGTGATGAAGGGACACCGAGCTCGTCGAAGCGCCATGCCGATTCCGCGGCACTAAAAGCGGGAAAAGTCGCGATGACAAGAAGAGAGCTCGAGAGCTGGCAGGCCATATTGGCGCTTTCTTTGTCGGTGAGATCCAGCAGGAATATTACGTCGGGTTGGACGTTTGCGACCGATCGAAGAGCCGAAGGGTAATCGAGACCCTTTTCTTTGCCCACTTCGACCTGTTGGACATAGGGAACCTCCCATTGGATGGAAGGTTCCAAGCTCACAACTTTGCGCTCCGATTTGGCCAGGTGATCCATCAAGGAGTAGCAAGTGGTCATCGCTCCGTTGTATGGAGGCGATGTTACTAGGATGAGGCCGGATGGCATATCGAGCGACCGAACCAGGAACAACTGATCGGGCGGTGTCAAACCCAACGCGGTGAAGTTCTTCAAGAAGAACCGCCGGTCTACGAGCTTGATGGTGACGGCGGTCCCCATCTGAGTCGGAAGGGTCTGGACCCGCAAATCGTAATCCCGATTCTGAAGCTTGGTCGAAGCATGACCTTTTTGGGGCAGTCCTTTGCTATTTGGGTCGAGATGGAAAAGTGAATTGATCCGTTCCAATAGGGGTTTCGATGCGGTTTTGGGTAGTGGTCGGATCTTGTAAAAGAAACCATCGATGCGGAACTTGACGGCCAGTTCCTCCTGGACCGGTTCGATATGAATGTCCGAAGCCCCTTTATTGGCTCCCAATGTCATCAGATAGTTCAGAAGCTCCTGGGGAGGTGTCTCAGGCGCAACCGGGGTCGGGGTGACCTCCTGACCCTGCGTCACGACCAACGGTTTGTAACCCTGGTGCTCCAGTGCTTCATCGATGTCAGCCTGAGTTACCCAGCCTTTTTCGAGAAGAATCTTGCCTAGAAGCCCGCCTGTCCGTTTCTGATTGACGAGGGCCTCGAGCAATTGGGGTGTCGTCAGCTTCTGGGTGCGGATGAGGATCTCTCCCAGCCGATCCCGGCTCCGCTGAAGCATCGAGACCTCGTCTCGGAGCTCGTCGGGCGCCTGGTCCCAGAATTGTTGTTTGTAGTCATCGTCTGCTGGGCAAAAGCATTGCAGGCAAAAGGGACAGACTTTGGAAGGATTCTGGGGGTCACAGCTACACCAGACCGCCTCGACGACGTCGAATTCGTTGCGGCAGTTCCAACAACGAGTTACGTAGTTTTCTGTGACCATGGATAGACCACTACAGACGCAATTGCTCGTGACTAACGGATTACCTTAATTATATGAGTACATGCAGGGATTCGGCAACTAGGGCCCGGTTGAGCCGTCGACAGTGGCTTCCGGTCCATCGGGCCCGAGTGAACGGAGCGATCCGTTTGACAGCCATACACCCCTATGGTAATTTTCGGCGCTTGAGCGCCGCTGCCAATGGCACTGCGATCCAGCGCACCTGGAAATCACTTCCAGCCGGATGAATGAGTGTCAGAGCTTCCGACCTTAGACACATACCTTTCCACTCGGGAGTTGAAGTTCGCGTGTGTTGGGCATTGTTCCAGGTAGTTACCACAGTTGATATATGCCAGAGAGCCCGTCGACTTGGGAACGCATGGGCCGGGGAGAGACGTTATGTATCCGGATGAATACCGCTATTCGAAAGAGCACGAATGGATAGAGATCGATGGAGACCAGGGCAAGGTAGGGATCACCGACTTTGCCCAACAGCAACTCGGCGACGTCGTGTTTGTGGAGCTTCCCGAGGCGGGATCTAGCTTCGCTGCCGCGGAAGTTTTTGGAAACATCGAGTCGGTGAAGGCCGTCTCCGAGCTGTTCTTGCCGGTATCGGGTGAGATCGTCGAGGTCAATCAAGCCGCCGTGGACTCGCCGGAGATGATCAACAAGGATCCCCATGGCGAAGCATGGTTGGTTGTCGTCAAGCTCACCAACCCCGCTGAGCTGGAGGGTCTGCTCTCCGTTGAGGATTATCAGAAATACGTCGAAGAAGAAGCCGGGAACTGACGCTCACCTCCCACGAAAAATCACCTGCGCCGTCTCGTTTTCAACAACGGAAACGGACGCATCGCCCAAGACGAGGGGTACGTGCCGACCATGAGTAAGAACCGACCGATCGATGAGCTGCTGCCAACCGGAGAGTTCGTGAATCGCCACATCGGGCCCAACGAAGTCGAGATTCGACAAATGCTGGGTTCTTTGGGATTCGACTCACTCGATGCTCTCATGGATGTGACGGTCCCGGAGAACATCCGTCTCCGCGAGCCCTTGACCGTTCCTTCACCCGGCGCGGAGCACGAGATCGTGGAGGCATTGCACGAAGTTGCCAAGAAAAACCGTGTATTTCGCTCCTATATTGGGATGGGCTACTACGACAGCATTACGCCCGCAGTGATTCTTCGCAACATCTTGGAGAATCCCGGTTGGTACACACAGTACACGCCTTACCAGGCCGAAATCGCCCAAGGTCGGCTGGAAGCCTTGCTCAGCTTCCAGACCATGGTCGCCGACTTGACCGGGTTGCCGCTCGCGAACTCTTCGTTGCTCGACGAAGCTACAGCGGCCGCTGAAGCGATGGCGATGTGTTTCGCGGTGGCTCGAGGCAAGAAACAGGGCTTCTTTGTTTCCGAGGACTGTCACCCGCAAACCATTGCCGTCGTCCAGACACGCGCGAAACCTCTCGATATCGACCTCAAAGTCGGTTCCATCGATTCCATCGATTTCGAGAAAGACGGCCTCTCAGGTGTGCTCGTCCAGTATCCCACGACGGATGGGCGAATCGAGGACTACTCTGATATCGCCGACCGGGCTCACCAAGCGGGCGCATTGATGGTCGTGGCGACGGATCTGCTGGCTCTCACACTGCTGCGACCACCGGGAGAGTTTGGGGCTGATATCGCGGTGGGATCAGCCCAACGTTTCGGTGTGCCCATGGGATTCGGAGGGCCTCACGCCGCTTTTCTCTCCACGAGCGAGGAGCACGCTCGCCGGATGCCGGGAAGGATCGTCGGCGTCTCCAAGGATGCCGAAGGGAGAACCGCGTGCCGCCTGGCGATTCAAACCCGAGAGCAGCACATTCGGAGGGAAAAGGCCACGAGCAATATCTGCACGGCGCAGGTCTTACTAGCCATCATGGCGAGTATGTTTGCCGCCTATCACGGACCCGAGGGATTGAAGAAGATAGCGCGCCGCGTGAACCGGATGACCCGAGCGCTGGCAAAGAGCTTGAAAACGCTCGGATTCGCCGTCGGTGACGATCCCTTCTTTGACACGTTGCGGATTCACACAGATAAGGAAAATGCGAGAAGGATCCTCCTCTCTGCAGAGGAGCATTCGATCAACCTGCGCTCCTATGCCGACGACTCTCTTGGCGTTTCTCTAGACGAGACGACAGGGGCGCAAGACTTGCGGACCTTGATCGAGATTTTCGCCGGCAACTCGGATGTCCCGCCGGTGGATGCGCTGCCGGCTGATGCGGACGAGGCTTTTCCCGAGCCCTTCGCGCGAACAAGCTCCTATCTCACTCACGAGGTGTTTCATCGATATCGCTCGGAGCACGAGATGCTGCGTTATATCCATCGTCTACAATCGAGGGACCTGTCGCTGACAACGTCGATGATTCCATTGGGTTCGTGCACCATGAAGCTCAATGCAACAACCGAGATGATCCCCGTGACTTGGCCGGAATTTGGCCGGCTTCACCCCTTTGCGCCTGCGGCCCAATCAGCGGGCTACGACGAGCTCTTCCGAGGGCTCGAGCAATACCTTGCGGAGATTACAGGTTTAGCGGGTGTCACCTTCCAGCCGAATGCCGGCGCTCAAGGCGAATACACCGGTTTGTTGCTCATCAAGGCCTATCACGGTAGTCGTCGGGAGAGCGGCCGAAACATCTGTCTTATCCCTGTGTCGGCACACGGTACGAACCCGGCAAGTGCCGTTATGGCTGGTTTCAAAGTGGTCGTCGTGGCTTGTGATGCGGAAGGTAATGTCGATGTGGAGGATCTTCGTACGAAGGCCGAGGAGCACAAGGACAGCCTCGGTGCGTTGATGATCACTTATCCTTCGACGCACGGCGTGTTCGAAGCGAGAGTCAAAGAAGTGTGCGAGATCGTTCACTCGCATGGCGGGCAGGTGTACATGGATGGGGCCAACATGAACGCCCTTGTCGGTCTCGCCCAGCCGGGAGAGATTGGTGCTGACGTCTGTCACCTCAATTTGCACAAGACGTTTTGTATCCCTCATGGAGGCGGTGGACCCGGGATGGGACCCGTCGCCGTTGCGAAGCACCTCCTACCTTTCCTTCCCGGACACACCGTGACGGGTTTGGGTGGGGAGCAAGCCATCGGGCCCGTGTCGGCGGCCCCCTACGGAAGTCCCAGCATCCTACCCATCTCGTGGGCCTATATCCGATTGATGGGACCCGAGGGGCTCACTCGAGCGACTCAAGTTGCGATCCTCAATGCCAACTACATGGCCAAGCGCCTCGAAGAGCACTACAAAGTCGTGTATAGGGGCAGCACAGGACTTTCGGCTCACGAGTTCATCATCGACTTACGCCCGTTCAAAAAAAGCGCAGGCATCGAAGCGGAAGATGTCGCCAAGCGGCTCATGGATTATGGATTCCACGCTCCGACTATGTCCTTCCCTGTGGCGGGAACACTCATGATCGAGCCCACCGAGAGCGAGTCCAAGTCCGAGCTCGATCGTCTGTGCGACGCATTGATTGGGATCCGGAAAGAAATACAGGCCATCGAGGACGGTCGCGCCGACAAGGAGAACAACGTCCTCAAGCGGGCTCCGCATACCGCTCATGCTGTTACTGCCAGCGATTGGGATCGTCCTTACTCCCGCGAGGAAGGCGCCTACCCCGCCCCTTGGGTACGAGAGTACAAATACTGGCCGCCGGTTGCCCGCATCGACAATACCTACGGTGACCGGCATTTGGTCTGTACTTGCCCGCCAATGGAGAGCTACGAATAAGAAGTGGCCAGAAGTCAGAGGCCAGAAGCCAGTCAAGAAAACAATCGTAGTCGGGCCGGCTGTGCCGGATGATCAAGACCGCAGACCGCGTGGCTGGCGACTTGGCCGCTATAGCCCGTCGATAGGAGCTACGAAGAATCGTAGGCCAGGCTGGGCCTGGCTCTCGTTGCTGCTTGGCCGCTCGACTGCTCAGTGAGAATGTGACATCAAGTAAGAAATCGTAAGTCCAGCCGTTCCTGGTGATTGCATTCTTTGCCTGCATAGCCTACAATAGTTGCATGCAATATACGATTCGCAATGTCCCCGCAGCCCTCGATGCCGCGCTGAGGGATCGCGCCAAGGCGGAGAAAAGGAGCCTGAACGACGTCGCCATACAGGCGTTGGCTCGAGGCATGGATTTTTCGAAGCAAGCACGCCGCTACAGAGATTTGAAGGATCTTGCGGGGAGTTGGAAAGAAGACCCTGATTTCGACAAGGCCATTAGTGATCAGCACGTTATCGAAGAAGAGATTTGGAAATGAGGCTCGCTCTAGATACCAATCGATACACCGACTTCTGTCGGGGTGAGCCCGGCGTCGTTGACTCACTGGAGACGGCCGAGCAGGTATTCATTCCTTTCGTCGTACTTGGAGAGCTTCGCGCGGGATTCTCTGTCGGTAAATTTGGTCCTAACAACGAACGAGTTTTGCGCGAGTTTCTTGTGAAGGACGGCGTTCGCACGATATTTGCGGACGACCAGACGACACATCACTACGCAAACGTCTACCGCCAGTTACGAAAGCAAGGAACTCCCATTCCGACGAACGACATGTGGATCGCGGCCCTGGTTCTGCAGCACAATCTCGTTCTTTTCGCACGTGACCAACACTTTGACCATCTACCACAGATTGCCAGGCTGTAGGTCCGGATGTGTTCGACGTTCAAAATCCTTGGAGCAATGCATGGTATTTCGCAGAATGACACGGGCGGGTCTCGTCCTTACTTTGATCTTGGTCGCTGGTCTCGTTGCCGGTGAGAACGGTTCGAGCACCGGCTGGTTTCAATATCGTGGTCCGAACCGAGATGGTAAGTCGACAGAGACCGGATTGGTGCGTTCATGGGATTCCGCCGGACCTCGTGAGGTGTGGCGAGTACCGGTAGGTGCTGGCTTCTCGGCTATCTCCATTGTGGGTGAGCGTCTCTACACAATGGATTCGGACGAGAAGACCGAGTATGCCCTCTGCCTCGACGCCGAGAGTGGAGAGACGATTTGGCGAATTCCCGTGAGTCCGATTTTCAAAGACGTCAACGGCGATGGTCCTCGTTCCGGGCCGACGGTGGACGGTGATGTGGTTTTTGTCCTGGGCTCACGGGGTCAACTGATGGCACTCGACACAACCTCGGGTGAGGTCGTTTGGCAGCTCCAATACGAGGATGTCTTCGACAGCAAGCTACCGACATGGGCCTTTAGTACGTCGCCTCTCGTCGATGACGACCTGCTGATGGTGGAGGTCGGCGGCAGTGGCGAGCGCGCCATCGCGGCTTTGGAAAAACGTACGGGTGCGGTGCGGTGGACGGCTCAAGAGGCCAATGTGGCTTACTCTTCGCCGATTGTCTTCGAGCTATTTGGCATCAAACAGTTCGTGTTCCTGCTCCAACAGAAAATTGTTGCGTTGAACCGAGAGGGCAAAGAACTATGGAGCGTTCCTTTCGCCCCGAAGCTCGATATCAAGCCCGCCTTGCCCTTGTTTGTAGCTCCTGACCAAATCATGGTCGCGGCGTCTTACGATACCGGAGCCAAAGTCGTCAAGTTGACCGCCGAGGGCGGCACCGTGACGGCTCAAGAGGCCTGGACGAGCCGCTACATGCGCAATCACTTCAACACTTCCATTGCGCTCGACGAGCATATCTACGGCTTCGACGCGGCCACGCTCCGTTGTCTCGTTGCCAAAACAGGCGAGCGAGGTTGGGCAAAAAGAGGTCTCGGAAAGGGCTCCCTCATCTATGCCGACGGTATGTTTATCGTCCTGACCGAGCGAGGGAGTCTGGTGTTGCTGGAGGCAACGCCGGAAGGCTACCAAGAGCTTGCGTCACACCAGGTATTGAAAGGCCGGTGTTGGACGGCGCCTTCGCTTTGGCAAGGACAGCTCTACGTTCGCAATCACACGGAGTTGGTCCGCCTGGACCTGCGAGAACGAGCGTCTGAATAGGAGGAGAAGCGATGCGAGGATGGCTCATCCTTATAGTTGTGGTTGCCTCGTTGGCGCCCTGTCCGGCGGAAAGTCAGACCGAACTGTCGGCCGAGGAAATCGTCCAGCGTCATCTCGATGCCATCGGTGGATCAGAGAAGCTCGCGAAGATCGAGACCCTCAAGAAGACCGGTACCTATGTCTATAACGGCATGGAGCACCCTATCGTGAGCTATCACAAAACCGGTCGAAAGTGCCGCGAGGAGATCGAAGGGCTTCGGCTTTGGGGAACGGATGTTTGGGAAGGCCACACCGTTGTGCGAGGTACCAATGGAACGGTGGCATGGTGCAAGGATGAATCTCGTCCACCGGAGTGGCAGCGGATCCCGGCCGAGGACGCTCAGCTCGCCTTGGAGAGGGCGGACTTTCACGGTGCACTTCTCGACTACAAAACCAAGGGACACAAAGTGGAGTTAGTCGGACGCGGCGACGTGGACGGCACTCCTACCTATCTTTTGAAGCTGACGCTGGCATCGGGCATCGTCGAAACCTGGCATTTGGATCTCGAAAGCTTCATGGTGCTGAGGATCGAAGTCGTCGCCGAAGATAAAGAGGAAGGTTCCGTGGGTCTCGAACGTCCCAGGGCCTGGCACTTCGACGACTATCGTCCAGTCAATGACGTTATGATGCCCTTTTGGATCTATGTCGAGGAGCCGATCTTCGCTCGGGAGTATATTTTCGAGACCATCGAAGCCAACGTTGACGTCGAAGACGCCCTCTTCGAGCCACCCACCGGGTCATTCTCTTGTTGGACAAATCCGGGAGACCCTTGCGGGCCGGGCGGCGTTGCTGGAGCTGTGGCCGCTGTCCGTGGGAGAACGTGCGGCCGGCTCCGCTGATGGTCTCTGGATCCTAGACGGCATCGTCAACAATGGCGAAAGAACCCTCCGAATGAGGGCGACCGATCGACCCACTGCGGTGCGTGGACGCGATTTGCGGAAGCTGACCGAGGAGGGCTTCAAGTGGGGAGGATACCCTGCTTTGTTGAAACTCCCGGACGACGACGAGCGGCGGTCTTGGCTAAGTGATTATCGGCGTACCTACCTGGAGCGCGATCTGGCCGATCTCGATCGAGTTGCGGATCCCGATCGGTTCGCACTCGCACAGGATGCCGAGCCGAAGGCATCGAACGGTTCCTCATGTCTCATGAGCAACCAAGCCTCGAACTGTGGACGAAAGAGCTCTTCCTTCAGCATCTAGACAGGTTGGCTGAGGCTTTTCCCGGTCGTGGTTGATTGGCTACTTTGCTTGCCGACGGCGAAGAGGTGGCTCACTCCTTTGACGTACATCACCCCCTTCGACAGAGCCGGTGTTGCCATCAGCAACTCACCCATCGAGTTGGTGGCGATGTGATCGAACTCCCGGCCCGCACCAACGACGATCATGTCGCCGTCCTCATTCGACAGGTAGATCTTTCGGTCGGCGGCCACCGGTGAGGCGCTGAATCCGCTGCCGAGGTGTGGAATCCGAGTTCGGTAAATCTCTTCGCCCGTCGCCAGATCGTAAGCATCGAAGACGCCGTTGTTGCCGAGCACGTAGAGGAGTCGGCCGTATATCAAGGGAGTCGGCATGTAGGATCCGCGACGCTGGCGACTCCAGACGACGGCATCGCTTTGGGTTTGGCCTTCGGCGAGAGTGATGTCACCGCGAGCACCAGGCCGCAAGACGAAGATGGGCTGCTCGGGACGACGGCCGCTGACGACGACGATGTGCTCGTCGGTGAAGATAGGCGTGGGGGCTGTGATTTTCGAGCTGCCGCCGAGGCGCCAGAGCTCCTTGCCGCTCTTGGGATTGTAGCCACGGATGAAGTTGGAGGCGTTGGTGATCAGCTCGTTGCCGTAGGGCCCCTCGTAGACCGACGGTGTGCCCCAAGACGGGAGCTCGTCGCGGCTCGTCTTTCCACACCGTTTTGCCGGTTTCGGCATCGAGGGCCAGGACGAACGAGTCTTTTGTGTGTCGCACTGGAGGATGACTAGTCCGTTCCAAAGGATCGGCGAGCTCGCCGGCCCCCATTCGAACGTCGGAATATCGTAAGCGCCGAGATCGAGGTGGCCGAGGTCGACGCTCCAAAGGAACTCGCCGTCGACGTTATAAGCGAAGAGGCCCTGGGATCCGAACGCGGCAACGACGACGCGGCCGTCGGTGGCCGGCGTCGAGCTGGCATAGGTCGATTTGATGTGGCGCTTGTCGATGGGTACTCCCTCATAAGCGATCCGTTCCCACAGGATGTCGCCGGTCTTCTTGTCGATGGCGTAGAGCATCCACTTGTGGTTGGAACGGTCTTCCGACGCGTCGCCGTCGCCATACAGGCCAGGGCGGAAGCTCGCATCGGCGCGGCTACTGACGGCACTCGTGACAAACAGGCGATCGCCCCAAACAATGGGACTCGAGTGGCCGAGACCGGGGATCGGTGTTTTCCATAGAATGTTCTTTCCGGTTTCTCCGTTCCATTCGTTGGGAAGGTTCTGTCCGTCCACCACGCCGGAGGCCTTCGGTCCACGAAATGACGGCCAGCTTCCCTCACCACTGGCGGGGTGGGGCAACGGGCCATGCGTCTCGGCGGAGGTGAGCACGATACGACGTTCTACAATCGGTTCTACTTCTCCCTCCGGGCGCCAGGTACTTCCGTCGAGAATCATCCGGCGCGGGACGCAATCGTCGGCAATCAGTTGCAGGTGTAGATGACCGTCCTTGACTTCAAAACTGTACCGTCCCGGGCCGGGGCAGTCGCTTTCGCCATCGGCCTTGACGAGCGTGAGCTCCGACGCCGAAACCTTCCAGTTCCCGACGAACGGCGGCCAACCCTGGCCCTTCATTTCGAGCGTTCCGTCGGTTTTGAACTCGCAGACGAAAGCGCCAAAGGCAAGGGGACCGGTGGGAAGCTCCGTGGAATCCTGGATGGTGACCGCAGGTGACTGAGTGGCGGCCACCACCACCACCATGCCCACCGCTATCGCTGCTCTTAACAAGACACCGTGCATCTTCATCAATGTCTCTCCAATCACAGAATGAAGGCTCGAGTCCGCTCCTCCCCGGATACTACCAGAAAAGGGACAGTGAACGCGTTGTTTGAGAGCCTTCGAAAGCGATGCTATGCGGTGACAAATGACTCTCGACGACTACAAGACGGTCCTTTACCGGCAAGAAGACGGCTCCTGGGTAGCGGAGGTGCCTGCAATCTATGGCTGCTATGCGCTCATACCGACCTGGGCCGAGGCTCTGTCGGAGTTGGCGCATGTCTTTGCGCTGATCGCCGAGGAATACCAGGAGAAGGGCCAGCCGCTCCCGGCCGATAGCACTGAAATCGTGAATGCCTAGCGCCACCGCCCGAGAGTTCCGATAAGTTGCCAAGTAGGCTCTGGGTTTCACCAAGTCTCGCCAGACGGGTCGCCACTAACTCTGGAATCTCATCGGCCCTCGGCGTGACATCTACGAGGAGCTTAGAGAAAGATTGATGCGGGACTCCGCGGCTAGGACTTGCGAGCGCCATCGAGGGTAGTCATTAATCGCCCATTACCGCACCCCTTGTAAGGGGGAATCCGCTAACCTTGTAAATCGAAAACTGCTCTTTTAAAATACAATAATGATCAAGCGCGGCCTCGCGGCGCGAGTGTTAACGGCCCTGCGCCAATTCCCGGTCGTCGGCATCATAGGTGCCCGGCAGGTGGGTAAAACGACGCTCGCGAAGTCAATCGCCCGCAGGCGAAAAGACGCCGTCTACCTAGACCTCGAGTTGCCGTCCGATGTGGCCAAGCTGAGAGACGCGGAACTTTACCTGCGCCAATATTCCAGGTCGTTAGTCATCCTGGATGAGATCCAGCGCAGACCGGATCTGTTCCCTTTCCTGAGAGCTCTCGCGGATTCGAGTCACCGAAAAGGACAGTTTCTCATCCTAGGTTCGGCCTCCCCGGACCTAGCGCGTCAATCCGCCGAGAGCCTGGCGGGTCGCGTCGAATACCTCGAGCTCGCGCCGTTGCATCTCGAGGAGCTCGCATCCGATGGGTCGGCCTTTCCCAAGCTCTGGTACCGTGGTGGTTATCCGCGAAGCTATCTCGAGAAGGCTGATGAACGATCCCTGCGTTGGAGACAGGCTTTCATTCAAACCCATTTGGAACGTGACATCCCCAACCTGGGTGTTCGCATTCCGGCTACTATACTCAGGCGCTTCTGGGAGATGGTGGCGCATACCCATGGGCAGCTCTGGAACGCGAGCAAGATCGCCGCGAGTCTCGGAGTCTCACCGCCAACGGTCCGTCACTATCTCGACGTTCTCCAAGATACGTTCATGGTCCGCCAGCTAAACCCGTTTCATGCGAATCTCAAGAAACGGCTCGTGAAGTCCCCCAAAGTGTTCCTACGCGACAGTGGCCTGCTGCACGGATTACTCTCTCTCGCGACCTATGATGCGTTACTAGGACACCCATCTGCCGGATCGTCGTGGGAGGGATTCGTTCTGGAGCAGCTACAGGCGAACGTTCCCCGAGGTTGGCGATCCTTCTTCTATCGTACCAGCGCAGGTGCTGAGATCGACCTGGTTCTCGTACCCGGTGGGAGGAGGGGGCTGATCGCCGTTGAGATGAAACTCTCCTTAGCGCCCACACTGAGTCGCGGCTTCTGGTCCGCTCACCAGGATCTAAAGCCGAAAAAGAGCTATGTCATCTATCCTGGCACAGAGTCTTATCCTCTTGGAAAAGGCGTATCTGCGCTCCCCGTGGCTCAGATATCACGAGTGTGGCTGGACTAGTGACGTTGCAGAGACTTTCGCCGGAGCGATCGATCGCGAGAAATCCACCGCCGTTTGGTGCTGTCCCGTCTGCCTAAGTTATCGGATGAGGTGCAGTCGGGGTTATGAACAGCTAGCAGTCCCCGCACATATTCCGCACGGTATTGCGTCGGTGTTTAGCCTACCTGGTCCGGGCGAGCAGAGCCTCACTCTCCATTGGCTGGATTCGCGTGGTATCAAGGGAGCGGGTCGATTCGCCCGGGAGCCTCGAAACTCCGGGCTCGCTTCCAAGCCTTCGCGAGTTCGTCCTGGTGTTGAGAAGCCCACTCCACGACGAGACCGGTTGCGCGAGCGGGAAGGCGACCGGCTATCAGAGAAAGAGTCTCGATGGCGAAAAGGGCCTCGTCCGATCCGTAGTAGGCATGAAAGTGAGGTGGGGAGTGGTCGTTGAAGAACATCCGCACTACGATGCCGTAGAAGCGGCTTAGTTCAGGCATCTACATCAGCTAGCGATATGCGAGGGAAAAGCTCCTCCGGCTTTTTCCCGGTTAGCTCGAGGTAAATGCTGTCCGGGCACAACTCGATGTCTTCGTTCCACGCGATACTTCCATGGGGTGTAACGTGGACGGCGTCGAAAAAAGCAGGATCCTTCCACGCTGAGAATATGCCCTTGCCGACGTAGAGAGTGAGGTCCACTTCGCCTTCCACGTCGTCCTCATAACGCACCCAGATCTTGTAGTTGGGCAATGCCCGAACTTCGCGAACCTTTAGCATCGCTACCTCTAACGACATTGTATCACCCTGCCGAGCGCGTCGAGAGCGGGAGAGGAAAGGAAGGTCCTTTTCCCGGAGAAGTCTTTGGGCGGATTGAATGCTAGGGATTTTAGGGCAAACGTTCAGCCCGCTTTCGCTGATGCAATTGGGTATTAGCTTCCGCCTTCGCTCTTCGAGCTACGGCGGACAAGACGGCGGGCAAAAATCGCGTTCCGCGATTTTTGGTGGCGGGGGCAGGATTTGAACCTGCGACCTTTGGGTTATGAGCCCACGCAAGGCTTTCCAGCTGGTTCCTTCCTGTTCTCGATGAGTACCTAACACTCTTGCGGCATGGTACTTACCGCACCTTCGGTGTAGGTCTCATTCCATCTCATCCTTGCTGTTTTGGCTCGTTCTGTTAGATCTCTGTTAGACCATTTTCCGGGTCGTTCCGGTGGCCATCGGCACGACGTTCTCTGGTGACGCACCGGGGATTCGCATCGAAAGTCGGTTCATCGCGCTCACACTGGTTTCCTTGAAAAGGTGCCCGTAGAGATCTCCTGTTATCTGGATCGACGCGTGACCGAGTTGTTTCGACACGTACTTGATACTCTCTCCTTGATTGATGAGAAGAGAGGCGTAGGTGTGTCGCAGCACGTGAGATCCGATCGGTCTAAGCTTCGCACGCTTCGCGGTCGGAACGAGGCGCGTTTTGTGCCACCCGTCGGGATCGATTGACTTTCCATCGTTCGTCCGAAAGATGAAATCACCCTTAAGCGCTGGATATCGTTCGCGGTAGGCCCTCAGAATCCCAACGATCCGAGTTGGTATGTCCACCTTGCGCTCGGAGTTCTTCGTCTTTGGTCGTGTGATGTCGCCCTGGTAGATTGATCGTTCGATGTGAAGCTGACCGGCGTCTTCGTCTAGGTCGCCCCACTGCAGGCCGAAAATCTCCCCGCGCCGCAGACCGCTGTAGGCAGCGAGATATAGGATCGCGTCATCGGGAGGTTCGGCGGCTTCGAGCAGCTGTCCGATCTCGGCAGGATCGAGGAAATCGCGTTCGACCTTCGGTCGCGGGAGACGCTGAACGTTAACAAGCGGATCATGGGCAAGATATTGCTGGCTCGGACTTCGTGCCCACTTGAAAATCGTATGCAACAGGTTCACCAAGTTGTTGTAGAACTTGGGCGAGAGCCTATTGTCGGCGATGTCATCGGCCCGAGCGCGGACCCATTCACTCACGACTTCAGCCGAGAGTCAATCCGAGCGGTAGTCCTTGAACGCTGCTCTTAGGTGCGTCTCGAGCATTGAGCGGTAGCTCTTCGCCGTCGACGGTTTCAAGAGGCCTTGCTTCCGACGGACCTCGAGACTATGGCTCACGCCAGCGGTCAAAGACATCGTTCATATTGGCCGGCTTCACGTGCTGGTAGCTGCCATCCATCACTTGTTTCGCGGAGTTCGTTAGGAACTTCTCGGCGTCCCTCTTCTTGACGAATGCCTTCCATCGTTGCTTGCCGCTCGGGTCGCGGAAGACGGCATGGTAGCGCTTCGCTCCGTCCTTCAGTTCTCGCTTTACGATTGTTCCTCTCATTGCTTCCTCCTTTTCGGTGAGCGCGCACCGCGTTTCTTCTCGCGTTCGAGGCGTTTCTCGTACTCCTCGCGGTAGTTCCGTTCGCGCTTCGACGCGAACTTGGACCAACGCGCCTTATACGAGCAATCCGCGTTGTGATAGACCTGTCTGCCGTGCCGCGGGAGAAACCACGCTCGGCATGGTGCGTGCTTGCATCGGCGGAGCTGTGGCCACCAAGTCACGAGCACATCCGCGGCCGCTGCCAGAAAAATCACGGAGAGCTGGCCCGGGTAGGAGCGAACGAGTGTTCCGTCTCCTCGACGCTTTAGCAGCCAGCCCGGTGGTTCCAGATCTTTGAAGGGGTACCAGCCTCCATCGGTCTCAAGTTTCTCCATCCCGGAGCTAAGTCGCTTCTGGAGGTCTGCCAGAACTGCGCGGGCGCCGTCAACGTCGTCAGAGCCCCAAGTTAGGGGGAGCTGCGTCGTCGTTGTCAATAACAACTACGATGTCATCCACATCAGCCGCAGAGGCTTCAACGCGAAACCGCAAAACATCATCTCGCAAATCCAACAGCTCACCAGACCGGAGGTTAGCGATGTCGCGTCTGAGGAAGTCCAGCAGCCACAGCACATGCTCTCGTTCTGAACGGTGCGGGGGAGGGGAAGTCTTCTTCTGTTGTTTCATTTCTCGGTCCTTTTTTGCGTAAACGCTAAACGAATCCTATCATCTTTGTACTGCTGACGCAAATTAAAATACACGGCAACGATATTTAGTCTTGACATAGCTGCCGTGTCCTTCTATAGTTTACGCAACGGCAAGCAATTTCGGAGGTGTGCCGATGACAAAGATGGAGAGAGAGCGGCGGCGCCGAGAATGGAACCAAACCGAGTTGGCCTTTCATTCGCGCCTTGCTCAGGCCGATATTTCTCGGATCGAGCGACGGCGGGTCATCCCCACGCCGACCTACCTCGAGCGGATTGCCCGCGCCCTCGGGCTTCTGCCTGAAGAAGTCCTTGAAGAAGTTCCGGCCGAGGAGTTTGAGCGTGCCAGCTAACGAGGAGGAGCGCTTGCTGATTGTGCAGGACGTCGCCGACCGATTTCAGGTGCCTCCGTCGTGGGTTTACGCCAAGGCGGAGTCGGGCGAGCTTCCGCATTTCAAAATCGGTAGGTACCTCCGCTTTCGCAGCGGCGACATCGAAAGTTTTCTCCAGGCACAACGAAGGGAGTCTACAAAACGTGCTTGACAGGGGACTCATTCCGAATCCGTGCGTCAGCGACGTCGAGAAGGAGCGCTTTTCGAATTGCGACCTCGAGAAACACACGGGCCGCGAGCTTTGGGCTGAAAAGCTCCTCGTGGAGCTGGAGCTTGCTAACCGCATCTATGAAGGTGCGGAAAGGCGTGTGATCTGGGTAGGTGATTCTGTTGTGACCGACATTGGCTGGCTCGAAGAACGGGTGCGACGGATAAACGCGGAGATGCGGAGACGTCGGAATGCAGCCTGAGCCGGTGCCGTGGGAGGCCTACGAGACCCCGTCAAAGGGAAAAACCGAAGGGCCGATTTTCGAAAGCGTCGACGAGGATCACTATCGACTCATCGTGGCCGAGCATGACGTGACGTTCGAAATTGACCGATTGCGGAGAGAAAGACACCAGCTTATCGGAGAACTTAGCGTCCGTTGCAATTTTGCCGGAGCGCTCACCATCGATGGAATTTTGTCGATTGGCGAAATGAATTTGTCATCCGTGAGAGCCCGTCAGGATCGAGCTCGCTATCTCGCCAGCCGCGCACGAACAACAAGTAGCGACATAGACTGGGTTGGGCTTTTGGAGGAACTCGCCAACGTGTGCTAGCCGCCGAGCGCAAAGGTCAACCCTCAATCGATCTCCGCGCACTCCCACGTTCCGCACCTGATGAACTCCTTGAAATCGATGGTTTGGTGTTGCCTCGCCGCCACCCTTCCATCCTTTTCGGAGATGGAGGTGCCGCGAAGAGTTACCTATCTCTCTATTTCATTGGCTGCCTTGCGAAACTCGGGCTAAGAGTCGCTTTATTTGACTGGGAATTGGCCGGTGAAGATCACCGCGATCGGCTCGAGCGCCTGTTCGCCGAAGACATGCCACCGATAGTCTACGCGCGCTGTGAGCGACCGCTCACGATTGAGGTTGACCGTCTTCGCAGGATCGTCCGCGAAGAGGGGATCGAGTTCGCGGTTTTCGATTCTCTAGCCTTCGGCGCTGATGGTCCTCCCGAAGCGGCCGAGGTTGCAGGCCGGTACTTCCGCGCCGTTCGCCAGATCGGCGTGGGTAGCCTCCTGGTAGCGCACATAACCAAGGGCGAGGGGGGGGACCAAAAACCGTTTGGGAGCACATTCTGGTCCAACGGAGCTCGGGCAACCTGGTTCATCAAGTTGGCCGAGACAACACCCGACGGCCGCGAAATCCATGTGGGTTTGTTCAACCGGAAATGTAATCTAGGTGCGCTCCGCTCCCCACTCGGTTTTCAGTTCACTTTTGGCGAGAACGAAACAATCTGCCGCCGCGTCGCCCTGGCCGACATTCCAGATTTGGCCGCCAGACTGCCGGTTCGTCAGCGGATGCTCCAGGCACTCCGACAGGGTGCACTTAGCCCCGAGGTGCTGGCTGAGGAGATAGGCGCCGGGATCGAGACGGTGAAGCGCACAGCGCGGCGATATCGAGAGCAATTCACGGTACTTGATGGTGGTCAGCTCGGCTTATTGGAGCGTAGAGCATGATCGACGGACACTTTGTCCGGACACCTAGGACGGACTGTCCGGCTACAGGGCGGCGGACACACCCCTCCCCTTTAGGGGTGTCCGTCCGCCTGTCCGTCCGCCACGATCGTGGTATCGCAATACGGAATAGCGAGCAATAAAGAGCGGTTTGTTAGATGGCTGTTAGCTTGAGGCTGTAACTCCATGAATAAAAAGAGCGTACGAAATGATGTTGGGGTGCAGACCCAACGGTCAGGGGATACGCCGTCCCCGTCTGGGGAGCTTCGGGAAGTAGAACCAGAACTCTTCGAGCGCGCACAGGAGGCGGTGTCCGTCCTCAGAGGCCGCGGGCGCCTTGAGAATGGCCGGGCCGGCCCGGGCAATACGCTTAATTTGAAGCATGGCCTTCGTTCGAAGCAGCTCATTCAACAGCCCGACATCGCAGCGTGGCACAAGGAGCAGGTTGAACTTATCACATTGGACCGTGGCGGCGATGCAGAGCTGACAGCCTTGCAGCGTGCGTCGATCCGTGAGGTTGCACGTTTGGAGGTGATCCTCGGTGCGCTCGGCGAGGAAATCCTCCAGCACGGCGTACTGACAGGAAGAGGGAAGTGCCGCGCCGCAACGAGCGTGTATCTCAGCGTCCTCGACAGGTTCGCCCGCCTTGCAGCGACCGTTGGCCTCGAGCGTCAGGCAAGGCCTGTGCCGTCGCTTAGTGAGTACTTAGTTCAGAGAGAGCAAAAGGATTCGGTGTCGCAGCAGGAGCGGCAAACCGGATCGGGCGAGCCCGGGGGTGGCCTCCCCTGTGCCCGATCCGGAGATTGAATGAACGGGAGGCAGTATGAGCTTTCAAAAAGCCCGTGAACACTTTCAGCGCGCCAGAGGTGGGTCGCTCAGCGGAGGCCGCGTTCGCAACGAGCTAAAAGCCAACGAGGATGTCACCGAAGCGCTGGGCGCTTCACTCGACAAGATCGAGGCCTTACTACAGCAAATCTTGGTCGAGCTCCGGACACAGCGGGCTTCCCCTGGGGTTAGATTCTATGCCGGCCCCTGAGGTTGAGACGGATGAGGGCGGCTTCTTTCGACGGTGGTTGTCTTGAATATCGTACAAGCGCTTCAGGACCGCAGCCTTCTCGGGCGTGTCTTCCCAGATCTAGACTCGTGGAGCGCCTGGGTCGTCTTCCTCCGGTCCCTTTTTGCGTTGCCGATTCCAGCAGGGGAGCTCGAGGCACACACCGCTCTCTACCGCGAGCATACTGGCCGCGAGGAACTACCGACGGGACCGGCTAGGGAGGGTTGGGTCGTCGCCGGCCGGCGCGCAGGAAAGAGCCGGATCGCCGCGCTCGTCGGTGTCTACCTCGCGGCCTTTCGCAACTACGGAGAGTTCTTGGCTCCAGGTGAAAGAGCGGTCGTGATGCTTATCGCGGGTGATCGAAAACAAGCGAGAGTTCTCTTGCGCTATGTGCGCGCTTTCCTCGAGCTCCCGATGTTGAAGCAGATGGTAGAGCGTGAGACCAAAGAAGCCATTGACTTGAACAACGGCGCGTCGTTAAGAAATTCACACGAGTAGTTATAAAAGCACACGCGGCTACTCGGTGGCGGCTCTGTTGGCGGACGAGGTGGCGTTTTGGCAGTCGGAGGACTCGGCCTCCCCCGACATTGAAGTCATCAATGCCATCAAGCCGGGAATGAGCTCTATCCCCGGTTCCCTGCTCCTGGCTATCTCGAGCCCCTACGCGAGACGTGGGGCGTTATGGCGTGCTTACAAAAACCATTACGGCAAGGACGGAGACTCGGTGCTGATTTGGCAGGCCCCCACGGTGGCGATGAATCCGACCGTGGACGCCAGATTCATTGCTGACGCCTATGAGGAGGACGAAGCGAGTGCTTCAGCGGAATACGGTGCGCAATTCAGACGCGACATCGAATCATTTGTCTCGATCGAAGTTGTCGAAGGTTGCACCGTCGCAGGTCGGACACATCTCCCACCCGATGCAAACGTCGAATACTACGGCTTCGTTGATCCTTCTGGAGGCGCTCGAGACAGCTTCTGTCTTGCGATCGGACATCGCACCGACGAGATGGTGGTCGTTGATATGCTGGCCGAGAGACGAGCCCCGCTCAGCCCTGAGTCAGTTGTGGGGGAATTTGCCGGATTCCTGAATCAGTACCGCATCTCTTCTGTGGTTGGCGACAAATACGCGGGCGGATGGCCGAGAGAGCAATTTCAGAAACATGGCATCGGCTACGATGCGAGCGCCGCTCCGAAGAGTGACCTCTATAAAGATCTGCTCCCAATTTTGAATTCCGGAAAAATAGAACTCTTGGACAACAAGCGCTTGATAAATCAATTGGTGGGGTTGGAACGTCGCACGAGTCGCAGTGGAAAAGATTCGATCGATCACGGGCGGGGGGTTACGACGACGTAGTCAATGTCGTTGCCGGCCTGGCCTCTGCGGCCGAGCTCAAGAAAGCGCCGATACATACACTCGCGTTTAATTTGTGGGGATAAAGAAAGGAACAAATCATGGCAAAAAAAGGTGAAAGCCTACGAGAAAAACTCAAACTTCTGGCTGATATTCAGTCACGACGGCCGGCCGCCTACCCGTTTGACGCAAGCGAGATCCTATCGATGGCCGAAGATTACGACACGCGGCTCGAGAGTATCCAAAAAAACCGCGGCTTGAACAACCTGGGAAGATCTGACGCCGTGGCCACCTTGGCAAAAGAAACGTATGGGCGATTGGGGGCCTTTGCCGAAAAAACACTTGGCGGCCTCACCGCGAACATTGATTCCAAGAGAAGACTGTTGCTTGGCGCGCAGCCGACACCGACAGATCCCACGGCCGCACTATTGCAGGAGCTAAAGCGTCAAGAAATTCGACGAGCGTTCCAGGGGTTGGACTCTCTTCAAGCAGAGCTCCTGTTTCTGGACGCGACTCCGGAAATACGCGACGCGCTGGCCTCGGGGCCGCCAGTGGTGCGCCGAAGTCCGGATGGGCTCCCACGGGCAGAGCCGTTCGTGAAGCCGTCGACCGTTGACAAGGTTTCAATCGGCGAGGCGGAGGCTTCGAACCCATCAGGCGCAGCGGAAATCCGGGACCTCGAGGGCTTGCGCGGTAAATACGAAGCATTGGTGAACATGTTTAAGCAAGAGTTGAAAAAACAAACTCACGAAGTTTTGGACGAGCCCGTTGCAGCTCTAAAAAAAGCTTGAAACCCGTCGCGGTTGCAGGAGGGGCCTCATCGCGATGGACGGCCAGGTCGATGAGGTCGACATCGACTAGGCCGCGTCTCCGTGGCCCAGGACCCTCGGAACGTGAGCCGTGGGTCTGGGTCCACGGTCACCTCCTGGAACCTGACACCAACGGCCGGGCGAACCAGGCCCGGATCAATCTGGCCGGTATCAGTGCCCCACCGGCGGGCGGTCTTCAAAGCTTAGGGTCGGTGAGTCCTGGGCCGGTGACTCACGGCAGGCAGATGTGAAACGGCTACTCCCGCTCCTCGTTGAGGGTGAGCATCCAGATGTCGGCCTCTCGTAGATGCGTTTAAGCAAGCTCTGGTATCTGTGTTTCAGTGGAAGTTCTCCACCAGCATGATGTCGGACTTAACGTCGACCTGTGTGTAGAGAATCCATCGACCGTCCGGTGAGACCGTGAAGCCAGAGGCCAGTTCGGTGTCCGATCCGAGCGACACCATCTCTTTCGTCTCACCGGTTGTCAGATCGAACAGCTCAATCGTAGGCCCTTTCTTGCCCTCTTGATTGAAGTAAACGATGTTCTGTTTCCACAGGCACCAGAGAAACGGGTTGACTGGTTTCTTGAGAACAGGGGTCTCCTCACCTCCATCCACGGGGACTCTCCAAATACCCTCTAAGGGATCTTCCTTCGCGTAATAGACAAACCGCCCACCGTCGTCTTCCAAAGCTGCCCATCCGCCTTTCCGCGTCAGCTGAACGAGTCGATCATCTTCCGTAGAGATCTTGAATATCTGGCGCTCACTGGCACGATCCGACCAGAAGTAAATCCAGCGCCCATCGCCGGACCAGCGTGGCACCGCATTGACAAACTCGTCTTGCGTAACCGCCCTCGAAAACCCGCCTTTGGCGTCCATCACGAAGATATCCCAGGTGGTTTTGCCACGACTTACATTGCGTTGATGGAAAGCTATGCTCTGGCCACTGGGAGACCACGTGGGTGCTTCGGCCACATCTCCATATGTCAACTGATAGCAATTCTCTCCGTCGCTATCGCATACCCAAATGGCACTTTGTCCCGAGCGGAAGGAGGTAAAGGCAACCTTACCGCCGTCGGGCGAGTAATTGGGCTCGAGGTCCAGTAGAGTGGAATGAATGACCTTCGCGGCTGGATCGCGCTCCGCAGAAATCGGTCCGCCCACGCGCCAAATGTTCGCGTCCACGAGCCTCTGTGAATAGGCGAGTCGCTCTCCGGTCTCGGCAACGGAAACGTGTTTGGCATTGTCGCCGAACGAGAGCCGGGACGGATCTCCTCCTATTGCCGAGACCGTCCAGAGGCCACTTATTCCAAACCCCGATGTGAATACGAGAGCTGACCCATCTGTACTCCAATCCAAATCCCAGATGGACCATTCGTCAGTGGTATCTTCAGACGTAAGTAGTCGGAGGGCCGCACCTCCCTCCAGGGGCTGGACGCATATGTTCGCAAGGGCGGTGGGCCAACGCCTAATGAACGCTATGCGACTTCCATCGGGTGAGAAAGCCGGATGGCTGTCAATCACATACGGTGGCTGAGGAGAAGTAAGCCTTTGTTTCTCACCCGTTTCCCTTGAAAGTAGAAAGATACCTCCGTGTTCCTCGGGGGAGTCAGAGTCCACCATGGCGAGGAACCGGCCATCGGGAGACCAGTCCAGGCCATGTGTCGAGCCAAAAACTCCCATGGTGCTTACGGTCGAAGTAGCCAGACGACGCTCAGGGCCGCCGCAGAACCGGAACCGAGAGTACTTCGTGCCCACCTTCCGCCTCACGCAGAAAAGCAATCTCAAGGCCATCGGGAGACCAGGCCGGGCTGAAGTCGTCGGCAGGTGCCTTTGTGAGCTGCAACGGCTCTCCTCCCCCAATCAGCTTAACGTACAGATGGTAGTGACCATCCGACCCGCCGTTCCAGACGAAGGCGACTTGGTCGCCGTCCGGCGAAAGAGCGGGGTCTTGCTCCATGCCTGCAAGGCTGGTAAGGGGAACTGGGCGGGCTGGTGGTCCTGCAAGTTCGGTGGGCGAAAAAAAGAACCATGAGGCCGCGCCAATGCCCACGGCCAAAATCGCTGCCGCTATCAAGAGCCAGATTCTCTTGCCTCTTCGGATCACCGGTGTCGCGACTTGGGCTGCGGTGACAAAATCTCCCGAATCCACTTCCTGCTTTAGCTCCTCCAGCTCGTTTCTAACGTCTTTGGCGGTCTGGTATCGATGCTCTGTGTCTTTGACGAGACACCGACGGATGATCTTTCCCAGATCACGAGGAATATCGGGATTCACTTCAGCCGCAGACTGAGGTTTATCTTTGAGTATTGCAGCTAGAAGTGAAGCCGCCGTATCACCCTTGAAAGGCCGCTCTCCCGTGACCATCTCATAGAGAATGATCCCCATCGAGAAGATGTCCGACCGATGGTCAATGTTCTTGCCCTCAGCCTGCTCCGGTGACATGTACGCCACAGTCCCCAAGATTCGCCCCTCACCCGTGGCCGATTGTGTGGGAAGCTCGCTGATCCCATCCTCTGCATGCTCAGGCTTCAGTTTCGCCAGACCAAAATCGAGAATCTTGAGACTCCCCTCATCACTCACCATGAGGTTGTCAGGCTTCAAGTCCCGATGAATGATCCCTTGCTCATGAGCCGCACTCACTGCATCGGCTAGAGGAATGGCAACCTCGAAGAACTTATTCAGCGGCATACCCTTCTTTGGAATCAGCTCCGAGAGAGTCTTGCCCTTCACCAGCTCCATCGTGATGAAGTGGACGCCCTCTGCTTCCTCGACCGAATAGATGGTGACTATATTGGGATGATTGAGAGCCGCGACAGCTTTCGCCTCACGTTCAAATCGTGCCCGACGTTCCGCATTCTCGGCCATCTCGGGTGGTAGGACCTTCAATGCCACCTTGCGACTGAGCTTAGTGTCTTCGGCAAGGTATACCTCACCCATTCCGCCGCTGCCGATCTTTTCAAGGACTTTGTAGTGGGACAGTGTCTGGCCGATCACTGGGACTCCCTTTGCTGGCCGAGAGACATGTGCATTCTACGAGACGCGCCGAAGGGAGTTCAAATGAGGATCAAAGCTGAACCAGTCGGGCGATCAAGCGTGTTCGCATCGTCCCCGTCCAGCGGGCCTGATATGTTAGACGAGAAAAAGCGGCGGGGAGCCTCCCCTCAAGACACAAAAGAACGCCTCATTACTTGATTATTCTAGGGTGATCCACGGGAGGGAGGGCGCGGTGTCAAGAGGGTCCTTGGTGTCAGATGCTTTGATCTGGTCTCCTGGCGCGTGTTTGACCTAAGTGACCGGCGGTTTCGCAGCCTTTAATTCGCGCCGGAGGTCCTCTTTCCAGCTCTCTATTGGGACGTACGTGACGCCGTGCCAGTCCGAAGGAAGTTCGACCCCGGATTCATGGATGACGCAGATCCGGGCACGGCCGAGCCCCCCCAGGAAGAAGCCGGTTTCAAATACGACGTTCTGACGTGCGCGGGGCTTTGATTGAGCTTCAGTTTTCGCTCGGCCAACATCGTCGGCGGTCCATAAGGCGACAGCGAAATCGGCCTTTTCCGCATGTGAAAGTAGCTTCTCGATCAACGTCATGCCCTTGTTGGGTTGCTCGTGAAGGATGATGCACTCTAGACCTAGTTCCTTTTCCACAAATCGCGCGACTTCTAACTTCAACTCTGTGTCATGGCCATGGACGAGAAAAACCCTGCTGCCGGTCTCTGTGTGAGAAATGCTCCTTTGCTCTGGAGAATTGATTATCGTTACTTGGCTTGCCTTGTCCGCGAATCCAGCGAGACTAGCTTCCTGTCGACCGCTTTCCTCCATCGTGATTTCAGCCTCAAGCGTACCGGCCACCGTGGCGAGGAATTCTTCTAAGGGTGCGAGCCCACCTTCTCCATCATAGAGCCCGAGCGTGATATCGGTGAATTCCCTGTGCAGTATTTGGATGGAGCTTCGGAGCCAAACAACGAGGGAGCCCACCCATCTTTTTGGCAGGTCTTCAGGCGTGATGTAATCTAGGTTTTTTCTCCAAAGCTTCACAGCTGATGGCGCCGACATCAGCTCGGCGAGAATCTATGGATTTTCGTCACCATTAGGCAACATTCCGCCGTGAAAGTTCCAGTGGAATTTTTAGGCCCGCAAATTGTTTTGTTAGATGGTTGTTAGATCGGAGGAAAACGATCACGGATCAATTCTCGTAACGTGATGCGATTTTTGGTGGCGGGGGCAGGATTTGAACCTGCGACCTTTGGGTTATGAGCCCAACGAGCTACCTGACTGCTCCACCCCGCGTCACATGATAGAAGCGGAAGATATTAACGTCTCAGCGATGTTTTGTCAACCGGCTTGATCCATGGGGCGGTAGAGCTCTTCCGTCAAGCTCTTTAGTTGCTTGAGCTCATCCTCGCTCTCCGCAACGAAGGCGATGCCGACGTCATACTTCTTGGATGACCCATGTTGATATTCTTGGAGGCGGACCACTTTTCCTTTGATGATGAATTTGTGATGCGGTTGTTGGATTAGGAGCGATAGTTCAGTCCCAATCGTCAGAGGAACGCCGCTCTCGAGCAATGCGCCATCCTTCGACAAGTTCTTGGTTTGACTGGTGAGCTCTTCTTGTTTTTCGCTGGCGGGTGCCTGAAAGGTCAATGTTCGAATGGTCTCGAACCGGGGTGAACGCCTCTTCTCCTCGGCGTGGAGAGTGATTCTGTTCTTGCCATCCGCCTTGGACAAGTAGAGCGCTCGGTCGGCCATGGTCACAAGTCCTTCTTCAGATGACGAGTCAATCGGGAAAATAGCGACACCGCCGCTGACGCTCAGGTTGAGCCGATGCTCACGGATGAGGTGCTGGCTGAAGAGTGACTCGACATCGGCACGTATACGGTCGGATACGATGAAGGCCCCGGAGCGGCTGGTTTCGGGCAAGATGAGGGCGAACTCTTCACCACCGTAACGACAGGGGACGTCGATTTCGCGGACGCTTCTGCGAATGACCTCTGAACAGGCACTCAGTGCATCATCTCCTACGAGATGCCCGTGCCGATCGTTCACATTCTTGAAGTCATCGATATCCAACATGACGAGAGAGAACGTCAAGCCATAGCGTTGGGCACGGATCGTCTCGCGCCTCAAGCTGATGTTGAAATAATTGCGGTTGAATAACCCCGTCAAGCTGTCCGTGGATGCGTCTTTTTCCTTTGCCAGAAAGGCCGCGATCTCGATGATCTTCGGATTCTGCAGGCGAGGGTGAAGGTTGAAGAAGTAGTCGAGAACCGCTACCTGGAGCCCGGCATCGCGACCCAGTTGGTCTGAGAGACGTTCACGATGTTCCTCGATGGCAGACCAGTGGCGCTGCGCGTCTGTCTCTTGGTATTCCAAATGAGTCAGTAGATGGATGATTTGGGAATGTAGGGTGCTGTCGGTTTGGATGTATTCGTTCAGATGGTGGTGCGCAGTCTTCTCGCCGGATCTCAGTGCATCCAGTAGAGCAGTGAGCTTCTGTCTTATGTCCCCTCGATCCAGTAAATGGTCCATGATTCCCTCCTGGTCACGAGAAGGAGATTTGCAGGGCTTCTGTGGGATGAGGGGCCCACTTTTTACCTTCCCCACGCAAAAGGAAAGGGTCTGTATCGACAGGGGGATCGTAACAGAGGGGGGATTTCAAATCAAACCGGGCCCTTGTGGGTTAGCTAATCGTAAAGGTGAAGAATCTCCAGCAAACTCTGTCGGAAGAGTTTCTTACGAGGTCCCGTTTGAAGATAGTAAAGCAGGAAGGGCAGACTCAAGATGTGATATCCGGCCAGGATGAGGTGCAAGGTGGTGGCGTTCATCGCGGTCCCCCTTGCGTAGAGAACCAGAAACCACAGCCACGTTCCCAGGTAGAGGTACCCGAACACCAGTCCGGCGAGCCTTCCAAGCCAAGTCAGGTGCCACAGCATGTAGGCAATGGCTAGATAGATGGCGACATCCGTAGCAATGTGCCAAACAGAATGTTCGGTAAAGGGATTCCAGATGAAAGTGGAGCCCCATTCCCTATATTTCTGAATGGCTTCGAGGAATCCGCTGAGAACGAAATACAGCGTCACGAAATAGACGCCGAGCGGCCGTTCGGCATTTTTCGAAAGATCCATGAGTTTCTCTCATTATACATGCTGATCTCGGTGCATTCGCGTGCTTCCAGAGCAAAAAGTCCGCGGTGTCCGGCGATGTATAATAGATGGCGCATGAAGCTGACGAGCGGAGTGAACAATGACGGCCGCTCGCAGCTTATGCGTCAGGACTTGTGGTCGAATATGGCTGACGAGCGGAGTGTAAACAAGTTGCTTGCTCACAGCTTGTGGGCCACTGCTTGTGGTCGAACGAAATTGGCGAGCGGAGTGTAAATGGTCGCTTGGTCGCAGCCTATGCGCCACTGGTTGTGACCTAACCTGGCTGACGAGCCGCGTGGAACTCGTCTGCTTGCTCACAGCTTGTGTGCACTGTTGATTGACGTCGGCCGAAAGAGCCGATTTCGGTAGGGAGGTAGACCTCGCATCTTACGGTTCTCAGTTTGACGTTGGCGGCCGCCGGAATTTTGCGTACGATGGTGGTCCCTCTCGACGATTTGTCCTCGACACGGGAGCATTCTTGGATCGGCGAGGCCTTTGCTGATGCTCTATCCTCCCATTGTCTGTCCGCAGGGCAGGATATTGTAGGAACGGTCGAGCTTCATCGTCACTTGCGGGAAAAGGGAATGTCGCAGGTTGGGCCTCTCACGAGAGCAACGGTCATTGTCATCGGAAGAGAGCTCGGCGCGTCCCGCGCGGTTGTGGGCAGCTACGGGGTCGAAGGTGACCAGATCCATGTCAGTGTCAAGGTTCTGGATCTGGATCGGGGATCGATCGTTGGAGTCATTGAGGATCATGACCGTCTCGATGAGCTCCTCAGCTTAGAGAATCGTTGTGCGCAGAATCTCTTCCGTTTGGAGTCGGAGTCTGTCCCCTCGTCCTTCAGCGCGTTTGCTGCATACCGTCGAAGGCTTTCCTTGGAAGCCCATGAGCGACTTGCCAGGGCTCGATTGGAAGAGGAGGGTCCCGAGCAACGGAAACTCCTGGAGGAGGTGCTCGAGATTCAGCCCAACTACATCGAAGCCAAATTGCAGCTGGGGAAAGTGCTCCTGGGAGCCGGTGAGACGTTGGAGGCCATCCGGGTACTTCGCTCCTTCGAACCCGAAGAGTACGTTTATCGAGAGGCCTATTTCCTTTTGGGTTTGGCCTATCTCGACGCCAACCAGACGGCTGCCGCAAAGGAGATCTTCACTCATTTGGCGGATCAAGAGAACAAGGCGACGTTTCTGAACAATTTGGGTATCGCATTCATGCGGACCGGCGACGTCGAGCAAGCGATGGCGAACTTCTCGCTGGCTCACGAGGGGGCTCGAGGACAACCTATTTATCTATTCAACTTAGGTTGGGCCAACTGGCGAGCAGGAAAAGGTGCTGAAGCACTCAGGTGTTTCCGCGATGTCGTCAATATGGATCAAGAAGATGGGGAAGCTCATCTGCTACTGTCCGCTGCAGCGGCAGCTCAAGCTTACACTGAAGAGGCGAGTGAGGAACGCGAACGAGCGATGGCAATCGAGCCGAATCTCGCGGAAGTCGATGTTTCCACCGTAGAAGGAATGGAGCGCGTTGCTCGCGACCTCCCACCACGAACCGGTGAGAGGCTGTCTGATGGAGTTGGAGCGACAGCTAATGAACCACTCCAAGAACTATTGGAGCGTTCCCGGGCTCACCGTGCTTCGGAACGGTTCGATGAAGCCATCAAAGAGCTTCAACGCGGATTGTATTTGCAGCCTCACTGGGTGGACGCCCGGTTGGAGTTGGCTGACGTCTACCGTAAAGCAGGCGATCTCGAAAAAGCCCTCGGTGAGTACAAGGTTGCTCTTTGGGATGAAGAAACTTCGGACACTCATCTCCGCCTGGCCGAGTTGTATGTGGAAATGGAAGATCCTGTTCAGGCCCGTGTTCACACAGAAAAGGCGCTTGCGTTGGAGCCCCACAGCGAAGAGGCTCAACGTTTGCTGGACAAGTTGAAGGAGATGTAGCGGTTCATTGTCCGGCCTCATTTGCCGCTCATTCGAGCGGTTGGTTAGTATATGTCATATGAAATGCTTATCGAAGACTGTTCTGCTTCTTATCGTTGTCGCGCTCGGACTCCAGACCAATACCGCACTTCCCTTGCAGGAACCGGACGCATCCAAGGCCGATGCCATGAATGAGACGATCCAACTGCTTCGCTCTCGCTACGACGAGGGTAATGCCGCCCCGATGGAGTTTGAAGTGAGAGAAGAGGAAGCCAACGCCTATCTTCTCTTACGGTTGGTCGACGAGCTTCCAGACGGAGTTATCGAGCCTTGGGTCCGATTTCGAGAGGGACCGGTCATAGCGGGGGCTCTTCTCGATCTCGACCTGCTTCGAGAACGGATGCCGCAGTCTACGCTCACTCAGTACTTGTCGGGACGCGTGCCCGTGGAGTTGAGCGCCCGGCTTCAAACCGGAGGCGGCATCGGGAAGATATTGCTCGAAAGTGTGTCTCTCGGCGGCATCCCTCTTCCGAGCTCCTTCGTTCAGGAACTGGTCACAACCTACACGAAAAGTGCCTCCCGCCCGGACGGGATTCGTCTGGAAGAGCCGTTCAAACTACCGTATGGGGTCGAGAGTTTAACAGTGAAGAACGAAATGATGCTGGTCAAACAAGGCGGCGCCGGAAGGTCGCCGAGTTCCTCACACCGCGACTGATACGAAGGTTTGTTCTGATAAAGCTGAACTGACTTGGACGGTCACATTGTGTCACCCAAACACGGTGGCGTCCGAGAAATGATCCTTTTCATCATTACTCATCATGGGTGACCGCCGAGCCTTTTTGGCCTGAAGATGCTCGAGCTCAAAACGAGAATTCAATATGTGAAGGGAGTGGGCCCCAAGAAAGCGGAAGCTCTTGCCTCCGTGGGCATCACGACCGTTTTAGACCTGCTGCTGTACCTTCCGTTCCGCTACGAAGATTGGAGCCGCAAGAAGACCATCCAAGAGCTACAGCCTGGAGAGGAAGCGACAGTCACCGTAAGAGTCGTCACGACGAACTTGAAGCGGACCCGCCGCCGTAATTTCAAGGTGCTCGAGGTCCTCGCTGAAGATGATACGGGTAAGCTCCGGGCCGTCTTTTTCAATCAAGAGTTCCTGAAGGACACCTTCGAGGTCGGCCGTCGCGTCAACCTTTTTGGGAAGGTCGAGCGGTCCAAGTATGGGGAAGTGTTGGAGATCAAGACCCCCCAATACGAGATCATCGAAGAGACGGAGACCGAGGTGGTTCCACAGGGCGGATTCGTACCGGTGTATGAGCGCGTCGGGCCACTGAGCCCACGTATGCTCCGTCGAATCATTGGCTTTCTGGTGGACGCCATGCCTCCCAATGTTCCCGAGCTATTGCCGGACGCCATGCGGGCTCGGCATAGGTTCCCGACCCGGGAGGAGGCGTTGACTCGCGTCCATCGACCTGGAGAGGACGAGTCGCTCGAGTCCTATAATCGGTTCCGGTCACCGGCACAAATGAGGCTGATCTTCGAGGAGTTCTTCCTGTTCTTTGTTGCGCTGGGACTTCGGCGAAGAGCCAACGACGATCTCGTCAAACCGAGGACATTCCCCGTAGACGATGACATACGCAAGATCGTGCGAAAGATTTTGCCCTTTCGGTTGACTGATGCACAGCGAAGGGTGCTCAAGGAAATTGCTGATGACCTTTCCTCCCAGAAGCCTATGCGACGACTCGTCCAGGGCGACGTGGGTTCCGGTAAGACTATCGTTGCGGTGCTGGCTGCGGTCATCGTTATGGAGAGCCGAGCACAAGTTGCGTTCATGGTGCCGACGGAGCTTCTGGCTGAGCAGCATTTTTCCAATATCCAAAAGGTGCTGTCTCCCGCGGGGTACAAGGTGGCTCTTCTGACGTCAGGGCTCAAACGGCCGGAAAGAGAAGCCATCATCAGCGCGGTCGCCCGTGGCGAAGTTGACCTTGTGGTGGGGACCCACGCTCTGATCCAAGAGCAAGTAGAATTCAAGGACCTTGGGCTTGTCGTTATTGACGAACAACATCGCTTCGGCGTATTGCAACGCCGCGAGCTCAGGAAAAAGGGATTCCACCCTGACCTGCTCGTCATGACGGCGACACCCATTCCTCGTTCTCTGAGCATGACCCTCTACGGGGATCTTGACAACGCGGCCCTGGACGAGCTGCCGCCCGGGCGACAACCTATACAGACGATTGTGAAGAAACTGGCAGCGATCGAAGACGTCTATCGGGAAATGGAGGAGCATTGCCGAAAGGGCCATCAAGTCTATTATGTCTGCCCTCTCATTGAAGAATCAGAAAAGATGGACCTGAATGCTGCGGTGGAGCGTCACGACAGGTTGCGGAAAGGACCCTTCTCTCACCGCCGGGTCGCGTTGGTACATGGACGCATGAACCGCCAGGAAAGGGAGTCCGTCATGACGGCGTTCGCGGGAGGGGAGGTTGATATCCTTGTGGCGACGACCGTCGTTGAGGTGGGTGTAGACGTTCCCAATGCTACCATGATGGTCATCGAGCACGCAGAGCGCTTCGGGCTATCGCAGCTCCATCAACTCCGCGGACGCGTCGGCAGGGGGCCGGCAACGTCGGCGGCCGTACTGTTGTACCATCCGCCGTTGACTCAAGAGGCGGAACGGCGCCTTCAAGCGATGGCAGAGACCAACGACGGCTTCCAAATAGCCGAGCGCGATTTGGCCATTCGGGGACCGGGTGACTACTTCGGGACGCGGCAGTCCGGAGTTCCCATGTTTCGAGTGGCGGATATGGTTCGAGATCAGGAAATAAGGGATCTTGCCAAGAGCGAAGCGTGGAACTATCTGGCGTCCTCGGACTCCAAGACACCGGAGGGAAAACAGCTGATCCGCAAAGTGGTTCGCCTGTGGGGCGCGCAATTCGGCTTGACGACGGGAGGTTGACGAGTACTCAAGTACCCAAGTACCCAAGAATGAAAAAGAGGTGCGGCCTCGGAAGGCCGTCATTAAGAATTGGCGTCTCCGCGTCCCCGCGCCTTGGCGTTAACTTCCGGTGGTTTCGTTTTTCTGGATTCTCGAGTACTTGATTTCTTGATTTCTTGAATTCCCATTGTGATGAAGATAGGAAGCGGCCGTTTTCGGGGGCGCAGCCTCCACGTGCCCAAGGGCCTAAAGACTCGTCCCACCAGCGGACGACTCAAAAAGGCGCTTTTCGATATCATTGCCGCCGACCTGCCAGGGGCTGTTGTACTGGACCTCTTCGCGGGAGCAGGTGCTCTTGGCTTGGAGGCGATCTCTCGCGGGGCTTCGTATGTCGTCTTCGTGGAACGTCGAAAAGCTGCTGTAACTGCTATCGAGAGCAACCTCGAGAAGCTCGGCGTCGCCGATCAGGCGGACGTCTTTCAGGGTGAGGCGACAAAGGCGCTTCACCATCTCTCGAAGCGCCACGAATGGGTCCATGTCGTTTTGCTCGATCCTCCCTATGATTCTGGAGTCTATGAAACCGTTATGAGGCGTATCGACGAAACCTCGATCGTCGCGCCGGAAGGGCTTGTCATCATCGAGCACCATCACAAGTGCGAGCTCGAGGAAGCTTACGGGAGACTTTGCCGAGATCGCCTGGTCCGAGCAGGCGAGAGTTGCTTGACGTTTTATCGTCTGGGAGACTAGACTGCGCCTGATTCCCATGAACAAGAATAGAATTGCCATCTATCCTGGGTCTTTCGATCCGCTTACTTGTGGCCACGTCGACATCATTGTCCGGGGCAGTACGATATTCGACGAAGTGATCGTCGCGGTCCTCGAGAACATCGATAAGAAAGCGCTTTTCTCGGTCGAGGAAAGACTCGATATGATCCGTGAAACCTTTTCGGATCGACCCAGCGTCAAAGCTGATGCCTTCACCGGACTGCTGGTCGACTACGCCCAATCGAAGGGGGCGACCTCAATCGTGCGAGGCGTCCGAGCCATCTCGGATTTCGAGTATGAGTTCCAGATGGCCCTCATGAATCGACGCCTTGCTCCTGCGATTGAGACGGTATTCATGATGCCGGCAGAGGAGTACTCATATGTGAGCTCGCGCCTCATCAAGGAAGTGGCCGTGCTCGGAGGGTCTGTGAACGGACTGGTGCCGGCGGGGGTTGAGCGCCATCTCAAAGGAAAGCTCCAATCGTAGCAAGTCGGGGATGCAAAAACACTCAGTTGTCGTCGTCAGTTTACATAGTCCAAAGGAGAAGCTTTGGGGGGTTCTCCTTTCTCTCGACATGAACGGTGTGACGCTGCGAGGTATCGCTCTGAGCTCATTCGACGATTGGAGCCGCGAGATACCTCGCGGAGAGACTTCGATGGGCTTATCGACGGTGTTTTTTCCCATGCATCGGGTGGAGCGAATCCTTATAGATGAAGGAGTTGGCGGAATTCAGTCGATGACGGCGGTTTTCGAGTCTCGCGTAGGACAGGACCTCTGGACTTACTTAGAAATCTCGCCTCCTGAAGTTTGAAACGCCTCCCTAATTGTGTTTCACTAACAGGTTCTTGAACCAGGCCAGCCTTCTGCCGAGTCATTTCGGCGGTTTTCTATTTGAACGCCAAGATAACCACCACCAGAGAAGGAGACTAAATGGCCATGAGTACAACCCAGCCGCCCGAAGGCGGTCGCATCGAGATCAAAGACGGGAAGCTTGCTGTTCCCGCCATTATTGAAAACATGTAACAACGAACAGGAGCGAAGATCATGAGAAAGAAAATTACTGTTGTGGGGGCAGGGCACGTCGGAGAGTCGGCGGCATACGCGGTTGCCAACAAAGAACTGGGTGACGTTGTCTTGATCGACATCGTCGAGGACATGCCGCAAGGCAAGTCGCTCGACATGCTAGAGGCATGTCCGATCCTGGGTTCGGATACGTTCGTCAAAGGGACGAATGACTACAAGGACACCGCCAACTCGGATATCGTGATTATTACAGCGGGACTTCCACGTAAGCCTGGTATGAGCCGAGACGACCTCTTGAACAAGAACTACGGGATCGTCAAGGACGTTACAGAGAAGATTGTCGCGCAGTCCCCGAACGCCATTTTGATCATCGTATCCAATCCATTGGATGCCATGGTGCAAACCGCATACAAGGTCAGTGGTTTCCCGAAGGAGCGCGTGATCGGCATGGCAGGCATTCTCGACTCCGCACGGATGCGCGCTTTCATCGCGATGGAGCTCGATGTCTCCGTCGAGAACATCAATTGCTTCGTGCTCGGGGGCCACGGCGACACGATGGTGCCGCTCGGCCGCTACTCCACCGTCGCCGGTATTCCGGTCACCGATCTCATTGCCGCGGACAAGCTCGAGGCCATTTTCGACCGTACCCGGAAGGGTGGCGGAGAAATCGTAAAGCTGCTGAAGACGGGCTCGGCATACTACGCGCCCGCGGAAGCCTCCGTGGAAATGGTAGAGGCGATTCTCAAGGACAAGAAGAAAATCCTACCTTGTGCCGCTTATCTCGAGGGTGAGTACGGGATCAACGGGCTCTATATTGGCGTGCCGGTGAAGCTCGGATCCAAGGGCATAGAGCAAATCATCGAAATCAGTCTAACGAATGATGAGCGTGCCGCCCTTCAGAAGTCGGCCGATGCGGTAAAGGAGCTCGTCGGGGTCATCGGAGTCTAGTCCAGTAGTTTCCGGCGTGCGCTGGTGCTGCGCGGAAGATCGCAGCATCAGCGCACTCTTCTTTACGTGGTGCTGATGAACTGCTAATAGGAAAACAGAATGAACTTACATGAATATCAATCTAAGAAGCTTCTGGCGGGCTTCGGCGTAAGAATACCGCGAGGTGTGAAAGTCGATACCGTCGAAGAAGCAGCGGAAGCGGCCGAGGAGCTAGGCCTGCCCGTGGTCGTGAAAGCCCAAATCCACGCCGGTGGGCGAGGAAAAGCCGGCGGAGTCAAACTCGCCAAGACCATGGATGAAGTCAAAACCCATGCGGGCGACATTTTAGGCAAGAAGCTCGTCACTCCCCAAACCGGTGCCGAGGGCAAAGAAGTACGCAAGCTCCTCATCGAGGAGGGTCTCAACATCAAACAGGAGCTTTATCTGAGCTTCTTGGTGGATCGATCCGTCGGCCGGCCTGTCTGTATCGCCAGCGCCGCGGGCGGTATGGAGATCGAAAAAGTGGCGGCGGAAACGCCCGAGAAAATCATTCGGGCCGAAGTCGACCCCGCCCTCGGTTTGGTGCCGCACCAGGCTCGGCGAATCGCCTTTGGACTCGGTCTCGAGGGAGACGTCTTCAAGAAGGCTGTGAACTTCCTGTTGGCTCTCTACCGCGCGTTTCACGGTCTGGATGCGTCTTTGGTGGAGATCAATCCCCTGTTGATTACCGAGGAGGGTGAAGTCGTTGCCTTGGATGCCAAGCTCAACCTGGATGACAACGCGATGTTTCGCCACAAGGATCTCCAAGAGCTTCGGGATTTCACCGAGGAAGCAGCCCTGGAGGTCGAGGCTTCGAAGTATGACCTCAACTACATCAAGCTCGACGGTAATGTCGGGTGCATGGTGAACGGCGCCGGATTGGCTATGGCTACAATGGACATCATCAAGCTTTCGGGTGGTGAGCCGGCGAACTTCCTTGACGTTGGGGGAGGTGCCTCTGCGGAGCAGGTCAAGAACGCCTTCCGGATTTTGACGACCGATGAGCAAGTCAAGGCCGTGCTCATCAATATCTTCGGGGGAATTCTCCGGTGCGACCGCTTGGCAGAAGGTGTCATCAATGCGGTGAAAGAGCTAGGAGTCGAGATCCCCATCGTCATCCGGATGGAAGGGACCAACGTGGAGATCGGTAAGAAAATGCTGGCCGAATCGGGTCTCAATTTCGCCACGGCGGATAGCATGAAGGAAGCCGCCGAGAAAGTGGTGTCCATGGCTGGAGGTGCAGCATGAGCGTACTGGTCGACAAGCAAACGAAGCTTCTGGTACAGGGCATCACCGGTAAAGAAGGCCAGTTCCACACTCGTGGAGCCCTCGACTATGGAACCAAGGTGGTGGCCGGTGTCACTCCCGGCAAGGGTGGAAGCAAAGTAGAAGGTGTTCCCGTGTTCAACACGGTCGCCGATGCAGTGAAAGAAACCGGAGCCAATGCATCGGTCATCTTCGTGCCGCCGCCGTTCGCCGCCGACGCTATCCTGGAGTCCTTTGAAGGTGGCGTCCCCCTCATCATTTGCATTACGGAAGGGGTCCCGACCATGGACATGGTCGAGGTCATGCGTGTTCTGGGCGGAACCGATGTTCGTCTCATCGGCCCCAACTGTCCCGGGATCATTTCACCCGGCAAGGCCAAGATCGGTATTATGCCCGGACATATCCACAAGGAAGGGCGGATTGGTGTGGTTTCTAGAAGTGGGACCTTGACCTACGAAGCCGTTCATCAACTCACCCAACGGGGTATCGGTCAGTCCACCTGCATCGGTATAGGCGGCGACCCTGTCAACGGCACCAACTTCATCGATACGATGAAGCTCTTCCAAGAGGATCCGGAAACGGATGCCATCGTGATGATTGGCGAAATCGGTGGTGATGCTGAAGAACGCGCCGCCGATTACATCAAAGAGAACGTGACCAAGCCCGTCGTGTCTTTCATCTGTGGACAAACGGCGCCTCCTGGACGTCGCATGGGGCATGCTGGTGCCATCATTACGGGTGGCAAGGGAACAGCCGCCGACAAGATGGCGGCCCTCAAGGCCGCCGGCGTCGAGGTCATAAAGAGCCCCGCCGGCATCGGGGATGCTATCGAAGAGGTATTGAAGAAGTAGCACGTATCGAGAAGCAGTAATCAGTGACCAGTAACCAGTAAAGAGTCGTCTTCAACTGGTTGCCGGTTGTTGGGCGCGAGGCGAGTCCGCCTACGCTTAAAGCTACGGCGGACCCGCCGAAGCTTGAATAGAGTCGAACGTTAGCGAAGGCGGGGAGGCGAGCGTCCCACTAATTGAGCACGAGCACGAAGTGCGAGAGCGCGGCCCTTCAGGGCCGCCGGCCAGGAGGAATCGCGCCGAAGGCGCGAGGGAATCTGGCCGAAACAAGCCCGAGCGAAGAGCGAGGGCGGGCGCGAGCCGAGTCCGCCTACGCTCAAAGCTACGGCGGACCCGCCGAAGCTTGAATAGAGTCGAACGTTAGCGAAGGCGGGGAGGCGAGCGTCCCACTAATTGAGCACGAGCACGAAGTGCGAGAGCGCGGCCCCTCAGGGCCGCCGGCCAGGAGGAATCGCGCCGAAGGCGCGAGGGAATCTGGCCGAAACAAGCCCGAGCGAAGAGCGAGGGCGGGCGCGAGCCGAGGAGGCGAGCGTCCCACTAATTAAAGGAACCATCGTGACCGAAAGAACTTTGTCAATCATAAAACCCGACGGCGTGGCCCAGAAGGCCATGGGCAAGGTGCTGTCTCATCTGGAGACCGAAGGTTTTCGCATCGTAGCCCTCAAAGTGCTTCACATGAGCAAGGCACAAGCCGAGGGTTTCTACGCCGTTCATCGAGAGAGGCCGTTTTTCGGCAGTTTGACGGACTTCATGTCCGAAGGACCCTGCGTGCCCATGGTGCTCGAACGAGAAAACGCGATCGCGCATTTGAGAGAAGTCATGGGAGCCACGGATCCGGCCAAGGCCGATGAAGGGACCATTCGGAAGATGTTTGCCTCCAACATCGAGCGCAACGTCATCCACGGCTCCGACTCGCCCGAGTCCGCGACGACAGAAATCCCCTATTTCTTCAACGCTCTTGAAATGGTCTGATTAGGAATCGTGAAACTCATCGAAGGCAAGGAGCTTCGTCAGCGGTTGGAGGCGTCACCGGCTCTCATCGAGGGCTTGGTCGATGTCGGTATCCAAGTTCAGATGGACGGAGTCGATTTCACCTTGAGAGAGGTCGCACGCTTCAAGAGTGAGGCTGGAGCGATTGACTTTGACAACAGCCAGCGAAAAACTCCTGGGACCGACAACATCCCGCTCGATGAGAACGGATGGTGGGTCCTCGATCCGGGACTCTACTGGATTGTCTATAACGAAGTGGTCAACATTCCAGCCGATGCTTTTGCCATCGGCCGTACTCGGTCGAGCGTCCTCCGCAGCGGTGCCAGCATCAAGACGGCGCTATGGGACTCCGGCTATTCGGGTCGCAGCGGCTCGCTGCTCGTGGTCCACAATCCGGCTGGCCTCCGACTCCAAAAGAATGCGCGGATCATGCAGCTCGTTTTCTTTGGGTTGGATGCACCTGCGGAAAAGACCTACACGGGTCAGTATCAGAATGAGAACAAGTGAGTCTCGTTGTACTTAGCGAGCAGTCGAACCTGCCTTCGCTGAGGCGATCAAAGGTGAGCTTCGGCGAGGGCTCGCCATAGCCCTTGGCTCGTGAAACAAGTCCCAACGGCGGCGGCCAGTCTGCAGTCAAACGCAGACCGGAGTTGAAGGTCGGATCTGACCGGGATCTGGCGTCTGGCCACATGCCAACGCTCTGCCTAAAGCAGGGAGAAATCTACGGCGATCTCCGCAAGCACGTCGACCGGTTCGCCTTTCATCTTGCCGGGAACGAAGAGAAATTGCCGGACGGCTTCGATAGCTTTTTGATCGAGTCCTGGATCGAGACTCTGAACGACTCTTACCGGACCCACGGTTCCGTCCCTCAAAATGATGATCTCGAGCAGTACGGTGCCCTGTATCTTCCGAGAAAGAGCATGATCGGTGTACTCGGGACGCACCTGACGCCGCAGCGTAGGTGGCTCGACACCGCTGCCGATGCGGTATGCTCCACCGCCGAAACCGCCTCCATAGCCAGGTCCAATACCGGGACCCTGACCTTCTCCAATGCCGGTACCCATGCCGGTGCCGGAGCCGCCGCCATTACCCGATCCAGCTGACGGTAGAAGCTGCTCTGGGCCTTCCAAGATGCCTTTTTGATCGAGGTCGTCAGGAGCCTGAGCCAAAACCGGGGCTGTGATTTCGTTGATCTCGTCATCCTCGTCCGGCTCCGGTTCTTCTTCCACCTCTTCCGGCTCGACCGGCTCTTCGTCCTCGAATACCAGTTCTTCTTCCGGCTCTTCGACCTTCAAGGCGAGTCGAGCTTGATCTTGGCCCGCGACTTTCTGAACGGAGGGCGGTTCAGGGCTGTTTTCACCACCGCCGCCACCTCCACCGCCCGGACCCGGTTCGGCCAGAAAAACGAGATTTGGAAGTTGGACTTCGGTGGGTGTGATGACATTGGGTGCAACCAAGGACCCCAGCCAAATAAACATTGCAAGAAAGATATAGAACGTAATGGCGGAGATCCAAGAGTTTCTCTTGCGCTTCGGATCGTAGAGGAGGCCTTGCACTGGGGCGCCGGTAACGGCGCTAATCATGCCGGTGTCGCTGATTTTCTCTTCTGCTGACATTTTTCTTGTGTAGCCTCCTAGATGATTGTCCTCCCGAGACGGTATTCACGCAAGGAATATTGGATTTCTTTTCCCTTCGGGACCTCGAAAGCTCTGGTATACTCCTCCATAGTTATCAAGGGCCGGCCGCTTAAGGGAATGAGCTCCCTCACATCTCAAGCAAACAAACCTCCGATACAGGTGTCTGTCGAAGAGAATATCGCCTGGGTCATCTTCGATTTGGCCGGAGAGAAGGTCAATAAGCTCTCCGCAGACGTGATGGAGGCCTTCGCCCGGGTTTTGGACGAGCTTGCCGCGCGGATAGACCTCGAAGGTGCGATTATTGCCTCTCAGAAGGAGGGAGTGTTCTTTGCCGGGGCGGATGTCAATGAAATTGAAGGGGTTAGAGACCGCGATACGGCGATTCGGGCGGCGCGGATGGGACAGGATGTCTTCGGGAAGATACAGGAATTGCCGTTTCCAGTCGTGGCCGCAATCAATGGCGTGTGCCTGGGCGGTGGGACCGAGCTAGCGCTTGCCTGTCACGGACGCATTGGTACAGACCATCCCCGTTTTCAGATGGGTTTGCCAGAGGTCAATTTGGGGCTTTATCCCGCATGGGGAGGTACGACGCGTCTCCCTCGCGTCGTGGGCCTTCAGAAGAGCCTGGAGCTCATATTGACTGGACGTGCTGTTGATGCCCGGAAAGCGCAGAAAATGGGGCTCATTGACACGGCGGTCCCTCATCAACAAGTGGATGCGAGAGCCGTCGAGCATGTCCGAGAGCTTCGCAAGAAAGACTGGAAAAAGCAGAAGCGTCGAAGATCTCCGGGATTTCTCGGGTGGCTCCTCGAAGGGAATTTCTTGGGCCGAAAAGTCGTCTTTCGCCAAGCGCGAAAGACGGTGATGGCAAGGAGCCATGGGCACTATCCTGCCCCTCTCAAAGCACTGGACGTCGTCCGACGTGCTTGGAAGATGCCGCTCCGAAAAGCACTGGAGCTCGAAGCCGAAGAAGCAGGCGACCTCATCGTCAGCCCTATCTCGAAGAGTCTGATTCACCTTTTTTTCCTTTCAGAAAAAGCCAAGAAAGATTCCGGGGTTGAGAAAGAGATTGATCGCCTCAAGCACATCGACCAAGCTGGGCTACTGGGGGCCGGTACCATGGGGGGCGGCATTGCGTGGCTATTTTCCTATCGAGATGTTCCCGTTCGGCTGAAGGACCTCAATCCGGAAGCTCTTGGTGCAGGGATGAAAGAGGCCTACCGTCTTCTGGACAAGAGACGGAAGCGAAGGCGCATGACGGCTTGGACGCGGGACAAGAAAATGACCCTGGTCAGTCCTACGCTCGATTGGAGTGGATTCAAGCGAGCCGATGTTGTCATCGAGGCCATTGTCGAAGACCTGGAAGTCAAGAAAAGAGTTCTTCGTGAGTTGGAATCGGAAGTGGCGGGAGATTGTCTGATTGGCTCTAACACATCCACGCTACCCATCACTGAGCTTCAAAGCGTTCTCGAACATCCAGAACGTATGGCGGGTTTTCATTTCTTCAACCCCGTTGAGCGCATGCCGCTCATAGAAGTCATCCGAGGTAAGGAAACATCAGACGAAACGGTGGCTGCGCTTGTGAGCTTCGCCAAGCGAATAGGGAAGACACCCGTGGTGGTCAATGATTGTCCGGGATTCCTGGTCAATCGTATTCTCGGGCCGTATTTGAATGAAGCAAGCTATCTCCTTCTCGAAACGGGAGACCTGGAGGGCATCGACAAAGCACTCCTTGATTTTGGAATGCCAATGGGACCCCTTCGATTGTTGGATGAGGTCGGCATCGATGTGGCGCAAAAAGCCAGCAAAGTCCTCACGGAAGCTTATGGTGCTCCATCGGCAGGTGTCATTGACAAGCTGGTTGACGCAAAACGTCTGGGAAAAAAGTCGGCTCTTGGGTTGTACCGTCACCAAGGCAACAAAGCACAGCCTGATTTCGAAGTGCTTTCTATCCTCGGGGTCGACCGTCGCCGCTCGGTCAACGAGGCGGAAGCGGTCGAGCGGTGTGTCTATCCCATGGTGGCAGAAGCAGCACGCTGCTTGGACGAGAGGGTCGTTCGCGGTCCCGGCGAACTGGATCTCGCCATGGTGATGGGAACGGGTTTCCCTCCCTTTCGAGGTGGTTTGCTCCGATACTCGGATGCAACCGGTCTATCCGCTATCGTCGATGGACTGAAGTACTGGCAGGACAAGCTGGGGAAGCGCTTCGAGCCCCCGTCGGCTTTGTGCAAACGGGCAAGCTCCGAACGTGGCTTCTACGTCTAAGCTTTAGAGACTCGCCTTCGTGTGGGTTTTTCACCCCGACGCGAATGTGTCTGTAGGTTTTTCCCCTCTTTCGTCTTATTACATCAGGGTCTTTGAATTCTAGTAATTACGCCCTCATCAATGGCAACTTAGACAGTACGGTGTCAAAAGATGACACATCGCTCGCCGCCGACCGCTCATGACTCGATCCCGTCCTTGGGATTAAACGACTTAAATTCAGTGTGTTACGTGGATCGTAGGCTGCGAGGATAGATGGCATAGTGCTTGCAGTATGAGTGTGTAGAAAGTGAGGCAGCTCATGGCTCGCACAATACCCTCTAGCGATTGGCTGAACGTGGAAGAGGACGAACGAAGAGGCGCCTACTGGCAATATCTCGTAACACAGTGGCTGTGGCGGGATCCATTTGCCGTCGTTCAACAACCCGTTAACTTAGGAGATGACGTCTGGGATACTCCTACGCCGGAAGCGCTCCAAGACTTCGGCTATATCATGGTGCCGGAATCGCAGATCTCGCACTGAAGAAAGAACTCAAGAATTCAAGTACTCGAGAACCCAAGAAGATCTATTAGTCCTGCCGGTTGCTAGATAGCAACCTCCTTCCTTAATAGAAACCAAACACTCGAGAATAGGAACATCTATTCATTCGTCCTGATTTCGTAGAGACGGTCCTCGCCTTCCTCGTTGCGAAGAAAAAGCAGCCCGGATATTTCGGCCGCGGTGATCTGGCGGCGCATTCTGGGTCCGATGCGTTGGGCGTGGACGAGTACGAAACGAACTCCCTCTTCCGATAATTGTCTGAGTCCTGAATCGAGCTCTTCGCGCATGAGCAGGTGAAACGCCCGCCGGTAGCTTGCTGGTACGAATCCACTGTATCCGTTCACCAACGGTCGCCAATGTGTTGTCGACCGATACACATACCGAACGTTGTCTTGAAAACGGTCAGGGTGCGGTAGCGGAAGCTCAACCAGGGCCCCCGGCTCTGGCAAGGCAGCGATGTGCTGGTAGATAGGAGGCGGGGGAGGTAGCTCGAAGGACCACGGAAGAGGTCCCGCGTAGCACTCCAAGGCTGCGACGAAGATCAGAAGGACGCGAATCCCCCTTCTCTTCACTTTCGACAATCCAAACGCAGCGAGTAGAGCCATTGCGAGCAAAAACAAAATTGCGGCTCGGGATGGGACACGTAGGCCCTGATAGGGAGGGAGGAATCGAAACAACAGGCTGAAGAGACCGCCGGATGGGCCGAGCGACACGACAACACCCAAGAGGCCGATGGCGGCGAAAGTCCATTCATCTCTTACCAAAGCAAAGACGTTCACTGATGACGACGGATGCGGCTGTCGTCGGCGCAAGGAAGAAATGAGAGCCACTATCGCCAAACCCACCGCCACGGCTCCCGGGAAGAGCGGCTCTTCGGCCTTGGGGAGGAAGAAGTGTAATTTTGAGAAACTCGATGCATACTCCCGCAGTCCGGCTGAATACTCGGTAGTCACCTGAAAGGTCCGAATCGATCCTTGTCGAAGTTTTGTGGCGTAGGGAAGCACGAGAGGCGCTACGAGTACAATCGTTGAGACGCCGGCAAGGGTGAGTTGTTTGAGCATTCGGGGCCGCATAGCCGAGCGCAAACACTCCGCAGCGACCACCACGGGGAGCGCCGTCAACAGAAAGACGGCGTAATATCCGCTCGAACCAAAAGCTGCGGCAATCGTGAGAGCGAGACCGATAGCCGCCGGCGTGCGTGCCTCGTCTCCCAGGCGCCGGACGAAATAAAACGATAGAGGCAGAGCAAACGCTAGCTGCAGTTGGAGATGGGGAACATGGGCCCAACGGTAAGGGGCAAATGCGAAGAGGATCCCTGCCAGCAAACCTGAAAGGAAGGAGCCTGTGACCTGTCGGGCCAGGATGAAGGCTGCTAGTGCACTCGTCAGCAACGCACCAAATAGCGCGGCGTTCAATAGCAGGACCGGGTCGTCTGTAAACAGGCGAACCGGCACGACCATCGCTGCCGCCGTCAGAAGGTTCTCTGAATAGGCTAAGGTACCCTTATCAGGATAGAAGATATTGGCGTCGAACAGGTGGAAAGGATCGCGCCCGAGTTGGTGCAAATCCCAGGAGAGGATCCACGCGGTGAGCATCGCGTCCGGACTGTCGAAGCGGTTAGCCTGTGAGGGCTCGAGAACCATAGGATAGGTATAGAAGAAAGCCAGGACAGTGAAGATCGCACCGGCGGCTAAGATTTGCATACGTGGCATCCGGCAGATTATTCATCTTTAAGCACAATTCTGCTATGGTTTCATGGGTGGCAGGTCTTGGTGTCACCCGCGGATGACATGGAATGGGAGAATCACACGGCCACACAACCCGAAGGCTCGAGAGCCGTCGCCGCTTGTACATCACCGTCGTCCTCACCGCGGTGACCTTCGTAGCCGAAGTTGTCGGTGGCGTTCTCACAAACTCCCTGGCTTTGCTTTCCGACGCGGGCCATATGTTCACGCACCTTTTGGCCTTGGGCGTGTCGTTGGCAGCCGCTCTATTGGCCGATCGTCCCGCCACCGAACGGCGCACCTACGGTTTGAATCGGATCGAGATTCTAGCGGCTTTGTTCAACGGCGCCACCCTGTTCTTGATCTCCATTGTGATCTTTTACGAAGCCTATGAGAGGCTTCTCGACCCTGTTCCCATTGCTGCCGGCCCGATGTTGGTGATTGCAGTCATCGGTTTGGTGGTCAACCTTGCATGTGCACGTGTATTGCACGGGAGTCACAAGCACGACATCAATGTCCGGGCGGCCTTCATCCATTTACTCACGGACACGTTTTCTTCTGTCGCCGTCATCGCCGGGGCCGTGGTCATCGCGCTCACCGGCTGGACCGCCATAGATCCGATCCTCTCGGTTGTTATCTGCGCCGTCATTTTGCTTTGGGCGTTCAAGCTAGTATGGGAGTCAGTGGATATTTTACTCGAGGCGACGCCGCGGGATGTGGACATGCAATCTGTTATCGAGAGGCTCCGCCAGATACCGGGCGTGAAAGATATCCATCACCTCCATGTTTGGACCATTACGTCGGGCATGTATGCTCTTTCAGCACACATCGACGTCGACGACATTCGAGTTAGTGAAACGGAAGATTTGGCTGAGCACGCAGAGCAGCTTCTTCGGAAGAAATTCCATATCAACCACGCCACGTTCCAGTTCGAGTGTCGTCGAGGCCGGTTCGTGGGAGACAATCTGAGCAACGTGGCGCTCGGTGGTTCGACGGGCGAGGAGCAATAGGACCTTAGACATGAAGACAATAAAAATGTTGGCCTTCACAGTTGGGATCTGTACTTTCGTGACTTTTCTGGCTTCCTCTGAAGGGCAAAACACCGAGTCCAAGCCTCAGTGGACCAACTTCGAGTCGATTCCACAGTCGGGCATTCCCATCGTCTACGCTCAACTCAATCACGGTCAGGAATATCGGATGGCCGTGGATCTGTCGATGAAGGACGTCTTGCTCGACGAGTTCATTGTTGTGGGCGCGGGAATGGAGCTCAAAGATCTCGGCGAGACGCAGGAAATCGATTTCTACGGGGACAAGGAAGACGTAGCTGTTTCCTACTTGGATTCTTTGGCGGTGGGTGGCCTCGAGAAACGCGGTGTCAAAACGCTCGTCATTCGGGGTGACGATTTGGGATCAGCAGCGGGAATGCCCATTTATGGACGTATCGGTTCGGACTTCTTCGAAGCATTTCGTCTTACAGTTTTCTATCCTCGCGACCTGCTGCTCATCGAGCGTTCACCGCAAGACGACGTCCCCCCGGGTGGTGCCCCGTTTCAAATAGAGGAACGAGCGCTGTCGGTAGAAGTCGTCATCAACGGTTCTTTGACAGAAAGGTTCGTTCTCGATCCCAGCTCATCGATGACGATGCTGGACAAGAACTGGGCGACCAAACAAGGCTTGGCCAAGAAAGGTGACCATCGGGTCGACTTGGCCTCTCTTCAGGTCGGTGGATTTCAAATCCGTGAGGTACCGGCGATTCTCGAAAATCCCAAGAAATGGCCGTATGCACACCGACCGGTCGGGGTGATAGGGGCGAGTCTGTTGCGCGAGGGAGCCGTGACCTACGATTTTCCGCGCGGTCTGGTGTGGCTGCGCAGCATCGAGGAAAGCTCCAATTGATTTTGTTTTTCCGGAAGACGACCGCAGGCTTTGATGCTCAATGCGGACGATTAATTAGATGGCAATTGTGGAAGAGGGATCGACAGAAATGACTTTGTGGAAGCGGACACACTCTTGCGGCGTCCTAGGCGCCTCGGATGTTGGGAAAGAAGTGACCCTTATGGGATGGGTCAGTCGGGTTCGGGACCTGGGCGGGATCACGTTCATCGATTTGCGTGACAGAGACGGGATGACTCAAATCTTGGTGAGACCCGATGCCGGCGGCGACGTGGTGGACCGAGCTAAGAGCGTCGGGACGGAATGGGTCGTGGCCGCGCGCGGGACAGTCGTCGAGCGAGAAACAGCTAATCCCGATTTGCTTACGGGAATCATCGAGGTGGAGGTAAAGGAGTTCAGGGTACTTTCGGAGGCCAAAGTGCCACCATTTCTACCCGAGGATGAAAAAGTCGGTGAAGAGATCCGTCTCCGCTACCGTTATCTGGATCTCCGCCGGCGTAGCCTACAACGCAATCTGGCTATTCGGAGCCGACTAGCCATCGCGATTCGGAGCTACTTGGACGGCGAGAGGTTCTATGAAGTCGAGACACCGATACTGACCAAGTCCACACCCGAGGGCGCTCGAGACTACCTCGTGCCGAGCCGGGTGAACAAGGGTAGTTTCTACGCACTCCCGCAGTCGCCGCAGTTGTTCAAGCAGTTACTGATGATTTCCGGTATCGATCGGTACTTTCAGATTCCGCGTTGTTTTCGGGACGAGGATCTGCGTGCGGATCGTCAACCCGAGTTCACACAAGTCGATATCGAGATGTCTTTCATCGAGCAAGAGGATATCTTCGAGCTCATCGAAGGACTCTTTGCCTCGATTTTGAGAACTGTAAACGTTGAGATTGACACGCCCTTCCCTCGGTTCACGTTCGACGATGCCATGGATCGCTATGGCACTGACAAGCCCGATTTACGCTTTGGTGTGGAAATTGTCGACCTGTCCGACGTCTTCAGGAGCTCTGGATATGGGATATTCGAAAGCGCTATTGGAGGGGGAGGAGCGGTCCGGGCTATTGCGGCAACTGGGTGCGCTAAGTACTCGCGAAAAGACATCGAGGGATTGGAAGAGCTCGCCAAATTGAATGGCGCCAAGGGACTGGCATGGGCCCGTTGGACCGACGAGGGAATCAAATCTCCTCTAGTGAAACACGCCGGGGAACCTCTGGTCCGAGAGGCTTTTGGGGTTGCCGGTGGTGCCAAAGGCGATCTTCTCTTGTTGGTCGCATCGGAGTCCCGGAAAGCCTCCGCCGTTCTCGGAGCGCTTCGCTTGGAGCTCGGTCGACGAGAGGGTTGGGCCGAGGGAGGGGACTGGCGTTTCTGTTGGGTTACTGATTTCCCGCTATTCGAGTACAGCGAGAATGAGAAGCGCTGGACCGCCATGCACCACCCCTTTACTTCTCCACATCCCGACGACCTCGAACGGCTCGAAACGGATCCAGGATCGGTTCGCGCGCTGGCCTACGACGTGGTCGCCAACGGTCATGAAGTGGGTGGCGGGAGCATTCGTATTCACCGTTCGGACCTTCAGTCCCGCATCTTCAAAGCTCTTCAGTTGACGGATGAGGAGGCGAGAGAGAAATTCGGCTTCTTTCTCGATGCGCTGCAGTATGGTACACCACCACACGGAGGGATCGCCCTAGGATTCGACCGGATCGCCATGCTCGCCGCAGGGGGGAAGAGCTTGAGAGATGTCATCGCCTTCCCCAAAACGACTTCGGCTCTCGACCTCATGACAGGCTCGCCTTCCCAAGTGGCACAGGAGCAGCTCGATGACTTGGGCCTCGGGCTAGCGCCCCGAAAGGGCTGAGCAGCAGTCGGGTCGTGGTTTGACGGCTTTTCTGCCCCTGTGCTAGCATCAACATAAGAAATGAGCGAGTTAGAGCAGGTTGCTCTTCGTGAGCTTTTCATCTTTATTCTTTCCAAGAGTCCCAACCTTGACGTACCCACGCGGTTGATCTAGGAGAAGATGCGTCTCTCCTGATGAGGTAGATTCCTCTTTGATAGCGGGACTTTCCGGAACGAGGAGGTAGCAACTCACATCTCATGAAGAAAATCTCGGTTCCCGAGCAAGATACCTTGGCGCTCTTCGGCATACATGACGAGAACTTGAAGACTATCGAAAAATCCTTGGACGTCAAAATCGTCAGCCGTGGACCCGAGCTGTTAGTGGAGGGCGATCCTAGTCGCGTGGCTGCGGTGGAGAACATCTTCGAGCAGTTCTCCGAGATCAGTCGAAGAAGGCTACAAGGTCTCCGCCGGTGATTTGCGCGTTGCGCTTCGTTTGGTGAGGCAAGACCCCCGGGTCTCATTGCGGGATTTTTTCTTGGGGAGTGTGATTCGTTCCTCCAAGAAAAAGGCCGTCATGCCTCGGAGTTTGAACCAGCTGGACTACATCAAAGCCATCGAGTCCAATGACATCGTCGTAGGGATCGGGCCCGCCGGAACGGGAAAAACTTATCTTGCGGTTGCCATGGCTCTCGCGGCGTTCAACGAAAAGAAGGTCAACCGAATCATCCTCGCGCGGCCAGCGGTGGAGGCCGGCGAGAAACTCGGATTTCTTCCCGGCGATATCCAAGAGAAGATCAATCCGTACCTACGTCCCCTGTATGATGCTCTCTACGATTTGATGGACGCGGAGAAGGTGGTACGGCTCATCGAGCGAGGCTTGATCGAGATAGCACCCATTGCCTTCATGAGAGGGCGGACCCTCAATGATTCTTTTGTCATTCTCGATGAGGCACAGAACACGACGTCCGAGCAAATGAAGATGTTTCTGACCCGAATTGGATTTGGCTCGAAGGCCGTGGTGACTGGAGATATAACACAGATTGATCTTCCGTCGGGGAAGACTAGCGGATTGGTGGAGTCCATCGATGTCATCTCCAATATCCCCGGCATCGCCTATGTTTATCTCGATGAGACCGACGTGATACGACACCGGCTGGTGCAGTCCATCATACGTGCTTACGACCGTCACTCTAGTGACAGGTTGAACGCCGTTCGCAATGGCGCCTCCTCATCGAATGATCGGGCGCTGGATGTTCCAAAGGAGCCGTCGTAGGTCATGGAATCCGAAGGATCGACACCTCGTAGCAGAAAGGAAAATGGTCGCCCGCTCCGCGGTAAGTCTATGCATCGAAGCGATCTCTTAGAGCTACTGTTCCGGTCCCATTGGGCTTGGGGCGTGGCCTTTACGATTGCTCTCTCTGCCATTCTGATCCCCGGTTGGAGTTTCGAGCCCGTCCGCTATGAGTTGGGCTCTATCGCTCCGGTGGATATTAGAGCGCCTTACGACTTCAGCTATGAGGACGAAGTGACGACTCGTGCTCGTAGAGAAGAGGCCGTTGCCGAAGTCTTGGACGTTTACGATCTGAACAATCAAGCCAGCGTCTTGTCCGTGAACGCTATCGCTGATGCCTTCAACGTAGGTCGCGAATACCTCGCCGAGTTTGGAACGCTCGATGACATATCTGGTGATCAGCTCTTCTTGGATGTTCGTGAAGCACTGGGTGTCCAGCTCAATGAAGATGAGTTCTCAGTTCTAGTGGAAGAGGGTTTCCGACCGGAGATCGAGGAAGGACTAGCCGCTGCTCTCGGGGCGATTCTCCGACGTGACCTCGTTGCGAGTAAGGAACGTCTCGAATCTTCGGGAAGACCCATCACCCGTTATGATGATGCAACCCAGGTGCGTGGAGTCATTAGAGACTTTTCGTACATCCTTACAACGGAGCAGGCACAACAAGCTCTCGTGGAACAGATTGCCCGGATTCCCGATCTGCGACCGGCATCACGCCGACAGATTGCGGCTCTAGGTTCACGCTTCATCACACCGACATTGACGTTCAATTTCGTTGAAACCGAGAAACAGAGACAGGTGGCGCGTGAGGAAGTCGATCCGGTTTTTTTTCAAGTCCGAAAGGGAAAAGTGATCGTTCGAGCCGGCGACGAGATCAACGAGAACGTGATCCGTCAACTCGAAATTCTCTCTGCCGCCGAGGGCAGTCGATGGCGACTGGCGAAGATGGCTGGGGCGTTTGTTTTGTCCGCCCTTTTGATGCTGAGCCTTTGGAAGTTGATGAAGCCGGTGGAACCCAAAGCACTCTGGAGGAAAAAGACCTTTGCCTTGGTGGGACTCATCATCGTCTCCCACCTCGCTCTGGCACGATTAGTTTTCTTCGTTGCCGGGGCTCTGGCCGGACAGCTCCTGACCCCTCCGTTCAACAACGAGAGCTCCTATTATTACGTCGTTCCCTATGCGGCGGTTGCTATCCTGGTTAGACTTCTGGAGAACCGACAGTCTGCCATGTTGGCGTCCGTGATTTTCTCCGTATTCCTCGCTCTCATGTCGGGCGACCTCTATCTTGGTGTCTTCTGCCTTTTGTCCTGTCTAGGCGCGATCCTCGGCTATCTCCAATACAAACAGCGAACGGCTCTCATCAAAGCGGGACTCTATGTGGGTAGCGTCAACTTTGTCGTCGTTTTCGGTATCGACCTTCTCACCGAACGGTTCGCACCGGGTATCACTTTCAGCTTCGACCTTCTGTGTGCCTTTCTCGGTGGGGCGGGAGTCTCGGTCGTTTTGTCGGTTCTTCTTCCGGCGTTCGAGTCACTTTTTCAACGTACGACGGACATCAAACTTCTCGAGCTCGCTAATCACAACATTCCTGTTCTCCGCCAATTGACGCTAGAAGCGCCAGGTACCTATCACCACAGCGTGGTCGTCGGGACCATGGCTGAAGCCGCGGCGGAAGCCATTGGAGCCGGCGGTACTTTTTGCCGCACCGCCGCTCTTTACCATGACATTGGAAAGTTGAAGAAAGTAGACTATTTCGTAGAGAACCAACAGGGGCCCAACAAGCACGACAAGCTCTCGCCCCGGATGAGTTCACTTATCATCGCCAGCCATGTCAAGGAAGGCATCGAGATAGCAAAGGCGATGGACCTTCCTCAACAGATTATCGATATCATTCCACAGCATCATGGCACCAAGTTGATTACGTATTTCTATGAAAAAGCCAAGGAGCGCCAGGATCCCTCACTCGGGGAGGTGAGCGAAGAGGAGTACCGTTATCCGGGGCCAAAGCCGCAGACAAAAGAGGCTGGGATCATCATGATTGCGGACGGGGTCGAGGCGGCCTCACGCACACTGGAAGATCCGAGCCCGGCTAGGCTGAAGGGAGTGATCCGGCAGATTATCGATTATATATTCTTGGACGGCCAGCTCGACGAGTGTGATCTCACACTCAGAGACTTGGAGAAGATTTCGCAGAGTTTCCTGCGGGTGCTGCAGGGGATGCATCACCACCGAGTCGATTATCCTGGGTTCGATTTCGAAAAGAAGGTCGAGCCGGTAGTATTGCAGGACCAGAACGAAAAAGGAAGAGGAGTTGGAGCCTGAGTGAACGATGGCTCGAAGATAGTGTATGGCACGGAAGAACCCACGAACCTACAACAAAGGAAAATCTAGCTCGATGACCGATACAAACGACCCGGACATCGGGTCTCCATCGTCACGCCCTCACGTCAGAAACCTTCAGCGCCGTTACAAGGTCAATCGAGGAAACCTTCTCTTGTTCATGGAAAGACTGGCGAGAGAACTGGGTGCCGACGAGGCTGCGAGTACGCTGGTCTTAGTGGGCGATGAACGCATGAGAGCCCTCAATCGTCTGTTTCGTGGCTACGACCGGGCCACCGATGTCTTGTCATTTCCGACGGAGCCAACTGATTTCCCTGGGAGTGAGCCCTATCTTGGCGATATCGTCATCTCGGTGGAGACCGCGCAAAAACAAGCGCTTCGCCGAGGGTCACATCTCAACCGGGAGTTGCGGGTGCTGGCTCTACACGGCTTTCTCCACTTGCTTGGCTACGATCACGAGACCGATAGTGGCGAGATGAGACGCATCGAGTATCGGTTGAGACGCAAGCTGGAAATCACCAATCCTCGTCCTCAGAAGAAGCGAACCGTTTCCTCGGTCAAGAAGACGAGGAAGAAGTGATGACCGCCGCCGACCTCACGCTTGGCGGCATCACGCTTCTCTTGGCGTTGGTTCTTTTCTTGGCCGTCATGGAGGTCGCCTTCCAGCAGCTCAGCAAGATTTCCATTCGGGCCTACCGCGGCGAGGGATGGAAGATGGAGTTTTTGAGCCAATGTCTCGAAGAACCTATGAACTTCATTCTCCGGCTTCGCATCGGCATTCAAGGGGCGCTCATCGCTACAACTGTCCTTGTGACGAACTACTACATCTCATCGGGTTTGCCCCGAGCCGTGCTTTTCGCTTTCTTGACGATGCTGCCTCTGATTTTGATCTTTCGAGAAGTGCTGCCGAACATCATTGCGCGGAGAAACCCGGAAGGCGTCGTTCTGGTACTGCTTCCCGCGTTTCGTATCTATGCACAGGTCGTAATGCCCATCTCCCGACCGCTCTCACGAGTCGTCCGCTGGCTCGAAAAGGAAGAGGAGGGCAGTGAAGAGGCGAGTGAAGAGGAAGTGCAAGCCTTCATCGAGACCGGTGAGGAAGAAGGCATTCTGGAAGGTGACGAGGGCAAGTTGGTCCAGTCTATCGTCGATTTCGGAGATACCATCGTTCGGGAGGTCATGACGCCGCGGCCGGAAATGGTGGCCATTAGACATGATGCGACCTTGGAAGAGCTCGGGGAATTGCTGGCTCGGGAGAAATACTCGCGCCTTCCCGTGTACGAAGATGACTTGGACCACATTGTGGGTTTGGTTTTTGCCATCGATCTGCTGGGTTATCGTGACTCACCGTCCTCCGATCCCATCGAGCCTCTGATTCGGAAGGTTCGTTTCGTTCCGGAGACGAAGAAAGTCTCCGAGATGCTCGAAGAGTTCCAAAACAGTCAATCCACCATGGCTGTTGTGGTTGACGAGTATGGGGGGACGTCCGGTCTGGTGACGGTTGAGGATCTCTTGGAGGAAATCGTCGGCGATATCCACGACGAGTTCGACGAGGTCGACGAGGAGGTCATCCACGAGGGCGAGGGTGTTTTTCTCGTTAGCGGCCGTGCCGACATCGACGGGGTGAAGGAACAACTTCATCTGGAAGTCAATGGCAAAGGCTTCGAGACTATCTCCGGGTTCTTGCTGGACTCACTGGGCAGAGTTCCGCAAACCGGGGAGGTTATTGACCTCGCGGGAATGAAGGTCTTTGTCGTGGACGCCGATGGGCAACGGATCAACAAAGTGAGATTTCAGTTGGTCCGGAGCGCAACCTGATACACAACCCCCGTCGCTAGTACTCAAGTACTCGAGTACCCGAGTACTCGAGCAGGGTTTGAACAAAGGCATTGATGAAATGACGCGGCGCAGCCGCAACCACCATTCTGAGTTCTGAGTTCTGGGTTCTGGATTCTGAGTTCTTACCGTCATATTAAGAAATGAAAGCTGGAATTGTTAGTGTCGTAGGCCGACCGAACGTCGGCAAATCGACTCTCATCAATAGGGTCGTGGGACAGAAGGTCGCGATCGTCACGCACAAGCCACAGACCACACGGAATCGAATCACCGCCATCGCCGCAACGGGCAAGGCACAAATCGTCTTCATAGATACGCCCGGAATCCACAAGCCTAGACACGAGATGGATCGCCTCATGGTGGAGACGGCGGTCTCCAGTTTGCAGCAAGTGGATATCGTCCTCCTCATGATCGACATTACTCAGGCGTTTGGACGGGGAGATCAGCACGTTCTCGAGCTCATGAAGAAAGTCGATGTTCCGCTGCTGCTGGCCATCAACAAGGTGGACCAAGTGGCAAAGGAGAGCATCCTTCCTCTAATTGACGAGTATCAATCCAGGGGGAGTTTCAATGAGATCGTTCCTATATCGGCCCTCGAGGGAGACAATGTCGATCGTCTGGTCGAGGTGCTAGAGGCATACCTTCCCGAAGGGCCCCCGCTCTTTCCGGAGGATGCCCTGACCGACCTCCCTGAAAGATTCTTTGCGGCGGAAATGATCCGGGAGAAGATCCTGATTCACGTCCATGAGGAGGTGCCCTATTCGACTGCGGTCCGTGTGGAGTCCTGGGACGACCGCGACGGCATGATCCACGTCGAGGCCTCTGTACTCGTGGAACGCGACTCGCAGAAGGGCATCCTTCTTGGGCAGGGCGGACGGATGATCAAGAGAATCGGCACCGAGGCTCGGAAAGAGTTGGAGAGCTTCTTGAACACGCGTGTCTACCTCGGCCTCTATGTCAAAGTGCGGGAGCGCTGGAGGGAGAATCGTCGACTTCTGAGTGAACTTGGCATCGGTGACTAAGGGGATTGGTTGAAAACCAACTGCATGAAGCAACAGCATTGTTCATGTGCACTGTAATGAGATACTCAATACTTTGTCTCGGAATGTCCTTGTTGGCCATTGGGTCTGTTTCGTCTTCGCAGGAGCAGCCCGCCGCCGAAGAAAACTGGACCGTCGTTTCGCAAGTTGACGAGACCGATGAGAAACCGGTGAAGGTGACCATTCGAGACCTTTGGGGTCGAGCGGGCTACTATCATGAGCGGTTGGTTCTCGTCCGGGGAACGCTCAATGTTTTGAGTCCCGCAACAGTCGAAAGTGGGGAGGGAATCTTCGAGCTTCGGGAAGGGCGGGTCGCCGTCCCGCTCCTTGTTGCCGCGACAGTGGGTCCCGAATCGGTAAAAGTGCTGACTTCCTTTGATGGGGTGGCCGTAGAGGTACTGGGGCGTTTCGTCAATATGGCTCCCGCAGGAGATCGAGGAAAGATACTCAATGACATCGACAGTATCTTTGTCGGCTCTTTAAGGCGTCTCGACGAGAGGGATGCTGAGACCGGCACGGAAGAAAAGGAAAATCTCGCCGAGGGCTCCGATCTATCGGGTAAACCACCTAGAATCATCTCCTCCAATCCCAAGCCGGGCGAAAGAGCCGTGCCGCTCGCCGGCCAAATCGTTTTGAGGTTCTCAGAGGAGATGGACGAAGCCAGCTTCGTAGGAAATGTCCGCCTCAGCTACGCCGGTGAGAGCGATTCCACCGATTCTTTTCCCAATCTGCGTTTGTCCTACAATCCGGACACGGCGTCGCTCGTGATCGATCCGGGCCAGAATTTCGAGCGTAGGTCGGAGGTACATTTGTTTCTAAAAAAAGGCATTTTGAGCAAAGAAGGTGTTCCCATGTTGCGTAACACACCTTCCTCTCGACGCGAGGCCAGCATACGTTCCAGACGAAGTGCCCCCGCTATGACGCGAGGTGAGGATGTGGTTGTTGCCTTGATATTCTATACGCTCTAATTGAGAGTGTTGACTGGCAACCACGACCACTCCCGGCGAAAGACTCGTCCAGTCCGAGAATCGCTATTGGAAGGAGCATTCGATTGTGACCGGAAGTTTTTTTTTCGCGCTCGTTTTACTCGTCCTCCTGTCGGGGGCGACTTCGTCTCGAGCGGATGAGCTTTCGGTTCCGCGCTTTCCGATTCTCGGTTCTTCGATGGTGCTCCAAGGTGATGTTCGTCCTCACCAATTCTTGAGTGCCCTCGGCCGCCAAGCGGCCTGGTTGGGAAGAGAAACGGGCGAGGCCGAGGTTTGGGTTCATCCCTTCAAATTGGCTGCTGATTTTCATCTCGATTTTGGGATTCCCGACTATCTCGATCCCGTGCGGGGGGCCGACGTGGCTCGAACCGTGACGATTCGCCCCGAGCTTGTGACCATCACCTACTCCCACGCTACGTTCACGGTCCATCAGCACATTCTGGCTCCGCTGAATGAAGCGGGAATCTTGATTTTGCTGGATGTGGAGTCCTTCCGTGCCCTCGAGATCGTGGTCAATTTCAAAACGGTGTTTCAGTATGCCTGGCCCGGAGCGTTTGGGGGCCAATACACTTTCTGGAACGAGGATGAAAATGCCTTCGTTTTGTCAGAAAGCCTTCGGGAGAGAAATGCCGTTATTGGATCTCCTTGGGCCGGCTCGGCGTCGTTGCATCCTGCTCACGCCCTTCCCGATACGCCGAATCGATTTGTTATCCCCGTCGATAGCCAACGAGCACAGCGCGAGTACATTCCTATCGGCATCGCGGCTGCGACGGCACCAAGGGAAGAGGTGTTCCATATCTATCGCCGCCTCATCGACAATGCAGCGGTTTCCTATCGAGAGAAGCGCGCTCACGTCCAAAAGTTCCTCGACGAGACGACCGCCATCGATACACCGGAAGACGAGCTCGACCTCGCTTTCGACTGGTCGAAGATCAATTTGGACGAGGCCTTATGCTGCAACCCGGATTTGGGATGCGGCTTGGTGGCGGGTTGGGGTCCTTCAGGCGCGAGCGCACGAGCCGGGTTTGGGTGGTTCTTCGGTGGTGATGCCGCTATCAACACCATCGCAATGGATGGTGCAGGCCTCTGGTCTCAGGTTGCCGAGGGTCTTCGGTTCCTAGCTCGATACCAAAGGGAGGATGGCAAGATCGCTCATGAGATCTCGCAGGCTGCCGGGCGGATGCCGTGGTTCAGCGATTTTCCATACCCGTATTACCATGCTGACACTACCCCCTATTGGATCGTTGCTGTTTCGCGGTACTGGCGTGCCAGTGGCGACGATGCATATCTGCAGGAAATCTGGCCAAACCTCAAAAAAGCCTATCAGTGGTGTGTCAGCACAGAGACCGATGGCGATGGGATCATCGAGAATACGTCGGGAGGCCTCGGTGCCATCGAGGTGGGAGAGATCGGTGAAGGGATCCACCAGGACATTTATTTGGCGGGAGTCTGGGTCGAAGCGCTCGAGGCGATGCGGCAAATGGCAGGAACCTTCGACGACAATGCCCTTTCCACGGAAGTTCGCGGGCTTCACACGAAGGCCCGAAAGACTCTGAACGAAAAGTACTGGCGTGAGAAAGAGGGATACCATGCCTTCGGCATTCTTCAATCAGGTCGCACCAACGATAACCTGACGGTGTGGCCCTCCACCGCTGCTGCCTTCGGCCTACTCGATTCTCAACGCGCAGGGGCAACTCTTACCCATCTTTCAAGAGACCGTATTAGTGCGGATTGGGGAGCGCACATGCTTTCGACCGAAAGCCTGTTCTACGACCCCATGGGTTACAACAGCGGTGCGGTCTGGCCTTTCGTTACGGGTTTCGTTTCGTGGGGCCAGTATCGTTACCAACGTCCGTGGGCGGGATACCATCTGCTGGATGCGCTTCGACAGATGACGTTCGATTGGGCCCGCGGGCGCCATCCGGAGCTCCTATCAGGAAGCTATTACCGTCCTCTCGATGCAGCAGTCCCACAACAGTTCTTTGCGACATCGATGCTCGTCACGTCCGTTCTGCAGGGAATGCTGGGTTGGGAGCCCGATGCTCCCCACTCACGTGCGACGATCACCCCCCAAATTCCGCCTCAATGGGAGAAGGTGAGGGTTCGGAATCTTCGCGTGGGGAAGACCGTCATCGACCTAACGATATGGCAGCGTTGGGAGGAAACGGTCGTCGAGCTCGAAGGGCACGGACCCAAGGTTACAATCGACGTCGTGTTGCCGGTGCCCATGGGTGCGCGACGTGTCGATGGCACCCCGAAGGCACGGGTTGAAACAAGTGGCCGGCTCGTGAAGATACCACTCGATGTCGAAGGGAAAAAAACCAAGGCAAGATTGCGTTGGAACAACGGTCTCGTCATCGAACCTCCGACGGTTGAGCTCGAGCCAGGCCAACCTAGTCTCGGGATTCGGGTTCTCGATTTTCGCTTCGCGGACGGTATCTGGTGGGTCGACCTCGAAGGGATCGCCGGTAAGACCTACGAGATCAGGTTTCGCGGTGAACCGCTTTCCAAGGTGGAAGGGGGACGGTTGGTGCACCGCAGGGGCTATGTCAGCACCGTGGCTGTCGAATTTCCGGCAGGAAGCGGACGTAAAGAGACAAGGGTCCGCTTGATCAGATAACAGATAGGGTCAGGCCTCAAACTGAGTGAAGGGTCACGCCTCTTGAAGCCACAACGTTTGAGGCCTGACCCTTCATCTATTCGGAAGAGATAAACTATGAAGATATGCGTCTACTGTGCATCAAGTCAGAGGATCGACCGAGTTTACCTCGAGACCGCGAGGAGCCTGGGCCGTATTCTTGCCAAGCAATCCGTGACCATTGTGTATGGCGGTGGAGGCACGGGGTCGATGGGAGCCCTAGCGAACGGGGCGCTCGAAGAGGGCGGCCATGTCATCGGCGTGATTCCCGAGTTCATGTACGAACTGGAGTGGGGTCACACGGGGATTCAAGAGATGAAAGTCGTCGACAATCTACACGAGAGAAAACGTTTCATGTTGGAAGGAGTGGACGCCTGTGTCGCTCTTCCCGGTGGTTCGGGGACGCTAGAGGAGCTTCTGGAGGCGATTACATTGAAGCGTCTTGGCATCTTTCTCAATCCCATTATTCTCCTGAACATGCGCGGTTTCTTCAACCCCCTTCTGGAACAGTTCGAACGATGCGTTTCAGAGCAGTTCATGGACGACCGGCATCGCCAAATGTGGCGAGCCGTGGAGCGCCCTGAAGAGGTCCTCGGGGCGGTCGAGAGCTCCCCGGAGTGGTCGAGCGAAGCTCGCAACTTCGCTTCCCTCCGATAACATGAAACATGTGGGGTCAGGCCAGGTCAGGCCTCAACAATAGGACCATGTAGAGGCCTGACCGTTCATTGCCTGATGGGACGTGGAGAGCGCGCTGCAAACATGGTATCTTTAATGGTTCGGCTGAAAGTCACTTGCATATACGGACCTCGAATGTCGTCGGTAGTTTCGTGTCCATGAATCCGGTCTCTTTTCTGCAAAGGCCTCCGGGCTCGTCTCACCGAATCGCATCAAGGGAAAATTCAACATGTGGACTCTCCTTACCGCTGCTCTAGTCACCGCTACAATCCCGACCCCTCCCGTCTACAGCGGAGGCGACGGTGAGCTCGACGTCGAGATTCCTCGAATCGAAAAGCCGGACATTGATATCGACGGCCGGTTGGAGGAGGCGGTCTGGAGTCAGGCGGCGCGTCTGACCGGTTTCACACAATACGAGCCGGTGGAAGGTGCCCCGGTTACCGAAGAAACCGAGGTTCTTGTCTTGTATTCTTCCGAGGCTATTTACTTTGGTATCCGTGCCTATGACAATGAGCCGGATTTGATCATGGCCCGACTCGTTCAGCGAGATCGTTCGGCCTTTGTCGATGATTGGATACGGATCATGCTGGACACCTTTGACGACCAGCGCCAGGCCTATGTCTTCTATGTCAATCCATTGGGGATCCAAACGGATGGCCTTTGGATCGAAGGGATCGACCGGGGCGGAATGTCCGTTTCCATCGATTTCAATCCTGACTTTATCTGGGACTCGGACGGGCGGGTCACCGAGGACGGATGGGTGGCCGAGATCCGCATTCCCTACGTATCTTTACGTTTCAACCCTGTGACCCGCCAAAACTGGGGAGTGAATATTGCCCGGGAGGTGAAGAGAAAGGGATTCAAGCAGTCTTGGGCCCCCCTGACCAGAAACATTGCGAACACATTGGCACAAGGCGGTAAATTCGTCGGGTTGAGAGATCTGAAGCCGCGTCGGCTCAAGGAGATCAACCCGGTCGTGACGGGTAAACGGACTGGCTTGAGGGAAGACGATGTCTTCAATCGTGGGAGCTTGGATCCGGAGTTCGGCGTGAATGGTCGACTCGGCATTACCCAAAACCTCATACTCGACGCGACCTATAATCCCGATTTTTCGCACATCGAGGCGGATGCCTTTCAAATCACCGTCAATGAACGCTTCGATATCTTCTATCCCGAGAAACGTCCCTTCTTCTTGGAGGGCACGGAGGTTTTTCGAACGCCCAAGCGCCTCGTTTATACACGTCGTGTTTTGGACCCGGTCGGCGGTGCCAAGCTCACGGGAAAGGTCGGCGATTTCAACCTGGGCTATCTCGGATCAATCGACGAGGGACAAGTGACGCTGGGCGAGTCGGAGAATCGAGATATTTTCAATTTCTTTCGACTTCGAAAGGATATGGGAGAGGCAGGCTCTACGCTCGGCATGCTCGTCACCGATAGGAGCGAGCTTGGTGGTGCCTACACCAATCGTGTCATCAGTGGTGATATGCGGTATCTTTTCAAAGAGCGTTACACTCTGACGGCTCAGTACGCTGGAAGCTCGACGTCCGATAGCGGAAACGGTCGAGTTCGCCCGCTGGTGTATGCGGCCCTCGACCGTTCAGGTCGAAATTTCAGTTGGCAAGCCCGGTTCGAAGACATACACCCCGAGTTTAGGGCCGATAGCGGATATATTCGTCGTCTCGGAGACACCCAACTCTTTGGCTCGGGTCGGTACACGTTCGAACGTTCGCCGGGTGCTCTGCTGGAACGATACGGCTTCGAGCTGCGTGCCGACAGCTACTTCGATCACGACGAGTTTTGGGGTGGCGCGACTCCCTATGAAGCGGAGATCGAGCTTCAACCAAGCTTCACGTTTCGCGGCGGTCGTTCCCTGGGAATGGTGTTCAGGAACGGATATTTCCGCTTCCGGCCGGAGATCTATTCCGGTTATGAAATCGAGGCACCGGGCGGCACGGCTGAGTCGTTCCAGGTGCCGGAGCCGCTCGAGAACATGCTGGCCTGGGCTGTCTTTCCCCGTGTCCGTGTCAATAACGCGTTGAACCTCGATGGGCGTGTGTACATAAGAGAGGTCCCGATTTACACGGAGGCCTCACGCGGATTCAATATCCTCATCGAGCCTGGATTGAATCTAAAGCTGACAACGTCACTCTCCTTCGAGCTCTCCTACACCTATTCCAGACTCTATAGACAGAAAGACGATTCGATCTTTTCGACGAGCAATATCGGTTACCTTCGAGCCCAGTATCAATTCAGCAAGGCTTTGTTGGCTCGAGTCATTGCCCAATACAACCTCAATGAGAGTGACATGCTTCGAGATCCCACTACCGGACAGCCATTGCTCATTGACGGTTCGCGCGTGGAAGCTATCGACGAGGGCGATTTTCAGGGGCAGGTTCTTGTTTCCTACGAACCTTCTCCTGGCACAATCGTATACGTGGGCTACAGTTTTCTCCGGGAAGGCATAGATACTTACGACATATCGAAAATGGATCCCATGGCCGACGGGCTTTTCGTCAAGTTCAGTTACCTCTTTCGTTTTTGAATCATGTCGGGCTTCGAGTTCCGAATGTCGCCAGTTCGATTCGCTACGATGCAAGCTTCCTGAGCATCGACGAAGTCTGTTTTGATGTGATAATGGCTACCGGAGGTCAGGAAACGTCCGTCCCACGTCACAGTCCGTTGTTGAGCGGGCCTGCACGAGGCTCCTGAAGCTTTCCGCTCCACAGGATGGAAAGCCACACGATGAGAATGGCAGCAAGTAGAGCTCCGGGTAATGCGGCTGTATAAGCTCGGTGAAGGCCCTCTTCCAAGGTGGCCAGGACCATGAACATCCCCACCGCTAGAGGCACGAGACAAAGCGCGTACCTAAACAGGAACAAGTAACTGCCGACCAACAACAATCCGGTCGTGGATCCAACGGCGATCCACGCCACCCAATCTCCATGAGACTCGAAAGCTCCAAGAGCCAATCCGAAGATGAAGAGCCCGAAAACGGTCAGGGCCTTACGTTGTGTCCAGCCCCTCGAGAACCGATGAGCTAGGAAGAATAGGAGCAGTAGGAGAGCCGCCGCGAGCACGAAGTGACTCAAAGGGGAAAAGGCCGCTTGAAACAAAGGTAAGTAGGCTCCCTTAGGATCGTAGTCGGGCCACTTTGGGAGCGAAGGAGCTGTCCAGGATCTCACAAGAGCGGTAATTCCCGCGAAGATAGCTCCGAGAGCAAGTCCCAATAGACTGCGTTCGTGCCGCGCGACGGATTGGCATACTGACTTCGTTCCGTGAATGAAACCGATGATGAGGGCGGGAGCTGCAGCGGATATGAGGATACCGACCAAGGCCACACCGACCGTGGTGAGGATCGTACGTTCGAGGGGCTGGGACGTCTGGAATCGAAATGCTTCGGCCGGCCAAGAATTAAAAAGGCCGAAAAGGCCGACTCCAGACAAGAGTCCGAAGGAGGACAGGAACAATCCTCGGTCGAACTGCTTTCGACTCCAAGCAATGATCCCGCCGGCTATTCCGCCCATGAAACAGCCGGCTACGACGAACGAGCAGAGAGCGAGAACGATTTGAAACCGTGTGGCCTTTTCCCTTTCTTGACGTTGCCATTCCTCGGGGATGTGGACCCAGCGGTAGGCGTCTGCAAACTCGTCACCCTCGAGGCTCACGGAGATACGGGCCTCACCCTCATCCAAAGGGTAGTTCTCTCGCTCGGCAAAGGTGACCAACCAGTCCGTGCGATGAGGCTGTTTCGATGGCTTGATGGAGATCTCCTCTATTCCATCCCGTCTGGCGCCGAATTGGGCTTGGGTGAGGCGGACACCTCGTTGACGCACTTCGTCTTCGGAAAGACGTGCTCCGGGCCTGGCTTCGGGAAGCTGGTGGCGGAATCGCGACAGTTTCCCATCAGAGTCCAGGAATATGTGGTACTCCTCGGCCCGCTCGGCGACGTCGCCTTCGAACGTTGCGAAGCGGATCTGCCATTGAGGAGGCACCAAGTAAGATCCGAAAAGCTGTTGGTAGGCGCTTTCACCTCCCTTTTCCCATACGAACCGATGGCTGGACTGAACCCCGCCTCGGATCGCCGTCATCACCCTCCATGTGTCGGGAAGCACGATCCCTCGGGCCGCGACGGCTCGTCGAGCAACCTCTATGGCTTCGTCGCGACGTACTTTGAATGGAGGCGCGTCCGTATGAACGTCCAGGTCGAAAGCCCAAGCAATGAAAAGAACGAGACCCGCTGCAAGCACGACGCGCTTTGCGAAACGGTGGATCACGGGCCGTTGTTCAGCCTGATTTTTTCGTTCAGCCCCTTGGGTTTTCTCGCGCGCGGGAACAGGGGCGGGGGCAGCAGCAACAGCAGGCTGCCAAGTACGATTCAGGTCGTCGTCGCTCAAGTGACCCCATTTTCCGTGTCTCAGTCTCGCGCCGAGAACGACCCATAGCGGTACGAGCGTCAACATGACGACCATGAACTGATCCACCCACACTCCAGGCGCAGTGGAAACGAACAGCGGCATGGCAAACCACACCACGTCAAAGGCGTAGTGCAGGACGATCGCCGTCAGGAGCCCAAATCGGAGATAGATCCACCCAAAGAACAATGACGGAATGGCGAGCTCGGCAACTCTTGCATAGGCGGGTTGGGCCGGATAATTGGCGTGGCCGGCGGCGAAGATCAGCGCCTGTAGAACAAAGGCGCCGATGATCCAGGCGCGTCGCTGCCCGAGGCGCTCACCAATGAGAGCCGCCCCGGCTATGGGAACGGCGCGGAAAAGGCATTCTTCCCAGAATCCAGCTTGAAGGGAAATGGCGATGGAAGATAGCCAAGGAAAGTGCGCGGCAAGCACATCCGGGTTAAATAGCGCCGAGGAGGGCGTCCACCACCCGAGCCAGTTTGTCGAGAAGAAGTAAAGTCCGACCTCGTAGGCAAAAAACAAGCCGACGAGGAGATAGCCGGCCACAGTCATTCCGGCGACTGCCGGAGTGCTTGCCACCGGACGCGACCATAGCTTCCAAAAACGGATTTGGTTGCCAAAGGCACGTCGCGTGAGACCTTCGGCAGCCATAAAGGACAAACTGAGAAGTAAGCCCATCCCAAAAAACAGCGCTAGCAGCCCGACCGCCTGCCGCATTAGGAAGCTCTCGGAGGATAGTGCGGTATCGTAGCTCATCCAGAGGAGAGGCCATTGGTTGATGGCGGCTAGAACTTGCAGAAATGCGATGAAGAAGCCCCACCCGAACGCCGGGCGAGGCCAGACCCACCTGTGCCTGAGTAGAAAGAACGAGCCGACGAGACATCCGCCCAATATGTAAAACACCACAATCGCAATGCCGGCAACGTTCGCAATCGTGTCGTTGGCGCTGCGCATCTCCTGGTAGCGACGGGTGAATGCCTCCGGCACCTTTACGAAATGAGTGAGTGCGGTCAGATGGTCGCCACCGACGACGAGGCGCAGGCGATATTCGCCCTCGCCGATCATTTCGTTTCTCAGGCGGTAGACAAAGGTGTGGTCGGTACGGCCGCCGGGCCGGACTTCCTGGGACGCTTCGACGAGCTCGTACTCGCTCAGATCGACTGTCCAAGCATCGATGGCTGTTTGCTCTGCGACAGACCGTGCTGCGTCTCGCTCAATGCTCGCGCCAGGGGTGTCCTCAGGTAGCTTCTGGGAGAAACCGTAGGGTCGTCCTGCCGGTGTGAATAGGATTGACGTCTCGAGAGTCTCACCTTCCTTGAAATGGCGGACGCGCCAGGTGTAGGGGGCAAAGCGGCCTTCGCTAATCATTTTCCGAAAAGCGTCGTTTCCACCGGCCTCCAACTCGACATAGTTTTGAACGCGGCTATCCAAGCCGAACGACGCGGCCTGCCGAAACTCCGATGGCCCCCACTCTTGCTCTACCGCCATGCTTCGAGCTGTCGAAAGAGCCATTTCCCGGTCCATGCTGAGGTCCAAACTGACCAAGGGAAAGGCTAGAGGAAAGTAAACGAAGGCCATAGCAGTGGAGGCGACTGCGACTAGGGTGAATAGAACCCAAAACGAGCGAGATTGGAGCATCTGTCTTCCTCTTCCAACTCTTCCAGGCGAATGCACGTCTCTGCCGGACGGTCAAGCGGCCAGGTAGTCGAGCAACTGACTAGTCACAGAACGATGGTTTCGTTGAGATGCTCTTTCGAAGCCATGCATTTGCCAACTCGGGAAAGCACAAATGTGGGCGTCCCGATGATCGGGCCGAGGCCCCACCGCCTCGAACCGCGTAGATTCTGTTCTAACACCGCGAGGAAAACAAGCTGAGGCCGGTGAAGATGGGTCGAGGGGGTTTTGTGCTCGCGAATTGCGTGCTTTCGTTACTGAAAGACGTGCAAAGCCCCAAGATCTTGTGCTATGCTACAGAGCTTCTTATGTTTGAGACGACGTGTTTAGGTTGCTACGATGTCGCTGACCAAGACCCCCCATCTTGCCGAGACGCTGCGGAAGTTGCTCGCCCGCGGGGCGGGGCCCAATGCTCTCAACATCTTAAATCGTCTGCATCCCTCTGATATTGCCCAGCTCTTTGGTGAGCTTCCCAACTACCGCAAGGTCGCCTTCGAACTCCTCGTTCAGCACAATCTGATTCTCGCTGGTGAGGCCCTGTCTGAGCTTGGACCCCCGAGAGGAGGGGACCTCTTGGCCGGGATGTCCGCCCAGGAGGTTTCGAGAGTGCTGCAAGAGCTCGATCCAGATGACGCGGCTGAGTTCATTGGGGAGCTCCCGCCCGATCTCCAGGAAGAGATCCTGGGCGCCATGCGGAAGAAAGATGCCGCTGAAGTCGAAGACCTTCTCAAGTACGACGAGGAGACGGCCGGCCGCATCATGAATCCAAAAGTGTTCTCGTTGAACGAGAATACGACGGTGGGAGAAGCCATTGTTCGTCTTCAGGACTCCGAAGACCTGGAGATGGTCTTCTATATCTACGTTGTCGATGACCGAAATCATTTGGTGGGAGTACTCTCTTTGAGACAGCTCATCCAGAGGCGGCCAAATACTCCCATTAAAGACATCATGGTGTCCCAGCTCAAGAGTGTGTCAACGGATACGGATCAAGAAGAGGTCGCTCAGCTCGTGGCGTCTTACAACCTGCTGGCTATTCCCGTCGTTGACTCCGAGAACAAGTTGATGGGTTTCATTCCGGTGGATGATGTCATCGACGTTATCAAAGAAGAGGCCACCGAGGACATCTACCGGCTCGCGGGTCTGGACGCTTCGGAGCGTGTCTTCAGCTCACCGCGGACTTCGGTGCGGATGCGCATCCCCTGGCTGATCCTCAACTTGGGCATGGGATTCTTGATTGCCTCGGTCGTCAACTTCTTCGAAAACTCAATACGCCAGTTTGCGGTACTGGCCGTCTTCATGCCCATCGTCCCGCTTCTAGGGGGGAATGCCGGGACTCAGACTCTCACCGTCATGGTCCGGGGGATCGCTCTCGGCGAGCTCCGATGGTCCAACAGTCGAAGAGCCCTCATCAAGGAAGTGCTCGTCGGAGCAATGAATGGAATCGTCATCGGCCTCGTTGTGGCATTGGCCGCCGTCGCCTGGAAGGGGAACCCTATTTTGGGGGTCGTACTTGCGTTGTCGATGTTTGGCACGCTTATCATGGCTGCTATTACAGGGACCCTCGTGCCACTAGCGCTGAGATGGCTAAAAGTGGACCCGGCTCTGGCCTCATCGGTTTTTGTGACGACATCGACGGATATCATCGGATTCTTGCTGTTCTTAGGGCTGGGGACGATGCTCCTTGGCCGGTTTGCCTGAAAGACCCTGTGTCCCGCCCACTCGTCGGCATAGTAACCGGTGATCGGTCGCCGGCTACAGGTTACGCTAAGGACGGTGCCGTGGTCACGATGCGGCGAAGGAACGCGTCGTTCGGATAAACGCGATGCCTCTTCGCCAATGTGAAGCGTTCGTCTTGAGAACCTATCGGGTGGGTGAAGCCGATAAGGTCGTGGTTTTCCTCACCCGCGAGCTGGGAAAGCTGCGCGGGTTCGCAAAGGGCGCACGGCGTCCGCGGTCGCGATTCGGTGCCAGCCTGGAGGTAGGCACCGAAGTGGCCTTGACCTTCTTCGAGAAGGAAGTTCAGGATCTCGTCAGTGTCGACCGTTGTGAGATAGTCCGCTCCGACTTTTTGCGTTTGGGAGATCCGCTCGTTGCATGTACATTAGCGTATTTCACCGATCTGGTAGATGCCTTCGCGCCGGAGAGAGAGCCCAATGCGAAGCTCTATCGCTTGGTGAAGGCGGCAATGGCGTCTTTGGTCGGTGGTTCCGAGCCCGAGCAAACCGCTCGTTATTTTGAGGCTTGGCTGCTTCGACTTGGCGGCTTTTACCCGAGAAGGAAGTCCTGTGCGTCCTGCGGCGCGGAGCTTGCCAGAACAGGGGCGTGCTACAAGGTGGAGGAGTACCGACTCGTTTGCGGGCGTTGTAGCAAAGGCGGTGTCCTCCTTTCGCCCGAGACCGTGGAGTTCCTCCAGCGGATCTGGCAAGAGCCTCCGCAGTCGCTTCCGCCACCAGTAGGGCAGCAGGTTATTGGAGAATTGGCGGTCTTGCACCGGAAGCTCATTACGCAACAGATCGAAAAAGAGCTGAGCTCCTATCAGGTCCTTCAGGATCTGATGCGACTGGAACGGAAACGATGACACTACAAGAACTCATTCTGGAATTGACTTACTTCTGGGCGGCGCGCGGCGCGATCGTCCACCAGCCTTACGATTTGGAAGTTGGGGCCGGGACGATGCACCCGGAGACCTTTCTTCGGGTGTTGGGACCGGAGCCTTGGAATGTCGTCTACGTCCAGCCTTCGCGTCGACCGGCCGATGGCCGATTCGGTGAGAATCCGAACCGACTCTACAAACACCACCAGCTGCAGCTCGTTATGAAGCCGGCGCCGGAGGATATTCAGGACATGTATCTGGATAGCCTGAAGATCTGTGGTATCGAGCCCAGATACCACGACATCCGGTTCGAGGAAGACAACTGGGAGTCGCCAACGCTCGGCGCCTGGGGTATCGGTTGGCAGGTGCTTCTCGACGGGTTGGAGATCTCACAGTTTACCTACTTCCAGCAAGCCGGAGGCATCGAGCTTTCACCCATATCCGTCGAGATTACCTACGGCTTGGAGCGGCTCGACATGTATCTCCAGGACGTCGACGATGTTTACGACCTGGAGTGGGCACCTGGTGTGTCGTACCGTCAGGTTCGACACCGCGACGAGGTGGAAGGCTCACGTTTCAGTTTCGAGGAGGCCAATGTCGAGATGTGGCGGCGCCACTTCGAGGAGTACCGACGCGAGGGAGAACGGCTGTTGGATCAAGGCCTCTATACTATCGCCTATGAGTTTTGTCTCAAGTGTTCACACGCCTTTAACATTCTCGATGCGCGGGGTGCGGTGTCGGTGAGCGAACGGACCGCCCATATTTTGAAAGTCAGGGACTTGGCTTGTCGAGTGGCCCGTGCCTACGTAGAGGCTGAGCCCTCGAAAAGTGAAAACGACGAGGAGGCTGCTTTATGAAGTCGCTTCCTTTCTTATGGGAAATCGGCTGTGAAGAACTACCCGCCGGGTGGCTGCCGGGACTACTCGAGCAATTGAAAGCCAAGTTTTCCAGTGAGCTGGAAAAAGCCGGGCTGGGTGTGGTTCCCGTCGAAGTCTACGGCACTTTGCGAAGGCTCGTCGTCAATGTACCCAAGCTCCCCGACAAGCAACCGAACCGTCGTGAAGAGGTGACCGGACCGCCGGAGAGAATCGCGGTTACGGACAAGGACGAATGGAGCGCCGCGGCCTTGGGTTTCGCGAAGAAGAATCAAATCGAGCCCGGCAAGCTCGAAATTCTCGAAACGCCTAAGGGTCCCTATGTCGGCTTCGTGCGAAAGATCAAAGGACAGAAGACTTCGGTGCTCCTTCCAGAGCTAATGGCTGCGACCCTTCGCGGTTTGAGCTTCCCCAAATTCATGAACTGGGATGCCGAAATCGCTGATGGAAAGGGACCCTTTACCTTCGGCCGGCCGATTCGCTGGATGGTCTCCATTTTTGGTCAAACGAGCATTCCGTTCAAAATCAACGTCGGCAACGGCTTCGTCAAAGCCGGTCGCCGGACCTACGGCCACCGTTTCCTTGCACCGAGAGGGAAGAAAGCGGGTAGCCCGTTCACGGTTACATCTTTTAGCGACTACAAACAAGGGCTCAAGCGTCACTATGTGATTGTTGATCCCGAAGAACGTCATGCGAAACTCGAGAAAGAAATTGGGAAACTCGAGAAGAAGGCCGGCGCTAAGAGAGCCTCGAATCTGAGGGGGTTGTCGACGCGTTTTCTTGCCGATCTCGTCGAATGGCCCGGCACTGTTCTTGGAACCTATCCGGAGGAGTTCTCGACGCTTCCCGAAGACGTACGTCACACCGTGCTCATTCATCATCAGAAGTATTTGCCTCTGGAGGGAGCTTCTTCTTTTGTTGCCGTGACCAACATGGCGGCGGACCCCAAGCATTTCATCCAGACGGGGAGTGAGCGTGTCGTTGTGGCCCGGCTGCGGGACGCCAAGTTCTTCTGGGACGAGGACCTAAAAAAGCCGTTGGGCCGACGCATTCACGAACTGGCAGGCGTCTCATTTCACGAGAAGCTGGGAACCTACGAAAGCAAGATCGATCGCATTGTTCCCCTAAGTCGCCGGTTGGCTGAGCTGACGGGCATCGAGGTAGAGCCCGTCGAGAAGGCTGCCGAGTTATCGAAATGCGACCTGACAACCGGCATGGTCGGAGAGTTTCCAGAGCTTCAAGGGATCATGGGCGGCCTCTACGCCAAGGAGCAGGGTGAGTCGGTGCCGGTCTGGAAAGCCATCTACTCTCACTACCGGCCCATGGGGCTTACGGAGGATGAAGATTTTCCTTTGAATCGAGAGGGTGCCATCGTCTCCCTTGCTGACAAGCTGGACACTCTTGCGGGGATGTTCTCCGTCGGAGTCGTACCGAGTGGCTCTAGAGATCCCTTCGGGCTACGACGCGCGGCCCTCGGTGTCGTGAGGTTACTTCTGGAGTCCGAGGAGCGATTGGGTCTCAAGATCGATATCCCACCGCGGGACCTGCTAGTGGAGGCATTCCGAGGAGTCCACGAACAACTCGGCGGCAGATCGGTACCTGATGCAACCGAGGCGTTACAGGATTTCTTCATCGAGCGGCTTCGCTTCATCTTTCAGCGTGACTTCCGCTATGATGAGGTGAATGCGGTCTTCGCTTTGGGCCCTCTGGATTTCACTCCAGTCGAGCTTATGAAGCGGCTGGAGGCCGTTGCCGATCTCAGAGATTCCAAGGACTTCGAAGCTCTTTCCGCTGCTTTCAAGCGCGTTCGTAACATTTTGGCTGCTGAGCAACCCGGGGATGTGGATCCGGACCGCTTTGTCGAGAAGGAAGAGCGCAAGCTCTGGGAAGCGTTTCAACAGGTGGAGCCCAAAGCCGCGAAGCACATCGGGAACGGGAACTACGCGAAAGCTCTCCGAGCCCTTTCGAGCCTCAGGCCACAGGTGGACTCGTTCTTTGATGAAGTCATGGTCATGGCAAAGGAGCCGCGACTTCGTGAGAATCGTTTGGCTCTTCTCAATTCTCTGGACTTGCTGTTTACTCAAGTGGCCGATCTTTCAGAGATTGTAGCCAGCCCCAAGGCTGACATTTGAGTAAAACTTCTGTTTCCGTTGGATTCCTGAATTTCCGCTTCCGCCGCCCACTTTTTTCGCCGGCGGCTACGGCGAGACCTCGCCGTAGCTTTAGCGAAGGCGGCTTGAGTTCTTGGGTTCTCGAGTTCTTGATTAATGCCCAAAATCAAAGTCTTGTCCGAAGCGCTTGCCAGCCAAATCGCTGCCGGTGAAGTTGTCGAGCGGCCCGCTTCAGTCGTCAAGGAGTTGGTCGAGAATTCTTTGGACGCCGAGGCCCATTCGGTGTTCGTTCTCATCGAGAAGAGTGGAAAAGACCGTATCCGGGTCGCAGATGACGGCATCGGTATGAGTGCCGAGGATGCTCGGCTGGCCATCGAGCGGCATGCCACGAGTAAGCTCGACAACGCTTCCGATCTTTCCAAGATTTTGACGCTTGGTTTCAGAGGAGAGGCCGTCCCTTCGATCGCTTCGGTCTCTCATTTCCATCTCCAAACCAGAGACGAGGAAAGTCCAGCCGGATACGAAATTGTCGTTGAGGGAGGAAGAATCATTCGTGAAGGCGAGGCGGGCCTTCCCCGCGGAACGATCATCGAGGTCCGTCGCCTTTTCTTCAATGTCCCTGCCCGTCGGAAGTTCCTGCGCTCCGAGGTGACCGAGGCTTCCCACATTGCGTCGTTGATGTCGAACCTCGCGGCTTCGTTTCCGGAAGTGCACTTCCGGCTCGAGCACGGAAACCGAACGATTCTAGACACACCCGCGGTATCGGACCGGAAAGACAGACTCTATCAAATCGAGGGGAGCTGGATTGAAAGTGCCGTTGCGGTAGAGGAGTCGGTCGGTCAACTCGAGATTCGTGGTTGGCTCGCTCCTCCTGCCGATGACCGTGGAACCAGCCAGCGCCTCCGTCTCTTCGTCAACGGTAGACCCGTCAAGGATCGGACGTTGACCCATGCTGTGATGGAGGCCTACCGGCAGGTATCTTCCAAGACAGGCACCCCGCGAGCTCACGTTTTTCTCCGACTTCCTCCGGACAAGGTGGACGTCAACGTTCATCCCGCCAAGACCGAAGTGCGCTTCGTGGACCAACGTTTCGTTCATCAAGCTGTTTTCTCGGTGTTGCGGAACAGATTGGGTGCGGAGGGGCGGGCCCCTGAGATCTCCGTGACCGGGGGAGCACCAACGTCGCTACTGCATGTTGGCGAGGCCCGCCGCAGCTACACGGCGAGTCATGCCCACCCATTCGAGCCACAAAACGGGTTGGATATAGCGGAAGCCTTGTTCCGCCCCGAAGAGGGAGCTGAAACCCCTGCCTTTACCGAGTTCGCAACCACTCCGCCCGCAATTCTCGGACAGTTTCGGGCGAGCTTCATCATCGCCTCAGATGACAAGGGTGTTTGGCTCGTCGACCAACACGCCGCTCACGAGCGGGTTCTCTATGAAGAATTGGTCGAGCGACAGAGCAGCCAATCCGCGGAGCAGCAGATCCTGTTGACTCCACTCCACGTTGAATTGACCCCGGCGGAACGTGTCACGATGGAAGAAGAGCTTTCCCGTTTCACGGCCTACGGATTCGATCTCGAACCTTTTGGCAGCGGAAGTTACGTGATTCGGGCCGTTCCCGCGGTGCTAGCAGGCGATGACCCTGTGAAGCTGATCAAGCGAACGTTGTCGGAGCAAGAGCAAGACTGTCCTACATCGACGCTCGGTGAAGCACGGGGAAGGATTGCCGCGCGACTCGCTTGCCATGCCGCGATCAAAGTCAACATGCCCTTGACGGCGGAGAAGATGCGTTACATTTTGGATCGCCTTTGGCAAGCCAACCAGCCCACCGTTTGTCCTCACGGAAGGCCTACCACACTGAGACTCGGGCTCGAGCAAATCGAGAAGCGATTCGGGCGAGCCTAGTTAGTTAACGCTGGATCGACCGCAAGACTCGCAATTCTTTATCTTGGATGGTAGAGACCGGAGCGATCTGCTCCCCAAACGCCGGGACTGACGGCTGCTAACGCTTTGGGGGTGCCGGCACCGCATCGGAACCGTCGTGTCGAACCTTTTGTTTGAGCTCCTCGAACCAATTCAGCACGACATGGATTTGAGGGGAAACCAACTCTTCGACTTTTCTGATCATGACGAAGCTGCCACCGTCGGGCGTCACGTCATAGTTCAACGTCCGAAGTGTGTTGTCTTCGAACTGCCCTTCGAAGAGCAACTGCGACTTCTCGGGCCGAGGCTCCGGCCCTCTAGAAAAGGGAACGACCATCATTTTGCCATCTTGCCGGTAAAAGAGCTCGCGCCCATTGGGAGACCACTGCGGCTGGCTGCCGCCCTCAGCAGAGATACGCCACTTGGGACCCGGGCCGGGGAATGCGCGAAGGTAAACACCCGGTCCCGATTCATTCGACACATAGGCGAGCCAATTGCCGTCGGGGGAGACGACCCCGAGACGCTCGGTGAATGTCGTGTCGAGTAGGGGCTGAGGTTTGCGGTCGCCCTCCATGGGCAACAGGTACAGATCGTATCGCTTTGTGGGTTGGGGTTGCATGAAGACCACGGCGTTTCCGTCGGGAGTCCAACTCGTGGGAAATTGAGGATATTCGCTCTCTGTGAGTTGCTCTGCTCCACCCGTTCCCTCCGCGTTCTTCACGAACAAATTGAAGGTCCCCGCCCGATCGGAGGCAAAAACCAGACGAGTACCGTCGGGTGACCAGACGGCCGAGGTGTTGTTCCCTTCGAATGTGAGTCGGGTCTGTGTGCCGCGATCCAAGTCCCGAATCCACACATCACTTCTCCCGCTTGACGAGATGGTAATAGCTAAGCGTGTTCCGTCAGGCGAGAGTCGAGGGGCGGCCAAACTGTCGAGCTCGTCACTCAAGGGTTCGGTGGTTCCGTTGCGGTTGACGCGCAGCAGAATGTCCTTGTGCTCGTCCGCTTCGGCTATGTAGGCGAGCAAACCGGTGTCGGAGAGTACGAAAGGCGCGGCGCCGGCCGTCGAAGTCAATTGTATGCCGTCTATCACCGGGACGGGTGGTCCTGTTGCTTCCAGCCGCTCGAGGTCAAAGGGCAAAGCCATCAGCGATCCCGACTTCAGAAATACCACGTGACCGGTTGGCACGTAGTGCGCATAGAGGCCGTCTTCGTGGACAATCTGTCGCTCGTTCGTCTCGAGTGATTGCACCGCGAGGGGCGATCTGTCCGGATCCCCTTTCATCCTGATGCTGAAAAGAAGTGCTCTGCCGCCTGGCAAAATGTGTGGCCAAGTATGACCTTGCTCCCCTTGCTCGCCGTCTACTGTGGTGAGAGGCTCAGGGGCGCCTCCGGTGGCGGAAACATGGTAGAGCGGCCCACGAGGAGACTGAGAAAAAACGATCGTGTCGCCGGGTCCCCAACTTCCTCCGGCCCAAGACTCGATCCGCCCAAGATCCTGAGTAACGCCCCCCTCGAGAGAGAGCTTTTTCAACTGATTGTCGGAGAGCATTCCCACCCAATCTCCGTCTGGAGAAAAGAAGGGGAAACGAGCCCCGTCCGTTTTCGGTATAGCCTTGGCGTCGAATCCGTTCAGGTGGCGTAGGAAGAGTTGGCGGTGATCTCCGGTGCGCCCCACGTAAACCAGACGTGTCCCGTCTCGGGTGATCGCCATCATCTGGCCGCTAGGCGATGGGTCACCGGAATCGTTCAAGGGAATAGTGAATCGAGATACGGGTTTGGGCGCCACGGGCTCGTATCTCCCGAAACTCCAGAGGGATAATCCGGCGATGAACGTTGCCAAGGCGGCAATCGCCCAAGGAAGCAGATGGAAAGGCTTGGCGGTTGGTGGTGACTCTTTGAGAGCGACGTCTGTTGTCGGTGCCGACAAAGTATCTTCGATCTCGATCCGAGCATCGGCGATATCATGGAGCCGACGAGAAGGAATTTTGTGGATACATCGCCTCAGAAGCACGGAAATATTAGCGGGCGTTTCCGGGGGCAGTGCGCTCCAGTCCGGCTCTTGTTTCAAGACCTCGGCCAGAATGTCGGACAACGACTGTCCAGGAAAAACACGCCTGCCTGTGAGCGCTTCGTAGAAGACGCAGCCGAAAGCCCAGATGTCGGTTTGCTCGTCAACGCGCTTTCCTCTGGCCTGCTCGGGGCTCATGTAAGCCGCGGTTCCCAGCAACACACCGGCGCGTGTGCCTTCTTGCGCCAGTGTAGGAGTCTCGGTGTCAATCGAAGGACTGGGTGCTTCCACAACGGCTTTGGCCAGACCAAAATCCAAGACTTTGACCGTGCCTTCCGGCGTGATCTTGATGTTGTCGGGCTTCAGATCCCGATGGATGATGCCTTTATCATGTGCGGCCTCTAGAGCTTCCGCGATTTGATTGAAGATGGGGAGTGCCTCATTGACGGGAATGGGGCCGCGAGCGATTCTGTCGGCGAGTGTTTCCCCTGATACAAGCTCGAGCACCAGAAATCGTGTGGTGTCGACGTTCTCGAGATCGTATATGGCCGCGATATTGGGGTGGTTCAACGAAGCGAGCAGTCGAGCCTCGCGCTCGAATCTCATTAGGCGGTCTTCGTTCTTGGAAAAAGTATCGGGAAGGATCTTGAGGGCTACTTCACGGCCGAGCTTGGTGTCCACGGCTTTATAGACCTCACCCATGGCTCCCGCGCCGATCAGAGACAGGATCTCGTGATTTCCGAGATGCTCTCCAGGTCTCAAAAACATCTGCCAAACCCTACCACAACGACCACCTCAACCTCGAACGCTCGATTGTCAGATGTTTCACAATCCTTCCTCAATTAGAGTATCGTGCGAATCTAGAGGTTCCTTGAAACTGGAACTTTTTGGGATGCAGTGCCTCACAACGGGGGGTGTGTCCGGCGAGGTCGGAAACCACATCGAGTGACCAGCTTCGCGCGCATCAATCGAGGACGACTTTCTAGGAAGGGTTGATGGATTCTCTTTGGCTTGATCTTCGCTATAGCGTTCGGAAACTGCTTAAAAATCCAACACATACGGGAGTGGCGGTTATCACCATCGCGCTGGCTGTGGGCGCGAATAGCGCGGTTTTTAGCGTCGTGGATGGTGTGCTTCTGCGCCCGCTACCGTATCCTGAACCGGAGCGGCTCATTCGAGTCTGGGGAACCTCACAGCAGGCGCGTAACCTCCGAGGAAATATCTCCGAGATGGACTTCTCGGATTTCGAAGCGCAAAGCCAAGTCTTCGAGAAGATCGCCGCCTTCACCTGGACCGGTGGCGGCGTGACTCTCACAGGGGAGGACGAGCCGGAACGGTTGAGACTCGTCTTTGTTAGTCGTGACTTTTTTCCACTCTTGCGAATCGAGCCCGAACTGGGGCGGTTCTTTCTTCCGGAGGAGGACAAACCCGGGAACGACCGAGTGGTGATACTGAGTCATGGTCTTTGGTCTCGTCGTTTCGCTGCGGGTCGAGACATTGTCGGTCAGACCTTGATCCTGAACGCCGTCGAGCACACGGTTGTGGGGGTCATGCCCCGTCACTTCAAGCATCCTGAGAGCTCAGCCGGCCAGGAGCCGGATCTGTGGATCCCTCTGGCGATCAGCGCGGCGAGTGGGAACCGCAGCGGACGCTATTTGAGATCGATCGCCCGCCTCGAGGAGGGTGTCTCTTTGGCTCGTGCTCAGGCTGAGATGGACGTGATGACCAAAGGGTTGGAAGAAGACTATCCGGCTTCCAACACGGGCAGAGGAGTCAGACTCGAGAGCCTCCATGAGGCATGGGTGGGCGACGTCCGTGTCGCGTTGCTTCTGTTACTTGCTGCGGTGGGTGCCGTGCTGATCATCGCTTGCGCCAATGTGGCGAGCTTGTTACTGGCAAAGGCGGTGTCACGGCAGAAGGAAGTTGCGGTTCGAGCAGCTCTTGGTGCTAGTCGAGCACGACTGGTTCGCCAGCTACTAACGGAGAGTGTCCTCATTAGCCTGGTTGCTGGACTCTTGGGTCTCATTCTGGCGCTGGGCGCAACCAAGATTCTGGTCTCTATGGCAGGAGAAAGTGTCCCTCGTGCCGGCAACGTCAGCGTCGATGTCAGGGTGACCTTGTTTACTTTCGGCTTGGCATTCGTCACGGGATTGTTCTTTGGATTGGTGCCCGCCCTTGGGACGTCTAAAATCCGTCTCCAGCAATCCCTCAAGGAAGGTGCGCAAGCGGCTGCGAGTGGTGCGGTTCGCGGCCATGCGAGCAGCCTGTTGGTGGTATTCGAGACGGCTCTGGCTTTCGTACTCGTCATCGGCGCCGTTTTGCTCATTCAGAGCTTCTTGCACCTCGAGAGTGTGGACCCCGGATTCGAGACGGAGAACGTGATCACGATGAATATCAGTCTGCCTCCGGCACGCTACGGCGAGCCGCACGAGCAAGGGGTGTTTTACGAGCGGTTGCTAGAACGCGTTCGTGCCATTCCGGCAGTAGAGTCTGCAGCCGTGATCAACTACTTACCTCTCGCCAGCGGTCACTCCTGCGACAGTTTTACCATCGATGCCCAGACTCCCTTCCCCCCCGGAGCGGGACCTTGCGCCGAATATCGTCGCATCAGTCCCGAGTATTTCCGGACGATGAGAGTCCCGGTTCTAGCCGGAAGGGACTTCGAGCGCCGTGACGATGAAGATGCGCCCTCGGTTGCCGTTGTCGATGAGACGATGGCCCGCCGCTTCTGGGGTGACAAAGATCCCATAGGGAAACGCCTGAGCTCGCACGGTGTCTCACGTGAAATCGTGGGGATTGTACGCTCCGTTCGGCATTTTGGGCCGGAGCGTGAGTCACCGCCTGCTCTGTACGTTCCTCACGTCCAGGATCCGGTGGGCTGGCACTCACTCGTGATCCGGACCCCCTCTCAAACGTCGGGCCTCATGGCCTCGGTTCGTGCCGAAGTCGGCGCCATGGATCCAAGTCTTCCCCTGTTCGGCCTCCAAACGATGGAACAGATGTTTCACGACTCGGTTGCTCAACCTCGCTTTAGAACATTGTTGCTGGGTGGTTTTGCCGGTGTGGCTTTGATCCTTGCTGCCGTCGGGCTTTATGGCGTGATCTACCATTCCGTTAGCCAACGGACCCGCGAGTTCGGGGTGCGAATGGCCCTGGGAGCTCAGAGAGCGGATGTGCTGCGACTGGTGGTGAGACAAGGCATGACCCTCGTGGTGGCGGGCATGATTCTTGGTGTTTTCGGTGCCTTCGGTCTCACACGCTTTATGTCCAGCTTGCTTTTCCAAGTGAGCCCGACCGACCTCACGACGTATTCCGTGATGTGTTTCATTCTCATCGTCACGGCATTCTTGGCATGTTTGGTTCCTGCGCGCCGGGCGAGCAAGATCGATCCCCTGGTTGCATTGCGATACGAATGAAATGGGCTCGAGCTCGATTCGAGGAGGATTGGCGGGAGCGGTTGTGCTGGGCGGCCCGGTTGGGCCGCCCAGTGGCTTTCTGTTATCGATTGGTGCAAGTACCCGAACCCGGAGTGCCTGTACCATCGCAATCACCGGAACCTGGCTGAGGCCCAGTCCCGCCGCCGTTGCGGAACCCGTTTCCGGATCCCGAGCCGTCGCAGAGACAGTTGCACTCTGCCGAGGGCACGCCTGTGCCATCACCCGAACCTAGTGGGGTGCCGTCGCAAACGCCACTGCCGTCACCGGGACCATAGGCGCTGCCACTAGCCGCACCGACTTGCCTGTTGCCGGTCCCGTCGCTCATCCCAACATTGCATTCACAGGAACAAGTGTTGCCGGCTGCTGAAGTCAGGGGTCCAACGGTGGCTTTCACCTGATGGGTGTTGGACTGGCCAGACTGCGCGGTCGCCCCCGTTGCGAAGGTAGCTACGACGGCCATGATGGTTAGCATCTTGAGAAGTCTCATTTCAGTGCTCCTTTCTTTCCCAGGCGATCCACTGTCGCCAACGGCTGTCTGTAGAGCAATGATTGGGCCAATGCAGACATTCAGGCAATAATTTCCCAAAGCATTGAATATAAATGTGTTATGGGATGGACAGACGTGCGGCCACCCGCCAACTAAGGATGGTATTCGACGGAATCGTCGAACTAACTCGACCATCTAGTCGAAAGAATCGGGAATGAGATGCGGTGGTGCCACATCTCGTTCCCGAGACAAATTCTCAGCCGACGAACAACGATGCTACCGTTGCCGGGAAGAACCCGAAGCACCCCATCGGCACCGATGCGGTAAGCATCATCCCTTATACGAGGGGTGCTATTTCACCGACGGCGGCTTGGATGACCAGTTCGTCTTTGTTGTACTCGAGCGGCTTTACCGGCCTTACATCCGCCGAGAACAAAGGAACAACGGCAATGACAAAAAAGACCCCGACCAATGGAACTATGAGTTGGTTCCGCAACTTGGCTTTCCTCCATTTGATGTTGCTGGGACCCTTCGCTGGTCAGCGCATTGAAACCTGGGACAGTTGCCAGCCAAAGAAGGGAAGTCGGTTATGATGCGGGTATCTTGTGCCTCCAGCACACCGATGTCACTCGAGTCAACGAATGTATTTCTGTTACCTTCTGCGCTGTGCCGACGACACGCTCTATACGGGCGTGACGACCGATCTCGCCCGCCGTCTCGAAGAGCACAACGACGGCCGAGGTTCCCGCTACACGGCGTCGCGCCGGCCCGTCCGACTGGTTTGGCAAGAGGAGCATCCGAACCGCTCCTCGGCTCAACGGCGCGAGGCGGAAATCAAGCGGTGGAGCCGTCGCCAAAAGGAGACGTTGATCAACGAGCGGGTTGGAATAGGCTAGGTGCCACTCCACTCAAACGCATTTCGGGTTGACGTGCCAGATCCTTTGATATTAATGCCCGGCAATAGGTGGGATGCTGTGGGTCTATGTTCGCGTGTCAAAGCCATTGATTTCTCCCGCGCGCCCGTGCTAGGTTTCATTCGAGTAGCGTAGCGTTGATATTGTCTTTCGCGTGGGATATTTGTGGCGAAGAAAGAAAAAGGCAAGTCTGACCCGCGCCGTTCCTTCCTTTCCCGATTCCTATCCGCCATCGAACGGATAGGCAACGCTCTGCCGCACCCCGCCACCCTATTCGCGATTTTCGCGTTGGGGCTCGTCCTGTTGTCCTGGATGTTCAGCAAGTTGGAGCTCTCAGCCGTCAACCCCAAAGACGGAGCCGCGGTGTTGCCCATCAACTTGTTGTCACGGGATGGTCTGCACTGGATCCTGGATAGTACGGTCGACAATTTCACGAGCTTCGCACCGTTGGGTACCGTCCTCGTCGCGATGCTCGGCATCAGCGTTGCCGAGAAAAGTGGTCTCATCAGCACGGGCCTCAGGCTTCTGATTCACTCCGCACCACGCCGTCTCTTGACGTTCGTCGTCGTCTTGGCGGGCGTCATGTCGAACATCGCCAGCGACGTGGGCTACGTTCTGCTCGTACCGATGGGCGCTATCATCTTCTTGTCGGTGGGGCGGCATCCCATTGCCGGGTTGGCGGCAGCCTTCGCCGGCGTTTCTGGAGGCTTCAGCGCCAATCTGCTGCTGGGAACGATCGATCCCCTCTTGGCGGGCATCAGTCAGGAGGCGGCTCGAATCATCGACGTTCAGTACACGATTACGCCGGCCTGCAACTACTACTTCATGGTGGTGTCAACGTTTTTGATTGCGGCGGTCGGTACCTGGGTGACCGAGAAGGTGATCATTCCGCGCCTCGGTCGCTATGAGGGCGAGGCGGTGGGCGAGGGCGAGGAGCTTCGTGATCTGAAGGAGGCGGAGAAGAGCGGTTTATGGTGGGCCTTGATCGTCAGCCTGGTTCTTGTTGCGCTAGTCGTCGTCGGGCTCGTTCCCGAAGGGGGATTCCTGCGCGACGCGGAGACGGGCAGTGTCTTGTACTCGCCCTTCGTGCATGGAATTGTGACGTTCATCTTCCTCAGTGGTTTGCTTGTCGGGCTCGCCTACGGCATCGCGGCCGGCACCTTCCGCAGCGATTCCGATGTTGTCAAAGGCATGAAGGAGTCTATGGAATCGCTGGGCCTTTTCATGGTCCTCGTGTTCTTTGCCGCCCAATTCGTAGCCTACTTCAAGTACACCAACCTAGGATTGATCTTGGCTATCAAGGGGGCCGAGCTATTGAAAGCCTCGGGCCTGGGCCCTGTACCATTGATGCTCTCCTTCGTTCTACTTGCCGCGACCATGAACCTCTGTATGGGCAGTGCTTCGGCCAAATGGGCCTTCATGGCGCCGGTATTCATTCCCATGTTCATGCTGTTGGGGTACTCGCCGGAGTTGGTGCAGGGGGTCTACCGCATCGGAGATAGTACGACCAATCTCATTTCCCCCATGATGTCCTTCTTCGCTCTCATCGTGGCTTTCGTGCAAAGGTACGACCCAAAGGCCAAGATGGGAACGGTGATCGCTACCATGCTTCCCTATACGGTGGCGTTCCTGGTGGTGTGGACTGGATTGTTGGTCATCTGGCTTCTGCTGGGATTGCCACTTGGACCCGGTGCCGAGCTCTTCCTGTCGGAGTAGGGGAGGAGGATCAATATCCGATCAACTTCGGCAAGAACAAGACGATCTCCGGCACCATTGCGATGAGCAATGTGAACGCCAACATGAGCACCAAGTAGGGCCAAAGGTGATGGCTTACGGCAGCCGGCTCGACCCGCCCGACCGAGCAAGCGACCAAGAGACTCACGCCCACGGGCGGCATGAAGACGGATATCCCCTGGGTTGCAACCACGACGGTTCCATAGTGTACGGGATCGATTCCAAGTTGTTTGGCCAGAGGAAGGAGAATCGGTGTCAACAAGACGACGGCGGGGACGCCTTCGAGTACCGCGCCAAGTGGGAGGAAGATGATGATGGTGAAGAGCAGAAAAGCGGACTGCCCACCCCCGATCCCCATCACCATTGCAGCCAAGTCTTGAGGAACTAGAGTTACGGCGAAGACCCAGGAAAGGAGCCGTGCCGCCCCCACGACAAGGAGCACCATTCCGGAAACGACAGCGGTTTGAACTAGGCTGTCCTTGAATTGTGTCCAGGAAAGTGCCCGATAGACTCCGACGGCAAGGATCAGAGAGTAGGCCACGGCCACGGCCGCGGCTTCGGTGGGCGTAAACAACCCGATCCGTATACCTCCGAGAACGACGACGATCATGAAAAGCGGGAGCATTGCCTCCGTGGCTGCTCTCCGGATCGTGGCGCCGCTCGCTCGTTCGGCCTTAGGCCAGTTGTGCCGTCGTGCCTGCCAGCCGATTTGACCCATGAGCCCGAAGGCCATGAGAAGTGCCGGAGGAATACAGGCAACGAAGAGCTTCCCGATGGATACGTTACCCATGACGCCAAAGATGACCATCACGATGGCGGGAGGAATCAGGATGCCCATGGCGCAGGCGGCGGAGACGATCGACGTCGCACGCTCACGAGAATAGCCCTTGTCGGTGAGTTGCGGGACCATGATCCCGCCGATGGCGGCGGCATCGGCGGAGGTCGAGCCGGAAACACCGGAGAAAAAGATCTCCGAGACAACGACGACCTGTCCCAGTCCGCCGGGAAGATGACCGACCAAGGCGCTCGCCAGTTCGACCAAGCGTCGGCTGATACCGCCCACGTCCATGATGGAGCCCGCCCAGATGAACAGTGGCACCGCCAGCATGGGAAACGAATCCATACCGGCGACGATTTGCTGCGGAATGAGGAGGAGCGGGAAGCCTCTCCTGAAAAGCGAGGAAGAACCGCCGCGGCCATGATGAGCGCAAAGGCGATGGGAACGCTCAGCAGGACGAGGAGTGTGAATATGCCGAAGGGAAGCGCCGCCATTACGCCTCGGTCCTCTCCGGCTCGACAGATGAATCAACATGAGAAGGCCGGAGATCGGGACTGCGGCATAAACCCAGGCCATCGGCAGATCGAGAGCCGGAGAGCGTGGTGACTCGTGAGGCGGACCAGAGCGAAGCCGGGATAAGATGAGCAGGAGCGAAACGATCATGACCGACGGCTGTGGCAAAACGCCGCGCCCAGCGGCGACGAGGGGCGGAGAAGACGCTTCAAGGCCTGATCGAAGCCGAAGTGGCTCTGACGTTCCACGGCCAGCGAGGCTCCAAGCATGGAAAGCCAAATGAAACAGAAACGAGAAAGCTCTTCGCTCCAGGGATTGGGCTGCGCGAATAGATAGCGCATCACCACTTGGGACAAAACCACGATAAAAACGATCAGCAGGAGACCGCCGGCGACGAACGTCTCGAGGGCGACGAGGTCTCGGTTCAGCTTTTGAGTGCTCCCACCGCGATTCATTCTACAGACTTTTTCAAAGCTTGCTCGAGCCTTTCAAAAGTTCTTTGCCGTCGGATAAGCCGGCTCGACCTCTCCAGACCTTGGGGCGGACGAGTGGGAGAATGCTTTCAAGTCGGGATGGGTTATAACCACGTTCTCTGCTTTCATCCTCTGCAAGGCTTTTTGTTCCAATTCTCGAGCCACCCGGCTCTGGTAGACCAGAGCCCCCAGACCACGACAAGGTCGTCCCGAACGGATTTGGGGCAGCGATTGATAAAAGCTTTCGTTGATGAGAAGTGTGATGGGATTGTAGGTGATGGTGGTGGTGCTGAAATAACGGCCAACTTCGTAGAAACGGTCGGTGGCAAATCCGATGAGGTTGGCTTCACCGCCATCGATGACGCCCTGCTGAAGCGCCGAATAAACTTCGCCGTAGTTCATCGGTGTGGCTTGTACCCCGAGGGCTTCGTAGGCCGCCAAATAGGTCGGACTTTGAAGAACTCGAAGTTTCAGCCCCGCCAGGTCGGAGGGCTCATGGATCGGCCTTTTACTGTTGTAGACATGACGGAAGCCGTAGTCGAGAAAACCGAGCGATCGCACACCGGTTTTTTCGAGCAGAAGCTCCTGCCACCACGCGCCCAGTGGACCGTTCAAGACCCGCAACCCTTGATCCCGATCGGTGAAGAGAAAAGGAAGATCGAAGATTTGACTTTCGGGAACCCACCCGGAGAGCACGGGCGTGCCTGATATGGCCATCTCCTGGGCACCCACTTGGAGCTGCTCGAAGACGACCCGCTCCCCGCCGAGTTGGCCGGAAGGGTAGATGACGACACGGAATCGTCCTTCCGTCCGTTCGGCCATCCGATCGCGGAAATACTCCGCCATGGCCTGATAGTCCGAGGTCGTGGGGTAAACGTGAGAGAGCTTGACGGTCCACGTGGCTTCAGTCATTGGGGGTGACGCACAACCGAAAGGTACCAACAATAGGAAGGTGATCGCTGTCGCCCGCAACATGAAGCTACCTGACTATGTCGGAGCGACTTCTGCTACCCAGAAGCAATCGGCGCCGGGCTCCGTCACGCCCGCCGTGGCGACGCGGACAACGATGCCCGCGGCCGGTGACCGCAAGCGTTCCACGACCCGAAGACCGTCTGTGACGCGACCCACCATTTCTCCGGCATCGACACGGTCACCAGGCCGTTTGTCGAGCATCAGCAAGCCGCCACGGTTCGGCCTCAGGATGGACACGCGGCTGTAACGGAATCGTTTATCCGGCACCACCGGCTCGCCCTTCAGCATGCCGACGGCGCGCATGACGTTCATGACTCCGCGCACCGCGAGGTCGATCAACTCCTCCACCAAACGTCCGCCTTCTCCCAACTCGACGACGAGCGTAGGAACACCGGCGAGCCGCGCCTGCTCGGCAAAGGAAAACTCCAGGCCTCGATAGACGACGTGCCGGCCTTTCTCCTTGGGGCGCATCTCGTAAATGAGCTCCGTCCCGAAGGACTCGGCCATGAGACGCCGCTTCGGGAGCGTTTTGTGAGCATCATCCAGCCAAACGACTTGAGCAAACGGTGCTTCGTCGGAACCGCTCATCCCTCCGTGGAAGTCGATGCAGTAGTCGACCCGGGGAGCACGCGATCGAAAATCGTGCGGGCCAACCGAGAGGTCAGCGGCCCGTTCTCGTCACCCGGACAAGACACGATTCATATCCACGGGGCCGCGGGCTTCAAAGGGCCAGCCTCTCTGCCGACTCGTGAACGCGGGAGGGTTGGCGATGGAAATGGCGACGAGAGTGCCGCGTAGATCGCGAACGCGTGTCTTCGCCGGCAACGCGCCTGGCCGCTTCGACACCGATCAGCTCGTCGCCGTGGAGTCCGCCCTGGACATAAAGGACCGGACCGGGCCGGGCTCCGCGGGCCACGATGATCGGCAGTGCGAGAGGCGACCCGTCCGACCAGGTTGCAATCGGAACCCGCCGCCGGACGACGGTGCCGGGGCGGGCTCGTATGCCCAAAAAGGAGCTATGCGCCCCAGATCGTTTGACCGCCATCGATGAAAACCGAAGCGCCCGTGATCAAGCGCGAATCCTGGTCGTTGGCAAGAAACACCACCGAGCCTACTAAATCCTCGGGAACGCCGATCAACTGGAGGGGAATGCGCGCCATCCGTCGTGAGCGAAATGCGGGGTCGGCGATGTCCGCCCGATTGAGGTCCGTTTCGATGAGTCCCGGTGCGATCGCATTCACCCGAATTTTGTGGGGTGCCAGCTCGAGAGCCATTTGCTTCGTTAGCATCTCGATCCCCGCTTTGGCCACGCAATAGTGAGTAAGATTGGGGGCGGCCACGATTTGTCCGGCGGAAGATATATTCACCATCGCGCCCTGTATCTTTCGTCCGACCATTTTCTTGGCGACCGCCTGTCCCACCTGGAAGTAGCCTTTCAGGTTGGTGTTCAGCGTCCAGTCCCACTCTTCTTCGGAGATCTCCAGAAAAGGTGTTCGTTTGAGGACACCGGCGTTGTTGATCAGCAGATCGATCCCTTCTAGAAAGTCGTCTGCTTCGTCTACCAGGCGATCCACGTCGGCTCTCGTGTCGGTGCTGGCTTGAATCGCGATCGACCGACGACCCTCTCTCTCGATCATCTGCACGGTATCATCGGCCGCTTCCTTGCTGCTCTTGTAGTTCACAACGACGTCGGCTCCTTCGCGGGCGAGACCCACGGCAAGCGCGCGACCGATGCTGCGGGACCCTCCGGTGACCAACGCTTTTCGTCCTTTGAGACGCATGTTCTCTCCTTGTCTTGATGGTTTCCCAGCTTGTGTCCACAGACGAACGACGCCAAAGGATAGTGACAATAAGGTATGAAGGCAAGCGTGCGGCTTGGTCGGGTTCCCATCGGCCATTGTGGCGTGATCTCAAGCTGCTCGTAGACTTCCTCTCTTCGAACCAACTACCGTTGATGCTCGGGGTCTGGCGGTCAAGCCCCAATGTCAACGGCGGTTACCTTTCGCCTCTCGTCAACGGTTCCCTGTTCACGTCTGACGTCCGAATGATGACACCGAATTCTATCGTGTTGATCGCCCATGTCGGTGCGGAATATCATCAGCCAGTTGGACTGCGACGATTATGTGGATACCATCGCCCTCACTCGTCTAGGCTGGAAAGATGGGTGAAGCAGGATTACGAAGAGCCCTACGGCTACCGCATGCGACCGCGTTGGTCGTGGGGACCATCATCGGCGCTTCCATCTTCGTGCAACCGTCCGAGATAACAGGTCAGGTGCCGTCGATTCCCGCGGTTCTTCTGGTCTGGCTTTTGTCAGGCGTGTTGACGCTTTTTGGTGCGTTGGTCTGTGCGGAGCTGGCATCGATCTATTCGCGAAGCGGCGGCGTGTATGTCTATCTCAAAGAGTCCTTTTGTCCTGCACTGGGATTTCTATGGGGTTGGGCCATGTTCTGGACCATGCACTCCGGTATCATTGCCGCCATCGCGGTCATTTTCGCCCGCTACGTCGCCTATTTCGCACCGCTGGGGGATGTTGGTACGAAAGGAGTGGCCATTGGTGCCATTCTTGTCCTGTCGTTCATCAACTACCTCGGTGTTGAGCACGGAAGCCTCGTTCAAATGTTGTTCACGGCCGGGAAGCTGCTGGCGGTCGTTCTCATTGTCGGTCTTGGGATTTTCTTTGGTGCCGGGTTACCGGAGCATTTCGTCCCGTCAGCTTCTCGGGCGACGGTCACGCCGGGTAGCTTCACCCTTGCGCTGATGGCGGGCCTCTTTGCTTTCGGGGGGTGGCACATGGTGACCTACAGCGCGGAAGAGACCGTTCACCCGAGGCGGACGATTCCTCGTGCTTTGATTCTCGGCACCATCATTGTCACAGGTTGCTACATCGCTTTGAATACCGTCTACTTCTATATCTTACCTCTCGACAAGGTCGCTTCCTCGACCCGGGTCGCAGCCGATGCCGCGGACGCTGTTTTCGGCTTTGGTGGTGGCGTTCTGATGTCCGGGTTGGTCATCTTTTCGACTTTCGGCGCTCTCAATGGCATCATCTTGGCTGGTCCACGGGTCTACTATTCGATGGCCCAGGACGGTTTGGTTTTTCGGTGGATGGGTGAGATTCATTCCCGTTACCGAACGCCTCATCGTTCGATTGCCATGCAGGCCGTTTGGTCGTCCGTCCTCGTTGCCACGGGCACTTACCGGGCACTTTTTACCCGCGTTGTCTACACGGAGTGGATCTTCTTCGGCATGATGGCCATCGGACTGTTCTTGCTCCGGCGCCGCTCCGAAATCGAGCGGGATTATTCTATCTGGGGCTACCCTTGGGTGCCTGGATTGTTCGTTCTCTCCTCGTTCGCCATTGTTATCAGTCACGTCGCCTCGAATCCCCAGGAGTCTTTGATCGGCCTGTCTCTGGTCGTGGTCGGGCTTCCGGTGTATTACCTCTGGACACAAAGAGCCAAGAGAAAGGAAATCACGTCATGACCATCATCGACTTTCACAATCACTTCTATCCACCGGAGTATCTCGAAGCGCTGCAAACGGGACCCAGCCGGATTCGAGTAACTTTCGACGACGAAGAAAATCCCGTGCTTCACTCACCGGGTGATGTCAATATCGTTGTGCCGGGACATCGCGATATCAGCTTCAGAGAATCCGTTCTCGAAAAGGCCGGCGTCGACCTGCAAGTCCTCACCTTTACAGCGCCGGGAACTCTCATCGAAGAAGCCGAACGGGGAGCGGAGCTCGCTCGGGTCGTCAACGACGTCTTGGGGCGGATCAAAGAAAACCGGAGCCATCGATTCACAGCGCTCGCCACTTTGCCCCTGCATCATCCGAAAGCGGCCGTGGAAGAATTCGAGAGGGTCACTGCTGAGCTCGGATTCCGGGGGGTGATGCTCTACAGCAACGCCAATGGGACCTCGCTAGCCCACGAGCAGTTCTGGCCCCTATACGAACGAGCCAATGATCTCGGATCGGTTCTCTACATCCATCCCACCTATCCGGTCGGAGTGGAGGCCATGACCGAGTACTGGCTCATGCCGCTCATTGGATTTACCTTCGATACGACCTTGGCCGCGGCGTCGCTGGTGTTCAGCGGGGTCGTGGAGCGGTTTCCCAAGATCCGGTGGGTTTTGGGGCACCTCGGTGGTGCGATCCCCTTCCTTGCCGAGAGGCTTGATCGCGGCTATTACGCTTTTCGAGCATGCCGCCAGAATATCAGCAGACCGCCCAGCGAGTACTTGAAAAACTTCTTCTACGATACAGTGAATTTCGATCCTAAAGCCCTCGAGCTTGCCATCAGTTTTGCCGGAGTGGGGCATCTTGTGGCTGGAAGCGACTATCCTCACCAAATCGGAAGCTTGAAGAAAATGAAGGAGAGCATCGAGGCTTTGGATATCACCGATGAGGACAAGCGTCGTATTCTCAGCGGCAACACCCAGGAGCTGTTGGGATTAGAGATGTGAATTTGACGGCCCGGCCGTCGCAGGAAGTGATGGACCTGAACAAGAACATCACACGATGATCGAAAGAACACTGAAACGTTCCGAGATTCTTCCCGAGTCCGATTTACCGGATGCCAAAGAGCTCATGGGTGAGGGACGTGGACTTGCCCGGCAAGTGAATGTCGGCTCCTCGCCATTCCTAGCTGAACACAACGTCGTTTGTGAGGCCGACTACAAGCGCCGGAAGCTGGCCAAGGGCGAGGTCATGCTTCACGCCCAAATCGGCTACCGTGATCTCGAAAAGACACGCCGGGCCTACTGCGGGATCTACGATAGTCTGGCGAGGAGTGGCCACGGGATCGACCGCTTTGGCATCTGCTTGGACTGGAGCATGGGGTATCCTTCTGCTCGACGTAGAGACATGCCGCGGGGAACAGGCCTCATATTAGAGCGTGCGGAGGATTTCGTGAAGCTGACCGCCGAAGCTCCGGCGGCACCTCATTTCGGGGATTTCGTCATCGGCTTCCCGGCGGCTGTTGAAAATACCGGAGCTGCTCTTGCCTCCGGTTCAACAGCCATCGGAAACCTCGGGCAATACTTCACTTTCCGCTTACCCTATTGGTCCGACGACGTCGAGACTACGGCGGCCACTGTTCGAGCCATATCTCTTGCGGCGGCCCAGCCGGTACCGATTTTAATCCACTCCAATCTCGACGATGGTTACGCAGCTCAGTTTCGCGACATGGCTTGTGCTCTCGGGTTCGCTCGGATGGAGCGATACATCGTCGAAGATTTGATGGGTGGTCACATCGCTCATTGCTACGGGCACACCTACTCCGAGCCCTTGACGCGGTTAGCGTTCCAGCGTGCCTTGGTCACCGATAGTGAGAGTCCAGGCACCATGGTGTATGGCAATACCACGATTTATGGGCCCGATGAGGTCCAAAACTATGCCCATCTCGCGGGCTACCTTCTCGTCGACATCTTGGCGCAACGGACTCGCCCGAGCGGTCACGCCATCAATCCCGTTCCGGTCACCGAGGCCATTCGCATCCCGGAGATGAAGGAGATCATTGACGCCCAGCAGTTTGCCTTACAGCTCATCGAGAGGAGCGACAAGCTCGAGCTTATCTTCGACCTCGATGCGGCGGACACCATCGCCGAACGGATGGGGAATGGAGCCGAACGTTTCTGCCGGTCGGTTCTCACGGGCCTCGAAGAAGCCGGTATCGATATCCGGAATCCCTTCGAGCTGCTCTTGTCATTGAGAAGACTGGGTTCGAAGGTGCTCGAACAACGCTTTGGCCCGGGGTCGCGGGAAACCAGCGGGCATCGGCGCGCGATCGTGAAATCGAGCACGATAGAGGGCCTGGAGGAGCAGGCCAAATCGTGTCTTTCGATTCTTGGAAGTAAGGAACTGCAGGTGATCCGGGCCTCTGAGCTATCGAGTTGCCTGGCCACGACGGACGTGCATGAGTATGGGAAGATCCTGGTGGCTGCTGTGCTGAGAGAGCTAGGGATTCGGGTCGTTGACGCGGGCGTCAGCACCGATCCCGATGTCATCGTCGGAGTCGCTAAGCAAGGAGGGGCGGACTTCATTGCGCTGAGCACTTACAATGGTGTGGCTCTCGACTACATCCAACGCCTGCGCAGCGTGATGGATGACCAGCGGCTCAGGATTCCGATTTTTGTCGGAGGCAAGCTGAACCAGATATTGGAAACGAGTAAAGACAGTTTGCCCGTTGATGTGTCCGAGGATCTCGAATCCGCAGGCGCCATCGCCTGCCGGAAGGTCGAGGATATGGTGTGGTATCTGAGCCGAATGGTGGCGAAACCATGAGCGTGACATTGGGATTCGTCGGTGTTGGACACCGGTGAGGCCGTTTTTGGGCGGCTTCGACCAGGATGGGAACAACAGCGAACGAAAAAAGAGGTGAAGGATGAAAGTCATCGCGGACTTGACCGTTGTACCGCTTGGGGTAGGCATCTCCTTGTCCAAGTACGTGGCCGCTTGCGAAAAAGTGCTTACGGAAGCCGGGCTAGAGATAAGACTCCATGCTTACGGGACCAACATCGAAGGGGATTGGGACGAAGTCCTTGTCGCCGTCAAGCGATGTCACGAGGTCGTTCATGAAATGGGAGCGCCGCGCGTTTCGTCCGTACTGAAGCTGGGGACGCGGACGGACCGAGAACAGAAGATGGCCGACAAGATTCGAAGCGTGGAAGAAAGAATGGACTAAAGGCGATATGTCATGGGCTTGCGACAACATACGCTATTTGGTAGCATATCCAGTTCGATTGATATTGCCATCATGAAGCGGAATCAACATTAGAGGAAGAAAGTAGTCTACTATGCGCAAGTTACCGTTGACCGAATCACTAAGAGTCATCGGGCGAGGGTCACTCAATTGGATGGCTGAACGCCCGATTTGCGTCTCTTTCGAAGTCACCGACTCCTGTACCTGTTACTGCAAACACTGTGACCACGGTGGACCCAAAGACAATACCCGTAACCTGAAACCCGAAGACTATGACCATTACATGAACGTGCTTCGTCCACCCGTGGTCCAGATCTCCGGCGGCGAGCCGCTGATGCGGAAGGACCTGCTCGACATCGTAAAAAGTGTCAAGAGAAGCACAGGAATGCCTTACTTGATTTTGGTCTCGAACTGGTCGTTGATGACCGAGGACAAGTACTTGGCTCTCCGAGAGGCGGGGGTCCACCAGTTCTCCGTGAGCCTCGACTTTCCTGATGAGCGCCACGACGATTTTCGGGGTCACAAGGGTTTGTACAAGAAGCTATGTGAGATCGTGCCGAAGTTGGCCGCTCACGGCTACGACGACATCGTGATGAATACCTGCATCACGAGCCGGAACGTGGCCGAGATCAACCGTGCTGCTGATAAAGCGCAGGAATGGGGTGTCAATATCAGCTTCAGCGCCTACTCGCCACGACGGGTCGACAACTGGGACTACTTTCTCACGACTCCGGAACAGTTGGCGACGCTCGATTCGGAATTTGCACAGTTGAAGAAGCGTATCGACGACACCAAGTGGATTCTCAACTGCGAGACCACTTTGAACGAGACACAAAAGTACTTCCACGACAAGGGTGCTCCCGGCTGTAAGGCGGGGCTCCGTTTCCTCGTCGTAACCAGCGATGGCATGTTGCAGCCTTGCTCGATGCAGTTCCATAGGTACTCCCTCGAGGATCGGCATCGCTTGGTCGAGGAGTTTACGAAGAACAACACTTGCGATCAATGCTACGTCTCCATTCGTTCCAATCTGGATAAGACGTATGGCCAAGTGCTTTGGGAGAATGTGGCGGGCTTTTTTTCCTTCAAGTCGAAGCATGGTTCCAACGGTCAGCCCGATTCGGCGTCGGCCTAACCAGAGCGTGCCAATAGGTCAATGAGCCCTCTCCCTGAAAGGGGAGGGGGTTTTGTCGTTTGACGAGCTGAATTGCCGATGTCGACAACCCGTATCTTGCGAGAGGACGGTAACGCTATGGCGCGCAAAGCTTGGATCCTGGCCTCACTTCTCCTCATCGCGAGTTGTGATGCTCGCGAGCCGTCGAAACCTGGCCCAAACAGGCATCCCAATCTCGTCATCGTCATGCCCGATCAAATGCGGGGGCAGGCATTGGGCTTCATGAACGAAGATCCTGTCATCACGCCGAATCTGGATCGACTGGCGCATCAAGGTTTGGTACTAACGGAAGCCGTCGTCAACTACCCCGTCTGCAGTCCCATGCGGGCAATGTTCATGACCGGGCAATATCCCCACGCCAACGGTGTTTTGAGCAACTGCAATAGCCTCTCGGCCCCGCATGGGTACGAGCTCAGGCAATCGGCTCGCACATGGTCGGACGTTCTTGCAGACAAAGGGTACAGTCTGGGCTACATCGGCAAGTGGCATTTGGACTCACCCCACGAGCCTTATGTTGAAAGCTCCAATAACACTCCGGAAATGGCATGGAACGAGTGGTGCCCACCCGAACGCCGGCATCGCTTCGATTTTTGGTATGCCTATGGCACTTATGATCAGCATTTGAAGCCCATGTATTGGGCTGGCGAGACTCGGCGCGAAGAAGCCTTCTACGTTGATGAGTGGGGACCGAAGCACGAAGCCGATTTGGCCATCGACTACATCCGAAACCGCGATGGCGCCCTTCGCGACCCGAACAAGCCATTCGCGCTCATGGTATCCATGAACCCACCTCACATGCCCTATGACTTGGTGCCGGAAAAATACGTCGATAGGTACGAAGGCAAGACCTTTCGAGACCTGCTCGTTCGACCGAATGTCGACTATGAGGGCGACTCGAAGATGTCGGAATTGGCCCGGAATCACACCAAGAACTATTTCGCCATGATCACGGGTGTGGATGAGCAGTTTGGAAGGATTGTCGAGGCTCTGGAGGCGGAGGGACTATCAGAAGACACCATAGTCCTGTTCACATCCGATCACGGTAACTGCTTGGGCACCCACGGTCAGGTCTCCAAGAATAACCACTACGAGGAGTCGATGCGCGTGCCTTTTCTGATCCGTTGGCCGGGAAGAATTCCTTCACGACGAGATGGCTTGCTGATTCTCGACTCCCGACCTTTTTCCCACGTTGCTCGACCTGATGGGTTTCGGCGACGACATCCCCGGCGAAGTCGAGGGTCAGAGCTTCGCGTCGCTCTTTCTTGGCGGCGAAGGGAATCGACCGACGTCGCAACTCTATGTTTGGGTGCCCGTCGGTCTTCCGGCTCACGGCCGTCGCGGAGTGCGCACCGAACGCTACACACTGGTGATTAACAAAATGCCAGACGAGCCGGTGGAGGTCCTTCTTCACGATAACGTTGTAGATCCCTATCAACTGGAAAACGTTGCCGATGAGTTACCCGAAGTGGTCGAGCGTCTCACCGAGGACGAGTTGATGTCTTGGCTGGAAAAGACTCGTGACCCTTGGTTGGGTACGATTGCTGCAAAACAAGGGCGCCTTATTCCATGAGCGCCCCGACCTGCCGCAGTCAAGCAGTCGAGCAGTCAGCAGTCACCGTGCTCTTCGAGCTACCCGTATGCGTCGTGGGCTTCCATGCCTGTGAAGCAAGCTCATTCTTACCTCACGGACTCCATCTAGTTCTCCAGTTTGATCGCTCTCCGGTCGACCCCGCCTTTCTCGGAACGGAGGACGATGGTGATCCCGGTCCCTTCGGGCGCCTCGATGTTCCATGACGCTCGATAGAAACTCACATAAGATGAATCTCTCGTTCCCCACATGAAGGGAAATTCGACGGTGAGAGGATCGTCCGTTGTAGCGCTGTCGGGAAGCCCAAGAGTCACCTTGTCCGGCTTTGACACTTTGGCACGCCGGGCCTGTGCGAGCGATGTGTCGAGGTAACCTTCGTTAGCCACGGTTGCTGTAACGGTCCAAGCGCCGGAGCTATCGTCGCTGACGACGGTGACATCCCGGATTTTCACGATGGGTGTCGTCAGGGCCTGAACCACCGCGAATTTCGCTTGATCTCGCGCCACGGTCTCTAGAAATGATCCGGGCGGCGGATTGCGCAACCAATACCGCGTGAACCCTCCGATCTCGACCTGGCCGAGCGTTGGATGATCGAACGGTTTCCAATCCCTGAATCCCTGGCCCGCGAGCCGCGGGTCCCCTTGATGGGTATCCAGCCACTCGAGCACTGCGGCCTGAACGTCGGGTCGGCGATAACGTCCCGGGACGGCGAACAAGGGCTTGTCCCTCGGAATGTCTCCCCAGCCGATCTCGTTCAGGAAAGGCTCCATGGTCCATAGTTCAGTGGTAACAGAGAAGAGTCCCTGATGGACGTAGGTCCAGTCGATGAAGACGCCGTGACGGACACCCGGTTGCTCGTCGGCCGGTACGCCGGGTTCGATGGTGGTGAAGTCGTTATAGACGGAAGCCACGGGATAGGTGGTGATGGCAGTGCCTTTGGCCAGAATGGCGTTGTAGTCCTGCAGATCCTGGGGTGGAAAATCTCCGTCCGGCCGAGCCGCGTAAGGGCGTAAATGGATGCCGCTCGTGGTGTGGTAGGACTCGACTTGCGATATATGCGGCTTGGAGAGAATGAAGTCGATGAGACACCGAGCGTTGTGCTCTTGCAGCGGGTAGTCTCCGCGACCTCGAAATCGGCCGTTAACAGAGGCCCAGTACGCCGGGTAGTTACGATTCGATATGAAACCGGTAACGGGCGGGTCTTCGTTGACCTCTCCGTCAGCGTCGTTATCCAAGCCCTCGTCGATGATCCTATAGAAGGGACCTTGCGTATCGCTGTCTTCGCGGTCGATCATGACGCGGTCGTCGCGGTCATAGGTTTTCCACTTTCCCTCGGGATCCTCGATGCGGATGCTCAGGATTTCTCCATCGCCGTCGATGTCTTCCGGTCCGTCCTCGCCTTTCGTTCCATCCTCGTCGTCATCTTCGCCAACCGGCACGTTGTTGGGTTCCCAATCGAGCTTGCCCGTCATAAAGGCCTCCGCTCCGTCGGGGTCGGCCCTCTGAACGATGTAGGTCACCCTCGTGTCGACCAGACGGGTGACGTCGGGGTCGGAGCCGTAGCGACTGAGTAGGTAGTGAGCGAGAAAAAGCGTCACCTCACCGCCCGTTACCTCCGAGGCATGTTGGTTGCCATCAAAATAAGTGGCAGGCTTGTCTTCAGCCTGCCCGCTCTCTTGATTGCTAATCTCGATACACCAAATCTCTTTGGTACCGGTGGCACTCTTTCCAATGGAGTAGAGCTTGGCAAGTTGCGGATACTTTTCCGCCAACTCCTGGAGGTGAGCCGTGGACTCTTGATAGGTGTGGTATCGGAACTCGTACCGGTCGGTTTGCGCATCGGCAACTAAAGTCAAAGCAACGCCTATGAACAGCATTGGGAACAAACGAAGTCTCACCTGCGACCCCTTTCTGATAAAAGTCCTCAATTCTTCCACCGCGGAGACATACTAACATGGGGACAGTCCCCACGGGATGTCGTGTTCCATCATGTGTTTAGGTGGGGACTGTCCCCAAGAATCGGACGGTGTGTTCCGGCGGTCGGTCTTGGTTATAATGTGCGCTGAGAGAAGCGAGATGAGCTACGCCGCGAGCTCGCGTTGATGCCAGCCGCACTCGTCGTCCAAACAACCGAAAGTAGGGGTTTCGTGCCGGTGAATATCGATTTTGACAATACCGAGATTGCCTTTCGTTCTCAGACGGATGAAGACCTCAAAGCATCCCATTTCCTCTTCAAAGCGTTGAGTTATCAGACGTTGGTCCAGCTCGGTCCTGAAATGGTCAATTTTGCGCTCGCCTGGCGCCTGCCGGTAAAGCGTCCCGTCAAGCGGACGATCTTCAGGCAGTTTTGTGGCGGAGAGACTTTCGAGGAATGTCGCGACACTATCGAGGTTCTATCGAGAGATGGCATTAGAACGATGCTCGACTACGCTGTCGAGGGACGTGAGACCGAAGACGACTTCGAGAACACGTGCCAAGTCGTCCTGTCCACGATTGAAAAAGCCGCCGAGATCCCGGCGATCCGTACCTGCGTCATCAAATTCACTGGCTTGGCACGTTTCGCTCTCCTGGAAAAGGTGAGTAATGGAACGACCCTGGATGAATCGGAGATGCGGGAGTGGCAAAAAGTCGTTGGGAGGGTGTCTCGACTCTGCCAAGCGGCCGCAAAGTCGAACACGTCGGTGTTCGTTGATGCGGAAGAGTCCTGGATTCAAGGGGGCATCGACGACCTCACGATCGAGATGATGGCGGAATACAACCGGGATCGAACCGTGGTGTTCAACACGGTCCAGCTGTACCGCTGGGGCAGGTTGGAGTTTATCGAGAGGATTGAAGAGGACGCTCGGAAAAGAAACTACCGGGCCGGAGTAAAAATGGTCCGAGGTGCCTATTTAGAAAAAGAGCAGGAGTGGGCGGACAAGCAGGGTGTCAAGCCGGCTGTTCACACGAAGAAAGAAGACACGGATTCTGACTTCGACGAGGCATTACGTTATGTCGTCGGGCATCTCGACCGTTTCAGCCTTTGCGCCGCTACCCACAACGAAGCATCGACGCGACTTCTGGTGCGTTTGATGGAGGAAAAAGCGATCGAGGCGAACGACCCACGTATAGAATTCTCGCAGCTCTACGGTATGGGTAATCATCTGACCTACAATCTTGCGCACCATGGATACAACGCTTCGAAGTACATGCCCTATGGGCCCGTTGAGTTGGTCGTCCCGTACTTGACGAGAAGGGCTCAGGAAAACTCCTCTGTTGCCGGCACGACGAGCCGCGAGCTTGCCCTAGTCATCAAAGAGATGAAGCGCCGGCGCTTGTTGCGGTAGCGGCGCGTTTTTTTTGCAACGAAGCGAGGTGAACAGATCCATGGCTCATACTTATGCTGTTCTCGGCGCAGGCCGACAAGGCACCGCGGCCGCCTATGATATGGCGCGTTGGGGGGATGCCGTTCGAGTCTACATCGCAGATCGCGACATCGAGATTGCCGAAAAAGCGGCGAGACGCATCAACACACTTCTCGATAGAGAGATCGTTGCGGCAAGACACTTGGACGTTACGGACCTAACAGCCGTGACAAAGCTGCTCGGGGAAGTGGATTCCTTCCTGAGCGCCACACCCTATCCCTTCAATCTCGACATCACCCGCGCCGCAATCGAAGCCAGGGCCCACATGTGCGACTTGGGAGGACACACGGGCATTGCTCGCGAGCAACATGGTTTCGACCGGCAAGCGCGGGAAGTCGGTATCTGCATCATTCCCAACTGCGGACAGGTGCCCGGCTTGGGAACGACGCTCATGGTCTACGCCATGGAGCAGCTCGACCAAGTGGTGGATGTCTTGATGTGGGATGGAGGTATCCCGCAGAATCCGCGGTCGCCCTTCAACTACCTACTCACCTTCAACATCGCCGGATTGACCAACGAGTACGCGGAGCCGGCCGTGTTCTTGAGAGACGGCAAAATCTGCGAGATCGAGCCCATGACGGAGCTCGAGACGGTCGAGTTTCCGGAGCCCATTGGCACCCTCGAAGCTTTCGTCGCCGGCGGCGGAACGGACACCATGCCTTGGACCTTCGAAGGACGCGTGCGTACTCTCCAGAACAAGACGCTTCGCCATCCCGGTCACTTTGCCCAGCTAAAGGCCTTCTATGACTTGGGCCTTTGGAGTGTCGATCCCGTTCGGATCGGTGATACGGAGGTCGTGCCTCGGGATGTGTTTCACGCTTTGTTCGAGCCCAAGGTCACCTTTCCGGACGGCAAGGACACCGTCATCGTCCGTGTCAAGGCGACGGGGAAAAAGGGCGGGCTCGAAACGGTGTCCACGGTGGAGCTCATCGACCACTATGATGAAGGGACGGGCTTCACGGCCATGGAGCGGTCGACAGGCTGGAGCGCCGCGGTCGTTGCGGAAATGATGGCCAAAGACCAAACACCTCGAGGTGCCGCGGGCGTAGAGAGCCAAGTTCCCGCCGGGATTTTTGTGGCAGAGCTTCGTCGCCGTGGTTTCAATATCGTCGAGTCGACCGTTTCGGTTAGCTGAGCGTTGTCATTCCGTTCGCAGAGCCGAATTGGTGTCTAGAAGGCTTGCTTTCCGAGCCGGTAGAAACGTCGCGAGCAACGTGACGGCAAGGAGCAGCACGGTGACCGCCGCGAAGATCACGGGATCGTGAGCGCTCACCATGACGAGCATTTGAGAGCCGAATCGAGTCACTCCGAACGCCAATAATATCCCGAGCGAAATACCGGCACCTCCAAGCACTAGGGAATCGCGAATGATCAATCGGATGAGGGCAAGACGATCGGCGCCGAGTGCGGAGCGGATCGCCAGCTCTCGGGTTCGCCGGCTCACCGAATCCGCCGTCAGTCCGTAGAGTCCCAAAGCAGCAATGATGGTGGCTAGGATTGCATACATCGCGAGTTGACGCCCAAACATCGCGCTCACCCAGCGGACCCGAAAAATGGCATCATCCATGGTGAGGATCTCCGAGAAGGGAACGCCTGGTGTTGATGCGCGAAAGCCGTCGCGCATAGCGGGTGCGAGAACGTCCGGTGACGATGCACTTTGAACAACCACAGCGACCGTGCTCGTCGGGTACGCCCCGTAGGGAAGATAGAACTGCACCTTGGGTAGATCGCCGGTGTTCACCATGTCGCGCCCGTAATCGACATCACCGACCACGCCAACGACGGTGTACCAATCCTCGCCGGTTGCTCGAGCGACTCTGAGCCGGCGGCCGACGACGCCCTCCTCGTCCCAGAGTTCTTTTGCCAGTCCTTGACTGACGATAGCAACTTGGCCCCCCTGGCGAATCTCGCCGCGATTGAATGCCCGTCCTGCCACAACCGGTATCTGAAGTGTTTCGAGGTATTCGCCGGCGATGGCGTGCACGGTGGCATCGATCTCCTCACCGGGCTCGTAAGGTCGTCCTTGTGCCATTAAGCCCCAAACGCGGTTGGATCGGCTCGTCGGAAGCTGCGAGCTGACCCCGACCCCTTCAACTTGGGGAATCCCGGTCAGTCGGTCGACCAGCCTCTCCACGGCGGCGAGTTTTTGTTCGACTTCGTCGAGCCCTTCGCCGGATAGAGAGAGCTCCGCTGTCAGGATCCCATCCGTGCGATAACCTCGTTCCACGCTTTGGAGCTCGAAGTAGCTTTTCGCCATGAGAAGCGCGCCGATCAGAAGCGCCGTGGAAAGAGCGAGTTGTCCCGTAACGAGAATGCTCCGCATGCGTTTTCCCGACCCGGCCCCGATATTACGCTCACCTCCGCTCTTCAGGGTTTCGGAGATATGGAGTCCCGAGTTGCGGATGACCGGCGCCAAGCCACAGACGACACCCGCCAGAAGCGCGACGAGAAGAGTGTAGACACCGACACTCGTATCGATGTCCATGTTGAAGAGATACGGTGGATCGACAGGCACATAGGCAAGCATTTCCTCGTTACCGAGGATGCCGACCAGGATGCCGAGCGCTCCGGCAGGTAGCCCGAGTAGGGCCCCCTCGACCATGCTTTGTCTCACGAGTCGCCAACGGCTGGCACCAAGCGCGGTACGGACCGCCGTTTCCCGGGCTCTGCCCGAAGCCTGGGCCAACATCAGGCTCGCGACGTTGGCGGCAATGATGAGCAACACGAATAGGCTCGCACCGAGACACATCGTGAGAGCGATACGTATAACGGGTGGCACATACTCTTCGTGTAACGTGAGCACATGAACTCCATAGTCGGTGTTCGTCTCCGGGTAGAGTTGTTCGAGCCGCCGGGCGATTCCCTCCATGTCGTGTCGAGCATCTTCCAAGCTCGCGTCGGGACGCAACCGTGCAACGACGCTCGCCCAATGACTGCCGCGCTCGCCGCTGGTAACGTCCAGACCGAGGGGAGTCCAGACTTCGGCCCACTCGGGGAATTTGAATCCCGGTTCCATGACGCCGACGATTTCGTGCGGACGGCCATCCAAACGTACCGTTTTACCGATGACGTTTCTGTCCCCATCGAAGCGCGTGCGCCAAAGGTGATCCGAGATCAACGCAACCGCAGAGGGCTGTCCGGGTCGGTCGTCTGCATCGGTGAAGCCCCTCCCCAGAATGGGTGGCTTGTCAAGAACCGGGAAAAGGGATGCAGAAATGCGAGCGCCGCCCAGTCGGACCGGCTGATAGTCGTCGTTGAAATTGAATTGGTGTCGGCGAAAAATCCCGAACCCCTCGAAAGACTGCTGTTGCTCCATCCAATCGCCGAGGTTTCTAGGCGAGACGCTGATACTCAACTGGCCGAGCTTCGGGCGCGACTCGTTGAGTGATACGAGGCGATCAGGCTCGGGAAAGTCGAGAGGCCGCAATACCCAGGCCTCGAAGCCCGAGAACATGGTGGTGTTGGCGCCGGCGCCCAGCGCCAGAACCAAGATAATGGAAATCGTCCAAACGGGTCTTTTGAGTAATTGCCGAAACCCGAAACGGATATCACGGATGAGACCGGACATAGCAAACCCTCCAATAGGGGATACGCATATCATATATAAAAGTTTCGGGTTGTAAGGCTGCTTGTGTCTCTCGAAAACGAAGGTTCGTACTTATCCAGTTTTCGAGAAACGTGAGATCGCGAAGAAGGGGTCCACTGGTCGCTCGCCCACCACCGTTTCGGCAACGCGCTCCCCGAGCGCCGGCCCATGCTTGAATCCATGGCCGGAGCCGCCGCCGACGATCCATACGTTGTCCGTATCAGGATGCTTGTCAACGATGAAGTGGCCGTCCGGTGTGTTCTCGTACTGGCACACTCGCGCTTCGACTAGAGGTGCGCTTTCGAGAGCGGGGAAACGGAAAGCAACATACTCGCGAGCCGCTTGGATGCTTTTTGGTGTTGGGGTTCGGTCTCCCGTCGTCGGATCGAAGTCGGCGCCGTGGTTGTCATCGGCGATCTTGAAACCACGCCACTCGCTTCCCGGTATGCCGTACATGCGGAGGGTGCCACGATCCGCCCAGGCCGGAAAGACATCCTCGTGGAAATTGGAGTCGCCTGCGGGAGTTCCAAAATAATAAACCTCTTGCCGGGTGGGTCGAATGAGATCGCCGAGTACTTCCGGAAAGAGCTGTCCCAACCACGGGCCGCAAGCGAACACGAACTGATCGGCTTCGATTGTCGAACCGTCGGAGAGCTCGATGGCACGTAATGAGCTGTCTTTGATGCATCCCGGTTTTACCGCGAGTTGGCGGTACAAACCACCTTCGGCGAGAAAACCCTGAAGCACGGCTTGGCATGCGCGGCGCGCGAGAAGGTATCCAGCATCAGGCTCATAGATGGCCCAGTCGATGCCTTCGAAGTTGATCTGAGGGTAGCGTTTTGAGGCCTCTTCCGGGCTCCACTCTTCAAATCGAAGGCCCGCTTCCTGCAAGATGGGCAGAGCCGCCTTTTCGAACTCGTCGTTCGTTCCCGTCATCCAAAGGACACCGCATCTTTTGTAAAGCTCGATGTCCCAAAGCTCTTCGTGGTCCCGCCAGAGCTCGAGCGCTCGAGCGACCATATCGGTATAGATGAAGTCGGAACCGTAGGTGCCACGAATAACTCTGGACTCACCGCCCGAGCTTGCTCGGGAGTTGCCAGGCCCCCAGGCGTCAACGAGCGTCGTCTGTACGCCTTTACGGTGTAGATAAAGCGCGGTCCATCCACCAAAGGCGCCTGCCCCGACGACAGCGATTCTTTGAGAGTTAGAGGATGTCTCGTTCATAGTCCACCGTGATAGATGATGAAAGTTTATCCCAATCTCCCCTGAGATTCTGCAGGATTCCGTCTTCTGTCTGGAGTCCGCGGCCATTCGTGCTTGGGATGCGATTCACATCGCTACGGCACGCCGAGCCCACTGCGACAGATTCATATCTGCCGCTGCGCGTCAGTGCGAAGTGGCAAAGAAATTGGACTGAGAAGGTTGTCGTGTCGTCAAATAGGGACGGGAAGTAGGATCATCGCAAGAACTCCACGAGCATGAGGTCGCCATCGGGGGGCTCTTGTAGATTCCAGGGCTCGGCCTAGACCCGTCCGGACCGCGCGATCCGCGGCTCTGTTGTTGCCGCGCGCCTACGACCCGTGCGACAGCAATCGGACTTGCCGGCATAGAGGGTGACGCACTCGCCTATTTCTTGAGGTAATCCAGCATTCCTTTGGCGGTAGCGGCGTTGGCGCCTTCCGGATCGAGCTCGAGGAACTTCTCGAGATAGGGGATGGCTTCATCGTTCTTCGCCTGGTTCACCTTGACCAAGCCCATTTGAAAGTTCGCGTTGGCATGGTCGGGGTCGATGCCGAGGACCTTTCCGAAGGCTTCCTGGGCTTTGGGGATATCGCCGGCGTTCATGGCGGCCGCACCATAGTTGTACAACACTGAGATCTCCGTGTCGTTGATCTGGACCGCCTTGCCGAGGGCCGTCGTGGCCTCGGTGTGGTCTCCCTGCTTACTGTAGATGTTGCCAAGCTCGACCCATGCGTCGTAATAATCGGGCTTGAGCTCGCCGGCCTTTTGATAGCACGGGATGGCTTTTTCCGGTTCGTTCATTTTCTCGTAGACGTAGCCCTTGTTGAAATGAGCTTGTGGGAAATCCGGTGATACTTCTAATGCCTTTTGAAACGAAATCAGGGCGGCGGCGTAGTCTTGCTTATCGACGGCCGCCACGCCTTCATTGAAATAGTTCTTGGTCTCGTCGGTTTGCTGTTTGACTTCCTCTTTGGAAAGGGCCCCCTCAGCCAGTTTCTCCATGACCACCGTGCCCACATCGGTGGGTGCTCCGAGTCGAATCCGAAACTCCTCGGAGGCCGTTTCGTAACCGTCTTTTCGAAAACTGAGGCGGTAGTTCCCGGAACGCATTCCGAGTTGGACAAAATCGCCGTTTTCGTTGGACGAGGTTCGCTCCTCGCGAGTCACGCCCCCCAGGAACTCGATGAATATATCCACGCCCTCAATCGCGGTGCCGCTCTGATCGACGACCTTTCCGCGTAGTCCTCCATGCTGAGCCCACGCGGTGACCGAGATGAGCCCTACGAGCAAAGAGAAGGTCGCAGCCATAGCGGAGAATTTGCGATCCCGAGTGGTCTTCATGGTTCTCCTCCCGTCGATAGTCAATAATTCTCGAGTCCAGGTGCCGGCCGAGCGTTAACGATTATAAGGCCGGTCAAACTCGAATTCACCCGGCACTCTTTATTTGGCAACCACGTGGGTTGCCCGGTGTTTTCTCGTGAGATCCAAGAAGATCCGCGTAGCAAAGGACGCGGCCGGCGGTCGAAACCGCCGGCCGTCGACAAACTCAGCAAACCAATTCTAGAACGTAAACCTGAAGCCGAACTGCAGCTCGGTCGGTGCGAACGTCTGGGATGGAATGAGGAACGTCCCGTCCGTGGTATAGGTCGAGCCGACGTTCGAGAAGTTGACCCGGTTCGAGATGTTGAATACGTCGAACAGGAACATGAGCTGGTAACGGGTCGCAATGGGAATGCCGTAGCGGAACGTCATGTCGAGCCTCAAGAAATCGGGCATCTCCGCCGTATTAATGGCTCCGTCAAAGTCGGTGGTCAGCCCGATGTCGGAGGGAATATTTGAGCTGTAAGTACCCGGTCCTGCCACACCGCGCTGGTTGTTGTCCATGAAGGCACGGAGGTCGACCGTGTACCGGCTCCCCAACATGTAGCGGAGTACTCCGGAGAATTGGAGACCGCTGCTAGCGCGCCAACCCGTCCGGGGGATCAGCCAGCTCCAGGATGTGACGAAGTTGTGATCCCGATGCCACGACGACGGCCGGTCGACGTTTTGCGGATCGTCGATGTTCGGATCGGGATCTTCGCCAATCCACTGCCCGGTGTCGAAGTTGTAGCCGGTTTCGGTACGATACTGGAATCGGCTGGTGCCGAATCCGGCGTCAGAATTCCCCTTCTGCGTGGCGTAGGTGTAGGAGACCCGACCACTGAGCTTTCCAACGGGCGTGTCTCGGAAGCGCCGCTGCAACGAAAACTGCAGTGCAGTGTAGTTGGTCTCACCGCCGTTCCACCAAGAGGTAATGGAGCTCATACCCGAAAGCTGCTCGCCATTCAAAATGCTGATGTTGGGCCGTCCGCCCATCGACCTGGAGTAGGGGTTCAGATCGAGCGTCTGCTTGATGTCCCGGTTCTGGGTGCGAATGAAATCGACAACAAGAGCTAGTCCAGGCGAAAGCTCCCTCTGGACTCCGACGCTGAAGGTATCGGCATAACCTTCCTTTCGATCTGGATTGTCTACGGTGGGACTGATGTTCAGAAGCGTGCCTGTGCCGCCTTCGATCATGTTGTTGAGATAATCTCGGAGCTCGTTCAAAGAGTTGATGTTGTTCTGCTGGACGATGTCCCAGAAGAGATTCTTGTTACTACCGGACTCCGGAAATCGGCGCAAAAAGCCACGGTCCAGCTCGACCGCGTCGAGAAAGAACCCCGAGTAGTCGCCGAGCTGGAACCGCTCATAGAAGCGACCCCAGCCGCCACGCACCACCGTTCTTCCGTCTCCGACCGGATCCCAAGTGACACCGAACCGTGGTCCAAAGTTGTTGTTGTCGTTGGTGATGGACTCGCTGATCGTAGCGGAGTCCCAAGTTCAACGTCACGTTGTGACCGGGATTCCAGTCATCCTGAAAGAAGATACCAAATACGTTGTTGCCGGGAATGTTTTGGTCCGCAGGCCCGATGACTCGGACGGTATAGAACTCCGGGTAGGAGACGAGTAGATCGCGATTCCACGGCTGGTCCACATCAAAATCGAACTGGCCGTTGGCGGTTCCAGCGTTGTAGAACCACTCCGACCGGTTCGAGAAGTTGAATCCCATCCGGAAGTTGTGGTCGCCGCCCTTGCCGGGTAGGTAATAGGAGAAGGTGTCGTCGATCTGGTAGGAGTTGTTGATACGTGACTGCGCCACATCACTAGCGCCATCGAGAACCGAGGGTCGATCTTCGGACACGGCGAGGGCACGTTGCGCCTCGAAGGTCTTGCCGTTGTTGTTGTAGCCCGGATTGGCAAAGGAGACATCCTCCCGTGTGTAGGACACCCGCAAGTTGTTGAAGGCGCTATCGGAGATGACGCTGTCGAGCGACGAGATGAAGCTCATATCCGTATCGTCTTCCTCTCGAATGGCGTTCTGGGTCGTCCTGGAATCGACGACCTGGTTGAACTGCGGCGAGTACTCCCATAAAAAGCGCGCTGCGAAACGATGCTTCTCCGCGACTTGCCAATCTGCCTTCCACAGCCAGTTGCGAATCAGATTGTCTACAGTAGTCGTGTAGTTGAGCTCGGGGCGCGTAGCGAAGCTTTGCACCACACCATTGTTGGGCGTGTTGCGCTCGAAGCTCACGAAGAAATGGGCCTTGTCCCGGACAATGGGCCCACCGATGACGCCGCCGACGGACATGAAGTTGTAGTCCGGTTTCTCCAAGTTGTTTCTCTTGGCGAAGAAACTCTTCTTGTTTAGAGACGAGTCTTGGAGGTAGAGGAAGCCGGTACCGCGGAAATCGTTGGTGCCGCTCTTGGTGACGGCGTTCAAGACACCACCTTGGGTACGTCCAAACTCCGCGTCGAACTGGCTCGTTAGAATTTGGAACTCCTGGATGGCCTCGATAGCGGTCCGGGTCTGAGCGCCGGCGCGGGCGCCGATGACGTCGTCGTCGTTGTTGGCGCCGTCGACGTTGAACGAGTTGTTGTTGTCATCTTGACCGTTGATGAACAGCGAGTCCGAAGCGGTGGACTCGGTACTCGGGTTGGGGATGACACCTGGGGCCAGAGAGGCAAACATGACGAAGCTGCGGTTCTGAGTCGGAAGCTGCGTGAAGTCATCGTCGGTCACCGCGGCACCGACTTCCTTCGAGGTGAGCTCGACGATAGGAGATTCGGCCGTAACGGTCACCGTTTCTTCGATGCCACCGAGCTCGAGTTGAACGTCGAGGGTAATGTTTTGGCCGACTTGAAGTATCAGTCCTTCGCGCCTGTAGGTCTTGAACGCATCCATGTAGACCACAAGCGTATAGGTGGAGGGTGTCAAACCGGGGAGGATGTACTTGCCGTTTTCTGCCGTGACCGTGGTCCGCGCGATCCCGGTTCCCTCATTGGTAACGGTGACGGTCGCGCCGGGAAGGATGAGTCCTTCCGGATCCGTCACCGTGCCGGACAGCTCTGCCCGGGCGAATTGCGCTTCAACCGGGGTTACGAAAGAAAAAGAGATGGCAACCGCAAGGAAGATGAGAAGAGCACGATTCATGCTTCACCTCCATTGGAAAAAGAAGAGAAGAGAACAGGTAGGTAGGTCTCTCATCGTAAGGAGTCCTTATACTCCAGACTTCAGAAGAAACTATGGCATACGAAGCAACTAGCATACCAAAACCAGCGATGAGTAATGTGCTCTAGTAGCTTTGCTCCACTTGCATCATTGACTAGCTTATTTGTGCTGTTTGAACGAGCGCACAGATCCGATATTGTGGATCTTGAAGTACGGGAAACCGAAGGTTCCTGGGGAAGAAGTCGAGGTCTTTCCATAAGCATATTGATGTCAATAACATGACGCCTCACTCTAACCACGCTGTTTGTAGAGAGTGTAAGAAACACAAGATCCGATTTGTTGGATCAAATCTGTCCGTGGGCACTTGCCTTCGTGGTCCGGCGTCTCTTGACACTCTTGGCAATGACGGACATTGCTCCGTAGGGCCAAGCTCGTGAAAGCCAATCTCCGTTTTTTGCGGGGGGATAAGAGGTGGCAGCTGCAGCCACTATGGAGCAGGCACCAGGTCCGCCAGAATCACCGTAGGAACTCCACGAGCATGAGGTCGCCTTCGGGGGGCTCCACCTGCACGACGTACAGCCATTGGCCATCGGGTGAAACGGCGAGGCCAGTGCTGGGGGGCGCTTCGAGGGTCGCCATTTCTGTTGCTTCTTTGGTCTGTAGATCTAGTTGCCGAATCGTGGTTCCGTATTTGCCTTGGCTGATGCTGAAGATGAGCTTATCCTTCCACAAGGTCCAGTTTAAATAGCCCAAAGTCTTCTCTTGAACGACCCGTGTTTCCTCGCCACCACTCGTCGGCACGCGCCATATGCCGCCGGGCCGGAAAAAATAGAGGAAACGGCCATCCTCGGACTCTCGTGACGGGCCTCCAAGGCCTTGCGTGACGCGAACCGCCTCGCCTCCTTCGGTGGGGATCTTCCATAGCTGCATCTCGCTGACGTCACCGAAGTAAATCCATTTCCCGTCGTTGGACCACGCCGGCACTCCCGCGTCGATGCCCTCTTCGGTTACGCGAACGGGAATACCGCCGTCCGCATCGACCACCCAAACTCCCGCTTTCGACCGGTAGGCGATCTTCTTGCCATCGGGAGACCAGCGCGGCGTCATGCCTCGTTCCGACAGTTCGATACAGGAGTCGTCATCGCCGATCTCGCAAACCCAGACTCCGTTGGCGCCCTTACGGCTGGACGCGAAAGCGATCCTCGTTCCGTCGGGAGAGATATCCGGGCCGAAGTCACCTCGAGTGGAGGAGGAGGGGAGCTTCATGGGCAACGATGGTTCGCTCGAAGCCGGGCCGTTCAACCGATAGATGTTGGAGTTATTCGGTCCACGCTCTGTGAAGACCATGCGTGGATGGGGCTCGGTGGCCGGGGCAATCGATACGTGCAACGCGTCGTCGCCGACCTCGAGCTGGGTCGGCTTTTCACCGCTCAGAGGGACCCACCAAAGTTGCCTTCCGACAAGGGCGCAAACGAGCGCTTTGCCGGACGGCGCCCAATCGAGCTGGTTTACGTGCGGCTGTTCGGAGGGGACCAACACCTGCTCGCCCCCGTCAACGGGCTGGATGCGGATCTCACCGCCAGGCACTCGGTTGAAGTCGCGAACAAAAGCGACTCGGCTGCCATCAGGAGAAAAAGCGGGTGCGCGGTCGTTCTCCGGATCGGGTGGAGAGGTCAACTCGGTCTTTTCGCCCGTATCCAAGGACAAGAGCGACAATCCCTTGCCGTCCCTCATGACGAGAAATCGACCGTCCGGGGAGTAATCCAGTGGGCGAAAACCGCACCCACCCATTGGACCCGGTGCCGCGACCGTGAGCCGACGCTCGGGACCGCCGAGTGCCGAGACTTCCATCACGCCGCAGGTCCCGTCCGGTTGCCGCCGAGAAAAGGCCACCTTCGTGCCGTCGTGTGACCACGTCGGGCCTTGGTCATCGGCCGGCCCGTGTGTCAGTTGAAGGGGCTCACCTTCATCGACGAGCTTCACATAGATATCGGCCGGTCCGTGCTTCATACCAAAGCCGGCGAAAGCCACCATTTTCCCGTCAGGCGAGAGCGCGGGTTGGGTCTCATAGCCTTCGAGACTCGTGATGGGAATGGGGGACGAGAACCTCGGCGGTCGATCACCACCTCCGGGTCCCAGGATGATCCATGATGCGATGCCGACAACGAGAATCGCGACGAGTCCCCAGAGCCACTTCCTCTCAAACGATGGAGCTTCCTTTTTGCGGATCTGGCTCGTGGCAACGGCCTTCCCCGAATCGACAGCCTCCTTGATGTCTACCAGCTCCAAGCGGAGATCCGCCATCGATTGGTAACGCCGCTCAGGCTCCTTGCGCAGACACCGGGTGATGACCCGTTCCACGTCGAGGGGTACCGCCGGAGCGAGATCACTAACTTTGCGGGGGTCGTCTTTGATGATGGCAGCTAGAGTTCCCGCCATCGAGTCTGCAGGAAATGCCCGCTTCCCGGTGACCATTTCATACAAGACACAGCCGAAGGAGAAGATGTCGCTTCGATGGTCCACCTTTTTCCCCTGAGCCTGCTCAGGCGACATATAGGGTACGGTTCCCAGAATGTGGCCTTCCTTTGTCTTGAGATCTAGGTCCCGGGTCTCCGCCTCTGACACATTTTCGGGCTCGGTGAGCTTGGCTAGACCGAAGTCCAGCACTTTGACGAGACCATCCTCGGTCACCATGAGGTTCGCCGGCTTCAAGTCACGATGGACGATACCCTTGTCGTGCGCCCGCACGAGACCTTCTGCAGCTTGGACGGCGTAACGAAGTGCCTGTTTGAGCTCGATAGGACCTTCTTGCATGAGCTCCCGAACCGTCTTGCCTTCCACGTACTGCATGACGATGAAGTTGTAGTTGTCTCCTTCGGCGACTTGTCCGCCGAAGCCTTGGCGAAGGTGGATGTCGTGGATAGTGATGATGTTGGGGTGATCCAGCGCGGATGCCGCTCGGGCCTCTTGCTCGAAGCGCTTGAGGCGCTCCGGATCGGAGGCGAGGATCTCCGGTAAGACTTTGAGAGCGACGTGCCGATTCAGCTTGGTGTCGAGGGCTTTATAGACATCACCCATTCCGCCCGAGCCGAGGGCGGACTCGATCGTGTAGGTCCCGAGCTTTGTTCCCGGAGATAACGGCATGACCACATTAATGTATCAAGGAATGCACGGTGAATGGTAGACGTGTTCGGGCTCTAGACGATCTCGTCACGCTGTCGTAGTGTTACTCATGCTCCTGATTGAGAGTGAGCATCCAGATGTCAGCCTCTGCGATGGAGCGAGAAAAGTAGATCCATCCGTTGTCCGCGGAGACCGAGAAATCGGGCTCCACGTCCGATAATATATTGCGCACGTCCCCCGAAACGGTGTCCAACAGATACATATTGTTGGAAGCCGAGTACAGTAACCGGCGGCCGTCGGCCAACCAAGTTGGAAACGTCCCTTCAGCCTCGAAAATCCGGTACTCTTTGGTTTCGAGGTCGTAAAGCGCCAACTTGTAAGCGTCTTCGCCGCCCTCCCAATTACCGGCAAGCCGACGTCCATCTGGGCTGAATTCGGAAATCTCCAGGTAGCCCGGTGCGTCACGGGAGGGTAGTGGCTGTGGGGTCTGCTCTTCCCACGGCTTTCTTGGATCCAGAAGATGAGGGCTTTTATCGCTGGAGAAGGCCATAAGAGATCCGTCCGGTGACCAGTAGCCGCCACTGGTGAAGAGCTCGGGCGTGTCGGTGAGTTGACGGAGTCCACTGCCGTCCCGATGAATGGACCACACCTCGAAGCTCCCGCTTCGGTTAGAGGTGAAGCTGATTTCCTCACCGCTCGGAGACCATTGGCAGACGACGTTACCTGCAGAGCCATCGGTTAGATCGCGCAAATCGGTACCGTCGGGACGGATGAGTGCAAGGCTAGCCTTTCCGCCAGCCAACTGAAACGAAAAGGCGATCCACTCACCGTCAGGAGAGATCTGCGGATAGATGGTAGTTTTCGAGCCACGCCAGACATCGAGAGGCTCTCCAATGACGATTCCTGCATCGGGGTCGAATGCGATCTTGAGCAAAGGGCTAATGTCGGCCACCGCCGCCCAGGCCAAATGCTGACCGTCTCCGGAAATAGAGAGCTGTTGCATTCGATTGCCCATCGTGGTCATCACGAGCTCGGGTTCGGAGCGAACGGCTCCAGACGCCTCGTGGATCGCTATCCGCCAGAGGCTCATTGTTCCCCCTCGGTCACTCACGAAGTAGAGAAAACGTCCGTCGGGTGACCAGACGGGATTCCAGTCGATATGGGAGTCGTTGGTGACCGGGACCGCTTCTCCTCCTGCTGCGGGGATGGTCCAGATGTCACGGATGCCGTCCGCGAAGCTCCAAAAAGCGATTCGGTGACCGCTAGGAGACCAATGGGGTTGTACCGCGTCCATTCCCTCCGGGGTGACATTGCGGGCCTCGCCCGTCTCGATATCCACGACACGGATTTGGCCCTCGAGAGCATCCGTCGATCGGGCAGATGCATAAGTCATTATCGTCGAATAGGCGATCGCGTTGCCGTCGGGAGACCAAGCGGGGTTGTATCCATGATCGGTCACGCGCTTGACCGACTCACCCATGGCGCCCATGACGAAAATGCCACCAGGGAGCCGGGCAAAAGCTATTTGCGTTCCATCTGGAGAGAATTGGGGTTGACCATCGAGCGTCGAGGAATCGGAAGTCAGGGGAACGGCGTTCTGTCCATCCACTCTCTGTAGGTAGATGTTCGAGCTTGTCCCCGCAGGGGTGACGCTGAAACCGGTGTAGGCGACGAACTTACCGTCCGGTGAAAGACTTGGAAATAGTTCTCCACCCGGAAGGGAAGTCAGTTGCGTCAACGTGCCTCCGGTCATGGACCTGCTCGATCGGTCGGAGGTGTCCACGCGGCTCAAAATGTAGCCCAGTGCTCCAGCCACTACGGCGGCGGCCACAACGATTGCCGCTATCCAACCCTTTTTTCTGGGGGCGGCCGTATGTACACCCCCGACCGCTTCGCCCGAGTCCAGGTCCTGTTTCAGCTCCACCAGTTCATTGCGGATGTCTTTCGCGGTCTGATAGCGATACTCGGGATTTTTGTTCAGACAGCGGCGGAGGACCTTGTCCAACTCGCGCGGGAGTACGGGATTCGCCTGCGTGACCGCGGTCGGCGTGTCGCGGAGGATCGACGAGAAAATAGAAGCTGCCGATTCGCCCTTGAAAGGACGTTCCCCTGTCACCATCTCATAAAGAAGGATCCCGATGGAAAAGATGTCGGTGCGGTGGTCAAGACTCTTACCTTCAGCTTGCTCCGGCGACATGTAGGCTAACGTGCCGAGGATTTTTCCCTCGGCCGTGGCTGACGTGTGGGTAGCTCGCTACCGCCTGGTTCCGCGAAGCCCTGTTTCAACTTTGCGAGACCGAAGTCGAGGATTTTGAGACGGCTTTCTTCGGTCACCATGAGATTGTCCGGCTTGAGGTCACGATGGATGATGCCTTGTTCATGAGCGGCACTCACCGCTTCGGTTAGAGAGATGGCGATCTCAAAAAACTTGTTGAGCGGAAGGCCCTTGTTAGGAATGAGCTCAGTGAGTGTCTTTCCCTTCACCCACTCCATGGTGATGAAGTGGACACCTTCGCAGTCTTCCACCGAGTGAATCGTAACGATATTGGGATGATTGAGTGCAGCAACCGCCTTGGCCTCGCGCTCGAATCGTGTTCGACGTTCCGCGTCCTTGGCCATCTCCGGTGGCAGCACTTTCAGCGCCACCTCGCGGCTGAGCTTGGTGTCCTCGGCAACGTAAACGTCTCCCATGCCTCCGGAGCCGAGCTTCTCCCTGATTTTGTAGTGGGAGAGCGTCCGACCGATCATATCTGCGGACCTCCGACCTCGACCGCGATCTTAGATCGCACGCGTCATGAGTTCAACGGACTCTTCTCAACAATTGCGGGGTACAGACGGCTTCTTCTTTTGGACTCCCCGTGGCCTTGCGAACACACGCTCTGTTTTTTAACGGTCGGGTAAGATGCTTTAGCCTCAGTGATCACGTGATCACTCCTCGCCCCAAGCCTACTCCGAGAGTGACCACGTGATCGCAAATCCAGGCCCACAATAGTGTTTGGACCCGCAAGCAGGACGTCGATGCCATAGCTTGTCCTGCCTTCCCCAGAGACAGATCCGCTTGCTCCGTTCGTCGGCTGCGGTGGTGAAAGGGGCAGTGGCTTCTCAATCATCCCAAACGGCCCCTCCCAAGTGAGACCATCCGGGGCACGGCCGCTGACTTTGAGAATGCCGGTCGTTTTTGCGTGGTGACAAACCGCACAGAGCGTTGTCTTGTTCCAGGCTTCATCCGGGCCACCCTGGCTTCGAGCCTCGATGTGGTCCCCTTGAAGTGCGGTTCTCGAGCTACATCCGGGACGTGTGCACTTCCATCCGTCGCGCTCGGCAATGCTTCGGACAAAGCCGCCATCGTCTTCCTTCTCGGGATCGAACGGTGGGGTAGTGGCATAAGTGCATAACACCTCTGCGCACATGAGATCGAAGACCTCCATATCGGTCAATGTCTTTCCCGCAAGGCGCTCGCAGGCTTCCCGGGTTTGCTCCCATACATTCAGCATGTCGCCCTCGAGCACCAAGACCAACGTCTTCTTCTTTGCAGGCGGCAGCGTTTGTTTCACTTCCTTCTCGATTTGGCGATTGGTCATCTCGAGGCACTTCTTCACCCACTTCTTATCCGTTTCAGGGGTAGCGGCTCTGACAGCTTCTCGCGCTTTCGTCCACGGAATCTCTCCTTTACTAAAAGCCTTCTTCATCTCGGGCAGCACCTTGAACCGACGGGCGATCTGAAGAAGGGACCACGTCTTGCGATCTTCGAAGCCGAGCCGCTCGCGAGCATAATCGACGGTGGAAGCATGGCCGAGCTCGATGTAGAGCTGACGCTCTTCGACTTCCTGGAGGTAGAAGCACAGGGCGGATTCGAGCCGACGGTGAGCCTTGGCTAGAATCATAAGTTTGCGGTCGACTTCCACCGCCGCAAGCCCTTTTTTCATCGAAAGATCAGACTCGGAGACGAGCGCCACATTTGTTGTGAGTGTAGCCATGACCGAAAGCTCCTTTTGATTGTAAAGAAAAGACTTAGAGGAAAAAAGCCTACCCACAATATAGGTGCATATGGATAGAAAGTCAAGCCGGAGGGCAAGTCTAAGTCTATTAAATACAATGCTTTACAAGTTTTTTTCTGTGAGGGCTGCGGATCGTCGGCCGCGTAAACTGTTTAAATTAATAGGTTTATGAGCAGGCGGTTGACGCGCTTTGATGTCGTGTTTTCTCTTCGTTAGCGGAAGTTCTCGACGAGCATGATGTCCGATTCGGGTTTGCCCATTCTTCCTGAAAAGAACATCCAACGGCCGTCGGAGGATACGTCGAGCCCAAAGCAATATCTTCGATTCGTTGCCGAGGTCGGCGAGGATCGATTCTTCCCCGGTGGTCAAATCGACGGATCGGATGACGATGCCCGTTTTGTAGTCACCGTCGTGAATGATGAGCTGGTCGTTCCATAGCGTCCAATACAAGTTGCCAATCTCCCGTTTCTCGTAAACAGAAGTTTCCTCGCCGCCGTCGACGGGAACCTTCCAGATATGATGCTTGAGGGGTCGTTCTTCATGAGGATCGATCGGTTTCAGATAATAAACGAACTGACCATCGGAAGACTCGAGCGGATGTCGCCCACCGTCGTACGTCAACCTCGTGGGCTCTCCTCCTTGCGAGGGGATCTTCCAGATCTCACGTCGGCCACCTTGCCCAGAGTGATAATAAATCCAGTCCCCATCGTGAGACCAAGAAGCCCCGCTACTTCGGTGGGTATCGTCGGTCAATTGACGTTGAAATCCGCTGCCAACCTCCACGACAAAGATGGCTGGCAGTCCAGAATTTCCATTAGCGTTGAAAGAAAGGAACTCACTATCGGGGGACCACCTTGGAACCAATCCCTCGCCTGCTAGCTGAGAGCAGTCTAGACCCTCACTGTTGCAGACCCAAACCGCCGGGCTTCCAGAACGCCGTGACGTGAAGGCAATCTTCGAGCCATCAGGGGAGAGATCGGGTAGCCAGTCCATTTGGGTCGAAGGAATCCATTGCTCGGGCTCGCCGCGCTCGGTGATGGCGGGACCGTCCATCCGCCAGATGTTGCAGTTTGCCAGGAACCGCGTCGAGTAGGCGAGGAGTCCACCGACCTTGCCGACGTCGAAGGTTTCAGCATTTTCGCCGACGTTGAGGGGGAAAAACTCGCCGTCCAGAGAGACCTTTCCCATTGCGATCCGGCCGTTGATCTCATGGGATACAAGGAGGGAAGATTCCTCGGCAGCCCAGTCCACATCATAGAGGGCACCGTTCGGTATCTCGAAAAGAACCTTCTGCTCGCCGCTCTCGAGCTCGTAGAGGCAAACGGCGTTATTTGCAAAGCCTTGGCCTCGAAGAAACGCCAATTGCTCACCATCTGGAGAAAAGGCTGGCTGATGGTGAGGGGCACCGGTCTCTGGCGTGGTTACTCTTCGCTTGTCACCGGATTCTGTAGAGACAAGAAAAATGGCCGCATCGTCTTCGGCGGAGTCACGGTCGGAGACGGCTAGCCAGTTCCCGTCCGGCGACCAATCCAACCCGGCGGACCAGGTCGCTCCCCCATACCACATTTTCGTTAACGTCTTTCCCAAACGCCGCTCCTCGCCACCCAGGGAGGATACGACGAAGATCTCACTCCCGCCTTCGACTTCGCGTAGGAACGCAATCTTCGTCCCGTCGGGAGACCAGGCCGGGCTCATGTCAGGAAGTGGACTTTTGGTGAGCTGCAGCGGCTCGCCGCCGCCAACGAGCTGAACGTAGATGTCGAACTTTTCGTTGTCGAATTCGCCCCCGCGATTCCACGCGTAGGCGATGCTCTTGCCGTCGGGGGAGATTGCAGGGTCTCTTTCCAAGTCGACGGAGGTGGTAAACGGTGTCGTCCGAGGCGGTGTATCGTCAACGGGTTGACCTCGCGTCAGTATCCAGGCCGTCATCGCCAATCCAACGAGGGCGACACCCGCGGCAATAGCAAGCCACGTCTTGCGCGATTGGCCCGGACGTGCTTTTTGAACGAGCTCCGACGAAACGAAGCTTCCCGACTTGACGGTCTCTTGGATTTCCAGAAGCTCCACCCGGAGGTCACCCATCGATTGAAACCGCCGTTCCGGTTCTTTGCGGAGACATCGTGTGGTGATTCGCTCCAGGTCGAGCGGAACCGACGGAACAATCTCACTGACCTTCCTTGGTTCGCCCCGAATAATGGATGCCATCACTCCGGCCATGGAGTCTTCGGGAAAGGCACGTTGACCCGTCACCATTTCATAGAGCACGCAGCCGAAGGAGAAGATGTCGCTCCGAGAGTCTACTTTTTTCCCTTGGGCTTGCTCGGGCGACATGTAAGGGGCGGTTCCCAGAACGTGGCCTTCTTTGGTATGTAAATCCACGTCTTTCGTCGAGGCTTCGGTCAGATCCCCAGGCTCGGCGAGCTTTGCTAAACCAAAGTCCAAGATTTTGACCAGACCGTCTTCGGTCACCATGAGGTTCGCCGGCTTCAAGTCACGGTGGACGATCCCCTTGTCGTGAGCACGCGAAAGGCCATCGGTGATCTGAGCGCCATAGTCGAGTGTTCGGTTCAGGTCGAGCGGACCCTCTTTCAACAGCTCGCGTAGAGTTTTCCCTTCCACGTACTGCATCACGATGAAGCTGTAGTTTTCCCCCTCGGTAACTTGTCCGCCGAAGCCTTCCGCCTTCGCCGAGGCTTCGACGGACAGGCGGCGAAGGCGGATATCGTGGATGGTGATGATGTTGGGGTGATCCAGCGCAGAAGCTGCGCGTGCCTCTTGTTCGAAACGCTTCAGCCGCTCCGGATCGGAAGCTAGTTCTTGCGGTAACACTTTGATAGCCACGGGGCGGTTCAGTTTCGTATCGCGGGCCCTGTAAACCTCACCCATCCCTCCGGCGCCGAGTGGAGATTCGATCTCGAAAGTGCCCAGTCGTCGACCCGCGTCAAGGGACAAGCGTCACCTCCATATCTAGTGGCTCGGTCGCTCCTCGCTCGGCCAAGACACGGCGGGACTCCCTCGCGCCCACACCTTCGCTCTTCGCTTCGGTGTGGCGCGATTCCTCCCCGCCGGGGCCCTGTCGGGCCCTCCTCCATGAATCCGAAAGAGACGAAGAGATATTGTCCACATAGAGACTAAAACACCCAGCGCAGGCCAATCCGGAGCACGCGGGGTGCGAGGATATCGTAAATCCGATTGGCAACCGGCAGATTCTGACGCGGCTCGCGTGACAGCACTGTCGCCGCATTGAACAAATTGAAGACATCCAGCATGGCGCTCAAGCGCGAGCCTCGGATCTCGAAGCTCTTCTCGACGCGCAGATCCGCGATCCAGAAATCGTCATATCGAGCGTCTCCTAGAGGCTGCAGGTTGACCCAGGCCCGGCCGATGCCTCCGCGGCGGGGCGGTGTCCAAACAGAGCTGGGGAATCCAAAGCCCTGGCGGCCGTTCAGCTTACCGGCGAGGTTGACGCCCGCGGGAAGCTCGACCATCCCGTCCAGCTTGATGTTCCACTGGGCGTTCATCATTCGGAAGTACGCGCCGTGGCTCATGGCCTGCTCACCGTCGCGAAGGGCGACGTTCGTCGGATCAAAGACCGCGGCCTCGCTGTCGTAATACTCCCTTTGATCCGCAAAAGTGAAACCAAAGCCAAACATCCACCGGTTGGACAGGCGCTTGCGTCCCGTCACCTCGACGCCTTGATACCGTTGTCGATAGTCCGGCCAATTGGTAAGGTGCTCTCCCGCCGGCCGGGGAAACGGCAGCTCATAGTACGTGAGCTCTTGGCCTTCGAAAGCAAAGTCGACCGGCACGAAGTCCTCGGCGCTGACGCCTACATAGGGAACCCGCACGCCCGTCCACAGCCGATCCTGCCAGATCCAGTTCGAGCTCACCCGATAGATGTAGCTAGCGCCAATCGCAAAATCGGGCATCAGCTCACGCTCGATACCAACGATGAGCTCGTCGGTGACGGGAGCCCTGTAGTCCGGGTCGACCACATTGGGCGAGCTCAAAGAGTCCGGTGCGGCAGGATTGAAGTTATTCAAAAAGAGGATACGACTGGTGTCGATTTCGTCCGCTTGAACGAACTGGTCCCCGTTGAGGTCGCTCCATGGGTAGTCGATTTCCGATACAGCGGCAGCGTTATTGAATGTAATGTCGCCGCTGTCGCGGCGCTCGTAGTAGCGAGAGTAGCCTGCGCGTACGAGGGTCTTTGCATCCCCGGTGAGGTCGTAAGTGAAGCCCAAGCGAGGTGCGAGGTTGTTCCACGGATTCACGGGCTCTGTGCCGGGGAAGTCCACTGCGGGCATGATGTCGGGAATCACCCTGTTGGCGGGAATCCGAGAAGGATTGCTCTTGCCGGTCTGATGGTCGAAGCGGAGACCGAGCTTCACGCTCCACCGATGGCGGGTGAAGACATCCTGAAAGTAAAAGGCGGCATTCGTGATCTCGTAGGACGTCGCACCCGGGCGACAAAACCAGGCTTCCCTGGCTTCTCCTAGACGAAACGCCACGACGGCATCGCCACCGTGTTGTTCGAAATTCTCGACGTTGTTCTTTCGGAACTGGAACCCTAACTGCATTTCGTGATCGCCGCCCGCTTTTCCAGTCAAGAAGTAGTTTCCGTCGAAATTGGCGATCACGCTGGGTTGCTCGGTGTAGAATCCATAGACACCACTGCCCCCCAAGGATCGACCGTAGGTGCTGGTCGAGTACTCATACGTAGACTGGACGTCACGGAGCTCCGGCTCCTGGAATTCGATGGAGAATCCGTAGTCGAAGTAAGCGAACCGTGCTGTTAATAACAGCTGAGGGCTTACGACCTGCGTATCCTCGAACTTGTAGAGATAGGCGCCTCCGCCTTGCCTCCCCGTCGTTTCGAGTGTTGGGCGGAGGGCACTGGCGCCGCGCTTGGGAACGGTTTTTTCGTTTCGCGAGAAAAGGAAGTTGAACTTGTTGTTTTGTGAGAGTTGAAGGTTCAACTTCACATTGAGGTGGTTCAATCCGGTTATGTCGTCCTCGAGACAGGTGACGTCGTCCGGGTTGTCGCAGCCGGGCTTCAAGAAACCTATGATGCCGCGGTGGATGTCTTGATAGCCGAAGCCTCCCCATACCCAGGCCCGGTCGGGAACAATAGGGCCTCCGCCTTCGAGGTTGTAGATCATGAGATATTTGGTGGGCGTACCCGCACCCGCACCTTGCTCGCGAAGCGCGTCATCGATGTTGGAGCTTTGAAGACTATGGTGCGTTCCGTAGACGGAGCCTTGGCCCCGGAAAACATTGGTGGCTTGCTTGATGAGGATGTTGACGGCGTTACCCGGCGTTTGCAGCCTCGGATTCTGGCCACTCGTCGTGATGTTGAGCTCCTGGAAGGCTCCATAGTCATAGTACATGGGACTGAAGCCGGTAGCGTTCCAGTCGGTGATGTCCACTCCATCGTAGTTCCAGGTGTTTTGATTGGCCGTAGCGCCTCGGCTCAAGTGCCCCGATTGGCTTCCGGATTTGTTGCCTCCCACGTTTTGCTGGGATACCAGCACGCCGGGTGTCTGCTCGAGCAAGACCCATGGGTCCCGGGCGGTAGGGGAGGTTCTCGAGGCGTTCCTCATTGAAGCTTTGGGGCGTTCCTGTTTGCCGGACATCGATGATGGGAGATTCTCCGGAAACAACGACCGTCTCGGAGACCGAGGATAGCTCCAGCACGACGGAGACGGGTATCGTCGCGCCGGCGTCGAGGATGATGTCTTGCCTCAGGAGAGTCTTGAAGCCCGCCAGTTCAAACGTCAGCTCATACGTCCCAATGGGAAGCTCAGCAAAGCGGTAGGTACCGTTTTCAGAAGTGGTGGTGATCTCCGGTTGGATGAGGCGGTCGGAGCCTAGAGTCACCGTGACCCCGGGCAAAACACCCCCGGTGGAGTCCGTTACCTTACCCCATATGCCTCCCGTGTAGACTTGCGCCTGAGCCGTTCCGAGTGTTCCCAGAATGAGTGCCAACCCAATCGCGAACGCCTTGGATTGCATGTCGATCTCCTCAGGATAGTCGCTGGCCCAAGAAGGATCATTTTCTTCATTGGCACCCCGGTGACGTTTCCTAGGTGGGAACTTCTATTGCTAACGCATTCTACAGTTGTCGCAATGAAACAACAACTTGTGAAACACAAGGCCGCAGGCTGCAACCTACATTGCGCGCTGGTCCAACCGGTCAGGACCGATAGGTGGATTGTGGCGCACTCAGTTCATCGAGCAGGCACCCGGTCCGCGTGGGTCGCCGCAGCTGCCGCAGGGCCCTGGCATTTCGCGAGCCGCTGCCTTGGAGCTGCCGGAGTGGGCGGAGAAAACGGAGAGCTGCTTTTCGAGCTTCTCGCTATTGCACGAGGGACACTGTGGCGTGTCATTAGAGCCAAGAACGAGCGTCTCGAACTTATGGTGACATTTTCTGCAGGCATATTCGAAAATCGGCATAGCTAAAGATTAGCGCTCCGTCGAAGCGGGCGCAAGAATTATGGCTAAGCTAGGCCCGAGGGCGGAACTAGCCAACCGCCGGATACTTCTTGCACGGTATAACGCCTTGTCCTACTGGTCACTGGTCACTGGTCACTGGTCACTGGCGACTGGTGACTGGACACCGCCAGTGGCGAGGCGCCCTCAGCCTTTGTTGGCGTGCGCCGATGCCCCCTAGCGTTTCATGATGATCGGCGGTACACCTTCCTCGTTGAGCTTCTGGTTGAATGCCGCGATGTCCTCGTCGAGGACTGCCTGGAGCTTCGCCTTGGCCTCGTTCCACTCGACCTTTAGATCTTCGTAGCGCTCGTAAGCACCGGCTGTGGGCTTCCCTTCCGGTCCGCCGGCACGGTACCCATCCGTACCCGTCACGTATTCGTAGAGCGCAACGAATTGGTTGACGAGGCGGGGAGGGAAACGAAACGGGTCTTGGTTGCTCTGGTTCTTGGTCTGCACCATGACCTCTTCCGTCTCCACGAGTTTTTTCTGGAGGTTGTCGGCTGCGTCTTGGACGGCGTCGCCGTACCCAGCTTCCTTTGAGCGGTTGGCGAGCGTGGTCACTTGCTCTCGGATGGATCGGAGTCGGCGGATCGAGTCGTAGAGCTCATCCATCGTGTCTCGAATCTGGATGGCCAACCGGAATTGCTCGTCAAAGTCCTGTTGCGTCACGTCGTCCAGTCGAGGGTCCGCTAGGACCTGGAACGATTGGGTTTGAGTTTCGCCTCCGGCGGTGAGACGGACACGATAGGTTCCCGGGGGAGCCTTGACGCCGCCACCATATCCGAACGTGATGATCCCTTCCGGTTTATCTGGTCCCTTATAAGTGAGATTCCAGGCAACGCGATTCATCCCTGGTTCTTTGAGAAGCTTCTCGAACGCGCCTTTCTTGGCTTCTTCCTCATCGCTCGTGTAGCTCCTGACGACTTGGTCCCCGGCGTCCAGAATTTCGAGCAACACCTCATCGTCGGGCTCACTGGAGAGGTAGTAATGAATGAGAGCATCTCCAGGAGGAGGCTCGGGTGTGATGCCATCTTCATCGCCGTCCCCTCCCGCGATGTTGTTCACTCGGTAGGCATCCCGCGGTTCATACAAATGGAGCTCGGACTTAGCGATGCTCTCGTTGATCTGATGGAGTGGCGTGACATCGTCCAGGATCCAGAAGGAACGCCCTTGGGTCGACAAGATCAGGTCTTTGTGTCGAGCCTGGATGCCGGTGACGGGTGTCACGGGCAAATTGAGCTGGAGCGACTGCCAATTCTTCCCGTCGTTGAAGGAAACGAATAGACCAAACTCGGTTCCCGCGTAGAGCAACCCTTCTCGCTCGGGATCCTCGCGAACGGTCCGAACGGTGAAGTCGCTGGGAATGCCGTTGCTCCCGTTCGTTAGAAGCTCCCAGGAGGCACCGAAGTCGTTGGTGCGGAAGATGTAGGGTTTGAAATCATCGAATCGGTAACGTTGGACGGCAACGTATGCACGCCCGGCACGATGTGGCGAAACCTCAATCTCATCCACGGTTCCCAGTTCGGGCATGTCCTGAGGCGTGATCTCGGTCCAGGTGCCTCCGCTGTCTCGGGTGATGTGGAGGCGTCCATCATCGGAGCCGGCCCAAAGGACATCCGGTGCGTGGGGAGAGACCACCAAGGAGAAGAGCGTGTTGTAGATCTCGACACCGGTAATGTCGTGATTGATGGGTCCACCTGCAAAATCCTGGTGCTCGGGGTTGTTGGTGGTGAGGTCGGGGCTGATGGTCTCCCAGGTTGTTCCACGGTCATTGGAGCGATGGACGTACTGCGACGCATGGAAGACGACGTTGGGATCGTGAGGTGAGACCACGATGGGAGAGACCCATTGAAAGCGGTACTTCATGTTCTTGCCGGCGTTTCCCGCTTGGAGCTGGGGATAGATCAACATGTTACGGACCTGGTCGATGTCACGCTCGTAACGATCGATGACACCGCCATAGCACCCGGCGTAGATGAGCTCGGGATGATCGGGGTGGAGCGCGACCGGGCCGGTCTCGCATCCGCCGACGGAGTACCACCACTGTTTGGGGTGGAGTGTGTTCGTCGAGCTCCAGGCGGGCACCGTGATGGTGGTGTTATCTTGTTGGGCGCCATAGAGGCGATAGGGGAACGCGTTGTCGACGGCGACATCATAGAGCTCGGCGGTCGGTTGGTTGTAGTAAGTCGACCATGTCTGACCTGCGTCTAGTGTGATTTGTGCGCCGCCGTCATCCGCCACCACCATCAAATCGGGCTCGGCCGGATTGATCCATAGGTCGTGGACATCGCCATGGGGCACGGGGATCATGTCGTAGGTTTTTCCGCCATCGACGGAGCGCCAGACGCGGGTGTTCAAGGCATAGACGGTGTTCTCATCCTGGGGGTCGGCGACGATATGCGTGTAGTACCAAGCGCGTTGGCGGAGCTTGTTCTCGCTATTGACACGAGTCCAAGTCTTGCCGGAATCGTCCGAGCGGTAAACGCCGCCTTCCGGCTCGGCTTCGATCATCACCCAGACTCTCTGCGGATTGGCGGGTGAGACGGTCACCGCGATTTTGCCGACGACTCCCGTCGGCAGTCCGCCTTCCAACTTGTCCCAAGTGTCGCCGCCATCGGTCGTCTTGTACAGGCCTCCATCTTCGGATCCGCTGATCATGGTCCAGGGTTTCCGTTCGGCCCGCCACATACCGGCGTAGATCTCTCTGGGATTCCTGGGATTCATGCTGATATCGGCGGCGCCGGTCTCCTCGCTGATGAAGAGCACCTTTTCCCAGTTCTCGCCGCCGTCGGCCGAGCGGTAGACACCTCGCTCGGCATTAGGTCCAAATGCGTGACCTAGGGCGGCTAAGTAGACGAGGTCGGGATCACGAGGATGCACTTCGATGTGTCCAATCTGTCCGGCCTCCCGCAGACCCGCGAAGGTCCAAGTTTTTCCGCCGTCCGAGGATTTGTAGACACCTCGACCGGTGGATATGTTGCCGCGAGTGCAGGCCGAGCCTGTACCGACATAGATGACGTTTTTGTCGGAGTCGGCGACGTCGATCGAACCAATGGCGCCGACCTCGAAAAAACCGTCTGAAATGTTGGACCAGGTTTGTCCGGCGTTGGTGGATTTCCAAACTCCGCCACCTGTAGAGCCCATGAAAAAGGTATGGGGCTCGTGAGCGATCCCGGTGACCGCGGTGGAACGACCGCCGCGGAAGGGCCCGACCATCCGAAACGCCAGGGCGTCGAACAATGCTGGCTCGAAGATGACGTTCTCACCACTCGGTGCGTCCTGGGCAAACGTCGGTACAACGAGGGTCGATGAGACAACCAAGCTCAAAAGAAGAATGAAGGGATGATGACCTTTCGTTCTCATTTGCTACCTCCCGACATGTTTAGATACCTGCTTTGGACCGTGAGTATTAGTCCTCGATTCGAGAAAAGCAACTTTGGGTGAGGGCTTTTTTGCTTGACAACCAGGGTGAGAATGGCGCAATTTATGTATAAGGCTTCAATGCTCTCACTCGAGAGTGTTGGCGGTCCGAGGAGCGGGTTCGGGCGGCCCCGAGGACCGGACGGTTTGGGTACGTCGATGTTTGGCCACGCCCAGAAAGGAGGTGGTCTAGTGGATAGTTCGTCAGTTTCTGTGGAGGTGGCGTCCCCCTAGCGGGAACGTAACCACACATTAGCTCGTGTGGGCACGGCGCTCCCGACAAGGGGGAGCCCAGCGCCACCGAAGCGGAGCTTAGGACCCCGGACCTGCTCGAAGGCAGGCCGGGGTCCTTGTCTATTGAAGTGAAAGATGGATCAGCTGGCCTTGTTTGGCGGGGATGAGAGTCCAGACCCCGTCGGGTGCGTGACACCGTCGGAGCGCCACGTCGCCGAGGCAAGCCGTCTCTCTGAGCATCTTTTCATGGGGACGTCGTCGTGGTCCTTTCCCGGTTGGGAAGGGATCGTGTACGACCGAAAGGCCACCCAGCGGGTCTTGGCGCGTCACGGCTTGAAGGCCTATGCGACTCATCCTTTGCTGCGGTCTGTCGGCATCGATCGTACTTACTACGGTCCCATAACCGCGGATGAATACGCGGCCTACGCGCATGTCGTGCCGGAGCATTTCCGATTCGTTGTCAAAGCCCATGAGCTCACGACACGGGCGACTATCCGCCCAACCTCACACGGGGCGAAGCCGTATCAAAACGCGTCGTTCCTGGACCCCAAGTACGCTGTCGAAACAGTCGTTCGACCCTGTCTCGAAGGGATGGGTGAGAAGCTGGGCGTCCTGCTTTTTCAATTCCCACCGCAATCGTTGGGAGCTCTAGGAGGTACCCAAGGATTCGTCGAGCGCCTCAGCCGCTTTCTCGATGCTTTACCCAAAGGGCCCGTCTATGCGGTGGAGCTTCGTAATGCTGAACTACTGGGCAAAGGATACGTCCGGGCTCTCGCAGATGTGGGTGCTTGCCACTGCTTCAACCTGCATCCCACCATGCCTTTGTTGAAAGAACAGATGCGTCTTACCGAGGGGGCCTCTTTCCCGGTTCTATTTGTGCGCTGGATGCTCAAGCGAGATTGCACCTATGATGAGGCTCGCGAGGCCTTTACTCCCTTTGACCGGATGGCGGCGGAGGACACGGAGTCCCGTCATCAAATCGCAACCATGTGCCGACAAGCCATCTTCCAACGACAGCGCGCCTTTGTGATCGTCAACAACAAGGCCGAAGGATCCGCGCCCCTCTCTGTCTTCAAACTCGCCGAAGAGCTCGGAAATCGTGGAAAACTAGACCAGAGCGGCGAGAAAACGATGCGCAGGTAGACATCGAACATGATCCTGGACAAAGTCTCGGTTCCCTCCCAAGATAACTTGATAGGCCCAAGGGATCCGAAGGCGCTCTCGGTAATAGAGAAGCGCCGGTTCAACGGTCGTTTCCGTTGACTTGGCTTCGACGGCAAACCAGGGTTTGCGGTTCACAGTCACCAGGAAATCGACTTCGCGGCCCATCCTATCTCTCAAATAGAAGAGCTCCGTCCGGTGTCCCTCTTGATCTTCGAAAAGGTGGCACAGCTTGAGAAGATGGGAGGCGATCATATTCTCGAAACGCGCCCCAGGATTCTCCACCATGCTGTGATCCCATAGATAAGCCTTGGGCATTCTGCTCAACGAGCGCACCCGAGTCGAGGTGTAAGGGCGAACGCGGAACACAAAATACAGACGCTCTAAGATCTCCATCCAATGGGTGACCGCTTTGTGACTCACCTCGAGATCCTCGCGAATTGCGTTCAGAGACAGAGGTGATCCGACCCTTTCGGGTAGAAGGTCGGCAAGGAGCTGAATCGAAGCGAGATCTCGAACGGCCTCTAGATCCCTCACATCCTCCTTGAGAAATCGATCAACGCGTTCCTTTTGCCATCGTCGAAGAGTGCGGCTGGATTGAGAAAGGGTGGGCTCGGGAAACCCGCCAAACCGCAGGAGGGCATCGACGGTTTCGCGTGCTCCTTGTTCTGGAATCTCTAGCTCGTGACCAGGCAGAGGTAACTTCCTACGTCGGCGTCTCTCCAGCTCGTGGTAGGAGAATGGGTGTAAACGATAGTGGTGGTAACGTCCTTGCAGGGAATCTCCGCCGCGTCGGTAGATATCTAGACGGGCACTTCCCGTCACCAAAAACCGAACACGACCTTTGTTTTTGTCGTACTCGCCCTTAATCCAGCGTTTCCACTGCCGCCATTTGTGTACCTCGTCCAGGGCAACAAGGGGTTTCCCTCCGGGCCATTGGGCGTTTCGTATTTCCTTGCGATCCTGTTGATTATCCCAGTTGAGGTAAACACCCGGACCGGCAGCGCTGAGAAGATGTTGGGCGAGAGTTGTCTTCCCCACCTGGCGAGGTCCGGCCAAGAAGACCATTTTCTGGGCGAGATCGGCCTGGATCGGTTCTTCCAGGTAGCGAGGAATGCTCACGTACATATTTTGCCACAAGGCTAAAAAAGTCACAACTAATTCGGCTTATAGGCACAATTTGTCACTGCATCGGAATTGCTCTGGTCGAGGATTTCTTGGGATTCATCGGGAGTGATGCTTAGACCGTAAGGTGCTCGAGTCATTACTTACCGGATTACAGCGAAAGTGTTCTGCGATAGGATGTTCTTCCATGGGACGATTTAAGTGGAAGAAAAGAGGTGTTGCGTGATGGAACACTCGAGCGGAGCTAGTACCAAGGATGACCTCAGGATTGTCGATCTGCTGGTGAGTCTCGTCAGGGCTCGAAGCTATCCTGGCGTTCCGAGGCAAGAAGAGGCCGTGGTTCGGGAGTTGAGTACTTACCTCGAGGCTCGTGGAATCGAGACCACCATCACCGAGGTCAAAGATGGGCGACCCAACCTCGTGGCCTCGGTTGAAGGCGCGCGGGCCGGCCGTCACATGTTGTTTTGTGGCCATACCGATACGGTGCCTCCCAATGCCGAAAGCTCGGTCGATCCCTTCGCGGCTGTGAGGAAGGGCTCGAAGCTCTATGGGCGGGGAACTGTGGATATGAAGGGCGCCCTCGCCGCTATGGCCGGTGCTCTGGCGCTTCTAGGGGGAGCGCGTCCGTTGCAGGAAGGTAGAGTCTCTCTCGGCGCGGTGATCGACGAAGAGATGCAGAGTCTCGGAGCGGAGGCTCTGATCTTGGGCGGCTTTCACTCGGACGCCGCCATCGTCGGCGAGCCCACAGGCAATCGGATCGCTATCGGGCACAAGGGTCTCGAATGGCTGGAGATCGTTTTCGAGGGGCGGGCCGCGCATGGCGGGACGCCATCTGCCGGAATAAATGCCGTCTCGGCTGCGGCTCACTTCATACATCTGGTGGAAGAGGAACTGGCGCCTTCCTTCGAGAGTCGGCGCGATCCCATTCTCGGTCTGCCTGTCATCAACATCGGTACCATCCAAGGCGGAGACCAACCCAGCACGGTGGCGTCTCACTGTCGAGTCCGACTGGACCGACGTTGGGTCAGCACGGAGAGTATCGAGCAAGTATTCGAAGACTTGGAGAGCTTACTCGAAGAGGTGAGACGAGCGAGACCCGGCTTGAAGACAACTCTGGCGAGGATGCCTGAGGGTATGGCGACGATGATCCACGGCCCCCTGACCATCGAGCCGCAACATCCACTGGTGAAGGCATCGGAACAGGCGTTGGTCGACTGCGGGCGGGAAAAGGTGCCGTTGACCGTTTTCCCGGCCTGGACCGATGCGGCCTTGCTGTCGCGCGAAGGGAACATACCGAGCATCGTTTGGGGTCCGGGCGAGCTGGATTACGCTCATTCTCCGGAGGAGTGCATCGAAACGAACGATGTCCTCCTGGCGGCGGAGTTGTACGCCGCGTCGGCGTTGAACTTCACGAGGTCGCAATGACGCTCCGAGTGCCTCACGCCTACGTGCTGCTCGTCATGATCACGATCATGGCGGCCATCAGCACGTGGCTGATACCGGCGGGCGCGTACGACCGCGTCCAACATGATGGAAGAGAGATCATCGATCCCACGACCTATCACCGCGTTGCACCTCATCCGGCCGGAGTCACCGCCGTCGTCACGGCGTTTCCCAAGGCCCTGGTGGAAGTGGCGGACATCGTTTTCTACATATTCATCATCGGCGGTGCTTTTGGCGTCCTCCACGGAACGGGCACCATCCAGGCAGGCATCTACTATATCGTTCGTCGTATCGGCAAGCGGGCGGCGTTGGTCGTTCCCCTGTTGACGCTCTTGTTTGCGATTGGCGGTGGCAGCCTCGGCATCGCGGAAGAAACACTCGTGTTCCTCCCGGCACTTCTTCTTTTGGCACGCTCGCTGGGCTACGATTCTCTCGTCGCGGGCGGCATCGCGCTCGTGGGAGCCAATGCGGGATTCGCTTCAGCCTTCATGAATCCCTTTACCGTAGGTGTTGCTCAGGGCATCGTCGGATTGCCTCTTTTTTCAGGGATGGAGTTCCGGCTCGTTCTCTGGGCCATCATCACGTCAGTGACCATTGTTTTTCTGGCCCGCTATGCCGCTAGAGTGAAAGCCGAACCGTCGAAGAGCCTCGCCTATGATTTGGATCGGAAACGGGAACCGTTAGGGCTCCCCGAGACCGAAGAGCGGTTCGCCACCCGGCACGCCGTAGTCCTGCTAATTTGCTTGGCGGTCTTCGTGGCTCTGGCCGTCGGCGCCATGAGATGGCGCTGGGGGTTGCTCGAGCTGTCTGCTCTCTTCTTTGCACTAGCGATAATGGCTGGACCACTGGGAGGACTGTCTTTCGACGAAACGGCTCGGTTTTTCGTCAGAGGTGCGGCCGACATGACCTATGCGGGTCTCGTGGTCGGCCTTGCGAGGGGAGCGCTGGTCATCCTGAGGGACGCGAGTGTCGTCGATACCATCACCTACGCGATGGCCAACGCGGTCTCACAATGGCCTTCTTCGATGAGCGCCGTAGGGATTTATCTCATGCAAAATCTCCTCAACTTCATCGTCCCCTCGGGAAGCGGACAGGCGGCCGTCTCCTTGCCCATACTCGCCCCTCTCGGTGACCTGCTCGATATTACACGTCAGACCAACGTGCTCGCCTACCAACTAGGAAACGGACTCACGAATATCTTCACCCCGACTCAAGGCTATTTCATGGCAGCCCTCGGGATACTGAACATACCGTGGTCGATGTGGGCCCGGTGGTTGGCACCGTTGCTCCTGATTTGGCTGGGGATCGGCTTGGTCGCCGTGCTGGTGGCTCACGCCATCCATTTGGGACCGTTCTAGTCAACGCCTACAGATCAGCGGTCGGAGCACCCTGGAACGATCTCAGCTCCCGTCGGACCGGGCTTACTTCCAAACGAACGGTACCCTCTCGTTCTGGTGGGCCAGCTGCCAGGCCGTGAGATAGATCAAACGGCCACCCCGCTCGCGTTGTCATCGGCGCCGTAGTAGATGCGGCCTTGGCTCGTCCCGATATGGTCGTGATGAGCGGTGACAGCGACGACTTCGTTCTTGAGCTCAGGATCCGCTCCCTCCAAGAGACCGACGACGTTACGAGTGGGAACGACTTCACGGTCGTAAAAAGCCTTGGTCACAGTGACCTCGACGCCGGAGATGTCGCGAGACGCAGGCTTCCCCGTTTGTTCGATCGACTTCCGTAGCTCCTCGATCGTCGTTCCGGAAGCCTTGAGAAGTTGATTGGCGGTTTCCCGGTTGATGATTAGAGTCGGGACGTCCAAGATGTCCGAGGCCAGGGCCATTTGGGGCCGGCCGCGCTCAGGTCTCGGGCCGCTCGGGACAAATGGCCGGGGTCGAGTGGGAATCCAATCTCTAACGATGAGTAAACCGCCTACGCCACGCCGGCGCGCAATCTCTATCTTTTGCCGATTGTAGGAGTGAACGGTGTTCCATGTGCCTTTGAATGGACTCTTCTCGTTGCGCATTTGCGGCTCATAGGACACGATCAACGCGATTTTTCCGTCGACATCAATACCCTCATAGTCGTTGTAGTCGTATTCGGGGGCTGTGACGCCGTACCCGGCGAAAACCAAAGGAGCGGTGACAGACGAAGGTCGGATCGACTGCACGTAGTAGCTGAAGTCTTGGTCGATTTGAAAGGTTTTTTCGACGCCTCCCCAGCGTGCGGTCAGCTCTGTTTTGTCGCGATCGAGTTGGGCGCGGACCATGGGAAATTTCTGAAAGTAGGTGCCTTTTGCCACCGGCTTCAGACCCAATCGCATGAACTCCGCCGCAATGTAGTTTGTTGCGATGAGCGCTTCGGCGCTCGCGGTATCACGTCCGGCCATCTCAGGAGCGGCAAGGAAATACACGTCCGCCTTGAGACTCTCGAGTTGGATCAATTCAGCACCCGGCGCCGCCGGCACGTCATCAGGCCATACCGTTCCAGCGATGACAAAGAAGAACATGGCCGTCGCCATGATCGAACGAAACATTGGTTTCATATCGTGTCTCCTGTCTCCTTCCAGCTGCAAGTGCTCTTGGCTTTCACTTACCGATCAGATGGATCTTCTCCTGCCTCGGCACCACGTAGCTGAAACCTTTTTCGGTCAAGACAACGTCCTCTTCCGTATTGATGCGGAGCTCTTGCCCGTTCCACTCGGGAATAACCGTCGTTGCGTGAGACTCCACGGCATAAACAGCACCGAGTCGGAGAGGAAACGCTGCCCGATCTCCGTACCGGTCTGGCCAGTCGGGATTCATCCAAGCACCGATGCCGTGGCCCCCTACGCCGACCGAGTGGGAGTACACGCTTCCATCGACACCCCACTTGTCACAAAGAGCCATCGACTCCGAGCGGACCTGGTGCCCGGGCATCCCAACCTTCGCGATCTCGAACACCGCATCCTGGACCCGCAGTGAGTTCTTGAAAGCCTTTTGAATGCCTTCGGGCGGTTCCGTCTCTCCCGGTTTCAATACGTAACCCGTCCCCTTGTAATCGGTGTGGAAACCCATGTAAACGACACCAATATCGTTATTGATGATGTCGCCGGGTTGGATCACCGTCGAGTCGGCATCGAGCCGCCCTTCGACTCCTTGGCGATGGGCCCGGAGGCCGTGAAAGTACCAGGTGTCGATATCGAGCTCGGCGAGCTTGTTATAGATCCACCATCGCATATCCTTGATTTTCGTTTTACCCGGCTGGATCATGTCGAGAACGCCAAAGTGGATCATCTTGCTCATCTCGGCGGCTTCCTTGAAGTACACCATTTCTTCAGGAAGTCGTGTGTCGAGAAAATCAGAGATCATGGTCTCGGCCGAGACCAGTCTTTTCTCATACTCCGGTCCGATGGCATCTACCAGGAACTCTTTCATTTCCACGGTGAGGCCGTCGCACATGGGGATGGTCCTTGATTGATTGATGCCGATTCTTTTCGGGTCGAGCTCTCGAATCGTTTTGCCCAAAATGGGTTTGAGTGAGGGCCCCTCTTCACCGGACCCACTGTGGTACGACTCCATGTCGTCCCAAAGGAGGCTCCCCCGAGGGAGGTGTGTACCCAAGAGTATCTTTTTGGGCTTGTCCGAGCCGTCATCAAAAAAGATGTAGGCGTTGCGGTGCCCGCCCGGCGTGTTCTCGCGATTGTCTTCGATGTACTCGAGTACGAAATCCTTGTTGAACTCGCGCGACATGATGATCCAGCAATCGATGCCTGCTTTTCTCATCGCCGGCAATAGAAGGGTGTTGACGCGTTTGATGTTGAGCTCGGAACGGATGCGGGCTCGTTCTTCCAAAGGACGTGGAGCGACTTCCGCGTTGAACGTGTTGGGCAGTAGGACGGCGGCACAGGCGACGATCCAAAAGCTCGATAAACGCATGAAAAACCTCCTCTTGCTATGTTCGGCTTATAACAACCTTGAAATGGGAGGTCAAACGACGCCCGTTGTGTCTTCGACAGCATCACCGGTAAACTCACACCGGTTCGCCAAGTGCTTTCGACAGGCACAGACAAGGAGAACGCGATGTTCCGCCAAAAACAGACATTCGTTTTGATGCTCGTTCTGTTGGGAGGCTGCCGTGGTACGACCGAATCGGAAAAGGAGGCTTCAGCCTCGCTCGATGAACGAATACAGGAGCTCGTTCGTTTGAGTCAAGTGACGGGCTTGTCCATCGCGGTGTTTCAGCTCAACGTGGAAGGATTTCCCGACTCGTCCAACGTTTACGACAGCCTTGCCGAGGCCTACATGACGGCGGGGAAAGACGAAGTGGCGATCGAGAACTACGAGCGCTGCTTGGAGCTGGAACCAGACAACTCCGGTGCGAAGAGTCGAATCGAATGGATTCGAGAAAGCATCGCAGCACGGAAAAACCCGGCCGAGTTTTCCAAAGCCGAGCTTCGCAAACTCGCGGGTCGCTACGGCCCGTTTGATGTCTCATTCAGCAATGGAGATCTGTATGCGTCCGCCGACATGCTCAAACAAGATTACCGTCTAATTCCCATGTCCAAGGAAGAGTTTATGCTCGAGGGGATGGGCGTTTACCGATTGCAATTCGTTTTCGATGATGAAGGGCACGCGACCAAGCTCGTCGGCTTTCATGCCAACGGGAACAAGAACGAGGCGGACCGTAATCCCTGAGAAAAGGGGACAGGTCCCTTCTTAGCACGTTCTCCCTTGGCAGATAGGGACCTGCTTTCGAACGTCGGATACGGACGGCGAATCACGCCTCGCCGGCCAAGCGAAGGAGCTCTCGTCGAAGCTCGTCGCTGAGGCGGTATCCATGAGAAGCAAGCTCATCGAGGATCGGAGCGATCTGATCGATCACATCCACCTGCTTTGCAAGGAGAAGCACACCTCCGGTTCCGATCACCGTCACGCCTCTTCTACGAGCCACCTCCCGGCCCGTCCGCTCATCAATGAGAAGTTTGATTTTTTGGGACCGCGCAAGCTCGATAGCTTCAGCTTCTCCGCGATCGAGGAGCGCGGTTAGTTTCGCCAGGTCTGTGCTTTCAGGAGCGTCTGCCGCTGAAAGCCAACCCTCTTTTTCGGCGCGGGTCAAACTCATCGAGCCTGGTCTTGACGCATCCAGCTGAAGCTCCTCGAGCACCGCCCGTGGGATGAGTACTTGGTCGAAAAGAGCGTGGAGTATCTCAACTTGCCCTGCGGTCGCGAGTCCGATGAGCGGGCCGGCGTCCGCAACGATGAGTTTTCGCGTCAACCGACAGCCTCAATCTCCGCATCGAGCTCTTCCGGTGGATAGCTCACTGCGTCGATCCCAGCCTCGCCTATGAGCTCGACGAACTCCTCGACAGACATCTCGGCGAGCTTCGCCGCCCGCGCGAGAGTTATACCCCCCGCTTCGAAAAGGTGGAGTGCAAGCGCGCGCGCGACTCCGTACTGCAGGAGTCGCTCATCGAAGGGAAGCGCCAGAATCGCTGGGCGCCCGTGTTTCGTGATGATGGCTAGTTGACCTTTCTCTGCATCGCGAAGAAGCTCTCCTGATCGCACCCTAAGATCGCGAACAGAGAACACGTCGACTATTTTTGGTTTGGCCATTTGTGCTCACAAATCGTAGCACAAAAACGGAGCTTGCGACAACCTGCTTTTCGGGCGCTCGCGGTCAAAATCCGGATTGACCACGGGAGGGCGGCACCGGAGCTAGGCGAAAGCGCGCGGGGTGGGGCACGACATGAAGGAAGGAGTTACCATGAATCTCGACGGCTACCTTTTACCTAACGACCCCGAATCCACTAGCTATGACGATTCCAAAGACGTGAAGCGTTTCTCCGTTGGTCGTATCGAGGAAGTAGGCTGGGCCGATCCCAAAGCGGCCCACCTCAAAATAGTAGGTCGCGCCAACACGGATGACGAAAGAATTCTCTCCGTGCCCATGCTCGACGCGGTGGTCCTGGCCGGCTGCGACGAGAACCGCCAAAGGCCTTATCGGGTGCACGATAACCATCCCGGCAACGATTCTTTCTCCCAGGTGCCCTCCGGCATAGTCGATGAGCGCTCCTACGCCGACCCATTTGGAGAGGCGATATTCGTAATCTGCGCCGACGGTGAAAGCGGTCTCATGCTCCGCGTGTGTGCCGCCCAAAAAGCCGGCGATGTGATGGCGATGTAAGTGCTTTTCGCCATGCTCGCTGTGCTCAGCCTGCTCACTTGTTTCGTGTTCGGTGTGATGAGTCTCCTGTGCCGATGAGATCCGGGCAAAGGAGAACAGAATGGCGATGAGAAAGCTGATGGCGGTTTTGTGAAGATGCATATCCAGATCGGTCTCCTCTTTTTAGACCCCACTTTGAATGACGCGGAGCTGTTTCAGTAGTCTGTCAATATCGTCGTGATTGTTGAAAATATTGATGGATATCCGTAGCCGTCCCTTCCTGGCCGCTACCATGATGCCGTCTTCTTCTAGTCGCTTCGCAACGGCGCTCGCATCGCCCGGGATGCCGACCGAGAGTATTGCGGAGCGTTCGTTGAGATCATCCAACGGTGTGTGTATGTCGAGGCCCACTCCACGAATGCCTTCCACGAGATAATCCATCAGCTCGAAAATGCGGTTGCGGATCTGTTCGAATCCAATCGACTGGAAGTATTGGAGAGCTGTTCTGAGAGCCATGAGCGGTTGAAAATTGACCGTTCCCAAGATGTAGCGTTCGGCGCTCTCGTGCAGTTCGAAGGGCACATTCTTCTTGGTGTGGATGAACTCATCGCCTTGGAGGGCAATGGAGAGCCACCCTGCGAAGGGGCTCCGAAAGCGCTTGCGGAATGTCGGTGACGTATAGAAGACCGACCCCACGTGACCCGTCGAGCCCCACTTGTGGAGACTGGCGCTCAGACAATCGATCCGCATTCGGCGGACATCAATGGGGAAGAACGGGAATCCTTGTGTCGCGTTGACGACGAATAGGGCGTCCTTCTCCTCGAGACCCTGGCCGAGCTCTTCTAGATCGAGGCGAAAGCCCGTACCGTACTGGACGTATGAGCAGACGACGGCGATGGTCGCGCCGTCCACCTTGTCCAGGATGTCCTGGACAAGGTATCGATGATCGTGTGCGTCGACATACCGCATGTTGAGGCCGGCGTGCTCGAAAGGCACCGTGCTCGAAGGGAACTCGTCCATCAGGGACACGATGTTGCCTCCGCCGAGACCATTTGCCTTGAAGGTCTCAGCGAGAAGTACCATGATCCACGACGTATTCGGAAGGAGGGCCACGTCCTCGCCTTCGGATCCGAGAATCGTTCCTATCTCATGCCTCAGGTCGTTGAATCGCTCGACGTCCGCCTCCCAAAAGCGGTCGCCGTCGAGAAGCACCTTTCGATACTCCGCGACAAGGGTCTCGAATACCGGCGTGGGCATGGGGCTCATCCCAGCACTATGGAAGTAGGCCCAGTTCTTTGTAGCGGGGTAGGCCTTACGGATTTCATTCCAATCGATTGTAGCCATAGTTAAAACTTCTCTGTGTTTTTGAAAAAATCACTCATGAACCGAATCCCGGCTCCATCCATCTCGAGCAAAGTGACGCCTTCGTTTTCGTAGGGCTCCTTTTTTCGGTTGGTGCCCCGGTTGGTCCAATGGACAGCGTACCAAGCGCCCTCGCCGATGACTCCTCGGATGTCGAAGAGGAGCTCCGGGTATTGCCGAAAAAGGATATGAAAGAAACGGATAACGCGCTCGCGACCCACTAGAGGCGCTGTCTTGGGAAAGAGGAAAGTGGCATCGGTATGAAGAGCCTCTTCCATTTTGTCCATATCTCGAGTGTTGACCGCATCGAAAAAATCCCGGATGAGCTTTGTCTCAGGCATAAACACCTTGACTCCATTTGGAGCTTGTTTGGAGGCGATCTTACCGGATAGGCGCGTTGGGGTCGATCACGATCTCGGCGGGAGCTACAACGCCTTTGGCAATGAAGAACGTGCCGTCCATGAAAACGGCTTTCACATCATAAGCCTCGCCGCCCGGAACACCAAAGTGGAGAACCGGTGTGTCTTGCGAGCAGTATCCAGTGGCACCCCGAGCTTCCCGATAGCCCCGCAAATAGCTCGGGTCTTCAACGTGACGTGAGTCGTAGACATAAACTTTGGACCCAAAGGCGCCCTTGTCCCCCCGGGGGCCGATGAGCCTCACTTGCAGCCAGTTCGAGTCGTTGGCCTCGTTTCGGTAGAGCGTGTTGTGACCTCTCTTGCTGACTAAAACGATGTCGAGGTCACCATCTCGGTCCACATCCACCACCGCGGTGCCGCGACCATCGGCACCGGGCCTCGCGATGCCGATGTCTTGGATCAATTCGAAATTGGCGCTGCCATCGTTTCGGTAAATGGCTTCGGAGCCCCCAATGTAGATGTCGATGTCAGAGTCGTGGTCGAAATCGCCCAGTGCCGCCGTGAAGTTTCCTCGCTCCAGGATTTGCTGGAAACGAAAACGCCCTCCGCCAATGTTGAGGTAGACCTTGGACCGGTGCTGCCCCACGATGACGGCATCGAGATCTGAATCGTTGTCCAAGTCTCCAAAGGACCAGCCGTTCGCCCCTTCGTTCTCGAACTGGACACCCGAGGAAGCGGTGACATCGGCGAAGTTACCTCTGCCGTCGTTCCGGAAGAGGGCTATAGGACCCGGGCTCCCGCCGACAACCATGTGGCCGGTGGCCGCGAGATCGAGATCGGCGTCACCGTCGTAGTCAACCAGCATGATGCCTTGGTTGGCGAGCGTTGCGCCCCGGCCAAGGAGTAGTGTGGGACGCCCGAACGAGAGGTTGCCCCGGCCAAAATAGACGTGAATCGGTGAGCCCGCCCAACCGCTCACGATGAGATCGTGAAAGCCGTCCCCATTGATGTCGCCCGCGGCAACACCTCTCGGACTACCGTTGTCGATCTCGATGCCGGAACCGGCGCTGACATCGGTGAAGCCGCCGGTTCCGTTATTTTCGTAGAGCTTGTGGTTCCCGCTCCATGTGTGGGCATTGAAGAGATCGAAATCCCCGTCGTTGTCGAGATCGGCGATAACGGCGGCGTGAGACTCCTCACTCACTCGCTGGTAAAAACCATCGTCGTCGACGCCGGCCCGGGCGCCTTGTTCGTGGAATGTGCCGTCACCTTGGTTGACGAAAAGGAGATCGGATCGGTTCTCGGCGGGATTGAAGATGTTCGTCACGTAGATGTCGACCCAACCGTCGCCGGTGGCATCGGCACATTGCACGCCGTGTCCTCCTTGAAGTGGAGGTGTGAAGAAACGTGACGAAGCAGTTATGTTGGTGAACCGGAATCTCTCGGTCGCTGAAGCCGGCGAGCTTTGGCCCAGGGCGAAGCACAAGAGGACTGCCGTTGCGGTATGCACTCGCATGGGTCAGTCTCAGCGGAACAAGAATCTCAAACCGGCACCGAGACGGAGTCCTCCGGCAAGGAACTCGATGGTTCTGTCTTCTGAGGGGGAGAGTCGGATCTGCCCTTTGCTGTATCTCAATCCGAAGTCGAGCCCCAAGGGGCCGGCGAGACGAAGCGTAGCTCCGGCACCGACGTTGAAGCCGAACGGTTCATCTTTGAAAAGACTTGTTTCGACGTTACCGGGAACCACGGTGTCGTAAGGGTAGGTCTCTCGGTAGGGGACATCGACCAGCATTTCGGTCTTGGTGAGAAATAAACTGGGACCTCCGAAAACGTCGATCGTTAGCCGCCCCGCCCAAGTCTTGGACAGTACGGCGTTCAGGTGAAGTGCTCGTTCTTCGTGAACGAGGCCGGATAGTTGTCCATAGAGCTCGCGGTTTCTTTCGAAATAGAAAGGATGGGGCAGTACCGCAGAGTAGGCGGCTTCGTTGTCGTTGCGCAAGAGCTCCACCGAGGCTCCGAAGCCTACCGGTCCCTTGATGCGGACGAAGGCTCCGAGCTCCATACCCAGCGATTCCGGTGATCGATAACGTTGATCGAAGCTCGCCCGCTCCAAAAAAAGATCGAACCGACGACTGTCAGTGAAGTCCAAAGTCGATGTGCCAAGGGCGCCGTTGACGTAGAAGGCGAAGCGATGGCTGGGCCGGTGGGAATCGACGGGGATCGTCCTTTTTTTGGGGGGTGCCGAGGCTCTTGCTGTCACCGGAGGCGGTCGCGAAGGTGTCGGAGGTGGAGCAGGTCTCTCCGCAGGTGCAAAGGTCTTTTTCTCTGTCGTGACGGTAACCGTCGGTGGTTTCCTCGGTTGCGTGGGTCGGGGTGCTTCCGCCACGCGGGTCGGTTTCCAAGGTGCATTGACGAAACCTGTCGGCTTTGCTTTCGATAGATCCTCGCCTGGTGTCTCGGGACGGTTAGCAGCAAGTGTCGCACGTACATCGATGGCGTCACGGATAACGGACACCCGTTTCCCATTTGTGGTAACAAAATGGACCGCCCTATCGCCGATCTCTACCGAGCGGACCTCGTTTCTCGACCCATCCTTGAAGACCAGGACATCCGTGGCTGCGCACAAAGAGATGCCAAGCAAGAACGAGAGTGATAGAACGGAGAGGCGAAAAGACCTCATGTCTCCTCTTTTGCGAAGCATCTCAGAAAGCCAAAAAGCCTAGGCGCGTAGAATCAATGTAGCGCCCGTTGATGGGGAGAGTCAAACGGATGGCCCAAATGACTTGATACTTGGAGCAAGGATACGGCCATTGTAGGTCCGCCATGATTCCGTGCTACCCTCTCAGGGGTTTTTGCAGCGAGGACGCTAAGGCAATGAAGAAGGAGAATTCGATGCGAGTCGCACTCGTTCAACAGCATGCCACCCAAGACAAAGACGACAACTTGCAGCGGGGGCTCGAAGCTCTGGAAGATGCCGCAAGTAAAGGAGCTGAGGTCGTATGCTTCGCTGAGCTTGCGTTCGAGCCCTTCTATCCCCAGAAACCGGCAGCCACCGGTTATGCGGACGTCGCGGAACCCGTACCAGGCCCGATAACAGACGTTTTTTGTGAAAAGGCGGCGGATCTTGGTGTGGTGGTCGTTCTCAACCTGTACGAGCGCGCCGGTGATTCGACTTTTGATAGCTCGCCCGTGATCGATGCCGATGGCAAATTGCTCGGGCGAACGCGCATGATTCACATTACCGACTATGCCTGCTTCCACGAAAAAGGCTACTACACGCCGGGCGACACCGGTGCTCCGGTCTACGAGACCCGGGCGGGCCGCATCGGTGTGGCGATATGCTACGACCGCCACTATCCGGAATATATGAGAGCCCTAGCTATTCAGGGTGCCGAGCTCGTCGTCGTTCCTCAAGCGGGGGCGGTGGGGGAGTGGCCGGAAGGCCTTTATGAAGCGGAAATGCGCGTGGCCGCATTCCAGAACGGCTACTTCACCGCTCTATGCAATCGAGTAGGAGAGGAAGAATGCTTGACGTTTGCCGGAGAGTCCTTCGTTTGCGACCCGGCAGGAGTCGTTGTGGCTCGCGCACCCTCGGAAATGGACTCCATCCTCTATGCGGACCTCGATTTGGCCGCGGTCAAAACGTCTCACGCCCGAACCCTGTTTCTCAGGGATCGACGCCCGGAGCTCTATGGAGATTGGCTGAGGTAGCGACCAAGTAGACAAAGCGTTGACGTGTGCCGGCAAGGAAATCGAGCTGAATTTGTGAAGGGCTCTGTCGAATCCAGCCCAAAGGGTATACAAGCCGGCGTCCGCCACATGCTGACGGCCGCCTTCACCTTCAGCGTGATGACCCTCCTCGTTAAACTCGCCGGCGAGACTCTCCCGAGCAACGAAATCGTTTTTGCCCGGGGCATTGTCACCTTGGTTCTCTCTTACGGTTTGGTCCGTCAGGCCGGTGTGTCGCCTTGGGGTGAGAGAAAGGGAATCCTCCTAGTTCGCGGGTTACTGGGTTTCCTCGCGCTGACCTGTTTTTACTACGGCGTGACCAAGTTGCCCATTGCCGTCGTGACCATTCTTCATTACACGAGTCCAATTTGGACCTCTCTCATCGCCGTTCCGTTGTTGAAAGAGCCCATCACGTCTCGAGTGTGTGGTGCCTGCCTTCTAAGCTTCGCCGGTGTGACCTTGATTGCCCGGCCGGGATTTCTTTTCTCCGAAGCACCATCCGGGCTCGATTTGGTGGCGGTCGGAATTGTTCTTCTGGGTTCTTTGCTGAGTAGTGGTGCTTATGTGAGCGTCCGTGAAGCCAGCAAGACGGAGCATACCTCCGTGATCATTTTCTTTTTCGCCTTAATCAGTACTATTGGCTCCGTACCGCTCGCTTGGCCCGAGGCCGTTTGGCCAACGGCTTGGGAGCTGTTGGTGCTTGCGGGTGTCGGGGTAACGACTCAAGTCGCGCAGATATTCCTAACGTGGGGACTGAGTCTGGTGCCGGCGGGGCGTGCGATGACGGTGGGCTACACGCAGATTCTCTTTGCCGCTCTCTGGGGGATTCTCTTCTTCGCTGAGTATCCCGATCTCTGGACCGTTGCGGGTGCTTTCTTCGTCGTTTTGGGTACCGCAGTTGTCAGCTTCCCCGAGAAGAAAGCGGTGTCCATTCCCATTCGATGACTAGATATCTTTCATTCCCTCGACAACCACGGGGTCGCTTTGCTCCATGAGATGAGGTTTGCCCGAAAAATCGATCCAATGGCCGGAGCGATTGCGCTTGGTCTCTAGGTAGAAGCGGTTATGTGAGTTGGGAGGAATCACATGGGGAAGGCGGCTCGACACCTCGACACCGTACTCGGTCAACTGCCGCACTTTTCGAGGGTTGTTGGTCATCAATTGAATCGAACGCACGCTGAGGCTGCCGATCATGTGAGCGGCAATGGCGTAGTCTCTTTCATCGTCTCTGAAGCCGAGAGCGATGTTGGCCTCAACCGTGTCGAGTCCTTGGTCCTGGAGTTGATAGGCGCGTATTTTGTTGATGAGCCCTATCCCTCGACCTTCCTGACGAAGGTAAAGGACGAGCCCGCGATCTAGAGAGCTTATCCGTACCAGAGACGCCTCGAGTTGATCGCGGCAGTCGCAACGAAGTGAGCCAATGGCATCGCCCGTCAAGCATTCGGAGTGAAGTCGCGTGGGGACTTTTTCTGCGCCGAGGATGTCGCCTTTGATGATGGCCACATGTTCCTTGACATCCCGGTTGTTCCAGAAAGCCACGATGCGAAAATGACCAAACCGGGTGGGTAGATCCGCTACTCCCATGACTTTGACACAAACCTTCTTCGGTCCCACACCCTCGCAATCATGCTCTCGATCCCTGACGATGAGGTCCTCGAGTCGACTGATGGCTCCGTTCATTCTTACTGTTCTCCAAGAATTCTTTCGGCGATTCGGCGGCCCGAGAGCCAAGCCGCCTCCGCTCCACCGTTGGGCGCAAAAGCCTCTCCCGCCAGACCCAATCGTTGGTTCGGGCCAAACTCCAAGAGTACGGGAGACGTCAGGGCGGATGCCGATTCCACCCGTCCAAAGCGCCATCGATGGGCGTCGGTCCAAAGCGGCTCGGTGGCCCAGGGACCGACGAGCCGGCCGGCTTCATCGAGGACGTCGCGCGACCAAGTGTCCGGATCTTGCTCCAGCCGTTCGCGCGACCAAAGAGGTCGGCATTGATAGACGAGAGTGTGAAACTGTTTTTGTGCGCGTTTGTTCGAGTCGTGAGACATCAACAGGAACGCCGTCGAGTCTTCCGGATAATAAACGTCCCAGGGCGGTTCTGGGACGTCTAGAGGGTATCCCGCCAAGAGTGTCAGACAGGGCTCGGTGCTGATCATGTCCAAGAGCAGGCGGACCGATTGGAGCTCGGTCGAAATGTTAGGCAGGGCTTTCACAAGCTCCCGGGTTTGTTCGATCGGAGCCGTCACGACCACGGTGCGTGCCTCAAAGGTCGTTCCGTCCTCTGTTTGGAGCTCGAAGGCGTTCGCCCCGGACACGAGCGATGTGACATGGGTATTGAGACGGATATCCAGATTGACGGCAAGCTGCTTTGGAAAAGCGCTGACTCCTTCTGCGAAGGCCAAGCGCCGCTCGTATTCATGAAAGGCCTCGGGTTGGCAAGGCGTACCGGACCCACTGAGCCTCTCCGGCCAGCCCTGGAGAGGCGACGCGTTTTCTACTGCATCGAGCGCCGCTAGAAAATCGGGATCGGAGCCGTGGAGGAAAATGACACCATGATCGACGGGCTGACCTTCGACTCGCCGTGTAGCGCATCGGCCGCCCACTCCCCGAGCTTTCTCCAGCACGAGGGCCGTAACGCCTGACTGCCGGAGTCTCCTGGCGCACGAAAGACCGGCAATTCCAGCTCCAATAATGATGATGTCGTTGTCCAAGGAATCCTCTCGTCCCATCAAACTGAGCCCTCAGCATACCTCAATGGGGCGCAATATGAGAGAAAGGCACGCTTCGGAAAATGGCCAGTCCGCCCACGGATAGCTTGGGGCGGACCCGCCGACCGCCTTGGCATTAGCTTCGGCGAGTCTCGCCGAAGTCGGTGGCAACGAATTGGCACCACCGACGGAGGCGGAAGCCAACAGAGTGACGCAATGGCGAAGGCGGGTGACCAGTGACCAGTGACCAGTGACCAGTGACCAGAGAAGAAGAACACAGAGAAGAAGGCAGAGGGCAGCAACCGAGTAATCAGTGATCAGTGATCGGTGAAGAAGAATACAGTGGCCATAGAACAGAGACGAGCCACCCGAGAGAACAGCCGCCGTAAATGAACAAAAGTGTAAACTATGTACCCGGTCCAAAGTGTTAGCGTCGTCCCGGTTGCACACGCTGGAATCCAAATCTGGTATCTTAAGCGAGTTTTTGGACGGAACAGCCCGATTGAAGTGAGAGTGAAATGATGGAAGAGAAGCACGACGCACCTGCTGGACAAGAGAAAACAACAAAGTCGCATAGCAATCCACGATCATGGAAAGGCGCGGCCGTCGGAATGGGTCTCGCTGCTGTTCTCGTGTGGGCTTTGGCAGGCTCCTTTTTGAGGACAGGGTTGGGAACGGTGGCCGAGGTTCTTGCCGGCTTGTTGCTGGGTGCCGTTGCCCTGGGTCTTTTTGCAGCGTTGATTTCGTTGATGGCTGCGTTAGTGGCTCGCCTGCCGCGTCAATTCATCGTCGCTTTGGGGGCTGCGCTGGGAACGCTCCTCACGCTCAAGTTCTCGAGCTACATCAGTTTCAGGTGGCCCGATGAGTTGTATTATCCGGCCCTTGTCGTATTTCTGGCGGCTCAAGCGGTGCTTGGTGCGACGATTGCCTTCTTGTGGAGCGGTGGTGCTCGTCACGGCACCTCTACGAAGAAAGCCACCGTTATCGGTTTGCTCTCCTTGGCCTTGCTCGCCGACATGGGTGGTGTGATCTGGTTAGTGCAATCTGGGTCGGACCCATATCCCACGCTGGCCGATAGCTCTCAGGAGGCCAAGAGCGTCGCCCTTGAAGCGCCAAATCCCGGCCAACCCGGCGCCTTCGCCGTTCAGACCCTCCACTACGGAAGTGGCAAAAACGCTCGGAGACCCGAGTTTGGAGCGGATGTCGATATCGAGACACAAACCGTGGACGCGACGTTGCTCTTGCCGGAGTGGAAGGGCTTCAAAGCCCGGATGAGGGAGTGGTATTGGGGCTATGGGATTGAAGAGACACCCATAAACGGCCATGTTTGGTACCCGGAGGGTGAGGGCCCGTTTTCACTCGTCCTCATCGTGCACGGCAATCACGGAATGGAAGACTACTCCGATCCCGGCTACGCCTATTTGGGCGAGCTTCTCGCCAGCCGCGGGTTCATCCTGGTGTCGGTCGATGAAAATCTCGTGAACGGTACCTGGTCGGGGGATTTTCGCGGCAAGGAGATGCCTCTTCGGGCTTGGTTGCTGTTGGAGCATTTGAGGGTCTGGCGGGATTGGAACGCCAACGCTGAAAGCCCCTTCTTCCAAAAAGTGGATATGGAGCATATAGCGTTGATGGGACATTCCCGGGGAGGGGAAGCGGTCGCCATCGCCGCGGCGTTCAATCGACTGCCTCACTTTCCCGATGACGCCAATGTCCGTTTCGACTACGACTTCTCTATCAAATCCTTGGTCGCCATTGCTCAAATCGACCGCCGCTACGAGCGTCGTATCGAGCTCGAGAACGTGAATTTTCTGGCGCTGCAGGGGACTTATGACAGCGACGAGTCCAGTTTTCACGGCATGCGGCAGTACGCCCGGATCGCTTCTACGGATGACAACTACCGATTCAAGGCGGGCCTATTGATCCACCGAGCCAATCACGGACAATTCAACACGGGCTGGGGACGCTACGACTCCGGCCCACCCGGGAAGTGGCTATTGAACGTTGCCCCCCTGATCTCAGGGGAAGATCAAAGGCAAATCGCCAAGGTCTATATCTCCGCCTTTTTGGAAGCAACACTTCACGACAAACGAGAGTATTTGCCGGTCTTTCGGGATTACCGGAACGCGGGAGAGTGGTTGCCCGAAGGTTCCTATATTAGTCGTTTCCAGGACTCGACTTTTCGACCGATGGCCGACTTTGAAGAAGACCTTGATGTGAGCACTGCATCACTAGAAGGCGGTGTCATAGAAATGGAGAATCTGGTCGTCTGGCGAGAGCGGGACCTTCCGTTCCGCGACAAGAGTCTGCAGCGCAACAACGCGGTTTATTTGGGTTGGAAGCAGGGGAACGGCGATGAAGAATCCGCTTCGCCGAGCTATGGCATCCATCTGCCTGAGCACTTTGCGCAGGAGGCCCATCTCCAACCCGAGACCGTCCTGAGCTTTGCCCTGGCCCACGCAGACGAAAGCGCAAAGCGACCGGGAGAAAAGAGCACCAAGGGCCGAAAAGAAGAGTCATCTCCAAGGATCGTCGAGCCGATTGACTTGACGCTGGAGCTCGTCGACGTTCACGGAAACGTTGCTCGTTGTCCCTTGAGTCGAGTGGCGCCCATCCCGACCCCGTTGCGCGTGCAATTCCTCAAGCTTCGCAAGACCAATCGCGAGGGGTATGGCGCTGCTTGGGAGCCCGCGCTCCAGACTTACGAAGTGCCGCTCGCAGTCTTCAGCGAGTTGAGCCCTCAGATCGATTTGTCGAGTCTTCGGACCATTCGGTGGCGATTTGATAGGAGCCCCACGGGCGTCATCATCCTCGACGACGTCGGATTTTTGGTGACAGTCACCACTGCAAGTCCTTCCGACAGTAAGTCTTAGGTGGTGACTGTCACCACTAAGTGCCCTGGTTCATAATTACGGTCACGTATCGAGAACGTCGAGGCGCCCGGCTGGCAAGGCGCGAGGAGTGAGTAATATCAAGATATATGACCGACGAGCAACGCAGCCAGACGGGATGATCGGCGTTCGAATGTGACCGTAATTATGAATCGGGGTCTTGTGCCCTGGCCGGCTCGGAAAGCACCCATAAGAATCACAATGCCGACCGCCACCAGAATGAGCGGCCAGTTGTCGAACAGTAAATCGATGATCCTTTGGGTGCGGGGTAAGCCGAGCAAAACTAAGATACCGCCCGGGATCAGTGGCCACCAATGGCTTTCCCGTTGGGTGATCCAGGCAATGATGAAGATAGAGATGAATCCGAGTCCCAAGCCCCAAAGGGTTGGTTGACCATAGTCGTACCGCGTTTGGCTGACGACGGTCCCCGTTCCGAGGCCCAACATGATGCACGCAGGGACGAGAAGTCCATACTCACGCTTGTAGAAGTAATACGCGAGAAACGCTCCACCGATGATCAGTAGTACAGCGGCGGAATCGATGCCTACACTCCTCTCGAGGAGGTAGAGGATCCCGCCTAACACGATCAGGGTCAATCCGGCGGCTATTCGACGCTTTTGTTCTGCTACCATGCGTCCAAGAATAGAATGGTTTATACTTCTCTTACAACCTAAATTGTCCGCTTCCATTGTGCTGTTGAGGATAGAGGTGCGCACCCCATGAAGAACGGTCGTTTGGAAAAAGCAGCGTTTTTGTCGCTGGTGATCATGGTAACGGCAGGACTGACATCCTGCGGTTCCAAGCAAGCCGTCACACAGTCGCCAGTGCCACCCATGGCCGGCAAGCCCGCTCAGCAAAGCGTACCTCCTGTCGAAAATGAGGTCTCTCAAACTCTGGAGACGGCAAGGTCAGAAGAGCTCTACGCTCGACTCGTTGAGGATCTCGAAAATTACGAGGAAACCCTCGAGCTCTTGGGGGCGGGAGAGGATGTCGGTGAGGACATTTTCCAGTCTATGGCAGCCCGGATTAGAGGTGGCGCTAGGGAGTGTTTCGAAATCGAGGGCTGTGATACGGGCCGTTTCCTGGAAGCTCAGGACAGACTATTCGACGAGCAGACCCGACTGTTGATGGATCAAGCCTCCCGAATCGATCGACTCAGCCGTCCGCCCGAAGACGAGATGGAGGACATTGAAGAGGACATCGAAAGGGAGCAGGGAACCTCGCCCTTTGTATCGGCTATGCCGGATTTGGGCGAGAGCGTTTCTCTTCTCCGTGGCACCGATCTCAATGAGATCATCGAGCTCAACGGACCGGTCAAAGCGGCGCTCGACGATTGGTTGACCTGGCTACGGCCCGAGCTCATGGAGTCCTACGAGAACTACCAGTACCTTCGTAGCAAGATGGCTCCCATCTACGAAGAAGCCGGGCTTCCGGAAGCGCTTTTGTTCGCGATCATGTCCGCCGAAACATTTGGAAAAGTCCATTCGTATTCGCGGGCCGGGGCTGTGGGGCCGCTCCAGTTCATTCGGCGCACCGGCCAAGTTTACGGGCTCAAGGTCGTCGATGGTTTCGACATGCGTCTCGATCCCGAAGCTGCCACCAGAGCTAATGTGGCTTACTTCAATGACCGGTTCAAGGAGTTGAACAACGATTTACCGATGGCGATCGCCGCCTACAACGGTGGCGAGAATCGCATGCGCCGCTACCACCGACAGTACAAAGGTGCCAGCGTTTTCGATAACCGCATTTACTATCGAATTCCGAGAGAAACACGCGAGTATGTCCCTCGGGTGCTGGCCGCCGCGTGGCTCTTCCTGCACCCGGAAGACTACAACCTGGAGTGGCCGGTTTTCGAGACCGAGAAGGTGGAGCTCACGGTCCAAAAAGACATTTCCCTTGGTGAATTGACGATTTGCCTGGGGCAGGAAGACAACAGCAAAGGTTGGTTTCGCACTCTGCGCAATCTCAACCCTCGTATCGATCCTGGTGAGCGCGTCAAGGCAGGCCAGGTCATCGAGATCCCTGCTGCCTTGGTCCCTCTGTATGAACGCCAGTGTCTCGAAGGGGACTTGATCGTGACTGCCCAGGCCTTACACGACGCCAACTATCCCTATGGTGAGATGATCTCCTATGTGGTTCAGCCCGGCGATACGGTAGGGCGTATTGCGTCCCGGCATCGATGTGTCACGACCCGGGAGCTGGCTGCCATCAACAATATTAGGGCGCCGAGTTACATCATCCGAGTCGGACAACGACTAAGGATCCCCAACTGCGGATATTAGAAGCGGACCGTCCGCAACGTCCCGCACTTGCTCCTGAGTGCGATTTGGCCAAGAATCTCTCTGGCCATGGTGTGATCGCGCTTTGACATTTCCGCGCTCCATGTCGAAAGACCACGAACTATGACGAAATTCTCGCAGGCCGACTATTCGGGCGCGCGCCCGCTGGGCGAGCTCAATCCCGAACGAGACCCCCCACTCGACTTCCCCGACGCCGAATTCGGTGAGCTGACCGATGCGGACTACCGCACCATTGGCTTTATGTCGGGGCTAGAAGTTCATCAGCAGCTTCTCACTCCAACCAAACTCTTTTGTCGATGTCCGGCCGGGCGCAGGGTGACGCGATACCACGCCGAGGTGTTGAGGCATATGCGTCCCACGCTGAGTGAGCTGGGTGAGTACGACGGCACCGCCTTGATGGAGTTCAAGACGCGCAAAGAGATCGTCTATCAACTCGAACGTGGGACCGTCTGTACCTACGAAATGGACGATACCCCACCTTTCGAGATCGACGAGGAAGCGGTTCGGATTGCGGTCGAGATCGCGACTCTTTTCAATTTGAACCTCGTATCCGAGCTCCACGTTATGCGCAAACAATACCTCGACGGTTCGATCCCCACTGGCTTTCAAAGGACCGCCATGCTGGGGCTCAAGGGCGCGATCCCTTTCGTCGTGCCGGAGCTTGGCCTCGATCGCGAGTTGCGCATTCGTCAGTTGTCGCTCGAGGAGGATTCCTGTCGAGAGATGTCGGATTTCGGTCATCGGATCACGTTTCGGACGGATCGCCTCGGAACGCCGCTGACAGAGACCGTGACCGAGCCCGACCTCGGAACGCCGTTCGAGCTCCAAGCCGGAGGGCAACTACTGGCGTACGTCGTTCAGGCCACGGGCAAGGTGCGCCGGGGAGCCGGGGCGGCCCGACAGGACGTCAACGTTTCCGTTGCTGGCGGGCGTCGTGTCGAGCTCAAGGGGGTCGACCAACACCGAGGTCTTCCGCGTCTCGTCCACATCGAGGCCTTTCGCCAGCTCAATTTACTCCGAATCAAGGCGGAGCTCGAAAAAAGAGGTGTGACCGCGGATCTGCTTCAGTTGCCGGATGAAGGCTTACCCTGGGAGTCATCGGAGCACGCCGCCGATGCCTGCCGATTGCTGAAGTACTGTGATTATGCCCCCCTTCGGGACGCCCTCGGTCGTGATGAAAAGGTGATTGCCGTACGATTGAGGGGGTTCGGAGGTCTCTTGTCTCATCGCACACAGCTGGGTGCGACCTTCGCCGGGGAATTTTACGATCGGGTCCGTGTCATCGCCTGTCCCGAGCATCGCCCCTTCTCCATCCACTCCGACCTTCGTGACTACGGTTTGAGTCCCCGACAATGGCGCAACCTGGAGAAACGATTGAAGGCGGAGACCGGTGACGCCGTCATCGTGTTGTGGGCCCCGGAACAAGATGCCGCCACCGCGGTGCGCGAAATCTTCATCCGAGCCCGCGAAGCTCTGGAAGGTGTGCCCGCCGAAACCCGGCAGGCTTTCAGTGACGGTACGAGTGGCTTCGAGCGCATCTTGCCGGGGCCGGATCGCATGTATCCCGATACCGACACACCGCCTGTACCGATAGCCGATCGGATCGTGGCAGAGATTCAATCGAACCTTCCCGAGACACCTTGGGCCCGCCGCCAACGCTATGAAGCGATGGGGCTCGACACTCCGAGCGCCTGGCGCATGTCCCGGGCACCTTGGGCCTCTTTCTTCGATGCCCTGGAGCCCAAACGACCGGAAACGACGAGACGACTGGCGGCGGCGTTGGAGAAACGGCTTCCGTATCATTTCCGACGGAGTGGTTTGCAAAAACTTCCTGATGCGGAGCGGATCCAACCCATGGTGGATGCCGTCGATGCCGGCGCGATTCGGCCCGAAGCCATGGAGCGGATACTGGACCAACTCCTCGTGGGCTATCCGGGCTCGCCAAAGGATGTTCTCGAATCCTTCCGGCCGCGACCGGGAGACCAAGAAGAGCTCGACAAGAAGGTGGCGGATGTCTCGAAGCGTGCGTATTGTGTGGCGGGAAAACCTCCCGACACCGCAATGCGATGGGCGATGGGTGAAATAATGCCTTCCTTTCTAGGGCGATTGGAACCCCGATGGGTCGAAACGCTGCTGTCGAAGATCCTCAGCGCTGCGGTGCCGGAGACGGAACAATGACCGCCGCTGGCGACGACCGCTTCAAGGGCTATCGCGATCCTTGTCTTTCGCTCATGAAACGATTCGGCATCACCGTGTGGTGCGAAGTCGAGATGGAGACGTCTCGAGGTCGGTTCGAGGGTCTCATTCTACCGCGATCGGAAACCGCCGATGCGGACCACCTCGTCCTCAAGTTGGAGAGTGGTTACAACATCGGGGTCCGACACGACACCGTTCATTCGATTGAAAAGGTCGGTTACAGAGAAGCGCACTACAAGATCCCGGAACAGGAGTTTCCCACTCGTCCCGGCAATCCTAACGTGAAGCTCTTTGGCACGGGGGGAACGATTGCCTCACGTTTGGATTATCGGACCGGCGCCGTTATCCCCGCCTTCAGCCCCGGCGAGCTTTACGGTTCCGTGCCCGAGCTGGCGGAGATCTGCAACCTGGAGACGGAGAAGCTCTTCGGCGTCTTTTCGGAGAACATGGCGCCCGAGCACTATTTGATCCTGGCTGAAAAGGTCGCTGAGGCCATCCGAGAAGGCTACGATGGGGTTGTTGTCGGTCACGGCACCGACACCATGCATCACACTGCCGCGGCCATGAGTTTCATGCTACAACGGCCACCGGTGCCCATCGTCATGGTGGGGAGCCAACGTTCTTCGGATCGTCCGTCCTCGGATGCCGCGCAGAACCTGATCAACGCCGCTTGGACCGCTGGACATGGCCCCATTGCGGAAGTCATGGTCTGCATGTTCGGACCGACATCCGATCGCTACAATCTGTTACACCGCGGGACGCGGGTGAGAAAAATGCATAGCTCCTACCGGAGCACCTTCCGCACTTTGGGGGACATTCCTCTGGCTATGGTGGAACGAGGGAAGTTCACGCCCCTCAAGGAAGATTTTGCCTCACGTCGCAAGGACCGGGATGTCGAGCTCCAAGCTGTTTTCAACGAACGGGTCACGCTGATTGGTTTCTATCCTGGAATGCACCCTGACATCATCGATGCCCTCGTGGAGAAAGGCTACAAGGGTGTCATCATTGCGGGCACCGGACTCGGCCATGTCAACAAGAAAATCTACAGCGCGCTCGAGCGCGCCCGTAGCGCGGGTGTGCAGATGTACATGACGCTTCAAACGCTTTGGGGTTTCGTCCAGATGCATGTCTACGAAACAGGCAGAGAGATCCTCGAGCTTGGAGTGGTTCCTCTCGCGAACATGCTCCCCGAGGTGGCTTTCGTCAAGCTCGGCTGGGCCATGGGAGTCCATCCGGATGAGCCTGAAAAAGTGCGGCAGCTCATGACCACTTCCGTCGCGGGAGAAATCACGGAACGCGAGCCGCACGACGGGTACCTCGTCTTTCAAGGTGGCGTCCCCGAAATCCAAGAGTTCCTCCGAACCGCATGGCGATAATGGAGAATTCTAAGGTGAATCAAGATGGATGATCAGAAGACCGAGCCGATTGAGCCTACGGGCTTCGACCCTTCCTCGGCGCTTTATCGCTTTCTCATCCTCATCTTCGTCAGCGTCATGATGGTGGGCAACTACTTCGCCTACGACAGCATCGGAGCTTTGGCCCCCTTCATCATGGAGGGCATGCAGATCGACCGTGAAGCGATCGGCATGATGTACAGCTTTTACAGCTGGCCGAACCTGTTCATGGTTTTCGTGGGTGGGGTCCTCATCGACCGTTTTGGGACACGCTTCATGAGCTTGGTGTTCTCGTCTCTTATCGTCGTCGGGGCCGCGATGGTTGCCGGAGCGCCGACGTTCTGGATGATGATCGCAGGTCGGACGGTCTTCGGGATCGGTGCTGAATCATTGGTCGTTTGTCAAAGCGCGATTCTAGCGAAATGGTTCAAGGGGAAGGAGCTGGCTTTGGCATTTGGCTTGGCGCTGACCTTCATGAGGATTGGGACACTTTTCAGCTTCAACACCGAAGCATGGATCGCCGAGACCTACGGCAGTTGGCGCCTCGCACTCTGGGTGGCGGTTTGGCTGTGTGTCGCCTCTTTGTTGGCCAACGTCGTCTACGTCGTCTTGGAGAGGAGGGCGGAAGGTCGAGTCAAGCTCGCCGAGGCTCCCGCCGGAGACAAGATCGTTGCTTCGGATATCAAGCGGTTCAATCTGTCCTTCTGGTACATCACCGCCCTTTGCGTCACTTTCTATTCGGCCATCTTCCCGTTTACCGCTTTTTCCACGGACTTCTTCGTCGAGAAATGGGGTGTTTCGGTCATCTCCGGAGGGCGTCTGTCGAGCATCATCATTTTTGCCTCAATGATACTTGCGCCGATCCTGGGTCGGGTGGTGGACAAAACCGGCCGTCGCGCCACCATAATGCTCGTTGGAGCACTCATGCTCATACCTTGCCACTTGGCCATGGGGCTCACCCATATCAATCCCATACTCCCAATGGCTTTGCTGGGCTTCGCTTTCTCTCTCGTACCGGCAGCCCTGTGGCCGGCGGTCCCGCTTCTGGTCGAAGAGAAGTCTGTGGGTACGGCTTTCGGTCTGATGACAATGGTTCAGAATCTCGGTCTGGCGGCATTCCCTTGGATCATCGGCTCGCTTCGTGACGCGACCGGGGGCTACACAGCAGGAATGGTCGTCTTTGCCAGCTTGGGAGTGGTCGGTGCCGTCTTCGCACTCTTGCTCAAGCAGGCGGATCGAAGGGCCGGCGGCGTGCTCGAGAAAGTGGAAGCGTAACGGAGTCTATTTCACGACCAGAGTGGCACAGGCACCGAGACGGAGCACCTTCTGCGTCGTCGAGCCAATCCAGCCCAGCTCGCTTTGGCCACGGCCCTGAGCACCCATCACGATGAGGTCGATTCTTCTCTCGTGGGCCGTTTGGTCGATGACCTCGTGAGGCTCACCCTCCTTCACAGCCATCCTCACTTTGAGCTTTTTTGTTGCGGATGGAGGTAGGAGCTTCTCCAGCGCGTCGGTGCGTTTCCGCTCCAACTCCGCCTTGATCTCCACAAGGTCCGACCGTGCCCAGAAACTACCCAACTCGGGGAATAGCTCGTCGCTGGGGTAGGCGACGTTCAGTACTTCCAGCTCGGCTTCGAAGGTTGTCGCTAGGTCGATAGCGTAGGCGACCGTTTCCTCGCTGGTGTACCCGAGATCGGCGCATAGTAGTATCCGTTTGGTCTTGCGGAGAAACGGGTCCCTCTGTCCCATGTCGGGGATGAACAAAACAGGGGTCGGGGAGACATGAAGAACTCTTTCCGCAATCGAGCCCAAATGAAGCGCTTTCCATCCCGACTCACCATGGGTTCCCATCACCAACAAATCGGCGCCCAACTCGTTGGCCTGGTCCACGATCACCTCGTGAGGATTCCCGTCTTCGATGACGAATCGCACAAGAGAGAGATCTTGGGTTTTCTGGAGCGAGCTGATGCGCTTTTCGATGCGCCGTAGAGATTCCTGGCGTAGCCCTTCAAGCACCATGAAGTCGGTGACGTTCATCGAGCTCACTTCGTCGACATGAAGGATCGTCAACTTCGCTCGTAGGTCTCTTGCTGCACGTGTCGCAATCCGAACCGCTCGTTTTGAAAGAGGTGAGAAATCAGTGGGACAGAGAATGTGTGAGACTCGTTTCACTTGAAACCTCCGCGAAATTGATTCAGCGCCGTCATTATATACGGCTCGTACAGCGACAGTCGACGGACCTATTTTACTCGGTGGACGAGATCCGATCCGAAATGATCGAGCATCCTGTTGTAGGCCTCCGCCGCGGCACCGTTTCCCCAATCATAGATAGTGAATACCCCCATGCCGGCGCCTTCCGGACTGGTCTTGCCCCCATGAGCGTAGTTCTCCATGGTGAAACCGTAGTCCTCGGGGCCGAAAAAGGGATGGCGTTTCTCCCATTGCACCTTTGTGCGTGGATTCTCCGGGCAGTACATCATGACGAAGGCGGACCGAAGCGCTGCGAGCCCTCTTTGTGTGTATTCCGAGAGCCCCAGTTCCTCGCCGTAGCGAACGATGATCTCGGCAAAAAGACTCTCTCGGGAATCGTTCCACTCGCCGTCGGCGTTCATGACACCGAAGCCACCGAGAACGTTGACGTACATATAGGGCGGTTGCCACGAGGCCTGGGCCATGAGCAGCTCATCCAGCACCCTTTGTCCCAGCTCCAGATACCGTCGGTCTCCGGTCGTTTTGTAAGATTCGAACAAAGCCTCCGTCGTCCAGAACATCGCAAAGGTGTTTTGCTTGTACATGTCATTCCGCTCGACCTTCCGGCCGATGAGCGATTCTTTTCCGTAGCTCGAGCAAGACCAATAGGTCTCGAAGTCCTCCCAGCGACCCGTGGGGACGATGTCACGAACCACGGCCTCCATCGCTTTGAGGGCGGCCTCCCGGTAGTGTGCTTCCCCGGTGATCTGTGCGAGCTCGAGAAGAAACGTCACCGACATCGAAGTTTCGGGAGACTGCTCGAGGATGCCCAGGGGTTCCAAGGTGGTGACGTCCAGCCAGGCAGGGAAGAAGCCCTCGCCATCTTGGAGCTCGAGGAGGCTCTTGGCGTAGGTCTCGGCGTAGTCGACCAAGCGGTCGTCCTTTTCAAGCTCGTCGTGCCAGCGGAGCATAAGAAGCGCCGTCCAGCTCATGTCGAGGACGTGATATGGGGCGATGTGCACATCGTTGCTACGTGGGCCGTTCGACGGTCGGTTGACCGGATTTCGATCGGAGTTCCCCCAAAAGGCCGTGTCCCATCCCTTGGAGCGATTGAGCTTTTCACCGTCGATCTCGACCTCCTCCATTTCGGTGGCGAGGACGGAGGGAAAAAAGCCCTCGTCGAGAGGAGCAGAAAGGGCCAGCTCTTTGGTCATCCGGGCGCGTCTCAGAAGCTCGTCGTTTCCCGCGCGCATCGCGTATCGATAAAGCCCCGATGCGGAACGAAGGGAGCTGAACCAAGCTTGGTTCCAGATGGAGCGGAACTCCCTTTCATTGACCTGGCCTGGGTAGTTGGGACTTTGCGTCTGGTTGACGATGAAGACGGGTGCGCCCACAGACTTGCCTTCGATCTCGAGCTCCTGCCAGACCGCGGATTCCCATCCTTTGAAGGCCCAGTTGTAGGTGTGCTCGACGTACCGAGATAGATCGGGTGGTAGAGGTTGGCCTTCCTCAAACGATGCTTTGCCCCATCTTTCCCACAAAAACGACAGGGCCCAACGCCAGGGATTCCGAACCTCTTCCGGACGAGTCGAGGTCTTCAAGTAGAAGCTGATGTCGATGTCGCCCGGTGGGTAGTGAGCGCCGGGCCGACGGACATAGAGCACGTGCTCCTTGACGTCGTAAAGACTCATTCCGAGAGTGAGCGTTTCCGATTGGGAATCGAGATCCATGTACCAACGCACCGGTGGGCTGTGCCGCAGTATGTCGAGATCGGGCACCAAAGACAGAGCTTTGTCAGAGGACGAGACGATGAGGGCCGGCGAGCGAAAGCTGTGTTGGTCGATGATGTGCTCGCTTGTGGGTGTGAGGTGCGGCGCCCAGTGAAAGGCGGGCTCGAAGGCCGGCCGAATGTTGATCTGCCAATCGTCTTGGTGGACGGTCTCTTTGAGTTGAAAATGGAATCGGATCCGATGGATGTCGTTATCGATGCGATCGCTGGTCACGTCAGGTGCCAAGTTTCCCAGTTTCGAACAACGTATCTCCGCGACATGGGATTGGAGATTCGGAGGGATCTCCAGTACGACCTTGTCCTTGAAGTTAGAAGCGCCGCAAGAGACGAGAATGAGGAGTAGGAACAACGAGAACGGGGTAGAGGTACTTGTGCCGGCGATCTTAGAAAGTCTAATAGCCTGTCCCCGATTTCTGCCGGTGGCTCAGGAGGTGGGCGGACAACAGTGTTTTGGGCGCGTGCTCGGCGACGAGATCGAGTAGTTGGTGATCAATCGGTGTGAGGCCTTCTTTGTGATCCAAGAGTTGAAATATGACGACCACCCCTACGATTCTCTCTTTCATCTTCAGGGGAATCGTCGCGATCGGCGGATGTTGTTTCGAGGAATCGGTGGGATCAAAGAAGAAGGACTTGCCGGTCGTCGCTACGTCACCGATGATACCCTCCCCCATGGGGACGATCTTACCCGGAAGCCGCTCATCGACTTCCCGTCCAGCAGCGAGCCGAAGGATTTTCTTCTTGTGATCCACCATGAGGATGCCAAACTGCTTGGCGCCAATGAGCTCCGCGAGGATGTCCTCGACGATCTTCATGACTTCGTTCGGGTGAGCGGTCCCATCCAATCGGTGTTTCGCCACATAGAGGTTGGATATTTCCTCGTTTTGGGTCCTTAGCTCCTTCACCAAGTCCACAAACGAGCGGTTCTCATCCTCCATCTGTTTCATTCGATCCTGGAGGCCTTTTAGCTTCTCCTCGAGGAAGTCCGGGCCAAAGGGCGGATGTGACGCCGCCTCTTTGCTTTGGCCCTTCATCGCCAGGAGGAGCTCTCGAGTCTGTTGCTCGACCGCACTCAGCCTCTTCTCTAGCGACACCATGTCTCTTCGTAACTCTTCTTCATCGATGAAGATGGAGGCAGTATGCTCCACCACTCTTTCGGTTAAAGACGCTAGGTCATCTTCGACTCGATCGACCCGGGCCTTTAGTTCGGCATTCGCCGCGTTGCTGTCCGTTGGTTTGATTTCTGTCATCTGCCAGAAATCCCTTTCATTGCCTGAAGAAGTTGTTATGAAGCTGCTCTAACCAGCACAGAGCCTTCAACTTCCCCGATGGACCATTGTGGCATTGGGATTCGACGGATACAACCATGGCGGTCTGTCGAAACTGGGACGTTCACGGGCGTCCCGATTCTCCAGGCCCCATAAATCTGAGAGCGAGCCCTTTTCGTTTCCCTGTTCACTTGGGTATCTCCACCGTCATTTTCTCGCCGGCCCCCATCGTGACCTTTACCCAAGAGATCGTCGGACCACCGGCGAAGAGCTCATCTTCGGTCGCTTTGACGGACTCACCATTGACGAGAAGGGTCTCGTAGGAGCCCGGAAAGCGAACCTTCCACAGAAACGAAGGCCCACGGTTGTTGGTCAAAGTCGTCTTGTTTGTGCCCTCGTGCCGCACGGAAATGTCGTTGGAACGGACCGAAACATGCTCGAGCTCCGCCCACGCGGCCTTTTCCGTCAACTGTGGCAAGGTGGTCAGGAATTGGTCCACGTGATGGCCCCAAACGAGGGCTTCCGAAGGTGGCCGTGCTTCGATCTCGATTCCCATCAATCCGGTCACGAGGGAGCCGACCACCGCGAACGACACCTCCGGATATTCGCGCCGTTCGTTTCGGGTCAGACTCAGGAGTACCTCGTAAGCTGGCTCCGGCCGTCCATAGCGGTAGAAGATCTGGGGTAGGTGGGACCGGCCTTCGACGTTCATGGGGGGTCTTTCGTTGAGAGCGCGGACGAGTCCGTCTAGAACCGAATTCGTCTTGGTGCCGTCATCAAAGGCTCCGTAGTAAGGTACCGCCGTGCTGTAACCCTGCTGCACGAGCTGGTACCTTCGTATCCAAATGTGAGTAATAGCGTTTGTTTTCCTTGTCCCACCACTTGTCGTTCAAGAACGACTTTACATCCTCTGCTTTTGCCAAGAGTTTACCGGCTTCTTCAAAGTTTCCGCGATGTTGCTGGATACGGGCGTAGGCGAGGTATCCGGCATATTGAATGGCGAGCTGATCCAAGGCCACCGTGAAATCCGTTCCGCCTTCGTCGTAGCTGGGGATTCCCCGGTTGGTTTGGAACCGGTTCTTTGGGTCGGGCCGCCCACGGGTGTTCATGATGCGCTTCCGCGTCATGATCCGGTCCAAGCTCAAATCCCATCGTTCGACATAGTCATGGACCGTACGTTCGTAGAAGTTCAAGAACGCCGGATGCTCGATGTAGGTGCGATCTCCAGACCAAAGATACATGCGGTAGCAGCAATCCAGCACATCGAAGTTGGCCGGCAAGTTGTACCAAAATCGGGCGTCGTTGACATAGTCCACCGGTGCCGGGAGGTCGTAGCGGTTGATCTCCCAGTAGCTGCACCAGTCCTTGGAATCGGAGATGTTCTCAGCAAACTTCATCAGCATGTTTTTTGTGTGGCGGGCAAGGCCGAGCACATGGGCTCCCATGCTTTGATGAGAGACGTCTCTCATACAAAACGCTTCCCGGCCGGGAAGAGCGGCTTCGTACCAGGGCCCGACGGGGTCGTCCTCGAAAGCGTAGGCGAGGGCCTGTTGCTTGGCCCATTCAAAAGCCTCATTGAGCTCGGCGTTTGAGGATTGAAAGACGATCGCCGATTGAGGAGGGGAAGGGCTTCTCTTCTTCCCTGTCGAATAGTTGAGAACGAGCGAGAATGACGCGAGGCCACAAAAAAGAGTGGCACTCACATTCTTCATCGACATAGTCGTTTCACCTTTTTCAACCGAGCTCTTGCATCGCTCGGACCGAACATTCGCATTTCCCACCGCGCGTCCGCGGATATAATATCCGGACTCTAGGAAGGTGACCAATGTACGGACAGGTGTGGAAGTTCCTAATGGGGCGGTTTTTCGACCGCGACCGTACGGTGCCGCAAGTAACGATCTCGCTCGAGCCCGGCGAGATGAAGACGGTGTCGGATGCCTCGTCTGATTCGACCGTCATGGTTCAGTGGAAGATCCGAATCAAGTTGTTCAATGAGACCGCCGCCGCTGCTGCTGATCTGGGTCTGGTGTGGTCAGGTGAGCCTTCCTTCAAGGCTGTTTTGCCGTACCATCTCAATCCGTTCGAGGAGAAAATCGTTACCGTACGGGGTGAGACGAGTGTGGCCCGGCAGAAAATCGAAGGTGTGGACAAAGGACCGTTGTTCGAGCGTTTGCTCGAGGAGCTCGAGGCGACGAAGCTATACGTGACCTACCGAGATGAAAAGGGCGACTACTTCCACACCATCTACGAGAGGGAAAACGGGCAGGAAACGACTGAGTTCAATAAGAACCTGCCCGATTGATGTCGCGGGGTTTAGCTGCCTGTCGGGCTGTCTTCGGTCCATTTATGGGTTGGGGCGTCGTCGCCTCACTCTTGCGCCGTAGATGGGCATGACGAAGGCCAGTGTCATATAGGCCCAGCCCGGTTTGCCCACCCAGGTTGCTGGCAGGACCAGCGCCATCGGTAAAGGTCTCGATGCGCGTCAGCCTGGTTCCGCGCAGGGGAAAACCGTCTTGAACCGGGCACTCCTCCAGCCGGAGGTTGTTTTCGATTATCCCCTGCCCCTGCCTGTGCCCCTGCCCGGAGCACCGAAGCGCAGGTCTGCGGCACATGCGATGCAAACGGTTTCCAATGAGAACCAATCGGGCTCGGGGTCGGAAACGGGCGCGGGAGAAAACAGGCTTTCCGCTTCTGTAAAACGATAGCTGACGTGAGGGTTCAACATCTTCATGGTTTCGGGTGAATCCCTGATTCATCGAACACTGTCCCCGTTCTTTCCGTCGGTCCTTTGCAAATTCCTCTCCCTCCTGTTACTTTTCCACTGAACAATACGGGAGCTCATCTGAGGAGAGCCCGGCAACCATCGGGAGACGTCTTGGTCCCCACAGGGGTCGACAATTTGCGATATCCTTCGTCATCTATCCTGGTACCTTCCTTTTCACCATCTGATTTGGAGTAAAGCGATGAAAGCCACCTTATTGGTTCAGAGACTCCTGCTCGTGTTCTTTTTGTGTGCAATAGCGGCGATTCCTTTCTCAACGGCAGCTCAACAGGTCGAGCCGGAAGGCGACATTTGCTTTCGGGAAGGGCCATGGGATTGTGATTGTTGCACCAGTATACTCGTGGGAAAAGGAGCCTCCGCCGACGGCTCGACGATGACCTCGCATTCCTGCGACAGCAACACCGATCGCACCTGGATCAACGTCGTCCCGCACCAAAAACACCAGCCCGGTGACATGACGAAAATCTACATGGATCCAAAGCGGACGACCGGCCCGGATGACCCGGACCGATTCGATATGGGCGAGATCCCGCAAGTTCCCGAGACCTACGCCTATATCAATACGGCCTACGCAGTCATGAACGAGCATCAGTTGGCGATCGGTGAGACGACCTTTGGCGGCAAGAGAGAGCTGAGATCCAAAGAGGGCCTGTTGGACTGTCCAGAGCTCTACCGGCTGGCTCTAGAACGCGCGAAGACGGCGCGAGAGGCGATTGAGGTCATTGACACATTGACCAAGGAACATGGTTACAACGACGTCGGCGAGTGCTTCACCTTTGCCGACCCCAACGAGACGTGGCACTTCGAGATCCTGGGACCTGGTGAAGGAAAGATCGGTGCCGTCTGGGCGGCGGTCCGCATTCCGGAGGATCACGTGGGCGTCTCCGCAAACGCAAGTCGGATCCGCCAGATCGATCTCGACGACAAAGAAAACGTCATGGCGTCGGACAACGTGCACTCGCTTGCGGAGGAGATGGGCTGGTGGGACCGAGCGAGTGGTGAGCCCTTCGAGTTTTGTTACGCCTACGCGAGCCGTGACAAAATGGGGTCGAGGCGGCGTGAATGGCGGGCGCTCAGTCTCATCGCACCTTCCCTCGGACTCGATCCTTACGCCGAGAATTATCCGCTGTCGGTCAAGGCGGAACGGAAACTCTCGGTCAAAGACACGTTCGAGATCTTTCGCAACTATTATCAAGACACACCCTTCGACATGACGCGCAGCCTGACGGCTGTCGACAAAGAAGGTAAAGTCGTGAAGAGTCCGGTCGCCAACCCCTTCATGAACACCGACTATCTGGAGCTTTTCAACATCCAGGGAGAACGGACGATCTGCTGTCCGCGCGCCACCTATCTTCAAGTCACCCAGTCGCGTTCTTGGCTTCCTGATGCCATCGGGGGGGTGGTTTGGCTGGGCTACGACAATCCGGCGCTCACACCGCACACACCGTTCTACGCGGGCATTTCCAGAATGCCGGATTCCTACATGGTTGACGGCCGGAAGGAGTTTCGGCGCGATTGCGCCTGGTGGGCTTTCCGGCAAGTGAGCAAGCTAGCCACCATGCGATACCAACCCATGAGCGAGGACATCGAAAACGTTTGGAAGGAGATCGAAGACAAGGCTTTCGCTCATCAGGCGGAGCTTGAAAAGGAAGCACTGGCGCTTCACGAGAAAGACCCTCAAAAAGCCAAGGAGTTTCTGACGGATTACTGTCTCGACGTCGCCAACAAGTCGGTTGACAGGTACTGGAAGCTTGCCGAGGAGCTGTGGTCGAAGTACCACACATTGTTTTAGAACGTTCGTCCGCGTTCAGTCACTGAAGCGATCGTCTGATGGGGCTCGGCGCTTCTTGGCGCGCTCGAGCCACCCCATCCGCAGATCTTCGCGTTCATCGAACTCGTTCACGTAGGGCTTGATATCGAGGACGGGGGTCCCATCCAGAAGATCGACATCTTGAATCGACAACACACTCTTGTCGATTCGAAGGAGTCGAACCACTGATAGACCAATGGGATTGGGTCGACTCGGAGCGCGGGTCGCAAACAACCCTCTGAGCTCCGTGTCGAGAAACGGCACAACTCTCAGGCGGTACTTCTTGGCTCGGTGGAAATGACACAGAAGTGTGATGTGAGAGAAGCCGTCGAGATTCTGAAGCCCTTCCTCGAACTGGGAATAGACCTCCACGGTGGCTTGGATTGCCTCGGCCGCGGGACGGTTGGACAGGTATCCCCTCGAGTGAGGTGAAAGGGCTGTGGACGACACCGATGGGCTCATATTGGATGCTCATAGGCTGAAGCATACTCCTCCTTTTGGAGCGTCTGAGTCTCGGCCGAGACACGCCTCAGAAGTGAAAATTGTGGACCACTTTGAAGATCAAGGCGCGGTCTTCGAGTGAGGGCAATCAGTGTTCCAAACCGTCGGCCTTCGTCGTAAACGAGCCACATCTCCGAGCCGGGTGTGTAGATCCATCGCAGGCGAAAGTTGAAGATAGAATCTTCGTAGAGGGACGAGTACTGAGCCGCTACGCGCGTGGACAAAGAAGGACTGAAGAAGTATGCGGCTTGCAGCATGGTGATCCAGCTTTGGAAGCTCCCGCTTGGAACGGCGACGTCGTCGAGCTCGACCCGGGTGGTCAAATGAACCTGGGGTGCCGGTTTGAAAACGACCTCGACGTCGGCACTTTGTATGTCTCCACCGTAGAAACTCCCGCCGACATAGGTGACCTCTACACCGAGGCGACGTGCATAGTTCGATTGGAACACCGCTGTCAGTTGGCGGTTCTTGTATTCTCCGGCAGGAATGACCACGCCCGGGGCGATTTGAAACGCATGCGGCACGCCCTCGAACCCGTCCCGAAACAAGGTCATGAGCCAATCTTCCGTTTGGAATACAGCCATGAAACCCGGCCGGAACGACTGGGTCTCGAGGAAGCCCGTCGTGGTTTTCGATCCGGTCGTAGCGGAAACCGAACGTGAGCTGGCGCACGCCACGCCACCCGGGTCGAGGGTTGTAGTGGATGTTGCTCGTCAAGTTTCTCTGGTTCGGCCTCGCAATGAAGCCAATTTTGGGATCGAAGTTGGGACCGATATCGTCGTATGAAATGACCCAGTCGTAGAGATCGCGGTCTTGCCTTGCACTCAAATTGCCCATCCAATTGCCGCTCGAGACGCCTGGACGGTTGCTCTTGGCGAGACTACCGTTGATTTTGAGATTGTTCTCGAAGAGGAGCATGAAGTCCCCGCCGAGTGTTGTGTCTTCGAAGCTCGTCTCTCCCTTGCGGCTCGTGACGATTCCTCCGAAATAGCTCCGGCCCAGCACGTTTTGTTTGATGCGAGCGACGCTGAAGTTCTCGCTGTCGAACGATCCGCTCGGACGAGTTTGCATGGTCATGAGTCCGATGTTGGTTTGGCCTACCATGCCATAAGCCCGAGCACCACCGTAGATGGGTACTTCGATGCCTCCCCGTATTCCGATCCTCCGACTGAAAAACACCTCGGCACGTGCCGGTAGGCCAAACTGGAACAAGTCTGCGCTTTCGAGAAAGAAGTCGCGTTTCTCGGGATAGAAGAGATTGAAGCGGGTGAGGTTGACCTGAAGGGCGTCGCTCTCCACCTGAGCGAAATCGGGGTTGACCGTCAAGTCCGAGGTCAGGTTCGACGTCACTCCCCATTTGACGTCGAGTCCGGCGTCGGCCTCTCCACCGCTCTCGGCACGTGTCTCGCTGTAGCCCGCGATCCCGTAAGGCTTGATCTCGAGATCGACACCGCGCTCGATGTTCTCGAGACCCACCATCCGTCCGTACTCACTGACCTGATCAAGCTCGTAGTCTCGACTGATGTAGGGCCAAGCAACGGTCTCACTCTTTCGGCGGATGATACGAGCCATGTGGAGACCCATCTCGACCACATCGGCGGGCATGAATCGAAGGGCGAAGAAGGGAATCGCGACCTCGAGGGCGTAGCCCGACTCGTCGATGTGGCCCTTAGCGTACCAAATGGCGTCCCAGTTCTTGTTGTAGGCTCCCGCGTCGTTGTACTGCACGTCGAGCTTTGTGCCAAGCACGTTGGTGCCGAAGAAAATAGCGGTGCGGTTGTCGTTCCGAGCGTCGATAGCGATCGTGATGGAATCATCGTTGTCGACGTTCGCATCACGCTCGAACGTGCGGGCGATGACCTGTTCCGGGTCGTTGTCGAACGCCCGGATCCCGAAATACAGGAAGTGGCTGTCGTAGCCGATGCGGACTTCGGTTTTCTCCGTCCCGGGCTCGCCGTTTTTTGGCTCGTACTGCCAGAAATCGGTGAGAGGCTCAATCTCACCCCACAACGGTTCGTCGAGTCGCCCATCAATTTTGGGGGACTGTTGGAGACGGGCCGGCCGTACAATCGCGTCTTCGCCTTTGCGTTGAGCCGCGGCGGGAGTTGCCAGAAACGGTAGGAAAACAGCGGCAGCGACAACAGCCAGAGATTTTTTCACCGATTCAACACTATGCCAGCCCCAATGAAGACAATAAAGGCGTAGCGCGTGGATCGCAAACGCTTCAGGAAAGAACTCAAGGACTCGAGAATTCAAGGACTCGAGAATTCAGGAAACCACGAACTCTGGAATCTTAAGCTCTGTCCCTACGACAACCGACGCCCTACTATTTAATGCATTCTTGAGTTCTCGAGTTCTTGGGTACTTGAGTTCTCGATTCTACACCGTTGCCGGTTCCGGTCCTGTTGCCGGCCTATCTTCCTCTTGCTCTTGTTCTCGCCCCGCCGATCTTTCCTCGACCATAGCGTAAAGGGTGGGAATGAACACCAAGGTGATGAGTGTTGAGGCCGTGAGGCCACCGATGACGACACGAGCCATGGGTGCTTGTACTTCACCGCCTTCCCCGATTCCCAAAGCCATCGGGATCATGGCGAGCACGGTGGTGAGCGTCGTCATGAGGATGGGGCGGAGGCGTCTTCGGCCCGCCAGTTCCACCGCTTGGCGCAAGGGGAGTCCGTCGCGACGTCGGAGTATGTTGATGTAGTCGACCAGGACGATCGCGTTGTTGACGACGATGCCGGCGAGCATGATGACGCCGATGAAGGCTTGAATATTGAAGGTGGTGTTCGTCAGAAAGAGCATCAGAATGATACCCACCGCGGCCAGCGGGATACTGAACAAGATCACCAGCGGATCCCGCAGAGACTCGAACTGGGCCGCCATGACCATGTAGACCAGGAGGATCGCGAGCACCAAACAGAGAATCAATCCGTTGAAGGCCTTTTGCTGTTCTTCGTACTCGCCCCCGAAGATGATCGCGAACTCAGGAGGCATGGGAAGGTTGCGAATGCCGGCTCCGATATCGGAGATGATGCTCCCCATATCGCGATCGGAGAAGTTGGCGGAAACGCTGACGATGCGCTCTTGGTCCTTGCGCTCGATGTTGACCGGTCCTTCGCGGCGCTCCATACGGACCAAGCTGCTGACAGGAACCGTTTGGCCCAACGGCGTGTAGATGGGTATTTGCTCCACCGACCCAAGCTCCTGGCGATCCGACTCCTGGAGTCGCACCAGGATGTTGTACTCGCGTCCGGCGTCTCGGTACATCGTCGCGATCCGGCCACCTACTGTCGTGCGGAGAGAATCCGCCAGGTCGGACACGTTGAGTCCCATGGTGGCGGCCTTCTCACGGTCCACCTTGACGAGCATCTCGGGCATCCCCTCCCGACGACTGATTTGAGCGTCCGTGACGCCGGGAGTGCTCTCCACGATGTCTTGGACCGCCAAGGCGAGATCGCTCGCCGTTTGCATGTCGTGACCGCGGATCTCGACGGCGATGCGGTCCTCGCCGCTTCGGCCCATCCGCATGAGGAACATCCCACCGCTCGAGCGCGCGAAGACCCGCATGCCGGGACGCCGCATGAGTTTGGGTCTCAACGCGTCGGCAATCTCCTGGCTGGAACGGGAGCGCTCGGATTGGTCCACGAGCTTGATGCGGAAGTTGGCTCGATTCGTGGACGACTGGCGCCAACCTCCGCCGCCGATCTCCACCAGCACGTGCTCGGCTTCCGGAACGTCGTCATTAACGATGGCTTCGATCTCTTCAGCCACCGCAGCGGTGGCTTCGACTTTCGTGCCCGACGGGAGCTCGATGTTGACTCGAACCTCGCCTTCGTCCGTCTCGGGCATGAGCTCGAAGCCCAACATGGGCGCTAGAAGCAAGCAGGCCATGAAGACCGCTGCTGTGCCGAGGCCACGGTGCGGCGATGGTCGAGGGCCCAGTGGATGAGCTGCTCGTACTCGGCGTCCATCTTGTTCAGCAGTTCACCGCTCTCGTGTACGATCTTTTGGAGATAGGGGTGGCGTGTCGCTATCCGGTTCGGCGATACGCAGGTACTTCGAGCAGAGAACCGGGATGATCGGTGAGAGCCACGATAAGGGAGCACAAGAGAGCAAAAGCAATGACGTAGGCGAGTTGCTGGAACATGATGCCGGACATTCCCGACAAGAACACCAAGGGAACGAAGACCGCCAAGGTCGTGAGGGTCGACGCGATGATGGCTGTAGACACTTCCATCGTTCCGTCCACGGCGGCGTCGATGCGGGACTGGCCCGGACTCTCGGTGACGGAAGATGTTCTCGAGAACGACGATGGCGTTGTCGACCAACATCCCCACTCCGAGTGCCAGCCCGCCGAACGACATGGTGTTGAGCGTGAAATCGTTGTAGTAGAGCAATGCGAAGGTGGAGATGACGGCCATCGGAATGGAGACAGCGATGACAAAGGTGCTGCGGACGTTCCTGAGGAAGACGAACAGGACGAGGATGGCCAGAATGAGCGCCCGAGATGGCGGCGTTGCGCACGTTGTTGATCGACTGCTCGATGAAGGCGGACTGGTCCATGATAGGCAAGACGGTGAGGTCGGGGAAGTCGCGGTTGATACGCCCGAGTTCCTCTTTGACTGCCTGGGCTACGGAGACGGTGTTGGCGCCCGATTGTTTGCGTCACCGACTGAGCCGGATGGCCGGCTTGCCGTCCACCTGACCATGTCCCGGATCTCTTCGTGGGAGTCTTCTACGACCGCCACGTCCTTCACGTAGACCGGGACGCCGTCCCGGATGGTCAATACGAGCTTTTGGATCTGCTGGATGTTTTGGAACTCTCCCTGACGTACGCAGCAGCAACTCGAAGTCACCTTCTTCAACGGGCCCCACCGGTTCGTTCAGATTCTCTCGTCGAAGTACATCGACCACGTTACGGATAGAGAGGTTGATAGCCTCTCAGTTTCTCGAGGGAGAGATCCACGTGGATTTCGCGCTTCAAACCCCCTCGTATGTCGGCCGCCGCTACTCCCGGTACCCGTTCGAGACGATAGAGGATCTGATCCTCGACGAAGGTTCGAAGCTCTTTCGGATCGCGGTCGCCCGACACCGCCATGAAGAGGATGGGAAACTGGGAGACATCGAACTTGAATAGGGTTGGCGGTTCAGCATCTTCGGGCAACACGCGCCGGAGTCGGTCGATCCGGGTCCGGATCTCGTTGGCGGCTTCGTCGAGGTTGGTGCCCCACTCGAATCGAACCGTGACCCGGCTTTGCCCCTCTGAGGATTGGGCGTCGATGCGTTCCACGCCGGGAGCCGAGCTCACGGAGCGCTCGATGGGGCGCGTGATCAGATTTTCCATCTCCTCCGAAGCGACGCCGGGATACTCCGTGAAAACGGTCAGTGAGGGATATTCGATGTCCGGCATCAAGTCGACGGGGAGGAGGAAGAAAGAGACGGCTCCAAGAAGAACCGCCACGGCACAAACCATGTAGACCGTGATGGGCCGTCGGATGGCGAAGTTGGGCAGATTCATGGATCTAGTCTCCCTCCGGCTGCAATATCTGAACGGTGTCTCCGTTCTTGAGCAAATTGGCTCCACGCGTCACGACGGTTGTTCCTTCTTGCAGGCCGGCACGGACCTCGATGCGGTCTTCTTCGGCAATACCGGTCTCGATCGCCTGGAATCGAACCTTGTCGGACTCCACGACGAAAACTCCGGACCGGTTGCCGCGGTAGACCAGGGAGTCGCGGGGTATGAGCAAGGTCTCCCGCTCGGTCGTCAAATCGAGATCAACGCGGGCATACATTTCGGCTTTGAGCCTTAGAGATAGATTGGGAACCTCGATCTCGACCGGAGCGGTTCGCGTCTGGCGATCGAGAATGGGCGCGATACGCACGACCCGACCGGATATCTCTTCGCCGGGCATTGCGTCTACAAATACTTTCGCATCATTTCCCACGTGAATCTTGGTGATGTCTCGCTCTGACACGTTGACGACCGTGACCAATTTCGTCAGGTCGAGAATCAGAACGACGGGCGTCGCGGACGTCACCAGGGCGCCCGGGTCGACGTGGCGTTCACCGACCACGCCTGTGAGAGGGGACTTGATTTCTGTCTGGCCGAGTTGGATCTCGAGCTCGGCTCGCGAGGCTTCCGCTTGAGCAACTTGCGCTTCCGCCAGATTCAGCTGCGCTTTGGCGACCTCCACGCGCGTTTGCACTTGCTCGCGTTGCTCCGAGGAGATGACCCCCTCACGTTCGAGGCTCTGTGAGCGCCCATACTCCATCTCCACGCTCTTGAGCTCCGCCTGCCGTTGGACCATCGAGGCCCGGGAGACCTGAAGTGAGGCCGCTGCACGGTGGACCTGCTGCTCGATCTCGTCGTCCTCGATGCGGGCGATGATCTGGCCGGCCCTCACCGAGTCGCCGCGATCGACCATAATTTCCAACAGCCGGCCGCTAACCCTTGGCGTGACTTGAACTTGATGCTTGGCTTGGAGTGATCCGACCAGTGAGACCCGTTCCCTAATGGTGCCTATTTCTGAAAGCGTCGCCTCAACGCGTTGGGCCCTAGGGCCTGCCCCCCCCGGTCCACTGGGGCCGGCATTAGCGGCGTTTCCGCCGAGCTGCTGATAGAGCCGGAAGAGCAGAAGGCCTCCCAGTGCGATGGCGACTATCATGAAGATTTTTTTTCGTCTATTCATTATTAGTTCCGTTCCTGTCCGGTACTCCGCGCTCCGGGCACAGAATCCCTCATCATAACTAAGACGCGCCCTCTGAGGGAACTATTTCAGCATAGAGCAAAAATGTCGTGACCATGCAGGTTTTTGCCCATCGACGCCCCCTTTTTGAAGGGCTACACCTGCCTAAATCCATGGCGTCCTTGCGTTTTTCCTTGGTCAACCATATGCTCACCACCCGGTGCAAGGTTTTCAATCAAGGAGTCCTTCATGGGTGGAGTGTTTGGGGTCGCTGCAAAAGAGGATTGTGTTCAGGATTTGTTCTATGGAACGGATTACCATTCCCATCTAGGAACCCGGCGCGGTGGAATGGCGACCTTGAATGGAAAGGGTTTCGTGCGTTTCATCCACAACATCGAGAACGCTCAGTTCCGCTCCAAATTCGAGGATGATATCCACAAAATGGAAGGGACCATGGGAGTGGGTGTCATCAGTGATACCGATGCCCAGCCGCTCATCATCGGATCGCATCTGGGCAACTACGCCATCGTTACCGTGGGTAAGATAAACAACATGTCCCAGTTGGTGGCAAAGGCGTTCGATTCACGCGGCACGCATTTCCTCGAGATGGATGGCGGCGAAATCAACTCCACCGAGATCGTTGCAACGATCATCAACAGCGGTGAGACGTTTGTCGATGGCATCCGCCGTGCGCAGGAAGCCATCGAAGGATCTTGCGCGATACTGCTCCTGACAGAAGATGGTGTCTACGCGGCCCGTGATCGGTACGGGCGTACGGCGCTCGTCATCGGCGAGAAGGATAATGCCTACTCCGTTACGATGGAGTCCTGCGCGTTTCCGAACCTTTTCTACCGCTTCAAATACGGCTTGGGGCCCGGTGAAATCGTTTTGCTCACACCGGAAGGATTCGAGCAGAAGGCGCCGCCGGGCGATAAGCTGCGGATTTGTTCCTTTCTTTGGATTTACTACGGCTACCCTGCTTCGACCTATGAACGCATCAACGTGGAGATGGCCCGGAACCGTTGCGGTGCCGCCCTGGCACGACGCGACGACGTGGAAGTGGATCTGGTGGCAGGCGTTCCTGACTCGGGGACTTCCCACGCCATTGGATATGCCAATGAAGCTGGAATTCCGTATGCGCGGCCCTTTGTGAAATACACGCCCACCTGGCCACGGAGCTTCATGCCTCAGGTGCAAGAGATAAGGGATCTCGTTGCGAGAATGAAATTGATTCCGGTGCGAGAAATGATCCAAGGTCGAAAACTCCTATTTTGCGAGGACTCCATCGTGCGCGGCACGCAGCTCCAGGACACCATACGGCGGCTATACGACTACGGTGCCAGAGAGGTGCACATGCGGCCTGCATGTCCACCCCTCATCTACTCCTGCCCCTATCTCAATTTCTCACGCTCCAAGTCCGAGCTAGATCTGGCCGGACGACGCGCGATCCGAGAGCTGGAGGGTCCAAAAGAGGTGGACCTCACCGAGTATGCCGATCCGAGCTCCGAGAAACACTCCGCCATGGTCGAGCGAATAGGGCAGCGACTCAACCTGACTACGCTCAAATACCAGGCTCTACCCGATATGGTCGAAGCGATAGGGCTTCCAAGGGAGAAGCTCTGCACTTATTGCTGGAATGGGGTGGGGTAGGTAGCTCGTCGCCGCTCAGTAGGTCGGTCCTCGGTTCTACCGGGGAAACTCGGTTTATATTTATTCTCCAACTTGTGCTATCCTCGAATTACGCTCAATTTTGGTTCAGTTTGCCATGGCCCATAAGCCAATACGGTGAGTAGAATCCCGTACTAGCACGAAGATCCCCGATCAGTGGAAATCGGGGCAGGGTAAGGGTTTCTCCTCGTTGCTGTAGCTCAGAGCCTTGACATGGTCCTGCACAAGAGGAAAAAGATTTCCGGACACCTGGGGAGTCTGTCTCTGCCCGACTTGATTCAACTCCTAGGAGTGAACAAGAGGACAGCGACGCTGCGCCTGGATAGGAAGGACGAATCGGGCACGATCTACTTTCGTGACGGGCTGATACAACACGCTGAGACCCGCGATATCGAAGGCGAGAACGCGATTTTGAAGTTCATCGAGTGGAGCGATGCCAGTTTTGTCATCGAGGAGGGACTCGACAAGAACACCAAGGTCACGATGTCCGGCGATGCTGAAGGGTTGATGCTCAAACTATGCAGCAAGTTGGACGAACAGCGCCACAGAAGTGAGAGTTTCGGGGCAGGGGCTTCTCCGGAGCAAACGAGTCGAAGTGCCGCTGAGCTCCATCCGGAGTTCGCGGAGATCTTGGCTCGAACCGAGCGGCGACGAATCTCGATTCCGGTCATCGCCAGCATCGCATTTGTGATTATCGTCCTGACCGTTGCCTTCCGGGGTCAGTTTCTGGGCGACAAAAGCACCTCTTCCGCCGCGGACGCCGCTGCCACAGATGCAGAGGAGTCCTCCTCCACCGGCTTCGGGGAGCAAGAGGCGCCAAAAACCGAGCTCGAGCCTTCGATGGGTGACAACGGACCAGCGGATGACTCGGATGCCGCGCTCCAGACGCCATCGGTAGATGGTGCCACCGAAAGTCCCATCGCACGAGACCCGCGAACGAAAACGACGTCCGTCGAACGTTCGCCATCGCAACCCACGGGAGCAGGCGAGCCGGTACCGGCGACACCGAACAACGGCTATCTGTCTGTGCGGGTGGATCCGTCGACGGAAATCTTTGTTGATGGGGAAAGCAAAGGCGTGGCGCCGCTTGGGCAGATCCAGCTCAGCGCCGAAGACCACAGTCTACGCTTGTCCCATCAGGACTATTTCGGTGTCATAGCAGACCAAGTCCGCATTCGAGGCGGCGAAACTCTGACCAAAACGTACTCTTTCAGCGACCTCGGGTATCTTCAAGTCGTCGTTCAGCCGTGGGCGGAGGTTTACATTGACGGTCGGTACGTGGGACAAACACCATTCAGCAAAATACAAGTCACCGTCGGCAAACACACCGTCATACTGCGACATCCTGAATTGGGCGAGAAGCAAGCTGTGGTTGAGATTCAATCCAATGAGACGACCCGGTTGCGTCAGCAGATGTAGGTAGTCTCCATGCTGCTCCTGAGCGTGATTGTGTCCTTACTCTTGCCGTCGGGCCTACAGCCGGCCGAGTCGCAAGATGCATGGTATGAAAACGTGCTCACTCTCTATTGGAACGGTGAGTATGAACAAACCATCGAGATCTTGTCCGCTCTGCCGCTCGACGACCTTAGCGAGGACCAACGCCTGGAGTGCCACAAGTATCGTGCGTTCAGCTACATCGCTCTGGGCGACGCCGAAAAAGCACAGAGCGACTTGAAAGGTCTCCTGGCAACCGATCCAAACTACGCTTTTGACTCGGCGATGGTGTCACCGAAGATCGTGGAACAACTCGGTTTGGCCCGAAAAGGGCTCGTAGGAGAGCTTCTCCAGCAAGGAAAGGCTGCTTATTACGCTAACGACTTCGACTCCTCCATCCGCCTCATGGATCGCATATTACGGTTGGACGACGAGAATGAGCTCGCTCTGGAGTATCGGCAGCTTGCCGTCGAGAAGGCCGACCTGACCACGAGGTTGGCCGCGACCGGTTCAGGAGAGTCTAGTGAGGATGCGGAGCCGGAGCCTGAAGTCGATCCGGACCGGATCTACAGGATGAGCAGCGAGATAGCGGCGCCGGCCTTGGTTCAAAACAGTGCTCCGAGATATCCGGAGATCGATGCGCGTCTCCGTCGAGAAGGCCGGGTCGTCCTACTCCTCGTCGTCGAAAGAGACGGCGCCGTCAGCAGTGCTAAGGTGCTGAGATCTGCTAGCAAAAGCATGGACCAAGCCGCAGTGGATGCCGTCAAGAAATGGCGGTATAGCCCTGCTACATTGAACGGCCGTCCCGTCCGAGTATCGCTAGTCGTCGGTGTAGACTTTGCCCTCCGCGAACAGTAACCGCTTCAATACCGCCAGCTCGTTACATCTGCACCTTCCGGCGCCGTCTCGAGAATCCGCTTGAGCATCTGGGGCAAAACGCGCTCATAGGCGGTCTGTCCCGGGTACTCCGGTTTTCCCGTGTAGCAGTGAGGCTCGCGCTTACCCCATTCGAACCAGCCATCGTAGTAAGGGTCGGTTGTGCTCTCGAGAAACTCTTCAAGAAGGAGGGAAGCTTCTTCCAAGAAATAGGTGTCCATATCTCCCATGTAGATATGGAGCTTTCCCACGAGCTTTGGGCCGAGCGTTTTCCAGTCCCTCTCCAAGATGTGCCGGAGGTCGTAATTCTCACGCCAGTATTCCGTAACGCCTTTGTCAATTTCTCCGGTCCATTTGTCGTACAAGAGTCGAGGATATCCGTCGTCTCCTACAGGTCCGTATACGCTCATGAAGATATCCATCTGGTCGCCGGAGCGACCGCGAGTTCCGAGAACTGCTTCCAGATGGCTGGCGTCACGCTGATTGAAGCTTACTTGGTCGTCTATGCCGCGCTGCCAGGGACGTACCGGTGACGTTTTCCATTCCGAGTTCGGATAGAAGGCGTTGTCGTCCTCGTAGATGTTGATGAGTTGGAAATAGCGAAAGTCCACCGGGTCAGGACAAAACGTCCACGTCCCGTTGAACATGTCGGGATAGAAGACTTGCCAAGCGAGCGATTCCCACCCTCCGGTCGATCCGCCCGCCAACGTGCGGGCCCACGGGGCGCCGATGGCCCTAAACTCGCGCTCGACGCGCGGGATGAGCTCCTCCGTCAGGGCGTCTCCATAAGGTCCGTTGTTGGCGGAGTTTACGGCGTAGGAATCATCGTAGAAAGGGGTGGGGTGCTGCATCAAAACGATGAGGAATCGTCCTAGTTTTCCGCTTACCCAGCTCTGAAAAAACTCGTATTGACCTTGCGCTCGTTCTCGTTGTCGTCCTTCGAGCTCGGGTTCCGGTGGCGTTTCCTGGAATCCCTGAAAGGTCGCGGGGAAATGGCCCTGCCAATAGACGACGGGATAGCGAGCGTCGGGATGCTCCTCGAAGCCTTCTGGAAGCACCACTACAGCTCCCAAGTGCATGTCGTGCCCCCACCACTTGCTCAGGATGTCGCTCTCGAACTTGATGTGTTTGACGTACTTCGTGTCCTCTGGAGGTGTGATCGGCGGTATCTTCTCCGTTAGCAGGATGGAAACGACCTGTCCCTTGCCCGGTTCGATGCGGATGTGCTCGACTTTGCTGTAGAGATTTCCTGGCGAGCGGTTCCAGTGTTGGCCCTCCCATTGATCCATATGGGCCTTGATGACATGGCCATCTGCTCGTCGAAAAGTGGTATAGACGTTGAGAACGGCCTGAACGTAGTAGTCGCCAGGCGGAATTTCAGATGCGCTTTCCAGCGGGAAGCCTCGGGTTGTGGTATCGATCACCGCCGGAGTCCCAGGTGGAAGGCTATCAACGTCCACACCAAATACCTGAGGTGCGGAAAGGGAGCGTAGCCTTTGGAATCGTGGCTCCACCTCGTTCGACGTCGAGATGAGGAGGATGACGCGTCCGTCGACGGACTCGGGTCGCGCTTCCGGCCCTACCGCAATTTCAAAGCGGAAACCGGTGGCGTTGGTTTCACCTGCCTGCTGGGCTGAAACGATGTGAGCAAGAGTTAGTAGAAGTCCTGAGAGCAGAAAGGCTGTCCTCTTCATCACGTTACTCCTTTGTCGGGCTTCGGTGTCGGAAGCGTTGCCTATCAGGTGGAATCGTCCCTCGCTCCTAAAGCAGTTGATCCACTTGTTGCAACATATTAGCATGAGCCCCGTGGACAGGTTGGGGTCCGACAAAGTCTCCTCGATAGTGACTTGCCATAGCAACTAGCACCCCAGTGGGCGTTGGTGCGTTGCCGGAGCCCAATCCGCCTCGGGCAGCAGCGGTCGGATAGGCTTTTCAAGATGAGATTTGCCTCGAATCGCGAGGGCGGTCGTGAATAACTGGCAGAAGGTTGTAGAAAACATCGGAAAGCGCCTGAGAGATATTCCGACCAGGCCGACGGACGATCCAGACATCAGTGCCTTCGAGGCTTTGGAGCGGGAGATATCCGTTGCGGTGGACGAGTTGTACGCAGGGCGGCTCGAGAAGGATATCCGCTCGCTGGCCGAGCGTGCTCCAACGCTTGAATCACTCGAAAAAATCGAGACCGAGGTCCAGGCCATTTTCCGCGAAGTGACCAATCAGAAACTGGCGGACGTCGAAACCACGAAATTCTGGTCTCTCTTGAATCATGCGGGCGATGGTGTCCTCACGGCAGACGCCGATACGGGACGTATTCTGGATGTCAACGAAACGATAGTGCGTTGGCTGGGCTACACGCGTGAGGAGCTCCTTCGTTTTCGGATGCAGGAGATCGAGGAGCACCCGCCCTTGGCGCCCGCCGAGGATTGGGAGTCTTGGGTCGCAGAGATCAGGGCCGGCGAAGAGCCCTTCCAGATCGAGCGTACTTTTCGCCGTAAGGATGGCGGTTCTCTGCTCGTGGAGTTATCCATTGTTCACCGGATGGTCGAGGATCAAGATTGCCTCGTGATATTCGCGCGGGACATCACGGAACGAAAAAAAGCAGAAGACCAACTCAGGCACCAGGAGAAATTCCTCGGGCGGCTCCTGGATGGATGTGTCGATGGTACGCTAGCTTTCGATCGCCGATGTAAGTTGACGTTCTGCAATTCCGCACTCGAAAGACTTCTAGGTGTCGACAAGCGGGACCTTGTCGGAAACAACGCTTGGGACGCGCTCCCCTTCTTGAAAGAGCTTGGTGAAGATCAATATTTCTATGAAGCTCTCGCTGGGAAGAAGGTGACCTCCAAGAATCGGTTCTACACGATTCCAGGGTCGACGCGCCAGGTTGTTTTCGATGGACACTACTCGCCCCTTCTTGGCGCGTCGGAAGAAGTCGTGGGTGGGATCGGTGTCATCCGGGAAGTGACCGGGCGATGGGAGGCGGAGCGCGCACTACACGAAGCGAGAGAAGAGCTAGAGACCCGGGTGAATGAGCTTATCTCTGGACATAGTGCAGCCCAAAAAAGGCTCGAGGGCGAGCTCGGCGAGCTCAAGGCCGCCAAGGAAGCCCTCCAGAGGTCGGAGGGGACGTTCCGCTCACTCGTGGAGAATCACCCCGATGTCGTCATCACCGTCAATCGTGACGGACAGATCCTGTATAGCAACCGGGCATGGCCGGACGATGGCGAAAAAGAAAGCGACACCACTGACTTCTATCGTTTGGTCCATATTGATTCCCACAAGAGCTTTCGAAACGGCTTGGAGCGGGTCTTTCAAACCGGGGAACGAAACCAATTGGATCTCGCTGCGGTAAACGGGACATGGTACGAGAGTCGCATCGTACCGCTCCTTAGTGGAGAGTCGATCGTTGCCGCCATGATCATCTTCACTGAAACGAGCGATAGTGAGGAATCGGAAGCGGAACAACTCAGACTGGCCAGGCACGTTCAGCCGGAGCATGAGATGGAGAACTTGGCCGTGGTGGCAGAGGGTGTCGCCCGGGAGTATGACGAGTTATTGACAGACGTTCTCGGGCACGTCGGTTCGGTGCTCGAGGAGCTGCCCCCAGGCTCATCAGTGCGTTACTCCGTGGAGCAAATCGAATCGGCGGCTCTACGTGCCACTGAGCTGACGAACCAGGTACAAGCCTACTCGGGAGAAGGCCTACCCAACAGCCGCTTGCTAGATTTGAGTCGGTTGGTCGAAGAAATGACGCACGCGCTCGAGATGGCGGTGCCTCCAAGTGCGATCCTCGAGAAGCGGACTCCCGATATTGCGCTCGCGATCCGGGCAGACGCTGACCAGATCCGTCAACTGGTCATGAGCTTGGTCACCAATGCCTCGGAGGCTTTGGCCGAGCATGAAGGTATCATCACCGTCGCCACGGGCTCCATGGAGGCCAGTCGCGAGTACCTCTCAGGTTGCCTTTTGGGTGAGGCGCTACCGGAAGCTTCCTATGTCTATCTGGAGGTTTCCGACACGGGAAAGGGGATGGAAGAGGAGACACTTGCGAAAGTCTTCGTGCCCTTTTATACGACCAAAGCCACTGGCGCCGGTCTGGGTTTGGCAACGGTAGTCGGTGCCGTGCGACGTCACAATGGAGCGATACGGGCGAAAAGCACCCCTCATCAGGGAACCTCGATTCGCGTTCTCTTTCCCCAGCACGGAATGCAGGAAGAGGCTAGCATCGCGGGTCAAGGGCGCGCGTGGTCCAAGCCTGAGTGATTCGGTGTGAGGCATGTTGATGGCAGGTAAGGAACTTCTGGGGCTGCTGAAACAAGGCCCGGCCGTCTGGAATGTCTGGAAGCGGCAGAATGCCTCGGTAGCCCTGGATTTTGCCGAAACGGATTTGACCCGATGCGACCTTTTCGGCGTCGATCTCGCCGGAGCCAATCTCAGTGGTGCGAACCTGGACGGTGCACACCTTGGGGAAGCGAATTTAGTCCGTTCCAACATGTGCGGGGCTAGCCTTCAGGGGGCGACTGTCACCCGTGCCAAGCTCGCCAAAGCCAACCTGTCGCGAGGGAGCTTGGAGAAAGCGGAGCTCACCGGCGCCGATCTGACACGGGCGAACCTGACAGGGGCGAAACTCGACAAGGCAGACCTCAGGGGGGCGCAGCTTCTTTTGGCGAACCTGACCCGAACGAGCTTCGTCGAAGCGAATTTTCCCGTGGCTCAGTTGAGTAAGGCTGTTCTAACGGGAGCCGATCTCTCACGAGCCAATCTCGCTGGAGCCAACCTCCAGGGCGCCCGTCTCCTTACGGCCAACCTGTCGGGATCCGATTTGACCCGAGCCAACCTAGAAGGTGCCAATCTCTGGAAAGCGAACCTCTCGGGGGCGAAGTTGACCGGAGCAGATGTTTCCCATGCCCAGCTCGTCGACGCGGATCTTTCCCGGGCAGATCTCCTTTTGGCGAAGCTGGCTTCTGCGAATCTGCGTGGTGCACACCTCGCTGAAGCGAGCTTGAAAGAGGCGGACCTTACAGGGGCACGACTCGTCAAGACGGACTTGTGGAAGGCCGACATGGTGGGGGCGAAGCTGATAGGTGCGGAGCTCATCCGGGCGAATTTGGCCGAAGCCGATTTGAGGGGCGCGAACTTGAGCGGCGCCATTATACACAACACGAATTTAGAAAAGGCTAATCTCGATGGTTGCACGATCTACGGCATTTCGTTCTTGGGCTCGACGCTCGAGGAGGCCCATCAGAACAATCTAGTCGTCACATCTCCGGACGAACCCAGAGTCAGCGTCGACGATATTGAAATTGCCTACTATGTCGGTCTCTATTTGCACAACAGGAGGATTAGAAGTGCCATCAGCAGCATAGCTCGCAATATGGTTCTCGTCTTAGGCCGCTTTCCCCGATGGACGCCAATTGGTGCTGGAAGCCATCCTCGAGGAACTGCGTCGCCGAGGGTATCTTCCGATCACCTTGGACCTCGAGGGCTCGAGTGATCTTCATCTCAAGGAGATCCTGTTGACCCTCATGGGTCTATCGCGGTTTGTCATTGCGGACCTTTCCGGTGCGAGGGACCACCGATTGGAGTTGGAGGCCATGGCACCCAGCTTTTCCAGTGCGCCCGTGCAACCTCTGCTGGCTCACTCCGACTCCGATGCCGTTCTGATGGACAATATTCGCGACTACCCTCATTTCCTGAATCTCTATACCTATAGAGACGAGGAAGAGTTGATGGCCTCTCTTTCTACGAAAGTGGTCGATCCCCTGGAAGAAAAAGTACGAGAACTGCCGAAGCGACGGGCCACGGACAAGGGCTAGAAACGCTCCGGCGGAAGTCTACTCGTTCCGGGACTTCAAGCGGCGGTGGATCAGTGTTCGGTGCATTCCAGATTGCTCGGCCGCCCGGCTGATGTTGCCACCCGTTCTTTGAAGCAAGTCATCGATGAAACGATTTTCGAGCTGCTTGACGTAAGACGTCGTGATATTCAGCATTTGTTGACGGCGCTGCTGGAGCTCCGGCCAATCTGCGGGGAGGTTTGCACAGTAAGCCCCGAAGGGGTTTTTGTCGGCGTCAAAAACCACCTTCCTGCCTTGGCTGATGTGTGGCGGCAGGTTTCGAACTTCGATGCGTCCACTTTTTGACATGACGACCAATCGTTGGAGGATGTTCTCCAGCTCACGAATGTTTCCGGGCCAGGCGTAGAGCTGAAATACCTCGTAGACGTCTGGATCGATTTGAATACGCTTTCGTCCCGACTGGAGCGAAAAGATATCAAGAAAATGATCGACCAGATGCGGGATGTCCTCCACTCTGGCGCGTAGCGGCGGCATGTGGATCGGAATTACGTTCAAGCGGTAGTACAAGTCTTCGCGAAAACCTCCTCGTTCGACCATTTCGGTGAGATCGCGGTTGGTCGCTGCAACCATCCGCACATCGAGCGCGATCGTTCCCCTGCCACCGAGCCGTTCGACCTCCCGGTTCTGAAGAAACCGGAGCAGCTTGGCTTGAAGGCGTACAGAAAGCTCCCCGATCTCGTCGAGGAACACCGTGCCTTTATTGGCGACTTCAAGCCGTCCGATTTGCCGTTCCACGGCTCCGGTGAAGGCTCCTTTTTCGTGACCGAAGAGCTGGCTTTCGAGAAGCGTATCTGGTATAGCGGCGCAGTTGATGACGACGAAAGGCCGGTGCGCTCTTTGACTCGATTTGTGGATGGCTCGAGCCACGAGCTCCTTTCCCGTACCACTTTCTCCTTCAATGAGAACCGTGGCGTTGGTGGGGCCGACCTGCTGAACGGTTTCGAGCACATGCAACAACCGAGGCGAAGAACCTATGATGCCGTCGAACTGTGTCTTCCCCTTGACCTCGGAGTAGATCTTTCTACGGGCTGATATTTCCTCACGTAGTCTGAAAGCGGAGTCGAGATAAACGGTGATTAAGCGCGCGACGTCCGTCAGGAGCGCTCGATCCTGCTCATCAAAGACGCCCGCTCGCTTCTCGTTCTCCAAGAAGACCGCCCCCGCCAAGTAGCTTTCCAGTCGGAGCGCAATGGCCAAGACGGAGCGTAGCGGAAGTCGCCTGACGCTGTCTTCGAGGCCGAGCTGGTCGTCCGCGAGAGCGTCTTCGACGAGAACCGAATCGCCGGCGCGGATACGCGAGAGAATGCTCCGGCTCATTCGAAGGTGGTCGGAATCTAAGTCTTTCTGATTTGCGGATCGTGCGGCAGCCACCTCGACTTCGGAAGAGTGCTCGTTGAAAAAGACGATGGCTCCGGTTTGCGCGCCGGTCTCTCGAATGAGCTCGTCGAGGACCTTGTCGCAAAACCGCTTCAGCGACCTTTCCGTGAAAAAGTGGACCGCAAGGCGCGTCGACAGATCGGCGAGCCGGGTCTCGTGGACAACCGGTGCGAGATGGATCGCGGTCTCCTTGAGGAGCTGAATCTCACCGCGGAGACCGTCCACGAAAGCCGCCCGTTCGTTGGGATCCGATGGTTGGGAAGGGGGAAGGGCACACTCCAGACGTGCAAGGAGGTTATCCGCAAGCTCGAGTAGCCGACGGTGAGAGGCTGCTGTTTCAGAGCTCATTGAACCAGGGTTTTGGGTACCCAAGACTCGGTTTAGAAAGCGCCCGAACTCTTCTCCGATGTAACCAACAGTACTTTAACAGGAAAAGCAGGATGAGATAGCTTTTTCTAAGCCTAGGCAGTCTCAGCTTCTGATCGGGAGCGTGGTGTAGCTTTCGCCGCTACGTTCCGCGGTCAAGCGAGGTACTTTCGGTTTTGGGATAGTGGTGAACACCCCGAGTAAATCGTTGATTCTTGGGGCTAATGTCTCAACGATCGTCAGTAATGACGTTGCGCCGATTGCTCCTTGCTAGAGTTGTAGCCTAACTAGCTACAACTCCCCCAGGGGCTTCGTCGAGTCAACCCATTGAGAACAGTGGATTTGAGTGTGTCCGATACCCGTGGCTCGAGTGGTATCCAGGTTGCAGCCTTATGCCGCGTCAAGGTGGGGCGTTAAGCGTTTGAAAAAAGGGGGCTATCATGAAAGGCCAAAAAAACCACGTCAAATGGACCTGTCCCGGCTGCGGCCGACAGTTACCACGGCAGCTCCGATCCTGTCCGTGCAGGCGGCAGGTACCAAGAGAGTCCTCCGCCGGAGGATTTGCCGCGGAGGCCTACCGAGTGGGGAGCCGAATCAACTGGGCCATGGGTGGTTGGGGACTGGCCATTTGTCTTTTTGTTTTTCTGGCCTTCCAGCAATTACCGGCCGGGACGGGTGTTTCGGGACAGACCGCGTCCGTGGTGGGCGAAGAAGCGATCGCCTCCACCGGTTCCATGCCATTCGAGTCTTCATCGGATGACGACCCAACACTGTTGAGTGATTTGGAATCGCCGGTCGGTGAGCTGGTCAAAAGTGCGAGTCTCCGACCCGAGGTAGCTTTTGGCGGAGAAGAGAAGAGTCACTGGGAGCCCGAACCGCTCTCCATTGAAGACGTGGTCCAATCCGTATTGCCCGGCGTCGTCTTAGTCGAGGGGATCGATCAGTTCGGAAGCGGTTTTTTCGTTCAGCCAGGCCTCGTTGCCACCAACTACCATGTGGTGGCCCGGCAATACAGCATCAAGGTGAAGCTGCACAATGGGGTTTCCGTACGAGCAAGGATCCTGAAGAAGTCGGTGGACCATGACCTAGCAGTGCTGGAGCTCATGAACAGAGGATTGGAGCACGAGGTGATGTCCCTGGGGACGGTCAATGATCTGCACACCGGTCATGAAGTCGTCGCCATCGGCACACCCCTGGGACTCAGAAACACCGCGACCCGGGGTATTGTCAGCGCCATTAGGACGGTCGAAGACATCACTCTGGTCCAGACCGACGCTGCCCTCAATCCAGGTAACAGCGGAGGGCCACTGCTCGACGAACGAGGACGTGTCGTCGGAATCAATACGATCAAGTTCGGTGACTCGTTGGCTCTAGCGGTTGCCATTGATCACTTGAAGGACCTGCTGGCTGGCGACATCCCCTTGCCGGCGCTACCCATTGCAGCGATCACGGATATGAAGGAAACATCGGATATGGATGCGGCCGAATTCGCGCGCCATCGGTTTGGGGCCATGGTCGAGGCGCTGGCGATCAAAGCGAATCGCGTTGATGTCCTCTGGGGCCGATTCCGCAATGAATGTGGTGCCTGCGCTGACTACGAGGGGCCCTACGGTCGTGACTGGTTCGTTGTTTGGGATGACTACGGTCGTATCCCTTACCCCGAATCGGTCGAGTGTCAGGACCTGTTGGAGGATTTCATTGGCCGCGCCGAAGCCATTGGGAGGGAGATGTGGTCGGCGGAGCAAGAGGCCCGTCGTGAAGGGATTGCGGAGGAAACTCGAAGCTTCGTTCGACGGCGGTTTGAGATGGAATGGTCCGGCTGGGCGAGTTAGCCCAACCGTCTCGCGACGGGAGGTTGGCCATGAACAAACAAACTTTTTGGCTTGCGTGCTGGTTCATGTTATTCGCTCGCTCGGTCTCTGCTCAGATCTCGTCACCTGCTGAAGCGACGGTGTTTGTTCGTGTCGTCGGAGCCGTTGAAGTCGAGCCCCCCGGATTCTGAGTTACCGAATCGGTGATTCCAACACCGAAATCGCCGTGGGAGCGGTTTCGTGATCTCTCCGAGCGGTTACATACTCACGAACCATCATTTGATTGCGGGTGAAGACATCACCCTGTACGTGGATGGTGAACCGCTCGAAGCGTCGATCGACGTCCAACGGATCGAGGTGGCTTTCCCAAACGAAATAGACTCGGATGAGCCTGAGCGGTTCTACCGCGCTTCGGTCGAAGCCGTTGACCCGGATTTTGATCTCGCATTGCTCCACATCCAAGGAGCCAACCTGCCCTATGTCCCTTTGGGCGATTCGAGCGCCATACAGTTTGGCGACCCGGTACGAATTCTCGGCTACCCGCTCGGATGGGGAGTGGAGGTCGCCAGGAAATCTATCGATAGGGTCGTACCCGAGGTCACCATCTCGCGAGGAGCACTGTCGGCGGTCCGACGAGACGAACAGGGGATTCCGCGATACCTTCAGACCGATGCGGCGGTCAATCTGGGGAACAGTGGTGGTCCGGTGGTCAGCACCGATGGCTTTGCACTGGGCGTCATGTGCGCGCGCATGCGGGGAGGTCGGGGCATCGGATTTGCCGTCCCCATCAACCTAGTCAAAGACTTTCTTCTAGAGGACGGTTTCGACTGGATGTTTCCCGTTCAACGTCTGGAGCTCGGCCCGCACGAGGTATTCCCAGGGAAGGGACTTCAGATGCGTATACCGGTGGGCTTCTCTGACCTTTCTCCCCGGCTGGACCGCGTTGAATGCGATAACGGTGTCAAGATCTCTTTCTCACGATCGATCGCTTGGGCTCCGTATGGAGTCTCGAGCAGATCGAGGAAAGTCTTCTGTCTCGCCAGGAGTTCGAGGAGTTCCACCATGTGACGACTCTTTCCCAGGACGACGAACTGCCCCGACAGAGACCGACGTCCGAGCGCAGACCCTGGACAGGATTCGTACTTTCATCGACGAACGCCTGGCGGAAAGGCTATCTCCTCCCGCGACAATACAGGCTGAAGAGAGGCGAGAGACTCGTGATTCGCTCACAACAATACCGTGCGAGCTACCGCGAGCTTTGGGATGTTACGACGAAGCTTGCCAAGGCACTCCTTGCCCGCGGGATTCAGAAGGGTGATCGCGTCGGGATCTGGTCGCCGAACCGATTCGAGTGGGTGGTGGTGCAGTACGCTACGGCGCGGATCGGGGCTATTCTCGTAAACGTCAATCCTGCCTACAAGGCGCGCGAGCTCGAGTACACGCTCAAACAGTCCGGCCAGAAGATGCTCTTTCTAGCGCGGCGTTTCCGGGCGACGGATTACGTCGATCTGCTGGGGCAGGTGCGCGACCGCTGTGAGGCCCTCGAACAGACGGTGGTTATCGACGATGAGTGGGAAGAGCTCCTCGCCTCGGCGGACGAAGTGGATGATACGGTTCTCGCCGAGCGTGAAGCGAGCCTCGCTTTCGACGAACCCATCAACATACAGTACACCTCCGGGACCACCGGGACACCCAAGGGTGCCACCCTATCGCACCACAACATCCTCAACAACGGTTTCATGATCGCGGAGATCCTGGCGTACACGGAAAAGGACCGCGTGTGCGTTCCGGTGCCCTTTTACCACTGCTTCGGCATGGTGATCGGCAACCTCGCTTGCACGAGCCATGGGGCCGCCATTCTGATCCCCGGAGAGGCCTTCGACCCCGGCGACACCCTCGCGACCATCCAGGAGGAGCGGGCCACTTCGCTCTACGGTGTTCCAACCATGTTTATCGCTATGCTGAATCACCCGGATTTCGTCCGCACCGACTTCTCGTCACTTCGTACCGGGGTCATGGCGGGATCCCCTTGCCCGGTAGAAGTGATGAAACAGGTGCGCGAGAAGATGAACATGCGAGACGTTACCATTTGCTACGGGATGACCGAGACCTCGCCGGTCTCGACCCAGAGCCGCATGGACGATCCGGTGGAAAAACGCGTATCCACGGTAGGGCGCATCCATCCCCACGTCGAGATCAAGATCGTCGAGCCAACATCCGGTGCGGTGGTTCGTCGAGGTGAAGCCGGTGAGCTCTGCACTCGGGGTTACTGCGTGATGTTGGGATACTGGAACGACGACGAGGCAACTGCGAACGCGATCGACGCCGCACGGTGGATGCACAGCGGAGATCTCGCCGCGATGGATGACGAGGGTTACATTAAGATCGTGGGTCGGATCAAGGACCTGATCATCCGGGGAGGAGACAACGTCTATCCTCGCGAAGTGGAAGAGTTTCTCTTCACCCACCCGGCAGTGGAAGATGCCCAGGTGGTCGGCGTTCCGTCTGCAACCTACGGCGAGGAAGTAATGGCCTGGATCAAGCCGCGAGCTGGGACCAGTTTGGAGGGTGAGGAACTGGCTGCGTTTTGCTGGGGTAAAATCGCAACCTACAAGATCCCGGCGTACTGGAAGTTCGTCGATTCGTATCCCATGACGGTCACGGGCAAGATCCAAAAGTACCGCATGCGCGAGATCTCCATTGACGATCTCGGTCTCGGCGACGCGGCCAACATCGAAACGGCATAGTAAGAAACCGCTTAGCGGATTGGGCGGCGAAACAAGTCCAAAGAACGTGTACCTCGTCTCACCAACGCTTCCTTACGGGACTGAGGACCGTTGCCGTCCACTTCAGCCCGCTCCGAGGCCCTGAAATCGCCTATCCCATGGGCAGGGCTCGAGTCCCGATCCCAGTATGGCAGGTGATTTAGGCTATGGTTCTCTCTCTTCCCTTAGACATCAGCCCAGACACTCTACGCAATCAAGGGCATCCGCTTGGGTGGGTCTATATACCCCTCGATGAATCCAGCTACGTCAGCACTTGATAGCTGAATAGGGGCCCTTAGTGAGATCCTCTCCTTCTAGTCGGTAATTAGATCGCCAACAAATCGGCAGCACTACACCCCCGCGTTGCTGCAGTTTTCCGCTTTCAAAACTCTATGAATACGGTGCGGTGGTCACTCACACGCTCTTGGCGTGTTCCAGTTGGATTCGTGGTGTGCGCCATGTATTCCGTATGGGTGACGCCAGCATTCGTGATCACGGATTCAAGCGCCGGGGAAATCAGAATGTGATCTAGGAGGACCTGCCGGTTGTTGATGTTGTCGACGAAATCATCAAATATCGCGGTGAAGCGGTCCGCGGGGGCAACCATTGTGAGGAAAGCGTGACTGAACAAACGCTCAGGATAAAAGGTGCTCCCGAGGAGAATGTCAACAACATTGTGCGTTAGGTACTTTCTTTCGAAATAGTCGATGCCTGGCCCGTCATTGAAGTCACCAGTGACGATGACTCTGACAGCTGGGTCGTTTAGCATCAGCGCATCGGCGTCCTCATGGCTTCGCTCGATATACGACGACGATTCTCAAGAGCAGCCGTGACGTACTCATTGACGACGATTTGGATTGGCGAAAAGCCGCCGTCCTCTGTGCACATATTTTGACTTGGTATGAAGGGACAGTATGCGCATCGGTTGTCCAGTGGCGCCACATCTCGCTTTGCAAGTTGACAGTGCCCGTGGAGTCAAAGAACTCATGCGGCGGCCCCATAGTAATATCTTAGCAATCCGCCCAGCCGTTCCCGACAGCGCACCGGACCATCGTGATGACTATTCCAGGTTGCTGCTGCTAGATATGGCAGGTCCTTCGTCTCAGTGACGCTGGGTGTACTGGGACCTAAGATACCAGGGACCCGCGATATCTTGCGGGTACTGAACAGGAATCCAAAGGGGGATCCCGGGTGGAGGATACTGAGGGGGCCGTTCATTGGGATACTAATGAGGACCCCGGTACTGATAGATCTGTGGAGGGATACCAAAGGGATACCGCAGGGGTACCTAGATCCGGTGCCGGATCAGTTCGAGAAACGCATACTGTTCGCCACCTAAAGCATAGGCAAGTAATATAGGGGCGATGTAGCTCACAAAGGATGTCATTGCGACTGGGAGATGGGCAATGAGTCAAGTTTGGCGGGAGGTTTCGCGGCATTCCATGCGGCACAAAATCCATGGCACCACAGGTAGTCTGGTGAAGGCACTTGCGGATGTTACGGATTCGCGCGTATATCGTTCGAGTTCGGGCTCGGAGGCAGTTGTGCTCAGCAAACGGGCCGTCACAGATTCTCCAGAATTGGTGATCGAGCTCGATAGTCGCGGGGGCGAATACCACTTTGTTGCCGTGCTGCCGCAGGTAGACCAGAGCGAGGACATCGGCGGCCTGCGGAAGTACTGTGATGTCATTGCGCTCCCGGAGGAGGCTCTCGACATGGCACCTCAAGGCATGGTGTCTTGCGGCCGTCTCATCTATCGCGGGGCCCCAGACGACAGCGCAGCTTTTTCCCTATTCCGCAATCAACCGGCGAGCTCCGAGCTCCTCACGCGCGATGCCCCGCGAGACATTGGTGAGCCCGACGACAACCTTGATTCCCGGGAGGATTGGTTCAAAAAGCGTCACTCGAACAAAAAATAGCTCATTGTATTTCGGAGACGTCCAAGCGCCAGGTCGATCGTCCATAGGTGGCCGCCAGAAGCGCATTCGTCGCCTCGTGCAAGACGAGATCGACGACCATTACGGTCGGTAGATTCAACGTCAAGTTGTTCCATGTCCCTCCAGCATCGGACGAAACGAAAACTCCTGCGTCACCGCCCACGAATATGACGTCGGGATTAGATGATGGAATGGCGATACCATGGTGCGGTGCGTCCGGCAAATTTCCACCGTCGATGTCGGTCCAAAAGCCGCCGCCATCTGTCGAGCGAAAGAGGTGGCTGTTGCCAAAGTTAGCAACAGTAGCGTAGACAACATTGGCGTTGTCAGCCGGTGTTCGAAGCCGTGTAATCGTGCGGCCTGGTAGGCCGGAACTGGCGATATTGTCGGTCCAAGTCTCCCCCCCATCCTCACTCTTGAAGATCCCCCCGTTCTCCGTGCCGACGTATAGGTAGTCGGTATTCGCTCGAGAAATCTCAATACATGTCACGAAGCTGTCATCCAGGAATCCTGAAACATCCTTCCAGTTACCTCCGTCGTTCTTGGTCCTCCATACGCGCTGCGAGCCGACAAAGACCCTTTTGGGACGATCAGGATCGATTGCTAGAAATGCCATCCACGGTTTTGGTCCCGTCTCGTTTGGACCGATATTGTGTCTCCATCCATCAGACTGACGAAACCGGTTGATGAACATGAACTGTGACGACGTGTACAGATGCAGTCGGTCATTAGGGTCGATCGCACAAAAGCCTCCATCTCCGCCGGTCGTTTCAATGAAGCTATCCGCCTGGCCATCAAGTGTCAGCCAGGTTCCGTTGTCCTGCATGCCTCCGCCATACATGTTTCCGTCCGTTGCCGCAACGGATAAGTCGTAGAACATGTTAGTGGCAAGGCCGTTGCTTCGATTCTCCCAGGAATCTCCACCGTCTTGGCTTACGTCCATACCGCCGTCGTTCATGGCGTAAACCAGACCACTCTGTCCCGCGGGTTGGCAGAACATATGCTGGTCGGCATGGGCATAATCTGGGGACTCCCTCTCAGCATTCCACCTCGTCAGTTTCTTCCAGGTGGTCCCGCCGTTTTTGCTGCGGTGTATATCTACGCCACCGCAGATAACAACGTTTTCGTCGCTCGGGTCGACGCTAATGGTGTTGTTGTAGTTCATCTGCCGTTCTTGATAGAAATGTGAGCCGCTGACGTCCTTCCATGTGCTCCCGCCATTACCGGTGCGGAAGATTCCCAGCACCGCGCCACGAACACTCGCTATTTGTGTGTACATGACTTTGGGATTCGACGGAGCAATGGCGATACTCGTTCGCCTAATCGACGATGACGAGGGCAGGCCGCTCGTAAGATGAGCCCAGCTTTGTCCGCCATCTTGGCTTTTCCAGATACCGTTCATCGCTCCAATGGCATCGATGGCAACATAAACCGTCCCCGGTGTAGTTGGGTGAAACACGACTTCGTGGCATTGGAAAGGGTATGGTGTGATTGCCAAAGCTCGAGCCCAGCTATTGCCACGGTCCGTTGACACAAACAGCCCTCGTGGGTCTTCGGCCCGGTGTCCTACGCCAGCGAGAAGGATGTGATCGGAGTCAAACGGGTCAACCGCGACGCGTCCAATGCGTCTGGGAAGACTGTGGGCTACAGCTGGGGCAAGCAAATGCCACGAAACGCCACCGTCCGTTGAGCGGTACAGTCCAACGCCTGCGTGAGAATCGGCAGACAAGTTTGCCTCGCCGGTTCCGCAGTAGATTATGTCAGAATCCGCTGGATCTAAACACAACGCGCCAATATTCAATGTCGGTTCATCGTGCCACCGTGACATCCAGGTCAAGCCACCATCCGTGCTAGTCCAAATCCCTCCTCCAGCGGCTCCCACGCAGATCCGGTCGACGCCATTCGGGTCGACCACAATCGATGTCATGCGCCCACCTACATTGGTGGGACCTGCTTGCATCCATGTCGCGCCTCCCGGCTGCATGGGTACGTTGGCGACCGCGTCGGCTCGCGCACTCAATAGCAAATCGACAGGTGCTTCGCGCATCGGCCATGCTTCGCGCGCATTAAACCAACTGGCACGCGCTTTGTGTGTGGATACCTTGCCCGGTTCTCCCTTTTGGGGTGCCAACTTCTTCGGCGCAGATGTGTGCAGCTTTTCCTCAACTGTCATCCGCTTGCTGCGTCGCGTGGTCTTTTTCGGTTTGGTTCTGGCCGGTCTCTTTCTCGTCCGAGTGGACTTACCCGTATTTCTCTTTTTTTTCTTGGCCATTTTTCTAGTCCTTTCTTTAGGTGCTTGCCCTTGTCTGATTTCGAATCTCTAGCAAAATTACGGGACCAAAAGACGCACAGAGTAGCTCGTCATCACAGCGCAAAAAGGGCAGCGTAGCACCGTTCTCCCACAACGTTGTTGGTTTTCCAACCCAGTAGAACGCCAGCGACCATCAGAGGAACTGTTGCGACGATAATAAGGACGGATTGATGTTCGATCAAGAGCGAGATTGAGAACGCGCTGACCTTTGTTGTAATGTCGTCAGAAAACGGGGCCAACGACGCGGCGACGACAAAGTCTCGCCGATGCAGAACGTACCTTTGCCGAATGGCAATGACCTTCGCCGGTCGGGCGGAGCCAAAAAGTCCCAATTCTAAATCGTCTGAAAAAACGATCCCTTCACCCAGGACGGTCTCTGGGTGACGAGGAGTGCCTCACGAAGGAAAATATCCCAACATAAGCATTAACGCTACCGTTGCCACCAAAAGAGAAGAGCGCGCCGCTGAGGCGGCGGAAGAAGAAAGACCATCTTCTTCCCCAGTCGAATACGAAATTCCTGTGCTGGTGAGTGGCGCCTAGATAGTCACCATATTGGGACAAAGCATTGATGCACTTGCAGGAGACATCCACTGAATCGTTGACGGGTATGCCGTAGTAGCGGAGCAGGTCGTGCGCGTGTGGGGCCGAGCCCTATGATCGAGCGCGTCATAACTTGCTCAGCGAGAAAGGACAACAAACTACCTGTCAGCTATTGACAGATTTGGGTCTTGGTTCTATTAATGTAGGTAGATAAACGGACATTCCAAAAAAAGCGACGTGCAGTTTTTGCCTGACGGGTGGGCCGCTTCATCGACGATGGGAGAAAGGAAATGCAACACTACTCCTTACCTCGAGCTGTCGCTCTAGCGCCGCTATTTTCAATGCCGATTCCAATCCGCCTAGCGCCGAAATGGAAAGCACAGGCATGTAGACAGATTTAGGACCGAAATGGTTGACGCATCGAATGTCATCAGGGCTCGATTGGCGCTGGAATCGAAGGACCTCGAGCTGTCTCAAAGAGCTGCATCAGAGCTCGAGCAGCTAGGATTCGATGTTGTTCACATCGGTCCACGTGGAGTTGGGTTCGAGGGCTCTCGTGAATTGTATGAAGAGGCGTTCAAAGCCAAAGTACGACTAACAGAGAACGGTTGGCGATTCGATGAACTACCCACCATCCCCGAGGCACTTCCAGAAGGCATCGCCTCGGTCTATTTTCCGACGAAACCCGAGTTCATTTAGCCAACCTCGCAATTTCGGTTTTTGGAGGTGAGTCATGACGGATCGGATTCGGGTGCGCTTGGTACCCAAGAATAAGGAAGGCGATACCTTCACGCTCGCACTACCCGGCACAACTGCGGCAACGGCAAAGAAGTTTGCTCCAGATGCCGGGCGGGCGCGTGCTGCGCAAGCAATAGCCCTATCGGAGGGCATCGAGGCCACCGTGACCGCTCGCAATGCCGTGGAAGGCCAATTGCCTTCGGATCAGTTTGACGCTGTGTTTGGCGTGAAATTGACCACGAAGAGAAGAGAGTCTCGGGAATATGCTGGAAGGGGTCTAGGTACGGAGGAGTTCTTGTCCCCGGAAAAAGAGCTTTCCATTCCGCCCGCACTTCAGGACACCATTGCGTTTGCGTATGTACCGACACCACCAGAATTCGTCGCTCCGGCCTTTGTTCCGCCAAACGTCGGCGTTTATCATTTGAGGCTTTCAGATGTCGTTCGGGCTCTCCTTGGGGGGCCTTGCCATCGGCTCGGATGGACAGGTCGAGGGGTCCGCGTTGCCATGGCGGACACGGGCTTTGCTCGGCACCCTTATTTCGACCATCAGGGCTACAGCATAGAACGTGTTTCCACACCGAGCACCTCGCACCCGGCGATCGATACCGTCGGCCATGGTACCGGTGAATGTGCGAATGCTCTGGCCATCGCTCCAGATATTCGTTTCTTCGGTATCAAGCACAATGATTACTCCGCTGAAGCATTGGAGACCTCGCTGGCGCAGAACCCTCAGGTTTTTGTGAATTCCTGGGGGTGGGATGTAGACAAAGACTCCTGGGAGGGGGTTAGAAACACCGATCCCAATCTCTACTATGAGCTTCGGGACCTGGAGCGAATCATTTCCGACGCTATCGATGATGGTGTGACGGTGATTTTTGCCGCGGGGAACGGCCACCGCATGTTTCCTGCCTGCATGCCGGAAGTCATCGCTGTGGGCGGAACCACCGTGGAGTCTAGCGGGGATCTCAAAGCTTCGAGCTACGCGAGCTCTTTCAGAAGCCAACTCTATGTTGGACGCAGAGTACCGAACTTCTGCGGCATTGTCGGCGAGTTTGGGGACGAGCCCATGAAGGGACACATCATGCTCCCCGTTCCACACGATAGCGAGCTCGAAGGAGAAAACTTGCCGCTCACGCAACGCAACAAGGGCTGGGGTATATTCTCAGGGACCTCCGCGGCGGCCCCACAGGTTGCCGGTGTCAGCGCTCTAATGCTCTCTGTCAATCCGAATCTCACACCGGCGGAAATAAGCACCATCCTGGCCGACACCGCAGTAGACGTAACAAAAGGCACTACGATGGGCGGTCACGGCGACACCGCCACTGTCGGCGTGGACGACGCCACGGGTTCGGGACTAGTCAACGCGTTTGGAGCTTGTCTTCGAGTACACCAACAGCTTGTGGGATCGGGTCCCACCTGAGGCTTCACTGCTCACGTGACGTCTGCGACTAACGAGTCGGTGTAGCTGGTTGCCGGGAGTTCGTTGTGAGTTGCGATTCCTTTGGAAGTCGGTGACTTTCTAGATCTACCTACTTCTCCCTGTATTGGACTTCCGCCCAGAAGTAGCCCGAATCTTCCCAGCGGAGGGGAGGTCTCACAAGGACGATCTCGTCTCCGGCGCGGAGGACATGTTCAACATCGCGGAACTCACCTGATGAGGCCGGCATTTCCAGCCTGACATTAGATCGGCTCAGGACACGCAACACGTCGCCTCGAGCTAACGTTTCCGGTGCCTCTAGCGTCGCAGCCTCGAGTTGTCTGAAGTAGCGGGTCTTCCATTGACCCCCATCATAGTGGCCGAGGTACACCCAGCCGGAACGAAATGGAGACCGGCTCGGTCTAGGCTCGCCCAGTGGTTTGGTCTCGTAAGGCAGGGTCTGGTTGGCGAAACCCTTGTAGAGGCCTCGTCGGTCTTCCGCCGACTGCATTTCTTCATTCGCGAGAACCTTCTGGTGCTTGTCGAACTCCTTGAGGATCTGAGCTTGATGAATTTGTTCGCGCTCATCGGTTACGGATTGGGCTTCCTCTTGTGCCAGTCGCAGAATCTCGAAACCTCCATTCAACTCGGGGAGTCGTTCCGCAGCTTCGATCAAAAACAGAGTGTGGAGCTTTGCTTTATCCTCCAAACCGAGGGCCCATGCGGTCATGACATTGTCTGCATGGTTGCAGACAAACCGAACATGCAAGAAGCGCCGTTGATTCCCTTCCTCTGAAATCGGCCGGGAAGTCTCCAAATCGTTGTGTCGCGACATCCGGTCCAGAGCCGCCTCCAGTTCATTCAAATAGCCCGACTTGACTTGCTCGGCGTTCAAATATCCGGCGCGGGAGATCGCCTTTATTGGGTCAGTGTACCCAGGGAGGATGCTGCTGAGAATCGGGGACCCACCCGGCTTGGCGCCGGAGTCTATTTCGATGAGCATCACGCCTCGCTCCAACAGAAGATTGCGCACCTTCTTCGCTCCGAGGCGGAACGCCTTCTGGGTCTCCGTTTCAAACGGTGACATGGTGCTGTCTTGGGAAAAGTACTCGATGCTCTCGAAGAACGCCGCGATCGTATCGATCCCTGTGTTGTCCGTCACACCTCCGTCGAGAAGCTTCCATTGTGGGATGTTCTCCCCTTCTTCAGTCCTATCCCCTCGTAACCTTGCGATCTCGAAGCCCCAGGGGAAGTTGGCGGATAGCCGCACCGCGTCGGCCAATCTCGGATCGTAGGCGGCGCGCTGGATCCGGCCGCCGAGAAGCGAAGGCGGTATAGGTGGAAAGCCCATGACGACCCGGCGACCACTGTCGACGTTGGTCGCGTTGAAAATCAGCAGTGGTGCCGATTGAGGGAAGTGGGATCTCTGCCTGCGAGCACCCCATTGAAATCTCTCGGTCCAGAAGTCTGCTAAGCTCTGACCTCGCTCCATCATGGGAGTGAGGACTCCTCTGAGCACTGGAGCCATGAAGTCTATGGCCATATCGCCGATGTATTGGCTTGTGAAGAGCCACGGTGCGATTGTCGATGGTTGCCCGGGGAGGTGCTCGGTATCCGCCACGACCCGTTCGTAGGCCTCGAGCCTGCGTTTCTGCTGTTCTCCTGCTGGGTTGGGTCCGACCTGCTGCAGGTAGTCGTTGTAGTAGGTTTTGGCGAGCAGGTGAATCTTCTTGGCAAGTGATCCAGTCAGAAAGCCTGGCGATCCCGGTGAGCCCGGCGTTGTAGGGTCTAAGCCGTGAAGATAGTAGGCACTGGCAAGGCTGCCTCCAGATACGGCGCTTATCAGCGTGACGTTCTGAGACAGTACGGGTTTTTCTCCCCCGATTGCATCACCAACTTCTTGATGGGACAAAGCCTCGAGCACCATGGAAGTAAACATCGCTGCTCGAGATCCACCTCCGCTAGCGGCGACGATCAGGATGGGTCCAGGGGGCATGGTCTCGATGCGCGAAGCCATTCTGTTGAACCATTCGGCTGCGTGTTCAGGATCCGTCGGAGCGGATGATATCTGTCCCGTGTCAACGAACACCCCTGTGCTAACACCCAGATAGGTGACAACGGCAATGGGGGCAAGGACCCGAAGGAGGGAACCTTCACGACCGGGAACGGCATCAAAAAGCTGCGCGGTTGCCAGGAAGACAAAGAACAAGAAACCCATCGCCCAGATCGTGTAGAACCGGAAGGTAATCCAGCCGGGAAGAAACTGTGGAATGTGCCACATGAGACCGCCAACCATGATTCCCAATGAGGCCCAAAGTAGGTAGCGACCGAAGGCTCGTTGAAGACGCGTGGGAACATTCGGTAAGGGGGTGGCGAACCAACCGGCGAGTCCAAACAAAAGAAACGAGTGTGTCACTCGGAAGGGCAGAGGCGGCCTTCCCAGAAAAGCGGGAAGTATGAGCCAACCTAACCCGATGAGAAACAGCAAGAAACCTAAGCGCTTTTGCTGGTCTTCACCGCCGACCTTCCGTTTGAGCTGAAGGAGGAGCTCCGAGAACCGGTCCAACGGTTCCCATCCATTCGCAAGGAGCGATAGTGCCTCAATCGGCGAAAACCGTTCAGGCTTAGCCGATCTGAGCCGTGGCACCACCAAAAAGGCGGCAACAAAGGCGGCTAGACCATTGAGCAGAACGTAGGCTGTCCTAATGGTGGTCCAAAGCCAATCGCCCAAGACGGCGTGCGGCCACCTCAGGTCAAGAATGTTCCAAATTTGTGCTCGGGTAAGAATGATGACACCCAAAATGAGTGTGTAGAACGTCAGCGGGTACCTCAAGAGGCTCCGTCTATAGAAAGACCGACCGGCTCGATATAGGGAACCCATATGGTCCTTCGTACTCATGGAGTACCTCCCACTGTCATGATTCCTTTAGTATGCCCGCCTCAAATAGGACCGAGACCTTCATTTGAGCCCAGAGATTTTGCACCGTTTCATCGGCAAAATAGTCCACCCAATTCCCCCCTCTATTCGAGAAATCTGGGCGTTGGGAGGGACCAGCTAAGTATCGGCGCTCCTTGTTTTTTTGAGAATAATCCCCTGGAAGTGGAACTTCAACAGACGAAGTGCGCACAATCAGTAGTCGAAGGTACCGCAGCAGAAATGCATCGGTGAACGACGACAACGACTGAAGGACCCGCGTCGGGAGCCTGTCCCGGCTCCTCATGCTTGTTCTTCGCGATTCCAACTCAGTGTCACGCGGGTCTGCACAGCTCGCCACCACTGATGCAGGTTGCTTCTTGCTGAGGTCATAGCGGGCTCGAAAACGACTTCGGCGACAAATCGGTAGCCTCGGCGTGGAACGGTCTCGATGTAGCGAGGTGCTTTTGCGTCATCGCCGAGGGCATTGCGGATTTGTTTGATACAGTGATTGATCCCCAAGTCGAAGTCTACAAAGGTGTCGTCGTCCCAAAGCTCCTTCTGAATTGTAGCTCTCGCCACGACGCGCCCGGGAGAATGGGTTAGAAGGGTCAGGACCTTGAAGGGCTGCGGTTGGATGGCGATGGGTTTGGCCTTTTTGTACAGCTCACCGCTCTCAGGACACAGGACGAAGCTATCGAACCGGACGGTGCGTTCGAGGACGTACGGGGCGTCCGCTCGTTTCCTCCAGATACCGAGCCTTTTCTTTGGTCGTCGCATAAATCCTCCTGCATCTCTATATGAAGAAACGAAGGAAAACGTTTCAGCCCGCTGGATAGATTTGACCGCTGCGGCACCAGAATCCGGGGAGCGGGGCAAGTGCGATCAGGGTGACGGCGCTCCAAGCCGGGGGGCGAGGGCACGACCGTCGGATCACGAAGAATTCGGTTTGTTGCGGCCAAATCCGCATCTCAACTCCCAGCGACTCACTTTTGTAGACTGGAACATCCTAACCTGAATTTCGAGTTTCGCTTTTAGGCTATTCGGTGACCGGGCGATGGCTTCCCACTAAATCGAATGGCGGCCTGCACGAGTGAGTCCAACCCAGAGGGCTCGCGTGACCCTACCGGAGTCCCGCCATCCCCCATTTCTATGGGTTGTTTGCGAAACAGAAGACGCTCGGGACCAGAAAGGGAAACTCGCTAGGGCCTCATCTTCGTTGTCGAAGGTCTCGAAGATGGTCAAGAGCTGTGCGAGGTCCAGCAAGCGTCGGAGCCTTTCGCTCAAACGAAGTAGCTTCAGCGTTCCGCCATTGTTCCGAGTTCTTTTGTAGTAGGTCACCAATCTTCCGATACCGAACGCGTCCATGGACCGAATCCGGCTCATGTCGAGCAGAAAGTCCCTGGTATCGTTCGAGATATGTTGGTCGAGTGTTTCCTGTAACTCCCGAGTGTCTTCTTCGATCGTGAGTCGACCTTGCGGCTTCAGAATCACCACGGAGCCGTTCAACGTTGCTTCGACTTTCATGGCTTGCCTCCCTTCTTGGTGGCAACCCGGCGTCGATCTGGGTCGCGCTGCCTAAGTTCGTGAGAGAATATTTTCCGGCGGCTTTTTCCCGGTTTGGTGATGATTCAGCTTTATCTCCCGCTTCTATTTAAAGATGACTTGTCAGGCCCAAACGTTTCGGATTGTGTGATGCTGTTGGATGCGGAGCGGGGGAGACAGGGAAGAAACAAAGGATGCCCTACTGGGGAATCGCTCGGAAATAGTATCTTGCCACGAGCTCGTAATCGCCCCCTGGAGTAATTCCGCTCAACCTCAAAGAGTAGTCCCCATGAGGTAAGAGAATTGCCGGGAAGGTGACGGCAACCACAACTTTTTCAGTCAGCGTTTCGGCCTTCAATTTGCTCTGAGTCCAAATCTCGTCGCCTTCGGTGTCATGAAGCGCAATGCGATAGGTGCCGTAGTCATCCAATCCCAGGTCGAGCTGTAACTGCACCAGGCTCGCATCTGCGGGAACGATGACTCTTTCGGTATCGCCCATGCTGCGGAGAAGACCTGGCGCGAGGAGAAACGACGCAACGGTGGGGACCGAGGTGGCAGAGCCGGACGGGGAGCCCTGCTTCAACAAGGCATTCTCTCTTGCCAGTCGTTCCCGCTCGTCTTGTTCCCGGTTCAGATCGGAAGCAAGCTCGTCTCGGCGGCTACGCTCCTCTGAGAGCTGCTGCTGCAGGCCCTGCTGGCTTTCGTGAAGTCGAGCGTTCTCGCCGGCGAATTGGTCGAGTTGACCTTGAAATTTCAGGTTCAGCCACATACTTCCCGAAACCGCCAACAGGAGGACGGCCGCGATCGGGTAGCTTACCGCCGGGCTTGGTGCTCGTAGGCCTGCCCAGAACCTCTGCCACCACACCGGTACGACCTCGAAAGTCTTCCGTGCCGTGTTGAGTTGGGCGTATTCCAAGAAAGCACGAGCAAATCTCAGTTTTCTTTGCCGTTCTTTGGTGCAGAGGAAGGTTTCGTGGAACTTTTGTCTGTCGGCCGAGGAGAGGTTGTCCCATAAGTAGTCGTCGATTAGCTCGTCTTCCTCGATCAGGAGATCTTCATAAGCTTTGCTATTCAACATCATCTCCTCTTCGAGCCTTTGCTGAGGTTCTTCAGCAAGCGCACCCAGTAGGTACTGTCTCAAGTTGCTGGTGCCGTCTTCTTTATCGTTCATTTCTCTATGGTCCACAGGTTCGAGCTCCTCTATTTACTAATGGTCAAAATAGCCTTTTTGTTTCATGTCACGGCGTTGTGCTTGAGACAATCGAACACACAATTCCCAAGGCTGTTCCGGATCCGGTGGGCTCGTATCCTGAGCGCGTTTGGAGCCATTCCCAACCGACCCGCAAGTGCTTTTCGTCGTTCGATTTTCTCTTTTTTTTCTCCCGTGTAATACTCGAGAATCAGTTGCCGGTTTGTCGGTGTCAGTTTCTTCATACACTGATCGAGACACTCCTGTTCGGCCTCTTTGACGTCCGAGGATTTTGGCTCGGGCATCGGAGGTACATGGGGTCGTTTCCGAACCGATTCCAGGAACACGTTGCGCGCAACGCCATAGAAGTAGAGTCGAGGATCTCCGACATAGCTATTCATGATCTCTCCGACTTTTCTCGACACCCGGTTGATCGTTTCATCGGCGAGATCCTCCGGAGTCATACATCCCCGGCAGGTGAAGATCTTGACCAGCTTGAGCCGAATTTCTTCGTAGCGTCGACCCGCTTCTTCGCGGTCCGCATGGAGAAACTTCAGAAGCAAGTCGAACGACTCTTGGTTCAGCTCTTGGTTCTCATTGGGGAACATAGGTGTTTGCCCCTATTTCCAGTCGCCTTGAATGACGAATGCCGCCCAGTAGAAGGGGGCATTCCACTCCTTGCTTTGCCACATCTCGATTTGCGATCGACGAAGTGACTCGGCCGGGCCCAACTTATCCACCAACATGAAGCGGTAGAACTTCTCCATGAGTTTTCCCGTCGCCTCATCATCGACCTTCCACAAACTCGCTAAAACCCGCTTCGCTCCAGCGTAGAGGAAACCTTGTACGATTCCGACAAGCCCTTCGCCCCGGACTTCCTTGCCGAGCGCTGAACTACAGGCACTCAGAACTACCATTTCTACGGGAAGATCGAGGTTGTAGATATCGTGCAGTCGGAGGAAGCCGTTTTGTGGGCGTCCATCCTGATCCACCATCGACAGAATGATGCCCGATAGCTCAGGACTTTCGCTGTTCAACAAGCCGTGTGTCGCAAAGTGGACATTTCGATATCGGCCGAGACTCGAGCTGATTGCAGTGTCCCGATTCGCCTCGAAATCCATCGCTATCATGCTGGCTCCCGGAGTAGCCAGACCCGCGATCGTTCGCGCCTCGTGTCTCGTAGAAGGCAGGCGCGGTATTCGAAGTCGACCGTTCGACATCATTCCTGCATCACGTAGAGCGCGGTGAAGGTAGGATGTGGCGGGAGGTGATTCGGGTTCATATTGAGACTTCCCGTCTGGAGTCTTCGTCGCATCGGGTGCCCGTTTGGCCAAGCGGGGATCGTCGACCTCGAATACTGGATCCGCAATGACCGCGACGTCTTTGTCTCCCGGTGTCCTTCCCGCAGTCTCTTTGCGCAGCATGACCAACGTGGTAGCTGAAGGCAACCGAACGATTTCGTGTCTTACGATGAGTGGTACGGGTTTTTCTTCGGACGGATCAGGCAAGGTGGCAAACGGTATGTACTGCAACTCCCCATCGCTGACGATGAGGAGTCGCTTCTGCTCCAAATGCTCGGCGATTGGCTCGAGAATGATTTCGGCGAGGCGGGAAGCTTCTTTCCAATATCGAGACTCGGCCTCTCTTGCGCGCGTTCGGTACTCGTTCATGGACTCGCCGGGTAGCGGCTGTCGCGCTGTGAGGAGCTCGTATAGCCCGTTCGCTCTGCTCTCAATCTCTGTTCGGGGAGGTAACTCGAAACTCAAGTAGCTTTCCTTTGAGATCATCCAAAGGTAGCTGTGCTCGGAACCCAGAGCATACTCAAGAAGCAGTGTGTCGCTATCTAGAACTTGTTGCTGGATCTCCTCGAGCCTGATCGTCCCAGGCTTCGTGAGTGCTGAGTAGCGGGGGCTCTTACTTCTGATAACGGACTGCAATTGCTCGTATTCGGCGGTGAGCTTTTGGATGTCAGCAGCTACGCTGTTCATTTCATCTTGGTTCGCGTTTTTTCCCAAAAGGCGAATCTGGCGTTCGACGAGACGGTTGAGCGAACGGTGCAGCGAACGTTCACGTGTCAGCAACTCTGTGTCTACACCCTGACGGATGTCGACCTGGGCTTCCAGCAAGCTGTCGAGGAGTGACCTCGCTCGAGCTTTTTCACTTGCCATCAAGGCCTCTTTGTCGAATCCCTTAGACGGATTCTCGCTGTGGAGTTGCATGAGCAAATCCGTATTAAGCTCATAGTATTCGCATATCAACGCAAAATAGGGCGCCCTAAGTTCTGGGCTGGAGACCTTGACACGAAGAGACTCACCTATGTCTAGAGATTCTTGCACCATAGACAGTGCGTCGACCAAGTCGCCGTTGTCGCGCGCGATGCGGGCGAGGTTGTACAGTGATAGGGATTCTCCGTAGCGGTCTCCTATTATCTGGTAGAGACCGAGTGCCTCCGTAAAGTACTCGGCCGCCTTTTTTGATGCACCCGAGCGATGGTGAAGACCCCCGAGATCATTGAGGGTGTTTGCCACGGCTCGCTTGTCACCACCGACCCGTTTCATATCGAGGGCGTCTTCGAAGTGCTTGACGGCTCGATCACTGTCCCCCAGAGATTCGTAGACTTTCGCGATCTCCCCCAATGCGACTGATGTCATCCTTTCATCTTTCGACGAACGAAAGACCTTCAAGGCCTCGTGGTAGTGGTCGAGCGCCTCGTAGTCCTGGTGCGAGCTGTGTTTGCAGCGCCCTATTTGAATGAGTGCGGCGCCTTCTACCAATTTATGACCTATTTCACGACCCAACCGAAGCGCCTCCTGGTGATAAAAAAGCGCCTTGTCGATTTGATTCAGGTCGTAGTAGAGCTGGCCGATACTGTTCGAAAGAGTCGCTTGCGACGTCCGGTCTCCCATTGGACCGAAAATATGTCGTGCCTGATCGAATGACTCCAAGGCTTTTTGCTTCTCATCCAACTTGGCGTAAACGCTTCCCATGACGCGAAGTGCTTCCGCTTCGCCCCGCCGGTCGCCAACTTGTCTCCATAGTTCCAATGCTTGGGTGAAGTAAGTAAGTGCCTGTTGGTCCTCGCTCAAGTCGGCATGTGTGTAGCCGAGATTTATCAGTGTCTGCGCTTGTCCTCGCCGGCTCGAAAGCTCTTTCCATGATTCAAGAGCTCGTTGGTAGCAGTCGAGAGCCTCGCGCAGACTTCCCAACGCGTAGTGAACGTCACCGATGCCGACGGACGCCTTTGCCTCGACGTGCCGGTTGTTGGATTCCCTGCCCAAGAGCGACCCTTCTGTAAACGCGCTCGAAGCCTCCTCGTAACGTCCCAGTCGCCAGCAAGCAAAGCCGATTTGATTCTTGATTTTGCCCGCCAAGCGAATATCCGCCCGTTTTTGCGCGAGCGTGATGGCTCGGGAATAGAGGGCGAGTGCTTTATCAGAATCCCCAAGTTCGAAATGGACCTCTCCTATTTCACTTAGCGTCTCCGCTTGCTTTATCTCATCTCTCAGCTCTTGCCAGTATCCAAGCGCGCTTTCGTACTGTGCGAGAGCCTTGGTGGCAGCCTCCCGGTTCCATTGGGATCTCAGCTCGTTTCCTTTCGCGACTTCCTGCTCGGCTGCGATGCGCGTCACGTCCTCCGGCGTGGATGTTCGGACGTTCCGGACAACCAACCGATACCGTCCTGTCACATTCGCGCTTTCTATGGGCCTCACAATAATGAAGTGCTCTCCCCCAGACTGGGTCATTGCAGATAAGGACACGGGATCGAGATCTCGGCAGGGTCGTACACGAATTACTTCACCATTGGGCGCTTGAATCGCCACGTCCACATCGATTCCCCAGCGTTGAAATTCGAGTTGAACGGTCCTGGCAGGATCGAGGCTTAACCGATATCGATGTGTCTGGCCGGTGGAGAGCATCCGGTCAATTGATTGGTCTTCTGCGATTTCGACCGCGACTTCGGGTGTCTGAGACCGCTCGACTGCGAAAGAAGGCGGTGTGGTTGCTTCAAGCAGCGCAACGAGTCCTATGCCCCACCGTGCCAGGGTCTTGGGCTTACGCGCTCGATGCTGGTCAGCTGGAGATTCCATCAAGTTCGCCTCGCACCTGCAGTTATCACGTCATTCGCTGTGGCGCGGCTTCTTACAGTCACATTCACAGCGGTAGAATCCATCGGGCGGGTTCTTCATGCTGCTGAAACGCAGCTTGCCGCGAATACGATCTTCCGTGCCTGCCCGAATACGATCTTCCGTGCCTGCCCGAACACGGTCTTCCGTGCCCGCTCGGATGCGATCCTCGGTTCCTGCCCGAATACGGTCTTCAGTTCCGACCCGAATACGATCTTCCGTTCCGGCTTTCACAAGAGGATCATACGGCAGAGGGCCATGTCGCAGGGTTATCGTTTCCGTCGCGAGTTCTTTGTGTGCATCTCGCCTCTCCCGTCGGGTAGCTCTCAGGTAAGATTTCAAGAAGTCGTCCCAACCCGTTTTCTGGGCAAATTCGAGATTCTCGTACTCGTGCCAATAGTCTCGGGCGTTCCAAGGAAAGTACAGGGACACTCCGTGAGAGTGTTGGAACTCGGCACCGGCGTAGCAGCTTTTGAGGACGATGCTTCCTTCAATTGCGTTTTTGATGTCCTTACACTTCTTGCTGATGCGATGGGAGTGCGGGAGCAGAGCCATCAATTTGTCGCAAAAGTCAAATAAGTCGGTATAGAGGTCGCCTTTGTATGACTGTGCTTGATGATGGGCGAGATGGATGGCATTGAGTACGGTGGTCCACTCTTGGCGCTTGGCTTGTGGTTGCCTCAGGTTGACCGTCTCAGCGAGTTCTGTCTTTCTCTTTAGGTCCGCTAGATGTCTCAGTCCTTCCTGCAGATCAAGCGATTCGGCCACTCCCATCGCTGCCAACTTATCGAGTGCATTGAGAGCGCTCTTGAAGCCGACAGCGTCGTTAAGAACGCATAGCTCGATCTCCAGTCGAAGCTCAATCAAAGCATTAGCGACGCGGGGTTCAAGATTGCGCTTGTGATGGATGAGCGCTCTGAGCTTCCGGACCAAATTCTCACCTGGGAGTCCTTGTGCGGTGAGATACTCCACAAGTATTGGGCAATACCTACCAGGCTCTTTGGGATCTTTGTCAATAGTCGCACCGAAAAGTAATCTGAGGGTATTAATATTTCTATTTAGCCACCCATTTAGCTCATTTCTTGACATTTTCTTGAGGTCTTGGCCGGCATTGATAAGCTTAGACAGCGCTTTGGCATGCACGGCTGGGAGCTTCTTTCTTCCGGATTTTCTTCTCAGCGAAGCAATTCTTGTGTTCAAATGCCTCTTTAGCTTGTTTTGTGAGCTAAGGAGGTTCTTATGGAGCTGCGTTGGTTGCTTATCAAGTTGTTCCAGCTCTCTAATTACAGCTAAATTCTTCACGGAGTTTGTCAATTGGTCCGAGAGGAGCCTGATATTTCGTATGAAGTTTGACTGCCGCAGATACTTGAGATTGCACGCGGAGATGTCTGTCGAGACGCCAGCGACTTCATAGTCTTGGTAAAAACATGTATATCGCTGGACAATGGTTTTCACAAAGCCCTCGGGTTCCGGTGAGCTTCTTAGGGATTCGAGTATGCGGTGGTAAGGCCACCCGGTGTTTTGCACGAATCCTTCTGAGCCGACGAGATAGTCTGCATATTCTCTGATCTCGTAACAGAGTTCCGCCATACTCATGAGACAGCTATCCATGCCGAGAACGTCGATGAGAGGCTTACCCGCGGCGTGCCTGTTGCTGTGTTCAACGTGGCGTCGTTTCTTGAATTGAATGCGAATTAGTCCCAGCAGTTGCCGAAGCTTGGGTATGCTCAAGGCGGTTTGAGGATCTGAATCTGTGAGAAAATCGCCAATGGCACCGCTACCATGCCCGGAAAGAACCACCAAGTAGTTCTCGGCCCGAATAGCTTTTTCGATTTGCTCATTGACGAACGTCTTGAGCACCGCAGCTGCATTGTAGTTCCAGGCAAGGTGATCGGATATTTCTTTGAAGAGGCATGCCATTTTCTCTTTGAGTTTGGAGTTGTTATGGCAATTGTTTGGTAACAAAGTCATCAAATGATCGGTGATTTGGTCTACCTTTTTGATTTCTTGCACTAAATGCTGGGCCGGTGGCAGCATTGGTTCAAGACTCGGATTCTCTTTGGTCGCAGCTTGATAACATTCCTCCACAATGTGTTGAAGAGCGGCGTCGTACTGTTGTGGCGCACTGAGGACAGAGATCGGCAGTGTGTCGAGGTCTCCGTCTATGTTCTTTGCAGAGAGCGGTGGAGAGGTACTGTCGACGACAATGTCATAGGTGCGGGGATTCTTTCCCCGCGGATCGTACTGCGCAATGACGTTGACGCGCTTGTGGATGGTTGGGTCGGCGGCGGCCTTTTTCATTTCCTGGAGCGCCCACACCATTTCTTCCGTTAGGTTGTTGTCACCCGCGAGGTAAACCATCACGGTCCATTTCTTGTTACTCATAATCTGTCCCCCTTTTGCCTATTCCGAGGGCTAACTCATACGAAGAAATCTCTGGACTATTAAGAGAATCATTCCTTCGCCAAACGAACTAGCGCGCCGAAGAGTTGGCTTGTTTTCAAGAACTGAAGGCGGTTCGTCATGCATGAAACTTTCTGTAAACTCACCGTGTCGGACAGTCTCCTGGACCCTCTACTTGTGTATGCTTTGCGAGTCAAAACATTTCAACGAATCTTCCCGAATAGCCGATTTGTTCCTCGAGCTTGCCGGTCGTGCGTTTCCAGAGGAAGCTCATGCTCTTTCTCCTGCCAAAACAGGCGCGAGCTATACCCCCGCGGGAAACGACCTTCTGCTGACTGGTATCCGTCGAGCCCAAAAGTCAGGGCATGGGTCAGACAACTCCATGAGGAAAAGGGGTTGATTCGAGTAAATGGGAAGGGCGGAATGATGCCTGCAAGGTCAAAGACCACTTTGTGGAGTGACGTCAACGGTATCAGGTGCTGCCACCACGAAGTATGCGGCTTCATGGAGGAATCACTCCTCTCAAATAGCGTCGGACCGGCTGGTAGTTTCCCTATCTATGTCATGTTTGCGAGGTCCCCGGTGGTGTAATTGAATCCCTTATACCGCACTGCCAAAGGGCTTTCAAGGTTATCAGGTGGTGCCAAAGAACCTGAGCAACTTGATATTGGCTTCCTCGCCCGATGACGGTCACGGCTAGTAGACGCTAGCTCCGAGGAGGAGAGCACCGGGCCAAATGACGATTCCGCCGCTAGGCGATATCACGCTTTTGACTTGTCGGGTCCGATCTCGTTGTTCTTCTTGAGAATGATACGGGCATCGACGACGGATAGACCATCCGCTCGGGCGATGACCGGATTGAGGTCCATTTCCTGGATCTGGGGGTAGGACTCGATGACCTCTGAGACCGTCATGAGGAGATCGACCAGAGCTTCGTGGTCGACTCCGGACTGACCGCGAACGCCGTTGAGGATGGGCGCCGAGCGGATCTCTGACAGCATTTTCTTGGCCGACCCGCGGCTTATCGGAAGTACACGAAAGACGACGTCCTTGAGCACTTCGACCAAGATCCCGCCGATGCCGAAGATGATGACCGGTCCGAACTGGGGATCGATCTTGGTGCCGACGATGACCTCAGTACCGGGTTCGGCCATGGGCGAGACGACACACCCTCGGATGTCCGCGTCGGCTTTGTACCGTTTTGCGTTTCCGACGATCTCTTTGAATGCCGCTCGGACCCGGGCTCCGTTGTCGAGGTTGAGCTTGACACCCTTGGCGTCGCTCTTGTGAAGAATGTCAGGCGAGGCGATCTTGAGGGCGACCGGGTTTCTGAGCTTTTCTGCGATCACCACCGCTTCCCTGGAGTTGGCTGCCAGTTGGTCTTTCGTCACGGGTGCACCGTGCAAGCCCAAGAGTTGTTTGGCTTCATGCTCGAGTAACGCGTTCCGACCTTCTGCTTTCGCCCTCTTGAAGATTCGTTCTCCCTGGGGCTTTGCTTTGGAGCCCCAGTCGAATACGAAATTCGTCCACTGGTGGGCGGTGCTCAGGTAGTAGCCATATTGGGATAACGCGTATATGCATTTACAGGCGATTTCCACGGAGTCGAAGACGGGTATGCCGTAGTACCGGAGCAGGTCGTGCGCATGAGGACGAGCGAAGTTGTACAAACTGTGGACCACGATCGGCTTGCCGGTCTCTCGGACCAGCTTCCCCATGCGGTGGGCGGCGTCTTCTTCGATGAAACGCAGGCGTTCGGCAAAGCGAAGTCCGTAACCACCGAACAGTCCGACGATGAGCAGGCCCCCGACTTGCTTGCTCTCGAGCAAGATGCGCGCGCAGTCGGCGAATATGGCGGGGTCCGCGTCAGCGCTCCCTGCGACGTCCACGGGATTGTGGAGCGCTGCATTGGGTCTCAACACCTTGGCGAGTTTCTCCCGCGTGTTTTTGGTCAAATTGGGGATTGTTATGCCTTGGTCGCTCAAGTCGTCAGCCGCAACGGTTGCATGACCGCCGCCGTCTGCGAGAATGGCCACACGATGATTGTTGATGGGCGGTAGACTGGAGAGGGCTTCAGAGACGGGAAAGAGCTCATCCGAGTTCTCGAGAGTAATGATGCCGGCCCGCGCAAAGGCGGTGCGCGATACCTCGGAAATCCCAGCCAAAGCTCCCGTATGGGAGCCTGCCGATTGGCTGCCTTTTTCCGAACGCCCGCTCTTGAGGAGCACAATAGGCTTTTTGCTCGTCGTTTGGTAGGCCTGCTGCAAGAAGCGGCGCCCGTCACTCATGCCCTCGACGTACATCACCAAGGCTCGCGTCTTGGGATCTTCGGTGAAAAACTCGAGGTACTCGTGGAATTTGATGTCCGCTTCGTTTCCCACTCCGACGTAGTAAGAGAAGCCCTTCTGGCTCTTGAGGCGAGCCTCGGTGATCACGTGGAGCGCCATGTTCCCGCTTTGCGAGAGCAGGGCGAGGTCACCTTTGGGAACGTCATTGAGTCCGACGAGGTTGAGGCCGGTGTGGACATTGATCATACCGTTGGTGTTCGGACCGAGTAAGCGCATTTGGTGTTTAGCTGCGATGCTGACGATCTTGTCTTGGAGTTTCTTGCCCTTACGACCGATCTCGCCGAAGCCGGCAGCGATGACGACGACGCCGGAAACACCCTTACGTCCGCACTCGTCGAGAATCGACTCGAGCGTCTCGGCGGGCGTGGTAATGAGAGCGAGGTCAACGGGCTCCTCGATATCGAGAACACTGGCGGTAGCACCGGAGTGACCGAGGATGGTCTCTTCGCGTGGATTGACGGGATAGATGGAGCCCTCATACTTGCTTTCGATCAAGACCTTCACGGCCTGGTAGCCGCGTTTCTTTTCGTCGCGTGAGGCACCGATGACGGCGACGGAGCGCGCATTCAGTACTTTTTTCAGAGACATGTCACCTCCCAACGAATCGGGGTTTCCTTTTTTCGCTGAAGGCCAGGAGGCCTTCATGCCAGTCCTCGCTCTTCATGCAGGTGAGGATGGCCTTGGTCTCGAGCTCCAGTGCGGTCTCGATGTCGAGTTGTGGTGAGTGCTGAAGGAGTATTCTTGGCAAAACGGATGGAAAGGGGTGCTTTTTCGGAGATGTCCATAGCGAGGGATCTCGCTGCCTCCAGCAGTTGATGTCACGGGATGGCAGCCGAGAGCTAGCCCCAGTTCGATCGCAGCACGGCCATCGATGACCTTCCCGGTGTACACCAGCTCTTTGGCTCTCGCCGGCCCGATGAGCTGCGGAAGTATGTGCGTCACGCCACCGCCGACAAAAGTACCGAGTGCGGTCTCGGGCAGCGCTAGTGTGGCTTCTTCGGCCATCAGAATAAAATCGCAGGCGAGAGCCATCTCGGTTCCTGCGCCGCGCGCCGGCCCCGTTGACTGGCCGCGATAACGGGCTTGGGAAACGTGTAGATTCTACAGACTGTTTCATGGGCCAGTCGGATGTATTCCCCTTTTTGCTTCTGGGCTCCTTTCGCCGGTCGAGTGCTTTTTCAAATCAGCGCCGGCGCAGAAAGGCTTGCTTTCGGACGCCGTCTCGTTCGAGAACCGAACCGGTCAGGATGAGACAGCGGATCTCCGGCATGGTCTCTGTGCGCTCCAGCACGTCCTCGATTTCGCGGTACATCGCTTCAATCACCGCGTTCATGCGCTCTGGCCGGTTGAGCTGGATCGTGGCCACGGGCCCGTCGGTGAGAAGGCGGATGGTTTCGTAAGTCATAGTTCCTCCGCTCACTTGATATGGCGACTAAGGTGTCTTTGTCGAGGTCCGTTCCTTCGTCGTTCTGATGCCATCGAAGAGGGCAGGTGGTTGGCTGACCATGTCTGCAATTGCCTCTCGAGGACTGAACAAGTGAACCTGATATTGTATACCTTCGAGCCGTTGGATTTCAGCTGACCGGTCGCCCGTGATATTTTCTCTTCCGAGGAGGCGAATGATGAAGAGGATCGTGTTGGTTTGTACCGTTTTGCTCATCTCGATGGTCGCGAGCGTTGGCATTTCCAAGGACTTTGGTGTTGCAGCAGTTGATGACAGCAGCAACATTCTGCCCCTGAGGGAAAGGGCAGAGGTGATGAACGCCTGGTTGAAGTGGCGGTTGGACAACATCGTCCCCATGCTCATGAGGAGAGAAGGCATTGACATGTGGCTCGTCATCAACCGGGAATATAACGAGGACCCTGTCTATTTGAGCATGGTTCCCGAACCGCACATGGCGGCGCGCCGCACGTCGGTCCTCATTTTCCATGACAGGGGAGAGGGCGAGGGCGTGGAACGGTTGTCGGGGGGCTACTACGGGATAGGCGAGTGGTACGGCCCGACGTGGAAAGACAAGACGAAGAAGCAATTCGAGAGCCTGGCGGAGTTCATCAAGGAACGAGATCCCAAGAAGATCGGGATCAATGCCTCCGAAAAATGGGCTTTTGGCGATGGATTGTCTTCGGCACTCAAAGAGAAATTGGAAAAAGCTCTCGGGCCCGAACTGTCCTCGCGTTTCGTCTCCGCCGAGAATCTATGTGTCGGTTGGCTCGAGACCAGAAGCCCTCAGGAGCTGAGCGTCTACCGACACATCGGTGGAATCGCTCACGATATCATCGCTGAGTTCTACTCGAACAAGGTCATCACCCCCGGGATCACCACGACCGACGACGTGGTCTGGTGGATCCGACAAAAAATCGTCGATCTCGGATTGAAGACATGGTTCCAGCCGTCCATTTCGATCCAAAGGGACTCGAGACTCGCCGGGCAGTACGAGGAGCAGCCCAAGGTCATCCAACGGGGTGACCTCCTCCACTGTGACGTGGGGATCGTCTACCTGGGTCTTTGTACCGATATGCAGTGGCAGGCCTATGTTTGTCATCTCGGTGAGGAAGACGCTCCGGTGGGGATCAAAGAAGCCTTGCAAAGAGCCAACAAGTTGGGCGACATCTTTAGAGCCGAGTTCGAGACGGGACGTTCAGGCAACGAGATTGTGCGCACCGCCATGGAAAAAGGAGAGGCGGCTGGGTTGAGGCCGTTGATTTATTCGCATCCTTTGGGCATTCATGGTCACGCCGCAGGCCCACCCATGGATGCGAGGCCGCTTGGGCGCCGTCCCGAAGGCAGCGAGCTGAGAGGAGAATACCCTCTCTATCCCAACACCTGTTACGCGATCGAATATAGCTCCACGAGCAACATCCCCGAGTGGGACGGGCAGGAGGTGCGAATCGGTTGGGAAGAGTCGGGTTGCTACACGGAAGAAGGCGCTGAATTTGTCGATGGGCATCAGACACAGTTGTTTCTCATAAGATAGCAGTCGAGCAGACAAGCAGTCAGCAGGCGGAATGCTGAGACACCGATGTCGGGGTGCGGAGAACTGGCTGGTTAGGGGCCAGACCAGGCCAGACCCGAACGTTGACGTGAGGCACAAAGTAGCACCGGGTGCTAATCTAGATTCGAACGGGGTATCTATTTTTGATACTTGTTTTTGATACTTAAATAGGGTATCATATTGGACAAGTTGGATACTGAGGAGATCTAGGATATGGGCGCTGTTTCTCTCAAGCTGCCGGATGAACTGCTCGAGGCGAGCGGGCGCTGTGCGGAAGCGCTGCAGATACCGCGAGCCGAGTACATACGACGTGCCCTCGAACGCATGAATAGGGAGACGCAACAGCGTCTTAGAGCCAAGAGGTTGGCTGAGGCATCCAGAAAAGTGCGCGAAGAGAGCATGAACGTCAATGCTGAATTCGCGGCTATCGAGCAAGATCCCGATGTTTAGAAGGGGCGAGGTTTGGCTCGCTGATCTCAATCCCCAGCGCGGAACAGAGCCTGGCAAAACGCGCCCCGTGCTCATTGTTCAATCTCAAGCTCTCTTGGATGTCGAGCATCCATCAACTCTGATCATCCCACTGACAACCAACCTTGTGGAACACGCCGAGCCGCTTCGTATCCGTGTGCCCGTTTCTGGACGCCTGCGTCGTGAGTCGGACCTTCTGGTCGACCAGATTCGAGCTATCGACAACAGGCGAATGGTAAAGGGACCTCTTGCTCGCCTCGGACCTGATCTCATGGCACAGGTTCGCGAGGCTATTTTGGAAACACTCGATTTGATTTGAATGGCCGAGTGCGGCGCCGCGAGGATGGCGCTACTGTGTCATCGCGCGCGGGTTTCTCACCGCTAGGGAGTAGGACATCAAATGCTTGCACGTTTTCCACAAACTTCCATTTGGCGGGAGTTGACCCCTCATCGCATGAGCTTGCGGTGCACCAAGCCTCTCGGACTGTAGCGGCTGCAACCAGAACCGGTCCTCCTCTTGCGACGCTCACTGCCACCCGACGCGGACCGCTAATGGGAAGTTCTGCAGCTTGTTCCCTAAACCGACACGTCATGGCCCGAAACCAACACGTTGTTCCTTAAACCAGCATCTCACGCGGGAAAGAGCAACTCCTAGTAACGCCACGTCGACAGATTGTCAAACGTCAAGCGTTCGTTTCCCCTCTGCTGACACTCACATCCCGAGGCGCTTCTTAAGGACCTCGAGTTCCTCCCTCATCGCCATCGCGGTCCGCGGCCGCCTGGCTCTGCTTCTCGAGAGCACGACGCGGAAAAACTGCGCCACGGGCTCCGTCAGATCACTTCGCTTCTCACGAATGTCGGGTATGTTTGCGGCCCTGACACGGGTCAACGTGTCCTTGACGTCGTCGCCAAGAACGGGATTGCATCCACTCAGAGCTTCATAGAGGACGATGCCCATGCCCCACAGATCAAAGGACGGATCAGGTATGGCCCCTTTGAGACACTCGGGGCAGATGTAAGCCGGGGTCCCTACGACATGTCGTGACCTGGTCGCTGACGAGGAAGAGAGCCCATCATGACCATGCTCGGGCAATTCGCCTGCAGGGTCGTCGCCGTTCGTAGGCTTGGCGTCTCGGTGTCGTGAGTCAGAAAGGACATGAGCGAGACCGAAGTCGAGCAATTTCGGCTTGTCCTCCTTCGTAAAGCCGATGTTGCTGGGCTTGATATCCCGATGCAATATGCCCACTGCGTGGATTTGGTCGAGTACATCGACGAGCTCCACTCCCAGTTCGATGGCTTCACGCAATGCGACCGGTGCCGTCCCGATTCGATCCTTGAGTGTTCCTCCCTCCATGTACTCGAATACCAGCATGGGGATCCCACGCCACGTCTCCACCCCGTATATCAATGCCAAGTGAGGATGCTGGACCATAGCCACAACTCTGGCCTCGCATCGGAGCCGGCTGGCATTCTGGGGTGAAATTGACGGGAGCGTCTTGATAGCCACGGTCCTACCCAACGCCAGATCGAAGGCGCGATAGACAACTCCCATTCCACCCAAGCCAATCCGCTCCTCGAGTCGGAATGTGTCCCGCAGCAAGTACGGCACCGGGGAGGTTTCGAGGTATCCCCCGCACCGGTCGCAGAAAATAGACCCTGGTTGAAATAAGCGGTGGCAGTCCCGGCATTCAGCCGCGAGCTCGGATTCGGGGTCACATGCGACTCGGCCATTATCTATCATCGCGGATGCAGCCGTTCCGACTCCCTGGAGCGGCGATGGCGTGTGGGAGAGTTGTTTATCCAGGTTCGACGCTGCCGACGCTGCAATCGTCGTTAGGAGCTTTCGATCGGCGCTGGAGAAAGGCAGATCATTTTCTTTCTTGCCCAACGCGATGGCCCCCAAGAGAAAACCGTCCGAACCCAGAATTGGCAAAAGGAGTTGAAACGCACCCTCTTTGAGCCAGCGTCGGTCTTCGAGAGGAAGTCGTTCGAGCAATGATTGTGCGCTCTCGTCGATTTCTAACGCCCGCGTATCGCCAGCGACGAGTTTGGCCAGCGGGGAGGCGCAGCTCAGGGAACTGTAGTCTTGGTCCGTGGATACCAAGAAACCTGAAGAAGGATTGACAGCGAAAACGGAAACCTTGGTGAGCTGCAAAGCGCGGTTGATTTCTCCCGTCAATATTTCTCCTAACTCGTCGATGCTTCCGGCCATACGGCTTCTTTCAACTATCTCCACCGGAAGGAGCTGAAAGTCGTTGGCTTCGTGATAATAGTCTCTATCGAGGAGATGAAGAAAATGCCGACGCAGGCGAACCGCCAGCAACCCGGCTAGGCTCAAAGAGAAAAAAATGAGACATCCTCGACCTACGAATAGGTAACGGATCGACTCGTGCTGGTGTGTATAGACGTATAAGGCGAGCCCCAAAAAGGGCAGCGCGACCATCAGCAAACCCGCATAACGTCCCAGGGTGCATCGGTTGATTTTTCGAAGCCAAGACTTGACGTCCAGAACCCGATATGGTGCGGGTCGTTTATTCAAGCCGGATGACGCGATGGCCGTGGTCATTTTCGCTGATATAGGAGTTCGTCGAACTCCACCCCTTCATATTCGTATGTCTTTTTTGGAAAAACGTTTCATTCATTCAGGGTGGGGGGAAGTGGATCTAAAGAGCCAAGGGCAATTCCTTGCTTCGACTCGGGATGTTGCACTGGCTTTCGACGACTTTGCCCCGGGGGTGGACCCCACCCTAGAGTTTTCCACAGATGAAGGGTCAGGCCTCTTTGAGCAACGACGTTTGAGGCCTGACCCTATCTGGGGCCCCCATTCCGAACGCCCTGACGGAGGAGGAAGGGGACGAACGCGTCCACGATGCCTTCCGTTCCAGCTACGAACGCCTCGTCGAGATCAAGACGAAATTCGATCCAAAGAACATGTTCCGGAGGAACAAGAACTGTTCTCCCCGCAGGTAGACGGAAAGCAAGATTCCTGCAACTTTACGTGGCCTAAACACCGACTCTCATCCCGCGCTCGTCAGCACAAAGGCCGTTCCGCTAGCCCCTTCGCCGCCGCGACGAGGGGCTACTCTCGATGACTGACCTACTTCTACATCACATCCCTCTGGCTTATTCTCACTGCCGTTCCACGTCCCCGGGGCGAGATTGAGCACCAAATGATTGGAAAAACACTCGGATTTCTTGTTCGCTCATGACTCGGAAACCTGTTCCGCCTTTTGTCATACAGAATAAGCTCCCCTCCCTCACCGTACCAAACAGGGGGCGGGGATCGAGGCCAAAGAAGAGTCGGGTACAGAAGGTCGCATACTCACTGACGTAGCTGGGTACGCTAAAACGAAAACGTACCCTGGTGATGCTCAGGGGATCGATCTTTACCCGGTGACGGGTACTGTCGGGTAACCAAATCTGCGTTTCACTGAATCTTCTCCCTCCGCTATGTTTCGGTTCCTTGCTGGCCTCGAATAGCGTGTGGCCCAGCGGCGATCCAATGCCCCAGCCTTCCACATGACTCCATGCCATTCCCCTCATTCGGAACGCGGTGTTGTTATCGATACGCACCGAATAGCTACACAGACCACCTTGTAGCGGTAAGTCTTGACACGGCTGGATGTCGGAGAACAAGACGGGCGGTGGATACAGCGGGATATCTCCGATATCTCGGTTTTCCGCTTCACCGACATCGAATGGAGCAGAGGCCCCAGCCGTGAACTCATAGGCCCTTGCTGTAACTTGGTACCGTCCAACGGAAAGTAAGCGATTCCAGTAGTCTCTCTCAAAATAGAAGGTTCCATCGTTAGATGCCGACATGCTGGCTACGTGCTCGACACAGTCGTCATTGACACAGCGCCTGAGCTCGACATAAGCGTATGGCCAAGAATCACCCGACAGCGGTTGGCCGCTAACTTCATTGACGACTCTCCCCTTGATAGAACCGATGGCGGGAGGGGGCAGAGAGATTGTCAACTGATACGTTCCGCTGGAGTGACCGTCACCGTCGAAGTCGGAATCACAACAGCTGCTCGCGGCAAGAACGAAAACGCCATCAGGAGGGACAACGAACTCGATATGGGAGTCTAGAGACATAAAGTCGTCATTGATGTCCATTAAGTCACAATCAGAGTTGAACAATCCGAGATACGGATCGACAAGCGTCCCTTTGTTCGTTGCAGAACCCTCGAGGTCAACAACGAGTGCGGTTCCCGGCACGGAGGTGAAACGAAAGAAATCGACATCCGGAACAACTGGAGGCTCGACCAAGCTGCCGAACACAGTGAAGGGCACCCCGATGGGTCCGACGGACTGTGCGGCCGGACACGAGTTGTTCGGCTCGGTCTCCGTCGTGAAGGTACCTTCCTCCAGAGCAAATAGATAGGCGGCACCAGCGTTGTCACCACGCTCCTGGTCGCCCCAGGCCCCGACGAACGCGTGTGTTTCATCCAGTCCAACCGAAATCCCGAACTGTTTGTAGTCCGCGAAATCGCTCGGATACAACTCGAGCGTCTGCGTCCACTCGCCCGTTGCTCCAACGTGTCTAAAAACATAAGAAGTGCCCGCACCCAGGGCTTCCTGATCAGCCGTTGCGGCACCCACAAGGGCCTTGTCACCCGAGAGGGCGACGGCGCCACCGAATCGGTCGTGCTCTGCTGTGTCGGGGGCTGTGAGTATCTCCATCTCACTCCAGCTGATGGGAACACTAGTGGTGCATTCAAAGAGGTAAGCTGCACCCGAACTCTGGCCCATCCGGTCACTGTCGGGCGCTCCCACTAAAATCGTGTTTCCATGCACGGCAATGGCGATGCCAAATAGATCGCCCAGGGCGCCGTCGCTGGCCGTCAGTTTGGCCTCTTCGGACCAATGGCCGGTGTTTGGGTTCAGCCTGAAAACATAGGCCGATCCTGGACCCCACACCGCTCCGAGCTCGTGGTCGGTGGGAGCGCCTACAACGATGGTATCGGCATGGATCCCCACCCTCTCGCCGAAGTTTTCCTTCTCTGCAGCATCGGAGGCAACGAGCTTTGCGACTTGGCCCCAACCGTTGAGCCCTCCTGCGTTGCGGTGGAACACATATGCCGAGCCGGACCTGTCTCCAAGATCATCATCCCAGTGGGCACCAATGACCACGGTATCTCCGTCGATGGCTACGGAGGTCCCAAATTGGTCATCTTCCGAGGCATCATTGGCGGTCAGCTTGATGACTTGTATCCATTGAAGTCCGCCCGGATCCTTCTCGAAGAGATAGGCGGAGCCGGAGCGGAATCCATTTTCGTCATCCCACGGTGCACCGACGACAATGGTACCTTCGCTGATAGCGACACTCCGCCCAAAATCGACACCGGTCGTGGCGTCGGCGGCAGTGAGTTTAGCGACTTCGCTCCAAACCGCCGTCGTCAGATCCTGGTTGAATACATAAGCCGAACCTGACGGATCGTCACCGGGGGCTCCGACTACAGCGGCTCGTCCGGAGATTGCGACGGATCTCCCGAAAAGGTCGAAATGAGTGCCGTCCGAAGCCGTGAGCTTCGTCTCTTCGGCCTGTACCGTCCCAGACAGTGAAGCCAATGCGAGGCCTAATAGAAACAGCAGCAGAAAAACACGTTTCTGAATCATGACAACCTCTCAGTCTGCGAATGACCGACCATGAATTTCATGGAGCTAAGAAAAACGTGACTCGAGTCCTCCATTTCATTTGCGAGGGAATATCTATATGCGTGGATGCAAGTGCTGGGCCATCTCACGTGTTGAGGGTGTCTACGGATTTACCTTGTTGAAAATAAGGGTGTTATCGAGATGCGAAACGAGGAGTCAACTTATTGTAAGTAGCTCGACAAGCTACATGCTGTACAGGCGGAAGCGTCTCTAATGTAGCAGTTAAGCACATGCTGGCGATTCGCAAGGACAGGGTGGTGTAGCTCATACCGTCACACCACGGGTAAGTCCATTGTTTCGAGAAGACTCGAACATGGATCAGGATTTGATCGACCACCGCTCACTCACCACGAATTCGTCTTTCAGCAGCCAGAAGGCAAGGTGAAGTAGGCGTAGGCCTCGTCTAAAGGCTCACCACTAATAAGGACTCGTTTGTCCTTCATGCAAACGGGAAGTTCTGCAGCTTGTTCCCTAGACCGACACGTCATGGCCCCAAACATGCACGTTGTTCCCTAAACAAGCATCTCATGCCGGAAACAGAGTTTTCCACAATTTCCGAACGCTGTGGGGTCTGACCTGGTCTGACCCCATTCCGAACGCTATCCTTTGCGCAACGACGATTGAGGCCCTATCTGACGCTCGACCCATCATCGGGTTAGCTTGCGGTAGGTGATGCGGTGGGGGCGGGTGGCCTCCTCGCCGAGGGTCTTTCGTCGCCACTGCTCGTAGTCCGTGAAGTTGCCGTCGAAGAATGTGACCTTGCTCTCTCCTTCGAAGGCCATGATGTGGGTGGCGATGCGGTCCAGGAACCACCGGTCGTGACTGATCACGACGGCGCAGCCGGCGAAACGCTCTATACCGTCCTCCAATGCTCGAAGCGTGTTGACATCGAGGTCGTTGGTGGGCTCATCGAGCAGGAGGAGGTTGGCGCCGGATTTGAGCATACGGGCCAGGTGCACTCGGTTGCGTTCGCCGCCCGAGAGCTGGCGGACTTTCTTTTGTTGGTCGGACCCTGTCAAGTTGAAGCGCGAGCAGTAGGCCCTCGCATTCATCTTGACCTTGCCGAGCTCGATGTCCTCCTGGTCTTCGGAGATGACTTCATAGACGGTCTTATCGTCGTCGAGTGTCGAGCGGCTTTGGTCGACGTAGCCGAGCTCGACCGTCTCGCCGATCCGAAGGGTTCCCGAGTCCGGCGGCTCCTCGCCGACGATCATCCGGAAGAGCGTGGTCTTTCCCGCGCCGTTGGCACCGATCACCCCGACGATCGCACCGGGTGGGATGAGAAAGGACACGTCTTCCATGAGCAGACGATCGGCGTACCCCTTATTGAGTCCCTTTGCCTCGATCACCACGTCACCGAGCCGCGGCCCGGGGGGAATGTAAATCTCGAGGTCGCGCGCGACTTCCTCCGGCCGTGCGGCTAGAAGCTCCTGATAGGCGTTGATTCTTGCCTTGCCCTTGGCCTGGCGGGCCTTGGGCGCCATGCGGATCCACTCCAGCTCGCGTTGGAGCGTTTTTTGCCGCCCACTCTCCGCTTTTTTCTCGGTCCGCAGGCGCTCCTGCTTCTGTTCCAACCACGACGAGTAGTTGCCCTTCCACGGGATGCCTTGCCCGCGGTCGAGCTCGAGGATCCAGCCGGCCACGTTATCGAGGAAGTACCGATCGTGAGTGACGGCGATGACCGTACCTTCGTAACGTTGCAGGTGCTGCTCGAGCCAAGCCACCGACTCCGCGTCGAGGTGGTTGGTCGGTTCGTCGAGGAGCAGGATGTCGGGCTGTTCGAGTAGGAGGCGGCATAACGCTACGCGCCGCAGCTCGCCTCCCGACAGCACTTTGATGAGTGTCCCCCCGGGCGGGCACCGGAGTGCATCCATTGCCAGCTCGAGTCGGCTGTCGAGGTCCCAAGCGCCGATGGCATCGAGTCGTTCCTGCACCTCGCCTTGTCGCGAAAGGAGCTTGTCCATCTCGCCCTCGTCGAGAGGTTCTCCGAACTTGGCCGAGATCTCCTCGAACTCTGAGAGTAGTGCAGCTGCTTCACCGGCCCCTTCGCGCACGATTTCGATCACGGTCTTATCGGGATCGAGCTTCGGCTCCTGTTCGAGGTAGCCCACGCTGAAGCCCGGGCTGCAGGCGACCTCACCGAGGTAGGCCGTGTCGACTCCGGCCATGATCTTCAAGAGCGAGCTCTTCCCGGAGCCGTTGAGACCGATGACGCCGATCTTGGCCCCGTAGAAATAGCCGAGGGTGATGTCCTTGAGCACTTGTTTGGTGCCGTGAACTTTGCCTACTCGGACCATCGAGTAGATCACTTTGTTGGGCTCGTCTTGTTTCGCCATGGTCTTTACTCCGTTAGAGACCGTTCGCTACCGGTTTTCAGCAAACTTCCATGTGATTGTACGTTTTCACCGGGCCGCCGAGACGACGGCCTCGGAGCCGCACAGCTACTTTGCCAAAAAGATCTCACCGACGCCCTTCTCCGACATGATCCGCTCGATGTCCTCCACCTCACGGGGAACGAACTCGGTGAACCACTCGTAGCCGTCTTCCGTACAGAGAACGTCGTCTTCCAAAACGATCGTGAGCTCCGGCATGACGAGCCCCGGCTCTACGGTAATGAAAATGCCGGGCTTGAAGGGCAGGAGATTGTCGCCGTTGTCATGGACCTCCATACCCAGGAAATGACTCGTTCCCCAGCGGAAGTACTTCCCGTAGCCGCCTCTCGCATCCAAGACCTCCATGGCTTTTTCCTGCAGTTCTTTCATGGTGACGCCGGGACGAACGATCTCGATGCAGGCTTCCTGTGCGTCTTTCAGTATGTTGTAGAGCTTTTTTTGTTCCTCCGTGAACTTTCCGGAGACGGGAAATGTTCTTTGGATATCGGCCGAATAGTGATTGATCTCGGCTCCGGCATCGATCGTGATGAGATTTCCAGCCTTCAGAACTTTGGTGCCGCGCGGGAAATGTTCGTCATGGCTTCCCGGCCCTGTGCGTATCGAGGTGGGAAAGCCGAAGCGCGTTGCGCCCTTCATGTTGCATGTGTAGTTGAAAGTGGCACGGAGCTGCTCTTCATTCATCCCGGGATGGGCGGAGCGCATCGCTTCCATCATGGCTTCGCCGGTGATTTGTGTCGCCTTCCGAAGCTGCTCGATGGCATAGTCGTCTTGGTACATCCTCAGTTGGTCCAGGTGATCGGAGACGTCTCGAATCTCGTACTTGGGAGAAAAATAGGCGATGCGGTGAATGAGCTCGAGTCGTTCCGGCGGTGGCTCTTCGAGATTCACAAAGCGAGGAAAATTGAAATAGATGACTTTCTTCCCGCCGTTTTCTTGCAGCACACGGGCGATCTCCGACGGAAGCGGTTTGAAACGTCTTTGGGTATAGCGGAACTGACTGAAGTCGGTGTAGGCGTTGGAGAGATCCGGCATGAGGTTCCCGGGTGGATAGACGTGTTCTATTCCGGTCTCCTTTTTGATCTTATCGAGATCGCCGTTGATGTAGAGAATCTCGGGTGCTTCGGTCGAGCCCGGGCAGAGAATCAGTGTCGCGTCAGGCGTCTCGAGGCCGGTGAGAAAGATAAAGTCGTGGTTGTCACTGTTGGGAACGAAGAACTCGAGCAGGTTGTTTTGGTTCCGCTCCGTGCTCTGTATGATGGCAATGCCATCATTAATAAGGCCTGCCAGCTTGGCGCGTCTTTCTTGAAAGACGTTGTTCCCCTCGGCCTTCGCCGTTGAGACAGAAATGATGAAAAGGACGAGATAGATGCACTTGGATAGGCGTGCCCGGCTCATGATTACCCCTCTCCGCAGTCGGCTTGTGTGAAAACTCATTACCCTCGCGGAGGATTGTAGTCCTTCGTTCTCGTATAGGCCACCTCCGCTTGCCAGGCATAGTACGATTACGGATTCCATTGGGAGGAACGGCCAACCATGGAGCTCATTGGAACGATTTCGGCTTGGATCTGGGGGACCCCCATGATGGTCATTCTGGTGGGTGGGGGACTATGGCTGACCATCAGGTTGGATTTCTTTCCGATAGTGTATCTTCCGTTCATCGTCAAAGAGACGTTCGGGAGGATATTCGCCAAGCCCCAAGGTAAAGGAACTATCTCGCCCTTTCAAGCGGCCTGCTCCGCTTTGGCCTCCACGATCGGTGGGTCCAACATCATCGGAGTCCCTGTGGCCATCGCTTTCGGGGGCCCAGGCGCCGTCTTTTGGATGTGGATAACCGCCGTTATCGGCTTCGCCACCAAGTTTTCGGAAATCGCGTTGGGTATCAAGTATCGAGAGAAAAACGAAGAGGGGGACTTCGTCGGCGGGCCCATGTACTACCTCAGAAAAGGACTGGGCTGGCCCTTCCTCGGTGGAATCTATGCCTTTTTCCTCATGGTCGAGCTCATTCCTTCCATTTCGACTCAAACGGTCAACGTCGTCCAAACGGCCGCGAGCATTGGCATCCCCAAGATCGTGACCGGCATCGTTGTGACGCTTGTGGTGGGCTTGGTGGTGGTTGGAGGGATCAAGCGCATCGGCCGCGTGACCGAACGGCTGGTTCCATTCATGGCGCTTCTCTATTTCCTGGCCTCTCTGGTGATCATTCTACTCAATATTGCGAAGCTGCCCGGCGTTGTCGCTATGATATTCGAGTACGCCTTCACACCCACCGCGGCTATGGGTGGATTCGCCGGGTCGAGCCTTGCCGCCACGCTAAGGTGGGGTGTCGCGAGAGGCTGCTATTCCAACGAAGCGGGCATGGGCACGGCCTCCATCGCTCACGCGGCGGCGGTGACGGATCACCCCGCCCGTCAGGCCATGTGGGGCATCTTCGAGGTCATCGTCGACACGATTATCGTTTGTACGACCACGGCTTTCGTTGTTCTCGTGACGGATGTGTGGAAGACGGTTCCGGCGGCGGAGGCGGGCTCCATGCCGGCGAGGGCTTTTCAACAGCTCTTGGGGGAAGGTCTTGGAGGTGGAGCGGTGACCATCTGCCTTCTGCTTTTTGTCATATCCACCATCATCGTCGTCATCTACTACGGTGAAAAACAAGCCGAGTACCTCTTCGGTACGAAGTTCTCCAAGTTCATGAGAATCGTCTACCTCATGGCCATCATGGGGGGAGCGATGATGAAGTTGGAGTTTCTGTATCAGTTCCTGGATATCTTCTTGGCGACGATCGTCATCCCCAACGTGATCGGTCTGATACTCATGTCCGGACAAGTCAAGAAAATGAAGAACGAGTTCTTGGAGACTAGGGTACAGGCTCAGTACGGCGTCATGGAGTGAGAACCAGGCGTTTCGACTTACCGGAGCTCTTCGATATGAGCATCGATCCACCGCGCTCGTTTCAGAACCCAGTCCTTTAGCTGCTCGACTTCGCCTTGGTACGTTTTCGGGAAAGACGCTGGATTCCCGAGGATGCGTCGCTCGAGTATCGGCCAACGAGAGAAGTTCCGTTGTTGTGCTTCTTCGACGAGTGCCGCGCGGGAGTCCAAGAAGTCGAGGATCGTGTCGTCGCTGAACAGGGAGAGCCGAAGCTCTCTCCAGCGAGCGACCAACGCCTCAGCAAACCGCGGCGCCTTGACGAGGCGCTCACACCAGGAGTGTTCTCCCGGGAGGCCGAATCGCCATCCATCGATGCGGACCGATCGCGGGTGATAGGCGGAGTTGCCGTAGGCTTGATTGAAATCCCACAAGGGTCCCATTTTTAGAATACCGTTTATGTCCATATGCATGAAGGTGCTCATTCGGAACAAGTCCACGCTTTTGGAAAGCTCGCCGATGATCATGAAATCGATGAACGAATCGACATCGATATAGTCCTCGTAGCTTCGCGCCTGTCCCCCGGACTGAATTTGGGCGAGGGCGGTCTCGAAGTCATCGATATACTGCTGAATGTAGGCTTTGTGGGCTTCGCTGAGGTCTTCCGTCCGAGGGTAGACGGAAATAAGATGCGTCCCTCGAGTGGTCGTGAAAGCATACTCTTCGTTCAAGGGATCGAGACGGTCCATTTTCAGTATGTATCCGGTCTGCTCTCCTGAGTCTCCCTGCGTCTTCGCGATGTCGACTCGTTGTCTTCCGACTTTTATTTTTTCCAGGACGATGTAGATACCCCTGTAGGCCTCGAGTGGGGGTGTTGTTGCTCCTTCGAGGAGAAACAACTCCACAAACCGCCCCCTCGAAGCATAGTGTCCCATCCGATCGGCCAGGAAGAAGGTGAGCTGGTTTCGCAGAAGCGATTTATCAGAATAGGGGCCGTAGAGGATCCAGTCCGATTCCTTGGGCATTCCCAATAGCGGAACAGCTATCTGGCTTCGGCGCCCCCTCCGAAACTCGAAGCCGTATTGTTTCTTCGGAAAAAACTCGCGAGAGGAATGGCCTCTCACTTCGATGCCGATCAAGCTTTCTAGAACAAGGTGACCTCGGTGGGGACGGGTTCGTCCATTCTGTTGTTGGTAGATGCGGATTCGGGCCGGGACCTTGGGCTCGTCGAGGATCTCGGCTCCCTCGGTGTCGATCACGATGATCGGTAAATTCGAGTTGAACGTCGCCGGTACGGCACGTTCCGGTGACCGAACGTCACGACAAGCGAGGACTGTCAGAAGGAGTACCGGGGTAACGTAGACGTATTTCATGATTAGCTAGGATATTCTATAGCTGATTGACCATGTCGTCAGAAACGTCTCGGGAGGAAAGTGATGAAGGTTTCGATACTCGCCATGCTCATGTTCGCCCTCACCTCGCAGGCACAAGAGCCGCAGGGCGAGACAGCGGTTCGCGCAACATACACGAAGTACGAGCACGAGATCCCCGTGCGGGACGGGGTGAAGTTGTTCACGGCCGTCTACATCCCGAAGGACACGGACCAAACCTATCCCATCATGCTCATGCGAACGCCCTATAGCGTGTCACCGTACGGCGTAGACCATTTCCGTAGCCGGCTGGGTCCTTCCGAGCTGTTTCAGGAGTCGGGCTACATTTTCGCCTACCAGGACGTTCGCGGGCGCTACATGTCTGAGGGAACCTGGGAGGAGATGCGCCCTCACCAGCCGGTGAAGACGGGGCCGAACGATACGGACGAGAGCACCGACACCTGGGACACCATCGACTGGCTGGTAAAGAACATCCCCGGTAACAACGGCAAGGTGGGAATGTGGGGGGGCTCTTACCCCGGATTCTACGTTTCGGCCGGCATGATCGATGCGCATCCGGCTTTGGTGGCGGCTTCACCTCAAGCACCGGTGACGGACCTCTACCTCGGCGACGACGCCTACCACAACGGCGCCTTCATGCTGGCGGCCAACTTCGGCTTCTATACATTCTTTATCGAACGCAAGGGCGACCCGGCGCCGCCGGAACGGCGCCTTCGCTTCGATTACAAAACGCCGGACGGATACGACTTCTTTCTCAAGATGGGCACTCTGTCTCGAGGCAATGAAAAATACTCGAAGAACGAAAACCGATACTGGATGGAGTACGTCGAAAACACCACCTACAACGACTACTGGAAAACGCGCTCTATCTGGAAGCATCTGAAGTCCGTCAAGCCGGCCGTCATGGTGGTGGGTGGGTGGTTCGATGCTGAAGATCCCCAAGGACCCGTACTCACCCACGCCTTCATGGAAGACAACGACCCGCCGGCAACCAACCTGCTGGTGCTCGGGCCTTGGACGCATGGCGGTTGGTCTCGAGGTAACGGTGATCGGGTGGGCAACGTGAGCTTCGGCTCGAATACCTCCGAATACTACCGGGAGGAGATCGAGTTTCCTTTCTTCGAGCATTTCCTCAAGGGCGAGGGGGAAGGAGAGTTTCCAAAAGCCTGGATGTTCGAGACCGGAACCAACCGCTGGCGCCGTCACGACAGCTGGCCGCCCGAAGAGGCACGGCCGAAATCGCTGTGGCTCCAGGCGGGCGGAGCCTTGCGTTGGGAGGCCGAGGCGGAGGAGCACTTCGACGAGTACGTGAGTGATCCGGCGAAGCCCGTGCCCTATCTCGGCTATACGGCAATGGGCATGCGCCGCGACTATATGACCGAAGACCAGCGGTTCGCCGGCCGGCGGCCGGACGTCCTTGTGTATGAGACCGAATCCCTCGAAGAGGATGTGACGATTGCCGGTCCGGTGGAGGTTCGCTTGCTGGTCTCGACGACGGGTACGGACTCCGATTTTGTCGTGAAGTTGATCGACGTCTATCCCGGTGACTATCCCGACTACGAGGAGTCGACGCAGGGGGACGACGCCCCCGTTGGGCGTGAGCCCGCCAACGCCGTCAAAATGGGCGGATACCAGCAACTGGTTCGAGGTGAGCCTTTCCGAGGCAAGTTCCGCAAGAGCTTCGAGACCCCGGTACCTTTCGAGCCGGGCGAGGCCGACTCTATCGAGTTTTCTATGCCCGATGTCTCTCACACGTTCCGGAGAGGACATCGGATCATGATTCAGGTACAGAGCTCCTGGTTTCCGCTGATCGATCGCAATCCGCAAACGTTCGTCGAGATCCCCCAGGCGAAGCCTGAGGATTTCCAAAAAGCGACCCAGCGGATCTATCGCGGCGGAGCCCGAGGATCGCGGGTGACGGTTCGAGTGATGCCGAGTAGCTTTTAGCTTGACAATCGCAGGATAAGAAGCGCATCCGGCCTGGATTCCGTAGCGGCTTCCTTGCGCGGGAGCTGCGACCGTTGTGCGAGAAACCCAACGTCGTCCGAGCACTCGCCCGCGAAGTCGATTTTTCATGCTATATTGGACACTCGCTGGCGCCATCGGATAGCCTTCCTGAAAGGCGAATGGGTGCACTCCGTGTGAGTGCGACGGCGAAAGACTGCACAACGTCGTCTTCCGAGGCGCCGCCAATAAATCGAGGAGGTCATGATGATGTCGAGCTTGGGTCTGTTTCCGCCGGGCTCCTGTGATGGGCCGGTGGGTCGGCCCCAGCAACCGGTGTCATCGGCGACAATGAGCAAGCAGATCTTGACTGCCTCGAATCCCAATTGTGTCCACATTCGCCGCCGGCTAGTGAGCTGAAACCATTCCTTGAAGACCCATATGCTGAGTCAACTTGCTGCAATCCGTTCGCACCTTCGTCTATCCATCGTGGGGCGTTTACCACTGCTTTGTTTCGTGACTCTTTTTGCCGCTCAACCGCATCGACTTGCCGAGGCGATCACGAGCGCGGAAGGGCTCACAGAAACCCAAGTGGTTTCCCTTGCGGAAAAATTCGCACCCGTTCTGGTCTTTCATCCGGACGAACAGTTTTTCCCTTCGAGTCCGCTGCTCTCGCTCAGCCAAAATCCGCCGGATACGGAGAGAGAGAGTATCGTGGAGTTCCTGGGCACACCGGAACGACGACGCGAACGGTACTTGGCCCTGACGCTTCCCGAAAAAGCACGTCTGACCACCGTCTTTTACCGGGTGGGTAAGCTCCAGAGGCAGAAAGACGAAGTCGTTGTCATTGAATACTGGTTCTATTATGTCTGGAACATGTACTCTGCTCGGCAAGGGCTCTTCCCGTTCTGGTTCGATAGCTCCCACCCGAATGATATGGAACAGGTTCGTGTCGTCTTGGAGCTCGATCCTAAGAGGAGTGGGAACTGGACAGAAGTCCAGGGGACCCGTGTCCGCATGGAAACCGTCTACACCAGCGCTCATGAAGGTAATGCACCGGCAAATCGATATGACTTCGCAAGGGGTGGAGATCGAAGCGCTAAGCCGCAGGTATTGGTCGAGCTTGGCTCTCATGCGTTAGGCAATGATACCAACCGGGATGGAAAGTTCACTCCTGGAGATGACGGTGAGTCTGGCTACAAGATCCTGTGGGGAGTTCGTGATCGAGGATACACCTGGGCCCGCTACAACCCTGACTATATGGATCAACGACACAAGGGAAATGCCGTTTTGTTTTGCTACCAAGGAGGGAATTTCGAGGGCGACGGTGCTTCAGATGAATGTCCCCGGGATGCATTCTCGTATCGGCTCGTTCCTGTCGATGAGCTCTATCGGCAATTCGATCTACTCGACCTCTCTAGCGAGGACAAAAAACAGGTATACGAGACCAAGGTGCGTTGGATGAGGAGGCTCTTTGGTAAATCCAACGGCAATTCCGAAAAGCTGGTTCTTCCGCCGGACACTGCTTCCGACAAGAAAGCGGTGGCCATTGAGGGCTTCTCAGCCACGGAAAGAGGGATGATGACGGGAGCGACCACTCTGATTTCGGACCCGGGCTTCTTCATCGGCGGAAGGTATTCATTCCTACACGGATCGAAAATCATTCCGGACGTGTTGCTGGATGCCGAAGGCGTCGTGACCACACAAGGAAAGGGCTTTTTCTCGACCACAATCCGCGCGTCCTATCCGATCGATGCCATCACCAAGTTGTTCGGTGGGGTAGGGTTGGTAACGGATTCGTTTACGTTTGAGAATCGGCAATTAGATTGGCTGGGCGGACTCGAGGTGAGGGTAGGTGGAATGCGGCTGTCCATAGCGGGCAGGACCATGGGTTCCCTTACCGGATCGGCGCTCGACTTCCGGATCTACTATTTTTTCTAGTAGAGGACCCCGCCGACTTCCTACATCGCCTCGCCCCATCTGCACTCAATCCATTCATTAGGATAGTACCCCAGCTATGCACGATACCCTGCAGGGTATCGCTAAGCAGGCTCTAGCAGTCCACTACCGCGCGAAACGGCGCTCGATCTGTGCCCCGTCTGTTGGCACACGACCTGCACTCAGAAAAGAACGAGAGGTGACCATGTTCGGAATTGGATTACCAGAACTATTCATAGTAGCCCTCATAGGAATCGTCCCCGTTGTCTTGCTGCTCTTGAGAGTATTCGCAAAGACTAGGGTGCAAGAAGGGGAAAGGGCCCGCGGCTCCATCGATCCCGCAGAAAACGCCCTATTTGCATCCTCCTATTTGGAACAGGCCTACAAGAGGATGGTGGGAAAGCCGCTTTCTTTGGGAGTCAAGTTGGTCACAGATGCGATACTAGCTGATAGACCTGCCCCATATGAAAGCGTAACAACATCGGCAGCCTTTCGGCTTGGCGTTGTCAACTGTTTTGCCCTTACTGCCGCCATGAATCTTGATATCAAAACTTTAGGCGTACTTGTTGTACCCCTAGAATCCACATTAGAGCTGTACAAGCAAGACCGCTATGAGCCGAAGAAAGTCTCGGTTCAAGACTACCTGTCAGCCTTTGGAATCCGCATCATCTTTGACGACGTGTCGAGCCCGACACGCCTCGAGCAGTACAAGGTTCTAGCCGAAGAGAAAATACTAGCTGTCACTTCTGACCCGCTTTTTGTGACGGCCGTTAAAGAATACGTTGAAGTGCATTTCCCAAAGACCGCAGTAGTGCACCCTGTGATCAAAGATGATGGCAAAGTCGCGAAAATGGAACTTGAATAGATGAGTTTCTCATTCTGTGCCGCGCCAAGAAAGCATACAATTCATGCGACATCACGAACTGGTCGAAAAGGGCTAGCCCGCAACGAGGACGGACGATAAGTGGCTTCTCGCCATTTCGGTGTGGGATCAAAGGGGAGACTGTCTAGAACCGGCAGGGTGTAGGAATCATAGAAATGGGACTCAAGGACTTCTTTAGGCCCAAATGGAAGCAGAAGAATGTCATATCTAGAAACAATCATCTGATGCAGAGTTCGACAGCCACGGGCGCAGGGGTGTTGAAGTCTCACGGTCGAACCAGTGACCCCCCGTAATCAAGAGTTGAAAGCAGGAACACGATGTCCGAAATTGGAATGCCAGAACTAGTTGTTATCGGCTGGAATGCAAAACGCGCCCGGTATGAAGGTGGGAACGCCAAGATCCATATGAACGCGTCTGCGACATCATGATTGTAGCTGGGCTCTACTTTGCAGGCGCCGTGCTCTGCTTCTTTGTCTTTACCTTGCCCATACTGCTTCTAGCCGCCGTCGTCACCGTGGCGATTTTCCACCGAACCGGCAGGAAACGGCACATGGGAGTCGAGAGCCCCACGGTGATGCGGTTGGACAAGAACCAGATGTTGGTCCTAATGTTCGGAGTGGGGTTTGTTGTGCTGTTCTCACTCTATACAGTAGTGTTCCTTCTGGGAGCGTTCGCGTACTGGCCGTCTCCCCATGAGACACCTTGCGCCGCGATACCCGAAGGGACGGTGGCCATCGCCGTTGCGTTCACTCCCGCCGGAAAGAACGGCACAACGGGCAAGTACATTCCAGGTGGTGCGAATGTGCGGATAGCTGCGAAACTCGAGCAGTGTGCCGATCGCTTTCAACTCGTGCTTACCCAAAAAGCCGTATCGGACGCCCTGGATAATGAGAAGGCGCTTCGAGATGGAACACCTGTCGAGCAGATGCACATCGACAACGAGCGAAACGTGCGCACTTGGGAGGCGATATCTTGTGCGGTGGACCGATTGGAGCAGTTTCCTCCAGATGTGCCGCTCGGTCTCGTAGCTCACGACAAGCATCTGGGGCGGGCCCGCCACGCCCTGGAAGCCGTGCTCGAGAAGAGGCGGCCAGGAGCGCCGGTTGTTGCCATTCATTTGGGGGAGACGCCTTATCAGAGTAGTGCTTTCTATTTGCCCTGGTGGTGGGCGGCCAGGGAGTTGTTTGCTTGGCCCTCACAGTACTGGCTGGTGCACCGCGGTGCTCTGGAGTGCTCCGGAGACGTGGCCATTTCCGATCCGCTAATGCCGGTTGAGTCAGGCCAGAAGTAACAGAAGGAGAGAAGGGACAAGCTGTGGAAGCGGACTCACGCTCAACAACCCCTCGCATCCGAAGTTGCAGGTGTCACCACGCATCGAACATGTTCAGAACGGAGACCGAAGGTTGCCTAAGATTCTCGCCGGACATCGTGGAAGCATAGCGGCCGTCTCCACGACCAAGGACGATCGATTTGTCTTGTCTGGTGGCAGCGACAAAACGCTGAAGTTGTGGAATATCGAGAGTGGAGAATGCCAGCGGACTTTCGTGGGACACGACGCTGAGGTCAGTGCTTTGGCGGTTGTGCCAAACGGTCCGTTCGTCGTATCCGGCAGCCGCGACGAGACATTGCGACTATGGAACATTGAGTCCGGTGAATGCGTGCGGACGCTCGAAGGACATGTGGGTGAGGTTTGTTCTGTAGCAGTGGCCCCGGATGGCCAAACCGTCATTTCGGGCGGTGAAGACGGCACCCTTAGGCTCTGGGATCTGAGGGCGGGGAGCTGTCAAAGGGTGTTCGATGGTCATCCTGCCCGTAAGGACATGCAGAGCCTCATACGGGGGTCCAACTCTGAGATCGCGTACAACGATGTGTTAACGAACTATGCCTTGGCGCCCACCTATGAAGCCGATACTCTCAGCTTCTTCGGTCACGCGGACACGGTGACAGCTGTAGCATTGTGCCCGGAAGGCCGCCTTATCGTCTCGTCTAGCCGGGATACGACCGTGAGACTTTGGGATGTTCGCTCCGGGAAATGCCTGTGGATCTTCGGCGGTTTTCACCATGGACCCGGGTTCAGCGTCGGCAATGTAGCGATTGTTCGGAACGGGAAGTTTGTCGTTTCATTGAGCGAGACGTTGCGCGTGTGGAAGCTCTCACGTAAGACCCTTCGTCGCGCCCTTTGGGGAGTGGTGTCGGAAAAGAGCCTCGCGACGTTGGGCGATGAACAAATGTTGGGTCGCGCTATGGCAGTGATGCCCGACGCTAGACACGTTCTCGTAACGACCGACAGAGGAAAGACCATCAGCCTGTTCCGTCTCAAGAGCGGTCGTCACGTGAGCGACTTGGAACCCAGTTCACATCAGGTGAACTCCCTGGCCGTGGATTCGAGGGGCTATCGCGTCGTGACTGGCGGCAATGACGGCAATATTGAGCTGTGGGATTTGCAGAAAGTGGGGGCAAGATGAAGACAAATGGCGAGGCTCGTTATCCATAACGACACCGACCTCAGACGAGCGGATCTTCGAGAGGCCGATCTGCAGGAAATGAACCTCAAGAACGCAGACCTTCGGGAGGCTGATCTTTGGTGCGCGGATCTTCGACGAGCCGATCTTCAGGAAGCCAATCTTGGAGCCGCAAACCTCCAAGAAGCGGATTTATCAGGGGCTAACCTGAGCCGTGCCAAACTGGAGAAGGCAAATCTACGGTCGGCGAATCTGTACAAGGCCTGCCTTTGGAATGCGAACCTCGAGGGAGCCGATCTCGAGGGAGCCGATCTCTTCAATGCTGACGTCCGGGGTATCCGTCTGAAAGGTGCGAATCTTGCCGTGGCCATTCTCCAAGGGACCATTCTGGAGGGAATCGAGCTAGTGGGATCAGATCTCAGAGGGGCGAATCTGAAGGAGGCGAATCTGCGAGGAGCTAATCTCGAAGATTCCAACCTGAAGGCGGCGAAACTTCACGGGGCCGATCTTCGAAACGCGAATCTGCGGAGCGTGAATCTTGGCGAAGCCGTGCTTTGTGGTACTGAGCTGCAGAACGCAGATCTACAAACCGCGGATCTTGCAGGCGCTGATCTTGCCGGGGCGAACTTGCGGGGAGCCGACCTTCGGAATGTGTCGGGCTTGACTTGTCACCAGCTGACGAGAGCGCGGAGTTTGTACAAAGCCAAGCTGGACGCCGAATTGTCAAAACAAATCGAAGAGAGTCATCCGGAGCTTTTCGAGAACTGGCATTCGTGATCATCTTCTGCCATGGCTTGTTACAGACGCTCTCCGAAATACGTTACGAGACCTTTTCAGAAGAAGCCGATTCATGGTTAGCTGTATCAGCATGAGCCGCAGGATCGTCACCAAAGGTCTGGTGGACGAGTTGCGGGAACTGCACCAACTGAACCGGCTCCTTGGGACGCGTAGCGTGGGTGTGCAGCTGTCAATGGCGCAAGGGGACTACATCCGCCCCGTCTGGGAACGGTTCAAGGAGCTCTGTCGCAAGATCGCAGACGAGACGAGAGAACCGAGTGATGATCCCAAGGCACTTGCGGAATGGCTGTCATGGAATGTTCGTGGTGTCGCCGCTGAGACCTTTGGGGATGACGGGTAGAATGGCGGCCCTCTCCTCGGCCGGGACCGCTGGCGGGGCTTGGGCCTGGTTCTGTTACCGATTTTCCGTCGAGGTCTAGGACCGTCCAGCCCACCGTGTTCCGTCATCCGGGTCTGGGGCAAATTCCTGCACCAACCCGGATACCGTGGCGTGAACAAATCGGCTGGAGTCCGCGTGTCGCATGGTGAAGCGCAGGATCCTGTTCTCGTCATCGTAGTGCTTCAGCAATCCCAGGAACCTTCGGAAAAGCTCTCTCTCGGCGCCCGTGATCACAGGATCCCCGAACGCGCTGATGTACACGTGATCCTGTTCCGCGTCCTGCAGGTCCTGCTCCAGTTTGGACAGATCAGCCTCAGGGAGTCCTCGGATTTCGTGGCGGCTGCCCAACCGGTCTTCGACACGAGCCCCTTCCAGGGTCAGCATAATGTCTACGGTAATGGGATAGCCTATTTTTTCGGCCAGAGCGTCGTGGTACAGCTTTATTTTCAGGTAGTTGTCGTAAAGGTACATGCTGAACCGGTCGCAAAACATCTCCAGAGCGATGAGGATGTTGATGCTGTCCTGTGTTTCCTGGCTCGCAGGCTTGTCTTTGACCTTTTCCAGCGCTTTGATGAGGTTCTTAGTGAAGACTACACTGGTTTGCAGAGTCTGGTCGCCATTGATGACCGCCAGGTAGCGGTCCAGACTCATGGCTTCCAGGAACTCGTGCTGCTCGGCTGGGAGATCGGCCGCCACCTCATCTGGTAAATGTAAGGCCAGGGCGTGAACGGCTTCGTGGATGAACCCCAGACCGACGTAGTCCCTCAAGGACTCGAAGTCGGTGCGCGCTTCTTTGCTGCTCCACTTCTTTTCCATGCCCTCCAACAGTTGCTGAAAGGGTTCGGCGAAATCGCCCGCGCGTTGGAGCATCTCGGGGAGATCGTGTCTATAGGCTCGGTACACGGCGGCCGGATTCAGCGTGTTCATCACCGCCTCGACGTATCGGGGCGGAATCTCCTGGTACAGGGGCTTGGCGCTATCATCCATGAACTGCGGGTCCATCAATACGATCCTGAAAACAAGGGAAGCCATGTCGTTCTGGCCACGCGGGAAACGAAACAAGGGTTCACCGCCGATAGGTGTCGCCATTACCAGGGTTCCTTCTTCATCTTCCGGCAGCTTCTCGGCACGGGTGAACCAATCCACGGAAACCTGATCGCTAAAGCGCCGAAGCCCGTTCGCTTCCAGTAGATGCAGCCAGGTGGCAACAGCTTTCTCTGAAACGATCTCGAATGCGCCCGGCCAAGGGCGTTCCTCCTCCGCCTCGATCAGCTCGCCGAACTGCTGTCTTACCTGACGATCGAGAAGACGGGTTGCTTCTTTCGCCCGTAGCTCCGTGAAACTCCGCCCATGTTGAGCTCGGGTGGTTTTCTCTCGACGCACATCCTGCTTGCCGATCAAGTTGGCGAACCTTGTCTTAGAATCCATAACATCCTCATTGTGTAGCGACATTTCTTCTCATTGTCTGCGATACCTTTGATGCAAAAGGTACCATGAGCAAGGTAGGCGCCGTAGTGAGGGCCCACGCAGGCCCTGGCGCCGGGAATAGGAGAATCCAAACTGATCCCTTGTTCAACCTCACAGCAACGGGATGCCAGGTGTGGGCGAGACGGTAGAACCGATGTGCAGAACGTTTGCTGCTGCCTTTGAGTGTCCGAGTCAATGCTCTGCTCTGCCGACGAAAATTTCAAAGAGAAGTTCGAGCGACTGGCTGAAGTGCTCGGTCACGATCCCATACCCGTCCCGGTAGAGCACATACCCCAGGAGGTATCGGGGAAGGCATGCCTCCGCCTCCGGATTTCATATTTCCTTTTCCCTCAACGTTTTGTCGTTACGCACATCCATGGCATCCCTTTTGCTCTTCTCTAAGGTCGCAGGAGGTGAGGCGATCGCAGGAAAGGGTCGGGAGAGCCAATTGCCTGGCCGAAAGTCGCATCGCGCGGATGAAAGGAGAATTGAAATGAGAAGGTGCATCTATTGCGAGCGAATCATTGTGGCGGGCGGTCACGGCGAAGAAGGGGAGTTTTGCTCGAAGAAGTGCCAGGCGGTGGACAGGAAACTCCAAGAGGGCTTTTGTAGCACATGCCTTTCTGAAACAACGGATGAGGCACCCGGGAAGGTCTATTCGTTGAACGCTATCGGGACCATGCTCATGGGGACGAGATGGAACCCAAAGGGGACTCAACTGTGCCCGAATTGCGGCTCAGTGGTTCAGCAGAAATGGGTGACCTTTGGTGTTGGGATCGTACCTCTGGGTACGTATCGCATTCTGTACTTAAGAAAGGGCTTCATGGAGAGCGACTTTGTGGGCCGTAGATTGAGAAACGATCCGGTACCGTCAAAAGGAAATCCGCCCATGTGATGAAAGGTGACACTGTGAACGAAGACAAGACTTATCGAAAGATTGTGAGCCGTCTGCAGCCTGGTAGAAATGATCTTCTGATAAATGGAAAGTGGGGCATTCCTCTCACTGAACTTGCTGAGGACGAAGCAAGAAAAGCCGGTCTCGTGGAGTGGAAATACCGATGGGTGACAAAGGAGGAGTTGCGCCAACTGAAACCCCAATATAGAACCTACATGAGCATCAAGTGGATCGCGGCGATTATCCTTTTCATTGGAATCTCTGTTTTGGTGAAGGCTGCGGATTTTGTAGATGCCGCTCCGTCTCTGCCATCTTCGGTTAGGGAGAGCGTGGCCTTTGGCAGCAAGTTCTTGTACCCGGTTTTTCATTTCGTCGTTGCTTTCGGAACAAGCAGATATCGAAATTGGGCTCGGTGGGTATCGGTCATTCTCTTTCCATTCCTCATACCGCCAAGGACATTCTATGAGTCTCAAACCGATGAAATCTTCAAGTGGTACATGCTTATCCTGTGTTTCTTCATTCTTATGTTGGTCACTTTCTTCTCGAGAACCGGTAGAGTGATTTTCAAGGAAAGTAGACGCTGACAAGGGCGATGGCCGTGTTCTATGATTCGGAGCTGCCTATTGGTTTGGTCGACGCTCGTCCTCTTGCGTTTCCGTACGACACGATAAAGAGCCTTGCTTCCGATCACAATTGATTCTCGGTCTAGGTCTGAATCCGCCGAGCTAAGTGGCAAGTAGAGTTATTGCCCCGGGTGGACTCGATACTTGTGTAACGTCGAGACGAATCGCGGATACTCCGCGTCTTTGATGTTGAGGCGGCGGGCCACCTGCTTCAGGTTGTGTTGGTTTTCCACAAAGTAGTCCGTAAGGAAGGTCTTGAGCTCGCGACGACTGATTTCGCGGTCGAGAAAAGCAGGCCAGGCCGTATCCCAAAAGCTTTTTCCGGTAGCGATGGCTGTCTTGAACGGCTCAAATACAGCCGACGATTCCACTTCAGTGCCACGGGAAGTGCGACGCTGGAGAAGCTGCTCGACTTCGGAACCGATCTCTGGACCCGCAAACTGGATGCCGACGCGCTTCATGACATTGATGACCTCGCGGACGTTGCCTGGCCAGTCGTAGTTGAGAACCACGTCCCAGAATCCGGCCCCGAGTCGCTTACCGCGCAGGAAGCGCTCATGCTCATGGACCAAGGCGCGGATGTCGTCTTTGCGCTTCCGTAGGGGTGGGATATCGATCGTCAACACGTTGAGCCGATAGAACAAATCCTCACGGAAACGCTCCCTAGCGATCTCCTCCTCCAGGCTACGATTTGTGGCAGCGATGATACGAACCGCGACGTTTCTCTCTCGGGTATCACCGACGGCACGAAAACGCTGTGTATCCATGAAGCGGAGGAGCTTCGCTTGAAACGTCACCGGCACTTCGGCGATTTCATCGAGAAAGAGCGTCCCACCCTCGGCGACTTCTACGAGCCCGGTCTTGTCCCGAACCGCCCCGGTGAACGCCCCCGTCGCGTGGCCAAAGAGCTCGCTCTCGAATAGGGTCTCGGGTATGGCAGGCGTGTCGACGACAATGAATTGGCCATCGCGTCCGGAGAAACGGTGAATCAGTTGAGCGATGTGGCTCTTCCCGACACCGGTCTCACCCAGGATGAGCACCGGATCTTCTTCCAGCGCGAAGGCCAGGACGAGCTGACGGATGCTCTGGGTGGCCAAGCTATCGCCGGTGATTCCTCCTTCGCGCTCCTCGATGCTTTTGAGCTCGGACAGGATGTTCTTGAGAGCTGTGCCGTTGTCTTTGAAGAACTCGATGTCGGCTGGGTCGAAAGCATCGTTCCCGCTGTCGACGTAGAGAATCAAGTCTTCATCGATGGGGTGGATGAAGAGGCTTTTGACGTACAGAATTCGGGCTGATTCGGGGAAGGAGAGCTCCTCGCTTCCGATTACCACGTCCTTCTGCATCAGCGTGCCCCCACCGGAAAGCACCTCGAGCAGATGGGTGCGCGAGAAACCAAGACCCTTCTGTACGGTTTTACCGCTCACCGGGCGGCCGTGATGCCACCGTATACGACCTCCGCGGTCAGCGATCATGACGAGAGCGATATCCTTTTGTCGGATCTTCTCGGAAAGCCGCGCTTTGAAGTCTCCGATCATGAGATTGCCCCTGCCGTGGCCAGACGGGTGACCTGGTGCAGCACGTCTTCGTCTCGCGGCCTCGTTGCGGGCTCCTTTCGTAGCATTGCCATGATCAGGTCACTGATGCCATTGCCCAGCTCGGGCCGATAGTGGCGCGGTTCCAGCGGTTCCTTGGTGAGCACTTGCTTCAAAACGTCCGCGGGGTCTTCACCGAGGAAAGGTCTTTCCAACGTGAGAAGCTCGTAGAAGAGCGCCCCGAGTGAGAACACATCGCTGGCTCCCGTTGGCTCTCGGTGTTGCACCTGCTCCGGCGCCATGTAGTTGATGGTTCCGAGAATTTCTCCGGCCTCGGTGAGCGTGGTCATCGTGTCGACTTTTGCGATGCCAAAATCGAGCAGCTTGACCCCATCGTTCGAAGTCACGATCACATTCGTCGGCTTGATATCGCGGTGCACGATGCCCTTGACGTGGATAGTGGCGACCGCGTCCGTCAGCTCCTTCATCACCGACAGGCATCTTTTGACCGGGATCATATCGCCTCTCTGTGTCGATTCCTGGATCACCTCCGCGAGTGTCCTTCCCTCGAGATACTCCATCGCGATATACAGACGTTGATTGTGCTCGCCACGTTCGTACACTTTGACCACATTCGGGTGGTCCAGGGCGTCGATGACCTTGCCTTCGTTGATGAAACGTTGGCGTTGCTTCTCATCCATCGCCAATTCGTCGCGGATCACCTTGAGAGCTACCCGCTTGCTCGGGTCGACAACGCTAGTGGCCCGGTAGATGACCCCCATCCCGCCTCGGGTGATTTCTTCTTCCACTCGGTAGTGACCGATGAACGACCTTCTCTTCCAAAAAGCGAGTAGGTAAAGGTAGCGGCGGAACAAAAGAGCCGCCACGCCCACCACGACAACCGTCAAGAGGACGAGGGCAAGGCCGATGAGCCGCGTGCGGCTGAGCTCGAGATCTCGAATCTCTGCATCCTTTTGGAGGAGCTCGTTGTCTTGGGTGAGCTGCTCGATCTCCGTCCTCCGGCGGTCCGCCTCGTACTTTTCCTGCAGCTCGGCGACGGTCGTCGCGATTTGTTCATTGAGCATTGCGTCGCGTGTCTGACTGAACAGGATTTGAAGCTCCAGAGCTTTTTTGAAATCCCCTCGAGCAGCGTGCAGTTCGGCGAGGCCTTGGTAGACGCCGCCGAGGATAGCGTTCGAATTCAGTTCTTTCCCGATCGCCAGTGCCTTGTCGAGGTAATCGAGTGCCTCCGGGTAATGTTGGCGAAGCTGATGGACCTCTGCGATATTCTTGTACGTGCCCGCCAACCTATGTTGATCTTCGAGTTGTCGAAGGATCTCGGCGACCTCGAGGTATGTTGCCAACGCATCGTCGTATTGCTTCCTTTTCTTGTAGACGATGCCGATGTTGGCCAGAGCGTTCGCTGTCAACGTGGGGCTTTCCAACTCCCGAGCGATCGCGAGTGAACGTTCCAAGTAATTCAACGCCTCGTCGTCATCTTCGAGTTTTTCGAAGGTGATTCCGATATTGTTGAGGCAGTGCGCTGCCCCTCCCTGTTCATCGATCTCGGTGAAGATGGTCAACGCCCTTTGATAGTACTCGCGGCCCTTCAGATGGTCTCCCATCTGGCTGTAGATATTCCCGATGCTGTTGAGGTTGTTGGCCATTCCGATCTGCCGACCGAGGGATTCTTCGATCCTCAGGGACTCGAGACCAAACTGAAGTGCCTGCTGGTAGTCGCCGACCTTCCCGTAGTTGACACAGAGATTGTTGTTCGCGGCCGCCATGCCGGGCCGGTCGTCGAGCTCTTCGAAGATTGCGAGAGCCCGTTGGGTCGCTTCGATAGCCTGCCAAGGCTTGCCGGTATGGGACAACAGTATGGCGCGGTTGCCGGACGATTTGGCGATTTGTTCTTTGTCCCCAAGCCGGACGAAAAGATGCTCGGCCTGCTCCATGTGAGAGAGCGCCTCAGAATCTCTCTCTAAAACCATCAAGGCCATTGCCGTGACTTTTTGTGCAAAGGCTTGGCCGCGCAGGTCCTCATACTTAGTGGCGAGCTCGAGTGAACGTGTCGTGAGCTCGAGTGCCTTGTCTGGAAAACGCCGACGTTGCAGTTCGGCAAGCTCGTTCAGGAGGGGGATCTGCTCCTGTTCGGACGCCTTTGCCAGCTGTTCTTCCAGCCGCGAAACTTTCTCGCTTTGAGCGTCCTGACACAGAGCGTCCAGCCCCGAAAGGGTCAAGAGCAACAGAACCGTCACAAAGCGAGTCATTGCAGTTCTCTTCAAAACCAGACTGCTAGAATGTAAGACGCCTGTTCGACGAATACAAGCTTTGTCCCGAAACTTCGCGGGAGACGGGAGATTCGAGGCGTTTTCTCAGGGGCTCGGCGCCGTGTGATTCCCCACACTCACAAATGGATTTCAGGTACGTCACCAACCAGGAGGGGTGTGAGGTGTAGGTACCGTGTGGTCGTTCTCTTGGTGTCGATGTCGTCATAGACGCGCTGGACTTGCTCCGGCGTCAAACCCACCGCAGTGCACACCGCTTCTGCGGAGTAACCATGGTTCTTCGCATACAAGCACAAGTCCATCTTGTCGTATGGCAGCGAGAAGTAGAACTCATCTTGACCTTGAGGCAACGAATAGGTGTCCGTCGTCGGCGGACGTTTGCGAATCTCTTCAGGAAGACCTAGGTATTCGGCAAGCGCATAGACCTGTGTCTTATAAAGATGCGCAATCGGCTTGATGTCGGCGGCGCCGTCGCCTAACTTGACAAAAAAACCTTGATCGTATTCCAGTCGGTTTGGCGTCCCGGCTACGGCATAGTTCAGTCGATCGGCGTGATAGTACTCGAGCATCTTTCGAGTTCGTTGTTTGAAATTCGTTGCAGCGACGATTTCCAGATAGGCCTTGATCGGTAGTCGGTTCTTGGTTTCAGTGCCATCGGGTTTCTGCGCCACGAGGGAAAAAAGATTGTAGCCCTTTTTCTCGACAATGTTGGAGATGACGATTTTGGATTTCCATGATCCGTCATATTCGGGAATCACCCGTTGAACCGCCTCGTTGTAGCGTCTATAGAATCCCAGAGATTCCAAAATACCGGAGATATCTTCGTGAATGGCTTCGATTCCAAGGTGCTTCGCAACGAGTCCGCTCAACTCGAGGGTTTCATCTGCAGAGTGTCGCTCCGGCATTTCGAGCGCCACCACTCGCTTCGGGCCCAACGCCCTTACCGCCAGAGCCGCCGTTACACTGCTGTCGATACCGCCGGATATCCCTACGACGAGACCGCGTCGCTTGAGCTGCTTCGCCATCAAGTCAAGGATTTGCTGGCTGGTCCTTTCAACTTCTTGGGCGGGATCGATGTCCAATGCGTCTTTCGGAAATCCGTCGTCCTTTGTCGTCATTTATCTCTCTCGTGGTTCATTCGAAAAAGTGGCATCTCGTTGGTGCGTGAAACACCCACGTATTCCTGAAGATCCGCCGTTCAAGTATGGCATATCACGGCTTCTTTTGCCTATGGGAACCTGTGGATGAGGCACGGAGTTCGGGTGAGGAACGGACGGAAACGGTGAGTTTTTGGGGCGTCAAATCAGCCACTATGGCTTGCTCTGGAGCATCTCGTAGACTTCCTCTACATGCATGTCGCCTTCCGGAAAGTGGACCGTTTGTTTCCGCCGTTTGGGGAGGCCGGTGTTTTCATCGACCCACAGTTCGACCTCGCCGGAGGGTGTGCCGCTGACGACGATCTCGAACTGGATGGCTTTGCTGGCTTCGTCGTAGCTGAAATCCCGGGCTTGTACCCAGTCTCGGACGTTCCCGTCCGTACCGTCAGGCGGAGCGCCCGCAGAGAGCATCGCCAGGTTGTGGAGAATGCCCATGCGCGTGAGACCTAGGACAATCCCCTCATTGAGGGCAGGCGGAGTGTCTTCCTCAAACGATTTGTCGGCTGAGCCCCCAAACATGCGGTCGCCCTGTGAGTCAAGACGGATTTCCACTCGTTTGCCGTCGAACTCGCCCTTGAAATCAAGATAGGCTTGGTTCGGTTCTGACAGGCGCAGATCTCCCTCCAAAGATGAGTGCACGGCTCCACTTGAAGTGATGCTGATTTTCATAGAAACGTTCTTGGCTCGGAGAAGACTCTGTTCCAGCTCCAAGAACCGGGCCTCCGCATCGATAGGCTCGCGAGTTTCTTCTTTCTCTTCTTCCACCTGTGGTCCCTGGCAGGCGAAGAACAGCAGGACGACAATGAGCGCAACGGGCTTTTCTTTCATGAGCGTTCCCTTTCTCCCGAATTCTATCGTGTTGATCGTTTGTGTCGAGAAGATTGTAGCCAACGTCAACATTGATGGAGCGGCGTTCCTCCAAAAATGGCTGACGTCCATATACCATTCTCCGAAAGACGACATGTCTCAGGATTTCGATTTCGAGGAAGGGGCAAGAGTCACGAGAATGAACTTCTTGGTGGGGTATCTCGTCGCCGAGAGCCAGGAACGGCCGACTTCGAACCCCGGCGATTTCTTCGGCGAGAAGTTCGGACGCTCTCAGCCAAGCTCCGAGGATCCTCAATAGGAAAAAAAGGGACAGGTCCCTTTGGGGAAGAGCGAGTAAAGGGACCTGTCCCCGTTTTTTCGATCCCCTCTTTGTCCTCTACTCATTATGAAAACCGTTGCACTATCGGATGTGGCAGATGTAGTATGTGGAACGGCGGGTCAATCAGCATTATTGACCATTTGGCGAAACCTTTGATCTAACTCAAATTCAAGCGCTCGCGGTCCGACAGTAGGGCGAAAGTGCCTGAAATGCTGTCGACTCGGGGTTGCGCGATGGGCGTTCCCCGGGTTGTTGGTGGAAATAGAAGCGCCGGCGAAGAAATAGCCGACGCGGTTCATTAAAAGGAGAACGTAAATGAGAATGTTGATTATTGCAAAGAACCCTCCCGAGCCCTTTAACTCCGGCGTCAAGGACGGTAGCTCTGGAAGAAAGCTCAAGGCGATCCTCGAAGAAATAAAACCGGAAGTCGCCTTCTTCACGGAGATCGACGGCAAACGCTGTACGGTAATGATTGTGGACATGAAGGACACATCCCAGATTCCATCCTTGGCAGAGCCCTTCTTTCTCAGCTTCAACTCCGAAGTGTCGTTCCATCCCGTGATGTCCCCGGAAGACTTGGGAAAAGCGGGTCTAGAAGACCTCGGTAAGAAGTGGGGCTAGTTCCAAAAGTTCGAGGTACGGTGCTCGACATGCGGGTGCCGTACCGCCCTTCGAGTTCATTCCCCACTGATCTTTTCTGATTTCTCCTCTACGGAATTGAAACCTTTGGCCCGCTCCTACGTAATACCTTGTAGAGCAAGGTATATGGCAGTGCAAGGATACTGGGTGTAAAGCAATGTCAGTCAAAGTGTTACAAACATGGGAAGAACAGCTCCGTCGGGGTGGGCTCGAGCTCGCGATACTTCTTGTGCTTTCCCCGTGCCAACGGTACGGTCTCGAGATTATCGGTTATCTCAAGGAGCGTACTGATTTAGTGGTGAGCGAGGGAACCATTTACCCGATCTTGGGGCGGCTCACCCGATTAGGCCTTCTGAAGGCGGAATGGAGCGCCGAATCGTCGCATCCCCGCAAGTACTACCACCTTAGCGCGTCGGGACGGCAGAGACTCGAGGAGATGATTTCCCATTGGAAGCTGTTCAGCCATAAGATCGATCGTCTCATTGAAGAAAGCTGAGGGATGTGAAATGACGCTCAGTGAAGATGGTGAAGCCCGAATTCGCGGCTATTTGTACATGCTCACAAGCTCGCTGCGATCGTTCCTCCCAACGGATGTTGCAAAAGACGCCGTGCGGGAAGTGGAGTCGCACATAAGGGAGCGAGTCGAGCAAATCGAAGACCCTCCCGACGCACGCCTGGCTCTCGAGTCGGTTCTCGAGAACCTAGGTTCTCCGCTCAAGCTTGCACAGATTTACGCCGCGGAAATGACCATCGAGGAAGCCGTGACCACGGGCAGGGCATCGTCGGTGGCTCGCGCGCTCTGGTACGCCGCCGGTACGACGATAGGAGGTTTCTTCACGGCTTTGGGTCTCCTCGTCGGCTATTTGATGGGTGTGTCTTCATTGGGGATTGCGGTTCTCAAACCTTTGTTTCCCGAAAACGTCGGCCTAGTCGTTGTGAACGGCATGCCGACAGCTTTTGGCGCTATTTTCCCCTTGCCTCGGGGCGGAGAGATTGTTGGAGGTTACTGGATTGTTCCTATCTCTATCTTGATGGGGCTTCTGATTCTGGTCGGAACCCACAAGTTAGCCCGCAAAGCCATCATGAGGTTCAAAGCGCGCCGCGAGTCGTGGCGATCGAGATTGAAGACTCGATAACGAGCTCTCGAACGTTCTGCAGTTACGGATGCCTTCAGTGCTGAGGAGTCCGGTCTTCCCTTCATACCCAACGCTCAAACGCCATACCGTTCCTCATGGCGATGGGCAGTCGTACCCTTCTGTCGAATGACGAAACTTGGCATATCCGGAGCGGCAAAAGGAACACTCAAGTTCGGAGTGCTCCAGCGAATAGCAGGTTCTTGCTCCATAAACGGGAGGAAATCTGTGATTCTTTCGTCTAAGAAGAATAGAACGTACCTGTGACGAGGTTGGTATTGGTAGCGAAGCGAAAAAGAAGACAGTGGCCACCGTGGTGGGATTGGGAGCTAGCTCTCACCGATTACACGTACAAGCGCTTGAGAGAGCGGGATTGTGAAGAGATCGACTTACGCCGTATGATGGAGTTTGCGACCAGCTTTCGCCGTGGCAAAAGAGAAGGCCGATGGGTGATCGAAACACAGTTCCGCCGAAGACCCTGGAAAGTGGTTGTGGAGCCGCTTCCAGAAAAGCACCGACTGGCCGTCGTCACCGCCTACGAGGTGAAAAAACTGGTATGACAGATGTTTATCTAGAAGTAACATATCAGGACGGGCATCCCTGGGTGGCCTACTTGTACCTTCCTCGGAAGAAGAAAGAAAAAAGCGACCATTGCCGCGAGGTCGAACCGGATATGGTTCTCGACATCAACAAAGAGGGTCGGCTCATCGGTATCGAGCTGTTAGCTCCGGAGTTGGTGACACTCGAGGCGGTCAACGGCATCCTCGAGGAGTACGGACTCGAGCATCTCAAGGAATCCGATCTCGCGCCCATCCTGGCTGCCTAAAGAAGCTCCATTGAGAGGGGAAAGTCCCCGAAAGGACGATCCCCTGTCAATGGGTACGACATCAGTTCCCCGACGGCCTCTCCTTGATTCCTAGGTAGTACGCCGTATTGGCGTCGGGGTCGATCCTGGTTTTGATTTTTCCCGGCATGGCGCTCAAGAGGGGATTGACTCCAGGGCCGTGTCCGGCCATGTCGCTCCATCCATGGATGATCACACCGATGGTGATGGCGCCAACGTATCTTCCCGTTCCGTAGGAGTCGTAGTGATCCCGGATCGCCACGAGGTCGCCGAGCTTCAGCTTTTTCAAGTCATATTTCTCGACAGTTGCCGGGTCAGTCGTCTGGATATCGTAATCGAGGCTCTCTATGGGGGCGTATCCCAGTCCGGAGCCCATGATGTGGCCGGGAACCTCCAGGACGATTGGAACCACGAGTTGCCCATCCTCGATGGTGATGCCCATGTTTTCCAGAAGCCCTGGTGAGAGCTTGTTGACGCGTACGTCCTCGAAGCCTTCGATCTGCAGTCCAACGCCTTGGGCTTTGACTTGAACCCTATCGTTGATCGCCATCTTCTCCATGACGTCTTTGGGGAACCAGACGAGATCGTCGGAGCCGGCGTGGCGGCCGATGAAGAGTCCCTTGGCGCCTTTGGCGTCTCCCGAGACAATCTCAGCTTCGTTTCCGATGCAGGCGAGAAGAGCCAGAGCGCATTCGCCCGCTCTGTCTCGATCCCGTCCTTGGATGGTGACGTCGGGCTCGACGTGGTCTGCGCTTGCCCAGCCGTAAGCGGTATCACCGAGAGAAACCGTGTAGTTGATGGAAGCCATCCCTAAGGTTTGCTTTGGTTTCCCGTCGTAAGTGGTCGCGTAGGCTCGGCTGCTGGCGGGCTGGACGACACCCTCGACGGCGGTCGTGAGGAGCTTCTCCTTGTTGGTTTTGAAGACCGTGATGTCCGGGCCGTTGGTCTTGGCCGGGGTCGGAATCGCCGCGTCCGGACCGTTGGCGCGGTGGGACGTTGGATTCATCTCGATGCCGAGGTATTTCCCGAGGTTGGCGGTAGGCTCGATCTTCGCCTTTATCTTGCCGAACCGTGTCGAGAGAATGGGTGTCACGCCGATACCGAGGCCCGACATGTCGCTCGGCCCGCTCACCACGACTCCAACAGTGGCGCCGCCTTCGTAGTAGCCCTTGCCGTAGTCGGTCTGGATGTCCTTGAGGACGACTAGGTCTCCAAAACGAAGCTCGTCGAGACCGTACTTCTCGATGTCGGGCGGGTAGCAGGTTTGTACGTGCCAGTTACCCGAAATGGCTCCGCTGCCCGAGCCTTGTCCGGCGATCTCACCGGGGATCTCTTTGACGACGGGAACCTCGAGGACACCGTTGACATTTTGGATGTCCAGTTTCTCCAGAAGCTCCGGTGAGATGCCGTGGGGGTGGACGTCATCGAAACCGTCGATAGCGACGCCGGTACCTCTGGCCTTTGCTTGAAGTGAATCACCAATGGAGAGCTTGTCCAGCGTGTCATCGTCGAAGTGGATCAAAATGTAGTTTTGGAACTTGCCGATGACAAAACCCTTGGCGCCCTTGGCTTCACCGCTCAGAATTCTGACTTCATTGCCGATGGAAGTGTAGTCGTTCCAACCGGCAGCGAATCGGCTCTCTCCCGTACCCACGGTGGCGACGCCCATGGTGGCCCGGTCGGTGGAGGCCCAGCCGAAGATATCGTCACCGAGCTTCAAATTGTAATTGATGCCTCCGATCCCGATGGCCATCTTGGGCGTGCCGTTCCAGGTGGCCGTGTAGGACCTCGAAGGTTGAGACGGGGCGATCTTGCCCTGGACCGCGAGAGTCAGGACCTTGTCCTTGTTGGTCGAAATGGGATTCGGCTTGATGTCGGCACCGTAGATCGTGCTCGATAGTACGAAAGCCAAGCCGATCAGGAGCGCGAGTACTGTCAAAGGTCTTCTGTTCATACGACCCTCCTATTGGGAACGAAAATGGATCGGGGGAGTGCGTGCTGAGGGACGGGCCCCAGCGAATGTGTCTGCTGCGTCACTCGTGTGTCATCTCAACGGCCGGCCTAGTCTCTGGGATATCCGCTGACGCTCCGGTCAGCGTAACACGGCCGGATGTGGATAGGCAAAACACACTGGGGTGTTCGGCCGGCTCGTCGCCCGCAGATGGCTACCTTCCAAACAACTTCCCACGGCAACGGGCATGCAGGCTGTCAGGTTGCCGAACGAATCTGTGCCTCGCAGTCCGGGTGTGCCGATGAGCTCTGACCGATCTCTGGAGTCTACGAGGCTTAGGACGATCTCCTTTCTCCTTTTTACTAGCCTCCCCCGGGCACGGGCAGGGGCACGGGCACGGGGCATCCGCACGAAGTTAGTTCCTGATGCGGTGGACGTCCGCCTGTTTTGGCCGTGCGGATGCCATTTACAGGCCGGTTAGGCCGGTACCGAAGCTCGGGCGATCTCGCCGGCGTCACTCGATGACTGGATGGCCCAGCAAAGAGACATCAGTTTTTCGGTTTCTTCGGTCGAGAGCACACCGTCAGCGAGTCCACGAAACTTGACCTCGAGGTCAGCATTGGACATGGGCCGTTCGAGACTTCCAATGGCGTGCTCGACGTGCTGAGTGAGAGTGCGGCCATCTTTAAGGGTAATCGTGGCGAAGGCCTCGTCTTCAGCGACGACTTCTTCGGGCACGGCATTGACCCTATCGCGCAGCGAGATAATCTGGGGATCGCGGACGACGGCGTCCGTATACTCTTTCGGACCGGCGGCACCTTTGATGACGGCGACTGCCGCGGAGTGATACACACTAAACTTGCTTTCGAGCCCGGTAACCGGCGTCTTTTTTCCCGTCAGTTCGAGGACCAGAGGGTTGACTCGAAGGTCGATGCGCTCGATCGCGTCGGCCGTGACCTGGTGTTCGTTCCGGAGCTGGAGACAAGCGTCAATGATGGGATGGATCACGATGCCACAGGCAAAAGGTTTGTAAGTGTTCCTGGTGACCTCAAAGGTCTCCCCGAGGCCGTCGGTGATGGCCGAAAAGTCACGCTCACCCGACATCACGAACGCGAAACCCCGATCCGACTCGATGCCACGGTCGGAGCTCGTGAAGTCTTGGGCGGCGAGAAGTGCGGCTGTCATCCCATCTTGGGCGGCCCGGCCGGGGTGGAACGGTTTGCACATGGTTCCAAACATCTCTTTCAGGCCCGAGGACTGAGTCGCAGATATGCCGAGAGCCCAGACCATTTGTTGCTCGTTGAGCCGCAGCATTTTCCCCGATGCCGCCGCGGCGCCGAAGATCCCCGCCGTTCCAGTGATGTGATAGCCCCTTTCGTAGTGCCAGGGGTAGACGGCTTTACCGATGCGGCATTCGGTCTCCACGCCGAGGATGAAGGCATGCAAAAGCTCGGCACCGCTGGTTTTTTGCTTTTCCGCCAGCGCCAAGATGGCCGAAGCCACGGGGCCGGCAGGATGAATGATGGTCTCGAGGTGTGTGTCGTCATAGTCGAGAACGTGAGAGCTGATACCGTTCATCAGTGCAGCGTGCAGGATGTCGAGACGCTCTTTGCGGCCCAACACCGTCGCTTCGGGCTTGCCCGAAAACGGCGCCAGCGCAGCGAGCGCACGATCGACGGTCACGTGTGGAGCGCCCCCGACCGCGCAGCCTACCCAGTTGAAGAACGAGCGAACGGCCTCTTTGCGGGCGGGCTCGGGAACGTCCACCCACTTGGATTCCACGACGTATTCGGCCAATCGGCGCGTGACATCGAGGGGCTCGTCGTCCGGCATTGCCGGCTTGCCGACCCGACCGGACTCTCCATGGAGCATTCTGCTCGACAAGGTGCCACCAAGGATTCCAGAGATCTGAAGAAATGACCGTCGAGAAAGGGGCTCCCATTTTGACATGTGACTTACCTCTTTTTGAACGAGTTCATGGAAGAATGGACTTACACCAAGAAACGAGCAGAAACGATAGCATTCCCGAATCGAGTCTGTCGAATGTCTTCATTGCTTGGGGACGAGGGGCAGAACCACACGAGAAAGGTGCGAGGTATCGTGATAGATGAAGTTGTCGGCGGTGGCCATGCTCCGTTGTCGTCCGAGAGGCTCACCTGTGTTGGGATTGACGTCGAATCGAGGAAAATTGCTGCTCGAGATGTCGACGCGGATACGATGGCCTTTTTTGAAGACGTTTGCCGTCGGGAAGGGCTCGATGACGAGTTTATAAATCTTCCCCGGTTGCAAGAGCTCCTGCGTGCTCGGGGAGTTGCGGTAGCGAGCCCGCAAAATGCCATCGGTGAGGTTCATCTCGAATCCGGAAGGGAAATCCGAACTGGGCGGGTAGACATCCACGAGCTTAGCGGTGAAGTCCGTGTCCACCGCCGTAGATGAGACATAGATCTCGATCTCGATGGGCCCCACGACCTCCACAGGCTCTTCCAAGGGGTCGGTCTGGAAAACTACAACATCACGTCGTGCTTTCAAGGGCAGGTAAGGTGGAACGGAGCCGTAGAGGTCTTCTCGTTCCGCTTGATGGTACGCGCCGGGCTCGAAGACGGGACTCGTACTCGAAAAAGCGCCACCGATCGTCGGCACGGGGTCCGTAGGATCGTAGGTGTATGTGGTCGGAGGAATCTCTTCCGAGGGCGGCTCGGGACGTAAGGCTCCATCGGGATGAAAATAAAACGGTGTGAGTGCCGTACCCGGGATGGGCCATGTTGTCTCGCTCCTCCAATAGCCACCATGAACCATCCGCCCGTTGGTGTCTTTGTGGCCGTCGCCCGTTCCCATGACGAACACGCGAACCGGCAGCTCGTCTCGTGAGTCCGTTTCTTTGCCTTTCAGGAATCGGTCCATCCAACGTAGATGAAACTCTCGATGAAAATCGACGATGGCGGCATCGGGACCAAACTCCACGTCGCCGGCGTAGGATCGCGTGTTCCCGCTGTGAGTCCAGGGACCCATCAGAAGGTGAACGGGTGCGGTCAGGTGCTTTTTCAAGCCTAAGAAGTTCTTCGTCGTTCCACCACAGTAGGAGTCGTACCAGCCTGAAATGAGAAGGGTGGGGATGTCCGCCGTCTGGTCATAGTATTCGGCCCAATTGATATCGAGCTGTTTCCAGTACTCGTCGTAGTCGCCATGCGTCATCATCGTCAGGATGTAATCCTCGAAGTTAGGGGCCACGGAGAGAGGGTTGAGGCCCTTGCGAAAGGGTAGGGCCGTGAGCCAGTCGCGTATGTCTTCTTGTTGGAGCATCTCGCGGACCAAGGGGTCCTCGGTCTCTGTGGCGAGCTGCCGGAACGCCCATGTCACCTGTTGCAGCTCGAAAGCACCATGGTTCCGGATCTTGTGATCCCAACCGCTATAGAGTCCGCCCATGTTGACCGTGATGGTCCTGAGGTGAGGCGGTCTCAGTTTGGCTGCATTGGCCTGAACATGAGCCGCATAGGAAGTGCCCCACATGCCGACGTTACCATCGACATAAGGTAGCCGGGCGAGAAACTCGATCGTGTCGTAGCCGTCTCGGCCTTCACCGATGTATTTGGTGAAATCGCCTTCCGAGGCATAGCAACCTCTCAGATCTTGCACGACGACGACATAGCCGTTCTGGGCGAAGAACTCGGCCGACTTCACACGGGACGATCCGTTTTTGTCGTAGGGCGTTCGGTGCAAGAGTAGGGGGAGCTTTTCCTCGACGAGCTTCCCCTCTTTGGCGGGCCGGTAGATATCCGCAGCCAGGCTAACGCCGTCCCGCATGGGAATCATCAGGTTTTTCTCAGACAAAACAGCGTCGTAGGGTAGCTTGGCTTCGCCTAAGGCTGGGTTCTCGGCGGAAAACAGTAATAGCAAGGCCAGGACGAGTCCATGGGTCCGCATCAGTTGCTCCTCCCGCGAACATCATGGATCGTCGCTCGAAGTCCTGCAACAGGTTTCAGCTGAAACCTATTGGCCCGAGTGAGGAAGCATCCGCTCGTGGAGAGGCAAGGTACTCTATGGTATCCTCCGTTCGTTCGGACTCCAAGGCCAGCAGAAAAAGACAGATCTAAGGGCCCGCGCAACAATAACTTCACATTTTGGGGCGCCGATCCATCCCGTCTGGCTGCGTTGCTCGTCGGTCATATATCAAGATATTATTCACTTCTCGCGCCTTGCCAGACGGGCGCCTCGACGCCCCAAAATGCGAGCCTATTGTTGCGCGGACCCTAAGGCATAGGAAAGGAGACACGCCATGCCGAAAAAGATCAGCCGTCGTTCGTTCATGAAGCAAAGTGCGGCCATTGGGGCCTCGACCATCATCGCACCGAGTCTCTTGTCCTCGACCGCCGCGGCACAGGGGGAGAACGCGATTTCCGTCGTTGAGGGCGATGACTATTTCAACAACACGATAAAAGCCGTGGAAGAGCTCGGCGGAATGGGGCATTTCGTTTCCAAAGGCAAAAAGGTGGCCATTCTGGCGAATCCGCAGCGCAACAATCCCGGCGCTTACACCAAACCCCCGCTCGTCGCGGCCGTGATCAAGATGTGCAAGGAGGCGGGAGCTGCGGAAGTGGCCTGCATCAGCTTGCTACCCGAGCAGAACTGGAAAGCTACCGGCTTGACGAAAGTCGTCGAGGAAGGTGGAGCCAAGCTGACCGTGGTCGACCGAGGGGATGAATCTCTCTTCACAACGGTACCGGTTCCCATGGGTAAAGCCCTAAAAGAAGCTCAGGTCATGAGCGAGCTATCGAAGTACGACGTTCTCATCGATATACCGATCACCAAAGACCATGCGGGGAACAAGTTCACGGGCACCATGAAAAACCTCATGGGTCTGAACTCACCGAAGTCCAACAGGACCTTCCACAAGGAAGACTGGCAGACCAATATCGACAGCATCACGCACCTGGATCAGTGCATCGCCGATTTGAACACGGTGATCGCGCCCGACCTGTGCGTCGTCGATGCCACGGAGTTCATCATTACCAACGGCCCCTTCGGCCCCGGAGAGATCCATAAGCCCAAGAAAATCGTTGCCGGCACCGATCGGGTCGCCATCGACTCCTACTGCTGCACGTTGTGGGACCTCAAAGCCAAGGACATCATCATGATCAACAAGGCCTTCGAGCATGGCATCGGTGAGATGGATCTCGGCAAGGTCGAAGTGAAAGAGACCAAAGCATGAGTCGAACGGGTCGGTTTGCTCTTTTTGTGGTGATTGCCCTGGGGCTCGTCGGCTGCTCCACCCCCGAGGTGGAAGAGCCGCATCCTTTCTTGAGCCTCTTGCCGCAAGCAGGCGATGCCGGTTCTTGGAAACCGGAGGATGAGCCACAACATGTGGAGGGGGATGATCTCTTCCTCCTCATCAACGGTGGGGCCGAGATTTACCACGAATACGGATTCACCCAAGCCGTCGTCCAGTCCTACATCGACGATCAAGATCGCTCCCTCAATCTGGAAATCTACGAAATGAGCGATCCGTCCTCCGCCTACGGTATTTACACCTTCAAGAAAGGAACGGCCGGAGAATCGCTCGCGATGGGCGATGAAGCCACGCTTCAGGACTACTACCTGAACGTGTGGAAGGGCAATGTTCTCATCACGGTCGTCGGTTTCGATACCGAAAAGGAGACGCGCGAAGGATTGGAAGCCCTCGGCCAGTGTGTGGCGGACAAGGTGACAGGGAGCTCGAGCAAACCCTCGCTTTTGACCTTGCTGCCTGAGGAAGGCTTGAATCCTTCGTCCGTTAAGTACATGAAGGGTGGCCAGGCTCTATTCAACGCCCATGAGTTTGCCAAAGGCAACATCTTCGGAGTGCGAGAAGGTGTGACGGCAGAGCTCGGCGACGACAACGTGTTCCTTTTCGAGTACGGCAGCGAAGACGAGGCCAAAGAGTGGATCGGCAAAGCCTGGGAGCAGCTCTCTTCTGAAGAGGGATATCAAGACGTGGTGACCAAGGAGGGCGAGTTCTCGGCCGTCGACCGTGAGGGTTCACAACTTCTGGCCACCACAGAAGGTCGCTACATCTTGTTGGTGGTGGGGAAGGAGCCTGGAGCTTTACTCCAGACGCTTCGTGAACAGGTGAGCCGTTCTCGAGAAGGCTAGGCAAGTTGCCCACGTAGCCTGCTCTTTCGGGATTACGGAATCGACTTCAGCGAGGCTCGCGCCTGCGGTTCGTAGCAGTCGCAAACCGCTCCCCACCGGGGCTCGGTACATTGTTCGATCACGCGTTGGTATGCTTCCGCGGCCTCTTTCTTTCGGCCCTCGGTAGCCAGCGCCTCGGCCAGATAGAATTGATTGGCCGGATGTCCCGGGAACAGTTCCGCGGCCTGTTCCAGAATCTCGATGCCTTGGTCTGGATCACCCACTCCGGCCGGCCACGGGGGAGCCTTGACCAGCAATGTGCCCAGCGCGCGCAGGGGAGCTCCGCTATCGTAATTGGGATCGAGGCTCACGGCCCGCTCGAAGTAATCGTGGATACGACGCACTTGAGCCACTCCCTGGACGGGGCTGAGCCGCACATAGTTACCGAGAAGAGCACCGGTCACGAAAACGTAGTCTACCCGATCCGAGTTGCGCTCGGTGGCGGCACGAAGCTGCTCGAAACCTTGTCCCGCCAATTGTTTGGATTCCTCGGCGGAGAGATCCCCACCGAGCTCTAGCAGCCAGGTCACTGCCCGACCGTAGTAGAAGCACGCCAGTTCGTTCTGAGGATGGCTGGACAAGACCTTTTCCGAGGCGGCGAGCGAAAGACGTACCGACGATGCCGGTCCAAAAGGATTGTAGGCCGCATGCGCTATCGAAAGCAGGGCAAGAGGATCGTCGGGGAGATCGGTGGATTCCATCTCTGGATAGGCAGGACCGGGTTGAAAATGGACCGAACAGCCACCTGCGAGTAGCGCGACGACGAGACCGGCGACGGCTCGTTGAACGGATGGTGAGTCTCATCGAGAACCGGACCGACCGTCGAACTTGTGGATCAGATCGTCGAACAATTGCGGACGCACGCGTTTGAATCCGGTGATGCCGTAGGTCTCGCAGATCGCGGCGCCCTCTCCTATCGAACAAAAATCCTCTGTCGCTTCGACGAGGGCCTCTCGGTCTGTGGCGACGGCGACATCGGCCAGTTCGAAAATCCCTGTGTTTGGAAAGGGCGCGGACGTGAACAATGTGGTCAGCTCATCGGCGAAAGGTAGGTGAGTGAGACCCGCGTACTCCATTTCGTCCAGAATGACCGCCGCCAGCTCGCCCTGACGCAGATTGCGCAGGGCGGAGAGGGCCCGTCTGAACTCGGCGGTCAGGTCGGCGCCGAAATCGAAGCGTCCCTCGAGAACGACAGTCTCCACGAATTCGGGCTCGGCGAGCACAGCACCGGCGAGGGTTTTTCCCCGCAGTTCGTCCAAGTCGCTCAGAGTGCCCTTACGAACCATGATGTAGTACCGATGTGTGTCCCGGCCGTTGATGAGGATTTGATTGATCGGCCTCAAGCGGAGCGCCGTCTTTTGCTCGAGGAAAAAACCCGGCGAAGCCAGCAAGAAAACCGGGGTGTGTGGTCATGATATGAACCAGGGCGTCGTCGGCCCGGTTGAAGTAGCTCGCGTGGACCGAGTCCGGGTCCCAACCGGCCCGTCGGGCGATCTCTACGATCAATCGGGAGACCTGGCTCGTTGCCTCTTCGGACGGTGTTGGACCACCCGGTCGGACGACCACCAAATCGCGTTGGCCAGTGGCCCATAGCCCGGTGGCGGGCAGAACCCAGCAAAGCAGCAAGAGAGATCTCATCGTAAGTTGGACATCCATCGGCAGTTTTTCAGTCTCTAGACGATAACAAAACCAAGGTCGGAGGCAATCCGTCGAGGGTCTACTCCCGGCTCGAGTCCGTTCTCGTGTGGAGAGGAAAGAGAGTGGCCAGTGCAGGAATGAAGAAAAAGAGCGGTGAACGGCGGAAATGAAAATCCCGATGCGAGGACGGTTCCGAAACCAACGAGGGCGCTGTGCTTCGCGATCATCATCGCCCCGAATCCCGCCATGGTCGTGGCCGCTGCAAGGCCGACGGCTTTCCCGGTGGTGCCCACGGCCCGGCTGGCCCCCGCATCGCGATTCTCGCTCAGACGGTGAACCATGTGCACGCCGTAGGCGACACCGAGTCCAAAAAGAATCGGAAATGCGACCTGTGTGGCCATGGTGAGGTCGATTCCGATCCAGGCCATACCACCAAGAAGCACGATGACCGTGACCAACAGGGGAGTCAACGCCATGAGCGCCGCCCTGATTCGTCGTCAGATCGATCAGGAGCATGATCGCGACAACGATGCCGGCTCCCCACGTTGCGTCGATTGAATCCGCGGCGGATGGAGGGGCCCGTCACTTGATAGACGACTGCAAATCCGGTCACTCGTTGCCGGCACTTCCTCGTTCGAGTCCAGAACCGATTCGGCCGCCCCACGAACCTCCGTAACGAAACGATCCAAAAAGTCGGGATTCCAAATGGGCTCGGTGGGAAAGGCCAGGACGGCCATCTTCTCGTTCCGGCCGACGAAGCGCTCGCCGATTACGGGATCGAGGTTATCCATCGTGAGAGGCTCGGCCTCGAGCAATGCTCTCGAACTGCTGGACGAGACGATCTGCGACTGTCAAAGAGCGCTCCTTCAAAAGCTGTTTGTCGTGACGCAGCTTCAGGCTCTCGAAGCGACTCATCGACGGACAGAAGAGGTATCAGCAGTGCTATCTGCAACCTTTACCGCCTCGATCCGACCGGCGGAGAACGCGTCCTCTTGAGCTTCTTCCAACCGAGCGATGAGCGGTTCGAGCTCGCGATCGGAGCAGAGCCGGATTGACGGCGGGCGACACGCTTTCCGGGACGGCTGGGGAGCAAAAGCGAAATTTCTTGCAGAAGACGCTTTTTCGCCGACACGTCAGGGGGAATCACGGAGGCCAGGGATTCCACCCGACGCACGGTTGGCATCGCTTCGACGGCGGTGTGGACGCGACGCGCTTCTTCCAAATCATCGGCGATGATGGCGATGAACTGATCGGTGTAAGGAGAACGCTTCTCCATGTCGCGCAGAACCCGAAGCGTTTCGCTTTCCGCAGGAAGTAGGTTGTTCAGGTTGAAGTCGAAATCGATCCGAGGTAGGTGAAAAGCCAATCCGAGAACCAACGGCCGAGAAGAGACCGGTAACGATCCCCGGCCGGCGGAGCACGAGCCGGGCCGACCCTTCCAAAAGCGACGAGCTTATTTCGGAACGCACGCCCTTCAAACGGGGAGGGAACCGGACCAGCAACGGGGGAAGGAGAAAGAGCGTCGCCACGAGCACCATGCCGACACCCATGCCGGCGACAATCCCCAGTTCGGCGAACGCCGGTTGATCGGTTACTCCAAGGGCCAGGAAGGAAACCACCGCGGTGAGCCCGCCCGTGACGATTCCTTGCCCGACGGTGGTCAAGGTTCGGTGGACGGCTTCCGCTGGAGCCAAACCGCCCATGCGCTCTTCATCGAAGCGTCGAATGAAGTAGATGCCGAAATCGATTCCCAGACCAAAAAGAATTCCCACGAAGACCGACGACAAGTAGTTGAGGTGTCCCAGGACCACAACGGTCAGTCCCAGTGTCCATATGACCCCGCATCCAAGCGGCACGAAGACCAACAGCGTGCGGTAGAGTGAACGGAAAGCGGCCAGGAAGATAGCCAAGACGAGCACGTGGCCAGGAGCGATACGCGGGGAAGGTCGTTCATCAGAAGCATGTAGTCTTCCTCGATGGCCGCCGGCCATCCGGTGAATCCGACGGTGACACCCGGGTAGTCGGCGAGAGTGACGGCTACTTTGTTGCGAACGTCAGCCATGAACGGAACGATGAAAGAGGCGGAGTCGGTGCTCTCGGTTTGTTGGATGAACAAGAACGCCAACCGGTGATCGGTGGACAGCAGGTAGCCGTCCGGATCGACCCAGGTCTCGGCGCCGAGCATTCCCCTTGCCAATTCTTCAATCGCCAGGTCGAGGCCCAACTCGACATCCTCTTCGTTCGTCACTAGGGTTTTCGCCCAGGTCGTCGAGGGCGGTGAGGCGAGGCCAAGGATGGGGTGAGTCAACACATCCTCTGACGCTCCCGAGGCTGACCGGTCCGCCAAACCGAGCAGGGCGGGTAGGTCACGGTCGACGAAAAGAGCACGGTTACGCGCGGGGTCCTCAGCCAGGAAGTCGTCGGATGGCCGCCAAGTCCTCGAGGGGAAGATAGAACAGGGCCGACCGTCGAAACGTGTCTATGTCGACGCGATAGAATACATTCCGCACCCAATCGGTTTCCTGAGAAAGTCGTTCGGCGACGGCGTCCGCTGCTTTCTTGATTTCTTCGGTCTCACCCTCTAGAACCGCTACGAGTTGAGTCGGGGAACCGAACTCTCTCATGTAGGCCAAGAAATCCGCTTGCACCGGTAAGTCTTCGCGAACCATTCCTTGCCGGGTCGTGTGAATTTCCATCCGTGGCAACAGAAGGAGGGAAAGCAGGGTGAGCATCGCGGCGACGAGATAGGCGGCTTTGCCATTGCTGAAAGAGGCGAGTCGAGCCAGCGCGGAAAGGGTACGGTCGCGAAGCATCATCCGCATATTATTGGAGACTCGATGGCTGACATTGGATCATGGTCTTGCCCGTTTGACGCAAATGTTGGTGTCATTGTAACCTCCGTGGCTCCACCACATGAGAGCGGCGGGATATTCACCCGACGTCTCTTCTCGTGTCCTGATTCAGCTCCAGAACGAGCGGAGGAGAATATGCAACGAGGACTACTCATTTTACTAGTTTCTGTGCTGTTTGTTGCTGCACGGCCTCGGCAGTCGAGGCCGAGGAACAATCGTCTGTGTTTCCTCTTGGACGCTCATGGGCTGGAGAACAAAAGCTGCCGCTTCCGCTGGGGATCGGAGTGACCTATTACTATCAGCAGCAAGATTACGGATTGGTGAGTCTCGACGTGGGTCCCATTCCGATACCGCCGGATCTACTTTCGGATGTCCAGGTCACAAACCATATCCATGAGATCAATCTGAAGGCCGACCTTTGGGTCCTCCCTTTCCTCAACGTCTTTGGGATTATTGGGGATGTCAGTGGCGAAACGAAAGTGGACTTGGGCCAGCTTCTCGGACAGCTTACAGTCGACTACGACGGCCTGGTCTATGGTGGTGGATTCACGGCAGCCGTGGGAGTGAAACGCTTTTTTACCTCCTTGACGACACACTTCATGGCGACCGACCTCAAGGGGGACCGTTCATCGGTCAGTGTTTTGTTACTGACGCCGAAAGCCGGCATCGTTTTCGACCGCGGCGCTCTTTGGGGCGGAGCGATGTACCAGCGGGCTGACGAGGAGCACATAGGCAGTATCTTCATTCCTCCTTTCGGAGATGTGGACTACGAAGTCGTGCTCAAAGAGAAGACGCCTTGGAACTTTCTGGTCGGCGGACAATTCGAGGTGGCGAACGCACTGGGTCCTCGAAGCCGAGGCGAGGGTTCGGCGAGCGAAAACACGCTCTTGTCTCGTTTACTTATCGAAGGTAGTGTGGGGGTGGGGAAGCAAGAAGAAACGGGGAGTTTTCCACAATTTCCGAACGCCTTGGGCCCCCACTGCGTTCATGAGATCCGCTCTCTCGTGCGGCAAAGGTCAATCTGATTCCAAAGGCGTTGATGAATTGTCAAAAATGAAGTATCAGGAAACTGAAGTACGTGTCGCGGCCGGAGAAGTTGTCCTAGCGGGAACGTTGAGTCTTCCCGCCACGAAAGGACTCCATCCCGCTGTCGTCTTGCTCTCTGGCGGAGGTCCGCACGACCGAGACGGCAGCTACGGCGCCTTCAAGCCGATGAAGATGATTTCCGAACATCTCTCGCTCCACGGTTTAGCGGTGTTGCGCTACGACGACCCTGGCGTTGGAGATTCGACCGGAAAAAACGTCATGGAATACTCCATGAGCGACTACGAGAGTTTCGTCTCGGCCCTCGTAGACTCGCTCATGGCTCGCGAGGACATTGATGCTGAGCGTGTCGGACTCCTGGGGATCAGTCAAGGCTCTTCTCTCGCAGTGCAAACAGCGTCCCATCGTGACGGGATCGCCTTCGTCGCCATATTGTCGGGGCACGGGGTGACGGGGGATGAGCTTCTGTTCGAATATCACCGATATCTCGGCCGGACCGCCGGCAAGAGCAACGAGGAGATCGAACAGATCCTTGAGCTTCAACGCCGCATTAATGACGCGGCGCGAATGGGAACTGGCTGTCAAGAAATAGAAGCGGAAGCAAGGGCCCTAGCCAAGTACGATTTTGAAAAACTCAATGAAGGTCCATCGAGCACGACCTTTGATGAATACTTTCTATCGACCTTTATGGGCGCCATTTTGAGCCTTGCAGGCACACCGAACTATCGGGAGATCCTCGATTACACTCCGCTACCCTACTTGAAAAATCTAGACTGCCCCGCTTTGCTGCTCTTCGGTGACAAAGACGAGTTTATTGATGTTGAGGTAAACCTTGGCTTGATGAAGAAAGCCCTTCTCGAGGCGGGAAATGATAGCTTTACGACGAAGGTCTTGCCCAAAGCCAATCATCTCTTCCTCGAGGAGGGGACTTCGTCGTTCGAATTTGTGCCGGGATTCCTCGACGCGATCTCGTCATGGTTGAGATCCCAAGGCGTTTAGGAGCAGAGCTGCACCAAAGCGATTGAATTCACATTTTGTAGCCGTGCTGTTCGAGGATTTACTGTTTCTTTCCGGCCACTGACCACGACGAACTCGCCCGGAATCTGGTATCCGCTCCCGTTCTTGTAGGGCTCGATGGAGGTTGGGCGAAGCATGCCTGCGATGACGAATCCAGGTGTTTGAGGGGCTGCTATTGACGCTGGAAGGTGAACGTTCCTACTGGCGGTACGGTCCCTCCAACCTGAAGGGGCGGACCGTCGATACGGGAGATCGGAATGGGGGGCATTGTGTCCTTATCACGCGACGCATAGCTCGTTCCGCTATCTGTTCCAGCGTCGTACGGATGAAGCTCGACGACGATCTCGTTGGCCCAGTCACCGTTTTGAAGCAAGCTGAGGGCGGACACCCCCACGAACCAATCCGGACTGGGAGCTACCATCGAGACCACCGTCACGAAGGGATGCTGCACGCTGATACTGAAGTCGAGTGACACGGAGCCAGGGGAACGGTCGATACCGCCGCTCGACAAAAGGGTCTCTGCCCTACCGTCCGAAATCGCCCGTTCGATTTCTCGATCCAGCGGTGTCTTGCTGCCTCGCTCGGCCATGGACTCTATGCCGACCGAGGCGAGGGAACCCTCTTGCCAAAAGCGAACCTCTTGCTGATGGGTGGCTCCGATGAGACCCGAGAAATGCGGATCGGCTGGAAACATGTCGGAGTGAGTCTCACGGCTCCAGCTCGATTCGAAAGTGACGCGATAGTCGGCAGTGGCCGTCGGGCTCGGTGGCGCCGTTGTTGTTGTGGTGACGACGGATGCCGCCATCGGTACGTCGGCTCCGTTGCATCCCGAGAGCAGGATCATTGCCGGTACGAGGAGACCCAATAATTGTTTCGAGCTCATATCAGTTTCCAGTATCCGAAGGCCCGAGCTACAAAGCAAGACTTTCTATCGTGTGCGGAAGGGCGATGGACGCGGCCACGGGTCTTGTGGGTTGTTCGAAATCATGTCGCAACGTGAGGATGGTTGCCATAGATACATGATGCTGGAAGTGGGGAAGCGACCTGTATCACTCCATGTGCTGCGCGATCGCCGACCCAGGGCCCCAGAAAAGGAAAAAGGCAGCCCGCAATGTGCTTGCGGGCTGCCATGAATCACCCTACTCCGTGGTTGGAGTGCTCATGACCATGATTCTCGGGAAGGCACCGAGCATCTGATTCAGATCTTGGATCGTCGTTTGGACGAACTTGTCTACGTCCGCTAAGAGTATCCCTGCATCGTGCTCGAGCTCCTTGAGGACGGTCAACTGAGCTTCAGTGGGTGGGGTTGTCGAGCCCATCATGGAGGACATCAACCCGCGAACCTCATCCTGCATTCGAGGATACTGCCGGTAGTTGAGTCCGCGAACGGGCCGCTGTAGTCGGTTATCGAGCTCTTTGAGCTCGGCAAGGGCTTTGTCGATCGCCTCCGTGATTTGCTGAGTGTTCTCCTCTTTCCCGGCGAACTTCATCTGACCCTTGAGGCCGGTAAGCTGCTTGTTGATATTGAAGGTGGTGTCGATGGCGCCGTTGACCTTCGAGGTAAGGTCGCGGAGTGTCTTCGCCGTCTCGTATTGCTCTTGATAGTCCGCTTGCGACATCTCGATGCGCGGATCTCCCTTGACCAGGACTTTGGCGGAGTGTTCTTGCTCGCCAACCTTCATGGAAACGGTGTAATCACCGGGAACGGCAGGTGGCCCCATCCGCCCGAGAAAGCGGGCCATGAATCCACCGGCACCGCCTTGTTGGCTGCGGAGCGGAGCGGGTCCTTCATGGCTTAGATTCCAGACGGCTCGGTTGATTCCGGCCTTGGGCTCCTTTTCGGTGATGTCGACGACCTTTTGTCCGCTTGCATCCGTAACGGTGATCTTCAACGGCTTTTCCGGCGCTTCCTTGAGGTAGTAGTTGATGTAGGCCCCGGCTTCCGGATTTGTGGCTGCATAGGTTCTGGTGCCCAAGTTCGAGCCGCGACGCCAGATCTGCCAACGAGTCGCCGGCCGCACGTCGAAAAGGTACGAATCGGCCTGCATCGCATCGCCGAGCTTTTGAAGCGGCGTGATGTCGTCGAGGATCCAGGCGCCCCGGCCGTGCGTTCCGATGATGAGATCGTTCTCCCGAGGATGAACCCTGATGTCTCGGACCGATACGGGCGGCAGGTTGTTGCGGATAGAGACCCAACGCACGCCCCCGTCCCAAGAGGCGAAGAGCCCTCTGTCCATGCCGACGTAAAGGAGTTGGGGATTCTTGGGGTCTTCGCGAATGACTTTCACGTAGTCGTCTTGGGGGAGCCCGCCGGCAAGGGCGGTCCATGTCGCGCCGTAATCCGTCGTCTTGAAGGCGTAGGGTTTGAAATCGTTGAGGCGGTGGTTGTCCACGGCAACGTAGGCGGTTCCGCCCCCATAGATGGAGGCCTCGAACTTCGCCACCCAGGTGAACGCAGGCAATCCTTTCATGTTGTCCTTGACGTTCGTCCAGGTTTTTCCTCCGTCGCGTGTAACTTGGACGTTGCCGTCATCGGTGCCCACCCAAATGACACCTGCCTCAACCGGCGACTCGGCGATGGTCAAGATCGTGCAGTGAAACTCCGCGGCCGTATTGTCCGTGTAGACAGGGCCTCCTGATGACTGCTGTTTTTCCGTATCGTTGGTCGTGAGGTCGGGACTGATCTCTTCCCAGGAGTGGCCGTAGTTCGTACTCTTGAACAACACGTTCCCGCCGTAGTAGACGGTCTTGGGATCGTGAGGGGAGATGTGGATGGGAGCGTCCCAGTTGAAACGGTACTTGTGATCGACTATGGCATCGCCGGCCGACCCAGCTTTTCTGGGATAAGGGTGGATCTGCCGCGAGTTCCCGGAGCGGGTATCCGTGAAGTAGATAGGCCCACCTTGAGAGTTGGAGTAGATCAGATGAGGCTCCCCGGGAATCGGGACGCCATAGAAACCGTCGCCCCAGGAGACGAGATACCAATCATCCTTGAGGATTCCGGCCGCGTGATTGGTTCGGCTCGGGCCGCACCAGGTGCCGTTGTCTTGGAGGCCGCCGCACACGTAGTAGGGGTCCCTATCATCCAAGTGGATTTGATAAAACTGCGATAGGACGACATTATTGATGATGTCCCACGTCTGACCTCCATCGAAGGAGACCTGATACCCGCCGTCGCTTCCGTTCAAGACATGGTTGGAGTTTTTGGGATTGATCCACAAGGCCTGATGATCACCATGAACGTCTCGACCGATGCGCTCGAAGTTCTTCCCTCCATCGGTGGATTTGAAGAGACCGCCAGAGAGCGAGTAGACCACTTCGGGATTATTCGGATCGACGCGGATGTCGCTGTAGTAGAAGGGTCGGAAGTTGATGTTGGCGTCCTTGTGGACAACCTTCCACGACTCACCCCAATCATCGGAACGATAGAGAATCCCCTCGTCTTTGGCTTCTGTGATCATGTAGACGGTGTTGGGCTGGCTCTGAGCAACGGACACACCGATGCGAGCCATGGGTCCCTTGGGGAGTCCTTTGGTCTTTTTGGTCCAGGTATCACCTCCGTCGGTTGACTTATAGAGCGCGGTCTCTTCTCCGCCACCGTCGAAGCGCCAGGGCTGGCGGCGGAAGGTCCACATACCGGTGTAGAGGTAGCGGGGATTGGTCTCGTCCATGGCGATGTCCGAGCATCCTGTGTCTTCATCAATGTAGAGGACCTTTTCCCAGGTCTTGCCGCCGTCGGCGGTTTTGAAGACACCACGCTCCTCGTTGGGGCCCCATTCGTGTCCCATCGCACACACCAAGGCGACGTCGGGATTCTTGGGATGGACCACGATGCGCTTGATGCGCTCGCTGTCATCCAGTCCCAGATGTTTCCAGTTCTTGCCCCCGTCCATGGAACGATAAACACCGTTGCCGTAGGATACGCTGTTGCGAGGATCCCCCTCGCCGCTCCCGAGCCAAATGATGTGGTGGTCCGATGGCGCCAATGTCACGGCCCCCACGGAGTAGACCGGCTGGTCTTCGAACAGGGGTTCGAAGGTGGTCCCGCTGTTCGTGGTCTTCCACAGGCCGCCGTCGGCACCGGCGAAGAAAAAGGTCGTTGAGTCGCCCGGGATGCCGACGATGTCGGAGACGCGTCCGCCCATGTTGGCGGGACCGATGGAACGCCACTCGAGTGACTTCAAAGCGGCTGCTTCCGCCGTCTCCTCGGCGATGACTGGCGCCGAGAAAAGGGCAAGCGCCAAGCTCAAACCGAGGATACTGAAGAAGATACGGGATGCTTTCATGTTTCCTCCTTGGGTGGTGGCAAGTGGATCAAGGGAAATTCGAATCTGATTGCGGAACCGGATATTTGGTGGTGACTTCATATGCAGTGGGAGCGACTGGAAATGCTCATCCAACCGGTTGAGCAGAATAGGTGAAGGGGCTCACAAAAGCAAGGGAGACCCCGAGTCGGTGGCGTCTCCCTGATGGCTAGTCAACCTGTCTATGGAACCGCCCGGACCAGAGGTCGCTCAGGAACTCCTCGACCGGGAGTATATCGATACTCCCATCGCGACGACGCCGGGACTCCGTGCAGACAACGATCTTCCGCTCCAGTGGAAGTTCCTCTGCCAGTGCGAGCAAACCGGTCAGATCCCGACGGGTAACCCGTGGCTTTGCCTTGACCTCTATGGCGACGCGATCTCCGAGCACAAAGTCGACTTCGATGCGAGAGCGGGTGCGCCAATAGACAAGAGGAAGGTCGATTCGAAAGTAGTCGATCCACGCTCGCAACTCGAGAAAGACAAGGTGCTCGAGCGCCCTTCCGAACGTCTCCGACCCCGGTAGCACGTCGGATCGCTTCAACAGCGTATTGGCAACCCCGACGTCGAAGAAATAGAACTTGGGGGTTGCTACGGGTTTTCGCTTCACGGTCTTGCGATACGTCGGCAACTGGTATCCGATCAGGGTGTCCTCGAGGATCTGGAAGTACTCCCGCACGGTGCGGGCGGGTACACCGGCATCGCTTCCGACCTTGGCGTAGTTGACTTGCTCGCCGTTGCAGGCTCCGGCAACGGCGAGGAACCGCGAGAAATTCTCCACGGAGCGGGTCAGGCCCTCGGCCCGAATCTCTTCCTGAAGGTACGTTCCCACGTACGCCTTGAGATCCTCGTGCGGAAACTCGGAGTCCAGGATTGCCGGGAGGCTACCCCGGTTCAGTCGATCGAGAAGCCGGCCCGGCCCGGTTTCCGCGAACACCAGCGGATGAAGACGAGTTACCCAGGCTCGGCCGGCGAGGAGATTCGCACCGCCACGTTTCAGCTTGCGAGCGCTGCTCCCGGTGAGGACGAATCGCAGCTCTTTGTTGCGCTCGATCATCAGGTGGACTTCGTCCAGGAGAGCGGGCAGTTTCTGGACCTCGTCGACGACCACGAGTTTCGTCCCTGAAGGGAGCGTTTGGCGCATGTACTCAGGCCGTGCGCTCAGCTCGCGGAACGTATCCGCTTCAAGCAGGTCATAGAACGCCGCGTCCGGAAACCGATGGTGGAGCAGTGTGCTCTTGCCCGTCTGTCGTGGCCCAAACAGGAAGATGGACCGATTGCGGAGTAACCGGCTTAGGTTGGTCGTCCGCTCGTACATAATGTGATTATCGTCATTTTGACGTAATTCGGCAAGTATCTTGCCGAATTGTATGTAAATTGACACCATTGGTGCCGACTAGACACGCTTGATTCGAGCCCGACATTTCAGTTGAGCTCGAACTCGACACCGCTTTCGGTCCGGAAACCGCGCGTGAAGGGACTGGCCATTGCGCACGACGGCACGCACTTCCGTGCCGGTGCGAAATTGGAGCTCATAACGCCGACCACCGACCCCAGCAGGGCGGCAGTAGTACAGAGGGGTGTGCCGGCGGACTCACCGGAAGACAGGCGTTGCGTCTACGGCACGTACTGCTCGTTCCAAGGGAACCGCCCCTAAAACACCCACAGAGGAGGGCCCCTCTTTAGCTCTCGGAGAATCGCCCGCCCTACCTTCAGATACCCATTGATTTGCTTTTCCTCACTCCAAGGTGATTGATATCGAATGCAGCGGGCACGGTCGGTGCTACGAAAGAGCGCCGGCGAGAAACATCGTTCCGAAGTGCAGGGTGAGAACAGCCTTTCCTTCGAACTTTCCTGTTCCCGGCGTGATGTCGATGAGCATATGCCCGGCATTACCGGCGCTCGACGAGTACATCGAATCGAGCTTGATGACTTGAGTCATGTCCGGTTCCACACCGCGCCCGAGCGCTCCTCTGTGAAGCGCTATCGTCCAATCGTCGGGACCGTTCTTGATGACGCCAATCGTATACTCGCCCGCAGGAATGGTTTCGCTCCCCGACATCGTATCAGCCGAAAACGTAATCGTAGGCCGTCGTGGTGTAATGAACGTCCCGACGGCTGCATTCTCCGCGTGCTCCAGGTTGGCGGGCGTCGTGTTGTACTTGATCGTCGCATCGGCACCGCCCGGAAGCTTGCACGTGACGGTCTTATTGAAGTGAGGATGCGCCAGCGAAAGGCTCGCGGTCACCAAAAAAGCGACACCAATGACAGAGAATAATCTCTTCACGTTCTTCCTCCTTGTTTTGGGTAAGATACCAGCCAAAGCTGGGGCGAATGCTACCTATTCCAGTCCGCCGATTGCAAGCGCGACGCGCTCCAACGGATTAGATAGAAGGCTAGCCGAAGAGATAGCGCGATCGCGGGTCCGCTTGCGGGAGACAGATACCACCGACACCATGAGAGGTTTGGTGGCCGTTCGCGATCGCGTCACGCTGTTACGGACGGGATGAGCGTTCCGTCCTGGCAGCTGTGAATATGAAGCCTAATGGAAGAGGAATCCCGATGACATTCCTATACGGCGTCGGTACGTGCGGAGAGTAATACCCACTATCCATTGAGAGTGAAAACAACCTCCTATTCAATTCTATTTTTGAAGTTGACCCTCTTGGCGTCGAGACTGAAATCCATAGACGACGCGCACTTACGATAACGCGCCTCGAGCGGGACACGCCTGGCACCACCTTTGCTCTTACCTCGATCGAAAGGAGGTGGGCCATGAAGGCTTACAAACGAAAACGTCGTTCCTTGGTTGGCTTCGGGGGAGTGCGCGTGGCCGCCGTACTCACACTCGCGATTGTCGCTGCGTTTCTATCGGCATGCGGTGACGACAACAGTCCCACATCGCCCGGCAGCGTGATCGCCAACCCGCCGCCACCCCCGCCGCCCAGACCCAGCCGCGCCAACCTTTCCGTCGAGGTTCTCTCATTCGGAGGTGTTGGAAGCGGTCAAGGCAATCTCTTCTTCGTCGAATTCCAGATGACCGAAAGCGCCGGCCTCGGTGCGAACATCAACTTCTTCCGGCTGGAGGTCTTTCGGGCAACCGGAGAGTTGGAGGAGAGACGGGAGATCGGGGCGGATGAGATCGTTGCGGTGACGGGCTCGAACCGCCTCGAAGCGAACCAGTCACGGACGGAATCGGTGGGATTCTTGTTCCGAGCAACGGTGAAGAGGGGTCGTACGTTGCACCTGACCGTCGGCTTTACAGACGACCAGGGCAACAACATCAACATCGTGGAACAGTTCGTGTTCGTCTGAACGCGGTAGCAAGCCTAAAGAAGGCATCGGGAGCGGGTCCTCGCGAGGCCCGCTTCTCGATGCCGCTTTTCAGAGTGTGGCGCTGGGTCGCAACGATGTTCGAACGCGCCCACCGCATCGAAAACGTGAATCGAGGCTGTCCTCCGGTCAACGAGGTAGTACTTCCCATTGCTGTCCCGGGCCGTCGCCGAAACCTCCGTTAATCGTGTTTCGGTGGGTTGTGCTCCCAAGACCGCGTCAACGACGCTGTCATCATTCAGCCGGAGTAACGCCTCACCGTCGCTTGCCCAGAGCGCGCCATCTGGACTGTATCGAAGGCTGTGAAGTTCGCCGGCAGGTCGCCCTTCGTCGTATCGGGGAGCGTGCTCCGGGAGAAGCGTGCCCCCGGCCAATCCGCCGTTCCTCTCGACCGGCAAGCTGAGTGAACATATGGGGGCTAACGAGAACGAAATCTTCGGCCTAACTAAGCCGCCTCAGTAGAATGCGCAGAACGAGTCGGTGAATCTTCCGAATTCTCCTTCTCCCAGTCGCTTGATTAGGATATTGGATCGAGTGTCGCCACCCCCTCACTCTCAATACCGTCAGCGTCTTCCCATACCTCCCCAGGCCAATCACTTCCTCCTTAAGCCAGCCGGCCGCGTTGGGAGGCACTTGTCAAGAATTTTGTGCCTGCCAATCATTTTGCCTTGAATCGTGATTCGAACATCGCGCTGAGCTGGTCGAGGGCGGCCAGCATGTTGGCGGCAGCGCGCCGCTACCCGACCATGTGAAGATTCAAGCCGAGAAATGGCAACAGGTCGTGTCGACGGTGGACTCTAGTTTTCGGGAGCGAATGTCTCCAGAATGCGGGCATCAACCCAATAGATGTCCTGGCTGCCGTTCCCGGGTCCGGTGATTCTTGCCATGAATTGATCATAGGAGAGCGACAAATTCGTCTTCTCAGGAAAAACGAGACTCCGGTCACTGCAGAAGAAAAGATAACGCCCGTCGGATGTCACATAGGGCCGCATGTCGCTGGAGGCCGTGTTGATAGCTTCACCCAAGTTTTTTGCGGGAAGCCATGCGCCGTCCTTGTCTCTAAAGCTGATGTACAGATCATTTCTGCCGTAGCCGCCCGGCCGGGGTGAATCGAAGAGGATATATCGTTCATCGGGTGAAATACAGGCGTGGAACTCATGAAATTCCGTGTTGACGCCGGCACCTAGAACCTGGGGTTCCGTATAGACGCCCTTTAGATATTCTGAAACATAGATATCCCTGCTACCTTCTGAATCCCCATAATCAGCAGAAAGATAGAGATTGCCGCTTGACGCAACGCTCACAAAACCCTCACGCCCGTCTTCAGGACGGCCGGATTCCCAATGTACAGGTGCCGACCAGGTCTCACCGCTTTTCTGGGACAGAAAAACATCTTCTCTGTTGTCCATGTAGAGTTGGTCAGCCGCGGGACAGGCGAAAGGATAGACAAAGGACATCGCGTTAGGGAAAGGTGCCAGGGACGGTCCAATCCAAGTATCCCCCTCTTGCTTCATGTGAAGGACAGCTGTTGTCCAGTTGGGAGACGATCGTGAGAAAAAAAGTTCGCTGCCGTCTCTCGTGAAGGTGATATCCATGTCGTTCATGCCTGATGAGATGATGCCGGGTGCAAAGAGCTCCGGTCTCAGGCCCGGCGGTCTCTGACCCAGAAAGGGGCCTCTGGGAGGATAAAGTGCTTGTCTTAAGGGATAACTCTCTACGATGTTTTCGATCCATGTCTCCTCGGTGACCTCTCCAGGGAAGAATGTGCTGTTCCACGACGCCCACGCCTTTAAGGGACGTCGTGCCTTGATGGCTTCCAGAGATAGGCCCTGTTCAATCAAGGAAGTGACAGCATCGATGGTTTCCCGGGTCATGGCATGATAGGCCTTCATCTCCTCCATGGTGTAGTCGCGCACATGACTTACTACAAAAGTCGCATCCTTTGGGAACAGAGTGATAATTCGGGCCAGGGTTTTTTCGAGTTCATACGCATTACCACCTCTGGATACTTGTGTGCCGGGAAAGGAATCTGAAAACACCAGATCGCCGACGCATACAATATTGGCTCTTTCAAAATGGACCACAACGTCGTTGCCTGTATGCCCCGGCATGAAATAGAGACCGATCGTTTCATCATTGAAGCGGATGGTCATCGAATCGTGAAGGATCAGATTGGGCAAACCGGATTCGGGGAAATCCTCCCGCTTGAGAATATCCTCTCGGCACGGGGCGCTGGCTACAATGATTGCGTCCGGACCCAGCACGGCATTGCCTAGAATATGATCGCCGTTGGAATGGGTATTGATGATATACCTTACCGGCCCGCCGCCGATCTTGTCCAGCTCAGCCTGAATGAGATCCACAGGATCCATGCCCGTATCGACCAGCAGTATGCCCTCGGGCCCGGTAAAGACCAGCATTGCCACGAACTCATGAATGAAAAGCCTATAGAAGTTTTCCGATAGCCGAACGGTCTCCACGCCCGGTTTGGGCCGGCGCTGGGCGTACAGAGGCATAACGAATAGAGCAAGCAGCAGCAGGGTGAAAAGCCTTCGCATTTTTGTCTCCTTGTTATAACGAAACGGCTAGCTCAATTAGATCGCTCGAGAGATCCAGTTCATTTTGAGAGATTATATGCTGGTGCGCGCTAACGCGTCTCTTGCGGCGGGCTCTACGCGCACCATCGCCTCACCATTTGCCGAGCTTCAAAATCCATTTTTGGTGCGCAGATTGTAAAGACGCAAGGCAAACTTATGAAGGTCTGATTCGTTCGTCCAAAGAAGTCCGGCAATTGAGCTGATTGGGACATTGCGTTAGGCTGTCCAATGTCAAAACGGTCCCTCGTCAGTAGTTGATCCGGACAGAATCTAGGCTTACGCGATGTAGAAGCGAACAAGGAACGCGGGTTCGAAACTTTCCTGCCATCGTCCGAGAACGTACCCGCAAGGGGCCAGACATTTGTTGATTTGACCGGGTTCGGCGACATGCGGCAACGAGAACTGTCTTTGCGTGGAGGTTGTGGATGAAAAAAACACTGATGTGGATCACAGCTTTTTGTTTGTTTACCTTTTCGACTGTGATTGGACAACAAGCGAAAGAAGAAGAAAAACCTGATCCGATGGCCAATTTTTCGCTGGTTGATGAGACTTATTCTGTTCCTGAAGACATGAAAGCTGGATTTGATTCCATAACGGAAAAAGATGCGGTCACGTATCTGAAATTTGTCTCCCATGATCTTCTAGAAGGAAGAGAGACTGCGAGTGATGGATACGATATTGCTGCCCTTTATGCGGCGACCATGTTCGAGCTCTGGGGCATCGCGCCCGCCGGAGATGTCATCAAACCCCGGACGGATATGCGCCGCATGATGATGGGCGAAAAACGGGAGGAAGGCTCCAAGAGGAGCTATTTTCAGAATATTGCCATGCGGGAAACTCTAGGAACAGAGGGAATGGCTGTTGCTCGGTGGCAGACAGGTCAGCAGAAAAAGACTCGTACGTTCTCGCCGAATATCGACTATAGCTATTCCGCCTCGGGCACACAATCTCTGACGGCGCCCGTGGTCTTCGTGGGATTTGGCATTCAGGAAGAATCTCTGAAACTCGACGAGTACAAAGACCTGGATGTCAAAGGCAAGTTCGTCATGATGATTTCTGAAGCGCCCCGAAAAGGCGATCCCGATTCTCCGTTCAACAAGGGCGAGCTGAAAGCGAAATACTACCCTGAGCGCCGTCCCATGAGGCGAAGGACGAACCCAAAAACCAAGTTGGCTAGCGATTTGGGGGCTTTGGGTGTCCTGTTGATCGACAACTCCCCTCAAGAGAATCCAGATGCAGCACGCCAGACTCTTGAAAGACAAAAAGTTTATGATGATAAGCCCATCATCCCAGGTGAACGCCGAAGAATGTCGCTCATGGAGAGGGGGGGACCTCGCATGCCCTGGGACTCCATCGCTACAATCCGGGTTTCCAGACAGATGGCGAACCAGATCCTGGATTATGTGGGTCAGGATGTGGAGACTCTCAAAGGGAAGATCGAGGAAACGCTCCAGCCCCAATCCATGCCGCTTGCGGGCGTGACATTTACCGTCAAGAACACAGCCGAGACCAAAGTCGTCAACAGCATGAATGTTTTGGGATACGTCGAAGGCTCTGATCCAGAGCTGAAAGCAGAAGCCATCGTGATCGGTGGTCATCTGGACCACCTAGGCATGCGGGGCGACTATATTTACAACGGCGCCGACGATGACGGCTCCGGCTCCGTCGGCGTCATGGAGATTGCAGAAGCCTTTGCAAGAAATCCCGTCAAACCCAAGAGGTCGATCGTGTTCGCTCTATGGACGGGTGAAGAAAAAGGACTCCTCGGCTCGAGGTACTATGTGGCTCATCCCTTCATCGAAAAAACCTACTGTAACTTGAACCTCGATATGATCAGCCGTGCTTACGATAAGAAGCGTATAGGGATGATGGCCCGAATGTTCGGGGAAGACATTCCCAAGGAGGTTTTAGAAAAGGTCGATGCGGAGAAATTTGTCGTTCTCACCTACCACGCCGACACTCCCGAGTTAGGAACCACCATACGGGAAAATAACAGCTATGTCGGTCTTCACTTGAGCATGCGTGCGTCCAATGAAGCCATGGGTGGAAGCGACCACGCACCCTTTGCCATGAACAAAATCCCTTGGGCGTTTTTCATTGCAGCAATGACCGAGGATTATCACCAACCTACAGATTCAGTGGACAAGGTGAGTCCGAAGCTGATGGAAAAGATTATCCGCATCACTTATCTCACGGCATTTACGTTGGCGAATCATTGATCCTTGAAACGGCGACTGGATCGTTTGCAGCCTATACGGTGATTCGTTCCATGTGCTCCATCGGTCGGTTTCGAATGTTTCCTCGTTGAGTTCGATACCGAGGCCGGGGTCTCGTGGAACGGAGGTAGCCGTTTTGGGAGCCTACTGGAAGATCGCGAAAGCTATCGGTCGAGCTCCGATACCCACGTAGCAAAAGAAACTCGCTCTCAGAACTCCTAGCCGACGATGTATAGGTAAAGGTCGTGCCTGTCGCGCTCATCTCCCGAAGTCTCCACACCCCTCACCAACCACCCGGGGATCGTATAGTTGTGTGTAATCACACGTGTGCCTGGCCTAAGCTCTGTCTCTAATCGAGGTCGAATCAACTCGTTCCCACCCGGAGTCAGAAAAAGTATGACTATCGTTGCGGTTGCGAGGCTTGTTCGAGTTGCATCTTCCACGCGAAACTCTACGCGATGATCGACCCCAGATGATTTGGCCATCCTTTTTGCCTTTTCGATGAGCTCCGGATCGATGTCAACTCCGATGCCCCGCGCTCCATAATCTCGGGCGGCGGCTATCACGATTCTTCCATCACCGCATCCCAGGTCGATGATCACATCGTCTTCACTCAATTCCGCGAGCTCTAACATGGCCTTTACAACTGAATGCGGTGTTGGGACGTAGGGCGCTAGATCCGGGGCGTCTTCGCGGGTGTGAGCCCCGACATACAGGCCGAGATTGCCGGAGGAATCGTTTCGAAACGCGAACCGACGTCCCGGATCGAGCTGGTAAGCGAGCGGCTCACCATTGCTCTCGATGGTCACATACAGCGTGAGACCGCTCGGATACCGATCGATGGTGCCCGGAGGAAGGATTCTTTTTAGCTCTTCTTCCGCGTCAGACCTCTTGACGAGATACTCGACCGGTTCCTTCGTAGCGTTTCGGATGAGGAGCTCGTCGGAGCCAACGTCGGATTCCGCCGTTCGGTCGGGCTGTGGCTCAGAACCGGCACATGCGGATAGCATCGCCAACAATATGAAGACGGCACTCCACCACCCCGACCCGATGATCCGTCTCTTCTTCAGCCGCACGATGTTATGGTCTCACACTTTGCAAATGATGGCAGATGGCGAAGCTCAAATCTGCTAAACCCGGTCGCTTTGTTCATGAAGGATATCCCCGTCAAGTGACCTATCGGTGAAGGCCCCCCGAGGTATCAAAACGCCTTTTTCACATGGGATCAAAATCTGATTTTCGCAGACCGTGAGCACGGACGTGGGGCGCGCGAATGTATCGGATTTGGTAACGATGTCCGGCGAGGTGAAGCGCGTGTCTTTCCAACAACTCGAGGATCGTGACCTCAGTAGCTCCAAGAAAGTCGCGGGATGGTTTATGACGACGGTATAGAGAGGAGCCATTTGGTATCGATGTCTTGGGGACATGCCACAATGCCGACCCGGTGACGGTCCTGCTGCTCTGCGTTGGTCGCTGGGGCGTCCGAGTTCCACATGTCGATGGCTAACTTCCAGGAGACGCCGACTTTTTTGAAGACCGAGAGGTCTTTTCACTTCTTTGAATTGAAGGTCATACCGACCAGAGGTCGCTGTTCCAGAAACAGCTCGTCGAGACTAGAAGGCGACAATTAGGCCGGCAGTGGCGCTTGCCTGCCATGAAGCTGAGCCGTCGAGCGCGATCAAGCATCCCCCGGGAAGCGAGCAAAAGAAGGTGCCACCAACCGTGACGAACGTCGGCCAGGCGCGCGCTTCGAGCCGAAGGCCCCACCGCTTGGACAGGAGTACTTTAGCGCCGCCGCCGAAGCCGAGTGAAAAGTGCCAGTCACTCCCCGACCGCGCTCCACTCACGCTCGGGCTGAACCGCGTTGCCCCGAGAGTCAATACAATGAACGGGCGTACCGCGGGCTTGTCATCGTCGTCGTCGAAATACTCGCCGCCCTCTCCCAAGATCTCGTAGACTCCGCCTGCCTGGAAATACTCGACATTCACGTCGAAGAAATCGACACCTGGACGAAGGATATCGGTGCTCCTGAGCTCGAGCGTCGTCTGCTGACGGCTGTAGATAAACTCGACCGTGGCGTCCGCGCGCACGCGCACATCCACCATGACCCCGAAAGCGGCGTCGGCCTCTATCTCAACGCTACCCTCTCGAACGCCGAAACCGCCCCCAAACTGCCAGCCATAAAACGGTACGACCTCTAAGGTCTGGGCGTTCCCCAGGCCCGACCATGCCAATAGAGCCATTACCGCCGTGACAACGTGAGCTTTACGCATGGCGTCTCCCGTCGGAGAGAGGATTATACCGTCGCGGCGGGAACAAAGCAGTTACACACCAGTACCTACTTCAATAGCGAGAGGATTTGATCGTGGGCGCTCCTTCCAAACCACTTTGTCTTTTCCGCTCAGGATCTGGTATTTTTCCGTCGTTGGCGGCGCTTTGAGGCAGGATTGCTTGTTGGTAAATCGGAGAGTTCGACAATGTTGGGAGCGGATAACATGAATCAAATGAGACGTTTCTCGGAGCTCTTACCCATTTTGATACTGCTTCTGTCGCTCATACTAGTGCCGGCAGTGGCTAGCGACGCTCAAGAAGCTGACAAAGCGTGGGTCAACGGGAACATCTATACCGTTAATGAAGGTTTCAGCAAGGCTTCTGCCATGGCGGTGAAAGATGATCAGTTCATCTACGTGGGTGATGATGCTGGAGTCCAGGCCCATGTGGGTTCTCTTACTCATGTTGTCGATCTAGAGGGTAAAACTGTAATCCCCGGTCTCCATGATGCCCATGTCCACATTAGGTACGGAGAGAGAGAACTGTATCCGCGAACGCCGGACATCAGGCCCTCACTGGGTGAGTGGGCTTCTGTTGAGCGAATGCAGGAAGTGATTAAGCGTTGCTTGGCGACCGGGGAAGGTATGCGGCCAGGGCCCGAGCCACGTTGGTTGGTACTAAGAGGTTGGATGTCAGATGTCTGGGATCCGCCCGTTTTCCGTAAGGAGCTGATCGATGCCGTAGCCCCTGATAACCCCGTCTACATAATCCGGTACACGCACGGTAGCGGTGCCAATAGCAAAGCCTTGGAACTTGCCGGGATTACCCGTGACACACCCGATCCAGAGGGTGGACATATCAAGAAGGACAAGGACGGGGAGCCCACAGGCGAGTTCGTCGAGAGGGCACCTTCACAACTACTCGATCTTATTCCACCCTTGCCACCAATGACCGACTATGAAGAAAGCCGTAACCTGGTGGAAGGAACCCAATTGGCCATCGCCAGTGGACTCACGACGATCCATGGCGCCAGCAGGACGGACTATGACGAGGTCCAAAGGCGACTAAAGCTCTATGAAGTGGGTCTTCTCAGGATCCGGATCAACGAGATGGTGAATGAGGACGCGGCGAAAAAGTTGGGCAAACCCTTGAACTATCAAAATAAGTTTTTCGTCCGGTCCGTCAAGGCGTTTCTGGATGGCGCCCTAGGATCAAGAGGGGCGCATTTCATCGAGGAGTACGCCGACTATCCGGGTTTTTACGGCGAACCTAGACGGTCTGAAGAGGATATAGCTCAAACGGCGACCGACTTACTCAAGATTGGCTTCAATATGAGGATACATACGATTGGTGACGCCGCAAATCAGATCGCCATCAACGCCTACGAAAAGGCTCTGCAGGCAACGGGAGTAGACGGAAAAGATGCCAGGTTCGCTCTCGAGCATTGCCAGGTGCTTACCGGTGAGGACTTGCTCAGACTTCCTAAGCTGGGAATCGTTGCTTCGATGCAGCCACTGCATGCCACTGAGGACATGCACTTTGCTGAAGCCAGGATGGGAGCTCACCGTCTCGAGTCGGCGTATGTTTGGAAACTGCTATTGGAGCTCGGAGTCGTGGTGGCAACGGGGACGGATTATTCCGTTTCTCCATACAACCCGTTCTACACCTTGCACGCCGCGGTCACCCGGCAGGACCGGAACAATAATCCTCCGGGTGGTTGGATCCCGGACCAGGCCTTGACCAGAGAACAGGCCTTGCGGGCTGCCACGATGGCCGGCGCCTACGTCATGCATGCCGAAGACATACTGGGGTCTATCGAGGTAGGGAAGCTCGCTGATTTTGTGGTGATTCCTGTGGATTACATGACCATCCCGGCTGAGGATATCTGGAAGATCGAACCGGAGATGACCGTCATCGGGGGTGAGGTGGTCTACACAAAGCCTTTACCAACGCAATAGCAGGAGGACATTTGTCACCGCGGCGAAAGAGTATCGTATCCCGGCCGAGCAGGTTCAAAAACTGACTGCTGCGGGGGTCAACCCTTATGAAGAGTTGGGTTACGTAAAGGTGATGTCCAACTGACGAAATCCAGGCCAAATAGCTCGTTTGCTATCGGGTGCTCGCTAGCCGGTAAGATTCATCTGTTCCGCTTGGAGGTTCTGCCATGCATCGTTTCCTTAGGTTCGTTTCGCTGTCGCTGTTGCTTGCCGCCACCGCCCCTGCTGCCGAGCGATTCGGGCTCGACGACATCGGCAAGATCGTGCGACTCTCCGATCCGCAGATTGCGCCTGACGGCCTCTCTGTCGTCGTGATCGTCTCCCGGGCCGATTTCGACGAGAACCGCTACGATGTAGAGCTCGTGCTCGTCGACGTTGCCACGGGCGCCCAGAAAGTGCTGACGCGCCGGCGGGTCTCGCAACCCCGCTGGTCTACTTCCGGTTCAAGTTTGGCTTTCCTTTCGCAGGTGGAAGGCAAGGCGCAGATCTTCGTACTTCCCATCGACGGCGGCGAGGCGACGCAGATCACGAAGGCCCCGATGGGTGTAGGGTCCTACTCGTGGCGCCCGGACGACGAGGCTTTCGCCTACCTTTCGGAAGAAGAACCGGAAGAGCGCGAGGGAGAGGAGCGCCACAACCGCTCCTTCGAGGCGGACGTGAACTATCTGCTGACGGAAACGCCGCGTCCTCATCATCTCTGGCTAGTGCCGGCCGGCGGCGGAGAAGCTATGCGGCTGACTTCAGGCGAATGGTCGGTCGCAGCCGGGTTGACGCCCGGCAGTGCAGCGGCGCCTTCGTGGTCTCCGGACGGCAAGGCGATTGCCTTCGCGCAGCAACCCGGGCCTGGGCCGAGGTACATCAACGACGTCAGTATTCGCATTCACGACGTAGTCACCGGGTCTATTCGCGCGCTCAACAAGCTGGAGCAGCGCGTAAGGGGAGCAGCGTTCTCGCCGGACGGCGAGTTTGTTTCTTACTCGTTCCCTCGTGACGGCGACAGCCGTTTCGTCAACGAGGTTTTCATCGCCCCTGCGGGAGGAGGAGAGGGACGCAGCCTCACCCAAACTCTGGATCGGAACTTCACGACCTCCCGCTGGATGCCGGATAGCCGCTCCCTTCTCATTCGAGCCAACGACGGAACCACCGCTGGTCTCTGGATTCAGCCGCTCGAAGGCCCTGCACGTCGGCTGGATACGGGCAGCGCCGTCCCAGCGTCGAGCCTGAGTGTTTCACGTTCTGGCCAGATAGCCCTGCTCGCCAGTGAACCGGACCGTCCCACCGAGCTTTTTTTTCAGGCGACAAGGGAGAGTGAGTTCGAGCGCCTGACAGATTTCAACGGTCACATCGAGGCGCTCGATCTGGGAAAACGTGAGTCCATTCGTTGGCGTGGTGCGGACGATTTCGAGATGGACGGCGTTCTGACCTACCCACCCGGCTATCAGTCGGACCGACCGTATCCTCTCGTCCTGTTCATCCACGGCGGTCCCCGCGGCGACTTCCACCGTGGCCTTTTCGGCGCGCGCCCAGTGGCTCGCGTCGCATGGGTGGGTGGTGTTCCAGCCCAACTACCGCGGGAGCGACAATCTAGGGAATGCCTATCAGGCTGCCATTTGGAACGACGCGGGCGCAGGGCCCGGACGCGATGTCATGTCCGGAGTCGATCTTCTGGTCAAAAAGGGCATTGTGGATCCCACCCGTATGGCGGTCTCAGGCTGGTCCTACGGGGGTTACATGACCACTTGGCTGCTCGGCAACTACCCCGATCGCTGGCGGGCGGGTGTCGCGGGTGCCCCTGTCACCGATCACATTGATCAGTACGTCCTCAGTGATATTCACGCCCCTGTCACCACCTACTACGGCGGCTCACCCTTCACAGATCCGGAGCGCCTTCAGGCGTACCGCGAACAAGCGCCGATCACTTACGCGCCACGCATCAAGGCCCCGACCCTGGTGCTCTGTGACACGGGCGACCAACGCGTACCGATCACGGAGTCGTTCATCCTCTACCACGTCCTTCGGGATAACGGCGTGGAAACGAAGTTCATCGCCTACCCTGTCGCTGGCCACTCACCCTCGGACCCGGTTCACCAGCGCGACGTCGACCGACGATGGGCGACCTGGCTGAAGGAACACCTCACGGCAGACACTCCCTAACCACGACTGTCCGCGCAAGGACCATCCTCTCCGGGGGGAGGTACGATGTAGCGACGGCTCAAACTCGATGTTTGATCGCCGGAACTGCATGGCACCTCCCATCCGACGACTTGCCTAGTACATACCTATCGGCGCTCCGGGCGGCGGAGAAAGGGGAACGGTTAGCTTTACTCGGTTGGGATCTTTCTGAAAGGCTTCGATCTCCGAGACGGCGAAGAAAAAATGCGCCTTCTGGCTCTCGTCTGTCATCGAATCCAACTGGCCGGCCAGCCAGCTCTTGAGCTCGTCGATCTTGAGAGCGGAAATAGCGCGTACCTGGGGAGATGTTTTCTCAAAGGCGGCCAAGCCCATCAGCCTATAGAGAACAACATTGTCGACGACGCGCTCGATTTCCGCGTGACGTCGGGAGCTCGGAGGCGACTTCCAGGTATGGGAAATGAGCTCGTCCAAAACCTCGGAAAGCCCCGGCAAATCTTCGTCCCTGGAATGAAACTCGATCAAACGAGCGGCTCTTTCCGGATGGAGTAGGTTCCCGACCGTCACGCCGGCAAGGGTCTCTGCCGCTCCCAGGGGATCGAACACGATCCCTGTGTTCCCGGGGAAAAGCTCCCTGTGTTGTGCGTATCCGGGAGCGCGAGGAGGTATGATCTCGAGGAGGTTCTCGGGGATCGCCAGATTCTGAGGCTCAATCGTTTCGAGAAGAGCGCTCAAGGCCCGGCGCTGCTCAGATCCAGGCACCAATCTCGGCCCTTCTTGGGCACCACCCCTGACCGTATGATTGTAGTACAGGCCGCCCAGCACGCTCGCTGCCGCTTCTATCTGATAACGGTGGAACAAATAGATAGGAACCAGTACCTCTTCCAAGGTCGCCAGCGAATCTCCGAAACGGACTTTGTTCTCAGAGAAGTTGCCGAGCGCGATCTGGCGAACTTTCATCTTGTGCTCGAGCTCATCCAAGGGATGCACCCCGTTGTCCCAATCGTTGGAGAGTGGATGCGCTCCCCCCGCGGGGGCGGCATCCTGATTCGTCAGATACAACAAACCGGACGAGAAAGCCTTGTTCAGGATGTCTGCCAGCGCTTCTACTTCGTCCATGCCTTCGGGGAAGTCCTGATATCCGAACTCGATACTGACTTTGTCCCATGCTCCAATGCCCGTGTCATAGGCATCAGAGAGGTCGAGGGTGCCGTTTTCGGCGATCTTGATCCGTGGGTGAGGGTAGTCCATGACCGAGGCTCTGTCATTGACGCTGGAGGCAAAGTTATGGCCCACTCCGAGGGTATGGCCGACCTCGTGACAGGAAAGCTGCCTGATCCGAGCTAGAGCCATTTCCGTCATCACGGAAGAATCGCTTCGGTTCCCTCTATAGTCACCGACTAGGCCGGTAGCGATCATGTAGTCTTGACGGATTCTCTGGGAACCCAGCACGACATGGCCTTTGATGATCTCACCTGTGCGGGGATCGGTGACCCCGCCTCCATAGGACCAGCCCCGTTTCGAGCGGTGGACCCAGTTGATCATGTTGTAGCGAACATCCAAGGGATCGGCACCCTCGGGCAGGAGCCCTGACCTGGAAGGCATTCCGATATCCCGCGGCCTCGAAAGCCTGGTTCCACCAGCTCGCGCCTTCGATGAGAGCGGAGCGTATCGGTTCCGGAGCTGCCCGGTCGACATAGTAGACGATGGGCTCCACCGGATCGCTCACCTCAGCGTTGGGGTCCTTCTTAGCCAGTCGGTGCCTGCTGATAAACCTTTTGCGCAGTGGTTGGTCGATGGGCGTGGCAAAATCCATGTAGCCGGAGCGACCGCCGTACATGGAACGGTGATCGAACACCCGTGGCTCGTAGCCATCATCGGGGAGCTCGATAAAGGAGTGATGGTTTCTGATGGTAATGGAATGTCGGGTCGGGCGCCACTTCGCGGACATATTCTCCCGGATTCTCCGCGGTAAAGGTCAGCAAAGCCTCGAATTCAGTGTTTTTGGGGAAATTCTTCGTGTTGGGTAGATAAATCGCCGAACGAGATTTGTCGAGCGCAAAGCTGCCCTGATTGGAGCGTTTCAACGTTCCGGCGGCATCGTGGGCATCCCTCAAGAAGAACTGGGTGAGGTCGATGAGGATGCGGCCCTCTTCCTCTGCGCCCGACCGTGAAACCCCAGACGACGGATGTGGCAAAAGCGTCCTCGACGGCCTTGCGCTCGTCCGGGTTGTCGCTTATCGCTCGAAAGGAGGTGTTGGGCTGTATCATTAGGACCTTCGGTCCGACACGGTGAAATTTGACCAGCCGAGTGTCACCGAGTTGATTCCTGTCCAGACCGACGTCGTTGGAACCGAGCCCGGCGGCAAGCGAGTTCACATACAAGAACTCGTGATCGGTCTCGTCTATTTCCAGCCAGATCTGTCCGGTTCCTTCCTCCCAGTAGAAATCGAAGTATCCGGAATACTTTTTCATTCCAGCCGTTTTCTCCTGAATCGTCGGCATCTGGGCGGAAGCGATTGAACAACACACAGCAGTGATGGATAGAGCCGCGATCAGCCGTCTCATGACAAACCTCCTTGAAAACAATGCAGCGACAACAAAAATGTCGAACGATGTCGTACGGTTCTGTAGCGGGCGGATTGTATCCGCCCTCCGAGTTGTGATGCAACACCACGACGACCATACTTGGGTTCACCCGGCATCTTCTCGACCCAGAATCCGCTTGAGTTGACGAGTTTCCACGAACCCTTGCGAATCGCAACGTTGTGATATAGCTGCGGTACAACGCCTCGGTGCGCTTGAATGAACACCGTCTCGCCGTACCCGGCAGACCACGGGGATCGGTTGAGAAGCGCCTTCGGTTGGGATCGTGGCTGGGACGTACGCGTTGAGATCGGGTGTCGCGATCGGTATTGACGAGAGGCGGGCCTGACGTGGTCCGTCGGCGCAACCTACCCGACCATGGGAAGACTCAAGCCGAGAAGTGGCAACAGGTCGTGTCGACGGTGGACTCTAGTTTTCGGGAGCGAATGTCTCCATCTCTAAAGCTGCTGTACAGATCATTTCTGTTGGATGTAGCCTCTCGGCATCGTGAGCAGTTCCTGTACAACATGTACCAGATGGAGAGGAACGCCATCGAGCGGGGTAGCCGCGACTACTGGACGTTTCGCCCGAAGCAAGTCGACTCCGTGCGCGCAGCATCACAAGAGGGCGATCTTGCCGACCTTGCGGCGATACCCGGAGGTTTGGGCGCGATTCCGGTGCCGGTAGCGGAGTACGAATAGTTGGAGGATCCGGTTCTGCGGGACCCCCGTGCGTATGTCCTTCCGGCCGACCAAACGGACTTTCCTACGGCGACGCGCTTCGTGAATGCGCTGCTCGAGACCGGCGTTACCGTGCATCGAGCCACTGCGGACTTCACTATTGGGAGCCTGGAGCAGTGGGAGTATCCCTTTGAGGTTACTTATCCGCCCGACATCGACGCGGGAAATCTTCGCGACAAGTTCGACGTCACCATTTTGCCGGATGGTGCTCTTTATGAAGGTTCGCCCTTCGCCCGGTTCTTCGGTGGTGTGGCGATCGGTAGCTCGACCATACTGAGCAAAAAGCTCGATCTGCCCGAATGCGATGCACCGGCACGTTTGGTCTGCGCTTGCGGCTCGGCACGTCTAACGAGTGCGTCTAAGGGCGGGGGCTCAGCGATGACTGTACACGAGCTGCCCGCCGACGTACGTCTGCTCTACCTTTAATTCAAGAAGGTCTTTCGACGGCACCGCGCGAATGTCGTCTGAAATGACGATGAAGTCCGCCAGCATTCCGGGGGCTATTTTTCCTTTTATCTTTTCTTCGAAAGCCGAATAGGCCCCTTCCATAAGGTAGCCATTCAGTACTTCGTCCCGCGTAAGACACTGTTCCGGGTACCATCCCCCTTCGGGCTGACCGTCGGGGGTTTGGCGGGTCTCAGCAGCATACATTCCTTGGAACGGATTGAGAGTCTCCCCGGGGAAATCGGAGTTCAGCGGAACCCGGACGCCGGCGTCGAGGAATGAACGCCAGGCATAGGCGCCCTTTATCCGTTCGGGTCCTACCCGGTCTTCCGCCCACGGCATATCGGATGTGGCATGGGGCGGCTGCATGCTCGATATGACGCCTAGTTCAGCAAAGCGGGGAATGTCCTCCGGCGCCATAATCTGTGCATGTTCAATACGAAAACGGTGGTCCTTTGTCGCGGGTACCGCCTCCAGCGCCGCTTCATAGGCGTCCAGTGTGATTCTGTTCGAACGGTCCCCGATGGCATGGGTGACCACCTGCATTCCAGCCTTTAGCGATCGGGTTGTCAGCTCTTCTATTTCTTCCTTGGAAGTCGTCGAAACGCCGAGAACATCCTGAGCGTCGCTGTAAGGCTCGAGCATGAGCGCGCTTCTCGTTCCGAGCGATCCGTCTTGAAAGACTTTGATGGCGCGCACCGTCAACCGGTTGTCGGGATCGATTTCCGGACCGTTTTGCAGGTACGGTTCGATGAGATCTTCATCCGTACAATCGAGCATGACGTAATACCGGACTTTGAGCTTGTTTTTGGCTTTGAGCGACCTTAGTGCGTCTAGATCCTCCTTCGCCATTCTTGCTTCGTGCACCGAGGTCAGACCGTTTCTCAAAAGCTCTTCACCCGCCAATTCAAAGGCTTGTTCACGCTGCGCTGACGTCAAGGGTGGAATGAGCTCTGTGACCAGAGCCTGCGCCGCGTTGGCCAGAATGCCGGTTGGTGCACCCGTTACAGGATCTTTGACAATCTGCCCTTCGTCCGGGTCGGGTGTATCCTTGGTAATTCGCGCCATCTCCAGCGCTTTCGCATTGGCCCATCCGTTGTACCCGTGCAAGCCGGCGAACCAAACCGGATTATCCGGTGAACTGTTGCTCAGTTCCTCGCTGATAGCGGTCATCTGCTCGTTCCACGCACCGTCGTCCCACCCCCAACCCTCTATCCATTCACCGGGAGACGCATCAGCAATTCGATCTTTCAGCTTCTGCACGACTTCTTGCGGATCGTCAACGCCCTGGAGGTCTACACGCATCGAGATCCTGCCGAGATTGAGCATGTGCCCGTGTGATTCGATGATTCCGGGCATGACCGTTTTCCCGTTGAAGTCGACGACTTCGGCGTTCGGGTAGCTGCGGTGCATTTCGTCCTTTGTGCCGATATCGACGATCCATTCATCGACAACAGCAAAAGCTTCAATGACCGGTTCATCCTCATTCATGGTATTGATTGAACCGTTGACGAAGATGGTATCCGCCGCATTTTCGCTGCAAGCTGAGAAAAGAAACAGCGTCGACAATGCCACTACAAAAGAATGAATACGTCTAATGTGGGTCTTCATGGTTCACCATCCTCAGTTTCTCAAGGTCGCCACCACGATTATCTCCGTGACTGCGTTCAGGGTCGAGTCCGCCGCCTTGGTGCCTCTATCCTTGTCACGGCACGCCAGGATGGTGTGCGCTCCTCGACCGGCGCACACTCGAGCCGCTTCGTAACCGATGCCGCTATTGGCACCGGTAATGACGATCGCCTTGCCGGAAAGATCGGGCAAATCATTCGCGGTCCAATTCATCCTGCTACCTCCGTTCCTAGCAGAGGGAGGTCTTCGGCGTGTGTGGCGGTCCTCACCCGCTCCGGTGTCTCTCCTTCACTTACAAGTACCAATATATGTCCTGTCACCAGCCAGAGCACTAGCATATTGCGCCACCCGACAATCAAAACGTGACACTTGCCGGCCAAAACGCCCAGGGATAGATATTACCTGACTCTGGCTCAAAAACACCGGCTGCGACTTGTTCGATGTTGTGCTAATATTTTAGCATTTGCGGTATACTGTCCACTGGTTGTTCCAGAAAGGAGGCGATGTGGAACGTCTCGTCCAGGACCTACGCTACGGGATACGAAGTCTCGCAAACGCACCCGGATTCACCTTCATCGCCGTACTCACGCTTTCGCTGGGAATCGGAGCCACGACCGCCATCTTCAGCGTCATCGATGCCGTGGTCCTGAAGCCACTGCCGTTCAAGGGTTCCGAACAGTCGGCCGTCGTCTGGGGCTTCGACAAGGAAACCGGCGAAGGACGTTACTCCTTTTCCTACCCCGATTACAGAGATTTGCTGGAGCAGAATCGCTCCTTTCACACCTTGGCTGCCTGGACTACGGCTCAGCCGAGCCTGACCAGCCAAGATGCTGATCCGGTCCGGCTGAATGTGACTGTGGTCTCCCATCGTTTGTTCGCGTTGCTGGGCATCTCTCCCTTTGTAGGACGGGGTTTCGTGTCCGAGGAAGATGAGGCGGGAGCAGAGGCTGTTGCTGTTTTGAGCCATGGCTTTTGGCAAAGCCGATTCGGGGGGGACCGTGCTGTTTTGGGATTGAAGTTGAACCTCGATGGGAAGCCCCACACGATCGTCGGTGTAACGGCGGCGGGCTTTCAGGGAGGAACGTTGAACGGGAGAGTTCTGCCGCCCACCGACACCCAAGTCTGGGTCCCATTGATGGGTTGGATTCCTCACCGAGGGGTACACAATTTTATTCTCCTCGGAACCTTGAAGTCGGATGTCGGCCTAGAGCAAGCCAGCGAGGATGTTGCCTCCATAGCGGATCTCCTCGCGAGTCGATTTCCTGAAACCAACAAGAACCGTGGCGCCTGGGTAGAGCCAATGCAAGATGCTTTGGTGGGGGATATCCGGCCGGTTCTTCTCATCTTCATGGGAGCGGTGAGCTTCGTACTGCTCATCGCCTGTGCCAACGTGGCCAACTTGATGTTGGGACGAGCCGCGGTGCGGGAAAGAGAAGTGGCCATCCGCATGTCTCTCGGTGCGAGCAGGGCGCGGTTGGTGAGGCAGTTGCTTACCGAGAGCGTATTGTTGTCCCTCGTGAGCGGTGTTGTCGGACTAGCCTTTGCTTTCTGGGGATTTCAGGCCTTGATTGCCCTGGGGCCCGACAACATCCCTCGACTGGATCAGGTCACTTTGGACCTGCGGGTTCTGGCTTTTCTCTTTCTTGTCTCAGTTCTGGCGGGCCTGGTCTTTGGGCTGGCACCGGCTCTCGCCGCACCGAAGAGCCGGCTGCAATTCTCCCTCAAAGATGGCTGTGCCGGGACCTTGAGTGCGGCAGTGGGACGACGCCATCTACGGCAACTTCTCGTGGTTTCCGAAGTTGCCGTCGCGGTGACACTCGTCATCGGAGCGGGGCTCCTACTCCGAAGTCTCCGCGAGGTTCAGCGGGCCGATACCGGTTTCGTGAGCGAGAACCTCCTTTCGGTGGATCTGCAGCTCCCCATCGGTTTCATCGCTCCGGAGTGGCCTCGCTCCGTCGGCTTCTTTCGAGAGCTGCTGGATCGCGTTCGGGCATTGCCTGGAGTGTTGTCGGCGGCGGCCGCCATGAGCCACCCGATGAAGATTGGATGGTCGACGGGATTCATGCTCGAGGGGCGACCACCGCCGTCACCTGGAGACGAACCGGAAGCGAACTACCGTCCCGTGACCCCGGGCTACTTCGAGACCATGGGCATTCCGCTTGTCAAGGGAAGAACGTTCACCGCACAAGATGATGAGCTGGCACCCGGCGTAGCCGTCATCAACCAGGCCTTTGTTCGTAAGTTCTTTCCCGATGAAGATCCCCTCGGAAGGCGCATACTCCGTGTCCACTGGTGGGGCGCCCGGGACAATGCCTATGAGATCGTCGGTGTCGTCGCCGATGTTCGATTCGGTGGAGTGGATTCCGCTGGCTTGATCCAAGCCCGTGGGGCCTGGTCAGAAGCGGCCATGTACTTCCCCCACGCGCAGCAACCGGTTCCTACTATGACACTCATGGTCCGAGCCCAACGCAATCCTCTCGACATGGTCCAGGCCGTTCGGAACGAGGTGGGTGCTCTCGAACCTAATCTCCCGCTAGACCATGTCAACACGATGGACCAAATGACTATCGAGGCAACGGCGCCTCGACGCTTCAACACGCTGCTACTCGGAATCTTTGCAGTGCTCGCGCTCCTTCTTTCTGCGGTTGGAACCTATGGAGTGCTCTCCTATTTGGTGGCCCAACGGACGCATGAGATTGGAATGCGAATGGCGCTGGGAGCCAGCAAAGGAGCGGTTCTCCGACTCGTGCTCGGCAAGGGAATGAAGCTCGTGGCCGTTGGAATAGCCATCGGAATCGCTGGAGCTCTGGCCGTTTCCCGTGTGCTCTCCAACCTGCTCTATGGTGTGAGCACCACCGATTCCGTGACCTTTGTGGCTGTGTCTTTCTTCCTGCTGGTGATTGCTCTTTTGGCCTGTTACATCCCGGCGCGTAAGGCTGCAAGTGTCGATCCCTTGATCGCGCTTAGATACGAGTGATCCCGTGCGCCGAATACGGGCGTAAACAACTGAGCTTGACAGAAGATCGCACGTCTTATAGGCTTGTATAGACAAGTATAGGGGCATTGCGACATTGCGGAAAAGTAGCTCTTTCGAGAATGACGCAAGACGGATGAGACATTCCGTCCTTTCGGCGGCAAGATCGCCGCAGCCCATCTACCTGAAACTCAAAAATTACATTGAGCAACAAATACTGTCGGGTGCTTGGAAGCCTGACATGAGAATTCCCTCGGAGAACCGGTTCGTGGAGATGCTGGGGATTTCCAGGATGACCGTGCACCGCGCACTTCGCGAGCTCACAGCGGATGGACATTTGGTCCGTCTCCACGGCGTCGGGACGTTCGTTGCACCACGCAAGGCCCGTTCGGCGCTGCTCGAAATAAGGAGCATTGCTGAGGAAATCAAAGAGCGGGGTGGGGTCCACACGAGTGAGCTTCATCTCCTGGAAGAAGAGCCGGCTTCCCCTCAGTTGGCGGTTGCGATGGGTCTGGCGACCCGAGGCAACGTATACCACTCGATCACGGTACATCGGGACTCGGGACTTGCCATTCAGCTTTCCGATCGACATGTCAATCCCGCATTCGCACCTGACTATATCCGGCAGGACTTTTCAAAGATCACCCCGAGCGAATACCTGCTAAAGGTCGCACACCCCGACGAGGTTGAACATGTCGTCGAAGCATCTTTGCCGGACGAGCAAGTGCAAGAGCTTCTTGAAATCAGTGAGTCCGAGCCGTGCCTCGTTCTCAACCGCACGACCTGGGTCAAAGGGCTCTTGGCCACGAACAATCGCATCGTCTGGCCCGGTTCTCGTCACAGTATTGGCGGTCGATTCCGACCGATGTCACACGCACAACGTACGATGGAGTAGGAAGTTGTTGTTTCTTGCCGAGAGAAAACCGTAGGAGATAAAAAGTGCCATTAGAGATAACCGGATCTGAGCTGACGATTGAAGATGTGACGAAAGTTGCCAGGAACAACTTAGAGGTACGGTTACACCCGGACGCTCTTCAACGAATCAAGATTTGTCGAAAGATGCTCGAGGAAAAAATCACTGCCGGGGAGACCATGTACGGGGTCAATACGGGCATTGGTGAGTTTTCGGAAGTGGTTCTCAATGACGATCAAATTCAAGATTTCCAAAGGTATCTTGTCTACAATCATGCCGCCGGCATCGGAGAACCGGCCCCCGTCGAGTTTGTCAGAGCCGCGATGTTGGGTAGAGCGAACGTTCACGCTCATGGCAATTCTGGCTGCCGGCCGGAGATCACCCTGACCTTGATAGAGATGCTCAACAAAGGTGTGACTCCGTACGTTTGTCAGAAGGGATCCGTGGGTGCGTCCGGCGATCTCGCCCCCATGGCTCAAATAGCCCTGCTGCTGTTGGGAGAAGGTCAAGCTTATTACCAGGGCCGGCTGATGGATGGCGCGAAAGCCTTGGAAAGTGCCGGGATTCCCGTCCCCGGCTTGCTGGCTCGAGACGGGCTCGCAACCATCAATGGTTCCAACCTACTCACAGCGATGAGTGCTCTATTGCTCTTTGATACGAACAACTGGCTCAAGCAAGCGGAAATCGCTGCTGCGATGTCTCTGGAAGCGCTGAAAGCGAACATGAAGCCCTACACGCCTTTGATCCACGAGGCGCGAGGCTTCAAGGGTGCTATTCGTTCCGCAAAAGCCATACAACAACTGACCGACGGCGGCGATTTGGCTGAGGGCAGAATCCAATGCAAGGTGCAGGACGCTTACTCCATGCGCTCGACTCCGCAAGTGATCGGAGCGGTACACGACGCCGTCGCTTACGCACGTTCGCAGGTGGAAATCGAATTGAACGGAGTCGGCGACAATCCTATTTTCTTCCCGGACCGGAAACTGCAACTGTCAGGTGCGAATTTCCAGGGCACGCCCGTATCTCTCCCGATGGATATGATCGGCGCCGCGATCACAATGGTCAGCGTCATGTCCGAACGCAGAATGAACCGGCTGAACCATCCGGCTTTGAATGTCGGGCTGCCGGCCTTCCTGACAAAAGGTGCGGGTATGTTCTCGGGTTTGATGTTGAGTCAATACACCGCCGACATGCAGATCGTCGAGCAGCGTATTCTCTCTGTCCCCGCCTCCATTCAATCTATTCCCGCCGCCGCCGATCAGGAAGATTTTGTTTCGATGGGGATGAACACCGCAATCAAGAACAATCAGATACTGGACAATGCATACGGAGTTCTGGGTATCGAGCTCATGGCCGCCGCCCAGGCTCTGGATTTTCGCGACTACGAATTCGGCAAAGGAGTCACAAAGGCCAAGGAAGTGATCCGCAGACATGTGGACTTTCTCGATATTGACAGACCGCTCTATCCCGATCACACGAGAATGAAAGAGTTGGTCAAATCATGTGAGATCTTGCACGAGGTGGAGCTTGCGGTTGGGAGCTTGGAATAGGGTGCTGACAAACGAAAGCGTCGGCGAGAAGACGAGGGATTCAGTTTTATGCAGAGTCAATTAATCGAATGCGTGCCGAACTTCAGCGAGGGTAGGGATATGTCGGTGATCAAGCAGATCACCGACCAGATAGAAACCGTGGAATCCGTCAAGCTGTTGGATGTCGACCCGGGGAAGGCCACGAACAGGACGGTGGTCACGTTCGTTGGTCCACCCGAAGACGTGGTCGAGGCTGCGGTGCGGGCGGTCAAAAAAGCCTCAGAGCTCATCGACATGAGCAAGCACAAGGGGGAGCATCCACGATTTGGTGCCACAGATGTATGTCCTCTGGTGCCTGTCAGCAACATAACAATGGAAGAGACGGTAGAGTACGCCCGTAAGTTGGGGAAAAGGATTGGCGAAGAGCTGGGCATCACCGTCTACTGTTATGAGCATGCCGCCTTCAGCGAGGAGCGTAAGAATCTTGCGACCGTCCGGGCAGGGGAATACGAAGGCCTAAGGGAGAAACTCGCTCAGCCCGAGTGGCAACCGGATTTTGGTCCGAGTGAGTTCGCCCCCCGCTCAGGCGCTACTGCCGTCGGAGCAAGGGATTTTCTCGTTGCCTACAACGTCAATCTGAATTCCACCTCGACGCGGCGGGCCAATGCGATCGCCTTCGATGTGCGGGAAAAGGGCCGCGTGAAGACTGAAGATGGAACGCCAACGGGCAAACCCGTGCTCGACGAAAAGGGCAACCAGGTCTGGGTTCCGGGGTCGTTGAAAGCCGTGAAAGCCATCGGCTGGTTCATCGAAGAGTACGGTGTTGCTCAAATATCCATCAACCTGACCAATATCAACATCACTCCCGTCCACGTGGCCTTCGATGAAGTCTGCAAGAGAGCAGAGGAACGAGGAATTCGGGTCACCGGTTCAGAGTTGGTCGGTTTGATTCCGCTGGGAGCGATGCTGGATGCGGGAAAGCACTTCCTGAGAAAGCAGAAACGCTCGATCGGTGTCTCTGATAAGGAGCTCATCAAAATTGCGGTCAAATCTTTGGGGCTGGATGATCTCTACCCTTTCAAACCCGAGGAGAAAATCATCGAGTACGCCATCTCGGACGCCTCCAAGAGACAGCTTGTCGATATGTCGCTCGAAGATTTTGTCCACACGACGGCATCGGAATCGCCGGCGCCGGGAGGTGGTTCGATCGCCGCGACCATGGGTGCCATGGGTGCCGCACTGTCGACAATGGTTGCCAATCTCTCCTCGCACAAGCGCGGGTGGGACGATCGCTGGGAAGAGTTTTCCAACTGGGCGGACAAAGGAAAATCCTACCACGATGAGTTACTGAGATTGATTGATGACGACACGGACGCTTTCAACAAGATCATGGAGGCATTTGGTCTTCCCAAAGGAACGGATCGAGAGCGGGCCGAACGCGACCGTGCGATTCAAGAGGCGACCAAGCGGGCCATCGAGGTGCCTTTTCAAGTCATGAAGAAGGCCTATGAATCCATGGAGGTCATCAAGGCGATGGCGGAGATCGGAAACCCCAACTCGGTGTCAGATGCGGGCGTCGGTGCGTTGGCGGCAAGGTCGGCCGTCATGGGAGCATTCCTCAACGTCAAGATCAACTCTGCCGATCTCGATGACAAAGCCTATGTAAACGAGGTTCTTGCCAAGGGGAAAGGGATAGAAGAAAAGACCATCGAGACGGAGAAGGAAATACTCAGTATTGTCAATAGCAAGATCTAACCTCTAAATACATTGGAGACATAGTCATGGGATCAGGAGTCGTCAAAGGTATCAAGGCCCCCCGAGGGCGAGAGCTAACATGCAAGGGATGGCATCAGGAAGCCGCCCTGAGGATGCTCATGAACAATTTGGACAAGGAGGTAGCCGAACGTCCCGATGATCTCGTCATTTACGGGGGCAGCGGCAAGGCGGCCCGCAATTGGGAGTGCTATCACGCCATTGTTGCTTCGCTTCGGGGTCTCGAAAACGATGAAACGCTTCTTGTTCAATCTGGAAAACCAGTGGGCGTCTTCAGAACACACGAGTACTCGCCCCGTGTCCTCATCGCCAATGCGAACCTCGTCGGCAACTGGGCCAACTGGAAGGAGTTCAATCGGCTGGATGCGTTGGGTCTGATGATGTTCGGACAGATGACTGCTGGCAGCTGGATCTACATTGGCAGCCAGGGCATCATTCAAGGTACCTACGAAACGTTTGGCGCGGTAGCCCGCAGGGAGTTCAAGGGAACCCTGAAGGGGAAGATTCTTCTCACCGGAGGACTGGGAGGAATGGGTGGCGCCCAGCCTCTGGCAGCTACCATGCTTGGCGCTGCGTTTCTCGGCATAGATGTCGATCCTCAAAGAATCCAGAAAAGGCTCGAGACGGGTTATTGCCAACATATGAGTTACAACCTAGACGAAGCGCTCGAGCTCGTACAAAAGGCAGCCCGCCAAGGAGAAGCTATCTCCGTTGGATTGGTCGGCAATTGTGCGGAGGTGCTTCCCGAATTGGTCCGTCGCGGGTTTACACCGGATGTGCTCACAGATCAGACCAGCGCCCATGATCCGCTGAACGGCTACGTGCCTGCTTCGCTGAGTCTCGCGGATGCGGCAAGCTTGAGGCGAGATGATCCCGATGAATATGTGCGCCGCAGCATGGATTCGATAGCAGTGCACGTTCGAGCCATGCTGGAAATGCAAAAACAAGGTGCCATCACATTTGACTACGGCAACAATATTCGAGGACACGCGCTCAAAGCGGGAGTCACCAACGCCATGGACTTTCCGGGATTCGTGCCCTCTCTTATCCGTCCACTGTTCTGCGAAGGGCGAGGCCCTTTTCGATGGGCCGCCCTCTCGGGAGATCCGGCGGACATCGCTCTCACGGATGAGCTGGTTCTGGAAATGTTCCCAGAGAATGAAACGCTCTGTCATTGGATACGATTGGCCCAAGAGCAAATCCAGTTTCAGGGGCTGCCGGCAAGAATCTGCTGGTTGGGATATGGTGAGCGAGCCGCCTTTGGATTGAGGATCAATGATCTCGTGGCTCGGGGGAAGATACAGGCCCCCGTGGTCATGGGTCGAGACCACTTAGATTGCGGGTCGGTTGCCTCGCCCTATCGGGAAACCGAAGCGATGAAGGATGGGTCTGATGCTGTGGCCGACTGGCCTATCCTGAACGCACTTCTCAACACGGCGAGTGGTGCTTCATGGGTCTCGTTCCATCACGGTGGGGGCGTCGGGATTGGCTACTCACTCCACGCCGGACAAGTGACGGTCGCGGATGGAACCAAGGCAATGGAGAAGAGAATCGAGCGCGTCCTCACCAATGATCCGGGAATTGGAATAGCAAGGCATTCCGACGCCGGCTATTCGAAGGCGATCGAATTCGCTCACGACAAAGACGTCAAGCTACCCATGTACTAACCCTTGTCCCGTGCCCCTGCCCGCGCCCCTGCCCGAAGCGTCACCGCGGGTTTATGGTCGTAGATCGGGGCAAATCGGGCTCGGGAGAAACCTCTCGCCGTGGTCGATAACATAATCGGTTTGTCGCTCCAGGGCTAAGTCGACCGGTTCCTTTTGCCGCGCGTCCAGAAGTAATACAAGGGGATACCTGCCGCGACTAAGCCCGTCCCTACAAGAGCGTCCCTCGGATCTTCAATCAGCGTGTTGGCGAGCAAGATGCCTGTGAGCAGGATGAACACCAGAGTCAAGTAGGGATACCCCAGAGCTTTGTAAGGCCGTGGAAGGTCGGGTCGTTTCTTGCGAAGGACGATGACTCCGGCGGCCGCTAACCCGTACGCGAGCCATGACGTGAAGACGACATAGGTAAAGAGTTGGTCGTAGGTTCCCGTCAAAGCGATGAGGCAAGCCCACAGGGCTTGAGCCATGATGGCGTTGACCGGTATCCGGTTCTTGTTGAGTTTCGCAAACGACGGGAAAAACCTGCCGTCGACGGCCATGGCGTAGTAGACCCGAGCGCCTGTGAATATGAAGCCGTTGACCGCGGCAAAACAAGAAATGACAACGGCAAGAGAGACAATCGCGCCGCCGGTGGCGCCGATCACATTTTCCACGGCATCGGCCGCAACACGATCGGTCGCGGCCATTTGGTCGAGTGGAAGTGCCCTCATGAAGGCGAAGTTCAACACGACATAAATCACGATCAACAAGATGACCGAGTAAGAGAGCGATTTGGGCAGAAACTTTTGCGGCTCTCGTACTTCTCCGCCCACGAACGTGACGCTAATCCATCCGTCGTAAGCCCAAAGAGCGGCAACCATGGCAATGCCGAAGCTGGCGAAAAGAGAGCCGGAGGAGCTTTTGGGTAGCATCTGGGCGAAGCTCGAACCACCCTCTTTCCCGAACAGCAGGCACACCGCGGCGATGATGCCGACCATCACCAACTTGGCCACGGTTGTTAGGTTCTGGGTGTTGGCGCTGGTTCGAATGCTGATGCAGTTCAGGGCGGAGAGCCCAAAAGTGAGAACAATGGCACCTATTTTTATTGCGGTGTCAGAAAAAGGGAAGAAGTAGCCGAGGTACGTCATGAACACCACAGCGACAGCGGCGATAGAAGCCGTCTGAATACACGAAAAGAGCGTCCATCCGTACAGGAATCCCAGCAGGGGATGGTACGCCTTCTCGAGGTAGACGTATTCGCCACCTGCTTCCGGGTAGAGCACGCCTAGCTCCGCCAACGTAACGGCGCCGCACCAAGAAAGGAGTCCTGCAAAAACCCATACGAACGTGGACAAGAATGGTGTTTCGACACCGGCGACGATATTGGCGGGGACGACGAAAATGGCGGAGGCTAGAATGGTCCCGATGTTGATCATCAACGCGTCGAAAAGACGCAGTTCGCGCCGAAGTCCGCGTGCGCTGGTTTCCAGTGTGTTACCCATTGTAGTAACTCATCTCTCCGTCATCGCGTTTGCCGAGGACTAGGAAAGTCTCGACAAGTGCTTAAAAAGACGGGTTAGCGTCGTTACTTGTCTCCCTCGTAGGATTGGATGATCTTCCCAATCTCCGCATCCATCTTGTCATCGAGCATCGGAGGTTGGTGAGAATCCAAAATGCTGCGGGCTTTTTCGTGCGCCGCTTGTCTGGGGTCGGGCTTGCCCTCGGCCTCCCACTCTTCCCAACTTCGGCGGTCAAAGAATCGTGGCAACCAGAGGTTTCGCATGTGTTGGAGGGTGTGACGTTCCTCCAAGTAGTGTCCGCCGGGGCCCACTTTTTCGAGAACCGGAAGGAAGGAGTCCTCGGGGACCTGAGAGGGAACCGTGAACAGGTGAGAGAGTAGGCGGAAGGTCTCCGCGTCGAGGAGCATCTGCTCGAACGAAAAAACGCTGGCTCCGTGCAAGAGCCCGGCACCGCAGAACATTTCCGCGCCGGACAGGGCGCTCGCGAGACCGGAGATCCCGTTCTCGAGACCTGCCTGCCAATTGGTTGTCTTGGCACCGGTGGCGAACGTTCCGATACAGGCGGGGACGCCGTAGAAATGCGCGAGTTGTGCCGATGCCATTTGGTAGAACAGGTCCTCAGGGCCCCCACAAGCGGCGGCTCCCGAAAAGTGATCCATGACGGTGGCGGAACATCCATAAAATGTCGGCGTACCGGGAACGAGGCTTTCGAGCGTAACGATACCTGCCAGGATTTCAGCGTTGGCTTGGACCAACGTTCCTCCCGGCGTGGCCGGACCGGTGGCACAGGTGATCGGCATGACCACGAAACCGCAGGGCACACCGGCTTCCCCATAAACCACGGCGGCTTCCAGGGCACCTTCTTCGTACTTCAGGGGACTTACGCTGCACTGAAAGGCGGAAATGACGGGATGCTCTCGGAGCTGGTCCGTCCCACCAGCGACGACCCGGGCGAGGTCCACCACTCCTTGGGCGGCCTGTGCGGTGACCGCGGTCATCATTTGGATGTGCTTGCCGGTATTGGCGAATTGAACGTGAAGCTCGTGCATCGACTCCACATGAGCGGGGACGTCACGTGCGGCGACGGATTGCCATAGAAAGCCTATCTCCGGCAAGGCGTCCGCCAGCTTGGATATTTGTCCCAAGTCGTGCTTTGTCGATGGTCGGCGTTCTCCGGTCTCGAGATCGATGACGCTAGCGGCGCAGCCATCGCTGGTGAGATAGCCTTGCGCGCCATCCACCACGAGGTCGGCGCCGGGCGCACGCGACGACATAACGAACGATCGCGGTGCCCGGGAGAGAGCGTCTTCAACGAGTTGGGAAGGAAAATGAACCCGTTTCGTGCCGTTGTCGACTCGAGCACCGGCGTCGCCCAGCCTCATCCGGATTTGCTTCGAGTCGATTTGGATTCCAACATCGTCCAATATGTGTAGTGTCTGATGGTGGACTCGCTCCACCGCTTCGGGTGATAACAAGTCGAGTGTGTGCGAAAAAGAAAGGGAGTGAATGGACTTGTCTTCAGACATGTTGACCCCTCTTCGATAACAATCCCGTACCTTCCTCGAGCCAAGTTCTGCGCGGCATTATAAATCTCGGCGCCCTTTTTTGAGAAAAGCACATCGAGGTCCTCTATGCTCCCGGCGATCGAAGTCGCTATAATGGACACGCTCGGGGAAAAGGTCAGATGACACGGATATTGAGAATCTCGCTATGTCCGGCTCTACTGTTGCTACTGGCCTGCAATGGGGACGGCGATTCCACTTCGGATGGCGGTCCCATCGTACCCACCGCCGCCCGACGTGCTTCCTTCGAGATGACGGCTCGGGTCCTGGGCCCGGTGGAGCAGGACGACGCCAGCGATCTATTGATCACGATTCGCGAGACCGGCGGCGTAGAGGCCACGCTTCATTTCATACGTCTCACCTGTACGAATGGCGCCCAACAGGAGTGGGGAGCTCAGAGCTTCGTTGATGAGCTTGGTTCCAATGTGATTCGAGCTAACTCCGAGGTGCAGATTCAAAGGAGCTATCGATGTTCGAGCTCCGCTCGTCCGTCTTCGATCCGCGCAGTGCTCACCGACGTCGGCGGCATCGACCATACCATCGAAGCCGCCGCTTTCCATCCTGATTGGCCAGGCTAGAGGCAGGAGAATTCAGGAATTCAAGAACTCAAGGGTGACCTGGCAATGGTCGCCTGTCGAGAGGGAATCCACGGAAGACGGACAAGCCCTCCTGAGTAAGGCCCAGTCAGCCGCTCAGTAGTGTAACAACTGAAAGCGAAAGCTGGAAGGAGGACAAGCGAGAACAGCGAGGTGAAGGGTGAAGCCCTGAATCCGAGACGAAGCCCCGAGAACTTGTGAAGATTGGGAAGGTGCCGATCCTCTCTTGATGGGCGCAGGCCAAGCGGTGAGTGCGATAAAGACGAGCACGAAACCGACACCCCGGGGTCTAAGACGGCATCGAGCTGTACAACGACAGGTGAGTAACCAGGCGAGCGACGAACCAAGAGCTCTTGGGTCAACACCTACAGAACGCACCCGAGTACTTCGCCCAATGTAAAAAGAGGGCGTAGGAGGGCGACGTCGCGAGTGATGGGGGCCGGAGAGCTGCAACGGCCTAGCGAAGAAGCGGCTAATCACCGCTGAGCGAAGGCCCCCACGGTAAGTCGAACGTGAAAGGGGAAACACGGACGCTATGCAAGGAGCGAGAAACGAGTGTCAACAGACCTGAAGCGGATAAGCGAAAAGGCCCGCAAGGAACCGGGTTTGGTCTTCACCAGCCTGTACCATCACATCACGGATGTGGATAACCTTCGGGCCTGCTACGACAGCCTACCCGCCAATAAGGCGACGGGGGTGGATGGCGTAACGAAGGACGAATACGGAGAAAAGCTCGAAGAGAACCTTTTGGATTTATCGGCACGGCTGAAGCGGATGGGATACCGTCCGGGACCGAGCCGGCGCAGCTATATCCCGAAGGTGGGCAGCGAAAAGGGACGACCGTTAGGCATCAGCAATTTCGAAGACAAGATTGTTGAAAAGGCGGTCAAGCGGACGCTGGAACCGATCTACGAGACCGTATTCGAAGACAGCAGCTATGGATACCGACCAGGACGCAGCCAACACCAGTGTTTGGATGCACTTGGAAGGACGATCCAACAGAAACGGGTCAATCACGTCGTAGAGGCCGATATCCGAGGATTTTTCGGCGCGGTCAATCACGAATGGACGATCAAGTTTCTGCGTCACAGAATAGGAGACGAGCGAGTGATCCGACTCATCATTCGGATGCTGAAGAGTGGCATCATGGAAGAGGGCCTGGTCCACGCTACGGAGGCAGGCACGCCGCAAGGCTCCATCCTGTCTCCGCTGCTGTCGAACATCTACCTGCACTATGTGCTGGACCTTTGGTTCAACCGACGAGTGCGCAGGCAGAGTCGAGGCGAAGCGTACTTGTTCCGTTACGCTGACGACTTCCTGGCCTGCTTCCAGTACACGGACGATGCAGAACGCTTTCATCAGAGGTTGGGAGACCGGCTCGAAGGCTTCGGGCTGGGACTGGCCGAAGAGAAAACGCACCGCATCGAGTTCGGGCGCTTTGCCCGGGACAACACGTACAAGCGAGGCGAGAAACCGAAGGAGTTTACCTTTCTAGGTTTCACGCATTACTGCGGAAAGACCAAAGAAGGGTACTTCAAGGTCAAACGCCGCACCAGCCGTAAGAAGCTGGGACAGGGCTTGCGCGAGTTTACCGACTGGGCATGCAAAGCGCGTCACGTACTGCGAAAAGGAGAGATGCTCAGGCAAGCCCGAATCCGAGTGCTTGGGCACCTGAGCTACTACGCTATAACGGATAACTCGGAACGGTGCAGCTACTTTGTCTACCGCACCAAACGCATCTTGTTCAAATGGCTCAACCGCAAGAGCCAGCGGAAGGCATACACCTGGGACCCATACGAACAGGCCCTAGCCTGGGTCGGATGGCCTACACCGAGTATCCGCATAGACCTGAATCCATGTCGTAGAGCGGAGGCTCGCTGAATGACGAACCGAGGAGCCGGATGTGGGAAAGCCGCGTGTCCGGTTCTGAGAGGGGCAGGAGATTCAACTGTGATATGGTCGAGATATTGTGGCACCGCCGCGAAAGCAGGCGGCAAACAGAGAAAACAAACTTCGACCTGCAGTCACGGGAGGCTCCTGCCTACTCGAAAATTCAAGAATTCAGGAAGACGTGACACAAGGTCAAGGGCCCGGGAAAAAAGGACCTGTCCAAACCCGTCCCCTTTTTCGGTTAATACTGTTCCGATGTGAACCATTGTTGCAGGAGGTACGAAGTAGGAAGCAGAAAGCGTCTCGGAGGCTGCGCCGCGTTAGAAATCAAGAAAGGTCGAGGAGGGTCTCATGGCGTTGGGAATCGAGATTGTTACGGGTACGTTTCTGTTGGTGTTCGGACTGTCCTTTCTGATCAACGCAGGTTTCTGGGCCGATGTGTTCAAACGCATGTCCTCTGAATCTCAGCAAGTTTTTACGGTTCTGTTGGTGCTTCTGATTTGCGGGGTGCTCATGGTGATGGGACACAACCTTTGGGTAGGCGATTGGCGCGTCATTGTCACCATCGTGGGCTGGTCGGTCCTAATAGAGAGCATTGTCATAATACTTGCGCCCCGAAGCTTGAAAACTTATGCCAACTGGTCGGAGAAAACGATGGTGGCATGGTTGCGCGTGGGCGGCTCTCTATGGGTGCTGGCGGGAGTTGTGGTGACCTACTTCACTAACGTCCATTGAGAGGTCGCTTAGAGACTCCCTGACCGGGTCGTTTCTCCGCGGAGCCGTTTCAGCACTTCCGTCGTTATTCCAATCGCTAACTTGTTCGTTTCTCGTCCAAGGAGCTGTGCCAAGGGTTCAATGGCTCGAGGGTCACCGATACGGCCCAAGGCGCTAACGGCACGGTTGCGAGCGACGAGCACACCCTGCTCGAGTATTTCGATGAGACCGGGAACCACTTGTTTTCCTTGGTTGCACAATGCGTTCTCAGCACTGAATCGAACGTTCCATGACGGGTCAGATAGGCATTTCAAGAGCGGAGTGACGGCGCGATCGTCTCTATAGTCCCCCAGAATCCTAGCCGATGCGGTTCGGACATCGTAGGATTCATGCTCGATGAGGGAAAGAGCAGTGTCGAAGAGCTCCGGTGTGCCGGTGGCCAGGTTTCGTGCACCCTCCAGCGCAGCTCGCCGGACGCCATTGTCCGGATCTGTCCGCGCGAGCCCGAGGAGTGGTCCTGCCGCCTGTCCGTTCTGCAGGTCTCTTAGCGTTTCCACCGCCTGGTGACGTACGTGAATAGAGTCATCCCTTAGGAGGCTCAGTATCTTTGGAACGACACGGTCGTCTCCAATCCGCCCGAGGACAGCCATTGCACCGCAACGTTGCCATGCCGCGCACCCGATTTTGGTCAAGGCTTCTTGTGCTTCGAGCCCGAGCTCCTGCTCGGGAACGCTCAGCAAAGACTTGAGTAGGTCGACCGCGCGATGGTCCTCGAGGTCACCGAGAGCTCTCACCGCGCGTAAGCGGGTCTGGACGTCTTCGGACCGTTCGGCTTCGTCGAGCAGGACATCGATGTTCGAGCGGTTGAAGCTCAATACGCCGAGAAGAGGCTCCACTACTCGGTCACCGAATTGCGTCAGTGCCGAAATGGTCGCTTGGCGAACCAAATAGTAGCTGCTTTTGAGTTGTTCGACGAGAACGGGGATTGAGGCGGGATCGCCGATGGCGCCCAATGCAGAAACGGCGGTGCACTTTGCGATGGCACTCTTTGAGTGCTCCAAAGCAACGATGACCGGCTCTGTTGCCAGCTTGCCGTAGTGGACCACGGCGTCGACGACTCTGGTGCGAGTATCGTCGTCTCTGTCTCCCGTGGCGGCGATGAGGGGCTGTAGAGCTTCGGGCGCACCAATGAGTCCAAGGGCTTCGGCGGCCTCGGCCCGGACAGTCGGCTCCGGATCGCTCGAGAGGATTTCGATGAGTCGGCTCGCCGCTCGGTCTTTACCAATGAGGCCGAGAGTGCGCGCCGCATGCCGCCTGACAGATGCGCTGACGGCGTCGAGGCTCTCGATGAGCAAAGGGCAGCTGTCTTCGCCGAGATTTCGGAGGCCTTCTACGGCCATTTCAATGATCTCGGGATCGTCCACGCTGAGCATTCGAACGAGGTTGCGTGACAGCTTCACATCGCCGGAATCGATAATACGCCGCACTTTGTCCTTGAGCGCGTTCAGGGCTTCGTTCCTGACCAACCACTCTTCGTCCTCGGCCAGCTTGATCAGATCGTCGATGATGCGATGATCGCCGAGGTTTCCGAGCGCGGAGGCCGCGGCCCAGCGAAGGGTCATCTCCGGTGAACCAACGAACCTGGGCTTGAGGATCTCCGGGACGGCGTCCTCGATCCCTAGTCTCGATATGGCCATGATTGCGGCGTGACGGACCTCGCTGATGGGATCGTTCAGTTTTTCCATAAGAACGGGAACGATGGATTCATCTTTTTCATAGCTCAAGTCGATGAGAGCCAGTCTTCGCTCCCTCCAATCCGGATTGGATTGGGCTTCGTTCAACAGATGTGGAACACGCTCTGACATTTCGACGCCTCGGTAGTGTATTACTTTCTTTCGATGGTTCCCCGACAAGTCTCGTCGACGGCAAAAGCAGTGACCTCGTAGTTGCAGTCGATGTCTGCCAAGTGCAGAACCGAGGCTCTAAAGGCCCCGATACGAGCACAAGTCAAATCACTGAGCGAAATCCCTTCTTTGAGAAGAGCTTCACAGCTTTTCAAGTAGGGGCACTTGTGGACGACCAGCTCCAAGCGGTTGGGATTGGTCTCCGTCAGCTCGAACTGGCTCGCGTCAGTGAATAAGCGAGACTTGACACCCACCCTGATGTACTCTTCCACGGCCTTTTTGATGGAATCGACCGGGTTGGCCTTTATCCCGAATTCCGTCTCCAAGATGCGGAGAAAATGTTCGGTGGCGTGCTCGTAGGCCCTTTGGCAAAAAGCTCGAGGCCTAGTGCCATGGAAATCGCGCGCCACTTCTTCCAGGGCGCTGAGCCAGGACAAAGCCAGAATCCATCCACTTTCTTCTCGATTCAACTTGTGCATATCACGTGTCCTTTAAGCTTCCCTCGAGAGAAGCTCCGTTTTCTTTTTCTCCGATACTTGATCGAATCCCCATTGCTCGAGCTCGTGTTTGACCTCTTTCCCCGTGAAGGTTCGGCCCGTGCTCTTGGTCAACTTCTTGGCCAACTCGCTCACGGTTGCCTTGGGGCTTGCGAGCCACAACGCCAGAAGCTCCGCCTTGTCGTCAGCGGACATTGGAACGGCTCCTTCTGCTGATGTTTTCTTGGGGAGATCGGTCGTGGCCCGCTTCTCGGACTCTTGTAGAACGCGTTTCGTGTCGCGAGCAATGGCCAACTCTTCATTCGTGGGAACGACCAAGACCTTGGTTTTCCCGGTACTGATTACAAGCTCGTTGTCGTCGTTCTTCTTGTCGTCGATCTCGATCCCCAAGTACTGCAGATGGTCCAAACAGTGCTTGCGGACGTAGGACGACTTCTCACCAATCCCAGCCGTAAAAACGACGGCGTCCAAGCCTCCCATTACAGCGGAATAGGCGCCAATGTATTTCTTCACGCGGTGGCAGAAGATCTGGAGGGCGAGAAGGTGCTCCTCGCTTCCGTGCTCCGCTTGGAGCTGTATCTCTCGCAGGTCGTTCGATGTTTCCGTGAGACCGAGCATCCCGCTCTGCTTGTTGAGCAAAGTGTCGATCTGCTTCAAAGACATCCCCTCGGTCTGCGCGATATAGGTGATGAGTGCTGGGTCGATGTCGCCACAGCGCGTGCCCATCACCAGGCCTTCAAGGGGCGTGAATCCCATACTCGTCTCGACGCTTTTGCCTCGATCCACCGCGGCAATGCTACAGCCGTTGCCCAAGTGGCAGGTGACCATCTTCAGGTTCTCGAGGGGTGTCCCGATGTGCTCGGCGGCCTTAGCGGCCACATAGCCGTGAGAGGTTCCGTGGAAGCCGTATCGGCGGATCTTTAGCTTGCGGTACAAGGCCGAGGGAAGCGCATACATGTAGGAGCTCGGCGGGAGGGTATGGTGGAACGCGGTATCGAAAACACCGACTTGAGGAATGCCGTCGAGAAGCTCCTCACAGACTTCGATGCCCTTCAGGTTGTGGGGATTGTGAAGGGGGGCAAACTGAATGCAACGACGGACACCGTCCTTGACCTCGTCGGTGATCATCGCCGAGTCGACGAACTCCTCGCCACCGTGGACGATCCGGTGGCCGATGGCGTCGATTTCGGATTTGGATTTGATGACACCGTTCTTGGGGTGCATCAAAGCACCGAAAACGAGATTGAGCGCCGTATCGTGATTCTGGATTTCCCGTGTCTGGACCATCTTTTCGCGGTTCGACGGGGCATAGGTGAGAATCGCCTCGCTCGAACCAATCTTCTCCACCACGCCCTTGGCAAGGACATCCTCTTGGTCCATGTCAAAAAGTTGAAACTTCAGGGAAGAGCTGCCGCAATTCAATACCAGGACCTTCATTTACCGCTTCTCCTCAGACCTTTCATCGGCGATTTGTAACATCGATAAGGCAAACGATAAGTTTACTCGTGCCGCCTGGCTTGTGCAAAGGCGAGAGCACTTGGATCCGACTCGCACGAAACGTCGATGAGGATGATTTTGGTCGACGGGCTCGTGGGGTTCATTGGGCTCGCGGTTGGTGGGGCTTCCGCCGGCTATCTGTACAAAGACGTGTAGCCGAGGGTCTGATGGCTCCAATTTCTCTTGGAGCAATCCCGTATTCGAGCTAGTCTGACATCAGAAATACGCCGCCGACGAAGATCTCCATGGTGCCACACCACGCGCTCGTATGATTCGTCTCCGCATCCAAACGGAAAGGAATACCTAAATGACGAGAGCACTGGCCGTCAATGCAATGATGTTGCTGCTGGTTGTTGGGATGACTGCCGTTCCAGCATCGGCCCAGGACCCGGTACCGCCACCAGAAGCGCTGAAAGGCGGGTTCCCGGCGCAGAAGCACTTTTCACCTTACGCAGGACGCAACTTCCCGACGCAGGTCTTCTGGGGTGACAGGGACTTCACGCCCGCCGACGGGCAGAACCGGCTCCCGGGAGCGGTCGGCTACACCAAAGGCGTGCCGATGGGCGGCGACTTGCGAAACGCTCCCGCGGGTAAGGCTCCGAGCTTTCTTGTAGCGGCTCTCAAGGATCCCCTTTCCGGCAACATCGACCGCATACAAATCGTCAAAGGCTGGGTCGATGCCGGGGGCGAGCGCCGGGAGAGGGTCTATGGCGTTGCATGGTCTGGTCACCGAACCCCCGACGCAGACGGGAAGTTGCCGCCGGTGGGTAATACGGTGGATGTGGCCAACGCGACCTGGACTAACATCATCGGCTCTCCCGAGCTCATCAAGGTCTGGGAGGATCCGGATTTCGATCCGACCCTGCGTGCTGTCTATTACGCCCGAGTGCTCGAAATCCCGACGCCACGATGGACGGCCTACGAGGCTAAGCGTTTCGGAATCACGTTGCCGTCCGAAGTCCCGATGATCACGCAGGAGCGTGCTTACACGTCGCCGATTAGTAAAGGGCGTCGACCGCCTTTACCTGGGGGCGGCGGCGAAGTGTCGCCATCCCCCCGGGCCTTGTCAGTTTATGGACGGAGTCTCAAGACGGGTTCGGAATAGGTGTCTGCTGCTAGGGGGCAGCATGGCAGCGGTTAAGATTCCTATGATTGGGAATCAACGCCAACTAATGACGTCATAAAGAATAGGAGGACCACGTGTCCGAATACATTCGCTTCGCTCGACTTCCCTTTCTTCTTTTGATCATCTTCATGATAGGTCGTCTGATCCTGGGTGCCCGAGGTGTCCCCTACGAACAAGGGACCTGGTTCTTCAGTATGGTTGTCCTGACCAACATCTCGGCCTTTTTCTTCGGAGCTTTCTCGCGCCGACTTCGCGGATACAAATGGCCTCAAGCCATGCTACTCGGTTTGACCATTGCGCTGGGGGCGCAGGTTCTCATCTTACTCGCCACTCTGGTATCCAGCTTGGCGGGCGCCGAGACCTACTTCAACCACCCCACCGCCCTCAATGTGGAGGAGGCCGTGGGCCTGGGGCAGGCTTTCGGCATCCGCATCATGGGACTCATCGTAAACGGCATTATCAGCGCCATAATGGGGTTGCTGGGCTGGTTTGGGGGTCGACTTCTGCCTGAGGCATGACAAGAGAAGTGACAACTCAAAGCATGTTCATATTGACATGCGGCTAGCCGTGGTGTTAGGTATGGACGCAATTCGCGCGTGAGTTGTCACAAGAGTCAGCGGATTTTCGTCATCAACATGCGACCCGAGCTCAGCCGGCGGGCATCAGCTGCTACGAACTAGCCACGACATCGTTCGTTCTCGGACGAGAACACCAACACGGGGGTAGGTTTCTCCGTTCGGAAACACATGAGAGACCTGTCCCCTTCTTTTTTCCTGCCGTTTAGCTTCCACATAGGTATGTCCGGCCGATGACACGCGGTCTTCGCGACTCGAAGACTGTCTACGAAGTTTAGCTCCCATCCATGACATGTTAGTCTTTGCTTCGCCTATGTTTCTCCTATCGGTATTCCTTGGCGTTTTACTCTGCTTCACTAATGTTCAACCGTCCCACGCCGAAAGTCCGCGAGCCGAGCTTTACACTATGGGGCCTGGGGATGAGCTCTTCACCAAATTCGGGCATGCGGCTCTTTGCGTGACCACCGAGATTTGGTCGCCGGCGCTTTGTTTCAACTACGGAACCACCGACTTCTCACAACCTGTCAGTCTCACCTGGGACGTTCTTCGAGGTCGAGCCGAGTTCTATGTTGCGGTTTACACGATAGACGACATGCTGGAAGTTTACCGAAGCCAAGATAGAACGATCTATCGGCAGAAACTACCCCTATCCGATGAGCAAGTGTTGAGGCTGGCGGAGAGGCTCGACGGTGATACCCAGCCCGACAATCGCACCTATCTGTACGATCACTTTCTCGACAACTGCTCCACGAAACCGCGTGACCTCATCGACGATCATTCCGGACGGGTTCTAGCCTCGATGCAGCGCAGCGAGAATCCCACCTATCGCGAGCTTGTGGATGAAGGATTGGGCAACAGTTGGCTTCTCATGTTCCTCGGCGATCTCTGTCTCGGTCGTCTTCTGGACCGCGTAACGACGCCTTATGAAGCCATGTTTCTTCCGCGCGAGCTTCGAGGGGCGGTCACCGAACGACTCGGTAGCCTGCCCGTTACCGTCTATGCCCGAAAGACCCCACTCCAACCAATCCGTCCAAAAGCTGCTCGCTTCTATACGTGGCTCATCATGATGGGTTTTGCGGCGACCACGAGCATCGCTATTCTCTGGGGATCCGACCGCCTCGCTACGGGGGCTCGAGTCTTCGTGGGCTTGACATTGGGAGCTCTGGGATCATTACTTCTTTTTCTTGCGGTGGCTTCGTCGGCGCCGGAGATTCGTTTCAACGAGAATCTGCTCGTGTTCTTTGCCAGCGACTTCCTTCTGGTTACGGGTAGGCCGCAGCTGATTGCCTGGAATGCTCGGCTACGCGTCATAGCGTTGGGACTGGTCGGTGCGCTCGGCGCGGCAGGAGTGCTTATTCAGCCCCTTTGGCCGTTCTGGTGCGCAGCCATTGCTCCGCTTCTTGCTCTCGTTCTCAGCCACAACCGCCGCCGACCGCTTTCTTCTTCACGATCTTCACCTTGGGCGTGAATTCAATCTCTTCGACGAGGTGTTTGTCAGGTTGCGCTCCGGGCTGGTTGGACCCCAAAGCTGCCTCGAAGACGTGCCGTAGGCGCCTATTGCCCCCTCCGGCGTCCTCGATAACGCAGTTCTCATGGCCCTCGTGGCCAAAGACGTCCAGCCAATGATTGATGCCGCCGTCTAGGATGTAGACGTTGACGACGTTCGCTGCCACCAGCATCTTCCAGGCTTCGGTGGATCGTTCTTCGTCGTTCGACATCAACACGACCACTGAGTTCGCAGGGAGGGTTAGAAGCGTCAAAGTGAGTGGACCATCGAGCTCCCCGGTGGCCACGTTTTTGGCATCCTGTAGATGAAAAAGGTTGTAGTCCGCTTCATCTCGCAGATCCAGCATCCAAAGCACCAACTGGTCGTCGTTCATCAAGCTCAGAAGCTCGGCCGGGTGAATATACACCTGGCGCTCGTCGAGGAGGACCTGCTTTTCAGGAGCCATCTTCTCCCACCGATCCATCGCCGTAGGTTGTCCCACACCCATGACAAACACCGCGGCAACGAGGAGTCCACCGGCGAGCGCAAAGCGTGGCCTCGTGGACGCGCGACGAGGCTCCACTTCTTGGTCGCCGAAAATCCCTTCCAGTTTCTCAGCGCCCCAAAACATGAACAAGGCCATCAGTATGACCAGAAAGACGACCGTTCCCGTGGGTAGACCGAAGAGCTCCGGCAATGTGAAGCGTCCCATGAAGCTCGAGTGGAAGAAGGCGGCGTACTGGTTAACGGTCTCCCCAAATAAAAACACTCCCAGGGCAGACCCGATGAAGAAAAGGAGCCCATCAATTTTCAGTGTGGCCACAGCGACGAGCGATGTGCCTGGGCAGAAACCGCCGATGATGAAGCCGACACCCATGATGAGCCCGCCCAAGATCCCTGGCCACAAGTACGTCGGATTCACCCATAGGCGGTTGTAATCTAAAAGCCCTAGGCCTGAAGTCGCGAATATTAAGACCATGGCGACGACGATGGCCGTAAACATGACCTTGAGAACCGTCATCTCTCTGAAATAGAACTGAGCTGCAAGCTTGGTCGATTTGCCGAACCCGGCGTTCTCCAGCACCCATCCAAAGGCGACTCCGATGAACAGGAACACAGAGAGGGCGCCGGCTTTCCCTAGTATCGTTTCGATTGGAAATGGTGCCATTTTGATTACCTCCGTTCCCTAATCATCAAGTCCAAGCCTTCCTGACGAACCAAGCCGCAGCGTATCCGCCCGCGAAGACAGCGAACATGAATGCCCAACTTCCCACGGACAAAACCGCGCCCCCTGAAAGCGCTTGGCCGGAGGTGCAACCGCGTGCCAGACGAGCGCCGTACCCCATGATCACGCCGCCCGCGAGAGCCAACGCCCATCGTTGGTGTTTCGAGATGCGAGGACCTTTGTTCGTCTCGACCTTGAGTCGTCCGTTGACCAATCCCGACAGAAAGCCTCCCAAAACGGTTCCTATCGCGACCATGACGACCCAATTATCTAAAGGATGCTTTTCTCCACGGGCCATAGCAATGAGGTAGGGGATGCGGTCGATGTGCTCCGGTGCTACGACATCCTCAACGGAAACAACCATCCGTTGGATGCCTCCTGAGGCGCCCAGTCCGTTTCCCGTCAAAAAGAACGAAGCAAAGAGCACGAGGCCCAACAAGACTCCTGCCAGGTAGGGATTGACATAGGGTCGTGCCGTTTCAGGCGCGGCTTGGCTCTTGACGTTCGACACCTGATTCATTGTGGGTTCCTTTCACTTCATTTTCTTCGTGTACTTCTTCCCATCCGTTAACCATGGCTTTGATGTTGGCCAACGGCGTGGGGCCGGTTGTGGTGAGATAGATGTGCATGATCAAAAATGCTGCGAAAAGCCACGCCAGCAGTGTATGGACCGGCGCGACGAAGCCAAGTCCTCCCATCATCTCTGCGACCCCCGGCCACCGTTCCGCCCCCCAGATCATCGCCCCGGTCAGAATCTGCAACGGCAAAAGGACGTTGAGGATGGCCAGATACGTCATTTGTTGCAGGGGATTGAGCTTACGCTCAGGCAACTTCTCAAAGGGATGAGGCTCTCCCCGGAAGATGCCGCGGACGTAGTAGAGCGATTGTTCGATGGCTTGGCTGAAGAAGCCTTTGGGCTCGGGGAGGTACTGCCGGATCTGTCCGCTGGCTAGGTGATAAAAGGCAGCAAGAAAGGCATTCAAAACGACGATAAACGCTACGATGTTGTGGACCTGAACGGCCGTGCTAAAACTGAGAAGTCGCACTGTACCGGGCATGTGGATTTCCAAACCCGTGATGATGAGCGTGATGATGGCGAGAGATTGGAGCCAATGCCACATCCGCTCATAGCCGGAGTACATATAGACTCGGTGGACTTTCGATTCACGGTGGGGAAGCGACTTCGCCGCTCGAAAACGCAGCAAACCGTGAACCGCCGCGCCGAACACCACGCCGAGAACCGCGAGGAGTCCGAGTATATTAGCCCATCTGATGCTGTCGTGACCCAAGACATATAGGCCTGAGGCCTGTGTATCCGGTCGATAAAACAACCGACCTTCCTCGTCCCGAACGATCTCTCCATTGAGGGATACATTCGCGTCTTTGACGAGTTTCGGCACGACTCCGCCTGGGGCAAAGGACGACAGAATCAACGGCTCGGTGATTCTCGAGCCCCTCTCGTGGCACGTTTGGCAATCCTTCGTTGCCCAATCACCCGTGGCCACGGTATGGTGGATTCCAAAGGGCTGAATCTCAGCTTCGATACGTGGATCTTCGAGACCCCGGTTCGAAAGGCGATCGCGAATCAGCGCGACCTTTTCCGGGGTGTCGAGTCGTAGTTCCGTGATAGCCAGCTCTCCGTCGTTATTGCCATCGAAGGCCTCGACGACCTCGGACACGTAGCCGTTGCCATCGAGATACGCGCTTTTGAGGTCCCTCAACAAGACCGGTCGCGCGGGATCGCCGGCCACCCAGTACCAAAAGCTCACCATGTTGTGAGGCACGAGAGACTTGGTGCCATCCATCTCCTGCCGTTCTAGAAGAACGGGTTGGTAACCCTCAATCAAGGTGTCGACTGTGATCCGGTCACCTTCGCCACCCCGGCACTCGATGGAGGGCTCGCCTTGCGGGGTGATAACGGTCCAATCGAACCTTCTTCGCGCCGGTGCGTAGAGATACGGAATGTGACAGGACTCGCAGCTCAGAACCGAGAAGTGCCGAGCTTGATAAGGAAGCCAATGGTGAGTTGCTTCGGCTTCGTGACAGGACTCGCAACGGCGCATGGAGGCAGTGAGCTCTGGAGCCAGAGATCCCTGGGTGACCTGACCTTTGGCAAACTGATGGCTCGGACGATAGAGATATTCGCTGATGTCCATTCGGCGAGCATCGAATTTTAGATGAGCCGGCCGTGCGCTCGCGTCGCCCTGATGGTAGACGGGATTGTTCAGGGAGTGATGACAATCGGTGCATTGGACGAGTCGCTCGGTATGAATGTCCCAGGCCCGGGATAGTTCTTGTTTCCCCGCGATGTTCATTCCCGAGTCCTTGATGCGCTGCAACGACAAGATCTGCCCGGTGGTCTCCGTGCTCCAATGATCCGGCATGCAGCCCGTCGTGATGATGGGCTTCGAGGGATCGACCTGGACGAGTCCGTGGCAAAGACCACAATTGTCGTCCCGAGGATCGATAATCCGGACGAAGTCTTTTTTCAAGAAACCGGCGGTATCGAAAGCATTGCGGTACCATCGCCATCCGTTGTCCGTTTCTCCTACGATGCCGCTTCCTTCCAAGGTTGCGGTCGCAGCCCAAGCGAACCGGCCGGAAGCGAGAGATTCCAATCGTTTCTCGTTGTTCGGATTCGGCATGTGGCACAGGAAGCAATTCATCTCGATGTTACCCGACTCGTTCCAATCCCAAGGGGTCACTTCCCCCGTTTCGGGATCTGCAACATGCGTATCCGGATGGGCGGCTGTGGTGGGTTCGAGTGCGCTCAAAGGACCACCACCCCGACTGAAAAAAGCCGGACCGCCACCGACGTGACGCGCTCCTATGAGTTGGATCCAAGCGGCGGTCCCGAGATCGATCCGCTCGTCTCCTTCGGGGCTCAAGTACCGGTAGATGAGCGGATTCCATCGGCCAAACGATCCCGGGCTCGTATCCCACGGCCGCCCGCTGGCAGTTTGCCCCGCGGGGCCCGAACTTTGAAATCCGACGTCAGAATGGAAGCTATGTGATGCGATGAAGTCCGTGTCGTGGCAGTTGCCGCAGGTCTTCATCGTCGAGACCGGCTTGCCGGATTCCAGTACATGCTTCCCGTCGGAGTCCAGTACTCGGAATTGGGGGTGCATCAAGCTCGATTGAGCGACGACCGGGGAGGTAGAGGAGACGAGGAGTGCGGCCAAGACGATGCCGATCCGCTTCATGAGCCTGCCCCCTGTGCCGTCACGGTCTTTAATATTCTCTTTCGTCCGCCCCAGTGGATGGGATCGCCCTGGTATCCCAAAGCGTCCCAGTCCATTCGACCCTCTTCACCGTGACAGTTTTTGCACTGCAACGCCTCGCCCTTGGAAGAAACCATATGGGTCATGGTCCAAAACATCTCCGTGGGGGCAAAGTCATATTCGCCGCTATAGGCGAGTCCCGTCACCTCCGATCCCAAACGCGCTGCCTTGTCCCAGTCGAAATCGGTCCAATATCCTCCCTCGCCTGCTACCTTGGGTTGTATGAAGTAGCGGTGGTTCTTGTCGTAGATTTGTTTGCCTCGGTGAACTTTGAAAGGCCAAATCTTAGCGGTGGGATCCGTGATATCACCCAAAGGCGGATTCAAACGAGTGGGAGTGGTCGGGTCGATCGTGTCGCCCAGAAGGTAGCGGTCTACGGTGCCGTTGTACCAATAGTACTCGGGCATCAGCTCTTTCTCGTAAACGAACCGGCCTTTGATCTTGAGATACTCATGTAAGCTCTCTTCTTCGTCCCGACCTGCTTCGGACCAGTCCCAATGTGTCTTGGTCGCCTCCCTCAGCGCCACGTAGGGTATGTGACAAGTCGCACAAGCGACGGCCTGAGTGTGCGTATTGATGCGTTCGTCTCGATGCGCTCTCTCATCGTGACATTCCGTGCAGTCGAGGTGGTTGGACGCATCCACGCTGACGGAGATCGCTCGTCCTCGAATGATGTGATCCTTCGTTTTGTGACAGTCGATGCAGATGAGGTCGTGTTTCCCCATGTGGATGTCCAGACTCTCGCGTGGGTAAGTCAAGCTCGAGTCCAGGTCTCCGTGCTTGACCGCATCACCTCCACCGCCTCGAAAGTGGCAGCTGCCGCAGTTGTCTCGCTTCGGCCAACCGACGCTCTTTGCTGCTGCGACTAGGTCGACGCCCTCTGCGGGCAAACCGCTTTGCGCTTTTCGATAGGTCCCCGACCAGTCGTGACACACCAGGCAGTCGGCGTTTTCAGCGATCGAGAAATCATAGGTCTCGTCCGACCACCCGTATCCGGCGTGACAAGAGGTGCAGGACGGCCAGTTGCTTTGGACACCAATACAGAAATTATTAATGAGGTTTTTCTTGCCGACTCGGACGGGCTCACTCCTGCCGGGAAGAAGGACGGGATCGCCTTCCCACTTGAAGTGCGCGGTGTGGATGATTTGTTGAGCGGCATCGGGATGACATTTCAAGCAGGCGCGTGTCACGGCCGGGCCGTTTTCCAAGGGGCCGGTGATGAGCCCGGTGTGGTCGGTATGAGGGAGCCGTTGGGGCAGTTGCGAGTTGGGATCCAAAGGGCGCTTTTCAGCTTGGGGGAAGAAATAGATGATGGGGATGACGAGAAGCCCCAAAACCAGAAGGGAGCCAAGAATCACCGGAAGCCCCGTTTTCCACTTGTCCTGCCTCACCAAGCTCCACCTCCTCTAAGGAATCGAGCGCCAGCCACAGCGCATTCTATCAAGTCCGAGCTGTTGTCGCGCGGTGGTCCCCTACCGATATTTCGAGGCACGGTCACCACAAGAGGTTCCCGACTTGAGGCCCCAAGCGTTCGGAAAGGGGTCAGACCCCACGCGTTCGGAATGTGTGGAAGACTCGATTTCAGTGCACCTAGGAATCTGGAACTGTCGATATCAACGGCGGTAGACATCGTACCGAGCCCTAGTACCAAAGCAGTGTAAGATCTTGCCCATGGCAAAGACACAAAGTCCTGACAAAGCTTTTGCCGCGCTGGCCCGCCGCGTCGTGGCTTGCCGTCAATGTCCCCGGCTCGTAGACCACCGGGAGAACGTCCAGACAACCAAGACGCTTCGCTTCGCCGACCAGGATTACTGGGGTAAGCCACTTCCCGCGTTCGGCGACCCGCGAGCCCGGCTTCTGATCGTAGGTTTGGCTCCCGCTGCACACGGCGCAAATCGGACCGGCCGTATGTTTACCGGAGATCGGAGTGGGGATTGGCTCTTTGAAACGCTTCATCGCTTTGGCTTTGCCACCCAATCGGAATCGACGGATCGCGCGGACGGTCTAGAGTTGAACGACTGCTGTATTACCGCTGTCTCGAGGTGCGCGCCTCCTGGCAACAAACCCACCTCCCAAGAGATCGAGACCTGTCGCGGCCACATGGTTCGAGAGCTCGAGATTCTCGACGATGTTCGTGTCGTTGTCGGTCTCGGGAAGATAGCTTTCGATGGCTTCCTTGCCGCCTGGCGTGACTCAGGACTCGCGATACCCAAACCCAAGCCCAAATTCGGGCATGGAAGCGCGGCAACTCTCCAGGGTCGGGCGAGGGAAGTGCTTCTTCTTGGAAGCTACCACCCGAGCCAGCAGAACACCTTTACTGGGCGACTGACCGCGCCGATGTTCCATCAAGTTTTTCGGAAGGCACGCCAGGCTCTAGACCAATGAGCCAGATATGCTCTCCCGACCTCCTCTCGAGTCTCCCCTGTGGGGTGGAGTTGACGTCGGGGAGTGCCGGAACTTAGACTGAATATTGGCCTTTCTGCAGCCGGAGGTGAACCATGGAGAGCGGTGGGGAAGAGCGTGCGGGTGACGGTGCGGTCACCAAGCAAGGTCAACAGATCCTCAAAGAAGTGCTCGGGGATCGCTACGAAGTTGTTGCCAAACTTGGCTCCGGAGCGTTTGGAGACGTTTTTCGTGCACGCGACAATGTTCTCGAGCGTGAGGTGGCGATCAAACGCATCCGGCTGGATGCCTTTGCCGACCCGGACCAGCTCGAGGAAGTAAAGAAACGTTTCCTGCGTGAAGCGCAAGTGGCCGCCCGCCTCCGACACCCCAACATTGTCACCACATATGATGTCGTTTCCACGTCTGCGGGTAGCTTCATCGTCATGGAGCTAGTGGAAGGTCGGACGCTCCAGTCGATACTGAAGACCGAGTCTCAGTTGAGCCTGGACAAGACCATCGACGTTCTTTCCCAGGTCGCATCGGCCTTGGAGCACGCGCACCAGAATCAAGTGATCCATCGTGATGTGAAGCCCGGCAACATCATGATCGAGCCGTCGGGCCAAGCAAAGGTCATGGACTTCGGTATCGCGAAGCTGGAATCCGGTAAGAATCTGACGGCGACAGGAGGCATTTTGGGTACTCCCAACTACATGTCTCCAGAACAGGCGCGCGGTTCGAAGATCGATGGACGCTCCGACGTCTTCGCGCTCGGATGCATCCTCTATGAATGTTTGAGCGGTCAAAAAGCCTTCAAGGGTGACAGTATCACGGCGATTCTGCTGAGCATTCTGAGTGACGACCCTGCGCCGTTCGATTTCGAAGCCAAGGGTCTGCCGCCCGCCCTGAGTGGCGTCTTGCGCAAGGCAACAGCCAAAGAGCCTGGAGAACGATACGCCGCCGCGACAGAGTTGATGGAAGGACTCCGAGCCGTGAAGGAAGGTCACACTGCAGGCGTAGAAGTCGGCCAATCCGTCAGCCCAGTGGTACCCCGAGCGCCGTCCCCGGAAGCCGAAAGCTCGACCGAGCGGAGTAAGAAACCTGTTTTTGTCATCGGAGGCCTTGTTGCCCTCATTGTGGCTTTCGGCTTGCTTTTGGGCACGGGCATTCTGAGCGATGACTCGGGCAGCGCTCCACCACCATCAGCAGGGGCCGAAGAGGAGGGCGGGCTCGTCGTCGAGGAAGAATTGGGTTTCTTTGGAAAGGTTTTGGGCAAGGAGCCCAGGCTATTCATCACGGTTCCTGCGGATACCGAGCTGGTTTTCGAGCTCGAGGAGGCGCTCAGTTCGGAGACCGCGAGCGTTGGCGACACTTTCACGGCCGCAGTCGCGGGTGCGATATCCATCGAGGGGATCGAAGCGGTGCCCGTGGGAAGCCAATTGAGAGGACACGTCTCCCACGCTGCGCCGGCGGGGAAAGTTTCGGGGCGCGGTGAGTTGACGCTCGAGCTCGACCGTCTCGTGCTGGCCGATGGCTCGCAGATCGATATCCGGGCGAATCCGTTGTCTTTCAAAGCCCGCGGTACCAAGAAAAAAGACGCCGGGATTGTCGGTGGGCTGGCGGGAATCGGTGCCGCGGTGGGCGGAATCATAGGTGGCAAGAAGGGAGCGGTGATTGGAGGTGCGGCGGGCGGTTCCGCTGGAGCCGGTGTCGTTCTTTCTACCAAAGGTCAGGAAGTCGTTTTGGGGGAGAACCAGTCGCTTGCGATTCAACTCCTGGAGCCCATCTCAGTAACCAGCAAGAAAACACTTGAATAACCCAACTGCTCGCTGGCGCGTCAGGCACTGCACTCTTTCTAAGGATGGCAATCCCGGATTGACTTGATAAGTGAGAACACTGTGATTGACCACTATCTTCTGTGACTATCCGCCGAGCTGTTCAGCTCTAATAACTCCATTTCTGATGGCTTCGCTGACGGCTGCCCGAAAGCCAAGTTTATCGAGGGTGAACACACATTCCACGGAAATCCCGCCGGGCGTACAAGCTTCATTCATGAGCTCGTTGGGCGGAACCGGCCGCTTTTTCCAGACTTCCATTGCACCGACAATCGTCTGATGAGTGATCTTCGTCGCCGTCGCTTTATCGAGGCCCATTCGGACGCCGGCATCGACCATGGACTGAGCGAACAAGTAGATTGCGGCAGGACTGCTCAACGCCGTGGCGGTGTTCATGTGTTCTTCCCCTAAAACGGCTACTTCCCCCAGCGCTTCGAACAACGTGAGAATGTCCTTTCGCTGGGATTCAGAGACATAGGGGTTGAAGGCGATGGCCGCAATCCCTTGGCCTACTTGACTGGGCGGATTGGGCAGAGCCCTCACAATCGGTTGCTGTTCCCCCAAGACGCGATAAGTTCTCATCGGCATTCCGGCGGCCAGAGTGACAATGACCTTCCCGACTCCGATGGAGGATTGGCTGAGATCGTCGACGACTTTCGGGACAACTTGTGGGCGCACATTGATGAAAACATAATCACCATGCAGAACGGCCTCCCTATTGTCTGGTGTCGTTTGAACCGAAAACAAACGAGTTAGCAGGTCACGCCGTTCCGCGTCCGGGTCGCTCACCATCAACTGCTGCGGTGAGACCGTCTTTGAATGGGTAAGATTCTCGATGATGATTTCCGTGATGTGCCCCCCGCCTAGAAAAGCAATGGGTTTGTTTTCTATGCTCAAATGGGTCCTCCTGCTGACTCTCGATGCTCGGGGCGAGCTGTCAACGGTATCGAGGAAGTGATTGGTGCGGCAATGAAGGGCAGCCGAACGACCGCCGATTGCAGCATCCTCATAGGCAAGTTAGCTTTTCTCGGCAGCAGCCCTGAAAAACGTGTAACAAAAAACACCTTCTCTCGGATCGTAACCGTGGACGTATTCTCCATTCATGGCCTTTGAGTCTCTACGGTGCTCTTGCCGGCGAAGGTGCCGACCACAATGGCTTGTTGCACCGGTCCTTGCGCTATTGGATGAGGTAGCCGCGAAGCCATTGGATTTCCCAACTGCCCTTTGCACCGTTGAACCTGAACGCCGCGGTCATCAAGAAGAGTTGACCGTTCCGATTTCCATCCGCATCGACGAGTGGCAGGAGTGTCTCAGCAGGCAGCAGAGAGCGAGAGGACGGCCCACATTCATCTTCGATCAACCTGGCAACGACTTCTCCCATGTCGACCGTGTTTTTGGTTTCATCCGTCTCTGATATCACCTCGAACTGGTGACCGTGAATCTCGAGACGAAACTTGCCGTCACAGCACGTTGCCTCGCGCCAGCTCTCAGCTTGGACCGGATAGAGCGTGCCGCCCCTGAATCCGGGAATGGCCGCGTTTTGCGGGTAGGCTGCCTGGAACCAATCGATCCCGCAGTCTCCGGGACGGCGTTGAATCTTCAGTAGGCGCGCGAAATCACCATAGCGGGGAACCAGCGAATCCGGACTTAGGATATCGGCAAGAGATTCTCTGCCGTGGTGCCGCACCAAATAGTTGAATCCCGATGTGATGGCTCGATGCAGCTCTTCGGAAACGGGCTTGGGCTCGAGCTCATTTTCGGCCTCGGCACGGAGATCGATGGGGGTACTGGATGGGAAACCTGCCTCCTGCAACGATGCCTCGAGTCGTGCGGTTTGGCTCGAGCGCGAGAACGCGACCACGCCCCACGGCCCTACGGATGCAAGCAAACTGGACATCACGAGACCCGCAGGAATCGCTACCAGTGAAAAAGGTTTTCTTCTCGCCACTCGCCAAGCCTGGAATACGCAGATCGATGCCACCACGACGAGGGAGAGAAGGCGGAGATATCGAAACTCCGTCACACCGTAGGCATCGATTCTCACCCAAAGCGCCCAAGCGGCAAGTGGAACGAGAAGAAGGAACGCGAGTGGAAAAAAGCGCAAGAAGCCCGCGACGAACGGAAATTCCCTGTTGTTGCGGAAGGGTTCGAGTGAAAACATTGCCAATAGGCCCAATCCCCCCGCAACCAAGGCCAAAGGCGATAGCAGGTTCTTGGGCGCCTCTCCTGTCACGATGACCCGCACATTGTAGGAGAGCAGAATAACGACGTAGACGGCCGCGAGTGGAACCAGCAAATAGGCAAGCCCGCGCAACAAACGCTCAGGCTTCGGGATCGTCGCAGAAACGGACTTGAGCTCCGTAAGCCATGGGATACCCGCTGCAACGAGCCACGGGAAGAGAGCGAATCCAATCGCGCTCCACAGATGAAAATACACCCTTTCGGAGAGCTCCCAATCGAAGAGCTTCTCTACGGCGTATAGTGCTCCGGCCAGGCCACCGAACAGCAAAAGGCAGTAGCCACCCACCAGAAGTGTGCGTGACACAACTCGCAGATTGAACCACCAGATGAGGGGACGCGCCTTCTCCTCATCGCGTGCGAGGCTCGCCGGAATCAAGCAAATGGAGAGGAACAAACCGAACGCAAGAGCACCCCAGCGCCACATCTCCGCTTGTCGGTCGAAATCCAGGAAGAATCTCCAATAGGCAGCACCGAGTGATAGTGCAACTGCGGTAGTCGCCCATCGCGATCGAGCACCGATCACTCCGAGTTGGAAGAGATTGGTCGCGATGAACACCACCGGCCACACCAGCAGCGCCGACATGACGAACCGACCCCACTCGTCGCCCATGTGAGATCGTTTCAACTCCACAGTAAGGGAGAAGAAGGCGGCCACGAATACCGCCAAAACGATCTCGACAGGTGCGATGCGGACTGCCTCGCGCGCTTCGTCGGCCAATCGACGTGCGGATTGCTCCACCCGAAATGCCATTGAATCAAGGTTACACTGGTTTGTCGCGAGGAGCTAGGCTGTTGCGGTATCCCGACAACACGTCACGTAGTAACATGTGCAGCCAGCGGCAGAGGTCGGCGTAGAGGTTTCGTGGTAGTCGTTTGCTGCAAAATGGACTTGTCTCCCGAATTTCCAATGGAGGTCTAACCATGCTCTCGAGAGGCTCCCAATCCCTGGCGGGCGTCATCATTGTTGCTGTCTTTCTGATTCCGTCAGCGGCCCCCGCGACAGCTCAGACCATACCTCTACCCGAGGACGTGCTGGGTTTCAAACCGGGAGCCGACTTTCAACTCGCTTCCTACACGCAGGCGCTCGAGTACTTCCGCGCCCTCGAACAAGCCTCCCCGATGTTCACGCTCTTCGAGATAGGAAGGACGACCATGGACCAACCGATGGTCTATGCGGTGATTTCTTCGGCGGAGAACATGGCCAACCTGGAGCGTTACAAGGAAATATCGAAGAAGTTGGCGCTGGTCGATGGATTGACCAAGGACGAAGCCGGCCAGATGGCGGCCGAAGGAAAGGCGGTCGTCTATATCGATGGTGGGCTACATGCCACCGAGGTCGCACCCGCGCAGCACCTTGCCCAGCTCGCTTACGACTTGCTGACCGAGGACGACGCCCGGTCGCGGCTCATCAGGGAAAACGTCATTGTCGTCCTGGTTTTTGCCAATCCGGACGGCATGAATTTGGTCTCGGAGTGGTATCGCGGCAACGTCGGTACGCCCTACGAGGTGAGCCCCATGCCCTGGCTTTACCACAAGTACGTAGGACACGATAACAATCGGGACTCCTACATGGTGAACCAGATCGAGACCCAGCACCTCACCCGAATCGTCAATCACGAGTGGTTTCCCCAGGTCCTCTACAATCAGCACCAAACAGGACCTTTCCCGGCTAGGATTTGGATTCCACCCAACTCGGAACCGACGAATCCAAATGTTCATCCCCTGGTGATCCGCTGGCAAAACCACGTTGGAACGGCGATGGGTGCGGCCTTCGAGCGCGAGGGAAAACAAGGCGTCATCTCACGGGTTCGTTACGATAGCTGGTATCCCGGCTATGTCACTCAGGTCGTCGATTCTCACAACGTCATCTCTATATTGACCGAGACCCAGCTCTACCGTTACGCGACGCCTCACTTCTTCACCGTGGATGATTTCCCTGAGGATTTCAAGGACCTAACCATGGGCGTGTTTCTGCCCAACCCTTGGGAAGGTGGGTGGTGGAGACTGGGGGATGCGGTCTCATACTGTCTGACCGGCTCCAAGGCGGTTCTACATGTGTCCGCCCTGTACCGTGAAGAGCTCCTCGCCAACCGTTACAGGATGGGAAAGGATGTCATTGCGCGATTCGAGAAAGAGCCGCCCCATGCCTGGATCATTCCTCGTGATCAATGGGACCCGCCGACGGCCGCGCTTCTTCTCAACAAGATGATGTTGTTGGGCATCGAGGTCTCTCGCGCCAAAGAAGCCTTCGTCACCGACGGCGTCTCTTACCCGGCGGGAACATGGGTTATCTCTATGACTCAGCCTTTTGCTCTTTTCGCGAAAGCCGTTCTCGAAGAGCAGGACTATCCGGATTTGGCCGAGTATCCTTCCATATGGCAGGGGTTGGTCCGTCCTTCGAAGTCTCCCGGTGCCTACATACCTCCCTACGATATCGCGGGTTGGACGCTTCCTTACCAAATGGGAGTTCACGTGGCGGCGGCCGGATCTCCCTTAGAGGTCGATCTGGAACCGCTCACTGAGGTCGTGGCCCCGGAGGGGAAGGTCGAGGACGGAGCAGGTTACGCCTATCTCTTGTCTCCCAAGGTCAACAACAGTTTCATCGCCGTCAACCGGATTCTTGAAGACCGAGGCGAGGTCCTGCGCGCGAAAGACTCCTTTAGTGCAGGAGGAAAGACTCATCCCGCTGGGACTTGGCTCGTTCGAGGCACCTCGGCTTCGACCATGAGCTCGCTGTCGAAAGAGCTCCACTTGACGATTGACGGTGTAGGCGGACGACCTTCCGTGGAAACGATGAGGATCAAGCCGCCGAAGATCGCCCTGTACAAATCTTGGGTCGCCAGTATGGACGAGGGCTGGACACGGTGGCTTCTGGAGCAATTCGAGTTCGCTTTTGTCAACGTCAGCGACGCCGAAATAAGGGCTGGGGCTCTTCGAAATCGCTTCGATGTGATCGTTTTTCCCTCGCAATCGAGAAACGATATCGTGGAGGGACACCAAAAAGGGACAATCCCTCTTCAGTACGTCGGGGGACTCACCCCAGCGGGGGTCCGCAACATCAAGAGCTTTGTTGAAGAGGGGGGTACGCTGGTGACCTTGAACACGGCCTGCCTCTTCGCCATCAGTGAACTGGGACTTCCGGTGAACGATGTGCTAAAAGACGTGAGGCCGCCCGGCCGACGCGAGCCGCCCCGGAAGGAACCGCCCAAGTTCGCCTGTCCGGGATCGCTTCTCGCCATGACCTTCGATGACGGTCATCCGGTGGCCTACGGCATGCCGGAGGAAGCGCCTGCGATGTTCAATCGCAGTCCTGCGTTCGGTACCCATCCTACATTCGAAAACAAGGCTCCCGTAGTCGTTGCCAAATACCCCAACAAAGATCTTCTCCGCAGCGGCTACCTGCTCGGTGAGACTTACCTCAAGAACAAGGCATCTGTTGTGGAAATACCCTTGGGACAAGGTAGAGTCATCTTGCTCGGTTTCGGCGTGCAGAATCGGGCCCAGCCGCATGCGACTTTCAAACTGCTCTTCAATGCGATCTATTACGGCTCATCCGAATAGGGGGCGGCGCAACGGTGAGGCTTGGAAGAAAAGCCGAGCCCACCTGGGCGGTGCAGTTGACCTCCAGATTCAGCCAGGTGCAGGTCGACCCATGACTCACTCCCATCGAAGCGCTCGGCCACAGGTTCTTTGTCTCATCCGCTTTCTCTTGTCGGTCTATTCGGAGGCGCCGTAGAGCAGCGAGTTGAACAAGAGCTTGAACGTCCCGTGGGGCTGGGCTCTCTGCTTCACGCCGAATCCAAGAAGGATGACGCGTCCTGTCCCGACGGGGACTTCCACGGCAGCGGCCTTGTTCACTAGATGCTCTTCGCCTCTCAGATAACCGCTCATGAGAAGGTCGGCATTAGGGTATTTGGAAATGACCCGAGGCGACTCGCTCGCGAAAGAGGGAACGATGTTGAACGCTGTTCCCTGGTAAAACATGGCGGGAGCTTCCTCGGGCATCCCGTAGGCGACTGGATGCTTGGGATTGAAATCCATCCTCAGGACGGATCCCGGACAGGCAAACCTGACCTCTCCCGCCTTGGGAGGAGGCCCACCGTAACGACGGCCAGGCGGTCTCAACCCCTTCAAGGCATCGTTGACCGGAAGCCCCAGTTCGTTCAAAGCGAAGAAACACCCCTGCCTCAAGGTGACCAGCGTGCCTCCCTGCTCGACGAAGGCTTTGATGTTGCCGACTCCAGCGACGGAAATGCCCCCGACGTATTGAGGAGGAACGGTGCCCTTTTTGTTCCCGTGGACGATCTGTTCCCCACTCATGGAGGGGATGATGAGCACATCGAAATTGCTCCTGAGCTCACCCGCCCGCACCTCGGCATCCGTGACGTTTTTGAACGGGAACTCATATTGCTCGAGAAGCCACCGGGTCCATCCCTCATCCATACTGGCGGTCCATGGCTTGTAAAGAGCGACTCTCGGTGCCGCTTGTTTGCTTGTCTCTGCGGAGAGCCGGCTTCCCGTTGTGCCGACGGATAGGAAGAGCTCCTCAGCAAGTTCGTTCATAAGTGACGCGGAAACGTTTCGGGACAAAACCACAAAGGTGCCGGGAGGATAGTCCTCGCCGCCGGTGCTGAAGCCGTCCTTGGCACGGAGAACCTCGCCCCCGTTTTTGAGTATCCGGTTCACGGCAATGAAGCTGTTGTTGGTCTGGGGTGATATCAGGTAGGCGTACCCCGCTTTTCCCGCCACATTGCCAGCCGGTGGGGTAACGTTCTCGAGACGCGTCGTGGCAACGTCTAGCGGGACATCCGCCTGCCAGACATTGACACCCATCTGGTGCGGCACGGTCCACCCGGCCATGTCGTAAGGCGGCAAGTACGCGTCGGGAAAGGCCTGGGGCGCAACGATCCCCTGCCAAAGAGTCGGATAATTGATCAGGTCGGGATAGGTCTGCTCTTCAAAAATGGCTTTCACAAACCGGGAGAAAGCTTGATCCATCGGCACGATCCACGTTCCCGCCGGATAGGAGATCCCACTGACCTCAAAGGACTCCTCGGCTCTTTCGACCTCGACCCCGGTGAGAGCCAAGTTGTCGAGCATGCGAGCGGCGGTGGGAGGGTCCCACTGAACTTGGGGTACGATCCAAGCGTAGGGGGGCTCGTTTTTGAACTTCTCGATGGTGTCCTTTCCCATCTGGTATCTGCCGTACAAGAATCGCTCCCGGTATACGGCGGCTGTGTGTAGCACCGCCTTTGTGCCCGTGATGGAGTAATCTACGGCATCTTTGAGTCTCCACCATCCGCCTTTCCATGGGTTCGGGTAGAAAGCTCCCATGGTGAAATCCTGATAAGCCTCCGGGAAATCATCCACGGTGTAGAAGTGGGGTGTGGCGTACCGGTAAAGGGCAGTCTCAGTCATGATGGAGACGATATTGAAGAAGTCGATGAAGGAATCTTCGTAGCCAGGATAGATGAAATCGAAAGCAAATCGAGAGATGGCGCCTTCCTTGCCCTCGCGGTCAAAGGCGTCTCCCATGGCGGCGCCGATCAAATTCTTCCCGCGAATGAACAAAGGATGAAGGTTGGGATTGGTCGGTTCCGCGGCCGGGGGTATCCAGATTCTTGCTGGGAAGGGCGCTGTTTGGTGGTGGTCGTAGAAGACGACAGGATTCCACTCCCGGGTTGCGAGTCGCGTGATGTTCTTGGTCTCCTTCAAGTTGTTCATATAGGAATCTCGGTTGTTGTCGTGACCTACGTAGCGGTTATAGAGCCAAGGCATGCGGCTCACCTCGTAGGGTGTACCCACATTCGGTAGGTACCAATCCGCCACCAATGTCATACCGTCTGGGTTGGCGAAGACGAGCAAAATGATGGTGTTGTCGAGAATGAGGCGGGTGTCGGCATCCTGAGAAGTCAGCAAGTCGTAAGCAAACTGAAGCAGAGCTTGGGCCGGGGCACATTCGGTGGCGTGAATTCCCGCATCGACCCACACCACGGCTTTTCCTTCCTCCGCCAGTTGACCGGCCTCTTCATCGGAAAGCCCTTTCGCCCGCGCGAGCCGACCTGAGATCTCCTTGTAGCGATCCAGGTGTGCCATGTTCTCCTCGGAGGTGATGACCGCATAAATCATGGTCCTTCCCATTGAGGTCTCTCCCATTTCAAAAACCTTCATCATGGGAGAGGTGTTCTCCAACTCCTTGAAGTACTGCACGGCCTGCTCGTAGGTGGCTAGTTGATAATCGTCCCCAACCTTGAATCCCAAGATCTGCTCAGGGGGTGGGACCTGGGCATGAGACGTCCCGATTCCCAACAGGAAAGCGAGGATCACCCACGCGCCTACATATACAGAGTGTCGCTTCGACTTGAGCATGAGCCGTCTCCTTCGACTGACCACAGGACAGAGCGGTATGACAACAGCTTGACAACGCGCATGACGATACGGATCTCTCGAAACCCTGACAGAGGCCACGAGAACCACAACAGTTGTTGGGGCACCATCATTGTGCAACTGTCCTTTGCCGTCAAGCGAGCCGCCTCTGATACGAATTTTGTCCCGATGGTCACCCCTAGCTATGGGTTGATTTGACTGAACAAGAGGTGTAAAATTTGACCATGGGGCCAAAAACTAAGCCGTCTGGCTCTTTTATTGAAGAAGCCCGCCGTCAACAAATTGTGAAGACGGCCATCCAAACGATTGCCCAGCAAGGGATTTCCCAAGCCTCTCTCGCTGAGATTGCACGCAAAGCAGGCTGCAGCAAGGGTGTGATCTCCTATCACTTCAATGGGAAGGATGAGTTGATCGAAGAGATCCTCTCCAGCCTCATGCGAGAACCAGCGGATTACATCAAGCAGCGCGTCAGCAGATCCGATACAGCCTTAGGAAAACTGCGTGCTTATGTGGAAGCGAATTTCGAGTTCATGAAAGAAAACAGGGAGGGATACGTCGCCCTGGTCGATCTGTGGGGCAGCCGCGGCGCCTCCCATGACGTGAACCGCTTCAATGCGGACGCTTACGAACCGTCTCGGCACTATCTGGGCAAGATTCTCGACGACGGACGCAAACGCGGTGAGCTTCGAGAATTGTCCGTCTCTACGACCGCTTCGCTCATACAGGCCGCCATCGACGGCATCATGCTCCAGTGGGTTTTCGATTCCGAGGCCATCGACTTGAGAGCCTGCTCCGCCGAAATCGTGGAAATGGTGAGCTGCTACGTCGTCAAACAAGGATGATGAAAGAAAGGGAGATGACCATGTCAACGGAAGATCGTAACGCTCATGGGAGTGAGCACGAGACCGTTATTGACACAACCGGCATGTCCGAAGGGAAAAAAGCCGCCTTGGAACTCGCGGAGTCGTCGAGACAAGCCCACTGGAAGTATCCCACCTTCGCCGGTGGGTTGTTCATGGGTGAGCTTCCCTTGAAACTGATCCATCCCTATCCTCAGCTTCCTGAAGATCACGATGAAAAGGGCGAGGCTTTCCTCGCCGAGTTGAAGGGTTTCCTTCGCGAGAAAACCAATCCCGATCAGATCGATCTCGACGGTGAGATTCCCGATGAGGTCATTGAAGGGCTCGCTAAACTCGGTGCTTTTGGAGTCAAGATCCCCCGGGAATATGGAGGCCTAGGACTGAAGCAGCAGTACTACAGTCGGGCTGCGGTCCTTTTGGGCAGCCACTGTGGAAACCTCTGTGCGCTGGTGTCCGCACATCAATCTATCGGCGTTCCCCAACCCGTTTTGATTTTTGGCACCGATGAACAAAAGAAGAAATTCCTGCCGCGTTTGGCTGGTGGTGAGCTTTCGGCTTTCGCCCTCACCGAGGAAGGGGCAGGCTCCGATCCCGCTAAAATGGAAACGCGTGCCGAGCCAACCCCTGATGGCGATGCCTTCATATTGAACGGTAGGAAGCTCTGGTGCACGAACGGGACCCGAGCAGGTCTCATTGTGGTCATGGCCAAAACGCCGCCCAAGATGATCAAGGGAAAGAGTCGAGATCAAATCACAGCGTTCGTCGTCGATGCCAACACCCCCGGCGTGCGCATTCTCAATCGCTGCCGCTTCATGGGATTGCGCGCTCTCTACAACGCGCTCATCGAGTTCAAAGATGTACGGGTGCCGAAGGAGAATATCATCGCCGGCGAGGGGGAAGGTCTTCGCGTGGCGCTCACCACGCTCAACACGGGTCGGCTCACGTTGCCCGCGCTCTGCGTCGGTTTGGCTAAACGCTGCTTGGAAGTGGCTACGGACTGGGCGAGCAAGCGAGAGCAGTGGGGTGTGCCGATCGGTAAGCACGGGGCCATCGCCGACAAGATTGCACGTATTGCTTCGACGCTCTTTGCCATGGAGGCCATGACGAACCTGTCGGCTCTTCTCGTCGATCGGAAGAAGACGGACATCCGCATCGAAGCGGCGATGGCGAAAGCCTATTGTACGGAAGCCGTATGGTGGATCGTGAACGAGACGCTGCAGATCCTCGGCGGCCGCGGCTATGAAACGAACCAATCATTGGAGGCCCGAGGTGAAACTCCGAACAGTGTCGAGCGCGCCTTGCGGGACTCTCGGATCAACCTGATCTTCGAGGGCTCGAGCGAGATCATGCGCCTCTTCATTGCGAGAGAGGCCATGGACCCACATTTGAGCGTTGCCGGAGAGGCAATGAATCCACGTCGGACATTGGGACGGCGTCTCAAAGCCGCTCTCGGAGCAGGGATTTTCTATGCGGCCTGGTACCCGCGGCAGTGGTTGCCGAGCCGCGTATCGACGGCAGGCTTGCACCCGGACCTCAAGAAACAAGTTCGTTACGTAGCGAAGTCGAGCCGCAAGCTGGCGCGCCGCATGTTTCACTCCATGCTGAAGCACGGGCCCAAACTCGAACGAGAACAGATGCTTCTCGGGCGCTTCGTTGACATCGGGACAGAGCTATTTGCGATAGCGGCTTCCGCCACGCATGCTCAGGCCTTGCTCGACAAGGGCCTGGACTCGAAAGAAGTGCTTCCCCTCGTCGAGCACTTCGCAGCGGGTTCGCGAGATCGCATCGATGCCCATTTCCGGGGTGTGCGAAACAACCACGACCGGATGGGGTACCGGCTGGCACAGCAGATGCTCCAAGGACCTTACGATTGGATGCTCGAAGGGATTGTCGGAGGAGAGAGTAAGCCTCACCAGCCAGAAGCCGAAGAGCACACCCCAGAGAAAGTCACCGCCTAGAAAAGACCAAAGGCGTCGCACGTGATCTCAGCGCGACGCCTTTGGTGTTGCGGCAGTCAAGCAGTCAAGCAGTCAAGCAGTCGAGCAGTCAGAATCTGGTGGCGACTGCGCCGCGGCATTCCTCCTTAAAAGGCAAATCGCACATTGACGAGAGCGCGCCTTGCGAGAAGGTCGCCGCCGAAGGCTTCCCAATGTTCGTTGTTGAACAGATTGGAAACGTTGGCTCCCAGCGTCCAGCTTTCGTTGATGTTCCAATTGGCCGTAAGATCCGCGGTAGTATAGCTCGGGACCTCGCCCCGGAAGGGCCCCACTGCCCATAGGAACGTGTCGACCCAGCGGACGCTGAATCCAATGTCGTAGCGTGTCTGGGCATAGTTGAGCCCAAAGGCGACTTTGTTCTCCGGCGTGTTGGGAAGCAGAAGAAACTCGAAGCCGGTCGGAGCGTCTTTGGCCTCCCAGTCGAACCACGAATAGTTGAACGACAGCGTCCAGTCCTGAAGGAAATAGTAGTTGAGTCCAAGGTCGATGCCCTGCGTATCTACCTCCCCGAAGTTGGTGTATGACACCGCCGCAAGGATGTTCGAACCGTCGAAGTTGTTGGACAGTATCCCAGGCGCCAGGGACCGTATGAGGGCTTCCGCCGGAGCAGGTAGTCCTTCGGGCCCCTCCCATGGTCCGAAGTTAGGATTGACGCGACCCAAAGGTGTACCTACGTTGGGTAGCAGATCGGTGATGAAATCGTCGGCTCGGCTGTTGTAGTAATCAATGGTAAAAAACGCCTTACCGGCCAAGATCCCACTGTAACCCACCTCGAAGGTCCTGATCTTCTCGACGTTCAAATCCTCGTTGCCGAGACCGAGAACCCTCGTGGGATTGGTGAAGCCGCAACTGACACCGAATTGCGCGCATATCGGTTCCAAGCCGCTCAAATCCGCAGGCAGCGCGACGTCGGCTTGAAGAAAGAACTCAGAGTAGTTCGCCACCTGGAATGCCTCGTTGTAGGTGAAGCGCGCCGTATGATTAGGGTTGAAGCTGTAGACGACCGAGGCCTTCGGCGAGAATTCGGCGTCGTGAAGCGTGCTCTGGTCGAATCGTCCCGCTAAGACAACCTTGAGCTGGTCGGTGACGTTGAGATCGACTTGCCCGAAAAGCGCTTGGAAGTTCTCATCGACCGGCGCGAACATGAGAGATTGTCTTCCCGTGTTCGGATCGAAACTGTCGATGTCTTCCCATTTTGCAAAAGCACCCACTACGAGCTGAATCTTGTCGTCACTGAAACCCCTGTTGTACTGGGCTTCGAAATTGACGTTGTACGAGTCGAGCGCGAGATTGGCACCAGAGGCGAGTGCGGCCTGTGTCGGAGCGTTGCGAGCGTTGTAATAAGCCAGAAAGTTGAAGTTGCCCGTATTGAAGTTGAATCGTGCCCAGGGGCGCTTGACGTCGATGAGCTGGACCCTTCCGATTCCGGTCTGAAAAACCGGTCCGGAAATGTCCGCCATGCCGCCCTCCATGGTGAAGACCATCCCGTTCGTCAAGTATTTGTCGAATCGGATACCGCCAAAGTAGATCTTGTCTTTGTCTCTTTGGAGCGGTATGGCCTCTTGTGGAAGGCAGTCGATTTGTCCGGGCGACGTGCAGGGGACGGAGTACTCCGCCGCGCCGTTGCGCGAGACGGAAAAGTCGTCGTGGTATCGCACACCACCCACAATCTTGGTGTACCAGTTGTTGCCGAGTTCACCCGCCCATCGGCCGTCAAAGTTGATGGTCTCGAGCTCGCCTCCCGTGAAACGGACGTGCCCTCCCTGGTTGAGCCGAGGGTCTTTAGTCGTCATGTTGAGCACGCCACTCGATGCATTCGCGCCATAGAGAGCGGCGCTCGGGCCGCGGACGAGCTCCAGGCTGGAAATATCATCGAGGGGAAAGGAAACGGCCGCCCATTCTTGAGCGCCAAGAAACGGCACCGCAGGATTTCGGCCATCAATCAAGGTCGCCACTCGCCGATTGAGCGACGAGTTGAAGCCACGAGTGTTGAAGTTGTAATCGTAGATCCCGCTCTGCGTGACCTCGGCACCCGGAGTGAACTCGAGCAGCTTGGGAACCTGCCCATGGCTGGCATTGCGCTGAATCTCGAGATCTCCGATCGAGGTGACCGAGGCGGGAGCGTCGACGATTCTCTCGATGCGCCGTGACGCGGCGGTTACGGTCAGCGTTTCGGCGAAGCCGATGTCCCAGTCTATGGTCAGGTCAAATCGGGTCGATCTCCCTGCTGTCACAGCCACTCCAGACTGGGTTTCGACGTTGACACCCAACGTGAAGCTAATCGTGTAGCTGTCGCCCACGGGAACATTGTTGAAAGAATAATTGCCGCCACTGTCCGTGATTTCAGCAGCTGAGGTTTCGACGATGACGACCGTGACGCCACCCACTCCGCTACCATCTTCCCTTGTGACCCGTCCAATGATGCTGCCTGCTTGATGCTGAGCGAAAGCGAGAGCCGTGGAGAGTAGCCCCAGGGCCAAAAGGAGGCATAAAGGCCGTTTGGTGCTCATGGTTTTCTCCCCTTATCTGAATGAAAAACAGTTATTGCTGTCCACTATGACTGCATCTGACGACAAACACATTGTCTGCAAGACGATACCTACTATCCAGGGGCTTATAGCATGGGACCAGGCTGGAGTCTAGTGTTTCAAACGTGGTTCTGCTGCTAACCCTAAGAAGGGTTACGAGGAGGCCATGTCAGGAACTCTTTTATTCCATTGACTTTTCAGCCTGGTAATGGCTAACGTAACGATTTGCGGTAGGCTATGCACCTTGATCCACGTACCCGTCTCGGTCCTTACGAAATCGTCTCACCACTCGGCGCCGGAGGGTGAAGTTTATCGGGCGCGCGACACTAAACTCGATCGCGAGGTTGCGATTAAGATTCTCCGACACGACTTCGCCGCAGATCCCGAGCGCCTGCGAGCTGGTGGGTGAGCGTGAACGCGCGTTCGCGGCACTCGAGCGGTCCCTGAACAACGGTTACTCGCTCGAAGAGATCAATCGGGAACCAGAGCTCATCAGTCTCCGGAAAGACCCGCGCTATTTGGAGCTCCTCGAGCGTCGGTGATCACGCCGCCATCGCTTGAAAAGGTAGATGGTGAGACCGACTGGGACTCCAGAGCACCATCCAACCAACAGGTTCCCCAGCAAGGGGTGACGGCTCAGCCTTGCCATTTGCCATGGTCCCATGGATTGCTGACGAGACTGTCTGGACGCCCATCAGATGGCTATGGGCCGCCCTTGACCCAACCCTTTCCGTGATACCACTTGCGTCCATAGAAGATTTGATCGAAGAACAACAAGAGTCGGTGTGTCCCGGGACCGACGCGCACCATCCATCTGACCGAGTTGTGGAACCAGTTGTTTTTGTGGGAGAAGGGGCAGGCTGCCATGCAGATGCCGCAATCTGTTCCAATGGCTCGCCAATAGGCATAGCAACGTTCGACATCCGTCGGCCACTTCGAGATGCCGCGTATTTCTTCCTTTCCCTCCAAACTCAAGGCCTGAGAAGGGCAATTCTCAGCACATTTCTTGCAGACCTCGCAGAAGTGTTCGGCTCCTAGATCCACCGGCTTGTCGTATCCCAGAGGCATATCGGTGGTGACCGCACCGATGCGGACTCTGCTTCCATAGTTCTCAGCAATGAGGATGTTGTTGCGGCCCACCTCACCAAGACCTGCGCGGTCGGCGAGGGGAGGGAGGATGATGTCGTAGTGGGCGTCGTGATGAGATTTGGCCTCGTGACCACGGGCTTTCAAGATGGCCTCGACCGTTTTCGATATGACGGCTGCGCGGTAGTACTGTCGAGCTGATTCTCGAATCACCTCCGCTTTGGGAGCGCGGTGCATGGCATCGAAGTCCATTTCTACCAAGAAGACGATGACGGAAGGGTGGTCGAGTTGTATGACATGGGAATAGTCTTCATCGAGACGTCCCTTGTGTGTGTAAATGAATTCCTTTTCCAGCGGCGCGCAGCCCACGGCAACGGCACCCAGCGCTAATAAAAGCTCCTTGACGGTACGGGTCGGATCGGAGGACTGCTCGAGCCTTGTACTCCACTCAGCGAGGACCTGTTCTTCGGGCTTGATGTCGTAGATTTCTTCGAAATAGCGCTCCGCCCTCTGTGAAATCTCCACTTGATAGTGGAGGCCACCAGGCTGGCAGAGTCCTGGCATGTTGCGGATGCGGTCATCGGTCTTCTTGAGCTCGGGTCGGCACGAGTAGTAGTCGTCGTAGGGAGGTGTGCCCTGGCGGCGGGCCATGCGGGCAAACATGGTGTCGCGCTCGTCGAATCTTTGGATGGGCCTTCCATGACAGTTGTTTTTCATGGCGCCGAATCATAGCACGCGGAGAAAACTAGATTCATATCTACAGAAATGGCGGCGAGGTGCTGTGGTATCTTCTCCCCTTGCAGGGGACGAGGAAAGGGACATCTATGTTTGACGTTTCTACGATTCGCGCTTGGGTTGTCATCGACTGGGCGATGGCCGTTTACTCGACCTATCTGGCGCTGATCCTCCTGTGGACACGTTCCATACCCCAGTGGCCGGTTCTGGTCCTTCTTCATTTCGTTTTCATTGTGTTTCTGTGGCTATTGCCCCCGCGAGGAGCATCTTGGGAGGATTGTCATGAAAAGACGACGTGGCGCACGGTGCTTCGAAAAACGGTGGTTTTTCTTCGCTACATGTATCCGTTGATCCCGGCCCTGCTTTTTTTCGAAGAAGGTCGCCTCATTGTCAATGCCATCTTTCCGGAAACTCCGTACTGGTTCGAGCCCTACCTTTATGCAGCCGACCACTGGATTTTCGGCGATCACCCTTCGATCGTCCTGTTGCCTTTCCTATCCTGGCCGTTGAACGAGTTGATGCACTTTTTCTATTTTTCCTATTTCGTTCTCATTGTTGTCGGGCCTCTTTTGGGTCGTTTACCGTCGCCAGGCTCTTCCGACCGGGACGTGAAGCTCGATCGTCCAGAGTTCGATGCGGCTCTCACCTGTATGATTCTTGGTTTTTTTTGTGCTTTCGTTCTGTATCCGTGGCTCGCGGCCAGGGGGCCCTTCGAGAACGTCGAGCTGATATCAAGCCTTTCTCCTCTCGAGGGAGGTCCGTTCACATTCCTCGCGAGGTGGATTACCGACGGGGCTGCCGTATCCGGCAACTGCTTTCCGAGTGGCCACGTGGCGGGCACTTGGGGATATACCTTCGGGATTTTGGCGTACCGCCGGCCAGCCGGTTGGGTCTTGGTCCCGCTAGCCATAGGGATCAGTGTTTCCTGCGTCTACACGCGCTACCACCACGCGGTGGACGTTCCCGCGGGTTTCCTCATGGGAGTCTTGGGCACGACCATCTATTTTGCGGCAAAGCGTAGACTGGACCATTAGCAAGAACTCAAGAATTTAAGAAATCATGAATTCAAGAATTCGTCCATTAGTAGAGCGTCGGTTGATGTGAGATGAGTGCTCAGATGTTGCGTCCCTGCATTTCTAATTGCTCCAATCCCGCTCGCGCATGGCGCAAGAATATTTCGATAAGCTTTGACTCTGCCTTCACTAAACCGACAAACAAGATATGCATTCTTGATTTCGTGATTTCCTGAATTCCTGATTTCTTCTTCGCATAGTGAGATAGAATGAAGGTTCAGCCCCTTCTTCCCAATACGAGAAAGGCTATGGATGAGAACCGACCCCAGTGGGTCGAGCCTTCGCAGGACAGTGAGTCCAGGCTCGCCATTGACCTACTGCCGGGCGAGAGGAAACACCCGAGACTCTGGGTTTTTGTGCACGGATTCGTTTCTCATCGCCGAGGTGAGAAGGCGTTGTTTTTCCGGGAGCAGCTACAGGCGAGGGGCGAGGCTTTTGCGAGCCTCGATCTGACCGGTCATGGTGACTCCGACGGGGATCTCTTCGGACTCACAATGAGCCGGAATCTCAGCGATCTAGACCGCGGATTGCGCTTCGCGCAGAAAGAGCTCGGTCCTTTTTCCAGCATCAACCTGGTGGGGTCCTCCATGGGAGGATTCACCGCTATCTGGTACTCCGCCTTGAATCCAGGGATGATCAAAAAAAACCTGCTCATTGCTCCCGCGTTCGAGATGGCAGGTCGGCTCATATTGAGTCTGGGGCCGAACAGGGCTGAGCGTTGGCGAAAAGAAAGGAAGATCCACTTGGAGGCCGAGTTTGCGACTTTCGACCTGGGTTACGAGTTCGTGGAGGACGAAAGCCATTATCTGATCCCCGACCTCGTCAAACGACTCCAGACACCCACACTCATCTTGCACGGTTCGAATGATGAATCCGTTCCCTGTCAGCTTTCCCGCAGCTTTGCCGCTCGTGTGGATTTGGCGGAGCTTGTCGAGATCGAAGGGGGCGATCATCGACTCACGGATCACAAGGACAGGCTCTTCAAAGAAATGTGGAAGTTTGCAGGTCCACCGGAGTGGTTGTTTTAGAAACGGTCGTACAAGCTTAGCTAGCGGTCAGGATAGAAATAGATGGCTTCATCTTCAAAAAAGGTCATATATGCTGCTCTTCTCGGCAATTCCCTCATTGCGGTGACCAAGTTCATCGCCGCGTTCGTCACGGGAAGCTCCGCGATGTTCTCCGAGGGGATTCACTCCGTGGTGGACACAGGCAATCAGGTGCTGTTGCTCCATGGATTGCGCCAATCGAAGAAACCAGCCGATGCGCGTTTCCCCTTTGGCCACGGCAAAGAGATCTATTTCTGGAGCTTCGTCGTTGCTATTTTGATCTTCGCAGTCGGGGCGGGGATCTCCATCTATGAGGGAGTGCAACACCTCCTTCATCCCCGCCCCATGCAGAACCCTCTCGTGAACTACGTCGTCCTCGCCTTGGCGATGCTGTTTGAGGGGGCCGCCTGGCTCTTTGCATGGAGGGAGTTCTCGAAAGCGAAAGGCCCTCATGGCTATGTGGAAGCGGTTAGAAGGGGCAAGGACCCGTCGTTGTTCGTGGTGCTCTTCGAAGACTCGGCGGCCATGCTCGGCTTGTTGGTGGCCTTCCTGGGTATCTTTCTTGGTCAAACTACGGGCGTCGCGGAGTTCGACGGTATCGCCTCGATTCTCATTGGGTTGATATTGGGTGGCACGGCCATGTGGCTGGCCTACGAGACCAAAGGTTTGCTCATCGGTGAGAGTGCCAACGAAGAAGTCGTGGAGGCGATCCGAGAAATCGTGCGAGAGCACGAGGCCATCAAGCACATCAATGAAGTCGTGACCATGCACATGGGGCCCGAGTACATATTGGTGAATTTGAGCGTCGATTTTGTTGATGACGTTCCCGCTGAAAATGTGGAATTTGCCGTAACCCAACTCACCGAGAGGCTCAAGAATTCGATGCCCCGCGTCAAACGGGTCTTCATCGAAGCAGAAGCTCGGAAACCATGAACTAGCCATTGAGCCGCAGAGCATGCATCCGCACGTGAAGGCGAATCCTCGAGCCCAGCCGACATGGTCAAGCGGTTTTTGAAGACTCAGAGAACGGGTTTCTACTTCGGAGTCGCGAAAGAGGGTCGGATTCAGGGGGGCGATGAGTTAGTGCTGCTGGACAAGAATCCTGCCGGCCTGGCTGTCGCGGACGTCACGAGGCTCTATACGACGGAGAGGACAAACATTGCTCTACTAAAGAAGGCCATCTCCTCTTCCTCGCTGCCCGAGAGCTGACGGGTGCATTTCGAAAATCAGCTTGCGAAACCTGGGCGCTAAAGCGCCCGCAGTTCTCACATACCAACTCACCCGTGCCCTAACTCATTGACAAGTTCGAAGATTAGACAGCCTGGAGTGCGTAGGTAGCGAGTCCGATGGCGACGACGCGATCATGGCCTTCAACGACTTCGAGGCGACAAGTCGCTAGTGTTCGACCTTTTCTTACAACTTCACCAATAGCAAGCAGATCGCCCTGGACCCCGGCAAGAAGATTGAGCTTGAACTCGACGGTTTTCACCGTAGAGCCGGGGGACATAGAGCCTACGGCAAAGCTGCCGGCTGTGTCCGCCAGGAGTCCGATTAATCCGCCATGGATGATGCCGTGACCTTCCTCGAACTCTTTGCGGTACGGTAGGCGAACGCGAGCAACCCCATTTTCGCAATAACCCAAGCTCATTCCGAGATAGCGACCGATAGGCGAGGACTCGAACAAATGTTTGAGTTTCTCGAGATGTGCAGATCTTTCATTCATTTCCTGGCCCTTCTGCGGCCGAACGCCTGCCGGAAATGGCACGGGAACAAGCTTCGGTGCCGGACCTCCACTTTCCGCGGAGGTTGTCTTCTTCATGCTATCCACCTTGTCGCGGGTACGTCGTATAGGCGTAGCCTTGGCTTTTTCTGACTTTGAGCTTCGACTTGACTCTAGTCGACTCTTGCTTGTGCTTTTTTTTGCTTCTCGCCTTGTTCCCATCCGTCTTTCAATTATTCCAAGCCGACGTGGATGACGCCGGAAAGCAGTTTTCGGGCCTCAGCAAACCTCGAATTGGGTTCGGTGAGATGATCCCCATTGATCATACGGTCCGAATTCGCGTCTCCCAAAGGTGCTTTCAAAGATCTGATCGAAAAGGGTGCGGGGTTTCCCCTACTGACCCTCGACCCCTCTTTTGCGGACCAATCAAACGAGGCGAGTGATCCGCATAAGCCCCTCATAAATACGCAGATGGCACGATCGGGCCATAGAATGTTAGTGTATCACAGGACTCCATTTGCAACGCTCAATTTTTGAAATTAAGCGCGTTTTCTGCGCTCGATTCCCCGCCCTGGCCGGGTATTTCGATTTGCCAGGCAGCCGGATCAAAAGGTACACTTGCGCGAATAGCTAATGGCAGTCATTCGTCAAACCACTGAAAAAAAAGAACTTGATGTGGAAAGAGGGGCGGGATTCGAATACGAGCCTAGTTCAGCAAAGTAATACATACTGGTTGTGCTCGATGCGACGTGGTCGAACAGGGCTAGTTTCCACGATATGGAACGCAGGGGAGGCTGGGATCTGAGGCGAATGGGGAGCAGGTGAACCATGACAGAGAATGGCGCTTATGATGTTGTCATACTTGGAAGCGGCCCCGGTGGATATGTGGCAGCCATTCGGGCGCGACAGCTAGGCCTGAAGACGATCGTCGTCGAGAAGCAGGACATGTTTGGCGGAACCTGTCTCCATGCGGGTTGCATTCCCACGAAAGCGCTCCTTCATACCGCCGAGCTATTGGACCAAATAAAGGCAGCTAAACAATTCGGAGTCGTCGTCGATGACGCTCGCCTCGATTGGGATGGTCTTCAACAACGCAAAGAACGCGTCGTACGAAAACTAGCTGGAGGCGTGGCCTACCTTTTCAAGAAGAACGATGTGAAGACGGTGGAGGGATTCGGCTCCATCGTTGGTGAGGGACAGGTTCAAGTTCGAAACGGCGATGAAGTGGAGTTCCTTGAAGCTCGGAATATTCTGATTGCGACAGGTTCTGAAGCGAGAAGCCTGCCGGGAATCGAGATTGACGGCCAGGTGGTTGTCACGAACGAAGGGATCCTGTCACTTCCCGAGAGGCCGAACTCCCTTGCAGTGATGGGATCTGGCGCCGTTGGCGTGGAATTTGCGTCCATGTTCGCGAGCTTCGGTACCCATGTGACCCTTGTTGAAATCCTCCCGCGGTTGCTGCCTCTGGAAGACGAGGAGATCTCTTCGGCGCTCGAGAAGTCATTGAAGAAGCGTGGTATCACGACGTTGACGGGAACCCGCGTGGAGTCGATCCTCAAGAGCGACGACTCTGTGGAAGTAGCATCCACCCTGCCGGACGGCAGTTCTGATGTCCGCACCGTCGAAAAGCTCCTGATTGCGGTCGGCAGAAAGCCCCGTACTTCAGGCATTGGTTTGGAGAACGTGGGTGTCCAAGTCGAAAGGGACGTGATTCCCGTCAACGAGTTCATGCAGGTCGAAGCCTCGAGAGGGCTTTACGCTATTGGGGATGTCGTGTCTTCACCGCAGCTAGCCCACGTGGCGTCTGCGGAAGGAATCTTGGCCGTCGAGAAAATGGCAGGACTAGATGTCCGCCCGATGAATTATGAACGTATGCCCTTCTGTACTTACTGTACCCCGGAAGTAGCCAGCGTGGGGCTCAGCGAGAAGGAAGCAGAAGAGCGGGGATACGGGGTGCGCGTGGGACGTTTTCCCTTTGGTGCCAACAGCAAAGCCGGTATCCTCGGGGAGGGAGATGGGTTCGTCAAGATCGTCAGCGATGCTCGTTACGGCGAGGTTCTCGGCGCTCACATCATAGGACCTCGCGCGACCGAGCTCATCGCGGAGGTTTGTGTGGCATTGGAGCACGAGGCGACCGCTGAATCTTTGATGCGGGTGGTTCACCCCCATCCAACGTTGACAGAAGCTGTTATGGAGGCAGCCCACGGAGTTTTGGGGCATCCCATTCATATTTAGAGCTCTTCATTTCGGTGTGGGAACGTCACCAGCCATGACGGACCGAAAAGTCGCGTCGAAACCGAAACCTGCCCCCTGCTGGAATGTTGATCTGGGGTGCCGCGACTACCTCGATATCTGGGAGCTGCAAAAGAGACTCGTGGCCTCCCGCCAAAAGGGTGCGATTCCCGACGTCCTTTTGTTCGCCGAGCACCCGCCGACCTATACCATCGGGCGGGGTGGTAACATCGAGCATCTCCTCGTGGGCAAGAAGGAGCTGGAGAAGATCGGTGCGACGTTGGTAGAGACGGATAGGGGAGGAGATATCACGTTTCACGGTCCGGGGCAGATCGTGGGCTACCCTATACTCGATCTGGACCCGATCGAACCCGACGTACATCACTATCTAAGGCGGTTGGAAGACGTACTAATCAGGGCATTGGCCCGTTTCGATATCAAAGGACGACCGGTCGACGGACTTACTGGTGTATGGCACTCCCAAGGTAAGGTGGCGGCAATAGGTGTGCGTGTGTCTCGCTGGGTGACATCGCACGGTTTTGCTCTCAACGTTTCGACCGATCTCAGTTATTTCAATCGGATCGTGCCCTGTGGTATCTTCGGAAAAGCTGTCACGTCCATGGAGAACATTTTGGGCGACACCGTGCCCTTGGTATCCGTTAGGGCTGCCGTGTCGGCGGAGTTCGCGAAGGTATTCGATCGGAGGGTCATGTCTGTTTCTGAGGAGACTCTCATAAAGGCAACTCATGTCCCGGTTGGGTAAACGCCAGCTTCACGAGCTTTACTATTATTTGAAGCTCACCCGCCGCGTTGAGGAGGTGCTGGCCCGCCTGCATCGAGAGGAGAAAGTCACCGGTCCTTTGTGTTTCGTCGCAGGGCTGGAGGCAGTGAGCGTTGGAGCCGTTTATTGGCTGGGATCGGGAGATCTATTGGCTTCGTCTCTGCCGAGTCTGGGCTCTATCATCGCGAGGGGAGTTCGACCGGTGGAGATTTTCGCCCACTTTTTGGGAAGAGCTGACAGTTCGAGCCGAGGACGAGACGGTTCGATACTGCTCGGCAGTTTTGAAAGAGGCCTTGTTGCGCCGACCGGTCACCCTGCTACCCATTTGGGAGTCATGGCCGGAGTGGCTCTGGCGATGAAGACCATGGAAAAAAAATCGGTTGGAGTGGCGCTCATGAGCGCGAAATCGTTGGCAACCGGGGATTTCCATGAAGGATTGAACTTTGCTGCCGTACAGAAGCTGCCGCTCATCGTCGTGGTTGAAAATGACCCCGATTCGTTCACCTCATCGTTGATTTTGGAAGGTCAGTATCTTCACGAACGGATGAAGGGTTACGGAATACCGGGCATTCCCGTCGAGGGTGTCGACATTTTGCAGGTGCTCCAAGTGATGGAGGCCGCCATGGAACGTGCCCGAAAGGGTCCAACGCTCATTGAGGCGAGGACGTCCCATGTCGTAGGTCACGCGTTTTGCGAGAAGTCGGTTCCTTTTCCATTCAGTGTGGAAGACTCGATGGGAAGAGACAGGACTGAGCAATCTTCTGAGAGTCGAGACGCGAACGGTCAAAATCCGGAAAATCACGCTCGTGATCCCATCGAGAAGTTCGAGACGTTTCTCGTCGATCACCGCTTACTTCAGCCGGTGGAGCGGGGTTTGATCGAGGAACGCATCGAACAACTCATAGAGATGGATTTGCAGGAGGCGGAAGCAAGCCCCCTTCCAGATCCGAATATTGCGGATAGCGGTGTCTATAACATGCGTGAAACTTCGAATGACTGAGGTTCATTGAATCATGGCGGAAATTACCTACCTCGAGGCCATTCGAGAGGCTCTGTGGGAAGAAATGGAGAGGGACCCGAACGTGTTCCTCATCGGAGAGGACATCGGGACGTACGGCGGTGCCTTTAAGTTGACCAAAGGCTTCCTCGACAAGTTCGGCAAGAACCGGGTGATCGATACTCCGATTTGCGAAGAAGGTTACACCGGTGTTGCCGTCGGCGCGGCCTATATGGGACTAAGGCCTATCGTCGAGTTCCAATTCATGGATTTCATCGCAAGCGCCTTCAATATGATCACCAATTTTGCAGCGAAGAGTCGCTACCGATGGGGCGCCGGAGTGCCACTTGTGTTGAGGGGACCGACGGGTGGTGGTGTTCGAGCCGGACCATTTCATTCACAAAATCCCGAGATGTATTTCGTTCATACTCCGGGGATCAAAGTTGTGGCGCCAGCCACGGTCTATGATGCCAAGGGATTGATGAAGGCCGCCGTGCGTGATGACGATCCGGTGCTCTACCTCGAACACAAGAAGCTCTATCGGAAAATAAAAGCGGAGCTTCCCAGCGAAGATTTTGTCGTTCCCTTGGGCAAGGCTACCGTACGGAGACACGGCAGAGATATCGTACTGATCACCTACGGAGCCATGGTCCATACGGCGCTCGAAGCCGCTGACATCCTGGCACGTGATGGGCTCGAGCTCGAAGTCATCGATCTCAGGAGTTTGGTGCCGTTGGACTGGGAGACCATCCTCGAGTCCGTCCATCGAATCAACAAAGTGATTATCCTCCACGAGGATGTCCGGACCGGCGGTATGGGCGGTGAAATAGCAGCAGTCATTGCCGAGAAGGCATTCGACGCTCTCGATGGCCCCATTGTGCGGGTCACGGCCCCCGATACTCCGGTGCCGTATAGCCCGCCGCTCGAGGATGCGTTTATTCCGCAGTCGGTTGATGTCGTCGAAGCGGCACGACGGTTGGTGGAATATTGAGATTGAAATCCGGGAAATCATGAATTCAAGAATGGGAACTGAGGATCAACCATGCCGGTAGAAGTGATCATGCCCCAGATGGGGGAGAGCATTGCCGAGGGGACTATCACCAAGTGGTACAAGCAAGTGGGTGAACGTGTCGAAAGAGACGAACCTCTCTTCGAGATCTCCACGGACAAGGTCGATACGGAGATCCCGTCGCCTTCGTCCGGCGTATTGACGGAGATCAAGGTGGACGAAGGGCAAACGGTTCCCATCAATACGGTTGTCGCTCTCATTGGCGCCGAGGGTGAAGCGACGGCGCCGGCCCCCGATGCCGGTCCAACAGTAGTGGTCGAAGTGGCGGAAATGGCGGAAGCGCGTGAAGTTGTCGAGGTGCCGGTTCCTGCATCGCCGATGCCGGAGGTGGCAGCTGCGGAGCCCAAACCCGCGGATGCGTCGGCAGCGGCCGATTCGGAAGGAGAGCGCCTCCGGTCTTCACCACTGGTGCGTCGTATAGCCGGCGAGCATGGGGTGGATCTCGCGCAAGTAACCGGGACCGGGCTAGAAGGAAGAATCACTAAGACGGATATCTTGGCTTTCATCGAAAAGGGGCCGCCGGCTGCGGAGTCGGTTCCCACCATTGCTATCCAAGCTGCGGAGCCTTCTCCAGCACCCATCATCCAGCAGGTCCCCACTCGCGAGACGGCAACGCCAGCTCCCGCCGCTCCGGCAGAGGCCAGCCGAGTGGAACGAACTCCCATGAGTGTCATGCGGAAGTCCATTGCTGAGCACATGATGGTTTCGCGTCGGACTTCGGCCCACGTTGCTACGGTATTCGAGGCCGATGTTACCCGCGTCGTGACCGTTCGTGATGCTTACAAGGATCGCTACGCGACGGAAGAAGGTATCAAGCTGACTTTCACTCCATTTTTCATGCGGGCGGTCATCGGCGGCCTCAAGGCGTTTCCTGTGGTCAATGCTTCCATCGAGGGTGATGAGATTGTCTACAAGAAGGACATCAATATTGGAGTTGCGGTAGCTCTCGACTGGGGGCTCATCGTTCCCGTTATCCACAATGCGGAAGAGAAGAGCTTTCTCGGATTGAATCGAGCTGTGGCGGATCTTGCGGAACGGGCACGGAGCAAGAAACTGTTGCCGGATGAGGTTCAAGGCGGCACATTTACGATTACGAATCCGGGGCCCTACGGTGGCCTGTTTGGAGTACCCATTATCAATCAGCCTCAAGTGGCGATTCTCGGACTAGGCGGTATCCACAAGCGTCCGGTCGTGGTGAATGACGCTATCGCCATCCGTTCCATGGTGTATCTGGCCCTGTCCTTCGACCATCGTTTGATCGATGGTGCAACGGCGGACCAATTCATGGCTGAAGTAAAGAAACGCCTAGAGAACTGGGAAGAGAAAATCCTGTAGAGTATGCAGTCCGCCTTCGTAAGACTTTGGCGGACCCGCCGAAGCTACGCATGTAGTCAACGCAGCGAAGGCGGGTAGGCGGTAGGCTGTGGACGGTAGTAGCCAGAAGCCAGTGGAGTGGGCCGTAGGCGACTGACTGCTCGACCCGCCTACGCCGTTGGCGGTTGCTCAGGCCAACGGCCGCGGCGAGGCCTCGACGGAGCTCCGCACTTAGTTCTGACCTGCGGAGCGAAGGCGGGCTGCTCGACTGCCCGTTGGTGGTGTCGTTTTTGCGGAAAGCAGAGACATTTGCCTAACATGAGGTTGTTCGAGAAGCGAGAAGTGAAAAGATGAGTACGGTATCGACAACCAGGAAGCAACAACGTCCGGACTGGCTCAAGGTTCGCCTGCCGAGTGGTGAGAGCTATTTTCATCTCAAATCTCTCATGAGAGGCAAGACCCTTCACACCGTTTGTGAAGAGGCACGCTGCCCTAATGTTGCGGAATGCTGGGGCCAGGGGACCGCTACTTTCATGATATTGGGTGATATCTGTACCCGTGCCTGCCGTTTCTGTGCGGTGAAAACCGGCATGCCCAATGTGGCGGACCTCGACGAGCCGTCGCGAGTCGCAGAGGCGGTCGCAAGCATGGGACTTCGACATGCGGTCATTACTTCCGTCAATCGTGACGACTTGAAAGACGGAGGAGCCCGTATATTCGCTGAGACGATACGATCCGTTCGGGATCAGAATCCCGATACATCGATCGAGGTGTTGATTCCGGATTTCAAGGGCTCCCGCGAATCCCTAAAAACGGTTCTGGACGCGAATCCGGAAATCCTAGCTCACAATATCGAGACCGTACCAACGCTTTACAAGAAGGTGAGGCCTGGAGCCAACTACCGTCAGTCGGTGGAGCTTCTACGCCGTAGTCGGGAGATGGCACCCGAAACGTTCACCAAGACCGGCATCATGGTGGGACTTGGTGAGACTCGGGAGCAGATTGCTCACGTCATGGAGGAGCTCGTCGTCGATGCCGGCGTGGACATCTTCACCATCGGGCAATACCTCCAACCGACCAAGGAGCACCATCCCGTGATGCGCTTCTACCACCCTGACGAGTTCGAAGCGCTGGCGCGGGAAGGAAAGGAGCTCGGATTCCGCCACGTCGAATCGGGTCCTCTGGTGAGAAGTTCCTACCACGCCGCGACCCAAATACCCAGGTAGAATGAGCGGCGCAGCCGCAACCGCCACTCCCCATCGACCATTGTAAGGGTTACAATGAGCCCATACTAGTAAAAGAAAGGTGATTCATGCCCGAGGTGAGAATCGAAAGCTTCGATTTGCCGGAGGGACGGCTGATCGCTCGAAAGTATGAGGTCGTCTCCAAACTGGGCGCCGGATGGGAGGGAGAGGTCTACAAGATCCGCGAGCGGAATACGAAGATCGAACGGGCCGCCAAGCTTTTTTTCCCGCACAGAAACCTCCGCAACAAGACCTCCAATTTCTATGCAAGAAAGCTCCACAAGCTGCGTCATTGTCCTATTTTGATCCAGTACTACAACGAAGAGACCATGACCTACCGTGGAAGACTCATTACGGTTCTCGTGTCGGAGTACGTCGAAGGCGAGATGTTGAGTGTGTTTCTCAAACGACAACCCGGCGGAAGACTCCGTCCGTTCCAAGCACTCCATCTTTTGCATGCGCTGGTAGTTGGAATGGAATGTATTCATCGGTTGCGTGAATATCACGGCGATTTGCATACGGACAACGTCATCGTCAGTCGATATGGTCTCCGTTTTGAGTTGAAAATCATGGACATGTTTCACTGGGCGTCTCCCAAGCGAGAGAACATTCAGGATGACATCATCAGCCTGGTCCATATCTTCCACGATGCTCTGGGCGGAGCGAAGGTTTACGCGCGACATCCCGACGAAGTAAAAGCCATTTGCTGCGGTCTGAGGCGTACGTTGATTTTGAAAAAGTACCCCACCGTTTCGCACCTTCGCCAGCATTTGGAATCCATGGAATGGAGTTGACTGGAGAGCCCGTGACCGCAGACGCAACACTTTTCATCGGCGAGGATATGGCCGAAGGTGCGCTGTTCGATTCCGGCCTCGGGTGTTCGGCTGTCTATTCTTCCCGCTCTCCTGGAAAGTCGTCACCCAACGAAGATGCGGCGGCAGTGATTCCGATCAGTGCTTCAGAATGTGTGCTCGCCGTCGCGGACGGTCTCGGCGGGGCGCGAGGCGGCAATTTGGCTTCGAGTCGCGCCGTCGAAGCGCTTCGGAGCGCCCTGGTGCAAACCATAGACAACCGTGCCGAGCTGAGAGACGCCATCCTCAATGGATTCGAGGATGCCAACGGAGCCGTGCAAGCACTCGGGATAGGTGCTGCAACGACGCTGGCTGTAATAGAGGTCAAGGAGAATATCGTTCGCCCTTATCACGTGGGCGACTCCATGATGCTGGTCGTGGGTTTGCGCGGAAAAATAAAGCTCCAGTCGGTTCCTCATTCGCCCGTAGGCTACGGTGTGGAGTCCGGTCTTCTGGACGCGAAGGAAGCGATGTATCACGAGGAACGGCATCTTGTATCGAATGTGGTGGGGTCTCCTGACATGCGTATCGAAGTGGGCCCGACACTGGAGCTGGCTCCGAAAGACACGTTGCTCATTGCCAGTGACGGACTTTGGGATAACTTACATGTGGAAGAAATCGTGGGGATGATAAGAAAGGGGTCGCTGCGGCGAGTGGTATCATCCGTAGCTGACGAATGCGCTCAACGGATGCGGAGTGGAGTGGAGGACACACCTTCCAAACCGGATGATCTTACGTTCATTTTGTTTCGTTTGAATTCGGGAGATCGAAAGTCCAATCCGTTGTAGAGAAGAAACGGAACTGTGCTCGTTTTAGAGTCTGGGTTGCAGGCCGGGCTGATTGACTGCGGCAAGCCGGGCGCTCACGGGGTATAGGGCGTCTTTGGTGAGTTAGAACTTATGTCCAAATCCAACAAAGTTGTCATCGAAGGTGTCGAGCTTCATCTGGCGTCGCCGGTACAGGACGTTCCCGAGTGGGTCGGCCAGCGCGAGGTGCTCATGCAGCTACTTGCCGCTTGGACATGCATCGACATCGAGGACAGACCACTTCATCCACGGCTTCTCGGGAAGCCAGGTGTCGGCAAGACGACTTTGGCTTGCGCGGCGTCGAGAGAGCTCGGCTTGGACGTATATATCATGCAGGCAACGATGGACACCCGCCCGGAGGATCTGTTGGTCTCGCCTGTTTTGGCTCCTGAAGGCGGCGTTCGTTATATGGCTTCTCCCCTGGTCACTGCCATCGTGAGGGGTGGAGCCTTGATTCTTGACGAAGGCAATCGCATGAGCGAGAGATCGTGGGCCAGCTTGGCACCTCTGCTCGATCATCGCGGCTACGTGGAGAGTATCGTGGCGGGCATCAAAGTTCCCGCGCACAAGTCCTTTCGGTTCGTTACTACTATGAATGAAGATGCTTCGACCTACGAGGTCCCCGAGTACATTCACTCCCGATTGATGCCGCAGATCTACATTGATTTCCCCGAGGATGATGAGGAGCGAGCTATTCTCAAAGACCAGGTGCCCTTTGCGGATGATGACGTTCTCGAGTACGTGATGACCTTTCTGCGTGCCGCACACGACGCAGACCTTCGCTACAGTGTTCGCGACGGCATAAACGTCTTGCGCTATGCCATGAAATCTCTGAGCACCAAGCAATCCGTCGACGCGAGGGCCGCCGCACAAGAGGCACTCGATCTCGCGCTTGGAGTCGAAGAAGCGAAACGGTTTGATTTGCTCTAGTTACATCGAAGGCAGTAAGCAGTCTCCGGTCGAGGAGCCAGGGAACATTGCGGACTTATGGAAGGTGACGAAATACTGGACCTTGACGCCTTGGCCCCAGAGGCTCTAGCTGGGGTGCGGCTGCTCCCCGTCATTCATGACCGCGTCGATATGGCTTCTGTGGTTCGCGTGGTCCTTCAAGAGCTCGAGCCTGCCGGGATAGCCGTCGAGCTACCCACGACGTTGCGAGAAACGGTCCTCCATGCGGTTCGTCGCCTTCCCAAAATCTCCCTCGTGATATCGGAGCCAAAGGGTGAAGATGCCATTGTTTGGGTTTGCACGCCCGGAGAACCGTTTGCTGAAGCTCTCCGATGGGCTCGGCGTCGAAACCGGCCGGTCTTCCTCGTCGATCCTGATGTGACCTACCACAGGCGACATACAGATCCCGTTCCCGACCCACAGGCGCTGTGGAGTCTCGGACCGGAGCGGTTTCTCAGTCTCTTGGTAGACCAAAGCGCCGACGCGCCACGCAGCACCAAAGATGACATCCGCGAATCCGGCATGGCGCACTACATAAAAGACGCTCGCGCCCAGGTCTCCGACGGAACGCTGCTCGCCTTGTTGGGTGCGGCGCACGTTCGTGCCGTTGAGCGTCACCTCCAAAACCCGACGGCGCAGCCCTTTGCTCGAGTGCGCCGAACTCATCAAGAAGTTCGCCATCTCCATCCGGACAGCCTCACCGCTCTTTTCCCCGACCCCCCTCTTTCACATGCCGTATTCGAGCTCCTGAGGGAGGGAGAACTACCTGATGAAGTCGAGTTTTCCCAGGCTCTATCTCGCAAGGTCTCTCTCGTCAAATACGGTCTTCGAGTCATTACGGGGCAAAAGGACGAAGAGAAGCGAGAGCGCCCAATGCACGTGGCGCGTTACGCTGCTCGTCATGCAAGCCGTCGGGCCTGCGGTGGAAATCTCCTTGCCGATCGAATGGCACTCCAAGGAGTGGTTTGGCGCGTCGGTTCTGCTTCCTACGAGCAGCAAACGCAAGAGAGTATAGAATCTTGGCAGCGAAACTTGTTCTTCGACTTTGCTCGACGCTATGCACGTGTCCAAGGCCTCTTGGTCCCCGGGCTCTACGAGTGGGTGGTCGCCGCGAGGGGTGTGGGTGACGATAACTTGGCTTGGGAGATCTATGACGTGGCCCGGACCTTTCCTTGGCAAGAGGAGACCGCCGAGCTCGCTTCGGTTCGTGTAGATGGGAACGAGCTCGACCTAGGGACGCGAAAAATAACTTTCCGCAAACGCTTCTTCCGCGTGAAGCAACGTCTCGTTGGAGTGCCGGTGCGCGAACGACCGACGACGGATGACCCCGACAAATGGCTGGCAGCGTTCGACATGAGCGGGCTTTGTTCCTACAGGCCCGAAGACTTCGTCATCGAAGACTACGCTCATTTTCTTCAGCAAAAGGCCATTTCCATCCTTTCTATCGAACGAAAACACACTGAGCCCTTTGTCTCGAGCATGCTAGATGGTATCGACATCCGCGAGACGCTCAGGAACCTCGTCGACGACCGGGTCTATGTTCAAGAGCTCGGGCGTGCTCCGGGTGAAGCTGGTTCGGTTGTCGTCATTTTCGACCGCGACCTCAAGGGGAACCGCTTCCCGCATTGTATGACTTGGTTGGGGGAAGATGACCAAGAATCCGACATGGCATTTTACTCCACGAATCCGGCGGAGCAGGTGGTAGGACCAGGAATTACGAGAGCCACCTATGGCGGGCTCGTCATGTGCTATCCACCTCGGCGCATGGTGGACGTATGGCACGACCGTGATTACCGAACGGCAAGAGAGAAGGCGGAAGTCTTGATCATGGCGGGTGTGGACTATAGCGAGGAAAAGCTCGTCGTTCATGTCGGCAAAGATGCGCCGTCTGAGCTCATGACACGATACGCTTCTCGACAGGGAAAGCGGATCCTTCACATCCCCCTCGGTTCTCTTTCACCTGTTACCTTGAAGAAGATCCGCGTCGTTCACCTCCTCGCCGGCCACGACAAACGTGAAATCGCTAAAGACTATGTTTGGTGAAATCATGATTTCTTCGGCTTCATAGTCTTGGACACTCTTACGCTTCTTGGAATTGCATGGGCGCTGGCCATGGATGCCTTTGCAGTGTCGGCGACGGTAGCGGCGACTCTGCCCAGCGTGAGCGCCCGCCATATGTTCCGACTCTCCTGGCACTTTGGCTTTTTCCAAGCCGGTATGTTCGTCGTTGGTGGGTACGGGGGCGCGGCTGTTTCCGACGTGATGGGGAACTTCGACCATTGGATAGCCTTTTTCGTGTTGTCGTTTCTCGGAGTTCGCATGATCCGAGGGTCCTTCGATAAAGGGGCGAAACACCAGCGCTATGATCCGACCCGCGGATGGAGTTTGGTTGCTCTTTCCGTGGCGACCAGCATTGATGCTTTGATGGTCGGTGTATCATTCGGACTGATTAGGATGTCCATCTGGATGCCCGCTTTGCTGATCGGTCTCGTAGCTCTGTTGCTCTCGGCTGCAGGTTTTCGCCTGGGGCGGACGGCGGCGAGGTACATGGGGCGGTGGGCGGAGCGTTTCGGCGGCATCGTGTTGATGGCTATCGGTACTAGAATACTCGTCCAGCATTTGGGTGGCATGGCATGAAGGTCTGAAATGGCAAATGAGAAGATTCCAACTACGCGGGCCCTACGGGCTCTCAATCAGTCGGGAATCCCTTTTACTCTGCATACCTATCAGTACCAAGAGCACGGCGGAACCGAGGTGGCCGCTAAGGCATTGGGTGTCGACGAGCATATCGTCGTCAAGACACTGGTCTTCGAGGATGACCAACAAGAACCGCTTTTGGTGCTCATGCACGGCGACAATAGGGTGTCGATCAAATCACTGGCGAGAGCCTTGAGTGTAAAGACGATACGCGCATGCGACCCCAAATCGGCCCATCGACATACAGGATATGTCGTCGGTGGGATCTCTCCCTTCGGCACGACGAAGCGTCTCAGGGTCTTCATTGAGCGATCCATACTGGAGTTACCGAAGATCTATATCAATGCGGGAAAACGAGGTCTCCTGGCGGAGGTTGCCCCAAAGGATCTGACAAGGACACTGGAGCCGATTCATGTCGATGTCGCGATATAGGGCCGTTTTGCAAACTAACAAATAGTTCTTTTGAAAAACACGAAACTGTGCAATAACATAGCCTTTAGGTTCGATGAGAGCAGGAGACACGACAGGTGAGCTCTCCAGCCTCTCCACGACGGTCCTTCTCGACAAAGCTAGCACCGGAAACCGGCAAGCCCTGGAAGAGCTCCGCTACAGGTATCTCGGCCGGCTAAAGCGCTGGGCAAGCCTACGTGTACCCAGCGATGCCGGTGGTCTTCTCGATACCGACAGCCTCGTTGATCACAACCTGAACCGAACGCTCACAACGGTGACGTCCTCTTCTCCCGCAGCTCGAAGGGACTTTCTCGCTGACGTCCGTCGCTCTATCGACGATGGCATTGCGAGCGAGCTCACCGAGCGACGAGACAGCATAGTCGCGGGAGCCATGGCGCAGGATGAAGGCTACGAAGAAGCCTTCCGTCGATTGGGGCTCATCGATCAAACCGCCATTGCGGCAAGACTCGAAGAGGGCCTGCCCTACGAAGAGATCGCCCACGAGCTCGGAACACGGGACGCGCCCGCCGCCCGTCTGGCGGTTAGCCATGCCATCGTCCGTCTCGCTCAGGAGATGAGCAAAGCGAGGAAGAAATGAGCGAGCCCAGTAAGCGTGTGCTCGATTTGGCACGTGCGCTTGCAGACTCGGACCCCGTCGATTGGACCGAGATGGAGAACGAGGCCGAGGACGACGAAGAGCGAGAGTTGGTGCGGATCATGCGGGTCATCGGCGAGCATGCCGAGGTTCATAGGACGCGCCCCAAAGCCCACCGAGAGCAAGCCGAGCAGACAGAAAAGAGGCTCTCGAACTGGGGACACCTCGAGATATTCGACGTGGTCGGAGAAGGGGCTTCGGCCGAGGTGTTTCGGGCACGTGACCGACACCTGAACCGCAACGTGGCGCTCAAGCTCTTCCGCTCCGGCCATCCCATGAGTCGAGAGAGTAAGAAACTGCTCATGGAAGAGGGAAAGAACCTGGCCAGTGTCCGGCACGAAAACGTCGTCACGGTTCACGGTGCTGATGAACACGACGGTCGGATCGGGATTTGGATGGAGCTCGTCGAGGGGCGAACGCTCAACCAGATCGTGTCCGAACAGGGGCCTTTCAGCGCTCGGGAGGCGAGTCTGATTGCCATCGAGCTTTGCCGGGCACTTGCCGCCGTCCATAAACAGGGTCTGGTCCATGGAGACGTCAAAGCGCAAAACGTGAAGCGTGAGGCCGGCGGGCGTATCGTGCTCATGGACTTCAGCACGAGCCGAGGTTCAGACGAAACGTCCCGAAGACCGCGCTCGGATCCCGGTGGCACTCCTCTATATATGGCTCCCGAGCTTTGGAAAGGCGTCCGCCATTCTGCAGAAAGCGATATCTACGCTCTGGGCGTCTTGCTGTTCTATCTTGTCACCGGAGAGTTTCCGGTGCGGGCGAGGAGCATGATCGAGCTAGAAATGGCTCACCGTAAGGGAGAGCGACGTTTGCTCCGCGACGAGCGACCCGGACTGCCCGAGACATTCGTGCGTACGGTAGAAAAAGCCTTGAACGCGATCCCAGCCGATCGATTTCGTAGCGCAGGAGCGTTCGAGCAAGCGCTCATCGGGCAAGACGATGGTGCTGAACCGCAGGCTGCGGGCGCTATGCCGCGCGAAGTGCGCATTCTCGCGGGCGTGGCCCGGGCGGCGGCCCTCGTTCTGGGTGTCGCCGGTGTACTGACAGTCCTCGGCTTCGTGACGAGTGCGGCCTCCAACGTTACCTTGGGCCGACCAAGCGAGTTCGTTTCCGAGTCGGTCGGCGATTGGCTCCTCTATGGCCTGCGCTCGATGGTGTTTCCCATTGCGTTCATGACGGTCGTTGCCGTACCCATTGCCATCCTCGAGTTTCTAGGGCATGTGTTCCGCAAATCACCAGGCCGCCGCTTCGTCCCTGAGAATATGGAGCTCGTCACTCAAGGACTCGTCGTTACAGGTGCCCTTGTCTTGGGATTGATTTTCTGGGCACACATGGACTTCATATCCGCGGTGACGAGCTTAGTCGGCCCAGAGATCGATTCGAAGAAGATGGAGTCGTTGGGAGACAATACCGCTTATTTCTACTTTCGGATGTTTCTCTCGATCTTTGTTCTCGTGTCATCCTATGCGTTTTTCAAGGCCCTACGCGTGGCAAAGGAAAAACAAATCGCCGTCGGACGTGCGGTGAAGGTATCCATGGGAGTCGTCATCCTTGCCGCCCTTTTTCTGATGACGTTCTCCTGGCATTTCATGTCGCACAGTGAGTTCGAAAGGGTGGAGTTTGCCGGTGAGCGAGCCTACATCATCGGCGAAAGAGAATCCGAGGTTCTGTTGTTCTGTCCCGCCTCCCAAGGACCTAAAAACCGCGTAGTGGCGGCGAACGACGAGAGGATGAAGCGGCTGGGATGGGTCGAGAGTATCTTCGTTCCACCCGAAAAACCCTAACAAGGAGGTCGCGATGAAGCGATATGGCGTAACGGTTCTGTTTATCGTATTCGTTCTCGTGAGCTCGAGTGACGTGGCGATGGCTCAATTCGGCGGAGGCTGGACCTGGCTCGACAAACTTAGCGGACCTGGAGATTTCCACGGGCCAGCTGCTTATGTGAGCTTTTGCATAGGAGGAGGTCAAGAGGCCGTTAGGATCAAGGGGTGTGATTTCGAGAATCCGCGAATATGGCTCAATCTAGGGGGCGGCTATGCAAGTACCGGCGCTGATACCCGCGCCGACTTGGATTACCCGGCGATGTCGCTCTGGACTTTTGAGCCTTCGGTGGACATTCGCCTTTATCAGATAGGCAGGTTCTCCTTTGAATGGGGTTTTGCCACGGGCCTGCATCGCTTCAAAAGCGATGGCTTCCAGAATTTTTGGCGTGTTTCCTTACAGCCCGTTCGCTTCGGCATCAAAGTGAACATCACATCATATTCGCAAGTCGTGGCGAGGATTTCAGGAACCTATTTTATCGACGGATTCACAGCGGCCGACTTTGGTGATCTCGATGGGACCTTTGTTTCTCGTGGAGAGCTTCTTGCAACAGTGTTCGTTTCGTACAAGCACAGTTTTTTCAAATGACAGTAGGAAGAACAATTGCATCAAGAGCAACGGTAAGGATGAGAAGCAAGGGTCTCTTTTCTCAGGCGCTACCGGCCGGGAAAGCGGACAAGGAAGGGACGTACTCTTTGTGGTAAAGTGCGCGCTTTGAACGAGGAGGCGTCTTGTTTAAAGCCAAGCTCACGTTGACGCAGTACATTCTGATTGGCCTGGTCTTAGGACTTCTCATCGGCATCGTTTCCCCGGAAGTAGGCTCGTCTCTCTCCATCCTTTCGACAATCTTTGTACGCCTTCTTCAAATGATGGTGGTGCCTCTCGTTTTTTCCACCTTAATTGTTGGTGTGGCCGGCGCCGAAGGTGGAAAGTCCTTGAAGCGACTTGCCCTTCGCACCATTGCCTTTTTCCTCGTGGCGACGACGATTGCCGCGGTGTTCGGAATCATCTTCACGGATGTGTTCCAACCCGGAGTCCGTTCGGAGACCCAGGCCGTGGCAGGTACAGATTCCAGTGGTGGCGTGCCGCAAGCAGCACCCTCTTTCGTCGAGACGCTCATCCCGACTTCGATCTTTCAGGCGTTTCATGCCAACAACCTCATGGCCTTGGTGCTGTTCACGGTCGCTTTCGGTCTAGCTTTGCGGTCTGTTGCTCCAAGGGGCGATTTGATCCTCAAGGGTTGTGAAGCCCTCTCCGCCATCATGTTCCGACTGACGGAGTACGTGATGTGGGTGGCTCCCTTGGGGGTGCTAGGGGCTATGGCCGCAACAGTGTCCCGGACAGGCTTCGAAGGTCTAAAACCATTCTTGGCCCTCCTTTTTACCGCTTACCTGGCAGAGCTCGCATTCGTTCTGGTTTTCTTCACCGCGACGGCCGTGATATTCCGTTTTTCGATCGTCAAGTTCATGCGGAAGATGAGTGACGCACTCATTTTGGCTTACTCGACGGCAAGCGGAGCGGCGGCTCTACCGGCCGCGATGGAACGTCTCGAAGAGTGGGGGGCTTCGCGCCGAGTCGTGTCTTTCGTCCTGCCGCTGGGTTATAGCTTCAACCTTACGGGCATCGCATTGTACTTGCCCATGGTCACGATTTTCTGGGCGCAGTTCAATGGGGTGGTCCTGTCCTTCTACGACCAGGCGGTCTTACTTGCCTACGTGCTGATTGTAATTCGAGGACTCCCTCCCGTTCCTAGAGCCTTCTTCTTGGTTTGGGCGGCACTCCTTGCTCGGTTCGATCTCCCGCCGGAGGGGTTGGTGATTCTGCTCGCCGTCGATCCCCTGATCGATATGGCGAGAACCATAGTCAATGTCGGCGGAAACTGTTTGGCGGTTGCCGCTCTCGATCGTTGGGAGAAAAGCTCGGAGGAGAAGCCATCATGAAAACTGTCTCATCTATCACGGATCTCATCGGTCGGACTCCATTGCTCGAGCTGAACCGGTACGCCGAAGGAGCGCCTGCCCGTATCTTAGCCAAACTCGAAATGTTCAATCCCATTGCCGTCAAGGATCGCCCCGTTTGGTACATGATTCAAGGAGCGGAGGAGCGCGGGGAGATCAAGCCTGGCGACACGTTGATCGAGGCCACGAGTGGCAACACAGGTATGGCTTTGGCCTACATCGGGGCCATGAAAGGCTATCGGGTCGTCCTCTGTCTATCGGAGATACAAAGTGTCGAACGGCGAATGGTGTTGAAAGCCCTTGGAGCGGAAGTCGTCTTGACTCCGGCGGCTGAAGGGACCAAAGGGGCTAAGAAAAAGGCGATGGATCTCCACGAGTCGACGCCCGGTTCTTTCTATGTAGGGCAACATCACAATCCGGACAACCGACGGGCTCACGTCGAGACGACCGGTCCGGAGATTTGGGAGGATACGGACGGCAAGGTGGACATTTTCGTGGCGGCGATGGGGACTTGCGGCACGATTTGCGGAGTGGCCGACTATATCAAGCCCAAAAAGCCCTCGTTTGTTACGGTCGGTGTAGAGCCAAGCGAGGCACCCATGCTCTCGAAAGGCGAATGGGCGCCTCACCGACTCATGGGAACATCTCCCGGTTTCATCCCCAAGATCCTCGATAGAAGCCAAATCGATGAAATGGTCACCGTCTCCGTTGAAGAAGCCTTCGAATCTTGCCGGAAGATCGCCGAGAAGGAAGGACTGTTGGTGGGCATCACTTCCGGAGCGAATGCGCTTGTTGCACTTCGGGTCGCTCAACGTCCTGAGAACGATGGTAAGTTGATCGTCTGTGTTTTCTGCGATTCTGGAGAGCGCTACCTCAGTGTCGAGGGCTTGTTTCGGCAATAGAAGAGACGCCGCTTTCTCTCTCCGACCTGCTTCTCGGACCTAAACTGGCGGGTGAGATCTACGGACCGTTAAGGCTTCTTCTCAGTCAAGACGGACCGTCCAAAAGACTCACTCGGCTTTTTGCGCCAACGCGATAAGCGAGAGTCCGAACGGGAGTCGCGAGTGCCGGAGGATGCCGGCTTCCAACTTCAACGCCGCACCGAACCAGCGGTTCAAGGACGGAATTATCGGCCCGACGTCCGATCCGTTCCGACGATGCGGCCGTAGTTTACCTAAGAAACGATAAGCGACCGCGACCGGAAACAGAAGAGAGTTGGCGTAGGTCAGGTAGATGGGGCGAAATCCGGCGCGTCTAAGTTTTTTGTCCAGCCCTCCGCGTGTATAACGTCGACCGGTATGGACCGCTTCGTCGTGGGAGCTTCGCATCCAGTTGTAGGCGGGAACCCTGATGAGGAGCGTGCCGTCTGCCCGCAGCACGCGGAGCGACTCCGCCAATGTCTCTTCGTCTCTTTCGACTGCCTTGTGATAAATGACGTCGAAAGAGGTCACAAGGTCGAACGTGTTGTCATCAAAAGGCAGGCAGGAGACGGAAGCGCGAATCAGTCGAGTGTTCTCACGAAGACCGGCGAATCGGAGAGCCTCATCGGATATGTCCAGACCGATCTCCTTTCCGAACGGATGGAGATGGTGGAGCATTCCACCGGTCCCGCAACCTGCATCCAGGATTAGAAGGCCTCGTGAATCGGTGAGGAAGCGGTTGATGAGCGTCAAAGTGATCTGACGCATCCCGACGAACCACCACAGTTCATCCTCGAGCTCGTACAGCCGTTGGTATTCCTCTTTCTCCACTGGGCGGGAATTGTACTAAAAGGTTGGGAGAAAGGAGAAAGTACTGTTCCGCCCGCCTTCACTGTGAGTACTTGAGTACTCGAGTTCTTGAGTTCTCACGGTGGGTCACAGGTAGATTTTGATAAACTCGAAAATCTTCTCCATGTACAGCTGGGATCCGCCCGGATAGATGTCGAAGCGGTAGGTGCTTCGAGCCCAGTCTCCCTTGTAGATGTAGTCCTGCAAGGGATAGTTAGGCCTGACCTTGAGCGCTCTCAAGAAAGGAATCTTGGTGGAGAGGGGCACGAGAGGATAGTCCTCACCATGGAACGTGAGAAGCGGGGTTTTGATCTTGTCAACGTCTCTTGCCGGGGAAAGGTCGCGGTATAGCTGCAAGTTCCCGCGGAGCGGGCCAAGCTCTCTTTCGAGGTACGTCCGGCCCTCCGTGTTGGTCTCGCGGTAGAGTTTTTCGAGGTCGGTCATACCCACGGACTCGATGGCGCAGACGAAAAAATCGGGATAGCGACTGATAGCGGCCAGGGTCAAGAACCCACCATAGCTCACTCCCCAGATCCCTGCGCGGTCTTCGCGGATCTCGGGTCGCCTCCTGAGCTGTCGGGCGCCGATGATCAAATCCTCGAGATCGCCTCGTCCCCAATCTTTGTCGTTCAGATCCTCGAACTCGAGCCCGAAGCCCGTGCTTCCGCGAACATTGGGGGCGAAAATCGCGAACCCTCGCTGAGTCAGGAGCTGGACGAAGGGGTGCCATCCGTTCTTCCATTGCGACGTCGGGCCACCATGCGGGTGGACGACTAGCGTTGCGGGATTGTCGGCACTTGCTTCCGGCGGCATGTACAAGAAACCGGTGATGTTCCGCCCATCGAAGCTCTCGTAGCGGACCAGTTCCGGATGAATGAACTGGCGGACATCCAAGTCCTCGGGGAGCGTATTGGTCATGCGACTCCGCCCGCCACTTTTCTGGAAAAGCCAAACGTTCCTTGGGTAGTTAGGACCCTCGTAAAAACAGGCCACTGCTTCCCCGTCCTTTGTCCATTGAGGGTGAGAGCGGACTCCGGATCCAAGAGTCATGAGCCGGGTCTTCCGCGTGGCGATCGAAGTGATCGAAAGTCGGAGATTGCCTTCGCGGTTGGTGATATGCGCAATCTCGGTTCCCTTTGGGTTCCAAGCCGGGTCCCTCTCCTCATAGTTGGAGTCGACGAGCTGCTCGGGCTCGCCTCCTTCGACGGGCACCGTATAGATCGTCGCGATGCCAGGCTGGTCGGAAACGAAGGCCAATCGCTGTCCGTCCGGCGACCAACGTGGTGAGTAGCTGTCTCCATCCCAGCTTTCGGGTAAGACAGAACGGGCCAGCGGCTCCTCATCCGCCTCCGTTGAAACGAGACCGATGCGGCGGTTCACGTGCCGTCCTGCGTTGAACGTATAGGCAATCCACTTGCCGTCCGGTGACCAACGGTGACCTTCTTCGTCCATAGAATGTTTCGTCAGGCGGCGTGGTTGACCACCTTCGGAAGCGACCATCCAGACGTCCCATCCCGTCTCACCACCGAGTCGTTGAGAGAGATAAGCGATATGCTTGCCGTCGGGTGACCATCGGGGTTGCCGATCGTCGCCTTGGTGACGAGTGATCTGCTTCGTCTCATCGGTGCCGGGGATGGCGGTAAAAACGTGCCAGCCTTCCTCTCTATCGGAGACGAACGTCAGGCTCTTACCGTCGGGTGACCAATCCGGCTGGCGATAGCGAGCCCGGTCTTCAGTACCCACTGCAGGTACTCCTCGTTCTTCGGGATCGGCGATGACGAACACGTTCTCCTTCCCGAACGCCGATGCGGTCACAGCGACCTTCGTCCCATCCGGGGAGAGTGCGAAATCGCTAAACGCCGGAATGTGGAGAATATGAAGGATGGAAAGAGGTTTGTCCGATTGGCCTCGTCCGCCGACCGCCGTCAAGCCAATCGCAAGTAGTACCGTCAGCGCAGTGAGATGCTTGAGCACGAGCCCATCCTAGCAGTCTCTTTGTCAACGACCAAGCATAAGTCGTAACGAATCTCAATCGCGGTCTACGTTGGCTCTCTGCAAGATGGCGTGGGACGTTTCCTCCGGAGTGAGAGTCGAGGTGTCGATCATCACCTCGGCTTCAGCGTAAAGTGGCTCTCTCTCGCGCAGGAGCGCCCGAAGCTCAGCAATGGGATCGGCCCTTCCCGCCATCGGTCGCCGATCTCCTTGAGCTGCGACCCGCGCCAGGTGGTCTTCAGGGCGTGCCTTGAGCCAGACGGTTAGCGACGCTTGTTTCAGCATGTCATATGTCACGCGATCGGTGACTAGGCCTCCACCGCTGGCCACGACGGCCGGCTGACCCGACGTTAGGAATCTTCTCAAGACTTCTCGCTCCAATCGACGGTAATAGTCCTCGCCGTGCAGTGCAAAAATCTCCCCCAAGCGAAGCCCGGCCTCTTCTTCGATCATACGGTCGAGCTCCAGAACTGTCTCTTGAGCCCTCGAGCCAGTCGCTTTCCGACGGTGGTCTTGCCGGCTCCTCGAAGTCCGACGAGGGAAATGACCCGATGATCGTTGGGACTTCTCAAGAGGTCCTGAAGCGGGGCTTCGAGCGCGCGGGCAAGCTCGAACAGACGTACCACGGAGATGTTGCCTCGGCCGCTCTCGATTTGAGACAGGAACCGAGGAGAGAGTCCCGCTGCCTGGGCCAGGCGCTCTTGGCTTAGGCCTCGACGAAGCCGTCTTGCTCGAATGCGTTGACCTAGTTCCCGGAGAAAGGCCTCGGAGTCCATGTATGGAACTATAATGCTAGAAAACAAAAAGAATCAAGTAGTATAATTCTTTAGGCTTGCGAGCAGGACACATCCCGAATATGCTGATGGAACTATGGAACCGATCGTAAATTTCGAGACTCATCCGAGCCGTTATCGACACTGGAAACTGAAAATCGAAGGACCGGCAGCATACTTGACTTTGGACATTCAGGACGACGGTGGGCTCCGGCCCGGGTACCAGCTCAAGCTCAACAGCTACGATCTCGGCGTCGACATCGAGCTGGCCGATGCCGTGGAGCGACTTCGTTTCGAGCATCCCGAAGTCAAGGTGGTGGTGATTCAAAGCGGCAAGGAGCGTATCTTCTCGGCCGGCGCCAACATCTTCATGCTGGCGAGCTCGTCGCATTCCTTCAAGGTCAACTTCTGCAAGTTCACCAACGAGACGAGACTGGGCATGGAGGAAGCGAGCCGGGAGAGCGGTCAGAAGTACATCTGCCGCCCTCAACGGAATCACCTCCGGCGGCGGATACGAGCTTGGCGCTGGCGACTGACGAGATCCTTCTCGTTGACGATGGAAACGCCACGGTGGCACTCCCCGAGGCTCCATTGCTGGCGGTGCTTCCGGGGACGGGCGGCTTGACGCGGCTGGTGGACAAGCGAATAGTCCGTCGCGATCGCGCCGATGTTTTCTCGACTCTCGGTCGAAGGAATGAAGGGCAAGCGGGCCAAGGAATGGGGACTAGTCGATGATGTGGCCCCGCGGAGCCGGTTCGAGGAGCTCGTGCAAGAGCGGGTCCAGCGCTTTGGCCGAGTCCTCTCCACGAAAGGCTGAAGGGAAGGGGATCGAGCTCGAGCCCTTGAATCCGCAGGTGAGTGATGACCGTCCATCGACTACCGCCATGTACAGTGCCACGATCGATTCCGAGCAGCGGACCGCAGAGTTGACGATCCGCGGACCCGAAGGTGCTCAGCCCGATACGATCCGAAGCCATCCACGAAGCGGGTTGTGACTACTGGCCTCTCGCTATGTCGCGGGAGCTCGACGATTTGCTCTGTCGCCTTCGGTTCAACCACGAGACGATCGGTCTTCTGCTTTGAAGACCGTGGGGGATCCGGAAGCGGTGCTCGCCGTCGATCGAACGCTTGGCCGCTTTGTCGGAGCACTGGCTCGTCAAGGAGATTATCTTGAAGATGCGCCGCACGTTCAAGAGGCTCGATCAAACGGCGCGCAGTATTGTTCGCCTTCATCGAGCCGGGATCCTGTTTTGCCGGAAGTCTTTTCGAGATTGGCCCTGGCCGCTGATCGGAGCTACATGCTTGCGGGTGGGGAACCACCGCCTCGAGTCGGGTTGGGTCCTTTGAATCGAGACTGCCTTTCCTATGGGCAATGGTCTCTCACGCCTCGAGACCCGTTTCTTAGGAGAACCCGGAGCGAGTCGAAGCGAGCTCTTGAGTTGCGACGGGCTGGTTGATGCGGAGGAAGCCGCCGAGCACGGCCTGGTGACCTTCACTCCCGATGACCTCGATTGGGACGACGAGATACGCATTGCCGTCGAAGAACGTGCCGGATTTTCACCCGATGCCATGACCGGTATGGAGGCGTCGCTTCGGTTTGCCGGCCCGGAAACCATGGAGACGAAGATTTTCGGACGCCTCTCTGCTTGGCAGAACTGGATTTTCCAGCGACCGAACGCGGTAGGAGAAAAAGGCGCGCTCACGCTTTACGGCAAGCCGAGCTTGCCGCAATTCGACTGGAGGAGAACCTGAAGTGCTGGAACTGGACGCAAAGATTCCGAACAACGTCAATCTGTCCGGAGATCCCAAGCTCCAAAGGGCGCTCGAGAAGTGGCAGCCCAACTATCTGAAGTGGTGGCAGGAGATGGGACCGGATGGATTTCCAGGAGGACGACGTTTATCTTCGAACCGCGATCTCGGTCGAGCCGAGCGGGTGGGCCAACTTCGATTATCGTCAAGATGCCCGATTACGGTGGGGCATTTTCCTCACGCCGGCCGTGGCCGATCGCAAGATCGGTTTCGGTGACTTCGAAGGACAACCGGCGTGGCAGCAGGTTCCGGGTGAGTTTCGCACGCAGCTCCGACGTCTCATCGTGACCCAAGGCGATACGGAGCCGGCGAGTGTCGAGCAGCAACGGCGTCTCGGCAAGACCGCTCCCAGCCTCCTCGATTTGCGCAATCTCTTCCAGGTGAACGTCGAGGAAGGCCGTCACCTTTGGGCCATGGTTTATCTGCTTCACTCGTATTTCGGACGCGACGGCCGCGAAGAAGCCGAGGAGCTGTTGGAGCGACGAAGCGGCAATGAGGACAAGCCTCGTCTACTTGGCTGCTTTCAACGAGCCCTGCGACGACTGGCTGAGCTTCTTACATGTTCACGTTCTTCACCGATCGCGACGGGAAGTACCAGCTTGCTGGCTCTATCGGAGAGCGGCTTCGATCCCTTGTCTCGAACGTGCCGCTTCATGCTGACCGAGGAGGCCTTCCACATGTCGGTGGGCGAGACCGGGATTGGCCGCGTCATCCAGCGCGCCGCCGAGTTGATGCGCGAAGGTGGAGACGACGTACGCGAAGCAAGGGCGGCATCGATCTTCCCGACGATTCAGAAGTATCTTGAACTTCTGGTTCAGCGTGTCTTTGGATCTTTTCGGAGGAGAAGTCTCGACCAACGCCGCCCAGTACTTTGCCGCCGGCCTCAAGGGACGCTACAAGGAAGAAAAGCAAAGCGATCACAAGGCTCTCGAAGGCTTCTATCCTATGGACATCGTCAAGGAGGGCAAGCTAGTTCCTCGAAGACGTACCCTTACGCAACGCGATGAACGAAGTCTTGCGCGATGCCTACATCGAAGACTGTCAGAAGGGCGTCGAACGCTGGAACCGAATCCTGGAGAAAAGCGGTGTTTCTCATCGACTGAGCCTGCCGCATCAAGGCCTTCCACCGGGAGATCGGAACCTACGCGGAATTCCTTCTTCAATCCCGAGGGCGAGATGATCACCGAGGAAGAGTGGAACGCTCGGAAAGGCAGGTGGCTTCCTTCGGAAGAGGATAGGGCTTACGTCAACAGTCTCATGATGCCCGTTTACGAGCCCGGGAAGATCGCGAACTGGATCGCTCCTCCTCAAAAGACCAACGTCAAGGACAAGCCCTTCGAGTTCGAATACGTCAAGAAATAATGGTGACAGTCCGGACAGTCCCCACCTATCTCCAGCAGTCTAGAAGAGATGTGGTGGTGACTGTCACCAAATCAGGGGGCGGCGTCTCCCTCCCACGCGCATCCCTCGTAGATCTGCCCGTCCAACTCAACCTGTGCGCGCCAGCTGTACTGCGCTCCAACCATGGTGTCTGTGCAGCGGCCCTCTTTGACCGTGAACCGGATCGTGCGGGCCTCGAGATCCTTCGTCTCCGCCTCGTAAATCCACCCTTGTCTGCTGCGGAGAGGCGACGCTCCAGGAAACTCGAGCTCCGGAGCTCCGGGTGTCGTAAAAACAATCGACCTCCGCGTCACACTAAGGTGCCAGAACGGCTCGTTACCCGCGGCCCGGAAGGCAATATCTGTGAGATCCTCGGCGCATCCGTGGCCTTCGGTCGCCGGCGCGGCGCGTATCACTGTGAGCACTTTGAGCTGCCCCGCGTATTCCTTGCCGAATCCGGTTGCAGGCGCCGGCCCTAACTCGCCCCGAAGCTCCGCAAACATCGGCTGGTACGGCGCGTGTCTCAGCGCTTCGTAAGAAGAGCGGAGCCCGGGGGTAGGAATGACCCAAAGATCGGGGGCTTCGCCGCAGGGTTGGAATGTCCGAACCTCGTGACCGAGTACCACGTGTCCTCTTAGTCGGATACCCGGCACCTCGCTTACCGCCAGTGCTCCGTGCTCGAATGCCGGTGCGACGTCCCGTTGCGACTTGTCACCGGGGCCCGAGGAGCAGCCAAACGGGAGTGTGCACAGAGAGAAGATCAATAGCGTGAGGTTCACTGCGCTCTTCGCTTGCCGTGGCACGTGCGAGCACTTCACGAGCGATCGCACGTATGTCCGGCGCATGTGACCTTTCGAGTCATGACTCCCGGCGATTCAAGAGCTGAGTGAGGTCGTATGCCTTGCCACCTTTGATGACACGACTCCTTCAGTCCCCGAATTTGATGCCTTGGGCCAGAGGTAGATCCTTCGACCAGTTGATGGTGTTGGTCTGGCGGCGCATGTAGCCCTTCCAGGCGTCGGAGCCGGACTCGCGGCCTCCGCCCGTCTCTTTTTCCCCACCAAAGGCGCCACCAATCTCCGCTCCCGATGTTCCGATGTTGACGTTGGCAATGCCGCAGTCGGAGCCGGTGCAGGCGAGGAAGGCCTCCATGTTTTTCATGCCTTCGGTGAAGATGGCGCTCGAGAGACCTTGAGGAACGTCGTTGTGGATGGCGATGGCCTCATCGAGATCTCCGTACTCGAGCAGGTAGAGAATCGGAGCAAAGGTCTCTTCCTTTATGATCTCGGTTTGAGATGACATCTTGACGATCGTGGGCTCTACGAAATTGGGGCCTATGTCTTCGCGTTTCTGGCCGCCGGTGAGGATTTCGCCTCCCTGCTCTTTGACCTTCTCCAAGGCTTGGAACATATCTTCCACGGCCCGAGGATTGACGAGCGGTCCCATGAGCTTCGTTTCATCGGCTGGATCACCGATGGGAACTTGCTGGTATGCGTTGACGAGCCGCTGTCGTGAGATCGTCGGCAATGTCTTTGTGCATGATGATCCGGCGCGTGGAAGTACAGCGCTGACCCGCCGTACCAACGGCACCAAAGAGGATTGCCCGCACCGCCATGTTCAAGTCCGCATCTTCGGCGACAATGATGGCATTGTTGCCACCGAGCTCGAGGATGGTGTTGCCGAAGCGTCGTCCCAGCGATTCCGAGACGTGCCGGCCGACCTTTGTGGATCCGGTGAATGAGACGAGCGGAATCCTGGCGTCGTTCAAAAGGAGCTCACCCACTTCGCTTCCACGGCCGATGGACAGTGTAAAGATACCGCTCAGTCCATGATCGGCCATGACCCGGTTAGCGATGTGCTGCACCGCGACAGCGGTGAGCGGCGTGTCACTGGAGGGTTTCCAGATCACCGGGTCTCCACATACTGCCGCGATAGCCGCATTCCAGGCCCAGACTGCTACGGGAAAGTTGAAGGCCGTGATCACCCCAACCACCCCGAGAGGATGCCACTGTTCGTACATCCGATGCCGAGGCCGTTCGGAATGCATGGACAAGCCGTAGAGCTGGCGGGACAAACCAACGGCGAAATCGCAGATGTCGATCATCTCTTGGACTTCACCGTGTCCTTCGGCCTTGATCTTGCCCATCTCGAGACTGACGAGGTCGCCCAGGGGCTCTTTGAGCTCCCTCAGAGCGTTTCCGAGATCTCGGACCACGTGACCCCTTTGAGGTGCCGGCACCGATCGCCACGACTTGAAGGCGTCATGGGCGGATGTGATCACGTTCTCGTAGGACTCCGACGTGGCCTGAATGACCTTTGCTATGGGCTCGCCGGTGGTGGGATTGTTGGAGACCAGCTCCTTACCCTTGGGATCCTTGATCCAGCTATCGGGGCCGATACAGGCACCGGGGTTGACGTCCTTGATTCCTAGCTTGTCTAAGAGTGATTTCATTGCTTGGGTCTCCTTGTTGAGGAATTCAAGAATTCAGGAAATCATGAAATCAGGAATTCATTCACTAGTTTGTTGGAGTTTTGGGTTTGGGTTGAGGCAACGGAACGTGGCGTGGGATGACCACCTGTCCATCCTCGACGACGAGATGGCCGTCACGGACGACGATGTCGACGTTGGCCAAGTCGTCCAAATTCGTGTCAGGCTTCCCGTTGACGACGATGACATCGGCCAACTTACCCGGCTCAAGGGTGCCCAACTTGTCATCCATGTCCAGGATCTCAGCACTGGTCTTGGTCGCGGCCACTAGAGCCTCCGGGATCGTATAGCCCACGGCTACGAACTGTTTGAGCTCCTCGATGTAGGCCAGCGGCAGGTAGCGGAACCAATCCACAACCAAGTCGGTTCCTATCCCCATCTTGATGCCGGCCTTCCTCATGCGACGCAAGACGTTCAAGTTGTCTTCTTTGGAGAACGTAAATCGTCTCGAGGTGGAGTAGTAGTAGCCTCCCAAGAGATCGAAAATGTAGTTGTACGTTGTGAGCGTGGGTACTGCTTCGGTGCCGTTTTCCGCCATGAGTTGGATGGTCTCGTCGGTCCTTGGCAGGGGGTGCTCGATGACGTCGGCCCCGGCTTCCACGGCCCACTGGATGTAAAACGTTTCTGCGTCGACACAAACCTTGAGGCCCAACGCGTGAGCTTCGTCCACCGCCGCGGCAATCTCTTCGCGACTGTAGTGACTCGCAAGCTTGATGACGTCGGCACCCCGCTTGAACTGCTCCCGTACCGCCTCTCTCCAGTCGTCCGGTCCGGAGGCTTCTCGGACAGCACCGTACAGAGGATCTGAGGGACTCAGAGTCTCGGCCCCATGTCCGCCGGTACCCGTAATCAGTTGGCCCACGGGGAAGACGCGAGGCCCGGGGATTCGGTTTTCCGCTACCCATTCTTTGAGTCGAAAGGGGACCTCGCCGAGGGAGGCCACGTCACGCAGACTCGTGATCCCGCTCTCGATGAAAAAGCGGAGCCTTTCCGTTGCTCTTAGCGTGGCATCGACCGGGCTAGTGGCGAGAGGACCCGGAACACCGGGCTCGGTGTAGCTGATGTGGGTATGGAGGTCGATGAGGCCGGGCATGATGGTCTTGCCACCCACATCCATGACGTTCGCGTCTGCCGGCCATTCGTTGGAGCCGGACGGTAGGATCGTCACGATGCGATTTCGGGTGATGACGACCGAGCCTTCTTGTACGGCGCCTCCTGTTCCGTCGAATATGCGTCCATTGGTGAGAACCATCGTGCCTTCGGGGCCTCCAGGTCCCGGTGGAACGGGAGTCCGGCGCGGGTCATCGGAGACGGCCGTGTCTTTGTCGATGGTGCTGCGCCGGTCCTGGGCTTTTTCTTGGGCAATCAGCAGCGGACCGACCACCCACCACAATACGAGAATCGTGAATGAGCCTTTCGAGAATGTCTTCAACATTTCTTCTTCCTCACTGTTTGCCTAGCTCGTTTACATGCACTGGCACGGTAGGGGTGACGGTACCGGCGAGCGGATGGGAGTGTCAAACGGATTCGTTTCAGTTCGTTGGCGTCGTATTTCCACGGTTTTCCATCAGTTCAGATCGGTCCACGCCATCGAGGTCGTCGGGTGTGGGGATGCCGAGCAGAGCCGCTATGGTCGGCGCCAAGTCGACCGTTTGAACCCGTTGAGAGATGCCTCGAGCCTCGACACCGGGGACGAGGATCATCATGGGGACGTGGCTGTCATAGTCATACGGTGACCCGTGACTCGTTCCCTCGAACAAGCGATTGAGGTGATATTTTTCGAGCTGTACGAACAAATCCGCGCTCCTCTCGGGGTGGAAACTATGGAGGTACATGTCTCGAAAGGGATCGGACGAAGATGTTGGTGATTCGAGCTCGGTTCGTGTCCAAACCTTCTTCACTGAAGGACATTGAGAGAGGATCTCGGCAAGAGCGTCCTCGACGTCCCGACGACGGAGATTTCGTTTGCCGATGGCTTCATAGTCGAGATAAAGGTCTCTCATGAGCCAATCTTCTTCACCGAACCGATCGTCAAGCTTGCTTTCGGCCTGCTGGTAGCAAACGACGTCGTCCGTCGCAAACCGCTTGGCCTCAACGCCGGTTGCCTGAAGGACTTCGGGAATGATCATCACGCCGTGGTCGCCCCCGAGGGCGATCGCTATGTGCTCCATGCCGATCGCCTCGTCCAGCTCTTCGAGAAAATCGCCGAGATTTCGATCGAGACGTAGTAGGACGTCGAGGACCTCTGGGCTGTTGGGACCGTAGTCATGTCCAACGAGATCCAAGACGGAGAAGCCGAGAGCAAGGATATCTAGATGAGAATCTTTGCCGAGAGACTCATGGGCGACGATGGTTCTGGCCAGTTCTATGAGATAGGCATCCATGTAGGGAGACCGATAGAACGCGCTATAGAATCCCGTGCTGGGTGTGAAGGAGGCCCCGCCCAAAGGGTGAGGGAGATCCCATTGATAAACACCTCGGTCCAGAGGTTGGATGCCCATCTTCTGGTACATCCCCGCCTCGACGGAAAGGGGTTTCCAGGCCTTGCCGAAGTAGGAATCGGCGATTTTTCGTTCGTGGAGCTCCTTCATGTAGGACGGGTACTTCCTCATGTAATAACGACTGGTGATGAACTGTCCGGTCGTGCCGTCGTACCAATAGGCGGCGTCTGCGCTTTTCCCTCCCATCGGAATGGCCACGCGGTCTTTACCGCTCATGGAAAACACCTTGGACTGAGGGCTGGTCTCCTTGAGCCAATCTCCCAGAGTTGTTCTCAGCAGGTTCTTCGGAGAGCGTCCTGAGGAGGAGCTCGTAGAGCTGCTGCTGCTCCCCCCGGTAGCCGAGTGGGGTGTCAGGAGGGGCTGAGAGCTGTCTCTAAATGAATACATCTGCTTCCTGCTGTCTCTGTCGAACCACTCATTGGCAATAATGCCGGAATGACCTGGATAGCTTCCGGTGACCAGCGTTGTGTGTCCGGCTGCCGTCGCGGTTTTGGCGTGATCATGGTGGGCATCGGAGAAGGCGACGCCTTGGTCCAAAATGGCCTTGAGACCGCCGGTGAAAGCCGGGCGAAACCGGACGAGATAGTCGTAACGAGCTTGATCGAGGGCAATAAAAAGGAGCAGGCGCGTGTCCTTATGCTCGTAACGGGTCTCGGCAAGCGTGAACGCGGAGGCGGATAGTATGACGGCAATGGCCGCAATAGCCCGGAGGCGGTTTCTAAGAAGCATTAGTCCCTCTCCTTGTGAGCGTACGGCGAGATAATGCAAGCCTGTTACTCTAACGAATCAACCGCTCGGTTGTCCATTTTGGATTGGGATGGGAAGTCGTCTATTTGAGGACGAGGCGCCCTCTTGTGAGCGGACGTTCGCAGCCCTCCAGGATGAGCTCCAGGTCTTGGCCAAGCCCCTTCACACGACCGCTTGCCAACACCTCTGGTTCGATATCAGTGTCGTCAGAAAGCACTTCGATATCATGACCGATGACAACGGATCGCTCTCGATAGCGGTTCAACAACGCCTCGTAGTTCCCGTCGAGGAGTGATCGGTAGTTCCGGTCCAGACTGTTCATGAGCGCGCCCAAAAGTCTTGCCGGGTTGCAGGTTCGCCGATCAGTGACGATCTCGCATAGCGAGCCGGCTCTGGGCACAAAGGGCGTGGGATCGAGGGAAGGAGTCGTCTCCACATTGAGACCTATGCCTAGAACAGCCGATGTCACCGTGTCGGCCATCGTTTGTGTGTAGGCAAGGACGCCGCAGACCTTCGCGCCATCAATAAGAACGTCGTTGACCCACTTGATGCCGGCTCGGTTCTCGAGTCCAGGGACGCTGTCAATGGCCTCGACCGCGGAAACGGCCGCGAGGATCATGAAGCCCGCACCGAAGTGGTCGATCGATTGGGCGGGTGAGAAGTTGACGGAGACGTGGAGATTTCCTGGAGAGGCGGTCCATGCACGGTCCTTGAAGCCGTGGAATTCCTTGCCGTCACCCGCAATACAGAGGACCCCATCTGGGAGGGATTCGCCCGCTCGGTTGAGCTCGATGAGCAGGTCGTATTGCGATTGCGAGGCTGACTCGACAAGGAAGAGCTGATTCCAGAGCTTTTCCGGCTCCATTGCACTCGTAAACACGAGGCGATCGTCGAAAAGCTTCTTGCGAAGGGCCGACGTGCCGGAATCGGATTCTGAAGGGACGGATGACCAGCGTCCTGCCGCCTGGGGTAGGATTTGTTCCGCGAAGTGAATACTATCGGTGTAGACTACCATCGTTCGTAGTGACACCCTCTTGGCCTGAGCATTGAATCTAAACCGTCAGAATTATATTGGCGGGAGCCCCTAAATAAGAAACTGGAGTTTTATGATCGACGTGGTGGTAGTCGGTGCCTATTTAGGCGTCATGCTGCTCGTGGGGTGGCGATCGCGACTTCAATCTGCCGAGTCGTACTGGGTGGCGGAGCGGCGGTATACGACGGGTCCAATAACCGCATCCTTGGTGGCGACCATCTTTGGTGCCTCCTCGACATTGGGGATCATCGGCCTAGGCTATTCCCGCGGGTTGACAGGCGCTTGGTGGTCGCTCATTGGTGCGGTCGCGCTGGTACCTTTTGGTCTGTTTCTGGCGGATCGAGTGCGTTCGCTCGGCGTCTACACCCTGCCGGATATTCTGCGGAATGCCTATGGGCACGGTGTTTCGATCCCCGCGGCGGTGATGATCTCTATCGCTTGGTGTGGGATCGTAGCAGCTCAAATCGTCGCGGGCGCACGCCTTCTGAGTGGCATCTTCCCCCTCGAATTCTCTATTGCCGTGGTCTTCGTCGCAATGGTTTTCACTCTTTATACCTTGTGGGGCGGGCAGCTCTCGGTGATCAGGACGGACATCTGGCAAATCGCTCTCTTTCTCGGAGGATTGGTCGTCAGCTTGGTCGTTCTGGCCGGCATTCCAGGAAGGGCATCCTCGTTTTGGGCGGGTGCTCCCGAAGCGCATTGGGACTTTCCCGTTTCGCCGGGCTTCGGTTGGTATGACCTGCTCGTTTTCTATCCTTTGATCGTGGGCCTTCCCTATTTGGTAGGGCCGGACATCTACTCCCGAGTCCTATGCGCAAAAGATGGCCGGGTCGCTCGCAGATCTATCTTGGCTGCTGCTGCTTTGGTCGTTCCTGTTTCTTTTTCGCTTGCCATGTTAGGCCTGGCTATCCGAGCTCAGTTTCCGGCGTTGGCAGCAGAAGCGGCCCTCCCCCACGCGGTGGATGCAATGCTTCCCGTCGGTTTGAAAGGTCTGGTTGTGGCCGGATTCTTGGCTGCCATTATGTCGTCGGCAGACACGACGTTGGTATCGGCCTCGACGATCCTCTCGCTGAATGTGGTCGCACCGACAAAGAAACTGGCGCCGGCGCAACGGCTGCGAACGACAAAAATAGCGGTGGTTGCGATCGGCACGGTGGCGGCGTGGATCGCTATGTACCAACAGGGCATCATTGCTTCGCTGCTGCTGGGCTACACCGTTTTTGTTGGTGGCGTCGTGGTTCCTACTTTGGCGAGTTTCTACAAGGAGCGACTGAAGGCTACAGCGTCCGGTGCTATGTGGGCGGTCCTCGTTGGGGGGACCCTTGCGATCCTCGGAGCCATTGGGAGTGGTCGCTATCTCCGCGCCATCCTAACCCCCACCGGCGATGCCTATTTGGCATCGATCCTAGGGCCGCAGTATCCTGCCATTTTGCCGGTGCTTTCATCGCTCGTGGTCTTGATGGCTGTGAGTCGGATGAGTCGGCCGGATTAGATGTTAGAATCCCAAGGTTGGCAAATGAAGCGTCGCGCGAGCGGACGTTCGCGACAATGAGGTGAAGACTTGAGATACAGCAGGCACTTTGGAGTCACGTTGCGGGAGCCTCCCGCGGGAGTGGAGGCAGCGAGTCACCAGCTTTTGCTGCGCGCCGGGTTTATTCGGCAGCTCGGCCAGGGACTGTTCTCCTATCTACCTCTGGCTTTCCGATCCATCACCAAGATCGAAGACATCATGCGGGAAGAGATGAATGCCATCGGCGGACAGGAAATGACCATGCCGGTCGTGCACCCCGCAGAGGCTTGGAAGGTCACAGGTCGCTGGCAGGCGGTGGGGCCGGAAATGGGGCGGTTCAGAGATCGAAAGAACCGCGACATGGTGTTGGCGATGACCCACGAAGAGGTCGTCGTCGACATCTGTCTGACCGAGATCCGTTCGCACCGACAGCTCCCGCAGCTCATCTATCACATACAGACCAAGTTTCGTGACGATCCACGCCCTCGCGCGGGTTTGATCCGTGTCCGCGAGTTCACGATGAAGGACAGCTATAGTCTCGACAAAGACGAGGCCGGCCTCGATCAGCAATACCGAGCGCACTACCAGGCCTATTTCAACATCTTCAACCGTTGCAGCGTTCCCTCCATCGCCGTGGGCTCTGACGTCGGCATGATGGGCGGCAGTATGGCCCATGAGTTCATGTATCTGACACCGGTCGGTGAAGATACATTGGTGCTTTGCAAAAAGTGTGGCTATGCGGCGAACCGCCAGATCGCTCGTTTCGCCAAGGCGAGTGTCGAGTCCGAAGAGTTGTTGCCCGTCGAGAAAGTGGCGACTCCCGGTGCGACCACCATCGAGGATCTGGCGAGATACCTCGACATACCCGGCACGAAGACGGCGAAAGCGGTTTTCCTCATTGCTGGACACGAAGAGGAAGAAGGAGCTCGGGAGGAGTTCGTCTTTGCGGTGATCCGGGGCGATATGGAGGTTAACGAAACTAAGGTCGCCAATGCAGCGAAAGCCGATTGGCTTCGGCCGGCGACGGAGGAGGAGATAAAGGCCGTCGGTGCGGAGCCCGGTTACGGCTCACCCGTTGGCCTGAAGGATGTGACTGTTATCGTTGACGATGAGATACCCAAGTCGCCCAACTTGGTGGCTGGCGCAAACGAAGACGGTTTTCATCTCCGGAATACCAACGTTTCACGTGACTACGAGGCGACCATCGTGGCCGATATCGCCGCGGCGGGAGACGGTGACGCTTGCATCGATTGTGGTGGTCCGCTTCACACGGAGCGGGGAGTCGAGGTTGGCAACATTTTCAAGCTCGGGACCCGTTACTCCAGTGCAGTGGGTGCCAACTACTTGGACGAGGACGGGAAGGAAAAGCCCATCATTATGGGCTCCTATGGCATTGGGTCGGGTCGACTGCTCGCTTGCGCGGCCGAAGAGCACAACGATGAGAACGGAATGATATGGCCGATCACCATTGCTCCTTATCAAGTGCACTTGGTGACCCTCAATGTCAAAGACAAAGCTATTGTCGAGGCCGGGGAGTGCTTGTATCAAGATCTACAAGACGCCGGCATCGAGGTTCTCTATGATGACCGTGATGAGCGTGCCGGCGTGAAATTCGCCGACGCCGATCTCGTGGGAATTCCCATCCGTGTGACGGTAGCCGGTAAGGCCCTTGCCAAGGGCGGTTTCGAGATGAAACGGCGCGACAGCAAAGACCTCGAGATCGTGCCCAAAGACGATATTGTGAATCGCCTGCGAGACCTCATCAAGACGATGCATGATGAGATCGACGCCAAAGTCGTCGAGATGAAATTCAAATGAAGGCTCCCTCTCCGCGTTGTGCGAAGAGGGAGTGCTACCTCACGGCATCGTCTCTCCGGCGCCTACATACACCGGCCGGATATCCACGGGCACGCTGGTCAGGCGATCTAACGCCTGCTGGATGTCCGGTGTGACCTTGGCCATCTCGAGAAGGCTCACCCCTTTATCCTTGTCGCCCGCCGCTTGGATGAGACAAATCTCTCTCACGAGATCCGTGATCGCTTGTTCGAGAGCCGGAAGGTCGACTCTGAACTTCCCATCCTCACCGAGCGTCGCCGTCTCCTTTGTAAGGAAGTAGTTTAGCTGCAATGCCGCCCCTTTGCCGTGGGCTTCGGCCGTGCCGAAACGAATGGAACGGAAAAGACCGGCGAAGTAAGTTGCCAAAAACTCCTCCCTGAACTCGGTGGGGAACTCCTTGCGGTCGATCATGTATAGGATGTTGTAGGCTCCCATGACGTCGGCCTTGGCTTCCTCCATAGCGGAATATATTTCCTGAAGGGCTTCTCTTACTTCTTTGTCAGTCCCCGTGACAAAGCCCGGTCCGAGCGCATGGGACAACTCGTGAAAAACGGTCTCTTGGAAGAAGGCCTCGGCACTCAACAAAGGAAGTTGGGAGCCGTCCATCACCTCTCCTGCCACGGGGACGAGGATGGACTCGAATTTGGCTTTCATGACGTTGCGAAGCATGACTTTCTTGCTTCCCTTGGTGCTGCGGATTTCTTCGTCATTGGGCAGATTGTAGGCGATGGTCTGGACGCCGGAACGTGTGTCGCCACCGGCGAAGACCAAATCCACCACGGCAATGGGAGACTCGGTGCCGCGTTTGGTCTTCAGCTCGTCGGGTATGGGCAGGTGCATTTCCATGTCCGGCAGCAGGCTCTTGAAGCGGTCGAGCGCCGCAGAGGCTTCGGGATCGCTCACGGTGATAAATGCTTCAAAGGCTGTCTTCTGAGCCATGAGCTCGTCTTCATAAACTTCATAAGGGCCGATGGTGACCTCGATGCGACTGTCGAGGTCCATCCAGGCGATCTCCGAATCGTAGTAATCGTCCGAGAGGAAGCTCGCTGCGCGTTTCATCAAGAAGTCCTTGAGGGATGCGTTGTCGGTCAACTCCGCTGCTTCCTTTAGCCGTTCGGCGGCGGGCTCGAGCTGATCGCGGTAGACTTCTGAGTAGGGGTCGGCGACGAGCTGATCGCCCTGCCGTCGGATCACCGTGTACCAGCTCATGAGGTTCTCCTTCTGGTCTGGATGAGCCTCGATATAGGCCTCGAGCTCTTCCTTGGTGAGATCCTCGGGGTAGAATCCGGCACCGGCGGGGTGGGGGTGGCTTCCGACGAATGTCTCCCTGTGAGCAAGACGATCCCAGGGGCCGTACATCACATCAAAGTAGGCCAGTGCCGCCTCCACTTGGTCACCTTCCTCCTCGGATAGGCGCTCCCGGAACGACGGATTTTCGGGCCAAGCTTGGAGCAAGAAAGCGCGGTCCATGTGTTTGGCGGCATCGATGAGCTTGTAGAGAACTTTTCGCTCGGTTTCCGAAAGCGATGCCAAATCAGCACCCACTTCTGTCGGGGCAAATTGGGCCAACCGTTCGGCGGTGTCGGGAGCGATGGTGAGCCCATGTGTTTCATCAGGCTTAGCGGCGTCAGGAGGACCACAACTGCTGGGCCAAACAATGAGAACGCCTGCTGTTAGGAACGTGATGGCATACAGAAGAACTCGAAAAACTTTGCTACTCATATCGTTACTCCGTTGAGCTGGCCGTTGTCACGGGAGATGGGAAGCACCTCCCGTGCCGCATTTTACTGGAATAGGCCCGGTTCGCCGAACGCTTGAGCCGGACTCGAGCTCGGCGTTGCGGCATATGTGATTTCCAGGTTTCTTTTTTGGTATGCTTTTCGCTCGCTTTAGCGGGCAGCATGCACGACCTACGGGTCGTTGGACGGCTCGACTTGCTCGATGGTCGCGTTCATTGCGCGCAACAAGAACGAGGAGACTTCGATGAAGTGGAAACAGTTCTTCATTCCGGCCAAGAACATGAATGCCGAACAAGCTCGAAGCTATATGGCAGAGCGCAAGGAAGGCGAGTACACGCTTCTCGATGTCCGGCAACCCGGCGAATACGAGCGCGCGCGCATTCCGGGCGGCCTCTTGGTTCCGCTCCCTGAGCTCACTGACCGGATACAAGAGCTGGATTCTGGCAAGCCCACGATCGTGTACTGAGCTGTTGGCGGACGCAGCCGGGTTGCTGCGCAAGTGCTTTCGGGCCGAGGCTTCGAGGAAGTCTACAATCTGGCCGGCGGCATCCGGGCTTGGTCCGGGGCCATGATCGCGGGTCCAGCTGAAGTGGGGATGAATCTCATCACCGGGAAGGAAAGCCCTGCCGAGATGCTCGCCATTGCCTATGCCATGGAAGAGGGTCTCAGGAGCTTCTACCAGAGGATGGAAGCAAGTGTCTTCGACCAGGTTGCGGCGGAAGCTTTCCACAGACTAGCGGCGATGGACACTCAGCACAAGGAAATGATCTTCGACCTCTACAAGAGGAACCAAGGTGAGGCCGAGACGACTGAGGATCTAGAGAAGACGGTTCTGCCCAAGATTATGGAAGGCGGCATGACCACCGATGAGTTCCTTGCGGCCAACCAACCTTCACTGGAAACGGTTGAGGACGTCCTCATTTTGGCAATGATGCTCGAAGCGCAGGCACTCGACCTGTATCTCCGCTATGCGGTCAGCAGCGAAGACTCGGAGACGCGACGGGTCCTCCATGAGCTGGCGAACGAAGAGAAGACACATCTTGCTCTATTGGGTAACTTGCGGGAGAAGTATTAATCCAATCCGGAGCAAATCATTGCAGAAGAGCCCCGCTGGTTAAACGAATACACCCTCTGTGACGGCGGCGGGCGTTCCCGGCGGATAGAGACCGGTCCGTGACGCCGCGACCGAGATTCGAGTTGAGAGGACGAGAGTTCGGGGATGGCCACGCAGGAAGGGGATAGCCACCAGCTCTAACAAAAGTAACTGGTGGACGTCCCCTTGCTTCCTACTTCTTCGCGACGGAGTGGATGGCGAAAGCCGCTCCCTGCGGGTCCATGCACTGGGCGATCCAGTCGCCGCCGGGGACTTCCATCGGGCCGTTGAGGATCTTGCCTCCGTTAGCTTTGACTTTCTCCACGGCCTGGTGAACATCGTCGACCATGGCGTAGTAGAGCCAAAAGGGCGGGCCTGGGATTTCCTTGGGTTTGTTGAACATGCCGCCGAGTTCCAGCCCCTTGCGCCCCCACGTTTGGTACGTGCCCAGCTCCGGGCTCATGTCCATGGCTTGTGTCTTTTCCCATCCGAAGAGCTTCTGGTAGAAATCCCAAGCCGCTTCGTGATCCGTGGTGTTGAGCTCATGCCACGAGATATCTCCGAGCTGGGGGGCATCATCGTGTCCCGGTGTCTCGGAAGAGGATTTGAAGATGCAGAAGACCGCACCTTGGGGGTCGGAAAGAACGGCGAATCGACCCACGTGGGGGATGTCTGCGGGCTCCTTGATCACTTTACCGCCTAGTGCGGCGGCTTCCTTTGTCTTTGCATCGACGTCAGGCACCGCAACATGGGAAATCCAATGAGGCGGTGCTCCTACTTGCTTTGCCTCCTCTGGAAGCTCCAGCACTCCACCCAAAGGACCACGGCTTGCCACCCACATGGTGTAAGGCATTTCGCCGACCTCCCATGGTTCTGTGCTCCAGCCAATGACCTTGGTGTAGAAATCAGTAGCTGCCTTGGGGTCGGAAGTCATCAAGTCGTACCAACAAAACCTGCCGAGAGGGAAATCGCTTGACATGAAAGTCCTCCTTGGAATGACAATTTTTTGAAGAAATACCCACCGAAGCTGGTCGCCATTATAGACACGCGGGCAATCGCCTCCCAAGTTGAAGCGCAGTTTTCCGCTGCCCGGGGGCCAAGCTGGAGTTTTCCGGTGGTTTCATTGGAGCGAACGTAGTGGCGATGCTCACCCGTCAAGAAGAAGCTTGCCTGAATTCGGCCCTCATCTTGTTACTAGATTCCGACCGACCGCCTACGCGCGAGGCTTCCGCCTTCGCCGAGGCCATGGCGGACCGGCCGCCTGGCCGTCTGCTTGCCGTGGATACCCTAACCGAGAGCGCCGCCGCAGCTCGATCCCGAACCGGCGGTGCAGGCGTAACAATGGTCGCCGGTGGCAATCTTCCTCTTCGCCAGAAGACGCGCGTCGAACTCCTTCATGGTACGAGGAGCTTCGTTGATGACGGGCAAGGACAGCATCTGATTGAAGTCACAATCATAGAGAGTGCCGTCCCAGCCGATACTCACGAGATTTCGGCACATCAATGAATCCACAACCGAGGAGTTGAAGGCTTCGTCGAGCGTCGCCATGTACCGGCCCAGAGTGCCTTTGGCCGAAAGGGTGCTCTTGAAACGACCGATTGGAACGTTGGTGATCGTGTAGAGATGATTGAAGACCACTCCGTATCTATCGGCGAGCTCGCGCTTGTAATCGGATTGGAGCTTTTCCTGTTCCGGAGGTAGTCCAGGTCCCGCCGGATTGTAGACGAGGTTCAATACTAAGCCGGTGTCGGGCTTTCCATAGCCCAACTCGTTGAGCCGACGAAGAACCCTGATGCTTTTTTCCGCCACGCCGTCGCCTCTTTGCGCGTCGATATTCTGCTGCAGATAGCAGGGAAGAGAAGCGATGATCTCGACACCGTGCTGCTTCAGAAATTGGGGGATGTGCTCCTTACCCTCCTCCAAATAGACCGTCAGGTTGGATCGAACCATGACGTGTCGTCCGTGCGAGCGGGCTTGCTCCACGAGATACTCGAAGTGGGGGTTCATTTCCGGGGCACCGCCGGTGATGTCGACCGTGGCGATTGCCTCATTCCCGAGAGCTCTCACAACGGACTCGACCACTTCCCGAGACATGATTTCCTTACGATGCGGGCCCGCCTCCACGTGGCAGTGTTTGCAGGACTGATTGCAGAGCCTCCCCATGTTGACCTGAAGGGTGTCGACGCGATTGGCGAAGAGGGGAAACTTGCCGACTGTGCTCAATTTCTTGTTCGAAGGCGACCATGACTCTCGTCCTTTCTCAGCAGCAATCACCGTCGGGCCCGCAATAAGGCGCGTCGGTCGTTTGGGTCACGTTGTACTCGAGCCCTTTGGTCTCTCGAGGATGCCGGGCCGCGTCTTTCTTGCAGTTGAACGGCTGGCGTCCGAAAGCTGGATTTCCTCGTAGGGCTCGATGAGCTCAATATCGTTTCGGTAGGGCTCGGAGGCGTAGATGTGATAGGTCTTGTCGCACACCGCCATGCGCTGTCCGCGAAAAAGTGTGTGACCGTCATCGTCGGTCACGCTGCGCCACGGACCTTTATAGACGACGGCTTGGTACCGCTCCAGACAAGGACCCTGCTTTCCTTTGTAGGCCTCCACGGTCACCGCGCGAAACTCGATGCCTTCGACGGTCTGCCACGGCTTTCCGTCTCGCTTGAGCAAGCGGATGCCGTAGAAGCCGGCATCTTCAAAGGCCTTCAAGAAGAGGTCTTCTCGGAAAGGATCCCGAGATGCACCCGCTCCACAGCTCGGGATCCGTTTTGCAGATGCTCGGGCACGTCCTCGTCGCTGACGATGTCCGAAACCACAATGCGACCGCCTTTCTTGAGGACGCGAAACATCTCGGCAAAGAGCCCGCGCTTGTCCTCCGGGCGCACGAGATTGAGCACGCAGTTACTTACCACCACATCGATCGACGCGGTCGGGATCATGGGATGTGAGCGGCGCTCGTTCTCTATCCAAGACTCGAAGGCATCGAGATTGGCGGCGTTTCGGATGGGATGTTTCTCCAAGTAGGCTTCCACCTTGCGGTAGTCGAGGGCAAGGTCTTGAATCCGGCCTTTGCGGAAGCTCACGTTGCGGTAGCCGATGCGGTCTCCCACCTCTTCCCGATATCGCTCGGCCAGAGAGAGCATGTCATCGTTCATGTCGACACCAATGACCTTGCCCTCGGCGCCGACGACCTGTGAGGCGATGTAGCAGATTTTTCCACCACCGCATCCCAGATCAAGCACCGTTTCTCCGGGTCTGAGGTATGTCGAAGGATCACCGCAGCCATAATCCCGGTCGATAATCTCTTGGGGGATAACGTCGAGGTACTCTCGGTTGTAATCCACCGGACAACAAAGCGCGGGTTCTTGAGCCTTGGCCGCCTCGGAGTAGCGGTTCTTGACCGCTTTTTCTACTGTCATCGTTTCAGGCAATTGTGGTCTCCTTTTATTAGTTGTCGCTCGCCTCCTCGGCTCGCTCCGGCCCTCGCTCCTCGCTCGGGCCTTTTACGGCCAAATTCCCTCGGGCCAGTTGTTTCGTGGCCCGATTCCTCTTGGCCGTCGGCCCATACGGGCCGGCCAGCTTTCGTTCCTTTGGTCCCTAACGAAAGCTGGTTACTCATGCCCTAGCACCTTCCTCTTCGTTTCTCTTTTGCCGGTAGGATCTCTAAACAAAAGTGGTCCACCAGCCGGATCCGTCGTAGACGTGAACATCGTGGCCGAGTCTGGCTCCGTAAAGGGCGGCCTCGAGGCCGATGGGGTCCGCGCCAATGATGGCAATCCGCTTCGGAGACATGTAGCTCCTCGCTCCGCAACCAGCGGAGGTGAAAATGGAAGAATCTGTTCGTTTGAGAAGCGACGCTCTAGTTCAAACAGGTGTAAGGAGGAGCTCTTAGAGCACGCCAGCCCACGAAGAGCATTTCTTGAAGTGAGCCCAGGCGCTCGTCGTAATGAGGAAGGCTCTCTCGAAGTAGGGAGGCTAGCCGTTTGGCGAGTTTAGAAAGGGATCCGCAGCGGGCGCGATCCAGAAATCGCTTCAAGTTGTTTTCGTTGTCGATGTCCTCGAGCGGTTCGAGTCGGTCGACCCGAAAGCCGTGATGCCGCAAGCGCTCCTCGGTGAGTCGCGCGACCTGTTCCGAGCCCCACGGCATGGATTGGAACGCTTCGGGGCAGGGCTGGCTCAAACCCAAAAGAGCGTAGCCGCCGTCCAGGGCTGGGCCTATGACCGCTTTCTTGGGGCCAGCCGATTCGAGCTTGGCGAACGCGGCTTCTATGTAGCTTTGCGAAATCTCCGGTGCGTCATTCCCAATGACGACGACGTTTCGGTAGCCACAGGCAAAGGCGTCTTCCAATGCCAAATGCAAGGACTCTCCGAAGTTGCTCCCCCGTTGCGGCATATGACGGGTCGCCTGGTTGAGTGGCCGACCGGGGGTATTGATGAGGAGGTCAATCCCGGGGAGATCGGAACAAACGCGCTCCAGGTGGCGAAGCAGCGCCTCGTACAGGGTCGCGGCCCGCTCCGGATTGCCCAGCCCGAGCGGCTTTCTCCGGCCCTCTGCCTCCGGCGACAGAGTGAAGAGCACGATGGCTGACTTTGAATGACTCACAATTACAATTTAGCGGTCGGATCGCTTGTTGGCTGTGGACCGGCTCACACTTATTAGAAGTCGCCCGGCAACCCGGAAGCCATTCCCACGGCAAAATTCCTCCCCGCCTACGCTTGCTTCGAGTTCGCTGAGCTTCGGCGGGTCCGCCGTAGCCTTAGCGAAGGCGGACCGGCCGCGGCTCTTTCGGGCCGGCCAGCCGCATAAATGGTGAAGATCACCATCGTTAAGTCGGCTGGAGTATGTTTCACGACGCCAAAGAGCCATTCTTAACACCGGGTGCGGGGCCGGTCAAGGCGGATTTCTTGCGCTGAGGGCTTGTTGTCACATAACCTTACTGCTGCGAAAAATGTGAGAAGGGTGCGAACTATGATCGAATCGACTTCCGTGCAGGAATATCTCGACTTTGCCATGGATGCAGCCTGGCGAGCCGGGCAGCTGACCTTGGCTCATTTCCAAACCGGTGTCGCCGTCGATTGGAAGGCGGACCAATCTCCGGTCACGGTTGCGGATCGGGGAGCGGAGAAGCTTCTCAGGGAGCTCATCGGCAGACGATTCCCCGGCCACGCCATACTGGGCGAGGAAATGGGCGAGGACGAAAACTCGGAAAAGGACGGTTCCCACCGGTGGATCATTGATCCCATCGACGGAACCCAATCGTTCATCGCCGGAGTCCCTCTCTACGGGGTATTGCTGGGTTTGGAGATCTCGGGCGAGATGGCCGTCGGCGTTGCTTACTTCCCCGGTCTATCCGACATGATCTCGGCTGGCCGCGGCTTGGGGTGTCGCTGGAACGGGCGACTCGCGAGAGTGTCCGATGTCGAGCGACTAGAGGACGCTCGCTTAGCTTTTACCGATATCGCCGATTTGGAGAGGGAAGAGCGGGATGCCTGGAACCTGTTGAAACAGGCGACTCGAATCCAAAGGGGTTGGGGAGATTGCTACGGGCATTGCTTGGTCGCCACCGGAAGGGCAGAAGTGATGCTCGATCCTCTTATGAAGGTTTGGGATTGCGCCGCTTTGTTGCCGATTCTCCAGGAGGCCGGGGGCACTTTTACCGATTGGAAGGGAAGGCCGACGGTGCATGGGCCGAATGCCGTCAGCACGAACGGCCCGCTTTTCGAGTCCGTCATCAGCATACTCGGATACTGAGACCACCATGAGACGACGAGCTAAATGGTGGACTCTGGTCCTCCTTGTCATGGTTGGTTTGGGGGCCGGCTACTTTGCCTGGGCGCCGATCAAGAGCCGTACTGCTCGGACGGAGTATCCCTACGTTGTTGTCGTTTCCCTCGACACCCTCCATGTGAGCTACTCCGGTCTTTACAACCGCGAAGGTCGCGGTATGTCGCATCTCGACGAGCTCGGCCGGAATGGTGTTGTTTTTCAACATGCTTATACCCGGGTACCCATTACGCTTCCTTCTCATGCGACTCTTTTTTCCGGGCGGACACCTATGAGCCATGGTGCCGTCGCCAATGGTGATGTTGTTCCCACCAGCGTCGATACGCTTGCTGAGACCTTTCAAGAGGCTGGATACCAGACGGCGGCGTTCGTCTCCCTTGGCGTGCTCGGTAGGGAATTCGGGCTCGAGCAGGGCTTTGATGTCTATGACGACCCCTTTGGACAAAGTGAAGCCCGCATCTACCGATATGCTCATGAAGTTTTTGAACCCTTGCGAGCGTGGTTAGATCGCTCCCATGAGAACCCGTTCTTCCTCTGGGTGCATTTGTCCGATCCCCATGAACCCTACGTTCCCATCGGAGCGCTGCCGGACACCCGTCTCACGCTGGATGGAGAGTTGGAGGGAGAGTGGAATCTCGTCGGGGACATGAAGGCCGTCCACCGGTTGACGCTTCCGCCGGGTAGCCACGAAGTGACCTGGACGTCTCTGCGAGGGGAGCGCCCCGACGATCGCCCTGAAACCTGTATCCGCCTGGAATGGTTCGATCCCGATGCGTTGTCTTCCTATACATCGTCCGTGCCCCTTCACGGAGTGGATTTGAGACCCTCATGGAGTATGGAGCTCACGAATCCCCACGCGGAGGACTTCGAGCTCGATCTCTCCTTCGGCGGCCGACTGATCCGGCCGGCCCCATCCGATGTGTTGGACAACTACCAGATGGAGGTCGACTACACCGACCGGTACCTGGGTGAGATCCAGAAGTTGTTCGAATCTCTCGGTATCTCCGAGGAAGTCCTTTGGGTCGTTGTTTCCGACCACGGAGAGGGCCTATTCAGCCACGATGTCCTGGGCCACGCTGAGTTCACCTTTGAAGATCAGCTCCGCATTATCTGGCTCCTGAACGGTCCTGGACTGCCCAAAGGCGAAATCATCGTTTCTCCTGTGCTCATGGAAGATGTGGCGCCCACCTTGTTGGATATCGTGGGTCTTCCAGTACCCGAAAGGGTCGAAGGCATCGCCATGACGTCGTGTTGGAGCGAAGGGAACTGTCCCAAACGAGAGGAATGGTGGAGCTACGGGATGCGTCACGAGCCCAGCCAACTGACATCTCTTGCCGGCCACCGGTGGCCTTTCAAGTGGCAGTGGCGACGGGGGGAAGGCCGCCAGGCCTTTGCAGTTCTCGAGGATCCGTGGGAAGGAGCGGATTTGCTCTTGCTGCCAGGGCCTGAACGTCCCGACGAAATAAAAGCGCTCGCCGAGGACTTCCGTCGAATGCGAGCACGCCACCAGAATTTGATTCGGCAACGTCCAGATTCCGGTGACCCCGAAAGGCGAATGGAGTTGCTGAGAAGCCTTGGTTACGTCGATCCTCGACAGAAGTAAGAAGAATAGCTCGCAATGGCCTATTCCTGTGTGAATGTGTTGAGCTCGTTCCTGAGCTGCGTTTTGATGCTGTCGTTGCACCAGGCAGAGTGGATGGCGTTCTCGACGAGTTGGATGATGTCGTTCTGTTCAAAGCCGAGCTGATCCATGAGCGCCGTGTACTCGGCATCCAAGCTCGTGTTGAACATCTTAGGGTCGTCGGTGTTCACCGTGACGAGGAGTCCTTCCTCGAAAAACTCCTTGACGGAGTGCTCCTCCAGACTGCTTACGACTCCCGTCCTTAGATTCGAAATGGGGCACATCTCGATGGGAATCTGCTGCTCCTGTAAATAATCGACCAGTTTCGGGTCTTCCGTGGCGCGTGTGCCGTGACCGATCCGATCGACTTTCAAAGCTCGGATCGCGCCCCAAACGCTATCCGATCCCGCTGCCTCGCCGGCGTGAGCGCTGGTCCTAAATCCTCGCTCGCGGGCATCCTCGTAGACGTCCTGATAAGGCTCCGGTGGAAAGTCTTGCTCCGAGCCGCCGATGCCGATTCCTATGACACCAAGGTCTCGAACTTCGGTGAGTGCATGGAGCGTCCTCTCGCCATGCTTGGGGCCGTAGTCCCGAACGAGGTCCGCGACGAGGTTGACGAGGACGCTGTCTTCATGGCGACGGAGGCCTTCTCGAATGGCTTCCGTCAGTCGTTGGGGCTGGAGGCCGTGCATCTCGAAGTCCGGCGGAGAGTAGAAGGCCTCCACGTACCTGATGCTTTGGTCGGCCAAGTCTTTGGCAACAGCACCCGCGATGTGAGTGAAGTCTTCATACTCTCGAAGGTAGCCGTTCTTCCACATCCAGGTGTCGATGAAATGGGGGAAATCCTTGTATTGAAATCTCTCCTCGAGCTCGGAGATGTTGCGGACCTCTTTCTTGCCTCCGTACTTCTCGAGGAGCTCCCAAAGCGCGGGAAGCGGTATGGAGCCTTCGAGGTGCAGGTGGAGCTCGACTTTGGGCAGCGCTTTGATCCACTCATGTAACATTTTGACTTTACCCTTTGGCTTGTTTCATCCTAACCGTTCGAAGCCTATTGATGGCTGCTGCAATCTCGTACTTCCGCGGCCGCGCATAGTTGCCCGGATGTTGCCCCGGCCGATGGAACGGATCGAGGATGTCCAATCCATCTCGGTCGAAGAGCCCTTCTACTTTCTCCACGACATCCCGAAGACTCGAACGTCCATCCATGAATTGGGAGGCGGCGAGATGGATCGCGTGCCCCACGGACTGCGTCTGACTCGGGTCCACGAGCTGCTCCACGCCGCGCAGGTTGATGGGATCGCGACCGAAAAGGATGAGGTCCAATGCCTTGACATCGATTTTGACGTCCCGGCGGCCTCGAGAGGGGTCGAAGCTCTCTGAGAGTGGAATGCGCGGTGTCGGCTTCGAAAGAGGCGTAGGACTCTCCGCGACTCTTCGGCTCGGCTGCGTTCGGGCAATGTCTCGGGACTCCGCCGTCGCTTCATGGGGTACATAGTCCCGCATCATCACCACGGTGTCGGCCGCGTCGAAGTAGTCACCGCAGCCTCCCATCACGAGAACCGTGGAAACACCGAGTTTTTCGTAGAGCTCGCGTATTCGGTCGATAAAGGGTGTGATAGGCTCATCATCCTTGTGAACGAGAGCTTGCATGCGGGCGTCCCGGACCATGAAGTTCGTTGCGGAGGTGTCTTCATCGACGAGCAGGGTGCTGGCACCCGTCTCGAGCGCCTCGATGATGTTCGCGGCTTGGCTCGTGCTTCCGCTGGCATCGTCCGTTGAGAAGGCCGTTGTGCTCTGCCCAAAAGGCAAATCGGATATGAAAGGGCTGATATCTACTTGCTCGACCCGTCTACCATCTTCGGCTCTGATTTTCACGGCATCGCGACAGGTGATGACGTACTCGCGTCCGTCGCCCGGAATATGAGGGTAGACACCTCTTTCCAGCGCCTTGAGCAAAGTCGATTTCCCGTGATAGCCGCCCCCTACAATGAGCGTGACCCCTCGGCGAATGCCCATCCCGGAGATCGTGGTCCGACCGGACACGGGATGTGGCACCTCTAGCGAAACCTGCATGGACTCTGGAGATTTGAAGGCAATTGCTTGCCGGGTAAGCGGCCGATCGCTGGCACCACTCTCGCGCGGCAAGACGGCACCATCGGCCACGAACGCGATGAGACCCAGGTCGCCCAGCCGGCGACGAATGTGCTCCTCATTCTCGACGGTGTCGACGAAGAGCTCACTGTCCTCTCGAGCTTCGTCAGGGAAATTGGGCCAGATCAGTGCTTGATTCACCAAACGTGGTAGGTCCTGCAAGAGCATGGCCTCGGCTTGGCGGCCCAAAACCGTTCTACCTGCTGCGGGAAGTCCTACCTGCATTCTTGCTTCAACCCAAGCATCCGTGACGATGAGCGCAGCTCTCTCGAGCACCTCCTGTTGACCGGCGTCGATGGTCATGAGGCCGCTCTTGCCGGTACCTCGTTGTCCCTTCGGCAAACGCCCAATGGCCCAACGCACCTGCCGGGAAAGATAGTCTTGCATGGCCATTCTTCGGACGTCGTTGTCGAAAAGCGAGCTAGGTATTTGGGCCACCTTTTGCAGGACGCGCAGGCGGATCTTGGAAGGCGCTGCAAATGGATCGCCTTGGACGTGGTCGATATAGAGCGTGCATCCTTCGACGTCGTAGCTTCCCGCAATGTCCTTGTATGCTTTGTAGCCTCGGCCGTCGATCCGTTCGAGGATGTGGCGGAGGTCGCGAGAAGTGCGCATTGGTCTACTCATCCGGCAAAGAGTCAGCGTCCTCCTGAGTGGCGACACGCTGCCCTTCCTCAACGTCGACTCGGCTTAGAAGGAACATCCCACCAACAAAGAAAACAATGAGAGCCAAGATACTCAACCGACTCCCTCCTGCCAACTGAGAGACGACAGAGAAAACAAAAGGGCCCAAGATGTTTCCAAACTTACCGCTGATACTGTAGAAGCCAAAAAACTCCGACGATTTCCCTCGGGGAATGAGTGTCGAGAAGAGTGACCGACTCAGAGCCTGACTTCCCCCTTGGACGAGAGCGACGGCCGAGGCCAGCGCCCAGAACTGCCAAGCCTCCCGCATGAAGTATCCGAGCACTGCGATTCCCGTATAGACGCCGAGGGCCAGATAGATCCCTCGCTTGGCTCCGATACGGTCGGCAAGAGCACCAAAGGCAAAGGCACAAGGTATGCCCAGGAACTGGACGAGGAGGAGAGCACCAATGAGGTGGTTCGGGCCGATACCGATCTCGGCCCCATAGATCGTTGCCATCTTGATGATGGTATTGATGCCGTCGTTGTAGAACCAAAAAGCCAGCAGAAAGATGAACGCTTGCCGGTAGTGGCGAATGGCGCGAAAGGTCTCCCGGAGGCGCCCGAGACTTGCCTTGATGGGATTCATTCGGGCCGTCTCAGAGGCTTCCAATCGGCGTCCGGGTTCAGGCACTCGGCGGAGAAGCGGAATCGTGAAGACCGCCCACCAGACGGCGACGCTGGCAAAAGCTATCCTTGTCGCTTGTGCGGAGTCGGTGATCCCGAAGGTCTCGGGACTCATGATCCAAGCAAGTTGCAAGGCAAGAAGCAAACCCCCTCCGACGTAGCCCAAGGCATAGCCCGCTGTGGAAACCCGGTTCACTTCGTCTCGCGAAGCAATGTGAGGGAGCAGAGATTCGTAAAACACCTCGCTTCCCGCATATCCTATGTTGCCGATGATGAAAGCCGCGGACGCAAAGACCCATGCTCCCTCTCCGGCGAAGTAGAGCAGGTAAGACCCCAGAACTCCCAGTGCTACAAAGGACGCCAGAAACTTCTTTTTGGCTCCGAGATAGTCCGCTGCGGCACCCAAGATTGGGCCGATGACGGCAATGACGACGAGGGCCACGGTCTGGGTGTACCCCCAGTAGACCGTCCTCATGTTCTCAGGGACGGTGGAGGCGGCCACTTGGTGATAGTAGACAGGCAATACAGCAGCCATGATGGTGGTGACGAATGCGGAGTTCGCCCAGTCGTACATGGCCCAAGCCCGAAGCTCTTGCCGATGGAGCCCCAATGCGCGAAGCCAGGAATGAGATGAAGCGCTCTCGTTTTGGCTCATGCCTCTAAAACCCTGACATACGTTGGATTTGCCCGGGATGAAGGCGCCAACATAACAAAGATAGATGAGCAAAACCAACAGCTTATGGGTGTTATGCCCTCTCCGCGAAACTTAGAGCATGCACGGAAGAGGTTCAGCGACGGCTGGACGGCGGGGGTGATGTTGGATCTCGCCTCTGAATTCGTCTAGAATGGCACCTCTACCACCAGAGGGTAACTCTTACCTACCGCTAGTATCGGGCCAGCGAGGGCGCCTTTTTCTCCACGAGGAGGCGATATGAGTGACTTTTTTCAGACCGGAATCATCGCCACTCTCCACCGCCTCGGCAAACCGGATACTGAACAGCTCCAAGATCAGCTCGTTCCTCTATCCAAGAAGCGGCCGGTGGCTTTGGTGCTACCTTCTCTGGTTTCCGAGTGTAAAGGGCCGGCGTTGGACACCATCGTGAAGGAGCTTGTTGAGGTACCTTACCTCAACGAGATCGTGATCAGCCTGGACCAAGCGGACCGCCAGAATTTCGACAAGGCCAGGGAGTTCTTCTCCAGATTGCCCCAGCGACACCGCATCATTTGGAACGATGGGCCGCGTCTTCAAGCGATTTACGATGTTTTGAGGAAGAACGGCTTGAAGATTGGGGAGCAGGGCAAAGGCCGCGGGTGCTGGACGGCCTATGGCTACGTCCTGAGCCGGGGAGAAAGCCAAGTCATTGCTCTACATGATTGTGACATCCTGACATATGACCGCGAGATGCTGGGACGATTGGTCTATCCCGTCATGAATCCCAACATCGACTACCGTTTTTGCAAGGGCTACTACAGTCGGGTCTCTGACCGCATGCATGGTCGGGTTACGCGGCTTCTGATGACCCCTCTCATTCGTAGCCTCTTCAGTATCTTCGGTCACCATCCTTTTCTCGTGTATTTGAACAGCTTCCGCTACGTTCTGGCCGGAGAGTTCGCGATGGACGCCGACCTCGCTCGTGTCAATCGGATTCCAGCGGATTGGGGCCTCGAGATCGGGATGTTGTCCGAGGTCTATCGAAACGTTACGATCCGACGCATTTGTCAGGTGGACATCGCCGGCAACTACGAGCACAAGCATCAGGAGCTCTCCGCGGCCGATGCCAGTAAGGGGATCATGAAGATGGCAGTGGACATTTGTAAGTCCTTGTTCCGCACACTGGCGGCCGAAGGCGTCGTGATCTCGGTCGGTGCTTTCCGGAGCCTGTTGGCCTCGTACAAGCGAACGGCTGAGGATCACATCGAGCGTTTCCACGCCGATGCCGCTATCAACGGCCTCGCCTTCGACCGTCACGATGAAGAGACTTTGGTGGAAGCTTTCTGTAACTCAATACGAATCGCTGGGGATACTTTCGTCAAGTCTCCACTCGGCACCGCACCCATTCCCAACTGGAGCCGCGTGAGCTCGGCACTTCCCGGCATCCTGGATGAGCTCAACAAGGCCGTGGAAGCTGACAATAACGGGATTTAGGTCACCGTCAATTCTCAATCCAGCCCCTTCGTTGGTAGACCCAATAGCCCAGCAGCTCGTGTGCTAGATGGGGAAAAGCGCGAATCCGATCTCCCGGTCCGGTGAGCCTCTCCAGATCGAAACGAGTTTCAACGGAGGGCGAGCAGATGACCTCGAGACCCGCCGTCTCGAATGTCGCGGCCGCTCGACGCGCATGGGACGGCGCCGTGACGAGGAGCACTCGTTTCCAACCCTTCCTGTGAAACAAAGCGCTCAAGGCGACCGCTTCATCAAATGTATTGTACGTAGGTCCCACCGTGAGCACTTCATGGTCCAGTCCAACGTTTTTCATCAGCGCAAGGGCCGGTTTCGCGTAGGAAGGGGTCGGTGGTCGTAGTTCGGGCAGGATAATCCGCGGCGCCAGGCCTTGCCCGAGAAGCTCCAGGCCGTGTACGACTCGGCTCATGGCTTCGGTTGTCAGCTCGCCGTCGGTCTGGATACCGGATCCCAAAACGTAGACCGTGTCGGCCGGCTTGAGTGGATCGCGGCGGACGAGATCGCGGGCGAGCCGCGAACAGAGGGGAGTGAACGCAACCATCAGCCAGAGAAGTGCCAGACTGGTCGCAGCCAAACCGATGAGTGACCTCAAGCGGGTCATCCACATCGTGGTACCCAATAACGTGATGATCACCACCCACGGTACAGGATCTTCCCAGTATGAAACCAAGAGAAAAGGACGGAGGTCCCTCACGAGAAAACCCATGAGTCCTCCAATGGTCAATCCTACGCCTATGTCGCGGAACCGGGACTGGTCGCCGGGCTGATTGCGTCTTTTCAATTACCACCTCTTAGCTGTTGAGTCTCTCTTCGACATGACCGATTAGACGGCGGATACCTTCAAAGAAAATCGAAGACTCGGTCAAGAGACTCAGCACCAAGCAAGCCTCCCTAGAAAAATCGAAAAGGTAGCCGGGGTGTACATAAACGTTGTGGTCTCGAAATAGCTCTATTGACCACTGCTCGGAGCTACAGATGGCAGGCAAGCGCAATACTGCGTACCAACCACCTTCAACATTCAATAGGTCAATGGGTGAACCTTCGACGGCCTTTTGCACGAAACCGTGGTTCGAGGCGATTCGAGCATTGATGGTGTTCTGTATCTGTTTTGACAAAGCGAGGAAGTCTGGAAGGGCCTGCTGTACGGGAGCACCCACGGAGAGAAAAACATCGCTGATGTGCTCGAGTCTCAGGTTGGCCTCTTTCTTGAGGTCATCGGGGCCCCCCATCCAGATCCAAGACAGTTTCATCTGCGGCAGTCCGGCGATTTTGGACAGGCCGTTCAGAACGAATGTGTGGCTCTCTTGTTCGCCGGCGAATGAGTCCGCACGATCGGCGGTAGCGTCTAGCGGGTAGTCGAAGAAGACCTCGTCAACGATGAGAGCAAGATTATGCCGGCGGCATGTCTCAACGAGATGTCCTCGCTCATCGCGCTTCAGATACGACCCGGTGGGATTTCCTGGGTGGACCACCAGAACCGCTCGAGTGTTGGGGCTGAGGGCTTCTTCGAGTGAAGCCCTGTCCAGCGTCCAGATGCCGTCATAGAATAGAGGGTAAGAGGCACTCTCCAAGGATTCGAGCCTTGCAAGGTAGTCGAGTAACGGATAGCTCGGCCGGGGAATGAGAACGCGATCGCCTGGGTCCATCAACAGCTTGAACAGATATGAATAGGCCTCGCTCGTACTTGCAGTGAGAAGTAGGTTTTCCGGCAAGACCGTTCTGCCGCGCTCCGAGTAGTACTGTGCCACGCTCTCTCGTGCTCGTTCGAGGCCGTGTGGCACCGGATCGTACCGTAGAACGCCTCGGTTCCTGAGTCCGGCCAAGATTTCCTCTTCGGGATAGTCGAGGCCCGCTCTCGTGGGGTTGGATTCGGTCAAGTCTAGGACGTCTTCCGTGAACTTCTGTTTTTCTTCGAGAAGACGCGCTAGCGGATTGGGACTGAATCCCCAGTTTGTCCGAGTCGAGAACATCCCTAGAGAATATTGTATTTTGCTCTGTGCATGCTATGGCGTGTTTGGCCCGTAATCTCGAACTTCCGTCCGCATGATGGTAAAGGGCTTCTTGGGCGGCTGGGAAACCAACCTTCCAGCGTAAATCACGTGGGCGACCTGAGCTCCACTTTCATTCAAACGTGCTGCACAGGCTTGAATCATTCCGGTGCCGGTGGTCAAGTAGCCGACCAAGACGACAGGTACCTTCCAATCCCTTTTTTCGATCAGAAATATTCTGTCATAGAGCTCACGCGCAGAAGGCGATTGACCCACGGGGAGTTTTTCCTTCCAACGCAGCACATCGGCGGTGTCCACGGCTCCTTGAATCTTCGTCAAAATAGCCATGGTCATCAAATGTGTCCATGGGCCCGTGCTCGACTCTACCGTTACATTGGGGCCAGGAATGGGGACGAAACACAAAGGAGGCTTGATGGTTTGGCGTTGGAGATATGCGGCGACGTTTTCGCCAAACCAGTCGATGGCGTCGTCGCGATTCGAATTATCGAGACGGCGGCGCTCGCCGTTGACGGGTACCTGAGCCTCTCCCTTGATTCTATGACCTTTGATGGCCGCCAAGAAGCGATAGGCATGGAGAGATTCAGAGTTGTAGCTCGACGGAGAAGTAGTGCTTGTGCAAAACCAAACAACGCTTAGCGGCACTTGGATAACTCCTTGTCACAAAGAAAGCAGCTATTCAACTACGCGTGTTGGGGTTTGGTTGGGAGGTTCTATTAACAGTTGTGACTGTATTTATACTACTAACTCTCACCCTGTGTCAATACGCGGGTCTGCGCCCGATTTCGACAACGGGAGCCTGTTTGGATGACAAACCGCGTGTGTCAACGGCTTGTTTGTTTACAGTGCCTCAGCGAGCTCCGGAAGGTCCTCGCATGCCTTTTTCCAGAAACGCAAGTGATTTCGGGGACAGCCCCCAAGGATCTGTTCCGATCGATGGATCTTTGGGCACTGTCCCCGAACTGCTTACAGGCTCTTCGCGAACCTCGCGATCCGTTCCAGGCCTTTCTCGATCTGCTCATTGGAGCAGGCGTAGCTCAATCGCACGAACTCGTCCGCGCCGAACGCCGCGCCCGGTACGACCACTACGGCTTCCTTTTCCAAAAGAGCGTCACTGAAGGTGAGAGAGTCTTTGATCCCGCCTTTGTAAAGTGCCGAAACTTTCGGGAAGCAATAGAACGTACCGTGAGGCATGGTGCAATCGATACCGTCGATAGCATTCAGTCCGTCGACCATCAGGCGACGTCGCTGGTCGAAGGCTTCCCGCATCTTGTAGACTTCGCCGAGCCCGCCTTCGAGGGCCGCGATGGCGGCAAATTGGCTCACTGTGGCCGGCCCGGACGTGTAGTGTGACTGGAAAGTGTTCATTGCCTTGATGATATCTTTGGGTCCTCCCGCGTAACCGATGCGCCAACCCGTCATGGCGTAGGCCTTGGATGCACCATTGATAGTGACGGTACGGTTGTACGCGTCTTCACTGAATGTCGCCGGCGAGATATGCTTCTTACCGTCGTAGACGAGATGCTCGTAAATCTCGTCGCTGATGACGGCGATGTTACTGCCCTTGAGAACCTCGTAGATCGCCTCGAACTGCTCCTGGTTGAAGATACCGCCTGTGGGATTGCAGGGTGAGTTCAAAATGAGAACGCGCGTTTTGTCCGTCATGGCGGAGCGGATTTGATCCGGAGTCGGGGCGAAGTTCTCGTTGGCACTGCAGTCGATGATCACTGGGATCGCCCCCACGGAACGAGCCATTTCCGGGTAGCTTAGCCAATAGGGCGAGGGGATGAGTACCTCGGATCCGGGGTCCGTCAAGACGAAAATGGCCTGGGCACACAGCTGTTTGGCTCCACCCGCCACCGTGACCTGCGAGATATCGTAGTCGAGCCCGTTCTCTCGTTTGAACTTGGCCGCCACTACCTTCTTGAGCTCGGGCATACCGGAAGCCGGTGTGTATTTGCAGACCTTACCTCCCGCCGCCAAAGCCTCGCGAGCAGCTTCTCGGATGTACGAGGGGGTGTCGAAATCGGGCTCGCCTGCGGTGAAGCCGCAAACATCTTTCCCTTCGGCGCGCATTTCGTTGGCTTTTGCTGTGAGTGCCAGCGTCACCGATGGCGTCATGCTCGAACGTCTTTGGAAATCTGGGTGCTCATTGGTTTCTCCTTAATGTTGTGTCTGGTGCCGGCTCCGAAGAATGACACGGTGTTACGGCCGGATCAACCAGTCCGTCACGCCGTTTTTGGAAGCCCATTCTTGGCGACTTTCTCCATGACTTCACAGAAGTAGTCGAGCTCTTCGAGCAGTGTGTACAGATTGGGCGTGACTCTGAGTCCTTGGAACTCGTCGTGCATGATGGGAGCCGTGATGATGCGGTGCTCGTCCCACAGATACTCCGCCAACTTGCGTGTGTCGACTCCGACGATCTCCACGGTTGCGATGGCACAGCTCATTGCCGGATCGAGGGAGGTGTGGAGACGGATTTTGTCGTCTTCCATGAGCCGCTTCGCCCAGTAGTTCTTGAGATAACGGAGTCGAGCTTCCTTCCGTTTCGAACCGATGGCGTTATGGAAAGCAATGGCCTCGCCGATCGCGAGGAAGTTCGCCGCCGGATGGGTTCCGATCTCCTCGAACTTCCGGATATCGTTGTCCTGTTCCTCCCGAGCGGCCATGAGCGGCCACACCTTCTTGATCTTGTCCCTCCGCACGTAGAGCATCCCGGTGCCCTTAGGAGCAAAGAGCCACTTGTGGAGACTGGTGCCGAAGTAATCACAATCGATATCCGGGTGTTTGAAGTCAAATTGGACGAAGGAGTGAGCCCCGTCCACGACGACCTCGATGCCGTGCTCACGTGCCAGTTCGCAGATGGCCTTGACGGGAAAGATCTGGCCGGTAATGTTGACCTGATGGCACATCAAAATCATTTTCGTCTTGGACGTGATAGCCGTGCGGAATCCGTCGACCAGCTGTTCCATGTTGTCCGGCGGCGTGGGTACCGGAACCATCTTGATGTCGATGCCCTCGCGTCGGCGTCTTTGATCGAGAGTGGTCTTCATCCGGCCGTAGTCGTGGGTCGTGGTCAAGACCTCGTCTCCCGATTTGAGGTCGAGGCCAAAGAGGAGAGTCTCCATAGCTTCCGATGTGTTCCGAACGATGGCAATCTCTTCGGCATCACAACCGAAGAGCCGTGCCAACCCTGTGCGAACCGTTTCCTTGCGAGGTTCGAGCACTCTCCACATCGTGTAAACCGGCGACTGTTCCGACTCCCAGATGTAGTGCACCAGGGCTTCCGTGACGACCCGAGGCGAGGGGCAGACGCCGCCGTTGTTGAGGTTGATGAGACTCCGGCTGATCGAAAACGCGTTCTGTACATCCTTCCAATAAAACTCATCCTGCGCGACATCCTCCGGACTAAGGGTTGCAACGCGGCGGGTCTGCGCTTCGACGCGCCTCAATGTTTCCGGCCCGAACAGCGTCGTAACGGTCGCTAGGCCCATACCTCGGCCCAAGGATTCTAGAAAGTTCCGTCTCTCCATGATTCCCTCCTTACCTGTTTTCGGACATACATGGAATGGGAAAAACATCAGGTATCGAAATGGACGGCAGCATTGTATGACAGTAACGAGCTTTGGCTCCACCTTGGGTTGAGGGGTCGGCCAGGAGTACTATGGATGTATGAGTCAGCTCGTCCTGGTCAAGCACTCGCTCCCTCGGATCGAGCCCGGAAAACCAGCATCCGAATGGACCTTGTCTGGAGCAGGCCGTAAGCGTTGCTTTGAGCTTGCGGAACGATTGACGCCCTACATGCCGCAGCATGTCATTAGCAGCACAGAACCGAAAGCCCGGCAAACTGCTGCTATTCTTTCTCAACGTCTTGGGCCTCGATATCAAGTGATCGAAGGACTGCACGAGCATGAACGCCGAGGTGTGCCGATTGTGTCGCCGGAGGAGTATCGAGCTGCTGCGGCGTCTTTGTTCCAGAATCCCGAGGACCTCGTCTTTGGAGAGGAGACAGCCCTTCAAGCGGGAGAGAGATTCAGCCTGGCCATGAATCCTGTGCTGGAAGCATCCAACGGCACGACGGTCATCGTCTCCCATGGAACCGTCATTAGTCTGTTTGTTGCCAAGCACAACCGACTGGATCCTTCTGAACTTTGGAAACAACTAGGTCTTCCGTCGTACCTCGTGTTGTCCCGTCCTGATCTCCAACTCCTCGAAGTGGTGACAGAGGTATAGTCTGTCCGAACCTTCTTGATGTGATGCTCGAGTCGTACTCGAGAGCTCGAGTCCTTCTTCCTACTACAACCAGAACTCAGTACGGATGAAGCGGACGATGTCTCGCAACAAAACGTGCGAGATGACGGTCATGCCGGAGTAGATTTTTGCGACTCCCGTCATACCCGGTTTGAGAGAGTGGTCCTGGTTGTCGAGAGTGGCGCGAACCAGGATGGTGGAGATCTGGCCGGTGACGTGGGCTACGGGGGCGATTTCTACCACCTCGGCTTCGAAACTTCGATGTGGGTAGCCGCGGACCTTGAATTTCACCGGGGAGCCCATCTCGACGATGTCCATCTCTTTTTCCGGGACGGGCATCTCCACGACTACGTTGTCGTCGTTGACGATCTCGCAGACGACGTCACCTTCCTCCAGAAACTCGCCGAGTTTCTCCTGAAATCGATAGGTCGTCAGTGTCCCGGTTATGAGAGCCGTGACACGTGAACGAGACAGTAGATCGTCGAGGCGGCCGAGCTCGGCTTCGAGTCTTTGAATGACCGCTTGTTGCGCATCAGCATCGCGCAGATGAAGACGTTCCATTTCTTCGTTGCGACTCGTGCGGCTTCCCTTGCGAGTCAACTGGACTTGGGCTTCTTGGCGCCGGCTTTCACTCTCCGCTTCCCTGAGAGCGCTTTGGGCTTCATCGAATTTTTCCCGGGCCATGAGCCCAGCCGACCAGAGCTGTTGCACCCGCTCGAACTCGAGCTTGGCCAATCGTTCTCGGGCACGTGCCGTTTCGAGTCCCCGTTCTTGGACCCGGATCTCTTCCTGCCATGTGGGATTGAGTTTTCCCAGAAGCCGGAGCTCCTCCTTGGATTTTGTCAACTCGGCTTCTTGGGTTTGTTTTTCTAGGAGTAAGGCTGTCGTGTCGTACTCGAGGAGCAAAGCTCCTTCGAGAACCCGGTCACCTTCCTGGAAATAGATTTGGTCGATCCGACCGTTGGCTGGAGCCCGCATCGTGACCCTGGCTTGGGGAAGGATAGTGAGCTCGCTCCGAACACGAAGCGGCCATGGGAAGAACGCGATTACAAGAATGACTACCGACCAGATTAGGACCGCCCGAGGTCGACGGTTTTTTTTGCCGAGATCCTCCCATTTGTCCTTCCCGACGTCTCTTGCACTCGAGACAGCCGAAGCCGCCGGTTTATGTAGGAGTCCCAGCATGGCGATGGCGTACACGCTCAGGCCCTTGGCCCCGAATTGCTCGAAGACCCAGCCGCCGGACCACAAAAGGAGGTAGCCCAAGAGACACGCCGTATAGACGAGAGCCGCGGCACCAAACAAGGTCACGAATCGGTCACCTCTCATCGAAAGGATATGCCGGCTAACCAGCTCCTCGCGCGGCCGCCCCTCATCGAGTCCCAGCAACTTCCTGCGCATGAATCGACCCACTCCCGAAAGCGCTTCTTTTCTCAGGTTCGTGACTCCCAGATAGTCCGCGAGCATGTAATATCCGTCTAATTTAATGAGTGGGTTGAAATTGAACAGTGATTTGATACCACAAACGGCGATCACAATAAAGAATACCCGAGACATAAAAGCCTCTGGAGCCGTTACTCGCCAGGCTAGGACCGCGAGCGCCCAGATGAAGAGCTCAAAAAATCCCCCCGCAAACGTCACCCAGATTCTCTGTCGCTTTTCCTTTAACACGTAGGTATCGCTGATGTTGCAGTAGAAGCAGGGCACGAAATACATGAGAAGGAAGCCCATGTCCTGAACCTTCCCCCCAAAGTGCCGACAGGTCACTCCATGGGCCAGCTCGTGGAAGAGCGTAACTGCAGACACTGCTAAACCTATAAGGAGCAGTCCCTCGAGACTGGCAATCCGTCCCAGTCCGAAAACCAGGCTTTCGTGGTTGACCAAGGAGACCACCAGCGCAGAGAGAATCGTGAGCGTCATCAACGACACGAAGGCCGGAGTCAGCATCCATCTGACCCACGGGTACAGCCATTCGAGAAACCGTTCTGGCTGAACCAATGGGAATTTGAGAAAGAGGATCTTCGACAGCCTGCTTCTTTGTCGCCCCATTGATGCAGTTCTACGAAGCTCCTGCCCGGATCGCTCTAAAAGGCCAAGATCTACGAATTTTTGGGCGAATTTGATCAGGACCTCCGGTCCCACCAGGACGTTTCGTTCCTCCGACGCCCGACGACGGATCTCGTCAAAAGGGGTCTTCCCATCGAATTGAGTGACGAGGAAGTGCTCGAGTGGCTTTACTCGGAAAAACCGGTGGCTCACGGGATCTTTGATGACGAAAAATACGATTCCCTCCTCCGCGATCTCCTCGATCACCAAATCCGATCTGAGAGAGAACTCGACCCCTGAGACCGATGGGACGACGGGGGGAGAGGGAGGAGGACTAAATGCTTCCGTCTCAGGTCCAGTGGCGCGGACATGGGGCGGGTTCGGCCGGCGGACCCGAAACGTAAAACCGCAGCTCGGGCAGCGAATGCCTACTTGTTGCCGCTGTGAAGCCAGCGAAACCTTGTGCGCGCAACGTTTGCAGCTTACAGTAACTTTATCGGTACCTGACGACACCGTTCTCCCTCCGCCTGGTTGGGCTCGACGATCGGGATTGGTCTTGAAAGTGGTTATTCTAGGTGAAGATCGAGTGCCTCGCAAATTCAAACAGGAAACTGGTTGTGATATCTTGGTTTTGGGCCTGCTGTCTTCCGTCAAGAAGAAGCTCAAGGGAAAGTTGCACATTGGCGAAGTGAATTCATGAAACAAAGCTAGATGCTGGAGTTCCTTTTCTTCCTCGCTGTGGCGGTCATCGTCTATGTTTTCGTAGGTTACCCATTGCTGGCCCGCCTTTTGTCTTCACTGCGGAACCAACCTGTTGGGAAGGAGCCCATCGAGCCTCTTGTGACGATCCTCATTGCGGCTTTCAATGAAGCGGGTGTCATCGGCGAGACGCTCGAAGACAAACTCGATTTGGACTATCCAAAAGACAAGCTGGACGTCATGGTCATCTCGGACGGTTCGATGGACGGAACAGATGAGATCGTGATGCGATATGCCGATCAACCCGTGAAGCTCTTGCGCCAAGAACCGCGCGCCGGGAAGACTTCCGCACTCAATATGGCCGTTCCGCTAGCGAAAGGCGAGGTTCTTGTTTTCTCGGATGCTAACTCGCGGTACGAATCGCAATCGCTCCGGAGACTTGTTCGGAACTTTGCCGATCCAAGGGTGGGGTATGTTACTGGGAAGATGGTCTACACGAATCCTGATGGCACCGTCATCGGTGATGGCTGCACGGCCTATATGAGATATGAAAACGCGCTTCGGGAGACGGAGACCCGGTTGGGCTCCGTTGTGGGAGTTGACGGAGGCATCGACGCAGTGCGCAACGAGCTCTATCAGCCCATGCGTCCGGATCAGTTGCCGGACTTTGTGCTGCCGCTCAAAGTGGTCGAAAAAGGCTATCGTGTGGTCTATGAGCCCGAGGCGGTTTTGAAGGAGAATACTCTGGGTACGACCGAGGACGAGTACCGAATGAGGGTGCGTGTGACTCTGCGTGCGCTATGGGCGCTTTGGGATATGAAGCACCTTCTTTCACTGCGCAGATATGGGCTTTTTGCGCTCCAGCTTTGGTCTCACAAGCTTCTGAGGTATATGTCTTTCGCGTTCCTGGCTGGAGCCTTTGTCACCAACCTGCTCCTGTGGCCTGTTCATGTCGTCTACAGAGCTTTTGCGGTGGTGCAGTTGGCCGCCTATTCTGTCTTTCTCCTTCAGCTTGTAGCCGAAAGGGCCGGGGTTCGTGTCGTTATCTTCCGCTTCCTACACTATTTCCTTCTATTGAATGTTGCATCGGCACACGCGTTTTGTAAGTTTGTGCTGGGACAGAAACAGGTGACATGGACACCGCGTAAGGGGTGAGTCTATGGGCGCATCCCCTCCAACCGTCCAAGCGGGTTGATCACAGATCTCGTTTTTGTGTCCGGGTTCCGCGATCCATGTCGTTGAGTGTCAAAACCTCTGCCTGCGCTTTTGATAGGGGACCTGCTACGGCGGAAGAAGGACGAGCGGCGGATGGCAAGCGCGAGGACCGGCGAGACCGGCGAGGACCGTTCCTTGACAGGAAGTTGAAATGGGGCGAAAATCGACTTTCCCCCCAACCGGAAAGCATGAGACAGCGCTGGAGCTCGTCTCGGCGTCATCTGAGGTCGAGCATGAAGCTGTCTACTATGGGCCGATTTTGTTTCAAGGCGGTGACAAGCAATGCGCAAGGCTGCATTTGTCGTTCTAGCGGCTGTTTCTATCATGAGTTGCGTTGGTGAAGATACGGCGGAGAAAGAAAATATGATTGAGGAATACATTGAGCTCCCATCCTTTGGGGATGTCCCGGCTTCTCGGTGGGACGAGTTGGCGAAGAAGAGGATCTACTTCGGGCACCAATCGGTGGGGTTCAACATCATGGCCGGTGTCGAGGAGGTTTTGAAACAGAACCCGCAAATCAAGTTGCAGGTGATCGAGTCTGGAGATCCCGCGGATCTGCGCGGAGGTGTTTTCGCTCATTCCAAAATAGGGGAGAACAACAAACCGGTTACAAAAATGGAAGGTCTCCAGCAGTACATGAAGCGTGATGGGGCAGGTGGGGTCGACATTGCCTTTGTCAAACTCTGCTTCGTCGACGTCATGATGGATACCGACGTGGAGGGTTTGTTCGAACAATACAAAGCAACGGCTTCAAGCCTGAAAACGGCTCACCCCAACACGACTTTTGTTCATTTCACCATTCCTCTCCGCGTCTACTTGCCTCCCTCTTTCAAGTATTCGATAAGAAAGAGAATACTGGGGTTGGCCTTCGCCGATAACGCTCACAATGTGGCGAGAAAACGGTACAACGACCTTCTTCGAGAAGAGTACGCCGGCCAAGAGCCGATTTTCGATGTGGCGGAGGCGGAGTCGACGCATCTGGATGGGAAAAGAGAGCTGTACGGCATTGACGGAGCCGAATGTTACGCACTCGTTCGTGATTATACCGACGACGGCGGCCACTTGAATGAGGTCGGACGAAAACACGTTGCCGAACAACTTCTGGTTTTTCTCGCGAACCTGACGTGAGTATCAGGGTTTTTCTCATCCTTGGACTTGACAAGCAGAGGTCTCCCGTTGTAAAAAATAATAGAGTCTTTCCCAACCAATGGTTCCGACGTAGCTATTATTGAGCGGGTGAGTTGTCTGCCTACGCTAGGGACCGGTCTTTACACAGCGATTAGTTGTCACGGTGCAAGATGCTCTGGCGATCGTTGCCGGCGGGAGCGTCGAAGAGTGTCGATATGGCTACGGTCAATGAGAGGTGGAGGAGTAGATGACGAGTAACGGCAAAGGCGACATCAAGGACCAAGTAAGCGCGTTCGTGCGAGAGACTTTTCTCGTGGGAGATGACACAGTTGAGCTCAAAAGTGATGAATCGTTGATTGACAAGGGCGTCATCGATTCCACGGGTGTTCTCGAGCTTGTCAGTTTCATCGAAGAGACGTTCGATATCAAAGTGGAGGACGAGGATCTAGTGCCGGAGAATCTCGATTCTCTAGATAGAGTCAGCGAGTACATTCACCGAAAGACCCTTCAGTGAGCCCTCACGTTCGGTGACAAGTAGCCGTATCGGATCTGTGTGCGCCTTCGTTGGCGAGATAAGAGGAAATCGAATGACCTTTAGCAAAGACGTTCTCAAACTGGATTGTGAAAAAGAAAAAGAGCGCTTGTGCTCCTTCCTCAAGGAGCAAGTGGTCAAAATGAGGCGGGACGGAGCGGTCGTTGGACTGAGTGGTGGCATCGATTCGGCCGTTTGTGCGGCGCTTTGTGTCGAGGCTCTCGGAAAGGAAAACGTCTTGGGGCTACTCCTGCCGGAAAGAGATTCCAACCCGAAAAGCGAGGAGTACGGACAAAAACACGCAAGCAGTTTGGGCATTGCAACGGAGCGGGTGGAAATAACTTCCACCTTGGCCGCTTTCGGGAGCTACGAAAAACGGGACAAGATCGTCAAGGGCATCTTTCCTGAATACACGGAAAACTACCGCTTGAAGTTGGTTCTACCTCAGGATTTGCTGGCGAAAGATGCGTACAACTTCTATAGGATTCAGATCGACGACGGTCAGGGGAACATCAAGTCGGCACGGCTCGACAAGGCGGCGCTGAACGGAATCGTTGCCGCCACCAACACGAAACATCGAACGAGAACGCTCCATCTTTATCATGTAGCTGAAGCGAAGAATCTCATGGTAGGTGGGACAACGAACCGCACCGAAACCATACAAGGATTCTTCGTCAAATATGGTGATGGGGGGGTGGATATCGAGCCTCTGGCTCACCTCTACAAGACACAGATCTATCAGATGGCAGAACATCTGGGTGTCATTAGGGAGATCATCGAAAGAGCCCCAAGTCCGGACACCTTTAGCTCCGTGGTCAGCGACGAAGAGTTCTACTTCCGTATCCCGTTCGACAAGTTGGACCTTCTGCTTTTTGCCTGGGAGAACAGCATCGATGTCAAAAGGGTTGGCGAGGTCATGGATCTCAGCGAGGAGCAAGTGAAAAGAGCCTTCAGAGACTTCGGGGCGAAACACAGGGCTTCGTGGCACCTGAGACAGATGCCGCCTTCGTTGATAGACGATGTCGATGAAACGGCTTAGTGAGACGTTGCGCGTCGCGAAGCCGGTACCCAACATCGCCTGCGGATGGTCACCGGGTGAGGCGACCATCGCGTCATCCGTCATGAAGAGCAATCCGCCAATGGCGGTAAGAATGCAATACATCATTCAGGTTGCTCTCGACAATCTGGCCGGCGGCATCTTTCTTCAATGAGCCCAATGGATCACGCCGTAACTTTTCTGAACCAAGACAACGAGACGTTGTTCGGTGTTGTTCATGTCCCCGACACCTCCGACGACCGGAAAATGGGAGTCGTTATCGTCAATCCGGGCATCAAGTACAGAGTGGCTCCTAATCGGTTGAACGTGAAGATCGCCAGAAATCTCTGTGCCAAAGGGTACACCGTCCTTCGTTTCGATCCTTCGGGAGTAGGTGATAGTGAGGGTGAGTTGCCAAGTGGCAGTCTTGTCGCCGACATTTGGGAACAAGTGCAAGAGGGTCTGTTCGTCGACGATATGGTCGTGGCGGGAAGGTTTCTGATCGAAGAATACGGAGTCGATGGCAATATCTTCGCGGGTTCTTGCGGAGGTGCCATCACCTCTCTGATGGCGGCAACAAAAGACGAGAGAGTGCATGCTCTGTTGTTGATCGATATTCCGGTAAATCTGAGGGCCGCGAATATGACGTTCGCGGACAAGGTCGTCGAGGGGGGAGAGGGGGCGGAGAGGCTGTTCAAGGTCTATATAGCGAAAATATTCCAGCCTCAATCGTGGTTGAGGTTGTTGACCCTGCAAACGAATTTCCGCGCTCTGTTGAAGGTGCTCAAGATGAAGGCGAGGCAAAAGCTCGGGCTCGTCACTACCGACGAAAAGCGGGCACGCGAAATCGAAGACTTGATAAAAAAGAGAAAGCTAAACAAGTTCTTCTTCGACAGTGTGGAGCAGTTGGTGGCGAGCCAGACAAAGATGCTTTTTGTCACCGCTGAAAAAGATCCTGGAACCGAAGTGTTCAATCGTTTCTTTAGGGACGGCTACATGAAGTCCATGAAGGAGAGCGGGAAGCTGCAGCAGCTGAGCGATATTGCCGTCGTGGAGAAGGCCAATCACGTCTACACCTTTGAAGAGAGTCAGAAGAGCCTATTGAGCCAGGTGGATGCCTGGATCGATCGAGTGTAGATCAGTGAGGTTGGTTTGAACGAAGCTCCCTGTAGCCTTCGAAAAAGAGCCAGGTTCCTTCGCAGCAAGAAGAGATAGAGGCCCATACTCGTGTGCGATTCGAAGAGCAAATGCGTTTTGATTCTTTCGGCGAAGTCCTCTGGTTCGACTGCTTTGCAGAATCTCTTGACGGCATTACCCCAAGTGCATCACGTGGACAAAACGAGACATTACGAGACAGAAACGCTGTTTTGGACCAAGGCAGCTTCGGTTCTCGATATGCCGCAAGTCGATATGCTGAAGAGTGAAGTTCCCATCGCCAGAGATAGAGCAAGAAGCGAGCTCGTAGGCTTCTTGAGGGATAATCTCGGGACCTACTCCGATCCGCAAGATGACGAAGAGTTGATTTTCGGTGGCTGGCATTTGCTTTGCCAGCGATTCTCTCCTGTTTTCGTGGAGAAGTCGCCGCATCATCTACATCAGTGGTCAGCCCTTTCTTTGATCCTCGACTGCATGAAGAGGCTTCCGAATGTGGAGTTCTTGCTCATTGGTTTGATTAGAAACCCTATGGATACCCTATATTCCATGTGGAAGAGATTTCATGTGTTGCCAGAGGAAGCCCAATATGAATGGCAAACGGCCTACGAGAATCTCCTGAAGCTCAAACAACGCGTGCCGAACCGGCTGGTCATTGTCAGGTATGAAGACATGGTGGCCGATACTTCGAGTTTGAAGCAGGTATTCGAGTTCGCGGGAGCGACGAAAGACGACGCTGCCAAGTTCTCCATGCACCGGAAGTCGTTGAAGAAGTGGGAGCAAGATGGTTGGTTCGGGTTTCAACTATCCGATGATGTGGCGAGACTAGCGACCGAGTATGGGTATCAACCAGCAGATGTGGCCAACCCTTCGCACCTCTTTTGGGATTTCTACAAGCACGCGCCGAGCCTTGCGAGGAGACATCGTTTGAAGCGGATGTTCAGTTGAATACTCACTCCGCTGCCCGTCGAGTCTATTCGTAAGATAGGAACCGACATGGACGTATATAAACCGCTTTACAAACACATCCTTATGCCTTTGTTAGCCAAGCGGAGGGGGTTCAAGCATTTGGATTTCGTGCCTTATCTCGAGGAGTCTCAGTATTACCCTTTGGAGAGAATTAGAGAAATTCAATGGGGCCAACTGAAGAAGCTCTTGGATTTTGCCTATGAGACTTTTCCATTCTATCGAGAGAAGTACGACAAAGCCGGGTTTCATCCTGATGACATCAAGTCTTTCGAGGACTTTCGCTCGATACCCATCCTGAAGAAGAAAGAGCTTTACGCGCATCAATCGGATTTCCATCCCCCGCGAGTCAAAGAGTATGTGACGTTCTTGACGTCGGGCTCGACCGGGATACCGCTCAGAGGCTATGTCAGCAAAGGCAGCAAAGAGCTGAAGAACGCCTGCGCGGTGAGGAGCGGGCATTTGGCCGGACACGACATGGGTGGACGGACCTACCTTCTTTACGGGAATCCCGAGCTGGAAATGACCGGATTCAGAAAGTTCAAATCGAAGTTTCGGCGGAGATACGTCGACCGAATCGAAGTGTTGGACTTGCTGAAGCTTACGGAAGATTCGATGCTCGAATTCGCGAGGAAGATGAGGAGATGGCCACCTTCGCTACTTTGGGGGCACGTCCACGGACTCTTCATCTTGTCGAAGTTCTATAAAGAAAAGAACATCCTCGATATCAGACCGAACGGTATGTATTCGGCCGGAATGGTCCTCAACAACTCTGAAAGGAAGATGGTTGAGGAAGTTTTCCAATGCCCATTGCAGAACCGCTATGGAACGGAAGAGTTGGGGCTGATAGCCAACGAATGCAAAAAGCAAGAAGGCCTTCATATCAACACTGACATCCATTATCTGGAGTTCTTGGACAAAGAAGGGGCTCCCGTTGCACCTGGTGAACGAGGACTCGTCATTATCACCGATCTGTCGAACTACGCCATGCCGCTCATCAGATACCGGTTGGAGGATATCGCCGTTGCTTCGGACAAATCGTGTTCCTGTGGCCGAACGCAACCACTGATCGAACGGATCGAGGGCCGCACCGCTGATTTTCTGGTAACGCCGGAGGGGGAGCTCGTCTCAGGGATTTCCTTGACCGACCATTTTGCAGGTCAGATACCCGGTGTGGCTCAGATTCAGATCGTGCAAGAGCGCCTGGACCTTCTTCGTCTGAATATCGTCAAGGACGGGACCTTCGGGGAACATAGTAAAAAGACGATAGCTGAACTGCTGGAAGTCTTCTTCGGGCCGAAAATGAAACATGAATATGAATTCATGGATGCCTTGCCGATGGGGAGAAGTGGGAAGCTTCGTTTCACCATATGCAAGGTCGACCACGAACTGTTCTAGCTTCGTTGCGAAAATGAGACTGACTGCTCACTCTTGATTCGATATCGCCATGATTCCATTGATTCATAGCTTTTTGGAGGCAAGCGCGCGAAGGTGCCCTGAGAATGAGGCGGTCGTCCATGGAAAGGACCGGCTGAGCTACCAAGATGTCGAGAGACGAGCCAACCAAATCGCCAGATGGCTGTTCGACCGGGGAGTCAAAAAGGGCGATCGAGTGGCACTCGTCTTGAGAAACTCTGCCGATTACATATGTGCCTATTACGGAGCTCTCAAGGTAGGCGCGGTGGCGGTCCCGATGAACACCGGCATCGAAGCTTCCGAAATGGAACAAATCCTCGTTGACTGTACCCCACGAGCTCTATTTTTCGAGAAACACTTCTCAGCGGATATCGACACCCTTCTTCGAAACAACCGTGTGAGTATTGAAACGATTTGCATGAGTGACTCTCGCGACTCGATGGGAGGTGACGATGAGTGCCCCGTCGACAGCCTTCTCGATATCCGCGGAAGATATTCAGGTGATTCGTTCGGCGTGGACATGTCTGCGCAGGACCTGTCCTCGATCATTTACACTTCGGGTAGCACAGGAAAGCCAAAGGGTGTCGTGCTGTCACATCTGAATGTGGTTTCGAACACTCAATCCATTGTTTCTTACCTCGGATTAACGGAGAAAGATCGTTGCCTGGTGGCCTTGCCCCTCTACTACGTCTATGGCAAATCCCTTTTGAATACCCATTTCGCGGTAGGCGGCGCGGTCATCATCGATAACCGGTTCGCTTTTCCCAACGCCGTTCTCAAGACAATGTTGGATGAGGGCGCTACTGGATTTGCCGGTGTGCCCTCCACTTACTCCATCTTGCTCAATCGTTCCTCGGTCGCAAAAATGAGCTTTCCTGAGCTGGGATATCTCACGCAGGCGGGTGGGCACATGCCGGTGCCCATCAAGAAGAGACTGTTGGAGGTGTTCCATGACAAAAGAATCTACGTCATGTATGGTGCGACCGAGGCTTCCGCACGGTTGTCCTATGTCGAACCGGATGACCTCTGCGATCATTTGAGCTCAATCGGGAAACCTATCCCGAACGTGGACATGACGGTTTTCAAGGGAGACGGCACCGAAGCGGGTATCGACGAAGAAGGTGAGATAGCGGCGCGAGGGTCCAACATCATGTTGGGCTATTGGGGAGATGAAGAGGAATCCGCCAAGGTGTTGAAGAACGGATGGTACCTCACAGGAGACTTGGGCTACAGAGACGAGGACGGATTCTACTACGTCACGGGCCGAAAACGAGACATGATCAAGGCGGGGATTCACAAAATCAGCGCAACGGAAATCGAAGACATTTTGTACGAGTATCCGGGAGTACAAGAGGCCGCGGTCATTGGAGTTTTCGACGAAGTCTTGGGAGAGACAGCCCAGGCCGTCATCGTGGGCGGCCCGGAAGCGAGTCTCCTCGAGGGGAGTATAGTTGAGTGGTGCAAGCAGCGACTTCCTTCCTACAAAGTACCGGCAAAGGTCGCATTCGCTGATAGCTTGCCGAAGAACGAGTCGGGGAAGATCTTGAAGAAAAAACTCGCGGAGACCTATTCGACGGACGTATCTGTGCGCAAGCCTTAGTAGTTGCGTCTTCTGCCGCTACTTCCTATTCGGGGTGTTCACTCGTTCCGTTGAATCTTCAATGATCTTCAGAAACTTGCTGATTTCGGAGTCGGTCAGCGAAGGATTGATGTGCCATGTGAGGATCGTTTCCGCGAGCTGTTTCACACAGTCTTTGTCCTGGTTGTCCCATAGTCTCTGATGTGTCGGCCAAGTGGCCGTCAGTGAGATGCCCAGGTTTCTGCAATGCTTCATCACTGCCGGAAGTCTGCCCTCGGGAACGCGAAGAACACAAAAAGTAAAAGCATCCTTGATCGAGGCGGCGGGAGAGGGCATCTGCGTCCACTCCAAGCGGCCCAAGACATCCAAGACTTGTCGTCTTCTCTGGACGAAGGATTCGACCTTCGCGAGTTGAGTTCTTCCCAGCGCAGCGGAAAGTGGGTCCATCAAGGTGGTCAGCATCTGTCGTTGTGGCTGACGCGAGGGAGCAGGGTGGGGAGGCGCAGTGGTTGCTTCGGACTCAACGGGCCTCTTGCGTTGGATCAGACGCCGAACACGTCCCAGCGAGATCAGAAGAGCACGCCTCGCGACCAGCAGGAGCCTCGGCAGCTTGATGAGCCACCATTTGAAAAGGCGGTTTCCCATTCGGTCAAAGACGACCTTGGCAATGGTCTGTTCCAGCCCATACTCGATCGTTTGTGGCATATCGGCGATTCGTCTCATCCGACCGATGCTCTCGTGGTTGATCCTCTCTCGAGCCTGTTCGTATATTTGCGGTTCATCCGTAACGAGTACCCCGCCTCCGAAATTGACCATCCCTTTTGTCAAAGAGAAAACTCCAATAGCGCCGTAAGTGCCCGTTTTTCTGTTATTTACCTCTGCTCCTAGCGAGTGAGCGCAGTCCTCGATGACCGGGATGCCCTTCGTTTTTGCAAGGTCGAGGATCTCATCGAGATTGCGAGCAACGTAGCCGTAGTAATGAACGAGAATGATGGCGGATGTCTGTTGGTTTATTCCTCGGCGAAGAGCATCGACATCTAGGCAGAGCGTGTCAGGGTCAACTTCCATGAAGCGAGGAACGCCGCCTGCCTCTACGATGGCGTTTCTGACGACGGTGCAGATGAAGGCGGGTACGACAACTTCGCGCCCGCAAACTCCAACAGACTGCAACCCAAGACGAAGAGCTGTTCTACCGTAGCTGGTTCCTATCGCATATTTCGACCCTATGTAGTGGGCGAAGTCTTTTTCGAAGTCCGCGCGGTCGTCCGACCATGTAGCCCTTGCTAGAGCCCAAAGGTCTCTTCCATCCAAGTAGTGTTTTTTGTCACTCACGGGGTTGATCTTTCTTCTGCGGGCTTCTTGATGAAACGACTCCGAACCTTTGAATTGAAGATGTCTACGACGGTTTTTCTCTCCTCTGGAGTGACGATTCCGAGACGGAGTGCGGAGTAGAGAAACAACATTAGAAGCAAACACTTCAAGGTAATCGACATCAGCAGGTCTTGTCCCGACATCAGTGTGGATATGGCGAATGTGACGATCGCGAGCGATAGCATTGAAAAGACGCGATGAAACTCGTAATCGATATGGAAGAGTCTTTGGGATGTGAAAAATAGCGCCGCGGCCTGAATTGACATGACAATGATTGAAGAAACGACGCCACCTATCATTCCGTAGTTCAGCACGAGAAGGTAGTTCGTACCGAGATGAAGTAGAGCGCAGACAGTGTTGATGTAAGCGATGTATTTGGTCTTCTTCGAGTACAAGATGCCGAAATCAAAATGGTAGTGGGTTCCGAATATGATCATGGACAACACCACCAACGGAACGAGAGTGCCGGCACTTCGAAAGGCCGGGGCCACCATGAAAACCAAGATTTCGGGAATGAGTATAGATAGGGCAAGCCCCACCGATATGGTTACGAAAGTGTAGTAGGTGAAAATCCTAGCAAATGTAGACCGTGCATCTCCCTGCTTCATGATTTCGAATCGGCGTGGAATATATGCCAGATTGAAGGGAATGGTCATTAGGTTATGAAGCGTGTTGCCAAACCTGAGCGCCAGACTGTAGATGCCGAGGTCATGGACCGACAGAAGGGCAAGAACGAAGTATTTGTCCGACTGCTTGACGGTTGTCATGGCAAGGTTGGAGGGAATCATCGGCAGGCCGTATTTGAGCATGTCGATCGATAGGCGAGAGGAGAATCTGAGTTTTGTTTTGGACAAAATGACGAAACATATCAAAGGGGCGGCCAACAATCTGACGGTGAGAGAACTGTACAAGATGCCGAGGACTCCGAGCTTGAAGTAGACAACGAAGAGGATGTTGAGTGTAACCAGAAGAATGAGGCGTGAGATGGTAATCGAAATGAAGAAGACCGGCTTTTTTAGAAGCCGTAGATACATCAGCCCGATGTCGATGAGGCCTCCCAAGATCAGGGAAACGAATCCGATCTGAAAATAGTAACCGTAGCTACGATCCTCGAGAACGAGTCCGGAGAGCGGAGCGCAGATCAGGAGTAGTACAGGAAGGCATGAGAAGGCGATGGCCGTGTAGGTGATGTAGGTCGTGCTGATGACACGACTCCGGTATTCCTCGTCTTTCTGCTCGTAGTAGAAACGCGATAGTGCTCTGACGATTCCAACGGTGACGACGATGCCGATGATACCATTGGATATTTCAATGGTTTCCAAGACGCCGTAGTCCGTTGGAGTCAAGTAGCGGGTGTAGAGAGGAAGAAGCAGAAATCCAACGATCCGAGAAGCAACGGTACCTATCCCGTAAATGCTGGAATGTGTAAGTAAAAACTTGATCTCGTTGGATATCATCGTAGGATTGCTGCTAACGCGATCGGTCGTTTATGGAGACAGAGCACAGCCAATACCGCACACCAACGTGCTAGATACGGTCGGTCCAAGATTGATTTTTGACGGTTACCTCATCTATTCTAAACGAATTCACTGGCAAACACTAGCGCGCCTTGCCTCACAAGGCCCAGGCTTCTCTTGGGTTTCTACGAGAGCGCTTCGTTCGATTTTGCCAATACCTCTTCATATACTCGCCAGTAATCCGCCGAGAGGCGTGACAGCGTGAAGTTTTCCCTTTGTAAAGCGCCTGCCGCTTGTCCCAGTCGCCCTGCGTGCGTCGGGTCCGTGACCAGTTGGTGGATCGCCTCTCGAATTGCCCCCGGGTCTCCTGGTGGAAAAAGAAGAGCGGAGCGATCGTGTTCGAGTATCTCTGCGAGTCCGCCTACTCGGGACGCTAGAATCGGTGTCCCTAGTGACATGGCTTCGAGAAGTGTATAGGGAAGGCCTTCGTGCAAAGAAGGCATCAGGAGTGCATCGAAGTGGGCAATGTAATCGTAGATGTTGCGCCGGAAACCTAGAAAACGAACCTTTTCGGCCGCCGGCGAGTTTCCGGCTTGACGTTCGAGACGCGTTAATTGCGGGCCTGTGCCAAGGATGTTCAGGCGCAAGTTTGTTGGCATGGAGTTTCCTTGGATGGCCTCTATGGCGTGGGCCACACCCTTGACCGGGGTCAGTCGTCCTACAATCCCTATGTTGAAGAAATGTTCATCTAATTCAGGGGGACGCCGTGTATGTTCGGGACTCAACGGTTCAATTCCGTTGTAGATGACGTGGTGTTTGAGACCGCGGTATTGTTCTCGAAAGTGGTCTCGTATGTCTTTTGATACGAAACAGACCGTCGCGCGGGCGTTCCGAGCTGCCAGGTGGTCCAGTGCGTAGAAAAGATGTGTCTTAATTGAAGCCAAGGGATTTCCCATCCCGGGCTCGGGCCGCCCATGGACAGTTTTCACTATCGCAAACTGCTGTCTTTTTCTTCGTGCGAGGGCGGAGAGTACCGTTGCCTTGTATCCGTGAACGTGTACGACGTTGACGCGGTTGGACGAAAAGACCTCAGCAAGTTGGCTGGCCTGCCTCGGATCATATCGATGGCGAGCCGGAACGACGATAGGTTGCAGGTGGTCTTGTCTCGCTCGATGTGCCAACTCCTCGTCGTTGAAAAGAACGAGTAGCGGTTCTTTGCCTTTGTTGCGCAAAGACTCACACAAGCCAAGCAGGTGTCGCTCGACTCCGCCGAAGACCTCACCCGCCGAACAGAACGCTAGTCGGACCTCAGAAAGCATAGTCAATGTTACAAGCCTCGATACTGTTGCTTCAGTGGATATAACGTATTTGAGTCCCCCGCTTCAAATCGAACTCGAGTCCGTTGAAAAGGGCTACGGCTCTGGCGAGGAAATTGCTATCTGCAAAAAGTTCATGAGAAAAGAGTTAGCGCAGCGACTTTGACGCTTGAGTAATCGGTGGCTTGGTAGTACTTTAAAGGTGTGGGGATGGTTTCGTTTGGCGGGTCTCCATTCATTGTTTCCGGTGTGGGACAAGGCCGCCTTCAGCTACCGGGAATCTGCCGATAAGCAATGTACAAGCTGCAACAACCAGAAGTCTTGAATAGGTCATTGCCGACGACGTATCCGCGGGGGAGACGCACGACGAGCACGACGGCTGCTCTGAGCAAGAAAAGCGGTGGGAAGCTTCTCTACTATACGTTGTTGGGGTACACGTTTGTTTTCTATTCCCAGATAGGGGGGCGACTCCCGTTTCTGGCGCCGTTTCGCGTAGAGTTGCTGCTCGGTGTATTCGCGCTAGCCTTGGCCATATCGAAAATCATGAAGAAAGAGGTTCGGTGGGATGAGAATAGACTAAACCGGGCGGCGATTACCTTTTTGTTTGCGTGTTTTGCGACGGTGCCTTTTGCATTTGTAAGAATGCGAGCCTTGGAACAAAGCGTGATGATTTTGAAGTTCTTCGCTATCTACCTGATGATCATCACCGCAATTGACAATCGAGCGAAGTTGGAGGGATTCATCAAGGTCTATCTTGCGATGGTCGCCCTCGTGTTCGTGCAACCCTTTCTACTTTCTCTCGTGGGGATGGGCTTCGTATACAACAATCATATGATGCGGCTCGGTGGGGTTACAGGGTATTTCGCGCATCCCAACATGTTGGCGATCGTCACCGCCAGCAGTTTGCCATTTTTCTACTATTACATGAGGGATTCCAAATCCAAGAAAGTCAAGATCGTTTGTCTGCTCCTTTTGCTCATCTCGGTCAGAGTCATCATGTTGACTCAATCTAGAACGGGATTCGTCGGTGTCGCCGCGTTCGTCTTTCTCGTTTGGATGAGAAGCAAGAGAAAGGTAATGGGCGCCATCGCCTGCCTGGTGATGGCTGCGGTGGGATGGACGTTCGCTCCACAGCAAACGAGAGACCGCTTTCTGACTCTGTTCAGAGTCCTTGATGTAATGACGACAGACCGTGACACCTGGAGTGAGGAGGAAGACGATACGCTCGGATCTTATGGAGAGCCGGCTTGAATTGACGCAACGTACCTTGATTGCTTTTGCAGAGAACCCGGTCCTCGGTCTGGGTTTGGGCTGTTTCGCCTCATACAATGGCCGAAGATGGGGTTTGTGGTTTCCACCTCACAATACCTTTCTCCAGGTCTTGGCAGAAGCAGGAATTCTGGGCTTCATTACACTGATGTTTGTTATTTATCGGACCTACCAGAATCTGCTCCGTGTCAGGAGAGAATCGGAACAATTGAACACAAAAGACGGCTTTTTCGCAACGACGGCCGACGCCGTGATGGCGAGCTATCTGACGTTCATGGTGGTTGCATTGTTTGGCATCGAACTGGTGAACAACCACTGGTGGGTGATGGGAGGGCTGTCTGTCGTCTTGCTGCGGGTTTTGAGCCACGAACGAGCTCTTTTGGACAGTGACAACCTAGGGGCCTCGGCCAAGGCGTGAGAAGGCGAATATGACGCCGAGGGGCTTCCTCTGTGGAAGTTCGTGGTTGTAGGTATTTCCCTCCGGTTGAGTGGGGCCTGTTCCACACACCTTTTGTTGCAGAATCAAGGAATGGAGAACTGCTACAGTTCATGGGTGAGAGTCTGGGTATGACGATGTCTTATCAGCAGGGTCGAGGACAGAGAGCCATGAAGAAATTGACCGTTATCCTGGTGGTCGTTTTGGGGATTCCCTATTTCGCAGAGGCGCAACCGAGAATTGATGGTGTCTCCGGAACGCTTACGCATGGCGGAACAGTCGTTGTCTCTGGTGCGGGCTTTGGCGTGAAGATTCCTGCCGCGCCGCTCGTATGGGATGACGGTTCCGACAATCCTCCCTTGTCCAACTACTATGATGAAGTCCTTCCGACGCAAGCTCAGCAGGGTGCCTACTACAACATGGCATATCGAAGCGTGCCTTTTCGTGGGATCAATGCGCCCCACGATCGGATGAGTTATGTTCTTGGCGGCGCGCATGCAACAAACCTGAACGGTGCAAACTACCTTTCAGGGAACAACGTCTCGATCGGCGTCAATCTGACATCGTTCAATTTCTTCGCGCACTATTGGTATCGGGTGGATCCTTTGTACGATGAAAGCAACCACCCTACTATGGGCGAGAATATGAAGGAGCTTTCCTTGTCGGGTCAGGAAGGCGAGCTGTACGGAGGCAACTGGGGTTACTTTCAATGGTGTAATGGATTGGTTCCGGATGTGAATCAAACGGGTCCCGTCCGTATCTCCCGAGTACCTGTGGATTGCCCCAGCCTGCCATATGCTTGTAGCACTGACGAATATGTCGTTAGCCACAACAGCCCGATTGGAGGCTGGATCAAGATGCAATGGGAGGGTGGCTATAGTCAGGTTCACGACAATCCGATTGTGCGGTTTACTACCTATCCGGACGGGCATGTGACCAATAGAAGCCACTACGGAGGAGACATCACGACTTACGAGACTCTTTGGGGATGTGGCTATCCGAATTTCAATGATCTGAGATTTCTTGGGCTGGGAGGTTTCAGTCGAGTTCCACGGGTAAATGAAGGCAGGAATTCCTTTCGCTATTTTGCGGGTGTTTACATCGATGACACCTACGCAAGAGTGATGTTGGGAGACAATGCAAACTATGACTCCTGTACCAAGATGGAGCCACAAATCCCCGTCCAGTGGAGCGATGGTTCGGTTACCGTCACCGTCAATCTTGGGAATTTCACCGATCAGGATACCGTCTATCTCTTCGTGATCGATTCCAGCAACAACCGGCCCGCGCAGGGCTACCCTGTCACCGTCGGCGCGGGGCCTCAGTCTCCGAGAAATCTGCGCATTAGACCACGTTAGCGACCTGCAGGCATACGAGAAAGCCAAAGAAAAACCGGTCCTTCCTCGAGGCGGTGTTTGCCGGGAATGTGGGAGCGAGTTTGCGAGCCCGGGCTCGCGGGTGCTCAGGAGCTCAGCATCTTGGTGAAATAAGCATCATACTCGTCAGTCATTTTCTCCAGGCTCAATTCTGTTCTCACTTTTTCCTTCGAGCGATTGACAAATGTCCGGCACACGTCTTCGTTCTGCAGAAGGCGAGAAATGCCCTTCGCCAGTTGCTCATCATCGTCCAGGTCAAACGTCAGTCCGTTGAACTCATGTTGGATGAGCTCTTCGTTCCCGCCGGCTCGAGAGACGATGCAAGGCACACCAAAGGCCATGTATTCCATGATCGCGTTGGACAGCCCTTCGTTGGCCGAACAGTTGACACCGATGTCAATGAGCTGAAGCACGGGAAGAACCTGGAGTTGCCACCCGAGAAAACGAACGTGATCTGCGATTCCGAGCTTGGCGGAGTAGGATTCCAATTCGTCTCTCAATGGGCCATCACCAATCAAAGCAAATGTGGCCTCGTGGCCTGAATCGAGAAGCCTTTTCGCAGCGTGGAGAAAAGTGCGATGGTGCTTCATCTTGCGTAAGCCAGCGACGAGACCAACGACTTTGGAGCTCGGACTGATATTGTGCTCCTCCCTCAACTGGTGCGTGTTGGTGGATGCGTGGTTGAACGCATCGATATCGATTCCATTGTAGATGACATGGATTCTGGAGTCGTCCAATTTTTCTTCTCTGACGGACAGTTCTTTCACCTTTACCGAGTTTGCCACGACGCCGGTTACGAATAGATTTGCAACGCGGAGTGGGTAAATGTACCAGCTTTTCAAAATCAGTCCGTAGTCTCTTCTCATCGAAATAATGCACTTGCAGCCGGCAAAATATGCGGCCACCACGCCAAGGGAGATGCTCGTAGTGAAAAAGCATACAACCAGATCCGGCCGAATGTTTCGAAGAAAGCGGCGAAGCTTCATGAAGACCGATAGGTTTCTTGGATCTTTGTGGCTATTGAGGTTGTAGTCAAAGGTCACGGTTGTGCAACTCAACCGGGGTTTGTTCTCTTCCAACCAAGGCGTGTTCTTCAAACAGACGAGGTATAGATCGTACTTTGCGTGATCAATGAGTTGGATCAGTTTGAGGAGTTGGTTTTCGGTGCCGCCTGTTGAGCCGAGGATATAGTCTATCATCAAAACAAGCTTGATTTTATCGCCTGAACCCGACATGCCTTTGGTCAAACCTCGCTGCTTTCGCCGCCTCTTCCGAGGGGAAGAATGGGCGTTTGTGCAAGAAAAAGAGCACTTATCAACGCGAACAACTATTATCGCGCAAAGAACTGCCTGGATACAAGGTTGCTTTGCCCGAATGATGAATGCTGTAGAAGTGATTCTTCGCCCGTTCCAATTCGCGGCGAATCGCCGCAGAGCCAGCTTTGTTGATGGATTGAAGATGATGTAATCTAGAATCCTGTCCGGTTGGCGGGCCTTCATGAGTACAGTCTTCGGAAGAATGGAAATGGCAAAATGAAATGGGACGGTGAATAAATGGAACGAACGCTCGTTGTAATTCCCGCCAGGTGGAAGTCAGAGAGGTTTCCGGGCAAACCGATAGTGCCCCTGCTCGGCGTGCCGATGATCGTGCGCGTCTGGCGCCGGGTGATGATGGCCAACCTGGTCGACGAGTGCGTTCTGGCCACGGATGATGAACGCATCGCCGAGGTCTGTAGAGACTACGACATCGACTACGTGATGACATCAGAAAATTGTAGGACAGGCACGGATCGAGTGGCGGAAGTGGCTAGAAAAAGACGCGCAGATATCTATGTAAACGTCCAAGGAGACGAGCCTCTCCTCGAGCCCGAGGGTGTCGACGAAATCATTCGGGCGCATGTCGGCTTCGTGGAGAGAGGCATCGAGGTAACTAATACTTATGTGCCGGAAGACTCACTTCCTTTTGAAGATGAATCCGTCCATGTATACTTGACAAAGACCGTGGACGATAGAGTCTTGGGGTTGTCCCGCAGTCCCATCCCGTACTTTTTCGGGATCGAGGTGGTGCGGAACTCTCACGTTGGGATGTATGCTTTTACCCAGGGTGCCCTGTCCAAGTTCGCGGAATTGGAAAAAGGGCCGATCGAATCAGCAGAGAGTATAGAGATGCTCAGGTACCTGGAGCACAATATCCCGATTGGATGTATTCCGATAAAGGCTGGATCGAAGAGCGTAGACAATCCTGAAGATGTCGCTGAGGTTGAAAGGATACTGCGCGATATTGTCGGGGAAAAGATGGAATGAGGATCGCGTTTCCCGTCCCAGCTCGAGAGATTGCCGAAAGAGGGTGAGGGCCGATGACCAGCTATCTCGATACACTGTACAATGTCTCTGGTAAAGTCATTGCGGTGACGGGTGCCGGCGGACATCTATGTAGCGCCATGGCATTGGGGGCGGCGAAAGCGGGTGCTCGTGTCGTCGTTATGGACATGCGCTCGCAGAAACTACCCGCGGTCGAAGAGAGCATTCGGGAGATCGGTGGTGAGTGCCTTCCCCTTTCCTTGGATGTCAGCGACAAATCGCAGTTCCAGTCCTGTCTCGAAGAAGCGATTGATGCATTCGGCCATGTCGACGTTTTGATCAATGGCGCGGGGATGAACTCGCCTTCTCCCATCATGGATGTATCGGGGCAAGAGTGGGACCAGATCCTATCGGTCAACCTCCGAGGTACCTTGTTCGGCTGCCAAGTGTTCGGGGCTCACATGATCGAGCGGAGAAAAGGATCGATCATCAATATCTCTTCCGCCTCTTCTGGACCACCTCTTTCGAAAGCGTTCACTTACTCCGTATCCAAAGCGGGAGTGGTGAATTTGACGCAGAACCTCGCTCGCGAGTGGGCTCCTCATGGTGTGCGCGTGAATGCCCTTCGGCCGGGATTTTTCCCGACGGAATGGAACCAAAAGAATTTCATTACCCCGGAGCGAGCAAAGGCCATATTGGGGCACACACCGATGGGTCGCTATGGGGAGCCGGAGGAGCTTCTGGGTGCCGTGATTTGGCTTGCCTCGGATGCTTCGAGTTTCGTTACCGGTGCAGAAATAGCGGTGGACGGGGGATTCGCGGCCATGACCATCTAGACGGGTGGACCGTGGAGCTCCCAATTCCGCACACTGGGGAGAATGAGTTATGCCTAGCTTCAAGAACAAGACGGTCGTGGTGACAGGCGGGACAAAAGGAATCGGCCTGGGAATCGTCAAGGCGTTTCTGCAGGAGGGCGCAGACGTTTTCGTTGGTAGCCGCACCGAAGACGACACTTTCACTCGGGATTGCCCAAACGCCCGTTTCGTGCAATGCGATGTACGCTATTTGGATCAAGTCCAAAGGTTGGTCGACACGGCCGTTGCCGAGACGGGCCGTCTGGACGTCATGGTGAACAACGCAGGCATATCCGTATGGAAGTCACTGGGGAACATTACGGACGAATTCTGGAGTTTGTTACTCGATACGAACCTCAAAGGTGCCATGTGGGGGTGTAAAGCGGCCACGACGCATCTGGGTGCCGGTGGTGTCATCGTCAACGTTGCGAGTCTTGCCGGCAAGAGAGGAAGCGTCAACAACTCTGTTTATGTATCTTCGAAATTCGGTCTTGTGGGTTTGACGCAAGCTTTGTCGAAGGAGCTTGGCCCTAGGGGCATTCGTGTCAACAGCATCTGTCCGGTCTACGTGTCCACCGAGTCCTTGTTGACCAATCTATCCGGTGAGCATCCAGACGTGGGCGATAAGGACCCGGCGGAGTTCCTTGCCGAGTGGGGAAAGAAGAATGCAGCGCTCAAGCGCCTCCCTACCGCTCGGGAATGCGGCGACTTTTGTGTGTATCTAGCGTCGGAGCAAGCATCAGCGATAACCGGGCAGAATATCAACATCGACTGTGGCGTACTCCCACAATAGGGTAGTGGAAAGATGAGCGGAGCGGTTGCCCTTTTTACTAGTAAGGAAGAAGAGTAAATGCTGGTAGAAAACAAAGTGAAGAAAGCGCTGAAAGCAGGTGGCGTGTCTATTGGGACATGGCTCAATTTTGGTCACACATCCAACGCCGAAATCCTTGCCGCGAGCGGCTTCGAGTTTGTCGGGATTGACATGGAGCACAGTGTCATCGATCTCTATGAGATGCAAAACGTGATCATGGCGGTGGAGTCGGAAGGGGCTTCGCCATTGGTCAGACTAACCTCCAACGATCCCAACCAGACGAAGCAGGTGATGGATGCGGGCGCGCACGGAGTGCTCGTTCCCATGGTGAACACGCGGGAAATGGCCGAGTTCGCGGTGCGTTCCGTGAAGTACCCTCCTCAAGGAATTCGCAGCGTCGGGATCGGAAGGGCCCACAAGTATGGATACGCGTTCGAGGAGTACTTCACGAGAGCCAATGACGAGTCGCTCGTGATTATTCAAATTGAGCATGTCGATGCTCTAGATGATATCGATGCGATACTTTCCGTTGAGGGTCTGGACGGCTACATGATTGGACCGTACGACCTCTCTGGGTCGATGGGCATTGCAGGACAGGTGCGACACCCTGATGTGTTGCAGTTCCAGAAGAAGGTGCTCGCGGCGGCGTTGAGAAACAACGTGGCGCCAGGGATCTTTGTTGTTTATCCGGACATGGAGGCGATGAAGGAGTACCTTGCCGATGGGTATCAGTTCTTCGTGATAGGCTCGGACCTCATCTTTTTGTCAGAATATACAAAGAAGAACGCGAATCTCGCTTTGAGCGCGAGAGAAGAATACTTCAAGGAGAAATCGAGCGCCGACTCGGATTAGACCGGCCTGCCGACAATCTTGACGCCTCGAACCATCCGCGAGATTCTGTCTCGGGCGCACTATTTCTTCAAGGACAGTATCGTGTACCAGCAGTACTTTCTGAGCGATGGGGCCCAAGCCAGCAGTCTTTCATCGAGCCGAGACAAAACATCTCGGGTGTTCAACATCAGGCTCTTGGCTCCGACAAAGTACCAGCCAAGTGCGAAAATGGCCGACAAGTAGTATTCCTGGTGCTCGAACTCCGAGAATATTTGCTCCATTTCATCGAACTGGTCGAAGAGTAGAGGTTGTTCGTCCTTGGATCGCAAGTTGGGCGTCAAGAAACGATAGAAATTCAAGAACGGATTGTGTCCGAGAGGCTCCATGAAGTAAGCTCTTCCGCCTTTTTTCAGAATTCTCTCCGTCTTTCTCAAGACAATACTCAAGTCCACGTGGTGAAGAATCGCATTGCCGAGCACAACATCGAATGTATCCGGATCGTATGATAGGTCTTCGGCCGACATCTCTTGAACATGTACACGATCTTGGAAGCCGAGTTGTCTCATTCGGTCGGCGGTCAGCTTCACGGCTTCGGAGGAGATGTCGAACGTCCAAACATGCGCCCCTTTCGTCGCGAGTAGTCTTGTGAACCAGCCGTCACCGCAGCCGAACTCGAGTACTTTTTTGCCCTCCAGGTCCGAGATCTTGGTCATTAGATCTTCGAACACGATACTCATGAATCCTTGAGAGTAGTAGTTGTCCGTTTTTTCCTTCGCGTATTTGCGGTCGTGGAATTCCTTCTCCGCCTCCAGCCTCGCAAGAGAAGGTTCGGCATTTTGAGTCATTTTCCCCTCAATTTTCTCTTTCATATTGCGTCGTGACTACGCGCTCAGTCCAGGTGACGGTTGGCGCCTCGGAGAAAGTTGTGCCTCTTACCGTCGACGCGCGAAGGACTTCACAGAAATTCTCGAATGAAATGTCTTATTGCGTGTTGTATGTGGACTAGGCCAACAAGCACGTTGTCCTCGTTCACGACCGGCAACACCGCAATCATTTTTTCGCTCATCAGATTGAGAGCATCGATGGCCGTGGCATCTCTGGTTATCCGCTTGGGCTCTTTTGTCATGAATTTTTTGACGGGCGTCGTGTTGAGCATTGCGAGTGGATTCTGGTTCTTGACGAGAACCCGGCGGGCGTCTCCATCCGTTAGTATTCCCTTGAGAACATCGTCTTCGTCAACGATGAAAACTGCGCCCCACACGTTGTGGTCCAAGGACTCCAAGGCGTCCCTGAAGAAGTCCTTCTCTCTGACGGCTTCGAATTCGGCCCGAGGTATCATGAGTTCATTGACGGTTTTATTCGACATGGTCTTCTCCCCATCTCTCGATAAGTTGGCTTCGAAGCTGGTGGATTTCCTTTGCTTGAGCAAGAACAGACTCGAGATAGTCTATGTTGATTTGAGTGGCTGGGTCGCTAAGGGCGTTATCCGGGTCGTCGTGAATTTCCATGAAGAGTGCCTGAATTCCGCTGGCCGCCGCGGCCCGCACCAGACTGGGGATGAACTCCCTTTGTCCGCCGGAAAGCTGACCTTGGCTCGTAGGTAGTTGGATAGAGTGTGTGGCGTCGTAGCAGACGGGGAATCCAGTCTCTTGCATGATGGGCAAAGAGCGGTAATCGTTGATGAGCATATTGTAGCCGAAAAACGTTCCCCTTTCGGTCAACAGAATCTGGTCATTTCCGGTTCCGTCTACGATCTTGTTCACGGAGTTTCTCATGTTCCAGGGACTCATGAATTGTCCCTTCTTGACGTTGATGGGCTTGCCGGTGTTTCCTGCAGCCGTGAGCATCTGAGTCTGACGGCATAGGTATGCGGGTATCTGCACCAAATCAGCTACCTCGCCGGTCGTTTGAGCCCATTCCGGAATGGAAAAGTCGGTCGTGACGGGAACGCCGATTTCCTCCCGTACCCGAGACAGCATTTCGAGACCCTTTTCCAGTCCGTGACCGTGAAACGACTTGATCGAGGAGCGGCAATCCTTGTCATAGCAACTCTTGAAAATAAATGGGACGGAGTGACGTTCGCAAATACGGTTGATTCTCTCCGCCATCGATAAGGAATGGTCGAGGCTTTCGATTGCACAGGGCCCGCCGATCAAAACGAGGGGCAAGCCCTTCCCGATTTTGACTTGTGTTACCTTTCCACCACCGATTTCAAGAGTTTTCATCGTTCATGTCTCCCATTTACACAAAAGGCGGCAGTTCTAGCTCAAGCTTCGAGCTACCACTTCAGAGCAATAGCAACGGCGCCACTTTCACGAACCGGATTTGTTGGGAGGAATTCAGCCCGTCTTTGGATAGAATTAGCATAGCACGTCGTAGCGGTCATGAGAAGCGGGTCTGGGCCCATCCGGCCAAGGCACGGCTAACAACAACGTGCCTCGATGGTTCGGCCCGCATCGCGAACCGATAAATGGTTCACTATCAGTTGTTTGAGTCAAAACAACCATGCGGCATATTGAAAACAGTCGCTCTCTGTCCTTCACTGACAGTTCGCCGATAGCCAATGTTTGACAGTCTGTTCAATGGCGTTGCTCTGCGCTTTGTATTGTCTTTGGTCCATCCAGAAGAAGAGATCCTGCACGCATTGGATAGAGGCGTTCCACTTTGCGTCGATGTAGGTTTCAAGGAGTTGTTTCATGGCGGCGCTGACCGGTTGCCCCTCACGCTTGGAAACCTGCAGCACAAGTACGCTTCGTGGGTCGCCTTTGGCCATGGAGAGTAGGTCGATCTCGATGCACTCCTTGTAGAACTCGCCCGAAACCAAATAGCCGTCCACGTTGACAGGTTTGTTCGCGAGGAAATCGTCAACGAGCGCGGCGCGGTCCTTCAGTATCTTTCTGTGAAATGCCATTTGAGTCGCCAGATTCGATCGTAGGCATTGGTCCAGGTAGTCTTTTCCGTTGTGAATGGGTGCGATGAGAACCAAAGGATCGATCGCTGGAGTTTCAGAAGCGACCAGCGCCGCTAACGTCGCACCGAAGCGAAGTCCGAGCACTCCCGTGCGCTCACGTCCGCTCTGGGAGCGTAGGAATTCCATGGCGCAGCAAATATCGGATTTTCGCGTTTGTACGGTGCTGTCCTCAAAGTGCCCATGGCTGTCGCCGTGACCCATGTAATCGAATCTGAGACAAACGGCGCCTTCCCGGGTGAGGTAGCGCGCGAGATTGACCATGATGCGATGGGAGAAAAGCTTCTCTTCGCCGAAAGGATGGCAGAAAACCAGGGCCATCTTGGAAAGAGGTTTCTGGTCGGATGAAGACGCGCCCGCATCTGGAGTGTGGAGGACTCCGAAGAGATCGTAGTCCCCGTTGCGAAAGAACAAGGGTTTTTCCATCATCGTTCGTATAGCTCGTCCTAGTCTCAATAAAATCTTGGTGTCGGCGAAGAAGAGCGGTCTCTATCCGACACACTCGTTAGCTTGCCGGCAGTTCTTGTCAACTGACTAAGTCCTCAATGAACCGCGCCGCCCGTTCCCCGGACTTGCCGTCGAGCTTGTAGAGCTCGTCCTCCAACAGAATGACTTTCTTGGCGAAGGCCTTTTTCGCAGCAAGGGACTGCTGCACAGCGGAGAAGGTCTCGTCCTTTTGGTTGACGGGAAACGTTGCGTCGTACTCGTCGTATTCGAAGTGCTTCTCCCGCGCCAAGTAATTGACCACGATGCATTCTTTGTCCAGTATCAAGCCTTCGAGTACGACCGTCGAAGAAATCGTGATGAGAGCGTAGGACGTCTTGAGGATCTCTATGGCGTCTTGGCCGCTTTTGGTGACCTCTATGGCGGATTCGCGGGTCGATTCGAGGAGGGCATAGACGTCGGATGGTACGTCGGGAACCCTCGGATGCAATTTGACGATCAACGGTACGCCGAGACGTTTGGTCGAGGCTGCCAACTCTTTTAGAAACTCAATTTCCTCGGCATCACGCAGCAATTTGGACGAGGCCGCGTATAGATACGTTTTTGATGTCTCGTCCACTTTATCGTAGCTTTTGAGCTCACGGACGAGGTCGTCGTACCTTGGGTATCCAACGACCGCGACCCGTTCATCCGGCACGCCGGCTTCGCAAAACAGCTTCTTGGCGCGTGGTCCGATGGCGAGAAGCCAGTCGCAACCGGCCGAGCCATATTGGCTGTAACTCAGGTGGATGCCTAGCGATCTCAAAGCCTGAAGCATGGGCTCCGATCGAAATGTCTTTCTCTGGACGAACTCTCGTGGATGAATGAGAGCTTCCTGCACGAGGGCGGTCGGGATGCCGGCTCGCTTCGCTTCATCAATGGCGATCCTTGCGAGCGGGTCGTTGTCAATTGCGAGAACGACGAGCTTGGGTTCGACTTGGCGGAAAAGCTGTCTGAACTGTCTCTTGAGTTTCAGAACGTGCAGGATCCGCGTTGCTAGGGGGGCATCGGCGTCTCGGGACAGAGCCTCGGGAAAGTGGATGAGCGGAAGGCCGAGTTTTTGCAAGGTGGCTTCAGTGTGATAACGCTCGTTTTCGGATACTCGGTCGTGACAGAGAAAGACGTGCTCGCACTCCAGCGACTCTGATATCTTGCCGAAGTTGAGCGCATGGTTGATATTGAGAGGAAAGAAGACAACTCTAGCCATGAGTCATATTTCCAGTCTCTGGATCTTTTGCCGGAGCGCTCATCGAAAGTACGCTCTCTTTTGACGATCCGATGGATGGTGGCCTTTTTTGCATGACGGCTCGAATCTGTGATCGGAAATCTAGTAAACGTCCAAAAAGTAAGAATTCACCTCTTTGATACCCTCCGGGATGACATTGGGCTGCAGGGTCGACAGGTACAAACTGAGCTGACGAGGTGCCAATCTGAAACGGAAGCTCGAGAAGGCCGTTTGGTCCACATAGCCGATATCTGGGATGAATGCGGCGTGATATCCAGTGTCGTTCAGACGATGTAGAATATCGCCGAGAAATGAGTGCTGCTCTTCCGCGTCAAGGTCGCCAAAATTGACGTTTTCGAAATAGACATTTCGTACGATGGACCCATCCTCCTCCAAGACCTCGAACCGGAGAACATTCGCGAGAGCGCGTATCTCTTTGTCGGCGTAAACGTAGGTAGAGCAATGGGGCCGGTCGGCCAAGATGAAATCAACGTCCTCCTCTGGAATGATTTTCCGAAGCGGCGCCCCTGAGCCCATACTATCAATCAACGGTAGAATGACCGGCTTGTCGGCTTTCTCGTACAAGCGCGTCCTTGGGGAAGGGCTCTTTGGGAGCAGTGGTTGCACGATGTCCCTAAGTGCCGCCCGATATCCAAAAGCAAGAATGGGTTTGTGATCCATCTTGTTCCTTTCGAGGTTTCTCAGATGTGTGTGCTTGCCCGACGCTCCGATTTCAACAATGGAGAGGAACAAATCACTGCCATTGTCGATGGCACGACGGATCAAATCTTGTTGCATCACCTTTGCCAAACCTCTGTGTTGATACTCTTTCGCTATGGTGATGAAGCTTCCAAATACCGCTCGGTATCTGCGTTTGAGGTACTCGATCTCGTACGGGATATACGCCAAGAAAGCCACTAGCTCGCCACTCTCCGAGCAGAGACCCACAGACATGCTGGAGTCGCCGGAGGGACGCTGGATGTATGTCTTCAAGAGCCCTACGTCATAGTTCCAACACGGGCGGTTCCAGGTTTCACAAATCAGTTTTGAGACCGTTGAGAGGTTGGGTTCCGTTACCAAGCGGGGCTGAACATTCCGACCCAAAGGTTATCTCCTTGTACTTTTGACAACAGCGAGCTCGTTGACGTCCGGCTGTTTCTTGACAATCTACGTTTGGCAGAAGCCAGTGCGCCCTTGCGTGTCATTAGTCGGCGGAGCACGGCCGTTGCCGGATCGGCTTTGGACGTGCCGATGCAAAGGCCGACGCTAACTCTTTTCGCTGGCATCTCGTGTAAGTGGAAGAGAACGGGCTGGGTTGCCCATGGCCATGGAACGAGGTGGTACCGGCTTCGTAACGACAGCTCCCATTGATACAATCGCTTCCTCACCCACGTCGGCTGCGACGATGCAACCCTCACCGAGCCAGGCTCTAGCACCTATTTCTATGCACTTCTTTGTGCCGGCTCCATCTTTTAGGTAGCTGGCCGTATCCCCGTGGTCGTGAAGCCCTGATAGGATAGACACCCGGCTGGCTAAGCGAACTCCCGGGCCGATATGGGCGTATCCGATGATACAGTACGCTCCCGTGCCGGAACCGGCTTCCATTCTTGCTCGTCGGTCGGAAAAATAGCTCCCATGGGCCACCGTGGCCGTTGGATGAAAGTAGTCCAACACCATCCAGTAGAAGGGTCCCCGCACGAAGTTCCCGGGCCATCCGGGAATGAGAGACAGACAAAGTGCACAAGTCTGATAGATATAGACTTTCCCAACAAGGTATTTCTCGATCAGAGTCACGACGGCGAACGGAAGCGCGAGAATACCGCCAAGGAACAGCAAAGAATAGACAATGGTCGTCTTGAGAGGCTTCAACTATTGGCTCCAGAGTAGGTCAAGTCAACGCTAATAAACGTCCAAGAAGAAAGAATCCACCTCTTTTATGCCTTCTGGAAGGATGTCAGGCTGCAAAGGTACGACGTACAGATTCAGTTGACGCGGGGCCAACCTGAAACGGTAGCTTGTAAACACCGTCTGGTCGACGAGACCGATATCCGGATTGAATACGGCGTGATATCCAGTGTCGTTCAGACTGAATAGTATGTCGCCGAGGAACAGGTGCTGCTCGCGGGCGTCCAGGTCGCCAAGGTTGATGTTCTCGAAGTAAACATTCGGTGTCTTGGATCCGTCCTCCTCCAAGACCTCGAAGAGCAGAACGTTCGCGAGAGCGCGGATGTCCTTGTCAACATATACATAGGTGCGGGAATGGGGTCGGTCTGTTAGGACAAAATCGACATCTTCCTCGGGGATGATTTTCCGGAGCGGCAGGTTCGCTCCCATGCTTTCTATCAACGGAAGAATCGCCGGCTTGTCGGCTTTTTCGTATGTACGTGTCTTGGGGGAGGGGCTTGCCGGCAGCAGAGGCTCGACGAGCTTTCTGAGTGCCGCTCGATACCCAAAAACGTTGATGATCTTGAAATCCAAACCGTATCTGCGGAAGAGTCGAATGGTGCGGTTGGCTATGGTTCCTACCTCGACCATCGTGAAAAATAGCTCGTCTCCTCGCTCGTTGGCACGCTCGACCAACATGTCCAGCATCTTGTGGGCTAGAGAACTCAACCCGAGTCTTTGTTCCGCTGAGATGGTAGCGAAGCTCCCAAATAGAGAACGGTACGAGCGCCCGTAGTACTCCAGCTCATACGGAAGAAATCCTTGAAAGCTGACCAAACGCCCGTCATCCGTCTTCACACCAAGAGTCATGCCCGCGTCGCTCGTTGGACGATTGACGTATCCTTCCAGGAGTCCCACGTCGTAGTTCCAACATGGGCGCCTCCATGCACCACAAATCAGCTCCGAGGCCAAGGTGAGGTCAGGTGCCCAAATAAACTCATGACTCCTGTCTGAAGTCACTTGACATCTCCTACATCTCCAAGAATGGACGCTTCAACCCGCTCGATTCTCTTCAGCGCGTTTTCGTATCCCACTTGGGCTATTAGAGCGTACACCAGTCTTTCAATACCGAAGGCCGCGCAGCCCGTGTGTGCGGGTGTCTTATTGGTTGTTTGGATGCCGAAGCGCTTTCCGAAGTAGCTTTCGTGATAGTTGAAAGATGCAGCCGCCACGGTGTCCTTTTTGTTGAAAGGGAGTCTCAGCTCGTACTTGAGCTCGTTGGAAATCTGAAAGAAACGGAGCGTTTTATACTCCGTCGTAAAAAACGGGTCGGAGGCGGTCTCGAGAGTAGCAGATACGTCCAAAAGCTCGACCAGGCGCCAGAAGAAATCCATCGCTTTCTGACGGGCGTGAATGACTCGTTCTGCCTCCCCCACGAAGACGATCTCCCGCATCGTGAATTCCCACAGGCGGGCGAGGTCGGACATATTCTTGGATTCGTAACGAAAGCACCTGCCACTTGCTGTGTAGACCAGCAAGCCATCGGCATCTGAAGGCAATGAACTGTTTCGTAGGCCTCCGTAGGTGTGGAAGCAGACGGCCGGAGAGAGACAGTATTCCGGCGTGTTGAACTCGTCAAGTGACTGAAGTGTCAATTCGGCGTTTTCGCGATGCCTGCCGGCAAACCCCTGAAGTGCGTCGTAGTCTTCGCGCAGGTGGATTGCAAACGTAAGGGAATGGGCGAAGGAAGAAAAGTAGTCCGCGCGGCGCAACCAATCCGATGGTATGAGGACGTTGTATTCTCTAGCGGCGGCCCCGAAAATTTCCACGCCGATCTTCTCTAGAACCTTGTCGAGTCTAGCGAGCAATTCCCGAAAGGCGCCCGCACGCGACACGACGCCGGGTCCTTCCATCGATATGTCACCCGCCTCCTCCAACGAGGCGAGAACGTTCTCGTCGTACACCTCGTTGTCTCGCGTTCGGCTCTTGAGACAAGAGGGTTCTACGGACAAACGATCGCTTTTCATCCTATCGATCAGCTTGCCGACTTTGTCCGAGATCACATCGGCATCAGCATCTTGTTCGAGCACGATTTCCAGGTTTTTGGTATCGGGTGCGAGGGAACACTTGATGATTTGCTGATCGCAGTAACAAGTGTATTTGGCGATTTCGACACGGGTGTCTTGGGTGAGCGTGGCCGGCAATTGAATCATTATCGTCTTCATGTTCAATCCGTGGTTGCTCCCTGTATGATATTCACGAGTTTGCCCAAGGTGCGGGCGTGAATGAACTGGCTGTCATCGATGCTGATGCCGAATTTCTCTTCTAGCATCAACAGAATGCTCAGAGCGTTTGTCGATTCTATCCCGACCTCGGAATAGAGATCCTTATCAAGAGGTATCTCCTCGTCGAGGTTGCATGTCGATTTGATTAGTTGAGCGACTTCGTCCGTCAGTTTGTCATTCATTTTGGCAGACTCAATAGAAGAATGTTCTTCCCAGAGGACCACAGGTGTCTCGATCTGAGAACACCGACATATTTTTGTTTTTTTGCAGAAACCGAACACGTGGGGTGTTGATTCGATTTCAAGAACCCCGATAGAAAAATTATAGCAGAAAAAAGGGGTAATGACATCAGATCAAACGAGGAAGAGCAAGGGTGACCGCCTCATGTTGTCGGTGACTCTTGTACTTTCCGCTGTCCCGGGTAGGACCGGCACGGGTCATTTCTATGCGCGGCGAAAGAGATGGGGGGTTGCCCCCACGCTGTTCGCCTTTTCTCTTGTGCTCGACCGTGCGGAGACCTCACCAGTCGGAGTCCAAGTAGCTGACCTCCCATAGGTCCGGATCGGTGGGGAGTGCAGCCGTATCGAGGCCGTAGACAAACATTGCTCCGGTGAAGGGGCGACGCAAGCACAACCTTCTTGGTAGGAGTGCTCGGTTGGAGTTGTTGCCCAAGAGGAGGAGATACGCCGAGTCGGCCAGGCCCTTCGCGTAGACGTATTTCAGGAATGTGACCAAATAGGTCGAGTGGGGGAGCGGAAACAAGCAGTCTACGATCTCCAAGTCTCCTTCGACGACTTTGCAAATGAAGCATCCGGCAAGCTCTCGCCCGCGATAGACGGAGAAAGCCCTCATGCGGATGCGAGGGTTGTCCATGACTCGCCAGTTCAGTATCTCGGCGGAGCGCTCGCCGCGTACCTTGTGGTCGTCGAATCGTGGAATGACGTCATCTGTGAAACGCTCGATCTCCTCGATTCTTACGTCCGGTGAAGCGCCCCAAAACAAAAGGTAACGGTAAAGGCCGAACAATGGCCGCATAACAGGGCGCAACCACGCAATGCGTTGGTTCTTGAGTAGGCTTTTGGATGAAAGATGAAAGGAGTAGGCGGTGCCGTTTGCATGTCGTTTCCAACCGGCGTTTTGAAGGGCCTGCGCGACTGAGGGCAGGGAAAAGAAGCTCAAGTAGAAAAAATCGCGCTCGACTCCTTTAGGTCGTTCCGAGAGCACAAAAGACATCACGTCGTTGAAAAGATGTTTGCCCCGGATCTCTCGACCCATCAGACCATCGACTGGCTGTATGCCAACGACGCGCCGACCCTTATGGATGTAGCTTTGAGGCATGATGGCGACTGCGCCCACCAGCTTGCCATCCAGGACCAATTTGAAAGGCTGTGCAGCCCCGCGTGGGTTTTGGAAGTATTTCCAGTCCCACCAGCTTCGTTCATGTAGAGCGAAGCGGTATTCCTTGAACAAAGCGACTATATCACGAGAGTCCTCGGGGGTCGCTCGCAGGATTTCCATTTGTCCCATGGTTATTGGGTACCCATCTGTCTCAACGCGGCCCAATTGACCCGATACCGGATCAATGCAAGTGAATCGAAGCCGCCGATCATCACTCGGGGAATATCCAGGAGATCCACCTTCTTGCCGATGAATCCGGGCGTCGTCCCGTAGCCAAACTCGAATCCTGCTTCGGCGCTGAGGGCCCTGACTCTGATGTCGGAGTCACCGTTGGGGTAGGCGATGTGCCGTATCTTCCTCCCCGTGGCTTCCGTCAGGATATTAAGGGAGCTTTCCAGATTGCGCCTCAGGTCCTCGTCGTCCAAGCGAGTCAAGATGTGATGTTGGTGTGAGTGGGAACCGAAATGGCACAACCCGCTGTCGTACATTTCGCGGAGTTCCTCCCCATTGAGAGGACGGTATTCTTCCATGTTCTTTGCTACTTTTTCTCCGAAAGCTTCATCAAAGTAGTCGAGTATTTTCTTGACGTTGGGATGATTCCCGTTACCGAGTGCAATGATGTCAGCCAGCAATGCTCGGATGTCTTCCCAGCGTGACGCGATATTGCCCTGTCCAAAGGCGTATTTCGACAGCCCCTGTTCACGTAGATCCAATGTGCTGAGACCGAGAGTTTGGATGGGCGTGACGATTCGATCGAACCAAAAAGCATCTCCTGTCATCAGGTGATGAGTGGACACGAAAAACAAGGCTGGGGCGTCGAACTCCTTCAGCACGGGTAGTACCAGACGGTGATTGTTCCGATAGCCGTCATCGAAAGTAATCAGAATGTTGACGCGGTCGTCCGCCATCTTGCTCTTATCGAAAAGCTCATCCGGTACGATGAAGCGGCCCCATCGGCTCATTTCTTCCAACTGCTCGGCAAAGGAAGAACGGCTCACTCGGAGCCAAGAGTCGAAGTCGTCATCACGCCTTACGTCATGGTAGGTGACGACCAGAACTCGAGGCGTGGATGTCTTGGCTGTGAGCTTGGTCAATATAGGCGAACCGATGATGTTTTTTATCGCAGTGCTGAGCATCAAGCCACTACCGCCTCTTCAACACTTTCGGAGCCTGGAATCGGCATTCGCTTCCTCATAGAGCATGGTCTGCGCGATTCGCATGACCTTGATCAGCATTTCGAATCCCCAGCAGCTCGACAATCAACATTGCCGAAATTGACTGTGGCCGTCAAGCTTCTTGCTTGCTTACTTACTGTCTGGAGACCCCGAAATTTCTACGGGAAAACCGGCAGTATTAGAAAGATTGCCTGAATCAAAAATATACAGGTAGTTCTTACCATTAGGTAGAGCCCCCTGATTGACAACAAGAGTTATGGAACTCTCCGACCACTCTACCGGAATCTGCGGTTCGACGATTTTGCAGTCAGCGTATTTGGGGGCATCTCCAATGATGACCCGGGAGTAGGTGTTGTCGACGTACACATCATCGAAGAATCGGCAGGCGTCGTTGTTGAGATCATCCTGACCGTTCCCACAGGCTCCCTGCTTCCAAAAGCCGCCGAGAGTTGCCCCTCCAAAAGGCTCCGGATATCTTTGCGTAACGAAGGTGCAATCCCCCTCCTTGTCTCTGTCTGTATTGACCATATCGACGTTGTTGAACCTTGTAATGTAGAGCTCATTGCCCTTCGTGGTGTCGAGGATGTGTTCTTCTCTGACCCAATCCAATGCGGGATTCTTGACGTCCTTATCAAATGTGATTACCGGATACCCGAACTCGCTGGGATCGCCGTCGTCGCGCCAGATCCAATCACCACAATTGTTCCTATCGAGAAGCTGGATCATGTGAGGGCCACCTATCCATTTCTCCTTACATCCCGGAGAGCGCCTTCGTTCTCCCAATCCGCCTCTGCAGCCATTGACGTTGTCGTAGCAGAAGGGGTTTGTATACATATCGAAGGGTGGATTCGTTTCCCAATTGAAATACTTGTAGTTCTCGTCTCCCTTTGGCCACAGGGGATCCAACCTTAGGTAATAACTGACATACCAGACATGGTGTCTTTCGCCGTCGCTGACAGTGAGACCGACATTCTGCCCCACTTCACCCCCTAAGCACTCGCCTTGCTCATCATGGCAGCCGACAAGATACTGAGTGCTGTGAGGATGTGGTCCTGGAACCTTTCTATGTTGGACGGCTCGATATTGCATGTTCGAGTAGCCGTCGTCTCGTGTTACAGCTTTGGGCCATGCATCGCTGTAGTGCTTGCGGGAACCGTCCAGGGTCGATACGACCCAAGTCATATCTCCTTTGCGCAACAAGGACATATCTTGTGCCGGGGCTCCTTCACCGTCGTCCCACCATAGAGGCGTCGCCGGCGATTTGGTCCCGAACGCGGACCCACCGATGGTGATCGACTCCTTGTGCGTCAATGTCTCGGGCACGCGCTCGACGCGAGGTTGAGCCTGAGAGGTTTGGATAGACAACGTGACGAGACCCACGGCAACACTCAGACGTCGCCAATAGTACATTGCTCCCCAGCCTTTCTTTGGAGATCTATATTTAACCACGTACCGGTTGGAATGGGTAGGGGAATGACACGCAAGCATTTGTAGAACCGGTTTGAAGAGAGTCATGTGAAATAGACACCTGTCAAACGTTATGTTCACCTCGAGGATGCTACGGCCTAATTCGTAGATTCCTCGGAGCTCCGAGATCACTCACCTGCACGGGAAAGCCGGCACTGTTCGGGACGTTGTCTGCACTGAAGATATAGAGATAGTTTGTGCCGTGAGGAATCGCCCCCTGGTTCACGGTAATCGTGATGGTGTCGTCGGACCACTCGATAGGGATCTGGGGCTCGACAATTCTGCAGTCGGCGTAATGGGGAGCGTCTCCCAGAATGACTCGTGAAAATGTGTTGTCCACGTACACATCGTCGAAGTACCGGCAGGCATTGTTGTTGAGGTCGTCTTGACCGTTGTCGCAAAGTCTTTGCCTCCAGAAGCCTCCAAGTGTCGCTCCACCGAAAGGTTCCCGAGTCAACTCTTGATTGAAGGTGCAATCCCCCTCAACATCAAGATCGGTATTGAGCAAATCCACGTTGTCAATTCTGGTAACATAGAGCTCTCGGCCTCTCGTCGTGTCGAGTAAGTGCTCTTCCTTTACCCAATACAGTGCAGGGTTTTTGACGGTAGTATCGAATGTTATCACCGGGTACCCGTATTCACCGGGGTCTCCGTCTGTGTCCCAGATCCAATCGCCGCAGACATCTCTGTCGAGAATCTCTGTTTGATGTGGGCCGCTCATCCACTCATCTTTGCATCCCGGAGACCGTCTCCTTCCTAAGTAGCCACCCGTGCAGCCGTTGATGTTGTCGTAGCAAAAAGGAACCGAGTACATGAGGAAGGGAGGGTTCGTTTCCCAGTTGAAATACTTGTAGTTCTCTTCCCCCGTTGGCCACAAGGGGTCCAGCTTCAGATAGAAGCTGACAAACCAGACGGGGTGCCTGGACCCGTCGCTCACCGTGAGACCGACGTTTTGTCCCACCTCACCTCCTAAGCACTCGCCCTGTTCATCATGGCAACCGATCAGGTACTGAGTGCTACGAGGATGAGGTCCAGCCACTCCACGGTGTGGGATGACGCGATATTGCATGTTCGAGTAGCCGCCGTTTCGGGTCACGTTTTTGGGCCATGCATCACGGTAGTGCTTGAGGGCACCTGGCAGAGTGGATACCACCCAAGTCATTTCTCCCCAATGTAATACGGACATGTTGTTGGCTGGAGCGCTATCTCCGTCATCCCACCATAGAGGCGCGGCCGGTGTCTTCGCCCCGAAGTAGGCTCCATTGATGGTGACGACTGCGTGATGAGACAAGACGCCGGAAACCTCGTCGATACTGGGTTGTGCGAGAACGACGCCTTGAATGATCGTGAGGGCTGTCAAGAAGCTCGAGACTCTTTGGATAGGTGTCATTTCGAACTTTCAAAAGGAGTTACAGCACATCGCGGATTTGCACGCTCTTGTTCAATTGCGCCATCCGCGACGAACATTTCCATTCATGACGATGTTGGAGTACGCCTCCAACGTTTCTTCTGCGACCTTCGCCCATCGGTACTTGGTCTTACTCAGTTGGCGGGAATGGGCCCCCATTACCTCTGTTTTTGTCTCATCATTCACGAGCTGCGCAAGTGTCGCGGCAAGGCTCTCTGGATTACCGGTTGTGAAGAGTAAGCCGTTCTTTCCCTCTTCAACGGCTTCTTCGAATCCGGGAATGTTGCTGGCGACCACGGGTTTTCCAAAGGCGTATGCGATTTGCAGAACTCCACTCCCCGTGACTTCATGATAGGGCAAAGCGACGATATCCGCTGCGGAGAAGTATTTGTGGACTTCGTCGTTCCGGACGTAGCCCAGGTGTTCGAATACATCGTCAGCGATACGTTCTGAGGTAATCATGCTTCTGTACTTCCCATATTCTTCGCAAGGTTCACCAACAATCATGAGTTTGATGGGACGGCAGGATTCCTTCACCTTGGGCAAAGCTCGAAGCAAAACATCGAGTCCCTTGTTGGGTCGAATAGCTCCAAAGAACAAGATGGTTTTGCATGAGCTCGGAATGCCCAATGCCTCCTTCGCGTCGTGTTTCTCGATCGCGGGAGAGGGGAGGAAGAATTGGTAGTCCCCATGGGGAATCACCGTGATCTTCTCTCGCGGCAAATGGAACAATTCGGCGATCTCGTTCTTGCCGCTGTGTGTGTGAATAATCAAGTGGTCACAGGCCGAGTACATGATTCGATAGATGAGTCGGTGGTGCAACTTGAGCGGTCCGTGACGGGGACGGACGTTGTGAACGGTAATTAGGGTTTTGTACCCGGACATCTTGAAAGCGAGGACCATGAGTAGCTCGACTTCATTAAGGCTCTGGAAATGAACCAAATCCGTGCCGCGACGTCCAGCGAGTCGGAGAGCCTCTAGGATATTTATTGGATACTCGAGGAGCTTGACAGCTCTACGCAGATAACAGAAGAGTCCGGTTTCATTGTCGAAAGGAGGGAAAGTTCGTGCCAGCTTATCGGACAAGCGAAACATCTTGGGGAAGATGCTGAAAACGCAACCTTCTTGATTGAATTCATAACCGGCGGTCGTGTACAGATCGACAGGGACACTATGCGCTCCGAGCGAGCTACTCAGATTGAATGCGTAGTGCGCTATGCCGCCGTCCTTCATGGCCTCCAACATCATGACCCTGGGCAGTCCGCTGGCTTCGGTCGTGGGAGAAAGCTCCAATGATTCATGCGCCATCGACGGCAGTTCTCCTAAGCTTCGCTCTTGACCTCGTGACGGTGTCATCTCACCTTTCATGGACGCCTCAGGAGCGTTCGTGATGCTCGCTGCGAAGTTACAGGTAACCCAGAGACTTGAGCATCTTCCGCATGTCTTCCACGCTTCCCGCTTGTCGCGCTTCCCGATCGGCGAGACCAACCCCTTGGATTCTTCGAACGTTGTCGGCGATCTGCCTCCTCTCAGGCGACAAACAATGTTTGAGGATTTCGCCGTCCATTTCCTCCGGGACGTCACATCCAAAAAGCGCGAGGATCGTCGGCGCGACGTCCAGGATAGAGCATTCTGTCTTCACCTGTGTGAAACCATCGCCGCCTGCTATAAAGACACCCTTCATCCGATGGCCGCCGGTTCGAAGCGCTATGGAGGGAGAATCGACAAAAGGTCTGCTGGCGAAGTCCAATTCGATGCTCGAGCGAAAGTCATTGATGGTAAAGAAGATGTCGGGTGACAAACCGATCTGTGGCCCTGAATATGTGTCTTCGGGTAGTCGGACTTCGACGGATTCCACACCCCGGACCTCGTCAGGTAACGACTTTAGTTCCTCGAGTAACTGCTCTTGGAAAGCAACGTCCTTTTTTCCCTTGGCCGTCAAATTGAGACAGCCGAACATGACATTGTGTTCTGGTGAGTATGCGAGCGATTCGTCGAGGTCGATGAGGTCTATCGTTCCCCGGATCTTGAGTAACTTTGTCCTGATAAGATACGAAGCCGCGTTGAAATACTTGTTGTCCGACCCAGAGGAGAAAAAACGGAAGTTATTGACCAGTAGGTTCTTCCATCCCAAGTTCTTTCTAGAGAGCCAGCCCTTGGTTTCGAGCCATTTGTTGGGATAGAAAACAGAGTCGAGAGGTCCCATGCCATGATCCGAGACAATGAGAAAAGACGTGTCATCGGGGACCATTGACAAGAGCTCGCCAATGAGGGCGTCGATTTTTCCCCAGGTTTCCCGAAAACGACTCGTAATAGAAGGGGAACGCTTCGGATCGTAGAGTGGGTGCGACGGATTTATGTCTTTCCACAGGACGTGACCCATCCAGTCCGTCAACGAAAGGACCGCAAAGACAAAGTCCCAGTTCTTTGTTTTTACCAAGTGCTTGATCGATTTGCCCTGAATCTCTAGGACCCGATTGATGTCCTCGAAGAAAAGGCCTATGTCTTTTTTGTACTTCGGTTGTCTAAGGTTCAGGTTTGTTTGGTAGCCGCCCGTGACCTCGGTCAACTCGTCCTCGAGTTGAGGGGGATGGCAGAGGTTGCCTTTTTTGCCCCCCATGCCGCTCACAACGAAACCGTTGACCTCTGGAGGTGGAGACAACGTGGGATAACTGACGATACCCACATTCAACCCTTTCGCGCCCAGGTAGTCCCATACAGACCGTCCGCGGTAGTCATCGGAAGAGATGGGACGGAAAACGGGTTCGTCTTCGCTCGCCCTGTTCACATAGTCGAAAACACCCGTCTTACCTGGATTCAAACCAGTCGCCAAGGCGAGCCATGCTGGAGCTGTGACCGGGGGAATGATCGTCTGCATGGGACCATGAGCGCCCACGTCGCAGAGACGTTTGATGTTCGGAATGACCCCGTCCTCCATCATGGGCTCGAGGACGTCGAAACTGGCACCGTCTAAACCTAATATAAGTAACCTCACTACTTATCCTTCCTTCGTATGTTCTCGGGAGATTGGATCCCCGCGAAAAGAGTCTCTCGTCAACTGAGATTCTGCGACTGTAGCATGGTGCATACCTATCAAAACCCTTACTTCCTTCGGCAACAGGGCTCAAGAATCCAGAATGAGCGACTCCGCCTCCAAGTTCTTTATTCCCTTGAGCGCAGCTGAAACGGGGCCAAATTCGAAATCATCAAGCAATAGGCTCAAGCGGGATCTGGTCTTGTGAAGGTTGAGGTAATGACGGAAACGGGAGATGAGTGGGCCCTTCATCCGAGGCTGGTCTGGATCGAGCTCCCAAGGGTGCAGGTACATCACGAGTCGATTCGAAGAGGAGTCGGCCCTTTTTAGAAGTTGTCTCATGATCGAGTAAGGGACGAGACGAAAGTAGCCTCCTCCGGCGACGGGCACTCGCAAGCCGGCAAGGGATACGGTGGAGGGAGGAACCTCCCAAAGCAACCCCGCGCTCGTCCTCATCCGATGAATCGTAGGGACCGCGCCTGGGAAACCATAACGATCGTGTCGGATGGGAAAAATGCTGGAGTCATACGAGTAGCCAAGCTCCGCAAGTATGGACAAGGCCCACGTGGTCTTCTTCATGATCGTGAAGCTGGGTGCCCGATATCCTTCGACGGGACGGCCCGTGAGGTTCTCCAAGATACCTTTTGACTTCCGTGCATCCTCTTCGAATTGAGACCTCGACTGCAGCGTTACCAACTCATGAGCGTAGCCGTGTGACGCTATTTCGTGGTGGGCGTCTGCGATTTTCCGCACGAGCCCCGGGTGCCTTTCAGCTACCCATCCGAGAACGAAGAAGGTCGCCTCAGTGTTCTTTTCTTCCAGCAACTCCAGGATAGCGTCGGTGTTTCTTTCAACCCGGCTTTCGAATTCACTCCAGTTCTTGCGGGTCTCATCGGTATCAAACGCGGAGACCTGGAAATGCTCCTCTACATCGAATGTGAGGCAATGCCTCGTCTTACGGAGTGACGGATTGAAGCCCTCGTCCGGATGTGGGAGTGGTTTGTTGTTGTTTGCTGGCCACGTATCCATCGTATTAACGGCGTTATCCAGCGTTGGGTGCGTGTTTGTAGTGCCGATAGTAGCTTGACATCTTGCGTGTGTCTCGATTGAACACAATTCCCAATACCTTCTCAGGTGTGATTGTTTCGACGCCTTGCTGGAACATTTTGTTCGTGGTTTGGTTCGCTGCCACCACAATGAGATACCCATCGACTAGTTTCTCCAAAAGAAGACACTCGGGGTAGATCAGCGGTGGCAGATCGATCAAGATGGCATCAAAGTGCTCGCGGAGCTCTTGGAGGACAGCGCCCATTCGTGACGGCTTGAGTACCTCGTAGGGCGCGACGGCCGAAGTGCGACTCGGCAACACGGCCATGTTGTATTTGGGATGGAAGCGGACGACGTCGGCGAGCGACGATGACGGCGTCAGGACCGCTTCGGTCAGGCCTTCGCCCACCGATTTCATGCCGAGAAACGATGCCACTGAAGGCAAGCGTAGGTCCGCATCGATGACCAGCACGCGGGCGTTGCTGTCTTGTGCGAGCGAGCCCGCCAGGTTTAGGGTGGTGACGGTCTTCCCGTCCGCGGGCGAGGGACTTGTCACCGCAACGACGTTGATACCTCGCTCTTGGTGCATTTGCTCGAGCAGATAGCGAAGCGAACGATATTGTTCTCCCTCGGCCGAAGAGGGAGAAGTCAAGCTAACCAGGCGCTCATTGGGATCGCCAAACTGACCGTCCGGAATCGCCAGTGAACCGCTTGTCTTGTTGGGCTGAAAATCGCCATGTAGCTTGATCGGCTCCCGAATAGGGCTCAGTTTCGAATCCTGCGGGTAGCTTGGGGTTTCGACAGGGGAGTGAGGCTGGGAGCTTTCACTAAAGGTGCCTTCCCGTCGTGCTTTTTCAATAGCTTTGGAAAGTCGACTCATTTTCGCCTTCTTTTCTTTCAGCAACGCGTCGCGCAGCTGATTCTTCACATGGGCCTTCTCGAAACTCCGGGTGTCACGATGTTACCTCAACAACAAGGAGGAAAGTGCAGTGTTTCCTTCTCCAAATTTGTAGGAAACGAAAGCAATGACGACCAACCCCAGGGTCACAAACGCCGACGCATAGGCAAATCTCCTGCTCCGCTTCATCTTATCCTCCGAAGTATCGATAAAGGGAATGCTGCCCAGTACCGGCAAGTCAGTAGCCTCCCTCAGTTGCTCGAGGGTGTGAAACGAGTTGTCTAGCTGATCAGCAAGAAAAGCAACGCCGATGGCACAACCGAGAGCGAGGCCAAAGGCAATTCCGTAGAGCATCGGTCGGTTCGGTGCCGCCGGTTGTTTGGATGCTAGGGCCGGTTCGAGCAATCGGAACTGCTCGCCCTTCTGGAGCATTTCCATCTCCTCAGCTAAATTCGCATCATTTGAACGCTCGAGCATGGAAGCATACAGCTCCTGGGTAGCCTCGTAGTCACGGTTCAAGAATTGGTACTCCTGCTCGACGCGCGGTGCATTCTCGACCCGTTTTTGGTAGGTTTCGACGGACTGTAAGAGCCTCTGCCTCTCGGCGTTGATTGAGTTGAGCCTCGAAGTTTCCTCATCGATGTCATCTTTGAGTTGGCGGATGTATGGACTATCGGCCACACTCGGTTCTGGCTCAGCTTCCGTCTCGTTGGTTTCGGCGAACTTGGTCTCGAGGGCTTCGATCTCCTTCTTGACACGGACCACATCGGGGTATTTGTCGCTGAATTTGGATTCGAGGTCCGCGAGTTCTTGTTTCAGCTCCGTGAGCCTTGTAGCAGTGGCTGCCGGGCTATCTGACTCCATGCCTTGTGCTTCCGCCAGTTGGCGAATCAGACTGGCACGGCGCTCTTCGGATTGTGTTCGAGTATCCATGTTCATCTGTAGTCGCGTCGAGAGATTTTCAAGAGAAGTGAGATTCGTTTCCTGCTGATGGGGAAGCTCGCCGATGTGGCGCTCTTTGAACTGCGTAAGACGTCGTTCTTGTTCTTCGAGGTCGCGCTTCATTCCCTCGAGTTGGGCGCTGAGGAACTGTGAAGTACCCTCGGCCTGCTCTCCACGAACCTTCAGATTTTCTTCACTGTAGTAGGATGCAAGCGTGTTGAGAACATTCGCTACCGTTTCCGGATCGCGCCCGGCGTAGGTGAGTGAAAAAGCGACGGTCTCGCGGCCCCGCTGAGCCTGGGTTTGTTGGAAGGCCAGTATGATTTCTTCGCGCAATCTCTTGGTGACCTGCTCCATGGGTGCTCGGGTCCGCATTTCCGGGTACAGATCGAATTTGAGCACGAGATCTTCCAGCCGAGACCGACTCAGAATCGACTGGGTGATCGTTTGCAACCGCATCTCGAGAGTACCGGTCACAGTGGAGCGTACGAGCTCGTCGGGTATTTTCTGGCGTTCGATCAGCACCGTCGCGACCGATTGGTACATCTTGGGAAGTGCTTTGGCAACGGCCATCCCACCAATGAGGACGGCAAGAAAAATCGTCAAAGCCAACCATTTCCTGCGACTCAAGATGCCGAGCGCTAGATCGATTGCGTTTTGAGAGCCTTGATCTTGATTCATTTTTTCACCTGAATATCATTGCACGACGATGATGTCGTTGGCTCGAACATATAGATTCACGGATCCTCCTGTAGCTGAGATGGCCTCCTTGTACTTGATAAGGATGCGTTTCATGTTGTCGCCTTGAGGCCGAAGAACAATGATCTCGTCGGGTGACGAAAAGTCGTCTCGAAGGAAGCCTCCCGCCATTGCCAGAGCGTCCAACACCGTCGTCGCGGCTCTGAGCTCGTATCGTCCCGGCGCCTGTACTTTTCCCAGTATAGATATTCTGAAGCTATGAGCTTCGTCGACGATCACGGAGACTTCGGGAGAATCTACGAACTCCGCGAGCTTTTCCTGGATGACGTTACGCAGCTCCATGGGGGTCAACCCTGCCGCCTGTATATCGTTCAGGAGTACAAGGGAAATCTTCCCGTCCGGTCTTACCTGCACGCTGCGACTCAGGTCCTCGTTCCTCCATACCGATATGGTCAGCATGTCCTCGGGCCCGATTCGATACTCTTTCCACTGAGGTGGACTTTCGTTTCCGGGGCCGGTAGCTTGGGTAAATCCTATTGTGGCAAGTAGGCACATAGCGGCAAACAACGTTGCAGGGAGCTTCTTTGTCAACATGATCAACGTCCCCTGCGATCCTGTTTGTCTTGATTCGTCATTGGTTATCCTCATTCAAATGATGGGTTGAACCAACCCAATGGTGATGCCGAAGAGCATTTCGTTCCTGGTGACGGTTTCGTCGAGCGCCAGAATGTTGAACGTTCCGTCTTGATAACTGCCGCGATAAGAATAGCTCAATGAAACCATCCGGTTCACCGGATAAGTGAGTGTGAAGTTCAACCGATAGACATATACTTTCAGTCCGTCTCGGCTGTTTCTCGAGACACCGGGGGCAATCGAAAGCTGAAGATTGCGGGTCAGCCGCTGCGTAACCGAACCAACTAGACTCTCCGTCAATACGAGCCGTGCAAGGGACGGTATCGGATTCTGCCGACGGCTGAAAGTCGCCGACACCGTGGTGCGCGGGAACCGTTGGTCGAATGAAGCGGATACGAAAGCACTTCTGAGGCCCTCAGTGAAATTCGGGCCTGCCGACAACGAGATGCCGGTTCTCGGGCTGAATTGGTGCGTCCAGCCGAATGAGAGTATCTGTGTAAGCGTGTCGCTTACGGTGTATTCTACACGGCGGATGGTGTAGTTGACGTTGAGCGTATCTCTGCGGGCGAGTTGCCGGTCGAAGGTGAATATACCGTTGTAAGCCGTTGCCGGGCGTCGGCGGAAATCGAGTCCCGCATCTGGCAGGAGGTCACGCGGCGTGTTTGTGTTGGTGTAGTTGGCGAAGAACGACCAGTTCGTCAATCGGTTTATCCGATGTTGAAATCCGGCCATGGCTCGTTGACGGGCAAAGGCTCTATTGAGCTCCGAGTTGTTTGGGAACACTTCCGCGTCAAACGAGTAGCTCGAGTTGATGGTGAAGCCACGGGTCACTCCGTAGTTGAGCGCAAGAGAAGGAGTAAGGCGTGCGTAAAGCTCTTGTGTAGGGTCGTCTACGCTGTAGAAGAGATTGTCGTCATAGACACCGTTGACGGCGATTGAGGGAAAAAGGTTGAAACGACCTTGGGCCCATCCAGTAGTCGGGAAGACGGCTAGAATCGTAAGGAGGACCATGGCAGAGGTGCCACATTTGCCTCGTTCGACTCTGTCACCTCGCGACGATTTCACCGGCTGCTGTTGCATTCAAGCGGGTCTTTCTAGCTTCTCGCCATTGGGGCCATGCTCGACGGGCCTTGTTCTCGATCCACCGCTTCCAGTCCTTACTTTAGGTTCGGGCCAAGCATAGCGGCTGCCGCGTTGAGCTTCGCTCGAATCCCAATCGACAATGAATTGCTCTCGAGTTGCGCTCTTGACACAACTATTTGGACTAAGTCCCAGTTGGGAGGGGGTGACATAATACTGAACCGAGAGGAGGCGCTTGTCAAGGCGAACTCGCAACGTTTTTCTAAATCTAAGCAAAAATTGGCTTTGTAGGATCCACATTTTGCCCGAGGCACATCGCGCCTTGCTGGAATTTGGAACAACTTGACTTGCAGTCGGTGGTTGTCTTTGAAAGAAAGCGCCGTCAAACTCGCAAGAGTGAACAACAGTCAGCAGTTGTCGGCGCAGTGACCCAACGAACGGCGAGAAGGGGAACTCAGAAGGCTCCCTCGTGAATCGAGTTCAGACTGAGGTGAAGCCGGTGGCTGGAAGGGGCCTGGCGTCAAAACTGAGATGGTCTCGTGCGAACATTCGTTGTGAGGGGTCGATCCGCTCTCGATGCTCAACTACGAAGGATGGGCTTGATTTGTCGGGCAGATTCTCTTCTGCCAGAAACGCATGAATAATAGTTCTTGACATGTCCGATCGTGACATGCTAAAAATAGCTTACCCAGCCTGAATACCCTTATCCAACCAAGGGTAAATCCAAACGGCGCAGTGTCTTGGAAAGAGCTCTAAGCGTGGGGGGCGAATCCTGCGAGGCTCTTAATACCTAGTCGTTTTGGGGGGAATTACCCATATCTTGTGAATTGTCATGCGAGATAGTTGGAGCGTCATGTCCGTTGCGAAGGGACCTCGCTTTGAGTTCTTAGGCATTTATTGTGGTCTCCTCGAACGGTTTTAGCAACTGCGGGTCAAATCCAACAACCGAATAGGATCGACATCCAGTCACCGAGGGCCCGGTTCATCGATTCTTATAGATTGAAATGAGCGGAATTTTCATTACTACTCCATCGGTCAGAAGACTCACTGCAGCACTCGGTGACGTGGCGGTCGTTTCTCTCGCTCTCGCTATTGCCTGGGCGATTCGTTTTCGCGCCGATGCGTTGTTTATGGCGGAGTCTGAAAGGCTGCCTGTCAGAATGGCCGTCCTTGTCACCGCGGTTCTTCTTTGTTTCTACTACAACGACCTCTATCTGGATAGGGCGCCCCGGGATAGAAAAGACCTTCTGATCCGAATCAGCAAAGCTCATCTTGCGTCGGGCATATTGCTGTCGTTGCTTTACTATGCGATACCATCTATCGCACTGGGCCGAGGGATATTGCTCCTTTTCTTTCCCCAGTCCTTGTTGTTCTTGTTCGTGTGGCGCGACGTGTTCTACTGGGTCCTACAAGGCTCACTCGCGGAAAACGTCCTCATACTCGGTACCGGTTCCGCTGCCAAGAATATGGCGCACGAGATCTTGCATCGCCGAGGTGAAGGCTACAACGTGGTCGGTTTCTTGTCTGATGATCCCGCGTTGGTCGGGAAGCGTTTAGTCAACCCTTCGGTTGTAGGAACACTGGATCAGTTGCGCATGCTGAGCCATCAAATGCAGGTGGACACATTGGTGGTCGCGCTCGAAGACCGAAGGGGCAAACTCCCTCTGTCCGAGCTCCTGCGCTGCAAGTTGGACGGTGTTAGAGTCGAAGATTCGGCCACTTTCTTCGAAACACTGACTGGTCAGCTTCCGGTTCGAAACATGCATCCAGGTTGGCTGGTTTTTTCACCGGGCTTCAAGAGAATCCGCCTTTTCCACAGCACTAGGAGGTTTCTCGAGTTCGTCTTGGCCCTTCTGGCAATCATTGTCTCGTTGCCCGTACTGGTGTTGGCTGCGTTACTCATCTTGCTCGAGGGGGGATTCCCTATTCTTTATCGCCAGGAGCGTGTCGGGCAAAAGGGCCGAGTGTTCGAATTGTACAAGCTGCGCACCATGAAACCGAATGCCGAGAAGTCTACGGGAGCCGTTTGGACGGCCACCAAAGGTGACCCTAGAATTACTTGGGCGGGTAGATTCCTCCGCTCGAGTCGGATGGATGAATTGCCGCAGTTGTTCAACGTGCTAAAAGGGGACATGAGCTTCGTGGGTCCCCGACCGGAGCGACCTTTTTTTGTCGAGAAGCTACGGGAGCATATTCCCTATTACGACGAACGGCACAGTGTCAAGCCGGGTATAACGGGTTGGGCTCAAGTGCGTTTCGGTTATGGTTCTTCTATAGAAGATGCCGAGACCAAACTGCGTTATGACATGTACTACATCAAGAACATGGGCTTCTGGCTCGATCTGGTCATTGTTTTGGACACTGTGAAAGTCATACTTTTCGGGAAAGGCGCCCGGTAGCAGCCCTACTGAGACACCTGCCTCCTTGATCGTCGAGAAGAACCACACTTTTAGTCGTCTGGCCAGAAAACGCGTCACCGTTGGCTTCTTGGAAATGAAATCGAACCGAGAAGCCTAGGCTTTGGCTTTGCCTTTTTTCCCTGAGGACGGAGACGGGGCCGTGTCCCTATCGCTTTTCCTGCCAGGGCTCGTTTGGTACTGGGCGGGTTTGCCGTTTTGAGTTAGTAACTCTATGACGCGATCCAGTTTTACTTCAATAGCTTCGATACGTGAGGTCAACCGCATTGGCATGCCCTCTTCGAGGGTTTGCGCGGGCCCAGGAAGACTCGATTCTTGCCCATCCAATCGTAGGTCTGCCACCGCGTCCCGAGCAACGCTTTCGTCGACGAGCTTGCCGTCCTCCAGATAACAAACGACGAGTGAGCGGTCACAAATGATGTTGATCAGGCGGGGGATACCACGCGAACGATGAAAGATGATCCGGATAGCGTCAGGCGTGAACAGCGAAGTGTCTTTTGCCCCCGCGATCCTCAGTCGGTGCTCGATATAGGCCCGAGTATGCTGGAGGTTCAAAGCTCCCATTCTGCACCGAACAGCTACGCGCTGGCGAAGTGCCGCGAACTGCGGAACCTCTAACCGTTTCTCCAGAGAAGGTTGACCGGAAAGGATGATCTCTAGCAGTTTTGTTCCGGGTAACTCCAGGTTCGTCAAATGGTGAATCTCATCCAGCTGATATGGTGTGAGTCCCTGTGCCTCATCAACAATGAGCACCAAGGTCTCACCCGTCAAGCCAACGAGGTATTCCTTGAGGGGTTCGAAACTCACACGGCCCGTTCTCTTCAGGGTCACGCGAAGTTCCAAGGCCAACTGGCGAAGAAGAGACTTCCCTATGACAGACGGGTCAGTCACAAAGACACCGCGCAGTTGCGTACTGAAGCTCTTGAGAAGCCGTCTCAGAAGTGTCGTTTTTCCCGTTCCAGGCTCACCGATGAGCATGGCAAGACCCTGCCGTTCTTCGATGGAGTAGCACATCTCGTTCAACGGAACTTGCTGGGCGGCGGAGAAATAGTAGGCCGGGTCGTATGCGAGTTTGAAAGGTTTGTCTCTGAGGTGAAAATGATGAAGGTACACTTCACTCACAATACGCGGTCTCGCGTTTTCTCCTTTGACTCATTGTCTCAGATTATGCGGCAGTTGTGTATATTGGACTTTGATTTCTGTGCTTGCTACCGCGGTCCTGCCGAGGGTTTCAATCTGGACCACCAAAGAATGCGTTTCTTCTGCCGCCTGACCACCAGAGTGAAGCCCATTTTCGCGACGACATCATGCAGAGGGGTGTGGTTTTTTTCTAGCAGGAGATAGATGTTCTCAACGCCCGCCCGAAGACTGTCGTCAACCATTCGTCCCAAACACTTCGTGAATAGTATGCTCTCATCGCAGCCGGGCGAAGTGTAGAATCCGTGAAGCAACACGCTTCCACTAGGAAGCTCGAAATCGGCGACCAACGGCTGTTTCCCTCTTTCTGGAGCCGCCAGTAACCTCCATCCGTAGATGGCGAGTGTATCGTCGACGGCCATGGAGTAAAGAACCTCACCGTCAGCGAATCGGTCGAGAGCGGTACCGAATACCCTTTTTCGAGAGAAATCTCTGTCGTGTTTCACGTCCTTCATCAAGTCCTGGTATCGCTGGACTCGTATCTCAGGACCTTTTTCCGGCAGGTCGTCGGGCTCGATGCTATCTAGTTTGAAGATGGTAACAACTTTGTTTTCGTAAACTGATTTGGCGAGGCGATAGATGATGTCGCCTAAGTTACCTGTCCTGAAAGCTTCCTTGTAGTCCGTCGCGACATTCTTGATTCTGTTCAACGTGGTCTCGTTCGTGTCGAACTTCAGCAAAGAGCGTTTGATAAACCTTTTGGACCTGACCCGAGCAACGGTTGTCACCATGGCTTTCCTAGAGAAGTAGAATGTCGGAGCGTATACCGTTTGGTGTTCATTGGCCAAACGCTCTTTGAACTCTTCTCCACCTGCGGATAGGTCGAATGTCTCGTAACCATCCTCCTTCAACTTCTGGAGTAGTTTAATGAGTAGCAAGGTCCCTGGAGAGTTTTTTCCCTCCGAGGGATCGAAGGTCAGCAGGCCCAAAATCACACGCCGCCCGTCGGTTGATCCGATGTGAAAAGCTAGGGGCTTATCATCCGACCACAGTACCGTGAAGTGATTCGAATTGGGATATTCCATACGGTTGATGTGAAAGGGCGCTTTGTTGGGATCGTAGGCGAAGGGTGTCGAATTCTTGATGGCCTCCTGCCTGAAATCACATTGCTCGGCGATGAAAGGCATGAGCTCCGCAGCTCGCGCTTTCTCTGTGACCTGTTCCAGGTAGAGGTCTCGCCTTTTTATGTAGCGGTTCATTTTGGCCTTGATCGATTTGTTTTTGAGGATCTTAGCAAGTTTCTTCTCGTTGCCAAGATGATGGACAGGAGAATCCTGTGAAACGATGTCTAAGTGAATGCCCGCTTTCTTCAGCCGGGGAGAGGAGAGCCAATCCGTCCCTGCACCAGGCGGAAGCCAATTCCATGTCCATGTCGAGGGCTCGTACTTGCGGGCTATTTCCAGAAGACATGCGATAGGAAACTCTTGTTCCAGAGCCGGTCTGCAGATCCAGCCATGGTACTCGGCCTGGTGGACGCCCGCATGCGTGATTTGTCCGCTATGTTGATGGACGGCGAGTGGCATGATTCCGACAATTGACCCCGTTTGGTCATGTGCCAGGCAAAGAACGGGAGTGTATTGGTTGCTGTACTGGCGGTACCAGGTCGTGGCAAATGGGGGTTCTTGAATGACCGACCATTTCGGGTCGGTTTGGCCCAAGCCTGCCCAGGAAGTTATGAACTGGGACTTATCAAGCAGCCGATAGACAGCCTCCCCTTCAACGACCTCTAAATCGAATTGCGCCGGGGCTTCTTCCACTTGACTCAATTACTCCGTCGGCATATTGCAGCGATACGCGGTTGTAGAGCACGGCAGAAACTGCATATTTAGGCTGGGGAAAATAAGGTATCAAACGTGCGGTGAGTATTCAAGCCGCGCCTGCTGTCGATGCTGTCGAAGGGACGAGGGCTCGAGCGAGTGCGGGGCCGGTATCGTCGATGATTCGCCTGTGGTTTCTGAGTGGATTCGACGAATCGTCTCGCTCGTTTCAAGGCGAGTTCGATCTTCGAGTCTTCCGGTCTTTCCTCGAGAGCCCTTTCGCAGCAAGAGATACCTTCATCGTAAAATCCGAGTCTCATCGGGGAGAAGCCTAGAAGACGAGCCAATCGCGCTCCCTTTACGGGAAATGGGAAGGAGACGAGCCCTTCGATTCTTGCCGGTCTCCCGGGTTGTGCGTATAATCCTCGTACTTGTCTGACAATCAAACTCTTGATTGCTAGGAGTCACCATGCAAGACGATTTGATCCAGTGGCGTTCCGAGTTCCCGATTTTGGACAACACGGTCTATATGATCAGCAATTCTCTGGGGGCCATGCCGCGACAAGTCTATGACCGGATGAAGGAATATGCGGAGACGTGGGCTACCCGTGGCGTGCGGGCTTGGGAGGAGGCGTGGTGGGAGATGCCGGGTACGGTGGGTGATCACATTGCTCCGATCATCGGTGCCGGCTCCGGCGAAGTGACCATGCACCAGAACGTGACCCTTGCCCAAGCCATTGTCGCCTCCTGCTTCGAGTTCGAGTCACCGCGCAACCGTGTGGTCTATACCGAGTTGAACTTTCCTTCCGTGACCTACCTGTATGAAGCGCAGAAAAGTCGGGGCGCCGAGATCGTCATGGTTCGTTCCGAGGACGGTATCGGTGTTCCTACGGAAAAACTCCTGGAGGCCATCGATGAGCGGACACTCCTTGTGCCCATCAGTCACGTCCTTTTCCGTAGCGCCTATGTCCAAGACGCCCGTGCGATCGTCGAGCATTCCCACCGAATGGGGGCCTATGTCGTTTTGGATATCTACCAGTCCGCGGGCATTTTTCCCATCGACGTCAAGGGTTGGGAAGTGGACTTTGCCATTGGAGGGGTTCTCAAGTGGTTGTGCGGTGGACCAGGTGGCGGTTATCTCTACGTTCGGCCGGATCTTGCCGCGAAGCTCGAGCCCAAGCTTACGGGATGGATGGCTCATGAAGAGCCTTTTTCCTTCGAAGTCGGCTCCATGCGTTACCGCGATGATGTGTATCGTTTTCTGAACGGGACTCCCGGCATACCGGCGCTTTACGCGGTGGAGCCTGGTTGTCGAATCGTCTCGGAGGTAGGAGTTCAGAAGATTCGAGAGAAGTCTCTTCGGCAAACGGCGCGCCTCATCGAGCTTGGGACGGAGCGCGGCTACAGGGTCAATACGTCGAGGGACCCCGAAAAACGTGGCGGGACCGTATCCATCGACGTTCCCCATGCATATGAAGTCTCGAAAGAGCTCATCGCACGCGATTTCCTCGTCGATTTTCGCCCGGGCGCCGGAATCCGTTTTTCGCCCCATTTCTACACCAAAGACGAAGAGCTGGAGCTCACCATTAGAGAAATCGACAAGATCCTCGAGACGAAGGCCTTCGAGAGGCACTTGGCGGACGCTGAAGTTAACGTGACCTGAGGGTCTGCTCCAACAACATTTGAATTGTAGACGTTACCGTAATATAACTTCAGACGCAGGGTAATATCTCACCGGCGCGGAAGGCGGATCCCAACTTGCACGCTGCCCTTAGTCTTGCCAAGGCGGTCCGCTTCGCCGTGTAAATGGTTCAATCAGCCGAGAATTCGAATCGACTCTAATTTTGTCCGAACAAAACGAGTTGTTTTATCAGGGAGGGGGAGTGATGCAAGGTTTCATTGATCAAGCAAGCGCGCATATCAGTGCGCTCTTGGGTCCACAGATAGTTCAAATCGCCCAGGCGTTGATCGTCTTGGTTTTGGGATGGTTGGTGGCCTTGGCCGTGGCTTCGGTCGTTCGAGGGTCGCTTCGAAGAACGACCATCGACAATCGGCTGGCGAAATGGGCTCTGGGAGAAGAAAAGGGCGAAGGTTTCGATGTCGAGCGTTGGGTTGGCAAGGTGGTTTACTACACCCTTCTTCTATTCGTTCTCGTCGCTTTTTTCAACATCTTGAATCTAACGGTCGTGAGTGAGCCCCTCACGAACTTGCTGAACAAGGTTTTTGCTTATCTCCCACAGGTTGCCGGAGCGGCCATTTTGTTGGGGTTGGCCTGGCTCATGGCAACGGTTCTGCGTCGGATTGTCCGAGGAGCGCTGGACTTTGCCAAGCTCGATGAAAAGGTCGGCGGGCAAGCAGGCATCGAAGAAGATAAGAAACCGGCTCTCAGCAGAACTCTCGCCGATGCCGTCTACTGGTTGGTCTTCTTGCTCTTCTTGCCGAACATCTTGGGGACGCTGGAGCTCGAAGGGCTTCTCGAGCCGGTCCAGGGACTCATCGACCGGATCCTGCAGTTCTTGCCGAACATTTTGGCGGCCGTGGTCATTCTGGCAGTCGGCTGGTTTATCGCCCGGATCGTGCAGCGCATCGTGACCAATCTCTTGGCGGCGGTCGGGATAGACCAGCTTGGTGAAAGAGTAGGATTGGCTCCCGCTCTTGGAACGAAGCGCCTGTCGGGTCTCCTGGGCTTGATTGTGTATGTGTTCATCCTCATACCGGTCTTGATCTCTTCTTTGAACGCGTTGGCGCTCGAGGCGATCACCCGACCCGCCAGTGAGATGTTGGGTAGCGTGCTGGATGCCATCCCCTCCATTTTTGCCGCCGGGCTGCTGTTGGGGCTGGCCTACGTGGTTGGCCGGTTGGTCTCTGGGCTGGTCGCGAACCTACTTGCCGGTGGGGGCTTCAACAGCGTTCTCGTTCGGCTGGGACTGTCCAAGGCTGCAACGGAAGGTGACCGTTCACCGTCGGGCGTCGTCGGGACGTTGATCCTGGTCGCCATCATGCTGTTTGCTTCCATCGAAGCCGCGGGACTCCTCGGTTTCGCGAACCTGTCCACGCTGCTCTCCAACTTCGTGGGATTCGCGGGCCAGGTCATCCTGGGTTTGATTGTCTTCGGTGTGGGTTTGTTTCTCGCCAATCTGGCCGCAGATACGATTCACTCCAGTAGCGCCCAGCAAGCGAGTCTCTTGGCCATGGCGGCTCGGATATCCATCATTGTTCTGTCGGGCGCCGTTGCCCTCCGGCAGATGGGTCTAGCCAACGAGATCATAGAGCTCGCTTTTGGCCTGCTCATTGGGTCCATCGCGGTGGCGATTGCTTTGGCTTTCGGTTTGGGGGGAAGAGAGATCGCCGCGAAACAGATCGAGGAGTGGCAGAAGACCATGAAATCGAATTAGGAATATAGAACTCAGAACTCGAGAATTCAGTAGAAGGCAAGGGTCGGTGGCCCAACTGGGTTGCCGACCCTTTACTCATCTGCTAGGGAAGCCAGGGCGGCGCCGAGTAACCCGACCTTGGGATTCATGACAACGAACACGGGAATGGACTCTAGAAGGGCAGATTGCCGGCCTTTGCTTTTGAAAGAAGATTGGAACAGACCGTTCTTCAGCCGATCGATGATGCGGGGTGCAATTCCTCCCGCGACGTAGACGCCGCCCGTTGCCACGGCCGTCAAAGCGAGGTTGCCGGCCTCGGCCCCGTAGCACGATACGAAGAAATCGAGTGTGGCATTTGAAAGGGGATCGCCCTTTTCGTCAGCGAACTGCTGGAGGATTGGAGCTGGGTCCCCGGCGTCATCGATGGCTTGGCGGAGCTCCACCGTTTCCTTTTCCCTGCCGCTGTCTCGAAGGAAGCGATAGATGTCACCGATGCCGGGACCGGACACCACTCGGTCATTTGACACACGGCCATACTTGGCGCTCATCCATTTTAGAAACTCGATCTCGATTTCGTTTTTTGCCGCGAAATCGGCATGCCCGCCCTCGCTCGCAACAATAATATGCTGTTTGGGCGTTTGAACCACGATGGCTTCTCCAAGTCCGGTGCCGGCACCTATGATGACGATGTTCCCGCAGGGATCCGGTTTCGCGGGGTTCAAGACTTCCACGTCCGGGGGGGCGAGAGCCTCGATACCGTAGGCCACGGCCGTGAAATCGTTGATGAGGCGCACACGAGAAAACCCCAAGTTGTGCTGGATTTCGGTCTCCGTCAATACCCACGGGAGCTTGGTGACCTCCGAACGCCCGCGCACCACGGGACCCGCAACGCCGAAGCAAGCGTGGGTCGGTACGGCGTCGCCGCTTGCGAGAAACTCCTTCACCATTGAAGTCAGGTCTCGATACTCGCTACTCGGAAACCGCTTTTCTGTGATGCAGTTAACGTGACGACCTTCCACATCTGCAAGGGCGAGTAGCGTTTTCGTGCCTCCAATGTCGCCTGCAAGAACTCGCATGTCATTTCCCCTTGTCGTCTTAGAGAATACACCGAATTCATTTCCTTGCGGGGAGGATGGCACTCTTCCTGGTTCTTGACACTTTTTCGCGGTCCGCATAGTGTTGGCTGTTCACAATGGGACGATTTACACATCAGCACCGGGTAAGTTGGCCGGAAGTCGAGCTTGCCGGAGTCGTCTACTTCGCTCATTTCATAAATTACTTCGAAGCGGCGGAGGCGGAATGGGTCAGGAGCCACGGCATCGAATATGGTGAGATGCTCGAGAGGTTCGGAATCTGCATGCCGAGGGCCTCTATTCACTGCGACTACCATGCGCCGGCTCGACTTGACGATTTGCTTGATCTCGAGGTCCGTCGCGGACGACTGGGGGCGACGAGCTTCACTCTGGCCTTTGAGATCTTTGCCGAGCCGGAGAATCGGTGCTTGGCGGATGGGACCTTCGTGATCGTCACCGTTTCTCGTTCCACCTTCAGACCTGTTCGAATCCCCGATAGGCTACGCGAGATGCTCGAAACGTTGAACGTTGCCGAGTAGGCATCCTTCTAGAGGAGGTCGACATGAAATCGATAGTGGTTTTGCTGCTGGTTGCAGCCTCACTGTGCTCATTCCAGATAATGGCTCAAACCGAGCCCCAAGAAGAGCCGTCATGGAAATGGCCGGATTCCCGCTGGCGGACGGTTGTGGAACAAGTGCGCGCCGGCCGAAGCTTGAAGCCTGATGCTTGGCCCGATGGAGCCAAGGTCGCGGTGGCGCTTTCCTTCGACTTCGACACAGAGACCGTCTCACTGCGCGACGGGCAAACCTCTCCATCGCTGCTTTCTCAAGGTCAATATGGAGCCCGAGTCGGTGTTCCTCGTATACTGGATTTGCTCGATCGCTATGGGGTGTCGGCATCGTTCTTCATTCCTGCCGTGACTGCCCTGCTCTATCCTGAAGACGTCAAACAAATTGCCGCCAAAGGTCACGAGATCGGCATCCACGGCTGGATCCACGAGCGGAACTCTCAACTCGAACTGAGTGACGAGCGAGTCTTGATGCAGAAGGCTCTGGATACGCTGACCGAGATATCGGGGAAGAAGCCGGTAGGTATTCGGACTCCCTCTTGGGACTACAGCCCGAACACACTCACGCTGATCAAGGAGCTTGGGTTGCTCTACGACAGCAGTCTCATGGCAGACGACGCTCCCTATGAGGTGCTGGAGGAAGGAAAGCCTTCGGGAGTCGTGGAGCTTCCTGTTGAGTGGATCTTAGATGACTATCCCTATTTTGGGATGAGCCGATTTGCGGGCATCCGACCCCACATCCAGCCCAATGATGTCTTCGAGATTTGGGCCGCAGAGTTCGATGGAGCTTATGAAGAAGGTGGGCTCTTCGTTCTCACGATGCATCCTCACATCATCGGCCATCGGTCTCGCATTCGAATGTTGGAGAAACTGGTCCGGTACATTCGCTCTCATTCAGGGGTCTGGTTCGCCTCACACGAGGCGATTGCGAAGTACGTTAAGGACACAGTGTTAGTGACCAGTGACCAGTAATCAGTGGCCAGTTAAGAAGAAGACAGAGGCCAGTCCGCCCACGGATAGCTTGGGGCGGACCCGCCGAAGCCAACAGGGTGACGCAATAGGCGAAGGCGGGTGACCAGTAAGTGTCACCAGTGAATAGTCACCAGTGACCAGTACCCAGTGATCAGTGAAGAGTACGCAGTAAACGGTGAATAGAGCTGGAGTCTTATGAATCCTCACCGTCAATAGTGAAGTATTCGACCGAGTTCTCTTTCGCTTGAGAGATGAGCTCTCCACAAAACAAATGAGCTTTGTCGGCCATGGAATTCAGCATGCGACTTCGAAGATCTTCTGGGCGACCGTACGTGCACGTTGGTAGACAACAAGATCCCTGAAGCTCCTCGCATGACCGAGACGACTAGTCAGAATCTGCTCCTACTGGTAACTGGTCACTCTTTGATTTACTCTTTACTGTCTACCCGTTTACTGTTCACTCTTCACTGATTACTGGTAACTGTTCACTGGTAACTGTCTAGTTGTAACCGCCTACTTCTTTCCCTCCAAGAGGTGCTCCCACGCGTCGTTGAGGTCCAAGTGCCTCGTAATGCCTACGAGGCGGGTACATACATCCGGTGGGATGGGGATGCCGGTGGCCCGCCTTTCTTGCTCCATCTCCCACTCCGGCTCTCCCGGGTAGTAGACCGTCGGTGAGTCTTTGGAGCCTCCGCGAGCGGTAATTTTGCGGAGAAGAACGTCGATCCGATTTCGAAATTCCACCCACGGGCCATAGGCGCCGATCTTGATCGCGGCGAGCACATGCCCGTTTTTGGCCACGCCCGGTCGGGGACCCTCCGCGCCGGAGAGCTCCTGCCCGAAGTGGCCTCCGGACAGCACGCCACAAAGAATGTCTATCGCAAGCCCCAGTCCAAAGCCCTTGTGGGCTGCGGTCTCAGGTCGGCTACCCAATGGCAGGAATCGTAGGGCCTCGAGCGCCTCTCTAGGATCCGTCGTGGGCCGGCCTTGAGCGTCGAGTGCCCAGCCTTCGGGGATGGTTTCTTTCCTTTTCTGGGCGTCCTCGATCTTTGAACGGGAGACGACACTCGTTGACATATCCAAAACGAAGGGGCTCTTGTTCTCTGCGGCTGGGATGGCAACCGCGAGAGGGTTGGTTCCCAACATCGCCTCTTGTCCGCCCAATGGAACCACCATCGGAGATCCATTGCTCATGGCAACCCCGATCATGTGCTGTTCGAGTGCCTTTCGGGCGTAGTAGCCGGCCATGCCGAAATCGTTGCTGTGGCGGACCGCAATGAGGGCAACGCCGTGCTTGTTTGCCTTGTTGAGTGCCAGCTCCATGGCAGCCGTCGCGACGACAGGTCCTGGTCCGTTGTCACCGTCGACCGTGGCCGCGGCGATCGATTGATGGACCACCTTGATATTGGGGGTCGGGTTGACGAGTCCGGCCGATAGGCGCTCCGCATGGTAGGGGAGTCGTGCTACACCCTCACTTTCTACGCCTGCCAAGTCGGCCGCCACCATCATATCGGCGATTTTGGTGGCATCTTTGGGCGGGATCCGCAGTCGTTTGAAGACTTCGCGTACGAAGTAGTGAAGTCGACCGGGGCGTGCGTAAAGTGTTTCTTCCATCACCAACATCCATGCCGCTTGGGGGGTTGAAGAGCGGCATCCTACAGCTACCCGCGGCCGTTGTCAAAGCCTTGCACCGGAAGGCCTGAAATCGAGAACTCAGGACTTTTGAGGTCCATTGATTCCGCACTCTGAGCTCAGGTTGTCACGCTTCTTGGTTTCTCGATTTCCTGAGTTCTTTATTTCTTCTGTGGACGCTCGCGTCCTCACGAGCGGCCCTTGATGTAGTCTCTCGCCTCGTAGGCCAGGCCTGTCATGTCTTTTGATTCATCCGAAGCGAGATACACGAATACGGGGGCGATATCTTCGGGCGTGGGAAGGGTGAGTGGGTCTTCATCCGGGTAGGCTAAAGCACGCATCTCGGTACGGGTTCCTGCGGGATTGACGCTGTTCACACGAATGCCGTAGGGCCGGAGCTCTTCGGCCAGCACTTGGGTGAAGCCTTCCACGCCAAACTTCGAGACCGCGTAGGGTCCCCAATTTGGCTTGCCCTTGCGTCCCACGCCGGAGCTGACATTGATGACGGATCCCTCGCCACGTTTGATGATGGCGGGGATGAGAGGCCGAGTGACGTAGAAGAGGCTCGACGTATTGATGCGGATGACCTCGTCCCATGTTTGAGGTTCCACTTCCTGGATGGGGGCCCGTTTACCTAGGATGCTCGCATTGTTGATCAGGACACCAAGATCGGGGAATCGAGTGAGGGCCGCTTCTGCGAGTTTCTCTGCATCGCCGGGATTCCCTATGTCGGCGGCAAGGTAGCCGACTTCGGGGCCGATTCTGGCAAGCTCCTCCGCCGTTTCCGCCAGACGAGCTTCCGTTCGACCGGAAAGGAAAACGCGAGCCCCTTCCTGCAAGAAGACTCTTGCGATGCCTTTGCCGATACCTCTACTGGATCCAGTGATTAGCGCTGCTTTTCCTTCTAGTTTTCCATTCACAATCCGCGTATTTTAGGGCGGTTGGCTCGGTCCGGCAAGGAAAAGGATGGGCGACCGGACACTCGTTATTGGAGGTGCAGCCGAGATACAATATCGCGGATCGGAACGACCGAATGACACAACCACCCGAGCTCAGTATTGTCGCTCCCATATTCAACGAAGAGTCTAATATCCCGGGGCTCCATCGGCGTCTCGGCGTCGTGCTCCAAGAGCTCGCGTTGCCCTATGAGATCGTCTATGTCGACGATGGGAGCTCGGACCGGTCGGCAGAGCTGCTCCGGGATTTGGCCGGGTCAGATCCGCGAGTGATCGTCATCCTCTTGAGCCGCAACTTCGGGCACCAGCTCGCGCTTAGTGCCGGGCTCGATCATGCGCGCGGCGACGCCGTCGTTTTGATGGATTCCGATCTCCAGGACCCACCGGAAGTCATCCCCGAACTGGTTGGTCGCTGGAAAGAGGGATTCGATGTCGTCTGCGCCCGGAGGAAGACCCGGCCGGGCGAGTCGGCGTTCAAGCGGGGGACGGCCTTCGTCTTTTATCGACTATTGAGGAGTATTGCCCTTGTAGATATCCCGGCTGATACGGGCGACTTCCGACTGCTCTCCCGCAAAGCGGCTGACGCGCTCTGTAGTATTCGGGAGAGAAGTCGCTTCTTGAGAGGATTGGTCTCTTGGGTGGGCTTCCGACAGAGCGAAGTGTTTTTCGACCGCCCCGCCCGTTCCAGCGGAGAGAGCAAGTACCGACCCTTCGAAATGATCCGCTTGGCCACGACGGCTGCTTACTCTTTTAGCCGGGCACCGGTATGGCTACTCGGCGTTGCGGGAACCGTCGTGTGTATCGGTTCCGCTATTGCCTTGGTGCTCGGCGCCTCGGCCCTCGCCAGCGGGTTGTTCTTTCTTGGCGGCGTGCAGCTTATCGGTCTCTGGGTGGTCGGACAATACGTCGCTATCATCGCGGATGAGGTCCGCGAGAGACCTTTGTATCTCGTGCGGGAATCCCTCAACTATCAGTCGAGCTTGTCGAGGCCTGCCAATGAGGCATAAGCAGCGAAATACTCTCCATATTTGCCACTCCAGTAGATGACCAAGCCGCACACAATCAATGCAGCGCCGATCCGTTCTGATCGCCCGCGATTCGCGAGAGACGCAACGCTCGCCCCAGCCGTCACAGCTATCCAGGGTCCTACGTAGACGATCTCCTTGAGGTCCTTGAAAAGCCCTCCAGCCAGACCGCGCAGAGCTACAAGAAAAAGAAAGCTCAACCCGTAGGCGAGAAGCGTCCGAAATCCGCCAGGAAGGCAACTCCTCCTGGCCAGGACGATTCCGGCCCCCGCTAAGGCGAGGACGCCCAGTCCATAGAAGTGGCGCAAGCGGTCGAAAGCCATGAGGGTGCCGACCAACGGAGGTGTTTCCGCATCACCGCTGGAAACGCTCGATAGGTTCGGAAGGATCTCGTTGAGCAACGTGGCCGTGAACGAGGAGTAGAGAAGGAGTACGGTGGCGAGACCGGCTCCCGCCCCGATCGCCAGAACGCGCCAGGTCAGTTTTCGCTGGAGCAATGCGAAAAAGCCGATGAAGCTCGTCAAGTTGAAGAGGCTCGAGATGTAGGTCAGGAACGAAGCGAAGGTGGCCGCTCCGAAACCTGCCAATCGGCGGAGGCTCGATGGGTGGGCGGCCAATCCCGCTGCAGCGCAGATCGCGAAAACATCGAGAAGATGACCGACAATCGTCGGCCACATCGCGAGGAACAGACGGCTATACATGGGAGGTAGGAAAACAGCGAGCAGTGAAGCAGCCACGGCAGGTGCCCTTCCTAAGGTCAGGGCGGCCAATACGTACACCGCAACGACTTCCGCGGCGGCGGCGGCCAGCGCCGCGTACTTGAGGGCGTCTTCCACCAAATGGGGGTCGGTCGCGAGCCATGTAAAGGGAATGAAGAACAAAGGGGAATATGGAAAGGCGTAGTCGCGGCCTGCAACACGACGAGGGTAGGCGGTCCGGACTTGCATCTGGGCTGCGACTCCTCGTTCCGGAATCGTTCCTTCGGCTTGGGCAAATGCGTAGACGTATCGGCGGTGGTTCCGAACGTCGGGATAAAAATAGCTCGGGTGAAAGATCCCCGTTCCTTTGATGAGGAAACTGATGAGGAAGAACAAGGCGATCCATTTCGATGCCCGGCGTGTTCGGCCGCCAACGGCAACGATTGCGGCAAGCAGCAGACCCGGGAGGACGATCTTCGAGCTCACATGTGCCAGTCCAAATGGATCGAAGGCGAAAGCCATTGCCTGGATGAATCCCAAACTGAGTCCAACATAGAAAGACCCGGCGACACTAAATCCCGCCAGCAATCCCAGGAGAAAACCACCGCAGACCAGCATGCGGGGTGCAAAGTTCGAGATTGGACGAGGCGAGGGGAGGCGTTCGAGCCGCACCCAGTCCATAGCTATGCCGAGATGGGAGGGGCTGGGATCCTCTGTCACGAACTCGAGTCGGAGCGGTCCCCCCTTGTAGCGGAAGGGGATGGAATGAGTACGGAATCGTCCCGGGCGTGCACTAAACGATGCCACCTGGTGCCCGGAGAGATAAACACGAACTCGGGCGTGTTCGTCGAGGAAGCGAGCGTAACGGAGGTGCAGGCGGCCTTGGTCCGAGCCCGAGGGGGACGCGATGAAAGGCAGATCGATAGTGGCTCGCGTTCCGGTCCAACGAAAGCTGACGGGAGGTCGTTCCTCACTTTCGGTGAAGCCGTCGAGATAGTCGCCGGTTGAAGGGCCGACGTCGAAGTCGATGGGCCCACCAACATACGCAGCCAAACAAATGAGCCCTTCGGTAATGAGAAGAAGCCCGAGAAGACTGGCCGCTGTCTTTATGACGGTCGCTCTCATTGCTCCCCGAGAAGATACTCCGAGATCTTCACGATCTCGTCTCGAGTCATGGGCGAATAGCGTCTCACGGAAGGTTTTCCCGTGCGGTCGAAAAAGAACGTGGCAGGGATCTTTCCTGTCCAGTGAGGGTCGATGGCTCGAGTGAACTTCTCCGGATCCTCGCGCTTCCTAACGTAAACGGGAAATCCCGGATTCTCCTTTTGGAGGAAGGGGATGAGATCGGTCTCGACCCGGTCGGGCGGATCCGCCGAAACCGAAATGACCACAAATCCTTGATCTCGATAGGTTTTCTCTAGAGCCACGATTTCCGGAAACTCCACGAGACATGGTGGACACCAGGTCGCCCAGAAGTTTAGCAGAACGACCTTGCCCTTATGAACAGCAATGAGCTCTTTGATTTCTTGGGCGCTGACGAGGCGGGCAGGCTCGGGAGCCGAGCGACCGCTACTGAACGCCAGCGCGGACATGACGATTGTCCACAGGAATCGCGCGGCCATTGGGACCTGCGGTCTACTTCTTGTCTTCGAGCAGACGTTGGAGGGTGTCGATTTCTCGCTGCAGCTTCTTCTGTTTGCCCGCGAGGCGGAGCATGTAGACGAAGAGAGCCACCCATATGATGGTATAGGAAAGAAACAGATAGGTCATATTGCCTCGAGCTCTTTGTGTAGATGTTCAATATCCTCTTGAGCCCGTTCAATGGAAAGACGCCTGTCGAGCATCCAGAGGTAAAGGAAAAGAAACGCCAACAAACTTACCATCAAAGCGTGAAACATTTGAGGGTGAAGCCCTGAGCCCGGTCCACCCATGATGACGGGTTGAGGGTGTTGCGTGCGCCACCATCGGATGGAGAAGTGGACGATAGGAACATCAACGAAACCGATGATGCCTGCTACGGCGGCCAAGTTCGCTCTTTTGGTGTCATCAGGAATGTAGCGCCGGAGCATCAGGTAGCCCACGTATATCAACCACAAAACCAGTGCCGTGGTCAGTCTGGCATCCCAGGTCCAGTAAATTCCCCACGCCGGTTTCGCCCACAGGGGGCCGGTGATGAGCCCTATGGTGGTGAAGAGGACGCCGATTTCTGCCGAGGCCAGCGCCGTCTGGTCGTAGATCCTGTCGCGAGTGACGAGGTAGGCGACACTCCCGCCGAATACCACCCCAAAGGCGAGAAACGCGATCCACCATGAGGCAACGTGGAAGTAGAAGATGCGCTGGACATCGCCCATAGTCTTTTCCGTGGGGGCGTAGACAAAGGCCATATACAACGCCAGGATAACGCTCACCAGGCAAAGATAAGGAACTGCATTGAAAAAGGCTCGTTTCATGGTTCTAGCTAGTATGCCTCCAGAATTCCGAAATCACATCTAGATCATATATCAAGTTCCGCCATCTCGTGTTGACATCGTCAACATTTCCGAACGCTGTGAGGTCAGGCCCCGGGGCGTTCGGAAACTGTGGAAAACTCCCCCAGGCCTGACCCCAACTCTGATTTCAGCACTGTCTCGTTGGATCTCTTATAATGACAAGTAATATTTCTGCTCCTAAGAAGGAAGATAAGAGTTATGGTACGTTCCGCTGGATCGATCAGCTTGCCCAGGCCTAAATTGAGAGGGGAGATCTCTGTCGCTGAGACCATCAAGAAGAGACGCTCTATTCGGGACTTTGTCGATGCGACCTTGAGACTTCGGGAGGTTTCTCAGCTTCTTTGGGCGGCACAAGGCGTGACGGCGGGGGACGGTGGGCGGGCCGTGCCCTCGGCAGGTGCCCTTTACCCTTTGGCGACTTATCTCGTTGTAGGTCAGGTGCGAGGTTTGGATGTAGGCGCCTACAAGTATCATCCGCGAGGACACGCCCTTACACAGGTGACCAACAAGGATTTGAGAGAACCGATGGCTGCGACGGCGGAACAGGAATGGATCTCCGATGCCTCCGTCATTTTGGCGTGGTCCGCCGTGTACGGCCGTACGACGAGAACCTATGGTGAGCGCGGTAGACTTTACGTTCACATGGAAGTTGGGCATGCCGTACAGAGTGCTTCGTTGCAGGCGGTCGCTTTGAACCTGGGGTCGGTGGTCGTGGGGGCCATCGATGAAGATGAAGTGCGCCGTATGCTCCGCCTGCCCAAATACCAGGTACCGCTTTGCCTCATGCCGGTGGGCCGGCCTGCTTAGCCTGTCTGTTGGTATTGGAGTCTGATTCAGGAGACGAGCATAGATGAACTCATCGCTAGATGCCATTTTTCGACCCAAGTCGGTTGCCATCGTCGGCGCATCGACGAAGAAGGGCGCTGTGGGTCGGGAGATCTTCGACAAGCTGCTGGATATTGATTTCAACGGACCCATTTATCCCATCAATCCGAAGGCGGACTTCGTTCATTCCGTCAAGGCCTACCCAAGTGTTACGGCTCTACCGGAGCCTGTCGATCTGGTGGTGATCGTCGTTCCGGCGAAATTCGTTCTTTCTGTGGTGGAGGAGTGCGCTCAAAAAGGGGTCAAGGGCATCGTCGTGATCACGGCGGGCTTCAAGGAGATAGGCGAGGAAGGAGCCAAGCTGGAGAGAAAAATCGTCGAGGTCATCAAGAAGCACGGCATGCGGTTGGTCGGACCGAACTGCATGGGTGTGATCAATACGGAACCGGATGTCCGGCTGGATGCGACCTTTGCGTCCACCGTTCCCATGCGAGGTAATGTTGCTTTTGTTTCGCAAAGTGGAGCGCTTGGTGTAACGATTCTGGAGTTCGCCAACCAACTAAACCTCGGTGTAGCCATGTTCGCCAGTGTGGGCAACAAAGCCGATATCTCCGGCAACGACCTATTGGAATATTGGAGAGACGATCCTGCCATCGATGTCATCATGATGTATCTGGAGAGCTTCGGTAACCCGAGAAAGTTTACGAAGCTGGCTCAAGAAGTGAGTCAGAAGAAGCCCATCATCGTGGTGAAATCGGGACGGACGAAATCCGGCGCTCGTGCCGCCTCTTCTCATACCGGCGCTCTGGCACAAACGGACCTGGTGTTCGATGCTTTGTTCAAACAATGTGGTGTCATCCGCGCCGATACTATCGAAGAGATGTTCGATATTTCGATAGCCTTTGCCAACCAGCCCATACCGAAGGGGAATAGAGTGGCTATCGTCACCAATGCGGGTGGGCCCGGTATATTGGCTGCCGATGCTTGCGAAGGCTTGAATTTGGACATCACCGATCTCGAGGAGAAGACGAGGAAGAAGCTCCGAGAATACCTCCCACCGGAAGCGAGTGTTCACAATCCGGTGGATCTCATCGCGAGCGGCGATCAAGACGCCTTCCAGTACGCCCTGGATCAAGTCCTCCAGGACAAGAACGTCGATGCGGCCATGGTCATCTTTGTTCGTCCCGTCTTCATCGACCCTTCCAAGGTGGCGGCAAAGATCTCTGAAGTGGCCAACCGTTTCGACAAGCCTGTGCTGGGATGCTTCATGGGGGCCAAGGGTGTGGCGGTCGGGGTCGAAGAGCTCCAACGGAATCGTATCCCAGCGTATTTGTTTCCGGAGTCGGCGGCGGCTGCACTTTCTGCCATGGTGAGCTACGGGAGTTGGAGGGAGCGGAAACGCGGGAAGGCCGTCGAGTATGAGGTGGATCGTGTGGCCGTGGCAGAGGTCTTCAACCGATGCAAGCAGGAGGATCGGTCATACATCTGTGACTTCGAAGTGTACGACGTCCTGAAGGCTTACGGGATTCCCACCGCCCGGTACGCCATGTGCAAATCCGTGGAGGAAGTCCGAAAAGCGGCCATCGACATCGGCTATCCCGTTGTTCTAAAGGTGATGTCGAGGGAAGTCGTTCACAAGTCAGACGTCGGGGGCGTTGCGGTGGACATCCGGAGCGATGAAGAGATCCAGAGAGCCTACGAGAAAATGTCGGTCCGGATTCGAACGCAGGGTATTAGCGCCAATGGATTGGCCTTTACGGTTCAAGAGATGGTCTCAGGAGGAAGAGAGACCATTATGGGTCTCAATCTCGTGCCCGATTTCGGTCACCTGGTCATGTTCGGGCTGGGTGGAGTCTATGTCGAGGCATTGAAGGATGTCGTGTTCCGTATTTCCCCCGTCACCGATCTGGATGCCAAAGACATGGTGGAGTCGATACGCGGCTATCCCATCTTGAAGGGCATCCGCGGCGAAAAACCGGTCGCTTTCGACAAACTCACGGAAACGTTGGCCCGGCTGTCCCAGCTCGCCCAAGATTTTCCTGAAATCCTCGAGCTCGACCTCAATCCATTCATGGCTTTTCAGGAGCCCGATCAATGTAGAGTGGTCGATGCCCGCCTGAGGATTTCGCTCGAACCGGAGCGAACCCGTTTTGTTGAGCGGAAGAAACATAAGAAGGTATCCAAGAAATCAGGAAATCAGGAATCTAAGAAATGAATTCTTCGATTCGCGTTGATTCCGCGTTCATGTGCGGCTGATCAAGAATTCAAGAGCCCTAATTCCTGAATTCTCGCCCTGTAGGCAAGATGACACTTCAGTGCTCAGTGGAATTTGTTATCGTTCAAATTCAATCCGACGATCCCTCCAACTCCGCTACCTAGATCCAGCCGGTTGAATCTCTGATCCATGAATCCGGATGCGCTTCGGATAGTTGCACCCAACTTCAAATAATTGAAGTTGATTTTCAAGTTCAATTTCATGTGGTGCAACAACTTACGCAGTTTCATACACATATAGATATTCAGTTGTTTCGTTGGCCCACAAATTGCACAGGAACGGAAGTGTCACGCATTGGTTTTGTGTAAGGTCAATAACAGCAACGCTAAACGAGGAGAATGTTTATGAATCGAATGATCGGATTAACGCTGGCTCTAGTGCTGGGGCTGGCTCCTTTCGTCGTCGCACAGACGAACAAAGGAAACATTTACGGTACCGTGACCGACACTTCGGGCGGAGTCATGCCCGGAGCCGTGGTAACGATTACCGGTGAATTCGGTGATAGCACGACGGTCGCCGATGAGGCGGGGAAGTTCCGGTTCCTGAATATGGACCACGGCAACTACACCGTCACCGTCGAGCTTTCGGGCTTTGCTACACAGGCTCGGGAGATCATTCTAACGGCGGGTGTGAACGTCGACCTCAACTTCGCAATGAACATCTCGGGCGTCGAGGAGACGATCACCGTGACGGCTGAGACCCCTGTGGTGGACATCAAGAAGACGGGAACCTCGGAGACCGTCACGAAGGATGAGCTCGAGAAGGTTCCGAGCTCTCGAGACCCCTGGGCACTTCTGAGGACCGTGGCCGGCGTTCAGCTCGACCGCGTGAACGTGGCCGGTAGCGAAAGCGGCCAGCAGTCCGGCTATCAGGGCGCCGGAGCCGTCGCCGACAACAACACCTGGAACATCGACGGCGTTCCCATCACCGACATGGACGCCGTGGGCGCCTCCCCCGGCTACTACACGTACGACACGTTCGACGAGATCAACATCTCGACCGGTGGATCGGACATCACCGCGGCCACCGGCGGCGTCCATATGAACATGGTCACGAAGCGCGGCAGCAACACGCCGCACGGTTCGTTCAACTTCAACTGGGCCGACGATTCAATGCAATCCTCCAACCTGCCCCCCGAGCTCGTGGGCGATCCCCGGCTCCAGGGTAACGACAAGGCGGATCACGTCGACAACATCACCGACTACAGCGTGGACATCGGCGGCCCGATCTGGAAAGACCACATGTGGGGATATTTCAGCTACGGCAAAAACCAGATCGACATCATCCGGTTGACGCAGAGTCCGGACCAAACCTCGCTGAAGAACATGACGGCCAAGTGGAACTACCAGATCAACGACAAGGACTCGGTGTCGTACTTTTTCTTCCTGCCCAACAAAATCAAGGTCGGACGTCCGACGGGTACGGAAGGACTCGTGGACTCGGACGAGCATCTCCGTGATCAGGGGAACGCCTTTCCGGGTCAGCCCCACGGCTTCAACAAGGGAGAGTGGAACCGAATCTGGAACACCAGCATCATCAGTAACATTAAGTTTGCGGTGTTCAATACCGGCTTTACTTTGGCGACCCGTGCCCCCGAGGTCGACGAGATCGTCGACTTCGTGAGAGCCGAGACCGACGGCGGCGCTGTGGACGCCAGGTTCGAACGGCCGCAGACCACCCTCCGGGGCGACGTCAGTTGGTTCGCCGCCGGATGGGGCGGAAGCCACGAGATCAAGTTCGGCGCCGGCTGGAAAAGGGCCGAAGCGGACTCCATCAACACCACCGCCGGGAACAAGACTCAGGCCCGTATCAACCCCGCTCCGGACATCAGTCAAGCCCGCTTCTACCGTGACAGCTTCAGCGGTGTGCAAGCGGACTACGTCCACTTCTATATCGGCGATGTCTACACCAGGGATCGTCTGACCTTGACCTTTTCCGGACGATTCGATGCCCAAAAGGGCATCAACAAATTGGCTTCCGTCGGAGGCAACCCCTTGATTCCGGATCTTCTTCCGGGACTCAATTTTGGCGGCGGTGGACAGGGGGTCAACTGGAAAAACTTCTCGCCCCGCATCGGCATGACCTATGCGCTCGACGAGGCCTTCAAGACGGTTATCCGAGCTTCTTTCAACCGTTACCACGGTCAGCTTCCGACCTATTTGACGTCTCAGGACAATCCTCTCGGCGGCCGCGCCTATCTGCAATACAACTGGGTGGATGCCAACGGCGACCAGATCATCCAACTGCCCGAGACCGATTTTTCGGAGATCACCGCATTTAACGCCGTCGACCCGACCGACCCGGGCGCTATCGGCGAGTCCGTGGACAAGATCGACCCGGATCTGTCGGCGGATATCGACTACGAGAGCATCATCGGTGTCGATCACGAGCTCAGACCCGATCTGGGTGTCGGGTTCGCCTTCACCTGGCGCCGCAACTCCAACTACCGTTGGGGTCGGGGCACGGACTTCTATCCCGACATCGGCGTGAACCGTAACGACTACAGCCAGGGAACGCCCGTGACCACCGACGGCTACACATCGGTTCCTTATGTCTTGAACGCCGGCGTTCTCGACCGTGACGATGTGACCGGCGGAACCTACCTCACCAACCGCGACGACTACACCAAGTCGTACTACGGGATCCAGGCCACCATGACCAAGCGACTATCCAACAAGTGGATGGCGCGTGGCAACTTCACTTACAACAGCCAGTCAGACAGCATTGGCCCCTACAGCTTCTATGGCAACTACGCCAACCCCTCGAGTCTGGACGACGAGCCGATGATCGACGGCGGTCAGTCGATTCGCCAGACGAGTGGTTCGGGACGGACCTACTACATGAGCGCCGGCTGGCAGTTCAACATCAGTGGTCTCTACCAGCTTCCGAAGGAGTTCGAGTTCTCGGGTAATCTTTTTGCCCGCCAGGGCTATCCGCAGCCTTACTACCACCGGATCGACCTGGGTGCCTTCGAGGGACGGGAGAGAGTCTTGGCGGTTGATAGTGTCAATGAGATCCGCCTCAGCAATCTTGCCACCGTTGACATCCGTTTCGCCAAGAACTTCACCTTCGCCACGCGGGCGCGGGTGACGGTGGCCGCGGAGATCTTCAACCTGCTCAACGCGGGTACCACGAACTCCAAAGTCGTCGACTTGAGCTCGTCGAGCTTTGGCCGTATCGACGAGATTTTGTCACCGCGGATCGTGCGACTCGTCGCCAAATTCGCCTTCTAGTTCCTAAATAGAAGTCGTTCGCTTTTTGAGCCCCGGGGACATCCCCCCGGGGCTTTTTTGTGTGCGCCTGTCATGGCGCGCAGCGCCATGACAGGCGCTGGCAACCGTCAAGCGAAAGCAAAGCGGGAAGTGACTAGGAGGTGCCCGCACGGGAAGTCCTCTGGAGGCCTTGATGGCAGGAACCCCTAGGTGAACAGCAACCGCATCGCCGCAAGGTAAGCATGTTGACGTTTGGGGTCTCACCCCAAACGTCAACTCTCATTCTTTTTGGCTCAGTGGGAGTAAATAGGGAAAATAGCACCGTGGACAGAATGGTGACGGTAAGCCGTCAGTCCGCCTACGCGCGAGGCTTCCGCCTTCGTTGAGACTTCGGCGGACAAGTCGGCGGACGCGCCGAAGCTGGGCATGCAATCACGTCCCGCGAAGGCGGGCAGTCAAGGCGACCCATATGAGAAGGAGTACGCTGAACCTCATAACTACTGGCTTCCTAGCTTGCTTGGGCTGTGCATCGAATGCGCCTGAAGGCGTTACTCATGTTGTACTCATAAGTATCGATACCTGTCGGGCGGACCATCTGGGCAGCTATGGTTACGCTCTCGATACCAGCCCTCACATCGACGAGCTAGCTAGCGACGCGGTCCTGTTCGAGAACGTCATCTCGCCAGTTCCCATCACTTTGCCTGCGCATGCTTCTCTTATGACGGGAACGAACCCTCCGTACCATGGAGTGCGTGACAACGGGACCTACCGCCTTCACGACTCGGCGGTGACCTTGGCGGAGCTTTTGCAGGACAACGGTTACCAAACAGCCGGCGTTGTCGGGGGCTTTGTTTTGAGCTTTCATTTCGGATTGGCTCAGGGATTCGAATCCTATGAGGACGACTTCGAGGATGCGGAACGTGACGGCTTCATAGAGCGTCGAGGCGAAGAAGTCAGTCGCCTTGCCGTGGAGTGGCTCGACAAGCATCGAGAGGGAAAGCAATTCCTCTTTCTGCACTACTTCGACCCTCACGTCAGCTACCGGCCGCCGGAGCCCTTTAGAACGAGATTCGCCGAGAGCCCTTACGATGGAGAAATAGCTTACACGGATTGGTGTATCGGTGAAGTCATTGAGAAGCTTAAGAGCCTGGGTGTCTATGAATCCAGCCTTGTCGTTGTCACTGCCGATCACGGCGAGGCGTTGGGGGATCACGGTGAGATGACGCACGCCTACTTTGTCTATCAGAGCACCGTTAGAGTCCCCCTGCTCATCAAACCGCCCGGCTCACTGAAGGCGCGACGGGTTGAGGAGGCCGCATCTTTGGTCGATGTCATGCCTACCATCCTCGACGTTCTCGAGATCCCAGCGCCAGGAGACATGCAAGGCCGTTCTCTGGCTCCCCACCTTTATGGGGGAGACTCAACGGAGCCGAATCGACATTTGTATTTCGAGTCGTTGTTGGCGACCAAATACGACTGCAGTCCTTTGATCGGATTGAGCGACGGACGCTGGAAGTTGATTCAGACGGTGAAGGCGGAACTGTACGACCTGACCGAAGATCCGGAAGAAACGACCAACCTCATCGACGATGAGCCTGGCGAGGCTCGTCGGCTCCGAGCTCGGCTCGAAGCCGTGTTGAAGGAATCGAGCGGGAATCCAGACATGGGGAGCTCGGTTGCGATCGACGAGTCGACTCGAGGGCGTTTGCGCGCGCTCGGCTATCTCTCGGAAGGAGAGGTTAAAGAAAGCCCAGAGCTTGGTGCTGGAACGGAGGATCCGAAAGACTTTCTTCAGGACTACATCGCACTGAAACAAATAAACACCTTGGTCGATCGCCGTCACTATGGTGAAGCAAGAGCTATCTGCACCAACCTGCTTACCCGGCGACCGGAGATGGTGCAAGCCCTCAGTCTCATGGGTGGCATCTATTACGCAGAAGGTGAGCTGGAGAAAGCCGCAGAGTACTTCCGGAAGACGGTCCAGCTCAAGCCGGACAGCGCAGAAGACCACATGGACCTAGGGCTCGTGCTGGCCCAAATGGGGAACAAGAATGAGAGCGTGGAGCATCTCTCCGAGGCGGTTCGACTCGACCCCAACTCTGGAGCAGCGCACAACAACCTGGGAAACGTCTTGGCGTCCATGGGTCGAGCCCAGTTGGCCATTGAGCATTTCCAGAAGGCCCTGGACATGAATCCCGCCTATGCTGATGCCCACTTGAACATGGGCATTGCTCTCGGGATGAAGGGCCGCATCGACGAGGCCATGGCCCACTGCCGAACCGCATTGGACCTCCGTCCTGGGTGGGAGGCGGCGGAGAAGCTGCTCCACCGTTTGAACGAGATCCGATCGGAGCGGCAGAGTCGGCAGTGATGCCCATTGCTGCAAGCTACAATAGGAGCATGCGCGGACTGCTTCTTGTTGTTACCTTGCTGCCAGCAACGATGGGCCTCTCGCAGGCTCAGAATCCGTCCTCTCCCGAATTCCCTCTCGGCGAGATCATCGAGAAAGTCGAAGTTCAGGAAGATCCGTCCCAATCCTACGCTTTGTACTTACCGCTTAGCTATACGCGGGGCCGAAGGTGGCCGATCCTCTATCTCTTCGACGCCCGGGGCCGGGCAATGGTCCCCGTCGACGTTTTCCGAGATGCCGCCGAACGGTACGGCTACATATTAGCGAGTTCCTACAATACGGCCAGCGACGGTGAAGTACAGCCCAATATAGAAGCGATACGTGCGCTGTGGCGGGACACGCATGAGCGTTTTGTCATCGATGCACGACGGGTTTACATGGCCGGCTTTTCCGGAGAGGCCAGGGTCGCCTGTCTCATGGCCGACGCGGTCCCCGGGGCGGTGACGGGAGTCATCGCCTGCGGAGCGGGATTCTCGCCTGCGAGTCCGCCGCGGAGGGGGATGGACTTCATCCTCTTCGGTGCCGTGGGGAACACCGATTTCAACCATGACGAGATGATTCGTCTGGACGCGACGCTCGACGAGCTCGATGCCGTTCACCGCATCGAGGTCTTCGATGGGGGCCACGGTTGGCCTCCCCCCGAGATGTGTTCGGAAGCGGTGGAGTGGATGGAGCTCAACGCGATGAAAGAAGGCGTACGGCCAAAGGACCCGTCTCTCATCGAGGCGCTGTATGCAGCTCGGGCGGAAAAAGCCGGAGAAGCAGAGACATCGAAATCCGTCTATGACGCCTATCATCGGTACCTTACCTTGAGCCAGGACTTCGCCGGACTATGGGACACTGGCGAGGCCGAAAAAAAAGTAACGGCCTTTGAGGCATCGAAGGAGCTCGAAGACGTTTCAAAGGAGCGTCAGAAACGCCTCGAGCGGGATGCCGACTATCTGAAGATTGCGTCGGATAGCTTCGCCCGTTTGTCCCCCGATGACCCCATGGCGCTTGGCAAGGCGCTGGGACAACTCAGGATCGACGCTCTCAAGAAAAAGGCCGCCGACACGAGCGATGTCGAAGAAAGACTGTCTGCGCAGAGGTGCTTGGAGTCCGTCTTCGTCCAAACAACTTTTTACGTTCCGAGTCGTCTCTTCGAGCAAAAGGACTACGAACGGGCCATCCTGAGTCTTTCCATTGCGACGAAGATCAAGCCCGAATCTCCCTATGTTTGGTTCACCTTGGCGCGTGCCCAGGCCCGGACAGGGAGAAAGGGAAGTGCTGTCAAGTCCCTCGAGCGCGCCGTAGGAGCTGGTCTCGCCGACGCCGCGCTACTCTTGGAGAACACCGATCTCGAGTCCCTTCGAGACAACAAGGATTTTCGCCAGTTGATTCGAGAGCTCGAGGACAAGTAAATCCAGCCCAGGTCGTTGACTTCTGAGCATCGTGTTACTGAGCGGGCTCGGGAATCCGCGGGGGAGGGGCTCTTGTGCTTGAGTTTCCGTCTATCGACTCGCATCCTGTTTTAGTACGCCAACTTCCAGATGTGTCGGATGTTCCTTCGACCGGTACACCCGCTGAACGGCCTCGATGAAATCTCCTTCCGTTGCTTTGTAGATATTAGGAACGTACTTCTGCGGATTGCGGTCAACGAGGGGGAACCACGTGCTTTGAATCTGCACCATGATTCGATGGCCTCGCTTGAAATTGTGAAGAATGTCTTGAAGCTCTAGATCCACCTGGGTGATCTCATTGGGTGTAAAAGGCTCAGGCTGCTCGTAGCTGCGACGGAACCGACCTCGAATCACTTCGCTCCGAACCATCATCTGATAGCCGCCCATCTTGTACTCCCCTGAGGCAGAAGCTGACTCCGGCGTATCGTCGGGGTGAACATCGATCAATTTCACAATCCAATCGGAGGCGGAGCCGGAGGTGGACACCCAAAGATTAGCCATGATGGGGCCGACGAGTGTGACGTCGTCCTCGAGGATATCGGTCTGATAAACCAAAACGTCCGGACGCTGAGCTGCGAATCGCTGATCATCCGTCATGTAAGGGCGAGTCATACCGTTAGAGATATCCAAGGTGAAAGGGACCGGTTTGTCAGGGTTGCTGACATACTCGTCGTAAACATCTTCGATGTCGGGGGGTGATTCGAAAGAGAGCGTTTCATCGCCGCGAACGTAGAGCTTTTTTGTCTCCATGTGACTGGGAGGCCATTCGTCGAAACGCCGCCAACGATTCGCACCGGTTTCGAAAACGAAGGCTTCGGGGAGGTCGAGATCGCCTTTGCCTTTCAAATGATAGTTGAAGAAAGGCAGCTCGATGTTCTTCCGGTAGAATTCAGACGTTTTGTACCCGAACTTGACATTTCCTAGAGACTCACCCTCGGTCCGGTTCCAACCTCCATGGGGCCAAGGTCCCATGACCAGCATATTGAAGATGCCGGGATTGTTCTTCTCGGCCGAACGGTAAATCTTGAGTGGGCCGTAGAGGTCTTCGGCATCGTACCAGCCACCCACGGTCATGACTGCACATTTGATGTTCCTCAGGTGAGGCAAGAGATTTCTCTTCTGCCAAAACTCGTCGTAATTTGGGTGTTCGACGATCTTGTTCCAGAAGTCGATCTCGTTCTTGAAATAGAGTCCATTGGCGTTGGATAGAGGGCCGAGCTCCAGAAAGAACTTGTAGCCGTCGGGCGTCGGGTGTTGAAAGCGTGGAGGCCAATCAGTGGTCAGGCCTTCCCGAGCTTTGCCGAAAACCGACAGGAAATTGAAGGCGTGTGGAAGGAACAGTGCACCGTGATGGTGGAAATCATCCCAAAACCAGTCGGCGATGGGGGCTTGAGGCGATACGGCCTTGAGCGCTGGATGGGAGTCGATCATGCCCGCGGCGGTATAGAAGCCGGGGTAGGAGATGCCCCACTGTCCGACGTTGCCGTTGTGACTCTCGATGTTCGCGAGCAGCCACTCGATGGTGTCATAGGTGTCGGAGCTCTCGTCGATGTCCGTCTTGCTCTTCTTGTCGTCGATGTGGGGCGTCATGTTGACGAAGTCACCCTCGGACATGAACCGGCCCCGGACATCTTGAAAAACGAAGATGTAGCCTTCTCGTGCGAAATCCATGTTGGGTCCGAGCGTGGCGGGGTACTGGTCGGCACCGTAGGGTGAGACGGAGTACGGTGTGCGAAAGAGGATAAAGGGATACGTCTCGGTTTTGTCGATGGGCACGTACACCGAGGTGAAGAGCTTGACGCCGTCCCTCATGGGGATACGGTGCTCGTATTTCATGTAGTTCCGGCGGATGTAGGCCGCATCGGAGTCTTGAGCGTCAGCCGCAGTCGAGGCGAAACATCCTAGTAGGAAAGAGAAGACAAGAACGTCGAACAACACATCGATCAGACGTCATGGATACCTCTTTTCTTGGTGTTTTCGAGCGTCCAGATTATATGGAAGCTGGGGCTTCTGTACTAGTTGGACATAGTAGAAGGCTCTTCTGGTGGCGCGAGCTCTTACCGTAAGGCGGCGCAACGGGAAAGCCGGTTTTCAATATCTTGGACGAGCTCGCGGTATCCTGGTCCGTCGACGCCCCCGTATCGCGATTGAAGCTCATCATCGGGGATGCCTTCGGGAAGATCGGCAGCGGGGGGAAGTAGTCATTGACGTGGAAGCCTGATTTTAACCGGTCCTGCATCAATCGTGCCGAGGGTTCGTCGCGAGTGGCGGCTAGAGAAAACAAGGTTCCTGCACGGTCAGCCAATAAATCGGAAAATGAAAAGCCGCTGCCGCCCTCTCCTGCGTCCATCTCTTCTTTCAGGAGTCCCATGGCATCACTGACCGCTTCCACGGACAACTGCGCGAGTGCGGCACTCAAGAAATAATGTCGTGACCAATCGGCCCGTCCTCGTATGCTTACGGGCCTCACGCCCCGTCTGACCTTCCGCGCGAGCTCTTGATCTATCGAAAGGCCAACGAGATCCGCTACGCGATGGTGGCCGACCAGAACGGCAAGGGCATAGATAGCGGCGCGGTTCTCGAGCGCGGGGTTGAATGTGGAGGAGCGCTCCTGCGCTTTGGTAAATGCCGCCTCCATTAGAGCGCCGATCCGCTCTTCTCCTTTGGGTATTCTGTCGGCGATGGACAGCAGGTAGTCGATTTGCGCCGTTGTTGAGGTCAACACATTGGGTTTGTTACCGAGTCTCTCGAGGAGAGCTGGTACCTGATCAAAAGTCTCCTTTCTATAGACGACCTCGAGGGTTCCAGGCTCTATTTGCAGAGACTCTACCGAGGCGAGAATCCTGCCAAGTTGAGGATCATTCGACACGGCAGAGACGAGGAACGGCGACAGTAGTCGTAGAACGAACTGCGGCACGCTTGCCCGTCCGACCTGGATCTGCTCCAAGCGGAGACGGAGCCGTCCAGCTGCCACTTCACATTGGGCAGCTCCTTGAAAGTTGATGTAGGACGCATCACTCAAGGGGGAAGGTACTCTGGCAGAAGCGAGCAAAGCGCCATCACCTTCACCCAGTTGCATCTTGGCCTTCCGCTCGGCAGAACCTAGTGAAAGCCCCCAGGCCAACAGAGCGTCGGCGTCCCTCTCGGTCAAGTGCAAGCTCCGGGTGACGACGCCGTTGACCTGTCCGGAGCGCTGTTTCCGGAAGAGCTCAACGAGGCGTCTTTTTTCATCGGAGGTCACTTGCGCGGCGTCAAAGGAAAGTGGGGTGTCTTCCACGGCCAAGAAAACGAGACCTACAACGCCGGCGGCGACCAAGAGCAAGAGCAACAAAATCTGGGGGACTAGCCAAAGTCGTGCTCTCGGGCCCCGAAGCCACCTCGAGCCTATCCAAATTCCGAGCAGGCACCCGGTCCAGGGGAGAACGAGTCCTGCCAAATAGGGAAGACCTCCCGCGCTGAAGGCCAGCACCACGGTTGTTAGGGCTAGACCGACCCCGAGTGAGAAGAATCCTCGCGAAAAACTGCCGCCCGTCGCGAGTCTGGTCAGAAAGCCAAGGAGGGCGAATCGAGCGAAGTCGATCAATCCGGCGGTCAGTCGGCTCAGCATCCATTCGAGTAGTTGCCGCGTGTCCTGGAGATCCCACACTGATTTTTCTATCTCGAGATCCTGCTGACGCCCCAAGTATGCGCTTCCGCAGAGAAAGAGCACGTAAAGGACGAGGAGAACAGTCGCCAAGGGTCGGCCGTTGGCCGTCGGCTTGGGGGGTATCGGGCTGTCCGAAGGACTGTTCATATACTCTTAGATTATAAAGCCTTGGACGAGATTGGCCAGTCAGTGGACCGAGGGTTTATTTGAGCGGACCCCTGGTTACCTGGACCAGCCACGTTGGCTGAGCGTGAGAGCTGCGCTAACTGCCGCAACGGGACGACGGGGAACATCTTTCCTGAGTCCTTAAGTCTTTGTATTTATTGGATTATAAGGGCTTACCAGCGTCCGTATTGTTATGCGGTGGCCCCGAACTGTCAAGTAGCTCGCACGTTTAGAGGATGGGCTTGGAGGGTGTTCGGGCGGGGCTTCATCCGTGCAGAGAGGTTGTCCGTCATGAACGGTTCGTCGCTTGAACGACTACGACGAATCACAACGATCTAGGGTGGATGTATCGGTCGCATTTGGCATTGCCTCGAGCGTTCACCCTTTAGTGTCCTCTGCGGGGATGGCCGAGACCCCTCGCCTCTAGGCTAGGCGAAGGGAAGATTGTCACTGTCCCCGAACGGGACAAGACTCCCCCGACTGAAGTCGGGGGGTTGAGAATGAAGCGGGCGCATTTGAGTCGACTTCCAGTCGACGCGCCCGCGCAATCCCCCGGCTCAAGCCGGGGGTTGATTGAATTCGTTAGCCCCCGACCGAATACTCCCGGCGGGCTGGCTCGCCGGCTTGGCCCCTCTCTCCAAGGAGGATAAGAGTGATGTAGAATGAGAGGAGAGTCGACTAGTCACTATTGCTGGGGTGTAACATGAAGACCTTGAGTGATGATCAGGTACAAGTCTTGAGGGATTTGTGCGGACGTCATCATGTGAAACGTCTGGAAGTATTCGGCTCGGCGACGGATTCCGAACGATTCGATGTTGGAAAGAGTGACATTGATTTTGTTGTCGAGTTCGAAGAGCTGTCTCCCGGAGACCATGCAGACGCATATTTCGGTCTGGTCAGAGATCTCGAGTTGACTTTCGGACGAACAGTAGACCTCGTTGAGCGGCGAGCGATTAGGAATCCGTTTTTCCTGCAAGCAATCGAAGACACATGCGAACTTTTATATGCAGCCTCTTGAGATCAAGAAATACTTGTTTGATATTCTTAGCGCGTGCGAGCAACTGGAATCTTTCACGGCGGGAGAGAACTTCGAGGGCTATGTTGGAAACGCCATGCTTCGTTCCGCTGTAGAGCGTCAGTTTGAAATCATCGGTGAAGCATTGAGACAGATGATTCATCGAGCGCCGTCAATGGCTGAGCGAATTACCAACTACGAGCGAATCATTGCATTCAGAAACAAGCTCATTCATGCCTACGCACACATCAACGACGCGGTGGTCTGGGGAATTCTCGAGAAGGATCTGGCCGTCTTGAAGTTAGAGGTTAGCGCACTTCTTGTTGAATGAGGACGGCTTCGTCAACTCGGTTTGTTCGGCTGCCCTCGTCGATGCCTTGGGGGGCACTGTCACTGATCACCCGCCTTCGCTGCGCCACTCTGTTGGCTTCGGCGGGTCCGCCCCAAGCGATCCGTGGGCGGACTGGCCTCTGGTCTCTGACCTCTGGATTCTTACGGTGTGCTCGTCGGTACTCCTTTGTGCCCGTAGCACAGAATACCGTGGTGGCCTTCCTTGCGGATGAGGCGGAACTCGAGGTTGATCTCCATGCCTGGCTTCACGATTGTCGGATCGCAGTCCACGACTTGGGCCATGAATCGGGCGCCCTCGGGAGTCTCTACAACGGCGACGGCGTAGGGTGCTTCCATGGCAAAGTCTGTGGGCGCTACATGGACCACGGTCGAAGTGACGACCTTTCCTTTCCGTGAGAGGACGATCTTCTCGAACTGGTCTCCACGGCACGAGGGACAGAGTCTTCGAGCCGGGTAGACGACCTTTGAACAGTCGCTGCAACGGGCAGCTTCGAGACGAAGACGGTTCGGAACTTCTCGCCAATACCTTGGACTCGGCATGATCACACCCTCTCGAAGATGTGGACCACGGAGCTGGCTCCCGATCCACCCATGTTTTGGGCGAGGCCGATGCGTTGCGCCTTCGACTTGGCGCTCGCCCGACTTGCCTTGGAGTTGCTCGAACACTTCTATCGCTTGGGCAATACCGGTGGCTCCCACGGGGTGGCCTTTGGACTTCAAGCCGCCGCTGGTGTTGACGGGAGATTTGCCACCGATAGCGGTGAGACCGGTCCGGGCCGCCTCTCCACCCTTGCCTTTCTCCACAAGCCCGAGGGCTTCGATGCAGCCAATCTCCGCAATGGCGAAGCAATCGTGGACTTCGGCAACATGGATGTCATTCGGCCCTATGCCGGCCATCTTGAAGGCCTTGTCAGCTGAAAGGGCGACGGCGTCAAGAAAGGCCGGTTCCTTCCTCTCGGCCAAAGCGAGAGAGCTGGTTGCCAGGCCACTACCGATGATCTCACGGGGCGGTCGGTGTACTTGCTCGCTTGGTCCAGCGGGCACAGTAGCACCGCCGCTGCACCGTCGCTTACCGGTGAGCAATGGAGGATTCGAAGCGGCTCGGAGATCATGGTCGAGGCCAGAACCTCTTCGACGGTGACCTCACGCCGGAACTGTGCCTTGGGATTCAAGGTGCCGTGGCGGTGGTTCTTGACCGAGACCCACGCCAGATCCTCTTCCGTCGTTCCGTAGGCCTCCATATGTGCTCGAGCCAACATGGCGTAAAGGCCGGGAAACGTGATGCCGTGATAGGCTTCGGTTTCCTGGTCCGAGGCGGTCGCCAAGACGGCTGTCGTGTCGGCACCATCGGTCATTTTCTCGACGCCGCGCGCAATCACCAGGTCGCTCGCACCCGATGCCACTTCGAGAAAAGCGGTTCGTAGTGCCGCGCCTCCGGAGGCGCAGGCCGATTCCACTCGAGTGGCTGCCACGCCAGCCATACCCAGGTGGTCGGCCATGAGAGGACCCAGGTGCTCCTGTCCCACGAACTGCCCGGCCGACATGTTCCCTATGTAGATGGAGTCGACTCGATCGACGCCGGCGTTCTTGAGAGCTTCGTCTGCGGCCTCGACAAAGAGGTCGCGTAGACTCGATTGCCAGAGCTCGCCGAAGCGGGTCATGCCCGCTGCAACGATCGCTACCTCACGCATGTTTTCTTCTCCAGATCTATTAGTGGGTTGCTCGCCTCTTCGGCTCGCGCCCACCCTTGCTCTTCTTTCATTAGTTGCGGGCCATTCAGTCGATTCCTCCCCGCCTACGCTTGACTCCTTGGAACGCCGAGCTTCGGCGGGTCCGCCGTCTTGTCCGCCGTAGTCTTGACGAAGGCGGAAGCCTTGGCGAAGGAGGACTGGCCGGCGGGCCTGAGGGGCCGTGCTCCGGCGCCGGCTTGTGTCGAACAAATCCCACGGTTTCATAAGCGCGAACACCTAACTATTCAGAATGATTTTTTCGCGCAGTTTGGCGTACTCACCGTAGGTGAGGTATCGCCGCGGTCCATCGAGGAGCGATCGTAGCTGTGGGTGCCCGTCGCCGTTTTTCTTTGAGGAGCTTTGTGGCTTTGAGAACGAAGGAGTCGCTGCCGGCACCCGAGCCGAAGGAGGTGATGAGGATCAGGTCGTCGGGCTCGGCGACGTCCAGGATCGGCGGCGAGGCCCGTTGGTGAAGAGCCCGAGTAAGTGTTGCCCATGGTGTTGACGACCCATCCGGTCTCCGTTTGCTCCTTGGTGAAACCGAGTTTTTTTGCCGCGGCGAGAGGAAACTTGCCATTGGGCATGTGAAAGACGGCATAACGGAAATCCTTGGGTTTGAGCCCGGACTTTTCCAACATCCCGTGTGTTGCCGACAGCACGTGTTTGAAGTAAGCGGGCTCGCCGGTGAAGCGTCCCCCGTGTTGGGGATAGAACTCGCCCTCGCGACGCCAGAAGTCCGGTGTGTCCGTGGTGTAGCTGTAGGTGTCGAGGACATCCACCATGAGGTCGGTTTTGCCGAAGATGTAGGCGGCCCCCCCGGCGGAAGCGGAAAACTCCAACGCGTCGTTGGGAGCACCTTGAGATGTGTCGGCACCGATTCCCAGTGCGTACTCGACGTTTCCCGCCTCTACCAACGACAGCGCGACGAACATGGCTTCCGTTCCCGCCTTGCAGGCGAACTCGAAGTCGGCGACATGTACTTCGGGGACGATCCCGAGCGCCTCCGCTACTACCGTGCCGCTGGGCTTGACGGCATAAGGATGGGATTCGGAGCCGATGTAGACGGCGCCGATCCGAGCCGGATCGATACCGCAGCGGTCCAATGCATACCGAGCGGCCTCGACGGAGATCGTGATCGTGTCTTCGTCGATACCGGGAACGGTTTTCTCTTTGAGAAGGAGCCCTCGTTCGATCGTGGCCGGATCTTTGCCCCACTGGCGGGCAATCTCTTCGGACTTGATCCGCTTTCGGGGAACGAACGCCCCATAGCCGACAATACCTGCCATGTTTGCCTCCTCTGGCTACACTGTGAGTCCCGTATTTGCTTTCAAGTGCTATGCCACAAAGCGAGCGGGATTGGGAAGGCCTATCTACAAGATTTGAAAAGGATTGAGGTCCATGGAGAAGCGACTATGTGACCAACCAACCATTCGGTTAGCGCCAAATCCCTCAATCATTGGGGACAGTCCCCGGTTAAGTTATTGACTGTGAGGTGGTTGTCGTGGGGACTGTCCCCACTAAAAGGCGACGAAGTAGAAGGTCATTTTTACGAGGAACTCGCGGTTGGTGACGTTCCAGCCGACGGCGTCGGTGTCGCGCTCCTCGTTGAAGACCACGAAGATATCGGCACCGGGGCGGTAGGTGTAGCGAAACAAGACATTCGCCCCTGCTTCCTGGTCGTCGTCGTTATATTGAAAGAGCCCTCGAACGTAGGCCTTAGGGGAGAAAGCGAAAAGGGCGCGGAAGACGCCCAGGTTGGTTACGAATTTGCCTCCCTCGATGGGGAGGTCCACATGGTTCCGAAAGTACTGGAGCTGCACTGAAAGCCGCCGGTGAGGCCGCAACTGAGTAGCGACATTGAAGGAGCGTATTCGGCCGTTGTAGAAACCGCCCCAGTTGGCTCCCGCAACGAACGACACCGAACGGCTCCGGTCACCCATGTACTGAACCGCCCCTTGATTGAATCTGTAAGTTCCGATTGGAATCTCGACGTCGTCACGAATCTCGAAGGGCTCAGTGAGGCCTTCGCCGAAGTTGAGCCACCCGGCGAAAAGGAATGCGCCGTTATTGAACATGATGAAGGGACCGATGTTGTTGACCTGTGACTCCAACCTCCCTTCTCGGTCCGTGATGTAGATGTGGTCGATACCCATCCACAATTGGCGGATGCCAAGCTTCCCCGGTCGCGGACTCACCATGGCACTGCCTCGGACCTTGCGAATGCCCGTTCGCTGCAGGAAACCCATCTCGGAATTGAAGTTGTCTCCGATGTCGACATAGCTTCCTGAGACGAAACCTTTGTCCGATTCCCAGTTCCCGTCGACACCTAGCGCGTGATCCGAGCCCGTAAGGCCGGAAGTGAAGCTCTTGGACACGAAACCATGGAACCGTGTATTCGGATTGGGAGCGATGGTAGCATCGGCCGCCATCACTTGATTGGAAGCGCCTTCATCGGCAGGCGATTTGGAGAGTACCAACGCACCGACCGAGGATCGAGACAAGATGTCCCGTTTCACACGAGCCGCGGCAAAGTTGGTTTGGGGCACGAGCGTGTCTTCGTCGATGAGGGTTTCTCGAGTGACAATATCGAAGACGCCGATGTCGTAGCTGCCGACCTTTCCTGTCAACCTTGCGCCGGCCAGTATCGGAACTTCGTACTCGTCGTCGTAGAGGCCTATCCGGCGGCTGAAGAAAAGCATCGTTGCCGGAGGTTCCTCGAAGCGTCCGAACTCTCCGACATGGAACAAGCCGGCGTTCTCCAAGAAAAACTCACGTTTCTCGGGAAAAAATAGCGGGAACCGTGTCAGGTTGACCTGCTCTTGGTCGGCTTCCACCTGAGCGAAGTCGGTATTGACGGTGAAATCCGCCATGAGTGTAGAGGTTACTGCGACCTTAGCGTCGATGCCGACGTCGCGTCTGAAGTCCGCATCGTCGGGCTCGTCCAGAAGGTCGTGCTCGACGCCCCCGAGAACATAGGGCTTCAACTGGAGTCGGCCTCGAGGCTGCACTCGAGTTATGCCTCGGAGTGTGCCGTACTCCGAAGCCCGCCATTCGGTGTCGAAGCCCAAGTCCCGATCTATGGGCGTCCAGTAGCTCCGCTCACGATTCCGGGCGATGCGTCGTCCGAAGTTTGCACCCCATCCATCGGTATTCTCGGGTCGGAACCGAAGCGTCGAGAAGGGAATCGCAATCTCGGCCGTCCATCCTCCCTCGTCCCGTGTAGAACCTACGTCCCAAATGCCGTCCCACTCAAAGTTGAGGACGGCGCCTTCGTTTCGAATCAGTGCATCTAGTTGGGCACCCGCGGGATTTGTGGCGAAATAAAACGCGTTCCGGCGATCACGAAATGTGTCCAAGAAGATCTCGAAGGCATCATCGGCCTCGAGGTCGGCGTCCCTGCGGTATTCGTTGGCGGCGATCCGTGAGCTTTCCGTGTCTTCGAGGCGGGCTCCAATCAAGAGCGCGTTGGCATTGTAGGCGATGTAGACCAGCGTTTTTTGCGTGGAAGGCTCGCCGTTTCTGGGCTCCGTCTGGATGAAGTTCGTAATTTGGGCGGCATTCTGCCAAAAGGCATCGTCCAGCCGTCCGTCGATGTCCGGGGCGCCGAGAACGAACGGTGCCGTGACCGACGGAGGTCCGGATTCCGTTTGGCCCATGACGGGAGCGGGGCTCGCGGCGAGGGCCGCCGCGGCGAGAATGAGGCATGGCAAGCCCGTGCTATACCTGTTGTCGCGGCATCTCATGATGAAAAAAAGTAGAAAAAGGTCGCACCGGCCGGGAGGAAGTGTACTTCGATTCGTCTTGATTGGCGAACCGCAGGCAAGGGGCTAGTGTTTCAGTCGTTCGAACCGAAGACGGTCCACGGCAAGATAAGCCGTTCCAGATGGATCTTCGGCGGGGGAGAGCTCGAGGAGGTTGATGCGTGTCCACCATGGCCCGTCGGCTTGGAAGGCGTGCTCCGTCATTTCCTGGTGAGGCAGAAGACTGCCGAGGCGATGGCCGTTCAGCCACACTTCGACCGCCTGTGGTTCCACTCCTGGAGGGCTGGCACATGCGATGATGACTCGGAGAGGTTCCGACCGATCGGTGGGGACGAAGATGCCGGCACGCGGTTCGACGGCGAAGCGAACGGCTCCCGGGACCCCGCCCCAATCTTTGACCCCGCTCCAACCGTTTCCGATAAAAGGAGGGTCGTTGGCCCCGATGTCGATGACACCGCCCATGTTGTTTTGTCGGTGAAAGAGGTACTTGCCGACCAATAGATCGTACTGCGTCTTGGGTCGGTCGTACTTCCACGCAAAAAACCAATTGGCGGGAAAGGCGAAAGGATAGCCGACGGCATCGAAAACGTCTTCCAGCATCCCTTGGGCTGCACCCTCCCAGGAGATCGTGTCGTCCGTTGCGACTCTTCCTTTCCTGTATTGCTCCATGAAGAGGATATTGGTGAGGATGACGGCTCCAAGGAAACCTGCCGTTGCCCACTGTGGCCGTCTCTTTACGAGATCGGTGCCCCATCGGAAGACCGTGGCCAGCCCAAGGGCCAGGATGGGAAGTGCAGAATCGAAGCGACGGGCCCCGAAAGCACCTCCGGCCCACCAATCTGCAACGGCGCTATTGATGTAAGTCAGGAACAAAAGCATGACGGCGAGTGGCCATCCGACACCCGGCTGGCGACGAATGAAACCGACCACACCAAACGCGGCCAAAATAAGAAGGGGACTCCACGAGAACAGACCATGCCGAGAAGAGAAGAGTGTCTCGGTCAAAAAAGGGTCCTGCCACCGCATGTACGCGTCGCCCAGAGGAACGCCTATGAAGAAGCGGCCGAAGATGGTTTTCCATGTGACGAGTTGCGGCAGGATTCCGAGAAACAACGTACCGCCCAGCGCTCCAGCTCTCGCTGCTACGAAGCGCCACTTCTTATTGACCGATTCCCTCGCGAGGCTCCACAGCGGAAGAAGGCCGAAAACAGCGTTTTGCCAGCGTACGCAGGCGGCAATTCCCAATAGGCACCCAAGTATCGCGTAATCGAAAACGGTCTTCGGTCTTTGAGTCCAACGGAGAAGAAACAAACTGACCAAAAGGAAGGTGAGGGCATGCGTGTAGATCGATTGGAAGGCGAGATACCAAAGTAGGAAACTCCCTAGCCCGATGCCCACCGTCGTAGCCAGAGATACCGATGGAGAGAACCACTGACGGAGAAACCGATCGAGGACCAGAAGTCCCAGCCACCCGATGAGCAGATTGCCAAGGGCGACGGCGTGGAGGTAAGGGTCGGAAAAACCGTTGTAGGCCGTCTCGATGCCATGAAGGTTCCTCACCCAGGCTCCCACGTGGCCGAGTGCCATGAAGGGGATCCACGTCAGGGGGGCGCCGACGGGGAAGGTGTAGCGGGCACGGCCGGTCTCGCGAACCTTCTGCGAGCCTGGGAAGTGCCCGATCCCCAGCCCTTCGTAGTTGTTGGAAAGATCGATGTCGCCATCGAAAGCAAGAGAGTGAGCGTAGGCGTAGTACCAGAGGCCATCACCTCGCAGGCGGTATCCACGAAAGTGAAGCAAAGGGATGAGAAGCAGTAAGATGGCTAGGTAAGCCCATGGATTCGGTGACGGGAGTCCCGAGCGGGTAGCCATGTAGGTGAGGATTAACGCGAGCGCGAGTCGCGTGAGAACACCGCCGATACCCACCGGCCCCAAGATGGAGACCCCTCCGCTCAGCACCAAGATCGCGAGGTCCAGGCCGATCAAGAGGATGGCTATTAGGTTTAT
>CAVONV010000005.1:0-69990 GCA_963697355.1 uncultured Acidobacteriota bacterium
TAACTTCCCTCGGGCAGGGCATTGCAGGCAGTCCAGCAGCCGAACGAAGGTGTGCCTCGCAATCCGGTGTCTGACTGGTCGTTGCTCACTGGCTTCTGACCTCTACTAGGCCAAGGTATGCCACTGCCCACCGCCGACTGACTCCCCCCGCGGCACGGGCAGGGGCACGGGGCATCCAAACGAAGTTAGTCTCCGATGCGATGGCCGTCCCGGCCGTGCGGATGCAGTTCACCCGCCTTCGCTAACGTTCTCCACCGTTCGGTTCGGTGGGTCCGCCGAAGGCCGTGAAGAGGGGACTGCCTCTGACGTCGGCTACGGTTCCGATTGAGAAGTGATGCAGATCATGGCGTGCACTTTGGAGATTCAGGTATCTTTCCCCCCTCATGAGGCGAGTTCCCTTGTCGATTACAGCCCTGGCTGCAGTGGTGACGGCGACGGTTTTCTGTTCCATCGTCCATGCGCAAAAAGTCGTTGTTGGCCTGGAGAGCGCAGACCTTCCGGCTTCCGTGACCACCATCAACCCAACTGAGATCGATGACATTCTGTACAACCCGGGCATGGGTTTCGCCAATTGCCAGGGCGACATCATGTATCTGCAGAGGCGCGGCGACTATCCCCAGACCAAGACCACTTACATATACTGGTATTGGGATGAGCTCGAGCCGACGGAAGGCAATATCGATTTCGACATGATCGATCAGCAAATAGCGCTCGCCAAGGAAAGAGGTGAGACCTTCTCCTTCAGAATCATGGCGGCCAGTGGGAGCGGAACGGAGGTTCCGCAATGGCTCATCGACAAGGGTATAGCGAAGGGTAACTGTGACGGGTATGCGTTTGAACCGGACTTCACCGATCCGATCTTCATGGAGTACATGGAGAAGCTGGTGAAAGCGATGGGGAATCGATACGACGGACATCCAAGACTCGATCATGTCGATGTCGGGGGCTTCGGAACCTGGGGAGAGTGGAATCTGGCAGGGGAGAGCTACAAGGTTTGTGGAAAGGAACTACCTTCACTCGACATCTTGAATCAGTATGTGGACTGGCATCTCGAGGCTTTTCCCAATACCCCCTCAACCATACCCGTGAACGAGGCGGCCTACTATGCCATCGAGAACGGGACGGGCTGGAGAGCGGACTGTCTCGGTGATTGGGGTGTTTTCGGGCCTAACTGGAACCACATGGAGAATCTCTATCCAGAGTTTCTCGCAGGGGACCCCGTTGCGCCGGAAGCATGGAAGCAAGGCCCCATACAATTCGAGATATGCCGCACGATTGACGAGTGGTACTCGGTCTACAACTACGACGAAGTGACGGTGCGGAAGACGATTGACTGGTCCATCGAGCAACACGCATCCGTCATCAATCTGCAGTACCTCGACAACATGCCGGATGAGTATTGGCCGCTCATCTTCGAGTGGCAAAGAAGGCTCGGTTACAGATTTGTCCTGCGGCAAGTAGAGCATAGCGGCTTCTCCAGTCCCGGTTCGAGCGTCAACGTCAAATCGAGCTGGGCAAACGTCGGCACTGCGCCCGTCTATCGCAACTACCGGATCGCCTACCGGCTAAGAGATTCGGGAGGATCGATTGCCGTGATGAAGGTCAGCGCGACCGATCTCACGACATGGCTGCCGGGTGAGTATCAAGTAGATGAGGACATCGATATACCGGCTGACATGCTCCCTTGCACCTACTTTCTCGATATCGCCGTGTTGGATGTAGAAGAAGAGCTCCCTGCTATAGACCTAGCCATCGAAGGCAAGCGTTCGGATGGGTGGTACGCCGTATCGGGTGTGACAATGGACGTACCTAGCGAGCCGACAGATTCTTCGGTTGCTCCATCGGATCAATTAGATAGAAAGCTTGTCGCACTTCTTCACTTCACTGTCTTCAACTGGCTTCTGACCTCTGACGTCTCTTCTCACTGTTCACTCTCTCCTCCGTCGTTTCTTTCCATTTCGCGTTGAACGATTTACCTCGCGAGACTCTACTTTGCACCTCAATTCCGGTGGCGGATACAATGCTAGTGTATTTGTTTTGATCGCAGATGTTTGCGGTGACCGACCATCCGGTAAGTGGTTCGATATTGCCAGTTGTACACAGGCAAAAACCGAACGAGCAGAGGTAGTGGAAGAGGCGAGAGAACCAGCTCCAGCGGAAAGGACGAGGTGAATATGGCCAAAGAGAGACCAAAGGTTCTACTGACACCGGAGCTCTGCAAAGGGTGTGGCAGGTGCATCGAAGCCTGTCCCAAGCACGCGATCTCACTTGGGGAAGACATCAATCAAGTCTCGGGTCTGGTCCCTGTTCAGATAGATTACGGCATCTGTAATCACTGTGGGCTCTGTGTTTCCGCCTGCCCCGAGCCTTACGGACTTGGGGCGAAGGTTTACGAACTGGAGGATCCTGCGCTGCTCTACGGAGAGCGAGAGCGTGACACCACGCCCGCTGAAGACATCCCTTCTCAACGCATCCCGCTGCCCAAGGTCGAACCGATGCTCCTCAAGGGTAATTATGCTGCCGCATTGGGCGCACTCTTGGCGGGGTGTCGCCACGTCTTTGGCTATCCCATCACGCCTTCTACCGAGGGTGCAGAGCTCATGGCCAAGCTTTTACCCAAGTTGGACGGTGTATTCCTACAAGCGGTGAGTGAGGTAGCTACCGTCAACCACATGTACGGGTGCGGCGGTGCCGGGTTGCCGACCATGACGTTTACTAGCTCGCCCGGATTCAGCCTCATGCTGGAAGGCATCTCCTATATGATTGGTGCGGAGCTCCCCGGCGTCTTCATCAATGTGATGCGGCCCGGCCCCGGGCTCGGCTTCATCGGTCCCGAACAGTCCGACATCAAACTCTGCTGCCGCGGACTGGGTCACGGTAATACGCACGCCGTCGTGCTGACCCCCAGCTCTCCACAGGAGATGCTCGATTTCACCATGCTCGCTTTCGAGCTGAGCTTCAAGTACCGTAATCCCGTCGTTGTCGCCGCCGACGGGTATCTGGGTCAGATCACGGGCCGCGTGAATTTACCGGACTATATGATCAAGCCGGGATTGCCATCGTGGGCGGTATGGGGCGACGCTGCGCACAGTACCAACCTCAACTCCTCGATCTTTCAAGATTACGCGGATTTGGAAAAGCACAATTGGCGTATCAGCGCGAAATACCGCGAAATGGTGGGGTGTGAACAGCGGTCTACGGGTTACAAGCTCGAGGGAGCGGAGATCCTGGTGGTTGCTTGCAACACGCCCGCGCGCATGTCAAAAGCGGCCGTAGAACGGTTGCGCCGTGAAGGCATTCCGGCCGGTCTTTTCCAACCCGTGACGATCTGGCCGTTTCCCGTAAACGACCTGCGCCCGCTTCTCGACCGGGCCAAGGACCTTCTATTCGTCGAAGCCAGCGACGGTCAGCTCGAAGACGAGTTCCGTCTGGCTCTGCATCACGCAAACATCCTGGAAGAATTTCGATTCCATAACGTACAGCACATGGGGGGAATTTTGCCGGAAACCCAAGAGGTTTACGAGAAAGTCAAGGAGATTGCGGAGGTGTCGCGATGAAGACCTCAGCAGCGTTTTTTCAGCACTTCGACCGGCACGCTCACGGCAAGGGATTGAAGGGAGGAACGACCCACTATTGTCCGGGATGCGGACACGGATTGGCCCACAAGTACGTGGCCGAGACACTGGTAGATCTCGGGATTCAAGAGCGCACCATTATGATCTCGCCCGTGGGTTGCTCGGTCTTCCTTTACTACTACTTCGATACGGGTAACACGCAGGCAGCGCATGGCCGGGCTCCGGCCGTTGGGCTCGGTCACAAACTGGCGAATCCAGAATCAATCGTGATTAGCTACCAAGGCGACGGAGACTTGGCTTCGATTGGCCTTGCGGAGATCATGCACGCCGCCCAGCTCGGTATCCCTATCAGCGTCATCTTTATCAACAACGCGATCTATGGCATGACCGGTGGTCAAATGGCCCCTACGACTCTCACGGGACAATGGTCGACCACGACGCCCGAGGGGCGAGGTGCGATGCAAGGTCCGCCCATGAACGTCGCGGAAGTCATTGCCCAGTTCAAGGGGACGACCTTCGTGGAGCGCTGCGCGCTCTTTGATCAAAAGCAGCGCAAGCGCTGCAAGAAAGCCATTAGGAAAGCCATCGAGTTGCAGGTAACCGGCCGAGGATTTGGCTTCGTCGAGATACTCAGCGAGTGTCCTACCCACTGGGGAATGACTCCTCAGGAGTCCGAAGAGCATGTCAAGAACGTGCTCGCGGAGGCCTACCCCATTGGGATCATCAAGGACGAAGAGCGGGAGCCATGGTTCCATCTCGAAAAGCCCAATTTCGATCCGGAAAAAGTCATCGAGGTCATCGAGGCCAGCCGTGACACAGCGCCTTCGTTTTGCAAGAAGTTCCCCGAGCATATCGACCCCATTGACGTTTCCGTGAAGCTTGCCGGGGCGGGAGGTGACGGAGCTCAGACCGCGGCTCTTCTCATCGTCAAAGCCGCTATCAACGAAGGCTATGATGCCACGCATATCCCGAGCTACGGGCCCGAGTCGCGGGGAGGAACATCGTACGCGGATGTGCACGTCGCCCGCGACGAAGTGCTCTCGCCTGGGGCGCCGAGGCCCCACGCCCTCGTTGCCTTCAACGCTCCGAGTCTCGACAAGTTTGGACCCACCGTTAGGAAGGAAGGTGCCGTGGTCTACGACTCCAGCGTGATCACGAAGGCTCCCGAGCTCGCTGACGGCGTTAGGGCATACCCTGTGCCTTGCGGTGAGATTGCTAGAAGCCTCGGAAATCCCTTGGTCAAGAACGTTGTTGCACTGGGCGCTTTGCAGGAAGCTACCAAGCTGCTCGACGACGAGTCTTTCCTCAACGCTCTGCGATCGAGCCTCAAGAACAAGTGCGCCATGATCCCCGTCAACGAGGAAGCTTTCCATTGGGGCGTCAAGGCGGTTCGGGAAGGCATCGAAAAGTTCGACTAAGCGGGTCAACTGGCGGGGGAAGGTGCTACCCGGTCAAGAATAATTGCCCACGTTCCAGTTGAGCATGAAGGCGGGAAGCGTTCGACCGTGATAGGTATATTCATTGGCTATCTCCTCCTGACTTTGGCGCTCGGTTTGTGGCAGGCTCTTCGAACCAAGTCTCAATCCGATTTCGTTCTGGGAGGTTCGAAGCTTCCCGGTTGGATGCTCGCCTTGTCGGAAAGAGCGACCGGGGAGTCGGCCTGGTTGCTGCTGGGGTTTACCGGGTTCGTTTACGCCAACGGCCTTTCAGGTATTTGGATCGCTGTGGGGTGCCTATCGGGCATTGGTACGGCGTGGGTCGTCATCGCTCGACGATTCAGAGCGGAAGCGCATAAATACAGCGCTTTGACGATGCCCGAGTACTTCTCGGCCAAGTTTCCGGAAAAAGCGATCACGATTCGCTTTCTTTCCACCATCATTATTACTTTCTTCTTCGTGTTCTATGTGGGGGCTCAGTTCGCCGGAGCGGGGAAGACGATTTTACAGACCTTCGGACTGGATCCGGTTTGGGGACAGATCATCGCTGCGGTGGTGATCTTGACTTACGCGACGTTAGGCGGCTTTATCAGTGTCGTGGCCGTCGATGCCTTCCAGGCCATTCTCATGATCATCACGCTGGTCATCACGCCAATCATCATGTTGACCAAGGTTGTGGGTAGCTCGGTCAGCATTCCGGAGGCCCTAGCTTCTGCGGGGCCTGGAATCGACTCATGGACCGGTGGTTTGGCCGGTTTCGGGGCCGGTCTAGTCATTTTCAACAACATCGCTTGGGTCTTTGGTTACCTGGGCGGGCAGCCGCAATTGAATGCCCGCTTCATGGCCATGCGGGACGATCGGAACGTGAGTATCGGGCGAAATCTCGCGCTGGTTTGGACGGTCTTGGCCTACGGCGGCGCCTTCCTCATCGGTATCTTTGCGTTGGTCCTGTTTGGACCGAACGCGGTTCAAGATGTGGAGATGATCCTTCCGCACGTACTGACAGAGCTATTTCCCTGGTGGCTGGCTGCCATTCTTCTCGCGGGTGTCGTGGCGGCGATGATATCCACGGCAGAGAGTATGCTCTTGGTCGCAGCCTCATCGATCAGCCAGGACGTTTACCAAGGGATTATCAAAAAAGGAACGGCTCCGGATCGGACCCTTCTTCGAGTGTCCCGCGTGGCAACATTGGCGGTGGGTATCCTCGGATTGGTGCTTGCCATGACGACATCGAATCTGATCTATTACATCGTGAGCTATGCCTGGGCGGGGATCGGCTGCTCTTTCGCCCCGGCGGTGCTTCTGTCCTTCTATTGGGATAGGTTCAGCTCTGCCGGAGTGGTGACGGCGCTACTTGCCGGACTCGTTACTACAATTGTCTGGATCGTGACGGGGCTGGACCACGTGATCACGGCAAGGGCTGTCACCTTCTTGGTCGCAATGGCGGCAGCCGTCATCGTGACCTTGTTAGCCGATAGACGCCAAACGTCCAGCTAGTCAGGGTTAGGCGACCGCTCGAATCAACGCGTCAGGTTTTTTTCCGGCCAACCCGCCGCTTACTCATTCGACCCTGGATATGCTATTTTTCGCCTTGAGAGAAGGTTCGTGATCAGTCGCTCCATTTCAAAGGAGGAAACCTTGCGTTCCATTGCCCGCACAATGACCTTGTTGTTTCTGTTTCTCGACATCGCCATCGCCGGCCGCCCGGAAACGGAGGAGAGTAACGAATTAGTCACATCCGAGGCCCTTAGAGGCCTCGAGCTCCGAGCCATTGGCCCTGCCCTCATGGGCGGCAGGATCGCCGACATCGCGGTGAGTCCGCGGGACCGCAGTACCTGGTATGTGGCGGTGGGCTCCGGAGGCGTCTGGAAGACTTCGAACGCCGGCATCACATGGGAACCGATTTTCGACGACCAGCCCTCCTACTCCATCGGGTGTGTAACCCTCGATCCAACGAATCCTGATGTCGTGTGGGTGGGTACGGGCGAAAACGTCAGCGGACGCCATGTAGGGTGGGGAGACGGTGTTTACAAGAGTCTCGATGGCGGAAGCACGTGGGAGCAAATGGGACTCGAGCGCTCCGAACACCTCGGCAAGATCGTGGTGGACCCCCGCAATGGTGGTGTGGTGTACGTCGCTGCCGAAGGACCTCTCTGGGCATCGGGTGGCGAACGGGGAGTCTACAAAACCACCGACGGTGGAACAACCTGGAAGCAGGTTCTTGCCATTGACGATGATACGGGTGTCACGGATTTGGAAATCGACCCCCGGAATCCGAACGTGCTGTACGCGGCCTCCTACCAACGCCGACGACATATTTGGTCTCTGCTGGGCGGTGGCCCCGGATCGGGAATCCACAAGTCCACCGACGCGGGTGAGAGTTGGCGTCGGATGGAACGAGGACTTCCCAAGGGAGATATGGGCAAGATAGGCCTAGCCGTTTCACCGGCCGATCCCGATGTCGTCTACGCTACGATCGAAGCCGGCGAGAAGGAGCGCGGGTTCTACCGATCGCTCGATCGAGGGGAAAAATGGGAGAAGCGGAACGCGTACATTTCGAACGGGACCGGTCCACACTACTATCAGGAGATCGTCGCGTCGCCGCACGATGTCGATCGCGTCTATCAAATGGATGTCTTCCTGCACGTGACGCGCAACGGCGGCGCCACTTTTGAAGTCCTGGGAACAGGTAGTGAGAAGCATAGCGACAACCATGCGTTGGTGATCGACGTCGAGGACCCCAATCATCTGATCGTCGGCACCGATGCGAGTCTATTCGAGAGTTTTGACGAAGGCACCACGTGGCGCCAGTTTCCCAATCTTCCGATTTCTCAGTTCTACAAACTGGCTCTAGACACGGCCGAGCCCTTCTACAATATTCTGGGAGGCGCGCAAGATCTGGGAACGCTCTTGGGTCCGTCACGAACCAACAACATCGAAGGGATTCGCAACCGGGATTGGTACGTGCCTCTCGGCGCCGACGGCTACAACTGTGCGTTCGATCCCGTGGAGCCGGACCTCGCCTACATGCAGACGCAGGGAGGCAACCTCCGACGTTACGACCGGCGGAGCCACGAGTTCATCGACATCCAACCGGTACCGGCTCCGGGTGAGCCGCCGGAGCGGTTCAATTGGGACGCGCCCATTCAGGTGAGTCCCCACTCCCATACGAGGATCTACTTCGGTTCCCAGCGTTTGTGGCGGAGCGATGACCGCGGCAACTCCTGGAAAGCGGTGAGCGGCGACCTCACGCGTGATCGAAACCGCTACGAGCTCGAGCTGATGGGTCGTGTGTGGAGCGTCGATGCGCTCTACGACAACGGTGCCATGTCGCTCTACGGTACGATTACGACCATTTCGGAATCGCCTCTCGTCGAAGGACTAATCTACATCGGAACCGACGATGGTTTGATACAGGTGAGCGAGGACGGCGGAGGCGACTGGCGTGCAGCGGAAGTTCCGGGTGTACCCGAGCTGTCGTTTGTCAATGACATCCAGGCATCGCTGCATGATCCGGACACGGTCTTTGCGGTTCTCGACGCTCACAAAACGGGGGATTTCCATCCCTATGTGTTCGAAAGCAACGACCGGGGGCGGTCGTGGCGCTCGATTGCGGGCGGTTTGCCATCCAACGAAATCGTCTGGTCCGTGGAACAGGATCACGTTGAGAAAGACTTGCTCTTCATCGGCGCCGAGTTCGGACTGTACTTCTCGCCGGACCGGGGCGCGCATTGGGTTGGCCTCACGGGAGGTGTGCCTACGATTGCCTTTAGAGACATCGAGTTACACCGTCGGGACGATGACTTGGTGGGCGCGACCTTTGGTCGCGGCTTCTACGTCCTCGACGACTACTCGTCGCTACGCGCGGTCGCGAAGGGTGCGCTCGATAGCGATGCCATGCTATTTCCGGTTCGAGATGCGTGGTTGTTTGTCCCCTACGTTCCCATGCAAGCCCGCGGAAAACCGTCGCTGGGAAGCGATGACTACACGGCTTCCAATCCGCCATTTGGAGCCCTCATCACCTACCACTTGAAGGAAAAACGGCTGACCGCCAAAGAAACTAGGCGGGAGAGCGAGAAGAAGCTCCGAGAGAGCGGTGAGGACGTTGGTTTTCCCGGTTGGGATCAACTTGCCAAAGAGGCTCTCGAGCACGGACCGAAGGTCTTGCTGACGGTGCGAGATGAGGGCGGTCGAGCCGTGCGCCGACTCGAGGCTCCAGCCATGGCCGGTATCCATCGTTTGAACTGGGATCTTCGGCTTCCAGCACCCTATCCCATTGATCTCTCGACTCCGGGTTTCCAGCCCCCCTGGGCTTCTCCGCCTCAAGGACCTTTGGCGCCTCCCGGACGTTACCAGGTAGAGATGGCTTTGGTAAGCGCCAGCGGCGTGGAACCGTTGGGTGAGCCCCAGACGTTTCAAGTGAGACCCGTGGCGGGCGCGGTTTATCCCGCTCCCAATGCATCCGAACTGGCGGCTTTTCAGCAAGAGACCGCCGAGCTCATGCGAAAGGCGAGGGGTGCTGAGGCAGAGTTACGCGCGGCACAGGAACGATTGCGGTATATGAGACAAGCGCTCACCCAAACACCGACCGCGGAGCCTGCGCTGTTCATGCGTATGGATGCTATCGAGACCACCCTTTCACGACTACGAGTGCGCCTCATGGGTGACCCCATTCGTGAACGGTGGAACGAAGCTTCAATGTCGTCGATTCTGGGTCGGGTTGGGAAAGTTGCAGGAGGCCACTGGGACACGCGCCAAGCTCCTACCGCGACGCAGCAACAAAGTCTAGGGGTGGCTCAGGCCGAGTATGCTGAAGTAAGTGTTGAGTTGAAAAAGGTCCTTGAGACCGAGCTCCCTGGTTTGGAGGCGGAGCTCGAAGCAGCGGGAGCGCCTTGGACACCGGGGCGAAAGTTGCCGCCGCGGTAACGCGCCAAGTGCTGGTCGCCTTCTCGTGTCAGCATTTTTGTGGCCTCAGCTCGGTGTTCGACATGAGCCTTGACGCTTTTATTTGCTTCAACCGGGCCAAGCCTGACTAGGGTCTCCAAAACGCCGTTCAGCAGGTGGCCCGTTAGCCGATGGATGTGAGGAGGTCACACTAGACGATGAGTCGATTGGGCTTTAATATAGAAGAGAGGGTGTTTTCTGAAACGCTTTTGCGGTTGTGAACGAGGTGCGCGATGTTGCCAGGCCGAACGGCTCGTTGTTGTCTGTGGCTGCTGTTTATAGCAAGTGTAGTTTCCTGTGCGGTCGTCAAGAAACCTACAAAAGTCAGCGAGCTACCCCCTCCTCCGGCACTCGAGGAACGTGAAGAATACACGATCCGGGCCGGCGATGAACTGGATATCAAGTTCTTCTACAACCCGGAGTTGAATGAACATATTGAAGTCCGACCCGACGGGCGGATAAAGCTGGAACTGATTCCGGAGGTGATGGCAGAACGCCTTACCGTTCGAGAGCTCACAGATCGATTGAAAGAGTTGTACTCGGGAGAGCTCTCCGATCCCGAGATCACGGTCATTGTCCGTTCCTTTAGTACGCATCGGATTTTTGTTGACGGGGAAGTCGAAAAACCCGGGGAACAGACTCTTCATGGACAGCTTCGAGCCATGCAGGCCATCTCGATGGCCGGGGGTTTCAGGCCCACTGCCAGGCTCGGCGAAGTGATCGTCATCCGCAGGAATGTGGATCGCACACCCATGATGATTCCCTTGAGAATCAAGGATGTCATCAGTGGGGAGGATCCGACCCAGGACATCTTACTGATGCCTTACGATGTGGTTTACGTTCCTCGTTCGATCATTGCCAACGTGAACAAGTGGATCGACCAGTACATCAGGCAGAACATTCCCTTGTACTTCGGCTTCCGAATAGACATTCTGCCCTGAGATTGACCTCCTCGCTCAAAGAGGGTTTCGTGAGGCCTCGACGCTCCCGGAATCGATGGGCAGCGTAGGCCTGGTCCATTCTTAGCAGGAGCGGTAGTGGGGGGGGCAGCGAGCCGTGTTACTCATGTCCTGGAATCCGTTCTATCAGCACGTGGAATAGCGTTTCGTGCAAAACCCGACCTCCGGCGTCACGATGACGCCGTTGAAGGGATCGCGAACAGATAGGGCCAGCCCCGCTTGTCTGTCCATCGATAGAGCAACACCGGCAATACCAGCCCGGCGGTGAGGCCGGCGAGAAGCAGTGGCGCGTATTGATCCACACCTAAAATCTTGTGCAGAATGATCCTGGTTCCACTACTGAACAAGATGTGGGCCAGATAGATCTGTAGGGAGTAATTGCCGGCACCCTCCAAGAAGCGAAAAAGGTGCCGGTGGGCAAGGAATGTGGACAGTGAAACAAGGGCGACAATTCCAACCACGCTCAACGGAAGCATGATGGCGGGGGAGGGGGAATCGGTTTGCCGAAATACACTGATTCCACCTCCGATGAACAAAGCCCAAATGAGCGCGACAAATCCCGGCGACGCCAAACTCTCTTGCCATCTGCTCAAACCGAGTCGGTAATAGAGAAGTCCACCGACGAAGAATATTAGGTTTTCGGAGACCCTGCTCACTTCTCCCAGAGGTAGACCGAGCGGAACGAAGTAGAGGATCAGCGAGAGAGGAGCAAGAAGCCAGAGCTCGTTCTCTATCAGGTAGGTCACCAGTGTGTAAATGGCGAAGATCAGGAAGAGACTGTACAGAAACCAGAGATACCCAAGTGGATGATAGACAATGGCGAGCAGGTCGGTGATGCTGCTCGTTCTGTTAGTGAGACCGAACGCCAGGAGTCGGCTGCTTACAATGATGACGGACCAAATCACATAGGGATAAATAATGGCTCTGGCTTTCCCGGTTATGAAGCCGCGCGGCCCGCGTTTGTCGAGGCTTTGTCGGGCATGGAGTCCCGCGAGGAAGAAGAAAATCTGCATGGCAGCCGTGCTCGAAAACTCCTTCCAGTAGTACCAGGTCGTATCAGGAAAGTCGATTCCGGCATCCACAATCCCTGAGGCCACGTGTCTGAATACTACTAAGACAATGCCGATCCCTTTTGCGTAGTCGACCCATGAGGCTCTTTCATTCATGACGGTTGGTTCGAGATCGTAGCGCCGTTGACAGGCCGCCTGAGCCGTTCATCGCGATAGAGAAACCGAGTGATCATCTTGCCGGTCAACTCATCGTAAACAGAGCTCTTTCCTCACTATCGGCAAGGTGGGCGATCTCCCTCTAGAATGCCAGCTCCGGAATCAGACGCTGAGCATTCCCGTGGAAGAACTTTGTCAGAATAGAACGGGGAAGCGCCAGACATTCTACCTTCCGGCCGTCAATCCTCACCGTGCCCGATCCGGCGTAGTACTGGTAGTCCTCGCGGTACTGCTTTTCCATGTTCCTGATGAATTTGAATCGTTGCCATCCGGACAGGGTACCGTCCAAGGCAGGGATACGGTACACATCGGCTCCGTACAGAATGCGATCCTCGTAGCGCATGAAGAAATCCCTGACTTTTTCGGCCGAGTGCCGCGACAGGTCCCGCTTTCGTGCCGCTGTGTCCAGGTAAAGGTTGGGATAGCGATCCAATCTATCGGCCACCTGGTCCAAATCGTGGGACATACTGCCAACATGTGCCCCGATGACCCTCAGGCCGGGATGTTTCTCGAGAACGTGATCGCGGGCGGCGATGATCTCATCATAGCTGGGAAAGTCTTTTCGTCCATGGGCATACCACTCCGGGTCTCGCGAGTAGTATCCGTAATGGGGACTGTCCGAATCGAGGGGAAGCCAGGCTGCTACCGGATCAGCAAGGTGCGTCAGCAAGGGTTTCCCACGGTTGGTGAGATGTTCATAGAGTGGATCGAGAATCGGGTCATCGGGCATCAGGTATTGCCCTTCCTCCGTTTTCATCTCCATTCCGACTTCTTTCCATACCTTGACCATGACCGCACCGGCTTGGAACGTTTCGTCCACCCACTCCCGTACGCGCCGCGGGTACTCGGATTCATATCGCTCCGTCAGATCAAATGTCGATGCGAACAGGAGGTGCCGGGGATACTTCCGGTAGAGAAGCTCTGCTTGTTTCTCCATCTGCTGCATGTATTCCAGGTCATTGCCGCGAAAACAAATGTTGACGATGCGCAGGTTGTTGCGGCGCATCATGTCGACAAACCCTGGAATGTCCTCGAAAACATGCGAATGGACATCTATTTTTAGAACATCTTCGAATGCCGGCGCCGCTTCGGGATCAACCGGCTTCGTCCGGCAGACCACTGTGAGCTCCAATATCAACAACGCACACAGCAGCAACACGTAGTTTCTCTGCTCACTGATCTGTCGAAGATAGAACATCACTGCCAGCCTCCTAGTCGTGGGGACCTGTAGTGGCCGCCGCTTCGATGATCGGCGCCATCCGCTCGACGACCCCATCCCACGTGTACTTTTCTCGTACTTGACTACGGCCGCGATCCCCGAGCTTTTTGCGAAGTCCACTGTCCTCTATGAGCCGCTTCAAAGCTGAAGTCATCGCCGGCACATTGCCCGGCGGGACGAGGATTCCACTGTTGTCATGGTCAATGATCTCGGCCATGGCATCAGAGTTCGCGCCAATGCAAGGCAGTCCAAAAGCCATTGCTTCCAAAAGGACATCGCCCCAAGTCTCGAGTCGCGAAGGCAAAACGAAGATATCGGCGCTACGATAGAGGCGCACAATGTCCTCACGAACCCACGTGGGCTGGACGAACTCGACCCCCTCCATGCTCTTCTCGCGAGGGACAGTTTCTCCGGTCACCATGATGAGTCGTGCTTGTGGCATTTCCGCATGGGCGGCGCGGAATGCTTCCAGAAGGAGGTCCCCGCCTTTGCGGTAAAACTCCTTTCCAATGAACAAGACAGTCGGAGATGCTTCAGCACTTCTGTTCTGAGGATGGTCGGGGAACCGGTGAAAATTGACTCCACCGCCGACGACGTGAACGCGTTCCGGTGCTATTCGGTAGTCCTCCACAATAGAGCGCTTCGTTTGGAGACTTCTCGTGCAGATGGAGGCGCTGTTCTGGAACACACGCTGCTCCATTGCCATCAGTTGGCGTCGCACACGGGCATTGAACGGAGAGCGGCCGGCCTCCGGCTTCTTCGCGGAAAGCTGGGTCGTGTAATCTGTGTACAAGACTGTGGGTAGAGATGATTGATAGCTGGCGTCAAAAAGAGCACCTACTTGTAGGACGACATCCGCAGCTACTTGAAGCGATTGGAGTTTACGCGCCGTTCGTCGAGAACGGGAGGCAAATGCGCCTGGGCTCTGATAGTAGCGTTGCCTCCACAACTGGAGGTCGGGATGGAAGGCCCGCAGGATGTGCAGCCATCGACCGGGCCCCTGTAGTTCGGAGTCAACGACCGGAAGGAGAGAAAATCGACGCCCGAGAGCCTCGAAGAAGAAACCGTATTTCGTGCGCGCACCGGGATCCCTTTCGATGTCGCCGATCACGGCGCCCGCGACTCTTGGCACACGGGTGTTCTTCATCGGGACCCTTCCTTCGATGGTATCTTCACTGAGAGTAACGCCTGGTGCTTTCCCGTCGGGGCACGCGTTGCCAGAGGACCGTCGGCCGCCCGCGAATGAAACGAGCAAATCCCTGAAGAGCGGCGATGTTGCTGCTCAACAAGAACGTCGGCAGGTAGAGCCATTTCGGCACGTTCTCACCACGCCGATCGAGGCCACGTCCCCACAAGGCCAAGCCATAAAAAGCCGCCTGCATAAGGAGCAAGATCGCCCAGAAGGTCAGATGCGATCGTGAAGAAGAAACCGTAGGCCTGGAAAGCGACATCCCAACGGCCGCCAGGTTGGTCGAGAAGGCGACAATCATTGCCCAGGGTACAAGGGGACGCAAGAACTTATGGGAAACGACCTGCCAGAGAACCAGTGGTTTTCTGAGCGTCAGCAAGTGATTGGCCAGGAGCATGGCTTGAAAGCGTCCGGCCACGATGCGACTCCGGCGAGCCATTTCGTCTCCCGCGGTAGGTGAGACTCGTTCGAACGAGCGCGCGTCTTGGACGTAGACGGTGCGAAATCCACGCTTCACTATCCGCATAGCCAGGAAGAAATCATCGTTGATGACGTATTCCGGCAACGGTTCCAGGAGCGAACGCCGCACGGCCAGAATCTCACCGGCCACGCCTGTGCAGCAACCTAGACGTGTCTCCCACTGCTTGATTTTGGATTCATAGCGCCAGTACAGACCTTCGGAGTCACCGAGTGCACCATCTCCCCTCAGGATCGTCTTGGCTCCGGTCACGACACCAACACTGGGATCGGAAAAAGGGACAACAAGTCTTTTCAGTGCCTCCTTGTGGTACATGTTGTTGGCGTCAGAAAACACGACAATTTCTCCTTCGGCCAAACCCAGTGCTCGGTTGATAGCCGCCGTTTTTCCTTCACGACGAGGATGGTAACTGAGGTCGATTCCCTTGTCGGCGAAAGAAGTTACGATGGCGCAGGTTTGATCATCTGATCCATCCGCCGCCACTAGGATCTGCAGTTTGTCGGCCGGATAGTCCAGGGACAGAGTATTGGAGAGCTTCTCGGCGACTATCAGTTCTTCGTTGTGAGCAGCAATCAGGAAACTCAAAGAAGGCTGCTCACTGGTGGAACTGAGTTCGCCGGGATAGGCCTTTTTCGGGCGCAATCGGCCTAGGATGAACAGCAGAAGAGGGTAGCCCAAATAGGTGTAAACGACCAGACCCAGCGAGAGCGAGAACCCGACCCAGAGCAGAATACTCATAGCGACGACTGCCGTGAAGAACATCTCTTTCGCACCAGCTTCAGGTACAAGTGATGGAGATGCTCGGAGATCGTTACCAATCCGAACCCGGATAGGACGTGCTCGCGGCCTCGCTGTCCCAGTTCTGCTCGCAGATGCTCATCACCGAAAAGCTGGAGAAGACCGTTCCGGAGTGCGTCCGGTTCGGCGGGCGGGACAAGCCATCCCGTCTGCCCATGGATGACGATATCCGAGGCTCCACCGACATCGGTCACTACTGCGGCGAGGCCTACGGCCAGTGCTTCAAGGGTAGCCACGGACAGACCCTCCGCAACAGATGGAAGGACGAATACGTCGGCCGCACGCAGAAAGGGAACAACCTCCTCTACGCCGCCCAGGAAACGCACACCCTCTCCCGCCGCCCGTCGGAGCGAATGTTCTTCGCTTCCCGCACCGAGTAGGAGGAGTGTCGCTCGTGAGTGGACTGCGCGCACCTGCGGCCAGATCTTCAAGAGATCGGCAATACCTTTTTCGGGCACCAGCCGTCCGGAGAATAGCGCCACAGGGGCGGCGGGCAAGTCGAGCTTTTGTCTCAGGCTCCTTTTCTCTTCGGGTGAGGCAGGGGAAAAATGATCGGTGTCGACTCCGTTGGGAATGCAACTCAATCGTTGGGGTTCGATATCGACGTCCAGCAGCTCTTTTTCGATATCCTTACTGATGACTACGAATGCATCGACATGGCGCCGAAACCAATCGAGGCGGCGTGTGCCCAGTAGCTTGCGCTTGAGCCTTTTCACATCACCAATGGCACCGCTGCGATGAGCGGTGACGACGATCGGCATGCCCAACAGAGTTTTGGCGAACAAAGCTGTCGTACCGGGGGAGAAGAGCTCGTGGGCATGTACGATATCAGGACGCAGGCGTCGCAGCTCAGCCAGCGCACCGAGAGTGAAAACAAGCGAAGCCAACGGCTTCGGGCCGGGGACCGGCAATCGTCTGACCGGAACACCCCGAATCTTCTCACGGGACGGTAAGCCCGGATCTCGTCGGGTGAAGACACGTACGTCGACACCTCTTGCCATGAGCGTAGGGGTCAAAGCCGCTAGTTGACGTTCGGCGCCCCCGATGCGGGGATAGTAGCCGTGGGAGAGCATTGCCACGGTCAGGTCCTTTTTCATTGCCCCTCCAGCTTGGGAGGAGCAGTGTCAGCCTTGGCTTGCAGTAACTCGGAATAAAGCGAGAGAAGCTTCCTCACCCAAGTATCGACGCTGTATTCAACAGATACGTGCTCTCGACCGGCCTCACCCAATCTCTTTGCCCGATGAGGATCACGGATCAAGGTGTCGAGAGATTCCTGCAACAAAGAAGGCTGCCCCGGAGGTACGAGGATACCGGTGTGGCTTGAAACCAGGTTCGGGATATCTCCCACTTCGGTTGCCACCACAGGAAGCCCGGCGGCCATCGCCTCGAGAACGGCCAGCGGCAAACCCTCGATTTGTGACGCAGTTACGAAAATGTCACTTGCGGCGAGTAAACGGGGAACGCCCTCCTGGGCACCGAGGAGCCGGGCGTTTTTTTCGAGGCCGAGTCGTCGGATCTCCTGTTCCAGTTCGCCTCGCATTTTGCCCTCTCCCGCGATAGCCAAGGCCGCTGAAGGATGGGCCGCGACGAGATCGGCAAAGGCGGTAAGAAGATCCCGGTGTCCTTTCTGTGCTGTCAGTCTACCGACACAGATAATCAAAGGCCCAGAGGAAGTTGCTCCCATCGCCGAGCGGAGTTTCGTCCTTTCACCCGGCGAGAGTGAAGGGGCCCGTTCGACGGGATTAGGGATGATATCCAGACGGTGGCCGCGTAGCCGGTGGCTATTCGCCTCCGCTACGACGCGGCCCACACCAATCACTCTCCTGGCTCCAAATCGTAGAGCCCATGTCTCCAAGGAGCTTCTCAGTCGATCGGGATCTTCGCCCTCACTATGGAGCGAGGCAACTACCGGTATTCCCGTGATGCGTCCGCAAAATGAGCCGAGGCTGTTGGCAAAAGTCAAGTGTGTGTGGAGGAGATCAAATTTCTCGCTCTTCAGGAATCGATAGAGTCGGACGATGCGACGCGGTTCAACTAGCTTCGCCCCCGGATATGTTTCCACTCTGGTTCCCTGAGCATCCAGCTCCCGGGCGATAGACGGGCTGCCATTATGCCGCAGGCTGATGATGGTGAGATCCAGACTCTCACGAGGCACGGCCCGTGCCAATATCGTCAATAGCTTTTGGGCACCTCCTATGTTCAAGGAATCGATCATATGGGCGACGCGCAGAGGGGTGCTCGTAGGTTGTGCCGACGAAGTTCGGCCCTTCCCAGAGTCGACTGAATGGTGTTTGGTCTTCACCGCAATTTCATGATCTGGACGATGCCAGGGTTCTATTTGACCGGTGTTTCTTCTCCCGGAGAATAGGACGTGCCTATCGGGTTCTTTGGTTGTGGAATGACGAAACGAATGGCTTGCGCTATGAGTTTCCTGTCCGTCACCCAGATGGTCACGCCGTAGAACAACGCTCCACAAGCAACCGAGGTAGCGAGTCGTCCGACAGAGTCCATATCGGACAATGGTCTCGCTATGGCGAGAAGAGCGATGGCCATGACCAGCGCCGCACCTCCCGCCGGCCGGAGCGTGTCGAGGACCTCAACCGGCCGCAAGGCGAGGATCCTGCTCACGATTCCGAGCTCCACGATGGTCATCACCGAAGCAATGATTAGAAGACCAAGTGCCACGTGGACAATGCCATACCCCGCGGCGTACCAGAGTACGGGGAGGGTGATTGACAATCTCAACAAACCAAGCCGAGTCAAGATGCTCGGACGTCCGGTAGCTTTGTAGAGGTCACCGGCGTTGAAGCTCAGGGAATATACCATTGAGGAAAGAGCGAGTACCTGCATAGCTGGTGCGGCCGGAGCCCAACGGTCTGAAAAAAAAACACTCACAAAATCAGGTGCGATCAGGGCCATCCCGAAGCCCGCCGGAACCGTGAACAAAGAGACGAAACGCAAGGTCGTGATCCAGGCCGAACGCAGGGCCCCCAAGTCGTCCTGTAGTTTGGCGTAGGTAGGGAAGACCACCTGCGCAGTGAGGTAGCAGATATTGATGATCGCGAGCTCGGGTAGCCGGAAAGCCATTGTGTAGAAACCCAAGGCGGTGGCATCGAGCCGGTGGCCGATGATCAGATAATCTGCGTTCATCAGAATCGTGCCCAGAATATTGACGCTTACGATTTGGAGGCCGTATCTCAGAAGGGTACCCGCTATCTCACGATCGAAATCGAGTTTGAGCGTCCTAGAGCTCATTCGCATGTAGAGTGCGGTGGCGCCGATGCGCCCCGCCATTTGTCCCCATACCAGACTCCATACGCCCCACCCTAGAAGAGCCAGAGTGATGGAGACGCCTCCTTTCAGCAGGGATTTGGTCAATTCGGGTACGATTCTTTTTCTGAAGTGGAGCTCTTTCTTCAACAGTGATTCCGGGATGCTGCTCACCCCGGAGATGATGAAGCTGGCCGCGAGTACGCGGATGATATCGACAAGCTGGGGCTCATCGAAGAACGCTGCGACATAGGGAGCCCCCACGAGGGCTAGAAAGGTCAGGGTGGCGCCGGTCAGGATACTCAGCAGGAGGCCGACGCGGAAGGCCTTGTCCGCGCCACTCTGCAAGTAAATATAGGCTGCACCGATGCCACCGTCACTCATTTTTTCGAATAGGTTGATCGCCAGTAAGCCCAAACTGAAGAGTCCAAAATCTTCGGGCATCAGGATCCGGGCCAACAAAACAACGCTCAAGAAGGTAACGCTCTTGCTCAAAGCGAACGTGGCGTAGTTCCAGAAGGTTCCGCGGACCGCCGCTTGATGTAAACGACTAGGACCACTCATGAGAGCCCGCCTTGGGCTGCAGGGGCCGGGAGGACGTCTTTCTCTGTTTCTGCCGAGCCCGCGACCTCGAGGTCGGCCACCCGTGCTGCCCCGAAGGCTACTCCCACCAAGAGCCAGAAGAATCGCGGGTACGCTCCGTGCAGGAACATCGAGCCGACTAGATAGGCCAGAATGGATACGCGGAGTGCGTTGACGATGTGCGTCCCGTCGGCCAGGCCGGCTTTAGCGAAATTCTGGCCCGCATTCTTCAACCCGTGAAACAATCCTCCCAAGAGCAGTCCGAAGGCGACCAAACCGAGAAGTCCGTTCTCGGCGGCAATCTCGAGGTAAAGATTGTGCGGAGTGCGGGATTCCTTCCGTGAATCGATGCCTTCCTCGAGAGAATATTTCTGGAATTGGACGGGATAATTCTGGAGACCGACTCCCAACAGCGGATGCTCCAGGAACATCAGCATCCCCACAGCCATCTCGCCCCGACGCCCTCGGAGAGCGGAATCCGCCTCGCGCTGTTCGCCGAAAAGAGTACCAATGACCGGAATGGTCCGCATCCGTTCGACGTAAGAAGAAGGGAGTAGTGGGGTGAGCAGAAGGATGAGGACCAACAACGACACGGCATGGATCGGGCGGCGGAAAGAGGGTAGCAGCAACATCCCCAGGACAAAGAGTAACGCGACGAATCCGCCTCGAGAGTAGGTGAAGATGATGGCCAGACTGCAGATGCCAGCCGTGGCGCCGGCGATGACCCGCAGCATCCGGGATGGCTCGTTTCGCATCCGGTCTATCGCTAGTGGTACCAGCGGGATGAGGATCAGAGCAAAGAAGTTCGGGTCGCCGAGAGGCCCCGAGACCCGATAGGAATCCGTTCGCCCGACGATGTGCTTGATCGCCGCCCGTCCGTAGCCCCAGTATGTTGTTTCAAAGGTTCCCGTCTGGTGCTGATAGACGCTGACGGAGCCCATGATGAGGCCCGCGGCGATGAGAACCCACACGACCCGCCGCAAAGTCGTCAATCTGTGAAGGAGAAGAACCAGCAGCACCGCGATGAGGCCGTTCTTGGCGAAATTGCCAGAGGCCTCGACGACGCGGTCGGGTTCTGCGGCGACCAGGATCGACGCCAGACCGACCAAGCCGACCAGGGATATGAATGCAGCCGGTGCTTCCCACCCTCGCTTGGGCGGCGCCACTGTAATCCAACGCAGGACCAGGACGGCGCAGAGAAGGACTATCCAAGGTAACGCAATAGAAGGCGCTCCGTGTTCGTAGATCAATACATCGGAGAGCCTCATGTAGACCATGAAGCAGAGCACCATCAATCCTAGGTCCAGCGAATAGACGGTACCGAGGACTGCGAGACCTGCCAGCGCAGCTGCAATGAGATAGATGGGTGTGGAGACGGCTCCGACAAGGATGCCTGCCACTACTCCGATTCCAGCAGCAATCAACAGTGAAAGCCAAACCGGTCGCGAGTTCTCCTCGTTCAAGGTCGAGCTCAATTGTAGATTCATCACCAAAGCCTATCGGAATCGTCTGCAGCGCCTCTGAACTACCGAGATGGGAAAGACGATGACGCCGTCTCGAGCTCTGACGCAACTTGCTGAGGCGTTGCCTTTCTGATCGTCTTGTCGAGAAAAGCCGCCAGAAGGCGAACATTGTCTTTTACGTCGAATTCACTGAGTACGAGCGCACGACCTCGTTGGGCAACCTTTCTGGCTGCTCGTTGATCAGCATGAACGGTCTCGATCGCATCGGCGAGTGCTTCGGGTTCGTTTGGCGGTACTAGGTATCCGGTTTCACCATCCCGAATCAGCTCAGGGATACCCGAGATGGCACTAGCGACAACCGGCAGCTCACAGGCGAGAGCTTCCATGATGGCCACTGGAATTCCCTCCATCTTACGTGAGGCGGTGACAACGCTCGGCTGAACGAAACAATCAGCCATGGGCAGCATCTGCGCCACTGTCTCCTGAGTCTTGGCGCCGCAAAGCTCAACCTCGTCCGAGAGATCTAGCTCTGTGATCAACCGCTCTAGGGAGAGTCGTTCTTCACCTTCGCCGATAATCAGACATCTTAGGGAGATATCCCGCTCTTTTAGGATGGCGCAGGCTCTCAGCAATGTGCGGTGGCCTTTGTATTGCTGCAAGCTCCCGACGGAAACCATGTTGAAGAGATCATTCGACATTGTCGTGTCACTTCGTCTCGAATAGGAGTTAGGAGTGATTCCGCAGTGGATGACATGGATTTTTTCCCTGACCCAATCGCCCAGCAGATCCGAGAGGTAGTTGCGGTTGAACTCGGAGATCGACACTACAAAAGAAGAATCGCGCAACTTTGTCGCCAACATGGAGTGTTCTACGAAAATATCGTGCGCATGTACGGTGAGGCTGTAACGGATCCCCGTCAAATGGTGCACGATCCAGGCCACGAGAGCAGGGTGTGTGGCGTAGTGAGCATGTATGTGGTCGATTTCGTCATCCACCATCTTCCGCGCCATGAGAACGGCTTTTGGAAATAGAACCAGCGCCCGAATGAGGAATTCCAGGCTTCCCCGGTTCTCCCATACCACCTGTGCCCACAGTCGAAAGTACAGAACGGGGTGGGCCGCCAGCACTTGCAGGTTGGCTAAGATAAGGGAGAGAGAAAAAAACGGAGTGAAACGGGACTTCTCCTCCCAGCCAACGGTGTCACGGTGAGTGATGGTTTGTTTCTGCCGGATCAAAGGGTAGGGAGTAACCTCCCACCCCTGGTCTTCCAGTTCAACCATCTCCCGCAAGATAAAGGTCTCCGGCAGGTGCGGAAAGCGCGACATGACGAATGCAATACGCTTGCCGATCAATGTGCGCCTCGTTGGGCGAGAACACTTGTGAGGGTCCTCAGCAGGATTTCCATGTCGAGCAACAGACATCTGTGCTCGATATAGGCGATATCCATCCTTAGTCTGTCGTCGAAGTCCGTATTGCCTCGTCCACAGATTTGCCACAATCCGGTCAGTCCCGGCTCGACATCGAGACGCTCGGTATGCCAAAGAGAGTACGTAGAAGGTGAGAACGAAGTCGGACGCGGGCCGACGAGGCTCATGTCGTTCAGGAGAACATTGAACATTTGGGGCAGTTCGTCGAGGCTGGTTTTCCGAAGTAAACGTCCGAGACGGGTGACACGGGGATCATCTGTGATTTTGAAATCAGGCCACTTCAACTCATTGAGATGGGTGAGTTGCGTCTTCATTTCTTCGGCATTGGGGACCATCGTGCGGAACTTGTACATCCGAAAACGGCGACCGTTTTTGCCTGTGCGAAGCTGATAGAAAAAGACTGATCCCTTCGGTGCTTCGAGCTTGACGACCAGGGCACATACGAGAAGCGCCGGAATCCAGATCGGGGCGCTTGCTAGGCATAAGCTCAGATCAAGGACCCGTTTCGCATACCGATAGATTCTCCCATTCAGGATGCGTTTCTCCGGCCGGAAACGACTCAACCATTGAACCTGTTGGTAGACGTCCGCCGGCACAGACGTCATCGGCAAAAAGTCGTCTCTATCCTTCATACGGCCGGTTTCATCTGATCACGTACCTGTTTCTGCTGCTCCGATTCCTTCAGTGATAGGTTCGACTCGGCACAACGCACAAGTTCCTCGAGGGTTAGTGCTTGACCGGGAAAAGAAGCGGTGCCGCAAGCGAGGGGTACGCCGATCTTTTTGGCGGAAGCGTTGATACTCTGCGACACTTTCATCGCCCCTTCCGGGTGGGTCTCGGGGCAGATGATCACGAAACGGCCGGAATTCCGTTGTTCTACAGCCAGATCGGTACGGCGGATGCACCGGTCGATAACGCCGGCCAGATTGGCCACTGCGTAGCGTTGTATCATCGACCGTTGTACTTCCAGCACTGCATCGTTGAGGCGCAGGGCTGCGGAGTCGACGTCAGGTTCCACCACCAACACGCTCAGCGGTCGTTTGTGACGACGGCTCAGCATGAGGGCTCTCTTGACGTCCACCGAGGCCTCTTCCCAGGTTCTAACTCCACGGCCCGCATTGGCCATCGTGATGGCTCGAACGGCATCTTCGAAGTCCCACAGTACTGTGGCTAGGCGATGAGCTAGAACAACCAGGACAAGGACGAATGATACTTCGGTTATGGAAAGGTAGGTGTAGATGCCGCCGACAATCGGCCGGGAGTCGATAGCATAGACTTTGATGATGAGATAAATCAACGCCCACATGGAGCCGATGAGTAACACGCTGACCTTCGAGAACGCGGGAACGGTGAGGGTGAGAACGACGGCTACGGCTGCCACTAGATACACGGAGGAATCGAGGTTGATGAGATTCTCTGATCCAACATCCAGCCTTTCTACGTTGAAGAAGAAAGTCAGGGCGACAGCCATGGCAACAATGGTAAGCCGCTGTCTCTTCATTGCCTGAGCTACTCCTTTGTTATGAGGAAGGGATTGAGCCTCTCATACAACCAGCTTCTCCGAATCCACGCGGTTTGTGGCACGTCCACGACCGGGAAAACTCTCGGAGTGCCACTCGCTCACGAGGGCCAATCCGGCTGCGACAAGTAGGCCGATGATGACCGCCGCCGCCAAGAACACCCTCTTTTGCGGCCAGATGGCTTTGAGAGGAACGGCTGCCCGCTGGAGCACACTGATGCCGGCCATTTTCTGAAGGTCCATCTCCACCGACAATCGGGCTTCCTCGAGTTTCTTCAAATAGGACTGGTAATTTGCTTCATCACTGTCACGCTGCCGGATAAGATCGCGAAGTTGCTTGTTCCGAAGCGGGAGCAGTTTCAGACTTTCTTCCAGGTTGGAGAGCTCTTTGTCGAGTCCGACCCGTTTCGCCATCTCCTCGCTCAATAGCGCCGTAGCCTGAATGATGTCTACCTGAACTTCCATTTGGACTTCGAACCTGCCGGAGTTGACGCTGTGGCGTAATACCTCCCCCTGTTCGAGGAGAAAATCGTCCACCAGTTCGATCTGTTTCCGAAGACTGACCACTTTGCGGTTGCTTTCCTGGTACGTCGCGAGCAAGCGTTCTTCCTCGAGGCGCAACTCGAGCAACTGGGATTTGGCCCGGTCGATGATCTCGTTTCGCTCGGAATACAGGAAAGGACCTTCCGCCAGGCCGTCCAACTGCTCATTCATGGTAGACAGTCTTTGTTGCAGCCCGGCGATCCGGTTGACGGTTTCGGAGAGAGACACCTTGGTCTCGGCCTGCCTGCGAAGCAAGAGCTCGAGCTGTTGATCGAGCCCCAGGATTTGGTTTTCCGCCTGGAAGGTCCTCAACGCCTCTTCAGATTCGTCGAGCTTGTTACGGTAAGCTGCAACTTTTTCTTCCAGAAAAGAAGTTGCCTGAGGATCGCTGAAGGCCTCCAAATGCTTTTCGGTGAAGAGCTCGACGGTCTTGTTGGCTACGCTGGCTGAAATCTCGGGATCGGGATGCTGGAAAGAAACATGAATGACGTTCGAATCGGGAAGTCCTTGCACGAAGAGGTTCTCGGAGAAAGACACGACGGCTCTCCGAAGTGCCAGATCTTGCGGGGCGATAGTGTCCAGCGCGGGATAGAGAACGGTGGGGCCCAGTTCGCGAACGACTGTTTCCGCCAGATCTCGGCTATTCAGAATCCCGATCTCGGCGTTGATAATCGCCTCACGGTTACGTTCAACGAGGGTGTCATCGCGACCCACTTCGGGGCGGTATAGATAGTGTCGACCGAACCTGACCAGAAGCACGGAAGTGGCCTCGTAGATCGGCGTCAATGCGAGAACCGTCAGCGTGCAGGCAAGCACCGTGGCCACAAACGCGACGGCCATCTTCTTACGATGCTTGATGAAGATTGTCAGCAAGTACTGGAGGTCAATATTGCTCTGCATTGAATAGTCAAAACCCCTCTCATGATGGGTCTCTGGGGGAGAGAACATCCACGCCCTCGGGCTGCTAATGGCAGTGTTTCAAGGGCAATCCGAACATGATGCACCTGTGCGCCGCAGCGATATAGTTCTTGTGGCGGCTCACCGAGATGTACACATGCTGATGTGAGCTACCTAGAAAGGTTGGGTTAGTCACTAATACTAGAGACGGGATACATTGTCAAGATCAAAAGCTCAAAAAGGCCATTGGATTTGCCGAGGAAGTGCTTACTTATCTTGGTGATGAGCGGAAGGATGGTCTACGGGCCAGGTATGCTCCTTCATCTGATCTGCGTGTCAGGATAACTCTGCCTCATGCCACTGCACCGTGGGGATTTTCCACCAGTTTGCGCTGTCACCCAAAGAAGCCGGTTTTCTGTTGTTTCATCTCGGTGTCTCAAAGGTGTCGTGACGTTTTCGCCGGCGCCCGTCCGCGATGTTGGCACTAGAATCAGCTCCAGCGTCTAAGGCGAAATCTCGCCGAGCTTCGCCCATTTATCGGTTGGAGCGGAGCGAAGGCGGATACCAGCTCATGAGGCATCGGCGTTGATTTGAAGCGGCTGGCAACTATAATGACCGCGTTCCGTTTGAGCTCTGTCTTCAACCCTGGAGAGGGAAGGACAAGACGAAGTCGGGAGAGAAAGCAAAATGAGAATGATGATGCGAAGGTATTTGCTCGGAGTCGTTGCGCTGATGCTTCCCAATGTCGTAGCGGGCAAAATGGCTGATATCGTTGCCGTTTCCGGAGACCCGTTGGAGGACGTTACCCTATTTGAGAATGTCGTCTTCGTTATGAAGGGTGGCGTGGTTTACAGGAACCAGCTCAAGAACTGACGAGGAGCGCCTCGATTTCCTGTGGCGTCCGCCTGACCGCTGTCGAGCCGAGCTACCAGCCTCCGCCATGGCTACCGCTAGGTCTCGCCGTAGCGTCTCGTGAAGGCGGACGGCTAAGTCTTGCCGAAGCCGTTGGTCCTGGCACCAGGTCCCAACGGCGGAGGCGGCCAGTCAAGCAGTCAGGAAAAGATGACGCTGTAACCACGGGTGCGGATGGTCTATCCGTCGGGCCAATGGTCGGTCCTGTAGAAACCCTTCAACTCCCTGGACAGTTCGTCGAGGGTGCAGCTCATGATGACCAAGGATTGGGCATTGCCGTTCATGTCCTTTATGTAGTCCGGCAGTACAGAGTCCACATGGAAGCCGAGCCTTTCGAAGGTTTTTCGGGCCCCCGTCTGAGGTGATGCCATTTTTGCTACGAGCTTTTCGACCCCTCGTTGGTGGGCGGCGCCGTAAAGGGCCTTGATGAGAAGCGCGCCAAGCCCCCGGCGCTGATAATCGTGTGCGACGATGGCGCGGATCTCTCCGGCGTGCCTGCTCCAGTCCTCTCTGGAAAACTCCAACGCGCCGTCCGCAACAATCTTGTCACCCACGAGCGCAATGAGGCGATAGGTGCGGCCTTCCAAGGCATCCTTAATCCTCTGTTCGACGTTCTTCCGCTGGGTGACGTCAATCCTTAGATACCGCCGGTCCTCCGGAGGAAGTTCCTTGAAGAAGCGGAGAGAGTCCTCTACATCGTCCATCGTCGGTTCCCGCAAAATCACGGTAGTTCCGTATCTCAGCGCCTCGATCTTCATAATCAACCCCCAATCGCATCCGCCCGGCACCGGTGCAGATGAGAAAGTCCGTCCAAAGACAAATAAAGGAAAATAGCCAACACCGAGGGTAGCAGCCAAGTTCGGGCTCTTGACCTCAGGAATAAGAAATATACCGTCTGAGGCGAAAAAAAGGAAATTCTAGTAGGCCGAACATTTCAAAAGACCCCTTCAATGTTCGTTGGCCTTCTTGAGAATTTGGATCATGCCGTCCTTTTTCATCAAAGCCTCGATCTCGTGAATGGCCCTTGGAATATCCGAGGACAGGACTTCGCAGCCGTTCTCGGTGATGACGACCGTGTCCTCGAGGCGGATACCCACCTTCTCCTCCGGTTTGGGGATCTGAATGTCACAGGCAAAAACGAAGCCGGGCTGGAGCACTTCCTCCGGCCCCGTCATGGAGCCCATGACGTCGTGAACCGCCATCCCCACCGGATGGTTGTAGCCGCCCCATCGGACGATTCCCCTGAAGTTCCTGTTGGAGGGATCGGACAAGTCGATGCCTTGCTCGGTGAGATAATCTTCGACTTTCCTGCCCACCTCCGCGAAAGTAATACCGGGACGGTAGGTTCTCAGACAGATTTCTCGGACCTCGTTTGCGAGCTCGTATAGCTCTTTCTGTCGTGGTGAGAATACACCGTTAGCAGGTATCGATGAGGAAAAATCGACTTTGTAGTGGTCGTAATCGGCACCTGCGTCCAAGATGAGGAAGTCGCCGTCTTGGAGCACTCGGTCGTGTTTGTGGTAGTGACCATAAGCGTGGTTCTTGTCTGACATGATGATGGTGTTGAAGGCTAAATCATCGGCCCCCTCTTTTTTGCAGACATATTCGAATAACGCCGCGAGCTCATTCTCTTTGACGCCGACACGCGTCGACTGAATGAAAGCCCTATGGGCCTTGGTGCCAATCTGGCCGGCTTTACGCATGACGGTGATCTCGGCCGGTGATTTGATCTTGCGCAGATTCCATATGATAGGGGAGCAATCCTTGACCGTTGCATGGGGGTATCTTTCTTTTAGCTTGTGCACGAACTGGAGCTCACGCGTGAGCCTGCCGTCCCATGGATTTAGAGTCATCGTTTGTTGCTGGGCGTTGAACTTTTCATTGGAGTTTTCTCTGTACAGCTCCTCGGGTTTGAATTTAGTGTAGATCACGCCTGGCCGGTTGCTATACCGGTTGAGATGAGACGAAAAACGATTCCGTTCGAGCACTCTTTCGATTCCCGTTGCTTCCTGCGGATTTCGCACGAGCTCTAGATCGATGGCCTCCCCGTCCGCCTCGCGCTCAGTGATGGAGAAAAATATCAGCGATTCTTTGTTCGTGCCGTCCATGACCAAAACGGCGTCTGGGATCTCGACACCGGTGAAATACATGAAATCATTGTTCTGGCGATATCCGAGTCCGCCATCGTGGGGCATGGCGCCAAGAATGACCGCGACTCCGTCCGGTATCTTTTCCATCAGGCGTAGGCGACGGGCGGCGTACTCAGACTTCTCGAAAGTGGCGCCCCACAGGGCGGTGCTCAGTCCTAACATGCCTAGTGCAGCATAAGAAAGGGTGCTGCTCATCTTCTTCATAGTGTCACCCGCCCTCGTGGTTAACTTTGATGATGGGCTTCCTCACGCAACGCGCGTCGTAGAATCTTACCGACATTCGTCTTGGGGAGCTCGTCTCGGAACACGATATGTCTCGGAACCTTATAGGCCGTCAAGTTCTTCTTGCAGTGCTCGACAAGTGCTTCGGCTGAGAGACCCGGATCCTGCTTGACGACGAACAGCTTGACCGCCTCGCCACGACGAGCATCAGGAACACCCACGACGGCGGCTTCTCGGACACCGTCGTGCGCCGCAACGACCTCCTCCACCTCGTTGGGATACACGTTGAAGCCGGATACTAGAATCATATCTTTCTTGCGATCCTCGATGTAAAAGAAGCCTCTCTCGTCCATGTGTCCGATGTCGCCTGTCCGGAGCCAACCGTCCTTGCTGAGAACTTTTTTCGTTTCATCCGGATGGTTCCAGTAACTCTGCATGATCTGCGGCCCTCGCACGCAGACCTCCCCCGTCTCCTCGGGGGGAAGCAATGTCCCCTCATCGGTCTGGATGCTCATCTCTGTGGATGAGACGGGCAATCCGATCGATCCCGTATAGTGGGTGAAATGGAGGGGATTGATACTGGCTACCGGCGACGTTTCCGTCAGTCCATAGGCCTCGATAAGTGGGGCACCCGTCACCTCCTTCCAGCGCTCGGCGACGGTTCGCTGCACTTGCATTCCACCCCCCGCCGCGAACTTGAGTGCGCTGAAATCGATAGCGTCGAATCCGGGCGTGTGGAGTAGCGCATTGAACAGGGTATTCACGCCGGTAATACAGGTGGATCTCACCTTCTTGAGCTCTTTGATGAAACGCGGAAAATCCCTCGGATTGGTGATCAGGACATTGTGGCCACCGATCGCAGTGAAACAAAGGCAGTTCACCGAAAGCGCGAATATATGATAGAGCGGTAGCGCCGTGATGATCACTTCCTTGCCGTGCTCCAAGGTAAGAACCGTCCATGCGACCACTTGAAGGATGTTGGCGACCATGTTTCCATGTGTGAGCGCTGCACCTTTGGCAACACCTGTCGTCCCGCCGGTATACTGAAGGAAGGCGATGTCCTCGTGGGTGATCCCGACATCATCGAGCGTCATCGACGTCCCCTTGTCCAAGACCTTCCGGAACTTGACGGCATTGGGGATGTGCCAGCGCGGAACCATTTTCTTGATGTGCTTGACAGCCAAGTTGACCAGGGCAGATTTGGGAAACGGAAACAGGTCACCGATCTCGGTGGTGATGATCGTTTCCACCGGCGTGGTCGTAAGCACTTGCTCGAGCGTTCTCGCAAAATTTTCCAGGATGACGATAGCCTTCGCACCGGAATCTCGCAATTCGTGCTCGAGCTCTCGCGGTGTGAAAAGCGGATTCACATTTACTGCTATCAGACCGGCCCGCAAGACGCCGAACAGCGCCACGGGATATTGCAGCAAATTCGGCAGCATGATGGCGACTCTGTCGCCTTTCTCGAGTCCTGCGACCTTCTGAAGATAGGCGCCGAAGTTTCGGCTTTGCTCCTCTATCTCGGCGTAGGTGAGAGTCACTCCCATGTTCGTATAGGCCGGCAAGGTCTTGTATTTGATGCAACTCTTTTCAAAAACGTCGACTAGCGAAGTGTACTGATGGATGTCGATTTCGGTGGGGACACCTTCTTGGTAGGCCTCGAGCCAGATCTTATTCACGATTGCCTCCTTGTCAGCACCGAGTCGCGGGGCCGCACTGCCCATGCCCGAAAATGGCAGGGCGATATGGCGACCCGATTCTGGCATGGATGGCGGAGGGCGACAAACGGCGTCATGAGAACGGGGTCATTGGCGAACCGTGGACGGCGACGGCCGCTCGCGAACTGGAGCATCTCGCGTCACCAGTCACTGTCACCCAGCATCGCAATCCACTTGGCCTTGGGAAGGTCGTGGCAGAGTAGAAAAGTCTTGGGAGTTATCCTGAAAAAACCGTATTTCCAAAAGTTCAGGCCGACACACTTGCATTCCAATCTAGGCACGTCCCGAGCGCGGCAGTGTTCAACAACTTCCCTCAAGCATGGACGTGTGTGCTTAGTGGTGAAGAAATCGCAAATGGTGACGGAAGAATCCTCGAGCTCGAGAACGCAATAGCCGATTGGTTGCCCGCCTTCCCGAAACTCAAAGCAGGAGTACGTTTGTACGGGGTGATCGATGAAGCGCCAATTCAGGTAACTGGCCGAATGTCCGATCCGAGATGAAGTTCGCGCTGCCGCATGATTATGTTCATATCTCGATATACGGTGCAGTTCAATATGTCGGTCACGGCCCAACAACAGATGGGCATAGGCTCGGGACGCCGTGTTTGCGATACCGGACGCTCGCCCCTTGAACGAGATCGGGAAAAACCACGTATCTATGGGGGCGACCAATCTCCAACCCATGTCTTTTGTGACTTTCTGGGCACGTTCGTTCGGGAAGGCGATGAGAGGGCCACCCGTTCGGTCCATCGCAAATTTCTTGAGTCGAGGAAAGAGCTTTTGACCTCTCACCTCCGGCAGAAAAAACAGATCAACGGCCTCATGTACGCCGACGAGCCCTGTTTCAATGCTGAAGATTTCTCTGGGTATGTAACCCTTTAACCCCACAATTCGACCGCTTTCGTTCTTTGCCAGAAAAAGACGCCCTTTGCCGGTGGGGTTGTTCATATACTTCCACCGGACCACGAGACCACCTGCGTCACCCAGCCCGTTCTGGTGAAAAAACGCAATGACATCCGCAAGATCCTTTTCACCGGCCTCGCTAAATGTGAATTGCTGTTTGCTCATCGTCTTACCCATTGTTTCAATCATACCGAAAAAAAACCATGGCGTCAGCACCCGCAAGATATCCCGCAGCCGAGTGATGGCGACAATCTCGGCACAGGCATCTGGATGCCCGTGATGGTCTGGATGTGGCTGATGATGCAGAGCCTCGTGCGGGGCGTCAGGTGCTCGCGGAAAGGGGTCTACCGTCTGCTGCTTGCTGCGAACAACTTAGGGCGTCTCGATGCCGATTGAGCGGTCAACACTCTTCAGGTGACTATTTTTTTGCGATGAAACAAAACGACTCGATATGAACAACCTGTTGGACGTCGTAGTACCCTAGTTCGCTCAGTTTGTTTTCTACGTGATCTTCGTGATACCACTCGCGGCGAGGTGCAACCATGACCGAATTTCGAGGGCGACGGGTCTCGTATTGGGCCGTCGTCGCAGCTATGGTAGCTATGAACTGCGCCCCTTCGCAAGAGGAGCCTGACGTGGTGGAACAAAATGAGCTTTCTCCTCTGGGGATACCTATGATTCCCCAGGAAGCAACGGCTGATGAAGCCGAACGGATACGCCGAGCGGATGAGGCGCTGGCCGCGGACCCTGATAGTGTCGATCTGCTGATCGAAGCTGCGTTGGCTCGGGAAGATGTGTGGCGCTACAAAGAAGCCATCGAGCTCTATACGAAAGGCATTGTTGTTGCTCCCGACGACTACCGTTTTTACTTAGGCAGGGCACACCGGCTCATACGTTTGAGGCGATTCACCGAAGCGCTCGACGATCTGAATCGCTCCTTCGAGCGCGATCCTTACGGATTCAATACCGCCTATCTCCGCGGACTCGTTCACTACCTCCAAGGAGATTTCGAGGCGGCCGCTAACGAGTACGGTCGTTGCATGGCTTTGGCCCGGGACGAAGATGCTCTGGAGCTTGTGGCAAACGACAAGGTCCCGGGCGATCCACGGCACTGCATGTTGAATGCGACAGATGACCGAACGCGAGTCGCTATAACGGTCTGGCGGTATCGCGCACTAAGGCGTGCTGGACGTGACGAGGAAGCGGCCCGACTGCTGGAATCGGTGCCCGAGGGCCTGGTGTTGACGGATCCAGGGGCCGACGAGTACCAGGGCAGCATCATCAAACCGGACAGCAACGAGCACTATTACCGGACACTCCTTTTCTACAAGGGGTACCTCACGGAGGCCGAAATCCTCGACAAGGAAGAGCTCGGGGGACAGTGGTCAACAGTCGCATATGGTACTGCGGTTTTCCATCTTGTCGAAGGTCGTAAGGAACAGGCCGTTACGTTGCTGCAGGAGATTTCGAGCGAACCCTACTGGGCTCGGTTAGGGCATGTGGCGGCCGAGACGGACCTCATCCGGCTGGGATCTATCGAAGAGTAGCGGTCGTCAATCTGATGAGCTTGAACGGCTGGGGCAGCCGTTCTCGGCATTCACTCGTGCCTTAGTGCGTCCACGGGGTCGATCTTCGTGGCTCTTCGGGCCGGTAGGTAGGTAGCTATCACTCCCGATAGAAACAACGCCAAGGTAACAGCGCCAAAAGTGAGCGGATCGTAGGGATTCACGCCGAACAAGAAAATAGAAAGACTCTTAGCAACGCCCGCTGCGATGATAGTCCCGACGGCAATGCCGGTGGCAGCCAGCTTTGTCCCTTGCCCGAGGACCATGGCGAGTAGATTCTTGCGTTGGGCGCCCAATGTCAAGCGAATGCCCATCTCCTGGGTGCGCTGTGAGACGGAATAAGCGATGACACCGTAGACTCCGACAATGGACAAGACGAAAGCGACCGCACCCAGGACCGACATGATTTTTGCCATGATGGTGCTTCCCCCCATGGAGATGTGCATGATCTCCTGCATCGTCATCACGTCGTAGATAGGGAGGTCCGGGTCGATGGCCATGACCTCCGCCCTCACGGTCTCTAAAGAGAGGGAACTGGTGCGGATGGTAACGTACATGGTGTTCCTTGGATTCTGGAGCACCGACATGAACGCCATGGGTCGCGTCTCATTGTTGATGTCGAGCGTATTGCGAACGACTCCTATGATTTCTCTGGTCTCGTCCCAGTAGGCAATCTTCTTGCCGATGGGGTCTTCCTCGGGCCAGTGGCGTTCTACGAGAGCTTCGTTGACCACGATGAGTTGAGGCGAATCCAATCGGATGGTGTCATCGAGCAATCGGCCTCGGACCAAAGGCGTCTCCATTGCCTGGAAGTACAACTCGGCAAACTTTGACTCTCCAAGGCTTTCCGCATAGCATGCCTTTCCAGTTCACCCCGGAGTCTCGACGACATTGGATACGAGTTGGATTTCGATCATCCCGCCTCTTCTTGCCGTTGTCCTCGCCTTTGTTACCCGAGAAGCCGTTGTTAGTTTGGCCTTGGCTTGTATCGCCGGCGTCTTGCTGATGGGGCAGGGGCTTCAGGGATTCCCGGCCCTCGTCACCCGCGCACTCGGCAATCCGGATTTCATCTGGGTTTTCAGTATCGAGCTTTGTATCGGCGTCATCGTCGCGTTTCTGCAACGGAGCGGTGCCATCGGCCTTTTCACGTCCCGTGTAGGAAGCTGGGCCAATGACCGTCGACAGGTCGGGATTCTCGGCTGGGCGCTGGGATTGCTCATCTTCTTTAGTGACTATTTCAGCCCTTTATTTGTCGGGCCGGTCATGCGCAACCTGACGGACAAATATCGCATGGCCCGCGAGAAACTTGCCTATATCTGCGACTCCACGTCGGCACCACTTTCCGTGTTGATACCTATCAGTGCGTGGGCGGCCTACCTAAGTGGCTTGGCTGTCGGCACGGGGCCGGTCGCCGACAAGGAAGCAGGGATGGAGCTTTTCCTTCGAAGCCTCCCGTTCAATTTCTACTCCATCCTTTCCATCGTGCTCGTCTTCCTCATCGTTGCCGAAGTGCTGCCCGATTTCGGTCCGATGAAGAGGGCCGAAGAGAGGGCTCGAACGACGGGTAAGCTTCTACGGGATGGAGCCGTCCCGATGATGGGAAAGGAGCTCACCGAGCTGGAAGTGTCTAGCGCGGGCCGGACCAGCCTCGGGATCAATTTCGTGCTTCCCATATCCGTCATCGTGATCACCAATATCGCTACGTTTGTGGTCACGGGCACGAGCGGAGTTCTCGAGAGCTTGATGCTCGGAGTGGCGGTTATGGCGGTCACGTTATGGATCCAGCGCGTCGACGACTTGAGCGACATCATGAAGACCGTTTATGCCGGAGTGAAGGGAGTCATGCCGGCGGTGCTGATATTGGCTTTGGCCTACTGCATCAACGCCGTAACCAAGGAAATGCACACTGCGGAGTATGTTGTCGGCATTACCGAGAGCTGGATGTCGCCTCGTGTCCTGCCTGCGATGATTTTCTTTGTGAGTGGCTTTATCGGTTTTGCAACGGGAACCGCTTGGGGGACCTACGCCATCGTGGTTCCCATCGCCCTTCCTTTGGCCTATCAGTTCGGTGGACAACAAATGGGGTTGCTGGTGCCGGCCACCTTTGCCGCGGTGGCAGGAGGGGGGGTCTTCGGTGACCATTGTTCTCCTCTGTCCGATACGACGGTACTTTCATCTTTGGGGAGTGCCTGCGATCACATCGATCATGTGAGGACCCAGCTCCCGTACGCACTGGTGGTTGCCGGGATTGCTTTGATGTTGTATTTGCTTGTGGGACTCATGTAAGGACAAGCAGAGAGGAATACAAGTTATGTACAAGACCTTGGATCGAAACAAGTGGGTTTTCGTCATCACATCCATCGTGTTGGTCACTCTTGGGTGGCCACTAGATGCGCAAGAGACGCGCCCCAACATCGTCTTGATCGTCGTAGACGATCTCCGGTTCGACGAGATCGGTGTGGGCGGACACCCTTATCTGGAGACCCCCAACATCGACCGACTGGCGGCGGAAGGCGCGATGTTCACGAGTGCCTACCACTCGACGCCGCTTTGCTCTCCCAACCGCGCGAGCATTCTCACGGGGCAGTACGTGTCGCGCCACGGCATTCTCGATAACACTTCTCGAAGTCACGCCAGCCACCGTCTGGATTTGTTCCCAAAGGAACTGCAAAAGGCTGGATACGCCACGGCGCACGTCGGTAAATGGCACATGGGCAACGATCCCACGCCGCGACCGGGTTACGACTACTGGGTGAGCTTTGCCGGGCAGGGCAAAACCAACGATCCGGATCTTTACGAGAACGGTGGCATCCATTCGGTCAAAGGCTACATTACCGACATCTTCACGGATCGCGCGATCGATTTCATCGAGAAGACTGACGGCAAACCGTTTTTTGTCTATATCGGGCACAAGGCCGTACACCCGGAAGCGAAGCAGTTGGATGACGGCACGGTTGATTTGAGTGTGCCTCGAGAGTTCATCCCGGCGGCGCGTCACAAGGGCCGCTATGACGGTATGAAGGTCGAACGGCGTCCCAATTACGGGTTCTCTGATGAGGAGCGTACGACCAAGCCGGTCATCAAGGAAGCCTTGGACATTCGCCACGAGCTCGAAAAGGACCCGGATTGGGCTAGGGAGATCGATCCCGGCATTTCAGAAAACACGATCCGGCGCCGTGCCGAGATGATGCTCGCCGTCGACGAGGGAGTGGGCCGTATCATCGACACGCTCGAGGACAAGGGCGTGTTGGATAACACCCTTATCATCTTTACCAGCGACAACGGCTATTTCTACGGTGAGCACGGTTTGGCTGTTGAACGCCGTTTACCTTACGAGGAGTCGGTTCGCACTCCGTTGCTGATGCGCTACCCGAAGCTCATCGATCCCGGAAAGAAAGTGGCTAGCCCGGTCGTCTCGATTGATCTCGCGCCCACCGTGCTGGATGTTGCAGGCGTCGCGATCCCAAGACATGTTCAAGGCAAGTCGTTGGCACCATTGATGAGCGGGGTTCAGACAAAATTCACGACGTCATCTTGATCGAGTTCTACAGTCATGAGAATCCTTTCCCTTGGACCGCCAGCATGGATTACCGCATCGTGCGAAAGGGTAAATACAAGTACATCCGCTGGATCCGCTTCGAAGACGAGGCCGAGCTCTACGATATGGAAGCGGATCCTTATGAGTTGATCAATCTGGTGAAACTTCCGGAGATGACTGCTGTGGTCGAAGACTTGAAGAAAGACATGCAGGCTCTCGTACTCGAGTCGTTGGGATTGAACAACTGAGATTCGAGGAGAGCCGCATGAAAAGATACGCCGTTTTTGGTGCGGGAATGATGGGGCGGGTGATTGCCCAAGACCTCGTGGAGACGGAGGTCGATGCCGAAGTCGCTGTCCTCGATGTGAGCGACCGTCTACTCGAAGAGACAGCCGCTTTTGTGGGAAGTGAGCGCCTCACGACGCGGACGCTCGATGTCACGGACAAGGCGACGACACACGAGGCACTACGGGGGACGGATGTCGTCATTGGCGCCTTACCTCACGGAATCAGTCCGGCGCTCGTCGAGGCTGCGGCTGACACGGGAACCTCTCTGGTGGATCTCGTGGGCTCCGGTCCGGAGAAGCGAATCGCGCTCCATGAGCGCGCAAGGGACAACAACTGTCTCATCGTCCCCGGGTGCGGCGTAGCACCAGGGATCAGCAACATGTGTGTCGGGCAGGGTGTCGAGCTCCTCGACGAGGCGTTGAGCGCCACAATCTATGTCGGAGGCATACCCTGGAGGAAGAGACCTCCTCTCTTCTATGAAACCGTCTATCTCATGGAGAGTGTCTTCAACGCTTGTGAGAGACCGGCCACAATTATCGAGGACGGGGAGGAAGTGACTGTTGAGCCTCTCACCGGCTTGGAAACGGTCACCTTCCCTGAGCCCATTGGCCAACTCGACGCGTTCTATACGGATGGGCTGGCTTCTCTTCCTCTGACGATGCGGGGAAAGGTCCAACAAAACCTGTCAGAAAAGACCCTTCGCTATCCAGGTCACGTTGAACGCGTCCAGACCTTGAAGCAGTGTGGACTATTGCGAAAAGAGCCCGTTCGGGTGGGCGGTGTCGAAGTTGTTCCCCGAGATCTACTTCTCGAGCTTCTTGCAGAGGACCTCGAGCTTGGTCCGGACGGGGATATCCTTGCTATGCGGGTTATCGTGGATGGCATGAAGGAGGGGAACCCGAAGCGGCACATCTTCGAGCTCATTGATACCTACGATCCCGGGAAAAACCATACGGCTATGGCCCGGACGACGGGTTTTCCCGCGACCATCACGGCCCGGATGATAGCGAACAACAAACTGACAGAAAAAGGAGTGCGCTTTCCCGAGCAGATCTTTGTCGGCTCTCGATTCGAACACATGGTGGAAGCTCTGGCGGAAAAGGGAGTTCTTGTGACTCATAACGATTAGAGGAGGAATCCGACGTGGACATTGTAAACAAGAAGAGGCTTTTCAGCAGTGTGGCTTGTTGTGCTTTCCTGATGCTGGCCGTTGGTGGTCAGGCTGTCGCACAGGATGACGAGAGTCGGAAGTCGGTCAAGGAACGTTACACAAAATATGAATATGAGATCCCGATGCGCGACGGCGTGAAGCTTTTTACGGCTGTCTACGCGCCCAAAGATACGTCGAAACCTTACCCATTTCTGCTGACGCGAACTCCGTACAGTGTTTCGCCCTACGGTGTCGACCAGTACCGTACATCGTTGGGACCTTCGAAGCACTTCGAGGATGCCGGCTATATCTTCGTTTACCAAGATGCCCGGGGTCGCTATATGTCGGAGGGCACGTTTCAGCAGGTGCGCCCTCACGTGCCCGATAAGCGCGGTCCTGAAGACATCGATGAAAGTACCGATGCATACGACACTATTGAATGGTTGCTGAAGAACATTCCGAACCACAACGGCAGAGCGGGCATGGTCGGTGTTTCGCAACCCGGATTTCACGTGGCGGCCAGCATGATTGACTCACACCCTGCTCTCAAGTGTGCCTCTCCACAGGCCCCAACGGCGGATTACTACATGGGAGACGATGTCTATCACAACGGCGCGTTCATGCTGGGCGCCAATTTTCGTTTCTACTCAGGATTTCAACCTCGTGGGGACGAACCCGAGCCGCGACGACCGCGCCTGCGTTTCGATCCCGGTACGCCCGACGCGTACGACTTTCTCTTGAAGCTCGGACCCCTCGCGGAGGTGAATCAAAAGCTCTTCGAAGGAAAGGCCGGGTACTTTCAAGAGATCGTCGATCACCCAACCTACGATGAGTTTTGGAAGAAGCGCTCTTTGTGGAAGTTCATGGACAACGTGAAATGCGCTGTGCTCAATGTGGGAGGATGGTTTGACGCCGAAGACCCGGTGGGGGCGTTTCATATCTACCATGCCCTCGAGAAAACCGATCCGGAAAGAGTCAACTTACTGGTGATGGGACCCTGGTCCCACGGTGGCTGGGGACGCCAGGAAGGTGACAAACTGGGCAATATCGACTTCGCCGTGAAAACCGGCTTGTTTTTCAGAGAGCAGATCCAGTTTCCGTTCTTCGAGCACCACCTCAAAGATGAGCCGGCGGATTTGCCCGAAGCGTTTATGTTTCTCACCGGACTCAATGAATGGCGGCGTCTCAGCGAGTGGCCTCCGAAAGACGTTGAGCCGCTGTCTCTGTATTTCCATCCAAGCGGACAGTTGAAGACGGCTGCGCCTGGCGACGTGAGTCAAAACGCTTTCGATGAATATGTCAGCGACCCCAATCGCCCTGTCCCGTTCGTGGGCTACATCGCGCCCGGAATGACGAGGGACTACATGACGGAGGATCAGCGATTTGCTGCGCAGCGTCCCGATGTCCTGGTCTATGAAACCGAAGTACTCGCCGGCGATCTGACCGTTGCCGGGCCGATTCGAGTCAAATTGAATGTCTCCACGACCGGAACGGATTCTGACTGGGTTGTGAAGGTGATCGATGTGTACCCAGGCGATTACCCAACGCCAGAGCCACCAGAAGGGCAGACCTTGCCGCCGAATGCCGTCAAGATGGGTGGCTACCAGCAGCTCGTTCGCGGAGAGCCTTTCCGCGCGAAGTATCGCAATGGTTTCGAGGCGGGGGAAGCTATGGTTCCTGGACAGCCCACGGCGATCGATTTCGAGCTTCCGGCGGTCTATCACACGTTCCGCAAGGGACACCGGATCATGGTCCAGGTCCAGAGCTCTTGGTTTCCACTCGTGGATCGCAATCCGCAGCAGTTCATGGTCATTCCCAAGGCAAGACCTGAGGATTTTCAAAAAGCAACACAAAGGGTGTACCGTTCGGGCTCTCTCACCTCTTCGGTGACCATGCCTGTAGAGGGCCGTCCTTTGCGGCTGGTATCCCAGTGAGGCCGTCATGAGGCGCCTGTCAGTTCTGGGATGGATTCTAGGGCTGTCGATAGCCTGTAATGTCTCGAGTCAGACGGGCAATGAGAAAGGCCTCCTCGAAACAGTGAAGCCTTTTGCTAGTTTTGGGCACGTCTATGGCGTCGATAGCTTCGAATCGATGCGTCCCCGCATCATGGGAACCGACGGCGTGGTCTCGACGGGACACTATTTGGCAACACTTGCCGGCATCGAGGCGCTGCGAAAAGGCGGGAACGCCTTCGACGCGGGAGTGGCAGCCGCCATGGCGCTCAAGGTGACCAAAATGGGGTACGCCGGCTGGACTGGTGTGGCCCCACTGATCCTCTACGACGCCAAACAGCAAGAAGTCGTCACAAGAGTCGGTGCAGGGACGACACCCGCCAAAGCCACGCTCGAATATTTCCAAGAGCACGGCAAAACGGACATCAATATGGCGCTCCTTCCGGCGGATGTGGATGTTTGGCTAGCCACGCTCGGTCGGTACGGTACATTCAGTTTTCAGGATGCGGCCCGTCCCGCGCTCGAGACTGCCGAGGGTGGTTATCATCTGTATAAGCATCAGAAGTATCTACTCGGTGACCTCCAGGAAGAGATTCAGCGATTTCCCTACAACGTAGGGTTCTGGTTCCAGCACGGGGTGGGCGAGCAGCGGCTCGGTGACCTTATGGTCAACCAGGATCTGGGAAGGCTCATCCGTTACATGGGCAATGCTGAGAAGAAAAGCCTCGCTGTCGGCGGTTCTCGTGCGGAGGGGCTTCGCGCCGCTCGGGATGCCTTCTACAAAGGTGACCCCGCTCGAGCGGCCGACGAGTTCTACAGTCAGTTCGAAGACGGCCTCGTGACTTATCAAGATCTCTCGAACTATGAAGGGAAGTGGATGCCGCCGCTTCATACGACCTATCGTGGCTATGAGGTCTATGTCTGCGACGGCTGGTCTCAAGGGCCGCGTCTCATCCTTTTCCTGAACATGCTCGAGGGCGTCGACTTGGAATCGCTCGGGTACAACACACCAGAGTACATCCACTTGGTCTCACAGGTTATCAATCTAGGGATGTCCGACAGCCACAAGTACATCGGCGACCCCGACTTTGTGGAAATCCCCAAAGCGCTTTTCTCCAAGGACTACGCACGCGAGCGTGTAACGCTCATTGATACACACCATGCGTTCGAAGACATGCCACCGTGGGGCAATCCTATCCAGATGGAAAGAACCGATCCGGACTCGCCGACCGTGTTTACCCTTCCCGTCGCTGGTTCCGAGGAGGGTATCGAGGACACGAGCTCCCTTAACGTCATGGACGGGGAGGGAAACGTCTTTTCGATGACGGAAAGCGATGGGCACATGGTCAGTCCTATGATACCGGGATGGGGCTTTGGGCTCGGCCGGCGCATGGAGCAGCTCAACCTTGACTCGAGCTTGGCGAATGTGATGGCTCCCAACAAGCGGCCTCGCAATACCAACACCCCGGTCCTCGTGATGAAGGATGGTCAGCCCTTCATGGGGTTGTCGACACCCGGGGGAGAACAACAGGCGCAGGCCATCCTTCAAGTGTTTTTGAACGTCGTTGTTTGGAACATGTCTCCTGAACAAGCTCTCGATCAACCTCGATTCGGAAGCTACAACTTCCCCATCACTGGTCACGAGGTCAACGAGAATCCCGGTAAAATATGCTTGGAGGAGCGTATCCCGGAGGCAACCTTCGAGGCGCTCCGGAAAAAAGGACATGACGTCGTGTCGTGGGGGCTTTGGAATTGGAGGGCCTGTGCTCTCACCATCACCTATCGCGATCCGGAAAGTGGAGTTCTCATCGCCGCGGGTGACGTGCGACGTGAGACCCACGCCTTGGGGTACTAATCGAGAACGAACCGACGGGCGGCCACGCGATGGGTAGATCCTCGAAAAGCCAACCCAAGCCTAGAAAAAGCCGCAAATCTCCGGGAGTCGACGGCTCTCCGCCGCAAGTCACTGCCGATCAGGTGCGATGGTACCGTCTTCGAAAAAGTGGGCTTGCGGGTACGTCGTTCGTATCTCCAGGCGAGGCTGCCGGCGCTCTGTTTGGTGTTCAGGCGCAAATCAACTCAGCCGGGCGGCTGGCGCTTTGGCACCGCCTGGCATCGTCGGAATCGGGCGACGTGGACCAAACGAAGCTCGAGATCGAGACCTCCATCCAAGATAAGAAAACGCTGGTTCGTCTGTGGGGCCAGCGCGGCACGCTACACCTCTACGCCACCGATGACTGGCCTTTGGTCTGTTCTGCCATGGGGGCGAGGGAAATCGCTCACATCGAACAGCGTCGTCGCCGAGATACCAAGGTTGGATTGACTTCGCATGAAAGTGCCTGCCGGCTGGCGCTCAAAATCCTGAAGCGGCGGCCTGACTATCAAGTCTCGAAGGCTCTCCTCGAGGGTGAAGGAACCGAAGCGGAGGTGAAGGCTCTCTACGGTGCTCTTCTCACGCTTTGCATGAAGGGTCATGGATGCCGCATCGACACGGGCGACAATGCTCCCGCGGTCCTGGCTTGGCGCTCGAAGCGATTTCCGAAGTTGGTGTGGAAGCTTCCACCGTTCGAGAAGGCGATGGTAGAAATGGCGAGACGCTTTTTCAGCGCCTACGGTCCGGCCACGGAAGCCGACTTCCGATATTGGCTGAGTGCCAACGCTTCCGAGTCGCGGGCGGCGGTTCAAGTGTTACACGACTCGAATGAGTTGGCCGACGTCATTGTGGACGACGGTCGGGGTGGCCAAGATTCGCAGTTGGTGAAGAAAGCGGATTTGCCCATGCTCATGGAAAAACCTCCGGCTGCGGAAGAATGGCCCGTTCGGTTGCTCGGACGCTTCGATCCACTGCTTCTTGCGCATGTCGATAAGACCTGCTGGGTGGACCGCAAACACTACCAACGGGTCTGGCATCACACTCACGTCGAACCCGTGCTCCTCGTCCAAGGCAGGATTCGTGGTGTCTGGCGCTATGAGCGTAAGGTGCGTGGATTGACCATCAATCTGCAGCTCTTCGACACCGCGGCGCTTTCTTCACACTTCAAACGCGGGCTTCAGGGACAGGCGGAAGGCGTTGCTCGTTTTTTTGGCGTTCCGCTCCTCGCTGTCAACACGAGCGTAATGAAGTGACCTCAGTTCGCTATCTAGCGTTGGATTTGCGCCTTTTGAGTCGGGAGACAAACGAACTCTTGGCGAGCCAGAACCCGACCGTCGGGACCACGTGCTTCGACAGCATAGTTACCCGTAGATCCTGAAGGTATCGCGTAGTTGGAGTGTGTCCGCCAGTGGTGGCCGCCAACTTTTAGCTCGAAAAGCCTGACGGTCCGACCCTCATAGAGCCAATAGTGGTGGAGAACGTCCCCGTTCTCACCTCCCACGACGCGTGTCCAGAACCAGACCGTCGTGCCCTCTTGGAAGCGGTCGTTTTTGCCGACGAGTACGCGCTCGACGATACTCGTTCCTACACCGAAACTCGAAATCGTTATGCGGGAATCATCCGATGCGGCCGAGGGACGGAGCTCTTCGGCTTCTCCAAGTTTCGGACTCGGGGAGTCTGAGCTGGTGCTGAGGCTCGATATCGGCTCGGTCGGTTGTTCTCCAGAAGGTGGTTCTCCCGTGGGTTGTGTTTCGGTCTCCTGGAGGCGGATGTTACCGTCGGCTGCGGGTGACGAAGAATTTGTGGGATCCGTCATCGCTGCCTTCGGTGTTGCTGCTGGCGGCTCGGGCACCTCTTCGAGTGAGGGAGGATGCTCATCGGTGGCCACACCACGAAAAATGTACCAACAGATGCCGGCCACCAGCATGAGGGATAAAACGGCCAGCACGTTCCGCATGCCGCCGAAGCCCGAACGGGGCTCAGCTCTCTTTTTCGTTGGAGATCGCTGGTCAGCGAGCCGTGAGAGCTCCGCGAGCATCTCTTCCTCGCTTTCGGCGGAGGTTCTAGCTCGTGCCTCCGTGTTGTAGGCATCGAGAAATGGTTGCGGATCGATGCCGAGGCATTCGGTGTAGGACCGGATATAGCCCTTGTCGAAGGGACCGCCGGGAAGAGCCTCCAGATCGCCACGCTCGAGCGCGTCGAGGTACCGTCTTGCGATGCGCGTTCCCTCGGCGATGTCGTCGAGAGTTACTTGCCGCTCTTCGCGCGCTTCCCTTAGTCTTTCACCAAAAGAATTCATTTTTACCAACCCTTGTTCCGTGACGGAGACGGGTCGGCGCGCGCTAACTTATCCCGAGTCCACCTGGAATGCTGTATTTTCTACATTAATACCTCAACTGACCCCTGCATGTCCAGATCAGTCAACGGATCCGCGAGCCTTTTCTCAAAGTCGGGCGTGGAGGATATAATTCTACGGTTTGGATGTTCAACATTTGGATGACGAGGAGCCAGCCCGAAAGGAATCAGAATGAGACACTTGATGACGACATTGATACTGCTAGCAGCCGTTATCTCACCCGTTTGGGCACAGGAGGGTGACCGAGAGGCAAAGCAAGTCGCTGAAGCGGAACGTGTCCTCGAGGCGGAATCATCCGTGATCACCAATCATGAGGTTACCGTCAAGGGCCAACGTTTCCCTTACACCGCTGAAGCGGGTACGCAGCCGGTTTGGGACGAGAAAGGGAAGCCCATTGCTTCCTTGTTTTACACCTACTACGAACGAACCGACGTAGAGGACCGAGCTTCACGGCCATTGTTCATTTCCTTCAATGGCGGCCCGGGATCCGCTTCCGTCTGGATGCACATTGCCTACACCGGACCGCGGATTCTGCAAATTGATGATGAAGGCTACCCCGTACAACCTTATGGCGTTCGGGATAATCCACACTCCATTCTCGACGTGGCCGACATCGTGTTCGTCAATCCCGTGAACACCGGCTATTCGAGAATTTTGGACGAGAAAGCAGACCGCAAACTGTTTTTTGGTGTGAATGCCGACATCAAGTATCTGGCTGAGTGGCTCAACACGTTTGTTACACGCAAAAACCGTTGGCCGTCTCCCAAGTATCTGATTGGTGAGAGCTATGGTACGACGCGTGTTTCGGGCTTGTCCCTTGAGCTTCAAGGCGCGCAGTGGATGTATTTGAACGGCGTTATTCTCGTATCGCCTACCGGTCTCGGTATCGAGCGAGACGGCCCTGTCGACGCCGCAAACCGATTGCCCTATTTCGCCGCGGCCGCTTGGTATCAGAAGGCACTCGGAGCCGAACTGCAGGCGAAGGATCTCGATGAGATTCTGCCGGAGGTAGAAGCCTATGCCATCAGTGAGCTTCTTCCGGCGTTGGCCGAGGGCGGATTCTTAGATGAACAAAAGAAGAAGGCCGTCGCCGCCAAGATGGCGCACTACTCGGGGCTCTCTGAACAGGTGATCCTGCAACAGAATTTGGATGTGCCGACGTCATTTTTCTGGAAGGAACTGCTACGGGACAAAGGTCTGACCGTAGGTCGGCTGGACTCGCGCTATCTAGGTATCGATCGTAAAGAAGCGGGCGATCGCCCCGACTACAACTCCGAGCTTACGTCATGGCTCCATTCCTTCACTCCTGCCATCAACTACTATTTGAGAGAGCATCTCAATTACAAGACCGACATCAAATACAACATGTTTGGGCCGGTACATCCATGGGATAGAGACGGCGACCGAACGGGTGAGAACCTGCGTCTAGCCATGGCACAGAATCCCTACCTACATGTGATGATCCAATCCGGGTATTTCGACGGCGCCACAACCTATTTCAATGCAAAGTACACCCTGTGGCATTTGGACCCGAGCGGTAAATTCCAAGATCGCCTGAGGTTCGAAGGTTATCGTAGCGGGCACATGATGTATCTGCGTCAAGAAGACCTTGCCAGCGCCAACGAAGACATCAGGGAGTTCATTGTGAAGTCCACCCCGGCGAAGGGGCAGCCGGCCAAATACGTCCAGTAGAAGGACGAAGTTCTAGACTGACGGTGACCGTGCCCACTGTTACAGGTGGGCACGGCGCCTGTTGACGGCTAAGCGGCCTCGGCAACCCGTTCTTCGTTCTCCCGCCCGGACCGAGTTGGGCAGCCAGTAGCTGGCATGCTATTCTTCCTTTTCATCCCTCGTTGTCCGGAGTAGCGAACGAAATGTCGTCTGCGAAGCCGCTCCATGGATTGATCAAGTTCGGATTCCTGTTCCTAACTACCCTTTCGCAAACAAATTGGGGCCATGCTTCCCCTAGGGAATTCGTTGCAGAGGACTACGCGCAACTTGTCTATCGCTATATGGCGGGACAGTTCCGCCCAGCCGTGCGGGAACTGTCCGCTGTCTCCCCAACGGACCTGGAGAAAGTGTGTGAAGAATACGGTGAGCGTTGGTTGACCGTGCCGCAGCTCAAGGCCGCTGCCTTACTTCATACGGAAACTGTCCTTTTTGAAGAGGGAGACTTCAAGTTCCATGCCAGTGCGGCCAGACGCTGGATGCGAAGAGCTGAGTTCGCAAGCTACGAAACATTCGAACGACGTTTGTTCCTCCTGATGTCTTACCATTTCATGGGTACAGGTCAACCTTGGGAGACGCGAGCCGTCCTCGAGGCCGCCCTTCTCGACTATCCGGAAGATAGGGAGTTTTGTCTCGCACTTGGCACCTTGTTCGAAACATCCGGGTGGACAAGAAAGGACGCCGCCTTGCTGCGAAGGGCCGAAAGATCAGTACCGTTTCATCCTCGATAAGGACCCTGGTTCTGAAGAGGCTCGACTCCGGCTGGGACGTGTACTCGCGCTTTTAGGCCGAATCGACAAGGCGTTTGTCGAGCTGAACGGACTTGTTTCAACTACGGAAGACAAACAGTTTCGTCTCGTTGGTCATCTCACTGTGGGCGCCATTCACGAGGAGCGCGAAGAGCTCGAGGAGGCGGTCGAGGCTTACAGCAGGGCGACGGCCCTGAATCTCAATTGTCAATCGGCGTCCATTGCGCTTGCTCACGCGCTACACAGAACCGGAGATCACGAGGGTTCACTATCGACCCTTGAAGAATTCCTAGAGCAGGACGAGGTCGACATTTCCCGAGCCGAAGATCCGTGGCTTCGTTACTTGCTCGGTCACTCCCATCGCTTCGGAGATCTCCTCCAGGACATGAGGGCCGAGGTCCGTTGAATGAGGCAGACCATTAGATGGGGGCCGCTCCTCCTGACGCATTTCATTCTGCTCTTCTGTTTTGTCGGTGGTCTCACCGCTCAGGAGAAGCCGTACCGTTTCGAAGTCCGGGTCGAGACCGTGTACGTGGACGTCTTCGCGTCTCAGAATGGGAAACCGGTGAGGGGCCTCTCGGCCGAGGACTTCGAGGTATCGGACAATGGCGTCCGCCAGCAAATCGAGCTGGTCGATGTGGAATCTGTTCCGACGAGCGCCATGCTCGTGCTGGACACCAGTGGCAGTGTTACCGGGAGCAAGCTTCGACATCTGCGAGAGGCGGCGCATGCTTTTGTCGATGGTCTCGACGAGGATGACGAAGCAGGACTGTTGACCGTCACCGAGGAACTGCATCTCAAAATGCGCTTGGGCAGCGATTTCAAAGGACTTCATGCGGCGCTCGACGAGCCGATGAAGAGTGGGGCCACGGTCCTGGTCGATGCACTCTTTGCGGGACTCAAGCTGCTGGAGCGGGCACGTGGACGGCCGTTGCTGTTACTCTTTACCGATGGGATGGACAATATGAGCTGGCTCGACGCATCGGATGCGCTCGACGTCGCGGGGAGCTCGGAAGCCATCGTCTACGTGGTCGGGGTTGGCTCGCGGGCCGGCGTTCGGCAGCTGGGGCGTCTGCATTCTTCCGGTTCCGCCGAGGCGACCCGCTTCCTCGATCAAATCGCAAAGGTGACGGGCGGGCAAGTTTGGTACGCTGACACGACCGTATTGCTCGAGGATGTGTTCCTCGGTGTGGTTACCAGCGGTGAAGAGAGCGATGTGCCTATCCTTGCGGCAGAAGAGGACAAACGTGCCGTAGGGCTGCTTCCTTCAACTCATGATGTTTTCTCGAGATCGGAAGAGCTTTGGGTCTTCACCGAGATCTATTGGAGCTCCTCGTTACACCATGAGAGCTTGGAGCTATCGACAACTCTAAAGGCGCCCGACCAGACGGTCGTATTCGAATCCAAAGCAAGTGATGTCGGGCTAGACATGTCCCCGAAACGAGCTTTGTCACACCAGGTAAGAATTCCAATGGCCCTAGTGCCTCCGGGAGAGTACCTCCTCGAAATCAAAGCGGAGACTCAATCGGGAGGAGAAGAGACTCGGAGTCGGGCTCTGGTCCGGATTAGATAGCCCCAGAAATCGTTGTATCGCTTTCTCGACCCGACTTGACCCCTCTGACCTCAGATCGGACAATCGGTGACTCATTGTCTCCCACTCTAGGAGGTGGTTGCTGTGAAGCTAAGATATTACCTACCCATTGCAGTACTGTTGTGCGCAAGCACATTATCTGCTCAAGCTATTGGCCCGTCTCTTTATCAAGATCTCCGCTATCGGGTCATCGGTCCCTTCCGAGCGAGCCGAACCGTTGGTGCCGTGGGGGTGCCTTCACAGCCGAGCGTCTTCTACGTGGGTGTGAACAATGGCGGCGTGTGGAAAACGGATGACTACGGGCGTACTTGGAATCCCATCTTCGACGATGCACCGACGGGATCCGTTGGAGACATTGCGGTTTCGCCCTCACATCCGGAAATTATCTACGTGGGTACCGGTGAGGGGCTACATCGCCCCGACCTCTCTGTGGGTGATGGGATCTTCAAGTCGACCAATGGCGGTGAGGCCTGGGACCATGTCGGCCTCGGCGATGTGCAGCAAGTGGGTCGACTGATCATCCATCCGACAAATCCCGACATCGTCTTCGTTGCGGGTATGGGACATCCCTATGGGGCGAACGAAGAGCGGGGCGTCTTCCGGACGAAGGACGGAGGAGCGACTTGGGAGAAGGTCCTTTATATCGATCACAATACGGGTGCCGCAACGGTCGAGATGGATCCGTCGGACCCGGACACTCTCTATGCAGCGCTTTGGGAGCACCGAGTGGCACCTTGGGAGAATGGACGTTTCTCGGGACCGAATAGTGGCCTCCACAAATCGACAGACGGGGGCACGACGTGGCGCCCGATATCCCAAGGGTTGCCGGCCGCGATGGATTTGGGTCGGATTGGCGTCGGCATTTCGGCCAGCAATCCTAAGCGACTCTACGCGACCGTTGGCGTGCGGCAAAGCCGCGGCATCTACCGATCCGACGATGCCGGGGAGAGCTGGAAGCTCGTGAGCTCCGATCGCCGGCTCGCTGGGGACATTCGGGTTCACCCGAGGAACCCGGAGCGTGTCTTCATTGGCAACATCGCTTCCTACCGCTCGGATGATGGTGGCACGACATGGACCTCTATCAAAGGGGCGCCGGGCGGCGACGACTACCAGCGGATTTGGATCAATCCGGAGCAGCCGGACATCATGCTCTTCTCGGCGGACCAGGGCGCCACGATCACTGTCAACGGTGGAAGGACCTGGAGCTCGTGGTACAACCAACCGACCGCGCAGCTCTACCACGTGACGACGGACAATCAGTTTCCATACTGGGTCTACGGGGGCAGCAAGAAAGCGGTGCCATGGGTGTTGCAAGTCGGGGTAATGGCGGACAAATCTCGTTCCGGGACTGGATGGGCGTTGGAGCGGATGAGTATGCGTATATTGCTCCCGATCCAAAGGATCCGAACATTATCTATGGCGGGCGGGTCGTTCGTTTCAACAAAGCCACGGGACAGACGCAAAACGTTGCTCCCGAGACGCTTCGCTCCGGGAAGTATCGCATCAAGCGCACGATGCCGCTTCTATTCCATCCATCGGATCCGTCGATGTTGCTCTTCGCCACCAATGTCCTCTGGAAGACGACGAGTGGGGGCGCGGGCTGGGAGATCATCAGCCCTGACCTATCGCGCGAGCAAACCGATGTCCCCGAATGTGTCGGTGATTTCACCACTGACGATCTAGAGACCATGCCGCGCAGCGGCGTGATCTATGCGGTTGGAGCTTCGTCACTCGATGTCAACACGCTCTGGGCGGGTACCGATGACGGGCTCGTACACGTGACTCGGGACGGTGGTCAGACATGGAGCAACGTGACGCCTCCAGAGCTTCGTGCCTGGGACAAGGTGTCACAACTCGACGCCGGGCATTTTGATCAACAAACGGCCTACATGGCTGTCAACGCGATCCGCCGAAACGACATGCGGCCCCATGTCTATCGGACGCACGACGGCGGTGCAACTTGGACGAGGATCGTCAGCGGCCTTCATGAGATGGGGCCGGTGAATGTCGTCCGTGAAGATCCCAAACAGCCGAAGCTGCTATTTGCCGGGACCGAACGGACTGTCTATTTCTCCGTCGATGACGGCGATCACTGGCAGTCGCTTCGCATGAACATGCCGGCCTCCTCCATCCGGGATCTGGTCATCCATGAAGATGATTTGGTGATCGGCACTCACGGTCGTTCGATATGGATTCTCGACAATATTGCGCCGCTTCGAGAGCTCGCGCAGGCGGCCGGTGCGGATAGAGCCTTTCTTTTTAGTCCACCGAGAGCCACGCGGGTTCGCGGAAATATGTTCTCAGACACGCCTCTTCCACCGGAGGAGCCGACGGGTCAGAACCCGCCTGACGGAGCGATCTTGGACTACTACCTCGCTGGTGGCCCGAATGAAGTCACGATTGAGATCGTCGACGGCAGCGGTGGCGTCATCCGAAAGTACTCGAGTGAGGACCCACCCGAGACTATTGAGCCGGATGAACTGGCGTATCCGACCTATTGGTTTCGACCTCCACAACGGGTCTCGACGGAGCCAGGGCACCACCGGTTCATCTGGGATCTTCGCCACGAGCCACCACCCGGTACCCATAGGGAGTTTTCGATTGCCGCCGTCGCCGGGGACACGCCCAGTGGCCCCCATGGACCGTTCGTCCATCCGGGTTCTTACACCGTCCGGTTGACGGTCGACGGAAACGTCCTGGAACGCTCGATCGACGTTCGCATGGATCCCCGCGTCGAAATCCGTGCCGAAGATTTGAAGCTCCAGACCGAAAACTCCATGGCCTGCTACAAAACCTACCTCGAGGCGCAGAAGCTTCGGGAATCGATCGACCAAGCGCTGAAAGCCGGTGGATCGGCACTCAGCACAGATCAAAAAGAACATTGGGGTGCGCTACGAGGTACGGGTATCGTGGGTGACCCGAATACTCTTTACGGCAGCATCTATGAAGCGTCACCCGAGGAGGAGACCGTCGTCGGACTTCAAAGCAAGCTCCTATTCCTTCTCAATCTGCTGCAAGAAGCCGATGCTCGGCCTACGCAACAGGCTGTAAAGGCGGTCGAAAGGCTCCAAGAAATGCTCCCGCAACTCGAGAGGCGCTGGGAAGGGATCCGGTAGGCGGTGGTTCGTCAACGCCATAGAAGTCGACTATCTGGATTATCATTAGGAGGTTCTTTCATGGCAATGAAGAATCCAGTGCACCCGGGCACGATTGTGCGGGAGGATTGCCTGAAGCCTTTGAACCTGTCGATCACCGAAGGCGCAAAAAGGCTTGGTGTCGGTCGCCAAACTCTCTCTAACCTAGTTAATGCAAAGGCGTCAATTTCCATCGAAATGGCCTTTCGGTTGTCTAAGGCATTCGGTTCGACGCCGGAAACGTGGTTAGGAATGCAGTTGGCGTTTGACCTGGCACAATCAAGAGGCTTGGAACGAAAGATAAAGGTCAAACGTATAGAGGCCGCATAACTTCCCGCGTTACCCTTCGTCGGAAGGGTGAAGTGAGGCGTGCTGACAGGGAAAGATGGCCGATGTCTCGGCGCTTCCTCAACTCAGTTCGATTTGGACGGGCTTGACGTCCAAGTAGGCGTTTCGCTTTGCGCCGCCGAAGATGACCGAGCCCGGGCAGGCTCGCACCAGCTTTCGGGAGCCGTCCTCCACGACATTGAAGAGCTCGGCGCATGAAGCAATAGACTATGCAAGACAGGAAGAAAAACCGCCGCTGGAAACTGGATATTGGGCCCGTTTCGTCAATATAGGCGGAAAAATGGGCTATAGTAAAGAATTGCCGCAGCGGCAGGAGAGAAATTGCGTCGAGTTGTCAAGAAATCGTAGGATCCCAACCGTTATGAAAAAATCAGAGACTACATCCCCGTATTCGACAGCCAGCTTGCGCGGTCGACCCTCATCCAGAAGGCCCTTCTCGGGTGTCCTGGAGCCTCATTTCTCCTTCGAGTTCTATCCCCCCAAGACGCCGAAGGGTTGGGCCAATATGGAAGAAGCCGCCCGGCAGTTGGCGGGGCTCGAGCCCGACTTCATCTCTGTGACCTTTGGAGCGGGTGGCAGTGCCAAGGAGCGGACGCTCGAGACGTCGCTTGCTCTACGATCCCTCATGAATGTGGATGTCGTCCCTCATATCTCCTGTCTGGGCCTCACACGACAGCAAGTCGAAGTTCATCTCGAGAATTATGCCAAAGAGGGCATTTCCAAGCTGCTGGCCCTCCGCGGGGACGTTCCCGAGGGCACCGCGTCCGTCAACGACGTCGTTATCCCGAAAGAGGGATTCCGCTACGCCAACGAGCTGGTTTCCTACATCAAGCAGCGGGGTGGATTCCAAGTTCTTGTCGCTTGCTATCCCGAAGGACATCCTGAAGCCCCAACGATACAAACAGATGTAGATAATTTCATGCGTAAGGTGGATGCGGGAGCGGATGCAGCGGTCACACAGTATTTCTATAACAACGCCGCCTATTTCCAGTTCGTAAATGACGTGCGTCGTCGCGGCATCGACATTCCCATCGTCGTCGGCCTGATGCCGGTTGCGCCTTACGACCAAGTGGTCCACTTCTCAGCAAGTGCGATGCCGATATCCCGTTGTGGATCCGCAAACGCATGGAAGGTTATCAAGACGATCCCGCTTCTCAATTGGACCTCGCTGTCGAGATCGCCGTTAGGCAAACCGAGGAGCTGTTCAAGAATGGCGCTCCGGGGATCCACTTCTACACGTTGAACCGTGCCGATGTGACGCTTCGTGTGTGCGAGCATCTACGTCCGCAGCCGCTCGACTTGGGCTATTCGTTAAAGGACGCGACCTACGGCGAGGTCATCTAGGTCCTGTCGACGAGTACGACGCTCCCATTCGCGGATCCTTTCTGAAACCTCGAGATAGGCCTATCCCACATTTTGATTTGTGGGCCTATCTGTGCTTAATTGCCGGAAATGTCCCGGAGCGTACTCGCAATGAAAAACAAGAAGAGAAAACTCATTAGCAGAAGACAACTGTTGGCAACAACAGGCGTTTGTGCGGCTGGTGTTGGTGCTGCCGGCTTGGGTCTTTTGCCGTTGTCCAGCACAATCTGTGGCGGAGTCACGCATGCAAATGATGAACCTGATGAGGCGTATTTTCCACCGTCGGAACAGGACGGGGGCTGGCGTGTTGGAGATCCCTGGGATTTGAAGGTCGACATCGACAGGCTACAGGATGCCATCGACTTTCACGACACGGACATCGTCACCACGAGCTACGGCGGGGCCCTCGTCATCGTCTACAAAGGCACATTATTGGTGAAAGCTACATCACCGGGACAGAGGGTGGACCACAACCGTGGACCCTCGAACCTGCAATGACATGAAATCATCGACCAAATCCGTCTTCGGCACGGCGGTCGGCGTATTTCTCGAGGAGTACAAAGATCGAGTCAACCTGGACACCTATCTGGTGGGGACATCACGAGAAGATTCACTCATTCCTCAGATATGGGATCAGCCCATCACGGACGAGAGGAAAGGAAGAATCAAGGTCAAACATGTCATCTCCATGACTTCCGGGCATGAGATCACGCGAGCCATGGTTAGCACCGAGCACCCGTCATCTTTATCCGGGTTATTCAGGTGCTTACCAGATGTACGAGTACTGCTTTGGCTGGTGGCATTTCGATGGGATTCCCGCCCATCACACCCTGAAGTTCGAGCCGGGAACCGATTTCAACTACAGCAACTACGGATTGGAGCAGATGGCCCTGGCCATGCGAAACATTTCGGGTGAAAAGGTTGGACCTTATGTCTACGATCGCGTTCTCCGCCAGATCGGCATGCCGGTCGGAATCCGGGACAACCAGTTCAGAGATATGCCCTATACGGACGATAAAGAGCTGAACTTTTCCGATGAACCGGGATGGGGAGTCGGCGGTAGCAAGGGGTGCGACGCCTATGGCGCCGACAAGAGTGAAAGCCCGTACGGATATCAACTCCATCGTCGGAAGCACGTTTCAGATGCACGGCCCGGGATTTCGCCCGATTGGGATACCTCTGGTTGAACAAAGGACGATGGGGAGATCAACAACTCGTATCTGAAGAATGGATGAAACTGGCGACGAGCCGGTATGTTCGGGAAAACGGGGAAGCTCCCCGTCAAATATGGCTACACATTCTGGATTCAAGATGACTTGGAAAACGTGCCGAAAGATCTGTTCATGTCACGAGGCCACAACTTGAACCATAGCTTCGTTATACCGAGCTTGGATCTCGTTGTCGTCCGGCAGGGAAACGAAAACCGTCAAGCGAAAGGGCAGCCCCCGTTCAGCACAACTTTGATTCAGAAAATCGTGGCGGCCATCCCCACTCACGAGGCGCAATCAGATCGGAGGGCCTGATGCTGATGAGTACTCAATTGATAGCCGTATTCATGATGTCTTTTCTTTACTAGCTTTCGCAAGCACGCTCCTTCTGTTTTCAGGGGAAAGCCGTATGAAGCACTCCTGGAATTGTACGGAAGCCCGCAGAACGGATACGGGACTTTGTATTGGGTGGATGCAAAGACTATTGAGGAACTAAGGCCGAAGTCCTAGCTGATCTTGCTTTGGGTGGGATTCTGCCGGCGATGGTGCGGCTATCATAATTATGATATGCTGGTTCAGCGGTGAATGAAAAATGAGGACGATCCGACCCATTTCCGACTTACGTAACAAAAGTCATGAGATCTCGCGAATCTGTCATGAAACGGGAGAACCCGTATATATTACAAAAAACGGCGAGGGTGACCTGGTGGTCATGAGTCTTGCCGCATATGAGCGAGAACAAGCCCGATTGGAGCTCTATCGAGCGTTGGATGAAGCAGAAGCGGACGTCGGTCGGGGCGACCGAGGTATCAGTACAGCAAAGATGCGGAAGTTGCTGAAGAGATGAAGAAAAAGGTCCGGATTCTTCACCGGGCTCAAAAAGACCTAACCGAGATACTCGACTACAGTGCGCGCGATACCCCTCGGGCAGCCGGACGCTTTGTCGACAAGCTCCTCAACAAGATCGAGGGGCTAGAGAACTTGCCGGAAATGGGTGTTGTCCCTCGGGACGAATACCTACAGGCGCGAGGCTATCGCGTCCTTGTCGAAGGTGAGTATCTCGTCTTTTACAAAATCTTGAGTCGCCAGGTTAGGATCTACCGCGTTCTTCACGGCCGCCGAAAATACCGCCACCTGTTGTGAGTTCCTTGCGCCGCACCTTTGTCTATGGAATGGCAAAGAATCGTCTTGCTGCAAGCGTCACGGCGAGGCAAGCCACGATGTAGGTGAGATTAACGGTGCCCCGGATGAGCCAAGGCCGGCTAGACAAATCCATTCTTATTGCACGTCCCAAGACCACCCCAACGCCGAGTAAGGAGAACCACGGCGTGAAGAGCAGGGTCGGAGATCCTCGAACGGCCATCGTTACCAAGTCGTGTAGGGCACCGCAAACCGTAAATGTCACTATGATGGCGGCCGTGGGTGGCAAGACTCGTATCAGTGGCGAATGCACATACCTCGCCAGTCCGTATCCAAACACTGGATTCCAGTACTGCCAGAATCCGGCGAAAGACCCGGCCCCCAGAGAGCGGCGTAACATGTTCCACAGCGAGCCGGAGGCGCCTACGGCTGCACCATTGCGACGCCGGATGTACTCGGCGAGAGTTAGCCTTCGCCGTTTCCCACGTGCACGAACAATGGCTCGATTCGTGTTCATCTTGATGACCGCGGCCCGGAAGCCGGTTCGAGTCGGGTCTACGAAATTCAGTTGCAGAGACCAGTGTATCAAGGGATTGCGAACTAGAATCTTCAATTCAAGTTTGCTCTCGACTAAGCGAAACGGCCTTAGTGGAAATCGCTGCAGCTTGTTCCTTAAAACGACACGTCATGGCCCCAAATCAGCAACTTGTTCCTTAGATCGACACCTCATGCGGGAAAGATCACAAAAGGTCACATGCACGTCATAAGGCTATTGCTGTCAAACAAAACAACGGAATAACGTGCCTCGCACTTTTTGCGTTTCGTGCTAAGCATTTGTAGCTATTCGGCCATTTTTAGATATTGAAAGCTCGGTGGTGTCCACAGAGATTTCAAGCTAAAATCTTCCCATGCTTGAGAGATCCGAAGAGCTCGAGAAGGTCGAAGGTTACCTATCGCGGTACCCGGTAGTGGCCATCGTCGGTGCTAGACAGGTGGGGAAGACGACCTTGGCACGTGCCATCGCCAAGAGATGGCGCCGCGGGCGGGTGACCGTTTTCGACCTGGAGGAGTCCTCGGATCGGGCCCGACTCGAAGATCCGATGCTTGCGCTAAAAGAGCTGAAGGGCCTCGTGGTGTTGGATGAGATCCAACGGCTCCCAGAGGTCTTTCGAACCCTAAGAGTGTTGGCTGACCGACCTCGGCGTCGCACGCAATTCTTGGTATTGGGAAGCGCCTCTCCAGATCTCTTGAAACAGAGTTCCGAGTCGCTGGCCGGGCGGATCATGTACCACGAGCTCAAGGGCTTCTCGCTGGAAGAAGTCGGAACCCGCAGACTAAAGCAACTTTGGCTACGAGGCGGGTTTCCGCGTTCCTTGCTGGCGCGTTCAAACGAATTGAGCTTCGAGTGGAGACGGACCTTCATGCGCACGTTTCTGGAGCGCGATCTTCCTCAACTGGGTGTGCAAATTCCCTCGCAGACGCTCGGACGTTTTTGGACGATGGTTGCTCACTACCACGGACAGATCTGGAATGCGTCGGAGTTCGCTCGCTCGTTTGGCGTGGCCGACACAACCATCAGGCGGTATTTGGATGTCATGATTTCGACCTATGTCATGCGACAGTTGTTGCCTTTCAGCGAGAACCTTGGCAAGCGTCAGATCAAATCACCCAAGGTATATATTGCGGACAGCGGACTTCTCCACGCTTTGCTCAATCTGCACGACATGGTCGATCTCGAAGGCCACCCCAAGGTCGGTGCGTCTTGGGAGGGTTTCGCCATGGATGCGGTCATCCGGCAACTCGGGGCTCGAGCAGAAGAGTGCTATTTCTGGGGAACCCACTCTGGTGCCGAACTGGATCTTCTCGTGGTTCGCGGTCGTCATCGCCTAGGTTTCGAGTTCAAACGAACGGTCGCGCCGAAGGTCACTCGGTCCATGCGAGAGGCAATAAGGGACCTCAGCCTTGAGCGCCTAGACGTGATCCACGCCGGGGAATCGACTTTCCCTTTGGCCGATAGGATCCGTGCGGTGGCCCTGACCCAGATCACAGGAGAACTGACGCCCAAGAAGAAAGCTGCTGGGCGTAGGCTACGATAGCCACGGTGCCGATGGCGGCGAGCAAGTAGGCGAGAAGGAACCTCAGGTCGCTGTCATCTTCGTCGAGCGACAGCCATGTGAAGGGAAGCTCTTGCCGCTCGACCCATTGGCTGACGAGCACGCTCTTGCCAGAGCCGGCGGGAGCCGAAACCAGGGTCAGCTTGTTTCTTTTACCTTGCCACGCCGCATTTGAAACAAGAATCAAGTGAGAGGACAAAGATTCCGACACCTAAAACGCGGGAACTGCTAGGGATGTGAATATCGCAGAGTCGGCGGCGAAATGGGTAGAACTACACCGCGCCGGAAAGGAAGAAACCCGCTGCTCGCTGAACAACCGCCATTCTGAGCAGCCGGAGCTCTATCTGACCTTCTCTTCCTGGAGTCTTTCCTGAACCCAGTGGTTCAGCAGAGTCTGGGGCGAGACGCCATGAAACTTCGCTAAGTCGCGAATCCTGTCTGACAGAGCGGAATCGGTCGTTCCGTAGTCCACTTGGATTGGAGACGTGTTCCGCAGAAAAAGCCCAGGTGGGTAGTAAGTGATTAGCCGTTTACCCTTCGGGTGAAAGTGGTCGGGATTTCGCCTAGGTGACTGTCGATGCTGCTGGACGAGCAGGAGACCGTTTTTGCTCTTCGTGCCGCTTACGACCGTCGTCGCACACAACTCAAAGTCAGGTGAAAACTGGTACGATTATGCCACCTGCTCTCTTCGCTTCTTGGCGCGATTTAGATCGTAGGTGGCCTGCAAATTCATCCATAGTTTTGCAGTAGTACCTAACGCTTCAGCGAGATCCCAGAGCTGCGTCAGCCGTTATTCCGCGCTTGCCATTGATAAGCTCGTTGAGACGGGCCCGCGTCCATCCTATTTTCTCCGCGAAAGCAGTCTGCGTGATTCCTGTCGGATTTAGAAACTCCTCGAGGAGAATTTCACCAGGATGAAACGGATTAGTTGGTTGCCTCATAAACAATCCTCCGCTATCAGTGGTAATCAATGACTTGCACTTCAAAAGCGTTGCCATTTTGCCACCGAAAAACGATTCGCCACTGGTCATTGATGCGAATTGAATGAAAACCTCTCCAGTCGCCCTTGAGGGCTTCCAATCTGTTACCGGGTGGTTTGCGCAGATCCTGGAGCTCTGCCGCGTCATATAAAAACAAAAGCTTGCGGCGCGCTCTTCGGTGTAACGCCCTCCGGGAGTTCGGCTGACCGACTTTGTAGCCTTGTCGTCATAGAGATCCTCGGCCAGTCGATTCCCAAAGCTTTGTATCACATTAAGATAATATCATAACATGATAATATCTTGACCTTTCCCGTATAGGCGACGGAGATGCCTTCCCTCGAAACACTCGCTCGCGAAGTTGGCTTGCCAGCCGTAGCTCGATGCATTGAGGCTCAGTGTCGAGCGAAGGCTGGTGCCGAAGGGGGGATTCGTTCGGACTACTTGGATAACAACCTGATGGCGTGCGACTTTCGCCCTTAAGTGGTTGAGCGATAGCGACCTCGGTCATCAACTGAGTCCTCTCTAGCCCTTCCGAGTCCTCTGGAATCCTCCCCGGTTTTGGAGACGTTTTGGAGACGGTTGATAAAGCGCCCCAAGGCGCTGGTTCGAGCTCGCGTCTCGGGCTCGTGTGGAGCTTCTGCAACAACCAACGCGCGGAGTGCTGCCTGCTTTTCCTAGTCGAGCCAACCGTTCGATCGGAAGTAGCGGTAGAGGCCGAGGGCAATCAAGGCCATGACACCTAGGGTGATGGGATAAGCGTAGGGAAGGTGCAGTTCCGGCATGACGTCGAAGTTCATACCGTAGATCCCGGCCAAGAGCGTCAACGGGAGAAAAATCGCTGAAATTACGGTGAGCACAGCCAGCCGCTTGTTCGTCTTCTCCTGCTGGTTCGTATCGTAGCGCTGCTGCAGATCGGCGAGGTGTTTCTCCAGCCGGTCCACCGTCCGGTCGGCGAAAGACATGTTGCGCGATACGAGATCGAACGTCTCAGCCAAGCTCCTCAAATCGAGGTACGGTTCGTGGACCATTCTCAAAAGGTCGAACAACGCTTGCTGCTCTCCCACCACCGTGTCGAGTCTGCGAAGAGCGCCTTTTCGATGCAGGATCTCGTCAGCGACGACGTCGTTCGGAGAGCGATCCATGCGCTCGTCCAGCGCGTAGATCGTTTTTTTCAAAGAGGCGGCGAACCGAATACTTTGGCCGGAGAGCAAGAGCACCATCGTCGCCACCAAGCCGGTGGTCGTCGCCTGGGACGGATGTACCCTGTCTTGCAGACCTTCAGCGATCTGCTCGAGGACGGATATCGTTCCTCGGTGCAGGGTGATGACGAGCCCGGTGAGACAGAGGAAGCTAAGCTCTACGGGGTCCGACTCGGTCCCTCCGGCGTGAACGGGAAACTCGAAAAAGACCGCCGCATCGAGCGGTACGACCCGTGACATCTCGCCCGCTGCCAGGCAGCACTCTCTCGCCGCGCCGCTCAGCCCGATCGTTCTGGAGCCACCGATCGAGCTCTTTCGGCTCGTATCCGTCGACATCGGCCCAGAACGACGCCTCCTTCCTCCTCCAGGTGTCGACCGCGACTTCGGGGTCGGCCGACACCAACCCCCTCTTGTCATCGATTTTCCACCACGAGACCTTCATGACCAGCCTACTCTTGAAAAAAGCTAGGCCTCTTCGCTGACCTTGCTGCCAAAATAGACGCGCTGCACGAAAGCAACAATGAGTGCGGCCGTCCAGCCGAACATGATGGTGCCATTGGCGGCCTCGAAGGAAGCCAGGAGCCGCCACTGGTCTCCGACAACGAGGTCCCCATAACCGAGCGTGGTAAACGTAACCGTCGAAAAGTAGAGCGCCGGCTCTAACGATGCAAAGGCGCCGAGCTCGACGTAGGTTGCCGCCCAGATTCCCGCTTCGACGAGCGATGCGAGAAACATCATGAGAACCAGCGCCGCTACCAGAGTCGCCTTGGCGAGTGGTGAGCGCAGGTGTACGCGTTCGACGTGCCCACGCCGCAGCGTTCGGAAGGCGGCCACCATCCCGGTGGCGTGCACCACGGTGGTTACAACCGTCAAAACGCAGCCAAGTATCAATTGATACAGCATGGAAGCTTATTCTACATGATTTGCCCTAGGCTTTCGGCCCGCTTCTTCAAGATGGGAGCAGCCGCACGCTTTAGTAGGTTTGTCTCAAAGAAGAGGTGCCGTGAGCCGTGCCACCGATACGGCGAGACGTTTCAGGAACGAGGCGCCGTGGAGCGATGCCGGGTCGTAGGGTTCGGACTGCGCGAGGTCGTTCAAAAGCATTTTTTCAATCTGAAGCGCGAAAGGCTTGTCGACGAACAAAGCGTTCACCTCGAACTGAAGCCGGAACGACCGATTGTCGAAGTTGGTGCTTCCCACCGTCGATACGTCGTCGTCGACGAGAAAGACCTTCTGGTGCATGAAGCCCGGCATGTGCCGATAAAAGCGGATCCCGACGCCGTCGAGCTCCTCCATGAACCAAAGCGTTGCGAGATCCACGACGAGATCGTCGGATTTGTCGGGAACGATGACGCGGACATCCACGCCGCGCAGTGCCGCAAGACGAAGCGCGTTCATCACGGCAGGGTCCGGCACGAAGTAAGGGGTTGCGATCCAGATTCGCTCCTTGGCGGCGTTCAGGGCGTGGACGAAGAAGAGCTCGGCCGATTCCAAGTCGCTTACCGGTGAGATGGGTACCACCATCGCCATGACGTCCGCGCCGTCCGGCGCCGACTGAGGCTCCCAGCTCCACTCGGGAATGCTGCGCTTGGCCCAGTACCAGTCGGCGAGGAAGACGGCCTGGGCAAGCTGAGCCGCGGGTCCGGTGATATGCACGTGGGTGTCACGCCAAGGACCGATCTTGGGATCGAGGCCGAGGTACTCGTCGCCCACGTTGTGGCCGCCGATCCAGCTCTCCACACCGTCTACGATGACGCTCTTGCGGTGGTTTCTGAAGTTGAGTTGGAATCGGTTGCGTCTTCCCAGCGTCGAGTTGAATTTCGAGGTGCCGATGCCCGCTGCTTCGAGCTCGTCGAGGTAGGCACGCGGTAGGTCTTTGCTTCCGATCTCGTCGTAGAGGAAGAAGACGTCGACCCCACGTTTCGCGCAGTCGATCATGGCGGCTTTGAGGCGCCGCCCGAGCCCGTCGTCACGAACGATATAGAACTGAACGAGGGCGTAGTGCTCGGCGCGGCGGAGTCCCTCGAGAATGCTGTCGAAGGTCGCCTGTCCGTCCACCAGGAGCTCGACCGCGTTGCCTCGAAGGAGCGGCGTGTGGGCGATCTTCTTCAACGCCTCGTAGTTGGGGAGCCGCTCGACCGTCTCGACTTCGTAGGGATCGAGCACGTCGTGCAGGTGAGCGACGAGCCTTTCCACGTCCTTCTGGCGGTCGTTCCACGCCTCCACATAGCCCTCGAACTGGCGGCGACCGAATACCCAATACATGGGAACCGCGAGGTAGGGGAATGTGTTCAGACTGACGCCCCAGGCAATCGCGCCCTGAGCCGTCCGGTTTTTCATGATTGCATGGACCGAGGATAGAAAGCCGAGCGTGTGGAAGAAGAGCACGATCGAGGTCAGCATGGGAAGTCTCCGTCGCCACCAAGGTGGTTTCGATTTCGCGGTTTTGTCATTGTCTGCCACTTTCTCTTCTCCATGATGTGCGTTGGTCTAGTCTTCGATCGAATCGGCTGCGACGCGAAGCGAAGCCTCCGAGTTGGAAAAAAACGCGCCACGGCGCAGCGTCCCTGGAAGTTGGCCGATCGCTTGAAAGTCTATCGGGGGCCGCCGGAAAATCCTGTTTGTCGGAAGACGACGCGGCGGCAACGTGGCAACCGCGTCGCCTCGATTCACGCCGCCTCGACCGTCTCGACGCCCCGGCGCACGGCCATCCCCAGTCCGAGCAGCGAAGAGCCGCTGAACAGGAGCTTGATGCCGAACAAGGTTCCGAGTGCCCAGACGCCGGACAGGGGGAACTGCCGCCAGATCATGAGCCCGAGCAAAAGAGTTACGATACCGTTCACCAGCATCCAGCCCCATCCTTCCGCCGGCCTCACGCCGAACGCGGCGAAGAGCTCTACGATCCCGGTCACGATGAAATAGGCGGCCAGGAACAGCGTCATGGATGCCAGCGCCGCGGCCGGCTGGTTCACCATGTAGACGCCGACCACGACCATCAAGACGCCCATCAGGAACACCAGAACGCCTCGGCCGAACGCTCCCACCTTAAAAGCCAGGATGCACTGCGCGACCCCGCCGATGATCATCAAAATACCGATCATCAGCGTGATCGAGAGCCCCGTTACTAAGGGAGCCGCGAGCGCCAGCACGCCGACGATGAGAAGGACGATCCCAATGCCGATGGCACTCCCTGCGCTTTCTTTGATCCCGTCGAGAAGGGTCTTTCCAAACGATTGAGCTTCATTTTCCATGATTGCACTCCTTCCTTATTCGCGAATGGTACCGACCATCACGTTGTGATCCGGTCGTTTTATTGTTTTTTCACCGGCAGTCGTATGGGTTGACCCGGAGCGGCATCAAGAATCAGCTTGCCGTCGGCAACGACAAGGGTTCCATTGACCAGTAGGGACTGCTTCCCCTTGTGGGCCATCAACATGGCCTGCTTCCTTGCCGGGCCGACCAGAAAGTCCGATAACTTGCCGGTTTGTGTGCCGTCTTTCTTCTTGAAGGTGAGGTCATTGAGGCGTGAATCAATCGCTCGCCCCAGGGTGGCCACGGGACCATCCGGCATCACGATCTGCTGATGCATGTACTGGGGAATGTGGCAGACAAAATAACCCGCATCATCGCCCGCCAGCTGAATGCCCCAGAAACCAAAGCGCTTATTGAGCTCGTAGTAGAGATCAAGGTCCACCGGCTTCTTCAGGTTCGACATGGGGTTCGACCGTTCGGTAATGGTCTTCCCCGGTTGCTTTGCAATTTCAGCGATTTCTTTCTGTACTTCTTCGAATGACTTTGTCATCTTTCGTTCTCCAGACCATGTTATGACGGCGTCGGCAGGGCATGATCCCGGACGTCAGTTGCCTTCTAGGTTCAGTCGAAGCTCTTGGCGATGGCACGCGCCATCGTCTCTTCCTCGTTGTTCCCGTCGCCGGTGCTGAACCAGTTGATGACGAGGTCCCGGGACGGGGAGACGTAGAGCCCCTGTCCACCGAACCCTCCTTTGTACATGTCTCCGTCCGAGAGGATGGCATCCCACATGTAGCGATTGGTCATGTTCTTCTCGCCGGGGAAGTACTTCATCATGGTTTGCCCGACGTATCCCTTGTCATAGATTTCGGGATCGCCGGTGGTCTGGAGCATCTTGACGATGGATTCGGAACGATGCGCTCGGAGCTCACTTTGTTCCAGCTCGGGGTGAAGATCATTCCGAAGCGTGCCATGTCGCGCAGCGTGCTCGCGTTCCAACCGAAGGACATCGGATAACCCCGCGGTGAAACAGCCACAACCATGTCATGTTCAGCCCCGATCTTGCTCCAGACCATTTCACTGAAGAGCTCAATGATCGACTTGCCGCCAATCCGTTCGTTGATGCGGTTCATGACAAAGGTGTTGATGGAGTTGTATTCGAAGGCCGTATGCCCCGGATACTTGCGCTTCATGCTGCGCAGCACCTCGAGGGGGTCTTTCTCTTTCTGATCGGGATTGATGAGGAACCCGAGTGTCACGGCCCATTTGAAGTAGCCTCGCTCGGGATTCGTCCGGGTGTCCTGCAGTTCTTCGTCGTGTTCGGTCGAGTCGAGGCCATTCACATATTGGGTGGCCAGCACCAGAGTCTGGGTATTGGCGCCGGAATAACGGAAGTGATCGCCAGCAGATTCACCCTTCAGGGGAACCGCCTTCTGCGACATCTCGCGCCAGCTGCCTTTTGCCTCGAAGACGGCAGAGAACCATTTCGCGATCCATGAGTTCTGATTCATCAGGTTCACCATGTTCTTCTCGATGTCGAGGCCGGACGACATGTTCATGACGTTCTTGACCGTGGCCTGTTCCCAGTGCGTGCCGCGCAGTTCCGGCACATAGGTCGGCATCGGCTTGTTGAAATCGATTTTGCCTTCATCGGTCAGCATGGTCGTGGACCGTATACGCGGAAATCGACAGCGCATCGGCAATCTCTTTGTTGCGCAAACGCTTCGACAATAGCTCCCCAGCCAGCTGGCGAGACGAGGCTCTACCGAATCAGCCAGTCGAAGTCGGCGTCGAAGGTGAACACGGTGCGCTCGTCGCTCCAGCCCACGCCCACCTCGAACAGGAGCAGCCGGTCGAACGCCGCGTAGAAGACGCCGACCTGGAACTGGGAGTGCCACAGGCTCGACTCCTCGCCGTCGACGAAGGTCCGTCCGGCGTCGCCGCGGAGCGAGACGCCGAGATCACCCGGAATCGCGAAGTCGATCGCGATGAGCGTCCACCGGAGACGCGCACCGGCGCGCACCATGCTCTCGCCGGCGAACCGGTTCCAGTTGTAGGCACTGAAGACGTCCTCGCCTCCGAGGTATGCCGCGTCGAAGTACGGGAAGCGGCCCCAGGTCGTCTTTCCGGCGAACAGCGCGGAGACGGTCACGGGTCGAGCGATCTGGAGGTGGGCGCCTGCGCTCCCGACCAACGTGCCGTAATCGTCCTCGACGTCCCAGACTTTGGGGAAGTAGGACGCTTTCGTGTCCACGTGGAAGCCAGAGCTGAGGGTCGGCAGATCCGTGCGGCTATCGAACGCGAGGTCCGCCTGAAGCCCGAGCTGGCCGAAGCGCTCGTAGCCGTACGGTGCCTCGATGCCGAGGACGGAGTCGTCCGTGGTCCCGCGGGAATCGACGAAGCGAACGATCGGACCGAAGCGCAGAATCGGGTTCCGGACCGCGCCCCAGGCGAGAAAGGCTCCGGCTCCGTACTGCCGCTGCGCGATCTCGTAGCGCTCCGGGCCGTCTCGCGACGTCTCGTTCCCGAGCCCGTGGTAGCGGAGCTGCTCGAGGCCTGACGCGAACAAGCTCGTCTCGAAGTGGGTGCCGCCGCCGATGCGCCGATAGTCACCTTCATAGGACGCCATCGCGTTGTTCGACCCGATCGCGTAGGCGCCCGACACGCGGTGGCGCGCGCCCCAGGGGACCCTCCCGAAGCCGAACCGCTTGAGGTCCAGGCCTCCTCCAATCGCCAGGCCGAGATCCGGGTGCCACTTGCCGGTAAAGATCGGCTGCCACGCTTCGCCCCAATCCCGGTAGGGCGCGCCGGGAACCTGGATCTCCCAGTTGGCCTCGAGGACCGGTGAGAACGCGCGCTTTGCGACGTCTACGGTCAGGCTGCCCTGGAGTCCGTCGTCGTCGTCGTCCTCGTAAAGCTCGACACCTCGCCGACCAGGCGCATCGAAGACGGTCCCGTCGGGGCCGCTGACGACGCGCACCTGAATGGTGTGACGTTCGGCGCCGTCGACGTGGACGTGGTCCTCGCCCGCGTGCAGGTAGATGCGTACCGAGCGCGTCTCGTCCGGAAGGAAACGCCGTTGGTAGTACGGTTCGTCTTCGCCCGCGAGCGATACGCGAACCTCTAGCGATCCGTCCTCGGCCCGGTCGAGGAGCACGCGATCGCTCGCATTCGTGCCGTGTACGTTGACCTTGCGGTTCAGAAACGCATAGAACTCCGCGGCGTAGTCGACGAGTTGGTCGCGCCGCGCCCGCAGGGTCTGTTCGAGCTCTGCGCCCCGAAGCTCGACGTAGGGAGGCGGTAGCTCGGAAATGGCCGCCCGGATCGCGTCGTCGTCGAGCCGCCGGACGACGTCCTCGGCGATGCCGATCCACTGGTCCCGTTCGATGTCGTTGAGAAGGATACGGTCGAAGTCGGATCCATTGAAGGCAAGCTGCCGGAGCTTGGGGAAGCTCGCCTGGAAATCGGTCATTTGACCACCGCCGGCGCGGGCGAGCTGCATCGCGAGGCCGTCGTACTTGGAGAACGCCTGATCGCGATCCTCGGGGATCGGCTGTAGCCGGTCCTTGCCCGTCATGCGAGCCCAGCGCCACTGACCGTAGTGCCGATCCCAGTCGCCGATGAGAAGGTCCAGCAGACGAGCGCGTAGGAACGCGTGCGAGTCGGCGCGATCCTTCCCCTCGCGCAGACGCTCGAGGAAGTCGTCGCCGCCGAAGACGTCGGTGGAGCCGAAGGACCCGTCCGTGGGGAACTCGTAGAGCGTACCGAGCACCCCGGCGAACAGCTCTCTGTACTCGCCGAGCCGGGGATCGTCAGGCATGACGATCAGCTTCGCCTCGGCATGCAGCACGCCCACCGCGCGGGCAAGGCTCGCGACGACGAGCTCCGCGGCCGGCAGGGACGAAGACACCTGGTCCTGGATGACGTCCTCGAGCCCGCTGTCCTTGAAGCCGTCGGGGAGCGCGAGGAGTCCCTGTTTGTTGACCGAGCGGAAGGTGTAGGCGCGGCCGTCCTCCCCCCTGAGTGCGAGGCCCAGGGTCTGGAGGCCGCCGACCTTCACGGCCGGGGTCAGTCCGCCCGCGGTCGCCTCTAGGTCGAGGACCTCCACCTCGATCGGCGCGGCCCACAGGTCTCGGTACCCGTATCCCAGGAGCCAGTCCTGTCCGCCGTGAGAAGTTTGATAACGCTCGCCCGCGCGCACGGTGACGATCTTGGACTCCTGGGCATTCTCCTCGGCGGAACGCCCTTCACTTGGTTGGCTCTGGGGGTAGGCGGCAGACGTGAAGGCGATCACGGCTGCGAGGCCAAGGAGGAGGTTCCGAGCGATGCCGACTCGTGACCGCGTCGGTCCATTCGAGGTCCCGGTACTCATGATGTGCGTCTGTGCGGCCGTGATCTCAATAGCGCTGTGCCTGCAACCCCTGCATGATTCCGTGCCTCCTCTAAGCGGCTTGACTGGAACGGCGTTCACGGACGGCGACCTATCCTCGAAGCGGGAGTCATGAAAGGGGAGTGTCGTCTCGACGAGCGAAGCGATAGCTCGAATCGCTTCCCCGGTTGGCTCAGAACGCATAGTTCACCATCCCCTGCACGCGATGGGCCTTCGCGAACGAGTCGTCCGTGTTCGTGCGGCGGGCCGTGCATGTACCGTTCGCGTGAGCCGTGAAGCTCCCCTTCATGCTGTCGGGAGCATGAAACTCCGACGGGTCGAGCTCCGCCCAGGCAAAATGGGGCGTGGAAGACACGTTGTCGGCGTAGTAGTGACCGTAGCCGACCGCAGCGCTCACCGAGCGCATCAGGTCCAGCTCGCCGCCGGGCGTGAGCGTCGCGCTCACGTCCCTTCCTACGTACGCAGCGATGCCGTTGCCCGAACCGTTCCCGAACTGCGAGTTCCACAAGACGTAGTCCCGGTCGGAAAAGGCCCATCGCCCATTGAACACGACGGCGGCCTGAAGGGCGGTGGCGTCGGGTCCGACCCCTTCGCCGTCCCATCGGAGCTGGGTGAATCCTCCTCCGACCATGACGAAGCTCGCGCCCCACTCGCGGTCGACTCGGCCTGCGACACCAGGCACGTTCTGGCTGGGTTGACCAACCTGGTCGGCGACGTTCTCGATGCCGGGAAACTCCTGCATCTGGACCCCGACGGACCATTTGAATCCCTGGGAGACGCGCTGCTCCCATCGTATTTGGGCCGCGCGCGTGCCTGCGAGCGCATCACCCGCGGCGAAGTCGATGAGCGCCGGTATCGCCCGCGTCGCGGTGAGAAGTCCCCACGTGCGACCTGCCAGCAGATTTCCGTAGACGAAATACGCATGCCGAAGCCGTGGAAACTGGTTGAAGGGTCCCGCGCGCTCCTGGAAAAAATCCATTTCGAGGAAGAACTTTTGGGGGGGAGCGCCCTCCGTCGTCTTCCGAACCTCGAAGTCGAAGCGGGTCTCCCGCACGAACATGTTCATGTAGCCGCCGACTTCGGCCTCGGGTGTGCCTTCCACCGGGATGGTGCCGGTGACGAACTGAAACCGGTCCCCCGTTCCGCTGAAGTCCTGGAGGTAGTCGAGCTTGACGTAGCCGTGGATCGACATGCGGTAGTCCGAGCCGAAGAGCGGCCACGACTTCGGGAAGTCGTCGTCGATGAGATCCTGTCCCGTCAAGGGGTGGTCGTTGCCTCTGAGGTCATTGGGGTTCTGGTCTTCAGACGGCGGAGGCTGCGCTTGAGGGCCGTCGTTCTCGTGTTTCGCGGATTCATCGCTCGGCGATGCGCCATCGCTGGCTCCTTCCTTCGCCGCCGAGGATGACTGCTCAGCCGGGCTCGCAACCGAGGGCGTCGTCAGGGTCGCCAAGGCCGCGATGAAAGCCACGACGGCGGTGATGATCCGAATCTTCTTATTGACTGCCATGTGTTTCACTCCGGTCGTTGTGGCGGACCTATTTGGGATCCGTCGTCGCAATCGACAGGCCGGCCGGCCGATCGCTCCACTCCGCGCTCAAAACGCCCTGTGGCGGGCCTGCCGAACCCGAAGGCGTGTTGACTTTTGTTGCTCGTGATCGACATGAGCCTGCAATTTAGCGTGGGCCCAGGCTCCGCGAATGCCTCGAAACAAGGCAAAAATAAGGTAGGTAATGTTGTGAGGGTCTACTCAATTGGAGGGATCTCCAAGATTCCCAACGCGGCGGCTTTTTTTACCGCCTGCCCCCGACTGCTCACCCCGAGCTTGCGATAGATCTGCTTGAGGTGTTGGTTCACCGTGGCCGAGTAAACGCCGAGCGCCTCCGCGATCTCTTGTCGCGGAGGCGCTCGCGAGCAGCTCGAGAACGTCCCACTGGCGGTTGGTTAGCGAGTCGATTGCGACCGGCGGCGACGAAGGCGGGCGGGCCGGCGAGAGATCAATCGGCGACTGCCTGCTTCTGTTCTCGAACACCGCTAGAAGATGGCGGGTGAAATCCGGCTTCTCCGTCCGCCCACCGGCGCGGTCGAGCAACTCCGCCATCGTCGGCCCGGCCTCGATAAATGGGCGGACGAAGCCGCGCGGAGCCGCCAAGGTGATGGCCTCATCGAGTGCCGATTGAGCCTCGTCCGCATGCCCCCTCTTCTCCAGCGCCAGCGCCTGCAGAACCAGGACCTCGATCACCTGGGCGGTGAAGTGTGCGGCTTCGACTCGGCGGCGCGCGGAGCTTAGTCGCTCGAGTGCTTTCTCCAGGTTTTCGCGGGTTCCGGAGGCGATCCAGGCCCGGCACTGGGTGAGGGCCGGGACCTCGAGAAAGAAAAACCAAGCGCTCAGGTCGGTCTTCTCCTCGTTGGCATTGGCCCAGCGCACCGCCGCGTCCACGTCGTTTTGCAGCAACGAGAGTCGTGCCCGCGACGACTCGGCGAAGGTGAGGTGGTGGGGCTCATGGGTTTCCTCGGCGAACTCGGTCAACTGTTCCAGAGCCACCACGGCATCGTCGAATCGGTGGAGCGCCTGACACGTCCATACCCGTCCCGCGAGGGCGTCTATGGCAAATCCGCGATTGAAGTTATACCGTTTCTCCGACGACTC
>CAVONV010000006.1:0-179399 GCA_963697355.1 uncultured Acidobacteriota bacterium
ATCACCGACGGTATTCCGACGAGTGCGCTCAGCTATACCAAGGTCATCGTCGAGGATCCGGTTCGTCAGGGACTTCTCTATTTGGGTACGGAGAACGCCATTTATGTCTCGTTCGACGCCGGGGATCATTGGCAGCCTCTCCAGATGAACCTGCCCCAGGCTCCTGTATCGGGGATCGTCATCCAGGAACATTTCAACGATCTCGTGATCTCCACGTACGGCCGAGGCTTTTGGATCCTGGATGATCTGACGCCGCTTCAGACACTCACGTCGGAAGTGACGGAGTCGGAAGCTCACCTGTTCGAACCGCGAGCCGCCTACCGCTTCCGACCCATTACTCCTCCCTCGGTACCGTACGGTGATGAAACGGTGGGACAAGACCCAGAGTATGGTGCATCGATCAATTACTGGCTCAAGAATCCCGCCGAGTCGGAGCCGAAAATCACGATTCACAATGGCTCAGGGGACCTCGTTCGCACGCTCGACGGGACCAAACATGCAGGGCTGAACCGCGTCCATTGGGATTTGCGAGACGAGCCCAGCACCCAGGTACGTCTTCTGAGTCCACCGATGTACGCCGAGCACATGGATGTCGACCCAGAAGGACGAGACGCTCCGGGCACGGGCCAGATGTCGGTACTACAAGCCCCCGGCAACTACACCGTGACGCTCGTCGTGAACGGAACCGAGCAGAAGCGATCCGTCGAGGTCCGCAAGGATCCCAACTCCGCGGGGAGCGAGGCTGATATTGCGGCACAACTCGAGTTGCTCTACAAGGTGAAGGAGGACCTCGAGGCAGGTGCCAAGATGGTTCACGAGATCGAAGCCTTGAGGGTCCAACTCCGCACGTTGATGAGGCTCTCGGAAGATGAAGAGGTCAAAGAAGCTGCCAAGGCGTTGGAAGGGAAGCTGGTGGAGCTCGAAATGAACCTCGTTGACCTTCGCCAGACGGGGCAGGGGCAGGACGGCGTCCGCTTCGAGGCCAAGCTTCTGCCGAAGCTAGGTTATCTCCCTAGCGGTCTCGCCTACGCCGACTTCCGACCCACGGATCAGGAAATCGAAGTCCAGAAGATCCTGCATGACCGGCTGACTGAGCAAAGGAGCGCTTTGGACGAGCTCGTGGCCGAGGACGTGGCCGAGCTCAATGACTTCCTGCAAGGAAAGGGTGTGGCCGTCATCGGGAGAAAGGCGCGTTAGTCTATGATTTCACAATCGGGCGGATTTTGATGAGGGACAGGATCCGGCCTTTAGGAAGAGATAGACCGATCCCATGCCTGATGACGCGGACCTGCGCCATTTGATGGGGTCATGATTCTCGCGAGCCGAGCGTTTCCGCCGACTTGGCGACGCTGTCATTTTCAGCCCTCCTGCGCCACCCTGAGTTGCGACACGCGATTGCCGCGTATCACCTGGACTTGAGCAGCGGTGGTAGAAACACCATCGTGAAAACCCAACTCGCGAATACGCCGATGACGATGATGATCCCAAGCGACCGGAAAAAGGGGTAAGACGACAGGGTCAAGGCGCCAAAACCGATCATGGTTGAAAGGGTGGTCAGCGTCAGAACCGGGGCGATTTCATCGAACAGCGACTCGACTGTCTGGCGAGGAGTCGACGCCCGGCGGGCGACAAGGTGAACAGCGTTGTCGATGCCGATTCCTATGATGAGGGCAATGACCCCGATAGCAAAAGGCGAGAAAGACGTCTTGGAGACCACGATGAAAGCAAGGGTGAAAGGAACGGCCCCGAAGAGCGGCAGCAGGCTCAAAGCGACCTGCCCGAGGTTCCTGTAAAACAGCAACAATATCGTACCAACAGCCAGCAATGCCCAAAGGCTGAGTCTCAAGAAATCAGTGCGGACCATATTCATGACGGTTCTCAATATCTGCTGCGTTCCCGTCAAGTGATAGTCGACTCCGTCGGCCGGCATAAAGTTCCGCACTTCCTCTGGAATATCCGCTTGGAGAATCGAACCCGCAGTGTCGTGCATGGGCCATACGAGAGTCTGCAAAAAAAACCTGTTGCCTTCTCGTTTGACGTGTCGTTCCGCCTGAGGGGGTAGGTCTTCCCAAACTTCAGAAGACTGCGAGAACATAGATTCAATCCGCTCGTAGTATCCAACGAATTGGGAACTATCCCGGAAACCTTTGTCGTGTAGGATCTGGAAGAACCTGCTCCGTACGTTGCGGATCCTTTCTGAAAGCCGTCGAGAGGGATTTTCAGGTCCAGACGACGGCTTAACGTAAGGAAGAAACAAAGCGGGAGAGGAGAACCCGGAAATTTTTTCCTCCTCCACTAGAGAACTGAGCATGGAGTCCAAACGCCGCTGCCACTTCATGCCCTCCGAAATATCATTGCAGGCGAGTGTCAACTGAGAGTTGAGCATGAAGGATGTGCCGAAGATATCAGAGACATCCTGGGCCACTTTGACGGACCTTAGATTCTTGGGAAGTAGCTCGAAGAACTCCATCTCAAACCGAAGTTTCCCCGCACCATAGATACTCAACAACACCACCAACGCGGCCGTTCCCACAACCAGGAACGGTCTGGAGAGCGATGGTTTATACAGCATTCTCGGGAATAGCCCGATACCTCTGATGGCTTTTCCGGCCGGTTGCCCGGGGTCGATGAGTCGAATGACGGACGGAAACAGCAGGAAAGTGACGAACAGCATGATAAAGAGTCCGATGCAGGTGAGAACCCCCCACTGGACCAAACTCGAATAGCGCGCGAGCATCAGCACCCCGAATGCTGCTGCGGTCGTTATCAAACCGATGACCACCGGCGGTCCGCACTCACTCAGGGCGGCAGTGACGGCCTCTTTCTGGGTGCGGAGCCGGGAGCGGAATTGAAAATACCGACTGGTGAGGTGAAAACTGATATCGATCCCCATACCCAGCAGCACTGCTATGAAACCGATGCTGATGAACTTGAGCGGATTGAAGAAAAAACGGACCATGAGAAGGGCGCCGAAAAGCGAACAAATGATGGGAACGAAACAAGTCAGTGTCAGCTTGAGATTTCGGAATACCAATACAAGGAGGGACAGAATGAGCGAGACCGAGAAAAGGTTGACGCGAAGCAAGTCCCCTTTGAGAACTTGGGCCGATTCGCCAGTCAGAACGTGTTTGCCGGTGAGATGGTATTGGATCGTCCCCGCTCCTGGGATCTTGTCTCTCACTACTCCCACGGCTCGATCAACCCGATCTAGCAGCTGCATGCAGTACCGCGTATCGCTGGACGAACCCTCTGGATAGGCGAAGATGAGGCGCGCTGAGAGGTCTTGGGCTTCGAAGTAGACGCTGGTGCTCGAGATACGAAAGTGCTGCATTTGGGATCGAAAGTAGGGATAGAGGATATCCCTCAAATTGAGAACATCTGCCGCGATCAACTCTCTGAGAGCAGGGTCGCCTGCCGTAATAAGCTTTTTTCGAGTTCGCGAGATTTCCTTGTTCAATCCTTCAGGAGTAAATAGTTCGAGTAGGCTTTCATTGATGGCGGGTGGACCATTGTGGAGAGCCATCTTGGGTAACACCAAAGCTTGAGACGCGTCCTCCGGATCGAAGAACTTGTCGACGACTTGAGAGATGTCTTCTTGTGACCTCAGTTCATCGGAAAGCTCGGTTGTAAAGCGGTTGATCGTTTCACGGCTGACCTGGTCGCTCTCGAGCAGAATCACCAAGGGGTGGCTGTCCCCGAAGCGGCGGAAATTGTCCTTGAACTGCTGAAAAACGTCACCCTTGAGAGAATGGATGCTGATTGGATTGACTTCGGTCCTGATGCCTGGCAGCCAGAAGACTCCGACCGCCAAAAGCCCGGCTACCGTGAAGAGGATTCCCTTGGCATGATCATAGGAAAAATGGGCGATGTACTGAAAGAGTGGTCGATTGCGCGGTGACTTCAAAGAGGGGCTCAGGGCTTCTTTTCTCTTTGGGTTTGGCGATACTTGAAAAAATGATCGGAGATCTCCGGGTGTTCTTTCCAATCCCAGAATTCCGTTTCTGTGAAATCGCCGTTTGTATACTCGACTTTCAGCCGGGTGATCTTGCTGAATCGACCGATGTCGACCTGGAGGGAATCGAGCGAGAATCGTCCCTCCCGCTTGGGTTTCATAGCTAGCAGATTCATCCCCCGCTCTTTTCCAAGAAACTGGATCTCGTAGTCCTGCTGCAACTGATTCATGCTCTGGAAAAAGATCGATGGGACGAGTTGAGAAAGGCGCTGGTTACCCCCCAAATCCTCGAAGTCATGAACCTCGACTTCTTTGAAATCCAGATCCTCGAGCCAGATGTTGACCCCGTCTGAGATGATGCGCAGATTCTCTTCGCCGGCAAGCTCCATGTGGATGAAGTGAGGTTTCTTGTAGTAGAGTTTTCCAGTGTAAAGGACCTCCCCTGCTAGCTGGACGATTCTCTTCTTGGTGCGAAAGCTGCAGGAGATGCAGTCCGATTTGTCATACCTCTTCCTCAGTTTCTCGAGGATGGTATTCAGTTCGGTGGTCTGGCCCGAGGATGACGTGTCACTCGCCAGGAAGGTACAGAACAAGATGGATGCCGCGAGAATTGAATTCCGCCATTTCCTTTGAGGTCGAGACATCCCGAGCATCCAATCGATTCTCTAACAAGCTAAATATCATCGAGTTGAAACGGAAGTCAATCGACCACCTGTGCTGGGTCGACACACAGGGCCGGCCGTGCTTCTTCGCGTTTGAGAATAAACTCCATCGATACTACGACTCGATACACTGAGAGGACGAGTGAGAAATGGGTGGGAGAGCTCGTCGGCCGGGATCGAGAGCACTTCGTGATTGCCACCAAGTACACTCCCTTCATGCGGCGGAACGACCCCAATTTCTACGCTCATCATCGGAAGAATATGGTGCAGTCTCTCGAGACGTCTTCACTGCCATGGTGGTCGACCACTTCTTCGACAAGCACTTTGCTATGAAAGAATGCGCTTTGTTCGGTGTCGCTTCGACTCCTATCGATCGTTATTCTCCAGGATGTGGGAGCCGAACTCCGTCTCTCGAGCATAGCGAAAGCAGGCCTGGAGAAACCGGGGAGTGTCCGGTAGGCTGATTCCCGAATTCTCTAGAGCTTTGCGAGTCTCATGCACGCGATACTGAGGGCTCGGCTCAAAAAGATAGGGTTCGAAAGCGGAAAAGGTGTCCGCGGTTCTGATGAAAAGCGCCGGCTTCACGATCTGGAGAAGAGGTCGCACGATGGCCCTCCACAAAGCCACCGGCAGGACCATCGTCCTCTTGCCGAACTCGCGATCTGCCATTTTCACCAAATCACTCAGTCGAATATCTGCATCCGGCCCGGCCGCGAGATGGAAACATCGTCCTACATGTTGAGCCTTGGTGGATAGGTGGATCATGGCTTTTGCAACGAAATCGACCGGCACGATATCCAGCCGTGTGTTGGAGCTCAAGGGGACGACAGGTAGCTTCCAGTTATTGTAAAGCTGGAGTAAGGGGTAAATGGCATTTCCCGGCAGCGCCCGGCCGGTTTCGGACGCGCCGACGACGATCGAGGGACGGTAGATAATCGTCGGGATCTCCGCCCAATGGGTCCTCACCTGCCTTTCAGCTTGATACTTCGATTGCTCATAAGTGTTCTTGAAGCCGTGGTCCTCGCTGAGGTCGTCCTCATCAACCAGACCGATCCTCCTCCCGGCGACGAAACAAGTACTGACGTAGTCTAGGTGAGAAAATACCGGATTGTTCCTGCAACAAAACCTAGCAAAGTCGATAACGTGCGAGGAGCCTTCCACGTTGATGCGACTGATTTTTTCCCAAGGTTGGTTCAATCGAACGTCCGCAGCGCTATGGATGATGTGAGTCACCTCACGGCCGAGGCGTTCGTATGTGGACTTGTCGACACCCATGAAGGGGTCGCGAAGCTCTCCGGACACCGCACGGATGCGCTTGCAAGACGATAGAGAAATAGTCCTCAGAACCTTCTCGAGCCTATCTGTAACTGATGAACCGCGACGGCGACGTATGAGGCAATAGAAGTGACTATCGGTATCGGCAGCGAGGCGCCGCAGTATTTCCCCTCCTAAGAAACCTGTGATCCCAGTGATGAAATATACGTTGGACATCGATTCATTCAGTCAGGGGTAGGTCGTAGCAGATCTTTCATCCTCGTTCCTGGCGTCTTTACCTTGCATTCTATATCATTGGCAGTATCTAGTCTCGGGACTGGCGAGGAGTGCTCATCAGGTCACTCGAGCTTTCCGGTCTCATCTTGCCAGCGGCGAAGGGGGAACAATGGAAATCGCGTCTGACAAATGGCGACGCAGTCGCATCCATGACAGCATGGAGAACTATCGGAAGGGAATGGCGGATTACTATATCAAAGGCAAGAAACTGGTCGAGCTGGAAAACGGTACCAGAGCTTTCTCTTTGCTTAGCCCGGCACTTGGCTCACCGGCCGCCCGCCAGCGGGTCCGCTCGATAATGAGAAACGTCGTTGACAAGAAAACCGAGGTCGACGCCGACGGAGGTGTTGCCTGGGGGAGTCGGACCCCGCACATTATAACGATCGCCGTAACATACAACTGCCAGTGTCGATGCACTCATTGTTCGGCTTCCGCCTACAAAGAGGATGTCAAACGCAAGAAGAATCCACTCGAAGTCTCCGAGATCAAGAACGCCATTCGGCAATCGATCGATCTGGGAACGACCTGCGTGATATTGACAGGGGGCGAGCCGCTCCTTTTTAGTGGTTTGGATGAGCTCGTGGAGGAGGTGGATCGTTCCCGAAGCATATGCACTATTTTTTCAAACGGCGAATACCTGTCTGCCCGACATGTCGACGCCTTGAAAAGCGCTGGTGCATTCGGCGTCTTTGTAAGCCTCGACGACTCGGATCCTGAAAAGCACGATAAGAACCGTCACCGAAAAGGACTGTTCGACAAAGCCGTGCGAGGGATCGATTTGTGTCAGAGACGAGGCATCTTGACCGGTCTTTCGACTTACGTAACGAAAGAAAAGATACGATCCGGGGAACTCGATCGTTTCATGGAATTGGCAAAGGACCTTGATGTACTCGAGGTGTTTCTGTTTGATGTCATCGCTGCCGGGGAGCTTTACGACCACCGCGACGACATGCTCAGCGACGAAGAGACCTTCACCATTGGGAAGCTACGTGCCACCTATAATGCCCGGCCCGACTATCCCCAGATCGTTCATCAGACCATGTTCACCAATATCGCCTATCCCTGTGCCGCGGAGGGTTGCCCAGCAGGCGTCGTACAAATGCATCTGAGAGGAAACGGCGACGTGACGCCCTGCGACTTCACGCCCCTATCATTCGGTAACATCCGCGAACAGTCTCTCCGTGATATCTGGGGCAATATGATCCAAAGCGATACCTACTCAAGTCTATCCAGAAGGTGCCGCCTCGCTTCCGGGGAGTTGTGGAACATCATCGAGAAATCAGACAGCATTGTTTGATCGTTCTCGACGGCTCGTAGTCGGGAATCGGTGTCGGTCTGCAACACAAGGCTTACCGCGATTCGCGCGAGACTCGATCGGATTTCTGCTTTCTACTTTGTAAAAGCTGGACTCAGTCCTTTCAACATGGGATAGTGTTTCATGTTGAGAGTCTCGAGTTCCGCTTTCTCATTCTCGACGGTGGCGGCTGGAATAGCATCTGCAAGGCTCCTGTGAGCTTGTCCCGCATGCGTTGGATTCGGGGTACGGTGGGCGACATCCCGCTTTTGAGCGTTGCCATGATCCAACTCGGCCTGAACCAAAAAGAACAAGCCCTCCAACGGCTGGAAGAGGCCTACGAAGTCCGTGACGGCGATTGCCGGCTTCACCTTTCAAGACCGGGAATAGTCCGTGACCGGTCACTTCCGTACCGGTAACGGTCAGCCAATCCTTGTCCAGAAACAAAAGGTGGCGTCCGAAAAGCGTTGGATCTAACCTTTTGACAGTGGGTTAGAGCCAGGCGTGGTGAAGCCAAACGTACCGGAACAGAAGTTGCATTTCTGCTCCATGATAGAAGGGAGAGCCTGTCATGCATCGAGACTTTCTCTACGCTCTGCGAGTCATCCGGCGAAAGCCCGGCTTCAGCTTGGTGGCGATTCTGACCTTGGCGCTCGGTTTTGGAGCCAATGCCACCATCTTTACGTTCGTCGACGTGGCCTACTTACGTCCGTTGGCCATCGCAGAACCGGACGGGATCGTTCACTTCGAAGCGAGTACAAAGGACGAGCTCTATCAGGAGACCTCGAATCCGGACTACCTGGAGTATCGCGATCAGTGCGACGGCTTCCAGGATCTCGCCGCCGTCGGGAAACGAGGTGCCATCCTGGACGTTGATGGCGAAGCCGAAGCCATCATGGTGTGGCACGTCTCGGGCAATTACTTCTCAATGCTGGATGTGGACACTCAAATCGGTCGCCCCCTCAACGAAGAGGATGACAGCCTACAGGTGACCGAGGGTACGGTCGTCATCAGCCACAATCTTTGGCACCGGTATTTTGGAGGCCAGTCGGACGTTGTCGGTCAACCCATTCGATTGAACGGGCGAAGCCTGACCGTCGTGGGTGTAGCTCCACCCCAATTTCGGGGACTAGACCGTTTCTTGGATGTGTCGATTTGGATTCCGCTCAACCAGCGTCCGCTCATCGGCGGCGACCGCTACGAGCTTGATACCCGGCGAAGGGAGTGGCTCTCACTGGTGGGCCGGTTGCGTCCCGACGTGGAGCTTGAAGAGGCACAGGCGCAGGTCACCACGGTGACGGAAAGACTCGCGACTGCCTACCCGGATACCTACAGCGACCGCCAGATGACGCTGGTGCCGGAAACGGAAAGGTGGCGGGAGAGCATCGCCGACAACGGCATGTATCTCTTGGCCATGGTCGCACTGGTGCTGCTGATCGCCTGTGTCAACGTTGCCAACCTGATGCTGGGGCATGCTGACGACCGCCGGCGAACTCTGGCTATGCAGGCGGCGTTGGGCGCGGGCAGGGCAAGGCTCGCCCGGGGCGTTCTGGCCCAGAGTCTTGTGCTGGCGGCTGCAGGCGGCGCGTTGGGTCTGCTCTTGTGCAACTGGCTGAGTTTGTTGCTTCCACTCCTCACGCCACAGTCTACCGCCGTCATCTATCCTCAGCTCCAGGTGGACGGACGCATCGTTTTTTTTGTGCTTGCCATGTCTATCATCTCGGCTTTTCTGGCAGGGATCGTTCCGGCTCTGCGCTCATCACGGCTCGACCTCGTACCCGCCTTGAACGGTACCGAGGCGCACCCTGGGCGATCTCCTCTTACGGTGCGCAGCCTGTTAGTGATTTCCCAGGTTGCGATTTCCATGGTGCTCCTGAGCTCTGGAGGTCTATTGCTCAAGAGTTTCCTCAACAGTCAGAAGATCGATCCTGGTTTTGATGCTCGCGGAAACCTCATTTCTTTCGACCTGGTTCCAGGATTCAAGGGTTACGAGGGTCAGCGACTCCACAACTTCTACGAAGAGCTCCGGCAGAGGCTGCAATCTCTTCCCGGTGTGAACGATGCCACCTACGCCGCCCGTCTCCCGTTCTGGACCTCGGGCGGGGGCCGCTCCATTGCCGTAGAGGTTCCCAGTTTTGAGACGTCGTCGGACGAGACGTCGCGGGTACGTTTCACCTTGGTCGGACCCAACTACTTCCGAACGTTGGGAACCGAAGTGTTTCGAGGCCGCCCAGTGGACGAGACCGACACACCGGAAAGCGTCAAGGTGGCGGTGATCAACCAGACCATGGCCGAGAAGTTCTGGCCCGGTCAGGATCCGCTGGGACAGATGTTCTTGATGGGATCGGGGCGCAGCGAGGTGAGGATTATCGGTGTTGCGGAAGACTCACGCATCAACCAGTTGCACGAGGAGCCGGAGTCCTACATGTTCGTCCCCGAAGCACAGAGGCTCGAAGGGGAGGCCACCTTTGCCTTACGCCTGCGCCCGGGTGCGACGGGCATCATGAGTGACGTCAAAAGGGAACTGGCGGAACTGGATCCTATGCCGGTTCTCAGAGTGACCACCGTCGACGAGACGATGAAGCGTGTCTTGTCGAGTGAGCGCATGGCGGCATGGCTCGTAGGAAGCCTGGGAGTGCTGGGCCTGGTATTAGGTGCTGTCGGTCTATATGGTGTGCTGTCACTCGCGGCAGCGAGGCGAATGCGCGAGGCGGGGATTCGCTTGGCCCTGGGTGCCGAGCGACGTGACGTTTTGATGCTCATCTTGGGCCAGGGCATGTGGCTGTGGCTGGTGGGCACGGTCGTGGGCCTGGTGGCTGCCTCATGGGCGACGCGAATTTTGACCAGCCGTTTGCACGGAGTCAGCCCATGGGATCCAGGAACTTTTGCGGCAGTCGCGGCACTGCTGGCATCAGTGGCTTTGGTGGCCTGCTATTTTCCCGCAAAACGAGCGGCATCCATTGATCCCACGAGAGCTCTTCGTTACGAGTGATTTGCGCTCTTCCTGAAGGATAGTTGTTGAGACCGCAAAGGTGGAGGAGTTATTTCGTCATCGTGTCATTCGATGGCTCGAGGACATGAGAGCTTGTTCATAGTGCGGGTAGACCTCGGCGGGCGACGCCCCGCTTCTTTCCTTCATCTCTTTGCAGTAATCCTCATCGCTTCTTTTTCCGTGTCCGTCGTTCTTCTGTTCGTTGTAATGGCGTCTGTTTTTTTTCCGCACGTCATCACGCCTATTTTGGCAGTGACCTGAACACCATCTCCGTGAATTGCTCAGGAGAGAAGAAGACCTTTCCCCACTTCGCGTCGAGGTCTGCCGTCGGCGGCGTCTCGAGTATCGCGGACAGGTCCTTCCCCGTCGCCACATCGCTGACGACGGCCTCCCGGAAGTCCTTGAGCATCCCCAAGTACGTTTCTAAATCCCCCCGGGTCGCCAAAGGACCGTGGCCAGGAACGATGCGTGTGGACTCGTCCGCGAGCTGGATGATTCTCTCCACTGCCGCAATCATCCCGTCGATCGTCCCTCCATGCGAGATGTCGATGTAGGGATACCCACAGTTGAAGAAAATGTCTCCAGCGTGGATGACATCGGCCGAACGGAATAACACTACCGCGTCGCCATCGCTGTGCGTGATGACCTTCCTGCACGCGCTCTGCTGTGTCCTTTCCGAAACCTCGACCCGTCTTTCGATGGTGATAAGGAAGATCTTCGCCGCGGTATCTCAGCTCGTGCCGATCGGGCGTGAGGTGCGTCGTACCGCCCTAGACCGGGTCCGTATGATTGTGCTCGGCATGCTCATGCTTACCGGTTGTGGGGCGTCCCCGCAGCCGCTTCATGCACAAGTCGCGACTAGCGATTCGCCCATCACGATCACCTACGCCCTGAACGAAAGCCACAGCAACAGCTGGATACAGCAATCCGCCGAAGGCCTGGTGGGTATCGTCTACGGGGCCTATGTGCAAGGCGCGGATAGACGAACTGATGCCGGGGACCTGGTCTACAGGACGATACAGCCGGACGGAAGCGTGAGTGAGGAGGTGGTCGCCACGGAAAAGGGTGTCGACAAGTCCGTTCTACTGTACGATTCCAACTCTCGTTCCCACATCTTCCACGCCAGCTCTGACAACTCCGATCAGGTCATCTACTATCTCCACCGAGGCCGAGCCGGCGGGTGGCTCAAAGAGGCGATCGTCAACTTCGCCAATCAAGGCGGGCGGTACATCTATGAGCTCTCTGCGGATATCGGCAGGGACGATGCGATCCACCTGCTCGTCCTGAAGTCGCGCTCCAATCCCGACTCTGCCGACTTCTTCGACGCGTATCTGGACAGTCATCTCTACCACGTCACGAACGGCAGTGGAAGCTGGATCACCACCCTGATCCACCGATACGACACGTTCTATACCTACGACATGGCCGTAAAGACCCAGAGGCGCCAGGACATTGCCGTCGACAACAACGGGTATGCTCACGTCGTCTTCGGAGAGCAGTACAAATTTGATCCGACGAACCCGCATGCGATGGGTGTGCTGCACTACGCCACGAATAGGTCGTTGTCCGGATGGGTCAGGGAGGTCGCGCTCAAGCCAGAGTCGACGACGGATGACGCCGGGTGGTACCCATCCCTCGCCGTCGACAGAGCCGGCCAGCCGGTTGTGGCCTCCACCTACATAGCGCGAGTCCCGACGCACTCGGTCAGATACGCTCAGCTATGCTACTCGGTCCGAGTGGGCGAGGGACTTTGGGAAACGACGGTCGTTGCCGATGAGGGAGACGGATACTACGGGACGGACGGGCACCACTACACGGGTGCTCTGCCGCATCTCGAGCTCGACCTCGACGACACGCCGCACATCGTCTTCTCCGACATTGCCTCTTCCCACGATCCCCAAAACGTCTTGAGCACGGGACAGATCCGGTACGCGGTGCTCCGTGGCTCGACGTGGGACCTGTCCACGATATATCGGCAGCCATCTCCTCAGGGCTTCTACCAGGGTCTAGAGATGGCCGGGCAGTGCCTGGTCATTTCAGAGGACGGGAAGAGAATCCAGGTCGTTGGCCAGGAGCTGAACTCGACTGCCGAGAACGCTTACTCCTGTCGTCTGGTACACGAGGTGATCAAGTAGGGTGAGATAAGGATCGAACGGCACTTTTCGACAGCCGCTCTGTAGTGTCGATGAATTGCGTATCAGTTTACATCGCGGGTTTCATTCCCATCGCGCGTCGCCATGCGGCCACCTGACCCAGATGGTCCATCCTGTGCGCGTTCATCATATAGATGACGTGGTCCCCGATCGTCGGGAAGTATTTGTGAGCACCTTCGTCGGGATGTGTCTCGACCATCGTGTCTAGATCGATCTTCGGCAGCGCCTGGCTCACGCGCTCGTGATACGAACGAAACTCAGCCGAAAGCTTTTCTTTCGAGGGATTTTGAGTGGGGTCCGGATCGGGTGGTGTTCCCCCTTGGAATTTCTCGGTCCATCCGTCCGGCGAGCTCGACTCGATGCCGACGAGCTGGCACACGTCGTGTGTTGCTGAGACTAGGTGTCCGAGGTTCCAGGCGGGATGATTGATGATCCCGTGGGGTTGCCGGGTCATCTGCTCGGCGGTCAGGTCTTTAACGAGAAGCTTGGCCACCATCAAGTTGAGACCGAACGTGAGCGGTATGTGGTTGTTCATGCAGCCGCCATCATTGGGTTGTTTAGACCGCTTATTATGTACATTTTCGTGGTGGCAACATGTTGGAACATAAGCAAGTCACGAGATGAGTGGATCGGCACCTCGTTCTACTCGACGCACTTCCGGCATCAACTCACGGGGGCCGAGAGCTTTTTTAACCTGGCGTATCTCTACTTCCGTCACCTAGGTGGCTACGAGGAAGCGGAGGCACTCTATCGGCGAGCTCTCGCGATTCGTGAAGAAAGGCTCTCAAAGGATGACCCGTCTCTGATCCATGCACTGCAAGAATACGACGACTTTCTCAATGCTCAAGGCCGACATGATGAAGCGGAAAAGCTAGAAGCGCGGATTCGGCAGTAACGCTCCATCATTGTGCCGACAGTAGGGCCCGCAAAATAACCGATAAGCCGGCGAGAGTCGAGACAACCAGAAGGGCCGTTCGAGTGTATCCGCGATCGACCACTGGAGCGATGTAGTTCGAGATGACGAAGCCCATCACGATCGCCGGTAAGAGCATTAGGGCGGCGAGGATCTCTTGGCGACCGAAGCGACCGACGAATGCGAGTGTCGTGAGGGAAATGAGTAACCCCACGACGAAAAATCCAGCCAGGGTTCCTCGAATGCGGGGACCGCTGTCATCTCGGTAGACAACCACCATCGGTGGCCCGCCCATGGAGGCCGTCGTTCCCATGAAGCCGGACATCGTGCCTGCACCGAGAAGAGAAATCGGTGTCCGGCGAACTCTCGGACCCCAACCGATCATGGCCACGGAGATGAAAACGATGGCACCCACCAGCAAAGTCGTCGATCTTTTCGGAAGCACGGAGAGAGTAGCCGCGCCAATCAACGCTCCCGGGATTCGGCCGATGAGCGCCCAGGCTATGCCGTGAAGGTCGATGGAATGATGCTCCCGCCTCGCCGTCAGAAGTGTGAGGACGACCGCTGCCGAGAGCAGCGGTGCCGGGATCAAAGCCGGATTGATGAGGAAGAGAATCGGAGCAGCGAGTATGCCCAAACCAAATCCGACTGAACCTTGGATGGCGGCGCCGAGCAGTACCACGGCCGACGCGAGCAGAAGCTCGACGAGCGTCAAGGAGATGCTCTCCGCCCGAATCCAGGAGCCCGAGTCTCAGCGACCAATACTGTATGCATTTGACGTTCTAATGATTCTAGCTACTCGTACCGAAGCGCTACCAGCGGATCCACCCGGCTGGCTCGAAGGGCAGGTACCAGGGTCGCTAACAACGCTACGGTCACAAGTACCGTCGCGACGCCTAGAAAAGTCGCAGGATCGGCGGCGCTGACACCATAAAGAAGGCTGGACACCATGCTCGTGACCGCAAGAGAAAGCGCGATACCGATACCCATTCCAACGCCCACGAGCGTCATGGCTTGTCTGAGGATGAGCTGTAGCACGTCGCGCTGCTGGGCCCCGAGCGCCACACGGAGGCCGATCTCGTGATCTCTCTGATTCACGGTGTAGGCCATTACCCCATAGAGTCCGACCGATGCCAGTGCGAGGGCGAGCAGCCCGAGGACCGCCAAAAGAGCGGCGCCCAGCTTCGGCGCGAAGAGTGACTGGTCGATGACCTCGGAAATCGTCCAGACATTCGTGATTGGAATCTGTGCGGCGAGGGCTTGCACTTCTCGTCGTGCCGCTCCCAAGACTGCTCCGGGCTCCCCTTCCGAACGCAGATAGAACGTCATTGTATCGTTATAACGTTGTTTCATAGAAAGATACGCGCAAGGTTGGGGTTCCTCTCCCAATGTCACGATCTTGACTGTCTCTACAATGCCGATGACCTCTTGAAACTTGTCGTCCCCGTAAAACTTGAAGCGCTTTCCCAGAGCATCCTCACCCGGCCAGAAGCGCTCGGCCATCGCCTCGTTAATGATGGCAACGGGTACCGAATCCTCGCGATCGGCAAGGTTGAACTGGCGGCCGCGGGACACCGTAATGCCAAATGTATCGAAGTAACCGGGGCCGACGCTGTTCGTCTGAACGATCACACCGGTGCCTTCGTCTTCAGCGCCTTGACCTTCCGGGAAGACGCTTCGGGAGAAGCCACCGAATAGCGGCAAATTCGAGGCCCAGGCGGCGGAGCGCAAACCGGGAAGGGCTCGGGTTCGCTCGATCACCTGATCGTAGAACTGCTCCGCCTGCGGTTGATCGAATCCTTGTTGTCCGGGACTCACCGTCATCACTGCCAGTTGCTCTACCTCGAATCCTGGATCCATGTCGCTGGCGCTCGCGAGGCTTCGCAGGAAGAGGCCACCGGCCACTAGGGAGACAACGGACAGCGCGACTTGCGCGACCACGAGAAGGTTACGAAGGCTCAATCGAGTTTTCCCCTGTCCACCGGTTCGCGTCTCCTCTTTGAGTGCCTCTACCACGTCCGGTCGTGAAGCGCGAAGAGCCGGAACGAGGCCAAATAGAATGCCCGTGGCGAGCGACACGAGCAGCGTGAAGCCCAGGACACGTGAGTCCAACGGTAGGTCCAAGTTGACTTGGGCGGCGAATGGGGGGCGCATGGACCAGATGAGACGTCGCCCCCACAAGGCGACGAACAACCCGAAGATGCCGCCCATCAGTGCGAGCAATGTGGCTTCCGTCAGAAGCTGTCCCATAAGATGACTCCGGCCTGCACCTATCGCCATCCGGATGGCGACCTCTTTTCGACGCGCCGCAGCTCTGGCGAGAAGCAGATTGGCCACATTGGAACAAGCGATGAGCAACACCAGGCCGACGACCACCATGAGCACGGCGCCGCCGAGGACGAGAAAGCCGCGAATACCCGGAAAGATCGTGGCCTCGGCCAGGGGCAAAAGGGCGACGCTTCGACCTCCATTGGGCTCCGGGTACTCTTGCTCTAGGGCACTCGCGATGGTCTTCATGTTGGCTTCGGCTTCGTCAATGGAAACACCGGGCTTCAGCCGACCCGCGATATTGGCAAAGAGCAGGCGTCGGCGCTCGAACCAATCCTGAAATTGGGCGGGAAGAATCTGCCGGTACATCATCGTAGGAACCCAGAAATCCGGGCCGAAGAGAGCACTCAAGCCTTTGAACCCCTCCGCAGCGATTCCCACAACAGTGAAAGCAGACCCATTCAGTTTTACGGTGGTTCCGACAACGCCAGGATCACTTCCGAAGCGCCGTGCCCAGAGCCCATGGCTCATCACCGCCACGGGATGCTTTCCCCAAGTTTCGCCTTCTTCCGGCAAGAAGAAGCGGCCCAAGGCAGGACGGATACCCAACAGGTCGAAGTAATTGCCGGTGACCAACTCCACGAAGATCTGTTCGGGCTCCGAACCCGTGGACAAGCTCACGGGATTTGGAAACGTGTAGGCGGCCAGTGCGGTGAAGACGTCGTTCTGATCCCGGTAATCTTCGTAGTTCGGATAGGAGGATGGCGCCGTGGCAAAAAAGCCGTTGGCGTTCTTTTCATCCGTCGTGAAAACCGCAACGAGCTCGGACGTGTTCTCCACGGGGAGCGGATTCAAGAAAAGTGAGTTGATCAACGTGAAGATGGTTGTGTTGGCACCGATCCCCAGGCCCAGGGAGAGCACCGCGACGAGCGTGAAGCCGGGGCTCTTGAAAAGTGTCCGGAAACTGAAGCGAAGATTCCTCGTGGCTCCCTCTATCATGAAACGTCCACCTTGGAGTGATGACCCGATCAGCTGCACTGACGCGTCAACCACCCGTCAACGCTAACCTCGCAAGATTGCTCCATACTAACTAGGCAAGGGGCTCCGCCCTTGGTATCCCGATATCGAGGCGTCGCCTTGCCGGAGTCAGGAGTCAGGAGTCAGGAGTCAGAATAGCTTTCGAGTAAGCGTTGAGTAAACGACTGACTTCCTCGAGGGTGCTCATCAGTGAGTCCGTTTGGCCATACGCAAGGTCTTGCGCTAGGAGCAGATAGTACCGACACTCCTCAATCGACCCCTCGGCAATATTCATAAACCTGACTTTGTCGGGCTTGCCTCGTTTCCTAAATCCTTCGGCAACGTTGGCCGGTATGGATACAGCCGCCCGCCGCATCTGCAGGCTCAGCCCATAGGTCTCCTGCTTGGGGAATGCTTCTGTGAACTTGTAGACCGAGAGCACAAACTCGTGAGCCTTTTGCCAAACCAGCAGATCACGGAAAGTCTTTGCAGGAGGCCGCTGTGACGTCATTGACGGACCGCCAAGCTGTGCTGGCGAAGGCGCCCGTGGTGTATGCTTCCAAGCACCACACAAGGAGGTATACCCATGAACGCCTTTTACCAGCACCATAAGGATAACATCGTTTTCCACTACGGTTGCTTTGACCGCATCCTTCTGCATGCCTTTATTCCACCGTTTTATCAACCCGAGCGGGTCAAAGGCTTTTTCGACACCTGCCGCGGCATCTATCCCGTGACAAGGCAAGTGCTTAGAGACATCGCCGCTCAATATCGAAACTGGATTGCCAATCGCTCCAAGGCGTGGGGGGTTCCCGTCTTAGAACAACCCCATCAGCGACGCGATGACTTCATCGACCCCTACTTTCGCCGGGCTCGCCCGGACCGTATCGTCGCCATCATCAAGGCTCGAGAACCCGCCAACATCGTGATCAGTATTGGCTCCAAGAAAACCAAGGGTTATCACCTCCAGCTCAGCTTCCGCTGGGTGCAACAGTTCACCTTTTATATCAACGACCGAGATTTCGGAAGAATGTTTGTTCGCGTCTGTCCCTACTTTCCCTTCTCCACTCGTATCTATCTCAACCAGCACCACTGGCTGGCCAACCAGATGAGCAAACTCGGTATCCGCTTCAAACAGTGTGGCAACTCCTTTATTCATTGTGGCGACCCCGACACCCTGCAGCGTCTTGCCGATTCCTTGACCCCACAGCAGATTCGTCGCTGTGTCTACAAGTGGTTGAACAAGCTCGTCTTGTTCTTCACTCCGAAGGAACAACATTCGGGACTGAGGCATCAGCTCTTCTTCTCCCAAGTCGAATACTGCGACAACCTCATCTTCCACCGTCGCGCAAGCCTCGACCGATTGGGACAGCGGTTGCTCGATGCCAATCGCGAGATCGGACAACCCGATAAACTCACCGTGATCTTTGGTCGCCGTATCCACCGAACACATTCGGGCAAGCTCAAAAGCTGCATCGACGATATGAAGCTCGCCAATCCGGTCATCCGCAGCCACTACAAGAACGGCTTCATCAAACAATATGTTCGAGACCATCGGCTGCTCCGCACGGAGGCAACCACCAATGACCTACGGGACTACGGCATCCGTAAAGCCGTCGAGCACTTGCCCACCGTTCGCGACACCATGAAGGCCATCACCACAAACTATCTCAACGTTCAACAAGACATCTTGGAGAGCTTTATCGATCGTGGGCAACTCCAACAGCTTCTTCAGCCGACAATCTCGCCAAGTGGCAAGCGCATTCCAGGACTCAGACCCACTCACCCTCGTTTACTCGCACTCATGAAAGCCTTGGTGCGCTTCTCTCATGTACCCGCCCAGGGAACTTTTGCTACCACCGAACTTCGCCCTCATGTGCTTAGAGCCCTCGATTGTCCTCCCGAGCAGCTCAGCCTCGCTTCCATTCGCTACGAACTATCCAAGCTACGGGCGAAAGGACTTGTTGTTAAGATTCCGCATTCTAATCGTTATCGACTCTCGCCCTGCGGATACCGTCTCTGTGTTCTCTGGTTGAAGCTCTTTCATAAAATCTATGCGCCTCTCACCTCAGCAATTATCAAACCTTTCTCCGCAGACACGGAACTTGCAGCCGAAAAAAACACCCCCCTCGACCAACTCTATCTTTCCGTCGACAAAGCACTGGACTATCTTTTCGCCGGCGTCGGATTAAAGGTGGCCGCTTGATATCATCTAATAGAGGCCCACTAGGGAGAAGTCAAGGCTTCATAGAAGATTGGTTCGAGTTCGCACGATTTCCGGTACCTTGGCCTGGCGGAGACGCAATAGGGACTCGTTCTGTTCTGGCGCTCGGGAGCAGCTGAAGCTGAGAATCGTTGCGATTGGAAGTACAAGAAAGAACATCGAGTGAACGCCTCTCGCAAAGGTCATGAACGCCTCCATGTGAGATGAGGTAAGGTCCCGGTTGCTGCATTCAATAACAAATAGGAGATTCCGTCAAAACTCCCCACGTCACTAACGGTTGGCAGCTGACTGTGACAAGAGATCGAATCGTTGAGCGATGTGCGAAAGCAAGGGAGTTTGTGGTGAGTTTGTGGAGAGGGGAAAGAGGTGTTTGGGATGACCGGTTTGAAAAGAAACTACGGGTACTGGCGCGGTATTTTCGACCCTGTGGTCTGGAAGTAAACTGATCCTGGGTCGGCAAGATCATAGACGAGAAATAACGCTGCGGAAGACTTCGGCTCACTTGATCCATCGCTATTGTCGCCGAATGCCGGCGTTATGTTATTGTTGGCTGGGCATACGAAAGTCGTTGAGACTCCTTGATATCGAGGGTTCAAAAATGAAGAGTAATCGCAGGGATTTCTTGAAGAGCGCGGGAGTAGCGGGAGTGGGCCTGGGCCTAGGAGGTTGGTCTCCATTCGCTTTCGCTCAGGGTTCCGGAAACACAAGACCGTCATTTGCTTCCGCCGGACATTCTGCCCGTCGTGTTCCTGAGTGGTTCCGACTTCGAGATGGGATATCAATACGGCCAGCAGGCGGCAGCCCACGTCTATCTCAATACGGAGGCTTCATGGGCGTCGGCTCTTGCAGCGCCTCAGCCACGATGAGGTCCGGAAAGGACTCAAGGCTTGCCAGTACCATATCCAAGAACACACTCCAGAAATCATCGAAATGGTCAAGGGTATGGCCGCTGGGGCAACGGCGGCCGGATACGATGTCTCCTATGAAGATGCCTTGATGATGAACTGTGTGCTGCCCGACCCGGCCAAGGCGCACTTCCCACCCGGCGCGGAAGAGAATGAGCTGCCGCCACGGAAGAGTTGTTCCGTGTGCTCCGCCTGGGACAGCGCGACAAAGGATGGACGTCTCATCGGCCTGGATACCGTCGACGGAGGCGGGGACGCTTTTCGCGCCGTAGTCATCGTGGCATTTCCCGACGACGGCCACAACTACATGTGCGGCGCCGTCGCAGGTGAGATGGGTGAGCACTTCTACATCAACAACAACGGTATGTTTATCGGCAACAGCGGGGGCGGTGCCTCACCTAGAGCAGAAGACTCCGACTACGGTCTGTGTTGGGCGAATGCATTGCCGCACATCATTCGCTTTGCCGACAACGCCGTTGAAGCCAGGGATATGATGACGTCGTTCCCGATCAACTTCCCTGAGAACTTCCATTTCGTCGACCAGCAGCACAACTCATTTGTCGTCGAAAAGACCGCCGCTATACAAGCAGTTCGCAGCTCGGGTGATTTCGGTGAGAACGACTTCCTCTTTTCTACGAACACTTACCTGCACAAAGACATGGGAGTCACGAAGTTTGGACCTTTCGTCAAGCAACACGGCGGATATGATCCCTACTCGTCGCCGAGAAACATGCTTTTCTGGGACATGCTCCATAACTACCATGGCAAGATCGACGTGGAATTCATGAAGATGATTCTACGCTTTCCCGGAAATCCGCCTCCAAATCCTCCCGCGGACGGATGGGATGCCAAGATCTGCCGTCCCACGAACGGCTGGGTATCGGTGAGCGTTCCGCATGCCGGCGACGAAGGTGTCGCAAACGTCTGCACCGGGCCTGCCGGTCGAGTCATCCACTCCTCTATGGCGTCAAACGGAAAGGAGATGCGGACCAACTATCAGTACATCGACGGCACGCATACCTTCTATCGGTTGAGGCTGGCCGCCAATCCCAAATGCAGTCGTAGGTCAGGCGAGGGACGACGCGAAGAACGACATAGCCACCGCCTACGCCGAGTTGATGCAGCTCAACTACCGGGATACCGGCTACGCGGCGTTGGAGGACCTCTTTTCTCTGGCGAACGCCGAGTACTACGAGGGGAACATTGCATCTGACCAGGCGCTGTTGAGCAGTGGGAATGACGCACTCCGGTATTTCGCGAAGGCAGCGACGAAGTATACGCGTTCCCAGGCCCACGCCAGGCAGGTTTACGAAGCACTGGTCCCGCAGCCGACCAGCCCTTCGGACCTGGGTTTGAGGCCCTTCGGCGGCGACTGGGCCAGCTGGGAAACCACTGTGAAGTAGACAGAAGTGGTTTCAGTATTGACCGGCGGTCCGAATTCCCTCCGGTGAGCCAAAAGGCCTCGCGAGCCTGTCGACTCTTCTAGTTCGCACCTTGATGGTATATCGATCTCGAAAGATGCTCCCTGAAAGGAAGAGCTGAAGCGATGGCCCGAACCATACTGTTCCTGGTTGCAGGTGGGTTCCTTCTCCTAGCAAGGGCGCCTGTTCCCACGCATGCTGAGTTGGTGATTGCACCTCAGGAGGTCACCGCTAATCAAACCATTGGCGCGCCGTCGGGCTCTGGTCCGGTCGCCCAGTTCTTGTTTGACGGAACCCTCGACAATGCCGCTGGCGCTTCCGCCATAAGAAATGCCGGTGCGCCAGTCTCGTTTGAACGCGGGCTTGATGGAATGGCTCTGAGGTTGGGTTCTAGTGACCACTGGCCGGCGCTTCCGTCACCGGTGAGCAACAACGCCGTGGCTTCGATCGAGATCGGGGAGAAGAGCTTTATCTTCAGTTTCAATGGCCTGGGCTCAGGCAAGACCTGGAGGGACGTCGGGAGCTTGGCTTTCCAATGCGAGGTAGGCAACGATGCTTGGACCGTCTTGGATGATGTGCCGGGAGGTGAAGGCAGGCTAGCGACCGTCGCGGTCGGGGTGGGCGATGGGGTGTTCATTTTCGGCGGTTACACGGTCGCTGAGGACGGAACGGAAAAGTCTGCCCCGTGGGTGCACCGCTATGATCCGGTGGCACGGCGCTTCGAGCAATGTTCGCCCATGCCGGTACCGGTTGACGACTCGGTATCTCTGCTTTATGGGAACCGATACATTTACTTGGTGAGCGGATGGCACGATACGGATAACGTGAACTTGGTCCAGGTTTATGACACCGAGACCGATCAATGGTTCGAGGCGACACCCTACCCGGGAGCGGCGGTGTTTGGACACGCGGGGGGCATCGTAGGCAACCGGATGGTGATTGCTGACGGGACGAGAGTCGTTGCGGGGGAAACCGATCGGCGGTTGCGTTTTGCCATCTCGGACGATTGCTATCTTGGATCGATCGACATGGAGGACCCGGCCCGAATCGATTGGAAGGTGTTGCCGGCCCATCCCGGTGTACCGCTCTACCGCATGGCCTCTGTGGGGACCGGTTCAGGTGGCGAACGCGTGCTGTTTGCCGGTGGTTCCGATAATCCTTACAACTACGACGGCGTGGGTTATAACGGTGTGCCCTCGGAGCCCTCGCCCCGGATCTTTGCCTTCAACCTCGATAGCGACGAATGGGAAGAGTTGGGAGCCTTGAAGGTTGCCACCATGGACCACCGAGCTCTCTTGCAGGTGGGGAGTGAGTTCGTCATCGTGGGAGGTATGGTGTTCGGTCAGAAGGTCACCGATCGTGTAGGAACCTTTGTCCTCCAGTGACGGCGGAGGGCGGGAAGAAGAGGTGCCATTCACGTTATTCCGTTGTTTCGGTTACCAGCAGTAGCTCAGTAGGGTGCCCGGGCGCCCTTTGTTTCGTGTTTCCTGTGGCTTCATCGACCCTACTGCAACAGCGCAGGCGAATTGGCCGATCTGGCCTGCATGAGATGTCGACTTAAGGAACGAGTTGCTGGTTCTGGGCCATGAGCTGTCGGTTTAGGGAAGAGGCTGCAGAAGCTGTCAACAATAGCGTAATAACGTGCCTGGCACCTTTTTCTTTTTCGCGCGTCAGGCCTGCGAAAAGGCCGATTTGATGCCGACAACTAGAATACACTAGAATATATGAGAATATAATTGGTGTCAGGAGCGGAAAATGGCAAAAGTAGTGACTTTGAGGCTGGATGAGGAGATCTATCGAGAGTTCCGTGAGGCCGCAGAAGCGGAGCGTCGTCCGCTTTCTAACCTTATTGAGACGGCGGCTCTAGCGAAGATTCGAGAGCAACAGTTTGTCGATGATGTCGAGATGGCTGAAATCCTCAGCAATGAGGATTTGATGAAGAGGCTACGAGCCGGCTCTCGCAACGTGCGGGGGCATAAAGGGCGCTTCGTTGAATAGATATCGGATTTTCGAGTCGGCTCAATTCCAGAAAGACATCGAACATATTACCCGTTCAGGTCAGGCTGATATCGTTACGAGACTGAGAGAAGTCGTTTATCCACAATTGAAGGTTTTCCCTCACTTCGGTCCTAACATCCGTAAGCTCAAGAACTTCACTCCAGAAACGTGGCGATTCAGGATTGGGGCATGGCGCTTCTTTTACGAGATCGATGACAAAGATCATATCGTTTTCATGACGGCTGCATCGCACCGCGGGTCAGCTTATTGAATCAACAAGGTGGCAACCCCAATGGAATGGTCCTCGAGAGGCTGGTTGACGTCGCTGGTTGTTGAACGCTGACTGCTCTCATCAAACAACGGAGGGGAATCGGTGGAGTTTCTTCTACAAAGTATCTGGGAATCACTAAAGATGATCGGTCGGCTCGACCCGGAGCTCGTTTCCGCACTAGCAACCACACTTCGGGTGTCGATGACCTCTACAGCGATTGCGGCGTTCGTCGCGCTTCCCCTCGGTTTTCTCATTGCCCGCTATGAGTTCCCCGGTAAGCGCGCCGTTACCAACCTATTGCGTACGGCCTTGGCATTGCCTACCGTGGTGGCTGGGCTTTTTGTCTACGCCTTCATTGCCCGTAACGCCCCACTCGGCGAGATGAAGCTCCTCTTCACACCCGCGGCGATCGTGATCGGCCAAGTACTTCTTATCGTTCCCTTGATCACCGCCTTGGTGCACGCCGCGGTGCAGGACAACGTCCAGGTCGTTTATGAAGAAGCGCTTCTTCTGGGTGCTTCACCCTTTCAAGCCTCCCTGAAAGCCCTGACGGAATCGCGGTTGGCGGTCACAACTGCCATCATGACCGGTTTCGGTCGCGTGGTATCCGAAGTCGGTATTTCGCTCGTGCTTGGTGGGAACATCCGCGGAGTCACACGGACGATCACCACCGCGATCACACTGGAGACCAGTCAGGGAGATTTCGCAGTAGCCTTTGCCCTCGGACTCGTTTTGCTGACACTGGTCCTTCTGGTGAATATGATCATTATCCAATCGGCGGGGGAGCGCCGTGCAGCTCTATAAGCCCTATTCGGACGTTGTTCATCGGAGACGATGGGGTTAGAATGACCTCACCATTTGTGGCTCAGTTTGTGGAAACGATGACCACCCCAATGTGTTCCAATCGAATCTATTCAGCGCATCCAAGGAGGTACTATCATGTGGATGTTACGTTTGAATATGACCGACCGGAGCTCGAAGCTCGAGAAGCTTCCTGAAGACTACAAGCTTCTGGCCGGCCGGGGACTGACGTCGACGCTCATCCACGATGAAGTGCCGGCGCATTGCCATCCTCTCGGCCCCAACAACAAGTTGGTCTTCTCTCCCGGCTTTGTGACCGGTACGCCGGCTCCGACTTCGGCGCGACTCTCGGTGGGTGCCAAGTCGCCGCTCACGGGTACGATTAAGGAGTCCAACGTGGGCTCGGAGTGGCCACAGGCTCTAGCCGTCTTGCGCATCCGCGCACTCGTCGTCGAGGGGAAGCCCGAAGAGAAGGACCACTTCTGGTCCGCCTACCTATCCTGGGATGAGGCTGCGGGTGAGCCCAAGGCAGAGTTCTCGCCGGCGGACGACTACGTCGGAATGACCTGCCAAGGGGCTTTCGACAAGGTTTACGAGACGTTCGGCAAAGTGACGATCGCCGGGATAGGTGCTTCAGGTGAGCACCTCTATGGTAACTCCGGTCTCGTTTTCGACGACCTCTCTCACCGGGCGACCCGGTACGCGGGAAGAGGCGGCTTGGGCGCGGTCATGGGTAGCAAGGGGCTCAAGTTCATCGTCATCAATCGGAAAAACGCCCCGGGCGTCGAGATGGCCGACAAGGAGCTTTTTGAAGAAGGGCGGAAGAAACTCACACAGGCGCTGGTTACACATGACATTACCAAGCCCAAGGGTGGTCTCAACACCTACGGCACGGCGGTTCTCGTCAACGTGATGAATGAAGCCGGCGGACTGCCCACACGCAACTTCGCGAGCGGCCGTTTCGAAGGGGCGCCCAACATCGCTGGTGAAGCGATTTTCGAAGGCAACAAAGAGCGATTGGGAAAGGAACTCTACAATCACGCTTGCAGCCCCGGCTGCATCATTCAATGCTCCAATACCTGGCACAAGGAGGACGGCACAGAGCACGTTTCCTGCGTCGAGTACGAGTCGAGCTGGGCGCTCGGAGCCGACTGCGGTATCGACAATTTGGATGACGTGGCCGAGCTCATTCGTCTGTGCAACGAATACGGATTCGACACCATCGAGGCTGGAACGACCATCGCTGTAGCCATGGAAGCGGGCTTGGCGGAATTCGGTGACGGCAAGAAAGCTATCGAGTTGCTGCACGAGATGGGTAAGGGCACGCCTCTCGGCCGCATCCTGGGCAACGGGACCGAAACCGCAGCTAGAGTTCTCGGCGTGGTACGCAGTCCAACCGTCAAGGGGCAGAGCATGCCAGCCTACGAGCCCCGGGCCGTCAAGGGTATCGGTATCACCTATGCCACGACTACCATGGGTGCCGATCATACCGCGGGCTATACGATTGCCCCCGAGATCCTCAGTGTAGGCGGCAAGTCGGATCCTTTGAGCCCGGAGGGCAAGGCCGAGCTCAGCCGAGCATTCCAGGCGACGACGGCTTTCATCGACTCCTGCGGCCATTGCCTGTTCATTGCTTTCGCCATCTTGGACATCGCGAGCGGCTTTGAAGGCGTGATGGACGAAGTCAACGGTGTCCTAGGCACCAAGTATTCCGTCGAAGATGCCGCCAAGCTAGGTGCCGTGATCTTGCGCAAAGAGAGGGCTTTCAACGAAGCGGCCGGTTTCACCAAGGTGCATGACCGGCTGCCGGAGTTCATGAGGACCGAGAAGCTCCCTCCACACGATCATATCTTCGACGTTCCCGATGAGGCCCTGGACAAGGTCTTCGGTGAGCTGTAAGAACGAGTAACGTCCAAGGGCAGGGTCTCACCGAAGCCTGCCCTTTTGCGTCGATGCCTAAAGCGATTCTCGGAAACGACGGCTGTCTCCAGTTGCCACAAGAGCTGATGGACCGTCGTGGATACCGTGACGGCCTGGAGTGCTGGGTTCACACCCGGGATGGCGCAATCATCCTGCTTCCTCGGCTCCTAGACCTCACCAAGCTATACGTTGAGCCCACGACCTCGTGTAACCTCGAGTGCCGCACTTGCATCCGCCATGTCTGGGACGTACCGGCCGGCGCCATGCCGATGGATGTTTTCCGCTCTCTTCTGGATCAAACGAAGGAGCTTCCGGCGTTGAAGCGGGTGGTCCTGAGTGGACTCGGTGAACCGTTCACCCACCCGGACATTCTGGATATGGTGGGCCTGGTACGCGAACGGGGTTTGGACGTCACGATCGGCTCCAACGGCCTGCTACTGGAAGAATCCAAGGCGGAGGCGTTGGTGCGCCTGGGCGTGGATCGCCTCGTCATCTCTCTGGACGGTGTGTCTGCGGAGACCTACAAGGATGTACGCGGCACGGCGATTTCTCAGATCATAGACAACATCCACGGTCTGAACGAGATCAAAAGAACACTGGGCTCTTTGACACCGGCTCTTGGGATCGAGTTCGTTGCTTTGAAACGAAACGTCCAAGAGCTGGCTCAACTCTCCGGGTTGGCGTCACGTCTCGGTGCGTCCCGTGTTCTGGTCAGTAACGTCTTGGCCTACACAGATGAGATGCGGGATGAGATCCTCTACGGCTACGAGCCGCGTCCCCCTTTCAACGCCGGAAGCTGGCCGGTCAAGGCCGACGCCTGGGTCATGTGGGGAACGTTGGATCTGCCCCGTATGCACTGGGGTGCAGAACAACGGTGCCGGTTCGTGCAAGACCGGGCCGCGGTCGTCACGGCGGACGGTTGTGTAGTGCCCTGCTATGCTTTGTCTCACAACTACAGCTACCTGACCATCGACGGCCGGCGCAAGCAAGTCACCCGTTATAGCCTCGGTGATGTCTCTCAACAATTTTTAGCGGAGATATGGAGCTCCGAGGAATACTGCCGTTTCCGCCGTGAAGTGCAGGACTTTCATTTCCCATCCTGCCCCGATTGTGACCTCAGGGATAGCTGCGACTTTCGAGAGAAGAACGAGGCATGCTGGGGATGGAACCCATCTTGTTCCGATTGCCTTTGGGCTCAGGATATCATCCGTTGTCCGTGAGAGGATCGATGAAGGTTCGTGTGAGACTGTACGCTTTCCTGGCCGAGCTTCATTCCGAATCCACTCGCGCCGGTTCTCCCCTCGATCTCGACCTAGCGGAAGACAGCACCGTGGCGTCGTTGGTGGACTACCTCGCTCTGCCGAAAGAGCAGGTCAAGCTGACCGTGGTGAATGGTCGGTTGCGCGAGCCGGAGCACCGTCTCGAACCGGACGATGAGGTTGGGATCTTTCCCCCCGTTGCAGGAGGCTAATGACGACGATCAACGTTGATGTGTGGCTCTATGGCCCCTTGGCGCGCTACGGGGGAGTTGCCGCGGGTAAGTACCACGCCAATCTGAATGTGGCTCTGCCGAACGGTGGCCGGATACAAGATCTCTTGACGAAGCTTGCTCTGCCAACCGAGGATCGAGGTATAACATTCATTAATGGAAACCTCAGTGCGATGCCGGGTCTTCAGCCCGATCTCGAACAGGTCCTCGAGAACGGCGACCGCGTGGCGTTCTTCCACTTGAACAGCATGTGGCCTTTCCAGTACCGGCACGGTGTCTCTATGGCGCCCGGAATGGCGCGAGAATTGGATAAGGAGAAAACGGTGTTTCACCAGCGAAAGTAACAGAACGATCATTTTTGGCCAAGGAACCGCCTTTGTTGCTCGTCGAATTCTCCCGACGGTTCGCCCCATGGGAGGTGTGCAGCACGAGTTGCGAATGTAGCAGAAGCTAGCGACACGGTGGCACGTGTTGTTTTTGGGGAGGCCCGGCTATGAAACGAAGATGGACCAAGCTCTCGGCAACCTTTCTAGTTCTATGCAGCTTCGTCGGAAGCCATACCGCTTGCGAAAACGCTGGCTCTTCCGGGCTGCGGTTCGAAATCACGATCCCTTCCTGGCTCCGGGATGAGCCCGTGACCGGCCGGCTCTTCGTCGCCATCAGTCCCGACGAGGGAACGGAGCCTCGCATCGCCACGTACAACTCCGCACGCCGTCGGGATGGCCGCGTCCCTTTCTTTGCCGCGGATGTCCATCAGCTCGCGCCGGGGGAAATCACGGTGGTCGACGGTTCTGCGGACGGTTACCCGCTGGAGAGCCTCGATGCCTTGCCGGCCGGCGATTACTCCGTGCAGGCCGTGCTCAACGTCTATACCGAGTTTCACCGAGCCGATGGCCATAACGTCTGGGCCCACATGGACCAGTGGGAAGGACAGAGATGGGGATTTTCGTCAGGCAATCTCGTCAGCGAACCGGAACGTGTCCGTCTGGATCCCCGGCGCGGAACGGCCGTGGCGCTTCAATTGACCCAAGAGCTTCCCCCCATCGAGATTCCCGAGGACACCACGTGGGTGAAGCGGATCCGATTTCAAAGTGACCTGCTCACAGAGTTCTGGGGCCATCCCATTTTTCTTGGCGCTACCGTACTCCTTCCTCGAGGCTATGAGGATAATCCCGACCTCCGTTACCCCGTCGTCTACCTACAGGGGCATTTCAGCTTGGATGCGCCGTTCGGCTTCAATCCCGAGCCGCCTCAACCAGGACAGCCCGATCTGTTCCAGGACATGAGAGAACGATCGGGTACCAAGCGCGAGACCGGATATGAGTTTCATCAATCCTGGATCGGCGACGGATTTCCAAGAGTGGTTGCAGTGACCTTTCAACACCCGACGCCTTTTTTCGACGACTCTTATGCGGTGGACTCCGTAAACAACGGTCCCTACGGGGATGCGATTCTAAAGGAGCTGATTCCTCGGGTGGAGCAAGAGTTCCGGATCATTGCGAAGCCCTACGCCCGTGTCTTGACCGGTGGATCGACCGGCGGCTGGGAGTCGCTAGCCCTTCAGGTTTATCATCCGGAGTTTTTCGGCGGAACCTGGACGTTCTATCCGGATCCCGTAGATTTTCGGAAGTACCAGCTCATCAACATCTATGAAGACGATAGTGCTTTCATCGTGCCGGGGTCCGTTCCTGGGGCACCGGAACGCATGTTCCAGCGGACACCCGACGGCCAGCCGTTGGGCACGGTGCGCCAGATGAGTCAGTTGGAAGCGGCCCAAGGGTCTCGAGGCCGGTCCGCAGGCCAACTCGATGCGTGGAATGCGGCCTATGGGCCGGTCGGAGAGGACGGCTACCCAATGCGGCTATGGGACCTCGAGACCGGCGCCATCGACCACGAGGTGGCCGACTATATGCGAGACAACGGATACGATCTCAGGAGCTACATCGAAACACACTGGTCCCAGATCGGCTCCCATCTCGTGGGGAAGATCCACCTGTTCAATCCGGAGATGGACGACTTCTACCTTCCCTATGCCGTCTATTTGCTGGAGGACTTCTTGGAGAGCACCACCGATCCTTACTACGCGGGCGAGTTCATTCACGGCCGGCCGATGAAGGGCCATGGTTGGTCACCGATGACCGATGCGGACCTCATCCGGACGATGGCGGCTCACATCGCCAAGAACGCCCCGTTAGGTGCCGATACCCGATGGTTGCATCGATGACCCGCTTGAAGAAATCATGCCGCCGACAATATGGCTCGTCTCATTCTCGACCCTCTGAGTACGGTGAGCTCCACGAACCCGCGCGACTATCAAGCCTGTGGAGAGGCGAGCCTTGGCTCAGGCCAGTGTCTGAGTGACACTGGCCTCCATGAAGCAGGAATCGAATGATCAGATTTGCTCGTATTTCGAAGTTCGGGTGCGTACTTGACTGTAATATTCGCGACGTATAGATGTGTATATGCCAGAGGGGAGTTTTCGGATTGGCCGAGCCCCATTACCGCAAGAGACGATATCGAGGAAGGAAGCAGGGGAATCTCGAATGAGTCATTCGAAACATGTTCTCATCACCGGCGCGAGCGGCGGCTTTGGCTTTGATACGACCAAGGCGTTGGCCGAAAGAGGCCACTCGGTCTACGCCACGATGCGAGACCTGTCGGGTAAAAACGCCGGCAAAGCTCAGACTTTGGAGCATTGGGCCAAGGAGACTGGTTACTCGGTTCACGTGCTCGAGCTCGACGTCACCGACGAAACGCTCGTTGCCCGAGCTGTAGCGTCCGCTTGGGACAGGGGCGGCATTGATGTCCTTATCAACAACGCTGGTGTCGGCACCTGGGGAATCGACGAGGGCTACACCATCGAGCAGGCCCAGCAGGTTTTCGACATCAACCTCTTCGGCGTCATGCGTGTCAATCACGCGGTCCTGCCTCACTTCCGCGAGGCGGGCCGTGGATTGATTATCTACATCAGCTCCGCCCTCGGTCGCATCGTCCTCCCCTTCTTAGCCATATACACCGCGAGCAAGCACGCCATCGAGGGATTTGCCGAGAGTACGAGCTACGAGTTAGCCCCGATCGGCATCGAAACTGTGATCGTGGAGCCGGGCACTTACGGTACGACCTTTCTCGAACGCCCGTTAAACCCCGAAAACGACGTGTCCGATACGTACGGTCTGACGACCAAGAGGTTTGACGCCCTCGGCCGAGGTTTCGAGGAGCGCGCGAAGTCCGGCAATATCGGTGATCCTTCCGAGGTTACGAAGACTCTCGTCGAGGAGGTAGAGCGGCCAGACGGCGAACGCCCTCTGCGCAGAGTTGTTGGCCAAGATGTGAAGGTGCCTGTGTCGGCCATCAACCAAACGTGCGACCGTGTCCAAGGTCACCTGCTACGCACGTCTGGGTTGAAGTGATCGCCCAACAGAAATCCAACCTTTCATATCCTCTTCCTTTCTCCGGCGCCCACGTAGCACGCGCCCGACATCGCCTTATTCTCTTATGGTTCGTTTCGCTGAATCCACAGACGATACTATTTAGTGCTTTTGATATACTTCTTCGCATGAAAAAACCCACGAGCCGCCGTGATTTTCTGGCTTCCAGTCTGGCCGTCCCCGTCGCTGCATCATTAACCGGCCGGCAACGGGAGGCTGCAAAACCGACCATGCGTGCATTGGGAAAGACGGGTCTCGACGTATCGTCGCTCGGTTTCGGTTGCATGACGACTCCCGAGCCTGCCGTCATCGAGCGCGCCGCGGACATTGGCATCAACTTCTTCGATACGGCCCGCATCTACCAGAACGGCAACAACGAGCGTATGGTCGGCGCCGCTCTGAAGGGAAAGCGCCAGCAGGTCATCATCTGCAGCAAGTCTTTGGCAAAAACGAAGCAGGAGGCCCTGGCGGAGCTCGAAACCAGTCTACGCGAGTTGCGCACGGACTACCTGGACATCTGGTACCTGCACAACAAGAATACGGCCCGAAGAGCTTCCCGACGAGTTGTTCGAAGCTCAGCGGGAGGCGAAGAAGGCCGGTAAGATCCGCTTCGCCGGGGTCACGACGCATTTCAACATGGCGGACATGTTGCCTTACCTGGTCGAGCGAGGCCAGACCGATGTGACGCTCGCCAGCTACAACTTCACCATGAAGCCCGAGCTGACCGAGGCGATCCACGCAGCGCGCCGTGCCGGAATGGGCGTGGTGGCCATGAAGGTACTGGCCGGCGGCTTCAGCAGGATCCAACGAGGTGACCGGCTTTACGGCGCTATGCCGGATGCTTTGACGAGCACGCTCGAGCGGGAAGGGGCGATGCTCGCCGCCATCAAGTGGGTGCTGAAGAACGCCTCTGTGGATACGGCCATCGTCTGCATGACCAACTTCGATCAACTCGATGAGAATCTCCGTTCCATGTCGGAACCTTTCACCGATCGCGATCGGGCTCTGCTCGCCGACCAAATGGCTTATATCGGACCCTTGTACTGCCGAATGTGCGGAAGTTGCAGCGGCGTGTGTGAAAAGGGCGTTCCCGTGGCCGATATGTTGCGCTTCCTGAGCTATGCGGAAGGCTATGGCCAGTTCGCCATGGCCCGCGAGAATTACCTGGCACTGCCCGAAAACGTCCGCATGATCCGCTGTTCCGACTGCAGCTTGTGCTCGGTGAGCTGTCCCAACGGAGTCGAAGTCCGGAATCGACTGATTCAGGCCCAAGCGCTCTTCGCCTGACGTGCAGCATGTTCTAACACATTCTCCTCAAAAGAATCAGCTCGTAGAAATAGAAAGCCGCTTTCACCAGATAGCTGCTGGGTTCTTGTTCACGTCCCCGAGCTGGGGCGTCCACTCGAATTGTGGCCGGTCGGTGCAGGAGAGTCGCGCCGTTTTTCGACGGGCCTCACGGTCAACCTGGCGCGCTGGCTACCCGACGATCGTTCCATCGTGGTCGCCGGCTTCGGAGAGGGTGAGGGACAGCGGCTCTACCTCCTCGATCCCGAGAACGGTTCGACGCGACCTATCTTCTCAGAGGGGATCCATGCGAGCTCCGTCGTGCGGTTCTGCATTTCCAACGACGGAGCGCGCGTCGCAGCGGTTCACTCCGACGACAGAATTTGGGTCCATGACATGGACGGAGGTCCAACGGAGCTCGTGCCCGGCGCCACCGCCGTTCCGCCTACGGCTATTCGTGCTTCCGGGACCTCAGCACCCTGTTCCTGATGGAGGGGGTCTAATGAACGAAACTCGCAACCGGTTCCCGCGTCTGCGGGATAGACTCTACGCCATGACTGTATCGGAGGGGCGGGTCCCGACATGCCAAATGACCCCATCAGCTCCGCAGCTACTTTCCGGGAAGCTTGGCGGACGCGCTCATTCGATTCTCCGGCCGCAGACTACTGCCAATCACTCCCGCATGTTAATATCCGTTCCGTTTGACAACCTCAGGAGAGATGACCATGTGGAAACCACTGCTCGTGCTAGCCCTCATGATGGGTATGGCGCAGAATTCTTCCAAGCTCGACATCGAATTGCTCGAGGAGCTCTGCAACGGCTTTGGCCCGTCAGGTTTTGAAGAGGAGGTTCAACAGATCGTTCGGGATCACGGGCAGAGGTTCGCTGATGAACTGCTGTTCGATCGCACGGGATCGGTGATTTTCAAGAAAGTCGGGGTCCCGAATGGGCCCAAGATCATGTTGGCGGGGCACTCCGATGAGATAGGCTTCGTGATCACCGGAATTGGCCAAGACGGCTACCTGAAATTTCATCAGCTCGGCGGATGGTGGGACCAGACCTTGCTTACGCAGGAGGTCTTGGTGCGCCCCTTCAATGGCGGTGAGAAAGTGATCGGCGTCATTGGTGCCAAACCGCCGCACATTCTGTCTCCAGCTGAAGGCTCGAGGGTGGTCACCCAAGATCAGATGTACATCGACATCGGCTGCAAATCCAAAGAAGAGGTGCGGGCCTTGGGCATCCGGATTGGGGATCCCGCCGTACCATATTCCTTCTTTCGCAAGGTGGAACGCACCCGCACCGACGGGGAAAAGACCGTCCTTGCTGTGGCGAAGGGGCTGGACGACCGTATAGGTGTCTTCGTTGGCTTGGAGATCCTTCGAAGACTGGCCGAAGACAACGTATCGCACCCGAATACGGTCTATGTGGTCTCGACGACTCAGGAAGAAGTTGGATTGAGGGGAGCGAAAACCGCGGCTCAGATGATCGAGCCGGATGTGGGATTCGCTCTCGATGTGGATATTTCCTTCGACGTGCCCGGCGCAACCGATATGAATCAAAGGATGGGAGAAGGTGTTTGCATCTCGGCGGGAGATGGCTCGATGATCCCGAATCCGAAATTGCGGCGGTTCGTCCTCGAAATCGCGGAGGAGAGGCAGGTGAAGCACCAAACCTCCTTTTTGAAGATGGGCGGCACGGACGCCGGCATGATCCACCTGACCGGCATGGGAGTGCCGTCACTCTTTATCGGTATGGCGACACGCCACATCCATTCCCATCACGGAATGCTCGATTTGAGTGATGTCGAAAACGCCGTCACTCTCATGGTGGAAGTGATCCGCAGGCTGGATCAAGAAACGGTAAAGAATTTCACCACGCTCTCGAAGTAGGAGCGGGTCTCATTCTCGATAGCAGCTAGTCCTTTGCCGTCATCATCGTGATCTCATCGTCGAGGCCTGTCATCTGCCAGCGCACGAGTGAAATCGGAATATTGCCGGCATCATTGAATGCATCGAAGAACTCTTTCATCACAAAGGTTTCGCCCCGTTCCGCAAGGACCTTGCTGTACTCACCCATGAGTCGCTCGAGTAAGTATTTTCCTGTGATGTAGCTGGTGCCGTAACCCGGCTGGCGTAGATAGAGCTGCTGCTCGAATGCGAGAAGGTCTAGCTCCGCGCTCATCCAACCGCGTGGCGTCCATTCGACATGGACGCTCCCGGCTTCTGCCATCGTCATCTCGTTGGCGTGGGCATAGAGCGATCCCAGTCCGCGGGCCGCGCGCTGCGCAACCATAATCCAAACGATTTCGCGCGAGCGGGGGCTGTCGTCATAGAGCCCAGCGTGCATGAACATCTCTTCAACACCCGTTGCGACACCCTCATTCTTGCTGTCCCAGATGTTGTAGAGCAGAGGATCGCGCCGGATAAGGCTCTTGTGCGGTTCTTCGCGCATTTGTGCTAAATCGAACCAGTGGTAGAAATGTGTGAACAGCGGCAGTGGGTCATGATGTGCAGCAATCCAAAAGAAGTTCCGCTCTTCCTCGGGAACAAACTGACCGAGGTGTTCCCTTAAGGCGGGGTCCATGTAGTCTTTGACCGTTAGAATCTCTTGCTCTCGCAGAAACGTGATGAACTTCGTCGCAGCCTTCTCGGCTCGGCGGTCATATTCCTCCGGTGTCGACGCTGGGAGTAGCGGCGGCAAGGCGCGATTGTGCTGCTCTTCGAGCCGTAGGGAAGACCAGGCGCGGTCCAGTTCGCGCTTGAGTAGACGGACTTCATCCTCCCAGGTCAATGGTACGAGATGAACCTGTTGCAGGTACCACGTGTAGTTGTCCTTACCGATGCCGGATGATCCGGTCTTCGACGGTGCTTGCTCTTTGAGCCAAGTGACCAGCTCGTCCGTCGCTTCTTGTGCCGCCTGTACCGCTTTTGTTAGCTCTTCACCGGCACCGTCACCTGCTTTCTCCAAGATGAGGTCGAGGTTCGTCCGTTGATCCTCGATGTTCTTGATGCCGGCTACCCAAAGGTCGCGGGCGTTTCCCATCAGATTTCCCTGGGCTTGTTTCATGAGAGAAGGAATGACCTTTAGGTCGCCAATGACGCGTTGCTCCTCGTCAGCGGAAAGCGGAAAGTCGTAGGTCCAGAGCTCGAGGACGGCGTGATGCGTGGGCCCCTCGTGCGCCGGTACGTCGCTCTTTCCGGTCCACACGGATTGATAAAACGCGGGATCGCGCACCCAGGGCTTGAGCACCCGATGGTTGAAATCGAAGCCGTTCATTTCGGCGCGCACGATATGCCAGTCGACTTGTTGCTCGATGGGCCAGCCGCTCGGGTCGATAGCGCTCAGGCGGGCCTGATAATCAGCCAGTTCTCGATGGGCCGCGGCAAATCTTTCTGCGGTATAGTCCGGGGCGCCGTCCAACATGGGTGGTGTCTCGAACTCCCGCCAGTCTTTGAATAGCTGGACCAGATCGTCGTAATTGCCGGCGGCACTCCCTGTCATCGTGCATTGCGCTCCGCCGAAGGCGAGAAGGGCTATGAGCACGGCCACGGGTTGCAACCGTCTGCGACGTCCATTCGAACTCGTCATGACATTTTCCTCTCTGGGATGGCACGTTACACCGTTCATGGGAACCATTCTCTAACACCAAGCCAATTTCGACCAGGCTATTCTAGACCACCTCGTGGGGAAATCGATCTTCGGACGGCCGTCGAGCGACGGGTCGAGGCCGTTCACAAGATCAGGTTGCCCACGCCGTGGAGATTGAAAGCTATTTGACCAGGTCCTTGGGGATGAGTCCCTCTTGCAGACCCCACTCCTGCCAATGTCCAAGCTCCTCGGTGATTTTCTGGCGGAGCTCTTCGTTCGTCAGGAGTCTCAACCCAACCGCGGCGCCTATTTGGGCGGTTTGAATCAAGCCCTCGTGTCCTTCCGCGCTGATTGTATTGGCGGCATTCTCATGAGAGTGACCGGAGGCATCAGCGATGCCCGAGACCGCTGGGCGGATGTAGAGTCCCGGTATTCTTACGGAACCCAGCCCTGCCTCATCCCAGCCGACGGGGTTTCCGAAGTTCCCGTCGTCGATGGCCTCGGCGTCTCCGTATGTTTTGGTGTATTGCCAGGCTAGAGCTTGCATCCATGCGCATTCCGTTCCGTTGTAATAGGAACCGTAGTGCCGGATCTTGACTTCCGTGAAGGTCGCCATGGCGGCCGCTTTGGCAATGGTATCGACCTTCCCGGAGACCTCGTCCAGTTCCTCACGACCGGCGTAATCTGAGTTCCGGATCCAATGATCGACCTGCACGTAGTCGTTGGTCACATTGGGGGAGTCGCCGACCTTGGTAATCGTGCCCATGAAACGAAGACTGGGTTTGTTGTGCTCCCTGAACATGTCCACGGCATTGAAGAAGAGACGTGCGGCATCCAACGCGTCTCGGCCGTGCCAGGGTGCCGCTCCGTGAGACGGTTTTCCAGTGAACTCATAAGATGCGGCCTCGATAAGGAGGCAGCAGTTACCCAGCCCTCCTTTGACCCTTCTTGCGCGTTGGCCCGTCCCGTGGCTGCGGATGACGAAGTCCACATCGTCGAAGAGCCCTGCCTCGACCATGGCCGACTTGGTGGGTGGGGGTATTTCTTCCGCAGGCGTATGTATGGCCCAGACGCTACCCTGTAGATTGTTCTCTTCAAGGACTCTGCTGAGTGCGATCGCAGCTGGACCCCATGACCTTCGTGACCGTGTCCGTCGGTCTGACCGCAATCGCCTTGGTAGCCAGCTACCTGCCCGCGCGGAGAGCCGCCGCCACCGATCCGGTGGAAGCACTGAGGGCGGAGTAGCGCAGCGAATACGTTTGACCTCGGTCTCAGCGGGTCAGACTTCGCACTACGGTTTCGAGTGGGCCGGTAGGAAATCTTCGTAGCCACAGCGCCGCCGCGCGTCCATCGACCAGTCCGGCGATCTTATCCACTGTCACTGTCTACATTCTCATATTGGGCCTACAGCGATGCAAGCTCTCTTGTGCCGGCTCCTCGGGCAAGCTAGACTCGGTCGGCGGGTTTTTCGTTCAGTTAACTATAAGTAAGCTATGAAACTACTGCCGGGCACTCGTCTCGGGGCCTATGAGATCGTGTCGTCGCTGGACGTCGGCGGAATGGGCGAAGTGTATCGTGCCAAAGACCTCAAGCTGCACCGGAGTGTGGCCGTCAAAGTACTTCGAGACGAATTCTCCTCGGACAGCGACCGGCTGACGCGTTTCGAACGCGAGGCCCGCGCGGCTTCGGCACTCAACCATCCCAACATCATCACCATTTTTGACATAGGACAAGAGGGGGCCACACCCTACATGGTTATGGAGCTCGTGGTGGGGAAGACCTTACGTGAGATCGTCTCCACCGGCCCCCTTCCAATGCGTGAGCTGTACCGTTTGGCCGCTCAGGTTGCAGACGGGCTTGCCAAGGCTCACGACGCCGGAATCGTGCACCGAGATCTGAAGCCAGAGAACATCATGGTCACGGATGACGGGTATGTGAAGATCTTGGACTTTGGTTTGGCCAAGCTCGTGTCTATTTCGGACGCTGACTCGAGGATGGCGACGCTGGAGCAAAAGGCAACCGCCGCGGGCGTTATTCTGGGGACGATTGGGTATATGTCACCGGAGCAGGCCAGCGGTCGATCTGTCGATTATAGGACCGATCAATTCTCCCTCGGGGCCATCCTTTATGAAATGGCGACGGGTAAACGTGCGTTTCAGCGGGAAACGGCAGTGCAGACGCTCTCTGCCATCATCGAGAGCGAGCCGGAGCCGCTCGAAACCCTCAATCCTGACCTTCTTGCCTTATTTGTATCCGTCGTCGAGAGTCTCCTGGAAAAATCCCCGGAACGAAGGTACAAGTCGACTCGGAGTCTGGTTCTCGACCTCGAAGAGGCGCGTGACGGCGTGCTCAAATCCGCTTCTCGTCTCTCCGCCCCTTCTCGGGCGCGAAAACAGTACCAAGGCGGTAGTCAACCCTGCCCCGAATGCAGCCAAGACAACCCGCTCGACCAAAAGTACTGCGGAAAATGCGGTTCACTACTGGAAAGAACCTGCCCCCAATGCGAAAAAGGAGTTGTGCCTGGAACCATGTTTTGCGGCCAATGCGGGCATTCTCTTTCGCCCGTCCCGCAGTCCGCTCAACCTCCAGCTTCTCCGCCGTCGACTCCATCCAGAAGCTCGCAAAAGACATCATCCGGTTCTCTACTCGAAGGGGAAAGGAGGCAGGCGACCATCGTCTCGTCCAACTTGGCTGGCTATGCAGCGCTGGTAGAGCAGCTCGGCCCGGAAGAGCTCGAAGACGCGATGCAGCGGATCAGCGAGGCGGCTACCGAGGTTGTGGATAAACACGGTGGAAAGGTCAACCAGTTCGAAGGAAACGCGCTCATGGCGCTCTTCGGCATTCCAACCGCACATGAAGACGACTTTCATCGCGCGGTCCGGGCCGTTTTGGAGCTCCATGCTCGGGTCAGGGAGTTGAATGCCGATTTGGAGAGACGTCTTGGTCAGCGACTTCGAATGCACACCGGCGTCGACACCGGTCATGTGGTGACCCAACTTATGGAGGGACAGGGTGGGAAGTACCGGGTGTCGGGAGATGCGGTTCAAGGTGCGACTCGACTTGTTGCTCTCGCAGAGGAAGATGAAATCCTGGTCAGTCCAAAAACCGAACGTCTCATAACGCCCTTTTTCGAGACCGAGGCCCGCGATCCGGTGGTTCTACAGGGCAAATCTCAGCCCGTGACTCCCTATCGTGTCTCGGGAGAGTCCCAATACCAAACGCGGCTCGAGGCGGCCGAAAGGTCGGGACTCACAAACTATACCGGCCGCGAAAAAGAGATGGGCATTCTCGAAGGATCCCTGGAGAGCGCCCTCTCTGGAGACGGCCGATTCGTGACGGTGGTGGGTGAGGCCGGTGTGGGCAAGAGCCGCCTGCTCCATGAGTTTCGGAAAGCTTTTGCCGGGAAGCCCGTTACCTTTCTGGAAGGTCGGTGCGAACTACATGGGTGTGGTGTTCCGTATCTACCGTTCATCCAGGCACTGAGACACGGGCTCCGCTTACAAATAGAGGAACCGCATGCTTTGGAGGACAATGCGGTTTCGGCCATCCGCGACATCGACCCTGCGCTCGAGCATTACATTCCGTTCTACCTCTATTTGCTGTCCATTAAGAGCGACCGGCACAGCATCCCGAAGCATTTGGAAGGTGAAGAACTGCAACTCGCAATGCTCGAAGCCCTTTCCGCGATTTTTACGACGAGCTCCAAGCGAGAATCGGTCGTGCTCCTTCTGGAAGACTGGCAATGGGCCGACGAGGCGTCCAAGGAAGCCCTCAGACAGCTCGTGGGCATGGCATCGGCTCATCCTTTGCTGGTCGTTGCGACCTACCGGCCGGAGTATCCTTCGGACTGGAGAGTGGTGGGGCACCACACTCCCGTTCACCTTGGTCCGTTGGATGGTACATCCTCGCTCAATATCATCCAATCCGTCCTGGGAACGAGCGTTCTTCCGGAAGGGTTGGGAGCTCTCATCCATGAACGCACGGGAGGTAATCCCTTTTTTATCGAGGAGCTTTGTCACACTCTGCGTGAAGAGGGGACGATAGAGGTCGTGGATGAAGAGGTCGTTTTGGCGGGGACTCTCGAAAGCCTTCAACTGCCCGAAACAGTTCAGGCGGTCATCCGCACTCGCCTAGATCGTCTGGATCGCGAAACGCAGGAGGTCGCTCGCGTTGCTTCGGTTATCGGTCGCGAGTTTGATCGCCGAATTCTGGGCCGGACCCTTCCTGACAAATCCAAGCTGGGCCAGTCGCTGGAAACGCTCAAGACCTCGGGTGTCATCCAACAAATCCGAGTCTTGCCGGAAGCTGCCTATCTGTTCAAGCACGTGCTGACGCAAGAGGTCATCTACAAGGGTCTTCTTCTCCACCAGCGCAAGGCGTTGCATGGGAAGGCGGGGCAGGTTATCGAAGACCTCTACGCCGATCGCATCGAAGAAGTACTCGATCTCTTGATGCATCATTTTAGCCGTGCGGAGAACTGGCAAAAAGCCGTTCACTACGGACGGGAGTCCTCCAAAAGGGCCAGCAAACTGAGTCGGTTCGCGGACGCATTGACGATTCTCGAAAAATCCCAGAGCTGGCTGCTGAAGCTGCCGGAAGACAAGAGTCGGCAGGAGACACTCATGGATACGCTGCTGGAGCTGGAGCGCGCCTGCGAGACGTTGGGAGTGCGTGAACGACAACAGACCATCGTCGGTCAGCTCCACAAGCTTCTGGAATCCACTGAGGACCGAGCCCGCCTGGCGGAAGTCTACATCCGAGAGGGTGAGCTTCAGATACAGCTCGGTCAGTTCGATAACGCGGAGCGTGCTCTCGGACAGGTCTCTCGACATCAGGCGGGATCTGTCCGACCAGCTTGGCGAACGCAACACCCTGAGAAGCATGGGCTATCTTCGATGGCGGCAGGAAGAGTATGAGAAGGCAGTCGCCCTAAACGAAGCCGCCCTGGCGATCGATCGCGAGATGAACGATGTCGAGGCCATTGCCATTGATTTGACCAATCTCGGGCAGGTTTTTAGAAGCTTGGGCGCCTATGGGCAGGCTCTAGAACACCTCGAGGAAGCCATCCGACTCCACGACACTTTGAGAAATCCCTTCCAAAGGGGGTACACCTTGGTGATCACGGCCAATGTTTATCGCAACCAGGGCGACAACGAAAAGGCCATGCACTATCTTCAACAAGCGGCGGAGATTCAAACGGAGCATCGTCTCACCATCCAGCAGGCCTTCACATTTACCTCCATGGCCAACATCCACTGGGACCAGGGCAATATCGAGGAAAGCCTTCGACTCTATAAGGACCTCGTACAGAAGAACAGGGACGTGGAGTATGCCGAGGGATTGTCGCATTCATTGCTGAGGTTGAGCGAACGCCTTCTTTCTCTGGACAAACCCGAAGAGGCTTTGCCCTACCTACTGGAGAGCACGAAGGTTTTTCGGCAACTGGGAGATCTGCAACAAGAGGCCTCGGCCTGGAGCACGATCGCGTCCATTTACGCAGAAGATCCCGAGAAGCACCAGGACGGCGTCGAAGCATGGGGACGAGTGCGCGATCTCAGGAAACAGACCAGCGATCTCCCGGGTGAGCTGGATGCATTAGAGGGAATGGCTCGGGTTTGCCGGAAGACCGATCCGTTGAAGGCTCTCGAGCACTGCGCGGACGCCTTGGAGCTGGCCACGAAGCTAGAGGATCGCCCGAAGCAGGGTGATTTGCTGAACTCGATGGGCATCACCGAGTGGAGTAGTGGCAACTATGCCGGCGCACTCGAGCGTTATGAACAGGCGCTCGGCATATTCCGGGAACTGGACGACCAGATTCACGCCGGCCTGATTCTCAATAGCATAGGCGTCACATTAAAGCATCTCCAACGCCAAGACGAGGCCCGGGCTCGTCTAGAAGAAGCGCTTCGGGTCAATCGCCAGACCGGGGAACGGCTTCTCGAAGGTCACTCGTTAGCGGCGCTCGGGGATGTGTGCTCCGAAGCGGGGAATCGTGAAGACGCGATGCAACACTATCGAGCATCACTCGAGATCAGACGGGAAATCGACGACCGCAAGGGTGAAGGCTGGATGCTTCACAATTTGGCGCGTGTGTACGCGTCCCAGGGTGAACAGGACGAGGCCAGAGACTACTCGGAACGTGCCTCGGCCATCGCCGCTGAATGTCAAGACGAGAAGTTGAAGGGAATCAGCCACCAATTTCAGGACTCGTTGAAATGAGTAGAGGAGAAGATAATGCCGAGATACATCATTGAGCGCAACGTAGGCGATCTATCAAGAGACGATCTCAATGCCGCTGGGAGAAAAGCTGTTGAAGTGCTTGCGGAACTGCCGGAGGTCGTCTGGATCAAGAGCTTCATTTCCGAAGCGGAAGGTAAGATTTACTGTGAGTACGATGCTCCCAATCCGGACGCTCTTCGCGAACACGCCCGGCTGGCCGGTCTCCCCATAGATAAGATATCCGAGGTGGCTCTTGAAGTCAGCCCGGACATGTTTCAGTAGTAGCACGTCAGAGAGTGGAGATCTCGACGGACTCCTGCATTCATTCGCGGTATTTACCCCAGCCTGAGCCGGGCCTACATTGAATGATGTGATCTTTCGAAGGTGACGATGTCCAGGAGCAGGATGTGGCTCGCTTCGTCGAACTGCGGCTCGAATGGCGAAATTAACAACGGTTATTCATATCGCAATGCGAGCATGGGATCGATTCGTGTGGCTTTCCGCGCCGGCAGGTAGCCGGCCGCGAACGCCACGGCCAGCAACAACAGGATCACTCCTCCATAAGTCAGAGGATCCAGGCCGCCCACGCCGTAGAGATTGGAAGCCATCAATATCCCGATAGGTATGGATAGCAGGAGACCGATCAGGATGCCCTTGCCCGAAAGCTCGAGACATCCTTTGATGACAAGCTTGAGAATCTCCCCGCGTTCCGCCCCGAGGGCGATTCGAATGCCCAATTCGTTGGTGCGTTGGGAAACCGCATAGGACATGATGCCAAAGAGGCCGATGCAGGCGAGGCAGAGCACCAGCAGCGCCAGTCCTCCCAGGAAGTAGGACAGCCAGCGATCGTCGCGGAGCCAGGTGTGGACCATATCGTTGATGGTCCGGATACTGTAAGCCGGGATGCCCGCATCCATGCCGTGGATGGTCTCTCTCATCGATTCCATGGCGACCTTGGGATCGCCCTGGGCCCTCACAATCAGATCCATATCGGGCTTGGGGTTCTGGCCGTGGGGAATATAGAGTGCGGGCGGAAACGGCTCTCCCCAGACGGTACAGCCGAAATCGGCCACCACCCCTACAATTGACACCCAGCTCGCCTTGTAGTCTGGTCCGTCCAGCATGATCTGCCTGCCCACGGCATCTCCGTCGGGCCAGTAGCGCATCGCCGCTTTCTGGTTCAGGATCGCCACAGGCGGTCCCGCGGCATGGTCCCGCTGCGTAAACACACGGCCGCTCAGCAGTCGCACTCCCATGGCCTCGAAGAATCCCGGCGTGACGACGTGATACCCTGAGAAATACTCCTCCTTCTCGTGACGGCCCTCTATCGTGATAGATCCACCCAAGTTCTGTACTGAACCGATGGGTAGGGAACTCACGGCTCCCGCGGATTCGATGCCGGGCAAGGACACCATCTTCTCGAACATCTGTTCATAGAAGGCTCGGCGCTCGGCCTCCTCGGCGTAGTGGTAGATCGAGAGCTCCACCCGCAGCGTGAGGAGGTTCTCCGGGTTGATGCCCAGAACATCGGCGGATTTGAGCGTCTGGACGTGGCGAACCGCAAGGCCACAGCAGATGATCATGGGCAGGCCGATGGCCAGTTGGCCGATGACCAAGCCGTTTCGCAGCCTGCTGTGCGATGGCCCTGCAGCCCCCGCCTGTGTGCCCATCTTCAGTGTGTCCACCGGCGATATTTTCGAAGCGATGAAGACGGGGGCCAATCCGAAGACGAGGGCGGCCGAGAGAGAAATGACGGATGTGTAGATGAGAACCGAAGGACGGAGCCCCATTTCATGCTCGAGAAAGGGGATGAAATCGACTGATGCCACGAATAGGTCCAACATCCAGAGCCCGACCAAGAGGCCCAACAGGCCGCCTCCGACCGCGAGCAGTAGGCTTTCGGTGAGAAGCTGGCGCACGAGACGGCCCTGCTTGGCTCCCATGGCCATCTTGACGGCGAATTCCCGCGCGCGGGAGCTAGCCTTGGCCAGCTGCATGTTGGCGATGTTGACGCAGGCGATGAGCAGCACCATAGCGACAGCGGCCAGGAAGATGGACATCAGCATGAGGTCTTCGAAGGAGCGAAAGGATTGCATGAGAGGCTGGATCCATATTTGGCTCTCCTTGTTCGTCTCCGGATAGGCCTCTGCCAGACGTGCGGATATTCCGCTCAGCTCCGATTGTGCCTGCTCGAAGCTCACACCGGGCTTGAGCTTGGCTAGAACACGGCCATAGCTGCGATCCCTCCGACCGGTATCGGCGGTTCTAATCGACAAAGGTGCGAAGAGATCGACTCCGTGCCACATCAATCCCGATTCTCTCAGGTCTATTTCCGGCGGCATGATCCCGATGATGGTATGGGACTTGTCGTCGAGAATGACGGACTTGCCCAGAATGTTCGGATCTCCGTCGAACTTGCGTTGCCAGAACTTCTCCGTCAGCATCACGACACCCGAATCGGCCGGCAATTCCTCTCCCTCGTTATGGACCCGCCCGATCTGCGCGCTGAAGCCCAGCATCGACCAGAGATTCGCGGAGGCTGCGACGACTCTGACCCGTTCCGGTTCCCCTCGGCCGGCAAGAACTCGGTCGCCTCGGGTGAAGGCGGCCATTTGGGCGAACGAATTGGATTGCTCGAGAAGGTCCAAATAGTCGCTGGACCTCATGACGTTTCGTTGATGGCCGGGACTCCGATACCAGAGATAGGCCAGCGTCTCGGGCTCTTCCAGCCGGTTGGGCAATCTCCACCAAGCGTCGAAGAGGCTGTACAGAGCGGTGTTGACTCCGATGCCCAGGGCCAGGGTGATCAGCGCGACCGCTAAGAAACCGGGATGCTTCTTCAAGATGCGGAATCCGTAGAGCAGGTCAAAGAGGAGGTCGGAGAAGATCGATTGAAGATCGGATGTTGCGTGTTGGTCGAGGGCTACCGACTCTCGGTTTAGATACCCCTTTTCTGCGCGCGGCTGGAGATGGGTCCGATTGGATTGTGTCCTCAGTTCGTCCCAGTTGCTGATTCTCTCCCGGGCGTATTGGACTGCCTCATCCTCGCGTGCGCCGTTGGATATTGCCTCGTTGTAGAATTCGTCGAGCTGAGCTGCCAGCTCCTCTACAATCTCCCGCTCCCGCTCGGTGCGCAACGTTGGAAGACTCAATCGTTCTCTGACGTATCTCGGCCAGTCGTGCATAAACGTATCCTCGCCGCAATTCGGGAAAATTCTCAACGATTCAGGTCACGTGTTCCATAGACCCCACAGCACATATCCCCGGCAATATATACGAGCATTTCTGTGGTCTAGTACCTTATACCAGGTCTTAGGAAGGGGAGGCATCCTCGTCGAGAACCGGTGCGCATGATTATGGTTCGGATCGAACAGCGGGAGACATCGATGAAACATCCCGTGCCGCGATCCCGTTATAGATATTGATGCTGTTCTGACCCATAGGGTGGGCAATTGCCATGAGAGACATCGTCAACGATCTCAAGTACGGCTTTCGGGCGCTGGCGTCCCATCCCGGCTTCACCGCGGTCGCGGTCGCCTCACTTGCTCTGGGTATCGGTCTCAACACGACCATTTTCAGCGTGGTCAATGCCGTTTTGCTGAGACCGGCACCGGTGGAGCGACCTCACGAGCTTGTTCGCGCCTACACTTCCAAGTCGGGTGAGCTCGAGCTCGAGCAGTACTCGACCTGCTCGTATCTCGATTACGTGGACTATCGCGATGGAAACGATGTGTTCTCAGGACTGGTCGGCCACTCGCTCATCATATCGAGCTTCAGCCAAGAAGGCCGTTCAGAGCTCCTCATGGGAGAAGTCGTTACAGCCAACTACTTCGACGTGCTTGGCGTCGACATGGTGCTCGGGCGGAATTTCTCTCCCGAAGAAGACCGGGCTCCGGGGGAGACCCCGGTCGCCTTGCTTGGCCATGGGTTTTGGCAGAAGCAGTACGGAGGTGACCCAAGCGTTTTGGGCCAGTCCATCCGACTCGATGGCCTGCGTTACACCGTCATCGGAATCGTCCCGCCCAGCTTCAACGGTATGACACCGGGATTCACTCTCGACGTGTGGCTTCCGGTCATGATGGCGGACGAAGTCGAGACCATGGGCATGAACAACACGGCCGGTGTCCCGGCCACGGATTCGCGCATCCTCGAGCGTGGGCGGCGGTGGATGTTTCTCACCGGCCGATTGAAAGAGGGCGTCACCCTCGAACAAGCTCAATCACAAATGTCGACCCTTGCGGCCGGGCTGGCCCAGGCCTATCCGGATACCAACAAAGACCTCGATGTCGCTTTGGTGTCCGCGTCCGAGGTGCGCATGCACCCCTTGCTGGACCGGATGCTGACGCCCATCGCCGCTCTCCTCATGAGCGTCGTGGGCATCGTGCTGCTCATCGCCTGTGCCAACGTCGCCAACATGCTGCTTGCAAAAGCTACGACACGCCAGAAGGAGATCGCCGTTCGACTCGCTATCGGAGCCGGCCGCGCACGTTTGATCCGGCAGCTCCTGGTGGAATCGCTACTGCTTTCCGGTTTGGGAGGCTTCCTGGGTCTCCTCCTCTCCATCTGGACGACGGGCCTGATCAAGGCTTTTCACCCGCCCCTTCCCATTACCTTTACGTTCGATTTGGGAATCGACTTGCGCGTGCTCGCCTTCACATTGGCCATATCGATTCTGACCGGAGTCGTTTTCGGATTGGCTCCCGCGTTTCGAGCTTCCCGAACCGACCTCGTCTCTTCGCTCAAGGAAACGATGTTCCACAAGAAGGCGGGGGGAGGCTCGGCCTGGGCAATGTGCTCGTGGTCGGCCAAGTGGCCCTATCCTTGGTTCTACTCGTGGGCGCAGGGCTCCTGCTCAGGGGTCTTGTTGCGGCCCGTCAGGTCGATATCGGTTTCGACACCGAGCGACTGGGAATCATCACGCTGAACCTGGAGATGAACCGCTACGAGGAAGAGCGGGCGAAGCTTTTCTACCAACAAGCGCTGGAGCGGATTCGATCGCTCCCCGGCGTGGAGTCGGCGACCTCCGGCACGAGCTTTCCACTGGAGCTCAACTGGAACCTTACCGAAATCTGGGTGGACGGCCACGAGTTGACGCCCGACGAGGATTCTCCCTTCAATGTGGACATCACCATGGTGGACGAGGGCTACTTCCGTACTCTGGGCATTCCGCTACTCGAGGGACGCGATTTTCTAACCAGCGACACGGCGGACTCCGCACCCGTCGTCATCGTCAACGAAGCTTTGGCGCGCCGATTTTGGCCGGACCAAAGCGCGATCGGAAAACGCGTCCGGCGAAGGAACGGTACGACCTGCGAGATCATCGGCGTGGCAAAAAACTGCAAGGTGCGGACGGTCGGTGAGGAAGACCGCCCTTACCTTCATTTCGCGAGAGCGCAGCGGTTCAATTCCTACGGAAGTATCGTCTTCAAGACCTCCGGTGATCCGGCCTCCCAACTCGAGACGGTTCGTCGGGAGCTCCTCGCCATGGATCCGGATCTTCTTATTATGGAAGCCACAACCATGGAAGAGCGCATGGCCGTCACCCTCTTTACGGTACGCATGGGAACACGTCTGCTCTCGGGCTTCAGTTTGCTCTCCGTCCTCCTTGCTGCCGTGGGGCTCTACGGTTTGATCGCTTATTGGGTCAATCAGCGAACACGGGAAATCGGCATCCGGATGGCACTGGGGGCCAACCAAGACAACATCTTGGGTTTCGTCGTCAAACGGGGGATGGTGCTGGCGGGCATCGGCATACTCGTGGGCCTGGGCGGCGCTTTGGTGGTCAGCCGCGTTCTCGAGTCGATTCTATACGGTGTCCACCCGTTGGATCCCCTCACCTTTGCGGCATCGTCTTTGTTTCTTCTCGCGGTGGCCTTCTTCGCCAACGCCGTACCCGCTAGGCGCGCCGCGCGGGTCGATCCCGTAACGGCTCTTCACTATGAGTGATCATCGATGAAGCGCTTGAAGGGAAAATGGAAACGACACCGGTCCTCGTGCTGGTATCACTGCAGACGGCAAATATCTCTTCTACACCAGTAACGCAAGCGGAAATAGAGATGTCTACTGGATGGACATGGACTTTGTTCGGAGAATCGGACTGGCTGGTGCGGCTGGACCAGTCCTCGTGAGCACATAGAAGTCTTCGAGGTGAACCCACTCCAATGCGGCAAATGGGCTCGGAACTGACAAAAGTCACCCATGCGGTGGGAATGGGGCCGCCGCTGGATTCGAACAGATCCTTTGCTTGATACTTGTGATCCGACTCGGGAACGAAGGCGAGCCAGACGGCGATACCGCGCACCGCCACGCTGATGCCCAGGACTTCTATGCTTCATATTATAGAATTGCGCAAGAGCATTTGCGTGATGCATGTGAAGCATTGAATGGACATGTCTCGACACAAGAATCGTGGGCGCGGGGCGGTGAGCAATCCGACCGGTCGCTACGAGAAGTACCAGCACGTCCCTCTCGATGACGGTTGGGAGGATTACGGCAACGATCTGCAGACCGTCCGGACAACGGTGCAACCCGAACAAACCCGCACCATCATCGCGGCTAACGATTCTCCAGACGTTCCTTTCGACCGGTCGATCAATCCCTATAAGGGGTGTGAGCACGGTTGCAGCTACTGTTTTGCGCGGCTCACCCATGCCTACTTGGGTCTGTCGCCCGGCCTCGATTTTGAAAGCCGCATCTTTTCGAAACCAGACGCCGCTAAGCTCCTCGAAAATGAGCTTACCCGTCCGGGCTATCGATGCGAGGTTCTGGCATTGGGGGGGAATACCGATCCGTATCAGCCCGTCGAGAAGAGGCTTCGGATCACGCGTCGTATTTTGGAGGTCCTTGCCGACTATGAGCATCCCGTGGGTATCGTCACCAAATCGAATCTCGTTCTGAGGGATCTCGATGTGCTGGGGCCGATGGCAGAAAAACGATTGGTCCATGTAATGATCTCACTGACCACGCTCGATCGGGAGTTGGCCCGCAACATGGAGCCGCGAGCTCCGACGCCGGAGAGACGTATCCAAACCGTCTCGACACTCGTCGAGATGGGGATCCCGGTTGGCGTTCTGGCTTCGCCCATGATCCCGGGGCTCAATGACTCTGAGATGGAGTCCATACTGAAAGCCGGCGCCAGCTCGGGGGCGAGCTCGGCGGGATACATCTTGATCCGCCTTCCCTTGGAGTTGAAAGAGCTCTTCTCAAAATGGCTCCACACACATTACCCGACCAAAGCCTCCCGGATTCTCCAGCTCATTCGTGATGCCCACGGAGGCAAACTCTATGAACCGCGGTTCGGTCGCCGGATGCGCGGGTCAGGTCGATACGCGGATCTCTTGGAACAGCGTTTTCAAGTCGCCTGTCGGCGTCTTGGACTCGGTTCGCGAGACCTACCTCTCGATACGAGCCGGTTTCGAGTCCCGCCGAAAAAAGGTGATCAGATGGTTCTTTTTTAGCCGAGGAGAGAAGCATGTCTAAGCCGAACGCCTTTTGTTGGGTTCTTTTCGTCACGGCTTTGGTCGTGAGTGGGTGTGAGCCCTACGACATCATCATCCAAAACGCCTTGATCATCGACGGGACAGGTAGTCCGAGGGTGAAGGGCGACGTTGCCATTCAAGACGGCCTCATTGCCGAAGTGGGTGACCTGTCGGGCCGACGTGCCGAGATCACGATTGAAGCCAACGGGCGGGTGGTGGCTCCCGGTTTCGTTGACATGATGGGGGGAAGCAGCCTGCCGCTATTGACGGACCCCGTCAGCGCGGAGAGCAAACTCCGTCAGGGCATCACGACGATGATAGCGGGAGAAGGCGGCTCGATGGCACCCCAAAACGAACAGACCTTTGCGCTCTTGAATCGCAGCGGCGATCTCGAGCTCGAGTGGCGCACCTTCGGCGAGTACTTTCCGATGCTGGAAGAGGTGGGTGTGGCCCTCAACGTCATACACAACGTCGGTGCCGCCCAGGTTCGTCGCGTCATCATCGGCGACGACGATGTGGAGCCAACCGCAGAACAGCTCGAGGCAATGAAAGAGCTCGTTCGACAAGCGATGCGTGACGGAGCGGTGGGGCTTTCCACGGCGTTGATATACCCCCCCGGAGCCTTTGCGAAGGCCGATGAGATCATCGAGCTCGCCAAGGTTGTTGCCGAGCACGACGGGATCTACCTGACCCACATGAGAAACGAAAGCAACCGGGTCCTCGACGCGATCGAGGAAACGATTCGGGTGGGTAGGGAAGCGGGGCTCCCGGTTCATATTTTTCACTTGAAAGCGGCGGGGGAAGAGAACTGGCCTTTGATGGCGCAAGCGCTCGATCGCATCGCCAGGGCACGCCAGGAAGGTCTCGACGTGACCACCGATATTTATCCATATATACGAAACGGCATCGGGTTGGGTTCTTTCATTCATCCGCGCCACTATGCGCGAGGAGCCGAATCGCTCATTTCGAACCTGTCCGGCGAGGAGTTTCGCCGAGAGCTTCGAAACGAGATCGAGACAACAACTGATTGGGAGAACTGGTATCGTCACGTGGGGCAAAACTGGGGGAATGTCCTGGTTACCCGCGTGCCGCCGGAATTGGATCCAGAGTTCGTCGGCTTGTCGGTCGCCGAAATCGCTGAAAAAAGAGGCGTGGACGTCTGGCAAGCGTTCTTCGATCTCGTTCATGAGGGAGGAAGGAGGGGCGTCGCTACCTGCCCGAAGAGCATGAACGAGGAGCAAAAAAGGCTGGCTATGAAGGCACCTTTCGTTTGCTTTGACAACGATGCCTCACCCACAAATCCCGAGACGGTGGCGAGCGCGCATCCTCGGGCTTTTGGCGCGTTCCCGCGTGTGCTCTCCAAGTACGTTCGAGAGGAGAACGTCATCAGTCTGGAAGAGGCGATACGCAAGCTGACCTCGCTCCCGGCCGGCATCTTGGGACTCGAAAACCGCGGTCGTATCGCCCCCGCTATGGCCGCCGATCTCGTGATCTTCGATCCGGACAAAGTCCGGGATACAGCAACGTTCGCCGAACCGCTTTCCTACAGTGAAGGGATCGATTTCGTTTTGGTGAACGGGGAGTTCGTGATCGCGGAAGGGCGATCTACCGGGTTGCGGCCGGGCCATGTCCTTCGGCACCGACAACAATAGTCACCAGCCCTGCAGAAAGTCGTCCGACCCGGGGGGCGCGGTTGATGGAATCGCGTATCGATGACAGCAGTCGGCGAAAAACCGCAACGGCTTCCTGGTTTTATGAGCCTGAAGCCTTTTTCCCTCAATCTTCGCTCGGATGAACTCTGACCAGTAGACTCATTCCGCCTGGAAGCGTCCCTAGATCTTTGACAAATGGTCCGTTCAAGAAGCTCTCTTCGTTGTCACGGACAATTTCAATTCAAGAGCATCGAGCAAAGAGAGAAGTGTCGTCAATCTGGGATTGCCATCCTTGGAAAGAGTACGGTACATGGCCTCACGCGCTAGCTCCGTATCCTCTGCCAGGTTAGTCATGCCGTATGCTTTGGCGATGTCTCGAAGCGCCACAAGAAAACGCTCTTGTTGGTCGGCACCTTCATCTTCGAGAACGCCGTTTAGATACTCCGCGGCGTATTCACGGTCTCGAAGGCGTTCGAGCAAATCATCTTCGTACTTCTTTGCCTTACGAGGCATTTCAGACTCCCGTTTTTGTTTTCTTGTAATCAGCCCAAAACTCGTGGGCTTTCTTGATATCTTTCGCCTGCGTGGATTTCTCGCCGCCCAACAGGAGTACGACGATCACTTCTCCGTCTCTGCCGAAGTAGACCCGGTACCCTGGGCCATAGTCAATCTTCAGCTCTGACACGCCGTTACCAACAGCTCGACAGACGCCGAAGTTGCCAAGTCTTAGCCGGACTAACCTGGCGTCGATGTTTGCCTTCGTTCTCTTGTCCCTGAGCTTCCCAAACCAGTCATCAAATGGAAATTTGCCTCCCGCAGTCTCGTATACCAGCAACGTTTGGGGAAGAGGCTCCATCGGCCGTTATTGTAATTTATAAGTTACTTTTTGTCTAGGGTTTTTCCGAATCATCTCTAATCTTCATATCCAGATTGGCGGTCGATGATTCAACCGTTCGAGAATCCGGCGAGGAGCGCCCTCGGGATCGAGACGGGCGCCCCGCCACGACGTATCTCATCTGCACCCATGATTTCCGATATACTCTGAAACTTAGGTCATGAACTCGAGAATGAAAGAAATTCGAATTCACGGGCGAGGAGGGATGGGTACCGTCAAGGCGGCGGAGATCATTGTATGGGCGAAGGTGGCAGCGGGAGGCTATGGATGCTCGCTTCCCTTCTTCGGCTTCGAGAGACAAGGGGCGCCCGTCACCGCCTTCGTCAAACTGGATGAGAGCCCCATTCGCCCTAAGACCCAGGTTTATGACCCAGATTGTGTCATTGTGCTGGATCCGACGATCCAAAATGCGGTCGATGTGTTCGAAGGAATGAAGAAGGACGGGGTGTTCGTGCTCAATACGGCTGAAGCAGTAGAAAACGTCCAGGTACCGGAGACCGTTCGTCGAGTGGCGACTGTCAATGCCACCGATATCGCCCTCGAGCGCCTGGGTCGCGCGGTCACCAACACCGCCATGCTGGGAGCCTTTGTCAAGTGCACGGGATGGGTCTCGCTCGAAGAGATTATGGCCAAAGTCGAGGAGTATTGGGGGAAGGAGAACGCGGCTCTCGTCGAGGAGGCACACGGTTTGACTCAGATTCGAGAGCTTGACGGAAAGATCTGAAGATGTCCAAGGTATACATCGTTCCCGTCGGAGAGGATCTCTACTCGATCAATACCGGGGACTGGCGGATAGCCTATCCCACCCTCGAGAAACTTCTGTGCACTCCCTGCGGAATATGCCTCATGCATTGCCCGGTAAACGCCGTTCGCCGAGTGGGCAAGGCCTATGAGATCGACCTCCACTACTGTAAGGGATGCGGAATATGTGCCCATGAGTGCCCCCATGGTGCGATTCAAATGGTCAAGGAAGAGAAAAAGTGACCACGACGGTCGCGGTCCTCAACGGGAACCTTGCTGCAGCCTGGGCGGCCCGTTTGTCGCGACCGGACGTGATCGCAGCCTATCCCATCACGCCTCAGACTCCCGTGGTGGAGTACCTGACTCAGTTTCGCGCCGATGGTGAGCTCGATTGCCAGATGTCGGAAGTCGAGTCGGAGCACTCTGCCATGTCGATCTTGACGGGAGCGTCTCTCACGGGTGTGCGCTGTTACACGGCCACGTCATCGCAGGGTCTGGCGCTCATGTACGAGCCCTATTTTCGGGCGTCGACTTTGCGCCTGCCCATTGTCATGAACATCGTCAACCGGGAGATGATATCGCCGCAAACGGTTTGGGGCGGGCCTCAGGACTCCTTGAGCGTGAGGGATGCGGGTTGGATCCAAATCTACGTGGAGGATAACCAGGAAATTCTGGATACTACCATTCAGGCCTTTCGCATCGCTGAAGATGAAAGGGTGCTCTTGCCGGTCAACGTGTGCTACGACGGCTTCTACCTGTCCCATCTATCGGAGCGCGTCGAGATTCCGGATCAGACAGACGTGGACCAGTTCCTTCCTCCGTATCATTCCGAGCATATTCTCCTTGATCCCGAAAAGCCGATGGCCGTGGACCCTTTGACCAGTGGTCATCTGCTCATGGAGTACCGCCAAAAACACCTCGCCGCGCAGCAAGCCTCTCTTCAGGTCATCGGAGAAGTCGACGATGAGTTTGCGACCCTGTTTGGAAGGAGTTGGGGAGGGCTCATCGAAGAGTACCGGGTGGAAGATGCCGAGGTTGTTGTTTTCACATTGGGGTCGGTCGCGGGGGCGGTCCGCCAGATCGTCGACACGAAGAGGGACTCGGGTATTCCCATCGGTTTGATCAAGGTGCGTTCCTTGCGACCGTTTCCGCGGACGAGGATTGTGGAAGCGATGAAGGGAAAGAAAGGCTTTGGGGTCATCGATAGGAACGTCTCTTTCGGTTGGAACGCCGGGATTTTGTTTCAGGAGGTGCGCTCCGCCCTCTGTACATTGGGACGTGAGCTCCCATGCATTCCGTTCATCGGCGGGTTGGGGGGTGAGGATATCACCCTGGACCTCGTGGACGGCTGCCTCGACGAGATCTTGGAAACGGTCGAGAAAAAGCTTCAAGTCGAAGACGCAGTCTGGTTGCGGAACCCAAGAAAGCGGGTGAAGGAATGAAAGTCATCGACAAGCTGGCGAGCCGGGAAGACATGATTGCGCCGGGTGTCACCGCCTGTGCTGGGTGCAACGTGGAGCTGACACTTCGGACGATGACGAAGATTCTCGGGCCCAACACTATCCTGGCGGTGCCGCCGGGATGTGTGGGCGGAGTGGGTGTCGTGGGCTGGGACAAGAAATCGGGAGCCAAGATTCCCGTATTCTTCCCCCTATTGGACAATACGGCGAGCATGTTGGCGGGCATTCGGATGGGTTTCAATGCCAAGGGCAGAGATGCTCATATCGTAGGGTTTGCCGGTGACGGTGCGACCACCGATGCGGGATTTCAAGCGTTGTCCGGTGCGGCGGAGAGGGGAGACCGCATCATCTATATTTGCTACGACAACGAAGGATATATGAACACCGGCTATCAACGTAGCGCCTCCACCTCGAAATATGCTTGGACCTCCACCACGCCGGTCGGCCGCGATGGGAAGGGCGGAAAGTCGCAGGACAAGAAAGACCTTCCCCTCATCATGGCTATGCACGACATCCCTTACATGGCGACTGCTTCCCCTGCCTACATCCCGGATATGGTTCGGAAGCTGGAGAGGGCCATGGAGGTCAAAGACGGGTTAGCCTATATCCATGTGTACAATCCTTGTCCCACCGGATGGGGATTCCGGCCCGAAGAGTCCATCGAGGTATGCCGGCTGGGCGTGCAATCTCGAATGTTTCCTCTCTATGAGTCCCGATATCGAAGCATAAGGATCACGCACAATCTCAAGAGCCCGGTTCCGGTCTCCGACTACCTGTCTCGAATGCAGAAATTTGCCCATTTGACGCCGGAGCAGACAGCCGACATGCAGCAAATCGTCGACCGACGATGGTTATTCCTGCAGGCCATTGCGGGGATTTGATTATCCCAGATAAGACGAAAACATCTACAAAAACACGCTCGCCAGATAGCCAACTCGTAGGAAAGAGGCATATCTTCTTGTCCAATCAAGAACAAACCCGCTGTCTCAAGGGAAACTATCAGCGCCCAAGGCGCATACGTAAAACACGCTTCTGTGGCGCGCCGCTCGTATCGCCGCCTCCGTTTCTGACAACGGTTCGTGGCTACGGTTCCGCCCAAGATCTATAATGATGAGCCGCATCCGGTCTAATCGACGATCTTTGTGCCGGTGTTCAAGGAGCAAGCCATGAAAGCGTCGGATCTGCCAATCCACTTCAACGCGGTCGATATCCTGGAGCGTAACCTGCCGGAGCGGGCGAATAAGGTGGCGCTACACGGCGAAGAACGAGAATGGAGCTTTCAGGAAGTCTCAAACGATGTCAACCAGGTTGGCAGCGCTCTCAAAAAATTGGATGTTCGCGCAGGAGAGGTCGTTGGGATTCTCTCTCTAGACGTTCCGGAGTGGGTGACTTGCTTTTTTGGGACGATAAAGATCAACGCTATCTCGCTCGGGATTAACACGCTGCTCAAGCCACATGATTACGCCTTCATACTGAGGGACGCCCGAGTTCGTGTTCTCATTGTCCATGAAGACTTGTTAGGAATGGTCGAGGAAATTCGCGAGCAGGCACCAAATCTCGAGCACGTGATCGTCATTGGTGAGGCGAGGAGAACGAAGGATATCCGTTACTCGGAATGGATCTGCGGAGAGTCTCGGGCGCTCGAGATTTCACCGACCCATCGAGATGATTTCGCAACTTTGAACTACTCGAGCGGCACGACGGGGGAGCCCAAAGGCATCCTGCACGCGCACAAGGACTTGCCGCTCACGGCGAAGCTTTGGGGTGTGAACGTTTGTGGTCTCAGGGAAGACGATCGTACGTTTGCCGCCGCAAAGTTGTTTTTCACCTTTGGTACGGGAGGAAATCTCATTTTTCCTTGGTACGTCGGCGCGAGTACCGTTCTTTTCGCAGGTTCCCCGCGCTTCGCCACGAACGTGCTAGAGATTATCGACCGCTTCCAGCCCACGGTCTTCTACAACGCCCCCACCGGTTACGCGCTCATGTTGGCCATGGAGAACTTCACTGAGAAATACGACCTGTCATCCTTGCGTCTGTGCGTATCGGCGGGAGAGGCACTGCCGGCGGCGATTTGGCGCCAATGGAAGGAGCGAACAGGACTGGACATTGTCGACGGTATCGGATCGACGGAGTTCTACCATATCTTCTTGTCCAATCGTCCGGGCGACATCCGCCCGGGCAGTAGCGGACGGCCTTTTGATGGATATGAATTGAAGGTCGCGGACGAGACGGGTCGTGAAGTTGCAGACGGCGAGATCGGTAACCTTTTGGTCAAGGGTGAGACTTCAGCTCTTTCTTACCTACACGACTACGAACGAAGTCGGAGGACTTTTCTCGGCGAGTGGGTTGTCACAGGAGACAAGTACCGTAGAGACGAAGATGGCTACTACTGGCACGCGGGTCGCACGGACGACATGCTCAAGGTAGGCGGTATGTGGGTCTCACCGGTCGAAGTCGAGAGCACCCTAGTGAGCCATCCGTCGGTCTTGGAGTGCGCTGTCGTCGGCCACGAGGACGAGGCAGGACTGGTCAAGCCCAAGGCCTTCGTGGTTCTGAAGGAACAGGAAGCATCTGAAGAACTAACAGAAGAGCTGATCGAGTACTGCAAAGTTCAGATCGCGGCTTACAAACGCCCACGTTGGATTGAGTATGTGGACGCACTGCCCAAAACGGCCACCGGCAAGATCCAGCGCTTCCGGCTGCGAAATGAATGAGGATCTGGGAAATCGGGGCGCAAGCGTGGTGTGCTAACGCGGTGGTTACTTTACTGTCTGTGCATGCCAGCGGTTGTAGGCGGCAATGAAGTCCGGATCACGCTTAGAGAGTTTCTCGTAGTCGAGCTTGGTGCTTCTCGTCATCAGTTCGTAAGCCAGCGGGATAGGCTCGAGAGGGAACCTGCTCCGGGCATCCTCCAACCATTTCATGCTGGATTCAGCCGCCGTTTGGAGCTCGTCGACTACGGGCTTCCTCACCCGCTGAAACTCGGGCAATGCTTGGCTCACGTCGGGATACCGCTGGAAGCACTTTACGAGAGAGATGGCGTCCTCCAGAGCGAGTTTCGTGCCCGAGCCGATTGAGAAATGGGCCGTGTGTAGAGCGTCGCCCAACAAGACGACATGGTTGTGAAAGCAACGTTGGTTCTTGACGATGACGAAGTTGAGCCATTTGACGAAGCTGTTGTGAAGCAGTGGGTGACCTTCCAGCTCGTCCCGGAAGACATCTTCGAGGTGGGCGCAAGTCTCTACGTCCGACATGTTCTCGAAGCCGGCTTTCTCCCAGGTGTTGTCGATACACTCGACGATGAAGGTGCTGGTCGTCGGGTTGAATTTGTAAGCATGTGCGACATAGTGTCCTGAGTCGTGCTCGCGAAGGATGAGCGTCAAGCCGTTGAAGGCTTTGTTGACGCCCAGCCAAATGTATTTGTTTTTGCGAACGTCCAGAGTGGGTTGGAAAGCGTCGGCAAAAGTCGTCCGCGTCAGGCTATTGGCTCCATCGCTTCCAACGAGTAGGTCGCAGTCCGAAACCGAGCCCAGTTCGGCGATATGGGTTTGGTACCTGATGTCGACACCGAGTTCTTGGCAACGTCTCTCGAGGATATTCAAGAAGGCAATCCTGGCGATGCCCGAGAAACTGTTGCCCCTGACGGACACCTTCTGATGGCGGTGGATGATGTCAACGTTGTCCCAGGTCTCGAAGCTGTTGATGATATCCACGAAGGTGTCGTCGTCTGCATCCTTCAGGTATCCGAGCGTCTGGCCGGAGAATACGATACCCCAACCGTAAGTGTCACTGGGCCCGCCCTTCTCGAACACCGTAATGCTGTGAGCCGGGTCGAGCTTTTTCATCAGGATGGAGAAGTAAAGCCCGGCCGGGCCTCCACCAACGACATGGATTCGCATCGGTAGGACTCCTTTCAACTCTTGGTGGTTGCGCTCTAGGCTAGGGGATATCGTTCTTCTTCATGGAAGCTCGAAGTTCTCCAGGCTCTCGCGCACCCGCTCTCAACCAGACCACCCGGCCAGATTGCATGCCACAATGCTAAAGAGATCGTCGTTGTTCAGCAAGCGGACCACACTCGTGGCGATAGCTTCTCGACCACGGCCCAGGTACACTGCGCGGGGCTCGAACTGCCATTTAGTCTCGCTGGCCGGGCTCCACGACAATGGTGGGTAGTGATGAGAACGCGGAAGTGGTCGAACGATCGCCGAGGGAATGAAATCGTCGTTGCCCGGTCGAAAGACACAACGCTCCCTTGGCGGAACAGGATGTAATGAGTCCCACGAGCATCGGCCTCCTCATTTTTGTGCTCTACCTCTTGGGTATGGTTGCCATCGGGTTGATCTCGGCCCGCTACCAGAAAACGTCGGAGGATTTCTGGGTGGCCGGCCGACGCTTCGGGCTCCCCGTCATGATCATGGCCACGATGGCGGCCATCATGCACGGCGGGTCCGTTCTGAGCGGGGTGGCCTTCGCCGGCGTCTATGGCGGCGTGGCCCTCTTCCCTACGTGGCTTTTACGGCCGGTTTCGCGGTCATCTTCTTCGTGCTTGCCAAGAAACTGCGGCAATCGCGTGGACTCACGCTTCCGGACTACATGGGCGATCGCTTCGACAGCCGGTTTCTTCGTGGCTGGAGCGCCCTCGTCGTAGCCGCATCGAGCATCATCTATCTCATCGGGCAGATCCGGGTATGGGATACATTCTCGAGAAGCTTCTCGGGCTGCCCTTCTTCTGGGGTCTCGTCATCGGTACCGTCATCTTCGTCTTCTACGTCGCCATGGGCGGGCTGCTCGCTGTCGTATGGACGAACGTCGCCCAGTTCATTTTCATGTGGTTGGGACTCATCATCCTGGCGCCCTACGTTTTCAACAAGGTGGGCGGATGGTTTCGGTGCTCAGCAGGGTCGAAGAGGTCGCTCCTGGATGGACGTCTCCTCGGGGAACCTCACTGGTCCTGGATCTATCTCGTCTCCTGGAACGTGGTCTGGTTCGTCGCTTACTGCACTCGGGTCGAGCTCGTGACCAAGATGTTCGCCGCCCGCGATCACAAGATGGCGCGGTGCTCGTTGCCCTGGACCATCCTCTTGGTCATGATCTTTCTGCTTTATGGCAACCTTTATCTGGGCGGCGTGGCTCGGCTGTTGGTCTGGGATCAGATAGCGAGTCCTGACCAAGCTTTCCCCACGCTTGTCGCAACTCTACTGCCGCCCGATTCTCGCCGCCATCGCTCTTACCGGTATCGCCGCCGCTGCGATGTCCACGACCGACTCTCTCTTACTGATGTCGGGCGCCGCCGTCGCTCACGACATCTTGCGCAGATGCATCCACGAGCCGCGAGGGGTCATCAGGGACGAAAGGTACTATTTGCGTGTTTCGCGCATTACGATCGTGGCCATCGGTGTTCTGGCTTTGCTGGGCTCGCTGCCGGACATCGCACTCATTCTTCAGATCGTGTCCTACGCGGTTGCCATCGTGGGAGCGACGTTCTTTTTCCCGCTGGTGGTGGGACTCACGTCTCGCCGGGTGAGCAGGAGGCGGCCATTGCCTCGTCAGTGGGTGGTACGATCACGACGGTACTGTGGATTGCGTGGACCCTGATCGGAGTGGAATGGGCAGCGGACCTTCATCCGGTCATTCCGGGCATGGCGGTCGCCGGTATCTTGATGTTCGTGGTGTCGGTGTTCACGCCGCCGGTCGGTGAGGCAGCGACCTAAGTTTTTTCCGGAGAGCTCATGATGTTGGGACTTCCCTTCGATAGCTTCATATTGATCTTTGTCTTACCGGTGGTCATTTTAGCCCCGATGTTCTACTATTGTTGGCTGTAGAAAGGGACTTCGGGACGAGCACTTTAACAGACTAGCAAAGGAGCAGGTGAGTTGAGCTTCGTCAAAGCAGTCGATCGGGTTGCTATCGCGGTGCATGATTTGGAAAAGGCGCGGAGTTTTTTCGAGGACATCTTCGATGCCCGTTTCGAGCCGGTTGAAGATATCAAAGACATGAAGTTTCGATACCAGCCCTTTTCGGTGGCGGGATTCAAGATGGAGCTTCTTTGCCCTTATGACTCCGAGAGCGTGATCGCGCGTTTTCTGGAGAATCGAGGAGAAGGGGTCCACCATATCTCATTCGAAACGGAGAATCTCGATGACGCTATCGCCGAGCTGAAGACCAAAGGCGTCGAGATTGCCTACCGCCATCGTTACGCCCCGGAGGTGACTTTCGAGGGTTACCACTGGGACGAGGCCTTTGTTCACCCCAAAGACGCCTTCGGTGTGCTCATTCACATCGCACAGAAGAAAAAAGGCCCAGTAGGTGGTCAATAGCTGATCTACTGCTGCCGTTGCGGCACACCATAGGCGACGGGACGGACCGGCGAGCCGGAACCGCCTCGGGTCCGGAGCGGCAGAATGATCGTGCACGACGTCCAGACTTCGTCGGCCGCCATCTCTTCGAGATGGGCGTTTTGGATTTGGTGGATACCCGACTGGCTCAAGTTGTAGTGGTGGACAACGAACGGTAGCCCCTCCGGTGTGCCTTCCGGAGGCGGCGCTTCGCCGGCAAGTTGACCCTCGCTAACGGGGTCGGTAAACGGGTTGTCGAGGGCGACTAGCACGACGGCTTTGTCCGCGATGTACTGTACTGCATCGTAGGAAAGGCCCGGGCCCTTCGTGTAGTAGATCTTTTGCTCGTCCGGCTCCTCCCAGTAGTCCTCCCAGCCGGTGTAGATATAGAGGACATCGCCGGGCAGCAATCCACGCCAGGCGAGTCCCTGCGCGTCGATCATGGCTTCGATGTCCGCCGCCGTGATGAGCTGACCGGCCTCGAGCGGGTTTCCCTCGCCGAGCAGCCTCCGGGCGTCGAGAAGCACTGCACTCGTGACGATGGGTCGCACTTGCTCGACGCCGAGGTTCAAAAGAGGCGAGTCCGGTGTCGGTTTTACATCCGACTGCGTGAATCCACCGTAGTACCTGATCTGATCCTCCGGAAGCGAGTCGCTGCCGTCCCACACGTCGGACAGGTAGGCGAAGTGGCCCAGCGCATCCATCTGGGTCCCCTGCGCGCCGGGCTCGCCGCAGACCGACTCGCCATTGAAGGCATGCTTCGTGCCCGGAAGCCCCGCCGTTGGCCGAAAAGTGTAATCGAGCGGAACGCCAAACGGCGACACGGGCATGGTCTCCGAGCGTACGTGCGACAGTTCGTACTCCTTGGAGCGCGGGTCAGCGAGGTGGAAGGCGCATCGAAGTCGCGTGCCCCGACTCTGTGTGTTTCCCATGCCCCGCTCGTCCCCTTCGGGCCAAGGCGGTGCCGGGACGAGTGCCTTGGATTCCTCGACCGTCGCGGCGTGTTCGTCCATCGGTGCCGGCGCCGCATTGCAGGCGGCGATGAAGATGATAGCAACGATACCGATTCTATTCATGAGAACCTACCCCCTTCACAGTGGTGGGCCGGGACATGTGAAAGCGAGAAATGGTAGGAATGCTTCAGCTCTTCCGACGCTACCCACCTCAAAAACGTCCAACGAAGCGAGAAGAATAATGCATGGTTCCGGAAAAGCAAAGCCTGTCCAACCGATGCGATGAAGCAGGCGGGTTCCTATGGTGGATTGCATCCGCCCGCTACCTGAATTGTGGCGAAGCCCACCGCAACTCGTCCCCATAGGTCTTTGGGATGAACCGGCATAGTGTTGACGTCGGCCCTCGCTACAGCTTTGAAGAGAACCTAACCGGTTACCGGTCTTTTGCACGGCTTACCCTTTTTGATGCTATTATTGCATCATAATGATGCAATAATTGAATCAGGCGATAGAGGCGAAACGTGGCAACCATTACACTTCAGGAAGCTTCCGCCAGAGGTCGAACGCGAGATACGTAAGCGAGCCAAACAGAAAGGGATCAGCGCGAACAAGGCGGTCATCGGCCTACTCGAAAAGCAGATGGGTTCTCGAGCAAAAGGGGAAAAACAACAAGCATCACGATCTAGACCCACTTGTTCGGTTCCTGGACGAAAAGGCAATCGGAGGAGTTTCGACAAAGCGCTTGTCGAGCAACGAGAGATCGATCCCGAATTGTGGCGTTAGAAGCATGCGTGTTCTGCTCGATACATCGGCCTACTCCGCGTTCATGCGTGGCAACACCAAGGTTCGTGACATGCTGCAGCTCGCCGATACCATCACCTTCAATCCCGTTGTTCTAGGAGAGCTCCAATCGGGTTTTCGACGTGGACGAAAGAAAAAGGAAAACGAGACGCTCCTCGAGCAATTTCTAGAATCCCCAGAGTCCATTCCGTATCGATAGACGAGGGGACTTCAGAACGTTATGCGGTGATACGCAACTCACTGTGGAAATCGGGCACTCCCATTCCGACCGGCGACATTTGGATTGCTGCAACGGCCATGCAGCATGGTTTTGTCGTCATCACGACCGATCCCCATTACAGGAAAGTCAGCCAGATCCTGGTCGAATTCGTCCCGGCTGAATAGCTCGCCATGAAGTCCACAGGTTTCCGCCACCTGTGGTTGACCCTACGGCATGAGATTTGCCGCCACCTTGCGAATGGACCTCAACGGTGATCGGAAGGAAGCACGAGCGAGTCTGAGACCGGAAAAAGGTAGTCAAGAGGCCCTTTCGCTGGCGCGTGGTGGTAACATCAACGGGGTCCTGGAGACCAGCCAGGGAGATCTAGAGTGGTCTTTGCACTCGGGATCTTTTTTCTGACACTGGTCCTCTTGAGCGATATGATCATCATCAGATCGGTAGGGGCTGGCAGTGAAGATTTATGAGCTGAGAGATCTCGTGCTCCGGCGTAGTGCGCGGTTCGCTCTTCACATATCCGAGTTCGCGCTCGAGCGCGGTGAGAAGGTTGCCGTTGTGGGTCCCAATGGTTCGGGGAAGACCACATTTCTACGTCTCCTATCGTTTCTGGACAGGCCGGACTCCTGTGCGCTCTTTTCGTACTCTGGCCATCCCTATACGGAAAAAGTCGACCGCAACGGAATGGGCGTCCTGAAACAGCAGCCTTATCTCTTTCACGGGACCGTCGCCCAGAATCTCGCCTATCCTCTCAGGATGCGGCGGATGCCTTCTTCAGACGTGAAACGTCGCGTCGAAACGATGCTCGACACCATGGAGCTCGAACAGCTCGCCGGGAACCCTGCTCGCGAATTGTCCGGTGGCGAGCAGAAACGTCTCGCCTTGGGACGTGTCCTCATTGCCGATCCGGATTTGCTCCTCCTCGATGAGCCCATATCGCACCTCGATGTTCGATCTCAGTCCGTCATCGAAGACGTTTTGAAAAAAACGAAGAAGACTATTCTTCTAACGACGCACAGCTTGCCTTTTGCTCTCCGGATAACCGATCGCGTGCTCCATCTGAGGGAGGGACGGGTCACTTCCAGCCTGCCGGAGAATATCTTCGAGGGGTGTCGCGAGGGGAATTTCGTCGAAACCGGCAGTGGCCTGAGCATCGAGCTCCCAGCCGATGCCGCTTTGCCGAATCAGGGAGGTGGCCAGCCGGTAACCCTCGTCATCGATCCAAAGAAGATTGCTTTGTCCACGGAACCGCTGCCTCCTGATGTTCAAAACCAATTTCGAGGCCGCATCTCGGCGGTACGGGAACAGGGAGATGACGTTTGGTTGAAGGTGGACTGCGGTGCTCGCGTGACTGCCATCATCACCCGAGCCACTTACGAGGAATTGGGCATCAACCTGCACAAGGAGTTCTTCATTTGGTTCGGATCCCATGATGTGGAGATCCTGTGAGCAGGACAAGGAAGGAAAAATGAAACCCAAGATTTGGTCGTACAAGCGTTTCGAAATCAAAGAAGGATTGAAACCGGAAAGTCCCCATTTCCAGTACTTCTACAGCGTCTCCGAGGGGAGCGAAAAGAAGTGCAAGTACTGTATCTGGATAGAAGATGATGCGTTGGTCACCCATGATCCCTCTCGAGATTTCGACGCGATCGCGTCAGGATACGCCGAACAATGGAGACAATGGGTGAGGGAGAAGATCGACGGGAGTGATTTCAGGAACCTCGTGTTGAAGCACGGTGTGGAAGGACGAACTGAAATCGATCTCGAAGCAATGGATGAGAAGCTGACTATGGACTAGCTATGCTTCAAATTATCAGAGAGAGGGTGAACATTCGGTCAGGAGCGAGATCGCCCCGAGACCTTCCTTTTGCGAAGGATATTGCTTCCCGAGTTATCGGATAACAGGAGACTCGGTTAGGAATGTGATGACTCGCAGTTGTTCTTTGCCGCGGTCACCAACGAGAGCGTCCAGTTCAGATGCAGAAGGTCGCTAACCGCAGCCGCTCTGGGAGATCGCGCCACAAAGCGAGGCATCCTCAGCCCGTCGCGCAAGAAGATGGGCGTCGGGGTGGCACTTCGACGGCCGAGCTAGTGATGCTCCTTCCGTGTGATCGTCCGCTTTCAAGGAATCCTTGCGACCCAGCAAGCTCATGGAATCTCGCGCAGCTTGAAGCGCCGAATCTTGCCGGTCGCAGTCTTTGGAAGGTCTTCGACGAAAACGATACTTCGTGGATATTTATAGGGCGCGAGCTGTCTCTTGACGTGGTCTTTGAGCTCTTTGATCAGAAGATCGGAAGCATCCTTGGCATCTCTCAACACGACAAAAGCCCTGGGCTTAGTGAACCCTTGCCCATCGGCGTAGCCGGTCACCGCTACCTCCAACACCTTCTCGTGCCCGAGCAACGCCGACTCGACCTCGAACGGCGACACCCATTGGCCGCCCACCTTCATCATATCGTCGGAGCGGCCGCAGTAGCGGTAATAACCGGCTTCGTCCCGCACGTATTTATCGCCTGTGCGCGTCCAGTGGCCATGAAACGTGCCGAGGCTCTTCTCGCGTCGGTTCCAGTAGGCCGTGGCGGCTGAGCCCCCCATCACGAGGAGCTCCCCTATTTCACCGGACGGGGCGTCCCGCCCGTCATCTTCGATGATGCGCAACTCGTAGCCTGGCACCGCCTTGCCACTCGTGCCATACCGGTAGTCTTCCGGGCGGTTGGAAAGAAAGATGTGGAGCATCTCGGTGCTTCCCAGCCCGTCCAAGATAGGAGCACCGAAACGTTCTTCCCATCGTTTACCGATCTCTTCGGGCAGGGCCTCGCCCGCCGAAACACACCGGCGCAACCGTCGTGAGGCGGTTTGGCGGTTGTTCTTCGGGTCTTCGAGGATGGCCCCATAGAGCGTTGGCACCCCGAAGAAGATCGTCGGCTGGTGCTCGCGCAAGGTGTGCATCACCGACCCCGGAGTGGGTTTCCCAGCGAGCGCGATCGCGCAGGCACCGACGTAGGAGGGGAACGTCAAGGAGTTGCCGAGACCGTAGGCAAAGAACATCTTGGCTGCCGAGAACACCACATCGTCCGGCTCGACGCCGAGGACGGACACACCGTAGGTCGCCGCGGTGTAAACCAAATCCCTGTGTGGATGTATCGCACCTTTTGGCCGTCCCGTGGTGCCCGACGTGTACAGCCAAAACGCCACGTCATCCGATGTGGTGGGGGCGGGATCCAGCTCCGCAGAAGCTTTGGCCATCAGCTCTTCCAAACTAGAGCGACCTTTGACCTTTGCACCGGAGACGATGACGTGTCGTAGAAACGGCTGATTCTCGAGTATCGGTGCGAACTTCTCGTAGAGCGCTGCGCTCACGACGAGAACGCGCGCACGACTGTCGCGCAGCACGTAGTCGAAATCCTGAGATGTGAGCAGCGTGTTGACGGGAATAGCGACCGCCCCCATCTTGATCGCGCCCCAGTAGACAGCGGGGAAATCCACCGTATCCAGAAGACACAGCATGACGCGCGTCTCCATCTCGACCCCGAGCTCGCGCAGAGCATTGCCTGCCCGGTTCACGCGCTCCGCAAGATCGGCGTAGGTGTAAGTGCCGTTTTGATCGACGAGTGCCTTGCGCGCTTCTCCGCCCCGCCGCAGATGACGGTCGATGAACTCGACGGCGGCGTTGTACTCCCGCGGGATATCAATGGAGGGTGGAGTTTCGTTGAAACTTACTCTTGCGCAGTCCATCAACGAGTCCTCCGGATGTCGTTAGAGGGCGCTCTTTTTTAGATGATATCTCCGATGCTGTGGGGTTCATGCTCTCAGCAATCGGCATATCTTAGCATGCAACGGAACCGAGGATGAACGAGCCAATGGATGTTTGCTGACCACTCCAGCGAGTCGTCCCCGGTTCCGGAATTCTAGACCCGGATCCCTCCCGAATGGAACGTCCGAGCGTTCCGCTTTTAGATGATCTGTTGATACGATGACACGGAAACAGGTTTGCCTGAAGCCGGTACGGGCTTTTGGTGCGATCTTCTCACGCCTGAATCCAGGAGATTGGCCATGATGTTCACAAGAAAAACGATAGCGGTCGTAGGTGCTGGATGGATGGGGCTCTGCATGGGATCGGTCTTTGTGCCGTCAATGGTTCGGGCCGATGAAAGCGGTGCATTGAAACCGTCTCACCTTACTCATCTCGAGTGGCGCAACATCGGTCCCGCTTTCATCAGCGGTCGTGTCGCCGACATCGAGGCGGTCGAGAGCGATCCCGATATCGTTTACGTGGCGTCATCCGTTGGTGGGCTGTGGAAATCCACCGATCGGGGCTCCACCTTGAAGCCTATATTCGAGAACGGTGGCACGGCTTCTCTTGGCTCGGTGGCCATCGCGCCGTCGAACCCGAACCTGTTGTGGTTGGGATCGGGAGAGACTTGGAACTGGCGGAGCGTTTCGTGGGGCGACGGTGTCTACAAGTCGGAAGACGGAGGCAAGACTTGGGCGCACAAGGGGTTGGCGGAGACCCGTCACGTCGGTCAGATCCTCATTCACCCGGGTAGCGTCGACACGGTGTACGTATCCGGAGGAGGGGCACTCTGGGGCTCGAACGAAGAGAGGGGAGTGTTCAAGACCACGGATGGAGGTGAGACCTGGAAGAAAGTGTTGTACGTGAGCCCGCATACGGGCGTCGTGGACTTGGCGATGGATCCTCGCAATCCGGAATGGCTGTATGCGGCGGCGTTTCAACGGGAGCGACGGGTGTGGAGCTTTCTCGGTGGAGGGCCGGAGAGTGGAATCTACCGCAGCACGAACGGCGGTGAGACCTGGATGCGGCTGACGAACGGATTGCCGAAGGGCGACATGGGGAAGATCGGTCTATCGGTGTGCCGCAGTCGGCCCGACCGTGTGTATGCAGCGGTGACGGCGACGGAGCACGAAAGAGGCCTCTACCGTTCAGACGACCGGGGCGCGAGTTGGGAGCGGGTCAGTGACAACTCGGCTAGCAAGGTCCGCTGCGATCCCAACGATGCCGACCGCGTCTATCTTCTGAGCGACGGCGACAGCGTTTCCGAGGACGGCGGCAAGACTTTCACTCGGCCCTACAAGGACGGAACCGTCCACGTCGACCAGCAGGCGATGTGGATCAACCCGGCGGATTCAAAGCACATCTATATCGGAAATGATGGCGGCTTTTATATGACCGACAACGGGGGCGAAACCTGGGAGTTTGCAGAGAACCTGCCCGTGTCAACCTTTTACACGGTGGCCGTCGATCGGCAGGAGCCTTTCTATTATGTCTACGGGGGAACGCAGGACAACGGTTCCATGGGCGGCCCCAGCGGCACTCGGTATACGGACGGCATTGCTAACGAGGACTGGTACCAAACCTCCGGTGGCGACGGTTTTTTCGTGCAGATCGATCCCGAGGATCCCACGATCGTCTATAGCGAGTCCCAGTACGGTCGCTTGGTCCGTTTCGATACCGTAACGGGCGAGGCAAAGCGCATTCAACCGGCCCAGCCGGAGGACGGCAAGTATCGCTGGAACTGGTCTTCGCCGATACACATCTCCCGCTACGACCACGAGACGCTCTACTTCGCCGCCAACGTCGTGTTCAAGAGCCCCGATCGGGGCGATACGTGGGAGGTCATTAGTCCCGATCTCACCCGACAGATCAGCCATTTCGACTTGCCGATGCAGGGCAAGGTGCAGCCGTTGGACGCGTTCATGTTGCACCGGGCGACCTCGGACTACGGTAACATCACGACCTTTTCGGAATCGCTCCTGCGGCAGGGCTTGCTGGCGGTGGGCACCGACGACGGGATGATTCATGTGACGCGTGACGATGGCGGTAGTTGGCTCGCCACGGAAATGCCTTCGACCGTGCCGGAGAAGACCTTCGTGAGCCGTGTCGTGTGGTCTCATCACTCAGAGGGGACGATGTATGCGACCTTCGAGGGTCACAAAGACCAAAACTTCTTGCCCTATGTGTACAAGAGCACGGACTTTGGTGCGACGTGGAGCGACATCACGGGCGACTTGCCGCAGTTCGGCCCGGTGCTCGTTTTGGTTGAGCATCCCCGCAATCCGAATCTGCTGTTCGTAGGCACCGAGTTCTTCCGCCTTCGTGTCCATTAACGGGGGCAGACAATGGGTTCCCTTGAAACAGGGCCTGCCGACCGTGCCCGTACATGACATGGTGATCCAGCCCACTGAGAACGATCTCGTGATCGGTACCCACGGCCGAGGTTTTTTCATACTTGACGACATCACCATTTTGGAAGAGCTCACAGAAGAGCTCATGGCGTCAGATTTGTACTTGGCCTCTGTCCAACCTGCTTACCAGTTGCACAAGTTCAACAGGGGCCGGGGCAGTATGGGCCACACCCGTTACACGGCTCCGAATCCTCCCGAGGGGGCGATCCTCGCCTATTACGTGAATCCTGCGATGATAGAGGCCGACGGGGAAGACTCCGAAAGTGAAGCGCCCAAGATCGAAGTGGATATTCTCGACGGCAACGGTGAGGTCGTGCGCCGTCTCAATCCATCCCAAGGTGCAGAGGGGGCCGGTATCCAGCGGTTGGTTTGGGACCTGAGGCATCCTCTGGCATACGAGCCCGACGAAGATGAGCCCCGCCGCCGGTTGAGAGGCCCCTTCGTTTTGCCGGGAACCTACCGAGTCCGCGTGAGGATCGGCGAAGACGAGCAAGTTAAGAGCTTAGAGGTGAAGGGCGATCCGGCCATCGACATGAAGTCCGAGGATCGCCTGGTGCTGCACGACACGCTGCAATCTCTCAACCAAATGTTGGCGACCTCGAGGGCGATACTCTCGACCACACGTGACGTTGAGAGTCGACTGCAAGCGATCCGGCAGGCGATCGAGACTCATGGAGAGGTTTCGGAATCGATCCACGGTGCGGTCGACGAGCTTGCTGAAGACGTTGATGCGATCCTCATCACCATGGAGGGCGAGGAGACTGGCGGTGGCGCGACCCTTCCTGGAGCGCCGCCTCTGGCAGCTCGGGTTCGGCAACTCTATGTCGCCATCGAAGCCGCCACCTCTCTACCTACGACCGAGCAGCGCCAGCTGACGCGACTCAGCCACGAGCAGCTGATGGAGCAGATCGCCATTGTCAATCGATTGGCAGGAAGCAAGCTACCAGCTCTTGAACGGCAGCTAGACGAGGCGGGTGTGCAATGGACACCTGGGCGTCCGATCCAATAAAGAACAAAACGATGAAGCGTAGAGCGGTGTTGATGTGGGTAGGCGGATTATTCGTTGTTTCCATCGTCGGGATCTGGGTCTTAGAGGGTGGCGAACGAGGCGAAGATTCATGGCCGGTCTTGACTGGCCCTTACTTGGGCCAGACGCCTCCGGGCATGACACCTGAGGTCTAGCTTTGTAACCGCGGCCTGCAGAATCGGATCTCCTGACTCTTCCCACAAGCCTCGCAGATATGCTTCAAATGGATCTCGCTGCACTTCATCCCGGGTACTTCCCAAATGCGGCGTCTGAGCTTTCCACCGCACGGACAGGCAGCAGGGGAGACGACATCGAGTGTCAGACCGTTGAAGTCCACTTCTTCTAATCGGAAATCGTAGAGACCGTCGTCCCGCAACGTGCGGATCAAGTCCGTTACGAAGTGAATCGTCTCCGAAGCGCGTTGGCGAGCCAGTTGCCGACCCGACTCGGTCAGCAGACACTTTGGGGCATGGCGGGCGTAAGTCAGCTCGACGGTCAAACGATGGAGCGTTTCCGGAGAAACAGCCCCGCCGCGAAGACCAACCTTGGCGAAGTAGTTGGACACACCGAGCGGTCCCAGCTTGTCCAGATTGTCGGCATCGAACAGCACCCTGGCGAGTGGGGAGGGCTCCGGATCATCGCGATAAAGTTGGAGGACCGCCTCGGCCACCTGTTCGATCACACCGGTTTCGATGCCATGCTCAGCGCCCAATTGATGAAGACACTCTACGGAGCTTTCCTCCTCGGGACGTTCGTCAGTGTGGTATCGACCGCCAGCGAATTTCCCGGCGTCATGGAACCACCCGGCTAACCGACAGAGGAAGGGATCGACTCCTTCGTTGTTTCCGAGTCGCTCGGCCAGCCTGGATACGCGCTCGAGATGCTCCCAGAGGCTATCGGTTTCTTTGTCGCTTCGTCCGTATAGTGCTTCGTCTCTGCGCACCCGTTCTCGAAGAGCGGTCGCAATCGGGCCTAAATCCTTTGAAGTCACCATGATCAATTCTCGTGAATGTCCAGTATATCCCTCACAGCACCACGAGATCCGTCCGCACTTCGCTCGAGCCTCGCTTGTCTTCGTCGCACCATCGTTTGCCTTTCCTCACGCCGTTCAACGACCTTCGGGGCGGCCGTCGTGACACTCGCTGCAGCCTACGAGCTCACCGGTGTGATGGCAAGTGACACAGTACTTCATGCCCGGTGATTTTCGATGCATCTTGTGGCACTGGAAACACTCTTCCTCATCTAGGTGGCTTGCGTGCGGATTGTCTTTGAGATGATCGGTGGCTTGAGCCAGATCCGCATAGTCGCCATGACAAGTCAGGCACTCCTCCTTGGGAACTTTTAATTCGCGGAGTGGCACGAAATAGCTTTCTCGAATTGTCGCCACGATCTCGTGCACTAGAACCGACATCGTCTGTGGATGGCACGCCTGACAAGTGACGTCAGAGAGAAAGTGCCTGTGGGCGAGGAGGTCCGGTGTCTCCCACGAATGGACATACGGTTCCATGACGTGACACCACCGGCAGTAATCGGGACTTTGACTCACCTTGTGAAGACCTGCCAGGCCCACTCCAGTGATCAGCGCCAAGCTGAGAGCTAAAAGTGCTCCCAGCTTCAATGCCCGCCTCATGAACAAGACAGCCCGGCTCTACGCGCGAGTCTCTTCGACGGCACCGCGACCGGCCAGGATTCCGGAGACGATGCACTCGGGAAGATTGCAGCCTCCTGGATAGAGAAATCCATAAACCGAACCGAATTCCCCCACCGCATACAGTCTTGGAATGGGCTCACCGTAGGGATCGAGCACCTGGCTCTTGGCGTTTCGTCGTGGCCCCCCTTGGGTATTGATGGTGTTCACAACGCATTCGAGGGCGTAAAAAGGCGGTGTATCGAGTGGCAACAGCCGCTTGTCGTCCCTTCCGAACTCCTCATCAACGCCCCGGCTACAAAAGCGGTTGTACTTTGCTACGGTTTGCTCCAAACCGTCGGGATCGATTTGAGCCGCCTCGGCGAGCTGAGCGATGGTGTCGCCGCGCTGGATCCAGCCCTTTTCGATCTCCTCGCTATTGTCTGCACTCCAGGTATGTAGCTCGCGCGCCATGGGGTATGTGACGAAGGGCGCCCGACCGGCGGAGCGATGGACCATGATAACGGGCCCTGCTCGTCGGGTCTTTTCGTCGAAGACCATAAACCAGGGATGATTGGGCCAGACACCTCGGAGCCGATCGAAGTGAAAAACCTCGAGGTGCTTCTTGGTATGGCCATAGGTCTCACTTTCGTCTCTGAAGCGTGCCCCCGCCTTGTTCACATTGATCCAGGCGTCGGTGTTCGGCCCGAGCCAGAAGGCGGCCGGCAGCTCGGGGGGTTTGAAACCGGATCGGGACCATTCGATACCGTTCATGTGCCAAAGGTCGGCTCCGATATCCAGGACCATCTTGATGCCGTCGCCGGTGTTGTAGGGAGTGCCGCCGACGGCAATGGGCACCGGAGCCTCTTCGATGTAGGTCGCCATCATTTCGCGGTTCGCTTCGAAACCGCCTAGAGCCATGATGACCGCTTTGGCCGCCTTGATGTTGAGTGGTCCCTCGCCGCTTTGCGCCGTGACGCCCAATATCTGCCGCGTCGAACCGTCCTGGATCAGTCTTTCGGCCGGCGTATCGAGGAGCACTTCGACGTTGTCGTTCCGCTCCGTGGTGCTCTCGAGAAAAGCAAACAAGTCTCTTCCCACTCCGGTCCACTCGTCGTCGCGGTCCATGCTCAAACGGCGGTTGAGGGCGTCTGCGCCCGGGAAGATACCCGCCCATCGATGAGCGCCCTCGGTTACCGTGAATCGCGCTCCGTGACTTGCGAACCACTCCTCCAATCCAGCCCAGACATTGGCAAACACTTTTGCCGTTTCAGCGTCGACGGTTCCCAGGCTGGTGACTTCCAGGAACTCGGCGATCTTGGCCGCGTCGCTCGGCAGCCGCATGCCACCCGAGCTGACGGCGGTGTTTCCTCCCGGTTCAGGCGCTTTTTCCAGCACGATGACGCTCGCACCCGCTTCAGCGGCAGTTATCGCTGCGGCGGCACCCGCACCGCCGTAACCTACGACCACCACATCTGCTTGTCTGTCCCACTCGACAGGGGTGGAAGCGGGTGAAGCGCATGCTCCCAGGGCCAGCGCGCCTCCGGAGCCGAGAGCACCTCGGACGAAATCTCTTCGAGTAACTTTGCCGTGTCCTTTCTCGGTCATGACAACCTCCCTAATGTTGGATATGAGACGGCGAATAGAACCGATCGAAGCTGCATCGCCGGACCCCAATTCCGCCTCATAGATTCCCTCGAGTGGTCGATCCTATGTTGGTCGGCGACACGGAGCAAACGACGGTCAAGGTCGTCGCCCGTTCACCCGCCAAGTGATACACTTCCTGCGTTCTCAGGCCGGCCCGGCGATACTCCTTACGAAGCTAAATCGGAGGTCATGATGAAGCTCACCCGCCGCAATGTTCTCAAATCAGGTCCTGCACTCGCCGCCCTCAGTTGGACGACGCCTTCGTGGGCGGCACCGGCGACCTCGGAGAAGTACTCGTCCTTCGATCCTTGGGTCGAAGTCCACGAAGCCAACGTGCGGCACAACGTGAGTGAGATTTCCCGCCGCGTTTCCGGTAGGCCGATCATGGCCGTCATCAAGAACAATGGATACGGCGCCGGAATCGTCAATATTGCTCGAATCTTAGAGCCCTTGTCCGAAGTGGCCGGCTTGGCGGTCGTTAAGCTGGCCGAAGCCATGATCTTGAGAGACGGCGGCATACGAAAACCCATTCTTCTCATGGGACCTTTCGATGAGAAGAATCTCGAAGACGCCGTGGCTCGCGACATTACTCCCATGATCTACCTCCCGCTCGGAGACGCCTTGGACCGGATCGCTGCTAAGCATCAGAAGAAGATCCCCATCCACGTTTGTGTCGACACGGGAATCGGCAGAGTGGGAGTTCCTTACTTCGAGGCCGAAGCGCTCATCCGCGATTTAGCAGGACGTCCCGCCATTGAAGTGGAAGGCACGATGATGACCTTCACGGAGGACCCGGAGTTCGATAAGGAACAGCTCCGCCGTTTCGATGCGCTTTGCGCCACACTCGAGGGAGAGGGGATACGCCCGGGATTGAAGCACGCGACGTCGAGCTACGGACTCTTCCGGAATCCCGGTTCGTTCATGGATATGGTTCGGCCCGGTATGGCGATCTTCGGTGTCTACTCGGAGCCTGACTTTCGAAAGGCCGCTGTCATCGACCTTCGTCCCGCCCTCGGTCTCAAGGCCAAAGTGATTTACGTCAAGCAGCTCCGCAAAGGCGACGGCGCCGGTTACAACCGTGCCTACGTCGCGGAGAGCCCCGTTTGGGTGGCCACGATCCCCGTCGGACATACGGACGGCTGGCCTCGTGCGGCTGCTAAGGGGGCAAAGGTGCGTATCGGCGGCCAGATGTATCCCGTCATCGCGACGGTTTCAGCGAGTCATTCCATTGTCGAGATCGGAGCGGAGTCTCGCGTCTCCATGGGTGATGAGGTGACCGTTTTCGACTGGGAGGAAGGCTCGCGACCGGAAGACGTGTCGGAATCCTGCAAGAGCTCGGTCTATGACCTCACAATGCATCTGAATCCATTACTGCCGAGACGAATGGTCTAGGAGCGATTTCAACCATCACGTGGATGTAGATATGACAGTGAAGCGTCTTCATGGATCAACGCGAGGCGATGGCGCGGCGCGGGCCTTGTCTGCCCGCCTTCGCAGCGATGATTGCATGGAAGCTTCGGCGGGTCCGCTGTCTTTTCCGCCGTAGCCTTGGCGAAGGCGGACGCGACTGCTCGACTGCCAAAGGCCGGGTGCCGTCGAGATATCAAGGCGCCCGTTGGATGTTAGGAGGGAGCTCAATGAAGAAACGAACGACTCTGTTGTTGTCCGCCCTTTTCATTTTTGTGGCTGTCGCCCCGACGTGGGGTCAGCTCTCCTACAACTCGGACAAGTACCATTCTTTCGAGGAGATGACGGCGTTTCTCCGCGAGGCGGCGGAGAAGTACCCCGACTTGACGAAGCTCTATTCGATCGGCAAGAGCTTTGAAGGTCGCGAGCTCTGGATGCTCGAAGTCACCAACAAGAAAAGCGGAGACCCGGGAGAGAAACCGGCTCTCTATATCAACGGCAGTATCGATTCGAGTGAAGTGGTGACGACGGAAGGCGTTCTCTTCACGATCCAGAAGCTACTCGAGGGGTACGGCCAGGACCCCACGATTACCGAGACGCTCGATCGCCTCTTGATTTACTTCGTGCCGCGTCTCATGCCCGACAATGCCGAGCGTTACATCACGACACCGCACAATGCCCGTAGCTTGAGTGCCGAGCCGGGGGATGCCGATGGAGACGGCAAGAGCGATGAAGATCCGGACAACGATGTCGACGGTGATGGACACATCGTGCGGATGCGAGTGAAGGACCCCACAGGGGAATGGAGAATCTCGAACAAGGATCCGCGCATCATGGTGCGCCGTCGTGCCGGTGAGCTAGAAGGGACGTTCTATCGTGTCATGTCGGAAGGCTTGGATGACGACAAGGACGGCAAGTACAACGAGGATGGCCAGGGTGGGGTCGATCCGAACAGGAACTATCCCGGCAACTGGATGCCCGAGTCCATCCAAAGAGGTGCAGGCCCCTATCCCATGTACGTGCAGGAAGTCCGAAAGGAGGTGGAGTTTATCGAGACCCATCGAAATATCGCGGGCTATATCAATCATCACTCTTCAGGTGGCGTGGTCCTTCGCCCGTCCACCGCTCATAGCGACGCCAAGATTCCTTCCAAAGATTTGGAGAAGCTCAAAGTCATTGCGGCAATGATTCTCGACGAGACCGGCTACTGGCTGGCGACGTCTGTTTACGACTGGCGCGTACCGCCGGGTAAGCCCGATACGAAACCCGGCCAGACTTGGCGAAAGCCCGACGGCTCATTGGGTGGTGATCCACGCGGGCCTTCGGACGAGGAGGGTGGGCGACATGCGGCGGCGATTCTGAAAGAGGCCGTCAACCCCATGGGGGATGGAGGCCATCCTTCGGCCTATCATGCCTACGGTGGAACTATCGAGTTCACCTACGAAGCCCTGGGTATCATCTCCTACGCTTCCGAGCAGTGGCGCTGCGCCTTCGACAACGACCTCGATGAGGATGGGAAGATCAGCGAGTTCGAGCGCCTCGATTGGAACGACAAGCACTTTGGGGGCGAGCTTTTCATCAACTGGACACCGTTTGAGCATCCCCAGCTCGGTGAGGTCGAGATCGGTGGCTGGAAGAAGTTCACCACGAGCAGTCCTCCGCCGGGGAAGTATCTAGAAGAAGAATCGGAGCGACAGTACAAGTTCAACATGGTGATGGCCAAGGTGATGCCGCGAATCGACGTGAAGGACGTCACAGCAGAGCCTCTCGGTGACGGTATCTACAAGGTGATTGCTGAAGTCGAGAATCTCGGTTACATCCCGACATCGACTGAAGCGGCCGTTAAGCTGAAGCGTGCGGAGCCCGTCAAGGCGATGATCGCGGGAAGCGGTGTCGAAGTGCTCGGTTCCGAGTCCGAGATTTCGCTGGGCCATCTGGACGGGCGGCCCTCGAAGCCGGCAAAAGCAACGTGGATGATCCGTGCGAAGGCTCCCTTCCAGGTGACCGTGAGCGCTTCCGCGCCTACGGCGGGTCGAGACGCGATGTCCGTCAAAGTGGAGAACTAAGGCCCGCGGCTATTATGTACATTGTTGTACGATAGTGTACAATATGGGTGAGGTCGAAGGATGAAAGTATCCATCAGTGATGCCCGGCGCCGACTCCCCGAGCTCGTACGTAAGGTGCGCAAGGAGGGTGGGGCGGGCGTCTTGATAACGGTACATGATCAGGTCGTGGCGGAGCTCCGAGCCGCGTCTCCTGAGCCTGAGCCCGGCGCTGCTGCCTCGAAGCTTCAGAAATTGATGAAAAAAATTCCAAAACAGCGCGGCCGAACAAAAGACATATCGTCTCGCGTCAAAGAACACCTCTATGTGGACAAATAAGAGGTGATGGAATCGACTCTGCCGCCGAGAGTTTTCTGCGATACGTCGTTTTTCTATGCCTGTTTGGATGCTTCGGATTCGAACCATGAGAAAGCCGGCAACCTCATCGAAAGGGCGGTCGCTTCAGCTACCGCTTTCCACTGCACTTGGGACATCATTAGTGAGACGGTAACGTTGCTCCGCTATAGAAACAGCTACGCATCGGCGATGGCTTTTCTGAAAGAGGTCAAGCCGGCACTACAGATATTGGACTATGGCGACGGCGTGCGCTCCGAGGCCGAGAAAGTATTCGAGCTATATGGGCGCGATCATCGTTTGTCCTTCTGCGATGCAGTTTCCTTTGTTGTTGTATCGACGCTTTTAGAGCACATGCCTTGCCTGTCCTTCGATAGAGATTTCAAGGAGCTAGGGCTCACCGTGCTCACATGACCCGGAAAGTGACAGTAAATCGGGCAGAAAAAGAAATGTTAGTCGAAGAATCGGCTGCTGCTGTCAACACCATAGCCGAATTATCAAGGTGGCTGTGGTAGGTCGTTGGCGTGCCTGATTCGACCACACCACGAAATCGCCCGCGTCGTTCGCGCCGCAAAGGCTCGGAACAAGGCGAAAAGGGACGTCTTCGGGTCCATGATCCTTTTGAGCTCATCCGATGGTTGGCTCTGAGCCAGCCCGATCCCCGCAAGGCGTTGGCAGAGTTAGTCCAGAACAGCTTGGATGCGGGCGCCCATCGTATCCACATCACTCGCCTTCGCGAGAACCGTCTACCGTGCCTCAAGATCTTGGATGACGGGGAGGGGGTGATTCCGGAGCTGGATCGACCCGACGCGCTGCGCTATATCGCTACGCACATAGGCCACAGTCGAAAACGCGCGCTTTCGCCGCAGGAACGTTTGGAGCTGATGACCCAAGGTCAGTATGGGATCGGTCTTCTGGGTTTCTGGAGCCTTGGGGATATGCTCGAGATGCGCACGTCAGTGCCGGGGCACAAGCCACATCGTCTGGTTCTCCACCGTGACCGACCGGACTATCTCATCGAGCCGCTCCCCGGTCGATTGGCTCTCGACGAACGGTGGACGGAAATCGTCGTAGCAGGACTTCGTCGTGAAGCTCAGAGTTCCCTAGTCGCCCGCCGAGCATCCGACTTTCTAGCTTCGGAGTTGCGCGGTCAACTGCTGGCGCGGGACGTCGATTTGGTCGTGGAGGATCGCATGGCGCGTGGGCGGTCACCCAAGTTCGTTGCGGTGAGACCGCCGCTTTTCTTGGGGGAACGTCTGGATGGTGTCGGTCCCGTCGAGATCCCCGGCTATCCTCCCATCCGGGTAGAGATCTACCTCACTGGGGAGGACCCCAATAGCGAGGAAAAACACGGCATTAGCCTTTATGCCGCCGGTACGTTGGTCGCTGAACGTTTCGAGGAGCTTGCTGCATTGGGGCTGGATCGTCCTCCCTGGACAGATCGTCGGCTGACCGGATTGGTCGATTTCCCGGGACTCCGCGTGGCACCGGGAAGTCGTCGAGGCGTCGTTCCCGATGAGGCAGCCGGAGCTTTTTCCGACGCACTGCTCACGGTCGAGCCGGGGCTCAATGAGTTGCTCGAAGCGCGCGAACGGGAACGAGCCGAGAAATTGGATCGCAGCTTGATCCGAGACCTCCAGCGAGCCTTTCGAGACTTCTATCGTCAGCGTCCGCGATACACGATGTTGCCTGCGCAGACCCGGCGTGTTGCTGCTGGCGGTCCAGGCCGCCTGGAGGAAGACACGGACCAGGCAGCGGGGCCGAGCCCGACGACTTCCGATGAATCGTCGTCCACCGACCGCTCTCCTCCAATGGCTGAGCTTTTTCCACCGGGTCCCCTAGCGAGTGTTCGTATCGTACCCAACCCGGTTCGTGTGGAGTGTCGAGGCTCCAAACCGGTGCGAGCGGAGGCTATGACGGTCGACGGACGCGTCATCCGTGCGGCTGCCATGGAAATGGAATTCAAGTGGGAGCTGTGGGGTCGGATCGGGGCGCTCTCTCAGATTCAAGGGAAAACGGAGCAGATTCTGTTCACCGCTGCGGGTGAGCCCACCGAAGGGATCATCTCCGTTCTGGTGACATCGGGTGAACACCAAGCGTCGGCGGTCGCTCCGGTCGAGATCGTGACGTCACTTCCTGCTGGACCTTCAGATGAAGGCATTCCCGAGCCTGAGTTATTGGACCAACCCGGAGCACCCTGGCGCTCCCGCATCTCTGACGGACGTTGGCAAGTGAACACCGCTCATCCCGACTACAAAGCAAACGCCAAACGCCCTGCTCTCAAGCTTCGGTATCTCGTCCTGCTGTTCGCGAAAGAAGTCGTGCTGCGGAGCAGCCAGGATCCGCGCCTCGATGGTCCGCTCGAGTCGGTTGTAGAAATCGCCGCCTTCGCCGACCGCAAACTCACGGAACGGCAGTCTCGCCGCGGCCGGCGTTCCCGACGCAAAGATGAAGAGAAGGCCTAGAAGCTTATCTCACCACAGATTGCCGACGGAAGCAGATCACTCAGGAATGACTTCAATCGTGAAATCAGTTCAGTTGGTGTAGAAGGACACCGAACAGGAGAAATCAGCTCGGACAACCCCAACACCTGTGTCGCGTAAACAAACATCGACGAAGCGTAGCGGACAAAGAGTCGACGGTGCTCTACCTCGCCGATGTGCGCGACAAGGTCGGATTCGACGCGACGTGAAGAGGTCCACCCACGGCCCACCTTGAACGATTTCGACGCCTGTCGTCGCGGCCTAGAGCTCGTAGGGCGGAAGCCAGGGCGCCATCGACGGGATCGCCGTGAAACGTTCGCGGTGGTTCCCGATGAAGGCGATCGTCTGGACCCAACGATCTGGAAGTCCGGGGAGTGCCTCTCTCAACGCATCTCCACGTTTGTCCCTGCAGAGCTCGCGCGTCCTCCGCTGTTCGCGGAAGATGACGAAGGGGGGCGACGAAATAGGAAGCGCGATCGCCTGATTCGCGGCGTAGACCCAAACGTTTTGTCGGTACGGCTTGTCGAGTTTTGCCGTCATACGCATCGATCTCTACGTCAGGTTTGGGAGCATCCCCTCTGTCAAGAGCGATGCACGCGACCTCTTCACGGCATCGCTCGAGGAGTCTGGTGACTGGATGCTGATCTCTACGAGGCGCGCCATGACGGCGAGCGCCGGCAAGCGGGTGCCTGCACAGCGCATAGTGCCTGGGCTTGGGAGAGTTTCGGTCCGCCTACCACAACGCGCTGATCTCATCCTCCCGGCCGGTCATCTCCCAGCGAATGAGTGAGGTTGGGATCATGCCTGCTGCATGGAAATCATCCATGAACTTCTTGAGGGTGAACTCCGGTCCGGTCTGTTGAGCTCGGTCCGCGATGAGTTTCTCGAGGTGGATCTTACCGATGACGTAGCTGGTCCCATAGCCGGGCTGTTGGAGATAGAGCTGCTCGTCGAACCAAATCGTGCGGCCGTCTGCCGGCGTCCAGCCTCGTGGCGTCCACTCGACACCGAAATTCACGGCCTCTTGGAGCGTCCATTCGTTGGCGTGCATCATGAAATCTCCCATGCCTCTTGCGCAACGGAAGGCCAGCAAAATGTAGATGAGCTCTTTCGCCCTGGGGTTGTCGTCGAACAACCCGGCGACCATTGACATCTCTTCGAATCCCGTGGCGAGTCCCTCGGCTCGGGAGTCCCAGATGTTGTAGAGAAGGGGAACACGGCGAATGGGACTTGGGTGGGGCTCGCGCTCCATGCGCGCCAGGTCAAACCAGTGGGTGCCGTGGGTGCGCATGGGAAGGGAGTCCATGTGGTCGACTTGCGAGAAAAAATCACGCGTCCTGTCCGGAGGAGTGAAACCACCACCGTGAGAACGGAGTGTGTCCGTCATGTAGTCGGGAACCGTGAAGACTTCCTTGTCTTGGATGAACGCCATGATGTCGTCGACGGCTTTGTTGAAACGTTGCCTCATCTCCTCTTCGGTAGCCGGAGGCTCGAGCTCGGGAAGTCCTCGATTGTTGGCTTCCGTTAGCTTGAGCTGTGCCCAAGATCGATGGAGCTCGCGTTTCATCAGCACGAGCTGATCTTCCCAGGTGTAGGGTAGGAGATGGACGTTTTTCATGTACCAATTGTAGTTGTCGACACCGATGCCAGAGCTTGCTGTCATGTTCTCGTGTTTTTCCTCGAGCCAGGCACGGAAATCGTCCACGGCAACTTTGGCCTGATCGGCGAGCGGTACTAAGTCCGCGTGATGGTCTGCGAGTTGTGTCGCCAGGTTTGTTAGAATCGTGCTTTCCTGCTCCTTCACGCGGATCCCTAGATACCAAAGATCTTTCGCGTCTTCGGTCAAGTTGCCTTTGGCTTGTTCCAGCAACTTCGGAATCGCCGCCAGCTTTGTCCGGAACTCGGGGAGGGCGTCGGCGGAAAGCGGGAATTCGTATGTATAGAGAAGAAGTGTTCCCAGAATCACGGGCCCTTCTCTTGCGGGCACATCCGTAGGGCCGGTGTGAACGACGACGTAGAAACACGGGTCCCGCGCCCAAGGCCGAATGACGCGGTGGTCGAATTCGAGGCCGTTCATCTCGGCCCGAACAATGTGGTAGTCGACCTGTTGGGATACCCGCCAGCCGCTCACATCGAAGGCGGCAAGCCGACGTTGATAGTCCACGAGCTCGTCACGTTGTCGCTCCATGGCTTCATGAGTGTAGTCGGGAACGCCGTCCGTGACCGTAGGGCTCTGGAGCTCACGGAACTCCTGGAAAAGCGTGACCAGTTCTTCATAGCTTGTGCTGGTTGTTATCGGTTTGGCTTCTTCTGGTGGAGGAGCACAACAGATGAATGCAAGTGCGGTCGACAACGTGAAAGACATGGCGACGAAAACGGGTCTTCGCATTTTGGAGGCCTCCTTCTCTTCACGAACCATCTGGACCAAGCGACGTGAGGCAGTATCATGTCATGGAACCTCGCCACCCAAAAACCGGTCCGGAGTTGTTCTCCACTCGAACAGACCGTATCATCCGTTTGTCAATGAGACCCAAACCCTTGCGTTCCAACCGGCATTGTCTTGTTTTCTAACCTTAAGGAGGCATGGCCATGTATCGACCAACTGTACTGACTGTTGTAGTGTGTGTGCTGATTTCTGCCATCAGCACTATCGGACTTGGGCAAACGAGCGAAACGAATCCTCTCTTCAAAGAAGCCAAAATCAAGAACTACCTCCCGCACATGAGTTGGAAGGAGGTCGAAGAGGCGCTCGAGAGAACGGACATGGTCATCATCCCGGTAGGGTCCATCGAGCAGCATGGAAAGCATTTGCCGTTGGGCACGGATACCTACGGAGCCATCGAGGCCAGCAAATTGATCGCGCAGAAGACTGACGTTCTCGTGGCTCCTGCGGTCTTTGCCGGCCTTTCTGAACATCACATGGGCTTTCCAGGAACGCTGACCTTGAGGCCGGAGACGTTCGAGGCCGTCGTTTTCGACGTGGCAAAAAGTCTGATCCATCATGGGTTTACCAAAATTATGATCTACAACGGGCATGGTGGAAACACGACGTCGGTCGCCAACGTCATCCAGAAGATCAACCAGACCACGCCGGCAACCGCCGTCTTTCTGAACGATCTCGCCCTCCCCGAAGAAGAAGACTCGGAACCGCCTATTCCCTACGACTGGCACGCTGGGGAGGGGGAAACGTCCTATATGCTCTACATGACGCCGAGCCTCGTCGACATGTCCCGGGCGGAAAAGCCCGTTCTAACTTTTCCTCCCATCGTCAATAAGATCCAAGAGAGCGGGGAGCGCAATTTAGAGCTCGTGCAGTGGGCTAACTTGTTTCGTCCGAAAGCTTCCGGAAAGAAGGCCAGCTCCCGGGAAATGTCCAATATCGGTGTTTTCACTTCAGGTGATCCCAACAATGCGACGGTGGAAAGAGGTCGGAAAAGAACCGAACGAACGGTCCAAGCTGCCGTTGATTTCATCGAGGCGTGGAGAAAGGCCTCGAATTGAGCTCTGAGTGATTGCGTGATCAGAGATTTGCACAGCCTGTGCTACGAAAGGTTCCAACAAAGCACATCTCTAATTGCTCGGTTGTTGTGCGTATGATCCCGAAATCCAGCCAAGCGGGGGTTTGCGAAGTTCGTTGATTGACTAACTAGGCAAGGGGCTCCGCCCTTGACATCCCGATATTGAGGCGTCGCCCTTGCCGGAGTCAGGAGTCGAGTCGGAGTCAGGAGTCAGGAGTCAGGAGCCAGAATAGCTTTCTCCACTACGGTTGCTTTGACCGCATCCTTCTGCATGCCTTTATTCCACCGTTTGATCAACCCGAGCGGGTCAAAGGCTTTTTCGACACCTGTCGCGGCATCTATACCTTGACAAGGCGAGTACTTAGAGATATCGCCGCTCCAAATCGAAAAAGGTGGCCGCTTGATATCATCATGCAAAAACGAGAACAGAATTCACGTTATCGCACGAATAACTGTCTAATAACCTTAATCCGACAAAAGAACACGAGAGGCCCGCTCGACTTGCAGATCGGTCGAGACCCTCACGCCATCTGTATTCACCGCCACCGTCTACAGGCAAAGCGTGGCGACGCTTCTTCGCGGGATTCGAACGGCCAAAGAGACCCGGAACAAGAAGGTATACATCTGCACGTCATTGCCAAAATCCGCACGTCGGGGCCCAAAATCTGCAGCTCATCGCCAAAACCCGCACGTCATTTCTACCCACGAAAGAAAATTCAAAAAAAAGACTTGACAAGATCGGAGAGCACTTTGAGAAAAGAGCCTCGAGTGAAGGGAGAATGCATCTGAGTGAACCGTGGAAGCCTGATGCTACCCTTTCGATGAACAGGATGATTTCGCAGTCGTCTGAGGCTCGAAACCTACAACAGACGCCGATTCCGGCAGAAAAATGTTCGATGCTTATATTACAGATATGAGAAATGAACTCCATCTCCAATCCATTTCCGATAGTGACCTTCTCCGCCGTTTGTCGGAGCTTCTAGCAAGCTCGAGGAACGTCGAGGCTGAGCTCATCGCCCACCTCGCCGAAGTGGACGCGCGCCGACTCTATGTACCCTACGCTTCGAGTCTGTTTTCCTACGCTACCAACGTTCTCCACATGTCGGAGTACGAAGCCCTTCTCCGAATGAGAGTAGCCCGTGCGTCGCGTAGGTATCCACTCCTTATCGAGATGCTTGCCGACGGGCGTCTACACTTGAGCGGCATCGACAAGTTGGCTCCCCATCTCACGGACGAAAACTATGAAGCCGTTTTGGCCCGAGCCACTCATCAATCGAAGCGTAAGATCGAGGAGCTGGTCGCGGAGCTCTCGCCGAAACCCGACGTTCCGCCGTCCATCCGCAAGCTCCCGGACCGGAAAGACAAAGCCAAACCACAACCATCCAAGTTGGTTGGTCCGGACCAACCTCTGAGCTCACCTTCATCACAAGATCATCAAGAAGAGAAGCAACCGTCCGTCGCCGCTCCACCACCGGCCGCTCCGACCGAACGGGCCAGGGTGGAGCCACTGTGCTCCGGCGAGATTCAAGGTCAGCTTCACGGCAAGTGCCGAGCTCAGGAACAAGCTCGAAAAGCTTCGTTCGCTCATGCGGTCTTCCGTACCCGACGGTGACCTCGCCGTTTTGATTGAACAAGCCGTAACCGAAAAGATTGAGAGACTGGAGGCCAAACGTTACGGCAAGACGAAGAACCCGAAGAAGGGTCTCGGAGAAACCGACACGTCGGCCGCCTCTCGCTACATCCCGGCTGCCGTCAGGCGTGCGGTGTACGAGCGGGACAAAGGCATGTGTCGATTCCGGGACGCAACCGGTCGCCGATGTAGAGAAACGGAGTGGCTCGAGCTCCACCATATCCGACCCTATGGCCGTGGAGGCGACCACCGGCCCGAAAATATCGAGCTTCGCTGTAGAGTCCACAATGAGTACGAAGCGGAACGCGATTATGGGAAAGAAGCCGTGACGCGGTATCGCAACTCAACCGGAAGAGTGGGCGAACCGCTCTCGGCTTATACGAGTTTCCCGATCCACGTCCAACCCTCAAATCATCGCGGCACCAGGGCCCAACCGGAGAGGCAACTTCCCTGGGGACGCCGGCTTTGCATGGGGAGGAAAGCTCGAGCGCGACGAGTTCCAGCGCAAGACATCCCTAGACAGGAGCTCGCCCATCGGATTTATGCATCCTCACTTTCTGTGGACTTTCGTTCGTGGACTCAAAGTAAGGCTGCACCTTCTTTCAACCACGTCGAAAGGCCTTTTCAGTTACATATCGCGTTTCATTCCTGGAAAGAATGTCGGATTGGGGTTAGCACTAGAAGATGAATTTCATAATCGTTGCAATATGACAATGACCGCGCCATCTCAAACGAGTATGATTCACTACCATCTATAATGAGAATCTTTTTTCTATGTGGTGGCATAGAATTGCCTCATTACTAGCCGAGTTCACCGATCAAGCTTGTCTACGGTTTAGCATGATCTATTACAATGGCTTTCGGCAAAGAGGCAGGATCCTCGCAGACCTTGCTTGTCACTCTTTCGCCAATTGAAACGAGGTCGGGGAGTTCATAATAGCACAAAAAGCCGCCCTGCCTACTGCAGGGAGTCGATAGTGCTGAAAAAGACAGGCTCATCTGACCGGGGCAATAGCCGGGGCTGGTAGTCATCTCGTCACCGGAGACCGACAGCACTTCGGTCGCTATTTTGGAAGGAGAGTTGGAAAGACGTTGATCGTCACACCGCGCGAGTACCTGGCCTCTCGAAAGCCCGAACGTTTCAGGAAGAGCTAGCGACTTCAGCCCTCTTTTACAGGCAGAACCTTGCTGCGCACCATCGACACCAAGAGATCCCTGAGAACTTCGAAGACGATCCCTCCGCCTTTGGTCTGCATCATCTTGGTCGCTTTCTTCCATCGTTTCTCGTCGCGCGCGGCCTCTAGAAATTCGTGACCGGCCCAGGTGAGTCGGATGGGCATCCAGTTGATTTCACCGAAACCGAGCTCGAAGGCCTCGATGAGACCCGCTTCGTCCAAGAGCATGACGTGATAGACCATATCCTCGATGGATGTGTCATTGATGTTGATGGAAACCGGCGTGCCCCGATAGGGCTCTTTTTCCAGCTCCATCAAGATTTGTCGTGCGAGGTCCATGTTCCGTTCCATGGGCCTAAGGTTGTCCCAAAGCCACGTGCAAGTGCAAGCCCTTGGCTCCCGGTGAATTACTCTCTCGCGGTTGCGGCTCGGGTGAAAGCCATATAAAAGAGGTGACTGGAGGTCGCCATGCGTAAAGACGTTTCATGGATGTCCCTCGCGATGTTGTGGCTCGTCTCAATGGCCTTGCTCGCACCCCTCGGGGCTCAGGACCGACCTGTAGGACTCGAGGACTACTTCCGTCTGGAGAGCGTGAGCCAACCGGCCATCTCGCCCGACGGTCTGTGGGTGGCGGTCGTACGAACCCGCGTATTAAGAGATGACAACCGGCGACATAGTGAGATCTGGCTCGCACGGACGGATGGCTCCGAGTCTCCCATCCGAATGACCCAACCGGCGTTTCACTCGACTTCGCCACGCTGGAGTCCCGATGGAACGCTCCTGGCGTTCCAGTCTCGCCGTACGATTCCGGGTAGTGATGAGGACGAAACGAGCTCGATCTGGTTCCTGCGAATGGATCGGCCGGGCGGCGAAGCCTTTCAGATCGAAGGTGTCGATGGCCTGCCTATTTTTAGTCCGGACAATCAATGGATCGCTTACACAAAGACGACGGCACCGACCGCTGAGGCGACTCCGGAGCCGCCCCCAGCGAGTGATTTCGAAAAAGAAATGCACCGCCGGTTCGAGGGGCACCTTTTCGATTGGATGGGCTACCGATTCGACCGGCGCGGGTATCTGCCCGACCCCCGGGACCCGCAAGCCACGCCGCCGGAAGAGCTCTATATCGTGGCCCGGGCGGGAGGAGAGCCCGAAACAGTTGACACAACTTGGCGTGGACATCGAGGCTGCTGTATGGCGGCCTGATAGTAACTCTCTCGCCTTCGTTGCCGATGCCCACCAACGAGACGAGCACACTTACGAGCAGGCGGATTTGTGGACGGTAGATCTGGAGGGTCAGACTCAACGCCTCACGAAAGATGGTTATCACCACAGCTCTCCGGCTTGGTCACCCGATGGACGCTCGCTCGTTTTTCGCCGGATGGAGGGTCTCGACCTCGTCATCGACGCAAAAAAAGATCACGGGGCTCCCGTCGATCTCTTCTTCATGTCTTCCGAAGGCGGTGAGATGACCAATCTTACGAACCGCTGGGACCTTCGTCCGGGGGCGCCCACCTGGAGTGCGGATGGAAAGAGCATTTACTTCAGCGGCGGTACCGGCGGTAACTCTCATCTGTTTCGCGTGTCGCCTGAGGGCGACGGGGTGCAACAAGTGACAAAAGGAGATCGACTTCAATCCGGATTCTCGTTCACGTCTGACTTCAAGAAGATGGCCTACGAGATCTCGGACCCGATCCAGCCAAGCGAGCTCTTCGTCGCGGGAATTGATGGATCAAGTGAGACCAGGCTTACGAGTTTCAACGATGCTCTCCTGAGAGATGTGGCGCTTCGGCCAGCCGAACGCATTCTTTTTCCCAGCAAAGATGGAACGGAGATTGAGGGGTGGATCATCCTGCCCGACGGATACGAACCAACGAAGCGGAAGTACCCGCTCATATTGTGCATTCACGGTGGACCCCACGGTGCTTACGGCAATGCCTTTTCCTTTCCCTTTCAACTTCTAGCAACCCAAGGTTATGTGGTTCTCTATACCAATCCCCGTGGATCGAGTGGCTATGGAGAGAGCTTCCTTTATGCGACGTGGGGAGGCGGTTGGGGGAACCTCGACTTCGAAGATGTGATGGGCGGCGTAGACTATGCTTTGAGTCACTACTCTGTCGATGAAAGTCGGATGGGCGTCACGGGTTATTCCTACGGAGGATTCTTGACGGATTGGGTCATTAGCCATACCCAACGGTTTGCGGCCGCTATATCCGGGGCCGGGATCTCGAACTGGGTGAGTGACTATGGAACGGCTGATATCCCTCGCACCAAGGAAAGCGAGTTCTATGGACCGCCGTGGAAGCCGGAGAGTGGAGAGCTCCTTTGGAGACAATCTCCCATCCGTTACGCCGGTAACGTCACCACGCCCACGCTCTTCATCCACGGAGAGTCGGACTTTCGTGTCCCCATCGAACAGGCGGAGCAGATGTACACGGCCCTCAAGAAACAACGCGTCCCAGCCAAGTTCATCCGCTATCCGGATTCTTATCATGGCGGGTGGACGCCTTGGAATATGGTGCATCGTTACTACCACGAGCTCGAATGGTGGAAGAAGTACTTGACGGATGAGAAAAGCATCACGCAGTAGACGGACTCGTTATCTATGAGAAGGATCTGTAGAAGTACCACAATTTTCAGACAGGCGTGAACAGATGAAAACCTACGGTGGACATTCGATGGTGGCGGAGCTTCGGCGGGTTTTGGTTTGCTCACCGCGAGTGGCCGGGTGGGGTGAATCGCAGAGGACGGAAAACTGGCGTGGAGCTCGGCTACTTCCATCCTCCCAACGTGACCGTTGCGGAAGCGGAACATCGGCAAATGACGGTCAGTCCTAGAGGCGTCGGGCGCTGAAGTGGTCTCGCTGGCTGAGGGTGATGATCTTTCTCTTGACGCCGTCTATGCCCACGATGCGTCCTTGATGACCGAGTATGGTGCCATCTTGATGTGCATGGGAAAGATGAACCGAGCGGGAGAGCCCGATGCGCATGCGAGGCTCTTCGAGAGCCTCCACATTCCCGTCTTGGGTGCGATTGAACCGCCTGGTGCGGCGGAGGCGGGTGATATCGTCTGGCTGGATTCTGACACATTGCTTGTGGGACGAGGCTACCGCACCAATGAATCGGGTGTCGAGCAACTCCATGGTCTGCTGCGACCCAAAGGTGTTGGGGTTAACATCGCACCTTTGCCCCACGGTCCCGGGCCGGACGCATGCCTTCATTTGATGTCGCTGATGAGCCTCCTGGATGAACAAACCGTTCTCGTCGACCTCTCTTGGCTAGCTGTGCCGACAGTCGAGCTTTTGAAAGATCGGGGATTCGAGCTTATTCAAATCGACGTTTCCGAACGGCAGACGATGGCATGTAACGTAGTCGCCCTTGGCCCCAACAGACTGCTTGCCTTGGCAGAAAATCCCAAAACTAATCAGCGGATGAGAGACAAGGGTTTCGTGGTGGAGACTTTTTCAGGTTCCGAGCTTTGTCAAAACGGCAGTGGCGGCCCGACCTGCCTCACCCGTCCCTTGTGGCGGGGGTGATTCTGGGAGGCCAACGCTGGCGCGGGGCCGCAAAGCTAAAAGGAGAATTCTCGATAAATCCTAAATCTCCCCGAAAAATCGACAGGTTGTGATTAGCGTAACAAGATCATCCGTCATCTCCAGAGAAAATCCACCGACACCCACGCCGCGGCCCGATCTCCTCTACTCATGAGCCACCTGCTCAACTAGACCGTCCACAGTCACGACAACCTACGGCTGCACGTGTGCCTTCCGAGGGCTTCATAGGCCTACAAAGACGAGGCCAGACACTCTACCTTACCGCTCGAGGCTCTTCCATGACCTCGGGTCAGTCACTCCTGGGCCGACTTCGACCTGATTGGGAACCCTGCACCACATTTCGGGAGTCGGATAGAAATTTCTGCAGTGTTGAAGAACTGGAGCCGGAGAGATTCTCAGCTCCCTCTCCGTCGAGGGACCCATGCTTGCTTCGGTAAACCCTTTCCCTTACAATCCCTTATCAGATCGACCTAGTGGAGCCCATTCGCACCGCCACCGAGAGAGGGCAATCCCATGAAATGGGAGTTCGCGACGACGAGCTGGAGCCAGGTCCTCGCCGCGCAGGGTGACTCCACCAGCATCTCTCGCCAAGCGCTCGAAACGCTGTGCGGTAGTTACTGGTATCCCCTCTATGCTTTCGTTCGCCTCCAGGGCAATGATCCAGAGTCGTCTCTCGACTTGACGCAGGCCTACTTCACCGAGCTTCTCGAAAGGGACTACCTGAAGGATGTCGATCCTTCATTAGGGCGCTTTCGTACCTTCCTGAAAGTGTCGGTCAAGCACTTCCTTTCCAAGCAGCGGGACAAAGAGAAGGCTTTGAAGCGCGGCGGACAGGCCAAGGTGATCTCCCTCGACCAGGAAGACGCCGAGGGTCGTTACCGCTTCGAGCCGGTGGGCCGCCTCACGCCCGAGGAGATCTTCGAGCGGCGATGGGCGCTGACGACGATTGAGCGCGTGCTCGGGAAACTCCGCGAAGAGTTCTCCGAAGCGGGCAAGGAAGAAGAGTTCCAGTCGCTCAAAGGGTATCTGACTGGGGAAGAGCCAAAGGCACCCTACCGACAGGCCGCAGAGGAGCTGGGCACATCCGAGGGCGCCGTGAAGGCCTCCGTTCATCGATTGAGGCAACGATTCGGCAAGCTGTTGCGGGAAGAGATCGCCGAGACGGTAGCCGACCCACAAGAAGTCGACGCCGAGGTACGCCACCTACTGCAGGTAATCACTCCCTTTCAAGGCGGGCCGGTGTAACCTTTCCCGTTTTTTCCGTCATCGGTACTAAGGATGACTGGGAATGCTAATGACCGCTGTCCAGACTGCGGGACCCCCCTGCCCTCCGATCCTGCCACCGAGGGTCTCTGCCCTCAATGCCTTTTGAACCTGGCCCTAGTAGACTTCGAGCGCGACGGAGTGCGGGACGAGATACCGACCGTGGCGCGCGGTGTCGAGGAGATGCCGACGGCAGCCGGCGAGGGTCCCTCGCCGGGTAAGATCCTGGGTGACCGCTACCAGATCCGCGAAGCGTTGGGCCGCGGCGGCATGGGCGAGGTCTGGCGGGCGTTCGACCTGAAGCTGCGGGTCGACGTGGCTCTGAAAGCCTTACGACCCGAGTTAGTAGAGAAGAAAGAGGCACGGGAGCTTCTCCGCGGCGAGGTCCGGTCTGCCCGCGAGGTCGTCTCCCCCAACGTCTGCCGCATCTTCGACCTCGAGGTCGAAGAGGGCCAAGAGCTGATCTCCATGGAGTACATCGACGGCACCACCTTGGCCGATATCCTTCGCCGCCGCGGACCACTCGAGCTCAAAGAGTCTCGGGAGATCGCGTCCCAGTTTCTCTCGGGTCTCGAAGCCATCCACCAAGCCGGTCTCGTGCATCGTGATTTCAAGCCGGAAAACGTCATGGTCACCCGCTCGGGCCGTGTGGTGGTGATGGACTTCGGTGTCGCGAAAGGTCTTGCTGAGGGAAAGAACGGGATGATCGCCGGCACTCCGGCTTACATGGCACCAGAGCAAGCCCGGGGCGGGTCGGTCGATGCCCGGGCGGATGTCTTTTCCGCGGGCGTGGTCTTGGCAGAGATGACCGGTGGTGAGGGGGACAACAAGGCACGAAAAGCGCTCTTCGAGGCAGTGCGAGAAGTGCCACCCAAAGTCCCGGAGGGTCCGTGGGCGCCGGTGCTCCAACAAGCTCTCTCCTGGGAGCCCGAGTCACGGTATGCCTCGGCGCGTGCTCTCTCCCGCGCCTTGGAAGAAGTGGTTCTAAAGCTTCCCGGTTTCGAAGAGAAGCGTCCCTATCCCGGCCTGGCTTCGTTCACCGAAGACGATGCGGAGTATTTTTTCGGGCGGGAGCTCGAGGTCGAATCCCTCTGGAAGAAACTCAAGCGACCCCACCTTCTCGCTCTCATTGGACCTTCCGGAGCGGGCAAGAGCTCATTCTTAAGAGCGGGGCTTCTTCCCACACTTCCTGAAACCTGGAAGGCGGTCTTGTGTACACCGGGGAACCGACCCTTCCAAGCTCTGGCTCAAACGCTGGTGCCGTTTTTTTCCGGAGATACGGAAGCCATCGAGCACCTGCTACATTTCGAGGAGCGCGAGACGGCTGTTTCTCTTGTGGCCCGATGGCGAAAGCAACACGAGCAAGCCTTAGTGATCGTCGATCAGTTCGAAGAGCTCTTTACCTTGAACCCTCCCGAGATCCAAGAAGCTTTTGCCGAGCTTCTGGGACGGTTGGCTCTGGAGGCGGATGTTCACGTGATTCTGTCCATGCGGGACGACTTCCTGTTTCAGTGCCAGGCGCATGAAGCACTCTCTCCGATCTTCTCCGAGCTCACACCTCTGGGCACATTGAGTGAAAGCTCCTTACGCCGCGCATTGGTGCAACCGGCTCTCGCCTGCGGGTACCGATTCGAAGACGACAAGCTGGTTGATGAGATGGTGTCGGAAGTGAGCGAAGAACGAGGAGCGCTTCCACTTTTGGCCTTTGCCGCCTCGCGTCTTTGGGAAAAACGAGATTATGACAAAGGACTCCTAACCCGTGAAGCCTACGAGGAGATCGGTCGTGTGGCGGGAGCTCTGGCCCATCATGCCGAAGCCACACTGGAGCGTATCGGCTCGCCCAAGATCCCGATCGTCCGGGAGCTCTTTCGAAATCTGGTGACCGCACAAGGAACAAGAGTCGGCCGCAAGGTCGAAGAGCTTCTTTCGGTGTTTCCGGAAGGCGAAGAACGAAAGTCTGCCGGAGAGATCCTTCGAGCTCTCATTGACGCACGTCTTCTGACTACCTACGAAAGCGTCGAAGACGAGGACGTGGCAGAGCATCGGGTCGAGATTATCCATGAGTCACTCCTCAGTCGATGGCCGCGGCTCGTGCGCTGGCAGACGCAGGATGCAGAGGGAGCGCAACTCCGAGACGAGCTGAGGCAAGCCGCGCAGATGTGGGGCCAACACGACCGCTCGGAGGATCTCCTCTGGACCGGCACGGCCTTCCGCGAGTTCCAGCTTTGGCGCGAGCGCTACCCGGGTGGGCTTAGCGCACAAGAAGAGGCGTTCGCCGCAGCCATGTCCGCCAAAACGACACGGCGACGAAGAAGAAGACGGCTCGCCACCGTTGCCGTCATCAGTCTCGCCGTTGGCGTTGCTGCCGTCATGACCTCACTCTGGCGGCGGAGCGAGGACGAGACCCTCAGAGCCGAGGCAGGCAAGCTCCTGGCGCTCGCGCAGCTCCGGCACGAGGAAGACCCAACCGAGGCCCTTGCCTTTACGACGGCGAGCCTCGAGCTGGCCGATACCGAAGACGCGCGGGTCTTCGCGACGCGGCTACTTAGGGAGGCACCGCCGGCTCTCGAGCTGGAGCAGCCCGGCGCCCGCTTGCCGACGTTCACCCCCGATGCGAGCCGCCTCGCGGCGTCCGGGAATACGGAGGAAGCCTGGGTCTGGACGGCGGAGGGCGGAGACCCGCCTCTCGTTCTGCCCGGGCACCAGCCGTCCCCGCGCGCCGAGTCCGGGGCCTCCTGGGCTTCCAATGAGCTACTCGTGACGAGTGACGGCGGGTGGCCCACGCGCCGCTGTTACGTCTGGAGGTTTCCCGAGGGGGAACGAGTGCGGACGATCGACTTCGGTGGACTAAGCTTTTGGCAAGTGGGACCGGACACCCTCCTTGCCGTAACGCAAGAAGATGTTCCTGGTCGTGAGGTCTGGAGGCTCCGTTCCTGGCGGTTGCCGGACGGCGATGCACGGGAGCTGGGCCGCGTGGATTGGTCGGCGCCGGCGTTTGGCGGGATGAACGCGTTTGTGCCAAGCGGGAAGGGCTGGCTCTACGCCAAGGGCCGCAGCGTCTACCTGCGGCCGCTCCCCGCCGGAAGCGGTCGGGACGACCGGCTCCTCGGGCGTCACCCGACGGAGGTCGCCAGTCTCTGGCCGCTGTGGGGGGATCCGGTACAAGTGTACTCCCTAGATCGGGCCGGAGAGATCCGGATCTGGGACTTCTCCCAGAATGAGCCGAAGCTCGCGAAGGTGATCCCCCGCCAGGAGGGTGAATCGCAGCGCGTCCCCGACCCCTCCGGGCGGTGGGCCCTAAGCTCGCTGGCACACGCAGCCGGAGCCATAGGCTCGGATGGTTCGGGTCGGCAGGCCCGAGTCTGGGACCTGGACAGCTGGCCGGAAGCCCGACCCCTCACATTGCGTCGAAGCGGTTCCTGGTATGGAGCCATATCCGCCTTTCACCCCCGCGGGGACTGGCTCGTGATCTCGACGCGAGAAACCAATCGCCTGACGTTCTGGCCCTTGCGCGGTGCTTGGCCGAGCGTCGTGGACGGCTACACCAATCTCACTCGACCCCTCGCTTTCAGTCCGGACGGTCGGTGGCTGGCCGCGAGCTGGTTGGACTCCTCACCTGAAAACGTTCTTATCACTGACACGCTCCGCCTCTGGCCGCTCCCGGGCAGCGGGTCCCGCGAAGTGAAAACGCTGACCCTTCCGGAGAGGGTTGCTTGGTCGAAGCTCGTCTTCGATCCGCAAGGGCGCTTTTTGTTCGTTGTGGGCAACGAGGGCCGCGTCTACGTCGTGCCGCTCGACGGCTCGCCGCCACAAAGGCTCGAGGGGTTCTCTGACCACACGGTTATGAGCAACGGCGCGGTGTCACCGAGCGGACGCCGGGTCGCCACCGCGTTCAACTGGGGCCAGGGGCCCAAGACGCTTCGGCTGTGGGATCTGGAGACCGGCGAGCTGCGACTCTTCGACCTGCCGGAAGTGTCTTCCTCGAATGATTTGGGCGCGGGCGGAATCCTAAATCTCGCTTTTGTAGATGAGTCGACGCTCTACACGGCCGGCGATGGCGGGATCCGCCGGTGGAACCTGGAGAGCGGCGCACACGAGCTCGTGTTTGCGACGAAACCGGGATACACCGTCGCGATGGCGCTCGGCCCGGAGGGACGGACGGCACTCGTGCACGTAGGACAGCGGGGAGGTGCAGGGGCGTTCGGGTCCGTGGAGATCCTCGATCTGACCACCGGCGGGACAAGGGCGCTCCCAGCGTTCGGGGAGCGCGTGCACCGCCGTAGGTTCGCCCTCGACGCCTCCGGCACGGTGGCGGCGACGAGCGGCGACCCGGATGGGATCGTGCGGGTCGGGCACCTGTCGGGCGGAGAGCCGCATCTGCTCGTGGGTCACGAGGGTCCGGTCCAGTTTGTAGCCATCTCCCCCGACCGGCGCTGGATCGCTTCAGCGGGCGATGACGACACACTGCGCCTATGGCCGATGCCGGATCTGTCGAAGCCGCCACTTCATGCCCTGCCCCTTGACAACCTCATCGCCAAGCTGAAATCTCTCACCAACCTGCGGGTCGTTCGGGATCCCGAGTCCGCGGAGGGTTGGAAGGTCGAGCTGGATCCGTTCCCGGGCTGGAAGGACATACCTGAGAGGTAATGCAGGTGCCAGGGCGAGCAACTTTTTAGGCTGAAACCGTCTCTTGAGAGGTGAAGGCTGGAAAAGGAGGAAGCGATGAGACTCCATGGGTCGATTGTCGCCATCCTGATGCTCTTTGTCCCAAGCACCGCCCTACCGCAGGTGGTGACCAAGGGCACCATCGTGGTGATCGTGACCGATCCGCAGGGTGCTCGCCTCCCCGGCGCGGTGGTGAGCGCCGAAGCACCCGACACGGTGACGGCGAAAGAAACGACCACCAATCACGCCGGTGTGGCCGCCTTTCGCTCCATGGACCCCTCCGCCCGCTATAGGGTGGCCGTTCAAATGGCCGGCTTCACCCCGGCAAGGAACGAGGCAGTCCTGGTTCGGGCCGGTCAGACCGCGACGGTTCGCATCACCCTTGCCCTGGCCGGCATTGCAGAGGAAGTGACGGTCATCGCTTCCACTCCCCTCGTGGACACGACCAGCGCTTTGACCAGCCAGGACATCACGCTGGAGCTGACGGAATCCCTGCCCACCGGACGTTCTTACCAGAGCTACCTCCAGCTCGTTCCCGGCGTCTTGCCCACCAATCCTGCTCTTGCCCCCGACGGCGGAGGCAACCCGGCCTCCAAGTCGGGATTGAACTACCGGGACTGGGGGGGTGTGATGGGCGAGTCCCAAGACAACTTCTACTACGTTGACGGCGTCAATGTTACCGACGGCGTCAGCGGAACCTATGGCTCCAACCTGAACACGGAGATCATCCAAGAGCAGCAGGTGCTGACGGGGGGGATACCGGCCGAGTACGTGGGTGCCCCGGGTCTTCTCTCCAGCGTGGTCACGAAATCCGGAAGCAACACCTTCCACGGCTCGGTGAATTATTTCTTCCAGAACTCCAGCCTGGTGGGGGAGGACCAGAACGCCCCCGAACAAAGCTTCTCCCGATTCGACACCGCCTTTACCGTCGGGGGACCGATCGTGTCGGACCGGGCTTGGTTTTTTGGCAGCTATCGCCGCATACAACGAGAAGACGATGTGGCTGCCTTGGATACGCTGGAGCTCTTACGGACGGTCGAGAGCCAACAGGATCAGTGGTACGGGAGGGCGACCTGGTCGCCGAGCGCGAACGACACGGTGGCCTTCACATTTTTCTCCGACCCCACCGACATCAGCGGCACTCGCGACCGCGACATCACCAACGCCTGGGATCGCCGGACGGAGCAAGGTGGGAACAACTACCGAGCCGCCTACTCCAGGATGTTCGGGTCCGATCTGCTCTTCGACGCCGCCTACGCCAAGCACAACGGAGAAGCATCTGTCTTGGCCGCCGTCCCTGGAGCCAGAAACACGGTCGTATACCGGCAGAGCGATGTCCGCACTCTCGAGGACGAGCAATTGGGCGGTTTTGGAGTAGACCGGATCGACGAGCGGGATACGGTTTTGCTCAGAGCCGCCCTCCAGTGGAACAGCGAGCGGCACCTAGTCAAAGGCGGCTTCGAGTTGGCGCAAAACAAGAACTTCCGCAACGCTCTGCGCCCGGAAGGCTTTTGGTCTTCTCTGCCGTCCCACCTATCGGGCCTCACTGCCCGCGAGCTCGCCGAAGGCAATTTCACCGGCGGGGGTACCTTCACGGAGTTCAGCCCGTTCTCCGCGAGCGACTACAATGGATTCGTCGCCTACGTCGAAGCCAGCCCCAGCCGGGATGAGTTCTTCAACGCCTTCGACTCGGACGGGGATGGGACCATCAGCCCCGACGAGCTCGCAGACAACCTGGTCTTCGACAGCACCGCCGGCAATCCCCATGGCCTCATCAACATGAACCGGTTCATCCAGGTAGAGCAGGGCCCCATCGACCTCAAGTCGGAAGGCCTCAGCTTCTACCTCCAGGACAGCTTCCAGGTAGAGAATTGGGTTTTTAACGTCGGCCTCCGGACCGAGCGGTACGAGCACTTCGCCTCCACCGGCGAAAGCATCTCCTCCTTTCCCTGGACCTTTGCGCCCCGGCTAAGTGCCATTTACGACATCAAGGGCGATGGGAAGCAAAAGCTATCCGCATACTACGGCAAGTACTATGACCCCACCCGAACCAACATGACGATCTTCGCCGGCACGCTAAGCGGCCCCATCTCAGAAGAGCAGGTTTTCGCCCTCGGCCAGTGGGTCACCTTTCGCACCCGCGGCGGAGCAAAAAAGCCGGACGCTGTCTTCGCGCCCACCACCCGGACGCCTTGGACGGAAGATCTGCAAATCGGTTACGAGGTCGAAGCTCGCCCCCAATATGAGCTTCGAGGTCCTTTACACCAAGCGGCGGACCCGGGACATCGTCGATGACTACGACTTGGCGCTCTGCGCGTTCCGCAACGATGGGACCACGGATTATCCTGGACCTGTCGACCACCCGGACTCTCTGTTCCTGGGTCTGGATTACTTCGGCTACGAGAGCTTCCCGATCTCGAATTACGTCATTGCCACGCTGGCAGGTGCGAAGCGGAATTACCAGGGCCTGGAGCTGACCTTCCGCAAACGCTACAGCGACAATTGGCAGATTTTGGGCGCTTACACCTACAGCCACTCCCAAGGCAACTGCAACTCCGACTCCATCGGGGCTCTCCCGGGGGATGTGCTTCGTCTAGACCCGAGGGCTCCCAACCACTTTGGAGACCAGCCGGGATCTATCCGACACCTCGCCAAGGTAAGCGCCACCTATCGGTTCGACTTCGGGCTCGAGTTGGGTGGGTTCTACCGCTGGAACTCCGGAACCCTCGCCAGCAGGACGTTCTCGAATTACGGCTTTCACATCCCGATCCCGAGCGAACCGTTCGAGTTTGCCGGCATCACGCAACGCTGGATTGCACCGGATGCGGTGGGATCGCTCACGAACCCGTCTTGGGGTCTCCTCGACCTGCGGGTTCAGTACTACATCAACCAGGGTGGTAGGGTCGGAGGACAGATCTTCCTCGATGTCTTCAACGTGACGGACAACCAGGATTCCATCCGGAACCTGGATCTGGTGGCGGGCCAGGGGGGCATCGCCTTCGGTGAGGGCATACTGTTTAATCCTCCCCGGCGCATCTTCTTGGGAGCGAAGCTGATCTTCTAGCCCGCCGAAAATTTTTCCTCGGAAGCTAGAACTGGAGCGACTCTTCCAGCTCTTTGTCTTTTTGGTCCTGGCCGTCGAACCCCAAGAGGCGGCGGGTACTTTCGATGACCGTCTCCACGTGTACGGGTTGATCACGCTGGGGCGAGCCCTAGCGCCCCGGGTTGATGACTGGCGTAGTCGACGGCCTCGGCGTCCGAGAGCTGCCGCTCGGTCATGATCTTCGAGTGCCAGTAGCTGACCCCACCCATCGTTCATGATCTTGGTCATCCCCTGCGGTGCGAAGCAGTCGCTCTCCTTCCTCACGATGGCGAGAAGGTCCTGCTGTTAGTCTTCGAGGGGAGCATGCTCGATGAGGAACAGCAGGATGTCTTTCTCCGGTGAATCCGGTACCCGGCGCTTTCGCATACGCTCGGCTTCGATCTTCTTTCTTTGCGCCTCCAGGAACTCCGCAGGATTGATGCACTGATCCATGTACTCCTTGCTGCGGAGTTTGGTCAAAACGGCAGTGGCGGCCCGACCTGCCTCACCCGTCCCCTGTGGAGAGAGTAATACGAGTACTCGAGTACTTGAGTACTTGAGTTCTGACTTAAGCTACCAGACGTTCGTGGCTGCGCCGGAAGCGGAGCAACTGCTGAATGGCTACGGGAACGATCCGCTTCAGATACAGAGCTGAAGGGGCTCCGTCGTAGGAGAGTGTCATGCGGTAGTCTTTGCGTCCACCCTTCTCGAGACTATCGATGCGGTAGGTATAGCGTCCGAGATCAAATCGTTCACCCACTCGAAGCTCGCGCTTGACTCCTTTGCTTCCGTAAATTAGGCAGCTCACACGTGGTTCTGTGAGCTTGGCGCAAAGAGGGTCATTGTGAAGCAAGTGGATCTTGGCCCGGAGAAAGTCCATTACGTTTCTGGTCCTGCGTTCAGCTTCCGGCATGGTGAGAAGCTTCTCAGCTTTGAAAGCGTCGAAATCCGGTGCGACGTAATCGAGGTTCAGGGCCTCGATCATCTCCGCCTTGTTGCCGCTCTTCAAAAGCTCGTCCATCCGACGCTTGAGGTCGGGCAAGGGCAGCCTAACGAGCTCCTTGGGTATCTCGTCCATCGTACTGATATCGAAACCATTGGGTGGAAAGGCCGGTCCACCTTCGATGAGTGTGAATGTTGCCGACGCATCCTTCGACGAATCGCTCACCGAGAGCCCACGTCGACTCCAAGCGGGAGCACCTGTTGGGAGTTTTCGAAGCCGATCCACAGAAATGTGGAGCGGTTGATCGATTCGAAGGTCGACATGCTCCTTGTCCCCCGGGCCGGGAAAGGAACGCACTCCTATCCCAATCAAGACTCCCACGGTCAACAGCAGCGCACTCACGAGGGAGAATTCCACGGAAACGGACGCCGGCTTGGCAATTCTTCGGACGATAGGCTCGATTTGCTCCAATCCCTTCTCAGGCTCCAAATAGTAGATGAAACGACGGAGGACAATGCCGTCGTCATCGAAGAACTCCGTGATCCCTTGAGCGTATTGGTTGTTGGCCAGCGATCCGTTTGCAGCCTGTACCATCTCTTGGGCGAACACGGATCCGGACTGATCCTGAATCAACATGATGTAGAGGGGTACGTTCATCTGCTCGAGAAGGTCCAGCGTACGCTTTTCGACCGCATCACTCAGTTCGATCCCAGCTTCGATATCTTGATCCTTCCAGTCTTCTTTCTGCGGATCGATGATGCCGTCGGTAATGAGAATCATTTTGAAGCGAGTACCCTCAGGATAGATTTCGATGATTTCTTTGGCTTTTTCGAAGGCATAGTAGAAGTCCGTCCATTGGCCGTTGTTCTGATAGCGTTCGGGTGTATCGACATAGACCTCGTCTTTGCCGCCAAAGAGAATGAGTCTGTACGGTTGACCGTCAACAAACTCGAACATCTTCTCGAGAGCGGTTTGGCGTTGATAAAGAGGATCGAGCGGAGGAAGACTCGCAGAGTTGTCGAGCACGAACAAGATGACCGTTTGGCCGGTTTCGGGGATTTCAGCAGCTTCCGATGTAGAGGCCTCGACGTCACCGCCCACGAGCAGGACGGAAAGGAGGAGGCACACCTTTTGACCGAGGCCGAAGGCTCGCACTGTCTTTCTCCTAAATGTAGATGATTTCGATACTTCCATTATACCTGCTGAAAAGGCCGACGAGAAGTGGCTTGTCGGGTGCATTCGGGTGCATAGAAGTGGCCAGAAACCGGTCCGTATCCGGGACATGGTGTTACTGGATTCTCGAGTTCTTGAGTTCTCGAGTTCTTGGGTACTTGGTTCTATTGATTCAGCTTTCCGCCCACAGAACATAAATGGCGAAAATGGTCAACAGTGCGAGTATCGAGAGACCCGCGCTCAAGTACAGGAAAGGATTGAGAAGGGGAGTCGCCCCCATGGACGACATCCGGGTCCACATCGACTCGAGGGGTGCCAACCAGCGGTCGATCGTGCTCCAGTTCCAAGCTACGAATCCGAACAACCCTAGGGCTCCCACGGCATAGGCTACCTTCTCGAACACCGCAATAGGCCGGGTGGCACGCTCGGACGCAACTCGTTTGGCCAGAATCTCAGTTTTCCACCAGATGAGCCCAGGGCTGGGTAGGTTCTTCTCGGCTTCATGACGTGCGCTCCGAGCTTCCGATTCGAGGTATTGCGCGACGAGCATGAGGTCAGCGCAGTCCGGGCAATCCTCGACGTGAGCGCGGAGCGGTTCGTCCCACGTACCGCGGCGGAGAGCCATCTGCACGGCTTCTTCTTGATTGCAGCTCTTCATGGTCTCACCTTCAAGCTGGTTTCAGGTTCGAATCCTTTCTCGCGGAGCACGGTTGCCAGACGCTGCCTGGCGCGGAAAAGCAGCATCTTGATGCTGGCAGGCTTGACACCCACGGTTTCGGCAATCTCAATGTGCGTGGAACCTTCCACGTAAGCCAACCAGAGAAGCTCTCGCTCTCGCGGTTTGAGTTTTTCGAGGGCTCTCGACATATCGGCGCGCAGGTTGATTTTCTCACCCGTTCGCTCTCCCACGGGAATCTCCGGAAGAGGCTTCTCGGTTCTTTTGCTGCGGCGGAAATGGTCACGTGCCAAATTCGTGGCGATACGAAACAGGTAGTTCTTGTGACCCCTATCGTCCATTTCCGGTAATTCAGCACGGAGGAAACGAAAGTACGATTCCTGGTGCAGATCGTCCGCTATCGTCGAGTTACCGACGACACGGGAAAGATAGGCCCGAAGGGACCGCGCTGTGCGCCCGTAGAATTGCCTAAAGCCCTCTTCATCCATACTGAACGCCGCCTGCTCGGTGGCACCGGGTACCGCCCTCAGGGATAGCGCTAATTCCTGCGCCATTGCTTTTCTATTGGCGGTCTAGGCGCGATTCTGCCGACTCGCGCTCGAACAAGCCCCAAGACTTCGACAAGAAGTATGAAATCCCAGCGGATACCAAGAAGCCGAGGCCGATGGCCAAAGCGATGGTACCAAAAACAGAGAATCCGTGACCGCCCTCCAAGGAGCTCATGGAGAGGAGTCCGATGCCTAGGAACGTCAAGATCGTACCCGCGGTGATCGATCTCAAGATTCGAGAGTAAGGGTTGCGCTGGGGTGGAGCCTCGACCGGTGCGACTTGGATGAACCGCTGGCCGGCTTCAGTTTTCATATAATCCAGAAGCTCCTGGCTGGAGCCGAACTTGTCGATCAGCTTGGTCTGCATGTCGGATTGAGCTTTGGCTATCTTCGATCTCCGAATGACATCTCCCACTATCCAGATGAAGAACGCAAGGCAGCCAAAGGTCGAGACCGACACAAATATCAGGACAGTTTCTTCGTTTATCACGTTACCTCCTCGGCTATTCTGCCTTCATAAGTAGAAACGCAACAAACCAGCACAGGGTTAACAAGAGAATCTGTCGGGGACAGTCCCCACTTCAAGTATATGTACTGCATAGGGATAGGTGGGGACTGTCCCCTAAAAAAGGGGTAGTTGTGTGGGGTGGCCGGGTCCGTCCGTACGGGGGTGGACGCGTAGGGGGGAGCCCTGGGGATAGAAGACGAGTCCCAAGGGCTCGTGGCCGGGGAAAAGGACTCGGACGGCTTCGAGGTAGAGCTCCATTTGTAGCCGGTGCTCGGGACGGGATTTCCCGGTTTTGAAGTCAATGGCAACGGCCCGTCCGGAAGAAATAATGAGGCTGTCGATGGTGCCGTAGACCATCCGTTCCGTACCGCGTAGAACGAAGGGAACCTCTCGAAGCACGCAGCCGCTCGCCATGTGAGTCTTGAGCTCGGGCTGTCGGCGGAGCCTGGAGTACAAATCCGCTGCTTTTTGGGATGCCCGCGTCCGTTCCGAAGGAGCTTGTCCGGGCAGGTCGGGCAGAACGCCCCGTGCGATCTCCTCCAACGGTTCATGCAAGGCCACGTCGTACTCGAACATCCGATGGACGGCACCACCTACCGCGAGCTCTATCGGGTTGCGAGCCCAGGGATTGATCTCCTCACCCGTCTGTTCCCGAACGAGAGCACTCACGCTTACGCGGGGGAGAGAATCGTCTGGAATGGCGTCGAGTGCGAGACGATGCTCAGGTGTGCCCTGTTGGCTTCGATAGCGGCGGGGCTCCGTCCGGGGACGAAGGACTTTCAACTGGTGTCGGTTTTTCCTTGGTTCCCATTTAAGATCCGCCTCGTTTGTCGTCAAAGCCGCATGCAGAACAAGGCGAAGGCTCTCCGGCAGCAGGTGAAAAAGTGTTGCCCTTCCTTCCATCTCTTCGAGCTTTGCGGCGGAAAGAACGAGGTAGTGTCGTGCCCGAGTCAAGGCGACATAGAGAAGCCGCTTTTCTTCTTCCACGGCGCGCTGCGGTCCGGATAGGTCGGGGCGATCCAACGCGTGTACCTCGAGTGCTTCGCCGGACAACTCGGTAATTCTCGGGAGCGAAGTGTCAGGGCGTGTCTTCTGATCGAGGTTGACGACAAAAACGGCGTCAAACTCGAGTCCCTTGGCGGCGTGAATCGTCATCAGGCTCACTGCATCGATGGCCTCCAATACGGCGAGGGATTCGTCGCCACTGGATGCGTTCTCGAGATAATCTGCAAGCCGAGCGAAGGTCAGGTAACCTCTGTTCTGCGCCCGTCGAACTAACTCGAGGATCTTTTTCAAGTTCTCCCAGCCTTGGGCTCCCGACTCGGACTCGTAGAAGTGCCCTGCGTAGTCCGTTTCCTCCAACACTTGTTGAATGAGATCGGACGGAGGGATGATGCCGACCCTTCGACACCAGGAAGGAACCCACCGGATAGCACGGCGAGCCGCGGCATCGTCTTCTTCCGACCCTGTCGGGGGGAGGTCGGTTTCTCGGCAATAGCCCCTGAGTAGGCTGGTGAGAGGCTCTTTGGGTGCTCCAAGGGGACGCATCGATGAAAGAAGCGCCAAGCCGGTGTCGGTGAGCCCGATGAAGCGCGAACGGGAGAGCTCTGCGGCCCTTAGCTCCGAGCCCGGCTCGGCAAGAAACCGCACCAGCGCTTGAATATCGCGAACCTCGGGCGAGTCGAAGAAACCCAAACCGCGATAAACATAGGTCGGAACGCCGCGATCCGTGAGGGCCTTTTCGTACTCGCGGTAGTGGGTGCGACTGCGGAAGAGAATGGCGATATCCTTGGGGTGGTAGTCTTGCTCGACGAGCAAACGTACGATTTCGTCCGCTACAGCGGCAGCCGCTTGTCCCAATTCCGGCGCAACCACCAAGCCCATTCGGTGCTCGTCTTCGCGCGTCTCCCCAATAGGGAAGTGGTCGGCGGTGCGGTAGCGAAAGGTCCACTCCAACTCGTCTCGAACCTGAGGCATCTCTGCAAAGACATCGTTCAAGAAAGCGAGGAGATTGCCGTGAGCCCGGAAGCTCTGGCGGAGTCGGAGGCGCCTTCCTCGCCCAGGAATCAGTCGCTCGAGGTGTCGTGCCGCATCTTCCATGATCTCGACTCGAGCATCCCGCCAACCGTAAATGGATTGTTTTCGATCGCCCACGATGAAAACGGTGGGTTCGTTCAAAAGGCCTTGACCGTGACCGGAGGCTTGCTCCCGGAGGATGGCGTCTTGTACTAATCCTGCGCCCTCCCCCCAGGAGTCGATGAGAGCAGTGACGAGACGCCACTGGAATTTGTTGGTGTCCTGAAACTCGTCGATGAGGATGTGATGGTAGCGAGATTCCAATCGGAAACGACTTTGAGAAAACTCGCCTCGTTTTTCGAGCAAGTCCACCGCTCGAACCAGTATATCGGTAAAGTCGAGACCTCGGTGGGCGTCCTTAAGTCGAGAGAACCGGTTCAGCACCTTGTCGTACAGACGCCAAATCTCCCGCACCGCGAGTTGATCCCGATCGGTAGACCAACGTCGATAGGCTTCACCGACACCGGGAGCCCGGGCCAGAACGAGATCGCGGTGGCGCTCGTAGTCCTTTGGGTTGCCAAAGTTGCGCTTCGAAAAAAGTGCGAGTCTTTGACGGGGTCGGCCCTCCCGTGTCAAGAAATAGCCGGCCGTTTGTTCGACATCCAGTGAACTGACGCGTTCGGGATCGATGACCCGCTGAAGGGCAAACGCAATGGCGGTGGACCGCGGGTCAGAGGCGCCCGGACTGGAGGCGACCATCTTGTTGACGCCTTCTTTTCCACCCAAAATTGCCTCGAGACTGCGAGCCACGTTCCGTAACGATCTGTCGAGTCGCAGTTCTCGGGGGATGTCGCGGTGGACGTACCGAGATAGAGTTTCGTTCTTGACGAGTCGACTCCTCAGGAAGTCGCGCATGCCGCGACGAAGGGTGGCGTCTCCAAAGACCGAAATCAAAAAAGCCAAATCGGGCGAAGAAGCTGGAGAGGTGTCGGCGAGGACCTCGTCCACTGCGTCTCGAGCCAGTCGCTCCGTGTCGACTTCGTCCAGAAGCTCGATATCGGGATCGAGGCCCGCCTCGAGAGGGAATTCTTTCAACAATCCCAGACAAAACGCATCGATGGTGGCAATGTGAATGTCGAAGAGCCTATCCCGGACATAGCCCCACAGCAGTGGCCTCCGGCGAAGCTCTTCGATGATGCGCCCCTTCATCTCACCGGCCGCCTTGCGGGTGAAGGTAATGGCCAGGATGTGACGAGGGTCCGCTCCTTCTTGGATCAGACGGACATAGCGATCGACCAGTACCCGAGTCTTGCCCGTGCCGGCCGACGCCTCGAGCGCAACGTTCAGTTGCGGATCGGCAGCCGATACACGGTCGAGTTGGTCTTCGGGGAGATCCTGACTCAAGATTCCTCCACTGCGGTGGCGGTGAACGGTGTCGTCTCGTGAATCTCTTTACGGCACAATCCGGCGTATCCGCAGGTGTTGCACAAGTGAATCTGATGGGGTCGGGGCGGGAACCTGCCTTCGCGGGCGTCGCGGTAGATCTCCAAAAGCCTATCCGCCGCCGCTTGATAGTCCTGTCGCGGAACGAGTCTCATGTCGCGGAGACTCAAGTAAGCCGCCTCGACCGGCTGGGCGCTCAGTTCCTGAGCAAGACAAAGGGCATACAGAGGAACTTGGATTGTGAGCTTGGGTTCAGGGGATTTGCCGCTCTTGTAATCGAAGACGTGGAGATGTCCGTCAGGGTCGATGTCGACACGATCGGCTCGACCCTTGACCTGTACCCACCAGGGTGATTCTCCGTTCGGGCCCTTCTCGAATCGATAGGGATTCTTGAATCCATATTCCAATAGACGTTTGTGAAGAGGACGACGCCCCATTTCGAGGCGTAGCAACCACTCGATGGCTCCCGTAACACCGGGAACTCCGAAGAGACGGGCCAACTCGATGTGACGATTCTCGACGGGTAGTCTGCCGAGCGCCGCTTTCATGAAGACGGACAATGCATCATCGTAGTTCTCGTGGGTAATCCCGCGCGGGCCGTTCTCGTTGGCGTCCCATTCTTGGAAACCTGCCTGGAGGATGTCGTGAATGATACGACCCCTCTCTAAGGGTGTGAGGCCTTCATCAAAATCCTCTTCTTCTTCGATGCGGAGGACATAGCGCACGTAATGCTTGAACGGACATCTCAGATAGAGCTCGAAGGCGGTAGCGGAGACCGGCTCGGGGTCGAAGAGCTTACTCCGAATCAAGCCGGGCTTCCGTTTCTGGCGAAATCGGCTTGCGATGGGAACGGCTCGAGCGCGAAGTGCTTCGGTGCGAGAGACGATCAGCCGTTCGAGAAAAATCGGGTCGATTTCCTCACGACTTTTCCTGGTGGCGTTATCGACCTCCTCCAAGAAGGGTGACGGAACGGTAGGGATCTCCTCTTCGAGTAGGTGACGAAAGACGGCCACTGAACGGTCGGGGATGCGAAGCAGCTCCATGAATCGAGCCCGCTCCGCAGTAAGCGCCTCACTGTCCGTAGGCCAGCCGAAATCCTTGAGAAGCCACTGGGGGTAGAAGATGTTACGCTCGGACCGAGCTGGCCATTCACCTTCATTGAGACCGACCGCAACGATGAGGTCGAAAGAACCAAAGCTGACGGAACGGCTGTCGACGATTTGTATCCCTCCTTCACCCGTTCGGATGCTGAAAGTATGGGACTCTATCGCTCGATGGAGCTTTTCTCTGAAAAGATGGAACGTCACGGGTGGATCTCCGATGGTGCGCGCTGCATCGGAGAGTTTCTCCAAAATGGTAAGGAAGGCTCCTCTGGCTCGCTCGTGACGGTCGACATCCTCGAGAGTTCGTAACGGACGGCCGAAGGCGTCGATGAACTTGCGCAGCGCTTCGACCTTGGCCGTGAGGGACGAGTGCGGGTCCGAGAGCATAGAAAGCTGCCGCCCGCACTTCACGAGTGCCTCCAGCGCCGGCATGGCGGTTTGCTCTCGGTCCTCCATTCCCGGCAGAGCTCTTTGAATGGGGCGCCGCCGAGACCGATTGAAGAGGTGCTTCCAGACCTTCGTTCCGCCCGGCTCGCGACTCTTTCGTAGCTCGCGATCCAAAGCGGCCACACTTTCCGGACCGACACCGCCGAAATGGAAAAATGGACTTTGTAGCAACCCGATGGCCGGCGCCCGTCTACCGTCGCTTTCGACATATTCCAGAACCAAGTCCATAGCCGCCATGTATGGCTCAGCGGCGAGTGGAAAATCATCCCGGACCTGGTAGGGAACCCCTGCGTCACCGAGGGATTTCTTGGCCAGGTAGAGATAGGGGAGCGGCGAAGGGACGGCAATAGCAACGCGCCTCAATGGAGGCAGCTCCCCGCTTGCCGATTTGTATTTGAGAAGGCGCGCCACGCTCGACAGGACTTCTTCGCGATCGCGAGCTACCCACGCGACGGCGCTTTGGTGTCCGTTAGCCTCGTTCGTGTCTTTGTCGTCCGCGGACGGGGCAGGGCACCACAGCCGGGGGTTACTTTCTGACGTCGTCTTTCGAATTCTCTCGAAGGTCGCGGCCTTTTCGAGCGCACGGGTCCACCAAGTGGTTGCCATACTCTCCGGTATGACGACCTCGAAACCGGTCATCCCTTTCGAGCTTGCCAGGAACGAGATGTCTGCCGGCCATAGAGTGGAGGGGCCTAGCGCCAGAATCCGTCGGTAGGGAAAGAGTGGGCCGCGCTCCTTCAAAGCGCCACGAACGCTCTGTTCGTCTTCGAGCTCGAGGCTTAGAAGTCTCTTGCGGTAACGTTGAAATCCCTCGTACAAGAATCTCGTTTGGGCTGCCATCCTCTCGGCGCCCCGATCGTCAGGTATGTCGAACTCTTTGAGACTGCGCGCGGTGAAATCCTCCAAGTGGAAACCTGCTAGATAAAGGTGATCGAAAAAGGCGAGAACTCGGGAGGCTAGACTGCCCCTGAGCTGAAAAGGCGGCTCTGAGCCCGCCTCGGCAGCTTCATCCAGGGAAACCTCCATGAGGGTGTCGCGTAGGATGGCATCGGCCACACGCACGTTGCCCAGTGACCGTTCGGTCAACTCTGCCAGCAGACGACTCATCGTTGATATCGTGGGAAGAAGACTGGCCTGACGCTCCTCGAAGAGCAGAGGCTCTACAGCGATTTGAAGCAGGTGGCCCGCCGATGCGGTCGGGACGAGGACCAAGACGTTGTGCAGAGCCGTTGGGTCCTGGGACATCTCTTGGGATATGACCTCCAGGACGTAGTCCCGAGCGCCTCGCCAGCCGCTGGTCAGCACCAGCTTCGGCGCCGGCCTGTCTTCATTGGGCAAATCTCGCTCTCCTGTTGAAAGCGCAGTCTACCTTGACCAGGAACAAATCAGTGACCATTTGAGGAGATATCGAATCAGGAGAAGCGAGACCGAGAACGATTTATTTTTCCCCGGTCCGCTCGACAGGAATCCCGCTATGGGCCTCGAATGATAGGCAGACAACCTCGTAGCTCTTCTTGTCCAGGCGGAGTACCGCGTAGTCATTTTCGGTTTGTACCGTAAGCCAGTGTTTCTTGCCTTTCAGAAAAAAGATGGGGGCGGCAAAGACTCCGACCGCGATCGCCGCGCCCAAACCCTCTTTCCAACGCGGATGCTTGGAGTAAGAGTACTCGGCGGCACGCACATCACGATAGGAGATTTTTTTCAGTTCGTATCCGCCCTTCTTCGCACGGACCACGAGTCGTCCGCCTTCCAGGCGAAGAACGGCATCTCTTTCCTCGGTTTTCTCGCCCTCTTGGACGAGGAGTTTCACTTTGTGGAACTCCTCCGCCGGCATGTCCCGATCGACGCGCTCCGTCGGCGCCTCGACAACCTCCCGACCCAGTTCGAAGCTGAGATTTTGGGCCTCACCTGAGAGGACTTGTACCTTTCGAGCTTGTCCGGAATACCCTTGAAGCTCCACTTTAATTGTGTGCTCTCCCGTCGTAGTGGTACCTGTGTAGGGTGTTTTTCCAACGGCACGCCCTCCAATATGGACGGTTGCTCCCGATGGAACGGATCGGACACTGATTTTTCCGATGGCTCGCGCTCGCACTGTGCGATACATATTAATAATGTCGGGCGAATAAAGGTCATCGGCGGGGGTGAAATCCGGGTCAAAGATGACGGCCTCGGCGAAGTAGTCTTTGCCCTTGGTCTGCTCACCCAAGGCCAAGTAGTTGAGACCTAACAGGAAGGCAGCTTCCCTTAGCAGTATGGGATCCTCGAGTTTCTCTAGCAGCGGCTCCAGACCTCCAATGGCGGCTTCGAAACGACCCTCCCAGTAGGCGCGTCGAGCGGTCTCGATCTCGGCAGCTCGGTTTTGAGATGCAAAGGCAAGGGCTTCGCCAAAGCTCAATGTGACGATCAAGAGCAGTGAAAAGAACTGCGCCAGTGGCATCATTCCCCCCGAACTTAAGTACACCGTCACAGTGTTTCATGTCAAATCATGGCAAAGGATGGTAGTCGGCAGTCTGCTCAGGCACCTGCGTGGCTCATCGCCACCATTCGGTTGTCGTGCGCACCCGGGCAAGTGATAGAATTCCTGGAAACCGGGGCCAAGTCTACCAATCATGTGGATACTCAAGCCGGGCGACTTGTTCGATCAACGCTATCGCATTGAGCGCGAGATCGGCGCCGGCGGAATGGCGTACGTTTATGCTGTTACCGATGAGGAGCTCCAAGATACCGTCGCCCTGAAGGTCATCAAACCGGAGCTCGTTGCGGAGCCCGAGCTCGTCGAGCGGTTCAAGCGCGAAGTGCGGATCGCTCGACAGATCAATCATCCCAACATCGTACGTATCTTCGAGTTCGGTCGTACGGATCTCAGAAGGCAAGATCTTCTACTACCTCACCATGGAGCTCCTGAAGGGTGTCGATCTCGGAAACTGGCTGGTGGAACGGGGCTCGATCGCACTCAACGAAACAGTGGACATTGGGATTCAGCTCTGCGATGCCCTCGGTGAGGCCCACGGGAAGGGTGTCATCCACCGAGACATTAAACCTCAAAACATCTTCATCGATGAAGGCGGCCGAGCCACCCTGATGGATTTTGGCATTTCACGGTTGGCGACATTGACGGGTCTCACCAGAGGAAGCCAGCTCATGGGGACACCAAGGTATATGTCGCCCGAGCAAGTAAGCGGGGGGAAAACAGAACTAGACCATCGAAGCGATTCTTTATTCATTGGGAATCGTGCTCTACGAGCTTTGCACGAGGCAGGTTCCTTTTAGCGGGGAAACGCCGGTCGAGGTGGCTATCCGTCACATACAAGAGAAACCTCAGCCGCCCCGGGAGCTCAATGCCAGAATCCCCGAAACTCTCGAGAAAATCATATTGAACTGTCTCGAGAAAGGATCCGGGTTCTAGATACGATTCTGCTAAAGAGCTGGCAGTCGCGCTTCAGGAAACGGCGCAGGTTTTGGGAGTCGAGACCCAAGAGATTCCTTCGCTCCGTCAAAACTTCGAAGAAAGGGAAACGACCCCAAGATTCATCAAGGCCCGGGCAACTTCGGTTGTCAAAAACGATGTCCGCGCCGTGAGCGAACCTCCCGCGCCGAGTCCATCGAGACGCCATGGGGTAACCATCCGCACGAAGGTCAAGAAAAGGAAATGGCTGGCTGGAGGACTCTTTGGTGCGGCCGTCATTGCGGCACTGGGATTCTTGTGGATGTTCGCATCAAGGGACACTCCGCGAAAACCGGAGCTCGGAGTTGAAGGACCCGAACCGAGACCCTTGGAAGGGACCGAACAGGTTGGAACCTCTTCACAACCGTCGGCCGAGCCCGAGAGCCGAAGCGCGCCGGAAACGACGAGCTCTACTCTGCTGACAGGTCCTATCCCGGTTCGCATCTCGGCAAATCCCGGAACGAGCATTTTCGTTGACGGAATCGAGGTCGGGACCGTTCCTCCGGTGGTGCGATACGAGTTGGCGGCGGGGGAACACCGCATTCGTTACGTCATCCCCGATTATGATGAATTCGAAGAAACGGTCAATGTGAGTCACGGTCGCGACAACAGGTTTTCACACAGGTTTCCACTTTTCGGAGTGTTGCGAGTGGTCTGTCAGCCCTATGCCAGTGTCCGCCTCAACGGTCGAGATGTGGGATATACGCCCGTCAATTTGAACAAGGTTCGCGAAGGTGAACATCGTCTTGTTCTCCACCGAGAAGGCTACGAGACGATTGAAGAGTCGGTCAGCGTTCGTCCGGGACAGGTCAATCTCTTTCGATACTTACTCGTCCGCCGTTGAGCTTCGCTTCTGAACCCTACGCTTCTTCCAATGAAAAAGACTAACACTGCTCACAGGCTACCGGGCACTGACGACTGCCACTCGCGCGCCGCTCACGTCAGGTTGAGAAGGCGAGGGGTGTCGTGGATCGCTGCATCCCTGGTGGTCACGTTTGCTTGTGTCCGTTGCCCAAACAATGTTGAACGGCGGAGTCTATGGTTCCCAGCGTATCGTTCGGCGAACCACCATCGAGCAGTTCACGGCTCGGGCGGATCGGGTGCCCAACAGCAGTCGCGCTCTCGGCTGGGACACACCTTCGAAAGTGAGCTCTGCAGGGCAGTATTTCTCCATTTCTTCATACGGACACACCGGATTTACAGGAACATCCATTTGGATCGATCCGCAACGCCAGGTCTTCGGCATTCTTCTCACCAACCGAGTCCACCCGACGCGCGAGAACCTCCAGATTCGCGACGTGCGCCCTGCCCTTCATGATGCTGTCATGGAAGCTATTGATGATGAGACGGTTACACCGCGGCCGCAAAATTGAGAAACCCTTCATCTTTTCTTTGAAACGGACTAGAATGGGGCTTCTCTTGGAAGGGATATTGCAAAAATGATGGGTAAGATCAGGCTAACTATCTTATCGCTAGCGCTTTTTCCGATTGCAGCCGCCCCCACATTCTCCCAGCCGAGTACACGAACCGAGGAGATCGAGCAGGCCCGCCGGGACAAGATGGCTAGACTATGGCCGGAACACGAATCCCCTCTGGTCGACGAAGTGAACAAGCTCGTGGAACGGGGGCTCTTGAGCGGAACCGAGAGCGGCAAGGGTGCCAACGGGTGGCAAATCGTTCATGGGAGGAATGCGCTCGGGGCAAGGTATGTCGATAGGTGTGGGCTATCGCCGAAGTGATTTTTGGCGGGACCGACTTGACTGGCGTGTGACGGGTCGGATTACGCCGCTACTAGCAACGATGGCTGACTTCCGGCTGGATTTCAAGAGCTTCCAGAGCGACCGAACGTTCTTGAACTTTCTACGGCAAGTACGAGAACTCGCCCCAAATGGACTACTACGGTCAGGGAATGACAACGAGCGTCGACGACCGCACGAACTACCTTTATGAGACGCTCGGCTTCGATTTCAATGCCGGCTTCGAGATCTTCAAAGAACTTCCGCGCCGGTATTACGGGCGGTGTCCTGGGAGTCCATACGCGGAAGTGGAAAGAGCTGCTGTGTTCCCTCTACCGATGGAGTCTTCGACTCTACACTCGGCACCGGGCCTGGGGGAAGACACGACCTTCGCCCGTTGGGGAGGGTTCGTCTACTACGATTGGCGGGATTACCAGGGTGGGCCCAAGGCCGGTGGCCTCTACGGAATACGTTTTCGCCAGCATTCGGACCGGGAGCTCTTCAAGTACAGCTTCAAACAAACCGACCTCGAGTTCCAGCAATACATTCCTTACTTCAACAAGACCCGGACCATCGCACTTCGTGTGGCATCGACACTGTCATTTCCGACGGAAGGTGACGCCGTTCCTTTCTATTCCCAGCCAACGATCGGAGGTAACGACGACCTTCGAGGATTTGCCCGATACCGTTACACCGATGACCACTCGATTCTCGTAAGTGTCGAGCATCGCTGGTACGCCTTTTCCGGTCTCGACATGGCGGTGTTCGTCGACGGGGGCAAGGTGGTCCCGAGTAAACGATTGATCGATCACCACACGCTCAAATACAGCGGCGGGATCGGCTTTCGGGCGCGACTCGCGAATGCCGTGATCATGCGCGTCGATATGGCTTATGGCGATGAGGGCTTTCGTTTCATGTGGACCTTCAGCGACATCTACCAGGTGAGGTTCTAGTCATGCGAGGCAAAAACTTCGGGAACAGCCTGATTGTGTGAGCCTCTTGTGTCTTCTTCCTTTCGGCTCCGAGCCTATTTGCTCAAAAGTTCTATCCCGACGATCCTTTCGAGAAGGAACCGCCGCCGATGCCGGTGATGGATGCTGAACGTCGTGAGCTTTCCGAGCTTATGGAGTGGGCGAGCGCTCAGTTCGGTGCCCCGGGGGAACGGCATCCCGAGTTCGGCGTCATTCCGGGTATGGGGATCAACACGCTTGGCGACGTCATGGACGGGCCTTGGTACCAGAACCGTCATGGCAAGAAGCGGATGAGCCTAGAAGAACTGAAGCGGGGTACCGGAGACGATCGACCACCTCATACGGATGAACCGTGGAAAGCGCTGACGGTGAAGGCCGTCGGCGTGCGCCCCGGGATTCTCATCGCGGACTCCAAGTACCAGCTGTATCTCCTTCGGTTCGATCCGCCCGACCACCTCGAAATGTCCACGGGTGCGTCGATGGTGGCATCGAAGATCATGTACGCCCTGGGCTACAACGTGCTGGAAAACTACATCGTGTATTTCGAGAGGGATCAGCTCGTTGCTTCGGAAGCCGGTGAAGACGTCACGAGTATGGGCGAACGCCGGGACCTCACCGAAGAGGACATCGACAACTTTCTGAAGAAGGTCGCACGGGATCCGGAAAAAGGATATCGAGCCGTCGCCACTACGGGTTCCCGGAGCGTGGGAAGGCACTGCTCGGTCCCTTTCAAGTGTTCGGGACGCGTAGCGACGATCCCAACGACATCGTACCCCACGAGCACCGCCGGGACTTGCGAGGACTCTTCGTTTTTTGCGCCTGGCTCAATAACGCCTATATGAGTGCTCTCCATACCGCTGGATGCCTTGGTGATCGAGAATGACGTTCCCTACATAAGGCACTACCTCGTGGATTTCTACACGGCATTAGGAAGCGCTACGGGACGGTCGCAAAAAGGCCCACGAAGGAAACGATTTGCTTTTCGATCGTGGGCAGACCTTGAAAAACATCGCTGGGTATGGGCTTTTACAGCCAACGATGGATGCGCGCCAAGTATCCCAAGTTCTCCTCGGTCGGCCGTTTCGAGCATGCCATTTTCGAGCCGGAGAAATGGACGACGGAGTACGAGCTCGCTCCTTTCGCCAATCGACTCCCGGACGATACCTATTGGGCGGCCAAGCAGGTGATGGCCTTCACGGATGAAGAGCTCCGGGCATTGGTCGCGACGGGACAATACAGCGACCCGGACGCGGAAGAATGGATCGCTCAGTGCTTGATCGCACGGCGGGACAAGATTGGACGAACCTACCTGGCGAAGGTGCTTCCTCTCGATAACTTTAGATTAGAGAACGGTGAGTTGGCGTTCGATAACCTCGAAGCGAAATACGGCTTTGTGTCAGCTCCTCAAAGCTACAATGTCCAGTGGTCTCATTTCGACAACGAGGTCGAAAAACATACTCCTATTGGAGGGAAGGTGACGACCTTCGAAGTGCCTTCCATCGTGGAGACGGGTGAGGAAGGAGCTTACCTGGCGTCCAAAATCTGGGCGGAAGATCCTCAAACGTCCGTCAGCGTTTTTATGCGCAAAGAGTCGGGCGATCTGAGGATTGTGGGCATCGACCGCGACTGGCCCAACAAAGTCCTGGCCGATGCTGCCGAGGATGTGGATACCGGTAGGAGTCGCTACATCGATCTGGAGCAGGTCCAAAAGGACTTGTTTGATCCCTATGCCGAAGCGTACAACGAGAGGTCGGGACGCTCACTGACCCCTCAGGAGTACTTTGACTCCCTGTCCATCTCCGAGCGGACGACATTCGATGCGGTGACACATGCCTTGATCAACTCTACTCTCACCGACGAGGAGGGCAATTCACTCGGGAGGGCTATCGACCTCGTGAAAGGCCTCGAGCGGATAGCAGGTCAATACTACGGTCGAGGCGGCGATCAACAGTTCCGTCTCTATGTTTTTCTCGAGCCCAACACGAGGGAAACTCTCGAAAAGTCCAAAGAGTTCTTCCTCGGCCATGAGAATACGGTCTACCACGTGGGCTATCCCACCTCCTTCCGGCAGGAAGGAAAAGTGCCCAACATCCAGTTCTCAGTTTCCGACGACAATACGAGGGCGGACATCGACGTGGATTATCGGTCGAGCAAGATGCCGCAGGCCATGTTCAACGGCCATTTGACCTCCGCCAATTCCGACGTGCGAGCAGGCGACAATCATGAAAAGCACAGTGGACGCTGGGGAGGGTTCGTTGCTTGGTGGCAGGGTGTTTTCGGGAACTTGAAAGATCGCGAAGAAGAGACTCCGCGAGACATTATGTACACGGAGCCTCCGGAACAACCGACGCCGCTGCCGGCCAATCGAGCGCGAGGTGTAAAGGTCGTCGAGATCTATGATGCGGTACAAGAATTCCTGACAGACTGGCTGGTCCGAGGGGATGTAGAAGAAGCCATGGAGTTCATGTCGCCCCGGTCTTACGCCTGTCTGAACTTGGATGACGATGCACAGGACGAGGCCCTTGATGCCCGTCAAGCTCGTGAGACGCTCAAGGACTTGATGGAGCTAGCGGTCGACGAACTAGGTGACCGGGACAACTTGACGGAAGCCATCGACGAAGTGATCCCTTGGAACAAGACAACGCGAGTGCTCCCGCATCCCTATGAAAGAGACTTCACCGTAGGCGAGATGACCAACGAGCTCGCGGAACAGTATGTGTGCGGAGAAGTCCCCAATCGTCCCGCGGGCACGGGAGATCAGTACGGGACCTACTGGGGTGTCATCTTCCGGTTCAAAGACGAGAACTCGGGCATACTCGGCTTACTGTGGACACGTGAAGAAGGCAACTGGCGTATCGTTTCTTACAAGTCGTTTCCCCAGTAATAGAAGCCGCGGGGACTGTCCCCTTCGTGGACCGTCCCCGCCAGCTTATTGAAAAGCCAAGCAAGGTGATCAAAAAGGTGAGGGTGACAGTCCACTAAAGGGACAGTCACCTTGGCATCAATCAGTTTTCCAGCCGTCGCTGAGCGTCTCGAGAAAGGCGACGAGATCCTCGAGTTCCTCGTTGCTTAGCCCGAGATCGCCCACCTCCTCCTTGTTCACGTTTTCCTCCACCTCGGGATCAGGCCATCCACCCAAATCGCGCGTATTGTAGAAAGCCGCGACTTGAAACAGCGTTTTGAAGACGCCGTTGTGCATATACGGTCCGGTGAGCGCGACGTTGCGAAGTGTGGGAACGCGGAATTTGCCGTTCTCGGCTGGGTCGTTGACCGTCACGCCGAGTCCCAGGTCAACGAATTGATGGCCGTCGGGATTCAGTTCTGGCGGTAGGCTATAGAAAGGATTCTCAGGATTCCGGGGCACACCCAAGTTGTCATACGTGAAATCGGTGAAAAGCGGAGGTGAGCCGTCCTCTGCGGGCTGGTTCGGGTGGCAAGCGGCACAGTTTCCTTTGTCCTCTGCTTGGAAGAGCGCAAGCCCGCGCAATTCTTGCTCACTGAGCTTCGCCTCACCGCGAAGCCAGAAATCGTACTTCGAGTTGAACGGACTCACCTCGGACGTTTTCTCGTAAGCCTCGATGGCGTCGGCCATGCTGGAGTAGGCCTGGTCCGGGTCGGACAAGGCGTCGGGGCCGTAGACCTCCGTGAAGAGCTCGGAATAGTCGAGGGTCCGAAGTGTTTCGGCGATGGCTGCCACATCGGGATTGGCCATTTCGAGAGGATTGAGAGGCGGTCCCTGAGCTTGCTCCGCAAGAGTGTTCACACGGCCGTCCCAAAATAGTCCACCGACCCAAATATCCTCTTCGGGGTCGCGATGACGAGGGGGCACGAAGGCGGAATAGGCCGCCGGCATGTCGTTTCGGTTTCCATAGCGGCCCGAAACGGCTCCTCGGGAGACGGGAAGCTCCTTATCAGGGTTGGCGAAGGCCACGGAGGGGTCGTGGCAGTCGGAGCAGGCCTGTCCCGGCGGCGTCGAGAGGCTTGTTTCAAAGAAAAGTAACTTACCGAGGCGTTCCTTGGCGCTCAAGGCGGTATCCGCTTCGACAGAGCTTGGTGGCGGGCTCTCTCCCTCAGGAGAGGCTGTTCGAGATCCGTTGCACGCGGAGAGTAACAACGTTGCGAGCGTGGTGACGATAGCGAGGGCCAGTGGGAGGTGTCTATGCTTCATTTTCACTCTCCTCGGTTGTCTCTGGTTAGATATATCTCTGGCTTTGCGTGTCCACCGCTCCAAGAGAAACTATCGCGTTTCGTTCAGAAACCCAAACGGCAGGGAATAAAAAGGCGGCTCGTTGGAGACGCCCCTTTTTTTGACTTGTCAGTAATGTGACGGTGACAGTCCACCGAGGGGACAGTTACCCAGTGAGTAACACTGTGAGAATTCAAGAACTCAAAAACCCAAGAATTCAGCAACCCTATCTTTAGTTAGTGGTTTGTCCTATCATTAGTAGCTTTTTGATCTCTTTTTCGAGCTTGACCTCGTCGCCCTCGTCGAATCCGATGTGGTAGTACATGATCCGTCCTTCGCGATCAATGAGGTAAGACGTCGGATACCCGTTGACATGAAAGATGTTCTCGATGACGTCTTCATCACCTTCTCCGTTCTCGACGAGGTGGTAGGTCAAGTTATTCTCTTCGATGAATTTAACGGCACCATCTCGGTTTCTCAGGGTCTCGATGGCGACGACGGCAAAGCCCTGATCTTCGTATTTCTTCCAAAGCGGCTCGAGTCGTGGTAACTCCACGAGGCAGCCACCTCAGGTAGGGTTCCAAAACGACAATAAGACGACTTCGCCTTTTAGGCCTGCAAAATCGAACGCTTTGTCCTGATAATTGTTGAGGGTGAAGGTGTCGACCTTGCGAGCATTGTCGAGTCTCGAGTGCCACTTGAAATCATCGAACCCTTCCTCACGTCCGGTCCTACCGACGTAAGCCTTCTTTAATGCCTCGAGGGCATCTTCTTTGTTGCCAAAAATGGCATCAGCAGTGAGGTGCTCGATGGCTTTGCCGTACTCGTTTTGACCGAGCAAGGCGAGACCCAGGTACTTCTGAGCGTCGGTCTCGGGGATTCCTACGTAGTTGAGGTTGCTGTGCTCGATGGCGCTTTTGAGCGTTTCGATCCCCTCGTCCGTCATACCGAGTTGAACTTGCGCCCAACCTTTTTGGGACAATGTCAGGCCTTTTCGACGCCGGCCACGGCGCTCCAGTGTCTCATCGGTCAATACCATCTCAGGGTAGTCGGCCCGATACTGTGCGGCTGATGCCAAGGGTATCGCTGCTTCGGAGACCCGAAGTGCCAGAGCCCAGGCTTCGTATTCAATTGCCGTTTCGCTGAGATCGTTGAGGTCGGAGTACTTGAGGTCGAAGTCCTCAGTCAAATCATTGGCTAGAGAAATGAACTGGTCCATCTTTTTGGCTTTGCCGTAAAGACGGGCAAGACGGAACAGGACCTGTTTCTTGACCTCGATGTTTTCGACCCTTCCGAGAACGGTATCGATTAACTTCTCGGCACGCACTGGATCCTTGTAGTCGTCCGTCAAGAGATCGACTCCGAGCCCTAGAGCATAGTCGGTGTAGTCACTGTCTGGATAGCGATCGAGAAAACCCGTCACAATGGAGAGCTTTTCCTCCGCTGTCTCGGCCTCCTTGTAAGCTTCCCGACCCTCTTTGAATGCTTCGGCCGCGGTTTTGTCCTCCTGGGCACTGATGGCCATGGGGGAGGTGGTGATCCCACCTGCGATCGAACACAGTAAGAACAACTTGCGGATCATTAGTACCTCCTGAACCGATGTCGATGAACATAGAGAACTTGCATGAGATGGGACTCTCAAATATTGGACGGAGCAACGATGCATAAAGTTGCAGAGAAAAATGAATTGATACACATCTATTAACCTAGACGCATCGGACGTCAAGGAATATTTCTACTTGAGTGCTCGAGTACTTGGGTCCTTGAGTACTTGAGTTCTTGAGTCTTGAGTTCTTGAGTTCTAACTGGGCGCGCCATCCACGAAGCGCGCTCGTCTCAAGAAACCGCGGCCCAATCTCGCGGTGCACTGAGGAGTTTGACCGCGGCCTCGGGGGGTAAGGGCAGAGAGAAGAGCTCCCCTTGGGCATATTTGCAGTTGAGTTTTCTGAGTTGAGCCAGCTGCATCGCATCCTCCACGCCAACGGCGATGACGTCCATCCGGAGACTCTCAGCGAGGTTGAGCACCGTTCGGACCGTGATCTCACTTTCGGTGGACTTCATATCGCTCACGAAACGCCGGTCGATCTTCAAGCAGTCGATCTTGAGACGGTGCAGGTAACTCAGCGAAGAATAGCCCGTTCCGAACTCATCCATGTGAACATGCAAGCCGAGTGACCCTAGTTCCGAGAGGATGGTGACGGCCTCTTCGACGTTTCCCATCACTACGCTTTCCGGTAACTCCACGGTCAGATGTTCGGGGTCGAGACCACTGTCGCTCAATGCGTTCTCGATGTTCGCGAGAAGGTCTGGGGAGTAAAACTGCTTGTTCGATAGGTTGACCGCCACTACGAGTGAGGGGGCTGCATCTCCGCTGCGTTGCCAGTGCTTTATCTGGCTGCAGGTTTTTCGAAGACCGTCCCAGCCGATAGGCAGAATGAGATCCGTTTCCTCAGCCACCGGCAGGAAGTCGGGGGCTGAGAGCAAGCCGCGCCTCGGATGTTGCCAACGCAACAGCGCTTCGAATCCGATGACAGAGTTCGTGGAGACGGCGATGATCGGCTGGTAATGAACTTTGAACTCCATTCGCTCGATCGCTTTGCGCATATCCGTCTCCAACTGGAGTCTGGCCAGTGCCTGAGCGTGCATCGTTTCATCGAAGATGGCGAAGCTCGCACTGCCTTGGACTTTGGCGCGGTACATCGCGATGTCGGCATCACGAAGCACCTCCTCAGGAGATTCATAGCTGGATGAGCTTATGGCGATACCCATGCTTGCCGTAACGTAGATACGTCTTCCATCTATTTCATAAGGGGCTCGTAAGTCTTCTTTGATACGTTCTGCAACGCTGGTGACATCTTCTTCGCTCTGTATCCTGTTCAAGAGGACGGTGAACTCATCCCCTCCCAGACGAGAGACGATGTCACCGGGTCGGACGCAATACTCGAGTCGGCGCGACACGGCTAGGAGCAGTCTGTCCCCGGTGGAGTGGCCGAGGCTATCGTTGATCAGTTTGAACCGATCCAGATCCAAGAAGAGAACGGCAAAGGTCTCCTTTCTTCGGAGGGCTCGATGCTGGAGTCGCCCAAGGAGATCCATGAACATAGAGCGGTTGGGAAGCCCCGTCAAAGCGTCGTGAAGTGCATTGTGGAGGAGCTGCTCCTCCGTTTCCTTGCGTTTCGTGATGTCGGATTGTGACCCGGCCATCCGCGAGGGCTTCCCGCCGTCGTCGCGAAACACCAGAGCTCGACAAAGCACCCAACGGTAGCTTCCGTCGCGGTGCAGTATCCGATGCTCGCACTCGAAGTGTTCGGTGTCTCCGTTGAGGTGCTTCTGAATCTCTTGCTGGACTCGCTCGAGGTCATCAGGGTGGATGAGTCGATACCACTCTTCTACTTTTCTGCCAATATCTTCCTCTTTCCAACCCAGCATCTCCTTCCAACGGATGGAGAAGTCTATGACGTTTCGCTCGATGTTCCAGTCCCAAAGGCCGTCCATGGCACCACGGGCGGCCAAGGCGTAGCGGTTTTCGCTCGTGCGACCTGTGATGTCGCGACAGGTAGCGACAATGCCGCCGACCGCCGGGTTGTCGAGGAGGTTGCTTCCGACTGCTTCCAGGCCGCACCAGGAGCCTCGTCGGTGTCGGACGCGAAACTCGACGACACCGGACGTCTGGGGAAACGATGCCATCAGGCGGAGACTGGTCCGCACTTTGGCGATGTCTTGTGGATGGATGAAATCGAAGACCTTGTTGCCGATGAGATCGTGGGCATCGTAGTCGAGCACACTCTTGACTGACGGACTCGCGTATTGAATTTGGCCGTTTGCATCCAAGACGGTGAAGATGTCCTGGGAGCATTCGACGAGCTCACGATATGGAGTTTTCCGGTCTTTCACCTAGCCGTTTCCAATCTTGTTTGGACGTAACCCATGGCCTTGAGTCCATGGCAGTTATCGTCGCAATTTGCTTACAGGTCGACAGAAGAAGTGTAGTGAGCAAAAGGTGTACCAAACTTTGGCGCCGCGCCACGTGAGGATAAATATCGAACTGCCTGCGAGATACAGTGAAATTGCTGGGAGAGTCGCATCGAGTCATTGTGGGTGTTTTCCTGCGCTCCTGTGGCGAAAAAACATTAGTGTGGGCTTACCTCGACACCTCGGTCAGTAGTCGTTGGGGTCAAGATGTCAGGTTGACCAGTAATGGGGAGAACTGAGCTATATTGAAGAAGTAGGATATGACCATGATGTGCTTCGCTATCTTGTCTTCTTTCCGACAAACTGAAGTTCCGCCGTCTTTTTTTCCCCTCCTCCTTCCTCCTGCGGTGTAGCTCAATCTCATGTCTTTCTACCGTGAATATGTTCTACCGCGCCTTGTGGAAAGGACTCTTTCCAATCGACAGGCGGAGAGGTTGCGTCAAAGCTGCCTCAGCGGATTGAGTGGAACGGTCCTGGAGATCGGCTTCGGCTCTGGACTGAATTTGCCGTTCTACCCGGAGGCAGTAGAGCGCCTTCTGGCATGTGATCCGTCCAAAGGTGCGCGGGATATGGCAAAAATTCGGCTCGACAGCACGCGCATTCCTGTGGAGTTCGTTGGTGTCCAGGGTGAAGAACTCCCGCTCGAAGACGAATCCGTTGATAACGTCGTGACGACCTGGACTCTGTGCACGATCCCCGACGTGATGCAGGCCATGAAAGAGGTACGACGGGTGTTGAGGGTCGGTGGTCGCTTTCATTTCATGGAACATGGTCGTGCCCGTGACGAGTCCCTCGCGAGGTGGCAGGATTGGCTGACTCCCATTCAGAAGCTGGTGGGAGGTGGTTGTCACCTCAATCGGCGGATTGACGACATCATCTTGTCCAGTGGTTTTGACATGAGGCTGTTCGAGAACTTCTTCATCAAGGGACCGCCGATTGGATCCTTCATGTATCGCGGCGTGGCAGAAAGGAACGGGGTTGGCCAATGAAGCTCCGGGCACTGGCACTTCTGCTCGTTGGAACCACCGTCGTGGCGCAGGAATCTGCGCTCATCTCGTTCAAGATCAAAGACCAGTTCGACAGGGTCCATACCGATGTAGAGTACCGGGGAAACGTCTTGGTCATCATAGGGGGCGACAAGGGTGGCGCCGAATTCAGTGACCAATGGAAAAGGGCCATTGGGGAATCTCTCTCGGATGAGTTGGCTTTCGACGAGGTCAAATTCCTGCGATACGCTGACATGCGAGGTGTTCCCTTTTTTTTGAAAGGGATGATCAAGGGGAAGTTTCCACGAGAAAAGGAATTTTGGATTCTGTTGGACTGGAAAGGCCATATTGCCAAGGCGTATGAGTTCCAATCCGACGCAACCAATGTCGTGATTTTCGACCGTGACGGTCAGCTGAGACACCAGGCCTATGGTAGGGCGCCCGACGAAGGCAACGTGTCCGCGATCGCGGACGTTATAAGTGGCTTGATGGCATACTAGCTTTCGGCACCCCGGAGCGGGTGTCGCCTTTCTCTAACGAAGTCACATGCTCTAAAATAGCCCGTTTGCATTGTAGTGATGTCTCGTGACGGAGGATGAAATAGAACGTGGGTAAGCTGAGCGAATTCTCTCTTTCGATACGGTTGTTTCTCAAGACTTACAAATGGCGTCGGATCGACCCTGTTCCTTGGTCTCCGCTCAAAAAGCCTTTGTCGGATTGTCGGGTAGCGCTCGTTTCTAGCGCAGGGCTCGTCATGACCGATCAAGAGCGATTCGACGAGTCGATGCGCGGTGGGGATCCGAGCTTCCGCGAGATTCGAGGTGACGTCGAACTCACCACCCTCATAGACACTCACCGAAGTGAATCGTTCGACCATAGCGGGATGGAGAGAGACCGGAACGTTGCCTTTCCATTGGACCGCCTAAGGGAGCTCGTTGAGCGTGGAAGGATTGGCTCCGTCAACCAGCGCCACCTGTCACTCATGGGCTCCATCACGGCACCAGGACGGTTCATCAAGCAACATGCGCCGGAGGCTGCCCAACGTTTCATAGACGACGGCGTTGATGTGGCCTTACTGGTTCCGGTCTGACCGATGTGCAATCAGACCGTGAGTCTGATGGCGGCGGAGTTGGAGAGAAGGGGCGTCACCACAGTTATCATTAATCTTTTGAGAGTGGTGGCAGAGAAAGTGCGCCCCCCACGAGCGTTGTTTGTGCCCTTTCCTCATGGCTATCCTCTTGATACCCCGGGGGACCCGGAGCGCCAGCATGCCGTTATCGACGCGGCGCTTCGATTGGTGGAAGACACTACACTCGAGCCACCGGCTCTGGTGGACTATCCGCCTTCGCCGAAGGCTCCCGTGTAGGCTACGGCGAGACAGCTCCGCCTTCGTCCTGGCGGACTTCCACCTTCGCCGCTGGCTTCAGTGTAGGCTTCGGCGAGACGGCGAGAGAGGCCCGCTTTCGTCTTCGTGGACTTCGGCGTGGCAAGGTCGGCTTGGCGGAGAGAGTCTAGGACCGGAGCGTCGCGATCAAGCGTTTTGGGTGGGTTAGTAGGTCCAAGGCGTCGAGAATGGAAGAAACCGCGATATCGGCGGAGGTTAGGGTCTCGACGGCGGCGCCTTCGGTTTGTATGACGGCGATACTGAGAACCGACCCTTCGAGCATCAGACGATCGTTTCTCCCGTTGCCGATGGAAACCGCCCCAGCGGCTCCTACCTTGTTGACGTAGTCCAGTTTTGCCTGCGCTTGGTCCCCGGGGCCTAGAACACTGAGCTCACAGGGAAGATCAGCGACCTCGTCCGCTGCTTTGCCGAAGGTGTCGTCAGTCAATATGTGGATGCGAAGACTTTCGGAGAGCTCGTGCAGGCGATCGGCGACTCCGATAATGAGCTCGCCGTCGCGCGCCAAAGTGCCGTTATAGTCCAGTATCAGATCGGTGAGGTTGGTCTCGCGAAAACCAGGTATCGTAATTTTCAACATGGGACAAATATAGTTTACGTTAGGTCGCCACGCCGTTCAATACCGCCCCGACGGCAGTCGTTCGGTTTCCAACTGGACCCGGTTCGCAACATAGGGAACAATATCGGGTCGTGAATGACAACGTCCTCGTCGCTTTCGCCCTGACGGCCTTCGCCGGGCTGTCGACCGGTATCGGCAGCGCCATCGCCTTGTTCGCCAAGCGGACCAATCGAGCCTTTCTTGCTGCTTCCCTGGGTTTCTCTGCCGGGGTGATGATTTACGTGTCGTTCGTCGAGCTGTTCCCAATCGCTAACGATTTTCTCGTTCGGAGCCACGGGCCATCGACCGGCGCGTGGATTGCGGTCGCCGCGTTTTTCGGGGGGATGGTTCTTTCTGCACTCATCGATTTTTTCGTTCCTTCCTACGAGAATCCGCACGAAGCGGGTTTGGTCGAAGAAATGGGGGGACATACGGATCTGAAACACTTGGAACGGGTCGGCGTGCTGACCGCTCTGGCCATTGGCATCCACAACTTCCCCGAAGGTCTTGCCACGTTCTTTGCTGCCCTTCCCAGTCTAGCCTCCGGCATTCCCGTCGCTGTGGCTATTGCTCTCCATAACATCCCGGAGGGGATTTCGGTATCGGTGCCCATGTACTATGCCACCGGGAGTCGAAAAAAAGCCTTTATCTACTCCTTTCTTTCGGGGGTGTCGGAGCCCGTAGGAGCGATCGTAGGTTACGTGATTCTCAGGCCGTTTATTTCGGACGCCTTGATGGGCATCGTTTTCGCAGCGGTGGCCGGGATTATGGTCTTCATCTCTCTCGACCAACTGATTCCAAACGCCAAGAAATACGGGGAAGGGCACCCATCGGTCTATGGGCTCATTGCCGGAATGGGTATCATGGCGATCTCTCTGCTGGTACTGCAGTGAGGTCAGCTGCATGAGCTTTCGTGGTTACTTACAGGCACACCAGTTGTGGTTGGACTCGAACGGAAAAGAGGGCACGCGGGTGTGTCTCGACGACGCCGAGCTACCAAAAAGCCACCTCGAGAAAGCAGTGCTCCAAGACGGTTTGTTGCGGAGAGTGAACTTTGAAGGTGCCCATCTCAGGGAAGCCAACCTGAAACGGTTGTCTCCTGAATGTGACTGGCACGCGGGTTGCAGAAGACGGGCTGGAAGTAGGTGGCTTCCGCCCAATGTCGAGAATACGCATACTCATTGTAGACGACGAGGAGCTCGTACTGAGGGCTTGCACCCGTGTATTGAGCGAGATACCTGACACGGAGATCGTTCAGGAGATGAATGCAGACCATGCCGCAACGCTGTTGAACTCCGAGGCCTTCGATTTGCTCATTTCCGATGTTCGAATGCCGGGAATCAACGGGCACGAGCTACTCAGGATTGCGCACCAGAGTGATCCCGAACTCCCCGTGATACTCATTACGGGTTTTCCGACCGCCGAGACGACGCAAGGGTGTGTTCGCCTAGGGGCTGCCACGTGTCTCATGAAGCCTATCCGGCCCGACGAGCTCATTGCGACCGTCGAGCGAGTAATTGCTCGTGGACGCGTCGATTCCTAGTTCGTCTGGTTTCTGTTCCAAAGGGATGTGCCATCGTCTGCAATCTGTGTCTCATTATTGACACAGGTGCAATAAGTATCTACTATCGAGCCAATTGCGTCCCCTTTTGTTGAGAAGAAGTCACCGATGAGCTCATCAGTTTGTGCCGAAAAGACGGCACGACGAGAGTCAATCCCGTCGATCCTTGGTACGCTGGGATTGCGCTATTTATCGGTGACTCAAGGTGGACAATCGACGGATGTGGCCTGATGCACCCAAAGCAATGCGATGGCGCGCGGATTGCACTGGTCGTCCGCACGATGGCCCGGCAACGTCGGAAAGACCCAAAACAACTCTATCTTCGAGCGCAAAGGGAGCATTGCCGGGCATTGTTTGGTGGCAGATGTGAGTGTGGCGGCCGATTGGACTTCACGTGGAAGCGGGATTCTTTGTGGTTAATAGAAAGGTGAAAGAGATGATAGAGGCGGTTCGCGAGATTTGTTCGACTTACGATCGCGACCAAACGCGTTTGATGGATATCGTGCAAGCCGTTCAAGGACGATACGGACACGTAAGCGATGACGCTATCGACGAGATTGCCAAAGTGGTCGGCGCACCTCGCTGTAGAGGTCGCAGAGCGTCGTTTCCTTTTACTCCTTTTTGTCGGCCGAGCAGAAGGGGCGTGTCGTCATACGTTTGTGCAACGACGTCGTCGACCGGTTGGCGGGTGTCGAACGGGTGGCGGACGTGTTTTGTGGAGAGCTGGGTATCGGCATGGGTGAGACGACATCCGACGCCGCTGTTTCCCTCGAGTGGACGCCGTGCATCGGTATGAGCGACCAAGCTCCGGCCGCCCTCATCAACGATGTCGTTATGACCGAGCTCTCGTCGGATACGGCCCGCGATATCGTTCGCCGTCTCAAAAATCACGGCGACCCCAACAAACTGGTACGCAAGCTCGGGGACGGTAACAATGCGCATCCGCTGGTGCGTTCCATGGTCAAGAACAACCTTCGCCTGCGGGGGCCCGTGATCTTCTCCGAGTACGGGTCCGGTGATGCACTGGGCAAAGCTCTTTCAATGAGCCCGGCCGAAGTCATTCGGAGCGTCAAAACCGCGCGTCTGCGAGGACGGGGTGGGGCGGGATTCCCGACCGGGCATGAAGTGGGAGTTCACACGGGCTGCAAGCGGTTCGCCGAAGTACGTGATATGCAATGCGGACGAGGGTGAGCCGGGAACGTTCAAGGACCGTGTGATTCTCACCGAGTGTCCCGATCTGATGTTCGAGGGTATGACCGATCGCCGGCTACGCCATCGGCAGCGAGCGCGGAGTCGTGTATCTGCGGGCGGAGTACACCTATCTGCGCCGCTTCCTGGAAGACGTTCTCGAAGAACGAAGGCGGGCCGGTCTCCTCGGACGGGACGTCTGTGGCAAAAAGGGCTTTCACTTTGACATCCGTATTCAAATGGGCGCGGGCTCCTACGTCTGTGGAGAAGAAACGGCACTCATTAGCTCTTGCGAGGGGAAACGGGGAGACCCGAAGAACCGCCCCCCCTTTCCCGCACAAGAGGGTTACCTGGGCAAACCCTCGTCGGTCAACAACGTAGAGACGTTCTGCTGCGTGGCACGTATTCTCGAAAAAGGCGCCGGTTGGTTCTGTCAGATCGGTACGAAGCGAAGTCGGGAACGAAGCTCCTCAGCATATCGGGCGACTGCCTCAGTCCGGGAGTCTACGAGTTTCCCTTTGGTGTGCGTTTGACGGAAGTGTTGAAGATCGCGGGTGCGAATGAAGTTTCGGCGGTCCAAGTCGGCGGTGCCGCGGGCCAGATGATAGGCCGGAGTGACTTCGAGCGAACGATTTGCTACGACGACCTATCCACGGGTGGCTCGCTCGTGGTATTCGGCCCCGACCGGAATGTCGTCGAGATCGCCCGGGATTTCCTGAGCTTCTTCGTTCATGAGAGCTGTGGTTATTGCACACCGTGCCGGGTGGGTAACGTGCTTTTAAAGGAGCGCCTGGACCGGATTCTCGACGGTAAGGGCGAGCCGGGCGATCTCGATTATCTCCATAGTCTCAGTGAGACTATCAAAACCGCGAGTCGTTGCGGCCTCGGACAGACCTCTCCCAATCCGGTGCTGTCGACGCTTACGAATTTTCGCGATGTTTACGAGAGCCTCGTGAAGCCGCGGGAAGGGAGCTTTAAAGCGGTCATTCGATTTCCGAGCCGCTGTTCAGGATGCCGAAGGTATCGCCGGTCGGGAACCGGACCTGGTGGAGAGAAGGAGCTGAAGATGGGCGAGGGCGTCTCGATTGCAATTGAGGGGATCGAAGTTCTTGCTAATCCCGGTGAGACCATCATGAACGGCCGCAGATGCGGCCGGAATCTATATCCCCCGCTTGTGCCACCGCAAAGATCTCGTCCCCCACGGAAGCTGCCGCGTGTGTACGGTGCTCGTCAACGGTCGGCCGCAGGCTGCCTGTACGACTCCCGTTGCACCGGGGATGATCGTGGTGAATGACCGACCTGACCTCAACGAGCTTCGGCGCCAACTCATCGAGATGTTGTTGGTAGAGGGGAATCACTTTTGTATGTTCTGTGAGAAGAGTGGCAACTGCGAGTTGCAGGCACTCGCCTATCGCTTCGGGATCTTGACACCCCGATTCCCTCAACTCGCCCCAAAACGCGAGGTGGACGCTTCGCATCCCGATATCCTTCTCGATCACAATCGTTGCATACTTTGCGCGCGGTGCATTCGTGCTTCCCGAGACAAGGACGGGAAGTACGAGCTCGGGTTCGTGGGTCGCGGTCCCGGGAAGCGGCTGTCCGCGGGTTCTCGCGGGGTGCTGGTGCACACCGGTATCGAAGTCGAGGACGATGCCGTCAGTGTGTGTCCGGTAGGCGCACTCCTCGAGAAAAGAGTCGGCTACGCGGTCCCTGTTGGGCGACGTAAGTATGACTCGAGCCCGATAGGGTTTGACATCGAGCAAGGCACAAAACGGGTGGGAAGCGAGGCGCGGAGCCTCGCGGCCACTGATGAATGAGGACACAATATGAGTAAGCCGAAAATTGCCACCGCATCCTTGGCGGGATGCTTCGGTTGTCACATGTCATTGCTCGACATCGACGAACGCATATTGGATCTCATCAAGCTCGTGGAGTTCGACAAATCGCCCATCAATGATCTCAAGACGTTCACGGGACGATGTCGGTTCGGCCTGATCGAAGGGGGTTGTGCCAACGAGGAGAACGTCAGGGTTTTGCGCGATTTCCGGGAAAACTGCGACCTCCTGATCTCCGTAGGGGATTGCGCCGTAGCGGGAGGTGTCCCTGCCTTGCGCAACTTCGTCCCACTGCGTGAGTGTCTCGAAGTGGCTTATCTCCATTCTCCAACCACATACAATCCCAAAGCGATCATCCCGAACGACGTGGAGCTCCCGCTTCTGTTGGACAGGGTCTATGCCTGTCACGAGGTGGTCGAGATCGACCACTACCTGCCGGGATGTCCACCGTCGGCGGACGCCATCTGGGCAGTGTTGAACGCCATCTTAGAAGGCAAGCCGGTCGAACTACCTTATTTACTCATCAAGTACGACTAGAGGGGGAGATGTGAAACGGATCGTCTTGGAACCGGTTACTCGGATCGAGGGCCACGCCAAGGTGACTTTGATGCTCGACGAAGCGAACCATGTTCGGCAAGCTAGGATGCACATCGTCGAGTTTCGCGGCTTCGAGCGCTTCATTCAGGGGCGTCCCTTTTGGGAAGTTCCGGTGATCGTCCAGCGGTTGTGCGGGATATGCCCCGTCAGCCACCTTCTGGCCGCTGCAAAGGCCATGGATGTCATCGTCGGCGTCAAGGAGCTCTCACCCACGGCCGAGAAGATACGCCGCCTGATGCACTACGGACAGATTCTGCAGTCGCACGCCTTGCACTTCTTCCATCTGGCATCACCCGACCTGCTTTTCGGCTTCGACGCCGAGCCCACGATTCGCAACATCGTCGGCGTTGCCGCGAAGTTTCCGGACTTAGCGAAACAGGGTGTGCTTCTTCGCAAGTTCGGTCAGGAGATCATCGAGGCCACGGCCGGTAAGAAGATACACGGGACGGGTGCCATACCGGGCGGTGTCAATAAAAACTTGTCGGTTGAAGAACGGGATGAGCTCTTGCCGCAAATGGAAACGATCCTGGAGTGGGCTAGAGGAGCACTCCGGATTGCCAAGGATTACACGCTGGGGCATCTGGACGAACTGAAGGACTTCGGGTCCTTTCCATCGAACCATCTCTCTCTGGTTCGTGAAGACGGCGCCATGGATCTTTACGATGGAAATCTTTGTGCCATCGATTCAGAGGGAAACCGGATATTCGATCAGGTGGCGCCATTGATGTACAAAGACTATATCGCGGAGGAAGTGCGCTCCTGGTCCTACCTCAAGTTTCCCTTCATTCGTGGTGTCGGACCGGAAAACGGTTGGTACCGGGTCGGTCCTCTGTCACGCCTGAACACCTGCGATTTCATCGACACGCCGGAGGCTGAAGCGGCACGTCGGGATTTCTTCGAGCTGAATGGTGGGCATCCGAGCCACGTCACCATGGCTTATCACTGGACCCGCATGATCGAGCTTGTGCACGCGGTGGAGAAAATCCAAGAACTGCTGCACGATCCGGACTTACGAGGTACGGATCTCGTGGTCCAGGGGGAGCGGTGTGATGAAGGAGTGGGACTTCTCGAAGCCCCGCGAGGTACCCTCTTTCACCACTATCGGGTCGACGATAACGATCAGGTGGTCATGGCCAACTTGATTGTGGCCACGACGAACAACAACGAGCCTATGAACCGTTCGGTAATGAAAGTGGCCGAGGATGAGATCTCGGGAAAGCCGGAGCTGACGGAAGGACTCTTGAACCGAATCGAGGTCGTGATCCGGGCGTACGACCCGTGTATCTCCTGTGCGACCCATGCCATGGGGAAGATGGCACTCGTCGTCGATCTCGTCGACCCAGGCGGAGATACCATAGACAGGAAGTGGCGGAGATGAACGAGAGTGACATTTGCATCCTCGTGTTGGGCTATGGGAACGCCGCCCGCCGAGACGACGGTCTCGGTCCTCGGTTCACGGACACCATCGAGGATCTGCAAATCGCAGGTGTTACCGCCGAGATAAAAAGCCAGCTAACCGTCGAGGACGCAGGCCGTATCGCACTCCACGACGCAGTGATATTTGTCGACGCGACCTTCGACGGTCCGGAGCCTTTCCGTTTCGAGCGCCTTCGACCCGACAACTCACTCGGATTACGCACCCACCGCATCGAACCGGCCGCCGTGCTCGCGTTGGCGCGTGGCATATTCGGAGCGCAAACCGAGGGGTACGTTCTCGACATAAGGGGATACGCATTCCGGCACTTTGGGGAGGGGCTGTCTGCGAAAGCGCGAAAAAACTTGGAGGCGGCGCTTGAGTTCATCGTGCCGGTTCTTCGAAGAACCGCTTTAAGGAAAGAGCTCGCCCTAAACGCCGGCCGATTCATTCTGCCGCATGAGGTTGAGTCATGTCTGAAAAGAGGCCCGTGATTCTAATCGTGGATGACGATCTGGACATCCTGGACACGTTCCGTCTCATATTGGAGAAGCACGACTACGACATGGTCGGTGCGGAGACCGCGGAAGACGGTCTTAGAGAATACAAAGAAAACAAGCCTGATCTCATCATCGTCGATTTGATGATGGAGGAAGTCGACTCCGGTACCGGCTTCGTCAGGGATCTACAGGCTCTCGGTAATCAGGCACCGGTTTACATGCTGAGCTCCATAGGGGACAGTCTTCACGCGAGCACCGATTACGTTGAGCTGGGCCTGTCCGGTATCTTCCAAAAGCCGATTAACTCAGAGACTCTGCTCACCACTTTGAGAATGAAGCTCCGGTAATCTCCAAAAATGGAGGACTTCGGGGGAGCATGTCGGAAATAGGGCAAGCCCATTTCCCGCCCAAGGGCCGCATTCGACTGCTGACGGACCAAATCACGGGAAATGACCGTGCCTTTCCACGCGCTTGGGGTAGGCGGGACACCTGGCAGGTACGGCTGCGTTGGTGGGTTCCACCGGCGATCCTGCTCGGAGTTCTCATCGGCCGATGGACGGGCTTCGAGGTCGATGTCGTCCCCGTCCTCCTCGTAGCGGCTTTCGTCCTTTTATACAACGTTGTCTTTGCGGTGCTGTTTCGACGATCGGGGAAGGAGTCGGCTGAGAAGGCCTCCGTCGATCGCCTTTACGCGATACTCCAGGTGTCTCTCGACTATGTTTCGATGTTTCTGTTGATTCATTACACGGGAGGGGCCGCGAGCCCTTTGATCTTCTTCTTCATTCTGCACGTCATTATCGCCGCTATCCTTTTCCGGCCCGGCAAATCGTGGTTGTTTGCGGGGATCGCCACGGTTGGGATGATGATTTTGGCCCTCGCAGAGTCGATGGGTTGGCTGGTGCAGCACCCGGTTTCGTATCGAGGTGAGGCCGACAACTTCAACGAGAGCTCCGCCCATGTTGGGGCTCTCTTGGTGTTTTTTGCTGCATCGGTTTTCGTCACTGCTGCTCTTACGACCGCCATCATGCGTCGCTTGCGACGAAGAGTTCGCGATTTGGCCGAGACGACCGGCGAAGTCGCCTCGCTCAACGACAAGTTGAACAGCCTCTATGCCATGCTGAGTACGGTGGGATCCGAACGTACGCTCAGCCGAATTCTGGACGTCGTGACCTCCGAATTGGCGGCGGTGATGGATGTTGCAGGAGTGGCCGTCAAACTGCTCAGCGAAGACGGGAGGACGTTGCGTTTCGCCGCCGCCCATGGTCTGCCGGGAAAATTTTCCGAGGAGAAGACAGTGGAGGTGGCCAAGAGCCCTCTCAATCGGCGGATCATCGAAGGCGAGACCCTTGTCTTCGGCCAGGTCGCCGAGGACAAGACGTTTCAGCTCCTGGAGGATTTGCAGGCGGCGGGTATTCGTTCCGTCGTTTTTGCCCCCCTTCGTCTCGAAGACCGGGTCATCGGCATCTTGGGTGCCTACTGCCGCAAACCCGACCGCTTCGGCTCCGACGATGCGGGTTTCCTTCGTATAGCTGCGGAGTTGATCGCGGTGGCCATCGAGAACGCGCGCGCCTACGAGGCGGTCGAGAGCTCGATGCGGGAGAGATCCCAGTTCATGCTTCGAGTTGCCCACAACATGCGCGCACCCCTGACGGCGACGATGAGCATGTTGCATGTCCTCCAAGAAGGCTATCTGGGGGAGCTGGATGCGAAGAAGCAAGAGCATCTAAAGCGTGTCGACCGAAGACTCGACACGCTGAATCGTACGGTCGGTGAGCTCTTGATGCTTGCACACAACCGCGAGGGAACGGTGGTGGTGGAGCGCCGCTTGGTGGATGTGGGGTCGATAGCCGCGCGTGTCGGGGCGACGTTCATGGACGAAGCGTCACGGCAGAAGCTGGAATTTCGAGTGCGTATTGCCGACGTGCTTCCTCGGATCACCGGCGACCCGGCCATGATGGAGCAAATGCTCGAGAACCTGGTTTCCAACGCGATCAAATACACGCCGTCCGGCGGAAGCGTGGACTTTGCAGTGGAGCGCAGTGACGAGGGTCAATTGCGGATCGAGGTGCGAGATACAGGAATTGGCGTTCCGACCGAGGAACAGTCTGAGCTTTTCAGCGAGTTCTTTCGGGCGTCTAACGCAAAAAAAATGGCGGAGGACGGGACGGGGCTTGGGCTCGCGATCGTGAAGCAAATCGTGGACATGCATGCCGGGCACATTCGAGTGAATAGCAGGGAGGGAGAAGGCACGAGTTTCATCATCGAGCTACCGGTTGGACAATCTTAAACCAGGTTGTGCTTGGTGGTTAAAGACTCAGGTGTGTAGTGTAGGTAGGTAACCATACCCGATGATCCGCAACCGCATGCACCCCGTCCGCTCGAGCAGAACTTTCTTGAATATTGACGGCTCATCCCCATCGAACGAGTTCTTTCGAGAACAGCTCAACCTGGGCGTTCGTTTTGGCCGCGCTCAGAATGCGAGGCTTCAGCTTGCGGACGATCCTCATCTTTGTGGGACGGGGACTGTTCGCTCCTGAAGCCGAACATAGAATTGAGGGAAGGAAGCTACGCCATGCGTTCCGAAGGACTGGAGAAATCACCAGCGAGGAGCGTGCACAAAAAGTCACATGAGACGCGGTGGGGTGGGCCGAGAAATATGAGGCTTTCATGGTTTGACCCTGGTCTTTGGAATGAATGACAATACTGAACGGAGCTAGAGTTGAACGACATCTCTGATGCCAGCCCGCCCGTCTCCCAACCTGCCTTTGATCTTCGTGGAGAGCGATACTGGAGACTGAAGCGGATTCACGCAATCCGCATGCTCCTTTTGTATGTTGTGCCCTTCATTGTCTTGACGGTGTACTTCTTGTTTCAGTACGAAACCATCTTGGCCGAAGGCGAGCGCGTTCATCTGCAGGCGAAAGCCGAAGAGCAAGCCAGTGTTCTGGACCTTTTTCTGTCAGAACGGTTAGTGAATCTCTCCCAACTGATGGCCGACCCTGCCTTTCGTCTTCGTCCGACAGCCACCTTTCTGGAAGAAGGATTGAGGCGGTTGAAGGCCGATAGCGACACCTTCGTCGATCTGAGTTTCATCGATGGGCAAGGAGTTCAGACAGCCTACATTGGCCCTTATGAAGAGCTAGTAGGCCGAGACTACAGCAGTCAAGCGTGGTACTCCGAGCTCCGGGATCATGACCTTGATCACCTCGTGACCGATATCTATCAGGGCTTTCGCCGGCGCCTGCACATCACCATCGCCATGAGAAAGTCTATCAGTGATGGCTCAGTGGTTGTTCTCAGAACGACGCTGGAGCCAAGTAAGATCCGCGAAGGAATCCGTCCGTGGGCCAACGGAAGCGACGTTACCCTGTCGGTTGTGAATCGGGGGGGTGACCATCAACTGCCGGATGTAACTTCGAGTGACGCAGAAGAGCCTGTCGTTATACCGCCGAATTCTCCTCGTTCAGGGACGGGTAATTACACACACGACGGCGGGCAAAAAAGCTACGCGTTTGCGTGGCTCCGCACCGCTGACTGGGCGGTGGTTGCGCGCACTCTTACGGAGCCGAAGTGGGGTGCGTTTCTTGGATTTCGTGCCGGCATTCTATTCATCGTAACCGCTGTCGCACTCATTGTCTTGTTTTTCATCAATATCCAGGCGGGAAAGTTAGCCGTGACTCATCTGGAGTCCGAGACCGCGAAGTCGCAGTTGACGGAAAGAGCCAAGGAGCTCGCCTGTCTCTACGGGATAGGTCGTTTGGTGGAACGATACGAAGTCTCGCTGGACGAAGTTCTCCGCGGTGCCGTTGAGCTCGTTCGGGGTGCGTTCAAAGATCCAGCGTCTACATCTGTTCGGATCCTGCTGGGCGATCGAGAATTTGTAACGGATGGGTGGAAGGAGACCCCCCTGAAAATGAGCGCCGATATCAACATCAATCGGGAAAGGGTCGGCGGGGTCGATGTTTGCGTTCTCGAAGAGTTACATGGAGAAGGCGAAGATCCGTTTCTGATCGAAGAACGGGAGCTCCTGGATGCCGTGGCGGAGCGGCTTGGAAAAACCGTTTCGCGGAAACGTACCGAAGACCTACAACGGCTTCTAATGACCGCCATCGAACAAGCGGCCGAGAGCATTACCATCACCGATACGAGCGGTGCCATCGAATATGTGAATCCCGCTTTTTCGAGGATCTCAGGCTATGAGCAGGAAGAAGTGATTGGCCAAAATTCCCGAATACTCAAGAGTGGAAGGCACGACAGGGTATTTTATCAGGAGTTGTGGCAGACCATTTTGGGGGGCAAGACCTGGGAAGGTCGTTTCATCAATAGAAGGAAGGATGACACGTTCTACGAAGTGGATTGCCGCATTTCGCCGGTGCGAGATGAACAGGGCAAGATTATCAACTTCGTCGCCGTCAAGCACGATGTCACAGAGATGGTCAAGCTGGAGAGCGATCTTCGTCAGGCGCAGAAAATGGAGGCCATCGGTCAGTTGGCGGGAGGTGTTGCGCACGATTTCAACAACTTGCTGACCGTGATCTTGACGAACTGTCATTATTTGTTACGGGCGGTCGATGATTCGAGTCCGCTCCGGCAGGACATCGACGAAATTAAGCAGTCGGGAGAACGGGCTGCAGCCTTGACCCGCCAACTTCTAGCCTTCAGCCGGAGACAGGTCCTGGAGCCGAGAGTTGTGGACCTCAATCAAGTTCTCGATGATACTCAGAAAATGCTTCGGCGCCTGATTGGTGAGGACGTCGAACTGGTTGTCGTTCCGGGCCCCGACGTCGGAAGAGTATTCGTCGACCCGGCCCAGATCGAACAGGTGATTTTGAACCTTGCCGTCAACGCTCGTGACGCCATGCCCAATGGTGGAAAGCTGACAATAGAGACCAGCAATGCCTTCTTGGACGAGGGATATGCTCGTTTACGCGATGACGTGCAGCCAGGGACGTATGTGATGCTGGCGGTGTCGGACACCGGTTGCGGCATGGATGAAGAAACGCGCTCACGGATATTCGAGCCCTTTTTCACCACCAAGGATCAGGGAAAGGGGACCGGCCTCGGACTAGCTACGGTCTATGGCATCGTGAATCAGTGCGGCGGTCATATTTGGGTCTACAGCGAACTGGACAAAGGGTCGGTCTTCAAGAATTACTTCCCCATGGTAGAGACGGATGAACAACTTGCACGGGCGGGTGAGGAAGCGAGTGATGTTTTCCGGGGAACGGAAAACATCCTCGTGGTAGAGGACGACGAGCTCGTCAGGCGGACAGCGGTTCGCATACTCCGTGAGCACAAGTATACTGTATTCGAAGCGAGTGACGGTAAGGAAGCGCTAGAGGTGTGTCGACGTGATTCCGACGGCATCCAATTGGTACTGTGCGATGTGGTGATGCCTGGACTGAGTGGCATCGAGCTCTCGCGTCTCGTAACCGCCATGCACCCGGCCATCAAAGTAGTACTCATGTCAGGTTACACCGAAAAAGGAAGAAAGCAATTCGATGAGGCAGATGCCGACGTTGTTCTCGTCCAGAAGCCTTTAGTTCCTTCCGAGTTGGCCCGAAAGGTCCGCGAAGTTCTCGATGGGAACAAGAAATAAGTGTTCGGGAATGCGATTTCTTCGGCAGGTGGGTGAGTGCGACTAGAGGTGTTGGATATGAAGAAATTGCACCAAGACAGCAGATGGAATTTGCGAAGGATCCCGCCTCGAGTGTTGTGTGCCTTCCAGGCACGAGACATCTTCCGGTGATGTTGATACTATTCCTAATCCTTGAGAGACGTTTGTCCCGAACACGGATTGGATTCTCGCTGTGACAAGGTGTCTTTTCGTTTCTGACCTTCATGGCTCCACCGACAAATACCGAAAACTACTCCAGGTTATCGAGACACGTCTTCCGGCAGGTGTCTTCCTAGGCGGCGACCTGCTTCCTTCTTATTTGTTGTCTCAGTCACTAAACGAAGATGCCCCCTCAGATTTCGTGAGAGAATTCCTTGCTGAGGAATTCCAGTATCTCAAAGACCGGATCGGTCAAGATTACCCTGAAGTCTTCGTTATTCTCGGGAATGACGATCTGCGGTTCGAAGAGGCTGATTTCTTAGAAGTAGCAGAAACAGGTTTGTGGCGGTACGCGCATCAACGTGAGCACGCTTTTGGAGGCTACAGGGTGATGGGTTATTCATATGTGCCGCCCACGCCGTTTCCCCTGAAAGACTGGGAGCGCTACGACGTGTCACGCTATGTCGATCCAGGTGCCGTCTCTCCCGAAGAGGGAATGCGGACGTTACCCGTCAGCCCGCAGGAAATGCGCTACGCAACCATCAAAGAGGATCTCGAAGAGTTGGCCGGTTCGGCTGAGACGGACAACATGATCTTCCTTTTTCACAGTCCACCTTACGAAACCAAGCTTGACCGTGCGGCCCTGGATGGCATGAAAGTTGACCATGCTCCGCTGGATGTCCACGTTGGAAGCATCGCGATACGGAGGTTCGTAGAAGACCGACAGCCACTGCTTACCCTTCATGGGCACGTCCACGATTCGGCGCGCTTGACCGGAGCATGGAAAGACCGTTTGGGACGAACACATATGTTCACCGCAGCGCACGACGGCCCGGAGTTGGCTCTAGTCTCGTTCGATTTGGAGAACCTAGAGGATGCCAAGAGGGAGCTACTCTAGCCTTTCCGCCGAGCGGGCGGACTTCAACGCTGCTTCGTGTCATATCCCTGCAAAAGGCTGTGTGACGACGTAGACACCACTCTCAAGGCACAGTACATTCGAGATCTGTCCCCCTTCCCGATTCGTCAGATCCGTCTAGACCGATCGTGGTGTGTGACTTAGCCGGAACGAGAACATCAGGTCCGTATTACGACACTCTAACGAGAGTTTCGTAATACGTTGAGATTCAATAGATTGGTGTGCGTTGTCATCCCCTGGCCTGTTGGCATACCGCTTGCAGTTAAAGAACGACAGGCAGACTTCCAACGTGGCAGTTTGACCACGAAAGGAGGGAATCATGAATTTACGAATCAAGGTCATCATCGTATTGGTGCTGTTTGTAGTGGTGGCGGCGGGAGTCATCGGCATCTCCGCTTTCGTCGTCGCTCCGGAGGTGGCAATCGGTGCCGCAGCAACAGCCATTGAACAGGCACGATCAGCTCAGGCGGAACGATATGCTCCCGAGCTACTCCAGAAGGCCCAGTCGGACCTCGTAGCTGCGAAAGCCGAAGTTGATGAACAGGAACAGAGAGTCAAGCTTTTCAGATCCTACAAAAGAGTTGAACGGCTATTGGCGTCTGCCGAGGAAGCGGCTCGAGAAGCGTGTTCACGGTCGGTTACCAAACAGAAGGAAATCTCCAAGGCGAGGTCAGCCATCGACTTGGCAAAGATAGAACTGAAAGCTGCTTCGAGCTCGATAAAGTGGGTCACCGACAGCCTCCCGAGATCGGATATCCGGGCCATGAGGAAAACCATCGAGACGCTCAGCGCCGATCTGGAAGCTGCAAAACAACTCTACGATGATGAGGACTATGCCGGGGCCAGAGCCAAGGCGGTATCCGTGCTACATCATGTTCACGAAATCTCTGGTGTGATTCGTAAGGCAACGTAAAGCAACTTTTCTGAGTAGAGATACCACGGTCGGCCATTCCGACAAGCCGTACGCGTGGCGGAGTTGATGCTTATAGACCTCTGCAATTGCGTTCGAAGAATTCTCCTCAGCGATGTTTAGCTGCGGGTGGTTCTCGTCTATAGCCTGTAGCAGATCGATTGCTCTCATTTCTGATCAAACCAGGCAGACTTTGTAGGGGCGTTCTTTGGATAATTGCTGGGGCTACAGTAGAACGTTGTCAATGCAAAACGAGTTCTGCCGGCGGACCTTTCGGCATAGAAACTGATATGATAACCGCGGCTTGATGAGTTGCTGCATTCGTATACTCCGCGAGCACAGGTATACTGTGCACGAAGCGAGTGCCGGTAGGGAGGCGCTGGAGGTGTGTCAGCGCGATTCCGACGGTACCGATTTGATGCTGAGCGATGTGGTGATGCCTAAAATGAGCGTTCGAGGATTCGATTTCCTCGACGGGTGGGTGAGTGCACCTAGAGGCGATCGATATGAAGAAATTACGCATCCTTGTCATCGATGACGAAGAAGCCGTTCTGCGGGCTTGCGGGCGTGCGCTGAGTGAAATTCCGAATGCTGAAGTTATCTCGGAGCAACATAGTCCACGTGCTGCCGAGCTTCTGAAAGAGAGATCCTTTGACCTTCTCGTTTCGGACATACGAATGCCGGAGATGAGCGGAGTCGAGCTCCTCAGAGTGGCTCATGAGAACGACCCCGATCTTCCTGTCATCTTGGTGACCGGCTATCCGACCATCGAGACTGCAGTTGAAAGCATCAAGCTCGGCGCAGCGGACTACATCGTCAAGCCGGTCTTGCCCGATGACCTTCTTGCCACCGCTGAGCGCGTCTTGGAACGGGAGCGGCTGAGGCGTGAGAATCGGGTTCTCCGGCGCCAAATGGAACGGTCCTATTCTTTTGGTGAGCTCGTGGGACAAGGTGCCGCCATGAAGAACGTGTTCGATACGATCGGGCGTGTGGCGGAGACCGATGTGGATGTGCTCATTATCGGCGAGACGGGTACAGGGAAAGAGCTCGTGGCGCGGAGTATTCACGCCAACAGTCGTCGAAAAAACAAGCGTTTCATACCGGTCGATTGTGGCGCCATCCCGGAGAATTTATTGGAAAGTGAGTTGTTCGGTCACGAACGGGGCGCCTTTACCGGAGCTCATCAGCGGAGCATCGGTCTCATGGAAGTGGCAGACGGAGGGACGTTTTTTTTGGACGAGGTTGTGAGCCTACCTCTTTCGGTACAAGCCAAGCTCTTGCGCGCTCTGCAAGAGCGTCAAGTTAGGCGCGTCGGTGGTAAGCATGAGATCGCAGTCGACATCCGTGTTGTGGCCGCGTCCAATCTCAATCCCGCCGACGAGATCCGAGCGCAGAGATTTCGAGAGGATCTGTATTACCGGGTCAATGTAGGCCGTATCGAGCTCCCCCCCTTGAGAGAACGAGGTGAGGATGTGTCTCTCTTGATCAACCATTTTCTAGATCGCTATGCTATGGAGATGGGGAGACCGGTTCGAAAGGTGGCCCCGGAGGCGATGGAGATCTTGGTGAGCTATTCTTGGCCCGGCAATGTACGAGAGCTGCAGAATGTGATCAAACGCGCCCTAGTGATGAGTCAGGGTGAGGTCTTGACGGTGGAGAATCTCCCCGACGAAATCGTTGCGCAATCCCGAACGACGAGCATGGAAGAGGGAACCGGGTTGTTTTTTTTGAGGGAGCAACGAATCGCGGCCTTCGAACGACAGTATCTCACCGACTTGCTGAAGGCTCACGGCGGGGACGTTTCAGAGTCCGCCCGGGACGCGTGCGTGCCGCGGGGAACTTTCTACCGGCTGATGAAGAAATACGAGATTGAACCGCAGGATTTCCGACGCCGCGGTTGAGGGTCGAATCAAAGCTCCCTGTCTCGTTTCTGTGAATCGGTGTTTGTGTCGAGGACACCATTTGTTCTCATTCTTCTGCTTCTAGTGATTTCTCGCTCGATTTTGGTTCCTCTCTGGTGTCGTAAAACCAACTGAGGTTGTGAGTTACTCGGTTGTCACCATCGTTCCGTTCCTGCTGGCATGTCGGTTGCTCTTCGAATAGAGGACAGTTTTCAAGCCCATTCGTGGAGCACCGAAAATGTTCACGCGGGGAAAGTGGAGCACCGACAGGGGAGCGGCGTGTGCCGGCCGGGGTTGCAGCTCGATTCCTGCAGCCTTTTTGCTTTTCATACTGATGTTTGGGTGCATAGGTGGAGCTCGTGCCTTCGAGCACCGAGATGAGATTGGCGACCTCGAGAAACGCTTTTTTTTGGTAGAGATGTGTGATCTAGCGAGACTGAGCGCCGGAACATTGCAGATGATACGTCTCGAAGTGGAGAGAATCTACAAACGGGCAGGCGTTGAGATCGTGTGGCCGAAATGTAGGCAGAAATGCCGCCGGGGGATCGAATCGCCACTCGCCGCAGCAGTATATATTCTAGAACATCTGCCGGAGAATTTGCAGTCGAGCGAAAGGACACTGGGGTTCGTTTTCGCTGACGGTGGCGGACTGCCAGGCGCCGTGATCTACGTATCGAGAAGCTCAATAGAGAAATTCATAGGCCGTCGAAGGTCTCTGGTGCCATGCAAACTTGCCCGTGCCTTGGGTCGGGTCATCGCCCACGAGCTTGCCCATCGTTTCTTGAAACAAAGGGAACATACGCACGAGGGGATTCTGAGCGCCAGGTTCAGCCGAGAGGCGCTCACAGAGCCTTTACCAAAGAAATTCTACTTCGCGATAGGCCAGATGGAGCACCTGCAATCTTACGCTCAGTCCAACTACGAATTACATCGTCGATTCGCGCTCGTCGGAAAGGCGCAGTGAGTCCGACAGTCAGGCTTGAGGAGGTGTGCCGATGTCGGTGCTGCGGCCTTCAACCTCGCACTTTGGTCCGGTTCCTCGAGGCATGGAATTCCGGTTGGAAGGGCACATGGAACATCGGCGGGAGCCGATGTTCGTTTGGTGGAACACTACCGCTACCTCACTTTCGAGTGGAGTTATTCGTGTTGGATGTTCCGGCTGTCTTGCTTCGATGTTTCTTTTGGAAGCCACACCAGCACCAAGAAGTGCGATCCTGAGAGGCTAGAATGGGCTAAGCGCCGTCTGGTCAAAGCGATAGAAGATATGTTGGTCCCTTGCGAATCATGGCACATAGGTTGCAGAATCTACCAACGAGTCACGAAAGAGACCAAGTCCTTAGAATGATGAGGTCTCGAGTTTCGGGAACGGTTGAATACTGCGGGAGTTACTAAGCAATGTCACCGATCTTCTGCATTACGACATTGATGTTCGAGCTTGTTGCGTTTGCGGCATTTGCTAGAAGAGCAGCACGCAAACCATGCAAGGTGACCGTTTGCAATCGAGTCCATCGGGAAAAAGTGCTGTGATGAGGTGCAGAAGGTGAACAAGCCACGTATTCTGGTTGTGGACGACGACGAGCCGGTGTTGAAGTCCTGCATACGCACGTTAGCTGAGATACCGGGTGCGGAGGTCGTACACCGAAGATTTGGAGCCGAGGCCGCGCGTTTGCTGAGCGCGGAAGCGTTTGACTTACTCATTTCCGACATCCGAATGCCGGGAATGAGCGGACTCGATCTCCTTAAGGTCGCCCATCAGCGGGACCCAGACCTGCCGGTGATTCTCATCACCGGTTATCCGACTGCCGAGATATCAAAGGGATGTCATTCGTTGGGTGCTGCCGCTTGTCTCATGAAGCCCATACCTCCGGAAGAGCTTCTCGCAACAGTTCGGAAAGTGCTCAATCCGAAAGCGACTCAGCTGGCATGACGGTTGCACTTGATTGACAGCGAAGCGAGTTTTCTGAATCCCTGTGACGGACTCAGAAAGAAAACAGCCGCTTTCGTGAGGAGGGCACCATGCAACGCACTCTGAGCATTATTGGACTGATAATCTTGACAGCGCTGATAGTCCTTTTCGCCAGAGCCATCGCTTGGGAGGAGTGTGTCCACGCCCCACGGCCCCTACCGTAAGGATCTTTGGCAAGAACGTGACCGATTACCTCCGTAAGCGTCACGTCTGAGACCTAACAGATCCTGGGGAGTTGCTCGCCGCTCAACATGTGCACTATCCGGGAAGTGCCAATTAGGCTTTTCATCGTGACCCGGGCGACGCTTCCTTTCTTGACCTCACCAATGATCCTGGCCGAATGTCCAAGCGGATGCTCTCGCATGAGGACCAGGGCTCGTTCGGCATCCTTTGAGGCAACAAATCCCACGAATCTTCCTTCGTTAGCCACATGGAAGGGTTCGAGACCCAGAATCTCGCAAGCACCACGCACTTCTTCCGAGATCGGAACCTCACGCTCTTCGATGTGGATGGGCCGTCCCGCTGCTTCAGAGATCTCCACGAGAGCGCTCGCGAGACCGCCTCGTGTCAGGTCCCGAAGGCAATGAATCTCGACTCCCGCATCCAACAGCTTCCTAACGAGATCCCAAAGTGGGGCACAGTCACTCTCGATGACATTCTCGAAGGCCAGATGCTCTCTTACTGCCATAATGGCCATGCCGTGTCGTCCGATATCACCGTTCAAGACGACGACGTCACCCTCTTCGAGGGATGAAGGCGCTACGACTTGATCGTGCTCGAGCATTCCGATGCCAGTCGTATTGATGTACAATCCATCGCCTTTGCCTCGTTCCACGACCTTCGTGTCACCGGTGACGAGCTCTACGCCCGATTCGTCGGCGGCCGCTCTCATCGACTGCACGACGCGCCAGAGCGTCTCCATACAGAGCCCCTCTTCGAGGATGAACGACGTGCCCATATAAAACGGCCGGGCACCGCACATAGCGAGGTCGTTGACCGTCCCATTAACCGCAAGCTTCCCGATGTCGCCTCCGGGAAAAAACAGAGGCCGCACCACATAAGAGTCGGTGGTGAACGCAGCCCGTCGCGTCGGAAGCTCGACCAAGGCGCCGTCGTGTTTCGATTTGAGGTGTGATGCTCCTAAGGTTGGAATGAACATCTTCTCGATGAGGTTGTTCATGAGGCGCCCACCGCCCCCGTGGGCCAAGAGGACGTTCGGATAACGTTGGATTGAGACGGGACAAACGAATTTATTCTGTTTGTCTTGGAACGGCTTGTTCACGGCGATTTTCTCTCCGGAGATTGCTCGTGCCGCGAGAACTCGGGTGCTCTGGACCTTCGATAGCGGTAGTAGGCAGCGCAGGCGCCTTCGGAAGAAACCATGGTCGCACCAAGGGGATGCTCCGGTGTGCAAGGGTTTCCAAACGCCGGACATTGATTGGGCTTCAGGACCCCCTGGAGAATTCGGCCACTGATACACTGCGAGGACTCGACGACCCGAATCTCTTCGACGTTGAAGCGTCGCTCGGCGTCGAATTTGGCGTAACTTTCATTGAGGCCAAGTCCGCTGCGCGCGATCTCGCCGACCCCTCGCCAGTGACGAGGAACCACCTCGAACACCTCACGGATCAACTTCTTTGCCGATGGATTGCCTTGTCTCCGAACGGTGCGTGTGTACTGGTTTTCAACCTGGACCCGGCCCTCCTCCAATTGGCGAATACACATGGCGATTCCATGTAGGAGGTCCAAGGGCTCGAAACCGGTGACGACAATCGGAACACGGTAGCGACTTGCGATGGGCTCATATTCTTCGTATCCCATCACTGCGCATACATGACCGGCAGCCAAGAAACCCTGAACTCGGTTTTCGGGAGAAGACAAAATAGCTTCTATGGCCGGCGGGACGAGGACTTGGGAGACCAACATCGAAAAATTCTCGAGACCTCTTTGTCTGGCTTGGAAGGCCGCCATCGCGTTGGCGGGGGCCGTCGTTTCGAATCCTACCGCAAAGAAGACGACTTCACGATCGGAGCTCTTTTCGGCAATCCGGAGTGCGTCGAGCGGCGAATAAACGACTCTGACATCTCCGCCCGTAGCTTTGACGCTGAGCAAATCCTTGTCGACTCCAGGCACCCGAAGCATGTCACCAAACGAACAAAACACGACTCCGGGAATGGACGCAATGGAAAGCGCCTTTTCCACCATATCGAGCGGCGTTACACATATCGGGCAACCAGGGCCGTGTACCAGATTCAGTCTGGCTGGAAGGAGCTCATCTATCCCGTGCTTCACAATGGAGTGCGTCTGACCACCGCAAACCTCCATAATGGTCCAATCGCGGGTCGTCAGCCGATGGATGGCCTTCGAGAAGGCCAGGGCGGCTTCCGGCTCCCGATATTCGTCAATGTACTTCATCCCGATGTTTCATCCTCTGCGTCGTCTGGTTCTACTATTTCCTTCAAGTACTCAAAGACTTGTCGCGCCTCCTTTTCGTCGATGGTGCTGATGGCGAATCCCACGTGGACGAGAACGTAGTCTCCAACACGAGCCTCTGGAACGTAGGCCAAGCTCACCGTGCGAAGTGTCCCACCGACGCTGATTTGGCCCATACGAAAGATAGGCTCCTCTCCCTCGGTGCTAAGGAGCTTTGCGGGCACAGCAAGACACATATCAACGATCCCCTTCTATCATCCGACTAGCGACATAAGCTTGGCCCAGACACAAGCCGCCGTCATTGGGCGGCACGCGCTGGTGCCAATGAGCGTGGAATCCACAATCTTCCAATCTCCTGACTGTCCGCTCGATGAGACATCGATTCTGGAAACAACCCCCCGTCAATACAACGCGATCCTGACCGGCCCGTGTAGCCACGTCAATGACCACAGCAGCCAGCGTGTCGTGAAAACGGTCGGCCACAAATGCCGGCGATTGGCCCTCTTCACAATCTGATAGGATTTCCAGAATCATCGGCTCCCAATCGATGACCATGGGCTCCTTTGAGTCAACTCCGTTCTCGAGGACTCGCCGCCGATCCGGCTCTATGATCCGGTAAGGATAAACTCTTCCACCCGAGCACTGTTGAGCGGCGTACTCGAGCTCCATTGCTGCTTGTCCTTCATAGGTGGACTCGTAGCGAATCCCGGTAAGAGCCGCAACGACATCGAAAAAGCGGCCAACGCTGCTTGTTCTTGGGGAGCTCAATTCCTTCCGTAGCAGCTGACGCAGAACGGAGAGCTCCGTTTCGGTAAATGCACCGCGAAAAGAGGCGAGCTCCTTGATCTCGAATAGTTTCTCTCCAAGCATCTCGAAGAGGAGCCCCAATGCGGCCCGTCTGGGTTCGCGGATCGCGCGTGCGCCACCCGGTAAGGGAAAGAGACGGAAATGGGCCAGACGGCGGAACTTCACTCCGTTAACAAGAAGGAACTCACCACCCCAAATCGTTCCATCGGGACCATAGCCCGTACCATCCCACGCAACCCCTAGCACGGGATCATCGATCCCATTTTCCGCGATGCAAGAAGCGATGTGAGCCAGATGATGTTGCACCGAGATCAACGGCATGTCGCAACCGAGAGCGAACTTCGTGGAAGAATAGTCAGGGTGCAAGTCGGCAACGATATTCCTCAACCGCGACTCATATAGGCTGAGCAGATCCGAAACGGTTTTGTGGAAAGAGTCCATGGCTTTGACCGTCTCTAGGTCTCCGATGTGAGGACTGATGAAGACATTAGATTCTACAGTCAAAGCCACGGTACTCTTCAAATCGCCACCAACGGCGAGAATACCGTCGGAGACGTCTCTAATCGACAAGGGTAGCGGAGCGTATCCTCGAGCGCGACGCAGGAGGAGCTCCCTACCCAAAACGACACGAGCTACTGAATCATCCACGAAACGAAGGATGGGACGGTCGTGGACCAAGAAGCAGTCCGCAATCCCGCGAAGGTGATCAAGGGCTTCGCGCTCGTCAATGCAAATCGGCTCATCAGTGACGTTTCCGCTGGTCGCAACTACTGGAAAACCCAGTTCCTTCAGCAACAGATGATGCAGCGGTGTGTAGGGCAAGAGGGCGCCGAGTTGGGGGTTATGTGGGGCAACAGAAGAAGCGATCCGTGTACGAGCTTTTTTCTTCTGGAGGATGACGATCGGTGCTTCGGGTGAGCTCAAGAGACGACTCTCCAGCGCCGACATCTCACAGTCTTCTTGGATCGCCTCTAAATGGGGATACATCACGGCAAACGGCTTTTCCTCTCGATGCTTTCGCTCTCTTAGTCGGACCACAGCTTTCTCGTTACGAGCGTCCGCCATGAGGTGAAAGCCACCAAGCCCCTTGAGGGCAACGACTTGGCCGGACTTGATTGCATCGGTAGCTTTGCGGAAAGCCTCTGACCGTTGAGCGAGAAGGTTTCCAGTATCGTCCCAAAGTTCGATTTGGGGGCCGCAATCGGCGCAGGCGTTGGGCTGCGCATGGAAGCGACGGTTGTCTGGATCCTGGTATTCCCGTCGACACTCCGGGCACATCTCGAAACGTTTCATGGAGGTCGCGGATCGATCATAAGGAAGCGCTTCGATGATGGTGTAGCGAGGGCCACAATTCGTACAGTTCGTAAAGGGGTAGAGATGTCGGCGGTTAGTGGGGTCTAGAATGTCTGCGATGCACTCGGGACACGTGGCTATGTCAGGTAGTATGAACGCGGTTTTGTCACCCCGAGCATCGCTTTGTCGAATCTCGAAACCTTTCAAATTTAGAGAATCTAAGAAGCAGAGCTCGAGGCTCTGGATGGAAGCTCGTTCCGGGCGCTCGTTCTCCAATCGAAGAACGAACCTGTCGAGTTTGCTCTTGTCTCCCTCGACCTCTATGAAGAGCCCATTGGAAGAGTTCGACACCCAACCGGCTAGGTCCAGTTCCTTGGAAAGTCGGTAGACGAAGGGACGAAATCCGACGCCTTGAACTGCCCCCCGTATGACGATCCGCGCTCGCTCACTCACCTTTTTTGGCAGCTCTCTTTTCCCACCACGCGCAATATCGGGTGATACAAGCAGCAAGGAGGGAGGCTTTTGCATCGAGTCAAGGTGATGCCCGTTGGCTCCCAGCATCACGGAACTGATCCTAGCTCGAGTGGGTGTGGACACTCAAACAGGTTGTGCCCGACCAATCATTGATCCAGATCGCAGCGAGGACGAAAAAGAATGGGCAGGAATGGCAAAGTGCGGCCATCTGCCTGATGGAAGTTCTGGACAAGGATACCGATCTCGTGTGCTCCGGCGTGTCGGAAGGAAGACACTGAGCAATACAACGAAGAGTGGCTCGCGGAACGAGGGAGCAAGAGTGCCGTTTATTCTCCTTACGCAGACGCCTTAACCCTTCTCGTTCTTGGCTCGTCCAGGCTCCCGCTAGACCACGGTCGCCCTCAATTTCTGCCGTGCTCTTCCGCACTCGCGGCAGTAATTATCTTGCCGTGAAGACCCTTTTGTGCTTGAGGACCGCATCCTCGATAGCTTGAGCCGCCTGCTCGAACGAATCGAGGACCTTCTTTATGATGGCGTAGGTGTCCTTCAGTTTGACCAATCGTATGGCGTTGCGTTCCGAATAGAACAACTCCTCGAGCGCCATATTGTAGATCTCATAGGCTTCGTCGTGGAGGCGGTAGATCCGAGCGACCTCATCGGACGGCCGGAGTCGCTTTCCTGTATCGTCGATGATCTTGTTCAAAGCTGAGCTACATGCTTCTGCCGTATCCATCAGCCTACAGGCTAACGGGGGGAAATCCACTAGGCGGAACGAATTGATGCAGTCGACTAATTCCGCCAAGCTGTCAAGAACGTCGTCCAAATGCGACACGATGCGGTATACGTCCTCTCGGTTGAGAAGACTCACTTCCACTTTTCGTTCCAGTTGCGTCATGATATCGCGCAGAATTCGATCGCCTTTGCGCTCGAGATCCCGCACCTGATTCGAGCATTGCTTCTTTCGAGGCCCGCTCGATTGCAGGCTCTCGCGCGTGAGCTGGACGGCCTCCGTTACACAATCCACTTGCTTCTGGACCATGTCGAAAACATCGAGAGACAGGGCGTTGCTAGGCATAATTCATCCCTTTTCCAAACAAAGCCGGAGGGCTGTGGAGAGAACCAGGTCTTCTTGCCTGAGACATTCTCTTTCTCGCCGAGGTAGTGTGCTCTCATGCATGGCTAACCTCGTGGGATCCGTCACCACTTTTCGATAAAGCAATAGGCATGCCAGGTAGTAGCCGGTCGGGGAAGCCCCGAGAGGTTCATAAGTTGAGAAAAAAGAGCGGCGGCTTTGTGCTCATTCCCCAACAAAAGAAACCGCGACTCATGTCCGAGATCGCGTGTCGCGTCGGTGTGACAAACGCCTAATTCCCCGTACTGGGAAGGATTGCGGTGCTCGGCACACAGAATTATGGGACAACACCTCATGGTCTCGTATCGGTGCCAAGCCGTCTCCGGTTTCGAGAGTCCATGCCTTCCCGCTAGTGATTTTATTACAATAAGTTACGCGTACATCGTTTTGCGGAGCGGATGGCATGTCGATTGCTGTATCCGCTGTATGAGGCATTTGTATCCTACTGTTCACGGGATCTCGATCCGGTCTCAATCGACAATGAGCCCTTTTGGGTTTTTACCCGCGTCGATCTGCATGGATTTTGCGGTTACAGGCGTGGGTTACTAGCGCCGGGCAGGAGCGGGGTGGTGACGCTCGTTGCCGAGATCTAGGTGCTGGCCATGACTTCGACGATACGCCTATCGAAACGAGCGCGCTCAGGAAACGAGTTCGCAACATCCCGGGAAGCGGCGTTTCGAGACCATGGTCCGCCATTGAGCTTCACGCTGCTGATCATATTCGTTGGATCGCTTTTCGCGGCCTCGATGGCCGGCTACGTGCTCTACTTGACGGCCGTCGCTCGAGCGCAAGCGCCTGTAATGAACCTCGTCGGAATCATGGCTGCATTTGGATTGCTCGCGGTCGTGCTTTTGGGATTGTTGATCTTCGCCCTCCATCCCCGGACCGAGAGAATGGGGCAAAGCGAGATTCGTGAAAGCGAGCAGGACTACCAGGCCCTCTTCGAGAATGCTCCGATGGGGATGGCACTAACGACATGCGATGGCAGGATTCTGGCTAACAACGAAGCGTTGGCGAAGATGCTGGATTTCAACGAAAAGGAGGTCCAGAGACTCGAAATCCTCAGCATTTATCGGGATTCAGATGACCGGAGACACTTTCTGGATCTTCTTCAACTCCATGGTTGCGTCGAAAATTTCGAGTCACATTTGAGGCGAAGAGACGGTACGACGTTCGTCGCCAATCTCACGGCGCGATGGCTTCTTTGGGGCGGTGAAAAAGTCCTATTCACCGTATTTCAGGACATCACGGATCGCAAGCTCGCAGAAGGGCTTTAACGGAAGCCAAGCGAAAAATGGAGGTTCTCGCATCACTGGACGGATTGACGGGCATCGCGAACCGACGTTTCTTCGATGAGCGTCTAGAGGTCGAATGGAAACGTGCATTTCGTGAAAAAACATCGCTCTCCTTGATCATCGCAGATATCGATTTCTTCAAGGCTTTTAACGACACCAACGGTCATTTAGCGGGTGATGATTGCCTCAAGAAGGTGGCGAAGGTACTACAGGGAAGCTTGAGACGTCCGACCGACCTTGTGGCGCGCTACGGAGGCGAGGAGTTCGTCGCGCTCTTGCCGAATACCGGATTTGAAGGAGCTCTTCGATTGGCGAAGGCCATGAGACTGCGAGTTCGGTCCCTCGCTATTGCCCATCCTAATTCGTGGTGGGAGACCACATCACGGTCAGTCTTGGAGTTGCCGCAATGGTGCCCAGGGTCAACGCGCTGCACACGGAACTGATAAAGGCGGCGGATTCCGCCTTATATGAAGCAAAGAGGGAGGGAAGGGACTGTATCAGGACTTCGAGTGTTGCCCTGCGTTGTGATGAGAATCTTCGCCCTCGATCTCATATCGCATGAGATGTGCCATGAACCACCGCACGAGTCCGGGACCATTGGTTATCTTTTCACGTCTCTTGCGAGTCCGGTGCCCCGGTGACGCTTTCTCGCTACGGGCCTTGTCGGGGTAGAACGAAGGTTCGGCGCTCCAGTAGCGGATTCCGTAGCGTTCGACGATCTGCGCCCTTCCGCTGGCCTCGAGCTCGACCAGCGCCTGGCCTACCTGTCCCGGTGTCCATTTCGCCAATGCATTCTCGAGCTCCTCTTGACGCATGGGATGCCGGGTTATGATCCCGACGATGGCGTCGATGATGTTTTGGTCACCGCTGAGGTCGAACGTTCCTTCGATCGGTTGGACCACTTGCGCGATGCTACCGAGAATCACCGCTGCCCTCGTCAATCCTTTTTGATCCGGTGGACTAACCCACGTCTCGGCGGGAGGCCGGGTGGGCAGGTTGATGTGGACTTCATCGGGTCGAATTCGGCTCAAGACCTCCGCGAGGTCGCCTAGGGCTTGCTCCGTGTCGTTCAAGCCTCGAACGAGCATGGTCTCTAGCCATAGCCAGCCTTTGTATTCCCGACGGAAGGCAATCAGACCATTGAGAAGGCGCTCGAAGGTGACATCCGGGTGGGGCCGGTTGATCTTACGGTAGAGCTCAGGAGTTCCGGCATCCAGCGAGGGCATCACCGCATCGGCTTCGGCAAGCTCTTCGCGAATCTCTTTTTGGTATAGAAGCGTCCCATTGGTGATGACGGCTACCGGCAGATGGGTCAGCGCTTTTACGTCATGAATTATTCTGCCAAGGCTGGCGTGAAGCAGAGGCTCGCCGGAACCGACAAAGGTGATCCAGTCGATGTCTCCGGGCGAATGTGCCGCTAAAGAGGACTGGACTTGGGATACGATCTCCTCGGGAGCAAAGTAGTCTTTCCGCTCGTTGATCAATGGCTTGGTTCTCCCCAATTGACAGTACGCACAATTCCAGTTGCAGGTCTTGAGTGGGATGGGATCGACACCTAGAGAGCGGCCCAGTCGTCTGGAGGGAACCGGTCCAAATACATGCTTCATCGTCTGATCATCTTTCAGTTTTCTCGTCTCATTCCCACACCGGCCACGGATAGTCCACAGTCGGGACAGCCGCCGTCTTCTATGCTGTTGGCCATCGTGCCAAGACCGGCTCGGCGTATTAGAAGACGACCGCAGCCCGGACACAAAGTGTCCTGTCCCTCGGTTCCCGCCACGTTGCCGAAGTAGATATGGAGAAGCCCTTCCTTCCGTCCAATCTCTCTTGCCTGTCTCATTGTCTCAAGAGGTGTCGGCGGCCAATCGGTCATCTGGTGGGCGGGAAAAAACCTACTGATATGCCACGGCGTCTCAGGTCCCAGTTCCTCGACAATGAATCGAGCCAGATCACGTAGCTCGGCGGTCTCATCATTGATGCCCGGGATGATGAGGGTCGTCACCTCTAGCCAAATGTGAAGAGCTCTCATTGTCTTGGTCGCATCGAGGACAGGCTGAAGGCGAGCTCCAACGTAGCGTTGATAGGTCTTTGCCCGAAAAGACTTTATGTCCACGTTCGCCGCGTCGAGAAACGGCCAGAATCCAGAGAGCATTTCATCGCTCATGTAGCCGTTGGTGACAAAGATATTCGCGAGTCCAGCTGTGTGGGCTAGTCGAGCCGTGTCATAGGCATATTCGAAAAACACGGTCGGTTCGGTGTAGGTATAGGCGATTCCTCGGCTCCCGTGGGCAAGTGCAAAGCCGACGATTTGTTCAGGGGGAAGGGAATAACCTCGGCTCCCGTCCTGTTCTTTGGGGTCCTGGGAGATTACCCAGTTCTGACACCAGCGGCAACGAAAGTTGCAGCCCTGGGTGGCGACAGAGTAAACGTTGGAACCGGGGTAGAAATGATAAAGGGGTTTCTTTTCAATAGGATCGAAATGTGCGGCGATGGCGTGCCCGTAAACAAGGGTGTACAGCTTGCCCCCCTGATTTACCCGCACCTGGCACAGGCCTCGTTTGCCGTCTGGGATTAAGCATCGATGGGCGCAAAGATGACAGCGTGCTTTCCCATCGGCGCAGGTTGTGTAGAGCAGTGCCTCGTGCCCGAAATGAGCACCCGTCCCCTGAGGCGACGTGCCCAACGAATCGAGCGCAGGATCTGGACTTACATAGCTACTCTCCATCACTACTCCTTATCAACTGCTGCATTCAGAATATTGATACAGCAATCGCCGTGCCAGTGATGTTCTGTTCGAGTCGGGCTGCTGTCTTCTCGCCTGTTGTGGCAAAACTTCTATTTAGACAAGTTGTCAGTTATTGAAGCTTGTTGATGCCCTTGGTGCATCGACGAAACACAGTGGGAATGGTTCCAAGCCTTACATAGAGATCGGCATGTTCGAATCCTCACGGGCCTTGGTGTTGAGCCGCTGTCACACAAGTGGAACAGGTGGCGTGCAACAAAACCAAGAACCGAGTCACCTATTTTGAGGAAGGTGCGAATATCGTGCCATATGGCTAACCGGCAAGGTGACGTCGGATGCGGAAACGGGCGCATGGCACATTGTGACAACTCGAATAGTCTGGCACGCAGTTTGCTTTCAATGGATTTCCACAGGGAATTTTGTGGCTTTGTAACGCCGATCGAGCCTCGAGCTCGGTTGTATGCCACCCTGCGACATTTGGTAACTTCCACTTCGGTGGACAAAGACTGGATGCGATATCCGAAGCCAGAGCGGGAGGCTCTATGATGACGAAAACAGTTGCACTTTTATCACTCGGTCTACTTCTCTTTTCGCCCATCGCAAGCGGACAGGAACAAAAGACGGTGAAAATTGCCATTGCCTCCGACGGAGAAACGACCGATTCGCCGGTCGGCGGCAAAGCAGCTCGCTGCAAGTACTTCCTGATATTTGATGAAGAGGGGCAACTGACGGAAGTCCTTGAAAACCCTCATGGAAACGCCCCTGGCGGTGCTGGTCCCAAGACTGCCGATTTTCTCGCACAAAAAGGAGTGACGCTATTGGTGGCGGGTAACATTGGCCGAAAGATGATCGCGGCCCTAGAAATAAAGAAAATCGCTCACGTGGAATTCACAGGAACCGTGGAGGATGGTCTCAGGCATGCACTGAAAGAGTCGGGACGAGAATCGTGGTGCGTCTTCTTCGGCACTGAGAAAGAAAAGGAAGAGCTTTGGAAGATGGGAACGGAGACTTCGCCGAAAATCGGATGTTCTAGGCCCCCGGCATGGATCGCCATGGTGGCCTTAGCGTCTTGAGTGTTTCTTCATCCTCGAGCTGCTTTGATACGCTCTCTTGTCGAGACAAAGCCGCCTCGATTACAGACGGCATCCCACATCGAATCCTTCGCGGATCGCCTCGAGGGCTTTGCGAGGTTCCACTGCGTCCCCGACAACGTGGTGCTCCAGATCGCTGTCGGCAAGGGCATCAGGCAACTCCCGGTTCGCCCTAACTCCCACGGCCAGGACTACAATTTCGTAAGGAAGCGCCAATGGTTGGTCCTTTTGTTGTGCAAACACCGTATCTTCGGTGAGTCCATCGACTTTCGTGCTGGTGTAGATCTTGACTCCATGTTGAGTCAGCCGTTTCGTGATCATGGCCTTGGCCAGAGGGTCCATGTCACTACCTACCTCTTCCAGCATTTCGACTAAGGTGATGTGTTTGCCCTGGCTCGCTAAATAGTCTGCCGTTTCCAGGCCCACTAGTCCGCCCCCAATGACGAGAGCCGATTCGGTCTCCACCTTGGTGGCTCCTTCCAACACGTCGGAAGACAACGTCCAGACTGCACGGTCGAGTCCGGGAAGGTCCACAAGTAAGGGGATTCCGCCGGTTGCGAGCACGACGGCGTCCGCCTTGATGCCCGTGATCAACTCGGGAGAAACGTACGTGGCGGTCCGGATGTCGACTCCGGCGCGCCGAGCCATCAGTTCCATGTGGCGTATGACGTCCCGGAATCCTTCCTTGTGAGGAGGTAGTGCCGCTAACCGCAACTGTCCGCCTAGATGGTTTTCCCGCTCGTACAATGTGACGTGATGGCCGCGTTCGGCCGCTACACGAGCCGCTTCCAATCCGCCTGGACCGCCTCCCACCACCACTACGTGTCGAGCTTTTGACGCGTGCGTGATTTCGACTTCGGACTCTTGGCCGGCGAGAGGATTGAATACGCAACCTGTCCCATGGCCCTTGCGTAACTCGGCGAGACAACCCTGATGACAGGCGGCGCAGAAAAGGATCGCCGCCTCATCTCCCGTTTCCGTTTTTCGTACCCAATCGGGATCGGATAGAAAAGGACGGCCCAGTCCGATCAAGTCTGCCTGTTTCGAGGCTAGAGCGACTCGGGCCGTGTCGGGTGTGCGGATACGTCCGGCAACAATGACCGGAACCGTCACCGCGCTTCGGATGCGCGCCGCCATTGGCAGCAGATTGGCCTTGGGAGTACCGGTGGGATAGAGGCAAAAGGGAACGGACTCGCACATGGTACCCGACGTGATACTGAGAGCATCTACACCTTGTGAAGAGAGCACGGACGCGATCTCGACGGCGTCATCAATGGTTATCCCTCCCTCGACATAGTCCGTGGCATTCATTCGAACAATCAACGGAAAGCCCACGCCAACTTCTCTTCGTACCGCGTCGAGTATCTTCAGGCCGAAGCGGAGTCGATGTTGTAACGAGCCTCCGAATTCGTCTTGGCGTCTGTTCGTGTGCGGTGACAGAAACTGGTGGATGAGATAGCCGTGGCTAAAAGGTAGCTCGAGCGCATCAAAACCGGCTTGTCGAACCCGGTGAGCGGCAGCGCTGAAGGCAGCCAGCATTTCGTCTATCTCGGAGTGTGTCAAAGGGCGGGGAACGACTCCATTGGCGGGGCACAAGACATCCGATGCCGAGACCAATTTATGCTCCGGAACCAGCTTGGGATTGGCGGCGCGACCCGCGTGGTTGATGTGTGCTGCGATCCTTCCACCAGCCGTATGCACCGAATCTACGAGGCGACGAAGTCCATCGATATGTTGGTCGGAGTCAATACCCAATTGAGTGGGAATCTCTCGCCCGTCAGCCCTGACCCAGAGGGGCTCCGTCGTGATGAGTGCGGGGCCTCCGCGGGCGCGACGGCGGTAGAACGCGATATGCCGCTTTGTGACCTCCCCTTTCTTGGAGGAGTAGCCTAGTTTCAATGTAGTCATCACGACCCGGTTCGATAGTGTAAGGCTTCCGAGTCGGAGCGGTTGAAGTAGCGGGTCATCTCTCATGGTTGTGTCCTTTTGTGCTGCCATTTGATATGCCCTTCCCATGACGTTTCATTCATGACGAGCCTCATGGTGAACGGATCCTGCTTTGTTCTAACAGCAAAAGGAATGCCAGATGAAGACCTACCCGTTCGTGGTCACCCATGCTGTTTAGCCGCTTGTTTTGGAACGAGTTATGCTGTTCACCTGAAGGAGGATTTGGGCACATGCTTCAACGACATAGAGACAAAAGAATGCTTCGAAGCAGTACAGGAGTGCCCAGGAGAATGCGAAGCCGTTGTGCCTCCGTCAGTTGGCATATGTGTCTCACAGATCGCACAGGAACTCTCAATAGTGACGCAGCAGTGGATTTTCGCGCCGTCAGTTCGTCGACATAGTAATTGCCCCAACGAGGTGAGCTTCGTTTATCTTGGTGCCAACGACACAGGCGCCTTCCAAGCGAGCCTCCTGCAGGAATGCTCCCGTAAGATCGGCCCCCTCGAGGTGGGCTCCACGAAGATCGGCTCTCGCGAGATGAGCGTCAGATAAGTTGGCGCCTCGGAGATCGGCCCTTCGGAGCTTGGCTCCTTCCAGATGAGCTCCATGGAGGTTTGCGCCTCGCAAGTGGGCCTCGCAAAGATTTGCCTGCTCGAGATGTGCGCCTTCGAGATCAGCTTCTTCAAAATGGGCCCCGGTCACTTGAGCCCTCTCGAGACTTGCACCCTCGAGTCGTGCTTTCTCGAAGTGTGAGAACCATAAATGGGCTCGAGTGAGTTGTGCTCCTTCGAGATGGGCTCCGGCAAAGTGGGCGCCGTCTAGGTAGGCTCCCACGAGATGGGCTCCACGAAGATTGGCTCCGTCGAGCTCGGCTTCCCGCAAATTCTTGCCGTTGAGATTGGCGTTTGCGAGGCGGTGTTTCCGTCGGTCCTCGCTTAGCGATTTGATTTTCTCTTGAAGTGTTTCCAATGCCCTCATCACGTTCATGATGTTGCCTCCCATTGGGGAAATGTGGCTTGCCGTTTCAGTTTGGAGGTGTAACGGATATGGCCTTCATGATGGCACGCCTCGATTCGCTCGATCGGCGTGAGGTTCTCTTTGGGAACACGTCGGTCTAGACTCCCACCTCGAGCCAGGCTGCACATTGATAGAGACCGATGCCGGCGAGCAATGCGAGGGCCAGAAGCAACGACAGGCTGAATGCCGTCCACCCCCAGCTCCGTGTCTCCTGACGAATGGCGGCCAACGTGGCCACGCAAGGAATGAAGAGCATCGTGACGACCAAGAACGAAAGCCCTGTTGCCGGCGAAACCGCCGATGCCACTTTTTCGGCCAGGCCGATTTCGCCTCCGGTGCCATAGAGAACACCCAGCGTTGCAATGGTATTCTCCTTAGCGATAAAGCCGCTCAAGACCGCCACGATGAGCCGCCAGTTCATGCCCATCAAGTCGCCGAGCGGGCCCGCAGTGTGCGCGAGCCGCGCGAGATAGCTGTTCTCTACGTTTGGTCCCGGAAACGTGCTCAGTACCCACACCACCACCGAAAAGACCAGGATGACGGTTCCGGCTTTGCGAACAAACTCCCATATGTTTCTCCACGTGAACCAAGCGATCGTTCGAAGGTTGGGGGAATGGTAGAGCGGCAGCTCCATGATGAAGGCCGTTGGCTGTCCGTGGAAGAGGATACGGCTCAAGGCGGCGCCGATCAGAACGAGGACGATGATGTTGACGGCGACGAGACTCCAAGAAATCAGGGCCGCATCGTCTCCGAAAAAGGCGGGAGCCAAGAAGGCGACGACAGCGAGCCGTCCCGTGCAGGGTACGAGTGGGGCCAGCAGAATTGTGAGGATGCGACCGGAGCGAGATTCAATGATCCGAGTGCCCACCACGGCGGGCACGTTGCAGCCAAAGCCCATGCACAAAGGCAGGAAGCTTCTTCCATGGAGCCCGATACGGTGCATGAACCGATCCATGACATACGCCACTCGAGCCAAATAGCCCGTGTCCTCCAGCAAACCGAGCCCGGCGAAGAAAACCATCAAGATGGGAAGGAAAGTGAGAACGCTTCCGACGCCGCCGAGCACGCCGTCACAAATGAGGCCACGGATCCATAGCGGTGCATCGGCAAGAGAATTTCTCGCCCACGCGCTCACTCCAACGACAATGTCCTCGTCTAGCCACCTCTGAACGGGTCCGGCTATCGAGTAGGTTACCCAGAACAAAAAACCGAATGCTGCGAGTAGCAGCAGGACTCCCCATATCGGGTGAACCGCCGCCTTGTCGAGTCGATCGGTGAGGATGACTTGTCCCATTCGGGGACGGCTGACCGCTGCACGCACCATGCGACCGATCCAACGGTATCGGCCGCTTGCGATGTCCAAGATGGCGTCCTCGTGCTCATGCAAGAGCACAAGGATGCGGTTCCAAGCTTCTCGGGGCAGCCGCTTTTTTCACAGACTCGGTCAGCTCCGCGTCTCCTTCGAGCAGCTTCAATGCGACCCACTCTTCCGTATAGGGCTCGGGTATCTGCCCGGCAACGAGCTCCCGCACCTCGTTGAACACCTCCCGATGTTCGTCACTGATGCATGGTCGCCGCGGTCGAAAGGCGTTAGGATTCCGAGCGACATGTTCAGAGACGGCAACAAGTCTGTCCAAGCCTTGGTTCTTGGTCGCTATAATCGGTACGACGGATAGGCCCAGAGCGGTCTCCAGGACATCGGGATCGATCTGAGCGCCGTTTTGCTCGGCGACATCCATCATATTGAGAGCCAGAACGACCGGTACCGGAAGCACCAACAGCTCGGCGAGAAGGTACAAGTTGCGCTCGAGTGCAGAAGCGTCCGCTACCACGACGACAACATCCGGTCGTTCTCTTAGGATGAAATCGCGAGTGATACGCTCCTCGTCGGAGTTGGCAGTCAAGCTATAGGTCCCGGGCAGATCGACGATACTGAGCTGCGTTTCATCGCGGCGGAAGGTACCCTCTTTACGCTCCACTGTTTTTCCCGGCCAGTTGCCGACGTGTTGAGAGAGTCCGGTGAGGAGATTGAATATGGTCGACTTGCCGACATTCGGCTGTCCCGCGAGCGCCAAACGAAGAGTCTTTGGGCCGGCCTGCGGCACCATGGAGGCGGCCGAAGGAGCTGTTTCCTCCTTATTCGGTCGATCTAGACGGACGTTCATCTCGCATCTCACCAACCAAGATCTTGCCTGCCTGCCCCCGCCCGAGGGCCAAGCGCGTGCCTCGCACCAGCAACAGAATCGGACCCCGTCCGGGATTCTGTAGCACTTCAATCTTCGCTCCTAGGGTCAGTCCCAGCGCGGCGAGGCGGCCTGCCAGACGTTGTCCGCATTGAAGCTCTCGCACGTAGCCATGTGATCCGGCGGGGAATTGCTCCAAGCTCGTAACGTCTTTCCCCTCTTTTGTCGAATCTTGCACTAGGCGCTCCTGTTTTTGGCGTTGATGCTGGAGGATCATGCGCCTTCTCACGCGGATCCTGCCCCTGGAGAATGCTGGATTAGCAACACTCGTACCAATATCTTTGTGTGTCTGAAAAAAAACGGACAGAATACAATCGTTTGTCTGTCAACAGGTTGAGCGGCTGAGCTCTGTAACGAGAATTCGAACCATTTTGAATACGTGTCTTCTAAGGAAAAAACGAGCGAGGCCAATCGAAGTCAGGCAGGCGGTATCTATTGGTTCTAGAAGAGTTCAGCTGCATGTCATGCCGATGTGACTGATTGATCAGGATTGACTCACTTCACCGCATCTACTTTTGGCAAAGAGGAAGAAGGCAACTCGCAGTGGTTGTTGGATGGGCACGAAGATTGTATGAGTTGGCTGGAGAATCCTTCGATTGAATCGAACGATACGGGACATGAATGAGACAACGAGCAAAAACTATGTTCTGATGATTGCGACATTGGTGTCCTTCCTGACGCCATTCATGGGTTCCTCCATCAGCGTTGCGCTGCCCTCGATCGGAAGGGAGCTCTCCATGGATGCGGTTCTACTAACCTGGGTATCTACTGCCTATCTCATCGTAGCAGCGATGTTGTTGGTGCCTTTGGGTAGGGCTGCGGACATTTACGGAAGAAAGAAGGTCTTCACCTTCGGCCTGCTTCTCTATACCCTTGCCTCCTTGTTGTGTGCGCTTTCTCCCACTGCTTTCCTGCTCATCGCCTCGCGAGCCGTGCAGGGCATGGGTGCAGCGATGATCGCCGGTACGGGAATCGCCATACTGAGCTCCGTTTTTGCGGAAGGGGAGAGGGGGCGGGTGCTGGGGATCAACACGGCCGCTGTCTATCTCGGACTCTCTCTGGGTCCATTTGTTGGCGGCCTTCTGACCGAGCATCTCGGGTGGAGGAGCATTTTCGCCATCAATGTACCTTTGGGCTTGCTGCTCCTTGGGCTCGTAGCCTGGAAGATGACCGGGGAATGGGCGGCGGCCAAGGGGGAGAAATTCGATCTTCTAGGCGCTTCTATCTACAGCATCATGCTAGTCGCAATGATGTATGGGATCTCACTGCTGCCATCGATCTCGGGCGCGTGGCTCATGCTGTTCGGCGGATTGGCCCTTCTGGTATTCATCAAATGGGAAGCTCGTGCTCGGAGTCCGGTGCTCGATATAGGTCTTTTTAGGAATAATCCCGTCTTCGCCTTTTCCAACCTGGCGGCGTTGATTCACTATAGCTCAACGTTTGCGGTGGCTTTTCTTTTGAGCCTTTACCTGCAGTACGTCAGAGGTTTCAGTCCTCAGGCTGCCGGCTCGGTCCTCGTGTGCCAACCTCTCGTTCAAGCGGTGTTCTCTCCGCTCGCCGGGAGGCTCTCGGACCGGTACGAACCTCGCTTTCTTGCGAGCTCAGGAATGGCTGTGACTGTGGCCGGACTCTTTGGTTTTTCTTTGTTGAAGGAGACAACGCCTCTGTTGCATATTATTGTGGGCTTGCTCGTTTTCGGACTCGGGTACGCTTTTTTCTCATCTCCCAATACCAATGCGGTCATGGGTTCCGTGAGTAAGAGGAGCTATGGGGTTGCCTCAGCGACTCTGGCGACCATGCGTCAGACTGGGATGACGCTTAGTATGGGCGTCGTCATGTTTCTTTTCGCCTTGTACATTGGCCGGGCAGAGATCACCCCGGAACAGCACGGTCTCTTTCTCGAGAGCGCGAAGGTGGCGTTCATCGTTTTTGGCTGTTCGTGTTTTGTCGGAATTTTTGCCTCGTTGGCGAGGGGTGATGTCCGGCGATCCGAATGAGACGTTCTTCTCTTTTTGTGCTACAGCGGAGGTGAGCCTGACCAACATAGTGTGACCAACTTGGCGCTCATGATCGTGCACGGGCGGCGCCTCAGAACCGCCTCAAGCTGTTTGTTCGAAGTCGGTCTTAGAAGAAATAATCACTGTGCGGCCATGCTTCAACAACTTTACCCCTAGCGATTCGATAAATAGAGGTGACAGAGAACGATTTGTCGGGAGCGCCTTTTCGACGGAGCGTGAATCGGGCCGCAACCGCGACCTCGTCTTCTTCACCGATCATTCGTTCAATGGTGCAGCTCGGACTGAATGCCGCCTGGTACTCCGTCACAACTCTTCTTAGACCTTCGCGATTTCCGATCGTTGAGTGATCCACGAAGTCTTCGGCGACGTAGTCATCCAGCTTGTTGACGTCACCGCAAAAGACGTCCACGAGGAGACGGTGAACGAGCGCCTTTTTTTCTTCAATACCCATCGGCTACTCCTTTCTTGGGCCCCTGATGAACCAATCGACACCTTCGTTTCCGAGAAATGAACGATAGCTCTTGTCTATGGTTCGTCTTGCGATGTCTTGCATTATTGGAAGATCGTCAGCCCGTACCTTCCCAATCTGAATATCACTCATTGAGGTTCTCTTTTTGGACGCATGACGATGGGTGTATCAGGAGTTGCCGATGCCGATCATCCATGGACCGGCGTCAGTGATCCATCAACGATGCGGACAGTTTCTCCCATCGTTGGCCAGGCGTGATGTTCGGTTAATCGGACGAGCATGTGTTCTCTTTTTCTTCGCCAATCCAGACCTTTCTCGTCGCTGCGGATGACGTGTAGTGATTCATCATCATCAATAAACGATCCATTCTTGAGACACATCCTCAGTTCTACGGCTTGAGCACTATTCTATTGGAACAACAACATATTAGGGCGTTTTCTCCCATCACGTCCCGGTTGACAGAAGCAGCAGCGGGACATACCCACACCTACGCCGGCCAATTTGACAGCTTGCAAGGGACGAAGAGGGACTACCTCCGTGGAGTGTGACAGCCATTTACGTCGCTCTGGGTCAGCTTTGATGCTTGTGTCAAAGGCAGTTAAACGACCTGTCCACCGGCATCCCTTCTGGACTTGGCACACCGGTTGCTGTCTTGACAAATGGCCGTTGGTGCAAGAGCCCGTATTTAGGTTGGACTTAGAGAGGGGTGTGAGCGGATTCTTAGAAATGAGATCCGTCTTATCTAGCTCTAAGCGACATTAGAAAAGGAAACAAGAACATGGAACGGGAGATGGAGTCATGGAAAAGACAGATGTGTTGGTAGTGGGAGGGAGCGCCGCGGGCATCGTTGCCGCGACCACAGGGAAGTCCTTTCATCCAGCCAAGGACTTCTTGCTCATACGAAAGGAAAAGCAGGCCGTGGTTCCTTGCGGGATCCCCTATATTTTCGGTTCTCTAGAGAGCAGCGATGAGGATGTGATCCCGGATGCGGTCCTGAGTAAAGCGGGCGTAAGGATGAGAATCGGCGAAGTCGTCTCTATCGATCTCTCATCGAAAGCCTGCAGGATTGATGACGGCACCAAAATAAGCTACCAAAAGCTGATACTGGGTCTTGGTTCCACTCCCTATGTCCCCCATTGGCTGCCGGGCACAGAGTTGGAGAACGTATTCACCATACCCAAAGACAAAGCCTATCTCGATAGGCTTCTCGATAAGCTCAGTGGGTGCCGCAACATCGTTGTTGTCGGAGGAGGATTCATCGGTGTCGAAATGTCGGATGAGCTACATAAGGCCGGGATGAACGTAAACCTCATCGAGATACTGCCACACATTCTGGAGCTTGCCTTCGACGAGGAGTTTGCCATCGAAGCGGAGGGAATTCTCCAATCGAGGGGAGTCAAAGTAAGAACCGGGGATGGTATCAAGGAGGTGCTGGGGGAGGGGAAGGTCAACGGCGTTCTTTTGAACGGCGGAGAGCGGCTCGAAGCAGATGCCGTCATATGGGTGTCATGAGGGTGTGGCTTTTGGGGTTGGTGAAACCTGCGCAGACTGCAAGTGCTGCCGTTCGGAGAGCCAAAACGACTGTTCTCGCTTTGTTGGCGGCTTCTTCTTGGTTCGGGGAGCGGCTATGGCGCTCCTTGTTGCGACCTAATCAGAGAAGGCCGCGGTCACGGTTTCCATTGAGTGATTAAACCGCAAGTTTTTTGGAAATGCATTGTCAAACGTCATAGAGCTCAGCGAAACATGTCTGAATGTAGCGCTGATGCAGCGCCAAGGGTGTCGAGCCATGAAGGAATTCCGATATGAACGCTAAGAAATCCAAGCCTAAGCGCCAGCCGCTTTTGTTTTTGTCAAAATATCGAAAGCTCATTGCATTTGCCTTCTTCGCACTGGTCACCGGCATTGCCCTCAGGCATGTGGTCGTCGGTGGGGGGCCTGCGGGTTATCCTGAACTATGTGCCTATTGTCCCATGGGCGCCATAGCATCCTTATATGTATACCTCGTCCATGGGCAGTTTCTTCATCATATTCACCCAACCTCCTTTGTGGTACTGGGCGCCGTTGTCTTAGTGACTCTTCTGAGCCGCCGAGCTTTCTGCGGCTGGATTTGTCCCTTCGGGACGCTTCAGGAATGGATCGCGCGGGTAGGCAAGAAGATATTGGGGCGGAAAATCGAACCAGCAGCATGGCTCGACCGGAATCTCCGCTATCTGAAATACTTGGTGTTGCTGTTGGTGGTTGGCGGAGCCTGGTACGCCGGCACATTGGTCTTCAGAAAATACGACCCCTATCTCGCTTTTTTTGATTTCGGAGAGTCTCTGAGCATCACATGGCCGGGATATGCCATTTTGGCCGTTGTCATCGTGGGGGCGTTGTTTATTGAGCGTTTTTGGTGCCGATATGCCTGTCCCCTGGGAGCATTACTTGGTCTGCTCTCGAGAGTCGGCTTCATGAAGATAACCCATGAAGAGGGGACCTGTACGAACTGCAAAGCTGGTATTCGCCTGTGTCCAATGGGGATCAATCCCACGCTCGAATCCGATCGCCGTTCCGTGGAATGCATACAGTGCATGGAATGTGTAGCAGTCTGTCCCATCCACAACGCCGTCCATGTCGAAGCGTTCGGCAAACGCTTGCGACCGGCGTTGATAGGGGTAAGCATCGCGGGAGCGTTTCTGCTCGTCATCGGTGCCGCGCAGTATTTGGACGCATGGCAGACCATCCATGGGGGTCGCGGGCGGACCGTTCGAAGCGCCAATATTGAAGGAGAAACAGTCACTGGGTCGATGACATTGGATGATGTGCGTGAAGCGCACCATATGGACGAATCGGAGCTGCGTCAGCGACTTGGCATCGATGAGTCCATCCCTATGGACAAACCGCTTCGTGATTTTCGGCAAACAGAACCCGAAAATATCCCCTCTCCCGGAGAAATCCAGACCCTTCTCGCGGATCGCCGGTCCCGAGGCCTGCCGATGGAACGTCAATCTGTACCCCAAGTGGAGGAAACGGATCCTGCTGTAACGTCTCCATCGATACCGGCCCGCACGCTACCCCCGAGCGACAGGGAAGAGGTCCCGTCCGGTGCGGACCCGATCCGGGGATGGATGACCCTGGAACAAGTTCGCAAAATGTACGGATTGGGGGAACCCGAATTTCGCCGATTTGTCGGTCTTCCGGCATCCATATCTATGGATACGGCGTTGCGCGATCTCGAGATGTTGGGGGATGAGACGCTCCCCTCCACGGAGGATATTCGCAAGCTCTTTGCGCCTTACAGGCCGATGGGCACGCCGTCACAGGCCTACGGAAAAAACCGAAGTGCTGCGCCTGGGGGCAACCGGCAATTGTCACCATCAACTCGGTCCCGCGGCATGGGTGGTAGGGGAAGACGGCAAATGGCGACAGGTTCACGTCAGACTATGCGCGGCTCGACCACCTTGCAGGAAGCCCTTGCCTACAGCGGAAAGACACTTGAACAGGTGAAAAAGGATTGGGATCTGTCATTCGTCGACCCGCAAACGAATATCGGAACGCTTGCGCGGACGCTCGGGATCTCCACGTGGGAGTTGCGGGACTATTTTGGAAAGTGAGCGCTCCAAGGCAGTCATCGCGGAACACTTAGAAGCTTGTCCAACGACGTGGGGATATTTGGACAAGTCGATTCTCTATCCATAGCGGTGCAAGCAGAACGGCTGGTTTTTTGCTGGCAGTGATGGAACCGCCAGGGAAACTTACAACGGGATCGGCTCCGGTGCCGTGAGACGGCTCAGGGTGCACGGTATCCTTGTTGCGGACATTTCCAAACAATTACCGCTGGGGATTTTACTCGTGAAGAGAACGACACCTTTGTCGTTGGATATAGGGAGGCCTTTCGAAACCGTGCTTGAGTTGGGTAAACAGCCGTGGGCGGCTCGAACTGTGACTACAGAACGGCGCGGGAGGATCTGAAATGTGGAGCCTGATTTCCAAAGAGCTTAGAAATCATGCACCGTTCACAATTTTTGGCACTTTGACCGGTATCCTCATTATGGTGTTTTTTCAGAAGCTCCCGAAGAAAGTTTCACTCGACATTTTTTATACCCTTCATCCCGTACACGTGGCACTAAGCGCTCTCGTTACCGCTTCTATTTACAATCTGCACAGATGTGAACATTTCAGCCAAAAATGTATCAAAGGCAGATGTAACTTTTGGGTTCTGTTGCTGATTGGTTACTTCGGTTCCATCGGTATTGCCACTCTCAGCGATTCGGTTATTCCTTATTTTGGGGAATTGCTGCTAGAAATGCCAAATCGAGAAATCCATCTCGGTTTCATAGAGAAGTGGTGGGTCGTGAATCCCTTGGCTGTTGTTGGAGTGGCCATTGCTTATTTTCGTCCCACAACTAAATTTCCTCATGCCAGCCACGTATTGCTCAGCACCTGGGCCTCGCTATTCCACATTCTTTTGGCTACCGCGAGCTCTTTGAGCTGGTCGTCTTACCTGCTTGTCTTTGTTTTCTTGTTCTTTGCGGTTTGGACGCCGTGTTGTTTGAGTGACATAGTGTTTCCGCTCCTATTTGTGAAGGAGCCCAAGAAGGTATCAAAAAGATGAGAATCGCCATGGCAGCAACCGATAGTGATCCTGATAGCAAAATCCATCATACCTTTGGGAAGTCTCCCCATTTCATTGTCTTCGATTCAGCAACCGGCGAGACAAAACCGATTCAAAACCCGGCGGAAACGTCCGGAGTCAGTACGGGGGTAGAAGTGGCGCGTATTCTTGTTGACCAAAGAGTGGACAAGGTGGCTGCGGGGATGTTCGGCGAACGGGTGCAGCGGGTTTTCTCAGATGCAGGAGTGCAAATGGAGGTCGTCAGTGACAAAACAGTGAGTGAATATCTTCGGTCATTGCCTGCCTTATCAGCAGGGATGAATCCGTCGCCGTTTACATCAGCTGAATCGACGTCTTTGGACAACGAGCCGGCCCGAATCGAACGGGGCTCATGTTACTGTTCCAGCTGTGGGTATTCGACAGCAGAAGAAACAGAAGCGCCGTGCTTCCAACGATATTGTCCCGAATGCAAAACTCCATTGGAAAGAAAGTTTTGAGAACGTATCCTACAGTATTCCCTGTTTTGTGCGGCAAGCATTGGCGTCTGGCAACGCGAAACTTGCTGAGGACACATGCGCTTTCTTGCATTGCAGGGAGTGAAAAAATGATGAGAACGGTTTTACCAAGAGTAACGCGTGTCGCACTAGCCATGTTTCAATCTGGTTGAGGATCCTCTCAAGAGCGTCGTGGTCAAGCAGACGAGAAACTTCCGGCTCTGTTTCATCAGGCGAACACATTACAGAATCACCACATCTTGACGAAACGACAATTCCTGTATTTTGTGAGACTTGAAGACCGTGTTCCACTCCTGCGGCATCGCTCATGGGGTTGAGTCAGAGTCACCGCCATTCATCCGGAGGAAAATCGTAAAGCACTGATCTTAAGTTACTTGTGTCTCCACTGCGATCTGGGGTGGCTGGAACAGGTCTTGCGATAACGAAGAATGGGATGGTGCCGGAAGGATAGTCCGGCGTCGTCGTGGACGAAAACCGGAAAGCGTCTCGACTGGAATGGGAAAAGGAGTGATGTTATGTCGGATTCAAACGGTTATGGCTTTGTTGCCGGCTTTTTTCTTGGTTCGGCTCTGGGAGCGGCTCTGGCGCTTCTCATTGCGCCCAAATCAGGTATCGAGCTTCGCGAGAACCTAGCGGAGGAAGGGAGGAAACTGAGAGAAACTACCACCCGCAATGTTTCAGAGCTCCGAGAAAAGAGCGAAGAGTTGTATGGGAAGGCGCGGGAAACGATACAAGACACGGCGGAAGGCGTGAAGAACGCGGCCCGCACGATCACAAAAGGCCCAAGCGACGCGATCGATGAACCTTGCTCGAACGGGCCTTGACTCTAGTCTTTCCGGCTTGACGTTGGGGAGTGAAGTGACACGCAGTAGAAGACTGACAGGAAGGAGTGCTCAAATGGCGCTATTGACGGTGTTGTCTTTGAGTTCCATGCGGAGAGAGATGGCCCGGTTGTTGGACGAGCTCGAAGAAAAAGAATTGCCCTGGCGATTCAAATCGGAGCCCTTCTCTCCTCGGGCCGACATTGGAGAAGCCCACGGGGAAGTCTATGTGCACATCCAGGTGCCGGGGGTGTGTAAGGAGGATCTGACAGTCCAACTGTTCGGGGGGACATTGATCATCAAAGGTGAGATCAAGGAAAAAACCAAAGAAGACGAATCCGAATACAACCACAGGAAGAAGATCCGCCCTGGACATTTCTCCTGTGAGATTCCGCTTCCAGGAAACCTCGATGTTGAAAAGGCGAAAGCCTGTCTAGAAAAAGGGGTATTAATAGTGCGCATTCCGAAAACAGAAAAATCAGAGAAGGCAGCGGTCACGGTTCCCATTGAATAAGGCCTTATCATCTGGGGAGCTTCCGCCATGCCGATGGTTTTCCTAGGGCTTGGATAGCTCGTGTGAAGAAGCCTATATTCAACGAGCGTTTCTTTCGTTACAGCCAGTACCTGAGCTTTCCAATTCGAGCTCGACCAATCGATATCGTCATCCAATCGTCTGATGGCCGCATCGGACAGCCTGATCTTGCACTCACCAATCTTGCATTTCCTGGCATCCTTCAAATCTTCTTCGGGTATCGAGAGTCCCGTCAAATCGGCGAGAGGAGCCCCTTTCATAGCTTCGTTCAAATAGAGCTCCACCAGACTCTTCGAGGCACAAGGCCGCCGCCATGTTTTTATTCAGCTTTCGTTGATCCTTGTTCCGGTACAGCGCCGTTCTATGCGATGGCCTGCAGCCGCGCATTTTCCAAAGGCCTGAGGACAATCCTGTTGCCGGAGCAGGTCTCTCTCAGAATCCGGACCAGGTCCACTCCGAGAGATAACGGCAGGTTTAGGTCCAAGAAGACCACGTCTGGAGCGGCAAGAGAGAGAAACTCCCTCACTTTCAACAGATAGGTACTGCCGGACGGATCCACCACCAAGGTGGGTCCGTCCGACATGGTCACGGTCAAGTACCCATCCTGAGTCTTGATCATCGCGGAACGTTCGCTAAGGCTGCGTTTGCGCATGAGTAATCCTTCCGTCCCTTCGAGAGGTCGTCGTCTATCGACGCTCGCGGGTCTGTCGCGGTTTCCCAGACGGCTGTTTCGGTCATTCTTTCGTTTCGACGCCCATGGGCGAAGCAATCCGAAAACGAGTTGCAGTGAAGCACATGCTCCCAAATACAAGATGTTCAGCAAATGACATACCAGTTGCGGCGCGACCTCATGAGAGGCCCATAGAGCTCGTAACTAACTGTCATACAAACGCTTGTCTGAAGAAAAAGGGCGTTGTTGAAAGGGTGAAATTGCATGTGTCAGGGATGAATCTCGAAGAACATCTTCGCAGGTGCGGATGACGAGCGCCGGAATCCCTGCAATCTCAGACGGTTAGAGCAGTGTCATGCTGATGGAACACGATCTCTCAGTGGTGAGTCACTCGCGCCTGCGGGTACAAAGAACACACTTGTGGCGGCACATGCCAGCATGCGCTCGGCGCGGGGATTCGCGTGTTGAACCGTCCACCAAGGGTTTCGGGCATGCTCACCGCTACTTCCAGGACAACCGATGTCACCGCCATTCCGGTGACCATCCCCGCCAGCACCTATTGCTGTGCTCGCTCGACCTCGTGGGCGAACAACTGGGTGAAGAGGAGTATCATCGATTGGGGAAGCTCAACGCAGAATGATGACGGTAAATATCGCCACCAGAATTGAAGAAACAAAGGCGATCACATTGCGAGTGAAGGCGAACGTTTTTCCAAGTGTCAGAGCTTCAACAGGAAATTGAGCCTGAAATGTGCATCAAGGTCATGGGGAGGCGCGCCCAGCAGCACGAGCACTCACTGGATTTCTTGGCACGCATTGTGCTTTGCAGGTTTGCAACTGGCGTCAATTAGTGGTTGTCATGAAGAGTGCTAAGACCGTGTTTTTGGTATAGGAAAAAGAAAAGGACGGTTGCAAATGACAAAGCAAGATAACATGAAGAAAAGAACCATGGAATTGATCCTAAGTGCGAAGGATCAGCGTCTCAGACCCCGCGACTTGGAGAAAACCATCACGCACGAGTTCAAAACCTCACGATCATTGGCCCACGATGTTCTGAAAGATCTAGTCGAGAAAGGGGACCTGGTCTACGCCTACCGGGACCCCTGTTCTTACGTGGAGTTCCGGTACGACGGCATATAGTAAGGGCACCAATCGGCGCGCCCCATGAATAGTGCTCTTGATGGTAAGGGAGACCCCTGGATCTTCGATGCGGACGTGAATCGTGATGGCAAACTCTATAGTAGTTTTGGAAAGTCCTCCTATGCCGAAGAATACATGCGCCTGGACATGTGTATGACAAGGGGCAAGAAATGACGAGAGCAGTTTTTGGAATAGTAGCACCTGTTACATTAGCCGTGGCCATTGGAATAACGGTGCCTTCGTATGCGCAGAGAGGAATGGGCAGGGGCATGCCGAAGTACGATAAGGCGACTGAGGTAACGGTGACAGGAACGGTGGAAGACGTCAAGGAATACCCCAGCCCCATGGGTTGGAACGGCACGCATGCGATTTTGAAAACAGAGGGACAAACACTCGATGTGCACTTTGGTCCTTCGGATTTCCTAAAGGAGAAGGGGTTCGTGTTGAAAGCAGGCGACGGAATAGAAGTAACGGGTTCTAGAGTGAAGTATGAAAGCAACGATACGCTCCTGGCACGTGAGGTGAAAAAGGCGGATATGACACTAACCTTGCGCAACGCCCAAGGGATCCCGGTTTGGTCCAGGAGCAGGAGACGATAGTACCCATCCGACAGTCGGAGGACGGAGAGCTCCTTTCTCAACGCGGTTGAAAATTCGGTCAAGCGCGCGTCGTGGTCAACGAGAAGGGACCCCGGACTTTCCGGTATGAGTCATCACGAGCTGAAAAACCTGCAGGCGTCTTGCCTTGAAGGCTCCCGCCGACATCCGAAGATAATACTTCCACATTCGTCTGAAACGCCCATCGTATATCGCTTCGGGCAAAGACCGTGCTCTTTCGAAGTTCTCTGCCCATGCAAGAAGCGTCGGCTCATAGTGGAGTCCGATATTGTGAATGTTTTCTATGACGAATCGGCCTTCCGCCGCCTCGGACAATTGAGTCAATGACGGGATCTTCCCGTTAGGAAAGATGTACTTCTCCGTCCACGGATCAATAGTATGGTAGGTGGAGCTGCTACCGATCGTGTGCAATAGGAAGATACCTTCCTGTGCAAGGCACTGTGACACCTTTTCCATGAAGGTGCGGTAGTTCTTGTAACCGACGTGTTCAGCCATCCCTACGCTGACGATACGATCAAACCTGCCCTCTAAATCGCGATAATCCTGGAAGAGGATTCGTACCGGATAGCCCTTGGCTAGCTCACGGGCCAGGTCAGATTGCTCCTTCGAAATCGTGATTCCTACAACTTCGACGCCGTATTTCTGAGCCGCATAGATGGCCAACCCACCCCAACCGCAACCGATATCGAGTACGCGCATTCCGGGTTTCAGCATGAGTTTTCTACAGATCAATTCGAGCTTTGCCTCTTGTGCCTCGTCGAGATCCCTTGATTCCTCCCAGTAACCGCAGCTATAAATCATCCGACGGTCCAGCATCACGCGATAAAGATCGTTGCCTATATCGTAGTGGACTTTTCCGACTTGGAATGCCCGCGAACGGGACTGCAAGTTCAGAGATCGATTCGCGATCAGAGTAATGAGCGCCCGCATATTGAACCGGATCTTGCTCTCGAGATCCGCTCTTTGGATACGATTGGAAAACTCTTCAAGAGCATTGCACTCCCACCAACCGTCCATATAGGACTCACCAAGTCCGAGTGAGCCGTGGGCGAGTACCCTTTGATAAAAATCCTCGTTCTTTATCTCGAGATCCCACGGCCTCTTACCGCCCACTTCGATGTCTGCACAAGAGAGCATCTCCTGAACGATTTCCTTTGCTCTCCGACATGCCAGTCTTCTCCAAGGGTTTTCGACTTCAGCGCTCTCGTTGAACGTTGGAGACTGCTCCCGGCTCAGCGAGCCTACTTGCGCAGAGTTGAGAAGAGCGGATTCAACAGGATAGGAAAAACCGACTGTACACTCATCATATTTTTCCATGGCACACCCACCTCGGTCCGCTCGACGGTCAATCGCCAACGCCCAAAGGCAGGTTGGGAAACTCGAGCCTTGCATCAGGCTCCGCAAGTTAGCTTGGCAATCGCGAACCGGATCTTCGCTGTTTACTATTTTGCAACCCGCGTGCCATAACTATCGTGTTTCCGAATCTCAACCACTTGATATTGGCTGAATTTAGGATGCTTGTTTTGAAACATTATCCTTAAATCAGAATTGGATTTGTTGGCATACTTGTTGCTGTAGATAGAAGAGAGGAATGATGTGAGTCAAATGCCGACTCTGTGCAAGCGACCATTAGACTTGACAGCTTTAGGTGGGCGGTGAATCGGGATGTCAAAGTTCCCACTAGATGTGTTGCAGAGTCGCGTTTTCCCATTCGCGAAGGCCGATGATCCCGATATCATCCTTGGCGCTGCTTTCGGTGAAGACGTGGCGCTGACGCGACATTCTGGTCTCACACATAGATCCCATTGTGGGTGCCATCGGGAACATCGGCTGGCTGGCCGTTCACGCGGCCTGTAACGACGTCGCTGCGAGCGGCATCCCACCTCGATGGATCCAGCTGCTGGTGCTGGTGCCTCGATCGAAGGATGAGGAGCTCCTGGAGCAGATCATGCGCGATGCCGGTCGTGCCGCTCAAAAAGTCGGGGCCACAATCATTGGGGGGCATACGGGCTACTCTGCGAGCCTCGCGCGGCCTTTGGTTGCCGTCACGGCGCTTGGGACAGCGTCGGGCCGTAAACCGGTGTTGACGAGCGGAGCCAAGGTGGGCGACCGCGTGTTGGTCACGAAGGGTATTGCTCTAGAGGGGACGGCTATTCTGGCGCAGGACTTCGCGGACGTGGCGCGAGGGTTGAACTTGGGCGAGGCGGAATTGAAAGAAGGCCGCGGCGTGATGGCGAACGTCAGCGTGGTGCCGGAGGCGTTGACCTTGGCAGCCAACGGCGTGACGGCAATGCACGACGTCACCCGGGGTGGAATCCTGGAGACGCTGCTGGAGATTGTGTTATTGTCGAAGGTCGGTATGGAGGTTGAGTTCTCACACTTTCCCATCCCTTCTATCGTACGCCGCTTCGCCCAGGCATTCCGGTTCGATCCACTGCGAATGATCTCCTCCGGATCGCTGGCGGCCACAGTTCCGCCGGAGCGGGTGGAGGACGTGACGACGGCACTGGAAGAGTTGGGAACGCCGTTTGCCTTCGTGGGTTGGGTCACGGAGGGAGCCGGCGTGCGAGTTCTCAAGGACGGCAAGGCCACCGATCATACGCAAATTCGCTGCGAAGAAGACGAACTGGCTCGCCTATGGGCCCTTCACCCTCGGGATGGATAGCCGTGGGCTTCGAGACGAACACGGATCGATACGACCTTTGGTTTGTCCGTCATGACGCCGCTTACTTCTCGGAGCTATCAGCCGTTCGATGTCTACTACCGAGCCGCGGCTTCGGTGTCGAGATTGGCGTGGGGACGGGCCGCTTCGCTGCCGAGCTCGGTGTTCGAGTTGGAGTCGATCCCAGCGTCAATATGCTCCAAAAAGCTCGCAGCCGTGATCTCATTGTTCTCAGGGGTGTCGCCGAAGCTCTTCCGTTTCCGAATGAGGCGTTCGATTACTGCTTGATCGTAACAACGATCTGCTTCGTGGACGACGCGAAAATCATGATGAAGGAGGCCCGGCGTGTTCTCAAACCCTACGGGAGTGTGGTTATCGGTTTCATCGATCGGGAAAGCCCCCTTGGACGGCATTACCTGGACCATCAGTCAGAGAACGTGTTCTATCGAAGCGCGACTTTCTATTCCGCTCGTGACGTGGAAACTCTCCTCGTCGACGCGGGGTTCGGCGAACTGCGTTGGGTACAGACACTGTTCAAGGGACCTTCACTGGCCCAAGCGATCGAGGAGACCCGTGTCGGGTACGGAGAGGGAAGTTTTGTTGCGGTAAGGGCGGTACGTCTCCGTTGACGTTCCAAGCGGGGCGTCGCATATGACGCGAAAACGCTGTTCTCGTCCCCGGGATTGGAGCTTCTATTAGAACTCCCGAGTGAACACAAACGTTGTCAGGCTTTTTTTTGTTCGAGAGCGGCCCGGTGATGCTCGCCACCCTCCCGTACGAGTGCTTTCCCACAGTTCGGGCAGCGCTCTTCTAAACATGGCTTGCCACTAAGATGGGGGACTCGAGCTCCGCACTTGACGCATACGCAGTAGCCCCCAGAACCCATTCCACCTTGCCTCTTTATGTCCATAAGATCAACTCCTTTTCGCGTGGTCCCAAGAGCATTCTGACTAAATATCAACGCTTGGAGACCAATCTATGGCCGAGATCCGAGTTCTTCGGCCTTCCGATACCTCTGTCGTAGATGTGTGGCTCTTGTGGTCTCTTCGGTGCGACTTTGTGCCCCCGCAATCGATCCACTGACCGTCGCCTCCGATCTGTTATCATGAACTACCTCATGTAGCGAAAAGATCCAGAGCGCGGTTGAGTCCTTTTATCTTGTCCTCAACGGGCATCCCGAGTCCTCGGCTGGAAAGGGTGTCGTAGCAAAGTCGGCTCTCATCCTGGAACAAGATGCCAACTGGTAGCGGGTTCGTCATTGCCGTGACTTCGAGGGCTTGCGACAAGTTGGACGCATCGTGCTGCTGTTGGTTGGGAAAGAAGCGTTTCACAGCGTCGTCGAGCCCGAGGTTGCCGTTGGTCAGCAAGAGGAGCTTCGACGGATCCTTTTGATAGTCCTCGTATACGAATTCTGTGTACTGGGGACACCGTTGCAGGATGCGGACGAGACCCAGTCCCCTGTGATCGTGAGCCGCCTTGAGGACGGCGTAAAGAAGGACGGGATTCCAATCAACAACCTGGGCGACGAAGGAGACGTTGGTGATGCCGAGCGTGACGGTCAAAGGGTTGTGCGCAGGTAAGATGGCCCCAGAAGGATGGGTGTTGGTCTTCAAGCCCAGTCGGCTGGTCGGAGAGGTTTGTTTCTTGGTGAGGGCGTAGACTTCGTTATCGAAGATCATCACCGTCAGATCCATGTTGTAGCGAACGGCGTGAATCCAGTGGCCGGTGGATGGACCGCCTCGCTGCTCATCGACGATCACCAACGGAATTTCTGTCATGACCGCGAGACCGATGAACTCTGTCTTTAGGGCCATTCCAGGACCCGAAGTCACGGTGCAAGCGGTCTTGCCCGCATAAGAGGAGCCAATCGCGAATCCGATTGCGCCAATCTCATCCTCCGCCTGGTGGACGAAACCACCCACTTCTTGGAAGACGCCAGAAATGAAATGCGTTGCCGCCGCGACCGGAGTGATGGGATACATCGCGAGTAGCTCCATCCCGGAGGCCATGATCCCGAGGCCAACGGCTTGGTTACCATTGGTTACGATCATGGGCACTTTGTTAGGCCTAGTGGGGACTTAAAAGAGATATTTGATGGTTTCTCTCGCAATCTCGTAACCCGCTTGGACGAGCGTCCGGTTGATCGCGATGACCTGTTCGGATTTTTTCGCAAAGATGAAGCCGACTTCTTCGAGAGCCCGATCGGGGTCCCGGTTGTAGATGTGGCACAGCATACCGAGCACGAACATGTTCTTGCCGAGCTGTGGTGCAGTGGTGTGCAACTTACAGGCCTCTTCTATCGGGCCTTCATGGACGATGAACCCATGTCTTGCGAAGTCCTCGATTGCTTCTTCTTACTGCTGGCGGATCTCCGGCATCGGATCGTCCCGCCACTTGTTCTCTAACAGGATGATGGTTCTTGACTTGTATGCCTTGTTGGCGATGCGTCCGTAGAGCACTTGCTCGTTGAAGGCCACAACGAAATCGGCACCTTGATTGGTGATGTCGTTGGTTCCGAAGCGGATGCGGATTCCGCTGGCACCGGCGGTGGAACGAGACGGTGGCCTGATCTCGGCAGGTATGATCTCGACCGTCCAAACGCCGTTGCCCATCTTGGCGCAAAGGCCACCGAACGTCTGCCCCGCCTTCTGCGCCCCTTCACCGGAGTCGCTGACAATCTCCACGATGCACTCTTTGATGACCTGGCGGGGTCTATCGACGCTTGCCAGGTCTATCGCGTCTTCCAAGACTGCTGTTTCGGTCATTTTTCCGTCTTCGGCTTTTCGATGCCCATGGGCGAAGCAATCCGAAAACGAGTTGCACTGAAGCGCATGCTCCCAAATACAATACCTTCAGCAAATGACATACCAGTTGCAGTGTGACCTCCTGAGAGGCCCCAAGAGCTAGTAACTAACTGTCATACAAACGCTTGTGTGAACAGAAAGGGTGTTGTTGACAGGGTGGAAGCGCATGTGTCAGGGATGAATCTCGAAGAACATCTTCGGAGGTGCGGATGACGAGCGCCGGAATCTCTGCAATCTTAGACTGTCAGAGCAATGTCATACCGATGGAACACGATCTCGCAGGGGTGAGTCACTCGCGCCTACGGGTACAGAGAACACGCTCGCGCCGCCACATGTCATCATGCGCTCGGACGACCGGGGACTCGCGCGTTGAACCGGCCACCAAGGGTTTCGGGCATGCTCAGCAGAAGAGGAATCCTGATCAGCAAGTCTAACCCGATGGCGGTCACGAATAGATAGTGTGGGCCGGCGAAATCCCGAATCCATCCACCGAGTATGGGTGCCGGCACACTGATTAGCCCCCTGAAAAGGCCCTGCATCCCCATCCAGCGTCCCAGGTGCTCTTTGGGCACGAGCTCTGCGCCCATGGCTCCAGACGAGGTAGACGCCTTTCGCGCCGCGTCTGTCGATGAGCCATCCGGTGAAAGGGGCAGCGATGGCTCCAATGCCGATTCCCACGCTGTTGACGACACCCAGCTCTACCGAGGTGGCGCCTAGGCCCACGATAAATATCGACTGATAGGGGAATGTCAGCTGGTACAAAAAGCGCTGCAGGCCTTGCCGGGCCACAATGACCTTGAAATCATGAGGGCGACCTTTGACGAAATCGGCGGCCCGCCCAACGATGTCCGAGCTCGTTCTCCGCAGATACTGGGAAAGCGGGAAGACTCGGCAGGATGTCATTGATTCCTGAGGCGTCGATGCCCTAGACCGCCATGGGCTTCGCGGCGAGCGCCCGTTCCTTGACACGGTTCCAGATGAGCTTTAGCACGTCGGTAACGTCACTATCAATGTAAGTGGTCACCGGCTGGCCGTGGACCATCGCCTCTGTCACTGCGGGATCATAAGGAATCTTTCCTATGGTATCGACTCCCTGGGATCGGCAGAGCTCTTCGATGGCTTCCGCGAGAGATGTGTTGATATCTGCTTTGTTAATAAGGGCTAGACAGGGAACACCGAAGTGCCGCGCCGTGCCCATCATCCGCTCGAGATCGTGTACGCCGGAGACCGTTGGCTCGGCTACCAATAAGGCCAAATCGGCGCCCGAAAGAGAAGAAATGACCGGGCAGCCGATACCGGGTGGTCCATCTACGAGCAAGAGCGGACAACCCTTTTCGGAAGCAAGCTGTCGCGCCTCTTGTTTGACCAAAGTGACCAACTTGCCTGAGTTTTCTTGTCCCGCGAACAGGTGGGCATGAAACAAAGGACCGAATCGTGTCTCAGAGCGGAACCATTGGCCTGACCGACGCGATTTCATCTGAATGGCATCCGAGGGGCACTGATACATACAAGCCGCGCATCCCTCGCAGGCACTCGAGTCGATTGAAAAGGCAACGCTCGTGCTCGGATCTTGCGGGAAGCGAACCGCGTCGAAACGGCAGACATCCTCGCAAGTCCCACAACCCAAACACAGCTCCTCGTCGATGACCGCCAGTTGTCCAGAAATGAAATCATGCTCCTCCTTCCCTGGAGGAGAAAGAAGCAGTTCCAAATTGGCTGCATCGACATCGGCGTCCGCGATGACCAGAGACATTTCCTGAGAGGCGAGATGAGCGAGCGCTGCGGTGAAGGTGGTCTTGCCCGTTCCTCCTTTTCCGCTGAGAACGACAATTTGTTTCATTTTTTTGCGACTTCCATTTCTTTTGATAGTGAATCGATCGAACCATAAAGGTCGCGGAATTGGTCCCGATACTCCGGAATGGCTTCGATGAGAGGAGTTTACTTCCGCAATTTCATGCTTGTCGAAAATGGCACTGTAATGAATACGTGCCGCAGGTTGCTCCTTGGCCGGTTCGGCCTGCATGGCAAATCGACGAAGCTTGTACACAACGATAAAGGTGCGCACACCCTGTGCCGTCTTTTCCTCTCGAATGACACTGGCAATCACTTGAGGACGACGATAAAATCCCAAACTACAGACTGGAGTCAAGACTGCCACAAGACGTTTCTTATTGACGGCAAGATTCAAGATTGGAAGCGTCGCAAGCACTAGATACAACCAAAAGGCCCATGCCGGTTGGTTATGAAGCATGTACGGTCCGACTTGAATAAACTGAATAGCGGTAAAGATTCCCACAAAGAGCAAATCAAACTGCAAGATAAAGAGATAAAGGGAAGTCCCTTTACGATCCATCCAATAGAGTGCTTGTTGTCGATTCGGAACGCCTCCAGCAAGGAATCTTGCCAAGTAGGGACGATTGGCAATGTATTTTTCGATATTCACATGACACCAGTCAGGCAACAAATGATGTTGTTCATCCTCATGAGCATGACTCTCCATGGGCAATGCCCGAGCGCGCCGAACCCAGACCGATCTTGGTCATGGCGTCTTTGAATTTCAGGCGGTCCTCGGCCTTGTCGATGGCTTCGGGAGAGGCGCCGATGAGCTCGACGTTGTACTTCTCCAGCACACCGTGGTGCCACAGATCCAGCGCACAGTTCCAGCGCGGTCTGGCCACCCATGGTCGGCAAGACGGCAAAGCCACCTTCGCAGAGCGGGCGCTCTTTGGCGATGATTTTCTCCACCGTCTGCCAGGTGATGGGCTCGATGTAGGTGACGTCGGCCGTGGCCGGGTCGGTCATGATGGTGGCTG
>CAVONV010000007.1:0-232802 GCA_963697355.1 uncultured Acidobacteriota bacterium
CACGCCCGACCTCGTCGATTCGTGGATCGCCTACAAGCGCGAGCACGAGGTGGACCCGATCCGTCTGCGCCCGCACCCGCACGAGTTCGAGCTCTACTACGACCTCTGATCGGTCCCGCTCCCCGCACTCGCGCTGAGCTGCTGAACTGATGCGCCGGCACCCCGGCCGCCCTCGTGGCGGTCGGTACCACATTGCCGCACGGCGCCCGGGGACGCCCTTCACCGGCGGTCCGGGGCACCAGTCGCCCGCGAAGTTGGCGCCGGCGCCCGTCGACGAAGCGCCTACAGGTCGCGCGCGCCGATGACCGTGAAGCCGCACGCGCCGAGATCGCCGCAGGACACCAGCGGTGAGCACCACCCGAGCCCACGGCACCGGCCGCCGGATCGACAACGGCCACGTCTGTGACGCGCTCCGTTAGCGCACCTGCCTCGCCACGGCACGCCCGACACCAGTCTCGTGACGGGTGGCTTGTGGGACGCTCCTCCACATGACGCCCAACGCTCCGACGAAGACCAGATCCCGTCCGCACGCGGAACGTGGTGGTGTGCCGGTGGGGTGCTGCTCCTGGTTGGAGCGCTACCAGCCATGTACTTCTACATCCTGGGCAGGGAGTCGCAGAGCAGGTATTGCAACTCGGAGGTGTTCGTCAGGAGCGTCTGCGACCTGGCTCCGGAGAGGTTCGTCTGGGTCGCCGCCCTGCTCGCCGCGCCGCTCCTGATCGGGCTTCTCATCGCGCGCCCACGGGGTGTGCGGATCTACGTGACCGTAGTCACCCTGGCCGCCTTGGGCTCTTCGCCCTCCTGCTCGCGACCGGCGACCCGGACCGCCCGGTGTTCGAGCTCCACCCTCGCGAACATGGCGATGCCCGTGCCGACACTGCGCGCCAGCCTTCGTCGGTCACGTCGGACGACCGCGGTGCCGCATGACTGCCCGTCCCTCCCTGGACGAACGCCCGCGTGCTGCGTCGATGCCTAACCCCTGCCCCGAGATGGAGCACGGCGCGCGGAGGGTGCGTCCGCCTGCGCCTCGCAGGCCCCCGGGTGGTAGGAAGGACGCGCCCACCCGCCACGAGCGGGTCCGTCCTGAGGAGACCCATGGCCTACTTCCGTCGCACCGGCGCGACGACCTTCGACCCGACCGAGCACGTGGGGGGCGCGTGGCGCACCGACGAGCAGCACGTACGCCTCGCTCGGCCTGCTGGCCCACCTCGTCGAGACGGACCGCGACGAGCGCGAGCAGCGACCTCGCCGTGACCCGGCTGTCGTACGACATCTGGGGGACGTACCCGCTCCTCGAGGTCGACACCCGGCTCACAGTGCTACGCACCGGGCGCACGGTCGAGCTCGTCGAGGCAGAGCTCACGTGCGGCGACCGCCGCGCGATCACGGTGCGCGCGTGGCTCGCCCGGACCTCCGACACCACAGCCTTGGCGGGCGGCGCTCCCCCGCCCGTGACCGCCGCAGGAGACGCCCGCCTAGGGATCCCTCGACCGTGTGGCCGGGCGGCTTCATCGAGTCGATCGACGTGCGTCGCTCCCTGGTCGAGCCCGGGCGCGGGACCGTGTGGGTCCGGACCGACCACGCGCTCGTCGCGGACGAGGACGCGAGCCCGCTCGCCCGCGCAGCGGGCCTGCTCGACGCGGCCAACGGCATGTCGGTGCGCGCGCACCCGCGCGAGGTCGCCTTCCCGAACCTGGACCTGACCGTCCACCTGCATCGCTCGCCTCGCGGGACTGGGTGGGCCTCGACACGACCGTGACGTTCGGCCGGACCGCCGACGACACGCACGCAGTGGTGCATGACGAGCACGGAGCTGTCGGGGCGCTCGCGCAGTCGCTCGTCGTGCGCCCGATCTGATGCGAGCCCCCGCCGCGGGCGCAACGACGGAGTGAGCGCCGCCGTCGGGAGGCCCGGCGGCGCGCGGCCGGGTGGCGGCAGGCTCACCTGCCACCCGGCCGTCGGACGAGGGCGCCGCTCAGAGGCGACGCTCACGACGGAACAGCGAGCGCGCCCACACGTACCCGGCGACGCCGATCACGACGCACCACGCCACGGCCTGCACCGCGGTCGAGCCCTCGAGCCCCGCACCGCCCGCGAGCAGGCCGCGCACGGTCTCGGTGATCGGCGTGAACGGCTGGTGTTCGGCGAACCAGCGCATCGGCGGTCGGCAAGGTGTCGGTCGGGCACAACCCGCTGCCGAGGAACGGCAGGAGGATCAGCGATCATCGGTGGTTGCTCGCGGTCTCGACGTCTGTCACGCGCCCGAGCCCCATGGCGACGCGACAGCCAGTCGAGGGCCGGGCCGAGCGTAGGACGAGCAGGCCGAAGACGGCGAGCCAGTCGAGCCGCGTCGACCCCCGGCCGGTAGCCGACCGCAACCGCGGCGCCCGAGCACGAGCACGAGCGCGATCAGGCGCCTGGACGGCGCGCCGAGCACGTGGCCCGGAGAGCACCGGACACGGGCGAGATCGCCATCGTCCGGAACCGGGCCATGATGCCGCTCGCGGCATGTCCATGGCCGCCGCGCTCACGGCGCCCGGACGACGCTCGCCAGGACGGCGGTGATGAGCAGGAGTGCCGGGGGCGTAGTCCACGTACGTCGGCACGTCCTCCGGCTCGGGCGTGCCCCCGCCCGCGACCGCGCCGAGCGCCTCGCCGAACACGTACACGAACAGCAGCAGCATCACCAGGGGGCCGGCGACGTGCGACCGACAGTCCCGGGTAGCGCACCGGCGCCGCAGGCTGCGGCGCAGCGTCGTCAGGAGTCGGCGAGCCGGTCGAGGTCGCGGGCGGTGGTCGGGGCGGTCGTGCGCGATGGCGGTCATCGGACGTCTCTCCGAGTCCTGTGTCGTTCTGGTCTCTTCGTCGCTTGCCGGCTCGGTCAGCGCGAGGCATCGCCTGCGATCTCGGCGACGTGCACGGCCTTGAGCTCGTCCGGCGTGCCCTCGGCGACGACCCGCCCGCCGTCCAGGACGGCGACCGAGTCGGCGAGCCGTCGGCCTCGTCGAGGTACTGGGTGGTGAGCAGGATCGTGGTGCCGCCGGCGACGAGGCCGCGGACGATCGTCCCACAGGGTGTGGCGGCTGCGCGGGTCGAGCCCGGTGGTCGGCTCGTCGAGGAAGATCACGCGCGGCCGCCCCGACCAGCGTCATCGCGAGGTCGAGGCGGCGCCGCATGCCGCCGGAGTAGGTCGCGAGCGGCTTGCCGGGCGGCCTCGACGAGGTCGAAGCTGCTCGAGCAGCGCCGGCGCCCGCGCGCCGCCCGGCCGCCGGCCGAGGTGGCGCAGCGTCGGCCATCAGGGCGCAGGTTCTCGCTCGCCGGTGAGCAGCGTCGTCGACCGCGGAGAACTGGCCGGTGAGGCCGATGCGGCGCGCACCCCGTCGGGCTCGCGCACCACGTCGTGGCCGGCGACGCGCGCGACCGAGCCGGCATCCGGGCGCGCACCAGGGTCGAGAGGACGCGCACGTCGTGGTCTTGCCGGCGCCGTTCGGGCCGAGCAGCGCGGTCACGGTGCCGGCGGGCGACGGCGAGGTCGACCCCGTCGAGCACGACCTTCGGCTTCGCGCGTACGACTTGCGCAGGCCTGCGACCTCGATCGCGGGTCCGGGGTTGGGGTGGTCATGTGCTTCTCCTTCGATGGTGGTGGACGTGCGGGTGGAGCGACGATCAGGTGGGGCACGGAGTGCCCTCGGCTCGCGTCCAGCACGACGCCTACTCCTTTACGGCTAGCTGTACACTTCCCTCTTTGGCCACTTCCGGCGAAACGTGGCAATCCCAGCAGTAAGGGGTCACGCTGACGTAGTTGTGGCACGAGTCACAAAAATTGGTTTTGCTCACGTGGCACTTCATGCAGGTGCCGGAGAGGCTCATTTCGTACTTGACGCCGTTGGTCGACACGTACACGCGCTGCCCCTCTCGAACAACGGCATCCCGCCACTCGTTCAAGAGATCCATGTGGTAAGCCCGCATGTAGTCTTTTGATTCGACGCAGCTCGTCTGGTCCTTGGGAAGCTCGGGATCCGGTACGTAGCCGGACTTTCCCTGGATGATGCTAAACCAGAACGGGAACGTTAAGAGAATGACGGCGATGACGAGCCCGGCGATGATTTTGCCGCTATCATGCATCAGCTGTACCCCCCTGTAGCTCCTCGAGAGACTCGAGGCGGAGATTCATAGTCCGTTCCTTCTCACCCTTCATGATCATCGCGTTAGCCAACATCTCGTGAATACCGGTGACGTCGACTCCTGGAGCCCAGTAATCACACACCGTAATGAGCGTGGCTCGGTCGATGGCGCAAATGGCTGCGAGCATGTTGACGCCGTACCTTTCCTGGACGAACTTGACGGCGCTTCCCCGAGGTAGTCCGCCACGCAGCCGCATTTCCATGTTCTCGTCCGTCCCCAAACCGGCACCTCCTCCACAGCAGAAGGTCTCCTCTCGAATCGTGTTCTCCGGCATCTCATAAAAATGGTTACAGATGTTCTTGATGACGTACCGAGGCTCCTCGAAGAATCCCATAGCGCGGGCGGGATTGCAGGAGTCATGGAATGTGAGCTTGATGTGGTCGTTGCGACGGGGATCCAAATTCAGTTTCCCGTGCTTGATGAGGTCGGCCACGAACTCGATAATGTGAACCATCTTTGTCGACTTAGTATTCTCGAAGACCGTACCCGTGTAAGGAGACCGCGGTACTTCGAGGAAATCCGGCGAACCGTTCATAGTGTCCATGTATTGATGAAGAACTCGCCACATGTGGCCGCACTCTCCGCCGAGAATCCACTTCACGCCCAAGCGCTTGGCCTCGGCATAAATCTTTGCGTTCAAGCGCTTGATAGTCTCGTGCGATGTAAAGAGGCCGAAATTGCCGCTCTCCGAGGCATAGGTGCTCCAGGTGTAGTTGAGGCCCAGCTCGTGGAAGAGCATCATGTAGCCCATACAAGTGAACGTGCCCGGATCAGCGAGGAAATCCCCCGAGGGCGTCACGAAGAGAATGTCCGCACCTTTTTTGTTGATGGGAATATCGACGCGGATACCGGTCACTTCCTCGATGTCATCAGCGAAGAACTCCAACGTATCCTTGAGCCCGTGGGGCTGGATGCCGAGGTGGTTTCCCGTCCGGTAACAATTGGCGACCGGCTCCAAGACCCAATTGACGTTCAAACCCAGCAGGTTGAGGAGCTCGCGACCCATCATCGTGATTTCCGCCGTATCGATTCCATAGGGACAGTACACCGAGCATCGGCGGCACTCGGTGCATTGAAAGAAGTAGTAGAACCACTCCTTGATGACATCAATGGTGAGCTCTCGACCTCCCGCGAGCTTGCCCAAGAGCTTACCGGCCATCGTGAAATCGTTGCGATAGACGGAACGAAGGAGCTCCGCGCGAAGAACCGGCATGTTCTTGGGGTCACCCCCTCCGATATAGAAATGGCATTTATCGGCGCAGGCGCCGCAACGGACACAAATGTCCATGAAGACCTTGAAGGAACGGTACTTGTCCAGTCGTTCCTTGATCCCCTTCAGAATGATCTCTTTCCAGTTCTCCGGAAGCTTCCAGTCCTCCTCGACGGGAGACCACTGCCGAGGATTGGGAAAGCCCAAGTATTCCAGATGCCTGGGTTTTGCGGGGTAGATATAGGAACCTGGGCGGAAATCGACTGGGGTATCCACCCATTCGGTCTTCGGGCGGGTGGTAGTCGACCTGAAGCAGCTCGTCCTTCTTGTAGTATTCGACTTGATCGGGTTTCACCTCTACCATGCCGCTACTCCTTCGTCGCTCTCTCAGGGTGCTCGACCGGGATACCGGCTTCGATCATCTTGTCCCTGAACTCATCCTCGTATTCTTCGTAGGTGTGCACCTTCACCGGCGCGTTCCAAGGATTGATGTGTCTCACCATACGGTTGTTGTTGGCCAGGTTCCGGGTCGGACTCAGGAACACTCCTCCCAGGTGCACGAGCTTACTGAAAGGAAAATACATGAAGAGTACCGAGACCAGGAATATGTGCCCATAGAAGAGCCAGTGGACTTCGGGTGCCACGGGCTTGAAGCTGAGCAGCCCCATACCCAGCTCTTTGACGGCTACGATGTCCGTTTTGATGAAGTGTCGCAGAATCGCGCCGGTTGTACCAATCCCCAAGAGCAGAAAAAGCGGGAAATAATCGCTCAGAAGTGAAATGTAGCGTACCTTCGCGTCGTAGATTCTTCTAGCGAACAGATAGGCCACCGACACCACCAGGATAAACGTGCTGGCGTAGACGACCGGGACTCCGACCTGGAAGAATCCATCAAGATTCTGCAAGAACACCGTGAAACCGGGAACCGGCTCCGTGAAGAAGCGCATGTGCCGGAGGAACACGACAAGAAACGAATAATGGAACGCCAAGGCACCCATCCACAGCCACTTGTCGGGTCCATAGACGGCCCGGCCTTCCTTGATCTCCGCCCGCGTGTTCCTGAACAGAGAGCGGAAAAAGAGCACCTCGAGCGCCATCCTGCCGACCACGCCGACTCCGTCATGTGGATTGTCGAAACGGCTCGATTTGATCCAGGGCAGAGACTTCTCCTGACCACACGTCGTGGGGATTCGGAACGGCACGGGAGACTTGGCCCAATCCACTACACGATAGATCATGCCGCCAAGAAAGATGACAATGGCGGCATAGGGGAAAACCACCCCGAATAGGAAATGAAGGCCCAAAACCTCCACTCCAAGGATGGCCAGCAGCAAGAGGGCAACAACGGCAACTAGGGACAAAACGATCTTCATGAGCCACCACCTCTAGGCCGGCATAGGTTGTTCATTGCCCAGTCTTCTTCTGGTTCTGGGTCTTCATCAAGGACGATCAAATTCGATTTCTTCAGTAACCGGAATCCGGTTCTCTTGATCTCGTTTATCCGAAGCTCGAAGAGCTCCTCACGTGACTTCATATAGATGTCGAAGGCGAAAAGCACCAATTGATCGATTCGAGTCTCGAAGGTCATCAACTCAACGGCCAATCTAGAATCCTCGAGTTCCTCCTCGAGCACTTCTCTTATCGCTTGCTTCAAAGACAGAACGAAAGAGAGGGCTTGCGACGGATTGAGCTCCTGGACAGAGCGAATCTTGATGACATCTTCGAGGTGAGCACACAATCGGTTGGCAGACTCGAGCCCCAGCGGGAACTCCGCTTCAAAAAGCTCGTCAACGATGGCTTTCGTCGCCGAGCGAAGAGCTTGGCCCACCGGATTGGCGAACGGGTCCTTTGTTTGCTTGAAAAAGACGGCTGTTCGTGACGCGTAGGTCTCGAGGGTTCTATCCAACCATTTCTCGGCAATCGCAGTCTTGTTCTTCTGCAAGAGGTCTTTCAGCGTCATTCCTGAACCTACGGTGAGAGTCGAGCGACCATTACGGACACATCCCGGCTCGCAGCTGTTCCGGCATCTAGCGCCGGAACAGCAACGATGACTCTCGTCAGTTTTATACGCAGCCTGTAGGCTTAGGAAGACCAGCGACTTTGCAAGCCCCCTTTGCCGGACCGGATGGGAACAGTTCGTAGACTTTGTTCAGTTTGAAACCCGTCGCCTTGCAGAGCTTTCGAATCATGGGGGCAATACCGTACTCGAGGTAGTACTCGCGCAGGTAGTTGACCAGCTTCCAGTGCTCTTCGGTCAGTTCCTCCACGCCCTCCGTCTTGGCAAGCGCAACGGCGACGTCCTGATTCCAGCGCTCAGGCTCCTGAATGAAACCGTCCTCATCAATCTCTAATGTAGTATCTCCAACTTGGAACTCAGGCATTGCATGTCCTCCTTATGCTGTTTACTGGTCCGACTCTTTCGAATCCGGGCCAATCTCAAATATGGGAGCCGGACCTCCGGTCCCCCCCACCGTCACCTCCGGCAACGGTGCACTTTCCATTGCTTTCAAAAACGCTGGTTCCGGCGTATATCCAAGGGCCATCGCCCTATCCAGGTAGGCCCTTGCTTGGTCGACCTCGCCCTGGGCGTTGAGTCCTACCGCCAGATAATAGTGAGCTCCCGGGTTTTGGGGCTCCCGTTCGAGTACTCTGCGAAAAGAGCTCACCATTTCTTCTGTATCGCCTTTGTATAGGTAGCCCAATCCCTGATTGAAATGACCTTGAACCAGGTCAGGGTTCAGGTCTAACGCCCGCTGATTGGCCTTCACGCACCCCTCTAAGTCCCAGCGAAACAACAACACTCCGCCCAGATTGCTCCAGGCTTCGGCAAAATCGGGGTCGAGCTCCACGGACCGTCGTATGGTCTCTTCCGCTCTGTCGATGAATCCGGCTTTCATCAATGCCGTGCCCAGATTCAAATGAGCCTTTGCCGAATCTGGATTGTCGGCAACGGCTGCTCGCAGTTCCTTCAATCGGGCCCCACGAGCGGCTGACGCGTTATTCTTCACAGGCTCTCCTCACGCGAGGACTCTCGACACTCATTGAGTGATCGACCCAGGATCTCTCCCACTTTGCCGGGACATCGACTGGCAACCGTCTTCAGAGTCTTGGCAATTCCCTCCTGTAATCCTGGGTCCGCGGCAAGCCGAGTCAGGTCGGGAACCATGGGTAGCAAGAGCTCTGGATTCTCATGGGCAACAGCTTGAAGCACTGCTGGAGCCGTGAGTGCGTTGGTCCCCGCTTCGTCGTTCATCGCCCAGATCAACCGCCTCACGGCTTCTTGGACGAGCTTGGGGTGGTACCGTGACGCCAAAGCGACTCCCCGCGTCGCCGTCTTACGTATCCCCAGATCCGGGTGGTAGCTCATACCCAACAAGTATCGAAGCGCCCGAGGCTCATTCTCGACGAGATCCTCGAGCTCACCATTCATTTCTCCTCGACGAACGGCTTCATGGATACGTTCGCGCAAACTCACAGCCTCATCCTCGCGCAGCCTTGATGAGACCTGGTGCCCATTCCGGCGTTCCCAGAGCATGGAGATGGGTGTACCCGGCCACTACACTGCCGGCCCTTATCCCGTCTCTGCCATCTCCGAGTCCAACACCTCGTTCGACGTCGAGAACGGTCTCGACTGGGCTCTTGTCGCAAATTCGGGAGTAGTGGAACTCGTGGCCGGTGAGCTCGGTTCCATTCTCGAAGAACGGGTTGGTACCATCGACACGAACCCGGACATAGCCATGCCCCTGCGGCCGGTGCATTTGCTCCACGGCAACGGGTAGTGCGCCGACCATCCTGTGCTCTGTCCCTTCTTTGACTAGATGTCGAGACAGGTACATCAAGCCGCCGCATTCCGCCCAAACAGGCAAACCTTCCCTAATACGGCAGGCCAGTCTTTCTCTGAAGGATTCGTTTAGACTCAACTCAGCGGCATGGACTTCCGGAAAGCCACCCCCGGCGTATAGTGCATCCACATCCGGGAAATCCTCATCCTCCAATGGCGATATCGATACCAAATCGCCGCCTGCGGTCTGGAGAGCCTCCAGGTTCTCGGGGTAATAGAACGAGAATGCCTTGTCCTGCAAAACTCCAATGCGAACTCTGTTTCCTGCGGTTGGTTCCTCGATCTCGCCTCGAGCTTCAGGCAACGCAAAAGCTTCGCCGGCAATCTCCCGAAGAGCCTCGACATCAACGTGTCGTTCGATGAGCTCTTTGACCTTGTCGAGTGCCTCTGCCGCGGCGGGATGTTCGAGAGAGGTCACCAAGCCAAGATGGCGACTAGGCAGATGCTCCATCGATAGCCGCGGGATCGCCCCCAGAACCGGGACCCCGGCCTCCTCGGATACGGCTTGTCGAATGAGAGCCTCTTGCCGGCTCGTCCCTACTCGATTGAGAATGACGCCGGCCAAACGGACTTCGGGGTCCAAGGCTCGACATCCCATGACTTGTGCCGCCACCGTCCGAGTGACCTTTGTCGTGTCGACAACGAGCACGACCGGCGCCCCAATGAGCTTGGATAGCTGCGCCGTAGAATGGGAGCCCTTAGCATCCATTCCGTCGAAGAGACCTCGGTTCCCTTCGACGACGGCGATGTCGGCTTCAGACGCCGCACGGGAGAGAGACCGGAGAATGGCCTCGCTCGGCATGAGAAAGGTGTCGAGATTGCGCGCCGGCCTGCCCACGACTCGACCAAGCCATTGGGCATCAATGAAATCCGGCCCTTTTTTAAAAGGGGCCACACGAAGGCCGTACGACTGGAGCACGGCGGCAACACCCAAGGATACGAGCGTCTTGCCGGTGTCACCCGCAAGTCCGGCCACTACGATTCGTGGCAGTTCATGCGAGTCGGTTCTTGTCACAGCCTATTCTCCAATCGATGTCAGCTGATGCCGACAGGCAGATCTAAAGCCTCGGTGCCAAACGTAATACATACCTGGCCCGCCGAGGGTGCGCTGTTTGCAGCAGAATGTGCGCCCCGCGTCATCGTCCACCGGGACGTCATGAGCCTCGGGGATCTTTGAAACCCCGATATTACGCGTCGGGAGGAAGAGTGACGTAGCTACCGCCGACGTAAGAGTAGATGCACCTTCCGCCATCGATCAGTTGTCGAATGGCCCCTTTGCACATCTTCTTATCCACTGGATCACCGAATTTTTCGATCATCAGCTTCGTGAGATCCATCGGCTTCAAATTCTTCTTCCCGTGGTATTCCTTCACTGTCGCATACATTGCGTCAGCGACAGTCTCCACGGTTATCTCATCGCTCATTGGATTACTCCTAACCTTGTCAATCGATGAGGGGGCGGGCTGGCCGAGGGAAACCCCCTCGACCAGCAGCACTCCCTAGCTATTCCGGTTGCTGTCTAAAATAGACCGACCGTCGGTAGCTTTCTCCGGCGTGAGTGAAGTCATCGATGTGATACTTCGTGAACTCGATGTCGGTGAGCTCAAAGAACTTGGGCCAACCGATCCGCTCGATCCACTCACCCACGCGCTCGAACTTGCGCGCGTTCGCCGCGTAAACGTCGACAATGTTCCGCACCGCTTGGACCACCTCGGGCCAGCGCGGCGGATTGTTAGGGATGTATGGAATCGCGAGCTTCGAGAACTTGGGCTCAGTGCGGGCATTGCTCACTTTGCCACCAACCCAGATCGAAACGCCGTCCATTTCCGGGTCGTTGAGCGTCATCGCCGGGCATACCGTGTAGCAGTTCGCGCAGTACATACACTGCTCTTCGATGACCTCCACCGACTGCTTTCCATTGACAGTCGCCGGGCGGATGGCCCCCGTAGGACATGACGCAACGGTTGTCGGAATCTCGCACTGTGTTCTCATCAGCTCGTGCTTGATCTGAGGCAGTCGACGGTGAACGCCGAGGATGGCGATATCCGAACAATGCACCGCGCCGCACATGTTGAGACAGCAAGCAAAAGCCACCCGCAACTTTGCGGGCAACGTCTGACCCTCGAAATAGGGAAAAAGGTCGTCCATTATAGACTTCACCACGCCGGATGCGTCCGTCGCAGCCGAATGGCAGTGGACCCAACCCTGTGTATGAACGGGATTGCTGATCGCATTGCCCAATCCGCCTACCGGATAACCCCCGTCTTTGAGTTTCTTGATCAGGGGATCGACCTTCTTCTCGTCGGTAACGAGGAACTCCACGTTGTTCCGACTCGTATAGCGGAGATAGCCGTCGCAAAACTCATCGGCCATATCAGCAAAGAATCGTATCGACTCGATGCTGGCCAGACGCGGCGTGGCCGCCCGGACCGACCAAAGCTTGTCCCCGGATTCCGCCGTATGCATCAACACACCGGGCTTTGGATAGGCATGATACTTCCACTTCCCGTAGTTCTTCTTGATGATCGGGGGAAGGAACTGCTCGTAATGTGGGGGTCCAATATCTGTAATTCTTTTTGCTTTCTCTGCAGACATTCGCATGTCCTCCTTTTTTCAATATCTAAGCGTTCTGCACCCGATCATGCGTCGGCTTCTTCTGCCTCGAAGAAAATGTAAGGATTGGAGCGCGGTTGGATGACCATTTCTGGAATCGGGTCCAAACCGATCTGTTCGAGGAAATTCCCCATCCCGATCCTTTGAATGAACTCTCCGACCCGTTCCCGGTTCTTGCCGTGTTCAGCCCAAAGATCCCAGATGGCCTCTATGAGCTCCTTGATATCCTCGTACGGAGCCTCCACCTTCACGAAAGGCACGATGACCGACGACAGAAGTGCTCCTCCGATGATAGGAGCTTTGGAACCGAGCAAAAGGGTAGCCCCTCGATCCTTACCCGGTGCCAGCGCCATGGACATGACGTTGATACAATGCATGCACTTGACACAATTCGAGTCATCAATGGCGAGCTTCTTGCCGTTCCACGCCATGCACCCGGTGGGGCACCGATCAACGACATCTTCTTGGATGTCGAAATCCCCGCTCTTGGCGTAGTCCGCAACCGCTTTCTGATCGATTTGAATCTCATCGCGCCAGGTGCCGATAAAGGACAAATCCGCACGAGCAATAGAGGCAACACAATCATTCGGGCAGCCGGCGAACTTGAACTTGAATTTGTATGGGAAAGGCGGTCGGTGCAGCTCGTCTTGGTAGGACATGGTCATGTCGTGGCAAATGGCCATCGTGTCGTAGCAGGCCCACTCGCAACGAGCCATGCCGTTACAAGCGCTTGGGGTCCGTAGGCAGGAGCCGGAGCCTCCCAAGTCGAAGCCGTTCGCAGTCAGCTCGGCGAAAGTGGGCTCCAACTCCTCCGTCCTGCAGCCCAGAAGAATGATGTCTCCCGTCGAACCATGCATGTTGGTGATACCCGAGCCATGTTTCTCCCAAAGATCGCATAGAGTGCGCAACACGTCTGCGGTATAGAACCAACCGGAAGGCTGGTTGATGCGCATCGTGTGGAACTCGGCGACCTCGGGAAACTCATCCGGCAGGTCGTTGTATCGACCAATGACGCCACCGCCATACCCCATGACACCGACGAGCCCACCGTGTTTCCAGTGGCCGATCTTTTCCTCATAGGAGCGCTCGAGCACACCCAGAAGATCGTTGGTCATGGGGTTGTGGGCGCTCTTTTTGAGCTCCGTGACGAAGCTCGGCCAAGGGCCCTTTTCAAGCTCATCCAGTAGTGGCGTTTTCCTTTTTTCTGTCATAGCAACTCCTCGCTCCTTCCCGAAAGGTGGGTTGAGAATAGGCCGTCTCGGCTTCGAGACTGAAGACCGATAGGGTTGACGAGAAAATCAGGGGAAAGTCGACTCCCCGTTATACACATCGGACCCAGCATACGGCGACGAAGGTATCAAGGACTGTGCCAACACTTCGCGGAGCAGTCTTTAGCTATCCATCACAAAATAAAGAGTTTAAGTTTAGGAACCAGAAGCTCGATCCCTCAGCGGGGACCGAAGTGCGTTGCCTGCCCCAGAGATAGGCGATTTGGCTCAAATCGTGGGGGACTCGCGACCGGGGTTCGGCTCTCAAACCAGTAACAATTCGGAGGCAGTTTCTCCGAAGAACGCTCGGCTATGTCACTTGATGCATTTGGACTAGGATGCGCATTCGATATCGAACGACGGGAAAGCCGGGCGGCCCTAGCTGCGGTATTCGTGAGGGGAGATCGAGTATCTGTTCATCTTCCGCCAAAGTGTGGTGCGACTGATTCCCAGGTCTTTAGCCGTTTTTCCAAGATGTCCTCGCCACCGGCGCAGCGACGCGCGAATGGTATCAGCTTCCGCCCACTTGAGCTTCGATGCCGACGGCCCGCGACTCACATCCAGGTCGGCTATCCCCGACGATGAGTGCTGAAACTCCTCTGGGAGGTGTCGCACATCGATGACACGATCGTGGCACAGGACGAAGCCATACTCGATCAGGTTCTCCAATTCTCGGACATTGCCGGGGAAGGGATAGCGCATGAAGATCTCCATGACGGCAGGTGTCACACCGGCAATGTTCTTCCCTCGCTTGGCGTTGAAGCGCTGGACAAAGTGCTCGACAAGGAACGGAATGTCTTCTCGCCGTTCCTTCAAAGGGGGAAGCGTCAGACGAACCACGGCAAGGCGAAAGTACAAATCATCTCGAAATTTCCCGTCACTCACCAGCTCGGCCAGTTTCTGATTCGTGGCCGCCACAATCCGAGTGTTGGTCTTCACTGTCTTGACAGCACCCAACGGCTCGTACTCGCGCTCCTGAAGGACCCGCAGAAGCTTGACCTGAGTGGCCCCGGGAAGCTCCGCCACCTCATCGAAGAAGATGGTCCCCCCTTCGGCCAGTGCCAAGCGCCCCGGTTTGTCACGTTTCGCATCGGTAAACGCCCCTTGAGAGTAGCCAAAGAGCTCGGATTCGAACAAGTTCAGTGGAAGCGTTCCGCAGTTCACGGCAACGTAAGGTTTGTTGCGTCGGAGGCTGAAGTTGTGAACGGCTCGAGCGAGTAGCTCCTTCCCAGAGCCGCTCGGCCCTTCTATGAGCACGGTGGCATCGCTTTCCGCAATGTCCGGCAGCAAGCTGAAAATCTTCTGGAAAGCCTTACTCTTTCCTACGATATCCTCGAAGGTGTATTTGTTCTTGATCTCACGCCGTAATTGTTCCAGAGCAGATAGGTCACGAAAGGTCTCGACAGCACCGAGCATGTTGCCGTCGGCGGCCCGGAGCACAGAGGTACTCAAGCTAATGGGTACGGATCGGCCCTGGTTGTTCAATATTCGGGCGGGAACATCGATTTGTTCACGGCCCGACTCCAAACTCTGATGAAGAGCACATCCTTTCTCACAAATATCAGCGTGGAAGACCTCGCTGCATTTTCGACCCATGGCCTTCGCGATCGGAACGCCGGTAATACGCTCGGCGGCCGCGTTGAAGGAAGTAATATGCAGATTCTCGTCCACCGTGAACACACCATCCGCGATGGAGCTGAGAATAGTCTCCAAAAAGCGTCGCTCCTGATAGGGTTTCATCCGATTCGATTCCCGAGTTCTTGAGTGCTTGAGTTCCGGAAGCCAGGCCCCATCTCGAGCACTCCTGGCTTCACTAAGGATCAAGTTTCGCTCGACTGGATTCTTGAGTGTTCTTGTGTTCTTGAGTTCTTGAGTTCCAGAAGCTAGGGCTTCTCTTTCTGCGCCCTAGCTTCACTAAACATAAGCATGTGTCCCGATGTGGACCGGCTTTCCCACCTTGTCCTCGAGCTTCAACTTGATCTCATCCAAATCCATAGGACAGTTGCCGTGCTCATAAGCTAATTGGATACAAGTGCCGAGGTGAATGGCATCGATTTCGCCGCCCAAACCCTCCACGACACCCCTGATCATCTTCGCGCGAGGCACGATCAGTCCGGGACAATCCCCGCAGTCCGTCATGGAGACAATTTCAATGTCTTCATCGTGCTTGGCAAACTCTCCGCTTTTCTCCCGGATCCCCTTGAAGCACTTCGCGCAAGCTATACAAGTATGGTCTTTGATGCGCTTGCAATAGAAAATAGCGATTTTCTTCACTTCGACGACCTCCAACACTGGCCGGGCCTATTGTACGAAGGAACGTTCCATTCTGCAACACTCGCGCGGGTTCCACGACAAGACTAATCTATTCCCTATCAATCAAATAGGAACTATCGAATCACCACTAATTCAGTATTGCAACAGGGAAGACCCTAGGATAGTACGAGGTTCTCCCCCGAGATGACCTTTGGATTTCCCGGTCGGTTCCTTGTTCGGAATTGGCCGGAGTGAAAACTTCAAAAGCCCCGTTTCCGGGGCTTTTGAGCTCAGTGCAGAGTTGCGCTCGAAACAGTCCTCTAGTACCCAATCAGGCCGTTGCCGCTGGAAGCAACTCGTCCTTGTTTAGCTTCGAGGGAGTGAAGATGCCCAGCACGCCTTTTAGACCAACCGTCATGACAATATTGTAGAAAAAGGCCAGAAAGGCGAACAACAACAAGAGTCCACACAAAGCCGCCAGGATCATGTACAGGCTGAACTCTCCATCAAAATAGATCGTCCTCCTCAACATACCTTGTAAGCCCGCCATGCCCATGAAGGCACCCATTCCGACACCACCCAGCAGATGAGCCCAGAAATGGAAGTTCGCCAGTTTCTGACTGTGGAGCTTGGCACCGTTGGTCAGAACGGGCAGCAAGATGTACACCGCTGAGTAGAGCGTCATCGTCAAGCCTACCAAAATGGCAACGTGCACATGAGGACCGACGATCCATTGGGTATTGTGCAGAATCCTGTTCAGACCTATGTCAGCCTGCATGATTCCGGCCGGAACAGCAAGAGCAAAACCCAACAACCCACCCAGAAGGAACTTCAGTTCATTGCTCATCTTCAAGGGCCGTGCACTCCACAACGTCGCCAGGACGATGAAGAAGGCCAATCCCTGCGTAATCAACTCGAAAGCCGTGACCAATTCACCGGAAACGATTTTCAGAGCGTTGGGCTGAGCCTGATCGGAAAGCAAGTGATGAGACCAGACCGTCCAGGAAACCACCAGTTCAACCAGCAAAGCGGCCCGGGCGATATTCTGCATGAAGAGCTTCTTTCCGGTGATCATCATGGCTAGCAGATACCAGGTACCGGCGACAAAGATTAGCACCAGACCATCCGCGATGAGATCCAGACCCCACCAGAACCAGTTCTTGTACAAAAGAGCGTCCACCGCTGTCTTGCGCAAATCATAGCCGGCAAGTGAGCCCACCATGTAGACCAGGATCAACACACCGGTGAACAGGATGATTCCGGAATTGAGAGCCATATCAACCGTACCCCGGGCAATGGCGGCGACCGGGAGGTCTACCAAGTGCTCTTTCTTCTCCTTGCGGAACAAATTGGCCATACCGGTGAGACCCAACGAAGAACGAACGAGGGCACCCGAGGGCTGCTTTTCCCATCCCGCCGGGGTGTAGCCAATGGTCATGAAGACATTGATGACAAAGAACACCGTGCCGACCATGACCAGTGCAATGCCCGTGATAAAGAATGCGCCACCTAAAGCGCTGAACTGGGTGAAATCCGCGGGTAGCGGCCAATAGAGTGTATATAGCGGAGCGTAGTGGGAAAGGAATCCCGAAAACCAGAACACAAAGGTTCCCACGCCGCCGAGGATCCATGTCCAATTGGCCAATTTGAAACTCCACAGCGGTTTCTTCATCAGGAAGGGAACCAAAAACAAAAAGGCGCCGAAAACCAGCGCGTAGGTGGACCCGAATATTCCCACCAGGGGGTGTGCAGTCAGAATGGCAAAGTACTGGTCGGTCCCCACCGTGGGTAGGGGAGTGACCTGGTAAATGCGCATGATCATGCCTTCGACGACCGCGAAACCGTAGTAAAGCAATCCAACAACCACGAAACGTAGCGTCAGCTTTTGCATGGGAGTCAGGGTTTCCGGTTTGAACAAGCTCTTTTCTCCGTCCATGAACGTTTGTATGAAACTCATAGTATTTCTCTCATCGGTATAAGAAGGTTCGTCACGAGGTCGACCCTATTCGCAAGGCCCGACTTCGACAGCGTCTTTGACGATCATGTCAATGCCCTTCGGCCCGGAATACTCCGTTGAGCGAATGGTATAAGTCCCGGGCTTCTCGAAATGCCAGAGCACATCGTTTCTATGTCCCGGAATAACCTGCATTTGGAAAATCATAGAATGGTCTTGGCGGAAAAGACCGAAGCCGTAGGTCAGGTCCTCGGAGGTCACATTGAACAGGACCTTGTCGTTGCAGTCGATGACGAGTTTGTCCGATGGCAGTTTGAATGCATGTTCTTCAATAGCGATCTCGAAAGTCTTGTCCGCCTGGATCTCCGATCGATTGAGATCCAATTCGACCCAGGGGATGGTTGCCATCGTTATCAGGTGCAATGAAACACCCAGAATGGTCAGAAAGGCCACAAAGCCGTAAAACAATGCAGGTTTGACCGGCTCTGAATCGCCCTCTTTTGTGATCCGGTAGCCAAACCAGCCCACCACCAACATCATCACGATGCAGTAAATGGTGTAGGCGAAGGTTTGCCCTGCGAGTACTAATGCTGAATCGACCAAGTTCTATCCCTCCTCGTTCAAATTTACTGAGAATAGCCCATCGTGCATTGATTTAGGTCAATGCTCCGCCCATTCAGTTCCAGTTGCAGGATTTGAGGTATCTTCCGGGGTGTTAGGTGGTTCTCAACGATGCAGCCGACGCAGGGTCATGATTCCCTGCGCGACACATGTGGATACGTATCCATCTTATCCACACTCGGTATGCAAGCTACCCATGGACTATGGCGAGGTCTAGTGATGTTGATTCAGAGGCCGTTTGTGCCACCAACAAATCACGGTATATATGGTTCAGCATGTACGTCAGAGTCTTCTCTATCCCGGTCAGTTCACTTTCGTGTGGGCGAGGGAGGTGCGGGCGCCGACCCATCTGACGTTCCGCACACCACCTTTGCCACTTTTCACGCCGACTGCTTATGTGATCTTCGCGCCTAGACCACAGGCTAGTTCCTTCGGCGCCCGCGTCCTCGGCCCGATGCATTTCGAGTCCCTTGTCCGCAAGGGCCGCGTCCTTGCCCCCATACTCTCTCACCGATTCCCGGAACGCTGGACCCCGGCTGCTCCTCGACAACGGTACCCTGGGCCTGCCCGGATCGCCCGCGGCCGGTTCCCCGACCCTGGCTTGTTCCAGCCCCTCGGCCAGAGCCAACACCTCGGCCTCCCCGGATTCCCGAGCCCCCATACGGTATCATCGACTCCGATCCTCTCAACGTACCGGTCATATCACTCTGTCGATTAGAACCTGAGCAACCGTACGCGGTTGACGACGCCACGTTGGAGCGGTCAACGACAGCGCCATTGTCATTTGGCAGCGGTGCAGCCCTATCGCTGGATTTGGAGCCGGACCAATATCGGTCCACTTGCCGTTGCCAACTGGCAAAAGCACCCTGAATTTGCCTGACTTGTTCGCCGGTCCACTGCCACAAGGTCTCCGCGGAGGTTTGTTGTCTCCCGCTAGCACGAGCTTGCCCGCAAACGGGCTCGACCACCATCGTAGTGAAGAGAAACGCAATTCCGATAACGACGAGCTTTTGTTTCATGATTTCCTCCAATCGACCACAACGGTCACACGAATTCCTTTCCTGCCTACTTCTATAGACAAAAGAGAATGGGAAAACTTGCGGTCAGAGAACATTCTTGTCGAGATAGTGGTTAATTCGGGGGAGGTGATTAATATTTCCCAGTATTCAAGGCAAATACTGATGACCTCTCCCCGAACTAAGCTCACCCTTAATAAAAGAACTTAGAAAGCAAGTTTTTCCAGTCTAGATGTGTCCAAAGAGGTAGAAAGAGCCTATAGAGGGAAGCGACGACTCCCTCTCAATAGGAGCCGTATTTCATAAGGCTGGGAAATCGAATGAGTCAGGAATGCGGCGGCTAGAGGAGATATCGCAGCAGTCGCTCCGGCGTTGGGGGGGACAACCAGAGGTCGAAGCACCGTTGCGGCGTGAAGAGGGACGAAGAAGGGGCGGGAATCGGCAATCTGCCCGAAAAGGAGGAACGCTCATGTGGAAACGAGTAATGAGATGGGGCATGGTTGTGATCGTAGTGACCACGGGGGCGACCCCGCTCGGAGCGCAAACTCCCCAGACCGCGTGGGGAAACTGGCCGGGTACCATGCCAAACCCGCTGGGCTTGACCACCGAGCAGATGATGCAAATCCAGGAGATCACGGTGAAGTGGCAAGGAGAGCTCTTACATTGCTGGACCCGTCTGCAAACAAAAAGAATGGAGCTCCAGGGATTGATGTGGAACTCGACTCCTGACCCGGCTGCAGTAGAGGCTAAGTCGAAGGAGGTTAGTGAGCTTCAGGTGGAAATCCAGCGGAAATCGCTGGAGCAACGCAATGCGATTCGCGAAGTTCTAAGCGACCGGCAAAAAGCAATCTATGACCAGACAGGAATGGCCTACAACAGCGGCGGACCTGGCGCATACGGGCTCGGAATGGCTCGCGGTTGGGGCGGCGGCGGCAGAGGTCGCGGACGGGCCTTCGGCCGGGCGGGCCGGGGCGTCGGCTTCAATTGGGCACCGGGCTCCCTTCCTGGTGTTGGAGCGACCGGTTGGGGTTTGCGCGGATCCGGTTGGGGCCGCGGACCGTGCGGAATGGGCCTCGGAAGAATGCAGATGTCTCCGGGCTGGGGCCAGGGGTTTGGGTGGAGTGCACCAGGGACCGTTCCGGAGCCGAAGAAATGACCCAAGCAAGCCTCCTCCTCTAAGAAGGGAGGCTCTCCCGGGATGAGCGACTGAAGGTCTGCCACTTCACATTACAGGATATCTGAGACGCCGTTGCTTCACCCGTCGCGTCTACGAAGTCTCACCTTCACTGAGCTCTCAAGGCTAGGTCTGAATCACTAGCGATTGAGACGCAACGAGCTCGGGCCGGAATCTCGTCTAGCTCGTCTATTCTGTCGAGGAACGCGTCGACGTCCGGAGTCCTAAAGGTCCTCAGGTCGTCAATGGCGCCAGGACGTATCGATTGGTAGTACACCCGCACTTCGACCGTGATCATCGATGTGGTTGGCATCGTCACTCGGTAGGTTATGACATCAGAGCCCTCTTTAGCGTTGAACGACGAGTCACGCACCGCATCACCAATGACTGTGACGTCCTTTCCCAGCTCGTGTCCGGCGGGATGAAATCCTCTCGGTAACAAGCGATTGTCCTTGACCGATTGGCTCGCACTCAAGAGTCGGTGGGTAGGCTCACCTTTCCGGTTCGCAGGAACAATCTCATAGATCTGAACCTGATCTTGGCTCCGAATGACATCGTAATGCGGTTCCCAAGTCCGCTCGCTGCGATGGACAACTTCACCCTTGCTATTTGGTTTTCCGCTCTCGAAGAAAACATCCTTGGTTGCATCCATCATGCGAACGTGGATCCAGGCTCGACGCTCAGGATACCCCGTCGGAAACTTGTGACCCGCCCTGTTGACGAGTCGCACTTCGAGCTCGAGAAACTCACCGGACACTCGATGCGACAACGATAAACCCAACGTCTTGCTCTCCAACTGCTCGCGGGTCCTTGCTTTGGTTCCATCTAGCCCTACTTTGCGGGAGGGGAACGCTCCTCCCAGAAGCCCGAGCATAAAGGTATTGCCACCCACGACCTCGTGGTTCCAAACCGGCGTACGAGGCGATAGCCATGGCGGCATGGGTGCGATTGGTGTTTGAGTCGGGACGGCCTCCATGTGGCACGACTGACATGTTTGCTCTGAGGATGCGTAATCGGACACGCACCATTCGCTGTAGATGACCTGCTCTGGAAACTCGCCAATCACCTGGAGATCATCATCGAAGACCGGCGTGTAAAGGTTATGACAAGCCCCGCACAAGCCCGGGTCATCGATGTGTTGGGAGTATGTCGGAACGAATCCAGTGTGACGCCACATGGGACGCGGAAAAGGACGAGGGTAGGGACCGTAAACCTCCGTTCCCGTCGTTGCCGTAAAATGCCCACTCATACCCTTCCGTCGGCCTAGGTCGTTCGCCTCGATTCGGTGACAAACGATGCAGGAAACGCCTTCTAGGCCGCGCGGATCCGTTTCCAGGTCTTGACGGGAGTAGTCACCACCTCTGGCTCGCGCCTCGATGACACCCAGTGGCGCATGGCAAGTAAGGCATTCGTTCTCGATGAGACTTCGGATTTGCGGACGCGCCGCCACTTCTGCCGACATCTTGGCCCGCCAGTAGGGGTCGTTGGAGGAAAACGCCATCATAGAATGTGACCAACCGGTGAACGGGCTCACGTCAGCTCCCCGATGGCGGAACATATTCGGCCCCCCACTGTGGCACACTTGGCAGATGGCCGACGACCGAGCCATGGTGATCTCCTGTGCCACTAGCAACTCGAGGGCGCCAACACACACACCTAGCGTCAAAACGACACCTATCCAACGAGACATAAACGACCCTTCCAGGTTCTGACAGCCGCGCCAAAAAAACGAACCGGCGCTCCCCGTTCCCGGGAAGCGCCGGTCTTTACTACAGGCTCGATGCTGACTTTGACTACTTACCGGCTTCGCTCTGGTAGAACTCCATCAGAATCTTTGCCACTTCGGGGCGCGCGAATTCTTTGGGTAGATCCTCTCCCGCGGCCAACATCTCTCGGACCTTCGTGCCCGACAGCAGCACGAAATCTTCCTTCTGATGACCCTCTGGAGCATCCCGCATCATGATGACCTTGCCGAGCTTTTTCGAGTAAGCCGTGTGGTCGGCCTCGAATATCTTCAGCTCGAGCGCGCCTTCCGGTACTTCCTTGTGGAATATTTCCTGAGCATCGAAGGGACCGTAGTAGTCACCGACACCGGCATGGTCGCGACCGACGATCAAGTGCGTAGCACCCATATTCTGTCGGAAGATCGCGTGCAAAACGGCTTCGCGCGGTCCGGCGTAGAGCATATCGAATCCGTAACCGGTGATTTCAACCGTACCCGGTTTGAAGTACAACTCGACCATCTTTCGGATAGAGGCGTCGCGGACATCGGCCGGGATATCACCCTTCTTCAGTTTGCCGAGGAGCATGTGAATTACCGCGCCGTCGATGTTGGCCCGTTCCATCGCCATTTTGACGAGCTCTTCATGCGCCCGGTGCATCGGATTGCGGGTTTGGAACGCTACCGCGGTCTTCCAGCCGTTCTTCTCAATCGTCTCGCGGATTTGCATCGCGGTCCGGAACGTCCCCGGAAAGTCTTTCTCGAAGTACGAGAAATTGAGGACCTGGATGGGACCGGACACAAAAATCTTACCGACTGAGTTGAAGTTCTTGACACCGGGATGCTCCGCATCCACGGTGCCATAGACTTTTTCGGTCATGCGCTTCATCTGCATGTCGGTCGCTTCTTCGATCGCTTCGACATCCTGGATAGCGATGACGGGATTTCCGTCAACGTTGGGGTCGAGCAAGGCGATTCGCTTAGCGCCCTTAATGCCGGAAGCATCGGAAACAACGTTGACGATCGGTGTCGGCCAGAAGAGGCCATCTGTCGTCTTCATGTTCTCGGCTACCGACATCGCATCCGCCAAGTTCATATAGCCTTTCAGCGGATTGAAATAGCCGCTGCCCAGCATGACGGCATTGGCCGCCGCCTGGGAGCTAATCAGTAACTTGGGAAGGCCTTCAGCTTCCTTTTGTAGCTTGGCGCGTTTCCCATCATCCGTAACATACAGCGGGTTCAACGTTTCAGAACCATGCGGCTTAATCATGTATCTTCACCTCCAAAGAATATGTGCTGCTGTAGACTCGGCTCGAACCAGCTACCCCGCGATCGAAGCCGAGAGAGTCCCAACTCCTTTTGCGTGAAAACTCCGACTCAGTTTGTTGCCTCATCAGGCGTTGACATTCGTTCGTGAACCATAGCCAGGGTGCGGTACAACAAGTGTGCAAACTTCGAATAAGGGAACGTTATGAACAAACACAAGACCACGCCCAAGTGTAAAACATACAACCAACTCGCGATTTGCGGAGCCAAGACGAACCGAGCCGTCTCGACGAAACAACCGGTGACGATCACGGCAAGCACTACGTAGAGGAAGAACGAATCGAAAACTGTGGATGCACCGGCACGATCGCCGTCTTGGAATCGATTGAACCAAAGCCAGACACCACCCACCACCAACGCCACCGCAGAGAGGTTCCCGAGCAATTTGATCCAGTGAGTCAACGGCAAGGGCATCGTTGCCTTGAACCCAGGGATGTAAGGGAAGTAGAGCACCACGATGATGAAACCCGAGGTGATCGCGGCACCTATGAAACCCCAGAACAAAAAGAAATGTCCCCATTTCCGGGGTCGCGCCGACTCGCAAGAACCGAAGCGTTTGTGCGTGGCGATATCCGTGAGGGAGGATATCAAGCTCCCGACAAACGATCCGGTTCGTTTCGCGTGGCTTCCCATGAGATTCCAAAACTGCATACCGCTCATGAATGTCATCAAGGTCACGAAGCCGACGACCGGAAAGTACACGGAGTAGATCATCCAATGGGGGACAAAGTGATCGAATCCGCCATTGGGCCCGACTTCACCCATATGCCCGAAACGGCCGAATGCCACCAGATAAAGAATCCAGAAGAGAATGGGAAGTCCAACCAGCACGGGCCATGTGGTGCGCGCCTTGGCGACCAACGATCCCATGAACTTCGGCTTCGCGAGCTTCTCCACGGTCAAAGACCGAATCACCTGCATCACGTCGCCCGGCTTGGCATCGCGCGGACACCGGACGGAACAGTCATTACATTGATGACAAAGCCAAACCGCCGGATCTCCCGCAAGTTGGTCGGAGAGGCCCCACTGCGCCAGTAACATCTGACGGCGGGGGAAGGGTGCGTCCGCCGGTGCCAGCTCGCATACACTGGAGCATGTGGCACATTGAAAACATCTTGCCGCAGAAGCCCCTCCGCGAGCTTTCAACTCCTTACGGAACTCAGCCGACGGTATAACGGCTGCTGGTGTAGCCATGTCGTTCCTCCCTAGAAGCCCTTGTACGGATTCGGTCCTACGTCTTCGATCGTCTCGGCGAACTCGTCGAAGATCTCTGGAATTCGCGCGAACTCGTTTCGAGCCAGTTCTACAATTCTCACCCGTTCCGGCTCCAACGTCAGACGGTCAAGGGTCTCTTTCACGTTGGTCATCCTGGTATTGGCCAGATCAGAACCCTTGATGTAGTGACACTGGTAGTCATCACCCCTACGGCAGCCGACGAGGATGACACCGTCGATGCCCCGCGAGAGTGCGTCGGCAATCCAGACCGTATTCACCGCACCCAAGCAGCGCACGGGAATGATCCGAATCCACGGATTCCACTGCCTCTTATGAGCTGCCGCTTCATCGAGTGCAGGCAGAGCATCGTTCTCACACATCAACGCAATCATACGAGGCTTCTCGTCGTCCTCGTCGGGCACTTCGACCGCTTTGATCATGCTGGCCACTGCATCGACCGAGTACTCGGGGAAGCTGATGATACGCTCCGGGCATGCACCGAGGCAGATACCGCATCGGCGGCAACGAAGCGGATTGTATTCGGGTGTTCCCTTTTCATCCTCGTTGATCGTGCCGAAGGGACACTCTTCCGTGCAACGTTTGCACTGTGTGCACCGTTGGAGGAAGAAATCGGCAATCGATCGATCTCCAGCGCGTGGATGGACGGCTTCCCCCCGCTCGTTGGCGTTGATGTTTTGGACCGCTTTCATCGCGGCGCCCCAACCATCTTCTGCTGCCTGTGCAGCGTCCATGGGAGCACGCAGGGTGCCCGCGGCATAGATACCGGTTCGACGTGTCTCATAAGGAAAGCAGATGTAATGGGAATCAGGAAAGTTATAGCCGAGCACCGGCATATCCGGCCCTTGGCGGTAATCGAGGTTCAGGATCTCGCTGCCCTCGTGTGCCTTGAGCGCCTCAATCACCTTGTTCGCTTCCGTAACCTGTGTCTCGGACTCTTTCTTTTCGGCCCGCATGTGGGCGTCGGCGAGGATTCGGATGGATTCTCCATCGGCCGAGTTGGGAACCATTCCCACGGCTAATACCACTAGGTCACCTTCGACAACGGCTCCGTCACCCAACAGGCTGTCTCGGATCTGGACCTTCAGACGGCCGTTGCCGTTGCCCTCGACCTTGTCAACTTCACCGCGGGTGAACATGGCACCGCTTTGCTCCTGGACACCCAGGTAGAACCTCTCGAGCTGCGCCGGTGCACGTAGGTCTCGATAGACCACAGCACATTCAATGCCCGGAAAGTCACGACTGATGGCCAAAACTTGCTTCAATGTCGTGGAACAACACTCCGAAGAGCAATAAGGCAGATGATTCTCGTCCCGGGAACCGGCACATTGAACGAAGATCACCCGCTCTGGTGTCTTCGAATCGGAAGGCCGGACGAGTTTGCCGTCGATCAACATAGCCTCGAGCTCTTGCGAGGTCACGACGTTAGGCGAAATCCCGTACCCGAGCGCTCCAAGTTTGTTGGCATCGTACGGCCTCGCACCCGTCGACTGTACGATGGCCCCGACTTTGAAGGTCTCCACACCCGAAGGAGTCTCGACCTCCACGTCGAACTGACCGGGTTGACCGGAAATGCGCTTCACTCTGCTCTCTTTGAGAACGCGCACCGCCGAGTTGGACTCGACTTCTTCGACTAGCTCCGGGATGTGGTTCGGATGGAGTTTGTCGTAAGGCGGATTTTCGGGAACCAGATCCTTCGAATCCACTAGACGGCCGCCCAGCCTTGTCTTTTTTCTCCACGATGACCACGGGATGGCCCAAACCGGCGGCTGCTTTCGCCGCTTCGAGACCGGAGAGTCCCCCACCGACGATCAAGACGGTTCGATCGATGGTCTCATCGAGAGGTTTCGTCAGCTCCATCTTCGACACCCGAGCCAAACCCATGCGCAAGAGGTCCTCCGCCAGCATCTGGGTGTCTTCTTCTCCCGGCTTCTGTGACCAGGCTACCTGCTCACGCAAACTGACCCGGTGCATCGCCACCTTGGTGGGATCGAAGCTAAAAACGTCTGCTTTCGAGCGTTCCGAACAGGCTGCGATCAACAACCCATCGACGGCATCCCCTTCGACCGCCTTGTTGATGGCCGTCACTCCTTCCGGAGAGCAAAGACAGGGATGCGTGGTATAGGTTGAAGCACCGTTTTCTTCTGCAAGCTCTTCAAAACCTTCGGCATTGATGGCCTTGCCGATATCACAACCCGTGCAGAGGAACAGGCCGATGCGCTCCATCATGAACTCCTTCCAGCGACCAGTGCTTTAGCGGCTGCTCCAGTGGCGTCACGAACCGAAGAGGCAACGTCCTCGGGTCGTCTCGCCACGCCAGCGACAAATATTCTCTGCTACCGGATCCTCGATACCGAATCCGTCTTCATCTTTCTTGAAGTCGATGGAAAGCTCTCCTTCGGTCAAGTTGGAGACCATGCCGGTAGCCAGAACGACTAGGTCCGCTGTCACCTCTTCCAGCTTCAACGCTTCCACATTCTCGACTTTTAGTACCAAGCCGCCGGCATCGCTTTTGTCAATCTTGCCGACTTTGCCCTTGACGAGGTTGACGCCCTCCATGGCTGCTACTCTGACGAGTACGTCTTCGTTACGTCCGGGGGTGCGGCGGTCGATGTAATACATGGTGACTTCGCACTCTGGAATCTGTTCTTTCACATAAGTCGCTTGCTTCAACGAAGCGAGACAGCAGATTCCGGAGCAGTAGGGTAGATGGTTCACGTCGCGAGAGCCGGCACATTGTACGAAAGCGACCTTCTGGGGAGGCTGCCCGTTGGAGGGCCTCAGAGATTTTTCCACCTGTTGGTCCTGCCGGAGCAGCGAGACGTTCCATGTGCACGTTGGCAATCACATCCGCGAGCTTTCCACCGCCGAGCTCAGGAAGTTTCTCCAGAGGATAGGGTTTCCAACCCGTCGCCAGCACTATGGCGCTGACCTCGACCACTTGCTCCCTCTCGGTGGCTTCGAGATTGATGGCGTCATATTTACAGGCATCGACAATAGCTTTGAGGTCCTCGGAGGAACAGGCGCTCTTGTCGAGGACGAATCGGTTCGGCCAAGCGTCGGGGTGAGGCAGTCGAATGGCTGGAACCTCCGCCATTCCCAGGTTGAATGTGTCCTTCACCTTCCCGGTGCAAACTTTCGAGCACTCTCCACAGGCCGTACAACGCTCGTTCACGTACATCGGGCTCTGGGTCAATGTCACCGTCCAACCATCACCCTTACGTTCCGACTTCGTCACGCGGGTCGATGTCATGACGCGCACCCGAGGATTTCGTTCCAAGCGGCGGATGTTGATCTCCATTCCGCACGAGGGTGGACACAACTTCGGGAAGTACTGATGGCTACGCAACACGCGACCGCCCACCGTCGGGTCACGCTCCACCAAGATCACTTCGTAGCCCGCTTCGGCTGCTTCCAGTGCTGCCGTGACGCCGGCAATACCCGCCCCCACTACGAGAAGGGGCTTTGGTGTCGATGCGTTCATGCGTTCCTCCCCGCCTCCGCTTCCGACTCTCGCGCCTTCAAAGTGGGTTCCGCAAAGAGAGCAAAGCGCAGCCAGCGAAAGGCGAAACGAAGCAGAGCCTCGTCGTCGCTTCGGATTTCGTCAACGAGATCATTTTCCAATTCAAAACGCTCGAGGAAACTCGATTCGAAAACGAACCGGCGAAACCGGTCCAGGTCATAACAGCCGGTGTGGAACATCTCGATCCGGCGAAGGTCGAGCTGACGTCCCCCGATGAACCAAGGGTGTGAGACGATATCCCGGAAGCCGGATTCAAGCTCCTCTTGCCGAATGATTCCCTCACTCGTTTTCCAGCTTTCGATCGTCCACTCTTTCTTCTCGGTCCGGCCTTCGCAAAAATCATCTTCGAAAAGGAAGTGAACCGGCTCCGGCTCCTCACCTGCCCGCGCCGGTGGAATCCCCATTCCCAGGGGATACATGCGACAAGACCACGGTCGGTCGTGATAGACCGCACAACCCTGCTCTCCCACGAAGAAGCACTTCTTCCGGTCGTCCTCATTCATCTTCAACATGACGACAGGCAGCTGAAGGTCCTTGGTAATGGGCGTCATCGTGTACTTGTCGAGAAACTCGGTCGTCGTCAGCTCCAGGCGGCGGGAAAGCCGTAGCACATCCACCGGGGTGAGCATGATGTTGACGTCCGCGCAACATCGCGTGAAGCACGAGAGGTCCTTGTGGCAGCCGAAGCAGAATGTCTCCCCCGGCTGCACTTGCTTCCGGTCCTTTAGGTCTCCCGGAAGCTCGACGGTATCTTTTGTCATTAGGGTTTTCATTGCTGGCCTCCCAAATCTGTCTAACCTGAGGCAGTCAAGCATTCGAGCAGACCGCACTCAGGTTTCGTTCTCATTTTTTCCGATCGTCCTCGTTTTCTTCGCTATTGCCCTTTTTTATGATCCGATCTATGAGTGCGGTTTCGGACCATACGGCTAGCGGCGATGTACTCCCGGTCTCGGGAGCGGTGACCCGATAACGATAAGAAGCCTTCACTCGGTACTGTTCCCACATCCAATCCCATCCGCTGCGGTAGTAAGGACACTCGTTATTGAAACACGCCCACTGGAAGAGTTTTTGCCAACCCGAATTCTCGGGCATCTCAAACTGCTTCAACGGCTGGTCGCAGTGGGGACAACAGAGGCTCTCTCGGGGACTCGACATGGGATCTCAGAGCCGGTAGGCGGTCCCGGGCGCGCGTGGCGCCCGGGACCCGGTGCTAACGGACATTAGCCACCAAGGAGCTCGTGGTCACCCGACTCCTTGAAAAGCGGGATAATGGGGATTTTCTCCATCGTCCACTTCTCAGTGGCAGGATCCATCTTGCAGTTGACGAAGACCTTCCATTCTTTGTCCATCTTCGGCTTGTCGGACCGGAAGTAGTATCCCGGCCAACGAGTCTCTTCACGGAAGAGAATGGAGCGTACATGAGCTTCTGCTTGATACATGCGATGTGTATTCTCATGGGCACGCATGAGCTCGTGCAGGTCCCTAGCCGCCAGCTTCTCGGCATCCTCCTTGAGGAAGGCTAAGAGCTCGAGCGCCTTCTCGAGGTTCTTCTCAGAAGTGGTGAACTGGGCGCTCACGCCGCCGGCGTACTCGTCCATGAGCTTCTGCAACCGCATCATGAACATCTTGGGGAGAATGTAGTAGGGATTCACATCCTCTTGCGTCGTCTTGTCCTTGTACTCTTCGAAGGTAGCAAGAGGTTGTAAGGCCTTCTTCTTCATCTCCTCGATGGCCGCCATGTCGTACTTGGTCGCGGGGTTCTCCTTGACCACGTAGCGAACCATGGCCTTACCGGCAATACGCCCTTCAGCGTGGGAGCCGGAGGAGAACTTGTGAGAAGAGGCACCGGAAGCGTCACCAGCGCAGAAGAGTCCCTTCACCGTGGACATGTTCTCGTAGCCCCAGAAGTAATCCGCAGGTGCTAGATCTTCAGGACCACTCACCCAGGCACCCGAAGCGCCCGAGTGCGAACCGATGAAGTAAGGCTCGGCAGCGGCGATTTCAGAGGCCTTTTCCTCAGGAGCCGTGTTGGTCGCGGCCCAGAGAATGGCCTGAGAAATCGTCATGTCCAGAAAGTCTTCCCAAGCTTCCGCCTCGAGCTCTTTCAGCTTCTTCTTGGCGGCCTTCGGGTCACCTTCCTTCTCGGCGATGTTCTTGATGGCCTGCTCGGTGCGCATGTAGATCGGGCCCTTGCCCTCCATCACATCGAGCATCATCAGATAGTTGCGGAGGTTGGCAGGAACCGGCTTGACGGCCCCGTAAGGTTTCCAGTTCTCGAGCTCGGGTTTGCGGGTCTGCATGTAGACCTCGTCCATCGCGTTGGTCGCGGTCGACTTGAACAGCAAGAACCAGGCACCCACTGGACCGTAGGCATCCTTGAAACGAACGGGAATGAACCGAACCTCTTGGCAAGTGAGCTCAGCACCAGCCTTGAGGCAGAAGTAGGTGGAAGCGCCGGCATTCCAAGGTGGATACCAAGCACGACCCATACCCTCGCCCGCGGAGCGCGGCTTGAAGACATGTACGGCGCCGCCCATAGAGACGAGAGTCGCCTTCGCCTTGAAGATATAGAAGGTCTCCTCACGAACCGAGAAGCCAACGGCACCCACACAGCGGTCGCCGTCCATCAGCGGATCCGTGATGAAAACGCGCTCGTAGATGTTGTCTACACCTATGGCATTCTTGGCGGCCTCGGCCACGATGACCTTGTAGGACTCGCCGTTGATCATGAGCTGCCAACGTCCCTCATGAACGTAGCCGCCGTCCTTGTCTTTCCAAATGGGCAGGCCCCACTTTTCGAACAAGTGCACCGAGGAGTCCACGTGGCGTGCAATGTTGGCCACCAGATCCTCACGGGTGATTCCCATAAGATCATTGCGGACATAGTCCACATAGTCCTTGATCGTGTTATCTCCGTCCTTCAACCCCACGTACTGGTTGATAGCGGACAGGCCCATGGCAACAGCACCGGAGCGATCCATGGCCGCTTTATCTACCACGGTCACTTTGAGGCCATTTTCTTTTGCCCAGTAGGCAGCTTCTACTGCGGCGCCACAAGCCGACATCCCGCCTCCAAGGATGAGGAGATCAGTGTCGACCTCGACGGTTTTAAAGTCTTGCATCGTCATCTCTCCTCTATTTCTTGGTCCAAACTTCAGGTAAACCACAGGATTCCGGCTCAGTGAAAAGAACCGGGCCATCCAGGGAGGGCGCGTTGGCCCAGCCGCCGGTAGGCTCCGCTTTGCCTTCAGGTGTGGTACGGATCGGGAACTTGAAGCGCTTCACGGTACCGTTGCGGAACTTCACCGTCCACATGATGTTGTCGGTGGAGCGCATCGGAACCACCGAAGCCCCCATGGGGACGAAATCCGCGTAGCCGCGAACGTCAACGGCCTGGGTCGGGCAAATCTTCACGCAGTTGTAGCACTCCCAGCACATTTCCGGTTCACGGTTGTACGCCTTCATCTTGTCCTTGTCGAGGACCATGAGGTCGTTGGGACAGATGTACTGGCAGGCAGTCTTATCGAGCGCCTTGCACCCGTCACATTTGTCCGGGTTTACGAAACTTGGCATTCTTCACCTCCTAGGAAGCTCTTTGCCGACTGGACATAGGGGGTAACCGTGATGCAGGATGTCTTCACGGCAACCATAATATTTGGGAAGCCAAACTCACTGGTGCAGTCGCAAGAGCTTGAAACCTCGAAACGAAGTCTCATATCCGGATTTGGCCTCCCAAAATCGTGTATTTTTCCTATACCTCCTCAACAATACAGTGCCACCGCTCCTTCACGAACTGTGCCAGCACGACCATTCGCTGATGGGCCGCGCCATCTCACTGAAAGGAGCGGACTTGGCAAAGCCCAGGGCGTATGTGACCCCCTACCGAGCAAGGGAAGGTGCGTCTGCTCCCCCAGGGCGCACGCAATTTGGCTCAAAACCCTGACAGCGCTAGCTCTACGCCCATTGAGACGCGACAAGTTCTGTATCGGGAGATAGCGCGTTTGTGCTAGAATCATCCTCGTACGAATTGCCTACGCCGTGTGGCTAATTTGTTCTAGGAGAACCCACAGGGAAGGTTCACATATTCGCGGCAGAAAGGTCCTGAGAACAAAAAGGAAGACGAGAAGCAAGTAACCAGTAGCCGGTGGCCTACTGGTTACGTCCAACTAACTTCCCACGGGAACAGGCATGCAGGCAGTCAAGCAGGCCGAACGAATCTTTGCCTCGCAGTGCGGGTGTGCTGATGAGCTCTGACCGACCTCTGGGGTCTACCAGGCTTAGGCGCGATCTACTTTCTTCTTTCTCCTCTCTACTAGCCTCCCCCGGGCAGGGGCACGGGGCATCCGCGCGAAGTCAGTCTCCGATGCGGTTGACGTCGCCTGTCTTGGCCGTGCGGATGCTGGTCACTGTTATGGCTTTTCCAGGCACTCAACTTCCGTAGGGATACAACCCCTTCTTGAGCTCTCCGAGCTGCTCGAGAAGTCTGTCGTGCTTAGCTTCGTCTGTCAGCAAATATTCTAAAAGTTGCTTGTGGACCGGAGACCAGGCTTTCTCTTTGAGCTCCTTGGCCATTCTGATGACATCCTTTTCCATTTCGTCATGCTCTTCGATTCTTGTCCAGATCTCGCCGATCTCCTCCGGACTCAAGCTCACTGCCTCCCGCGTCAGGCTGTCGATCATGAACTGCTGTACGCGATGATGCATCATGGAATCCTGGCGGATGATCTCCATGATCATTCGAATGACCGGATTAGCGGTGGATTCCATAATCTCAGCCGTTTGCTCCATGCTCTTCCGTTCGATGGACTGCCATTTCTTCAGCCCCTCCACCATCTCATCCACGCGCTCAGGTCCCTTCTTGGCTGTCATAGATTCTCCTCCTCCATAGTGAAACGGGCCAAATGCCTTAGGCCCCGTTCTATCTCTGCTCAGCCGTTAAGATATCAGAAAAAGAAAGAACTCAAGAACTCAACACCCAAGAACTCAGCACCCAAGAACTCGAGAATTTTGAGGCCGACGACCTCGGATCCGAAGAGGCTCCAGAATTCCAGCAGGAGAAAGGAGGAAGTGGATTTGCTTGTTTGGCTACTTTCTCCTTTATTCTTTCTCCTTCGTCGCTTTCTTACTAGCGTTCACGAGCGTACATTTGCGTCTCATCATTCGTTTTCGTCGGCAACTTCCACCAGTGACCGCACTAGGCCGGCGTAGTTTTTCTCGACCGTGAATCCATACCGATAAAAAAACTGGGGTCGAAAGAAACCCGTGGTGAGCGAACGATATCCCGCCGTCCGGAGGCGGTTCGAAAGCTCTTCCATTAGAGCTCCGGCGACGCCTTTTCTCTGAAATCGATCCGACACCACGATCTTGTCCATGTGAGCCGTTTTTGCTACGAAATCCACCTCGTAGAAGAGACCACCCACGAGGTGCCCTCTCTCGCTGACAGCCACTAAGAACCGATGATCGGGCCGAAATTGTACGGGCAACTTGTTGGACAAGAAGAGACCATGCAGTCGACCCACCTCCTTTGGATTGAGAGCGTGTCGGATCCGATAGGGATTGCCGTCCGAGTCCTCGAGTGTCACGACCATTTCACTTTGCTGGGATCCGGCCACTTCGGCGGGAACATACTCCGCTTCATCCTCGGGTTGGAGGTAGGGGTAAGAAAGTCGCGTGAGAAAGTAATCCTCTTCCGCACTGAGCTTCAGTTGAGAGCGGAGGTCCGAAACGGCGAAGCTCAAGGCATCCGGCTCCAATTCTTGACTGCGGAGCTCTTGAATGACTTTTCGTAGCCCTTCGACGAGAGGTGGGTCGGACTCCCTGAAGATCGTATCCAGAAAGAAGCGCGCCCGGACCTCCGGATGCAACGTCTGCAGCTCGTCGAGATTATACGTCTCGTATATCTCCTGAAGGGTCCGCGCACGAGCCAAAACGGTAGCATCAGGATTGAGTCGCATCCAGCGGCGATATCGTTTCGCGGCGAAGAAAAGACGCATCGGGAGAAAACCGCGGTCTTGGACCGAAGCCACAAACCGTTCGAGGGTTGCTCGAAACTCCGCATCCTTTTCAGGGTGAGAGTCTTTCAGAGCACCTTCCAGGAGCTCGACACCCCGTTCTTCTCCAACCACCTCGAGGACCGCCGAGTAGACGATATCCCAGCCTACAGTGCCGCGCAGGCGGGCATGCTCCTTTTCGATGGGTTCAACGAAGTCGTTTTTCAGTGATTGAACGAACTCGAGAAAAGAGGAGAAGGGCCGTCGCCCCGCAATAGAAACGAGGTGAGCGCCGGTATGGTAGTCGTGCATGGGCACGATGACATTCGTGGGTGTCGGCTCCGCCTCTCCCGTGCGGCGCCAAAGATCCACTTGAGCGCTCATCGCACTCCAAGCGGCGTAGGGCCAAATACTGAGGTAACGTTCCTCATGGTGTTTCTGGCGGGCAAGTCGCCTCAGCGCGCGATCCAAAGTGTCACCGGCGATGAACTCTTCGGTCCACAAGTCTTGCTCGGGCCAGTATCCTCCGAAACGTTCCACCAAGGGGCTCCGTTGGCGGGATTCGCCGCACACGATCAACCAATCTGTTTCATCCTTGACTTGATCCGCCGAAAGCGAGCGATTGAGATTGACCGCCAAGTCGAACTGACCACTTAGACGCGTCTTCACCGCCACTCTATAGACCGACTTCCCATGATCCGTTCCCAGAAGCCGCACCCACACACCGTTGGGCAGCATGTCTTCGAGACGGATGATGACTCCTTCCGAGAACAAAAAGACCGCCTCCCGAAGCATAGGCGTCGCCTTGAAAGCGCTCAAGAGGCGCCCCTTCGCATCCCCTTCCACGTCATCAGAGAACTCGACCACATCTTCCCACCGGTACTCTCTCCCCGTTTCCGGGTCGACGGCGATCCGAGATGCTGGACCCAGCCAAGCTCTGAACCCGTCTTCGAGACGCCGGCGAGCCTGGGCGGATTGTCGCTTGATCTCGGGGGCCGCAGGTTCAACGGACATCCTCGTGATGAACCCACGCAATCGACGGAAATGACTGGGATGCATGGCACCAAACTCGGAGAGAAAGTCGACGAGTGCCATTGCGGTTTGTCGCACCTCTCGCTCATCAGCCTCGAGCTCCGAGCGGTGGCAGCGCCGCTCGGTCTCACGCACAAAGGCATCGAGTCGCTCAGATTCCATATCCCGCTCCGCCAGTATGGATATCGTGTCGGCGTCGAGGATATGGGCGGATGAATCCAAAAAAGACGACAACGTGTCGCTGAAAATCTGCAACGGCTCGGCATACACCAAGATTTGAAACGCCCTGCGAGATACCTCCGCGTGGCATGAAAACCTGGCTCTTCGGAGGATTTTCAAGGCCACATCTCTCAACTGACCGTCATCGAGGCTCCAGACGTGCTCGAGGACACGGACCGCCTGGACCCCGTCCTCTGCTTCGACGGCCTCCATCAGTGTTGCTGCTCGGTGAATATCGAGGAGGTCAGGATCCTTCTTGGTAAGGACCGCATCCGCGTCACGTCGATCTTCTTCCGTAGCTTCGTAAACGCCTGTTCGGCGAGCCCATTCGAGGTCAGGTGAGATATGGCGACGACGGTTCCGATGCCGAAGCTCGAGCGGCGCGAACAGTACGAGTTCTTCGTTTCCCAACCATAGGCCCGGCGTCCTGAGAAGCGCTCCAAGATCGAGCGCCCCCCGACCATGGCGATACAAAACACAACCGACCTGGGTAAGGTTGTCGCCGACCTTCTCAACCGTCAACGATGTCCCGGTTGACGCCAGGATCATACAGTTGCCATCAGCGCTTAGATCTTGCGTCGTCGTTCCAAGCTTCTGAAAAAACCAGTTGGGCACCGTTACCTCAGCGCCGCCAACGTTCAAGGTCGTCCTTCGGTACATCAACTCTATGACGTCGGCGAAGTTGTTCTCTATGGCTTTGCGTCGATAAGTGCCTTTTGGGGTCAGCTCGCCTCGCGCCTGATCGAACTCCCGGTCGATGACCGTGAAATCGACGATCCGCTCGAAAGGCTCTATGAATGAATTGGCGGAAACCACCAGGGATCGGAAGTGCGCTTTGACTTCTTCACGGCTGAGGCTCTCAAAGTTCAGGTCTTTGAAATCCGGGTTCGGATATATGAGCGCCGTATTGTAGTGTCGGTGGTCCCCCACAAGGAAGATGCGACCTACCGAATCAAAATCTCGGAACAGATTTTCCACTCTCTGAGGGGCGATGGTCTGCCCCTTGGTGTTTTTGTAGATCTCCTTCTTCCGGTCGACGAGACGGATGAAGCCCTCTTCATCCATTTCCATGATGTCTCCGGTAGCCAGCCAGCCTTGCTCATCAAGCGAAGGCTCGCCATCGGGCGGGTCTAAATAACCCATCATGACGTAGGGGCCACGGATTTTGAGCTCGCCGTCGTCGGCCAGTTGAAGCTCGATACCCGGTAACGCTCGACCCAGCGAACCCGCCTCGTACCGCCCGGGAGGAGTCATCGTGATCCCGCCGGTCGCTTCCGTCATGCCAAAACCGCTCATGAGCTCGATGCCTTGGCGCTGAAAGAATTGGAAGACATCAGGATCCAAATAGCCCGCTGCCGAGAGGCCCCATTTCAAGTGCCCCCCCGTCATCTCGTGGGTCACCTCTTTGATCGTCGCATCATCGGCAACCTCAACATCGACCTTTCGGCGGATCCTTTCGTAGAGTTGCATCCATTTCATCGGGATGCTGATGAAAACCGTCGGGGTGAGCTCTTTCATATGACGTGCGAGGGTGTCGATGGCGGGATTCTCAGCAAAGCAATAAGTAGCGCTCCAGAACACACAGGCGGCCATTTCGAGGAATCGGCCGAAAGTGTGGTACAGAGGTAGGTAGCACAGGAAGCGGTCACCCTCCCCTATCTCCGGCAAGGCCAAGGCCCGGGCGAATCTCTTGAAGACGATATTGCGTTGCGAGAACATGATCCCCTTCGGCACTCCCGTGGTGCCGGAGGTATACATGATGGTGGCGAGGTCGCCGATTCCAACTCGGTCGCGGCGTCCGATGATCGTCTCGGATGACACTTCGGATGCGCGTTCCAAAACTTGCCTGAAATGTAAAACGTCACGGACTACGGCGCTCTCGTCGAGCGCAATCAAGGTTTCGAGAGCGGGAAGGTTTTCCCGGTGCATGAGCACTTTTTGCATCTGTTCTCGCGTCGATGCAATGACAGCACCCACACCCGCATGCTGCAGGATGAATCCCACGTCGTTGTCCGTCGCGTTGGCAGGGATCATAACGTTGACGATCCCGCTACTGAGACAGGCGAGGTCCGTCAGGGCGACCTCGAGCCGATTCTCCGACAAAATAGCAACAGGTCGTTCGCCCACCGGGGCTGTTACTGCCAGTAAGCCCCGTGCAATCCGCTCAACGCGCGACCCTGCTTCTTGCCAAGAAATTGTCGTGCCCGCTCCTTGACCAGGTAGTCTGAACAGCGTCTTCGAACCGTATTTGGCGACTCGCGCGTCAAAGAGCCTCCCAAAGTTGTATTGAGACATCTCGATGAGGTTCTGGATTTTCTCCGACCACTCGTCAACGACCCCTGCCCGAGCAATACGACAGAGGACTTCGCTTTGCCGAACCACGTCAAGAAGATTCCATGCCGTGGGGCCCACTTCGACTCCTGGACGGGAATCCGTTTGACGCAACCTCTCAATACACCGCCCCGTCAGCCCTTCGAGAGCCGTCAGCGATATGAGTGGGAGAAACCCGTTCCCCCGGTTTTGAGCCGAAAGATAACGCGCGACGACATCATCGACTGAACGAGACACCGTCTCGGCCTCCGCCGCCGTTTCGGTGAGTACCTTCTCAATCAGTAAAGCGGCGTCTGACGGCGCCAGTATTTGCAGCTTTTCGATCAAATCGGCTGTCACGGACTCACACCCGCCTCTTGCCTATCGACTCGACGCCGAGCATTGCTAGGCGCACAAACAAAACGAGGGCGACCTCCGATAGGCCGCCCTCGCGAAGTGGAATACGGACCCGAATCTTCTTAATCCGTATGTGTCGTCAATCTACTTCTTCAACGTCCTGATGAACTTGGAGCCCACCGACTTCGGACGGGTAATTGCCGTCCCAACGGCGCGGTTCCAAATCAATTGCGAGAGCATACCCATGGCACGACTCACGCTGAAGAGGACCGTGTAGTAGGAGAACTCCGTAAGCCCGTAGTGGTTCAGTAGGGCTCCAGAGCCCGCGTCCACGTTGGGCCAAGGGTTGGCAATGGGATTCTTGCCGGCCTTGACGCGCTCGTCGCTGTATTCTTCGAGCACTTTGGGGACAACCTTAAAGACACGATCCACCGTCTGGAAAACAGGATCATCAGGCATGTACTCATGGCCAAACTGATTGAAACCGGTGAAACGTGGATCGGTCACACGAAGTACAGCGTGGCCGTATCCCGGAACAACCTTACCGGACTTGAGCGTCTCGAAAGCGTAGTTTCTGATCTCCTCTTCGCTCGGGACTCCACCGAACTTCTCCATCGTCTCGATGACCCAGGTCAAACACTCTTGGTTGGCGAGGCCATGGAGCGGGCCGGCGAGACCGTTCAGGCCGGCAGAAACTGCATAGTAGGCATCTGACAGCGCCGAACCGACCGTATGGCAGGTATTCGCGCTGACGTTGCCACCCTCGTGATCGCAATGGAAGTGAAGGTAGAGACGCATCAACTTGGCGAAGCTGCCGTCCGGATCGGGAATCCCCAACATGTTGGCATAGTTGGCCCCCCAATCGAGTCCCGGGATATATGGAATCAGGTCGCCCTTGTTGAAGCGAATACGGTAGACACCGGCGGCAATCGTAGGAAGCTTGGCCAGAAGCTGGAGAGCATCTTCGTACGTGGGTATCCAATACTCATCCTTGGTCATTCCGCGGTCGTACCACTTTCGGAAGACGCTTTCTTTTTCCATCACGAGGATGGCGGTATCCAGCATACACATGGGGTGGGAGTCTTCGGGCATCGCATAAAGGACATCCCAGACATATTCGGGGACCTGAGCACGCTTGTCGTACTCCATCATCATGTCCTTTTTGACGTCCTCGTCTCCGATTTCGCCAGTGAGGAGCAAGTAGAAGGTTTGCTCCGGCCAGAGATCCTTGATCTCGAGCAGCGGGCGACCTTGAATGATCAACCCCGTGTCGGGCTCGACGAGAGACGTCTCGCAAATCATGCCTTTTATGCCACGCATACCCCCGTAGGCCTGTGCCACGGTAACCCCGGACATTTCGACGGCCCCATATTCTTTGAGTATCTCGGCGCGCTCTTTGCGCCATTCAGGGACGAGTTCTTGAAGTCTTTCGAACAGCCGTGCCATGGTACCCTCCGTGATGGAAATGAAGCTGGCCCCCAAACAAAACCACGTTACTCTCTGCGGGTCCCGAAATATTACCCGATGCCATGTCTGAAGGCAAAGCCAAAAAAGGGAAAAAAAGTGGGAGATGAGGAGGAAGGAGAAAGGAGAAAGAAGGCGGTAGGGTCCAAAGTAGGCGGTGGGCGGTGGGCAGACACCAGATCAGTGAAGAGGTAACAGCAGTAAAACAGTGGGCAGAAATCAGGGACAGTGCAGAGAAGTGTAAACCATGTACCCGGTTTAATGTGTAAACGCTGTTCCCGAATTGACAAAGGGCCATGCTGCTCCTTTGTACTTTCTCCTTTGTACTTTCTCCTTTCTACTTTCTCCTTTCTACTCAGCATCATGAGGCTAGCGATTTCCATTGATCACGCTTGTCGGCTTTGATAGCTTCATCGGGCGAAAGGTGGGATATTCCAAGGTGAATGTCAAGCAATGCCAATGACGGGGAGAAGGCCGTGACGGCCCTAGGAGACAAGCTGAGACAACTCGGTGTCGTGGGCGCGGGTGGGGCGGGATTTCCCACCTACGTCAAAGCCGACTCCCAAGTCGAGCTCGTCCTCGCCAATGGAGCGGAGTGCGAACCGCTCCTGCACAAGGATTACGAGCTCATGAAATATTATCCCTCGGAAGTACTTTCGGGAATGCGTCTCATGATGATGGCCACCGGCGCCCGGCACGGTAAGTTCGGCATCAAGAAAAAAAACTCGGATGCGGTCGATGCCATCCGTCCCCATCTCGGTTCTTCCCCCATTGACTTGGTCTTGCTCGGAGACTTCTACCCTTCCGGCGACGAGTACGAGCTGGTCCAGATCGCGACCGGGCGACTGATCCCACCAGGGGGAATACCTTTGCAGGTGGGCTGTGTGGTCAACAACGTAGAAACGCTCTACAACGTACATCAAGCAAATCAGGGCGTCCCCGTCACCCAGAAGCTGGTCTCCGTTGCCGGGGAAGTGAAACAGCCCAAAACCGCTTGGATTCCTATCGGCACATCCTTCCGAGACATTCTCAACCTGGCGGGCGGAACAACCGTCTCCGATTTCGGGATCTTTGTGAGCGGCCTCATGATGGGGACCCTGACGTTCAATCTTGATGATGTCGTAACAAAGACCACCGCAGGGTTGATTGTGCTTCCCCGTCAACATCATCTCGTCGTCCGCAAATCACAGCCGATCCGCAACATGAACCGGATCGGAAAATCAGCTTGCGACCAGTGCAGCTACTGCACCGAGCTCTGTCCAAGGTATCTCTTGGGCTACGAGGTCGAGCCCCACAGGGTCATGCGTAGCTTGGGCTTCACTTCTAAGGGTGCCGACCATTGGAACCAGTGGGCCCAACTCTGTTGTGCTTGCGGCCTCTGCACACTCTACGCCTGTCCAGAGGATTTATTTCCCAAGGAAGCCTGCGACCAAGGGAAGGAGTCCCTTTCGACGGTGGGTATCAAGTTCGTCCAAAAGAAGGATGTTCGGGTTCATCCCATGAAGGAACACCGGCGGGTGCCTCAAAAACTTCTGCGAAGGCGACTCAAGGTGGAGCAGTACGAGCAAGAGACACCGTTCCAAGATGTGAAGCTAGAGCCACAAACCGTCAAAATCAAGCTGTCACAACACATCGGCACGCCCGCCACACCAAAGGTGAACAAGGGGGATGGCGTCAAAGCAAGAGACCTGATAGCCGAGGTGCAGACATCGGAGCTGGGCACGAACATACATGCAAGTATCAGTGGTAGAGTGAAGGAAGTGGCAGAGGAGCACATAGTCATCGAGAAGTAGGAGGAAGTAGAAGGGAGGAAGCAGGGGCGGCTCATTCTCTCAAGTCCTTGCTTCTTTATTCTTTCTACTTTCTACTTTCTACTTTCTCCTTTATTCTTAACATCGACATCATGACCAGGAACAGCATTGGATTGATTGAGCTGAGCAGTGTTGCTGCGGGCTATCAAGTATGCGATGCAATGCTCAAAGCGGCGGATGTGGACGTGCTCTTGTCCCGCAGCATCTGCTCCGGCAAATACATGGTCATGGTTCGAGGAGATGTCGCCGCCGTCCAAGCCAGCGTCGAAAGCGGCAGTCAAACGGGTGACTTCTCGGTGATCGACAGCTTCGTCATACCGAATCTGCATGAAGACGTATTTCCAGCCATCACTGGAGTGAACAAGGTAGAAACCATCGAGGCCCTCGGAATCCTCGAATCGTTCTCCGTAGCTTCCCTGATCGAAGGCGCCGATGCCGCAGTGAAAGCGGCCCAGGTTCGTCTGATCGAGATCCGTTTGGCAATGGCTCTCGGTGGAAAGGCCTTCGTCACCCTGACAGGAAGCGTGGCGGCGGTACGGAGCAGCATCGACGCCGGCGCTCGCGTGATCTCGGCCAAAGGGCTTCTCACCAACAAAGTCGTCATTGCACATCCCAGGCCGGAGCTGCTCAATGAGATCATTTCGAGAACTCAAGAATTCGAGAATCCCGCAGCCGCGCATTTGATTCACCGGTCTAGCATCATTTACACTCACCGGCTAGCCAAGCGAGAGTTGTCAAACCCAAGATTGACGATTGAGCATTCAGCATGGGGCCAACCTTAACCGTAGGTCTTCCCGGAGACGAGCTACGCTCGGACTTGCGAGCCATCTATACGCCGGGCGGGAGCCCACTCTCCATCGACATTCACAGCAAGGTCAAAGCCATGTTCGGCGAATCTCTTCGAAGACAAGCCGAAGCCGTGTGCAAGGACCTCGAGATTGAGACGGGGTCACTCGTCCTAGAGGATTTCGGGGCCCTGCCGTTCGTCGTAGCCGCAAGAATCGAAGCCGTTCTCAAAGAGGCACATCCAAGCCTCGACAACGAGCACCTTCCACATCTGGAAGAGGGATGCGTCTATTCGTCCAGGAGAGACCGCCTTCGAAGAAGTCGCCTCTACATCCCAGGCAACCAGCCCAAGCTCATGGTGAATGCAGGCGTGCATCACCCCGATGGCATCATCCTGGATATGGAGGACTCCGTCGCACCTCCCGAGAAAATCGCAACGCGCTATCTGGTACGCAATGCGCTTCGCACTCTCGATTTTCTTGGCGCTGAGCGGATGGTACGCATCAATCAGGGAAAGCTTGGCTTGGACGACTTGAGGTATGTCGTACCTCACAATGTCCATCTCATTCTCATCCCGAAGGTGGAAGACCCAGAGCAAGTGGAGGCTGTCGACGCCCGTGTCGCAGAAATCGCAAAGGATTGCGGACGCACGGAGCCCGTCTATTTGATGCCGATCATTGAAAGCGCGAGAGGGATTCTAAAGGCTCTCGAGATCGCCGAATCCTCACCGAACATCGTCGCTCTAACGATAGGACTCGAGGACTACACAGCCGACATCGGCACCGAGAGGTCCGAGGACGGGCGAGAATCGTTCTTCGCCCGCAGCATGATTGTGACTGCCGCACGCGCCGCGGGTGTTCAGGCTATCGACACCGTATACGGCGACGTGGCCAACACACAAGGACTGATGGCATCGGTGCTCGAAGCCAGATCCCTTGGCTTCGACGGCAAGGGTTGTATCCACCCGCGCCAGATCCAGCCGATCCACAACGGTTTCACGCCTACTGACCGAGAGATTGAAAAAGCAAAGAAGGTCGTCCATGCCTTCGATGACGCTCTAACCAGAGGATTGGGTGTCGTATCTCTAGGCAGTAAGATGATCGACCCACCGGTCGTCAAGCGAGCACAGCACACGATCGAGATGGCGGTTGCCGCGGGCGTCCTGTCCCAGGATTGGAAGACCCAGAAATCCTGAAGTAAGTCGTGATGAGCAAAAAGGCTACACTCCTCGAGAATGCTGCGGGTCGCATGGTCCCAGCCGAGGTCAACGGAGTCGCCCAAACGCCTTTCCAAGGCGTGGGGAAATTTCGTCCTAGCAAGAACAAAGCCGCGCCGCCCATTCGGTCGTGCATCGACTATCCGCCTGACGGCGACAAGCGTGTCGGTGGCATCGAAGAAGCCCTGAAAAAAGCCGGGCTCTCGGACGGGATGACCATCTCCTCCCACCATCACTTCCGGAATGGCGATCTCCTCATGAACCAAGTCTTCGATGCTGCTCGACGCCTGGGCGTCCGGCATCTCCGATGGTTTCCCTCCGCGGCGTTCCCATGCCACGAACCGATGATCGACCACATCAAGAATGGGACCATCGACTGGGTCGAAGGATCTCTCAATGGCCCGCTTGGCGATTTCGCGTCTCGTGGAAACATGCGAGGGATGGCTGTGCTGAGAAGTCACGGCGGACGCTGGCAGGCTGTTCAAGACGGAGAAGTCCACATTGACATCGCGGTTCTCGCAGCGCCGACGGCGGACGCCTTTGGCAACGCGACGGGCGACCGTGGCCCTTCGGCTTGCGGTTTGCTCGGATTCGGTCTCGTCGACTCCCTCTATGCCGATCACGTCATCGTCGCGACGGATAACCTGGTGCCCTTTCCCTGCATTCCCTGGCAAATCCAGGGCAACAACGTGGATTTTGTCGTGGAGCTGGACCAGATCGGGGATCCTTCCAAAATTGTCTCCGGCACCACCCAACTCACGCGTTCACCCGACCGACTTCATATCGCAGAGCTAGCCGCCAAATTCGTTCGGGACGCAGGTATCATGAAAGATGGATTCAGCCTCCAAGCCGGAGCCGGGGGAACCGCGCTTGCTTTTGCCATTTTCCTCAAAGAGCTCATGAGGGAAGCGGGCGTCAAGGCTCGATTCATCCGCGGAGGCTCGACTCTGTACCTTGTGGAAATGCTGGAGGAAGGACTGACCGAGTACATACTGGATGGGCAGACGTTCGATCTCGAAGGCGTTCGCTCGATGAGAGACAACCTCCATCACGTGAACACCTCTCCGTTTACAAGCTACAACTGGCACGGGAAAGGCAATTTCGCCACCATGGTAGATGCTGTCGTGTTGGGAGCTACCGAGGTCGATGTCAACTTCAACGCGAACGTGGTGACGCATTCCGACGGCAAGATGCTCCATGGCATCGGTGGATGGCAAAACTGCCTTTTCAGTAAATGCACGATCCTCCCCATACCTGCTTTTCGCGATCGCATACCGGTCATCGTGGATGAAGTGACGACCCTCGTTGGTCCAAGTGAGCTGATCGACGTGGTCGTGACCGAGCGCGGCATCGCCATCAATCCCCGCCGGCAAGACCTGATCGATGCCACGAAAGACAGCAGTCTACCGATTCGCCCCATTGAAGAGATCAAGGCCGAAATCGACCGTCTCATCGGCGGTCCTCCCACCAAACCCAATCTCAGCGATGAATTGATCGGCGTCGTCAAATGGGTGGACGGGACGGTCCTGGACTCGATTCACAAAGTCGACGAATGAGTCAAAAGAGAGGACATTGATGCGCGACAAAGTTTTGAAACTCTGGCCGGAAATCAACTGGATCGACGACGAAGGGCTAAGGAGCAAGGTGACCGACGCATGGTTGTACGCCATCGAAGAGAGCGTACTCGAGCCCGACGATCTGGAGACCATTCCTTTCTCTCTGCTCATCAAAGATTGTAACGTTTCCTTCATGAACCACAAGAGAACCTGTGTGCAGTTGGCGGTCGAGAACGCCAAGCTCATGAAGAAGAACTTCGGGGACGAGATCGCCATCGATATGGATATTCTCGTCGCGGGCGCCATTCTCATCGATATCGGAAAGCTCATGGAGTACGAGATTGTCGATGGCAAGCTAACCACGAGCGACGCGGGCAAGTTCGTCCGTCACCCCTTCAGCGGCGTCGCCATCGCTGCTCGATTTGGAGTGCCTCCCGCGGTTCAACACATCATCGCCACTCACTCCAAAGAAGGTGACCTGGGAAAACGAACGGTGGAGTCGATCATCGTCCACCATGCTGATTTTGTCAGCTTCGAACCCTTCAAGGCTTAGAAAAAAGACCGTCATTGAATGCAACCGGGTATGCGCGCGAATACACACATCAACCGAGGAGGCCCGAATTCGTGAACTCACGTTTCCTGATTTCTTGAGTTCGCGAATTCCCGAATGCCCATGGCCCAAAATCTCATCGAAAAAATCGCCCAGAAACACGCAGTAGGTTTACCGGAAGGAAAACAAATCCAGAGCGGTGACTATATCTCCATCCAGCCGGCTCACGTTCTCACCCATGACAACACCGGCGCCGTCATGAGCAAGTTCAAGAGCATAGGGGCCCGAACGATGGCGAATCCCCGCCAACCTATGTTCGCGCTGGATCACAATGTCCAAGACCACGGCGAGGCCAACCTCAAGAAATATGCCGGCATCGAACAGTTCGCAGCCGAGATGGGTGTAGATTTCTATCCGGCGGGTAGAGGCATCGGACATCAGATCATGGTCGAGGAGGGCTACGCTTTCCCAGGCGTGATGGCGGTGGCCTCGGACAGCCACTCCAATATGTACGGGGGCATCGGTTGTCTCGGCACCCCCATTGTCAGAACCGATGCCGCCGCCCTTTGGGCAACCGGACGAACTTGGTGGCAGGTTCCTCCAGCTTCAAAAGTCCAACTGACCGGAAAGCTACCGGCCGGTGTGACCGGCAAAGATGTCATCGTGACGCTCTGCGGGAAGTTCAATCAAGACGAAGTTTTGAACCACGCGATTGAGTTCGTCGGCGATGGCGTCGAACACCTCTCCATAGAGGAGCGCCTCACTATCGCCAACATGACAACCGAATGGGGAGCTCTCGCGGGTCTGTTCCCCATTGATGAAAAAGTCATCGAATGGGTCGGCCGACGAATCGCGGTCATCCTCGAGCGCGGGCTCGCTGGTGTCCCCTCGGACGTGGACGGAGGCGGTGAGCATCCGCGGTTGAACCAAGCTCGTTTGGAGGAGCTCGTTCGCAATATTCCGAGATCCGACCCCGACGCCGTTTATTCGAAAGTGCTGAGCCTCGACCTTTCCACGGTTCGACCCCATGCCTCTGGTCCCAACCACGTGAAAGTCATGACGAGTGTCGCCGATCTCGAAGCGAAGAACATCAACATCAACAAAGCCTATCTCGTTTCCTGCGTCAACAGCCGGGCAAGCGACCTAGCAGCGGCAGCCGACGTGATTCGGGGCCAAACGGTCGCAGCCGGGGTCGAATTCTACATCGCCGCCGCCTCGGACGAGGTCCAAGCCGAGAGCGAGCGCCGTGGAGATTGGCAAGCGCTCATCGCAGCCGGTGCTCGTGTTCTGCCACCCGGCTGCGGGCCTTGTATTGGGCTGGGCACGGGTCTCCTTGAAGACGGAGAGGTCGGCATATCGGCGACCAATCGCAATTTCAAAGGACGCATGGGCTCGCGCAACGCTGAGGCCTATCTGGCTTCCCCGGCGGTAGTGGCCGCCTCCGCCCTAGCCGGAAAGATCGTCGGTCCCGGGAAATACGACAACGTCGAGACCGTCGGCTCCATTGAAGTCTTGCCGAAAAGCGAGGTTCCTAAGGACAAGACTGAGATTCTCAAGGGTTTCCCGGAACAAGTGAAAGGTGAAATGGTATTTTGCCATCAAGACAATTTGAACACCGACGGCATATATCCAGGCAAATACACGTACATCGACGACTTCAAACCCGAACAGCAAGCCCAAGTGGCCATGGAGAACTATGACCCCGAGTTCCAGAAGATCGTGGAGGACGGCGACATCCTCGTGGGAGGATTCAACTTCGGCACCGGTAGTTCACGGGAACAGGCTGTGACCGCCCTGAAATACCGCGGCATTCGTATGGTGCTTGCAGGTTCTTTCAGCGAGACGTACAAACGCAACGCCTTGAACAACGGCTTCTTGGTCATCGAGGCACCGGAGCTGGTGCGCGATCTCGAGAGTGAGCTCGGCACATCCAAACTGACCGTCAAAACCGGTTTGACGGTCAAAATCGATTTCTCGTCTTCGTCGTTGGAGGCGATGGGAACAACCTACTCGATTGGACGTATTGGCCCTCCCGCCCAGGAGCTCATCATAGAGGGTGGGTTAGAAAATTGGGTCAAGAAACGATTGAGCTAAACAAGGATCAACGAACCTCTAGGGCGCGAGAGCGAGTCCCTCTACGCCGAGGCTTCCGCCTACGCCAAGGCTACGGCGGACAGGACGGCGGACAAGTCGGCGGACCCGCCGAAGCTTGAATGGTGGACAACGTCAGCGAAGGCGGGGAGGAACTATGCCGAGGGAGTTGCTTCGAAGGAGCCCGGCAACATCTGTTTCTTCGAAGGAGCCCCAAAGCAGACGACGGGACGAATTGAAGCCCGCCGCCGACCGCAGCGAGCCGGTCGAGCGGAGGGCCGTACGCGAGCGTTTGCGAGCGGACAACTAGAAAAACACGAGCGAGTATCTGGGTGCGAGCCCCGAAGAGGCGAGCGTCCCACTAATAAAAGGAGACAACAATGGCTAAGTACAAAGTAGCGTGGCTCCCCGGCGACGGTGTGGGCCATGAAGTCATGGATTGCACCCGCCTCATCTTGGACAAATTGAACTTAGATGCAGAGTACATACCCGGTGACATCGGATGGGAGTTCTGGAGGCACGAAGGCGAAGCTCTACCCCAACGTACGATCGATCTCTTGAAGAAAACCGATGTGGCACTCTTCGGTGCCATCACCTCGAAGCCTCGGGACGAAGCCGCTCAGGAATTAGACCCCGAGCTGCAGGACAAGGGCTACGTCTATTTCTCGCCGATCGTCAAATTGCGCCAAATGTTCAACCTTCATACGAACATGCGCCCCTGCAAAGCCTATCCGGGGAACCCTTTGAACTTGAAAGACGGCATCGACATCGTCATCTTTCGCGAAAACACAGAGGGGCTCTACTCGGGCATCGAGTATCACCCCGTACCGGAGGAAGTCTTCGCAGTGCTGAAGAAGACCCATCCAAAGGCTTCGAAATTCGAAGGGGTGAGCCTGGATGATTTGGCCATTTCCACCCGCATCATGACACGCAAAGCGTGCAAGAACATCGTGACCCAGGCCTTCGAGTATGCAAAAAAGTACGGACGCAAATCCGTAACGGTCGTGGACAAGCCCAACGTTCTCAGGGAGACCGGTGGCCTCATGATTCGAACGGCACGCGAGGTAGCCAAGCAGTACCCGGGCATAGAGCTCTGGGAAACCAACATCGATGCCCAGTGTATGTGGTTGGTCAAGAACCCACAGAACTACGAAGTCATGGTGGCCGAGAACATGTTCGGCGACATTCTTTCGGACCTCGCGGCACAGCTCGTCGGCGGACTCGGCTTCGCCTGTTCCGGCAACATCGGAGATGACTACGCGGTGTTCGAGCCCACCCACGGCTCAGCACCCAAGTACTATGGTCAGAACAAAGTCAATCCAATCGCCATGATTCTCACGGCGAAGATGATGTTGGACTGGCTTGGCGAAACAGCCAAAGCGAACGTCGTCGAGAAAGCCGTTGCGGAAGTTATCCGCGAGAAAAAAGTCGGCACTTATGACGTCGGACTATCGAACACGAACATCGAGGTCGCACAGGAGATCGCGTCGAAACTGTAGTCATCAAGAATTCAGGAAATCAGGAATTCAGGAGTTCCGATTTGGAGTAGTCATGGAAAAGACGATATCGAGACGAATGGCAGAATATGCTGTGGGTCTCAAATACGAAGATTTGCCCAAGGACGTTGTCGAACAAACCAAACGGTTCCTTTACGACTCGATCGGCTGCGCGTTCGGCAGTATGAATACGAAGGATGTCAACGCCATTCGGGACATCTACACCGAGATCGGCGGCAAAGAGCAAGCCACCGTTTTCGGATTCGGGGACCGATTACCGGCAGTGAATGCGTCTCTCATCAACTCGCTCATGATCCGGGCTCTGGATTTCAATGACATCTACTGGAAAGAGGACCCTAGTCACCCGAGCGACATCATTCCGGCCGCCCTCTCCGTCGGAGAAGCGGAAGGGGTATCGATGAAAGACGTGATCGTCGGCATCGTACTTGCCTATGAATTCGAGCAACGTCTTTGCGAGTTCGCCAAGCCGGGCGTTCGGGAGCGCAAATGGCACCATGCTACGCTGACCCAATTCGTCTCCCCCGTTGCCGCCGGGAAAATGCTCGGACTGAGGGTCGACGAGATAGTCAACGCCATCGGAATTTCCGGGAGCCATAGTCACACGATCGGTTGCCCGACGGCGGGGACGCTCACCATGATGAAAAACACTGTGGACCCCATGGCGGTTCAGGCAGGAGTCTTCGCGGCCTACATGGCGCAGAAGGGATATACCGGTACCGAGGCGGTTTTCGAAGGCAAGGAAGGATTCATGGATGTCTTCGGTCCGGAGTGGGACCTGCCGATCATGACCGAAGGATTCGGAAGCTCTTACCGCATCATGACCTGCTCGATGAAGGCTTTTCCTACCGAGGCGCTGACTCACACGCACATCACCGCCACACTCCAGACGGTCATCGACAATGACATTCGTCCCGACGATATCGACGAGGTCGTCATTACAACGATCGCCCGAGCCTGCGACATTCTATTCGACCCTCACAAATACGAGGCCACGTCGCGAGAGACGGCCGACCACAGTCTTCCCTACTGCATCGCCCGTGCTATTTTGGATCGAAAGATCACGACCCAGACCTTCGCTCAGGAAAAGATTGACGACCCCAAGCTCAAGGACATCATTCACAAGATTCGTGGAGAGGCGAGTGAGAAGTTCGAGAAGCTCTTCCCAGAAAAACAACCCTCTCGGGTTACCATCAAGACCAACAACGGGAAAGAGTATACGAGCTACTTGGAATACCCCAAAGGGGATCCTCGCCAGCCCATGACCATCGAAGATCTCGAGAACAAATTCAATTCTCTTGGAGCCGAAAGGTTCCCGAAGAAAGGTCTGGAAGAGCTCAAGGAAATCATTTTCAATTGTGAAGACATGTCCGCTCGTGATTTCATGGGTAAGATGGTGGCATCAAAATAGGAACGAGAGAGGCACCCACTTCCGGGTGCCTCCCCGCAGTTTGACTAGGAAAGCTGACAAATGACCAAAAATTCAAACGATGTCATTTTGGTTGGGTTCGCTCTGTTCGCGATGTTCTTTGGAGCGGGCAACCTCATCTTTCCACCTTTCATGGGTTTCATGGCGGGAACGCACTGGGCACCCGCGCTCGCAGGCTTTCTCATCACGGGCATCGGCATGCCCCTGCTGGGGATCATGGCATCGGCACGCGCTGGCGGAACGGTGGAAAAGCTCGCCGAAATCGTAAGCCCAACATTCTCCCGAGTCTTGAGCATCGTCATCCTCCTTGCCATAGGGCCTCTGCTCGCCATTCCAAGGACGGCAGCCACCACATTCGAATTAGGAGTGCGTCCGAACTTCGATGGGGCCCCAGCCTGGATATCCTCAATTGTCTTTTTTACCATCACTTTGTTCTTCGCCTTGAACAAATCGGCGGTCATCGATCGCATTGCGAAGTTCCTGACGCCCTTTTTGGTCTTCACTCTGGCGTTGATCATATTGAAAGGCATTTTCAGCCCGATGGGCCCCATACAAGACACGGGGTTCACCAATGCCTTCGGCAACGGCTTCCGCGAGGGATACCAGACCATGGACGCTCTGGCGTCGCTGGTGTTCGCGGAGATCATCATCGTCACCTTGATCTTCAAAGGCTACAAGAGCGTGAGCGACCAAGTGCGAATGACCTCGATGGCAGGAGCCATTGCCGCCGGAGGATTGGGACTCGTCTACGGCGGTCTCATGTACTTGGGAGCTACATCCGGATCACTCTTTCCGGCAGACGTGGAGCGAACCGACCTCCTGATTGGGATCGCCCAAGGAGTCCTTGGCGGAGCAGGAAGTGTTGCTTTGGGAGTCGCAGTATCCATGGCCTGCCTCACGACATCTATCGGGCTCACAGCTACGGTCGGGGACTACTTCAGCAATTTGCTGAACGGCAAGATTAGTTACAAAACCATTTGTATTGCGACCGTCATCTTCAGTGCCGTCTTTGCCACGGTCGGCGTGACGACCATCGTCCGGGTCGCCGTTCCGTTGTTGGTTTTGGTTTACCCGGTGGCCATCATATTGATTCTTCTGACCATGGTTGGCGTGAAGAACATGGGCATTTATCGAGGCGCGGTCTTTGGAGCCCTGGCCACGAGCGCATTCGACGCCCTCTCTGCAGCCGGACTGCCCATCACTTCGGTAACCAATGTCCTTCAGATGATCCCCCTCGCGGAAATGGGTTTCACCTGGATTGTCCCGGCTGTTGTCGGCGGCATCATCGGAGCCGTTGTTTTGGCTATCTCTTCCGGCCAGGCCCGTTCTCGAGATTAAGTCATTTTTCGACCCGACGTCATCACGTCCGCGCGCCATTTAAAATTCGCGTTGGAAAAAACACACACCTATAGAGTAAAATCATTGATAAACATTGAGGCCTTTCCAGTCGGCCTTTCAATCGAGGTATTGGTACGTTTGTACAAGCGAACGAGCGCGCACGCAGGTAAGCATGAAAACACTACTCGATTTGATTCAAGAGTTCGCAGTCCTCAATGACGCCAAGACCCTTGGTGGCGGTGTTCTGCCTCAAGGAGAGGAACAACGCTGGCGTGAGCTACGAGATTTCTACGACATCCTCATGGAGCAAGAGGGCTTTCGTGACCAGCCTGTCGCCCGATTCAGTACTGATGAAATCCGACAACGCGTATCTAGTCGGATAAGGCTTCGCGTGCGTACCGATATGAAAGTCATCGTGCAACATGAGACTGAAGCTTTGAGCTGTCGCGTCGGAAACCTGAGTTGCGGCGGGGCATTATTGATGTGCGACAGCTTTTTGAACGTGGGTTCCCGAGTCACTCTTCATCTGAGCCATATCGATCCGCGAGAGGGAGCTCTTCGGGTGCAAGGCGATGTGGTCTGGCAACGTACCGGCAGTCCCGACTCCCAACTTCGCTATCAAATGGGCATCCGCTTCGTCGGTCTCGAAAAAAACGATTGGACCAAACTGGACTCTTTCGTCGTAGAGAATATCGAGCACCGTATTTTGTCTTTGCAGGCGGGCGCGCTCCATCCCGACTTCGTGCAACAAGAACAACTCTCATGGGGACAGTGAACAGCATCCGCACGGTCAAGACAGGCGACGTCCACCGCATCGGAGACTAACTTTGTGCGGATGCCCCCCTGCCCGAGCCCTTGCACTTGCCCGATCCGTTACCCCTTGCCCCTGCCAGATGCTAGTTGGAAGTGACCGGTGAACAGTTATCATTGACCAGTGTAGTGGGCGGTCAGCAGTCAATGAAATGTAGCCGCAAACAAGAGCGATTAGAGGTCAGAGGCCAGAAACCGGTCTGACAAGTCAATTTGACGCTTCATGGTGGGGACAGTGAATCTAACTTTCCTATGAATTCATAAGAATGTTGAATTCGCTGTCCTCATTATGACAGGAGAGTTCAAATGAATCGGCGACTCCTCCCCTTCATCCTCGTTCTCGCGCTATCCGTCAGTGCTCTCGCAAACGACAACGTCAGCATGGTCACTGTCGAGGGAGAAGGAAACAACTATTGGCCCGGGTGGCGCGGTCCCTCCGCTCAAGGCTACGTCGTCGGCTCGGGCTATCCGGACAGATGGTCGGACACCGAGAACGTCTTCTGGAAAGTCGAGGTTGCCGGCGCCGGCAACTCATCGCCGATTGTCTGGGGCGATCGCATCTTTCTCACCACTTCATACGACGGTGGAAAACGCCTTTCTCTCCTCTCCTATCAACGCTCGAATGGCCAGCTCGTCTGGGAAACGACGATCCCACAGACGGGTGTCGAGCAGGTCCATGATAAGAACGGTCACGCCTCGGCAACTCCGGTGACCGATGGGAAGAAAGTCTACGCATCCTTCGGTACACACGGCCTCGTGGCTGTCGACTTCGATGGCAAGATCCTATGGCATCGACAACTCGTCGCGCTCGACAACTACCATGGTTCTGCCGGTTCTCCCATCCTCTACGAAGACAAGGTGATCCTCTATCAGGATCATCAAGGCCAATCTTTCGTGGCCGCCTTCGACAGAAACACCGGAGACATCAGGTGGAGGACGGATCGCAAGGCGAAGACCGGATGGGGCACGCCCATCGTGCTCCGAACGGAGGATCGAGACGAGCTCATCGTCTCCAGCCAACATGAAGTGAATGCCTACGATCCGGCAAACGGTGAACTGCTCTGGTTTGTGAAAGGCAACAAATTCGAGGTCATTCCTACTCCCACTGTCGGACATGGCCTCGTGTTTTGTTCATCCGGTCGTGCCGGGCCGACACTCGCCATTCGACCCGGAGGCAGCGGAGACGTCACGGAAACGCATGTTGTTTGGCAAAGCCCCAAGGGATCGCCATTCGTGCCCTCGACCATCATTGTGGGAGACTCAATCTACATGATCAACGACATGTTGAGCGTCGTCACGAGCTACGAAGCAAAGACCGGGAAACTCATGTTCCAAGGGCGACTCGGGGAAGCGCAACGCGAAGGTTTCTCGGCCTCGCCCGTCACAGTGGATGGCAAGATCTTCTTCACGAATGACAACGGTGAGACCTTCGTCCTCGAAGCCGGCCCCGAGCTCGTGCTTCTACATGTGAATCGTCTGAACGCTCGCACACTCGCATCCCCCGCCCTTGTGGAGGGGCGATGGTACTTCCGCACAGACAAAGAGCTTATCTGTATTGGGGAGTGAGGAAAGAACTCAAGAACTCAAGAACTCAAGAACTCAAGAACTCAGAAATCGAAGCAAAAGAAACCTTCGGAATTCAACGCAGAGGCGCCAAGCCGCGGAGGCGCAGAGAACAGAAGACACACCTTATCAGGGTCTTGTTTCTGGATTCGTGGGTACTTGAGTACTTGGGTACTCGAGTACTCATCTCAAGTCATGATGCTGATACAGCTCACCATCTTCAAATCCAAGACGGCGGTAGTACTCTCGAGTTCCCACACTCGAGATGACGGCTAGATTATTGTATCCGGCCTGCCGGACCATCTCCTTCGCACGCTCGATGAGTCGCGTCCCTAGTCCGAGATGCTGTGAGCCTTGCTCGCCCCGTTTTCCGATGTTGACGGCTGCGCCATATACATGGACTTCCCGGATCAAAGCACTCTCACTGAGCTCTTCAATGAAGCCCTTCTTCTCAGGAAGGCATAGTCGCAGAAATCCGACGATGCGGTCTTCATCCGTCACGAATTGCAGAAAGACTTCCCTACCCACCGACGACTGATAGGGAATTTCGTCCAACAGGAGGCGCTCAATAGGAGCGCGCAGGTTGCGGATCTCGCGACTACGTATATCGAGACAACGCCAGTTTCTTTTTCTGAGCTCCTCCTCCGCCAAATTGCGAAAATTAGTTAGTTTGTTGCCGACCAAGATGTCTTCTCCCGGTATGTCCCGGATGACACGGCTGACACGGCAGTACGGCGCAACCCGCCTCAAGCACTCGGTCAGAACCTCTGTGAGCTCCTGCTGGGTATAAGGTCGCCACCTTCCCGCTTCGTAATGAACCATCAGCTCAGCGCTTTCGATCAGACTACAGGGATAGATCTTTAGCTCATCGGGTCTGAAGCCCGGATCCGAAAACAGCCGCTCGAAGTCTTCGATATCCTTCTCTGGTGTAGAACCATAGAGATTCGGCATCCAATGAGCCTGGATCTTGAAACCCCCTTGCCGAAGGAGCGCAATCGCACGGCGGGTCGTGGGCACATCGTGACCTCTTTTGTTCAAGGCCAGAACCTCATCCGAGAGGCTCTGGATGCCGATTTGCACTTTCGTCGCGCCAAGGCGCCTGATTCTCACGAGCTCTTGCTCGTCGACATAGTCCGGCCTTGTCTCGAGAGACAATCCAATACATCGGGACGAGCCTTTCTCGTTCACCCGGTGCGACCTTTCGAGCTCCTCCCAAGTCGAAGCATTTTGGTGATGAACCAGATCACGTCCCGTTTCTCGCTTGAGAAATCCAGAAACGACCTCGTTATAAGGACTAGCGCCCAATCGGCCGTCGACTTCACCTTCTAGCTTTTCGAAACCGACTCGAGGAACGATCTCGTTTCCTTCCATGTCCCGTACCTGTTCGAAATCGTTCATCGCGTCGAAGCACCGCTTCACGAACCAGACCTGGTAGGGCTCCGGGTAAAAGGACCAAGTCCCTCCGAGAACGATGAGCTCGATCTTGTCAATCGGATGACCCATGACATCGAGCGTTCGCAAACGGGCCAACACCTGCTCGTAGGGGTCGAAAGCATGTCGCCCGGCCCGCTGAGCACCCGGTTCCAGCGAGAGGTAGCTTTTGGGCATGCGTAAGTCGTTTGGGCAGAAAATGCACTGGCCCGGGCAAGGGAACGGCTGGGTTAGCACGGTGACCGGTGTGACCCCACTGATCGTCCTCACCGGTTTCATCCTCACTTTCTCGATGAAACCGGTGGAGTCTCGCGTCCAGCCGTGGCGCTGGGCCAAGTAGCGATATCCGCGTATGATCTCACTCTTGGAGAAAATCGCATTGCCGTTTTTGGGATACTTGTTGAGAATACGCTGGAGGGTCGGTGCATCGAGGCTCGGTCGAGCCTCGATGGCCCTGACGATGGCAGCAAGCTCCTGCTCGTGATCCTCAGGGGAGAAACGATAAGGAGATTCCCAAGTAGCTTTCTTCATTACATGACGCAATGGACCGACAAACCGCCCAAACGCTCAACCGCATCAACCAAGATTTTTATCATCAATGTGCCGACGAGTTCAGCGCCACTCGCCAAAATCCATGGAAAGGTTGGACGCGACTCCTCGCGCACATCCAATCGTCGGGCGGCTATCACCGTGAGCTCTCCGTGCTCGATGTCGGGTGCGGTAACGGCCGTTTCGCCCGCTACCTGAGTGAGGCCGCCATCGAGTTCTCCTACGTCGGAGTGGATATCAGCACTCGCGCTCTCGATGTCGCCCGCAACCACATTCCCGAGAGCATCTCGGCTGAGCTCGTCCCACACGACCTACTCACCGAGGAGATTCTGCCGCCACGAGCCCGCCGCCCCTTCTCGCTCATCGTCGCTTTCGGATTGCTCCATCACCTGCCTGGTTACGACCGACGCCGAGCGTTACTCCGAGAGCTGGCACAACGATTGGATCATCAGGGTATCTTGGCCGTCTCGATTTGGCAATTCGGTCGATTCGATCGATTCAAGAACAAGATGGTGTCGTGGGACGAGCTCGAAAGCCGCACCGGCCTCTCCATCGACTCATCCCAACTCGAGCCGGGAGATTGCATTCTTTCTTGGGGGGCCGAGCCTCCGGCTTACCGCTACTGCCACTTCATAGACTCGAAGGAAGCCGGCCGTCTCTCGTCTTCCCTGCCGCTGGAGCAACTCGATTCCTACAGCGCCGACGGGTCCACGAACAATCTCAATAAGTATTACTTGTTTAGACGTAGCAACAGGTAACACGGTAAGAATTCAAGAACTCAAGAATCCAAGGCGCAGCGTCGTAGGGAAGAGAAAGTGAGTGTGGCTTCATCTTCTCCGCGTCTCCGCGACTTAGCGCCTCTCTCGTTAATTTCCGGATCTTCAACTTTCGTGCTGAGCGCCTCGGTGCAGCTTGCGCACCGCCTCAATAGTGTCGGCTTCCGCTGCCGTCTTGTCGGGACGGTACCCTTTGATGCGAGCGAAACGTAACGCCATCCCCGCCAGATACTGAGGGCTTGTTTGGATATCGCTGAAGGCGACTTCCACGACGAGCTCCGGGCGAACGACAATGGTCCACTCGTCCCTCGAGACTTCGAGCTCCTGTAGCCGGCTCGTCTGCCAGTTCAGCATCTCGTCCGTCATACCCTTGAAGGTCTTACCCAACATGACGAACTCACCACTCGAGCCGTCCCGCGCTCCGAGATGCAAGTTGCTGAGCCAACCGCGTCGTCGTCCACTGCCCCACTCGGCAGCAAGAACGACCAGGTCGAGCGTATGGACCGGCTTCAATTTGAGCCAGCTGTGGCCTCGGCCGCCGGCATCGTAGGGAGAGTCGAGGGCCTTTGCCATGACGCCTTCATGACCGGCATCGAGAGCCGCCTGTGAGAACGAGCGTGCTTCGCCGACATCGCTCGTTAGAATCCGCGGAACTATTGCGCTCCCGGGGACCGAATCTCTGAGAGCATCGAAGCGCTCTACCGTAGTCCTATCAATCAGTCCTTCACCATCGACGAACAAGCAATCGAAGAAAAAGGGTGTCAACGGCAGCGAATCCCGCATCCTCTCCACATCGAGCTTACGCCCAAACCGCTTCATCGTCACTTGAAAAGGATGAGGCGACCGGTCTTCGCGGAGTGCTAGAACTTCTCCATCGAATACGGCTTCTCTTACAGGATACGACCGGACGGCCTCGACCACTTCGGGGCAGGCGACGGTCACGTCATTGCGGCGGCGCGTGAAGATACGGACCTCCTCTCCCGATTTATGAACTTGAATCCTCGCACCATCCATTTTGTACTCGAAAGAGGCCCGCTCCAGGCGCTCCAAGGCTTCCTCCACATTCCGGGCCGTTTGGGCAAGCATCGGTAGGATGGGACGAAAGATCTGCTGACGGAATGCCTTCACGCCTTCGACACCGTCTGACAATGCAGCCTGCGCTACGGACCCCACATCGCCACGAATCATGACCGCACGACGGACATCGACCGCGTCGATCGCCGTAGCTCTAGCAATAGCTTCGACCATGATCCCCTCGAGTGCTCCCTGCCGGAGATCTCCAAAGATCAAACGGACGAGGAAGTCCTGCTCGTCTCGAGTGGCTCGTGACAAGAGCTGATGTAGCAAGCGAGTCCGTTCCTTTGTCGAGCCCCCGCCGGATAGTGTGGTGATCCGTTCGAAGGAGGCGTCGACATCGACCAGTCTCAAATCCGGTGCGGCCCTGGATATCTGCGGGCGGGCGGCCCGGATAGCGGCGGGCCCAATGCCAATACGCCCTTGCGGCAGGACGCCCGTTAGGTAGGCCACGCCGATCGGGATTTCTCGAGGCTCCAGGTTCCGAAGAAGGTTGGCTAGGCGTTCGGTCTTGACGAGCCGCCTCCTGGTTTCAGATATGGCCCGGGATGTCTCCACAATGTCGTTGAGCAGCATGACTTTGTACCGTCAGACGGGTCTTGTCTCTCATGAGACTTAAGATCTTGCGCCCGGACGTATTCCGAGTATACTGCACGCCACTACCATGCTTGGCGTACCCAGTCGTTCAAAAAGGAGAGGATAGGTGGCAAGTCGAGGATCCTGGAGCTCTAGAACCGGCTTCATCTTGGCCGGCGCAGGCTCGGCCGTAGGGCTGGGTGCCATTTGGCGTTTCCCTTATATCACCGGGGCTAACGGTGGGGCGGTTTTTGTCGTCGCTTTCCTATTGTGCTGTTTCTTCATCGGCTTTCCGGTCATGGTGGCGGAATTGACATTGGGCCGCCATACCGAAAGGAACGCCGTGGGCGTATTCGACGTCTTGTCGGGCAAGCTCCGGTGGAAGGCCGTCGGCGGTTTGTGCATTTTGAGCGGGTTCACCATTTTTGCCTGGTACAGCGTGATTGCCGGTTGGGTCGTGGGCTACTTGTACAAGACCGTCGCCGGAACATTCCAAAATGCTCAGAACCTGGATACCGGTCAGGTCTTCGCCGAGTTTGCTGCAAACCCGCTTGCCGTCTCTTTCCTTCACGCCCTCGTCATTTCCATGACCGCCTACGTCGTGTATCGCGGCATCAGCGGCGGCATCGAATTGCTCTCAAAGTGGCTCATGCCCCTCCTTTTCGCTTTGCTGATTCTGCTCGCGATAAGGTCCGTTACATTGCCAGGCGCAACGGCGGGTTTGGACTTCTACTTGAAACCGGACTTCTCGAAGGTGAACGCCCAAATGCTCCTCGCTGCCATGGGGCAAGCTTTATTCTCCTTGAGCCTCGGCGCGGGATCGATGATCACCTATGCCAGTTACTTGTCCAAGAAGGAGAACATCGTCACGTCTGCGTTCTGGATCACCTTCTTCGAGGTTCTCGTTTGCCTCATCGCCGGCTTCGTCGTCCTACCGGCTGTATCGGCCATGGGAAAGGACTTCGCAGAAGGTCCTGAGTTGATCTTCGTCGTCTTGCCTTCCATATTCGGTGAGATGCCCGGCGGCTACTTCTTCGGTGTTGGTTTCTTTGTGCTCGTTCTCATTGCCGCACTCACATCGACCGTAGCCATGATCGAGGTACCCGTTGCCTATTTGGTGGATGAAAAAGGGTGGAGTCGCAAAAAATCGGTGGCTCTCGGCGCACTCGCGGCGTTCATTGTGGGCACGCCGGCGGCTCTGGCGCACGGAGCCAGCGATTTTTGGTCCGATTTGCCGGGAATAGGGACGGACTTCTTCACCGTGATCAGCACAGTGTTCGGAGATCTCTCTTTGTCGGTAGCCTCGTTCTTCGTCGCCATATTCGTGGGCTGGATCTGGGGTGTCGGCAAGGCCACGCGAGAGATCGAAACCGGGGGCAACGTCTTTACGATTAGACGTCTGTGGAGTTTTCTGATACGGTACGTCGCTCCCATAACGATCTTCATCATTTTTGCGCGCGTCATTTGGACCCTGGTCGCAGGCTGAAGATTTCCTCACAGGAACAAACGCTCATGACGGTGGCGTTCAAGCCCTCGTTGGCGGACATCGAGTCGGCATCAGCAAGGACAAGAGAGGTGGTCCTCCACACCCCGCTGGTGCCGCTTCATTCCTTCGAGGCACCAAGTGACATCTTTCTCAAGCCCGAGATCCATCAAGCAGTGACCTCTTTCAAAATCCGCGGGATCTTCTATGCGGTTGCCTCTCTTAGCGAGGTGGAACGCGGGCGAGGAGTCAGCACCGTCAGTGCGGGAAACACCGCCCAAGCCCTGGCCTGGGCCGCTCGACACTTCGATATCGGCGCTCGGAGTCTCATGCCGGAAACTGCCCCCCGCAGCAAAATTGACGCGGTCCGCGCTTATGGTGCGACGCCTGTTCTCGTTCCCGTGGAAGAGGTCTTTCGCTACCTGCGGGAGCACGGATGGGAGGAAGAACCCTACAGCTTCATCCACCCATGGACGAACCAAGATGTGATCACGGGTCACGGCAGCCTCGGTCTCGAGATCCTTGCAGATATGCCGGAGGTGGAAACAGTATTCGTTCCCGTAGGCGGCGGTGGGCTCATTGCCGGTATTGGAAGTGCACTGAAGGCTATCCAGCCCTCCGTGAAAGTGGTCGCCGTGGAACCGGAGGAATGTGCTTCCCTCCACGCTAGTTTGAAGGCGGGAAAACCCGCGTCGGTCGACTGCCGCACGATGTGCGACGGTGTGGCCGTACCCTACATCACTGAAGAGATGTTCCCCCTCCTGAGGGAACTCGTCGATGGGGTCGTTCTCGTGCCCGAAGACGAAGTGAAGGCGACGATCAAGCGCCTCGCGCTTCGGGACAAGATGATCGTCGAAGGCGCCGGCGCACTCTCTCTCGCTGCAGCCCTATCCGTCCCGAAGGCACAACGTGGAAAGAGCGTCTGTATTTTGACGGGGGGGAGTATCGATCCAGAGAAGTTAGTGGAGATACTAGAATAGTGAAGTATGGGGGTCATGCCTCAAACCAAGTTGCTTCAAGAGGCGTGACCCCGTCATCAGGCCCAAAACTAAGAAGGGTCAGGCCTCTTGTAGCTACAACGTTGAGGCCTGACCCTATCTGGGCGGCACGCGTTATCGAATCAATGGAGCGATCACCAGCGAAACCACCGACATCAGCTTGATGAGAATGTTCAAACTCGGGCCGGAAGTATCCTTGAAGGGATCACCCACGGTGTCACCGACGACAGCCGCTTTGTGGGCATCGCTCCCCTTGCCGCCGAAGGCCCCCGCTTCGATGTGTTTCTTGGCATTGTCCCAAGCGCCTCCAGCGTTGGACTGGAAAATGGCCATCAGGACACCGGTAACGATGGTGCCGGCCAATAGTCCGGCGAGGAAGTTCTTGTCGATGAACCCGGCCACGACAGGAATCAGAACGGCCATGAGACCGGGGACAATCATCTTCTTGAGAGCTGCGGAAGTAGCAATGTCCACACAACGTGCGTAGTCCGCTTTGACACCTTCCTTGCCAGCCAGCAGTCCCTCGATCTCCCGGAACTGACGACGGACTTCTTCGATCATGTCGAAAGCCGCCTTGCCGACGGCTTCCATGGCGATCGAGGAGAAGATGAAGGGCACCATCCCGCCGATGAGGAGTCCGGCCAAAATCATGGGATTAAGGATGGACACTTGGTCGGCCTGGAGATTCGCCTGCTGGCGGAAAGCAGCCATCAGGGCCAGGGCAGCCAGGGCAGCCGAGCCAATAGCAAAGCCCTTGCCGATGGCGGCGGTGGTGTTGCCAACGGCATCCAGCTTATCGGTCCGCTCTCGAACCTCTGGCGGAAGCTCGGACATCTCCGCAATGCCTCCGGAGTTATCGGCAATCGGTCCATAGGCGTCGACGGCCAGCTGAATGCCGACCGTGGCTAACATACCGAGTCCGGCCAGGGCAATGCCATAGAGCCCCGCCAGCCTGTAAGTGGCCACGATGCCTCCGGCCAACAAGAGCACCGGCCAGCCCGTTGACCTCATTCCCAGAGCTAGTCCGGCAATGATGTTCGTTGCCGCACCCGTCTGCGACGCAGCGGAAATACTCTGAGCAGGCTTCTTGGACTCCGCGGTGTAGTACTCCGTAATGAATCCAATGGCAATGCCGATGGCCAACCCGATGACCATCGAGAGGTAGATAGGAAGCCATGCTTCGGGGGTCAGCGCCCGCACGACCGGGATGGCCACCACCAACATCACGATCCCGGCGCCAAGTGTTCCGATGTTCAGGGCAGCCTGTGGATTGCCACCTTCCTTCACCTTCACCACGAAGGTGCCGGCAATCGAGCAAACGATACCGACGGCCGCAATGACCAACGGCAGAGCGACGTAGTTGAGCGGTGACTCCACACTACCGAGACTGGCAGCAAACGGCAGCCCCAGCACCATCCCGCCGATAATCGCCCCGACATAGGACTCGAAGAGATCGGCGCCCATTCCGCAGACATCACCCACGTTATCTCCCACGAGGTCGGCAATGACCGCGGGATTGCGAGGATCGTCCTCGGGAATTCCTGCTTCCACCTTACCTACGAGGTCTGCGCCCACATCGGCTGACTTCGTGTAGATGCCGCCTCCGACACGAGCGAAGAGCGCGATGGATGAGGCACCCAGACTGAAGCCCGACAGGACCTGCAGTACTTGGTTTTGCATGATGTCGAGCCCGGTACCGAAGAGTCTGGAATAGACGAGGAACAGGATCGACAATCCCAAAACACCCAGACCTACCACCGACATGCCCATGACCGAGCCACCGGAAAAGGCCACGTTCAGCGCTCCGGCGAGCCCCTGCCGAGCGGCGTTCGCCGCTCGGACATTGGCCCGGGTGGCGACCCTCATGCCGAATACTCCAGCAAGACCCGAGCAGATCGCGCCCACGAGGAAGGATATTCCAACCAATTGGGTGCCATTCGAGTAATTGGCGATGAAAAGTAATATTGCGACGGCAATCGCAAAAACGGCGAGCACGGAGTACTCCCGCTTGAGAAACGCGGTGGCCCCCTCTCGGATGTAGGACGCGATCTCGGCCATTTTTTCAGTGCCGGCATCCTGGCGATTCACGTACATCGCCTTGTACCAAGCAAACAAAAGCGCCGCGACCCCAAAAGCCCACGTCCAATTCACAATGCTGTGCACGCTCCACCTCCTTTGTTCCTCTGCCGGAGCCAGGCAGCGGCAGCCCTGCGTTTTCTTCAATGAGCGCCGGCAGGGACGGCGCATATCGAGTCCTATGGTTGCTGGAGGGGATCTCTCGAAACGCCCCCAACTGAGTTCGCTGGCCGGCGCAAATTCTAAACGAAAGCCACCGCGAACCCAAACACCATCTGGGAACGTCAACCTCCGGCAGGCTGAGCCTCTGCCCCGCATCGAGAGCCTCGACCTGTGAGAACCCAGGAAAGCCGGATTGCAGCACCCCTTGCTTGTGATAGACTGCCAGGGTTTTTGGTGTGTTGTTGCAGGAGTGGCTCGCGTCTTGATACCGAGGATATATTTCGATTGCTAGGGAGTAAGTAATGGATGGGTCTTTGGCCGGATTTCTAACCGATAAGATCAACGAGCTGTACGGACTGATTTACAACCCGTTTGCGATCCCCTTGGTTTTGCTGGTGGTAGGAGGCTGGCTCACCGTCACGACGGGTTTCGTCCAGATCCGCCGCTTTGGAACCGCCTGCAAATTCGTGATGAGGGGTGCATTCAAGAAGAACGTTCAGGGCGAAGGCACCATCACACCCTTTCAGGCCTTATCAACGGCTCTGGCTGCCACCGTCGGCAACGGTAACATCGGCGGAGTCGCAACAGCTATCTTAGTCGGAGGCCCGGGAGCCATCTTTTGGATGTGGCTTTGTGCGCTGGTGGGCATGGCCACCAAGTACGCAGAAGCGGTTCTGGGCGTTCGCTATCGCGTTACGACCGAAACGGGAGAAATGGCGAGTGGTCCCATGTACTATATTACACAGGGACTTCCGTGGCCTCGGTTCGCAAAATTCCTCGCTTACATGTTCTGCTTTTTCGGCGCCGCCACCGCCATGTTGGGTACCGGCAATATGGCGCAGTCCAATACCATCGCCCGAACCTTCGTCGAGGCCGCCAAAACTAATTTCAACGTCGATGTCCCCCTATGGGTACCGGGTGTGCTGATCACTTTCTTGGTGGGACTGGTCTTGATCGGTGGGATCCGCCGCATCGCCGCAGTAACGGAAAAGCTCGTACCAACGATGGTCGTGATCTACTTGTTGGCGGGACTCTTTTACGTCTTTTTCAATTTCACCAAGATCCCAGAGGTTTTTCTCCTCATCATCGACAACGCTTTCACCCCGGCAGCCGCAGCAGGAGGATTCATCGGTGCAGGTGTAAGGCAGGCCATCGCAGCGGGTATCAGCCGAGGCGTGCTCTCAAACGAGGCGGGACTAGGTAGTGCCCCTATCGCGCACGGAATTGCCATGGTCAACCATCCTGTCGAGCAGGGTGTGGTCGGCATCTTCGAGGTCTTCATCGACACGATCGTCGTTTGCACCATGACTGCCTTCATCATCCTCTCCTCCGGACTCTGGATGGACGCCACGTACCAGGGAGCCAGCGGGGACTTGACGTCGGCGGCCCTCGGAACAACGGTCCCGTTTGCTGCCATTGTCGTCGCGCTCAGCTCATTTCTCTTTGGCTTCTCCACTCTCATCGGCTGGTGCTACTACGGCGAGAAGTGCTTCGAGTTCATGTTCGGCGCAAAAATGATCGTGCCTTATCGGATCGTCTTCACGATTCTCATCATGGTGGGCTCGGTCGTTTCCGTCCCTCTCGTCTGGGCGCTTGGAACGCTCTTGAACGGCTTCATGGCCTTTCCCAATCTCATCGGACTCTTGTTTTTGGCCGGAGTGGTGCGGAAACTGACTCTGGAGTTCTTCAACGGCTCCAAGGCGGAGACTTGATTCGTAGCGACAGTGCCTAGTGATCAGTTACCGGTAACCAGTAACCAGTAGAGCATCTCTGCCTAAGACTTGAATGAGTCCATCAGAAAACTCAGACCAGGAAGAGCCGGTTGAGGTTCCCTACACTCGTCTGAGTCCAGACGTCCTTCGGGCACTTGTTGAGGAGTTCGTAACCCGGCAGGGCACGGATTACGGACTCCAGGAAAAAACACTGGACGAGAAAGTCGCCGATATCATGCGGCAACTCGAGCGGAAAGAAGCAAAGATCGTTTTTGACAACAAATCGCAAACCGCCAATATCGTAACAGCCAAGCAGCGAACCACACCTTAACTGCGCGGCGAACGCTCTGCAGTCCAGATCACTTGCATCACAATATCAGGTCCAATAGCTTATTTTTGTCCTCACAATGAACTATTTCGATTTATCCGCTATAATAACCAATGCGCGTCTGGGAACTGTCACCAGTTGCCGAGGAGGACCGTTTTGTACAAATCCGAGCGTAAGAAAAAGACGTTTCTAAAGGCGAAAAAAAAGGGGCGGATCCCTTCCCACACCACCATCCGGTGCCCCGAGAATGGACTACAAGTGAGCTGGTGCCGCATGCTTTGCACTCCAATCAACAACCTGGGGACTTGTGGCCGACTGGCACCGCACAGCATGAAGGACCGCACGCAGCAAGCCATCGAAATGCAGATGGCCAAAGCCAGCTAGAAGAGCTCCGCAATCGTCTGCCGTCACTGGGCAGTCGAGCAGTCAGGCAGAGCCGTTGCCCTACCAGGACAACCAGATCGTTGGCGCGACCGTCCGGAATGCGGCGGCTGCTCGCGAGAGCTTACTGCTTACTTTCTGATCCTGGCAAAATAAACGTTCTGATTCCGCCTGCCATTGCAGGAATGTCCCGCGCAGATGCCGTCCGAAAGGTTCAGGTCTCGAAGATCGGTCCACACGACATACGCGAACTCACGATTGGCTGCAATCCCCAAATAATCGCCAATAAAACCGTAGCGTCGGTTGTTGCAGTCTTCAATGGTTTGCGCCATGGGCCCGAGCGGCCCCGGTTCCCTTCTTTGACTCACCGCAATTTCCGGCTGCATGAGCGGAGAAAGGGCCCCCTCTTCGGGTCGGTCTCGAGTGAATACGGGGTGGTCCGCCACTTGGGTATCCGGTGTAAGCCTGACGACTCTCTTGAGCTGAAGGCTAGTATCGAGCTCGGCATACATGACATCGATACCCTGGATGAGCTCGAATGGAGCGAAGGCCTCGTCATTTCGAGAGTCGTACCAGAGAAGCGACACCACACCACTGTGCACCGCTACGGTAGACATGAATTGGTAACCCCTGCCGGGATTGTCTACATCCTTTGGACTCGTCCAGGTTTCCCCACCATCCGTCGATTTCGTGACAATGATCCGCGAACCCTGGGAACCCAAGTCAAACGCATGTGCTACTGCATAAAGGTGGCCCGTCTCGCGGTCAATCGCGGGATGAAAATAGGTATTGAAGCGAAACGAACCGTCATATCCTCCGCTGCCAAAGGCATACAGGCCCGTTATCCGATCCTGCAGGTAGGTCCAATGGGCATCGTTCGCGAGATGGCGGTCGAGAGCCTCGGTTCCCGGCGATAGGCCGTCGATATCCGCCTTCAAGAAGTGCATGGCCATGGCGTAGTTGTTGTCGGTGTCGATAGTACGAAACATGATGAAAAGCGTTTTGTGTCCACTCACCGGATCGGGGCCAATAAGAGGTTGGTAGTACTGCGATTCATTGGCAACAGCAAGGGGAACCGGTAGTCGCAAAGGTGCTCCAAAGCTCCCGGCGCCATCCGCCGAGACGGCAACATACCCACCGGGCATGACCGGTGAGTCTTCCTCCGAAACAAAGAGCCTCAGAGAAGCGATGACGACCGTGGTCTCTCTCGGCGACGACCGATCCACTGCGAGCCAGTTCTTGTCGTTGAAAAGTCGGGCATCGTTCTCGAGCCCGATGAACCGGGTAGCCTGGAGATTACCATTCCGGTCCCGACGGGATACGACGATGGCGCTTGGACGAGACTCCGGCAAGGGATCGAAGGCCAAACCACAAGTGTAGAGATTTCCGTCTCGATCGAAGGACAGCACGGGATCGCTCTCGTGGTTCAAACGGACCTCGACACCGGCCGGCATTCCGTAGGCTCCGCTAGTGACGCCCACGATACCTCGGTTGGGATCGCTTTCATGAAAGAGTCGGTTCCGCCACCTCTCGCCCGCATTCGTAGAGAAATAGAATCCGTTCCAGACTCTCGCGTTGTATGTCGTGTCGTCAATCGGACCGTACCGATAGTCCTTGGCGCATGCGGCGAGACGCCCTTCCTCGGAAACGTCGATCCAGACTTCCGCCTGAGGCATGTTGTTGACGTCTTCCGTCGGGTTCGCAAACGAGAGGGGACCTTCACAACGGGTGGCCCAAGGCCTGTCATCGGTGACTTTTGTGATGAAAACGTCCTGGGCTTCAGCAGGTCGAGACAAGGGTAGAAGGAAAAGAACCCCCGAAACCGAAGCTAGGATGCGGAGTTGAGCCCTCATGAGTCGACTCCTTTCGATGGCGTGAAAAGTCCCTCTATCTCCGCCCAGATTACCCTGAGGCAACATGGCGCGTATGAGCAACCTGCGGTCGTCGAGTAGGCCATTTTGACTAGTTACGGAGTGCCTCCGTGCTTCAATAGCACACCCTCTGTGGCAGTCGAACAGTCAAGCAATCTTGCCCGTCGAAGCTAGCGATGTGGCAAATGCAGCGAAGGCGAGCGGTCAGCGGCTACAGGTTTCATCGACCTTCTCTCTATTTTCGATGGGCTTTAGCTTTCACTTCCCGATAGCGAAAGCAACTGATTACGTGGTCGTTGACCATACCTACGGCCTGCATATGGGCATACATAATGGTCGAGCCGACAAACTTGAAACCCCGCTTCTTGAGATCCTTGCTGAGCGCGTCTGACTCCTCCGATGTTGCGGGAATGTCTTTCATGGTCTCGAATCGATTTTGTATCGGTCTGCCCCCAACGAAACGCCATATGTAGCGTCTGAACGATGCCAAACTCTTCCTGCACCTCCAAGAAACGCTCTTGGCGTTGTTCACGGCAGAGCCTATCTTTGAGACGATTGCGGATGATGCCTGGATTTTGGAGAGGCGACTCAATCTTCCGCTGATTGAAACGCGCCACCTTGACAGGGTCGAAATGAGCAAACGCCTTCGGTAAGCTTCACGCTTGTTCAACACCGTGGACCAGCTCAGTCCGGCTTGCGCCCCCTCGAGGATCAGGAACTCGAACTGCTTTTGATCGTCCCAGACCGGCACACCCCATTCCGTGTCGTGATAGTCGATGTAGAGGTCGTTGACGCTCTCCGACCATGCACAACGGTTACGTTTCTTCAGTTTCATGATCACCTCGGATTGGTTTCTCCAACGAAGACATGAGCTCCGGTCAACATATCGAGACCACCGCATCTGAATCGCGGGCGTTTCCGCCGGGCCTGGGTTCGAGTTAAACTCTTCAGGTTTTGCCATTGTATGTGAGCTTCCCACGAGGAGCGAAACAGGAGGTGCTTCAGTGATCAAGATGATGTTGTCAGGGATCCTCACGATCTCGTGTGTCCTCTCAGCCACCGTGATGTCGATGGGTTCGCAGAAAGATGTCTCTCAATCCATCGAGGAGCAAAGCGACATTTACTCCGATATCGCAAAACAGATCTGGGGCTTCGCCGAGGTCGGCTACCAAGAAGAAAAGAGTAGCCAGCTACTCAAGTCGGTTCTCGAGGAAGCGGGATTCGAAATTGAGAGCGGTGTTGCCGAGATTCCCACGGCTTTCGTGGCGAGCTATGGTCAAGGGAAACCCGTCATTGCCATTCTTGCCGAGTACGATGCCCTACCGGGGCTTTCTCAAGAGGTTTCGACGGACAAGATTCCCATCGTCGAGAATGGTCCCGGCCACGGCTGCGGCCACCATTTGTTCGGCACGGCATCCACAGCGGCCGCCATTGCGGTGAAAGACTGGCTAGCGAGCAGCAATACACCCGGCACGATTCGACTTTATGGCACTCCTGCGGAGGAGGGCGGATCCGGCAAGGTCTACATGGTGCGAGACGGCCTCTTCGACGATGTCGATGTCGCCTTCGCTTGGCACCCGGGGGACGGAAATGACGCCAGTCCCGGACGCTCTCTTGCCAACAAGTCTGCTAAGTTCCGTTTCTACGGACAGTCCTCTCATGCGGCAGGCTCCCCCGAACAGGGTCGCTCAGCTCTAGATGCGGTTGAAGCCATGAACTACATGGTGAACATGATGCGAGAGCACGTTCCGTCTGAATCGCGTATCCATTACGTGATCACCCGCGGAGGAATGGCACCGAACGTCGTCCCGGATTTTGCCGAGGTTTGGTATTACTGCCGCCATCTCGAGATCGAGACCGTCACGTACAACTTCGAGTGGATCGTCAAAGCAGCTGAGGGCGCGGCGTTGGGAACTCGGACTCGAATGGACTATGAAGTCATTCATGGTCTCTACCCCACGCTCCCCAACGAACATCTAGGAAAACTTCTTTTGGAGAATCTCCAAACCGTTGGCGGCGTGACTTACACACCCGAGGAACAGACGTTTGCCGAGACGATTTCGAAAACCTTTCCCAAACCCAAACCCATTGGCTCCCAAGAGCAAATCCAACCTTGGAGGCCTCGGAGTGGAGGCGGCTCCACGGATGTCGGTGACGTGAGTTGGAATGTTCCGACCGCTCAATTCCGGGCTGCCACATGGGTACCGGGAACGCCGGGCCATAGTTGGCAAGCGGTGGCTTGTGGTGGGACGAGTATCGCATTCAAGGGAATGATCGTGGCGGCCAAGACGCTCGCTCTCACCGCGGTCGAGGTCCTCGAAGATCCCGTCCACGTCGAGAAAGCCCGTACCGAGTTCCTCGAGGCGCGCGGTCCAAATTTCAAGTACGACCCGCTCATAGGCGACAGGAAGCCGGCTCTGGACTACCGCAAGTAGAGACATGAGGGGTCCAGATGAGGGGTCCAGATAGGGTCAGGCCTCATACGTCGATGCTCCAAGAGGCCTGACCCTCCAGGGCCTCATACGTCGATGCTCCAAGAGGCCTGACCCTCCAGGGCCTCATACGTCGATGCTCCAAGAGGCCTGACCCTCCAGGGCCTCATACGTCGATGCTCCAAGAGGCCTGACCCTCCAGGGCCTCATACGTCGATGCTCCAAGAGGCCTGACCCTCCGGGGCCTCATACGTCGATGCTACCAGAGGCCTGACCCTCCGGGGCCTCGTAGCTTTTTGTCTATAATGTCACTGGCTTTGGCGGAATCAATGTCATTACATGCTGGGTCTGACCCAGGAGTTGAGGGGGCTGACCCTTCGATAGGAGGTTCAATATGCGATGGTTCGCATTTGCAGTGACCACAATGCTCGCAGCCGGACTCGTGGCGTGCGGCGGACAGGAGATGTCGGACGATGAGTATGCGGAGCGGATGGCGAAAGAACACCAAGAGGACTCTCCAGTCCCCGGTGCTTCATCCCTGGAGGGCGCGCCCAAGACGGAGGTCGAGTCCCGAGCAGTGACCTATGCTACCGTCGAGGGCCAGGAAATCCAGGGATACTTGGCAAGGCCCAGGAATGCCGCGGGCAATCTCGCCGGCATCATCGTCATCCAGGAGTGGTGGGGGCTCAACGACAACATTCGGAAGATGGCTGATTTGCTGGCTGGCGAAGGCTACACAGCCCTTGCCGTCGACCTCTACAACGGACAAGTCGCCGACACTCCCGAAAAAGCACAGGAGTATATGCGGGCCGCCATGCAAAACGCCGCGAACGGTGAGGACAATCTGAAGCAGGCCTACGCCTACTTGGAGCGGGAGCACAACGCCCCCAAGGTCGGCACCATTGGATGGTGTTTTGGTGGAGGGTGGTCCCTGGCCACGGCATTGATGATGCCCGAAGACGTAGACGCGACGGTTATCTATTACGGACGTCTCGTCACCGGCGTCGACGAGCTCCGACCCCTAAAGGTACCCATTCTGGGTATCTTTGGTGCCGAAGACCAAGGCATTCCCATCGCTATGGTCAGAGAGTTCGAGCAGGCCCTCGAGTCCCTCGACAAAGAGGCCAGCATTCACGTATACGAAGGCGCGGATCACGCCTTTGCCAATCCTTCCGGTACCCATTACGACCGTGAGGCAGCGCAAGATGCCTGGGACAAGACACTGGCATTCTTCGAACAGCACCTCAAAGGTTCTTGAGAGAGACAGGGCGCAGGCTCGTTCAACGAACGCGAGGGATGTGAGACTCGTTTTCTCACACCCCTCTTGTTCATAGGCCGATTCAGCTATCGTCCCGGGTCCCCTCATCGGAACGGGGGTTCGATTGGGTCTGTTTGGAATACTCCATGATGATGTCGAACAGCTCGTCCACCAATCCCGTAGGTACGTCGAGCGTCTTGGCCCACAGATGTCGCTTCGCCATCATCCGCCGCTCACGGTCGGGGTCAGAGACCGGTGAGTCTCGGTGACGCTTCAATTCACCGATCCGAGAAGCCACCCGAATGCGATGTGACAAAGCTCTCAAGATCTCCTCATCGCATCGATCAATGAGTTGGCGCCATTCCGGCAATCTCATCCGGGGTAATCGTTCCAGTCCCATCTCCCGACGACGTTGACTCAATGGTTCCCACATTCCTGCAAGCTCACCTCGTTCCATTTCAAAACGCACTGCTTCGAGACTCTTCTCCATTCGATCGAAGGCTCGACGGATCGAAGGCAGATTGGTCTGCAAGATACCGTTCCACACTTTGAAGTCGGAAGCGGCCAATCTCGTGAGACCGAGAAATCCTTGTCCCGCCATAAGGTCCAGCATGCCATGGCCGCTATCATCGTCCACAGCCGCCTTGAACAGCGCGACGGACAACAACTGCGGAACGTGACTGACCATGGCCATGACCCGGTCGTGCTCTTCCGGCTCGATGGTCACCGGCCACGCGAGCAAGTCTTCCGCCATTTCAATGAGAGCCAGTAGCGCATCCGCAGGAGTGTCATGGAAAGGACAAAGGACATAGACGCGCTCCTTGAAGACGAGCGGATCCGCGGCTTGTACGCCGGACATCTCGGATCCCGCGATAGGATGGCCCCCAATGAAACAGATACCCTCGGGAAGGATTTCGCGGGCTCGTTCCATGATAGGAGACTTGACACTGCCCACGTCCGTGACGATGGTGCCTTCCCTAAGATACGGTGCGATTTGCTCGAGTTGCTCCAGTATCACCTCTACGGGCGTGGCCAAAATGACAATGGAGCTCTCGGGAAGGTGGACATCCACTTCGTCGAAGGTGCCGTACAGATCAGCAACTTGGGCCTCCACCATTGCCGGCACCCGTTCACTTCGATCCAACGCGATGATCTTCCATTCAGGGTGTCTCCGCTTGAGCGCCAAGCAGATCGAACCGCCGATTAGCCCACAGCCAAGCACGGTGACTTTGGTCTCACCCACGGTGGCTACCCTTGGTGATCTGCCTTCCAAGCGTCGTTGCAATGATCCGACAGCGATTCATGAGCACACCGAACTGATCTAAATTCAAGGACTGCGGCCCATCAGACTTGGCGCTGTCCGGAGCCGGGTGCACCTCCACCATGATCCCATCGGCACCCGCGGCGACGGCTGCAAGCGCCATTGAAGAAACGTAGCGGCGGTCGCCGACGCCATGGCTCGGATCAACGACGATGGGCAAGTGGGACAGGTGTTGGATCACGGGCACAGAGGAAAGATCGAGCGTGTTGCGAGTGGCTGTTTCGAAAGTACGGATCCCCCGCTCGCAAAGGATGACGTTGGAGTTTCCCGATGACAATATATACTCCGCACTCATCAGCCAATCCTTGATGGTCGCCGCAGGCCCTCTCTTCAATATCACCGGTTTGCTGGCTTTGCCGAGTCGGGTCAGAAGCGGAAAGTTCTGCATATTGCGCGCGCCCACCTGCAGTAGATCCGCATACTGAGACACGAGATCCACCTGTTCGATGGTCATCACCTCCGTTACCACCGCAAGATCGAGAGGATCAGCGGCTCGGCGGAGCATCTTCAGAGCCTCTTCGCCCAAACCTTGAAAAGAGTACGGCGAGGTCCGCGGCTTGAAGGCCCCGCCTCTCAGCATTCGCGCCCCTCTTTCCGCCACGAAACGAGCCGTTTCCTCGATTTGTTCTTGACTCTCAACAGCGCAGGGCCCGGCCATCACGACGACCTCCCGACCACCGATGGGGATGTCTTTGACGTGGATGACGGAATCCTCTGGATGAAAATCTCGACTCGCGAGTTTGTACGGTGAAGACACGGGGACGACGTCCCTTATCCCCGGCATCACCTTGAACGTCATGATGTCGACACGGCTGCGATCTCCGACGACACCCAAAATCGTGTGTTGGGCACCGTCGGAACGGTGAACATCCAAACCAAGCTTGCGGATCTCCTCTTCAATCCCTTTGATTTGTCCCTCTGTGGCGTTGGTCTCGAAGACGATGATCATACTGGCCTCCTGAAAAACGATGGGGCATCATGGCACAGCCCCATCGCGACAATCAAAGTGCCCAATACAAATGTCACAGACGGCGTGGAATTCAGCAGAACGGCAAGGCGCCCTACGAAATAACATTCCCAACACTAGATATGAATAATACGTCCAAACCTCGTCCAACAGGCTAAAATACTCTTTTGGGGGCCCGCGATTCCGGCTTGCCGCGCCGGCGAGCCGACAAATGACGTGAGAAAACGCTTCAAGCACTGGCTTTACGGATTTTCGGCGATACTCGCCTTGGTGCTCCTCTTCGTTCACACACCACCGGCCAAGACAAGTGTCCGTCATCTCCTCAGCCGGTGGCTGGCTTCGGGGATCGGCGGATCTGGCGGAAATCGGCGAGCTGGATTATCGACTCTGGCGAGGCGAGGTCGATATGGCGGATCTCCGTTGGGAAACCCCTTCCTTCAGACTCACGGTACAACAAATCAAGGTGCTGTGGCGTCCCATGAGAGGCATCGAGATACAGATACTCAATCCACAGCTCGTCGTTCAACAAACAGATGGCACACCGCCGGAACCCGTAGCGGTGCCTATGGTCACTCCCTCCTTGGCCGCGATCGAAATCCACGACGGTGAGCTCGAGATCAGGAGGGCAAATGACGAACCCTGGCTTTGGGTTACCTCCGTTGATGTGAGAATCTCCTCGACACATGGCGCGCAGGTCGGCAGTTTGACAGCCCCCAACGGACGAGTCGTTGTTCCCGGAGGAAAGCAACTGTCGTTTGGTCCGCTTCAAATCGACTTCGGGATCGAGCCTCAGAAGCTGGCAATAGCCAACGCTGCCGTCGAAAAAGCCGACTCGTTCCTTAGAGCGCAAGGAGAAATCACTTCAATCTCTCCCCTAGCTATGGACTTGGATCTGGACTACGGCTTGGATCAAGAACTGGCGAATGAGCTAGCCGCGAATCTGAAGCTATCCGGAACGCTCGAGGGCCAAGCCCATCTTATTGCCGACGCTGACGGCCTTCACGGTGAGACGGTATTTCAGTCCGCCAGTTTGACCTCGCCACTTACCGGAACATGGTCGGTCGATGGGGAAATGACATTACGGGGTTCGCAGGTCACAGTCCCTGGCCTGCGGTTCCAAGGGTATGGAGGAACCGTTGATGCTCACGGGCTCTTCGATTTCGAACACCAACACCACACTCTCGAGGCCGACCTTTCGAGGTTCGACGTCGGCGCACTAAGTCAGGACCTGTTTGAACGCTCCATTCCGATCACAAGCGTCTTGGACGGGCACGCGCGTCTGACGCTCGAAGGCCCGGGACTGGAAGCTGCCCGCGGAAACGCGCAGCTGACGCTCACTCCGAAGCCTGGCAATGACTCCATCCCCCTTTCGGGCCGCATAGAGCTCACGGCTGACCCCGAGGAGCTCGTTCTTCGAAGCAACGATCTGTCGATGCCGTTTGTCCATGGCTCGGTTCGCGGACGTGTTCGGCGAGATGGGTCCGTCAACGCTGATTACGAGGCACAAGTCGAAGATCTCCGAAGCCTCGATCCCTGGTTCAAACACCTGCACCTGCCCGAAATCACCAACGAGATCAGCGGTATGCTCTCATTGGAAGGCCACACAACCGGCTCATGGCACCAACCGTCGAACATGTCCTCGAGTCTCTCTCTCGACTTTCCCTCGCTTGCCCTCAAGGGGACAAAGGGCAAAGGGCGGCTCGAGGTTCGCAAGCAGGGACGGCAGCTCTCCTTTGACAAAATCGAAGCAGAGTGGGGGAAGGCAACCACAAGCGCAGCCGGTACTTACCATCTCGACACGCACGAGATGACCGCCAAGCTCGAAGCACATCGGTTTCGCCTGAGCGAGCTTGCCCTCCCCGCCCTGCTAGAAGAATGGGACGCCGTTGCGACATCCATCAGAGCCGAAGTATCGGGCAGGTTTCCGACGCTTGCAGGCCAGATCGATATTTCTCTCAACGATGTCGAGATCGGCGAGACCGAGCTGCCGTCTCTCATCATAACGGCCCGATCTGACGGCCGAACAGCGAAGCTGGAGTGTCGTTTGGAAGACAGCCAGGTGCTCGCTTCCGGCGCGGTGAGCCTCGAGCACCCTTATTCGGTCGAGAGCTCAGTCGACCTTTCCGTCCTCCCGCTGGATCAGTTGCTGCGCGGACTCATTCCATCCACTCCCGAGGAAACGCGCTTAGGGGCCCGGGGTCGATTGGATATCTCACTCCCACTGGCTCGCATGGAAGAGCTTGCCTACCGCGCCCAAGTCGAACAAATCGTTGGAACGTACGGTGGCGTTGAAGGCGCGACGGACTCGGCTTTCGTCATCGTGGGAGACCGCGATTCGCTGACGATTGACGAGCTCGCCCTCGTGGGAAGGGACACGGCCATCGCCATCAAAGGCCGCATCCCCCTTTCAACCGCCAGCACGTTCGACCTGCAACTTTATGGCGACGCGAAGTTGACGCTCGTCAACCAGCTCCTCGAGGCCGTAGAGCTCGAAGGGCACGCAAGTTTGGATCTTCACCTCTCGGGGAGCCGCGACGAACCGAACCCAATCGGAGAACTTCGAATCGACAACGGCGCGGTAACCTGGAACGGGATTTGCGGAAGCGGCCTGACCGCGATCGTCACCGCCCGCGAAGGGCGCGCCTACTTGCAGGAGGCCTCTGGAAGCCTGTTGGGCGGAACGTTCCAGATGTCCGGTGAGTCTCCCTTGCCTTACCCCTCCGTCGAGCGATCGGCCCTTTTCAACCTCGAAGTGGAAGACGTCGACCTCGCAGAGTTGTCGGTGTCGCTCGACGACTCGGCCATCCAGCCCCTGGCTCTCGTTAGTGCGAACGGCACCCTAGAAGCCCGTGGACTGGAGCTATCTCAGATCCGCGGCTCCGGGAATATCGTCATGCTACTCACGAGCATAGGCGACATTATCATAGAGAACGAGACGCCATTTCCCTGGAGCTTCGAGAACAATCGACTTACCCTCCACGAGCTGCACGCCGTGGGAGGCGACACCGCTCTTGATATCGATCTCACGGCTGAACTCAAGGATGAAGCATGGGCGTGGCGCTCATCGCTCCGAGGAACATTCGACAACGTTTTCCTGAATCCTCTGATCCGAACGTGGGACGCCGCGTTGTCAGGAACCACGAGGATCGATCTTCTCATCGAGGGAATCGATGAGGTGCCGACGTTCGTCGGTGCAGGACAGATCGAAAACGCTGGTTTCGCCCTACGTGAGCCTCCACTGGTCCTCAATCACTTGTCGGGAGAGGTGCAATTTAGCGGCAAAACCTTGAGGCTCGTTGACATCACAGCAGACGCGGGTGGTGGAACAGCACAGAGCTCCGGCCAAGTCGAAATTGGGAGCTTTAGTGAGCTAGCCAGCCTAGACCTCGAGCTTGCTGGAGACTCCATTCGACTCAACTATCCCGATGGGATGCGAAGCCGACTTTCAGGGACACTTCGACTGAGAGGTAAGCCAGGCCTATTCCTTCTTTCCGGCGACATCCGAATGGATGACGCATTGTTCGATCGCACCATTACGCTCGAATCGGAACTGTTGAGCTCCGTCGAACGTCAAAACCTCAGCTATTCCGATGAGGTCTCATTCGCCGAGACGGTCATGCTCGATATCCGCGCACAATCCACGAACGATATCAGGATCGACAACAACTTGGCTCAAGCACAGGCCAACGCCAATCTGCGGATGAGCGGGACCCTCGAAGCACCCGAGTTGGATGGTGTCATCATTGCTCGTGCCGAGGGTACCTTCCAGCTGGGAAGAAACCTCTACCGGATAGAATCCGGTAGCGTTGCCTTCCGAGGTTATCCCTCTGCACCGGCCGAGCTCGATGTATCGGCGCGCACGAAGGTGTCCGGCATCGAAATCATCGTCCGACTCAACGGCCCCGTAGACGACATCAACATGGAGCTCCGGGCCCCTGATCATTCCATGCTGAGCCAAGGCGATATCGCTTCCCTTCTCGTGACCGGCCGCACCCTGGCCAACGTCTCTGATCTCCAGAGCGTCACCGGGCAGGAACGGCAGATCGTCGGGGAACAACTAGCATCATACCTTAGCGGAACCTTGACGAATCTCGTCCAACGGGGCCTCGGTGACACTCTCCCTTTCGACACGGTCTCCGTCGCACCCTCTACACTCGAGACCGATATCTCGCCCGAGATCCGTTTCTCGATTGGTAAGGCCCTTACCGAGGACCTGTTCATCACCTATTCCATTGGATTGGATAACGTCCAGAGCCAACTATGGATGGTCGACTATCGACTCCCCAAGAAACTTGCTCTCCGGGCCACTCGAAAAGAAGACAACGAGTTTGCCGGCCGCTTGTCACAACAGCTGGAGTTCGATTTCCCGGGTCGTCCCGACCGATCCGACGAGACGATCAAGCGTGCCAAAGTGGCCAAGGTGGACATCTTTGGCGGACCGGTGGAGTTGGAGGGTCAACTATCGAAGAAAGTGCGCCTAAGGCCTGGTAAATCGTTCGATTATTGGACATCACAAAAGGACGTCGAGCGGTTGACCCGCTTCCTAAAGGAAGAAGGTCATCTCAACGCCACCGTTGAAAGCCGGTGGACTCCGACGAATGACAAAGTGGGGTCCTTGACGTACCGAATCGAAACCGGCTCGCCGATACACATTCGTTGGACGGGAGACGACCCCGGCGACGCGATTCGAAGTGACGTCTTGAACCGCTGGGATGGACGTTTTCCTTTGAACTTCCTGTTGCCGGATCTAACCGCCAAGATCACCGAAGCACTCATGCAGGGGCGCTTTTTCGAAGCAGAAGTGAAGGCAACGGTCGAAGAGGGAGCCGACGGTATCCAAGAGGTTGTTTTTGACGTCCGAAAGGGATCAAAAGGCCAAAGCATCACGCTTGATTTCGAGGGCAACCAAGCACTCCCGGACGATGATCTCCAAAAAGCGCTTCCGCCAACTTCCAGCCGAGATTTCTTTGAGCTCCTCCAAAATCCGCGACGGCTCCAGGAGCGGATCCGGCTCCACTACCTCAGTCAAGGTTACGTCCAAGCCCGTATCGGTTCACCCCAGGTCGATTTTTCCAAGGCGACGGGAGACTACAGAGTGACTGTTCCCGTGGACGAAGGCCCCATCGCCATCGTACAAGAGATCGCCTTCCACGGCGTTGACTACTTCGAGCATGCGAAGCTCTTGGACGAACTGAGACTCGGACCGGGGTATCCGTTCCGATTGAAGGACTATTCAGAGGACCGATCAACCCTCACGCGTATTTATCGTCGAGAGGGTTTCACAACGACGAGGGTCCGGGGACGATTGGACGCCAATGAATCGGCCTTTCGGGTTGTCTACGAAGTCGAGGAAGGACCCCGGGAGAAGATCGGTGACATTCGTTTCGTAGGCAATCACGCTACAAATGAGGGAATCATAAGGCGACAGCTCACGTTCCAGGAGAACGATCCGTTGCGCCTCTCCGATTTCACGGAGACCCAGCAGAAACTCTACGAGCTAGGAGTGTTTCGCTCCGTCGACATGCGTACCGAGTCCAAGGACGGAATCTCTCCCACGAGCGATGTCGTTGTACACTTAGATGAAACGCGTGACGTCCATTTCGGATACGGGCTTCGCTACAGCACCCAAGACCGACTCGAGCTCCTCACGGGAATCCGCTTTCCTAGTTTGTTCGGCTCCGCCCACCGCGCGGGGCTCACGTTCACCCTGAACGCCAACGAGAGCATCCTCAGGGGCAACTACTCGATGCCGTACTTCTGGCGCTACAAACTAGGCACCGACTTTTTTCTATCGCGCGAGACAGATGAAGACGAATTCTCTATGCTGAGGAGACATGGAGCTTCACGTTCCAACAGCATCGGAAACTCGCGGAAGGATGTCGCGCTCCAGTGGAGCTACACTTACCGACACAACCACATCTTGGGAAAGGTTACCGACGACAGCCCGTTTCCGTTCGACTTCGCGACCCGGCAGTCGATTCTCACGACCTCTCTCATCGAGGATCGGCGGGACAATTTTATCCAGCCCTCGAGCGGCCGATTCGCGAGCGTGACGCTTCAGGTAGCGCCCGAAGCCCTGGGCTCCGAGGTCAAGTTCGTCAAGCTCTTCGGTGTTTTGAACACCTTTGTTTCCCTCGAAGGGATTGGGTATGGGCAGCAAGCTATCGAATGGGCATCGCTGATGCCTTCGACGAATTTCTGCTACCGGACAACCGGTTCAGAGCCGGCGGTGCAACAACGGTACGCGGCTTTGCCCAGGACTCTCTCGGTCCTGCCGATCCCATCACGGGAACGTCATAGGAGGTGAGGGACTCGTCGTGTTCAACCAGGAGCTTAGGTTCCCGATCTTTCGATGGTTTGGAGGGGTCACGTTCTACGATGCAGGGAATGTCTTTTTGAACGCCAGCGACTTCCGTCCCTTCGATCTCAGACACAGTGCCGGCGCAGGTCTTCGTCTCGTCCTACCTTTTGGGATTATTCGGTTTGACTACGCGTGGGTTCTCGATCGGCAGCCAGGGGAAAAGGCCTCACGCTTCTGGTTCAACTTCAACCATGCTTTCTGAAGGGTCAGGCCTCAACGCGATAACTTGGGGAGAGGCCTGACCCTTTCATCTAACGACGAAGCTGTCTGAGGAGCGCTTTCACTTGCGGTGTTTCGGGAGCTTCAGGCGCGAGCTCCACAAATCGCGTCAAGTGTAATACGGCAAGATCGATTCTCTTGTTCTGGTTGTAGGCAAGACCCAAGTTGTAACGGGCATAAGCATGGTTTGGGTCGAGCTCGACCGCCCGTTCCAGCTCCTTGATGGAATCATCGAGCTTCTTCTGATACCCGTAAGCCAGGCCGAGGCCGAAATGCGCTTCCGCGTTCTTCTCATTCATAGCAATCGAGCGTTTTAGCGGATCTACAGCTTCGCCCGATTGACCTGATTTCACGAGTGCTAGTCCAAGGTAGGTCAATGCCTGTTCATTCGAAGGTTGCTCAGACGTCACGGGTCGAAGCTCGGAAACGGCTTCGGCATATTTGCCCTGCTTGTAGAGCTCGATCCCTTTGGTCTGATCGGCCAATGCATTCGTGGTCAACGTACCTAAACTCATCAGCACCGCAGCCAGGTATCTCATTTGTCTCCTCCCACTCCAGTGATTGTCCACAGGAAAGGACAGTTTGCTGGATTTTTTTGGACTTCAACCCATGATTCTGCAATTCAGGTGCCAGACACTGGGCTCTCATCAAACCAGGACAAGAAATCGGTAATCGCTTCAGCCCAGCCCTGGGGAGCGGGACTTACTCTCGTTGCTCCCGGAACCGCACGAACGAGCTCGGGCTCGTGGCGCCCATCCGGACCCGCCACGATATAGGGTCGTTCAACGATCAACAGAAAAGGCAGATCATTCCTCGCATCACCCAACCCGGCGGCGGGGCAGAGTCCGACCTCATCCCGGTACATACTTAGAATCTCACGAACCGCCCTTCCCTTGTCGCAGTTCCCCATCACATGGAAAAAGCGCCCGCCACGGGTTACCGTGAGACCGAAGGCTTCCAGTTGCTCCAACACATACCGGCGAGCCTTTTCGTCGTCTTCTTCGAACCAAAACGGTTCATCGAACTCCCTCTTCTTGGAACGCTCAGCTTCCGCTCGACCGAGTCCCGTCAAACGCACAATTTCCTCGACGCCCACATCGGCATACCCTTTGAAGCGCGTCGTCGTCTCCTTTCGAACCTCGTGGAGCCGGGAAACGAGGTCAGAGTAAGGGACCCCCCATTCGATGACATCGCGGCCGTGCTCAAAGTAGCCTTCGGGAATATACGCCGCTCCACCATTCTCCACGATGAAAGGCTGCTCTATTCCGAGGGCTTCGCGTAGCACTTCCATCTCAGCTCGAGTCTTACTGCTGACCAAGACCACGGGTATCCCGCGCTCATTCAGCCGATCGATGGCCGGCAGCGCCTCTTCGAACGAGTAGTCCTCGCTGTTGAGCAAAGTCCCATCGAGGTCACTGACCACAACGGCAGGCCACTTCTTCTTGGACATGACTATCATGCAAAGAATACTACAGGTGGGGTCCAAAGACGCGGTGGAGCGACGTTCGCCAGAAGAACAAGGGGGGAGCCGCACATGAACGCGAATGGGCAGAAAAAAAATGGACTGATATGAAGATTCGATATCACCCCTGATTGAGCGAACAACGTTCCCTTGTTCTTGAGTTGTTCCGAGCCCGAGCCCGTGCCCGTGCCCGTGCCCCAGCCCGAATCACCAACCCGCAGGTTTGTTGAACGGTCGTTGAACGCAGTCAATCGGGCTCGGGAACGGGCTCGGCAGAAGGTTCTCGGCTTCGTCAATAGCGGGATCGGTTTAGAGTTACGGCGTCGGCATCTTCATGGTTTCGGGTGAATCCCTGGTTCCTCGAAGACTATCCCCTTTTTGCCCTGACGGAACATGCGGCTCAGGGAATGCGTACTTACCTATTGAGGGAGGGAAAACTCAAATGGAAGTCCTGGTCCTCGGGCTCGTGGCTCTGGCTCTGGTCGTCACCATCGGTGTCATCGCCCTCAAGCTCCTTTGGGTGGGCGCCAAGCTGTTTTTCGGACTCTTCCTGCTACCTTTCAAACTTCTCGGCGGGCTTATCGGGGTGATCCTTGGTGTCGTTTTCCTTCCGCTCGTCGTCGTTCTTCTCGTCGGGGTGATCTTTGCCGGATTGGCGTTGCTGCCCCTCATCGTACCGATCTTGCTCATTGGGCTTGGCATCTTGCTGTTCGCCAACGCGTGCTGACGCCGTCGCAAGAATCCAGTTCTTTCTCGAGTTCTTCTTTCAGGTCCATTCGCAGCTTGATCCGTCTCAACAAGTCTTGTGTTGAAACCGCGCCAACGAATCCTCGAGCATCCACGACGGGTATGAGCGTCTCCCCGCTTGCAGCCAAGATCAACAGTCGGTTCGCTTCGTCGTCGGGGGCAACGGTACATTGGGCGAGCTCCGAGTCGTATGGGCGCATCGCCTCCGCCACAGTTACGTAGCGCCACCGAGCACGCTCGATCTTCTTGACCTCTCTGAGGCCAACGAGCCCGCGAAGGCTCCCTCCGTCCACAACGGGAAGCTCGGTAACGCCACTCGTGAGCATAACCCTGTGAACGAGGTCATCCAATACGACCAACGGGGTCACCGTAACGACTTCCTCGTCCAACACATCACGAACCTTTATGCCGTTCATAGATTCCTTGATCAGCATGTGCTGGTAGCTGGAACGGGCTGCGTTACGAAGGAACATTCCGATGAAGACATACCAGATACCGCCGACGAGATGGTTGAACAGAAATACCGACATGAAACCCAGAAAGATGATGAGTAGTCCAAACCCGGACCCTACCGCGCTCGCCGTCCGAGTCGCCAAGCGGAGGTCTTCCCAGATCCCCCATAACACAGCACGAAGGACTCGCCCTCCGTCGAGAGGAAAGCCGGGAACCAGATTGAAAGCGACCAGTATCCCGTTCATATAGGCAAGGTATTTCGTCACTTCGATGATTGAAGCCGGCAATCGCCCCGATCCGGCCGAATAGAGACCCGCAAAACCGACGGCAAGGGCAAAGCTCATGGCAGGGCCTGCCATGGCGATATTCAGCTCCGCGGCGGCATTCGGCGGTTCGTCCGCCAACTCCGCGGCGCCGCCAAAAATGAACAAGATGATCCCCCGTATCGGTATTCCGAAACGGATGGCCACCAGGGCATGGGCCAGCTCGTGTGCCAAAACAGAACCAAAGAGTCCCAACGAGGCGAGCAACCCCAACGAGACCCTGGCTCCCCAGCCCAAATAAGGGAATTCTCTCGCGTAGACCATGGCCATGCTGGCGGTGAGGAGGAAGACGATGAACAACCAGGAAATGTCGACTTTTATCGGGATGCCGAATATCCGGGCCACTCGAAAGGGGCGGCCCATCACCGTGGCTGACTCCTGGGAGGTTTCTTTCCTTCGACGGTCTTCAACAGTCTACCCGCTTCGATGATGTCATCGAGCTCGGCGTTGTTCGCGAGCGCGAGCTCGGGCATCATGTCCTCCTCCACATCGGTTCGGACGAAGGCTTGGCGAAGCGTCATGGTCTCAGGGACACGATAGAGCTTGATCCGCTGAGGTTGGATATTCAGCGCATCTCGGTCGCGGAGCCGATCGTAGCTGGAAATCACCTGCTGAAAGGTACGACGGTAGCGGTCGAAATTCGACTGCATGGTATAAGCCAATATCTCATAGATGAACTCCCCGTCCCGGATGAAGCCAGCTTCTCCAAGGACATACCCCGCGGAGATACGTGCCCGAAACGGTGCGCGATAGGCTTGAAAACTGCCCACCCGAATCCTCTCACCCGTGCGATACTCCAGTCCGTGCTGTCGAAAGAAACTTTCTCCGTAGGCGTCGGGTCGAACGCCCTGTTGAACACGGTTGGCTGTCAGTTGGATCGCGGCTCCACCGTCGGGCTCGGCGGCCATGACCGTCGATGGCATGTTCTGCACCTTCCAATCTTGTGGAAAGTCCAACTGGAATTTCAGGTCAGGGTGCTTGAACCGCGAGCCATCCATGAAGCCTTGCCGGGGATTCTCTCCGAACACCATGCCTTCGATGCGACGCAAGAAATCTTCCTCTCTCCTCGCGAGCTCCGTCGAGACTCCGCTGGTTTGCACTTGCTGAAGAATGCGTGCTTGACGGTCTTCCGGATCCGGGTGGGTCGACATCCACGAGGGGATCGACTGTCCGGACTTCTCACCCAGGCGCTGGAGGACGTCGAAAAATGAGGCCATCTCGGCCGCGTCGTATCCGGCGGAAAGAGAGTAGCGAACCCCCAGAGTGTCCGACTCACGTTCGTCGTCTCGAGAGAACTTCAGAAAAAGGACGCCCAAGCCCGTCTGGATCAGATCACCATAGGGCCGCACTTCCGGCACAAATATCATCCCCACACCCATGCCGATACCGGCAAGCTGGGCTCGAGATATTTGTTGCACACTGTGGCGCGCAGTGATGTGCCCGATCTCGTGGCCGAGAATACCCACCATCGCGGCTTCGCTGTTCATGTGGGACAGAATGCCGCGGGTCAAGTAAACCGGCCCCCCCGGTAGTGCAAAAGCATTGACGATGGGAGAATCGAGGACATGGAACTGCCAAGGTATGTTGGGCCGTTCGGAGCTTTTAGCCACACGCATCCCGAGCTCCGAAACGTAGGCCGCGAGATCCGGGTCGTCGTACAACCCCATTTCCTGGTTGACCCGTTGAGCCTCTGCTTGGCCCATTTGTATCTCTTGGGCTTCACTGACGAGAACCAGCTCCTTCTTGCCGGTCACCGGGTTGGTGGCACATGCCGACAATAACGTAAGTATGGCTAAAACAAGGATCAGGCGGTGAGAGTTGCTATGGCGTTTCATTGGAACGACATTCCTTTCACGAGGCGCGGCCCGCCGAATGGAGCTCCGCCGCGAGCTCAGGATTCTTCGGACGGGGGTGACCCGTCGGGCGGCGGAGCATCGCTCTTGGCAGGCTGTAACGGTGAAGGCGAGCGCAACAATGCAGAAACGATGACAGGTGTCCCGATACTCACCAGCCGGCGCATGGCCTTGAGAAACATGGCGGGTCTCCTCACGACAACGAAGCCCACGACGGCTCCCGCGATTGCGAAAAAGAGAGGGTGGCGCATCACTTGTTGGCGGACGTTCATGGTCTGCTGAGCCCTGTCGGAAAGAACGCTCAAATCTCCGTCGATCTGCATCTGTCTCACTTCGAGAGACTGCCGTATTTCCTTCGCGCTCCGTTTACTATTGTGTTCCTGCTCACTCACTTCGAATTCTCCGCCTTCTTCCAGCGGTGGGAGAGCCACAGCCCGACGCCAATGTGTGTACCTCCAACTATAACGAGCGTCGCCGGCCAGCTACCGATGAGCTCTCTCAGAAACAAGAGCACGCCGGCGGAAAGCGCCAAGATGCCCGCACACATCAGGAGCAGGACCACGACTCGATGTTCGAGCTCCAGTCGGAAGCTGACGAGCTCTTCCGCGATGGACGTACTAATCAATTCGGCCCCGTCGCCGATCGCTTGTATGGACCCCAGAATGACCCGCCGCAAGAGATCCAAGCTCGACAATTGCCTAGGGTCTACCCGCGGCCGGTCATCCTGCTCGGCAGATGTGGAACCGCGGTCCTGTTTCATTTCGTCAGGAACCGCCATAGCTCAGCTCTTCGTGATCGCTCGTGCGGCCTTTTTTACGCCTTCGGTGGTCTCGGAGTAGGCCTCACGTGCCCTCTCGGTTCCATCGGCAACGGTTTCTCGAGCCTTCTCGTAGTACTCTCCACCACGATCACGAAGCCCGGACACCGCTCCTCCCGTCCGTTCCCTCAGTCTCTTGCCTTCCTCGGTCAAGGTGTCGCGCATCTCCTTGCCCGTTTTCGGTGTGAGTAGGAGCGCTGCCATAGCTCCCAGAGCCGCGCCGACAAAAAAGCCGGCGAGGAAGTTGTAGCCACCATTTCCATCCGACATGATGTCACCTCCTCAGAGTCTTTGCGGGCATTCTCCCACGAGAGTCATCATTGACTTCGTCCCGCAAACCATGGGTACCAGTCAAGATCCTGCTATAAGGGAAAACCGGTTTCCTCCCCTGTGCAGCCGGCCTCTCGATGAAGCGGATCGCTTGTGTCCGATCAGCAGATGATTGGATAGCCGGGCAGCGGGTTTCACCGGGGTCCCCTTATTTGGATCATAGCACGTTTACCGCCTCCTGGTTGCCGGATCCAGGAGGCCCCGAACCGCATTGTGGTTAACAGGAGAGCTTATTTGTCATAGTAAGCGGTGTTTCTGTCCCTGAAGTCCGCCCATTTGTCAGGCAACTCCTCTTCCGGGAAGATCGCCGTCACGGGGCAAACCGGCTCACAGGCGCCGCAATCGATGCAGGTCTCGGGGTCGATGAAGAGCTGATCCACCTCTTCGAAATCACCTTCCTCTTTGGTCGGGTGAATACAATCGACGGGGCAGACCTCTACACACGCAGTATCCTTGGTCCCTATGCAAGGCTCAGCAATCCAGTACGACATAAGTTTTTCTCCTCCTTGTTGTAGTGAGCCTGCGACGGCTCACCCTTGCTCCGGTTTATCAACTTGCTGCCGCTACATGATATCCAGCAGTTTCTGTGAGTACTCCGTAATACGGTCCAAATATCCCCATAGAATCAGACCAATAATGTTGGGGATAAGTAAGACAAAAAGCAAGCCTGAATATATCGGGTGTAGCACGAGGCGGCGTGGTTCAGGCGCCGCATCACCCTCGATGAACATCACTCTCATGATTTTCATGTAATAGAAGGCTGCGATGGCGCTGTTCAATACTCCCACGACCGCGAACAAGCCCAGTCCGGCACGTACAACTGCGGCAAAAACATACAACTTGGCCAGGAAACCCGCAAACGGCGGCATCCCCATGAGGGATAGCAGAAAAATACCCATAGCGACGGTCAGAAAGGGCGAACGCTTCCAGATCCCCGCATAATCTCTGATGTCGAAACTCCTCGAGTCGTCGTAGATGGCAATGATGACCAAAAACGCCCCGATATTCATGAAAAGGTAGATCACCATGTACATCAACATGGCCTGGATGCCTTCTCCGGAAAGGACCACCGCACCCATGAGAATGTAGCCGGCATGGGCGATGCTCGAATAGGCAAAAAGTCGCTTGAGATTGCTCTGAAGAAGCGCGGCAATGTTCCCCAAGGTCATAGTGGCGACCGAGACCCCAATGAGAATCGCCTGCCAGTCGATTTGCCCCACCATATGCCAAACCGAGCCGTCCTCGCCCGTCGGCGCAGCCATTCCTCCATAGAAAAACCGAACAAAAGCGGCGAATCCGGCGATTTTCGGCCCCACGGAAAGGAAGGCGGTGACGGGAGTTGGTGCACCCATATAGACGTCCGGACACCAAAAGTGGAAAGGTACAGCGGCTATCTTGAATCCCAGGCCGACCAATATCATGATGACGATAAGGAGCATCGCCGGTTCGGATCCGGCCATCGCTCCGCCGCCTTGGAGCGCCCCTCGTATCGTTGCTAAGTCCAAACTTCCGGTTAGACCGAAGAGAAGTGACATGCCGTAGAGCATGATCCCGGTGGAAATAGCTCCGAAGAGGACGTATTTGAGAGACGCCTCGTTCGATAGCCTCTCCGTTCTCAGATAGCCCACCATAATGTAGGAGGTGATCGAGACCATTTCCAAACTCAAATAGAGCATCAACAAATGGATCGAATTGGCCATCCACATCATGGACACTGTCGCTGCGAGCAACAGAACGTAGAGCTCCCCTCGATGCACCGACGCGAGCTCCTCCGAGGGAATCGCAATCAGGGCAACGAACAAAGCTGTCACGATGAAAATCAGGCGCAAGAGTATGCCAAACGCGTCGAGCGCGAGCATGCCAGAAAACAGAGTGCCTTCCGGTGCATTCATCAAATCGACCGCAAAGTACCCTCCCAGACTCAGCCCAGCCAGCGTGAGCAACGGGATGAGCTTGTTTCGGTCCCTGTGTCCCTTCAGGATCAGATCCCAGGCCAATACGAAGCCGAGGGTCAAGACCAGAGTCAGTTCGGGCATGAAGTACTTCAGACTGGATAGTGTTCCGAGCGCCACGGTACCTAGCCTTTCAAGACTCGAGCTTCGTCCAAATCGACGGTCTTTAGGATGCGGTACAAATTCAGGATGATAGCCAGAGCCACGGCCGCCTCACAGGCCGCAACAACGATCACGAACACCGCAAAGACCTGTCCGTCGAGATTCGCCGATGAGTAACGCGAGAAAGCCACTAGATTGATGTTGGCGGAGTTGAGAATCAACTCAATCGACATCAACACGTTGACTGCATTCTTGCGCGTCAGCACACCGAAGACACCCAGCGAAAAGAGCGCCGCCGAAACAATGAGAAAATGTTCGAGCGGAATCACAGATCTGTTCTCCTGCGGACGATCATGGCGGCTCCAATCAAGGCGACCAACAACAAGACCGATGCTGCTTCGAAAGGCAGAATGTAGTCCGTCAAAAACAAGCGCCCGATGTGCTCGGAAGTCGGTCCTTCCATGACCATGCCCATCTTTCGCCATGGAGTTCTGTAGATAATCGCGACGAGAGACACGAAGACCAACAGGGCCACAACCGCCCCAGGCCAGACTTGGAACGCCTCGGTTTTGAGATTCATGTCATAGATACGGTGGGTCAGCATGACACCGAAAAGCAGCAGGACGAGAATTCCACCAACGTATATCAATACTTGAGCACCGGCCAAGAAATCAGCACCTAGGATCAAATAGAAAACCGCTACGCCGAAAAACGTCGCCAATAAAGCAAAGGCGGAATGAACGAGATTCTTCCCGCTCACTACGAGCATCGCCGAGGTGATCACAAAGGCCGCAGTGACATAGAAGATGATTTGTAGACTCAGTTGTTCCATGTCGACGTCACTCGCCTCCCACCGCCGCCGGCTCGGGCTCCTCCAGCGGTTTGGGTGGAGCAGGCTCCTGTTTGGCGAACCGATATAGGAGATTCCCCTTGTTGCTCTCGGCAAACTCGTACTCCGGCGTCATCACGATGCAATCCGTCGGGCAAGGAAAAACGCACAACGCACAATAGCAGCAAAGCGTCATGTCGATATCGAATTGCACCACTCCTTGCTTGATCGGCATGCCATTGGAGGCGAAAATGGTCGGGTCGGTCTTTTCCCTCTTCTGGGTCGTGATGTAAATACAATCCACCGGGCATGCTTTTTCACATTGTTTGCAGCCGATGCAATCTTCGATTTTGACGTGAAGCCGCATCCGTGACCGGGATTGGAGAAGTCCTTCCGGCACGATGGAGGAATGCCAACGCTCTTCCGGCTTTTCGTCCCCCGTGTATTGTTGGGTGACATTCGGCATGAAGAGGTGTTTCCCCGTCACCCACATTCCCTTAGCGACGGTGACAACCGCCTCGACCAGATGAGTGAAATACTTTTTCATGCCCTCCCCATGAACATCATTTCCCCAGCGACAAAAAGCCAACCAGGGCGAGAAGCACGAAGGAGATGGGAATCAAATACTTCCAACATAGCGTCATGAGTTGGTCGACTCTGAGTCGCGGAAGCGTCCATCTCAACCACATCTGTACGAACACCAAGAAGAGTGCCTTGAAGAGGAACAGCAATGATCCCGGCAATAGTGAATGGGGTAGGACTCCGTGCCAGCCACCCAAGAAGAGAATGGCGCCGACGCCGCTCACCAGAAACATCGCCCCGTACTCCGCAAGGAAGAAGAAGGCGAAGCGCATGCCGCTGTATTCCGTGTGGAATCCACCCACCAATTCGGACTCTGCCTCGGGGATATCGAATGGAGTGCGATTCGTCTCCGCCAAACCGCAGATGAACAGCACGATGAAGGCCACCAGGTTCAGCCCGTACATGCGAAAGATGAACCAGTTGAATAGCCCCCCTGACTGGGCGGCAATGATGTCTTGGAGATTCATGCTTCCCACTTGAACGACAACGACCAAGAGCGTCAGCACCGTCGGAATCTCGTAGCTCACCATTTGAGCTGCCGAGCGCATGCCCCCATAAAGTGAATATTTGTTGTCCGATGCCCAGCCTGCCATGAGGAGGCCGATCGAATTCAGAGAGGTAATCGCCACGATATAGAGTAGACCTATATTCAAATCAGAGAGAACGAGATCGGCACCCCAAGGAATGACGGCAAAGGCTGCAAAGGTTCCCGTTACCACCAGATACGGCGCCAGTTTGAATAGAGGCCGGTCCGCCTTCTCGGGGATGATGTCCTCCTTGAAAATCAACTTGATCCCATCGGCAAAGCTCTGCAGGACCCCGTGCCACCCCACTCGCATGGGACCCAGTCGATCCTGGGTATGGGCGGCGACTTTACGCTCGAACCAGATAAAAAAGATCGGCAAGAGAGTGAGAACCGCCACGGTTGCCCCGACACCAAGCGCCGTCGACACCAACGCATGAAGCTCAGCAGGAACAACGGCTTCGATCTGGACCGACACAAAACCGGCAATGAGAGGTAGCGCGCCTACGACGACCAGGAAACCAAGAACAGCCAAGAGAACACCTAGCGAGACAAACGGCAGGATTTTCATTTCGATCTGTCGTGCTCGCGTAATCATCAGCGGTCGATTTCTCCAAGAACGATATCGAGGCTGCCGATAATAGCAATGATATCGGCAATCAACGCTCCGCGAGCGATCTCGTCAAACAAGCTCATGGCCACGAAACAGGGAGACCTCCCTTTGACTCGGTAGGGCTTGAGTCCTCCATCACTGACCACATAGAAACCCAGCTCGCCCCGAGGTGCTTCAGTCCGGTAGTAGATCTCACCGACCTTGGGCTTGATTCTCTTGGGGACCTTCTCATGCACATTGCCTTCCGCAGGAAGACGGTCGAGCGCCTGGAGAACGATCTTCACGCTTTCCCGCATCTCCTGAACACGAACGTAGTAGCGGGACCAGCACGAGCCCACCGGACCGTGCCTGTCATCACCAATCGGGACCTCGAACTCATAGTGCTCGTAGCCGCAGTAGGGGTCATCTTTGCGAACGTCCCACTTGATCCCGGACCCGCGTAGGTTGGGACCGCTCAACGCATAGTCAATAGCAAGTTCGGGAGTAATGATCCCGACGTTAGCGGTCCGCCTCGTGAAGATTTTGTTGAAGCTCAGAAGATCATCGATCTCGTTTACGACAGGCAAGAAGGACCGGACGAATTGTCGGCACTTCTCGACCCATCCATCGGGTAGATCGTGAGACACTCCGCCCACCCAATTGAAGTTGTAGAGCAGACGAGCACCTGACAGCCACTCGAACAAATCGAGGATACCCTCCCGCTCGCGGAAACAGTGAAGGAACGGCGTGAAGGCACCGATGTCCATTCCGAAGGTCCCAATGGCGAGAAGATGACTGGCAATGCGTTGCAGCTCGGCGACGATGACCCGGATAGTCTGGACGCGTTCGTTGACCTCGATACCCATGAGCTTCTCGACCGCAAGAACGTAGGTTAGGCTGTTGCCCATAGACGCCACGTAGTCCAAGCGATCGGTGAAAGGGATGACCCCGACGTAGTCGAGGTTCTCGGCGTGCTTCTCGAAGTTGCGGTGGAGATAGCCGATGTGAGGCCGGGCCCTTTTGACGACTTCGCCGTCCGTCACGAGCTCGAGTCGAAGCACGCCATGGGTCGCCGGATGCTGCGGCCCCATGTTCAGAATCATCTCGTCATCTTCCAACTCTTCTACTCTGAACGAGTAGCTTTCGTCAGGAAGGACTTCGTACTGCTTCTGCTCTCTGCTCATCTTCTTTTGCTGACTGCTCGTCTGCCTAGCCTGTTTCTACGCTTTGCCATCTAATCCGGCTCTTTATTCTCGAGTACTTGAGTTCTCGAATTCTCGAGTTCTTTCTTTCAACTGCATCGGCTCTTGGCTCATTGGACCGAGTTCTTCATTCTTGATTTCTTGACTTCATTTGTTAATCAAACGGCCCCACGCCGATATCCTCACCCTCTTGGGCACGTTCCACCATTTGTCTGAGCGGTTTAACGGGGATGCCATGCCACTCGTCCGGCCACTCCCAATCCTTGCGAAGGGGGTATCCCTCCCAATCATCCGGCAGGAAAATCCGACGTAGGTCGCTGTGGCCTTCGAAGAAGATTCCATATAGATCGAAGGCTTCCCTCTCATGCCAGTTCGCTGTCTTCCAGACAGACTCGACCGTCGCCACCTTGGGCTCCTCACGAGGAAGCTCCACCTTCACCACCAACCAGTGACGGTGCTTCAACGAAAAGAGGTGGTAGACCACCATCATTTTGTTGTCGGCGGGGTAATCCACTCCAGAGAGGCAATGGAGCGTGTCGAAAGCCGATTCGGGCTCATCGCGCAACCAGACCATCACATCAACGATGACGTCGAAATCGACGATAAGGTAAGGATCGCCCGCCTCGACATGAGCGAGCTCGACCTTTCCGGGAAATCTGGCTTCCAATTTCTGGTGGATGTCCGCAGTATTCATGGTCAAGCTGACTCCTGCTGACGGCCTTCCCTGGGATCGTCCATGAGCGACCGTTCCCGAATGACATCTTGTAGCTTCATGATCCCGTAGAGGAGCGCCTCCGGGCGCGGCGGACAACCCGGCACATAGACGTCCACGGGAATAATCTGATCGACACCTTTGACGACGTGATAGCCATATTGCCAGTAGGGACCGCCATTGTTGGCGCAGCTCCCCATGGAGATGACGTATTTGGGCTCCGCCATCTGCTCGTACAAGCGCTTGACGCGAACACCCATCTTGTGGGTCACTGTGCCGGCCACAATCAGGAGGTCCGACTGCCGTGGAGTCGCCCGGGGTATCAATCCCAACCGGTCCCAATCGAAGCGACTCGCCCCTGCTGCCATCATTTCAATGGCGCAGCAGGCGAGACCAAAGACCATAGGAAAAAGGGAGGAAAGCCGAGCCCAGTTGACCACCTGATCCACTGTGGTCAGGGCGATGCGACTGTTTCCAATTGTCCTGATCAAATCCATGCAGCCTTACCCCTTCAAGCAGCCTTCTGAGATGTCGTTGAAGCCCGGTCTTCCTCTCGCACCCACTCGAGGTCACCTTTCGCCCAGAGATAGGCCAGACCCAGGCCGAGTATCGCGATGAAGATGAGTCCTTCGACGAATGCAAAGAGCCCAAGCTCCTTGAAAACCACTGCCCAGGGAAAAAGAAACACCGCCTCGACATCGAAAACGATGAACGCCAAAGCGAAGACGTAGAAGCGGATGTTGAATTGGACCCAGGCGTGACCCACAGGATTCTCACCGCACTCGTAAGACATGGTTTTTTCGGCGGAAGGCTTAGAAGGCCTTACAAGGCCGGCAACAATGAGAGTAACGCCGACGAAAACGAATCCGGCGACAATGAGTAGCAAAACTCCCAAAAACTCTGCCATCTCCCTGCTCTCTCGGAAATCAAACTCACATTATTGCGAACCCATCATGAGCCGGCAACCCCTCGAGATACTGCTTCCGAATCGGGGATCCCACCAGCGATCGACGGCCGCAGAGCAGGCAAGACACAAAGGCCGCCGGCTCGTCCAGACGTAAGGGCGAGGTATTATAGCGAGGGGTCAATAGACGGGCAACATCAAATCTTTCATCGAGCTACAAGGATCCGGCACCGACCGGATTCGGTTCCAACTTTCCGAGAGGCTGCAAGGCTTGCAAGGTCGCGGTCGAGCTCTCGTGCTAGGATCGATTCACTGACACACGGACATGAAACTCTCTGTCATCATCCCGACCTTCGACGAAGCGGCAATCTTGCCCCGCTCGCTCCGAGCTCTACCCCCCAAAGCCGAGGTCATCGTTGTCGACGGGCAAAGCCGGGACAACACCCCCGAGATTGCACGCCAGGGGGGAGCTCGAGTGATCAGGGCCAAGCGGGGCCGGGGTGCCCAAATGAACCTCGGGGTCAAGCAGTCGAGCGGTGATGTCCTCCTTTTCCTACACGCCGATTGTGTTCTTGGACCCAACGCCGGGCCGTCGATTGAGGCAGCCTTAGACGCACATGGAACAGTGGGAGGGTCATTCCGCCTTCACATCGACCACCCCCGTTGGACCTACCGGCTCGTTGCCTCTGGGTCCAACTTCAGGGCTCGATTCTTCGGTCTGCCTTACGGGGACCAGGCCATCTTTGTACGCCGCTCGGACTTCGATGCGATAGGTGGCTACCCTGAAGCCCCTCTCATGGAAGATGTGGTTCTGGTCCGACGCTTGAGGAAACGGGGGAAACTGGCCGCCATCAAGGAAACTGTCACCACGGGGACGCGACACTGGGAACACCTGGGCCCATTGCTTACGACCCTACTCAACTGGGTGACGGTAGCGCTTTTCTTTGTGGGTGTTCCACCCACTCGACTCGCGCCGTGGTATCGACGTTTGAGAAAAGGAAAATCTGATGCCATACCAGAGCCGTACCTAGCGACAACTGAAGAATGAAGGGCAAGTGGTTGGATCCTTTCTCCCTTCTCCTTTCTCCTTCCTACTTTATTCTTCTCTACTGCCATGAGTCGCTCGTCTGAACTCAGGCGAGCGGCTTGATCTACGTGTCACTCGTCATGATGAACAGCGGCAATCCGTGCAAGGTCTTGTAGTTGGGCCGCAGTCTATCCGTGTTGTAGTACTTGTGCACATCCACAATTTTCTTCTTACCACTCACAGCATCGATCGGAACGTTGTCGTAGCGGCCGTGCCGCAGGCTGATGAGGCGCCCCGACTTTTTCGAGAGCACTAGGTCCAGAGCCAAGTTGCCAAAGGCCATTGGGACGACCGAGTCAATGGCGTCGGGATCTCCACATCGTACCAAGTAGCCCAGACGCTGGTTCAAGATATTGATACGCTTCCCGTCGTTGAACTTCGGTGACAACTCCTTGAGCGCTGCCGCAACTTTGTCGCCTACGCCACCCAGCTTCTTGTGACCATACTGGTCTTTTTCCTCGCCCTCAAAAGACATCTCCGTCTCATGGGCCATCTTCGCACCTTCGGAAATCAAAGCGACCGCATATTTGCTGGGATGCCTGTTGCGATCTTCAATCAGAAGCTTGGCCAAGTGCTCCACCTCAAAATTGTGCTCAGGAATGACGCAGCGATCCGCGGCGCCCGCCATCGTCGGAAGCATGGCGGAAAAGCCTGCATAGCGTCCAAAGACCTCGATGACCAACAGTCGCTCATGGGAGCCGGCCGTGGTCCGTAGCTTGTGGGTGAGCTCGATCGTGCGAGTCACGCAAGTGCTGAACCCGATGCAGTAGTCGGTGCCGGGAACGTCATTGTCCATCGTTTTGGGAATGCCGACGACCTTCATTCCTTCCTCGTGGAGACGCTGTGCATAGCTCAGCGTGTCGTCCCCCCCGATGGGAATGAGGTAGTCGACGCCAAGAAACTCCAGGTTCTTGAGGACGGACTCCGTCACATCATTGATTTCATCAGTGTAGGTATCGCGGAGGTGCTTCGGCACTACACTCTTCGGGAGATGACTGGGACGGGTTCTGGAGGTATGGATGAAAGTGCCCCCCGTACGTCCCGCTCGATTGACGATCTCCTGAGTCAACGCATGCACGCAATCACTATTGTCAGCGTCCTTGTCGGGAATCATCTCCACGAGCCCAGCCCAACCGCGTCTCAGGCCTAGTACACGATATCCTTCTCGTAGGGCACGAAAAGTAACCGCACGGATAGCCGGATTGAGTCCGGGGACGTCTCCCCCTCCGGTCAAGATTCCGATTGTGCCCTTGCAAGCCATGTCTCCATTCCTCCTTGGTCTCGATGAGTCAGTTGGTGCGTATCAGATGGATTTCTCACTCTGACGCCGTAACCACATCCGGTGAGCACCAGAATTCGATCGCTAGAAGCGCCTTTTAGCATAGTTCAGATGGCGCTCGAGATCGAAACTGAATTTGATTTTTTTTGTCCAAAGGCCGTCGTGGCGGTGATACTCTTGCGTTTTCGATTGGGTGAGTTCTCGAGTTCTTCAAGGTGTCTCATGTTGGAATACTTACAACGAATTCCTTGGTCCGTCGTTATTTTGTTCTGCCTGACTCTAGGGTTGGCCCCGTTCACACCGCCTCATATCGTAGAAAAGCTGCGCATGCTGTTCCAAGGGAAACTGGTTCGACCGATCGATTGGTTCGACTTGTTGCTCCACAGCTTCCCCTGGATGATTTTGATTGCCAAACTCTCATTGAGTTTCGTCGGCACGAAGAAACCCTAGGCGCAAGTGCCGAGACGGAGATCGGCGTCATTTCCGCCGAAGAGCAGGATAACTAACGCGGACCGATGCGAAGGTTGGAGTAAATCGCACCAACCACGGACTCCACCCTCGACTGGATACCCAGCTCCACCCAATGGACATTGGGCTTGTAAGTCCGGCGGTAGCTCGTCCGGATGACCACCATTCCATCCAGATACACTCGGGCTTCATTGCCGCTGTCGGTTGGACCCCATTCTATACGCCACTGATAGGTCTGGTTCGGATTCCAATCCAAAAAATTGTACCCGTCATCATGCTGTTCGCCGTTGGCAATCCAGCGTATCCGGACGTAAGGACGGTTGTGGTTCGTGTCGAGTTTTTGGAGGTGAACCCTGTACGGATTGGCGCGGTAATCCCCTCTCGTGGGATCCCACATTCCGAAGAGCATGAAGTGATCCGCACTCAAGTTGGATTCACGGAGCCCCGAGTTGTTCCACTCGACGAAACCACTCTCGAGAGGTTGGACCTCATAGCGGATGTAGTCGGTTCGATGGACGACTTCCCACCCTTGTGACGTGAACCGCCCGCCGTTGACCTCACCAATGGAGGATCCATTGGTGAGAGGATCGGAGACAGTCGCCACACCGCCCCCTGGAGTCGGAATGGGAACTTCCGGCGGCAGAGCCTGTGGGACCAGATTGAAGTTGGAGATGGGAGAGTAGGAGCTCTTGACATACCCAGCTTGGGCCCGGGCACGCCAAAAATACGTCCCCGCCTCAAGGGATTCGGGCACCTGCCAGGAGGTTTTTCCACCTTCTCCCTGCGAAATACCTGCCTCGGTAGCAATAACAGTTTGAAAGGTGTCGTCCGTCGCCACTTCAAAGGAGTAGGTCACCGGAAACTTGTCCCCCGTGGCCGAATTCGCCACAACCAATGTGGGACTCGTCTCCAAAACGTCGGTACCGGGGGATGGACTCTCGATCTCCGGCGCGGAGACGCCCGTAGTGGGGGCGGGATAAGGTGTATTAAGAGAGCCTGCCGAGGAGGACGAGGAGGAGGAGGAGCTTTCGCTCGTTACGGTGCCCTCTTCGATTTCGCTCGAAGTTGGTAGCAGCTCATCGAGGAACCCGCATCCCACCGACGAGCCTAGGAGGGTTAGGGTCACCCAAGCGACGATGCAAAATTTAAGAAGTGTCCGCATCATTGAAGAATCCCTCCTCGACAGGCGCGCTCCCATCCAATGTACCCGACGCTCAATGGGGCTTTCGGGACAAGGATAACCTACAACACTTCTAAAGTGATTTCAAGCCTTTATTGTATAAATACCTATTAAATATAGGAAAATTTGATTCTGACGATTTGGGACCACTATATATTGTGTCGCCTTGGTGGACTAGCGGTACAGCAGGTGTGGTTTTCTTCTATCACAGAAGCTTGCGGTCTGATCTTTCCAACAGGCTTCGATCTCTTGGAGGGGTCTCCCCGCTTCAATCTGCGGCCGAACCTGGTCATTGCCTAACAGAATGTCGATGGGCAACCGCTCGGTCTCGTACTCGTACGGCGGCTCACTCCATTTGAACTCCCCCGGCCAAAGTCGAACGAGAGCAGCGATGATCGCCAAACCCGTTCTGACGGGTCGGTAGGTGAGCCGATCCAAGACGTGCAGTTGAATGCCGCCGCAAATCGTTCCGGCATATTTGTGAAATGTGGGCTGGAAATAGAGCGCTCGGAAACCCACTCCCGGTAAGTCCTCATTTTCGAGCTCGGCAATGAGCCGGTAGGGCTCAACCCAAGGGGCGCCTACCATCTCAAAAGGACGTGTGGTACCGCGGCCCTCGGAGACATTGGCACCTTCCATTAGGCACATTCCTGGATAAACGGTAGCGGTGTCGAGCGTAGGCATATTCGGAGAGGGCATCACCCAAGGTAGTCCCGTCTGGTCGTACCAAAGAGATCGTCTCCATCCCTTCATGGGCACCACGGTCAAGGGGCATCCGAGCCCGAACTCTTGCTTGAAAAACACGGCCAATTCACCCACCGTCATTCCATGGCGATTGGGGATCGCATGGAGCCCTACAAACGACCGGAAATTCTCTCCGATGAGATTGCCCTCGACGGCTTCCCCATTAATGGGATTGGGACGGTCGAGAACGATCATCTCGATTCCCGCCACAGCGCATTCCTCCATGGCTTTGGCCATCGTCCAGATGAACGTGTAATAGCGAGACCCGATATCTTGGATATCGAAGACAATGGCATCCAGCTCGCTCAGTATTTCCAAGGTGGGAGCACGTATCGAGCCGTAGAGACTCACCACCGGAAGACCGGTGCGAGGGTCGAGGTCATCCCCGAGCTCGATTTGATCTTGGGCGAATCCTCTCAATCCGTGCTCCGGTCCGAAAAGGACGACGATCCGGGCGTCGGGCAGCTCATGTAGGACATCGACCGCATGACGCAAATTGGAATCGATGGATGAAGGATTGGCGATGAGCCCCAAGCGCTTGCCTCGGACACAGTCGGTTCGATCCTCCAGCAAGCGGTCGAGACCCGTCACGACGGATTGGTGCACCACACCGAAAGCCTATGACCGCCCAAGCCCTTGGCGCAACTCCAACCAGATCTCTAGTCCTGCTCGCTTGTTGGGCTTGAAAAAATCTCCATCTTCTGATTCACTCACACCTCGTCCTCGAAGCCGCAACCAACAGTTCACACACTACCAAGAAAGTTAGCAAATGGACTTCAAAGTCGAAACACTTGGACCACGGCGTATTTCATCTCCCGTAAAACTCTCCCACGTCATCGGAGATTTCGTGCCCAACTACGTCGATGACGAGACGCACGTCATCGTCGACCCCACTATGACGGGCAAGAACGGAAGCAAGAAGTGGAGCTCCTCGACGTCGTTCGAGATGGCTGGACCAAGAGAGACCATATATTTCGACCCCTCCAAAGTCCATGCCGCCATAGTCACTTGCGGAGGTCTGTGCCCAGGCATCAACGATGTCATTCGTTCCGTCGTCATGGAGCTTTGGTACTGGTATGGAGTCAGAAAGATCACCGGCATCCGCTACGGCTACCGAGGCTTCCTCCCCGAGTACGGCCACGACTGCCTTGACCTGACGCCGGCTCTCGTCTCCGACATCCATATTCATGGCGGCACCTTTCTCGGCTCTTCCCGAGGTGGGGGTGACACGCAAGGAATTGTCGATGCCATGGAGCGCATGAACATCAATATGCTGTTCACCATTGGAGGCGACGGAACGCAAAAGGGCGCCCTCGCAATTCATACGGAACTAAAGAAGCGCGGGTTGAAAGTCGCAGTCGTCGGGATTCCCAAGACCATCGACAACGATATCTCGTTCGTCTCGAAAACCTTCGGACTCGAAACGGCCTACTCCATGGCTGTTCAAGCAATGTATGCCGCTCATACGGAAGCCTTCGACGCTTACAACGGAATCGGTCTCGTGAAACTGATGGGACGCGACTCCGGATTCATTGCCGCCAATGCAGCGCTTGCTTCACAGCATGCCAACTTCGTTCTCATTCCGGAGGTGCGATTCGATCTCGATGGCTCCAATGGGTTCCTGGAGCATTTGAGAAAGCGCCTCGAGCAAAGACATCACGCCATGGTTTGTGTCGCAGAGGGCGCCGGTCGGCACCTCTTCGACGAAGATCCTTCCCTAATGAAGCGCGATGCATCCGGCAACATCAAGCCGCCGGACATCGGACGTCTTTCTGGGCGACAAGATCAAAGCCTACATGAAAGACATCGGAATGGAGTCACACGCTCAAGTACATCGATCCCAGCTAATCGATCAGGAGTGCTCCCGCTATCCCCAGTGACTCTATTTACTGCGCTATCTTGGGGCAAAACGCCGTGCATGCCGCCATGGCGGGAAAAACGGGTAATCGTCATTGGCTTATGGAACGGCTATTACACACATGTTCCCATCGAAGCGGTCACGCATGAACGAAAGAAGATCGACCCGGACGGCATGTTCTGGCTGCATGTCGTAGCCAACACCGGTCAGCCCTTGCGAATGGTGAATGAGTAGTCGCGAGGGTTCCGGTCAAATGGAATCATGGGTATAATCAGTGTTCGTATTCCTGATTTTTCGAGTTCTTGATTTCTTGAGTACTGAGTACTCGAGTACTCGTCCTTTCAAAGGAGCTTTCTAATGACTAACGGCCAGCCTCAGCAAACAGAAAAAAAAGGTACCAACCCCCTCGTTTGGGTCGCGGTTGGATGCGCCAGCGTTCTTCTCTTGGGCGCGATTGTGCTTTTCCTGGGCGGACTCTTCGTCGCCAACAAGGTGAAAGACGTGGCGCAGGAACTGGGGGACAACCCCGTCGAGACCACGGCGAGGCTCATCGCCGCCGCCAATCCCGAAATCGAGCTCGTTGACGCGGATGAGGACGATCGCGTTGTCACCTTTCGCAACACAAGCACCGGCGAAGAGTTCACCTTCGACTTCGAGGAAATCGAGGAAGGAAGAATCAGCTTCACTTCCGATGACGAGACCGTTTCCGTCGAGCTCGAAGGAGAAGGTGACGAAGGCAGCTTGAAAGTCACCACGGACGATGGAACGACATCCTTCGGGACAGGTGTCGATGTCGAGCTTCCATCATGGCTGCCCCTCTATCCCGGCACCGAGCCCCAAGGGGCCTACTCGAGCGAGACCGGCAATGGTAGGGCGGGTGCATACACCATCAAGACCGAGGATAGTCTCGACAAGTTAATTGACTTTTACGTCGAGAAGCTGGAAGGGAAGGGATTCAAGATCCTTCAAAAGACGACCACGACCGAAGGGGCTTTCCTCACGGCCCAAACAACCGACGAACTACTGTCCGTAAACATTGCAGCTTCCATCGATGGAGATGAGGTCCAGGCGATCGTCAACTTCAACCAAAAATAGGTCCGGCTGTCCGCCTTCGCTTCGACTCGACTTGCACGGGCGAAGCCACGGCCAGACCTTGCTAAATCTGAGAAATCCTCACGACATTCCCACAATGCTCGAGAAACCGTAGGAAGTCCTCTGTCTGTATAACCAGGGTGGAGGTATTGACGTTCGGATGAAATCCCAGCGCGTCACAACGCAATAGATCGCGGTCGAGAAGAACCGTCACCTCATCATTCAGATCATTGACGATCCCGAAAGGTGAAACGGAGCCCGGGGTGAGTCCCAAGTACTTTTGGAGCCGCTCCGGCGAAGCAAAGCTCAAAGCGGATTCGCCGACTCGCTCCTTCAAGCTTCTCAAATCCACCGTCTTTTCGGCTTCCGTCACTACGAGGTAGTGGCGTCTACCCTTCTTGTTGCGCAAGAACAAGTTCTTGGTCCTTCCACCGGGGATTTCACCTCGGTGACGATTGGCTTCCTCAACCGTGAAAACCGGTGGATGCTCGAACCTCCGGTACTCGATCCCCAGCTCATCTAGAACTTCGTAGATATTCGGCATGCTCTTGGTAACAGTCACCACTCCAAGTTACTTGTTTTCATGCGGATAGGTGGTGACTGTCCCCCTATCCTTTGATCACTCCGATGGGTTTCAGCTGGACCACCTTCTTGCTAATCCCCGCCCCCTGAACCACGTCAACCACTTCAGCAACGTCTTTGTAGGCTTCCGGAATCTCCTCCACCAATGTAGCCCTTCCCGCAGCCCGCACGATGACTCCCCGCTCCTCCATCTCACGCATAATATGGCGGGAGCGAGCGTTCTTGCGCGCCTGACGTCGGCTCATAACACGACCGGCACCATGACAGGTGCTACCGAATGTCTCATCATACGCTCGTTCCGTGCCCACGAGAACGTAGGAATACCGGCCCATATCACCTGGAATGAGGACGGGTTGCCCTACGTCGCGATAGGCGTCCGGCGTCTTGGGATGACGAGGCGGAAACGCACGGGTGGCGCCCTTTCGGTGAACACAGAGCCTCGTCTTCTTGCCTTTCACATCGTGCTCCTCCATCTTGGCGATGTTGTGGCAAACGTCGTAAACGAGCGTCAGCCCGAGCTTCTCCTGACCGATGCCGAGCACGTTCTCGAACGTCTCCCGGACCCAGTGGGTGATCATTTGCCGGTTCGCAAAGGCGTAGTTGGCGGCCGCCGCCATAGCCGACAAGTAGCACTTGCCCTCCGGTGATGTCAACGGAGCGGCACAGAGCTGAGGATCGGGAAGCTCAATGCCGTACTTTGCCGAAGCCTTCAGCATCACTTTCAGAAAATCATCGCACACCTGGTAGCCGAGACCTCGCGAACCGGTGTGAATCGTGACGGTGATCTGATCCTTGTAGAGCCCCAAAACGTTGGCAACATGCTCGTCGAAAACTTCCGATACGTATTGAATCTCTCCGAAATGATTGCCGGAGCCGAGTGTGCCCAATTGCGGCCGTCCCCGCTCTATGGCTCGCTTGCTCACTTCATCCGGATTGGCGCCGGAAATCGTACCTCCCTCTTCGATATGATCGAGGTCGGCACCGGTCCCGTACCCATTCGACACTGCCCACCCGGCGCCTTTGACCAGTACGCGCCGGATCTCTTTCTCGGAAAGCTTGAAATCCTTACGGTGAGAGCCAACTCCCGTGGGCACGTTGGCGAAAAGCCCGTCAACGAGCTTCTCGAGCTCCCCTCCGATGTCTTTGCGGCTCAGACCTGAGCGCAGGAGTCGGACGCCTCAATTGATGTCGAAGCCCACCCCGCCCGGAGAAACGACTCCTCCGTCCGGCGAGAAAGCCGCCACACCACCGATGGCAAATCCGTAGCCCCAATGAATATCGGGCATAGCAATAGATCGCCCCACGATTCCTGGAAGGTGTGCAACGTTGGCGACCTGCTCGAGTGCCGGGTCTCGACGAAGGGACGCCATCAAGTGCTCGCTGGCGTAGACCATCCCATCCACCCGCATTTTTCCTTCGCGGGGTATCCGAAATCGATACTCATCGACTTGCTGAACCTTGACCTTGCTCATGAGACCCTCCCCATTCCTGATTTCTTGATTTCATCATCGGGCATCGTCCATATCGGCCGACGACGGTGCCCTTAGAGATCGAATACTATTCTCGTCCGATACTCGCCATTGTCTTTCTTGATACCCAGACGATGGTAAGTCACTGCCTTGATCTCGCGATCGATGGGGTGCCGTTTGGGATCGAGCTTTTCGCCCCAGACCTCCGCTTCTAAACGGTTTTCCGTCAAGGTCCGGATCTCGAATTTCGAGAAAAGCCATATCTCAGTCTCATGCAGGAAGATGAGCTCTGTGAGCCACGAGACGAGAAGCTGTTCTTGACTATCTGCTTCTACCTTCACCGAAAGTCCCACCTTCTCGAGGACCGTCTCGGGATCGGTCAAAATGCTGAACATCGCTCGGGCTGCATCCACAAACAGCGCAGATAGGTCGGACGCCCGAACCTCCACCATATAGTCCGCTGTGTGGTCCAGCACCTCGTATGGCATCGTTCACAGGCCAAGATGGCCGAAAATTACGTCAAGCGAGTCGGCGGCAAAAGCACAAAACAAGCGTTCTCCACGTATCCTATTCATTTTAAATCGATTATACAAATATCGCGTCCTAAAGATCTGACAAGAGGAACTAAACTTATGTGCTTGACAAACGCTAAGGGAGAACTTACAATAAGGCGTTCCTGTTAGCACTCTCAAGCGGTGAGTGCCAGATAACCAAACGGAACAAACCTAAAAATGCCCACAGCTCACTGGAATCCTGTCCGAGAGTTACTTGCATTGCAAGAGCGTATGAACCGGCTCATCGAGCAGACCTTGACCGGCAGTAGCTCACAAGCCGGCCTCTCGGAAGGTGGAACTTGGACGCCGTCGGTCGATCTCTACGAGTCCAACCGGAACGTCATTCTGAAGGCGGAGCTTCCCGAAGTCGATCAAGACTCCATCGAGCTCCGTATCCGTGACAACCGGATCACCATCAAGGGTGAAAGAAAGCTAAAGGAACCCGTGAGTCAAAAACAGTTCCACCGGATGGAGCGGGCATACGGGCCTTTCTCTCGGACCTTCTCACTTCCCGTCAACATCGTTCCAGACAAAATCAAAGCGGAGTTCAAGAAGGGAATTTTGAAAGTCACCATGCAGAAGCCGGGGGACGGGCTCAGTAAGCAGATTCCCATCAGCACGTAAAGAAACAAGTGAGGAGAAGGAATGCGCAAGCATCCTTCTTTCCCTATGTCTGATTCAAACGAAATAAGAAGGAGGATGGAAAAGGCGATGAAGATCACCCCACTAAAAGACAACCTTGTCGTCAAGCGAGTTGACGAGCAGGAGAACAAAGTCGGTTCGATTATCATTCCAGATTCTGCGAAAGAAAAGCCCATGACTGCGGACGTCATTGCAGTCGGCTCCGGCCGCATGCTCAAAGACGGAAAGAAGCATCCCCTGGAGATCAAAGTTGGAGACCGAGTGCTCGTGGGCAAGTACTCTGGCTCCGAGATCACATTGAATGACGAAGACTATCTCATTCTCCGCGAGGACGAGGTTCTCGGAGTCATCGAGTAGCTGACGAAACCCTGGCTGCCCGAAGCAGCCACGTTTTTCACGAATAATCTGAAGAGAGGTAGACAAGAACCATGGCAAAGCAAATTACTTACCATGAAGAAGCTCGCCAGGCCATCCTTCGAGGAGTAAACGGTCTGGCTGGAGCGGTACGCATCACGCTGGGCCCGAAGGGTCGTAACGTGGTACTGGAGAAGAAATTCGGCTCACCGGTGGTGACCAAGGACGGCGTGACGGTGGCGAAGGAGATCGAGCTACCGGATGCGGTTGAGAACCTGGGCGCCAAGATGGTGCGCGAAGTCGCATCGAAGACGTCGGACGTTGCGGGAGACGGAACGACGACGGCCACGGTACTCGCGCAGTCGATATTCCGCGAAGGCCTGCGGAACGTAGCAGCGGGCTCGAATCCGATGGAGTTGAAGCGCGGTATCGAGCAAGCGGTGGAAAAGGTTGTGGACGAGATCCAGAAGCTGTCGAAACCGGTTCGGGGCAAGATGATTGCTCAGGTGGGGACCATCTCAGCCAACGGTGACGAAACCATTGGGAACATCATCGCCGAAGCAATGGAGAAAGTCGGCAAGGACGGCGTGATTCAGGTTGAAGAGGCCAAGACACTCGAGACGAGTCTCGAGATCGTGGAAGGCATGCAGTTCGACCGCGGTTACCTATCGCCGTATTTCGTGACGGATCCTGAGCGGATGGAAGTGGTCTTGGAAGACTGCTACATCTTGGTCCATGAGAAGAAGATCTCGAACATGAAGGACCTGCTACCGGTCCTCGAGAAGGTGGCCCAGTCAGGGAAGCCGCTTCTGATCGTTGCCGAGGACATCGAGGGTGAAGCTCTGGCGACGCTGGTGGTGAACAAGCTTCGCGGCACGCTCAAGGTGGCCGCGGTGAAGGCGCCGGGATTTGGTGACCGCCGTAAGGCCATGATGGAAGACATTGCGATTCTGACCGGCGGGAGCGCCATATTCGAGGATCTGGGCATCAAGCTCGAGAACTTGAAGATGGAAGACCTGGGCACGGCTAAGAAGATCGTCATCAGCAAGGAAGAGACGACGGTGGTCGAGGGTGCGGGCACGAAAAAGGACATCGAAGGCCGCATCAAGCAGATCCGGGCCCAAATCGAAGAGACGACGTCGGACTATGACCGTGAGAAGCTGCAAGAGCGGCTGGCGAAATTGGTCGGCGGCGTGGCGCTCATCAAGGTGGGTGCGGCGACCGAGACCGAGATGAAAGAGAAAAAGGCTCGTGTCGAGGATGCGATGCACGCGACCAAAGCGGCTGCCGAAGAGGGCATCGTTCCTGGCGGCGGCGTCGCGCTATTGAGGGCGATTCCCGCTCTCGAGAAGCTTCGCAAGAGCAGCAACTTGACAGAGGACGAGCAGATCGGTGTAGGCATCGTGTCGCGCTCCATCGAAGATCCGATGCGGTGGATTGCCCAGAACGCCGGTCTCGAAGGCTCCATTGTGGTCAACAAGGTCAAGGAGCTGGAGAATCCCGAGCATGGATACAACGCCGCAGCCGACAAGTACCAGAACCTGGTCAGCGCCGGTGTCATCGACCCGACGAAGGTGGTTCGGTACGCGCTGCAGAACGCTAGCTCCATTGCCGGGCTCATGCTAACGACAGAAGCCTTGGTCACCGAGCTTCCAGAAAAGGAAGACAAGACGGGCGGAATGCCAGGCGGCGGAATGCCAGGCGGAATGCCGGGAATGGGCGACTATTAAGAACGATTCCTTTTATTGGAAACGCCTCGGTCGGGAAACCGGCCGGGGCGTTTTTTTTTGATAGAGTTAGGACTCGTCATGACTCATCAGCTAAAGGACCGCATCGCTCTCGTGACAGGTGGTGCCTCGGGGATTGGCTTTGCCATAGCCCGTCTCTTCGCTCGAGAGGGAGCCCGTATTCTCGTCAACGATATTGCTCCTTGCGACTGGGACGGCGCCACACAGACATTTCAGGCCGACGTGGCGGTCAGCGGGCAGGTCAATGCCATGTTCAAAGAGATCGACGAGCGTTGGAACCGCTTGGATATTCTCATCAACTGCGCCGGTATTGCGGAGCCCGCCGAGCGATGGAGGGAGCTCAATCGAAAAGCTGAAGCGAAACTCGAGAGGTCACGCCAAGGAGACAACACCCAAGTCCATTGGGATGTCACCATTAATCTGGACGACGATCTCTGGCACCGTATGATCCGAGTCCATTTGGACGGAACCTTCTTCTGCACGCGCGGCGCTTTACGACTCATGAGCCGACAGAACAAAGGTGCCATCGTGAATTTTTCCAGCACCGCCGCTCTGAGCGGTTTACCTGACGCCCCCCACTATTCAGCAGCCAAAGCTGGCGTTCTCGGGTTCACAAAGGCCGTGGCTCAGGAGGTAGGCTCCCGCGGTATCCGCGTCAATGCTATCGGTCCCGGTTTCGTGGAAACACCCATGACCGAGCACATTTCGACGACACTCAAACAGGCTTCCTTGAGCCGGATTCCCCTCGGCCGCTGGGCCACACCCCAAGAAATCGCACAAACGGCTCTTTTTCTCGCATCTGATGCAAGCTCGTACCTCACAGGCCAAATTCTCTCCCCCAACGGCGGCTCGTTCACCGGATGAGAAATATCCGCCCACCTAATGAGTTTGCTTCCCGCCCACCTTCCGGCTACCATCCTTCGCTCAGGTGGTCCTTTCGCTAGCTTGAGCGCCGGTCTATTCCGACATTAGGGAGGTACATATGAAGGGACGTGGTCATCTATTCAGCATCTTATTCCTTCTTGCCGTTGTTTCCATTGCCTGGAGTTGCGCACCTCCAGCGCAGCAAGAAGCAAAGCCCGTAAGAATTGGCGTCGCCAATTTTTCACACGAGACTTGCACATTTTGCCCGCGGCCTACCGGCATCGAAGAGTGGGAGTTCTACGGTCCACCCGAACGTGGCCAGGCTGTTCTCGACAGGGGCGGCTACATTCAAGGATTCACCAAAGTCGCAAGTGAATTCGATGGGGTGGAGCTCGTGGGGCTCTTGTCCCCTAGAGGTGCCGTAGGAGGATCGTTCGGCAGTTGGATCACCAAGGAGGCTTTCGACAAATACACAAATGGGATCGTCGAGGACATCAAACAGTACGGTCCGTTCGACGGAATCTACTTGGCCCTTCATGGGGCCATGGCGGTTACTGACGTTCCCAAGCCGGAAGCCGAGATCGCCCGAAGAGTGCGTGCAGCGGTCGGACCCGACGTCCCCATCGTGGGCACTTTCGATCCGCACGGCAACGAGGATCATGAGTTCCTAGAGGCGGCCGACGGCGCTTTCTGCGTGAAGAGGTACCCTCACTATGACTCGCGACTACAAGGCGAACGCGCCGCACGTTACATGGTTCGTATGATCAAGGGCGACTACAAACCGACGACCGCCACACGCAAACCGGGTGTCATCACGCCCAGCGTATACCAAGGAACGGGAGTCTCCCCCGCCAAAGACATCATGGAACGCGCAAGACGTTGGGAAAACCGCGAGATGGACGCCTATGTGTCCGTTTTCTTTGGATTCGCTTACGCCGATGTACCAGACGCCGGCGCTACCATTGAGGTCATGACCAATAACGACCAGGAACTGGCCGACCGGATTGCAGATGACATGAACGAGTACATCTGGAGAGTGAGGAAGGAATTTGCCGGCAGGGTACTGCCCAAGACCAAAGAGGGAGTCGCCCAAGCCATCGCCGCAGCGAAAGCCGGAAAGACGCCGGTGGTCATCGCCGACCACGCTGACCGCAGCGGCAATTCCAGTTGGATTCTGGAAGAGCTCATCGCCCAGGGCGCGAGCAATTTCTGTATTACGACGATCTCCGACGAGAAAGCCCTCGACGAAATCGCCGGCGCTAAGGTAGGCGATACCGTCAAAGTCAATCTCGGCGGCTACCTGGACAAATATGCCGGAAATCCAGTTCCCATCGAGGGCAAGGTGGAGTTTCTGGGCAAGTATGGACGGTTTGATCAAACCGCGGTTCTTCTCTTCGGAGACAACAATCGAGTCATCATCACACCAACCTTGCACCAGGTAACGACGCCCGACATCTTCGAAGACCTCAACATCGATATTGATGAGCTCGACATCATAGCCCTGAAGTCACGTGTCCATTTCAGGAGAGGCTTCCACGAGACCGGCCTGGCGGGAGCCATCATTGAAGTCGATGCCCCCGGTTGGGGACCTGCGGATCTCACAGTGCTACCCTACGAGAACATCCCCAAAGACATGTATCCCGTCTACACGAAGGAGTAGAGAAGAGAGAATAAAGTAGGAAGGAGGAGGGAGAAAGAAGAAGGATCCCTCCTTCCTACTTTCTCCTTTCTACTTTCTCTTAGAACTTGTAATACTTCGACGCTTCCTCCAGCGCCAAGACGTACTGCAGCCTGGTTAGGAGCTTGCCTTCGTCCTCGGTGTTCTTCAGTGCCAATCCCTTGATGTCACCTACGGACTTGTAGCCTTCTCCATCGAGCCAAGAGGAAAGGTTGTCTCGAAGCTCCCTTACGTACTCGGGCCCGTTCTTGTAGAGCGCGGTGCAGACGTATGTTGCTGTTGCACCCATCATCAGTGCTTTGACGATGCTCTCACTGTCGTGCACTCCCGTAGAAGCTCCAATGTCGCAGTTGAGATTCTTGGCGGCGAGCCCGATCCACCGCAGGGGGAGATAGAACTCCCCAGGGGAGCTTAGCTTCATCGCGGGGATCACCGTCTTCGTGTCCAAATCGACATCGACCGCATAGTAACGGTTGAACAGCACCAACGCCTTGGCTCCCGCCGCGACGACATCCTCAATGACGCTCCACAAAGACGTGAAATAGAATCCGATTTTGACGGCTACAGGTATGGAGATACTCGCACAAACCGTCTGAACGATTTCCGCGTATCGTGCTTCGATTTCTTTGGAATCTTCCCCGTTCCTTTGCGGAAAATGCGAAATGTTGAGCTCGAGCCCGCTCGCACCCGCTTCCTCGATTCGCCTCGCGTAAGGCACCCACCAATGGGGCGTCACGCAGTTGACGCTTGCAATAACAGGGATGGACACCTTTTTGCGGGCTTCTTCGATGAACTCGAGGTAAGGAAGAGGCCCCAAACGCATTCCAATATCGGCGCGGACATAATCAAGAGCCTCCGGATGCTCCGCCGTGGACAGATCCTTCTCGAGGTCTTCAGATTGAGCAAGAATGAGCTCTTCGAACATCGATTTGAGCACCACGGCCCCGGCCCCGGCCTCGGCCGAACGCTCGATGCCATGGATACTTCCAGTAATCCCGCTGCTCGAGACCACGATCGGATTATCAAGTTGTATGCCCATGTAGCTCGTCTTCAGATCAGCCATCTTCTCTCACCTTTCACTATCGTGCTGCCAACGTACTCAACCACAATCGACGGTCGAGCCTCATATCGTATAGCTAAACCTGGGCGCTCGTCGAATGGGTTGAGCCGGCCCCACTTCTCCGACGCCATTCAGTCAATGGAAGTCCCGCACGTTTTGGCGTGTCTCAAATCTCTCCAACTTCATCTTTTACGTCAAACATCCATTTGCACGAGCGCAGCAGAGCCCACTCGTCAAGTAGGTATGTTATGGTGCGCTTCCAAGGAGAAATGCTCATGGCTTATGGGAGAGTATTCATTGTTCTTCTAGTAGTCTTGGTCGTAGGGTGTCAGGTTGAAGAAGCTCCGGTCCCGGTTCCGAATACGTTTGAGAACGGTGTTGTGGTCAGTACGCATGAATTGGCGTCGGAGGTGGGGGCAGAGATTCTGCGCAAAGGCGGCAATGCGGTGGATGCTGCCGTCGCTGTGGCCTACGCCCTTGCTGTGGTTTATCCCCGGGCGGGGAATATCGGGGGCGGTGGGTTCATGGTGATACGAACCCCCGACGGGCGGGCTACGGCTATCGACTACCGTGAGCTGGCGCCTGGCAAAGCTCACCGGGATATGTACCTTGATGAAAATGGAGCGGTTGTCCAGGAGTGGATCCGCTATGGCGCGTTGGCTGTAGGTGTGCCGGGGACCGTGGCGGGGACACTCTATGCGCTCGAAAAGTATGGCACCTTGAGTCGGGAGGAGGTGATTCAGCCGGCGGTGGAGATCGCTGAGAACGGATGGGCCCTCAAGGCGCCAATGGGCGGTGAGGAGTTCAAGCGCTTCGCATCTTCGAACGCCGTTTTTAATAAGCCGGACGGCAGTCCGTACGAGATAGGTGAAGTTTTCGTACAAAAGGACCTTGCAGAGACACTCCGTTTGATCATTGCCGAGGGGCGGGATGGATTCTATGAAGGTCGGGTTGCCGAACAAATCGTCGCGACCATGGAGAAATACGGCGGTCTCATAACACTCGATGATCTCAAGGGGTATGAACCGACCGAACGGGAGCCGATTACGGGGACTTATCGAGGCTACGGCATCGTATCCATGCCACCTCCCAGCTCGGGTGGTATCTCATTGGTTGCGCTTTTGAACATTTTGGAACGCTACGACATCGCCAAGCTTGGTTGGAATACGGCAGAGACGGTGCATCTCATGGTGGAGGCGGAACGGCGGGTGTTTGCCGAGCGAAGCCAATACATCGCCGACCCGGAGTTCTTCGACGTTCCGGTCGAGGTCTTGACTTCTAAGGTCTATGCGGACTCTCGGGCTGAGGAGATCGATCCGGAACGGGCTACATCCAGTGATCAGGTGCGACCCATCGATTTGGCGGACTTTCAGGGTGAGTCATCGGAGACGACGCATTATTCCGTGATGGATAAGGACAACATGGCGGTTGCCGTGACCACAACTATCGATGACAGCTACGGAAGCTACCTCGTTGTTGAAGGTGCAGGATTCTTGTTGAACAACGAAATGGCGGATTTCAGTGCCAAGGTAGGCGCACCGACCCACGAGGGATTGGTCTACGGGACCGCCAACCGTATCGAGCCGCACAAGAGAATGTTGAGCTCCATGACGCCCACGATTGTCTTCAAGGACGGCAAGAATTTCATGGTGATCGGATCGCCGGGGGGACCCACCATCATCACGACCACGCTTCAGTGCATCATGAACGTCATCGATCACGGTATGACGGTCGGAGAAGCGATCAGCGCGGGGCGTTTTCATCATCAGTGGATTCCGGACGTCATTGAGTATGAGGCCGAACGGGGTGCTTTTTCGGAGGAAACGATCACGACCCTCGAAGCCATGGGACACCGGCTCCGCCCGCGGAATATCGGCAATGCCCAAGGGATTGTGGTCGATCCGGAGACCGGTCTTCGGATGGGTGGGCCCGACCCTCGACGCGAGCCTCCGAGCCATGCGGCCGGACACTAACGGCGTAGGGACAGGAAAATACGTTGTTTGACGTCAAAATTCGATATTGATAAAGATACCCGCTTCAGGATCGCCAGCTCGGGCTCGTCCAAGGAGCAGGAGGGATATTCAATGAGCACTAAGAAATCCGTCATTCTATTCGTATGTGCCTTTCTTCTTTCATCGCTTCCCGTCTTCGGGCAAGACGACGTCATGACTCCGGAGAAGATCGTTCGAATGAAGCAGATCTCGGATCCTCAATGGTCTCCGGATGGAAAGAAAGTCGCCTATGTCCTGACGTCACACGATGAGGAGAAGCACGCTCTGACCCCGGATATTTATGTCGTGGATTCAAATACGGGCGAGTCGGTGCAGCTGACCTACCATCCCGACAATGATTCCAATCCTCGCTGGTCCCCGAACGGAAAGACGTTGGCTTTCCTCTCCACGCGGGAAGACAAACAACAGATATGGCTCATCCAACTCGCGGGAGGTGAAGCCAGACAACTCACCGACATCGAGGGTGGGATGGCCGGCGATATCGACTGGTCTCCCGACGGCAAGAGGATCGCGTTTCTCACCGCGCGGGAGCTGACCGAGGACGAGGAGGAGGCCAAGGAAGAGAAGCGGGACGAGATCGTGGTCGATGAGACGACGCGTTTGAACCAGCTCGCGGTCGTCCAACTCGATACGGGCGATGTCGAGCGGTTGACGGACGGCAAGAGCGACGTGGTCAATCCGTCCTGGTCTCCGGATGGCCGAAAGATCGCTTTCGTCACGCGTCCGAGCAAAGACGTCGATGACTACTTTTACTCGAAAATCTATGTGATCGATTCCGGTGGTGGGACTCCCAAGCGTTTGACCGACTCCGACGCGCTCAGAGAGAGCTCACCCCGTTGGTCTCCCAACGGGGAGCTCATCGCCTTCTCGGGGCATCCAGGGTATGACTTATGGGCAGATCCGAGCGATGTTTACGTCGTTCCCGCCGAGGGAGGAACTGCCACGAATCTCACGTCGGAGTTGGATCGCGCAGAGTCCGTCGTGAGTTGGTCCGGCGACAGCCGGAAAATCCTATTCGGTTTCGGGGAGAAGACGTACAGCCAGTTGGGCATCATGGATGTCGAGAGAAAGGCACTCGATCGGCTGATCCCAAACGGAAAATTCCTTTCCGGAGTCAGCGCCACGAGGGATCTCGATCAGTTAGCGGTCGTCATGTCCGATCCGCTCAACCCCCGGGACCTCTGGATCGGCGACATCCGTCTCGAAAGTCCCCGCCGCCTCGTTCAGTCCAATCCTGATGTCTCGAAGCTCCGGCTCGGTCGAACGGAAGTGATCCGGTGGAAGTCTTTCGATGGAATGGAAATAGAGGGACTGCTCGTTTTCCCGGTCGATTATCAGGAAGGGCAGAAGGTGCCTCTCATCGTCGAGCCGCACGGCGGCCCTCAGGGCGTGCGCACGGTGGCCTTCAATCCAGCCTGGCAGATGTTCGCCGGCGCCGGCTACGGTGTTCTCGTTCCTAATTTCAGGGGCAGCGGAAGCTATGGACGGGAGTTCGTCCGGGCGAATATCGGCGATTGGGGCGGAGGTGACTACAAAGACATCATGGCCGGTGTGGACCATGTGATCCAAAAAGGCATCGCCGATGAAGCCAAACTCGGTGTCGAGGGCTGGAGCTACGGTGGCTTCATGACCAATTGGATCATCACCCATACGGACCGATTCAAAGCCGCGGTCAGCGGCGCGGGTTTGAGCAACCTGGAGAGCTTCTACGGCACGACGGATATCCAGGGTTTCATGGAGTACTACCACAAGGGTTTTCCCTGGGTGAGTAGGGACATCTATCGCCGCTCATCGCCGTTGGCCAGCGATTTCAAGGTGAGTACGCCGACCTTGATACTGCACGGGGAGGAAGACCGCCGGGTCGCGATTTCTCAAAGCGAGGAGCTCTATCACTATTTGAAAAAGGCTGGTGTGACGGTGCGATTCGTCCGTTACCCGAGAGAACCGCACGGATTGAGGGAGCCCAACCATCAGTTGGATCGCTACACCAGGATGTTGGGCTGGTTCAACAAACATATCTTGGGACGTTGAGTCATGAATTGGAGAGACGACACAACGTCGCGCAATCTCATACCCGGGTGATTCGGCGCTCTTTTCTTGAATCCGGCCATGGTCTATCTCTCCGTGGCATGCCTCGTTGATCAACATCGACTACCAGAAGGCTGAAGTGGCACCGCGTGTTCTTTCAGACGTTCGTTTAACCCGCACGCCTTGCTATACACACATTCATACATTTACAACAAGTGCCGAACGAACCGACCGGCACACTCGACTATGACCGAGGAAGAAGATTGAAAAACCTAGATAGGCTCGAATGTGGCGAGCACTCGCGTATAGTAAAGACTCGTCAGGGACTCGAAACCGGAATCGGAGCCCACGAGCAACCAGACTCGTCCGTCCGAATCAAACGTGACTTCGATGGTTTCCGTACCGTAAAGCTGCTTCAACTCCCACTGCGCGGCTCCGCCGCCGCCGTCACAAGACTGTGAGTTGGCAATATCGCCCAGGACGACCGCATTCACACCGCTGGTGGACTGGTTCCCTTTATCGATGTTCATGAGATAAAAACCGTTCACGAGAACAGACTCCGGTTCGATGTCGGTAGCACCCGCCTTGATCCAGACACTTTCACCCGGAGAGCCGCCGACACCGACGCAGCCGCTCGGCACATTGGTCGCGAACTCCACCTCGAAACTCGCTCGATATCTCGTACCTGGCGAAAGGCCAACGATCTGCCCCTTCCAGTACATGAACAGGTCATCGCTCCGGTTGATGCCGGAGATGAAGAGAGCCCGTTGCGACGTGTCGAGAGGTGCCGGGAGCGTACGGTAGTCCGACTGGAGGTGGTAAATCGCTTCGTCCGCTGCAGGATAGTCAGAAAAACCTGCTGTCCATCCGTGCTGGCCTGTTGAAAAATCAACACGAGCGGTCAGCGGCTCGGATGGATCGATGGGATCCTCCGAGCAACTCATAAGAAGTCCCAGAGCGAGAAGTACGATCAAAGGTACGGCACGGTCCGTATGCATTAGATTCTCCATTGGTTCCTCGAAGCCTCTGCGAGGGCGTTTCGCACATGCCAGACATTCACTATACTTCATCCGTGAACCAGCACGGGACCATCCAACCCGCCGAGTCTCCCATCACTTCTGTAGCCAATGTCTCGCATTGGGTCAAATTGCTGCGTTTCGGTCGGCGCGATATCCTGATCGCGATGGTTCTTTTTGCTCTCTCCTCGATTTTGGTCCGGCGCTTTTTAGGGCAGCACCATCCCTCGGAGCGTTGACGGCTCTTCGGATCCAAACGAGTCCTGCTGCAAATGGTCACCTCCGCGGACAGCCAGTCCCTTGGATAGGACAGGAAATCTCATCAGGCTTGGTCAAGCTGGCAGTTAAACCTCAAATTTAAAAAGAGTTACTGGAATGAGGCCCATGGCACGAAATCTGCTTTTCCGAATAGGGGTACAAAACGCACGCATGTGCTAGTCAACACGGAGGTTGAATTGAAACAACTCGAATGGTCACTCTTGGGTCGCATCTATTGCATATCCATTGTCGTTATCATGGCGACGGCCAATCCCCTCTTCGCGGAGGAACGGGATACACAGACACTGGTCGGCGGTAACGTGGACAGCGGTTTCTTTGTCGCGCCAGATTTCAAGTTCACCGAGGTGGACGGAAAGTTCGCCAATTTGGCCGGCGTCTACGGTGGCTGGCTCATCAACCGCAAGCTCCTCTTGGGCGGCGGCGGCTACTTTCTGACAAACCGTTCCGATGATTTCAAAATGACTTACGGCGGCTTCGTTGCCGAGTATTTCTTCCGTTCGGACGAACTCGTCAATTTTTCGGTCAAGGGGCTCGTTGGAGGTGGAACGGCCACCGTTTCCGGCTTCCGTGGCCGAATAGATGACCTCGATGACCTCTTCGACGAGCTTCCTTCTGAGATTCCCGATAGTTTTCGATACCGCGGCCGCGGTATCAACTTCCCGTCTATCCCAGGATTTCCCGGTTTCCCCAACTTTCCGGAGTTTCCGTTCCCCGTCTTCGATGATGTCAACGAGAGCTTTTTCGTCGCCGAGCCTGAGTTCAACCTCAACCTCAACATTACGGAGAAACTCCGAATCGGATTCGGCGGCGGCTACCGCTTCATAGCAGGAGCCGGCCGCACCGGTGACCGGCTCGATGGATTCACCGCTAACGCCGCACTCAAGATAGCTTTCTAGTCACAGGTACATGCAAGATCAGTATGGGATGCTCGCCTCCCACAGGAGGTGGGAATCCCGTAGGTTGTAGGTAGGACACATTAAATCTGATTTGAAGGTAAGAATAGAGGGCCAATGCGCGAACAGTCCGAACACCGGCGGGAAGGTCAGCACGAATCCTAGAACGATGAGCACCAGTGCCACCCTTCGTGCTTCGCTAAAAAGGATATTCCCTTCCGGGCACACGTCCAATACTGTTGCCTTGGCCACTGTCGTTGACCATTACTACTACGGCTCCAGAAACAAGGAAAACACTTCAGTCACCCGGGCCGACGCATCTACCGTAAGAACGCCGAGACGTACCCGTGTGAGGAAATCCAGCCGCATGAAGCCGCTGAGAAAAGAGTGGGTAAACACCCGCTGATTCTCATGGGAAAACCAACGCGGTTCTGATCACCGACAGGTCGTAGAGACTTGTCGCATACTCGTTTCACCCAACGATGAATGGAGCATCTTAGAGGCGTGATCACCGACCCAACCCGGTGGTCACGTACCATCGACCGGTGCTCAACAAGCCGACGACAGGTGCGTTCCTGTTTTTTCCTCATTGAAGTAGAGAATATTCTTTACTCCTAATCGAGTCCTGATATAATCACGCAGCGGAGCAGGAGCCCCAACCTGGGATTGCGAACCGCCGTCATGTCGGCTCTCACCCCCTCCCACCCCGCTAGCAGGTTGTCAATGCAACCTCGAGGCCAAGTGTGTCTTGGACCAGTAAACCACTGGGGCAAAGAAACTTACAGGTCGTTCAGAGCAATCTACTCCTCGAATCACTGTTAGGAAAATCCCACAGAGCGACGGCTTTGCTGTCAGCTTTCTTCTACATTTAGTGCGCCGTTTCACCATTGCGGTTGCGAACAAAGACAGCCGAGACGCCCAGATGGCAAGGCGCGAGGAGTGAGCAATATCTAACGAATGCGATTGTAATTGTGAATCGGGGTACCTAGGTGCGGCTCATGTGTCGAACCTGCTCGTGACGCCGCAGCATCGCGATGAAGTCTTGCTGGAAAAAAATCAGTCGTTCGCCGCCGTAAGATACGCCTGGACGTCCTTTTCAACTTGCTGAATGACACGGTCCTGCCATCGCCTCAGTTCCTGCCGGCGATCAGGCCCGCGCGACGTTTTTCGGCGTTCACGGCCCTTTCTTCGGCCCAATGTCTCTTGGCCTTCGACCACAGCAAGGGCTCTCGCGAGGAGGATCGTTATGCAGGTTGCTCTGGTGATGGGAACTCCAGGATTGGCTTCTTCCAGTCGTTCGCTAACATGGTCGATGCGTGCGACCAGTGATTCGGGCAAATCCTGGATTTGGAGGTCATACTTGTCCAGAACCTCTCTATCCGTTGTTGAACTAGGCGAAGGCGGATAGCTGCCCTTTTTCTTGTCGGAGGCACTGGGACCGGCCCCTTTCATCAACTCGAGTCTGGAAGTCTTGAGATCCAGGCACATGCAGCAATAGACGATCTGCTGACCGTCTTCCTCTTCCAAACCTATCAGCTCACCATCGAAAACACGAGTGCCGCAACGGGAGCAATGAGGAGCGTTCACTGAGCTTTGCACATGACTATCCTACCACTTCCTGCTAGACGAAGTTTAGCTGCTTTGGCCGCCCAGAGTCGAACAAAAAAGCGCGGCAGGGCGGGGTCACATCCCCCCAGTATGGTCGTCTAGCCACAAATAGATCCCGTCTCCCTAAGAACGAGATTTGCCGTTGCCGGTTGAGTTCCTGGATTGTCAAACGTGGAAGCATATTCTAGAGAAGGAAAAAAGGCAATATTCATCATGCCGGATATCAATGTCGATGAAGGATGCAAAGGACTTTGAATGGCGGGCTATGAGATCATTCTTTCACGAGGATGTAGACGACATCCATCTGCAACAAGTCCTCCAGGGTCTGGATCAAGCGGAATCCGGCCTGGCGGGCGTAGGCTTCCATCCTTTCCCTCGTGAGAACGTTCACGTGAACGTCGGTTTCTCCGCTGGCGGTTACCTCCCGAAGCTCTTGCTCGATCTCCTCCGCAACGGGCTCGACCATCACGACCTTCGCACCAGGTTTCAGACTGGCGCCGAAGCTTCTCAGCAGAGGAACGGGATGTTCCACCATGTGGTAGACCCAGACCATAAATATCATATCCAGGCTGGCTTCGGGGAAGTTGGGGTTCTCGACGTCACCGAGGACGATTTCGACGTTGGCGATCTCGTCCCGCTCACAGCGGTAGCGCAGGAAGTCAAGGGCCTCACGGTCGATGTCGTTCGCGTAGACCTTCCCCGTATCTCCCACCCTGCGGGCCAGATGCATCGTATAGCGGCCCCGGCCGGCGCCTACCTCGCCCACGACCATTCCGGCGGTCAAGCCGATGGCGTCCATGACCTTGTCGGGGGGCTGCCGATCGTTGTTGCGCTTCTCGAAGGCCTCGATCCGCTCCAGCAACGCCTGATATTCCTCTGATCGACTCGAGGACTGCGCGGCGAGACCGCTGCAGATTTGGAACAAGACACATGCCGCCAGGAACCACCGGAAGGATTGGAACGTCATAGCGCCTCCATATATCAATCGGTTTACGAAATCATACGGTTTTCGCTGGGAATCCGTTCCATGAAAGACGAGGTCAACTTTCCGGCGACACTCCTGACATCGTTACAATGCCCATAGAATCACAGGACGTGTCGGGAACACGCTTTTTGCTCACGCTCGCTGACAGCGATGAGCCACCCTCAATCGAGCTGAGGGACAGCCGAATACTCCTGCGGGTGCGACCACGAACAGATCAGGACAAAAGGCAGGGTCTTGTGCTGAGAGCCGCTATGGGACACTGCGAGCGCAGCCTCTCCGGCTGTGTAGCCAAACGGCCAGCCAAGCCCGATGGAGTGGGTCGGGACCTGGAAACAGGCGCCAAAGAAATCAGTTATTTAGGGACGTCGGCTTTGCTCCACTACGATCCCAAGATGCCAAGGCATTACTTCATGCACAAACGAAGGCTTCTGGGCGATCTGGCTCGGCTTGATTACGAGACCATCCATGAATTAATGATCGAAGTGACCGGCCACACTCGAGCTCGTCTCGGGGTCGTTGCCGCCCCGCAGACATTTGGCAACGAGCCCGTGTGCCCATCCGCAAATCGCGCACGAAGTGGCCGACCTTGCGGACTCGGCAGCCTACTGCTGCGGCTGCGGCTCCTGTTTCTCCTGTTCCTCTCTTGCCGCGATGTTGTCCAGCATGGCCTGAACGTCAGCGGCAAATGGCCCACTTGGTTTCAACTCGATGTATTTCGTGAGATGCTCCTTTGCAGGTTCCCAGCGCTCCGCGTTGAAGTCGATGAGACCCGCGTAGTAGTGAGCTTGGTCGAGGTTTGGCTGCAACTGTAGGACTTTAGCAAACGTTTGGCCGGCGGTCGCCTCGTCTCCGGTCTGCAATTGAGCAATCCCCAGAAAGAACAGTACTTCCGTATCTTTGGAATTGGCGGCCGCCGCTTTGCTTAGGAAAGGAATCGCTTCGCTGTGCTTTTTCGCTCGGGCGTAGCCGGTACCCGCCTCACGGGTAGCCGCGGTGACCATTGCAGCAGCGCTATCATCTTTCGGCGCTTTATCCAGAAATTTCGCAAAACTGACCGCCGATTTTCCGGGATTCGATGTGTTCTTGTAGGCCCAGCCCAAGTAGTAGTAGCTTGCGAACAGATCCTCGTTCTGGCTCACCGCTGCTTCAAAAGCAGAGATCGCCCCACCCCAGTCCTTATTCTTGAATGCCTGTTCACCCTGTTTGTATTCCTCGCCGCCAGCCACTGGTTTCGGTTTCGGTATGGTCCATATCTCGTTTTGGGCTTCTGCAATACCTGCGAATAGCACGAGGAGTGCCACAAGCACGGAGCGTTTCATTTCTCGTCCTCCTTTTGGCCTGACAAGACCTCGTCAGGCAAAAACCATTGAAAGTACTCTATATCATAGAGTCCTAGAACCGAAAAATCTGAGTGAGGTTCCAAGAATTCCGTGGACAATCGCCCGCTATCGATCATCTAGGGATGCCGCAAACTCTCTTGAATGGCGGGGCCGACGAGACTCGAACTCGCGACCTCCGGCGTGACAGGCCGGCGTTCTAGCCAACTGAACTACGACCCCGCTAGGGTTCTTCATGACCTCAAGGACAGCGAGGAGGCCAATAGGCGAACGGAAAGTATATCTTGGGGTTGCGAAGCTGTCAATTCAACATTGGAACGCGTTCCGCATCTCCATTCGTTGCCCCGCCTTCCACTTGTCCGCCGACTTTCTCCTACCGTTTGGTGGGTTTTGTCTACGAACCGGCGGCGCGCCTCCTCCTGGAGCCCCAAAACCACGTCAAAGAGGCCCTTTTGCTTGATGCCCCCCTAGAATTTGTGATATTTTCAAGTGTTTACGGATTGGCAAGCTATGAGATTGACCAAGAATCAAATTGAGTTTATTGCTCACAAGCTCATGAAGGACCTTATAGAACGGGGCTTCATCGAGGCGGACGATCCTACGAAGCTGAGAGAAGAGTTCGTTTACCTCATTACCGATGAGCTCCACGTTGAAGACAAACTGAATGACGAAGTCCGCGAAATCTTGACGCAGCACGCGGAGGAAATGCGGCGTACCAACGTCGAATACCGCGAGATGTTCAAGATGATCAAAAAGAAACTCGCTCGGGAGCGAAAGATCATTCTATAACTCGGAATCAGCTATGCGCCTTTCTCACGCCAAAGTCAACCATGTCGCGAATCTCCTGATCGAGTATCTCAGGACCAATTCCAGCGTCGAGTTCTTCATGGACGACAGCGATATCCGAATGGAGATCGTGCGCATCATTAACGAGGAATTGAAGGATGACGAGGTCATCGACGTTGAAGTGCGTCAGAAAATAGAGAGTCAAAAACGCGATATCCCCGAGGGAAGCGAGGAGTGGGATATTCTCTACCGAAAGTACTACGACGAAGAAATGGCCCGCAGACAAAAGGCTATTTCTTAGCTCATCGCCAACATTTTCACGCCCAAGATCAGAGCCGCTCCGAACCATCCCAGCACAGCCCGGTGCTCACGGTTTACTTTCACCCTCGTCCAGTCGAAGTCTCTTTCATGCAGCCATTCCCGGCGCGGCCCAATCCCGGGCAGACACAAGGGAACGGCCTTGGCATATTCGGAATAAACCTGCGGATGGAGCTCGGCCAGCTTCCTCGCCTCGGTCCGAATCACCGGCAAGATGACCCCAAGCAGTAATCCTGCGAACAGAACAAGGAGCACCCAACTCCTGGCGGCCACGCAAAATCCCACCCCCATAATTGCGCTGCCCAAATACAGTGGATTGCGTGTCCAGGCGTAGGGACCACTTCGGGTAACTCCTGTCCCTTTGACCAAGTGTCCTGCGGACCAAATACGAAGCGCCTCTCCAACGGCCGCTATCCCCAGTCCGATGGCATAACTCACCGGAATGGGTCTAGCGAGGATCAGCGCGAGAAGCCCCAGCGCCCAGCTCAAAGGAACCCGCCACCGGACCAATCCTGATGCGATCTCGGCACTCATCTAGCGAACTTTCTCCCTCAAATCGGACGTGGAAGTCTATCACTAATAAACGGCCAACTAGCGAGAGAACTTTCGCAAGCACCTGTATCCTTATGAATCCAATAGGCTTTACTGTAATATATTAGTGTTAATGACTAATAAACTATTTTATTTTAGTCTATACGAATAAATATAGTTGACAAATAGAGGCTAATATACTATATTTACATCGAAGGCTAGAGAGATTAAGGGCCACAAGGGCCCATATATTTAGCAGGAGGATAAAACCATGAAGTTAGTAAGATGGGAACCTTTCGGTAGAGATTTCGCGAGAATGGCAAACCGGCTCAACCGAGCTTTTGATCCTCGTTTCGAGGACACGGACCGAGAGTCTTTGGGCATTTGGAACCCTCCCGTGGACATTTTCGAGGAAAAGGACGAACTGGTACTGAAAGCCGAACTACCAGGGATGAAGAAAGAGGATATCGAAGTTCGAATCGAGAACAACGTGCTGACCCTGCAAGGGGAGCGAAAGCGAGAGAGCGAGACCAAGGAAGACGGTTACTACCGGAGTGAAAGAGCCTACGGCACTTTCAGCCGTTCGTTCTCGCTACCCACATCGTTGGACACGAGCAAGATCGGTGCTGAGTACAAGGACGGCATCCTCACCGTCAGTCTTCCCAAAGCCGAGGAAGCCAAGCCGAAACAGATCGATGTCAAGGTTGCCTAAACCAAAGAGGGAACCACTCAACTGATCGCATCATCCGCCACCGGCGGTGCCGGTGGCTTTTTTTTTGCGGTGGAGAGCCGCCGCTTTACCGCCGCCAGAACTTCCGCAACTTCGATGCCTGTTAGACAAATCGTTCCAAGTCCCGGACAACGGCGCTTGTAACAAGGGCTACAAGAGACTTCCTTCCAAACCACTTCGTCCTCTGGATCAAAGGGACCGTTTTGCGCCGGATCGCTTGGGCCAAAAACACCAACCACGGGAACACCAAGAGCGCCGGCGAGGTGAAACGGTCCCGTGTCGCCACCGACAAAGAGCTTCGACAGCGTCAGGAAAGGGATTGTCTCTCTCAAGCTGGTTTGAGGTGCCAGTTGCGCAGCACCATCTGAGCTTTCCACCACCGTCCGAGCAACACCCTCCTCACCCGGCCCCCAAATAACGAGGCTTCTGAGTCCCCAATGACTCTGGATTTGATGTGCCAGTTCCCCGTAGAGCTCCGGGCTCCACTTCTTGGTCACCCATCCCGCACCGGGATTGATGACGACATAGTCGACTAGGCCCATAGAATCCAGAGCGGCCTCGCTCCGAGCAATCGTCTCTTCGGAAACACTCATGGGAAACTCTCGTTCCCCTGTCTCGATACCTAGGGCTTTCAACAACGAGAGATTCTTGTCAATGATATGGCGACGTCCTTCAGGAATCCTAACCTGCTCGTTGATGAATATCCCGGCAAGAGTTTCCCTGAGAACTTTCAGCTCAAAACCAACTTTTCGTGGAGACCTTGCCAGCCAAGCACATACAGATGATTTGATGAGTCCCTGAAAATCGAAGACCACATCATAGCGGCGTCGCCGCAGGCAGTGAATGCTGCTGCCGATCGCTTTCCAGGTACCCGGCAAGAACCATCGCCTTCGCCAAGAAAGGGTATCTACTTCCAAAAGGTCATCGATCATCGGGTTGTCGAGCAAGATGTCTTTAGAGCGCCTCTCTACAATCCAATCGATGCGGGCGTCGGGAAACCTTTTCCGGAGAGCCGCCAAAGCAGGAAGTGTGTGAATGATGTCCCCGATGGAACCGAGTTTGACAACGAGGATGTTCACTTGCTCGAGAACCGTTCCAAGACCAGACCAATGAGATCCCGAGTGGAATGGTCTTTGGGATCGCCGACGATTCGCGTAACTCCACCGGCCCGTTCGGTCACGTCACGCTCCGGAACCGTCTCCGCGGTATAGTCCGTGCCCTTACAATGGACATCCGGTCTCAGAGTCGTGATGACGTCGGCGACCGTCTCCTCGTCGAAAACCACAACCAGGTCCACAGGTTCCAAGGCAGCCACCAGTTCGGCTCGGTCGGACTCGTCCAATAGAGGTCGGCCCTCACCTTTGAGGGATGCCACTGAGCGGTCTCCATTGATGGCAACAACGAGGAAATCTCCCTCACCTTTGGCGCCCTCGAGGTAGCGGACGTGTCCTACGTGGATCAGATCAAAACACCCATTGGCAAGAACGACCCGATTTCCTCTGGCGCGGACTCCTTCAACGATGCCCCGCGCGGTGTCGAGATCGACTTGTTGTCCCAATTCAATCCTTGAGATCGGAGGAAACGGCGTTGGCTAGCTCCTCGCGAGAGACTGTCGCCGTACCCCGCTTCATGACCACGACCCCACCCGCATAGTTAGCCAGAAGAGCCGCTTCATAGTAGGTCGCTCCGGCGCCCATCGCCAAGCTGAAAGTACTGATGACCGTGTCACCCGCTCCAGTCACATCGGCGACCTCATCAGTTCCAAAGACGGGGAGGTGTTCTGTGGGCCGTCGCCGTTCGAACAAGGCCATTCCCTTACTGCCGCGGGTGATGAGGACCGACGGGCTCCGCAACCGACGGAGCAACTGACGCCCGGACCGTTCCAAAACATCCTCGTCATTGCCAATGGAAACGCCCAACGCCGTTTCAACCTCAGGCTCGTTCGGGGTAGCAGAGGCAAATCCGGAGTAGGACAGAATGTCGAAGCGTGAGTCCAGAATGGCAAGCTTGCGCATGGCAGCTGCACGGCGAGATAGAGATTGGCCGAACTCGGGAGTGACGAGGCCGTAGCCGTAGTCCGATACCATGACGACATCAGATTTTGGCAGCAGTTCCGCCAAGCTTTGGCTGAGGTAGTTTCGGACGGCTCGATCCGCGTTCACATGCGTTGCACGGTCGATCCGAACGACTTGCTGTTTGGAGGAATGTACTCCGCCCGCCAGGATTCTCGTCTTAGTGGGGGTTCGGTATTCTGGATGGCGTTCAATCGTAGAGGTTTTGACACCTGCCTCGCGAAGGAGCTTCAAGAGCTCTCGTCCCTCATTGTCCTTTCCTACCAGGCCAACGGTTAGAGGTCTTCCTCCCAGTGCGGTGATATTGTTGATGGCATTGGCTCCCCCCCCAGGAATTTTCCGTGTCCTGTCATACTTGAGGATGAGAACGGGTGCCTCTCGGCTCACATCGCTGATCTCCCCATAAATGTACTCGTCGACAACGAGATCAACGAAAGCAAGCACGCGTACCTTCTCGAACCGGTCTACGAGCTCGAGGAGTCTCGATCGCGAGGGCATTGCCTTCACTTGGATGCCTCCCAGACAATTTCTACAACAGCAGAATACAAATTGGGCGCTACGATGTCGGGCTGTCGGCTCCAGCGGTCCCTATGGTGCTCGTAGTTCCCACGGCCGTAGCCCGTCAGGACCAGCGCAGCTCGGCCGCCAGTGTTCCAGGCCATCTCTAGATCGGAGTAGGAGTCTCCAACCACCCAGGAGCGGCTCATGTCGATTTCAAAATCCTGCTGAGCCTCTTCGAGCATACCCGGTTTCGGTTTGCGACATTCGCAGTCTCCTGACGTGGCGTGAGGGCAGTAGTAGATCCCATCCAGACGAGCATCGGCCCCTTCCAGCATTTCCGTCATTCGGGAGTGCACGGTCCGAACGAGCTCTTCTGAATAGAATCCCACGCGCGACCCCGGATTGGTTGGTCACCACGACCGCCAGGAACCCGGATCCATTGATCAAACGAATGGCCTCGTGAGACCAGGGATAAAGCTCGAATGCGTCGAGGTCATTCAGGTAGCCGACGAGCTCGTTGAGCGTCCCGTCACGATCGACAAAGATGGCCGGCTTGCCGCTCATCATGAAACCGCTTCCCGGGGACCGGATTTCGTTTTTTTTCCCAGGAGCTCGGTCGCCCTTTGAACTACATCATCTACTTCGACTTCAAGCATGCATCGATAATCCGTTGGACACTCCTTGAGCAAACACGGACTACAGTGGACCTCTTTTCGGACGGTTCCCGAACCTTGCCCTATCGGCCCCGTCTCTCGCTCGTCCGTGGGACCGAAAACCGCCACCGTGGGAGTCCCAAGAGCTGCGGCAATGTGCATGGGTCCGGAGTCATTCGTCACGAAAACCGCAAAAGTATCAAGAACCCCCATAAGCTCCTCGAGCGATGTCTGTCCTGACAAATCGATGGGCGAGGTCCTCATCGAATCGAGAATCTCCTCGGTCAGAGCCTGCTCTCGGGGACCTCCGAGGAGAATCACCCTACCCTCCAGCAGATCAGCTAGGCGGTCACCGACTTCAGCGTAGCGCGCGGGGAACCAGCGTTTTGCTGAGCTCCCCGTGGCACCGGGATGAATCCCCACCAGCGGTTGCCGGCCGTTCCAACCGTTCCTCGTCAGCAGATCTTGGGCCTTCCCTCTCAGCTCGGTTGTGAGATGGAGACGATTGTCAGGAGCTGCTGTCGGTATGCCCAAGTCGCGGAGAAGGTCCAGATAGTAATACACCTGGTGACGACCAAAGGGACGTGGGGCCGGAGGGGCAGCTCGTGTTAGGAACGATGTCCGCCCGTCAGTACCGTACCCCAACCGCTTGGGAATGCGAGCGGCCCACACGACAGCCGCGGCCCTAAACGCATTGGGAAACAGCAAAGCGAGGTCGAACTTCGGTTCCCGCAACAAGGCAACCAGGCGCAGAAATCCCAGAGGACCTTTGTGTATACCGCGATGGTCGTACTCCAATGTGTCGTCGACCGCCTCGCAAGCTTTGTAGAGATCAACGACCCAGGAGCGCGCCAAGACCGTGATCCGCGCATCAGGGTAGTACGCCCGAAGGCTGCGAAGGGCAGCGAGCGACATGACCGCATCTCCGAGCCAGCTCGGTGAATAGACGAGAATGGACTTTGTGTCACCGACCATTTCCACGGCCTCAGCTAGCCTCCCCTGCTCGAAACGTGGCCGGTTCCGGCCGTTCTGTGGCGGGTTGCGTTTTCCATCGTCGGTGCATCCAGAGCCAAAACTCCGGATTGCGCCGCACGTAGCCCTCGAGCACCGTAGCACAGCTCTGCGTTAGGTTTTGCACAACGTCACGTCGGTCGGGACCCGCATACAGATGACGGTCGACCGGCTTCTCGTAGATGAGTCGATACCGCCCGTCGGCGAGGGGCAATGTGAGCACGGGCACGAGCGCGGCGCCGGTCTTGAAAGCCAGCCAGCTCGCGACGGGGGTTGTCGATGCCGGCCGACCGAAGAAATCTACGAACACGCCGTCTTCTCGAGCAACGTTTTGGTCGATCAAGACCGCAACCGTTTCACCCTCCTTGAGCCTTCGCAGCATACGGGGAAGAGCCCGCTCCTTGTAGAAGACCTCGTTACCGTTCACCGTCCGAATTCGTTCGAGCATCATATTGAAATACGGATTTTCCTGAAGCCGAGCGATAACCGACATCGGGCCGAAACGATACCCGTGGGCCATAGCATGAATTTCCCAGTTACCGAAGTGCGCGGCGATTAGGAGCACTCCCCGACCGGCCTCACGGGCCCGCTCGTAGTTCTCGGTACCTTCGAACTCCACCATCCGCTCGAGTCGATGCCAAGAGGGCTGGCCTATAGAGAGCAACTCGAACATCATGGCACCGAAATGTCGGTACGCTCCTCCAGCGATAGCAAATTTCTCCGCATCGGTTTTCGAAGAGCCAAAAGCCAGGCTCAGATTGTTCAACGTCACGGCTTGGTGCTTCTTGTCCATTCGGAAAAGAGCACCTCCGGCCAATCGGCCCAGATAGTGGCGAGCTCTCCGGGGAAGTACACGCAGAGTCCACCCCACCAGTAGACACGACAAGTATTCGAGGTAGTGGTGAATCCTCTTCCCCAATGGGCGAGATTCTGCTGACATGAAGACGCTTCTGACCTTGACAGCTTATGAGAGCATTGACGGCTCCAACGAGCCGTTCCATATGATGCGACCCTCTAATCAAGCGACCTAAGATATCGATCATATACCAATTTACCAGCAATTGTATGTCTCCTCGAGCCGTGCAGAAACCCGATGAGAATCCATGAAACTTCCGGAAAAAGGGGACAGTGTTCGATGAATCGGGGATTCACCCGAAACCATGAAGATGCCGAATCTTCATGTCAGCTATCGTTTGGCAAAAAGCAGAAAACCTGATGTCTCCCGTGTACTAGGATTCGTCCGAGACTGGGGCTTAATCTTCACAACAGGTCCCTTTTTGCTTGCGAACGAAACGAGGATGGGGGCGGTCAGACGCCGGACGTCAACTCGACGGAATCAAGCAGTAGTTGAAAGGATTCGCGCTCGAGGACGTCCAGATCGATATCCATTCGATACAACGGCAACGGAAGATCTCTGAGCGCCGATAGCTTGACCGCGTCTTTTCCTGTGGTCACTACGGCTCGAGCGCCAGCCGTCTTAGCCTCCTCGATGAGTCGTGCCACCTCAGCGGCTTGCCAGCGATGGTGATCCCTTCGGGTGACCGACCACACAACCCGTGCACCGGTCGCCTCCAGATCTTCCTTGAATCGCCCGGGGCGGGCAATACCCGCCAGCAATCCGACCGACTCCCCGACCAAACCCTCCTGATCGAGCCTCTCCTCACGGCCAGCGAGCGCCGAGAAACCCCTGGTAGTCTGTCGCACTCGAAAGACAGGTACTTCTGACCTCAAAGCTCCCAACACTCGTGAAGCCAGAGCTTCGCTGGGGCGATCCGATCTCCATCGGGTCCAGAGGATCCCTGATGCTCGATTCAGGCTCGTGAGAGGTTCTCTCATGCGACCGGCCGGAAGCAGCAACAAATTCTCAGGCGATTCGTGAGCGTCGATACAAACGAGATCCAGGTTGCGATATAACCGCCGGTGTTGGAAGGCGTCATCGAGCACAAACACATCGGCGCTCAAGGTGCGGATCACCTCGAGACCGGCGAGGAAACGGTCACCACCTACCGCAACCACCAATCCCTCAACGGACTGCGCAAGCTCCAAGGGCTCATCCCCCGCTTCCTCCACACCAACGAGCACCTCTTTCCCGTCGGAGACAACTCGAAAGGCATTCGGCGTTTGGCGGCGATAGCCTCGAGACAAGACGGCCACCTTCCGCCCCTTGCCCAGCAAATATCGGGAGATGAGGGCAACGAGAGGTGTCTTCCCGCTCCCGCCAACCGTCAAATTCCCTACGCTCAACACAGGACGTGGGAGTCGGTGTATGGTCGAGTAGCCGGCGTCGTAACGGCGGTTCCGCAAATGGACGGCGATGCGGTACAACCACGAAGCGGGTAACGTCAAGGGCAAAAGAGCCCTGGGAAGAAACAATGGGCTCATCAGGCGCTTTCCATCAATCGGTGGGCAATCTCGACCGTCCTTCGGCCCGCACCGCGGTTGGCACGCACCAATTCACGCGCGTTTTGTCCCAACGTCGTTCTTCTCTCCGGGAGCCTCATCAACTCCTCAAGGAGCGCCCGTCAACATCTCTGGTCCGTTGACTTGGATTGCGGCATCCGCTTCGAGAAACAGCCTGGCCATCTCTTTGAAATTGCTCATGTGGGGTCCGAACACGATGGGCTTCCCAACAATGGCAGGCTCCACCAGGTTGTGTCCTCCCCAAGTTGCCAGACTACCACCGACGAAAACGATGTCGGCTCGAGCGTACACCGAGGCGAGCTCACCCATGGTGTCCAGTATCATCACATCTGCGTCGAGGGCGGGTGCATCGAGCTCGGATCTTCTCACCACCGCCCATCCGAAACTAGAGGCGAGGTCCGCCACTTCATCGAAACGGTCCGGGTGGCGCGGCGCAACAATGAGAAAAAGATCGGAGTAGTCTTTCCGTAGCTCGCCGAACGATTCGATGAGTATCTCTTCTTCGGGGGCGAGTGTACTCCCTACGACAATCACCGGTCGGTTCATCGGTATCAACTGAGCCGCTGCGGAAGGCTGCTCTTGATCCGCCACGTCGGCATCGAATTTCAAACTTCCCACGGCCTCTACCCTTTTGGGTTCGGCTCCCAGATCGATGATCCTCTCGCTGTAGCGGGGGCTTTGCATGCAGAAGTAATCCATCTCCTGAAGGAAACGACGCATGAAGGGACGGATCATCCGATAGCGGGGATAGGAGGCATCGGAGATTCTCCCATTGACCAACATCGTTACCCCACCCGCGTCGCGACAAGCCCGGATCAAATGAGGCCATATCTCCGTATCGACGAGGAGCAACGCCCGTGGTCGGATCCTACGGACCACACGCCTGACGATCCAAGCCCAATCAAAGGGACAATAGAAAATGCCATCCGCCTTTCGAAGTTGACGCTCCGCGACCTGCCGGCCCGTGAGCGTAGTGACGGAAACGAAGATGGGTGTATCGGCAAACCTTTCGCGCAGCAGCGGCAGAAGCGGCCTCGTGGCGATCACCTCACCTACCGAGACCGCGTGCACCCAAATCGACGGGTTACCATCGGCATTCAATGAAGCGGGCAAAAATCCCAGGCGTTCGCGTAGTGAGGGCCAATATTTGCCCCTTCGAAGACCACGGTACAAGAACAACGGCAATCCGCCGAGAAATGCGAGGGTCAAGAGGAAGCTGTAGAACAGGTACATGAGAGAGGCAGACTATACGAGGTAACTACAACGCATGTCAATGAGATATGAGAGAAGTACCCACGGGGCGCCTCGATATCCCAAATAGCGCCCCTCCCGGTCTCAGTCAGCGGTCGAGCCCACCTTCGCAATAGCTACCAGCCTCCGCCAAGGCCACCGCTCGGTCTCGCCGGAGCGTCTCGCGGAGGCAAACGGCGAGGGCTCTACAAGGATGAATCAATGCTTGTTCTCACCATTTGACGGCTCTCTGCGGACTCCTTCGTTGACACCACTCGGAGCCAACTCTATACTCCGAAGTTGCCACCACCTGTGTCTTGTAACGGTCCGCAAACGGATATGGATAGAGCTCGAGTTCTCTATATAGAAAGCTCCGACGCGCAGCGGCAGGAGCTAAAGAACGCCCTCGCCGAACGGGCCTTCGATGTCTTCGACGAGCCCACGGGAGAGAAGGGCATCGAGTCCTTGAGCTCACGGCATTTCGACGTCGTCGTCTGCGACCTCAATATGCCGGGCATCGGAGGCATGGAGGTCCTTCAACACATAAGAAAAGCCCATCCCGATGTTCCTCTTATTATCGTAACGGCCCATCCGTCTGTTCCTTTGGCTGTTCAAGCGATTCGGAACGGAGCCTACCGATTCCTCACCAAACCCATCAACATCGACGAACTGGAGAGCACGATTTACCAATCGATGGAGCATTCTCGGATGCAACGATGGCTTCGCGAGGCCGATGAGCAGCTACGTGTCTTGGTGGAAACGACTCCCGTCCCCTACATCATCAGTCGGGTCGAAGACGGCCGCATCCTTTTCGCCAACCAGCCTCTTGCCGACCTTGTGGGCCTTTCCCCGGCAGAGCTCAAAGGACACAACACGACGGATTTCTACTATGACCCGAAGGATCGGGAGACGGTGGTCGAACGGCTCAAACGTGACGGCTCTCTTTATGATTTCGAGCTTCTCATCAAAGATGCGGAAGGAAAGCCGGTATGCACGGTACTCTCAGTGGCCACGATGGAACTGTCCGGAGAGCATGTCATCCTTGGCGGGCTGACCAACATAACTCGCCGGAAAGAGACCGAAGACGCACTCCTCAAGGAGCGCAATTTCGTTACGGCGATTCTCGATACGGCAGGTGCTCTCATCCTCGTGGCTGATCCGAGTGGTCGGATCGTTCGGTTCAACCGTGCCTGCGAAGATGTCACCGGTTACACGGCTGAGGAGGTCAAAGGGAAGAATTTCAAGGATTTGTTTATCGCGCCGGAAGAAATCGCGACCATCGATCAGCGACTCGAGTCCATTCGACGAGGTCCTTGGCCGGTCAAGGGTGAAAATCAATGGCTCACCAAGTCGGGAGGGCGACGACTCATCGACTGGGCCAATACGGCTCTCCTCGATGACCAGGGCAAGCTCGAGTACATCGTGGCCACGGGGATCGACATTACCGAAGGAAGGAAGGCCGAAGAGAACCTACGTCTTTATCGAGAGATTTTCATGAACTCCATCGACGTCATCACCGTGCTCGACAAACAAGGTCACATCATCGCGCGCAATCCGGCCCACGAGACCAAATCGGGATACACCGACGAAGAGATACTGGGACAGCGGTCGAGCCAATTCCTGGGTGACAAACAGCTTGCACAAATCTACAAGGCTCTCGAGGAGGGCGGGAGCTACCGGGGAGAAGTCCTTGGTACCACGAAGCAAGGCGCGCCGGTTTGGATCGATCTTTCCATATTTCCGATTAGCGATGAAGAGGGCCAAGTTCACCGTTTTATCGCGATGGGACGAGATATTTCTGAGATCAAAATGGCCCTTGCCGACATCGCCTACGCCAATCAAGAGCTCCGTGAAACCCAATCCCAGCTCGTCCAGTCCGAGAAGATGGCTTCGCTCGGCAGCTTGGTCGCCGGAATCGCTCACGAGATCAATACGCCGGTGGGAGCCATCGGCTCCATGCACGACACGTTGGTGCGAGCCGTCGAAAAGCTGAAACGGCACCTGGATGAAAAGCACCCCGGCGAGCTCGAAAACGATCCGATGCTCGCGAAGGCGTTCACACTCATCGGGAACGCTAACGAGGTTATTCAGAACGGTTGCTCGCGCGTCACTGAGATTGTCCGCCGGCTGAGGAGCTTCGCCAGGCTCGACGAAGCTGAGTTAAAAAGAGTCGACGTCCACGAAGGCTTGGAGGACACGTTGACGTTGTTGCACCACGAGATCAAACACCACATCAAAATCAACCGTCAGTACGGGGAGATCCCGCCTATTTCAGTCTATCCGGGACGTTTGAACCAGGTTTTTCTCAACATCCTCAACAATGCCCGACAAGCAATCTCCGGTAAGGGAGAGATCACGATCAAGACCTGGGCCTCGAAGAACAAAGCTCACATCACGATTAGTGATTCGGGCAACGGCATTCCACAGGACCAACTGAAGAGCATCTTCGATCCAGGGTTCACCACCAAAGGTGTAGGAGTGGGAACGGGGCTGGGGCTATCGATCTGCTATCAAATCATCCAAGAGCACAAGGGTCTCATTGAAGTGGAAAGCGAAGAGGGCAAAGGGACGACCTTCAACATCGTCTTGCCCATGAAGTTGGATGAGCTTTTGAGTGTTTCCTGAGAGCGCTCGAGCAGACTCTACGAGCCCGCTTCCTTGGGCAGCACTTCGAGCAAGACCCGGAGCGCATCCACCTCGGTGAAGATACCAACCAACTCGGATCCGTTCACCACGGGAAGACTGCTGATCTTCTTGTCCACCATCAACCGGACCGCATCCTTGAGATTGGTGTCGAGCCGCACCGTAAACGGTTCACGGGTCATGATGCGGGAAATGGGCGTCGATTCCAGGATCTCTTTGTACTTTTCTTCTTCTATACCCGATAGAAGCGACGGTGACGCCCGTCGAAGATCGCGGTCGGTGACGATGCCGACCAAGGTGTTACCGTTGACAACCGGCAGATGCCGGATTTGTTGTCGGCGCATCACTACGAGCGCATCACCCATGCTCTCGTCTTCGTCCACCGTGAGGGGTTCGGGAGTCATATAGTTCCCGACTTTCATTGGTCCACCCTTTCTAAGCTTCCTTGGCTAATGACTGTTCATTGTACCCAAAAAACCTATTCCTGCCAAAGGTTTAAGGAGTTCAAGTAAACAAGTCAAGGCGGTATCTACGCCCTGATGGCCTACATGGTTAGTCAACGGACTCACGAATTCGGGATTAGAATGGCCATGGGCGCCCAAGCACGAGACGTGCTCGGGTTGGTGCTTGGCAATGGCATGCGTCTAACCGTTCTTGGTCTTGGCGCGGGCCTTCTCGCGGCGTTGTCCGTCACACCCTTACTGGCAAACCAGCTCTTCGGAGTCAGCCCCAGAGATCCCTGGACGTTTGCAGCCATTCCGACACTCCTGATGGTTTTTGCAGGGGTTGCTTCTTTGGTCCCGGCCCGTCGTGCTACGCGTGTGGCTCCCACTGTCGCCCTTCGCCATGAGTAAGGAGGCCCGACCCCACCATGCTTTCTGATGTGCGCTTTCGGCTGCCGGATGCTCTATAAGAATGCCGGCTTTACAGTTATTGCCACATTCGTGCTTGCTCTAGGGATTGGCGGCGCAGCAGCAATCTTCAGTATCGTCGACGCGGTCGTTTTACGCCCGCTCCCTTACCCGGAGCCCGAGCGGTTGGTGTGGGTTTGGGAAAAAACACCGGACGGGCACAGAAACAACGTTGCAGCCGCCAACTTCATGGATTGGCGCGACCAGAACTCCGTCTTTGACGGGATCTGCGCGACCGCCGCCCAGCGATTCGTCCTCTCGGGCAGCGACCAACCGGAGCAATTCGCAGGCTCCAGTGTCTCCGCCAATTTCTTTGATCTCTTGGGCGCAGCACCCTTCCTCGGGCGAACGTTCCTTCCCGAAGACGAAGAACCGGGCCGCGAGATGGTGGTGGTGTTGAGTTATGGTGTTTGGCAAAGACGATTCGGCTCCGATCCAGATTTCGTCGGCGGAGACATCACACTCAACGGCGAAACCTACACCGTCATCGGAATCATGCCGCCGAGCTTCCAATTCCGTGCCCGACGTTATCAGATGTGGACCCCCCTCGCTATCAATCGAGCCACTGCCGTTCGCGATCTTCACTACTTGAAAGTCATAGCGCGGTTGAGGTCGGAAGTGAGATTTGAGCAAGCACTTGCCGAATTGGAGACGTTGACGGCGAACATGAGCCAGTACTATCCGGAGAGAAAGAAAGACTGGAGTGCGACTCTTCAACCATTGCAAGACTGGCTCGTTTCGCCTCGGCTACGCCAAAGTGTGCTCGTACTCTTTGGAGCGGTCGGTTTCCTACTGATGATGACCTGCGTCAATGTCTCGAATTTGCTTCTCGCCCGCTCCGCCTCGCGTCAAAGGGAAATCGCCATCCGGTGCTCGCTCGGCGCCGGCCGACTGCGGCTCATCCGACAACTCTTAACCGAAAGCTTGCTCCTTTCCGCTATGGGTGGCGCGTTGGCGATAGCCATGGCGAGCGGATTCGTAAGAGCCTTTCCCTCAATATTCCCGGCCGTTCAATTGCCGGCCACGGCGACCTTGGAAGTGGACGGCCGCGTGCTTCTGTTCACTCTCGCCGTAGCTTTCGCCACCAGCATTTTCTTTGGACTCGCTCCCGCATGGCAGGCTTCCCGAACCCATCCGCTCGATGCTCTCAAAGAAGGTGGAAGGATGGGATCCGGCAGGAGAGGTCACCGATTCCGGTCGTGCGTTGGTCGCCACAGAGGCGGCTTTGGCACTGGTTCTCCTCATCGGGGCCGGCCTCATGATGAAAAGTCTCGTTCAGATGAACGACATCGATCCTGGCGTACGAACCCAAAACGTACTCACGATGGACCTCAGCTTGCCCGAAATGACATACCCCGACGCTCCGAGCATCGCTAGCTTTTTTCGAGATGCACTCGAGCGGATCGAGGCACTCCCAGGCGTTTACTCGGGCGGCATTGCCACGACTCTTCCTCTGCAGGGATTGAGACTCGCTTTGGAGATCGACGTTGCGGGCAGCGAGTACTCCGGCGCCGACGCCAACGTCCAGCGGGTCAGCCCGGGCTATTTTCATGCCATGGGATTCGAGATCCGAGAGGGGAGATTGTTGAGCGACAGTGACACCGAGGCATCCGCACGGGTCGCTGTGGTGAACGAGACGTTCGCCGAACGTTATGTCAGTGACGGGGACGTTCTCCAAAGGGAATTCCAAATGCAAAAGCTCTTTCCCCACAAGAAAGAACTGGGCGCACAAGAATCATGGAGAATTGTAGGTGTCGTCAAGAGCGTCCGGGTATTTGGGCTGCTCGATGATGAAACCTCTGAAGTGTATATTCCCTATCTCCAGAGTTTACCGACCTCTGCGGCACTGGCCATACACACCGCGACGGACCCCGAAGACCTAATAAAACCCGTGCGAGCCGCCATCCTTTCCGTAGATAAGGATCTACCCCCAACCCAGATTGCCACGATGGAAAGCATTCTCGCCCGGGCCATTTCCCAACCGGAATTCCGCAGTCATCTCCTCGGACTATTCGCCACAGTGGCGGTGATACTTGCGGCTCTTGGCATCTATGGCGTCATGACCTGCGCTGCCTCGGAGCGCACACATGAGACGGGCATCCGATTAGCGCTGGGTGCGGAACGGAAAGAGATTATTTGGCATTTTCTTCGCCAATCGCTCATGACGGCACTGGTGGGAATCGTCATGGGAGTCGTCGTCGCTTTCTGGCTCACCAAGTTCATTGCCAGCCTTCTATATAACGTCGCACCCACCGATCCACGCATCTTCTGCCTGGTAGTTGCGATTTTGGCCAGTGTGGCAGCCCTGGCGAGCTATATACCGGCGCGGCGAGCCTCCCGAGTCGATCCCGTCGTCTCCCTCCGCCATGAATAATTGGGGCCTCACTGTCAAGGCAAAACCCCGGAAGAAGGCCTGACCTCGTCATTGACGCAACAAAAAGGGAGGTTCCTTCGTCTAATTGAAGGGGCCAGCTTGGGAGATTCATCATGGGCACACTTTTGTCCGATCTTCGCTTCGCCGTCCGATCCATTTTTCGACGTCCTGGATTCGCCGTTCTGAGCGTCCTCGTTCTCGCGATCGGGATCGGTGCCGTGACCGTCATGTTCTCCACGCTGAATGCGGTCATTCTTCGGCCATTGCCCTTTCCGGAGGCCGACCGTCTCGTTTGGTGCTGGTCCACGACGGAATCCGGTAGAGACAACTCCACGTCTGCCGTCGACTACTTCGACTACCGTGACCGGAATGATGTCTTCTCCAGCCTGGCGGTCCACCTGGTTTGGAACCCGGGTCAAATCGTCACGGGCGAGGGAGAACCGGAACAAGTACCTTCGACGGTGGTTTCGCAGAACTTTTTCGAGACATTCGGCACGCCACCGATTCTGGGTCGGTCATTCACGCTGGAGGAAACCGTGCTCGGGGGTCCAAACGCCGTGGTTTTGAGCTACGGCTTTTGGCAGCGAAAACGAGGTGGCAGTCCCGATGTCCTCGGCCAAAACATCACCATCGACGGGGACTCCTTCGAAATCGTTGGGGTCATGCCGAAGGAATTCGATTACCCAGCCGGCGTCGCGCTGTGGTTCCCTATGAAAAAAGGGGGACAAGTCGAAAGGTCACGAGGAAACCGCAATTTCTTCATGATGGGGCGCCTCAAGAACGGCGTCACCTTAGAACAGGCTCGCTCTCAGTTCGACGCGCTGGCGCAACAGCTCGCCGAGGAGAATGCGGACGTCAACCGCAACTGGGGTGTACGTCTCGAGCCGATGCATGACCGGTTCGTGGGTAGACTCCGGCTGGCTATGTGGGTCCTCATGGGTGCTGTAACCTTACTCCTCCTCATTGCCTGCGCGAATCTGTCTTCTCTGCTGCTCGCCAAAGTCACGGCACGCCGCAACGAGCTAGCGGTCAGGTTTTCCCTTGGCGCTTCGCGGTGGACCATCATTAGACAGCTCTTGGTCGAAAGTCTGCTGGTCACGTTCTTGGGCGCCATGGCCGGTGTCGCCCTAGCCATTCTGGGAAACCATGTCATCGCGAGTTATGGGGGTGGGGAAGTACGACAGCTAGCCGCCACCCACCTCGACAAAGCGGTTCTAATGTTCGCCGCAGCCGTCTCCATTCTGACGGGCCTCCTTTTTAGCATCATGCCCGCCCTGAGAAGTACCCGAATCGATCTCGTCCCATCCCTAAAGGAAGGAGCCCAGAGTACAGAGACGGCTGGCAGCCTCAACCTGCGCAATGCACTCGTGGTGGGACAAATAGCGCTATCACTGATGCTTCTCATCGCTTCCGGACTCCTCATCAAGAGCCTCTACCGCCTCGAGAACACCGACCCCGGCTTCAACGCTCGAGGCGTTCTCACCATGAACGTCCAACTCCCCGGCTTCCGTTACGATGAGGATTGGAAACAAGAACAGTTTTTCTCAGACGCGCTAGACCGGATCCGCGCCATCCCGGGGGTCACGGATGCCTCGGGAGTCTCGGGACTCCCTCTACGTGGAGGCCCTTGGAACTACGTTCACCGGGCCGATCAGTCGCCCAAGGATTATTCCGAGATGGTACCTGCGGTCAGACGCCGAGCCATGGAGGGGTACTTCCAAACTCTCGAGATCCCCTTGCTGGCGGGACGCACGTTCCGGCCTTTGGATCGACTCGGTGGACAGCTAGTCGTCATTATTAGTAAAGCCTTTGCGGAGTACGCCTTTCAAAACGAGGATCCCATCGGCAAAGAGCTCGTTCTTCCTTGGAACCCGCCCCGATATATGAACATTATCGGCATCGTGGGAGATCTGAAAGACGACGGGCTAGCGGCCGAGCATCGCCCTGTTTTCTATGTACCCTTTCGGCAGATGACCGACACCAATCTCAATCTCGTTCTCCGAACAGAAGGAGAACCGACCTCTCACACCGCCACCGTCCGTGACTTGATTTGGGATCTCGATCGGGACGTGCCCATTTCGGCCATCAGCACGCTATCGGTACGGGTGTCCACGTCGACTTTCGCTCAGCGGTTCCAGGCGCTTCTCCTCGGTACATTCGCCGCCATTGCTCTCATCTTGACGGCCATCGGCTTGTACGGTGTACTGGCTTACTTCGTCAACCAACGCACCCGCGAGCTCGGCATTCGCATGGCATTGGGCGCCGACGCCAACTCGATCCTTCTCGAAGTTGCCAAGAGGGGTGTCGTTCTCGCCGGCATCGGAATCGTATTGGGATTGGGAGGCGGATTGGCCGCATCCCGGCTGCTCCAGAGTCTTCTCTTCGAGACCCAACCGACGGATGCGTGGACCTACGCCTTCGTGTCTGCTTTTCTCGCCATCGTGGCCCTCGCAGCTTGTCTCGTTCCCGCATTACGTGCGGTCAGGATCAATCCCGTTGAAGCCTTGAAGACGGAATGACCGTCGAGTTGCCCGTTCTCCAATAGGTAGATAAGCTAGCCGCCGTAGTTGACCGCCTACGGTCCAACGGCACGGGCTCGCAAAGAGAGGAGACGACGATGTGGTTTCAGCGGATGGCTCTAGAGGATTGGTTCGACACCTATCAATATGAGATCGACTACGACATCGGTGAAAGTGCCGTCAAGTGTCTCACCTTGGGAGATATCGATATCGATCCCAAAGCCGTCCTCCTTCGATACGGCCACCACAAAGGTAGACCCGACCTCAGAGAGGCCGTAGCGGCTCAATACGAGGGATTCACTCGAGACGAGGTCATCGTCACATCCGGGGCCAGCGAAGCCAATTTCTGTGTTGTTTCCGCTCTCGTGAAACCCGGCGATCACGTCGTCATCGAGCATCCCAACTACCCGTCCCTTTACGAAGTGCCGCGATCCCTGGGATGTGACGTCGGTCTACTCACACTCAAGTTCGAGGACCAATTCAAGCCGAACCTGGATGAGCTCGAGCGAATGGTGACACCGGATACGAAGCTCATCAGTCTGACGCACCCCAACAATCCCACAGGCTCAAAGATCTCTGAAGATGACTTGAAACGGGTCATCGAGCTCGTGGAATCTCTAGACACTTACCTGCTCTCCGATGAGACCTATCGCGAAATGGACCTCGAGGATCCCATGCCGCCTGCCGCCATCTTCAGTCCGCGAGTCGTGAGTATATCGAGCATGTCCAAGTGCTACGGGCTGCCGGGAATCAGGATTGGTTGGCTCGCCACAAAGGACCGGCACATTCTCGACTCCGTTCTCGCCGTTCGGGAACAAGTGAGTATCACCAATAACGCCGTTAGCGAAGAGGTCGCGGTCCATGTTTTGAACAACAAGGACCATTTCTTGGCCCGATCGAGACAACGTATCGAGCAGAACCGTAACATCGTGTCTCGATGGATGAAAGAACAAAACCACGTCGAGTGGGTCGCACCCGAAGCAGGTGTCGTCTGCTTTCCGCGCATCAAGGCAGCTTTGAATGTGGAGCCCGAACAGCTCTATCGTCGACTGGCCGAAGACTACCGGACGTTCGTGCTACCGGGGCGCTGCTTCGAAATGGACAACCGTCATTTCAGAATCGGTTTTGGAGCGGATCCAGAAGAAATCGAGACCGGCCTCGCGAATGTGAGTGAAGCTCTAGGGGGCTGACGCCGTCCCAGTACTCAAGAAATCAAGAACTCGAGCCCGCCTGCGCTGAAGCTTCCGCCTCCGTCGGTGCTACCGGTTCATGCCACCGACTTCGGCAAGACTCGCCGAAGCTATGCGAAGGCGGTCGGCGAGGCCTCGCTGTAGCCGCCTCTGAATCCGTGGCGGCGGAGGCGGGAATTCGAGAACCATAAATGATGCGGCTTCGCCGCCGCAGCATCTTTTGGGTGCCGACCTGTAGGCCCGCTGGATCGGCAAAACTCAACGGAACGACGGTCAAGCTAGACCACTTCTATTCTTTGAAGAAGATGTCGAGGACGTCTTGGGGGGTGGGCCGGGTCAACCTGCTCACCACCACAACCAGGATCAACGAGACGAAAGGCCCGAAAATAGCGGGCCAAACACCCCACAGCCAATTGTCGAACGATTGGTGCTCCATGTAGCCCAACACGTACCAGAAGACGCAGGCGACGGCTCCCCCAATCATTCCAGCGATTCCACCCTCTTTGGTGGTACCGGGCCACCAGAGTCCCAGTAGGAAGGGGAAGGTAAACGCTGAAGCCATGAGGCTGAACGACATCGTAACGATCCACAATATCGCCGCGGGAGGTTCCACGGCCACCGTAAGAGCCAAAACACCAATGGTCAATACGACGAGGCGGGCAATGTTGAGCCCTTTTTGCCCCGTCACTTCCCTTCCAAGGAATTTGATGTAGACATTCTCGACCACGAGTGAGCCTGCCAAAAGCAGAATCGAGTCGACCGTCGACATCATGGCGCCCAGAACGGCCGCAACGATGACTCCGCCGAGGAGGGGTGGCAAAAGATCGGCAATCAATGTGGGTACCGTGAGGTCTGCATTCTGTAGATTCGGAAGAAGCACCCCAGCGGCAATGGCCACTAGTGTGGCTGACAAGTAAATAAAGCTCTGAAAGAAGATGGAGTAGACCATGGCTCTTTTCAGCGTCTTGTCGTCTTCGGGGATCAAGAACCTTGTCACCGCCGCCGGTGACCCACCAATCTGGAAAAAGCCCCAGACTAGAAAAGACGATACCACCCAAACCAGCGACATGTGACCTACAAAGGAAATCGCCTGAGGATTGATCTCCGCGTACTGACGGTGCATGTCGGAAAATCCACCCGCAGCTGCCACCGCCACCGGCGCCAAAATGGCAAATCCGACGATCATGATGATTCCCTGGATCAAATCCGTCACGGCTACAGCGCGCATTCCGCCCAGAACCGTATACAAAATGACGATGCCGCCAAAGATGAAGAGTCCCGTCAAGTAGTCCATCCCTAGAAGCACTTCAAAAACATTACCGGCCGCTTTGAGCTGGGCCGCAATCATGGGAATGAATGCCACCAACATGATGAGGGTGCAGACCATGCCCGCCGCCGTGCTGTGATAGCGGGCCTCAAAAACGTCGGCAATCGTCACGCATCGGATGCGGCTCGCCACCCGCCTCAGCCTACTCCCCAATAGAATGTAGGAGAACCAGGGCGCCGCCGCCGATGAAACACCCGCAGGCCCGAAATTGTATCCGAGAACCTTCTCCGTCCCCACGGCACCCATGTAGCTGCTACCGCTCATTTGCGTGGCGGAAAAGGAGAAGCCCACTGTCGCCGGCCCGAGTTTTCCTCTCGCAAGGAAGTAGTCCTTCTTGGATTGAACCTTACGGTTGAACCAGGCGCCGAGGCCTAGCATTCCAAGAAAATAGGCAATGAGAATGAGCAGGTACTGATTGGTTAGCGACAAACGATTGCCTCGATTCTAGTTGTCTCTCTTCACGTAGTAAATGGACGCTGCTATGAGATAGATATATCCGCAGTAGCACAGAATCCATACGCCCCAATCCAAGTTGGCAGGCCCCGGCGGCCACTCGAGGGCTAAAATCAGGCTGCCACCCACCATGAAGACGGCCATGAGAATCATGGAGACGAAAGGGAGCTTTGGTCTATTCATGGCGCCTCCTCCTATTGCCACACGTCTTTTAGAACGCGCAGTATGTTTTGCCCTACGACCTTCTCGATGTCCCCATCCGAATAGTCGCGATCGACGAGCCACCTGAGGATATTATGGGACGCCTCTGTCGGGTTCTCGATACCTTTGACGTACTGCACTTCCTCAAACTCGGGCGCCGGCTCCTTGACGACACCTTCACTCTGATGCGATGAGTCGATGGAGAGCGCGTCTGCAAATAGGTGGTGCAGCCCCACATGATCTCCGTAGAGCGTATCAGGGCCAAAGGCCACGTGATCGATACCCACGAGATCCTTGATGTACTCGAAGTGCTCCATGTACGACTCGATATTGTGGTAAGGGTGATTCGCGGTAAGGGTGGTGTGGGGTGCAGCTTCGACGCCGATCACACCCCCTTTGTCCGCACAGGCCTTGAGTACCTCATCCGGTGCGAGCCGTTTGATGTTCCACAAACTCCGCGCCCCGGTATGGGTCAGAAAAATCGGTTTGCGGCTGGCACCGATGACATCGAGGGTCGTTCGATCGCTCGAGTGTGAGCAATCGATGGCCATCCCAATTTCGTTCATTCTTTGGACTGCCTGGTAGCCGAAACTGGTCAACCCTCCATCCCTCGGCTCCTTGAGACCGGACCCGAGGCAATTGGATTCGCTGTAGGTGATCCCCAGGACCCGAGCTCCGATTCCATATAGGATTTCTATCCGATCGAGCTCGTTCTCGATCATCGCAGCCCCTTCGAGCGCCACAACCAAGGCAATCTTGCCCTCTTGATGAGCGCGAAAGATGTCGCTGACTTTCTCACATTTGATGACCAGGTCCTGATGGGCAAGGTCACAGAGCCTCATTCCAAGATCGTAGACGACGTCGCTCCACTTCCATCCATGCTTGGAAGTGATCATCGCAGTACCGTCCATGAAATTGTCGAACACCGCATCCCAGTAGGCATCGGCCAGGGCCCGGTAGGCCGTGAACACCCGTGCCTCTTTTTCGTAGGCTTTCGTCTCACCTATTTCGGCCGGAAAAAGGTGCGGATGCTCGTGGAGGGAGATCATGACGAGCTTGGCCGCCAAGCTTTCGACGCGTTCATTCTTCTCGGGAGACAGCGGTATCAGATAGGGCTCGAAGGGATTGTCCCTCTCGATCAGTTTGAATTCCTCGAAATCCCGGCCCCTTTTTAGATAGTCAAAGGATTGATATCCGGAGTAGTGTTTCCCGACGCCCATTTACTGCTCCTCCTCGAGGCAAAAAGCTCGCCTATTGTAATGCATTCGATAATTGATGACAGCGGGGAAAAACAACGCGTTTGGCGAAACCAAAAACCTTCTGATATGAAATGATGAAGCTGAGACGTTTTGCACTGGAGATGGCCCTCAAGCCCGCGACATAATATTGCGGAACGGGGACAGTCCCCGACAGTCCAAGTGGAGACACGCATGAAGAGATTAGTGCTCAGGACCCTTGCCCCTATCTTCTTCCTATTCAGCACAGCTACCGCGACTTTTGCCGCAGACTCCTCGACGAAGGTGGCTGATGATCCCCATGTCAAAGACGCTCTGAAAATGCTGGAAGTCTGGGTCGATGCTCAGGTCGCGTACGAAAGACTTCCCGGGATCTCCATGGCGGTTGTTTATGACCAAGAAACTCTTTGGAGCCGAGGCGTTGGCTTCTCCGATGTGAAGGCCGAGCGGCCGAGCTCACCGGACACGATCTACAGCATATGTTCGATTTCCAAGCTCTTCACGAGCCTCGCGGTCATGCAGCTCAGAGATGAGGGGAAGCTGCGCCTCGATGATCCGGTCGGAAAACATCTCTCTTGGTTCAAGATCCAAGAGACCTTTCCCGAGGCTCCTCCCGTCACGATTCGCGGTATCCTCACCCACTCCTCCGGGCTTCCCCGGGAGTCTGACCATCCCTACTGGACCGGGCCTGAGTTCCCCTTTCCAACGCGTGAGCAAATCATCGAACGGCTGTCCAGTCAGAAGACCCTTTACCCGACTTATACTTATTTTCAGTACTCCAACCTGGGTTTGACCTTGGCCGGTGAGATCGTCGCCGCTGCCTCCGGTCAACCCTACGAACAATATGTGGAAAAGCACATTCTCGAGCCTCTTGGCCTCGAGAGCACGACGCCGCTCCTACCCGAAGATGAACGTGGTAAGCGCTTTGCCACCGGATATGGCGTTTTTCCGCGGAAAGGCAATCGTCAAGAAGTGCCGTTCTTCCAAGCGCGGGGGATTGCTCCCGCCGCGGGTTTTGCTTCCACCGCAACCGACCTCGCCAAGTTTGCATCGTGGCAGTTTCGACTCCTGGATAAAGGTGGCGAAGAAGTTCTCGAGGCCAATACGTTGCGCGAGATGCATCGCGTCCATTGGATCGATCCCGATTGGGATACGACATGGGGCCTGGGTTTTTCCGTCTCACGGGTGGACGACCACACGTTCGTTGGACATGGCGGAAGCTGTCCCGGGTTCCGCAGCCAACTTCAATTGAGTCCAAAGGACAAGGTCGCCACGGTTTTTTTGACCAACGCGATGGGAGTCAACACTCGAAAGTACACGCACCAGGCTTACAAAATCGTTGGACCGGCCATTGCCAAAGCCCTGGAGTCCCCTGACGAGGCCAAAGCCACACCCCCGGAGCTCGAAAAATACACGGGCCTTTATCGATCCTTTTGGGGCGAGTCTGCCGTGGTGAGCTGGGAAGGTGGCCTCGCCACGTTCTCGCCCGGCTCGAGTGAACCCCTCGAGGACCTATCAAAACTGAAACACATCGAAGGTCACGTTTTTCGACGCATCCGTAGCGATGAGGAGCTTGGCGAGGAAGTCGTTTTCGAGCTCGATGAGGGCGGCCACGTCGTGCGTATGCAGCGACACGGCAACTATATGGAAAAAGTCAACTAGCCGCGCAGTCGCCGCCTGCAGAGAACAGCCCGGTAGGAGCCAAACGCAAGAAAGGGGCGGCCCCATCCCTAGGGACCGCCACGTTTTCCAATAGAAGCCCTACCCCAAAACGGCGTCCATGTAGTGGTACAACGCAGGTGAACCGCCCGTGTGGAGGAAGAGCACCTTTTCTCCTTTGCGAAAGAACTTCTTCCGGACCAGGTCGATGAACCCCGCCATGGCCTTACCCGTGTAAACGGGATCCATGAGTATGCCCTCGATGCGCGCCAGCATTTGCACGGCCTCGGTCATCCCAGCGGTGGGCAACGAATATCCCGGCCCAACGTAGTCGCCAAAGCACAAGATGGCGTCTCGTGGGATCCCGGTGCGTATTCCCACGTGCTCCGCTGTTTTCTCGGCAAGACCGTAGATCAGCTCTTCTTGGGTATCCTTCGGACGGCTGACGTTGATCCCGACCACGGGAATACCGGCGTTGTTACCCACCAGGCCCGCTACCAGCCCTGCGTGGGTCCCTCCGCTTCCACTTGCCGTGACCAGACGGTCCACGTTGAGCCCCCGCAGAAAGGTCTGGGACAGGATCTCTTCCGCGCAGGCCACGTATCCTGTGGCACCAATGGGGTTAGAGCCGCCACCTGGTATCACGTAGGCCTTTCGACCCTCATTCGCCAAGTCGTCAGCGACCTTTTGCATCTCTTCCATCATATTGGATCCGCCCGGAACGACCTTGATCTGCTCCACACCCATCAAGCGAAACAGAAAATTGTTGCCGCTCGCATTCGGGTCATAGGAGCCGGGAACGCGTTCCTCGAGGACCAAGCGACACCGCAGGCCCTCCCTTACGGCCGCTGCCAAGGTCAATCGGCAGTGGTTGGATTGAACGGCCCCACAGGTAACCAGCGTGTCGGCCCCCTCACGGAGAGCATCGGCGACCAGAAACTCGAGCTTTCGCGTCTTGTTTCCACCTCCGGCACCGCCGAGGAGATCGTCTCTTTTCATGTAGATGTCTGGACCTCCGAGCTCGGCGGTGAGCCTGGAGAGCTTCTCCAGGGGCGTCCAGCCTTCGGTGTAGTGTCTGCGCGGGAATTGGGCTAGGTTCATGAATTATCTCCTGCTGGCTCAAAAGTGTTGATTCGCATTGGAATTCTACTATTTGCGACAGGATGAAAGAAAACGCATGAGAAACTCGCTCCTCTCGACGGTGGTGAAGGACATATCTTTTTTCAGTTTTTAGGGTGCCTGAGGGGAGGTAATCAGGAAAAAAATCGTCTCTCTGGGTATGGAGGGATAAGGAGGACGGTCCGATGAGAAACATCACAGCCGCGTCTCGTTGCTCCCGATGCGGGTCGCGTCTCCTCGAAGGGGAGCTTGTCGGTTTGGATGACGTCGCCGGAGAGCAACGGGTCCTTTGTTGCATGTGCCTGGATCTGCAGACGACTCGATTCGCCGTAGTGCAACGTCTGAGCTCAGTCCCAAAACCCCGGAGCACGCATTCGGAAAAAGCCAATGCTGCTATCCAACTGCACGACCTCGTCCGAAAGCAGCTAGGGCACTGACCCAACCCAATCGCAAGGCAGGCGAAGCAAAGGCCGGGTCGTCGATGATGTTCAACCCATCATCAGCGGCTCGGCCTCACTTTTGGAGCTCTGAACGTGAAGGACCGAACCAAATTGGCTTTCATCCGGGGGATCGTCTGCAGAAAGAAACTGAGCCGACAACAGCCTGCACCACGGAAGCCGTTCCTAGCCGCCCCCAATTGTGTTAGATTCTGTCAAAGCGCAGGTGCGCGTAACCCGTTGAGGAACAAAGCGATGCCCATTCACACGCCATTTGACCATAAGACGAACAAGTTAGTGCTCAGAGTCCTTCATATTTTTGAGCGGATCGTCGTGATCCTCTTGCTCCTAATGATGATGGCCGTCGTGGGTACGGCCATCTATGAAATGCTGGTCATGACCGTAACGAGCCTCGGCCCCAACGACCCTGCCGACCCGCAATTGCTAACCCTAAATGAGCTCCACAATATCTTTGGATTTTTCCTCTTGATTTTGATTGGCATCGAGTTGATGGAGACCATCAAAGTCTACTTACTCGATGACTCGATTCGGGTCGAGATCGTGTTCTTGGTCGCGATGATTGGGATTGCCCGCCACGTCATCGACTTGGATTACAAAACAATGGAGCCGTTGGCTTTGATCGGCATCGCCGCGGTCATCCTAGCGCTCACCATCGGCTACTACTACTTGAAGAAATCCGGGCAGTATCCTTGGCGAGTTCAAATGATGAGCACTAAAGATCCTTACTTTCCGACGGTGAAAACGGAGGAGAAGAGAGAAAGGGACGAGGAGGAGACCCGGTAAAGACGAGTCTCCTCCGTGAACTGTTACTCGTTTGTCGCGCAATTGGCAGATTTCCGGTTCCAAGGTAATCTCTCTAGGCGGACGACGAGAGATACTGATGGCCGAAAATTCAAACAAAGACGCCTCCACAGTTTTCGAGTACCACGAGCGTACCAAACACCATTTGCATCGAAATGCTCGATCGCTCGGCTATATGGACTGGGACAACCAGCCCAATCCATTTCGATTCTATGAAGGCTCGAGACACATCCAACTCCCACTTATCAGCAAGGACGGGGAACGAGATTATCATGAGCTGTACAAGAGGCGGCGGGCGGCCGAGCCGATTGGCCTCGAATCGATCGCGGCCTTCCTCGAATTGAGTCTCGCCCTCTCTGCCTGGAAAAAATACGGTTCCTCCCAATGGTCTCTCCGGGTGAATCCTTCGAGCGGCAATCTCCATCCCACTGAATGCTACTTGATCCTTCCCGAAACAAAAGGCATTCCCGCCTGTCTAGCGCACTACAGTCCTTTGCTTCACGGCCTCGAAGTCAGATCGACACTCGATGAGGCAACCGCGGGAGACCTCTCCTCAGTGGGTGGATTCGGTGTGGTATTGACGAGCATTTACTGGCGGGAAGCGTGGAAATATGGAGAACGAGCCTTTCGTTACTGCAACCACGATGTCGGCCATGCCCTTGCAGCGCTTGGTTTCTCTGCGAGTCTCCAGGGATGGTCCTCCGCCCTCGTGGCCTCGGTATCGAGTCGATCTCTCGATGAAGCCTTGGGATTGGACCGAGTCTCCTGGCCCGAGTCGGAAGAGGAACATGCCGATTGTTGCTGTTGGATAGGTGGCAAAGCACCATCTCTGGGCACCGTTGAAGCTCTCCTGCAATCATGTAAGGGGCTTGATTTCGAGGCAGCGCCCAACCAACTCAGCACAAACCACGCTTCGTGGGATGTCATCGAATCCGTTTCCAACGCCACGCGCTCCCCCGGACAGCCGAGTGAGCGCATCGAATCTGAAACGACGCACTGGACCCATTCCGCGGACTCGTCTCTTTCCGCCGATGCCATCATCCGTCGCCGTCGGAGCGCCCAAGGATATGACTTCCAAAAAAGCGTGATGGACCGGGAGACGTTTCTCAACATGATGGAACGTGCTCTTCCTCTTGGATATGCCCCTTTCGACGGATTCCCTTTCGAGCCACAGGTCCACCTCGCGCTCTTCATTCATAATTTGGTGGGCCTGGACAGCGGCCTATACCTACTCGTGAGGAATGCTCGGCAGAGGGACGAGCTTCAGTCGTTGCTCGCCAAAGACTTTTCGTGGGAGCCCGTGGAACGAGACTTCCCGCTTTACCTGCTACGTCACGGAGATTTTCGCGAGCAGGCCATGAGGATCAGCTGCCATCAGGAAATTGCGGGCGCCAGTGCGTTCTCGCTCGGAATGCTCACGCGATTTCGCCCCCTCGTCGAAGAATCGCCATGGGCCTACCCGCGTTTGTTTTGGGAAACAGGATTGGTCGGACAGGTCCTCTACCTCGAAGCCGAGGCCCATGGTTTACGAGGAACTGGGATCGGCTGTTTCTTCGATGACGAAATGCACAAACTGTTGGGACTGACCGACGCCACCTACCAGAGCCTGTACCACTTCACCGTCGGCTATCCTACCGACGACAGCCGACTACAGACCCTCGAGCCTTATTATCACTTGGGGCCCGCGCAAGAATAATTCCCCACTCTTGCGCGGGCCCCGAATGCTCGGAAAACCCTGATGGACTACTTCACTATCGGCAATTTGATCTTGGAAGGGTAATTTCGAGAGTGGTGCACCTTGTTGTGCGCCACGATCCCTTCGGTCTCGTCATAGTTGTTCCCGCCCGTGTTGAGGTTGCGGGTAAACCTCGGAAAATTGCTGCTCGAAACTTCGATCCGAATGCGGTGCCCCGCATCGAAGTAATTGCTGGTCGACATGGGGCTAATCGTCAGCTCGTAAACTTTGTCTTTTTCCATGAAGACCTGCTTGTCGTACCCTTCGCGATAGCGGGCACGTAGGATTGTCTCATCCAGATTGTAGGCTCTGCCATCGGGATAGACGTCGACCAACTTGACGGTGAAATCCGTATCCTTCACATCTGACGAGACAAAGAGCGTGACCTCAATCGTCCCGCTGACCTCCACCCCTTGCTCGAGAGGATCAGTGGTATAGACGAGAATGTCCTGGCGCGCTTCCATTTTCCTCTGGTCAAACGAGCCGGCCGTGATGGCGTTGCCGGTGCAGCAGACGTTTCCGCCATAAGAGACAACGGGATTGAACGGATCGTAAGTAAAAGCGTCGGCACGCTCGTCTGAGCCGGGCTCATCTAACGTCAGTCTTCCGTCACCGAAGAGGCTGTTCGCCTTGCCGCCACTATCGATATAGTAGGTCACCATATCGGCACCTTCAGGGGGCCATGTCGATGAGGATCGCCATTCGTTCTTTCCCATCAAGTAGTACTGAACCTTCGGCGTCTTCTCGAGGATCCCGTTCTTTTCGCCCTTTAGCCAGTAATCGAACCAGCCATAGGTCAAGGCTTCGTAATCGAAACGAGCGTCGCCCATATTGCGCTCACCCACGATCGTCTCTTCCTTGGTGCGAAGGAAGCCACAGTGAGTCACCGGAGCAACCAGCGCGAATTGATTGCTGGCAACTTCAGGATCCTCCGCGTTCGCGGCCACGTGATTGAAGAGAGCGAGGTTGGGACCGACGGAAACGTCATACCATGACATCCACCATAGGCTGGGAACGCCAAAGGGCTCGTCGTCATGGTAGAGGCCGCCCTTGTACCAGGCCGGGTCGTCGGGAGCTCTCTGGATCATTCGACCCCCGGTGGCAACGGGCGCCGGATCAGCAAAGATCCCCTTCGGCCCATCAACGTTCCGCATGATGTCCTCTACCGGGAGATGCCACAGCGCCTTGGACCAGTCCACGCTCGGCATTTCGGGTGCCAAATCGAAGTATCTCGACAACCGCACCATATCCTCGCGGGCAATATCTTTAGGAAACATCGGCCTCTGCGTGTTCTGGACACCGTAGAGCCACGTAAAGAACAGCATCTGTTCCGCTCCACCGCGATACCAATTGCCTTGCTCGTAAAAATTACCGACGCGGCCCACACCCGCACCGAAGCCCTGTGGAATCATTGCGGCGTGAGCGGGGTGATCCAAGGCCGCCAGCCCCATCTGCCACTCCGCCGTCGAAGAGCATCCGATCGTTCCCACTTTGCCGTTGGACCATGGCTGCTCTGAGATCCAGGTGAGTGCGTCATAACCGTCGGTCTTCGGCGGGCCGAGAATGTCCCATTCACCCTCCGAGAAGAACCGTCCTCGTTCGTTCTGATAGACGTAGGCGTATCCTCGCATGACCGCTTCATAGGCCGATCGGGCCTGCCGCAGTTGGGGAACACCATCGCGATATGAATTGAAGTTGTAAGGCGTCCTTACAAATATCGTCGGTACCGGTCCCGTGCTGTTCGCCGGGCGATAGATATCTGTGGCAAGACGGATGCCGTCCCGCATGGGCACCATGACTTTTTGTTCGATGATAGCCACAGCCTCGAGCTTCTTCATCAAACTCTCATCGTCCTGCGCGGCGACGGGTCGGGTGACGACCGAGGCGACAGCGCACATAAAAACGAAATGCCAGGTGAGTCTCTTCATCGGTTTGCTCCCCCTAATCAGCTGAACAATTAACCGGTCACGGCTGAGCGACCCTATATTTCGACACAGATGATAACGTCGAAATCGTCGAAGTGGTAGCGCCTCCAGACATCCGCGGAAAATTGGCGCCTGGAAAGTCGCTTTCCGACGAGTTAAGCTCAACCTAGACTCATCGCAAACGGCACGATGGAGGATGCGTAGATGTCACCAGATAAGACGCGAAACGACGACGAGATTCACGAAATCACCGCCGAGGCGCGGCGCAACCGGGAGCGCCGGGAGAAGTCCTATCGGGAGCAAGCACTCAAGATATACCCCTGGATCTGCGGACGGTGCGGGCGCGAGTTCGAAGGCAAGAAGCTTCGTGAGCTCACCGTCCATCACAAAGACCACGACCACGACAACAATCCACCCGACGGCAGCAACTGGGAGCTGCTGTGCCTCTACTGTCACGACAACGAGCACTCACGCTATGCGGATGCAGCATGGTATGACGGACCGACGCCGGGAGGCGAACAAGCGCCGACTTCTACTTACAAACCCTTTGCGGGTCTCGGTGATCTCCTGAAGGGCAAGAAATGACCGACGGAAAACAGTGTTCAGGTCCATTTTTTCGATGGAAAAAACAAAAAAGGGACCTGACATGAAGATTCGATATCACCCCTGATTGAGCGAACGCTGTTCCCTCATTCTTGCGGTGTTCCGAGCCCGTGCCCGTGCCCCAGCCCGAATTAACAACCCGCAGATTTGTTGAACGGTCGTTGATTTCAGTCAATCGGGCTCGGGCGGGGGAACGGGCGCGGGCTCGGAAGAAGGTTCTCGGCTCCGTTAGTAGCGGGCTCGATCTAGAGTTTCGGCTTCGCCAACTTCATGGTTTCGGATGAACCCCCTGGTTCATCGGAGCTTCCCTTGTTTTCCATCAACCCCGCACGATTCTCCAGCAACGGTGGGCCTTCCTGTTGCGGAAATCGGGCGGGATCGTCTTCGGCGTGATGTCCTCGATGGTATGGGCCCCAATATCACCATCGGCCAAATTGAAACGACGGAAATTCGTCGAGAAGAAAATCACCCCGCCCGGCGTCATGAGCTTCAGCACACGATTGAGAAGCGCTACGTGGTCTCGCTGGATATCCCAGTCGTGCTCGAGTTTCTTGCTGTTGGAGAACGTCGGTGGGTCCACCACGGCCAGATCGTAAGTGGGACGCGAAGGATGCGCATCGAGAAAGTGCCTCGCGTCCATCCTCTCGATTTTGTGTTTGAAGTCCTTCAGCCCGTTTAGCTCCAAGTTTCTCTTTCCCCATTCAAGATAGGTCTTGGACAGGTCCACCGACGTCCCCGACCGAGCGCCGCCCGCCGCCGCATAGACCGTGAACGTCCCCGTATAGGAGAAAAGATTAAGGAAACGCTTACCTTGCGCCGCCTCTCGCACCATGCCGCGCGTGATGCGGTGGTCCAAGAAAAGCCCCGTATCGATGTAGTCGGAAATGTTGACCAAGAAGCGCAAGCCGCCCTCTTCCACGATGAGCTCTTTCGTTTCTCGTGAAATGCGGTTGTGCTGCGTCGTACCGCGCTGGCGTTCGCGGCGCTTGACGAAGACGCGTGAGACATCGATCTCCATGACTTCAGCCGCGGTCCGGGCCATGTGGTCCAGCCAATCCGCCTGTTCGGCCGGCGTTCTCATTTTCGGATAGACGATTTCACTCAGATGCAGATGGTCCCCGTAGCGATCCACGATGAGAGGAACTTCTTTGATATCTTTCTCATAGAGACGGTAACAAGTAATCCCACGTTTCGGCCATCGGCGCAGATGGCGCGCGCGCTTGGCCAACCGATTGCGAAAGAGATCGGCCTGCTGCAATGCCTTTTCCGAGAGGCCGCCGAACGCCGGCTCGACCGCAGATGGGCCTTCCTCGTTGCCTGGACGTGGCCCGTGATACTGAAAATAGGTACATGCGATGCGGCCGTTGTAAAGCTTCCTTCGCCGGTCCGCCTCTTGTCCGACGATCTCTTCGAAATCTCGATGTGAGGTCAAAATGTAGTGAGACCAGGTGGGGAAACGCCTCAAAACCTCAGGTATCTCGCGGTAGAGACTCTGCACTCGTTCCCAGTCGTTGGTGCGATCTCCGTATGGAGGATTGGCGATCAAACACCCGTATTCGGCGTCGCTTCCGACCTCGGCGAAGGCTCGCCGTTCGAAACGGATGGTGTCGGCTACCCCAGCTTGGCGGGCATGATACCGGGCAAGTCCGATGGTCTCATGATCGATATCGCTTCCGGCGATGTGCAACTTTGCGTCCGGCGTCGCAAGGTCACGAGCCTCCTCACGTGCCCGTTGCCACAGTTGTTTATTGAGAGCAGGCCAGTCTTCCGCCGCAAAGGTCCGACGAAGTCCAGGAGCAAGGTTTCGACCCATCAAAGCGGCTTCGATAGGAATCGTCCCCGTGCCGCAAAACGGATCGAGCAAAGGGCGTTCAGGTTTCCAGAAGGTCAGGGAGAGCATCCCGGCAGCCAGAGTCTCCTTGAGAGGTGTCGCACCCGAGAGTGTGCGGTAACCCCTTTTGTGAAGCCCGGCGCCACTCGTGTCGAGCGTTAGTGTGGCCCGATCTTCGAGCAAGGCAATCTCGATCCGAAACGCCGCCCCGCTCTCCGGAAGCTGCTCCACTCGGTGACCCGCCCGAAGTTTTTCGACCACGGCTTTCTTCACGATCTTCTGGCAGGCAGGTACGCTCGATAGCTGCGACTTTGTCGAACGACCGGTGACGGGAAAGACCGCATCCGACGGCAGCCATTTTTCCCAAGGCAAGGCGAACGTCTGATCGAATAGGGCCCCGAAGTCGTGGGCGTCGAACACGCCCATTCTCAGCAGAACGCGATCCGAGCACCGCAGCCACAAATTGGCGCGAGCGATGGCCAGGTCGTCACCATGAAAGAGAATTCGACCGGGTTGATCGACTCTCGCCTCGTACCCGAGGGCCTGTAGTTCCCTTACCACGACCGCTTCGAGTCCGAAGGTCGACGTGGCAATGAGATCGAGCCGTGGCATGATGTAGGCAGTATACGCCTTTTGACTCCATCAGCTATCCGGAGTCTCCTCTGCTCTACGGAAGAGGTGAAAGACCGTCCAACAGCGTATCTATTGCCCGATTCACTCGGATATCAGACTCTCGTGGTAGGCGATAACGAAGCTTCTCAAACAGTAGAAATAGACAGCGGACTTGAACAGGAGAAGATCGCCGGATAGGCGATCCAGCTGATCGGGTTGGATCCAATATTTCATACTGAGAACGATGTCGACGAGTCGGCCGGTCACCTTGCTGGGCGATTCCTTTTCTTTTCGAGTCAACTCTAGATCGCGATGAAAATCACAAGAAAACAAGGATGGCAGCAGTGTACCTCCATCCTTTTCGACGTAGTCCGGATCTTCGGGTGACAAAAAGTTCTCGATGGTCTTCTTTAGCCGGTCGGGTTGGTGGGCGCCCTCTATGGTCGACTCGAACCGCTCCAGTTCGAACTCATCGTCATAGACATTGGCGCTGACCTCCACCGCCAGACTGACCCGTCCTCTGGAGGCCGCTTTCTCAACAACGCGAGCACCGTAGGTATGTCCCATTACTGTGACCAATGGAGCCGTAAAGTCCTTCCGGTGGCGAAAGGGCACATGATCCTCATTCATGTGCGCCAAAAAGAAATTGCGAAAGCGAGTCATGACGTCCGTCAGGGCTTCATTTAGGCTCTTTGTTACCGCTTCATCCATCGCTTCAACTCCATCGACATTCCTGCGCTTACCGGTTTCTCCGGAGAGAGTACAAGCATGGCTGCCGTCGATCAAACGCCTCGGGGTGCGGTCTTGGCTCGAGCCGGATCGTCGGAGGGGCTAAACCAACGCTCGTGGCCAAAGCGCTTCCATAGATAGCCCTTTTCAGGCTCTACAAGTCTGTGCGAGCAGGACGGGGTCTTGGTTCACATCACAGACCCCGAAACCACTAGGGAAACACATCTAATCCAAATACACCGAAGAACTGAAGTGTCCGACTCATTGATCTCCAAACGGGAGGGCGGTAGCTTCAATATAGAGTGTCTCACGCGGACCGGTCGGCAGGCCCCACGTGCCCGCGCACATCGGAGGTGCCCATGAGGTCAGTGCTTCGAATCGTCATTTGTCTTCTCGCCTTCGGCTGCGTCAAAGTCAACGTGCAGCAATGGGACGAAATTGAACGCCCGATCCGTGAGCCAGAGTCGATCTCGGTGCTCCTCGAGGTGCCGAAGGAGCCCTACACCGTCATTGCGGTGATCGAATCGAGCTTCGAGGGGGCACTCAAGGGTTTCGATGCTCTACGCGAGGAGTTGCTTGTCGAGGCGGCTCAACTCGGCGGGGATGCCGTCATCCTGGGCCCCGAATCGAAAAGCTCGGGAGTCATCTTCGTTCCCACTCCCATTTTCTTCGACAAGAAGAAACTGACGGGTGAAGTCATCACATTCAACTGACGCAGGCGGGTAAAGGAGCAATCACAGCGCGGAGTAGCGCTTCTGTTTGCTCAACAATAACAAGAACATCGGGCCACCCAGGATCCCCGTTACGGCACCTACCGGAAGCTCACTCGCTCCGAGTGCCGTCCGCGCAACGGTATCGGCGGCGACGAGAAAAGCGGCTCCGAGCAAAAGCGACATCGGCAGGACCAAACGAACATCCTCACCGAACATTCGTCTCACAGCGTGGGGAACCACGAGACCGACGAAGCCAATAGGACCGGCAATGGCCACAGTCACTCCCACGACTAGACTCGAAGCAACGTAGACCATTCTCTCCACACGACGGACATCCACTCCTAGACTGGCGGCTGTTTCCTCATCGACCGCTAACAAATGGAGGTCTCGTGTCATGGCTAACAACAACAACAGGCCCGGAACGAGAAAGAAGAGCATGCGCCAAATGAGACCGTAGCCGACCACATCCAAGCTCCCAATCATCCAGCGCAAGATCTGAAGAGCCCGCGTGTAATCCGTGAGGTACTGGATCACTATCACTCCCGCACCGGCGATCAGGTTGAGAACAACACCCGCGAGAAGAAGCGCCCCGGGTAACACGATGGTACCGGTCAGTGCCAAACGGTAGACAACAAAAACGGCGGCACCGGCACCCAAGAAAGCCGTCACAAAGACTAGTGGGACTCCTCCCACCTTTGCCCCTAAGCCCAATGCAATGCCGAGAGTCGCCCCAAGAGCTCCCCCTCCCGAGACGCCCAAAGTGAAGGGTTCCGCCAAAGGATTCCGGAACAAAGCCTGAAGGGCGGCTCCCACCGCCCCGAGAGAAGCCCCGACGAGAATACCCAGAAGAACTCGTGGGAGGCGAATTTGAAAAAAGATGGTGCGTGCGGATTCGCTGGTCCTGAGCTCGCTGATGCCAATCGTCTCATAGCCGACGAATAGCGCCACGAATGCAACAATGCCCATGATGGCGACTAGAAAAAGCGAGGCTCGCCACAAACGGCTGAAGGTCGCCGCGACTCGTCCCGGCAAGACGGCTGGTCTTTCTTCCGTTGGCATTACCAATCCGACCACACAAAGGTTCGACCGTTCACACGATGAGTTCGGACATGCCTGTCGTCGTAAATTCGAACGAGGTTGTCTTCTTGAAGCACCTCGGATGGAGCTCCCTCGGCAACCAGCTTCCCGCCACGCATACCGAACAGAGTGTCAAACGAAGGATCGACGAGCAGCAGATCGTGCGTCACGACCAAAACGGTCAGTCGCCGTTCTTCCTTGAGCCGTCGAAGTACACGAAAGAGCTGAGCACGGTGCTTCAAATCGAGTGACGCGGCCGGCTCATCCAGCAGAAGGCAGTCGGCCTCTTGAGCCAGGGCCCTGGCAACCGATACGAGTTGTCGCTCTCCTCCGGAAAGCTCGGTGATGGGTCTCGTTGCCACATGCCGCGCATCAACGGCATCGAGGGCATCGAGCGCCACCGAGCGATCGTGCTCGTTCTCGAAACGAAACCGCGAGGTGTAGGGACTTCGTCCCGTCAGAACCACTTCCAGAGCCGTAAAAGGAAACACGTTCGCTTGGCTCTGCGGCACGTAAGCGATCCGGGTTGCGAGTCGCCGCCGCTCGATGGATCTCGTCGGTTCCCCATCAAACAATACTCGACCATCGCGAGGCTCGAGAACACCGGCGAGGAGGCGCAGAAGCGTCGACTTGCCGCATCCATTGGGACCGATGAGAGCCGAGAAGGACCCTCGAGCAACGGAAAGAGATACGCCATCAACGACGGGCACTCCCGGAACATACTCATAGCTGACGTCACATGACTCGAGAAGCTTCGGCGAGGATTCCACGTTGCTCATCAGTTCTCGAACACCTCGGGATGAAGAATTCTTGCGATACGGAGAACCGAGTCCCGAACGAACTGCGACGGATGAACGATGAGTTTGTTGCTGAGCGGATAGACGCGTTCGTTCCGGACGGCCTTCACATCGGAAAGCTCGTTCCAGACCGCGATAGCATCTTCTTCCAGCCCGCTTCCCCGGAGTAGTGTCACGGAATCACTCACGGTCTGCGCAATATCCAAGATGACATCCGGGTCGTAAGCGATCACCGCTTCCGTCGAGATCCTGGTGTAACCCATCGCCGCATCCGGTGCGATAGGCACTCCCCCTGCGATCTCGATGACCTCGGTGAGGTAGCTTCCTTGCGTGGCAACGTAGAGGTCTCTCAAAGTACCGGGCAACCGGTCCACAACGGTAAGGACGCGAGGCCGTGGCAGGTCCTTGGTTTCTTCTCGGACCTCTTCGAGGACGGCTCGCGTTTCATTCGCCAATGCCTTGGCTTCCTCACCGTTCGACACCGCCAGGCCGATCGTCTCTATCGCTTCGAAGATATCCGCGAGCGTTTGACTCGGAACCACCAAGCTCGCCAAACCCAGGGAATCGAGCCGGTCTTGGATGAAGGGGGCTTGGGCATCATTCATGATGATCAAATCAGGCTCGAGTGACGCCACTTGCTCGATGTTGGTATTCATCCAAGCGCCCACTCTCGGTAGCTTCTCCACCTCGGGCGGATATTCGCAGTAATCCGACACGGCAACGACACGATCGAACGCCCCAATGCCATGAAGGATCTCCGTAATGCTCGGTGACAGCGAGACTATCCTTTCTGGAGGCGACTCCACTTGCCCCTGAGCACACGGTACACCTCCGAGGACGAGAGAAAGTAGTGATACTAAGATTCTCGAGTTCTTGAGTTCTCGAGTTCTTGAGTACTGACTAAAACTCAAACGCCACCCCTCCCATCAAGAGAAAAAGTAGCGGGAACAGGATTCTCGAGTACTCGGGTACTTGAGTACTTGAGTACTTATTAAAACTCAAAAGCCACTCCCCCATAACCCATCCGCCGCACGGTGCGAAAACCGTTCTCGTAGTAATCCTGATCGAATAGGTTGTCCACCTTGGCGAAAAACCTCAGATTTCCGCCACGGGACAGACTCCAGGTATAGCTCGCGCCCAAGTCGGCCTTTCGAATGCCGTCGAAACGATAGGCTCGGGAGGCGAAAGTGGCCGTATCGAAAACGGGAGCTAGATAGCTATCGGACAAGGCCAAATCGGCGTTGACGTACAGGTTCTTCCCTATCCGTTGCGTGGCCACAATCGTGAACTGGTGCCTGGGAATACCGTAGGCCTGGACCAATTCGTCGAAACCCTCAGTCGGGGGCTCGGCATCCGTAAACGTATAAGAGGCACCTAACCTGAGCCCACCCCTCGCCGCGGTGGCACTGAGTTCCAGTCCCTGCGCCCTGCCCCCGTCCACACGTCGGTAGCCTCCAAAACGGCCGAAGGGATCCGTCGCCGGGTCAATGGCGCCCGAAAAGTCGAAAATGATGATTTTTCTCAGGCGGGTGTAGAAGAACGTGGCCGAAACTCGTGCCTGCTGATTGGCGAAATCCTGATCCAGCCCCGCGTCGAAGGCAACAGAGCTCTCGGGCTCCAAACGTGGATCGCCATAGTTCGAATAGCCAAAAGAACTGAAGAACGCACCAAAGCGTTCATAGAGGGATGGAGCACGGTAGCCGTTTCCAACGTGGGCACGGACTTTCGTGCCCGAATCTCGGAAAAAATACGCCGCCGAGCCGTCACCCGTGTAGGCGTTGTGTGGCGAATCGAGCTCGACGCCTTGATAAGGGGAGCCCTCAGGAGGCGAAAATACCGGATCGCCGAGATGGAAGAGCTGTGTCCGAAAGGCCCCCGAGAGCTGCAGAGCTCCTGCCATGAGGCGCACTTGATCTTGAATGACGAAGGTGTGGCTTCGCTGGCTCACCTCCACGTCCGATTCCGTGAAGCCGTCAGCCGCGCGGCTAAAGAAGCTCTCATTCTCGAGCTCATAGCCCGCCGTGACGAAGTGATGAGCCCCTCCTCCGATATCCGCGCGGGCATTGAGTGTATGAATTTGGCCGTTGAAGTCCGAGCGGGATGCTGCGATGGGCTCGAAGAACGTGACGCCCCGCGGACCATCATTTAGCGTGCGATCCGTCGATAAGCCGTGATAACGAATGGAGTATCCAAACCGATCTCGAGGGCGCTGCTCGAAGCTCACCAGCATCGATACGAAAACGGAGTCTTGATCGTTATCGGGGTCATTGGCCGAGGGGATGAAGTTGGCTCCATCGAGATTGAGATCCTCGATGGGGGTTCCCGACTCGTAACGTTCGAGCTCCTCGGAGGACAGTGGCTCCGCATCGATGACACCCACCGGCGGAATCGCGCCGACCGTCTGCGGGTTCTCATTCAACATGACCGAGGCATCTGAGGCGTAGAACCGTGCCGACAAATTCGCGTCCGGCGTCAAGCGGAAGTTCACTCTTCCCTGTCCGCTGGTGTTTCGAGCTGCGTCGTCTCCATCCACACCTCTCGCCACGTTCAAGTAGCTCACGCCGGCGCTGTAGGTGAGCCGATCGCCGTCGGTTCCGCCACTCGTTTGGCCGCGGGCCCTGAAGAAGCCCATAGAGCCACCTTCCGTAAAGAGACTCCCTCTGGGACGGCCGCCTCCATCACGACTGACGATGTTGATGACTCCTCCAATAGCGTTCGTTCCATATAAGGAAGAACTAGAGCCCCTAAGAACCTCAACGCGATCGAGATCCGTCACGACCAGATCCTGAAGAAACGCCGTGGCATCTCCCTGCGGTGCCGCCACGTCTCGAAACCGCATACCATCAAGCAAGATCGCCGTATCCTCGTTGCGAAGACCACGAGTTTTTATGGAAACGAACGCTCCAGGCCCTCCAAGCTGCTGGACTCTCAATCCCGGAACGGTGCGCAGTGCATCCGGGATGGCGAACTCGTCTCGCTCGTCGATCTCCGACATATCTACATTGGTCACGGCCTTGGAGATTTCATCCACGGTCTGGACCGTACCGGATGCCGTCACCACGACCTCTTCTCGAAAAGCGGCAATGTCCAAGGTCAGCTCGAGCTCACGGCTCTCACCAGCCTCCAAGCGGATGCTCCCAGCCCCGGCGCGCGCGAATCCCGGAGCTTCTGCATCGATCAAGTATTCGCCTGGGGACAGTTGCTCGAAGCGATAACGACCGGTGGCGTCGGTTCGCGCCACGAGACGCACCCGTTGATCACGCGAATAGAGTCTGATCGTCGCTCCGACGACGCCCGCACCTTGAGGATCGGCTATCTTGACGCTCACCTGAGCCGGACCAGTGCCCTGGGCGAAGGCGACGGGCAAAAGAGAAAAGGCGAGAAATCCACCAATGAGTATGGTTCGCATGTGCACCTCCCACTGGACGGCATGGCGCGTCCAACCGAACGAGCGGACTCGCGGAGTGGGGTCTCGGGCAGGTGCGCTGAGCGTGCCGGAAAAACAAAAAACTCCTCGTCCTTCGGAGAAGAATGAGGAGTCTGGTTGTTCCTGCCAAGGAAACCGGACTCTTCCCAGCGAAGAGTTCTCCGACTTCTAGGCTCGGGCAGGTTTCCTGACTTGCGGATCTGGCGCCGTCGCCTCGCCTTCCCTCCTCAACATCGAGAAAGTGGCTTCCCGGTTTTCCTAAAACCAGGTCTTGGCGTCCGGCTCTCCAATCACAGTGGCGTGGGCCGTTGGGGATTCGCACCCCATTCCCTTTTACCCTGTAGAGGCACCCGAGCCTCGGGTCCGTCTAGTTGTCGTCGTGAGTATATGCCGAAAAGGTGGGCGGAATCAAGGCAGGCCAACCATATGTTGGTCGATTCGGTAGAAGAGCGTCTAGCGATAGTGGTTTCGGAATCACGAGACAGGATTCGGTATGGCGCGTTTGAAGCGCCGCAACGGTAACCGAGACGCCGCCTTGACCTAGCAGACGCCAGCCGGCCGGACGCCGGCAGAAGTCAGCAATCTCGGCCTGAAAAGCGAAGCCGACGTTGGATTGACTCTGCATAATTCGGCGTCTATACTAACTGGTTTGTGGTGAACCATGAAGAAACTGTCTATTAATCAGTTAGATCTGACCGGAAAGCGCCTTTTCATTCGCGTGGATTTCAACGTGCCACTCCAGGACGGCGTGGTTCAAGACGACACCCGTATCCGAGCCGCTTTGCCCACCATCGAGCATGCCGTTGAAGCTGGGGCTCGGTTGATTCTGGCGTCCCATCTTGGACGCCCCAAGGGTGAGCGGAAGCCCGAGATGAGTCTCGAGCCGGTAGCCCAACGCCTCTCGGAGCTCCTAGGCAAGAACGTAGCTTTCTCGTCTCAAACCGTCGGTCCAGAAGCCAAGAAAAAGGTGGACGAGCTCCAAGACGGTGACGTTCTTCTCTTGGAGAACTTGCGCTTCGATCCGGGCGAGACCGAGAACAAGCCGGAGTTCGCCGGCGCACTTGCCGAGTGGGCCGAGCTCTATGTCAACGACGCCTTTGGGACGGCTCATCGAGCCCATGCTTCAACCGTAGGGATGGTCGAGCATTTCCCCAAGGCGGCAGCCGGTTTCTTAATGGAGAAGGAGCTCCACTACCTCGATATGGCTCTTTCCTCACCACCCCATCCCTTCACCGGGATTCTCGGCGGTGCCAAGGTTTCGGACAAGATAGAAGTCGTCAAGAGCCTTCTGAGAAAAGTGGACCATCTATTAATTGGAGGCGGAATGGCCTACACGTTTCTCCGCGCTCAGGGCATCGAGACGGGGAAGTCGTTGGTCGAAGAAGACAAGATCGACTTGGCCCGCGAGATCCTCGCGAGCTCCGGTGAGAAGTTGGTGCTTCCAAGCGATCACGTCGTGGCCGCAGCCTTCGACGAAAACGCAGAGCACAAGACATCACCCATCGACCAAATACCCGAAGGATGGATGGGACTCGATATCGGCCCGAACACGGTTTCCAACTATAGCAACACCGTATCTCAATCCAAGATGATCGTCTGGAACGGTCCCATGGGTGTTTTTGAAAAGGAGCCCTTTGCCAAAGGGACTCTCGAGATAGCGGAAGCGGTGGCCTCGAGCGAAGCAACGAGCATCGTCGGCGGAGGCGATTCCGTTTCAGCGGTCAAGAAATCGGGTGTTGCCGATCGCATCACCCACATTTCCACTGGAGGCGGTGCCTCCTTGGAATTTCTCGCCGGGCTCAAACTTCCCGGCGTCGAGGTATTGACGGATGCGTAGACCCTTCATGGCCGGTAACTGGAAGATGCACAAAGGCATTGCCGATGCCACAGCTTTGGCTTCGGAGCTCGTTAAATCGACCAGCGACATGACCGACATCGATATTGCCGTAGCTCCCCCCTACTCCTCCCTTGCAGCGGTGCGGCAGGCCCTTGTTGAAAGCAAAATCGGCCTGGCTGCCCAGAATATGCACTGGGAGAACGAGGGTGCCTACACCGGCGAAGTCTCGCCTGTGATGCTCAAAGACGCGGGGTGCCAATACGCTATTCTCGGACATTCCGAGCGGCGTCAATACTTCGGAGAAACGGACAAGAACGTCAATCGCAAGACACTTGCAGCCCTATCTCACAAGCTCACCCCCATCGTTTGTGTCGGGGAAACCGAAGAAGAACGCGACCGTGGAGTGACGTTTGTCGTCGTCGATCGACAGATCAACGGTGCACTCGCCGACGTGGCTTCCAGCCAGCTTCCCGAGATCGTCATCGCCTATGAGCCTGTCTGGGCGATAGGCACAGGACGAACGGCTACCCCGGCTCAAGCACAGGAAGTGCACCAAGCCATCCGAAGTCGCCTCGGAGCCCTCTTCGGCAACGGGGAGGCCCAAGAGGTGCGCATTCTTTACGGCGGAAGCGTCAAGCCTAATAATGTTGATGAACTCATGGCTGAAGCGGACATCGACGGAGCTCTCGTCGGAGGAGCTAGTCTCGACGCCGCTTCGTTTACCCGCATTTGCGGATTCGAGCGGAGGACTTAAATTCCATGACTATTTTTCTCACCATCATCCACATCGTGGTGTCCCTGCTTCTCATCCTTATCGTTCTGGCCCAGCAAGGCAAGGGCCAGGACCTTGCCAGTGCTTTTGGTGGTGGAGGCAGCTCCGCGGCCTTCGGAGCGAGGGGAACCGCCACACTTTTGTCAAAGATCACGACGGTTTCAGCCATCCTGTTCATGCTGACGTCACTGGGGCTCACCTATTTTAGGCCCGCCATGACTGGCGGTACGGTCGTACCCGAAACCCCAGCACCAGAGGTCCAGCAGCCGGAGGCGGGCCCAGGAGAGACACCTCCAGCAGCCGAGGGTGAGGCACCAACGGGCGACGAGCAACCGCCCAGCAGTGAAGGTGAAGCCATCGAAACCGGGCAGGAGCAACCAGGACAAGAAACCAAGGCCAAAGAAACCCCGCCCGCAAAGAAGAAGCAGTAGCGAAAAGGGAGAACCTTCCTCCCATCTTTTGCTATAATGACCGCTCCTTCAGAGGCGCCGCGCTCGCGGCCGCCCGCGAAGGCCACGCCAAGTGCCGAAGTGGTGGAACTGGCAGACACGCACGCTTGAGGGGCGTGTGGGGCGACCCGTGGGGGTTCGAATCCCCCCTTCGGCACCAACCTGCATCACAATGCACCCTTTCGTGAATTCGTTGATTTATCAACGAAAAGTTGTCGCTGGTTTTGCGGGGACCCCCCTTGAGGCGGAAGCTTCCCGGTCGCCTTGAGGATCTCGACCAAGGTTCGGACAGGCTCGGAGTCGAGCTCGGCGCGCGCGATCCTCCATGGCGCGAAGTCGGTCACCTGATGGGTGTGGATCACATCTCGACGGACCAGCGCCATCAGTCCGTTGTACCCAATGCCGAGGTAGTCACGTGCTTGCTGACCGGTCATGACGTCGGAGTCCTCGATCTTGTTGGACTGCTTGATGCGATTGCGTGCTCGAAACGATTGCACGCGGTCTTTTGTCCAGCGTAGACCGCGTGGCGTGCTCAACTTCTTCATATTGAGGATGCGCGCGATCTCTGCATCGTCGAGGGTCTCGGCGAGTTTTTGAATCAGCGCCGTGAGCGAGGGATCCGTCCGTGAGCCCACGGGCGTCGCACGCTTGTTGACGCTCAGTTGCGTGCACGTGTCGCCGGCCCAATGCACGGTGAACGCGAGCTGACTGCCGTCACGTTGAACCACGACTTCGCGGATCGCGACGCGTAGCAGTTGCTTACGCAACGTGGTGGGCGTGTTGGGGTGATTCCAGATTCGAGGAAAGTCCAGCGACAGGCGACGCATCTGCTCCCGCTGCTCGTCGGTGAGCGGTGGGTCTTTCTCGAGGCGTCTTTCGAGCTCACCTTGCGCGGCTCGGACTTCGGCCAACTTCTCGTTCAATCGCTTCTCGAGATTGTCGACCACCAACCTGTTTTTTGGATCGGCCAGGTCGTATTGTTCGAACGCACGCTCGGAGGCGTAGTGTGCCGCCTCGACACGAAGGCGGGCCTGCTCTATGCTGTGTTCACGCTCCTGTTGCTCCAGCACGAACGCTCGCTCCGCCGCCTCGATTGCGAAAGGTTCCATCGTTTGACAGAGTTGCTCGCCGAGCTTTTGGTCTACGTACTTGGCGCCGAACGCTATGCAGCGATTGGTACCACGAGGCCCGGCGCCATCGCAGTGGTACATCGCGCTGCTCTTGCGGTTGTAGATCACTCGGAGTTTACGACCGCACTGACCACAACGCAACATGCCTGCAAGCAACGCACGGCCCTCTCGCACCGCACAACGGTTGTCATCCTTGCTCCACCGGGGTCTGGCCTCGGCCAACTTCGCCTGGTTGTTTTGAAACTGCTGCCACGAAATGTACGCCTCGTGGTGATCCCTTATACATACTTTCCACTCATCCGGGGACAGGATCCGCTTCGTTCGTTTCACGAGTTTTCCATCCGCGTAGTCGACGTAGCTTTGCGTGCGACCGCGGGTGTAGACGCCGGCGTAGATGGGATGGCTGAGAAGCTTGTGTAGGACATATCGCTGGGGAAGCGCCCACACGAGACCATCCCGTTTTTTCGGCTTACGGATCGGAAAAAGACTCTGCGTATCTCGGTAGCTCAGCGCGAGCTGACGAACGCTGGTTGCATGCTCGAACTTCTCGAACATCGAACGCACCGCCTGTTGCACGCGCTCGTCGGGGTCGACGACGATCTGCTCGTCGGCATCGTAGACGTAGCCGGGCGGCAGCAAGATCTTCAACTCCCCTCGCGCCGCCTTGGCTTCGGCGCCCGCCCGCAGCCGAGTCCGTAGACTGCTGAGCTCGAGCTCGGCTACGGTGCCTTTGATCTGTAAAACAAGTCGGTCGTTGGGGATCGACACGTCGTAGATCTGCTGTACATCGGCGACGAGGGTGTCGAAGTAGCCACACAGCTCGAACAGGTGCGCCCAATCGGAAGAGTTTCGCGACAGGCGCGACGCCTCAATACAGAATATGATTCCCACTCTACGCATCGTGACCTGGGCCAGCATCCACTGGAAACCAGGTCTCTCCGCAAAGCCGCTGGCCGTGATGCCCAGATCATCCTCAACGAGCTTTGGCATGGGCCATCCCATCTCGATCGCCTTTTCGCGCAAACCCCGCTGTAGAAGGGTGCTCTCCGCATTCTCGCGGACCTGACGTGGATCGGATTGCCGCACGTAGACGATAGCGCTCCGATCGAGGTGCCGTTTGGCAATGCGGTGTTGGTCACCGGGATTCATCGGGCACCTCCCTTGGGTCGTCGCTCCCCTCGTCGCGAACGAGACGCACGAGCATCATCGCGATCAGCTCGATGCTCTCGCTCCGAACCTCGGGCGGTAGAGGTTGTGCGCCTGGGCGCAGTTCCGGTATCAATATAAGCTGGAGTCGGTTGGTCGTCACAGAGACCCTCCTTTGCTTGGTCGCTTAGGAGAATCTTCTCGTGAAGGCCGACCGACTCCAACCCCTGCCGCGTCAGGCCCACGATCTCGATCAGCGCACGCAGATGCAGCCGCGGAGTGTCTTCGTGCTGGAGCTTGGCGGCTGACGGCTCCGTCATCCAGACCGGTACCCTGAAGCCCTCGCCGCCGGGCGACACCAAATAATACGTCGCCGGAGGTCCTAGGCGACGCTCACCGATCCGCAGCGTCTGACCCGCCAGCGGATGCAGCGGATAGTACACCCGCGCGTGCTGGGTATCCGTGTCGGCACCAAGATACACTCAATATAAATAAGTTAAAGAAGTCCAGGGACGGATGTACCTATGTACCTCTGAGTACCCGACTTTGCTATCATGGCCTATGAGTACGGCCAATACGGTACTGGATGAATTGCTCGAGCCGGTCGGGGCCTGTTTCACCCCTGAAGTGGCTCAACGTTTAATCAATCTTCGGGCGTCGTCCTCGGTTCAAAAGCGAATTGAAGAGTTGGCCCATAAGTCAGAACAAGGCCAACTCTCAAGGTTGAGCAAGAGGAGTACGACGCACTGGTATCCGCAGGCAATTTCATCGCGATCCTTCAATCAAAAGCTCGTAGACTCCTGAAGGACCGGCTAGCTTGATTGACGCCGCTCTGCGGAAATTCGTCCGCGAGCGGGCAAGAAATCGCTGCGAATACTGTTGCATTCATCAGGATCAAGATCCTTTCTTTACCTTTCCTATCGATCACATCATCGCCCGGCAACATGGCGGGAGAACGGAGCCCGACAATCTCTGCTTGAGTTGCTATCGCTGCAACTCACACAAAGGGCCGAACATCGCCAGCATAGATTCGGATACCGAGGAAATGGTTCCTCTTTTCACCCCCGCCAAGAAACTGGCACGAACATTTCGAGTGGAACGGCAACCTCCTTCGGTCGTACGCCGTTGGTCGTGCGACCGTTGCGCTGCTGCTATCAACCACCCAGACTACATCTTGCTGCGCGAGTCGCTGATGGTAGAAGGAACTTTCCCGCCAAATACCCAATAGTGGGGCAACCTGTGGGGGCCTAATTGCCCCTTCGGCACCAAGAACCAGCCCTGAGAGACCCGAGCATCTGGATTTCTTAAAACCGCACCGATTGCTTTAGGTCACTCGAGTCCACCGGCCGTCCCCCCAGAAGGCTTCTGGCGGCTCCCTGGCGCTCTTGGGGACATTGATTTGATTTGGTAGCTTTTACCCTGCTATACTTGTATAGCACCAAGGAAGGTGAAGCCATGCTGGCCCTGAGACTACCTGCTGACCTGGAAAAGCGCCTCGACGAGCTCGCCAGAAACACCGGCCGCACTAAAAGCTACTACGCGAGGCTTGCCATCGAGGAATTCCTGCAAGATCAGGAAGACTATCTCCTGGCAATAAACCGACTCGAAAAAGACCTCCCCGGAATCCCTATAGATGAGGTGGAGCGGCGGCTTGGCCTGGTCGATTGATTTCGATCCCGCTGCATTCGCCGAGCTCGAGCGCCTCGATCCCCCAATGCAGAGGCGCATTCTTCAGATACCTTCGAGAACGAGTCTCGATGGCGGAAGATCCAACAAGCTTCGCCCGACCACTACGCGGAGACAAAGCCGGCCTGTGGCGCTATCGCGTGGGAGCCTTCCGAGTCGTTTGCTCGATCGAGGAAAAGCAATATCGTGTTCGGGTTCTCCGCATCGGCCATCGCCGCGAAGTCTACGACCGCTGACAAACCGCTCTCAGCTACTCAGCACGAGCCGCTTCGGCTCTTTAACCAGTCCTGGACGATGCGGATGTGGATTCGGTTGCGCGTGGCATCTTGTTCGAGCACGGTGCAGAAAAAGCGAAGTATGGGAGTTGCTTCAGATCAAACCCAAGTTTCGGTTCGTCGAAAAAAGGTCACCGTGAAGGTGAGAACGTCCCTACCAGGATATGGGACAGTATTGGGATCACAAAGAATTCGATGAGATCTTGGACCAAATCGAGTCCGCGGCCCTGAGAGACCCGAAGCATCTGGATTTCTTAAAACCGCACCGATGGCTTTAGGTCACTTGAGTCCACCGGCCGTCCCCCCAGAAGGCTTCTGGCGGCTCCCTGGCGCTCTTGGGGACACTGATTTGATTTGGTAGCTTGTCCTGCTATACTTGTATAGCAACTACGAAGGTGAAACAATGCTAGCTCTGAGACTACCTGCCGACCTGGAAAAGCGCCTCGACGAGCTTGCCAGAAATACAGGCCGCTCCAAGAGCTATTACGCCAGGCTCGCCATCGAGGAATTCTTACAAGATCAGGAAGACTATCTCCTGGCAATAAACCGACTCGAGAAAAACCTCCCCGGAATCCCGATCGACGAGGTGGAGCGACGGCTTGGCCTGGTCGATTGAGTTTGACCCCGCTGCCTTCGCCGAACTTGAACACCTCGATCCCCCGATACAGAGGCGAATCCTTAGATACCTTCGGGAACGAGTCTCTACGGCGGAAGATCCTAGAAGCTTTGCGCGACCGCTGCGCGGGGAAAAAGTCGGCCTATGGCGCTATCGCGTAGGAGCCTACCGGGTCGTTTGCGCGATCGAGGAAAAGCAAGGTCGCGTGCGGGTTGTCCGCATCGGCCATCGCCGAGAAGTCTACGACCGCTGACAAACCGCTCTCAGCTACTCAGCACGAGCCGCTTCGGCTCTTTAACCAGTCCTGGACGATGCGGATGTGGATTCGGTTGCGAGTGGCATCTTGTTCGAGCACGGTGCAGAAAAAGCGAAGTCTGGGAGCTGCTTCAGATCAAACCCAAGTTTCGGTTCGTCGAAAAAAGGTCACTGTGAAGGTGAGAACGTCTATGTTGCTTTGGGACGGACCGAGGTGGGAAGACATTTGGTCGTCTTTTTTCGTAAGCCTCCAACCCGAAGTGAACTATTATCCGATCGATTCCGCTTTGTCAGACAAGATTCGCGACCTTGCGAAGCGTCATGGTGTCTCTCCCCAGACTCTGCTGAACCTCTGGGTTCAGGAAAGACTCCAAGAAGAGAAGGTCGGATAGCGCTCCGTCCAGTCAGAATGCCGTGAGAGCTCCGGCCCGTTGCCGCGTGCCAGACCACCGCTTGAATGAGCGAAAACCGATCCTTTGCATCCTGCCCTCGGAGCCCCGGCGCCACCTTAGACGCTGGATGGAATCCAATGCCCTTCTACCCCCATCGGACGATACGGTCGTGCGATTCGAGCAAGGCGTTGAAATCCTTGTCTTCTAACTATATAAACGTCTAATATGCCCGGGAGCGGGGACAAAAGAAAGAAAATGCACCGTCAGGACGTGTCCGACGTTGAGCGGCAAAGTCTGCCGATCATCCGCACCAAGCTCTATAAGCCCCGGCTGAGCTCGGACTTGGTCGATCGCCCTCGTCTGCTCCAGATCTTGGACAGGACCCTCGAAGTGCCCCTTACCCTGGTCTCGGCTCCTGCCGGCTACGGCAAAAGCGTGCTCGTCAGCCAATGGGCCGAACGGCAAGAGCTTCCCTGTGCATGGTTGTCGCTCGACCAAAGCGACAGCGAGCTGAGGCTCTTCCTTGCCTACGTGCTCGCCGCCATCGAAACCGTAGCGCCCGACGCCTGCCCCTCCACACGGGAGCTGATCGGTGCGCCCAGTCTGCCGCCTATAAAGATGATAGGCGGGCAACTGATCAACGAACTGGATACCATCGACGCGCCATTCGTCCTGATCCTGGACGACTACCATCGCATTGGACCGTCGTCACCTGTGCACGAGCTTCTTGGGTTCATCTTGGAGAATCCGCCGCGGTCCCTTCACGTCGTGATCACCGCCCGGCACGATCCGCCTCTGCCCGTGGCTTTGTTGTGGGGAGACCGACGAGCCGCGGGCATTCGCTTTCAGGACTTGAAGTTCGGCCGGGCCGAGACCGCCGAGTTCTTGGAAAAAGCGACAGGGCTTGCGGTCGGCGAGGAGGCTCTGGCTAATCTGGACCAGGAGCTCGAGGGCTGGGCGATAGGACTGCGGCTTCTGTCGTTGAGTCTGACCCACGTCGATGACCCGGACGCCTTCGTAAAAGACTTACATGGGGGACTCCCCCAAACGCGGGAGTACCTGTTTCAGGAGGTCCTGGCGAAGCAACTACCCAATGTCCGTAGCTGCATGCTGAAGTCCTCTATTCTCGACCGCTTCTGCCCCGAGCTTCTGGACGTGGTGTTTGGAGAGGAAGCGGGCTCGGCGCCGTGCGGGCTCAGCGGCCACGACTACGTGAACATGCTTCAACGAAGCAGCCTTTTTGTCACATCCCTCGATGCCCGAGACAATTGGTTTCGGTATCACAGTATTTTGAAGCAATTCCTGGATCGGCAGCTCCAGCGAGAGCTCCCGTCGACTGAGATCGCCGCGCTTCATGCGCGTGCCAGCACCTGGTTCGAAAGTCAGGGCCTGATCGAAGAGTCCATCCGTCATGCCCTAAAGGCCTCGGCTCCCGACCGCGCGGCCGAAATCGTCGCCCGGCATCGATTCTCCGCCGTGGAACGGGGCGATTGGTGCGATGTGGAACGATGGTTGAACATGCTACCGGAGGATATCCGGCAACAAAAGCCAGAACTTCTGATGGCTCGGCTGTTGGTGTTGACGGAACAGTATAGCCCCCAGGAAGTGCCTTACATCATCCAGAAGGTCGAGTCACTCTTGGAGGACGAACCTCTCGATGGCGACTTAGCAGCCGAGCTCGAATTTCACCGCGGTCTGCTATTGCTTTGGATCCGTTGCGACGGTGAAGGCGCGCTGAGGCATTTCGAAGCGGCGAAAACAATAGGTTCCCGACTTTTGAAAAACCGTCTGGTGTTTTATGCGGCTGTTGCTCGGCACCTGATCGGCCAGGGAGACCTCGCCGTCAGATCACTCCAGGAGCGTGTCAAGTATGCGGTAGCCGGGTCGAGCTCTCACCCGGCGGCGCACCTGACTTTCCTTCGACTGCTTTCCGGCGATCTCTTTGCAGCGGCGCGAGACGCGGTACGAACCGTCGACACGGCAACACACGACGGCTCGCCTACTATCGAGGGGACGGGATGGTACATGTACGCGATCGCCGAGCTCCAAGCCTACCGGCTCGAGGGTGCTCTGCGCGGTTTCGACCTGGCGGCGAAGAAACGTAACCTCCTCAACCGCAGGTTTGCCATAGACGCTCTCGCGGGGCGGGTTTTGACCTTTCAGGCGCTCGACCGATTCGACGACGCCGTAGCTGCATTGAAAGAGCTGGTCGAGTTGGCTAAGGAGACCTGTGAGCGCCACCATCTCAAACTGGCCGAGTCGTCGCAGGCACGACTGTCGTTGCTGCAGAACGACGTGGACGCGGCGGTGCGCTGGGCCGATGCCTACGATGGCGAGCTCGTCCCGAGTGATACGTTTTTCTACCTGGAAGTCCCGGTCCTGACGCAGTGCCGCGCATGGATCGCCTCGGGAACCCGCGAAAGCCTGGAGAAGGCGCTTGGACGGCTTCTTCCGGTGCGCCGTCACGTCGAAGCTTTACATTTCATCCCCCAGATGATCGAAGTCCTCGTTCTGCAGGCGGTGGCATTAGAGAAGAAGGGGCATACGGAGGAGGCGCATTCGGCTCTCGATGAGGCCATCGCCTTGGCGGCTCCGCGCGGCTTCGTCCGCCCATTTATCGAGGCCGGGCCGACGATGGCGGAGCTGCTCGACCGCGCCGGTGGGCGGACGGAGAAGCCGGATTTCGCGCGCCATCTTCTTGCGGTGTTCGAGAACAGAGACAGGCCGTCGCCGATAGATCCCTCGCCGGCCCGCCCGCCTTCGTCGCCGCCGGTCGCAATCGACTCGCTGACCAACCGCCAGGGGGACGTTCTCGAGCTGCTCGCGAAGCGCCTCCGCGACAAAGAGATCGCGGAGGAGCTCGGCGTTTCCTCGGCCACGGTGAACCAACACCTCAAGCAGATCTATCGCAAGCTCGGGGTGAGCAGTCGGAGGCAGGCGGTAAAAAAAGCCGCCGCGTTGGGAATCTTGGAGATAACGCCAATAGAGTAGACCCTCACAACATTACCTACCTTATTTTTGCCTTGTTTCGAGGCATTCGCGGAGCCTGGGCCCACGCTAAATTGCAGGCTCATGACAATCAGGAGCAACAAAAGTCAACACGCCTTCGGGTTCGGCAGGCCCGCTACCTACCGCATCGTAATTCAGGACGTTTTGAGCGCGGGGTGGAGCGATCGGCTGACCGGTCTGTCGATCGCAACGACGGATCCCGAAATAGGGCCGCCACAACGACCGGAGTGAAACACATGGAAGTCACTAAGAAGATTCGGATCATCACCGCCGTCGTGGCCTTCATCGTGGCCTTGGCGACCGTGACGACGTCCTCGGTTGCGAGCCCGGCTGAGCAGTCATCCTCGGCGGCGAAGGAAGGCGCTGGCGATGGCGCGCCGGGCGACGAGTCGTCTCAGCAGGAGGACGCGTCCCAGCAGCCAGGTTCCGCCCAGGCGACGAACCAAGCTTCAAACGATCCCAACGACCTAAGAGATAATGACCGCCCCTTAACGGGCCAGGACCTCATCGATGAAGAGTTCCCGAGGTCCTGGCCGCTTTTCGGGTCGGACTATCGTCTGGGATTCAACGGCTACGTCAAGCTCGACTACCTCCAGGACTTCAGCGGCACGGGGGACCGGTTTCAGTTCATCACCGCTACCATCCCGGTGGAAGGCACGCCCGAGGCCGAAGTCGGCGGCTACATGAATATGTTCGCGCGAGAGACGCGCTTCAGCTTCGAGGTCAGGAAAACGACCGAAGGCGCCCCACCTCAGAAGTTCTTTCTCGAAATGGACTTCTTCCAGGAAAGCGCAGGAGCGTTCAACCAATACCCGCGACTGCGGCACGCGTATTTCGTCTACGGCCGGTTTCTCGCGGGTCGCACGTGGGGGCTTCTGACCGCCGTCCAAGCGGTTCCGGCCCTCATCGATTTTGCCGCAGGCGACGCGCTGGCGGGCACACGGGCGGCCCAGATCCGGTGGCAGCAGCGCGTCTCCGAAGGATTCAAATGGACCGTCGGCATTCAGATGCAGGAGTTTCCGGGGATCGAGAACGTCTCGAACCAGACGGGGAGACCGAGCCAGAACCTGCCCGTATTCGCCGGAAGGATCGACCGGGAGTGGGGCACGAGCTCCCTCATGCTGGGCGGAGGATTCACGCAGCTTCGCTGGGACGGCGAAGGGGTTGGCCCCAACGCGACCGCCTACCAGTTCGGCGTCCTGTTCAACGGGAGATTGACCTTCCCGTACGGGGGCTATGTTCTCTGGAACTCCTCTTTCGGAAAGGGCTCGGGCAACGCCGTCATCGCGCTCAACGGCCAGGGCGCGAGTGCCACGCTGACGCCCGAGGGCGAGCTCGACACGATGCGGGCCGTAAGCGCCGCGGTCGGGTACGGGCACCCTTTCAGCAAGCGCGTGTCGTCGACAGTCCACGTCGCCTGGACGGAGTTAGACCCGTCCGAGCTCCGCGCACCCGACCGCATGAAAGCGAGCATCACCGCGCACGCCAACGTGCTGTGTTCCATCACGGAGAACATGAGCGCAGGCGTCGAGTACATGTACGGCCGCCGGACCAACACCGACGACCGCTTCGGCGTCGCCCACCGTCTGCAGGTCATGACCAAGTACGCGTTCTAACCATGAAGTCGAGAATTCCAAGAACGCGATTGAATAAACCCACGTGCTTCGATTTGCAGTGGCCCCTCAATCGACCCGGAAAATGAACCAGACTCAGAATCTTCAATTTTCGCTACGATAGGAGCTACAAAGTGAAAAAATCGAAACTTGAGAACTTAGCCGCGGCGGTTGCCGTCGCGGTAATTGTCAGCCTTCCTGCATATGCGCAGGACACACCTGATCGGACCTTGTTCACAAATGTCCACGTTTTCGACGGCGTGAACGAGGCGCGGATCGAGAATGCAAACGTTCTGATCGAGGGGAACCTTATCAAGACAGTATCGACCGACCCGATCGATGCCGGCGACGCCACCGTGATCGATGGTGGCGGGAGAACGATGATACCGGGCATGATTGACGTGCACTGGCACACCTACTACGCGAACATCGGCGTCGGCCAACTTCTTAATAACTCTGATATGTCCGACGTTGCGATTGCAGGATTACTGGGTAATGAGCAAGTACTGATGCGCGGTTTCACCACGGTTCGCGACATTGGAGGTAATCCCTTCGCCGTAAAAAAAGCGATCGATGCCGGGAAATTTCCCGGTCCACGCATGTTGGTGTCCGGTCCTCCGTTGGGTCAATCAGGCGGGCACTTTGATTTGACGCCTTATAGCGACGTGCCACGAAATCCTGGAGCGCCACTGTCTTATTGGGAGCGTAATGGAATTTTTGCAATTGCAGACGGGGTTCCGGATGTGACGAGAAAAGCACGCGAGATCCTGCGTTTGGGCGCCACCCAGATCAAAATCGCCGGCGGTGGTGGTGTGTCTTCTGTTTATGACCCATTGGATGTCACAGAATTCAACTTCGATGAGATGAAGGGGTAGTGGATGTCGCATCAAACTGGAACACCTATGTTGCTGCACACATTTTTACTGACGATGCCATTCAGATGGCGGTCAAGGCCGGGGTAAAAACAATCGAACATGGCAACCTGATCAAGAAAAAAGGAACGCTTCAGATGATGAAAGATAACGGCGTCTGGCTGAGTGCGCAGCCGATTCTTGATGATGAGGATGCACTGAAGTTCGATGATCCGATCAATACAAAGAAATTCATCGAAGCTACAGATGGGACTGACAATACTTACAAGATGGCAAAAGAAATGGGGGTGAAAATCGCTTTTGGTACTGACTTGTTGTTCGATCCTTCTTCAGCAGCACGACAAGGTAAAATGGTGGTTAAGCTCAAGCGATGGTTCACACCCTTCGAGGTCCTCAAGATGGTGACCTCGACCAATGCCGAACTGCTGATGTTGAGTGGTCCGCGCCACCCTTATCAGGAAGGGCCGCTCGGCGTCATCGAGGAAGGCGCCTACGCGGACCTCATCCTGGTCGACGGGAATCCCCTGGAAAATCTCGACATCATTGGCGACGCGGACAAAAACTTCGTCGTCATCATGAAGGACGGCAAGATTTACAAAAACATCATCAACTAAACCCTGTAAGTTTTAAAAAGTCGATAATGTAGCAATTTGGCGTCAACTCGGGCACTTGTCAAGAAAGTTGTGTCGGGCAGGAAAGGCCGTCGGGCACGGCGGCGGTAACGGGTTGTTGCGGAGCGAAAGGCTGTAGAGATTTTGTTGTCGCGCGGGGCGACATCGGCAGGGGGAGGTGTTTTAGCTCGGTCGTCGGATTTTATTCCGTTCGACGCTTAGCGGCTCGTCGCACGGCGCGTGCGAGGCGCCAACGTTTCCAGTCGGCGACGCCGGCTTTTTGCGGGCGCAATCCGGAGCGAGTGACGTTCACGCCGAGGATCTCGCTGGCGTGGGCCACGAGAAGCTCGCGGGCCCACTCGGAAAGGTTGGGTCGCCGTTTGGCGACGGGATTTTCCGCATCGCGAGCCCGCTGTAGGGCGCCCATCTCTGTATCGGAGAAACGAATGAACAGTCCGTTGCATCGAGGATGTTGTGTTTTAGGTCGTCCAGTAGGTGCCATGACTTTGTGATATCAGCAAGGAGCAGAGTCATCCCGGTGGCGCACTCGGGTCCGGGTGGAGAGCGAAAGTTGTTTGCGAAAGACCTCCGTTATTCGTTTTCGAAACGACGCTGAAACATCACGTTGAGCTGGCTGAGGGCGGTGGAAACGTTGACCGCGGTCCGTCGCCAGGTGCCAGACTCGAGATAGGAGATGGCCATCCCAAGCTTGAGCTTCAAGGCGTCTTCGGATTGGAAGTAGCCGCCGTTGTTGCGGCGGATCCTCTCGAGCTGTCCATTGACAGCTTCGACGACGTTGGTGGTGGATAGGCTACGTCGGATGCTTTGGGGATAAGCGAGGAAACACAGATAGTGCGTTTTTTTCTTGCGGAGCTGGGCGATAAAGGAGGGATAGTCGTTGTCGAATCGCTCACAGAGCTCCTCAAACTGGGAGGAAGCCTTGCCCTGGTCCCAACATGCTTTGAGAGTGCGGAGACGGAGCTGGAACTCGGTGTTGTCGTGGTTGGACAGATGGGTTTTCGCGTTTCTGGCCATATGCACCACGCACAACTGATGGTCGGCGGTTGGGAACAATCCCTTGACGATATTCAGCAGACCCGAGAAGTCATCCTGCACGACGATGAGAACGCGGCGGAGACCGCGTTCGATGAGTCCGCGCAGGACCGTTTTCCAATCTTCGAGATTCTCTCGGCCGAGCTTCGAGACGCAAGCGAGGACGCGTTTTTTTCCTACCGTGTCGAGTCCACAGGCCAAGTAGATGGTGGCGGGGCGGAGCCGGTCGGAATCGCGCAGCTCGACGTACTTGGCGTCGATGAACAGGGCGAGCAAATCGGTATCGAGCGGGCGTGTGTTTCTCAGCTCGAGCTCCTGGATGAATTCATTGGCGACGGATTCGAGCTCGTTGTCGGAGACCGACAAGCCGAGTTTTCTCAGGGCGGTTTTGGCAGCGTTGACCGAGCGAGAGGAAGCGAGCAGTCCGAGCAACAAGGACTGCGTCTCCTGCGGATAGCCGCGCTGGTAGGGAGGAGGAAGAAGGCTAGGACGAAACTCGCCGCTTCGAGTGCGGGGCACGTGGATGTCTAGCGGAATAGTGCCGAGCTTGAGGGAGCGCTCGTAGAACCCATTGGCTTTGTCGTCGTTAACATCATTGAGAAACTGACGACGTTCAGCCTCGTTGAGCGCTTTCCATGCCGTTGCCAGAATCTGGCGCAGGCTGAGACCCCCGAGACCGTGCTGCATCAGGTTGTCGAGCTGTTGCTGAGCGTCGTTGGAAAACTCGGCGGTTGATGGTAGATTGCGTTTAGGATCCGTGCTCATCGTTTTCTCCTTTCACGGTGGAGAGGTGAGTAGGTTTCTCGAGCCCCGGGGTGGCCGCCCTGGGGCTTTTTGCTTCGTCATCAAGCTCGGGCTCCGCTAGAGGGGAGCACGGGCTTTGACAAGCTACGTTGTAATAAATCCAATTCGACTGAGGGTCGACCGCTCTGACGATTGCACTGGCGACACTTTCTAGGATGTCCAGCAGCGGGTCGCACATCATGGGCAACTCGACCCGTATGTAGGGCCTGCCATCGGGACGGCGGTCGCTTTCGATTCGGTACATGCAAACCTCCTTTTGCTCATTGCCGGGGTGAGGCACGTGAACGACGACCTCGTCGAGGCTTTGCCGAGCTGTCGCCATCGGCATCGAGCACGTGTCGGATTTTTTTCCGAAGATAGTCGACGTAACCTTGGCGGACTCCAGCGCGACGAGCTTGCTCGATAAGGGGAACCACGTCGCCCAGAGAGCGAATCGGCACGGTGGATTGGGTCTCGTTGCCCAGGAGTCGGCGCGCCGTAGCAACGAGTAGGGCGGTTTCGATGTGAAGCAGGCGGACTCCCTCACGATGGAGTTGTCGAACCACCTAGAGCTCGCCGCGGTACAGACGCCGCGGCGTGATGGGGAGCTCAACGTAGAGCTGTCCAATCGCTTGCGTATAATCGGTGAAAGCTTCTCTGGTGGTTGAGCTCGTTGCGGTCTGAGCGCTTGGGGGATTATTAACATCATGGCGCCCCCGTACCAACGCTCCGATCCGTTTTCTCTCGGAGAGCGGCTCCACAAGCACACTATGTCGGCCGCAGCGACGACACGACAGCGAGCCGTCTGGATTGGAATCCGAGGCTCTCGATGACGCTTGTGCCGAACGCACGACTTGTTGCCTCCTCGCACCGACGAGTGTCCCATCAGATGGGGGGTCGTTGGAAGTATGTCCTGTCACGCGCCTTTTCGAGTCGTCGCCGCTGCTCGTCTGTCGCAAACGGTATTCTCGTTGACGCGCAGCGTGGTCCTCCGGACACTCCTCCTGTCGGTACCGCCGGTTGCCCTGACGCTTCTGCTCTCGACGTGCCTGCTGGCTACACGCCTTCGAGCAGTATCGATGTCCTCGATAGCAGCAGCGGCAGATCGCCCACGGCTTCGAACACGGCGGGTAGGCGCACTCGCTCACGAAGAGGACCTCCTCCGGATGAGCGGCCATGTTTGCCCCAAGCGGGACTGGACAACGACCCCCGGTTCGTGCGAGGCTGAGCGGAACTTGAAGCTGGTGGCGTCCCCTGCCGGGGGTCGTCTCCAAACGCGACCCCGATCGCCGTCAACGATCGGGGTCTTCCTTTTGCGCTCCCGCATGGGCAGAATAGCCGAGCCGACCGATGATTCATAGGGGCTACAACCTCTACACTGGCTTTCACCATGGGCGGGTCCGCTTCGCGGCCCCGCTCTCTCGTACCGAGATCGGAGCCTGTTCGCCGGAACCGTTCCTACGAAAACGTCGTTTCCAAGATCAGGCTCAGACACAACATTCAGGTTACTCCCGATATAGCAATGGCAAGAGCGAAAAGGCATTACATACCGGGCCAGATATGGCATATTACCCATCGATGCCATAAGAGAGAGTTTCTGCTATAGTTTGCTAAAGATCGGCGGAGGTGGCTCCAGTGGCTTTTTGAGGCGAGAAGGCGTTTTGGATTAAGCGTATTAGATTATACGATCACTTCGAATCATATTCATCTACTAGTCGCCGATGATGGATCCAGGAATGTCATTCCTGACGCGATCAAGCTGATAGCAGGCAGAGCCGGTCAGGAGTTTAATCAAAGGAAGGCGCGGAAAGGAGCCTACTGGGAAGACCGTTATCATGCGACCGCCATTGAGAATGGCGATCATTTAATAAAATGCATTGTCTACATCGATCTTAATATGGTGAGGGCAGGAGTCGTAAAACATCCAAGCGAGTGGCCATATTCAGGCTACAATGAGATTCAGCAACCAAAACGGAGGAGAGGCACATGAACATCACAGCATGGATGAAGAAGGCGCACAAGAACGCGGGTTGGCTGGTCGCGCTCGGGGTCCTGCAGATCGTCATCGGTGTCGTCGTGCTGGCGGCGCCGCTCGCCGGCGGCCTCACGGTGACGCTGGTGATCGGCATGGCGATGATCTTCGGCGGCATCGCCCGGCTCGTCGCCGCCTTCGCGGCCGACTCGTTCGGCATCGGCGCGCTGGCGTTCGTGTGGGGCCTGATCGTGGCCGCCACCGGCTTCTACATCTTCACCAATCCCGGCGTCGGCCTCGTGACGCTCACGCTGGTGCTCTCGATGATGTTCTTCGTCAGCGGCATCACCGAGTGCGTGGCGGCCTTTCAGGTGAAGCCCGAGCGCGGCTGGGGCTGGATGCTCACCGGCGGCCTCGTGTCGGTCCTGCTCGCGTTCATGATCTGGCGGCAGTTTCCGTTCTCCGGGATCTGGCTGGTCGGGACGCTCCTGGGCGTCAACCTCCTGATGAGCGGGATGACGACGGTGATGATCGGGAGCGCGGCGCGGGAGTTGACCGAGACGACGTAGGCAGCGAGAAAGGTGACCGCCGTTGACACGTAGGGCAGTGGTGGGAGAACCCAGGGATGGTAAGATTTGATTTTTGAACGAGCCACACCCTCAAGGAGAGGCCGCCAGGTGCGCAGCGAGCACGAGACCTTCAGCTTTCGTACCTTTCCGTCTCGTGTCGCCGGGCTGGCGACCGTGATCGTCGCCATGGGACTGCTGGTGCCCGCCGCCAGGGCCCAGCAGTTCAACAGCGACAATTACCTGACCATGCCGCACGGGACGGCCACCTTCGTGGTGACGCACGGCCAGCGCACCTCGGCCATGATCAGCTCCTTCGCGCTCGCGCCCAACTGGGAGTTCTTCGTCCAGGCCAACCTGCTCTGGAAGGACGAAAAGGACGACGCGGCGGAACACTTCTCGACCAACCTCTACGCGAAGTACATGTTCTTCGAGAACGCCGCCAAGAGCGGCGGCTTCGCCGTGATGGGCGGCCTGGGCGGCAACCCGGGCTACTACAAACGCGGGGAGCTCACCAACTCGTTCAGGACCGTCTGGGCCGCCTCGCCCCTGACCCTCCCGTTCGTCGGGAACAAGGTCCTGCTGGACCTCATGCCGGGCTTCGAGGCCGACTTCGACCGCGGTGGGTCGAAGGCGACCTCGTGGCTGTTCACCTATTCGACGCGCGTGGCGATCTACGGCATCATCCCCAACTCGGCCATTGTCGCCGAGGTGTACGGCTCCAAGGGCCAGGGCCCATCCCACTCGGAGTACAAGGCCGGCCTGCGGTGGGAGCCGAACCCGCTCTTCGCGCTGGCCGCCACCTACGGGGCGACCCTGGACGGCTCGCCGGGAGCCGGCGCGGAAGTCGGGTTCATACTGTTCACGCCCCGGTTCCTGTGCCGCGGCGGCTGCAAGTAGGCGCCGCTGGTTCCCGCTCCGCACCGCCTTCACACGCCATACGCCAGGGCCCGCCGCAGCCGCGTCGTCCGGGGTAGACTGTTGGGCATCTGGGTTGCCCATACTGATGAGGTCTGCGCCGATCAACCAACTCGAGAGCGTGCTCATCCGCACGAAGCTCACGCGGCCGCCCGCGCGGGCCGGCTTCGTCGAGCGCCCGCGGCTCCTCCAGCGCCTGGACGGGTTGCTCGAGCACCGCGTCACGCTCGTGTCGGCACCGCCAGGCTTCGGCAAGACCACGCTGGCCACGCAGTGGCTGAACCAGCGCCGGCCGCCCTGCGCGTGGCTCTCGGTTCGACCCCTTCGATGGCGACCCGGAGCACTTCATTCGCTACCTGGTTGCCGCCGTCGAGGGGGCATCCACGCACCGGCTCCCGGAGACCGCCGCCCTGCTCGCGTCCCGGGAGCGGCCCCCTTCTCGCCACCGGGTGGTGGCCCTGACCATTGTCGCTGGAATACTGGTCGGCTACACGATCATCCGTCCGGAACCCGGCCTGTGAACATAAAAACTGAACATTCATACTTTTTGATCGTTCACATTTTGCATTCAAATTCACCGATCAGGGACTAAAAGGAAAATTGAAATGAAAAAAGAAGAAAGAATTAATGAAATGCTCAATTTGGTTACCTCCATGTCAAAATGAAAGCAACCTCAGTCGCTCGATTTGCTGGTGGTGATGGTTGAAAACATCACCCAGATGCCCTGGCAGGAATTCTGGAAGCAGAGGGTTTGGTCGAAAATCGGTGCAAAACATCTATTCATGATTGGTCTTGCCCCTGATGGCACGTCAGGTGCTGCCGGAATGAACATCACCACGCCCGAAGACATGCTGCGCTATGCGATGATCTATACCCCAAGCTGGAATAAAGTGGCCAAGGAAAAGATTGTTTCTGACAAACAGATGAAGTGTATCCAGACGCTGGGTAACCCAGAGGCTTACCGGGGCTCCGGAGAGGAGGCGTACGGCAAGCGTTGGTTCGGTGAAACGCCCTATATGAATACCGCCCAATGGGACCACTCGTTCGAAGATGGTGCGATGTTCAAACACGGCAACATGGGTCAGGGTATCTACGTCGATCCGGCTCGCGACTTCTGCGGTCAGTATTTCGGTCTGGCGACAAACGATGAAGCGATATCTGGCGCTGATCACTCGCCCGGATACCTTCGGGCTGCGGCGAAGCTGCTGGCAGGCAAGTAAATACTGGACAGAAAACTGGCTAGGGAGCGGGCCGGGGCATTCCTTGTGATATTTCGTTGATCTTTTTGTGAATTGTTCCGGTCGCTCTTTTTATGCGGCTGTTGCTCGGCATCTGACGGCCAGGGAAACCTCGCCGTCAGATCACTCCAGGAGAGTGTCAAGTATGCGGTAGCCGGGTCGAGCTCTCGCCTGGCGTCGCACCTGACTTCCTTCGACTGCTTTCCGGCGATCTCTTTGCAGCGGTGCGTGACGCGGTACGAACCGTCGACACGGCAACACACGACGGCTCGGCTCTTATCGAGGGGACGGCACCTCGAGCAGATCTATCGCAAGCTCGGGGTGAACAGTCGGAGGCAGGCGGTATAAAAAGCCGCCGCGTTGGGAATCTTGGAGATCCCGCCAATAGAGTAGATCCTCACAACATTAGCTACCTTATTTTTGCCTTGTTTCGAGGCATTCGCGGAGCCTGGGTCCACGCTAAATTCTAGGCTCATGTCGATCACGAGCAACAAAAGTCAACACGCCTTCGGGTTCGGCAGGCCTGCTACCTACCGCATCGTAATTCAGGGCGTTTTGAGCGCAGAGTGGAGCGATCGGCTGGCCGGCCTGTCGATCGCGACGACGGATCCCGAAATAGGTCCGCCACAAACCGCCCTGAAGGGATGGATCCACGACCAAGCAGAGCTGAACGGCGTGCTCACGAAGATCGTTACGCAAAGGGAGCCAAGATTGAAACTTCCAGGGTAGATTTCAACGAGGCCGAATAAAAGGATAAAACAATGAATGAAGAAACCCCCATTTTACAAAAAGTTAGCGGCAGGATGAGACTCATGGGCTGGCTGTCCATCATTTTTGGTGCCCTGGCGATCGCCATGCCCTGGATTGCAGGTCAATCGATCCTGCTGATGGTCGGCGCACTGGTCATCGCCGCAGGTATCATGCGCATGATCTGGGCCTTCCAGGCAGGCAGCCTGGGCAAGGGTGTCCTGGTGTTCCTGGTCGGTGTTTTGACCTTGCTGGCGGGCTTTGCCGTTGTCGCGAATCCACTGATGTCTTCAGCAATCTTGACCATCATGCTGAGTATCTACTTCTTCGTCGATGGCCTCTCCGAGTTCTTCGCGGCATTCTCATTACAGGATGGTAAAGGCTGGCTGCTGTTCGACGCAGTGGTGACGGTTCTCCTGAGCATCATGCTTTTTACAGGCTTTCCGCTGGCCGGGACGGTTGCGATTGGGGTGTTCCTCGGCATCAAGCTCGTATTTGTGGGCGTGACGATGTTGTCGATAAGGTCGCTGGCAAAAAATGTACTCTAAGCAGCTCAGGCACCCCTCGACGTTATTATTTAGCGGCACAAGACAAATAACCTTTGTCATGCCTAACAATTGGTTGCAGCGCACGGCGCTTCGCGTAGCCGCTGTCATTGGAGAATGAAGATGAAACGACTTAGCGATCTCTTTGCCCTGGCGGGACTCGCCGTGGCTATAGCCACGCCGGCAATGGCCGCCGATTACGATGTCGTAATCAACAACGGCAGGGTCATGGACCCCGAGACCAACTTTGATGGCGTACGCAACGTCGGGATAAAGGATGGGAAGATTGCTGCGATCACCGAGGACGCGATCGAGGGCGAAGAAACCATCGATGCCAGCGGTCACGTCGTAGCTCCGGGCTTTATCGAGGGGCACCAGCACGCGACCGACCCGTTCAGTCGCAAGGTGAATTTGCGGGATGGCTTGACCACGCAAATGGATTTCGAAGCAGGCGCCGGTGATATTGCCAAATGGTATGCGGATCAAGAGGGTAAAACCCAGGCCAACTACGGCATGGTCGTGCTCTCAACTCTTGCCCGTGTATCGGTGCTGGACAGTCCTGAAATAGCGGCTAGTGCTAATGACATGGGCGGCCTGTTCCCTATGGTGGGTCGCGCCGCCGCTAATGCCCAGAAAGAAGGACGCAAGCCAGGCTGGTCCTCAACCTTGCCCAACAAAGAGCAGATGACTGAGATCATGAGTATCGTCGATGAAGGCCTTCGCCAAGGCGCCTTGGGCGTGGGCATTCCGGTCGGCTATATGACCACGGGCGTGACCCAGTACGAATTGTATAAATACCAGGAGTTGGCATCAAAATACGGTCGTGTTTCGAATGCGCATGTACGTTTTGCGGGTGTCAGACCTCCCACCGAGGGACTATTGGGTGTTCAGGAAATGCTGGCCAATGCCATGGTTTTGGATGCACCTTTCCTGGCTTCACACCTGAACAGCAACATGGACTGGGAGTACACGATCCCGCTCATCAACGACGCAAGAGAAAAGCGAGGGGCCAAAGTATGGGGTGAGGTTTACCCCTATGCAGCGGGCGGTACCGTTGCTTCGACAGATATTCTCACAGAGTCGAGCATGGCTCAGATGAATATCACCTATTCGAACGTCTCCAACCTTGACGGCACGCGTTGGGACAAGGCGATGTATGAGGACGTTCGCAAGAATGATCCCGGCAGAACGATTTTGATTTTCAACAACTCCCCTGAGGACATCGCTAAATGGATGGCTCAGCCGGGAGTTGTCGTCGTCTCAGACGGTATGGCCATCGTCGACGAAAATTTCCGACTACTACCCTTGGGATTCCTCTTACGAAGGCAAGTCGGTTCACCCGCGTAGTGCAGGTACCCGCGCCAAGGTGCTGCGCATGGTGCGTGAAGATAAGAACATGCCTTTGATGGAAGCCATTTCCAAGATGAGCTACCTGCACGCCAAGTACTTTGATGAGCTGGGCGGCATTAGCCAGTTCAGGACCAAGGGTCGGGTGCAGGTGGGTGCCGATGCAGACATCGTCGTCTTCAACCCGGACACGGTCACTGACAACAGCACTTACGAGGCAGGCATGGGCACATTGCCCTCGACCGGCATTCCCTACGTGTTGGTGAACGGTGTGGTGGTCGTCAAGGATTCCACCGTTCAGAAGGTCTTTCCGGGCAAGCCGATTCGTTTCCCGGTGATGGAAAAGGGCCGGCTAGACCAGATTTCTATCGAACCCAGGACGTTTGACCCTAACCAGTAGTAACACGAGGACAAGTGAGGCGGAGACATGGCTAATAGCTCTCCCCACTACCTGAAATAAACAAAACGAAATACTAATTACGATGAGAGGAAAAAAATGAACACGAAACACGACAAAGATTACGACGCTGGTGGGAGAAGAGTCATGACAAAGCAGCGTAGATCTCTGGTGCTGGTGGGCATTGTCGGCGCACTGGCACTTCTGGCGACGCCCGCCTGGTCTCACCCGGCGGCCGACGGCTCGAGGCACGAAATCATCGTGCAGCCTGATGGTGACAAGGACCACAATCGGCCCGAGCACGGCAGCCTCGGGAGCATTGGCGCCAAGCTCGCCGACCCGACCGCAAACATCTGGGCTCTCGTGCTCAACTTCCAGGGCCCAACGTTCTACGACGGTGACCTGAACACAGGAAGCCCCAAAGTCGGCGGCAACGTGATCTTCCAGCCCGTGATGCCCATTCCGCTCTATGGATCCGGCGAGGACCAGTGGAAGCTGCTCACGCGGCCGGTCATCCCGATCATCTTCAGCCAACCCATCCCCGACCCTGCAGCCGGCACGGATGCCTTCGACCATATCGGCGGGCTGGGAGACATCGAGCTTCCACTGCTCCTCAACCCGTCCGCGCGCATGCTCGGACACTGGATCTTCGCCGCTGGCCCCGTCTTCGAGTTTCCCAGCGCGACGAACACCAAGCTCGGTGCCAATCAATACTCGGTTGGTCCGGCGGTCGTGCTCGGATACAAGACCGAGAAGTGGACGGCCCTCGTCTTTCCAAACTACTTCTTCGGTATTGGAAGCCAGAGCGATCGGACTGCGGCCAACGCCACGACGAGCAAGCTGAGTCTGCTCTACTCCTTTGCCTACAACCTGCCCAGCGCTTGGCAGGTCGGCATCAATCCGACGATCGCCTACAACCACAATGCGTCGTCCGGAAATCAGTGGACGGCGCCCGTCGGGCTATTCGTCGCAAAGACGATCAAGCTCGGCGGCATCCCGACCAAGATCGAGGGGACACTCGAGTACGCGGTCGTGAGCCCGAACGCATTCGGTCAGCGGGCCAACTTCCGCATCCTGGTGACCCCGGTGATACCGAGCCTCATCCAGAAGTCGATCCTCGGTGGCAACTAGAGCCGGCGAGCCCGATCTGCGAAGACCGAAAGGCAGCCATCGGGGCCGCAGTAGGCGGGCTGGGCAGCGCCATGCGCAACCGGCGAGCCGTTCGCACACCGCAGGAGGTGATGCGTGTGTCCGAAGCCACGCAATGATCGACAGGACAAGCGGCAAGCCAGATCGACTGCTGCCTCCCACGGCTTGCACTTCGCTTTCAGACACTGGAGAAGGACACAGGAGCTGGAAGATTGGAGACCCCGAGCCGGTGAAGTAGCGATCCTCACGAGCTTACCCCCTGCGACGGTCGCAGAGCCAGATCGTCGCAGGGGTCACAACCACCAAAGAAGGCACGAGCGCGGATCAGTCACCCGAAAACAATGCCAAACGAAATCTCGCAGCGACGCGCGGCCTAACGGCGGAAATGATCGCCGCAGCTCAGGCGCTCTCGGAAGAATTGACTCACTCGAACAATCCGCTCATGCCGCTGGATCAGTATCTGGCCGAGGCATCACAGAGCACAGAAAAGGAGCCGCAAAGATGAAAACAAAACAAATTAGATCTCTGGCTTGGGTCGGGCTGCTCTTGACAGTCCTGGCCAGCACGGCGAGCGCCAAATCGCCCAACATCGTCCTGATCAACATGGACAACTTCGGTTACGGCGAACTGGGTGTTTACGGCGGGGGTATTCTCCGGGGTGGTGCCACGCCGCGCATCGACAATAGCTTGACTCACAGGAGTTTTAAATTTGAAGACCGGATTTCATTATGGTGTCTAGTTCGAACATGGAAATCCTAAAAATTCAATAGTTTAAGTAAATATTTGGAGTCTGGTGGCGGCTCCCTGATGGGAAGATTTGCCTTCGAAATATGTAGAAATGCGGATTGTTAACTCGCTGGCGAAAACCGGGATTGGGAGTGGATGCCCGTTCCCTACGTGGATGAGCACTCGGCGGAGCTGCTCTTCCGGCACAAGGTCATGCGCTTGTTCCAGGATGAGGGCCTACTGAGCGAAGAGCGGAGCGAGCTGCTGCTGTCGTGGCGGCATTCGGGGCATGGCGTACGTCCAATGGGCGCCACTGGACCGGTCCCTCCCACTTCCCCCGGTAACTTCGGGTGGGGAATAACAAACCTTCTCGTTCGTAGCTCTTCGCCACCCCACAGGCTGAGCCGAACTGCTCGAATCGTTCAAAGAATCCATAAAACGCATGGCGAACCCGTTCATCGGAATCCATCACCGCCCGGCCTCGCTCATCAGACACGTAGCCCGTGGGAGGCCGCCGCCGAAGTTCTCCACGGCGAGCTTTGCTCCACCGCGCCCCGTGAAGCTGGGAACGAATGCGCTGGCCTTCTGCCTCGGACATCGTTCCCTTCAATCCCAGAATCAACCGATCATTGGGGTCATTCGGATCGTAGACCCCTTCTTCATCCGCAATCAGCGTCTGTGTCAGCCCGCACATCTCAATGAGTGGGAACCAATCGGCGTTGTTGCGGGCAAACCGGGACACATACAGGCCCACCACGATTCCCACTTCCCCCAAGCTCACCTCTCCCACCAGCTGCTTGAACGCTTCGCGCTCTGCCGAGCTCTGAGCCGACTTGGCCTGGTCGGCATCCAGCACCACAATCTGTGAGGCCGGCCACCCCATCTCCTGAACCCACTGAGCTAGGTCGCGCTGGCGGCGCCCGCTCTCCTGATGTTCCACAACCTGTCTCATGGAAGATTGGCGCACATAAATGTAGGCTTTGTTCGACAGGTGCTCGGGGCAAATCTTGTTCTTTCCTTTCATGGTTCTCCTCTGCAGCTAAAGCGTCGAGGAGCATCGATGCCAGAACGCCGTGAATCCCCGAGACAACTTCGGCAGGAGTCGATACGACCCCCAACACCTGCAACTCGCCGTTGCAGCCGCCTTGCCTCGAAGCTGCTTCAGCAGTCGTCGTCGAGTTCCCCCTGCTCGAGTAGCTCCAGATTGATCGACATGATCTGTTCGGTGAGCTCCCTTAGCTTCTGGTAGTTTCCGAGATACTTGAGAATTCGCTTCTTCTGCTTTGCAGAAACGTAGTAGGAGCGCGTCTTTCCGGGCCCGAAGGTCACCGAGAGGTAATAGGCAGGACCGTGTCCCCTGTCTTTGACGCAATGACAGCCGGGCTTGCCGCACTTCTTGTACCGCTCCACCAGACTTCCCCGAAGCAGACGTTCGAGATCCGGCAGACGGGCTACTAGCCGAGACCGCTTTCGCTTCAACGAGCTCGGAGTTTTTTTGGGTTTCATCAACTGGCTCGGGTGTGTTATATAACATACCAGCAATCCTGTCAAACCTTTTTTCTTGCTTTTCTTTTGCTATCCGGCTTTTGCTGGCGGACCCATTCCACCAACTCGACTAACCTCTCGACTCGGAGAAGGGGCGGGTTGGCTAGTGTCTGGTAGACATCCGGAGGAGCGAGAGACGTCCAGGCCAGTGGGAACTTTCTCTCCTCTCCAGCCAGTTCAACAACCACCCAGTCCCTGCTATCTGTCCTGGGGCCCACAACGTAGTGAAGTGATTCCCCTTTAAGAGGATGGCAGGGGTGGGTTAGCTTGATTACGAGAGTTTGCGCTCGGGGTGCATTGGTGGAATCACTCCGGGTTCTCCGTGCACAACAGGGTGCGGGTGGAGCCTGAGGATCAGTCTGCAGTGGAGCGCCTCTCCCGGTACATCATGCGGCCTCCGATCAGCCTCGAGAGAATGCGGTGGGACGGGGTGGGGGAGGTGCGCTACCGGCGCAAGGGCGGCCACGAGGACCCGGCGTTGAACCGGGATCCGGTGGAGACCTTCGACCCGCTCGAGTTCCTCGCCCGGGTGATCATGCACATCCCGGAGCCTCGACGTCACCTGGCGCGGTACTACGGGGCGTACTCGAACGTGTCGCGGGGCAGGCGGCGAAAGGGAGAGACTGAGCAAGGCCCAGGCGCTGTCGTCGAGACCGCCGGCGCCTCTCGAGCCGATCGTGACCGAACGCACGACGCGCGCGCCCTGCGGCGAAGCTGGGCACAGCTGATCAAGCGGATCTACGAGGTCGATCCGTTGGTGTGCCCCCTCTGCGGCTCAGAGATGAAGGTCGTGGCGTTCATCATCGATCACGCGGTGGTGGACAAGATACTCCGGCATCTCAAACGGCGCGGTGAAGGGCAGAGGGAGCGGGGGCCGCCCGAACGATCCAAGCTCGCAGCGGTGTCGTGAGCTCGCCCGAAGAATGAGTTTGTCGGGTTCCTGGTTGAGGTGTGTCCGTAATCGGGGTTGAAGGGGTGTCCGGGGACCGGTTCCCGGACAGAGGCCGGATGTGGTCCGATGATGGGGCGCCGAAGAGGACGTTGAGGTCTCGAACGGGGTTTCCAACGGGGGTTTCGAGCCCAGGACGCGTGATACGCTCGGTGGTGTGAGAAAGGAAATTCCTATCCCTCACTCGGCTTAGGCGTATAATGGGCCTAGCCAAAAGCAAGTCTTTGTCCGCAGCCGAAAGCCGACGGATGTGAAAGAGTGGACCTACAGAAGTTCATCGACAAGTACTCGATCGATATTGACGCGTTGAAGCGGATCAAGCGGCGGATCTTCGTCGTCGGGCGTTTTAACCACAAACCGATCGAGAACGGTAATCCGGAGGTCTTCCTGTTCTCGAACCGTTCGGACAACTCTAAGAAGTTCCTTGGGAACTTCACGCGGAATGCCCGGATCGAGTACCAGCGCTTCCTCGACTTTCTCCAGCCCTCGATCGCCGAGCGTGAGAAGTCGTATCCCGGGGTGAAGCTCATTTCGCTTGCGGCGCCTTCGGGTGTTCGTGGCGAGCGTTCGCGGCCCGTTCACGCGAACGACTACCTCTACAAGCGCAGTATCTCAGGTAGCGAGCAGCCCGCGTTCGCGCACGAGCGCCCCCCGCTGTCCCGTGACCTCTTGGAGGGAGCCGATGGCAACCGCGGCCAGGCCATCTTGCACCAGATTCAGCAGGATCTGGCCACAACCTGCGAGTTTCAACCCAGAAGCCCCGAATTGATCGAGACGTTCGGTCCGATACTCCAGAAGTGCTCAGGTGCCGGGGGTATCCCTGACTACCTGTCGGGCGGGCCGCTTCCTGAGGGCTTCGCCGAGAAGCTCATCGACTTCCTTTACGACGAGGATCCTCGGTCCCGCTTTTCTCTGGATGACCTCGAACTGGACGGGAAGTGGCTCGACTTGCGGAAGAACCCTGCAGCCGGCGAGTTCTTCTGTGACGTCGTGAACGCCTTCCGTGACGGGTTGATCGGCCTGAGCACCGACTTTCCGCCGGGCTCGGGGTACGACAGGTGGGCTCCTCGGTGCCGGGGCGAGAACACGCGTTATCAGACCTTCGGACCTCGACTACTTTACCCTTCGAGCGAAAACCTGCTTTATCCTACTTATGCGCCTCGACTTGTCGCAGAAGGCCTCGGCGTGGTTTTGGGCGAGTGAAATGGAGATGACGAATATGTTCGATGACGACGCGTCCAGCCTCGCGCGGCTGTGCGACACCGGCCTATCCCTAGACTCGCAGCGAGTCGCCCTCATCCAGGGCAAGCGGTCGATGACGTATGCAGAGCTCGAGCAGCGCATCAATCGGGTCGCCAATGGGCTGATCTCGCTCGGAGTCGAGCGGTTCGAGCGCGTCCTCGTCATCTTCGAGAACGACATCCGCTTCCCCGAAGTCCTGCTCGGTATCGTCAGGGCCGGCGCCGTAGCGGTCCCGGTCAACTTCAAGTTCAAGCTGCCGCAGCACATCGATCTGGCTCGAGACTGTGGGAGTCGCATCATCTTCGGCAGCGCCGGGATGGCCGAATCCGTCCTCGCCTGCCTGGCCGACGGGGTTGCCGAGGTCGGTATCGTCGTCGATGCCGACCGGGGTCCGCTTCGAAGCTATGAGGACTGGCTGGCCTCATCTTCGCCCGAACGCTGCGATCATGGGTCGGCCGGCAGCGAGGTCTGCATCCAGGCGTACACCTCGGGCTCGACCGGACGGCCCAAGGGGGTTCTTCTCTCGCACCGTGGGCTTCTGCGTAACGCTCAGCTCCAGGCGGAGTCCAACCGAATCGACGAGAACTCACGGGTCTTGTTGTCGACGCCGCTCTTCCACATGAACGCCACTGGCGCGGGGCTCCTCCCGTGCCTGAGCCAGGGCGGCTCGGTGGTCATTCTCAAGGAGTTCGACGCGGAGCGCGTGATCGATGCGATTGAGACGCACGGCTGCACGTACACCACCGGTGTACCGGCCACGTACAAGCTGATTCTGGATGCCGCGCGACAAAGAACGCACGTGGATGTCTCCAGCCTCGAGTTCATCGCAGTGGGGTCTGCTCCCATGACACGCGCGCTTCTCGACGAACTGGTCCAGACCTTGCCGGGTGTCGATGTGATCGAAGGGTACGGGCTGACGGAGTCTGGGCCCATCATCACCATGAACCCACGCGGCCGAAACAAGCTGGGCACGATCGGTCCCGCTCTTCCGGGCTTCGAGTGCAAGGTCATCGACTCCGACGGGAACATTTTGCCACAGGGAGAGGCGGGGGAACTTGTCGTGCGGAGCGAGTGCAACGCCCTCGGCTATTACAACCGGCCGGACGCCCAGGCGGAGCGATTCCGGGACGGCTGGGTGTATACCGGGGATATGGTGTCGTGCGACCCCGACGGCTGGTTCACCTTCAGGGGGCGCGTCGACGACCAGATGCAGGTGGGAGGCGAGAACGTCTTCCCGGCCGAAGTCGAGAACATCCTCGCCACTCATCCGGAAGTGCGGGACGTCTGTGTCGTTCCTGTCCCCCACGAGGTGAAGGGCCAGGTTCCGGTGGCCTTCGTCGTGCGCAACGTCGGGTCGAACCTCGGCGAGAAGGAACTCATCGACTACTACATAGAGCGCGGACCCGCGTATTCCCATCCGCGCCATATCTACTTCATCGACGAGATGCCGCTCTTGGGGACCGGGAAAACCGACCTGAAGGCTCTTGAAAGGCAGGCTCTTGAAAGGCAGGCTCGCGAGCCAGGTTAAGGAAAGGGGCCCTCTCCGCTCGCCCGCTGACTTGCCATAGCGAGTGCTTATCGGACTTGGAGCCCGGGACGGGGCTTGAATCGCCTACCCACGAAGATAATCGATCAGGACATCGGCACCATCACGAAGACCTTCTCGCTGACCCGGTTGGCCAGGTCAGGAAGATAATCGCCAAATGAAATGCAGCCTGACCGGGTGCCAGAGTCCCGATACCGGACGAAAGGAGTATCGCCGTTTCGGTTACCCGGCCGCACGCGCCGAGTCCGGCACCGGTCGTTTTTTTCCGGCTTCATCCACCGCCACGTAGGTGAAGGTGGCCTCGGTCACCTGAAACCTCGGCTTCTGGGGCTCGCCCGTTGGTGTGCGCGGCTTGACCCAAACCTCCAGCTTCAGGGTCACGGACGTGGTTCCAATCCGAATCACCCGCCCATGGCAACACACCGCATCCCCCACCTTGACCGGTTGTTGAAACTTGAATGCGTCCACCGCCACGGTGACACAGCGTCCGCGGGTGAGCTCCCGCACCAGCATGTCCCCGGCCATGTCCATCTGCGACATCAGCCAGCCCCCAAAAATATCACCGCTCGGATTGGTATCCGCCGGCATGGCCAACGTGCGCAAGAGCAATTCGCCGTGTGGTCCGGCAGTTCCGGAAGCATGCTCCTCGTCATTATTCATTGATTGGTTCATTGCATCCGTGTGCATCAAATCTCTTAGTGGCGGTATCGATCGAATCCCTTTTTGGCTTTTGAAGAAGGAGCGCGGAATGCAAGACGCGAAGACGCTGGGGTAGTTGCGGAACGACAAACCGCTGCATGCTTTCAGCGTTGGATAAGCTTTTGTTGTCGTCTGATGACATCGTTGCTCCTCGCGATGGTGCTGGTTGGGATTTTAGGTGAGCTGTTCGGCGATGACGCCGAGCTTCTGCAAACCGATGATGGCGAGTTGAACGGCCAGCGAACACAATAGGAGGCCAATGATCCGCAATGTCACCTTCAACGCTGCGGGAGGTACTTTGCTGAGAATCTTCTCAGCCGCCAGCAGGAACAGGACGTTAACCAGCATGATACCGAGGACCAGACCGAGCAGCAGCGCCGTTCCACTGATCCCTGGTAGCGTCGCTTCAATAGACACGATGGCGACCAGGCCTTGGGGGGACGCCATCAACGGCACGGCCAGCGGATACGTGGCAATTTCGATCGAAGGCGGTGGCGATGGGCTGTCCGTTTCTTTTTGCTTATCTTCGCCAATCACCATCGGCAGTGCGAATGCAAACAGAATGATTCCACCGGCGATCAATAGTGCAGGAATAGAAATCTTCAACGCGCCAAGAATGACTGATCCCAGCACGACAAAGATGCAGCAGACGATGGCGGAAACGAGCACCGTTCTGAGGGCGATCTTTCGCTTCAGCTTAGCATCGGCGGACTGCGTCATCCCCACGAAAACGATCGCAGCACGAGTCGGCCCAATGGTAGCTAACAACAGGATTGCAATACTTGCGATGTCCATATTCGTCACCCAGACGGATTGGTGACCCCATTTAACCTCAGGCTGTCCAAAAACTGCTTGCTTCGAACCAAAAATGAAATCCCCTGGGAGAATTTGGGCGCATCCGTGCCTCTGTCGGGATCAGAATGTCCCTCGGGCTCGCAATCCGAACAAGGCGACAACATCCCTGTCGGGGTTGAGGGCCGGATTCCCAACGATTTGCAGGTTGGGCGTGATCTGAAAGTTCTCGGTAAGCTGGATCCTGTAGAAGACCTCGCTTATCAACTGGTCGTCGAGGTCGACCCCGAACGTATCCGAATTAGGGCGGCCCCAGTTGAGGCCGACGCCGAGAAGGTTGCCGCCGGGCTTGTTCTGGTATCCAAAACCGCCGCTCACCGACACCTCGTAAAGGCCCCCGCCTTCATTGGCCCAAGCGGCACGCAAGAACGGCAACCAGTGCCCGGCCACAACATGGGAGACAGACACATTGACGCCCCATCCTCTCTGCGTGCCGCTATCGTCACTCTCATCCTGCTGCCAGACCGCGATATGCGCATTGTCGAACAAAAATCGCTTGCCACCTCCGGTGATCCCGATCTCCGCGCTCTTCCAGGTGTTGAAGTCACCGAAGAAAGTCCCGAAGCCCTGAAACATGGATGTCGGCTGGAAACCGGCGTCGATGATGCTGGCTGCCGCATAAATGTTGTCGGTCAGATAGCCGCCGACCATCGCGCCAAGCGCGGCGTCCGGCAACGTGATCATCGTGTTTGAGCCGATCGTAAAGGCGAGATTGAAAAAGCCGGTCCAAGGACTGGCCAACGCGTAACCATCGAAATATTCCTTCATATCAAGAAAGCCGACACGAAAGAGAGCGCGGTCGTCGGCGAAGTCCTGCTTCCAATAGAGAGTGGTCGCGCGAAAGCCGTCGTCGTTGAAGACGGGTTCTGGCGTACCGACGAACCCGACATCGAAGCCGAAGGCAGACGGCGCGATGTCGGTGTAGGCGTGCCGGTTTTCGATCTTGAACACAACGCTGCCGGTGTTCGCCGCGCCGCGGTTCAGCAACTCCCAGGAGCCAAAGAAGCGCGCGACCCCAGAGGCCGAGGTGTCGTCGCCGAGGCTGCCGGTCGCGGCGAAACCCACTGCGAGGTAATCGCCGCCGAAGCTGAGCCCTGTGCTCTCGGCGATACCGGCCTTCCATGCTTTCCACGCTTTGAGGATATTGAGATTGAGTAGATCCGCCTTCTCCTCGCGATCTTCGCGCAGGATAGTGGTCACCGCTCGGGAGCCGCTCAGAGGGTCATGGTCAAAAGCATTTTGCACCGGCGCCCCGGTGCGGGAGGCGCCCTGCTCTGCGTTCTCCGCGAAGGCAGGTTGCCAGCACATAAAGAATAAGAGCACAGCCAGTGGCGCGACTGTCAGCCTTGGTGACAACAGGGCGTCTGCCGCACAGTAAAAGTGCGCAGGGAGGTGTTGGGCGTTTCGCTCGGCTCTCAGACAAGAGCAACAGCCGACCTGGTCGAGGCGTCTGCGCATCGTGCTGAGGGAGGACTGCAGGAAGCTAATCATTTTAATTTCCTTTAAACTCTGGTTTTCTTTTCTCTACAAATGCTTTGGTCCCTTCCGCCTTATCATGAGACTTAGAAACTACTCCAAAGACTGCTGCTTCCTTTTTTAGGCTCTGTTGCAAAAAATGTCAATTAGTAAAAGCTCCTCAATTGTGAATTGAAAATGATTTCATAGCACTTCTACGATTTTTTGCAACAGAGCCGTCGTTAGTATTCAGGCCGCCGCCGCCCACCTCTTCGGGCAACCCCAAGGCAAGAAGGCCGAGGTCCTCGGCCTTCTTGCGCAATTCGTTCTCCAACTCAGGCCTCACCACCTGAGTCTCTTCGAGCCCCGCTTCGTACGGGGCACGAGCTTATTTTGGAAACATGCAGCCAACGAATTTTGAGGTGTCCAGCGGGTCTTGAAAATTCGCTTTGCGCTTATTAATGAAGGCGTCGGCTCCCTCGCGGAGGTCCTGCGTACGCTGTAGCACATCGAGCACGTCAAGCAGCTTCGCGATTGCCTGCTCCTCGGGCAAGTAAATGCCATACCGCAACACCTGCTTGACGGCACAAATGGCCTGCTTCGGAGCACTTGCAAGCCTTGCAGCAAGTTTTTGCGCGTGTGCGAGCACCTCGCCCTTAGGCTTAATGTGATTGGCGTAGCCCCACGCGAGCGCTTGCTGTGCATCGATCATATCGCCCAGCAAAAACAACTCACTGGCGCGGCCAATACCGATACGCCGTGTTATACGCACTGAGCCTCCACTGCCGGGTATGGCGCCAAGGTTTATTTCGGGTACGCCGAATTTTGAATTTTCGGCGACCACTATGATGTCGGCGCCGGCTGCGAGTTCCATGCCGCCGCCTAGCGCATAGCCTTCAATGGCCACGACTGTGGGTTTCGGGAAATTGGCGAATTTGGTGAATGTTTCGTTCTCAGGAGCGAGCTTGCGAGACACGACGGAACCGTCCGCCAAGAGTCCGGGAAATTCCTTGATGTCGGAGCCGGTGCCGAAAGCGCGGTCACCGTCGCCTGTGAGTACAATCGCTCCTATCGCTGGGTCAGCTTCCAGGCTGGTCAGGGCCTCGTCCAACTCGCGTCTCATATCCAGTGTCATCACGTTCATCGGCGGGTTAACCAGGAAGATTGTTGCCACTCCGCCATCAATCTCTAGGCGTAATTTTTGGTATTTTTTTTGATCACTCATTTTTTCCCCTTTAGTTGCTATAAGTCGTATGTGAGTTACACCCTAATCATTTTAGGATCTTGTAAAAACTGGGTGTCTTTTCTCTACAAATGCTTTGGTACCTTCCGCCTTATCATGAGAATTAGCAACTACACCAAAGACAGTTGCTTCCTGGTGGATACCATCTTTATTTGACATATCATTACCCTCATTCATAACTTTTTTCGCACTAGCAACGGCAAGTGGACCATTTCTTCCTATAACTTTTAAACAGTCAACTGCTGCTTGCAGACAGCTTGCTTTATCATCTGATATATTATTCACCAATCCCCACTCATAGGCTTTATCAACATCTATAAAAGTGCCCGAATAGATCAGCTCTTTTGCCCGGTTTCGACCAATGTATTTTGGAAGTCTTTGGGTTCCACCAAAAGCAGGTAACACACCCCATTTAACCTCAGGTTGTCCAAAAACTGCTTGCTTCGAAGCATAAATAAAATCGCAAGACATTGCCATTTCACATCCCCCACCAAGTGCAAAGCCTTGAACACAGGCAATAACAGGTAGGGCCAGGTCTTCCAGTGCCAAGGTGACGGCCTGTCCTGTTTCGGCAAAGACTTGTGTTTCTTGCGGAGTCATTGCAGACATAGCAGCTATATCTGCACCTGCCATAAAAGCTTTTTCTCCAACACTTGTTAGAATAGCGCCTTTATATTTTGAAACATCGATATTTTTTATCGCATCCAACATCTCATCTAACACCGTTTTATTAAGTGCATTCAGCTTGTCAGGCCTATTTATTTCTAAATAGAAAATATTATCTTTTTCAAATGTATTGATTGTTTCATAACTAGTAGTCATATCTTCCTCACTTTCTTTCATTGTTTGCGTTTCTGCCAGCTTAATCTCGTCTCAGACTTCCTCCAGCCGCGTCTGCGGCTGGAGGTATCAATTGCATTCATCCTCGTTGGATGATCAATCGCAACCCGAGTACGCCGTCACTTGTGTCAAACAGGACACTCATCCGGCGCTCTTACTTACCGTCACCCGCGGCCAAACCAAGTTCGCGAAGGATCTCTTCGGTGTGCTCACCGAGCTGTGGCGGCATTATTCTCACAGTAACAGGAGCGTCACTGATATGAACGGGGCAACCGATGGTCGTAATTTTACCAAGAATCGGGTGATCTATATCTATTATCATATTGTTAATCTTCGTTTGCGGGTCATCCATTACTTCACTCAATTTGCGGACCTTGGAACAAAGTACATCCTGCCCTTCAAAACGTGCCAAAGCTTCTTCCATGGTGTATTTGGCAATTTCCTTGCGCAGTGTGTCCTGTATAATCTTTTTGTTTTTGATCTGAGAAGCCATATCGGGGTAGGGTATGGTAAGATCATCTATTTCCAATGCAGCGCACATAGCCTTTAGCGGGTTGGGCATAAACGCTCCAATCACCACAATTGGTCCATCCTTGGCCTCGGAGTGAATAGCGAGTGGCATTGCCGCCCAGTTCAGCACTTGTTTGTATTTGCTCCAGTAGGCCGCTTCCTGCAGTTGCGTATGAATCATCGAATCATAAAGACACACATCCACTTTTCTACCAAGGCCGGTTTTTTCACGCCCAATCAACGCGGCCATAATGCCCTGACAGAGATGCATTCCGCCGGTATAATCGCAGATAGCTGTTGGAACTATCGATTGTGGAACTGACGGGTCCGCGGTCTCATACATAAAGCCCGTTACAGCTTGGGCCACCATGTCCTGCCCAGGTTTTTTGACATTTGGTCCGACAGGTCCGTAGCCTGTTGCGGACGCAAAAATAATGCGTGGATTAATCTCTTTAAGCTTCTCATAGCTGAAGCCGAGCTTATCCATCACACCAGGGCGAAAATTGTTTACGACCACATCCGACACTTTGACGAGTTCATAAATAACCTGCTTTCCGGCTTCACTTTTCGTATCAAGTTCCATCGAACGCTTGTTGCGATTCATGGCTACATATGTCGGATTGTTCGTTGCCTCTAGAGAGGTCCCGCCAACGGTATGCCGACTCAGGTCACCTACGCCTGGGCGCTCAATCTTGATTACATCGGCACCAAAATCAGCGAGCTGTAGAGTACCAATGGGACCCTGCTCAGCCTGCGTGAAATCAATAACTCGAATTCCGTCTAACGGAAGGTTTGAAGTATCTTTCATGAATATATCTCCTTAGATGATGGTTAGATGATGGTTCGCTCACCCTGTAATATCGGGTGAGCGAACAGATTCAGCGGTAATCTTAGTCTTCGGTTTCGTAGTAAAGTATCCATTCGGCGTACAGTGCTGGCTTTTCCTCACCTTCAATTTCAACGGTCAAAGCAGTGATGAACTTGCAATTGTGCTCATCCTTCCACTGAACATCCTTAACCTCTCCGTGTATGCGTACCCGCTTACCAGTGTGTACCGGGGCCAGGAAACGAATCTTATCATACCCATAATTAAAACCATGCGGCATATTCTCAGGCACTGGAAAGTTAGCCATTATATAAGGTGTCAACCCCAGCGTCAACAAGCCGTGAGCAATGGTTCCACCCATATCAGTTTTTGACGCTTTTTCGGGATCAACATGCATAAAGTAGTCATCCCCTGTACAGTGGGCAAATTCGTTAATGCGATCCTGCCCAACTACATACCAATCGGATGGTTCAACTTTAGTCCCAATGAAATTGACTAGCTCTTCTTTTGGTACGATTTTATTCGCCATGTTGCTCTCCTTTTTTAGTTTAATTAACTTTCGCAGCTTAATTTAAATCATCTTTCGCCGCAAGACTATTTCAAAAGTTTTTCGTATGCAGAACTTCTCATCCAACGAAACGACGTCGATCTAGAGCGGTTGGGGCAAGGGGTTGGGCGTCGTCCAAGAAGCACGACAGATCAAGGCAACACCGATGCTCAGCGCGTAGCTGTCGCGGGGCTGGAGAAGCGACTGGAGAAGATCAAGGCCGATATCGACGGGTGCGTGGAGAACATGGCGCGCTCCACGTCGGAGTCGGCGCAGCGACGGCTAGAGCGGAAGCTGGAGACCTGGGAGGCGGATCAGGGCGAGGTGGAAGCGGAGTATGTCAGCCTCCAGCACCCATCCGCCACCCACCTCTGTCAGCTTGTTCCACAAGCTTCGTCGGTCAGCAACAGCGGGTTGCATTCATGATTGGTCTTGCCCCTGATGGCACGTCAGGTGCTGCCGGAATGAACATCACCACGCCCGAAGACATGCTGCGCTATGCGATGATCTATACCCCAAGCTGGAATAAAGTGGCCAAGGAAAAGATTGTTTCTGACAAACAGATGAAGTGTATCCAGACGCTGGGTAACCCAGAGGCTTACCGGGGCTCCGGAGAGGAGGCGTACGGCAAGCGTTGGTTCGGTGAAACGCCCTATATGAATACCGCCCAATGGGACCACTCGTTCGAAGATGGTGCGATGTTCAAACACGGCAACATGGGTCAGGGTATCTACGTCGATCCGGCTCGCGACTTCTGCGGTCAGTATTTCGGTCTGGCGACAAACGATGAAGCGATATCTGGCGCTGATCACTCGCCCGGATACCTTCGGGCTGCGGCGAAGCTGCTGGCAGGCAAGTAAATACTGGACAGAAAACTGGCTAGGGAGCGGGCCGGGGCATTCCTTGTGATATTTCGTTGATCTTTTTGTGAATTGTTCCGGTCGCTCTTTTTATGCGGCTGTTGCTCGGCATCTGACGGCCAGGGAAACCTCGCCGTCAGATCACTACAGGAGAGTGTCAAGTATGCGGTAGCCGGGTCGAGCTCTCGCCTGGCGTCGCACCTGACTTCCTTCGACTGCTTTCCGGCGATCTCTTTGCAGCGGTGCGTGACGCGGTACGAACCGTCGACACGGCAACACACGACGGCCCGCCTCTTATCGAGGGGACGGCACCTCGAGCAGATCTATCGCAAGCTCGGGGTGAACAGTCGGAGGCAGGCGGTATAAAAAGCCGCCGCGTTGGGAATCTTGGAGATCCCGCCAATAGAGTAGATCCTTACAACATTACCTACCTTATTTTTGCCTTGTTTCGAGGCATTCGCGGAGCCTGGGTCCACGCTAAATTCTAGGCTCATGTCGATCACGAGCAACAAAAGTCAACACGCCTTCGGGTTCGGCAGGCCTGCTACCTACCGCATCGTAATTCAGGGCGTTTGAGCGCAGAGTGGAGCGATCGGCTGGCCGGCCTGTCGATCGCGACGACGGATCCCGAAATAGGTCCGCCACAAACCGCCCTGAAGGGATGGATCCACGACCAAGCAGAGCTGAACGGCGTGCTCACGAAGATCGTTACGCAAAGGGAGCCAAGTTTGAAACTTCCAGGGTAGATTTCAACGAGGCCGCGATGGGCAATGCCCTGCAGTTCGACTACATTTGGAAAGATGGAGCACTGGCCAAGAGCGGCAACCTGTGTCAGATGATTTACGTCGATCCCAAGCGGGACTTTGTCAGTGTCTTCTTTTCCACGACTCCCTTCGTCGATGGATATGGCGAGTTTAAGGCCGGTGCCTATCAGCGAGCAGCGGCAAAAATGCTCAATGGAGAATAGCGGGTCAAAAAGACCACATTACCCCCTGTTTACCTTTGAGCAGTTGCAAAGGTACTGGTGGGTAAGTAGTTGAAAAGATATGAATCGTGAGCCAGAAGAGAACAAAGAGATGGTTATTATGAAAATGAAAAACAGTAAAGAGAACGAGGATCGTACCGTTAGAAACAACCGGACAAGTGGTCGGGAGTCTTGCTAATTAGCTCCCTCCACTATTTCCATCAATGAAAGGAGAAAGAAAATGAAATATCTAAGAATGTATGTGAGTTGTTTAGCACTATCCCTTGTTATGGTCATGCCGGCATTGGCCGGTGATTACGATCTCGTGATCAACAACGGCCGGGTCATCGACCCTGAAACGCTGTTCGACGATGTCGCCAATGTCGGCATCAAGGACGGCCGCATCGTCGAGATCAGCAAGAAACCATTAACGGGGACCGAGACGGTGGATGCCACCGGCCACATCGTGGCGCCGGGCTTCATCGATACCCATTTCCACTTTCAAATGCCGGTCGGCTATTCCCTCGGGTTGCGCGACGGGTTGACCACCAGCATGGATTTCGAGATGGGCTGTGCGGGATCCTATATGGCGGAATGGTACGAAGCGCGCGCCGGCGTGACCGGGGCCAACTATGGCTGCGCGGTCAGCCACGAATCTGCCCGCGCGATGGTGATCGACGGGGCAGACGGCGATTACATGAAAGACGGCCCCATTTCCGCTTTGGAAACCCGGAAGAAAACCGGCTGGAGCCAAACGCGCCCGACCCTGGAACAGGGCAACGCGATTCTCGAGGAGATTGACAAGGGCCTGCAGGCTGGCGCCCCCGGCGTCGGCAGCACCGTGGGCTACATGAGAGAAGGCGTCTCCTCACGCGAGATGTTCGAGGTGCAGAAAGTCGGGGCGCGTTATGGCCGCCCGACCGGCGCACATACCCGCTACACGCTCGGCACCGACACCACGGAGAACAACGGCGCGCAGGAACTCATCGCCAACGCCCTGGCGCTTGGCGCCCCGGCGATCGTGCTGCACTACAACAACGACGGCTGGCGGCTTGCACACGAGATGATTACCAAGCTTCAGGAACAGGGCCACAACATCTGGGGTGAAATCTATCCCTACGCTGCGGGTTCCACCACGATCAATGCCGAGTTCCTGGAGCCTGAGAGCTGGATCGACGGTTTTGGCAAACGCTATGAAGATACCATGCTGGATCCGGTCACGGGTGAGTTCTATACCTTGGAGACCTACAAGGAAACCGTCGCATCCGAACCGTCCAGGCTAATCGTCATCTTCAAGCAGCCCGCAGAAAACCAGGCGAAGTGGCTGACGCTGAAGGGCGTGACCATGGCCAGCGATGCGACTGCTGGCACGCCGTATGACGCCCCGTGGGATTACCCGCTGGAAAAGTTGGGTGGCACGCATCCGCGCACGGCTGGTGCCCGAGGCGCTACGATCAGGCTCGGTCGGGAAAACAACATCCCGATGATGCAGCTGATGTCGATCCTCAGCTACAACGCTGCCAGGCATCTGGGCTCTATCGGCCTGGAATCCATGCAAGAACGCGGCCGCATCCAGACGGGCATGGTTGCCGATATCGTGGTCTTTGACCCTGAACTCTTCACGGACAATTCAACCTACGAACAGGGCAGTATCCCTTCGACGGGCATGAAAGCCGTGATCGTCAACGGTCAGGTCACTGTGCGTGACGATGTGCTGCTTCCTGTCTTCGCTGGTCAGCCGATCCGGTTTGATCCCGAAGACAAGCCGCGCTTCGAGCCGATCTCGGAAGAGGCGTGGAATGCCGAATTCTCGACCGGTATGCCTTTGCCATCTGACTTCACGGGTGCCTTTCCCCAGAAAGTCGAAAACTGATGGTGAGTAACCTGAGCAAGGAGGCGGAAACATGCGGTTTTTGACCTCTGTCTTCGTGGCGGCCATTTTGGCCGCCACCCAGGCGTCTGCAGAACCCGAGGAAATCGGGTTTTCAGACCTTGTGGACCCTCTGGCCGTAGTCTTCGACGATCCCTACAGAGACATGGGGTTCCGTTTGCTGAATGAGTTGAAGCTTCTGGTCGAGCTGGACCAGAAACTCTCGCAAAATGATCTTGCTGAAGATGAGCGCGCCCGGCTCACAGCCCGGCGCAAAGCGGCGAAGGACATGCTGGAGATCAACGGTCAGGACATCGATGCGCTTTTAGCCCAGCGTTGGGACGTCGCCAGGAAGCGGCAAACCGCGCGCATGGCAACGAACCCCGCTCTGGACAAGGTCGAGGTTACGCTATCGGGCTATCTGATCCCCGCGCCGCAGGCCCCCGATGGCAGCTACTTCGGTTATCTGGTCCCTCAGGTGGGTATGTGCAGTCATCTTCCGACCCCTCCACCGAACCAGCTCGTGCGGGTGAGATTGCTGGACGACCCGAAGAGCGAGTCTGTTTATGTACCGGTTCAGGTCTCGGGTCAGCTCCGAGCAGAAGAGAGTGATACCACCGTATACGTAGTCGATGGAGAGGCGCGCATGTTCAGCGGCTGGACTTTATACGCCAACACCGTCGACCGACGGCAAGATTTGGGCGTCAATGGCGTTGTTGGTGCGTCCGAGAAAACGGTCACCCCCGGCGCCGAGCGCTGATACGTCTGCCGCGTACATGCAAAAAAGTGGGCCTATACAGAGAAAAACCTGTAAATGACGGGTTTTCTCAAACTGACTGCAGCTATTGTCACAAAAGGAGCTTACGCAGTGCCATTAAAAATTTCCAACAGAAGCATTTTTTGCAGATGGCTGGCGCTATACGCATTGGCTTCGCTGCTTTTTCTTGTCGGCTTCGCCGGTATCACCTTGGCTGCATCTACGGAAAAAGCGCAGCAAATCACGTGGAAAAATCTTGTCCCGCAAGTTGAGATATATAACGATCCCTTCCTCAAGCTGACCGCGGATCAGAAACTCGACCTGGTGGTGGTCTCCAGAACAAGGCAGCTACAGTCGGAAGGGGTGGACATTACACCAGAGCAAGCGGAAAGGCTCACTAACGCTTTAACGCGGCTTGAGAAAGACCGTATTGACATTGATGGTTTGCTCGCTTTGCGCTGGGAGATTGCCGCCAAGCGAAAGCACGCGATGGAATCGGTCAACGAAACCCTGAACGAACAGCAGGTACGACTCGCCGGTTATGTCCTGCCACTCGAGATGGATGGATTGAAGATAACGGAATTCCTCCTCGTTCCATACGTCGGTGCCTGCATTCATGAGCCGGTGCCACCAGCCAATCAGATCGTACTGGTGACGTTTGCGCAAGGGATTGAGGTCGATGGCCGGTTTACGCCGGTATGGGTACAGGGAAAAATGAGCACAGAGATTGGTACAACGAAACTTTATTTGATTGATGGCAGCGCAGATATTCCGCGCAGCTACACGCTGGAAGCCGACGCTATTGAACTGTATAAAAAATAGTATGGAGATAGTTTGATGTACAAACAGGCTCAAACCGCACCTGAGCTGGATCTTGAAGGTTCGCTCGCAACACATACTGAGAAAATCGAAGTTGCACCCTCGCCTGAGTCGCAGTTGGAGTCTGTTCTTGCGGTGAAAAATTTGAGTTTTGCCTGGCCATCATCTTCGTTCCAGATCGGAATCACAGATTTGAATGTCAAGTCAGATGAGCATTGGCTGCTCGAAGGACCAAGCGGTTCAGGCAAAAGCACCTTGCTGCAATTGTTGGGAGGGGTACTGTTACCGCAGCGGGGAGAGGTTCAAATCCTCGGTCAGAGCTGGGCGGCGCTGACCGCAGCCCAGCGCGATCTGCGCAGGGCTGACCATGTGGGTTTTATTTTTCAGCAATTTAACCTTGTCCCCTACCTGAGTGCCCTCGAAAACACCCTTCTGCCGTGCCGATTCTCGCCGGCACGGTGTAAGGCGGCCGAAAGCAGCGGTGGACTCAAGGATGAAGCGCGGCGCCTGCTCGCAGCCCTCGGGCTCGGTGCCAAGGACATCCAGTTTCGTCGCGCGGCGCGCTTGAGCGTCGGTCAGCAACAGCGGGTTGCCGCCGCGCGAGCGCTGATCGGAAGGCCCTCTTTGGTGCTCGCTGATGAACCGACCTCAGCCCTTGATGCCGATAATCGCGACGCCTTTCTCGAGCTGCTTTTCACGGAGGCGCGCAACGCCAAGACCGCGATCGTGCTCGTCAGCCACGATACCAGCCTGCGCGCGCATTTCGAACGACTTCTGTCGCTGGAGGGGGGACTATGCTGATGCGGTCTCTGCTAACACTGGCCTGGAGCAGTCTCGGTTCGCGGCGCTTCGTCGCGCTGTTGACGCTTGCCTGCATCGGTCTGGGCTCTGCCGTGCTGATCGTCGTCGAACAGATCCGGACCGAGGCCCGCGAGGCTTTCACGCGCAGCGTCTCCGGGGTTGACCTGGTTGTGGGGCCGCGCGGCGGCTCGGTTGAGTTGTTGATGGGAGTGGTCTTTCGTACCGGCACGCCGGGACGCGGGATGGCTTTTGAGTCCTACCGCCAGATAGCGGCACTTCCCGGGGTGACCTGGGCGCTGCCGGTCAGTTTCGGGGATTCGCACCATGGATACCCGGTGATGGGCACCGAGGCAGACTATTTCAAGCATTTTCGTTATGGACGGTCGCAGCCGCTGGCCTTTGCTGCAGGAAATCCTTTTGCTGATGTTTTCGACGCCGTGATCGGCGCTGAGGTCGCTGAACGGCTCGGCTACCGGCTGAACCAGCAGATCGAACTTGAGCATGGTCTGGAAGCCGCGATGGATGAGGAGCACAGCCATCAGGACAAACCGTTCCGCATTGTCGGCATCCTGCAGCGCACTGGTACGGCCGTTGATCGTACGGTCCACGTCAGTTTGGCTGGTATCGAAGGGATGCACGCCGACTGGGTAGATGGGCGCCCTCCTGATGCATTTGACAAACTCAGTGCCGATGAAGCCCGCCTGTTGGTCAAGGCTCCGGAGCGGATCTCGGCGATGCTGGTGTCCCTCGATCAGCGCGCGGCCGCACTGTTTATGCAGGCGCGACTCGGCAACTGGCCAGCTGAGCCGCTCAGCGCTGTCATGCCGGGCCCGGCGCTGCTGGAGCTCTGGGAGATTGTCGGCGTGGCCGAGAATGTACTGCGTGGTATGTCATGGTGTGTGATCACTGTAGTGCTGGTGGGAATGCTGACCGTACTCTGGAGTGGTCTGGAAGAGCGCCGTCACGAAATGGCCGTGTTGCGCGCTGTCGGTGCGAGGCCTCGGCACATATTTCTGCTGATCATCGGTGAAGCCTTTCTGCTCACCCTTGGCGGCGTGGTGGTGGGGATATTTTTTGCGGCGTTAACCTTGTCGGCACTCGAGAGCACGCTGGTCCAGCAGTATGGATTGAGTCTGTCCGCTGCATTCTCCGGGAGAACCATCGTGCCACTATTTTCAGGGCTGCTCGCGGCCGGTCTGCTGGCTGGACTGTTGCCAGCGATGCGCTGCTACCGCCGTTCACTCTCTGACGGGCTCAGTCCCGAGATGGGAAGTTGATCATTTTTTACGAATACTTGAGCAGTCCGTATTGCCATATTGAAGACGATGAGGACACCCCCGGCGAAGCTGGCATCTCCACGAGCAAACGTTTCGGCTACCAGGGTGTATTCAGGTCGACTCCGTCGGAAATCGTGTTTGCCTTGCGCGAAGGTCCCGAATCGCCTCAGCGTGTTGAGTTCATTGCGACGCCGGCCCCGGATGTCAATCTGGGTAAGCTGGCCCGCTTAGGCGATCTGCTGAACGAGTGCAATGGTGGAACAGGTGCAAAACATCCATTCATGATTGGTCTTGCCCCTGATGGCACGTCAGGTGCTGCCGGAATGAACATCACCACGCCCGAAGACATGCTGCGCTATGCGATGATCTATACCCCAAGCTCGGGGTGAACAGTCGGAGGCAGGCGGTAAAAAAAGCCGCCGCGTTGGGAATCTTGGAGATCCCGCCAATAGGTTAGATCCTTACAACATTACCTACCTTATTTTTGCCTTGTTTCGAGGCATTCGCGGAGCCTGGGTCCACGCTAAATTCTAGGCTCATGTCGATCACGAGCAACAAAAGTCAACACGCCTTCGGGTTCGGCAGGCCTGCTACCTACCGCATCGTAATTCAGGGCGTTTTGAGCGCAGAGTGGAGCGATCGGCTGGCCGGCCTGTCGATCGCGACGACGGATCCCGAAATAGGTCCGCCACAAACCGCCCTGAAGGGATGGATCCACGACCAAGCAGAGCTGAACGGCGTGCTCACGAAGATCGTTACGCAAAGGAAGCCAAGATTGAAACTTCCAGGGTAGATTTCAACGAGGCCGAATAAAAAGATAAAACAATGAATGAAGAAACCCCCATTTTACAGAAAGTTAGCGGCAGGATGAGACTCATGGGCTGGCTGTCCATCATTTTTGGTGCCCTGGCGATCGCCATGCCCTGGATTGCAGGTCAATCGATCCTGCTGATGGTCGGCGCACTGGTCATCGCCGCAGGTATCATGCGCATGATCTGGGCCTTCCAGGCAGGCAGCCTGGGCAAGGGTGTCCTGGTGTTCCTGGTCGGTGTTTTGACCTTGCTGGCGGGCTTTGCCGTTGTCGCGAATCCACTGATGTCTTCAGCAATCTTGACCATCATGCTGAGTATCTACTTCTTCGTCGATGGCCTCTCCGAGTTCTTCGCGGCATTCTCATTACAGGATGGTAAAGGCTGGCTGCTGTTCGACGCAGTGGTGACGGTTCTCCTGAGCATCATGCTTTTTACAGGCTTTCCGCTGGCCGGGACGGTTGCGATTGGGGTGTTCCTCGGCATCAAGCTCGTATTTGTGGGCGTGACGATGTTGTCGATAAGGTCGCTGGCAAAAAATGTACTCTAAGCAGCTCAGGCACCCCTCGACGTTATTATTTAGCGGCACAAGACAAATAACCTTTGTCATGCCTAACAATTGGTTGCAGCGCACGGCGCTTCGCGTAGCCGCTGTCATTGGAGAATGAAGATGAAACGACTTAGCGATCTCTTTGCCCTAGCGGTACTCGCCGTGGCTATAGCCACGCCGGCAATGGCCGCCGATTACGATGTTGTAATCAACAACGGCAGGGTCATGGACCCCGAGACCAACTTTGATGGCGTGCGTAATGTTGGGGTGAAAGATGGGAAAATTGTCATCATCACCGAGGGGAAAATCAGCGGTAAGGAAACCATCGATGCCAGTGGTCACGTCGTAGCCCCGGGCTTTATCGAGGGGCACCAGCACGCCACAGATCCGTTCAGTCGCAAGGTTAATTTGCGGGATGGCTTGACCACGCAAATGGATTTCGAAGCAGGCGCCGGCGATATCGCTAAATGGTATGCAGAGGCCGAGGGTAAAACCCAGGCCAACTACGGTATGGTCGTGCTCGCAACTCTTGCCCGTGGATTGGTGCTGGACGGTCCTGAAGTAGTGGCTGGTGCTAATGACATGGGCGGCCTGTTCCCTATGGTGGGTCGCGCCGCCGCAAAGGCTGAGAAAGAAGGACGCAAGCCAGGCTGGACTGCCACCTTGCCCAATAAAGAGCAGATGACCAAGATCATGAGTATCGTCGATGAAGGCCTTCGCCAAGGCGCCTTGGGCGTGGGCATTCCAGTCGGCTATATGACCACGGGCGTGACCCAGTACGAATTGTATAAATACCAGGAGTTGGCATCAAAATACGGTCGTGTTTCGAATGCGCATGTACGTTTTGCGGGTGTCAGACCTCCCACCGAGGGACTATTGGGTGTTCAGGAAATGCTGGCCAATGCCATGGTTTTGGATGCACCTTTCCTGGCTTCACACCTGAACAGCAACATGGACTGGGAGTACACGATCCCGCTCATCAACGACGCAAGAGAAAAGCGAGGGGCCAAAGTATGGGGTGAGGTTTACCCCTATGCAGCGGGCGGTACCGTTGCTTCGACAGATATTCTCACAGAGTCGAGCATGGCTCAGATGAATATAACCTATTCGAACATCTCCAACCTTGACGGCACGCGTTGGGATAAGGCGATGTATGATGACGTTCGCAAGAATGATCCGGGCAGAACGATTCTGATTTACAACAACTCCCCTGAGGACATCGCTAAATGGATGGCTCAGCCGGGAGTTGTCGTCGTCTCAGACGGTATGGCCATCGTCGACGAAAATGGCGAATACTACCCTTGGGATGCCCCTTACGAAGGCAAGTCGGCTCACCCGCGTAGTGCAGGTACCCGCGCCAAGGTGCTGCGCATGGTGCGTGAAGATAAGAACATGCCTTTGATGGAAGCCATTTCCAAGATGAGCTACCTGCACGCCAAGTACTTTGATGAGCTGGGCGGTATTAGCCAGTTCAGGACCAAGGGTCGGGTGCAGGTGGGTGCCGATGCAGACATCGTCGTCTTCAACCCAGACACGGTCACTGACAACAGCACTTACGAGGCAGGCATGGGCACATTGCCTTCTACCGGCATTCCCTACGTGTTGGTGAACGGTGTCGTGGTGGTGAAAGATTCCGTGGTTCAAAAGGTCTTTCCGGGTAAGCCTATTCGTTTCCCGGTGCAGGAGAAGGGTCGGCTGGACCAGATATCCATTGAACCCAGGACGTTTGACCCGAATCAGTGAACCGTGGATTCGACCAATCAGATGGTCGGCCACACCATTGTTCGTCCAGAATGCGGCCTGTGAACCCGACCACTTAGCGTTCAGGACGCATTCACCACGCAGCAGCCGATGCTGTTTGTTCATTTCGTGCTTACCAATGAAAAATGGTGATCACAAAACTTTTTTTCTACGAAAGAAAGTTTGGCGAAACGCCTTATTCCAATACCGCCCAGTGGGACCGCGCTTTTGCCGTGGCGCAATGTTCAAACACGGCAACATGGGCCAGGGCATTTATGCCGATCCGGCCCGAGATTTCTGCGGCATGTATTTTGGTCTGGCCACCAATGATGAAAGCGTGGCGGGGGTTGACCACTCGCTGGGATACCTGCGGGCAGCGGCTAAAGCTTTGGCGGGCAAATAACCACCCGACAGAATCCTAGTAAGGGCTAATTGCACACTCTCAAAAAGTCAACCGCGTTACCCAGCAAAATCACAAAAAGGACAAGATCCAGACTGCGCGCGACGTCAACAAAACCCGCAAGGTCTATCCCCTGGATGCCAACGCCATTTATCCCGAGGTGGGATGAAGGGGAAACGACTGAATCCTGCAGTCATAAACAATCAAGCCGACCAACGATTTGATTCATTCACAACTGAAGAGAACTCAACATGTACAACGAAATCGAACCCACTACGCGACAGGACATTTGTCAGGCCGCGGGCTGGGGTATTGCCATTGGGGTCTTACTGACTAATGAGAATTGCGGAGACTTTGGGACGGCAACTCATCGAACATGGCTTGGTAGGCTTTGGCAAACTGTCCTAAGTTACAAAATCCCCACTTATGGGCAATCGTGGTCACAGTTGAAGTTTCAGAGTCTGCTTGCTTTAGCGATCGCCTTACCCCCTGCAACCGTTGGACTTTTAGATATTCCATCGGTGTCATGCCAAAGATGGTTTCAAAGCCATAATAAAGCGTGCGGCGACTGATGCCTAACTCAGTGTAAATATCTTTTAGGGTCAGAGGCCGATGGAGATTGGCCTGGATAAATTCTCTGGCTCGGCTAATTAACTTTGCCCGATGACTCGACGTAGGTGGCTGCACAAATGTGCGTTTGTTTCGAGGAATTGTATCAATCAAAAGGGGCAGTAAGTCGCCGATAATCATCTGGCGATATTCGGGGGATTGCAATAAGGGCGATCGCTCTTTGATTAAAGTAAATAGCTGTTGCAGATAGCCCTGATAGACCGTCAGACTAGTGGGTAAATAAGCAATATCGCTACGCAAGAATCGGTGGTCAATATCATTACGGCACATGGCGTCACAGGTGGCTGTAAACAAATCCTGCCGCACTAAGATATCGCCAATCAATGTCCCCGGAGATAACACCAACTTTGATCCCTGTTGTGGATCAAAGCTAAAGAGATGGTTGGTATCAATGGGAGTGCCGTGAACATGGTTAGCCCCTGGCCCGACTGCTAGTAATACATCGAAGTGAATGAAGTGCTTTCGCCGATCTCCAACTTGAAACATTGGGCAGCCATACTTAGCAAAGCCCACCTGCAAGTTACCAAAATCTGCAAACCAAACGTCGGCATGAAATGAGCCCAGACTCAGCTGGTCAATTTGCACTTGGCGACCGGTGGTATTCAGAAATTCAGACCAGGCATCCACGTCAAGAAAACTACGCTCAACCAACGTAGGAACAGGACTCAAACCTTCTACAAAACCTGACATAATCTGTCGCTAGACTGCATACAAATAGAGCATAGACGATACCCGCAAACAAAAGTTCACAAACAGTTGCATGCTAGGGATAGAGCATAGACGATACCCGCAAACAAAAGTTCACAAACAGTTGCATGCTAGGGACTGTTCGCGGCCAAGGAGTCTCCTATGATTTACCCGGAGGACTCTGGTTCGTAACATGACGTTGGTATGAAAAACGTAAAGATTGTGGCAGGCAAATCAGCAAACGCCCGCTAGGAACCAACGCGCAACGACAACGATAGCAACTCATGCATTCACAATTCTGATTCGCTCGGCACTAAAGGGGTCAAACGATGAGTATCTTAATCACGAATTCTCGCATCTTCGATGGTGAGTCGCCCACCCTGATTGAGGGCATGAGCGTACTCATCGAAGACAATAAAATCAGCCGCATTGAGCCCAATATTCCAGCCCCAGCCGGGGCAACCACCCTGGATGCGGGTGGCAAGACCCTCATCCCCGGCCTGATCGACGTCCACTGGCATTCCATGTTCAATTTCTGTACTGTCAGCCAGGCGTTGAGTTATGACTTCGGCTATCTCACGCTGCAAGCGGCCAAGGCTGCCGGTGACACCCTCATGCGCGGTTTCACCTCCGTGCGAGATACGGGCGGTAATGTTTTCCCGATCGCCAAGGCCGCCAATGAAGGGCTGATCGACGGTCCACGGGTCTATCCCTGCGGCAGTTTCATTACTCAAACCTCAGGACACGCAGATTTCCGGGGCCCCAACGACGTCCCTGAGAACGAGGGCACGCCTCTGGACTATTTGGGGAGAACCGGTCACGTACTCATTGCTGACGGTGTGCCCCAGGCCATCAAGCGAACCCGAGAGGTACTACGCATGGGGGCCACCCAGATCAAGATCATGGCCGGCGGGGGCGTGACCTCCCTGTACGACCACCTCGATGTCTCCGAGTACACCTTCGAGGAGATTAAAGCCATCGTCGATGTCGCCCATACCTGGAATACCTACGTTGCCGCCCATATTTTTACCGATCATGCGATTCAGACTGCGGTTAAGGCCGGGATCAAGTCAGTCGAACACGGCAACTTAATCCAGCAAAAGGAAACGCTGCAAATGATGAAGGACAATGACGTCTGGCTGAGTGCGCAGCCCATTCTGAATGATGAGGACGCGCTGAAGTTTGAAGACCCCTACAGCACGCAGAAGTTCATCGCCGTGACCGATGGTACGGACAGGAATTACACCCAGGCCAAGGAGATGGGAGTGAAAATTGCCTTCGGTACCGACTGCCTGTTTGATCCGGCTTCGGCCAAGACACAGGGTAAACTGCTGGCCAAACTGAAGCGCTGGTTTACCCCCTACGAAGCCCTGAAGATGGCCACCTCAACCAATGCGGAACTGCTGGCGCTGTGTGGCCCCCGCAATCCTTATCCTGAGGGGGCGCTGGGGGTGATCCAGGCAGGCGCTTATGCCGACATGATTTTGGTGGATGGCAACCCCCTGGAAAACCTCGACCTGGTCGCCGACGCCGCCAAGCACTTCGTGATGATTATGAAGGACGGGGTGATTCACAAGAACACCTTGTCTTGAACCACTTGCGTTGAGTGATTGCGGTTTGCCATCGATTGATCTCCCATCATTGCGGTTCCAGCGCATACAGATGGGAGCAGAACCGTAGCCATCGTCAGCTGAAACAAACCACTAAGCCCATGTTCCAGATGCCGTCTAATCTCTTAAAGATCCAGCCAGCGCCAGCCCTGCAGTCTTGGAACGATCTGTCGCCCGAGGGTGAACGTGCGCCATTTGACGACCCCTATGCTCGGCTGTCGCCCGATCAATTGCAAAATTTGCGTGATCTCAACCGAATTACCTGGTTACTTGAGACGGGCAAAGCTGAGCCGGAGGGATCGTCTGCCCAGCGAGCCCACCAGCTTCGACAAGCCTTTGCCGAAGCCGGTCTAGATGCCGATTGGCTACTGGCCCAACGAGAGGTCATTCGCCAGCAGCGCATTCAACAAAGCTACAACCCCAGGATGGATGGGCAATTCATTAAACTGCTCGGTCAGGTATTGCCCGTGGAGTGGACTGAGGAGCGCCAGGTGACGCAGGTTTTGCTAACGCCTTCCCTGCCGAGTTGTAGCCACATGCCGCCACCGCCGTCTGACCAGGTCGTTCGGGTCAACGCGATTGAACCGATCGACATTGTGGTGGAGGAACGCCAACAAAACTCACCCAACCTGTGCCTGTGGGTAGAAGGGACCCTGCGCTTTGCCGTCACGAACCATGCCCTCTATCGGGGCGATGGCATCCTGAGGGTCGAAGCCATGTATGAACTTGAACCGACTACGATCGTGCCCGCAACGGCCCAGGAAGTGGAGAGGGTGTTTAAGCGCCCTCGCAGGGAGACAGAGGCAATTCTCTGTCCTAATTTGATGGATTTGATCGGCGATCGCTAAGCCACCCAATGCTTAGGGGGATGTAGTGGGGATCACGGGGAACTAGATCCAAACGCGATGAACGGAGTAGGAGTGCAATGAACAGGCAACGGCGGCGGCAGATACCTCAGGGGGGCACGTACTCGATTGGGCTTCTCCTGGGGACCCTGGCAACCTGTTTTGTTCCGACCTCTGCGTCCGCGCAGGATCTGAGCAGCGGGTTCGAGACCCCGAACCGCATCGAGGAACCCCTGGCCGACATCGCAGCGCCTCAGCCGGAAGGCTCTTTAGCAGAGGGAACCCTGGCCGAAACCGTAGTAGATCAGCAGGAGAACTCGCTTGAAGGGGTTCCGATATCGTATTTTTTCTCTCTCAATGCCCTAGATGACTTGCTCCACCGCTATCTGCGCCCGATCTCGACCTCAGGGCTTTTCGATGATTGAGGAGTTAAGCCCTAGCAGGCGAATTTAGCACCTTGTTTGACCCAAAAAAAATCCACCTCTCAAAAATCCGTTGATGGTTCAGGCGTTCTGATATGATTAACGTCAAGTGTGCTATTCCCAAAACAGGTAGGTTCATCGTGGCCAGTATCGAAGTGATTATCCGTGACGAGCAGGGTCAGATTTTGTCTCAATCGGTAGATGAAGATGTGCAGCTATCAGACCTGAGTCTTCGGGGTGTCGAGACAGCAGTCGAGACCTGGCGCCAAAAAGCGTTGCCCGATGTGGCAGCGACATTGTTAGAAGCGGCGCAACAGCGATTCACTGGCGGCGCAAAAAGTAAACTGAATTTGCGTCGTAACGGTCACCGTCGGGTGATGATCAAGACGTTGCATGGGGCATTCCCGTTTGACCAACAGATGTATCAGATGCAGGGACGCAGCGTTGGATTCATCGAACTGTCGAACCATCAGGAAGCCGCCTATGTGAGTCGTGGATTACAGGAACTGGTGGCTTACTATAGCAATCGTTTAAGTTATGAAGAACTGCAGGGTTTGATGGTGCGCATGACTGGGGCAACCGTGCTGAGTCATCAAGGCAGTTGGGACTTAGTGCAACAGAATGTGCAAGTATTGAGTGATCAACGGTCAGAAGAATTTCGACCATTAACCGAAACAGAACGCGCATCAGTCAAGATTAGTTTTTCGGATGAGATTGACTTATATAACAAAACATCTGATGAAATCTTGCTGTTTGATGATGGGATTCTAGTCAAGGCCCAGAAGGAGAAGCGTGAGAAACCGGTTCTAGAGCCCGTTGACAGTGCCCATTGGTGGCTAGTTCTAAGAAAGCCAGAGTCAACGTTTTAAGCGATGTGGTGCTGCTACAAATCGCCGCGCATCAATTTGAATATGTCTTCCCACCGATTCACCCCGATGGCACCTTTCGGATGGCGCTCGAAGCGGTGGTGCTGCAACGGATTTACCATCATTATGGTGACCTGGACGAAACCCTTACCGCTGGTGGTGATCAGCGATGGCGCCAGCGTGATTCGCAAACGGCTGGAGCGGATGTTTGGGGACAGCGTTTGCATCATCCTGGACTGGTATCACTTGAGCCAGAAGATCCGCGACCTGATGTCGATGATTGCCCAGAACAAACTGGATAAAGCCACCCATATCAAAGCATTACTGCCCTTGTTGTGGCACGGCAAAACCGGCGAGGCAATCACCTACCTGCGCACCCAGATTCATGTCCGTAATCCCACGAAACATCAAGAATTGCTCACCTATCTGGAGAAGCATCAAGCTGAAATCATTGATTATGACCGGCGTCAGCAAGCGGGCAAGTCGATTGGCAGTGGGCGCATGGAAAAGGCCGTCGACCAAGTGATTGGTCACCGACAGAAGCGCAAGGGCATGAGTTGGAGACCCGCAGGTAGCCGTGCCTTGGCATTGCTCAAAGTCCTGGAACTGAATGGCGAATGGGATGATTTCTGGTTCCCCAGTACGACGAATGAGTCAACGGATTTTTGAGAGGTGGAAAAAAATTGCGTAAATAACACCATGACTCAGCCCTCAAATTCCATCCTCCGTTTATTGATGCAGTCTCAGACAGGCTTCTCTACTTATCTCTGGCCAGGCAGCTTGACACTGTTGATAACTAGCCTTGTTAGTTTACCGACGACTGTAGCGGCTGAAGCAATCGACCCAGCCCCTGGTTCTGTTAGTCGATCTGGTTCCATGGTGGGAAAAAGGTCATTTCTAAGGATGTTGAACTAGAAACGCCGATTGCGAATATCACTGACGCAGAAGGCGCGATTGCCGGAGACATTGACCACACGCCAACAGTCTCTAATGCTCCTGAGCTGGAAGCTGTAAGTACTTCAGCCATGGATTTGCTGCTCATCCCAAGTACTGTCGAAGTCACCAATCAGGAGACCGCTTCAGCTCAGCCTGCGATATCTTCTGCCACAGCAAATAACGAATCGGTTGCCACAGAAAATGAGCTAATTGCTCAAGCAGACTATGAAAGTTCTGAGGCTTCTTTAGATCAATCAGACTTAGCCAAAAAATCCCAAAACCCCATCGCCAGCCTGATTTCCGTACCGTTTCAAAATAATACGAACTTTGGGGTGGGCGACTTTAACCGCACCAGCAACATCCTCAATGTGCAGCCGGTCATCCCCACCCCCCTGAGCGACAGCCTGACCCTGGTCAACCGCACGATTATTCCCCTTGCCTATCAGCCCGAGCTAGCCCCCAGCGTGGGGAATGTATTTGGCCTGGGGGACATCAATTACGAGGGCTTTTTCGTGCCCACCTCTTCGGGAAATTTCACCTGGGGAGTCGGGCCTTCCTTCGTCATTCCCACGGCGACCAATACGGTATTGGGAACTGGGAAGTGGTCCATCGGGCCAACGGCTGTCGGGTTGCTGACCGAAGGCCCGATGGTCGCAGGGGCCCTGGTGAGCCAGATCTGGTCTTTTGCGGGGGATGGCAATAGGCAGGATGTCAGCCTGTTCTCGATACAGCCCTTTTTTAACTACAACTTTGACGCGGGCTGGTATTTCACCACCAGCCCTACCATTACCGCTAACTGGAATGGGGACGGTGAGAAATGGACTGTGCCAATTGGGGGTGGCGTTGGACGAGTTTTCAATATTGGTAGCCAACCTGTGAATATGTCTTTACGGGTAGCTTGGAACGTCATCAAACCAGAAGGTGTAGCCGATTGGACTTTGCAGTTTTCAATGACTTTACTATTCCCTGATTAGGTCGCGTCCCATGTACCTCAGGACTATTTTGGCTAGCTATCACCATTTCAAAGGCGCGATCGCTGATGGCAACCCCAATATCATTCAAGGCTCCGTCGTCACTGGCATTGGCGGCAAAGGGCTGTTTGCCAACCGGCCCAACGATCGCTTTGGCCTCGGTATTTTCTACTGGAACTTTAGTAATGATCTACAGAATGCAGTAAGACCGGTCGCCAACTTCGGTAACGAGTATGGCATAGAAGCCTACTACAGCTATGCCGTCACTCCCTGGTTTCACCTCACCGGTGATGTGCAATACGTCAGCCCAGCCAATCAATCTTTTAGCGATGCCTTATTTCTTGGGCTGCGAGCAGGAATTCGCTTTTGACAATTTGGGAGAGTTTCGAGAGTCGAACCGCTGGAAAATCTCGATCTGGTGACCGACGCCGAGCAAAACTTCGTGATGATTATGCAAAGATGGCACAGTCTATAAGAATACGTTGTCTTGAACTGGCTGATTTGAACAAGCGATTTACGGTGTTGCCCCCACCGAAATCATGCCTGCTAAGGCCCATGAGGTTGCGAGTGGTTCAATCCCCACGCCTTGCGGCCGAGTCATTTCTCTGCCCTGATCTATTTAGATTTGATCAGCGGCCAGTAAAGCATAGGATCACGGTTTGGGAGGTATGGAATGGGAATGACCGATGAAGAATTTGAGCAGGCTTGCCAGTTCATTATCGAACTCGGTACCCTGGGTCATCGTTGTGGGTTAGGCTCCTCCTACCTGGAATCGAGTCTGTCTCGGTTTACAGAAAGCCTAGGTTTTTCGGGGCACGTGCTGGCGACGCCAAAATGGCTAAACTTCATTTTTTGGCGACCCGGCGATCGACAGCAGCAACGCTATTTTGTGCCTTTGCCAGCGGTCAACTATAATCTGGCCAAACTCGCCAGTACCGGCCAACTGCTACACCAGTTCCGACAGGGAAAGCTGACGACTGCCGAGAGCCTCGCCCGACTGCAACAGATCGAGCAGCAGGCTCCGCCCTATGGCAACACCATGGTCGGCCTGGGGTATCTGCTGGCGGGCGTGGGGTTTGCGGTGCTACTATCCGCTGCTTGGCGGGATGTGGCCTTATCTGGACTGCTCAGCCTGGTAGTTTATGGACTGGTATTGCAGGCGGGTCGATGGGCCTGGTTAGCCAGTCGTCTGGAATTAATCTCGGCCCTGGTCGCCGGGATTCTCGCCTATGGCCTGGCCCTGCTGGTATTCCCTGGTAGCAATGCCTTTCTCGTCACGTTGTGCGCGGTGATTATTTTTATTCCGGGGTTGGCCCTGGCCCTAGGGGTGGGGGAAATTATCGCTAAGAGCGTTCTTTCCGGCACCAGCCGCTTGATTGATGGCATTGTCATTACCCTCAAGCTCTATCTGGGAGCGGCGATGGGAGCCGCGATCGTCAATGCCATTCATCCGGTACCCGCAGCCGTCACTGCCCCCGCGATGTCGGCTGGCGTGCAGTGGCTCAGCGTCTTGATCTTGATCTTTGGCATCGGGCTAGTGTTTCAGGTGCGTCCCCGTGATTTAGGCTGGTCGGTTTTAGCGGGGGCCCTGGCCTATGGCGGCACAAAACTGGGAGGGCAATGGGGTCCCTGGCAGGGGTCCTTCCTTGGGGCCTTATTTCTAGGATGTTATGCCTATCTGTTTGCCTGGGCACGGCAGGTGCCAACAGCAGTGGTCTGGTTGCCCGGTATTATGATTCTGGTGCCGGGGGCAGCGGCTTACCTAGGGCTCAACACCCTCGAAACCAGTGGTGTCGCCAATGGGCTGGCCGCCTTCGCCGGGGTAATGGTGCAGCTGGGGGCGATCGTCGGTGGTATCGTCACCGCCTCTGCCATCATGCCGCAGGCCATCCGAATCTAGAGTGCAAGCATAGTAAATATGGAGTCTCAGGCTATGGACAATACCTCTTTCATCTTGACGATTTTCTTTTTGTTGTTAGGGCCGATCAAGTTAATTTTTCCCTTTGCCGCGGCGACCCAAAAATGCGATCGCCGCTTCAAACGCCAGGTCGCCCTTCAAGCCACGTTAATCGCTACGCTCATCGTGGTGCTGATCGCACTGGTAGGGGGCAGCCTATTACTGAGATACCGCATTACCTACGACTCCTTGCGCCTGGCCGGGGGCTTGGTGTTACTGCTGTCAGCACTGAATAGCATCTTCACTAAACCGCAACCGAGGGAAACCCCAACCACCCAGCCAACGGTCAGGCAACTGGCCATTTCCATGGCCACGCCTGTGATTGTCACGCCCGTCGGTGTCGCCGCCATCTTGATCTTTATGATGGCCTCGCCTGAGTACCCAGGGATCGGCGTGGTTGTTTACCAGTCTTTATTGATCATCATGGTACTGGACTATTTAGTCATGTTCTTTATTGACAACATTACCAAAGTGCCAGGGCTCGCTTCTGTTCTGCAAGTGGTTGGCTCGGTGTTGGTATTTGTTCAGGTAGCGCTAGGCGTTGAGACGATGATCGGAGCGCTTCAGGGTTTGAAGTTAATTCCTGGCTAACCTGCGTTCTCAAAATAACTGATGCGAGTACGCTACTCATAACACTGTCTGTCTGGAATACCAGTGAGACATTAAAGGTAACCCACATTCCGTCCTTTGAATTGTCACACAGGAAATAATGCCCGATGATGCAATGGACCATTGAGAGAGTCGGACCATCAACAATCATCTCACCATCAAAAACCTGGACCATTTGGGCATTGTCGCAGGCATCGTCGATGAACTGGGCTTGGTCGAAGTGATCAATCAGCATGTTGGCGAAGATCCGCGCGAGGTGGTCAGCGCCGGGGTGGTCGTCAAAGCAATGATCTTAAACGGGTTAGGGTTTGCCTCAGCGCCACTGTAGCTGTTTGAGCAATTTTTTGCCGGCAAACCGACGGAGCATTCACTCGGAACCGGTATCTTGCCGCAGCATCTCAATGATGATCGCTTGGGCCGAGTGCTTGATGCACTCTATGTCTGTGGCATTACGGCCCGGTTTCTGGCCATTCGTTGGGAAGCGGTACAACGGTTTGATATTGAGTGTCATCGAGCGCAGTTGGATGCCACCTCCATGAGTGTTGCGGGGTAACTACTCATACCAAAACTCCTAGAAAATGATACAGATAAATTTCACTCCAATTGCTTCTGTATAAGACTTTTGGCGAGCCGATCTGTACCTATTTCAAAACGATTTGGTATCAGCCTTAAAATATAAAGTTGATTTTCCAGGAATCGGGTCATTGTTCGTTAACGTTTGAAGCAATCTATTGGCATCAGCGAGGCGATTAGATTTGAAGTCCCAAGCACCGCTCAAAATCAGTCGGGATGAAATCCGCGCCGTCTACGCCCAAGGCGAAGCGGCAGTGATTGAATTGGTGGAAAGCTTGGTGGAACGGATTAATCGGCTGGAAGCGCGGGTGGAAGCCTAAGGCTTCCACCCGCCTTAGCCGAATTAACCTAGCAATATGCAGACATTCTCCAGCGTGGTTTCAAGGCAAATCCTCCTGAAGCCATCCCGGCAAATCAAGTCAAAGCGCGCGGTCGGACTAAACAAAGTCCGGCCAAGAATTTACTCGACCGGCTCAAATCCCAACAGGAGGCCTGTCTTACGGTTTATCCATAATTTTGCCGTACCGTTTGACAACAATCAGGCGGAGCGCGATTTGCGCATGATGAAACTTAAACAGAAAATATCCGGTTGTTTTCGCGCTGAAGCTGGTGCCCAGATGTTCTGCCGTGTTCGCGGCCATATCTCAACTTTGAGGAAACAGGGTTGTCATGTTTTGGATGCACTCGTTCAACTTTTTATCGGTGATCCCATTTCTCCTATTCCTCAGGCTGAGTAGTTACAATCTTTTAATCAATGGCTGGAGTATCGCTACTCAAATCCCCTACTGTCATCCACCATGATGGTGGATGATGCATTGTTTGAATGCCTATAGGCTTTTAAGACTATTGATTCAGTGGTTTCGCCATTGCGATCGGAAAACCCAATAGCACCGTCGGTTCTGATACTAACTAGGTTGAATGACATGCTGATAAAAAATACAAAATTCCAATTCATTTGTGCTCAAAGTTCATCAGGCATTGCTTTAGCCTCAGGTATTGATCACACAACTCATCTGCCCGCTCATCGATTAAGGCGCATCCGTCGGTTGCTCAAGTCTTTGACTCTGGGCAGCTTATCCCTGGCATTAGCCGTGCTGCCTGGACGATCGGCGGAAAAAGTCTACCTGGACTATAAACCACTGAATTTCAATATGGTCATTCCGGTGTCGTCGCTGGAGGCATTTGCCACGGATGGGACGATCGATGCCTATATCAAACCTTTAGCTGGAATCTTTAGCCCCGAAACCCGCCAAGAGATCCGTAAAGTACTCGGTCAACCGATCAAGGCAATCGCCCCCGACTTACCCGAAAAGATCTATTCCCCATTTGTGCGTTCCCAATGGCTGTATTCGCCGATGGGTGAACGCTCCTTACTGTTTCTAGGCAATTACATTCAAACGACCGGTTACCTGAACGGCCAGAAAGCCATCCGCAGCTCGATGATTCTATCTGCAACGGCGCCCGAAGGTCCCTCCTTGATCAGGTCGCTGAAATATTTTCCGACCGAGGGAATCCATCTAGACTTAGCCAAAATTTTGACCCTTGTACAAGATGTCAAGGCCGAAGCCGCGCAAACCGATAAAGTGGTTGCTACAGTCAAACAAATGTCGCAAGCTGCCGCCGCTGAAGATCCAAAGGTTGACTATGCGGCACTCCCTGATTTAAGCCAAACCGCTCCCTACGGTGTGACCAAGCAGTCGCTCATGCTCCAGGACCCCAGTCGAAAGGGACTAGACGGCACAACTCCCCGCGAATTTCCCGTCGACCTTTACATGCCTAAGGATCTCAATGCCGTACAAGGTCCACTGCCAGTGGTGGTCATTTCCCACGGCTATGCTGATACCCGAACACACTTTGCCACCTTCGCCGAGAGCCTAGCTTCGAATGGGTTTGTGGTGGCGGTGCCCGAACACATTGGCAGCAATACTGCCTATCGCGATGCGATGGAAGCAGGCTTCTATCGTGATTCATTCCAAGCGATGGAATTTGTCAATCGGCCATTGGATATCAGTTTCCTAATTGACGAATTAGAGCGGAAAAATGCGGCAGAATTCCAGGGACGGCTGAAAATCGACCGTGTTGGGGTACTGGGCCATTCCTTTGGGGGATATACGGCGCTGGCCCTTGCCGGTGCAACAGTTGATTTTAAACGTGTCCAACAGCGCTGTGCCCCAGATGCGAAGCTGACTATGATTGATACCGCTGCCCTGCTGCAATGTCGGGTTTTAGAATTGTCTGCCTCGCCCGACGTCATGCGTCAATTGACCGATGGTAGCCTGCGTGATCCACGAGTCCAGTTGGTGATGCCATTTTCCCCGGTGAGTCATTTGTTTGGCCCAAGTGGGATGAGCAAAATTCAGATTCCGGTGGCGATCACCGGTGGTGCCTATGACATTGCCGCACCAGTGGTGCCGGAACAAGTTGAGACTTTTCGTTGGTTAACCACACCCGATAAGTATCTGTACTTAGCCGAGAATACTTCCCACACCGCTGACTTGACCCGCCTCACGAACAGCCTATTTAATCCTGGTCTCGAAACCGCCAAGAGCTTCGATGAATCCCGTCAGTGGTTTCAGGGAGTGATCACTAATTTACTAATCGCCTATGGCCGGGTATATCTGCTGGATCAGGAAGACTATCGTCCTTATCTGACTTCCGCCTATGTCGAGGCGGTTAGTAAAGAGCCGCAGAAGCTGCACCTTGTGCGTTCCTTACCTGATGATTTTGAACCGTAGGTGGCGCTAGAATCTACTTGGTTTTAATCATCTGGCTCTGGCTTGGCCTTACTAGCCAGCCAGTCCGGGTAACAGTCCTTGCATTCCGGACGCCAGCATATCGGCGGCGATCGCTAGGAGGACCATACCCATAAACTTGCTCAGGATCTGCATGCCTTGGTTACCGAAGATGCGTTTGACGGCACCAGCACCGAGCAGAACAACGCACAAAAGCAAGGCTAACCCAACACACACCAGCCTCAATATTGCTGGCTACTCCCTTGTGTTGATGGGTGTTGACAATCACCGTGACGATCGCGCCAGGTCCGGCGATGATAGGCATGGCTTTAGTTTTTGATCGGCAAATCGTTTTCAAACCAAATCGATCGCTGCGGAAAGGGAATATCAATTCCAGCTTCGTCAAACGCTGGTTTTAGCCGCCGTCGATATTCCCGTCCGACATCCCATTGCTTACCCGGTTGCGTTTTAATTAATAACCGAATTGTGATGCTATTGTCCCCGAATGCATCAACGCCTAGTAATGTTGGTTCTTCAGTGATGTCATTATGCCAAGCTGGATCATACTGCATCTCTTGGGCTACTTGCTTGATCACTGCCATTGCTTGATCAAGATTGGTACTGTATGCCACATCAATTGCTAAATTCGCTCTTGACCATTCATGAGAACGGTTGATAACTTCAACGATATTGCTGTGCGAAACAGTGATCAGTTCGCCATCCAAATTGCGTAATTGCGTTGCCCGTAGTGTAATTTTCTCTACAGCACCAGCAATCTCCTTGCCAATATTATCAGTAATGCCGATGATGTCGCCGACGTAGTACTGATCTTCATTCAGAATAAAGAACGTTTGGATATAGTCGTTCAGTACGTTCTTCCCCAAAAAGCCAACAGTAGCCAAGATGATCAAACCGATATACAGGCCATTAAGCAGGTAAAAAAATAGAAGAATACCGAATACTAGGGCTAAAGATCCGGTGAACTCTGTCAGTACCGCATTAAGGGTCTTCAGGTGTGGGATCAGCCGATTGTAGCTGCGACCGGTTTCTTCGTATCTATTCCAGACATACCGGAGCCATAGCAAGATCATGAAGTCGGCCACACGCTTGGCCACTAACATCCCCATAGGTACCGCGATTAGACTGAGTGGCAGTCGCAAGAGCCAATCGGCAAATGCCCGCATTTGGGGAAAGAGATATAGTATCGAGGCGATCCCCACCAGCCAAATACTGACCTGAGCGGCCAGTAACGTCGGTTGAGTCAGCAAGTTCAGGCTGACGCGCTGGGGCAGTGATAGGCGGGTGATCGGCAGATAGCGCTCCCACCATAATATCGCTGGCGCTGATGGCTCCTGGTCAGGCGCGGGCGCTGCGCCATCGACTAAATCGGCATTTTGTCTGGGGGCTGTCTGATCAGCTGGATCTGTAGCTAAATTGGTATCTTGTCCAGCAGTAGTTGCCGCCTCTATTTGACGCACGAGAGTCCGGCGACGCACCCGGCGAAATTTCTGTAGCCCAGCAATCCCTAAACTCCCGATCACAATGGCGGACAGGCGCTGCAGAGCGTATGGAATGAGCGAACGTAGGTAGGGTAGCTGCCGCTGTTTGTGGGCTTCAGCAGTGCCTTTTGGATAATTTCGCTCCATTGCTGCGCCACTGCATCACTATCCGGCTGAATCGCAACTTCTACATCGGTCGCCGTCACGGTAAGGATAGGGCGTGGTCCCCTGTCTTTGCCCGATGCAACGATTACAGTTTGATTATTTAGGACAGCCGGTGCCACAGCTAGCGTCTCTGGGTCAAACCCATCACGCACAATATTCTCCATGCGAAATTCTACGGTTTTCACCCGCCGTTCGATCGGTGAGACACTCCTGCTATTATCTGAGTCCGGCGGAGTCGGGGCGCTGATCTGAAACAGCTTTTTACCATCTAATCGGACGTACGCAATATCGATATTGCCGCTCTGTGAAATATTGATCGTTGGTTGATTGACTAATTGGTTAGGTAAGTTGATCAACTGACTTGAGGCCGGGGCACTGCATACCTGAGTTAGGACGATCGCGAATATGCCGCTTAGGCATAACATGGTCAAAAATCGCCGGCACTTCCTCCAGTAAGTGCGATCAGAGATATGTAAATGATGAAAAATTTGACGGTAGCGGCGGGCAATGTAGCTCATTCGTGGAAGTCACAGTCACAATCTCGTCATTGCATCCTACAGAAATTTCCGTCAAAATCCATCCCTCGAATGGCGTTTAGCCTTAATATTTCATCATAATAATTTAAATAACTGGAGAGGTAGCCATTGCTTCCATTGGATTGGTACCGATTGAGCGCTACTTTGCTGTTGTTAGGATGTAGTCTGGGTCTACAGCGGACTGTACTGGCTACCGAGCCAAATTCTTCTGAGCGATCGCCCGATCAGTCTACAACTCAAACAATTGCAACACCCATCATCAACAAAGCAAGTGACTTAGCCCCGGCTACCTCATCCAATCCCTCAAAGCCTCAGCCCCAGCCGCCGGTCAAAACTGATTCGGAGTTAGATAGCGCCGATGCGCGTCAGCCTGACTCCACCGATATTGCTCCGACGCCAGCGACATCCGAACCGACTCCAGAGCCGCAACTCCAGCAAGCATTAGCCGTTGCCAACAACCTCGATGACCCGCTGGGCAAAGCGACGCTGCTGAGCGGCATTGCCAGACAATATGCTGAACTGGGACAACCGGACACGGCTGCCGCTATCCTGGCCCAAGCGCTACAGACAGCTGGAAAGATCACGAATAAGGCCCTCAAGCGCACAATGAGGGCAGAGATTGCCCGGCAATATATCGCCCTGGATCAGCCATCGCAGGCCCAGGCGATCGTCGAGCAGCTCAATAATGCCAACGATCAAGTCGGGCTGATGTTAGCCCTCGCAGCGGATTACATTGAGGCTGATCAACCGGACCAAGCGGCAACCCTTTTATCAGAGACTGTCGCCCGCGCGAATACGATTACGGATAAGACTCCCCGAGTCCAGCGCCTGACCGAAATTGCCTTAGCTTATAACCAGATTAATCAGCCCGAGTTAGCTAATCAGCTCATCGTCCAGAGCCAGAACTTGTTGGCTCAAGTTGCGCAAGGATTTCCCTTTCAACCGCAACCGCTGCAGGGCACTCTTGGCTTTGGGCTATCAGCCAATAGTTTTGACACGTCAACGGCCTTGCTGAGTCTGAATGCGGACTTCCAAAAACAGTGGCCGGTGAGCGATGTCACGTTCGCGGGCGATATTGTGTTTGATTACGATAGCAGTCGATCGGTGAATCAGCTACGTCCCGGCGGGCTCATCGGATTTAACTATCGGCGTCACGCCAACCGCAAATGGCAATATTTCACCAACCTTGTCGTGCAGCTCAATAATGGCTTTCTTGCTTCCAGTACCGAGGATGAAGACACCACTTCTTCTGGACTTTTGGTTGTGGGCAAGGGCTTAAATCTGTGGCGTGGTAAGTCACCCGAGCGATTTTTGGATCTGCAGGTAGGTGTCGGCGCATCTTATCTGTCTGATGAGTTGAGATCGGCCAATTTATCAGCGAATCGAGTCGATCCAGTCCTTTTCGTCTCGCTCTGGTCGCGCAGTATTCCGATCGACAAGGCCAAAATCGATCAGACCCTCAGTTTTGTCACGGCGGTCGACGAATTCAGCCGGTTTGAGATTTTTTCCCGAACTAAATTATCGATCCCGCTGAATGAGCGTTTATCTTTCACTAATACGTTGCAGCTGCTCTATCGCAACGAGAAAATATTAGAAACGAATCCGAATTGGAATGTATCGTTTACAATGGGGCTGGGATTCAGCTTCTAAAGACATTACGGATTCGGTGCGGAAGATCGCCTAGAGGGTTGGGACAAATCGATTTGAAATCCGGGACGTGTATAGTCTTGTGGCCGGTAGTCAGCCGGAATTGTCGTTTGGTTACCATCGCGCACCGCCACATAGTGGGGTGACATAATTTCAATCCCGGTGGCATTGCAGTGATCTTGCAGATTTTGCAGTAGATCTGACTAGATTTCCAGAATATACTCCGGTTTGTTCGTAAAGACTCTCAGCATATAACTGACATAAAAATCATCCAAACTAGTTCCACCTCTCAAAAATCCGTTGATGGTTCAGGCGTTCTGACATGATTAACGTCAAGTGTGCTATTTCCCAAACAGGCAGGTTTATCGTGGCCAGTATCGAAGTATCGAAGTGATTATCCGTGACGAGCAGGGTCAGATTTTGTCTCAATCGGTGGATCAGGATGTGCACGTATCAAACCTGAGTCTCAGGGGTGTCGAAACAGCGGTCGAGGCCTGGCGACAAAAAGCCTTACCAGATGTGGAAGCCGCATTATTAGAAGCGGCGCAGCAGGCATTTACTGAGGCGCAAAAAGTAAACTGAATTTGCGGCGCAACGGCCATCGTCGAGTGAACATCAAGACCTTGCATGGCGCATTCACGTTTGGACAATAGATATATCAGATGCAGGGACGCAGCGTCGGATTCATCGAACTGTCGGACAGTCAGGAAGCCAACTATGTGAGTCGTGGATTACAGGAACTGGTGGCTTACTACAGCAATCGTTTAAGTTATGAAGAGCTGCAGGGTTTGATGGTGCGCATGACTGGGTCAGCCGTGCTGAGTCATCAAGGCAGTTGGGACCTAGTGCAACAGAATGTGCAAGGGTTGAGTGATCAACGGTCAGAAGAGTTTAGACCACTAATGGAAACAGAACGTGCATCAGTCACGATTAGTTTTTCGGATGAGATCGACTTATATAACAAAACAGCTGATGAAATCCTGCTGTTTGATGATGGGATTCTGGTCAAGGCCCAGAAGCAGAAGCGTGAGAAACCGGTTCTAGAGCCAGTCGAAGCCCGCATCGGTGCCGGTTCTGAGAAAGCCAGAGTCAACGTCTTAAGCGATGTTGTGCTATTGCAAATTGCCGCCAATCAATTTGAGTATGTCTTCCCACCAATTTACCCGGATGGGACCTTTCGGATGTCGCTCGAAGCGGTTGTGCTTCAACGCCTTTACCATCATTATGGTACCTGGACCAAACCCTTACCGCTGGTGGTGATTAGCGATGGCGCCAGCGTGATTCGAAAACGGCTGGCGCGGATGTTTGGAGACGGCGTCACCTGGGTTTCGATGATCCCCTTCGCGTTCAAGGCGCTCAAGGGCCGCCCGGTTCCGGCGCACCAAGTCCGTGTGCTGATGGGCTTGTCGCGCCTGCCGGACGCCGAGCAGGAGTTCGGTGTTCAAACGATGGCGCTGTGGGGCATGACCGAAACGCTGTCTGCCTGCATCGTCACCGATGCAGACCAGCCGGGTCCCGCTGGCTCGATCGGTCGCCCCTCGCCCTTTTACGGGGTCGAGGTCCGCAAGCGGGATGGCACGATTGCGGGTCCGGGCGAAGAGGGGTTGTTGTACATCCGCGGAGAGCGGGGCGTTTCGCTCTTCAAGGAGTACTACCAGACCCCGGAGAAGACCGAGGAGGCATTCGATGCGAGCGGGGCCCTCGATACCGGCGACATCGTACGCATCGATGAGCAGGGGTGGATGTTCTACGTCGCCCGCGACAAAGACATGCTGCGTGTGGGTGGCGAGAACGTGGCGGCGCTCGAGATCGAGACGGCCATCGACGAAACTGGCCTCGTGAGCGAATGCGCGGTCGTCGCCCAGAAGCATTACATGCTCGGAGACGTGCCCGCCGCTTTCGTGACGCTCAATGACGCCGGCAAGGCCCTCACAGAAGACGATGTGACCGAACGTATTCTCGCACATTGCCGGAACCAGCTTGCGGATTTCAAGGTGCCGCGATCGGTGCATATCATCGATGATTTTCCCCGCTCGACGCTGGATCGAATTGCGAAGAAGAAGCTGCGTGAGCAATTGCCTCCGATCGAAGAGGACTAATCAGACTACAGCGTCCAATGTCTGAATCCACCACAAGCAAGAAGGAGACAGGAAATGTCAGACTACAAATACATGCTCACCGAACGCAAGGGGAACGTCGGCATCGTCACTTTCAACCGCCCCGAGGCGGTGACTTCTTGCTCGACCTGCTGGTTGAGCAAGAAGTCACCGATGCGCTCGCCGAATTCGACGCCGATGACAGCATCGGCTGCATGATCCTTGCGGGGGGTGACAAGGCCTTCTGTGCTGGCGCCGACCTGAAGTGGATCGCCAATCAGGATTTCGAGGGCGCGTACCGCACCGACTTGGCCGCCTACATGGACAAGGTTGCCGATCTGCGCAAGCCCGTGATCGCCACCGTCCGCGGCTACGCCTTTGGTGGTGGCACCGAAATTTCGCTGATGTGCGACATCATTCTCGCGGACACGACGGCCACGTTCGGTCTGACCGAGGTGACGCTGGGGGTGATTCCCGGCGGCGGCGGTCCTGCCCGCATGGCGGCTGCGATTGGTAAGGCGAAGGCGATGCGATACATCCTCACCAGAGAATGGATCAAGGCAGAAGAAGCCGAGCGCATCGGCCTGATTACTCAAGTCGTAGAAGAAGGCCAGCTCATGGACGAAGCGCTGAAGCTGGCGACGAAGATTGCAAACAATCCGCGGCTGGCTGTTCTGGCAGGCAAAGAAGCCGTGAACCAGCAAGCCGAAGTGCCGCTGGGTCGAGCACTTAACGTCGCCCGCCGGCTGTTTCATGGGCTGTTCGGAACGCCCGATCAGAAAGAAGGCATGGCGGCCTTTGCCGAAAAACGCAACTTCAACTACACTAAGTACTGATAAGTGCCGCTGGTAAGGGCTGCAAATAAAAGTTACGCGATCACAATTTATTGATGGAGATACAGAAATGGCGGACAACAGTGTTTACAAAGTGATTGAAGTAGTTGGCACCAGCGCAGAATCGTGGGAGAAAGCGGTTGCCAACGCCGTGGAGCGCACCGGTAAAAGCGTACGCGATCTACGGGTCGGCGAAGTTGTCAAACTTGACGTGACGGTCAAGGATGGCAAAGTCGACAAGTATCGAGCAAGAGTTCAGCTTTCCTTTAAGTACGAAGGCTGATCTTTCTTGACAGTGCGAAGTTTTTCTTTTGGTCTGAGTGCCTGAGCGCAACGAACATTCCGATACCACCATCGGACAGCAGGGCTGATTTATTGCAAGAAGGAAAATAGACGCGGGATATCATGGGCCAGGTGTCGGATGCCTTGGGTAATGGAGTGAAAGCCTTGTTGTCGAAATAAATTCATGACTATCGTGCGAATAATCCCAAAATTCGCTGGGGCATAACCGGCACACAAGGGCGCTTTATCCTCGTTGAGAACGCAGTCTTTGACCCAGTGCAAGCCATTTTCAATCTGCCAATGTCCACGAATCCGCGCACTCAAGTCAGTGGCATCGGCCGCCAGGGAACTGATGTAGAACATGGTTTCTCTGTACGGTTGTGTCCCACGCCAACCGGTCCGCTCGACCCGAATCAAACGCTGCACCCCAAGCCAGTCGGAGCTGATGCCGCTCACGTCGGTCAAGACGCTCACCGTGCGTTGCGTCACCCGATCACGTGTGACTTCGTTTTGAAGATCCTGACTTTGCGGGATGTTCTGCGCAAACTGCGTCTCCAGAAACTGATACAGTGTTGGCTGATTCTGCTTCACCGCCATCACATAATCATTGCCGTTACTGATAATCTGCTCCACTGTTTTTTTGGGTGTGCAATGCATCGAAACTGAAGCATACGCCTTCTAGATTCAAGCCATGTAGCAATTGTTGTACGGTATCAATCTCACTACGCTCCTTGCTATGCATCGTTCGCAAGCCAATCACCATGCCTGTTTGCGTACAGTAGGCCGACACCACATTCACAAAATCTTGATAGGTATTGTCATAATCACGCAGACTGGCGCGAATACTTTTGCCATCCATGGCGATGGCCTCACTGTCGTCGATGACAATGCTGGCACTGGCCCAGTCATTAAAGGCCTGTGTCATTGCCACAAAATTAATCCGCAGCATCACTTGCCGAATTGTCGAATACGAGGGCAGTCGTTTGTGGGGCAATTCGAATAAATCCAACAGCACGGCTTGGTGCCGCGCTGCAAAGTCGCCCAAGGCTCGATAGCCCAAACAACCACTCATCGTCCCCATAATCACCAACAACAACACAACCCATAACGGATAGCGCGGCTTGGTCCGGAAATCGGGGACTTGTTTGAGATAATCAATCAGGCTCATGCTGCTACTGCGATAGATACTCCTCCCACTTTAGATTTTCTCTGGTCAATAAATCAGCCCTGCCAAGGGATGGAATGTTCGAAACTGGTTGAATCATCACAAACAACCAGAGCAATTATGGAACTCTATGAGCGCATCGAGCAAATCGTGAGCCAGTTGCGCCCCGCCTTTAGTCGAGCCGTGCCCTACGAGTGGTTCATCCTGCTTTTGTGGGGGGTCTTGCTCAATATCCAACCAGCCGCGGTGACCAGCTATATGAATGGCCTGGGCTTGAGTGAGGCGTACTATGGCCAAGTCCTGCATTGGTGACCTTCGCGCGCCTTCAGCATCAATCGGCTGTGTCAGCATTGGGGCGCGTGGTTAGCGGCACACCCTCAAACCAAGCGATTAAACGGCCAGCTGGTATATGTGGGCGATGGCATCAAAGTCAGTAAGGAAGGGCGGAAGATGCCTGGAGTCAAAGGGCTGCATCAAGAATCAGAGGATGTACGTAAACCCGAATGGATACGCGGTCACTATTTCAGTGCCGTCGGCCTGTTAATCGGTCAGGCCCAGGCCCTGTTCGCGGCCCCGATTGTGCTGAAGTTGCACGATGGGATCGACCCAGTCCAGCGTGATGAGTCGCTAACGCTGGTGGATAAAATGGCTGCGGTCTGTGTTCAATTTATGGCCCAAGGGAGTTATGCGCTGTTGGATGCTTACTATGCTTCGGCCAAGGTTCTGCAACCGTTTCGCGCCGCGGGACTGCACCTGATCAGTCGGGCGCGGATTTCGACCGTGGCCCATGCGGCCTTTTCGGCCCGCCCAGGAAAACATGGCCCGGGCCGGCCACGGAAATGGGGTAGCCCGGTGCAGTTACGCGCCTTGTTTGCTCCCCGGCGCGACTGTGCGAAGGCGACGATTTGGCTCTATGGCCAGTGCCAAACTGTCTACTATCAATGTTTTGAGTTCTACTGGGATAGCCCCGATGCATTGGTCTTATTCGTGCTGACGCAGTTACCTTCTGGCAAACAGATCATTTTAGTCTCAAGCGACACGACGCTCACCGGGCAACAGGTGATTGAAGCCTACGGTTGGCGGTTCAAAATTGAGGTCAGCTTTCGCACATTAGTGCATTTGCTGGGTGGGTTTGACTATCGCTTCTGGCTGCGGTCCATGCCGAAAATTGCCCGCTGGCCCCAGAATCTCCCCTTGGCGGACTTCGATGAGGCATTTCAAACTCAAGTTGCCACCAAAGTCGAAGCGTTTGAGCGCTTTGTCAACCTCAATGCCATCGCGTTAGCGTTGTTGCAAGTGTTGGCGTTAGAGATGCCCGATCTGATCTGGAATCATTTTCCCCGTTGGTTCCGCACCCTGCCGAAGCACGGTTTCCCCAGTGAACAGATTGTGCGGATCGCGCTTCAGAGTCTGCAGCCGCAGATTTTATCCAAAAGCACGCCCGCTCTACTTTTGCCTCAATTACTCGCGGCCAAAATCAAGCCGCCTGAGACCCCAGCGGAGAAACCTTTAGCGGCTTAAAATGAATCTCGAAAGACAACAAAACTTCGCTCTGTCCAGTACTTTACTCGTTATCACCTATTGCCACTTCCTTGCGCTATCCTTCACTACAGATTTGTCAAAAGTCCAAAAAAGAAACCGAACCGGCCTACCTTTTCAAGCAGGCACCCGCGTGGCTGATTTTTTTGATGAGCACGCTCATCAAAAAAATCAGCCACGTGTTAAATTGAATTTACAGAATGGAAGTTACACCGCCCTCGACTTGGCGCAGAAGGTCTCGGCGTGGTTTTGGGCGA
>CAVONV010000008.1:0-274672 GCA_963697355.1 uncultured Acidobacteriota bacterium
ACGTGTCGATCCGACGACAACATTGAGAGAGAAGAGTAGCTCGAAATCAATTGGGACTAAGTGGTTCTGCCAGCGAACCTTTCTGCGCTTCGTGACGTCCAAGTAGTAGAGGTTGCAGAGGAGGTCCCGCGGTGCTGAGCTCAGGATTACGAAACAGTCTGGCCATCTTTCGCCAGCGGCCCGGCGTCACCGCCGTCGCCGTTTTGACGCTGGCCTTGGGGATCGGCGCCAACACAGCCGTTTTCAGCGTCATCGACGCAATGATCCTGCGTCCGCTCCCGTACGCGGAGTCGGAAAACCTCGTCGTACCGTTGATGTCGAATCGCGAGACCGGCTTCGAGTGGCGGTCGACCGCTTATCCCGATTACCTCGACTGGCGGCAGCAAGAGGACCTTTTCGATCAAGCTGCGCTGTTTTTCCAGAATCAGATACGACCTTACGAGCGACGGTGAGCCGGAAAAACTCTCTGCACTCGTCGTCACGCAGGACTATTTCCCGTTGATGCGCATTCGGCCTCTCGCCGGACGCTTGCTCCAATCGGACGACTTCGAACCGGGTGCCGAGAAGGTCGTCGTCCTGAGCCGCGCCTTGTGGAACCGCCGGTTCGGCGGACGGCAGGACATCGTGGGTGAGACGATTCTGCTCAGCGACGTGCCCTATACCGTCATCGGCATTTTCGACGCAAAGTCCGCGTTTCCATCGACGCCCGAGATATGGCTCCCTTACGACGTGGGATATCCGCTGCCGGACGATCTACGGCGCCGCGACAACTACTTCGGCAGGTCATTGCTTCGATTGAAGCCCGGCGTGAGACTCACGGAAGCCGGCGTTCGAGTCGCCTCTCTTGCCGATCGCGTTGCTCAGGAGGACCCGGCCAAACGCGGCAAAATCGCCGTCAGGCTCGTGACCCTGAAGGAGGACCTCGTCGGAGCGGAGTCCCGGATGGTTTTGGGGCTCGTATTCGCCTCCGTTTTCTTGGTCTTGATGATCGCCTGCTTCAATGTGGCCAACCTGCTCTTGGTACGTGCCGTCGAACGCTCCCGGGAGATGGCACTGCGCGTTTCGCTCGGTGCCGGTCGAGGCCACCTCGTGCGGTTGCTGCTCGGCGAAAGCTTCATGCTCACCCTGCTGAGCGGCGTTGCCGGTATCGTGCTTGCCGGATGGGGCATTCAGATTCTTCGGGCGCACGCCCCGGCCGAGATACCGGGATTGGAACAGCTCAGTCTCAACGGCACGGTCCTGGGATTCGCCATCGCCGTTTCGTCGCTCACCACCTTGGTTTTCGGCATGCTACCGGCCTTACAGATCACCCGGACCCGGTTCAGCGACTCTCTGCGCGAGGCGGGGGCGGCGAGTGCAGAACACCGGTCATCGGGGCCGGAGGCTTCGCAACGGCTTGGTCATCGCCGAACTGGCCCTATCTCTGATCCTGCTCGTCACCGCCGGTCTGATGATCCGCAGCTTGGGGCAGATCGGCCAACGAGGTGCAGGCGTCGAGATCGAGAGCCGGCTGAGCTTCGACGGTCAATCCTCCCCGAGCCCGATATCCTGAAAAGGTTCTGCGAGATACGTTTTTCGAGGGACTCGTGGAACGACTCAGCGCTCTTCCGCAAGTGAGACGTGCCAGCGCCAGCGCATCCTTGCCTCTCGGCGCGGGAGGCTCGACCGTCAACCGAGTCCATCTCATCGAGGATCATCCCGAACCTCCCGATGGACCGGAGCATCGAGCCGCCTGGAACGTGGTGGCTCCTGATTACTTCCGCACGATCGGCATACGCCTCGTCCGAGGGCGCGTCTTCACGAAAACCGACAATGCCGATGCGACACCTGTCATCATCATCAACCAGACCTTGGCCGATCAGATGTTCCCCGACCAGGATCCCATCGGTCAAAGGATCCGCTCTTGGCGTGATGAGAACCTACTGCGGGAGATCGTCGGCGTGGTGAGCAGTGTGCGATACGACGGCATGGCCGAGGCAGTGGAGACCGATGGTCTACGTGCCGTACCCGCAGGTAAGATGGCCACGCCTTCAAAAAGTGGTGCTCCACACAATAGGGGATCCGGACCAACTGGCCGCTGCTATCCGTTCCGAGGTCTGGAGCCTCGACGACAAACTACCGGTGACCCAGATCCTCACGCTCGAGGAGATCGCCGCCGTGTCCGTCACCCGCGAGCGCTATCTCACCTGGGTGCTCAGCGGATTCAGCAGTCTCGCCTTGATCCTCGCCGCTCTCGGTCTCTACGGTGTGGTGTCGTATTCGATCTCTCAACGGACGCGAGAGATCGGCATTCGCATGGCACTCGGCGCCCAAGTTGGCGACGTACAGCGCCTCGTCATGCGTCAGGGACTCGTTCTGGCTCTGGTGGGAAGCGGCATCGGCTTACTCGTTGTACTGGCCCTGAGCCGTGGGTTGTCGGGTCTTTTGACCGAAGTCAGCCCGACCGATCCCGCAACCTATGTGGGTGTCACCGGACTACTTCTGGGTGTGACGTTGCTGGCCAGCCTCGGCCCCGCGTGGCGAGCCGCGCGAGTCGAACCTCTCAAGGCTCTTCGTCACGAATAGTCTCTCCAGAACATCGCGGAGTCTCTTCCATACCATTTGGAGTCGTCCCGATTTGAGCAGTTCAACCGTGTGGATATCCCCACAAGTTACGGTGTGATGAGGATCATTCTATATCGGGACGTCATCCGCATAACATAAGCTACTCCAATATCGCGCGCCGTGGTTGGGAGCTATCTGATGATGGGGAAGCTGAAGATCGTTTTTGGTTTATCCTTCGCACTATGGATGGGGCTGGTATGGATCAGTTGTGACTCTAGTCCTACCGCACCGTCCGAGTCGATCGCTGCGGGAAACCGCCTCTCCGGACGCTTCACCAACCTCGGGTCCGCGGGGTCGGCCTTTCAGGGCTTTGCCCAGAGCACGTTGGAAGGTATTACAGTTTATGTCCGGGAGGATCCGGCCATCCAAGCCCACGTGGGCTCGGATGGGTCTTTTGTATTGCGCGGACTTCCGGATGGCCAGTTCACCCTGGTTTTCGGAAACTTCGGTGAGCTGCTCTTCGACCGAGTGTTGCCCAATACGGAGCTCACCATAGTCGTACAGCTTACATCGGGAAGGATCGATCTCGTCGATGAGAAACGGACGGGCATCGGCCACGGAGATCTCGAGATCGAAGGTTTGGTGCAACAAGTGTCTCCGGGTTCTCATCCCAACCAAGGAACGCTCATCGTTTGCAGCTACGACATTGAAGCCCGTCCAGGTTCCACTACTATTCGTGAGGAGAATCGTGCTCGAGAAATGGCTGATATTCGAACGGGCAACCGGGTTCACGTCAAGGGGGTTTGGGAAGGTGGCAAGATACTGGCCCACGAGATAAAGCTCCAGGGGCCAGGAGACGTTGGCAATACCGGCCCTAACGGGACGGAATGTCCCGGCCTCAATGGAGGCAAAGTCGGAGAGAAGATCGTTCTCGAGGGTACGGTTCTCTGGGGGGACAGATGGTCGGGCTTCAACATGCGTGCCGAGGGTAGGGTAGACGACATCTATATAGACTTCACGGGAGAGCCAAGGTGCGTCGGACAAGCTGGAAAATCCGGAGAATGTAAAGTCGACACGGGTGACAAAGTCAACGTCAAGGGTACTTTGACGAGCTGTACGAACGTTCAAGCCGACGAGGTCAAGATACAAAAGAAAGGGACCTAAGACATGGTCGTTCCTGGACCGCGGGTCGCCGCTGTGGTCCGCTGGCCCATGCTGATAGCTGTTTAATGGATTAGCTGACGAAGTACGAAGTTCGATGAATGGAGGTGCTTGGCCTTGGCCGTCGCTCCTCGAGGCTCCTCAAAGCCTCCTTCCGCCTTCTTCAAGGTAACTTCCCACGGGAACGGGCATGCAGTCAGTCAGGCAGCTGAACGAATCTGTGCCTCGCATGCGGATGAGCTCTGCGACCTCTGGAGCTACCAGGTGGTGCGATCCCTTCTTTTCTGCTAGATTCCCCGGGCAGGGGCATCCGCACGAAGCTAGTCCCTGATGCGGTGGACGTCGCCTGTCTTTGCCGTGCGGACGCTGATCACGGTTTTCTCGCCCATACTCGTTCCTGATATACTCTTAGAAATTTTCGACCATTTTCGGAGATAAGACAGCTGTGATTGCTTATCACATTCTAGTTTCGGGCTTTGTCCAGGGCGTTGGGTTCCGCTGGTTTGCCCAACGCCAGGCCGTGTCGCTCGGGGTTGGGGGATGGGTTCGCAACATACCGGGCGGCCGGGTCGAGGTCTTTGCCCAAGCGGAAAAGGACGTTCTCGATGCTTATTGTGGGAAGCTTCGGGAGGGACCGGGCTATGGCCAAACCGATGCGCTTGCGATAGAGACGGTTCCCGTGGATCACAAGATACTTGGATTTCAGATCAGACACTGAGGAAGGGCCATGGAAGAACTCAAAAAAGCGATTCGTGAGATTCCGGATTTCCCCAAGAAGGGCATCCTTTTCTACGACATAACCACACTGCTCAAAGACCCCGCGGCGTTCCGCAAGTCCATCGACGAGCTCGCGGCGAAGCTCGAAGGCAAGGATTTCGATGCAATACTCGGCGTCGAGAGCCGAGGATTCATCTTTGCCGCGGCCCTAGCCTACAAGCTCGGCAAGGGCCTCATCGTCGTCAGAAAGCCGGGCAAGTTGCCGTCGGAGACCCTTCAGGCGACTTATGAGCTCGAGTACGGCACGGACACCATCGAGATGCACCGAGACGCCGTGGGTTCAGCTCAGAAAGTGGTGATCGTGGATGACTTGCTGGCAACGGGCGGAACGGCGCAGGCTACCGCGGAGCTGGTCGAGAAGGCGGGCGGACGGGTGGAAGTCATCCTCTTTCTTGTCGAGCTCGATTTCCTCAATGGTCGAGAAAAGCTAAAAGGCTACGAGACGGTGTCCATTCTCCACTATTCATCATGAGTCTTTGACAGCGTGAATCCACGAATCTACAATAGTTTAAAGCTACTATGAAATTCGCGATTCGCGGCTTAGCGCGCGGGAAGTCCGATACCGCTCCTAATCCAGAGCCCTCCTTTGGTGTCACCCGTCTGTCTCCAACTCGGAAGCCGTTGAGCTCGCGCGCCATGAGGCGATTGATGGATCGTCTCACGGCACAACAGACCTCTTTGGTCAGAGCCGTCACCCTGAACGACGAGGAGTACTTGGGTCACTCCTTCTACATCGATCCCGAGATCGGAAAGCGTGTGGCCCACGAGCTCGAAGAAGAGGAGCTTTCCCGCTTCACTACGAGTTGGGGGGTTGCTCCCATTGAGTGCATTCGCTCGATGAATCGAGCGATCTCCCGAATTGACGAGCCGGGTCGGAAAGAACGATACATCCGTGCGGCCGTGGATCTCGAGATCCTCATGGACCATCAGAACTGGTCGGACGAAGACGGGAAGATTTTCTGTGGCATTCCTACGTATCTCATGAACGGATACACGGACATGGGGACGATGCCGTCTCCCACCGAAAGGAACGGGCGGGAGAAAATCAAGGTCGACAAGATTCAAATGAAGTCGCTCCTCATCCAGTGCAAAAGGGAAGGCCTGGCTACGAGCCAACCGGGAGTCGATCTACTCGAGCGGATTTACGAAGTGGTCCGGCGGGATATCGAGTTCAATGAGAAGGGCGTGGAGAGACTGTCGAGGGAATATGGCAATGAGAGCATCGTGCTTTCGGAATACCTCGACCAAGGTATGGGCGTCTGTCGGCATTTGTCCATTTTTTTTCAGCTCTATCTTCAAGAAGTGGGAATCCACTCGAGGGTCGTCAAGGGCAATCTGCGTTTCTATGTCTTTAGCGGGCGGCACGCGTGGAATGTGGTTCAACTTGGAGACCAGTTCGCGTTAGTCGACGTGACGCATCCAGATGTCCAACGCCCCTTCATCCTGACAGAGAGCTCTGAAGAATTACTGTACGGACGGGCCGGAGACTTCGACCGTTCGTATGTGGCGACTCCTGACGAGAACAACTATTACAAGATCGGTGCCTAAGGGGATTATGATGGCCGCTCCTAGTAAGCGTAGAGCAACACTTCTACTGACTTATGCCGAATTGGCTTTCGTTCAGAAGCTACTCAGAACGGAGTACCACTTCATCACCGATGACGAGCAAAGGGCGCGCCAAGCCTTCGGCCGAAAGCTCTCCGATATCACATTACCTGGTGGACAAATGGGAGGAGTGGACCTTTTCCTCTCGCAACTCGAAGATTCTCGTTTCTTCAGAAGCTGACCAAGACATCCTACAGTTTCTTGACGATGGCCGAGCGGGAGGCCCGGCAACGGCTCAGGTCAAAAATCCGCGCCGCTTGGGAACAAGTGCAGGACGCGGATGAAGAGGCTAAGGCGTCTTCGACCAAGAAGAGCTCAAAATAGCAGCGCCGCGTTACTCGATTTCCACAGACGCTTGCCAGAATTTACCGACCGCGATACGATAAAATCCGCTTCGGCGGATGCGCCCGTAGCTCAGTAGGATAGAGCGACAGATTCCTAATCTGTAGGCCGCAGGTTCGAATCCTGCCGGGCGTACCAATCCTTACTGGCTTGCTGACCTGCGAGTTTGTTGGCCATAACGACCACATCGTTGTCGAAGATAACGGCGTCTTCGCCTCGTTGCGCGATGAGCGTCTCGATGTGCTCCACTAGCTGGTCGCGTCTATTGAGCAAGGTCTTGAGGCGCGCAAAGTTGATGTGGGGATAGAGATTCTCGGACAATGTGTCTTCGTCGAGTGCTTTCAGTTTCTCCCACACCCCACGCTCACACCAAGTGATGTTGTCGATGTCCTCGATTTTGCGGGAGCTGAGGAAAGAGCGGGTATGGTCGATGAACCAGAGCTTGCCCTGCTCATCGATGAGCATATTGCCCGTGTTGCGGTCGTAGTTGTAAATGAGCGCGTCGAATAGCCGCATGGTTTGCCGCTGGCGAGCCCAGTTCAGGGTCTTGACCAATACCGAGTCTTCTTCGGCTAGCTGCTTCAGCGTTTTGGCGCTTTCGACCCAAAGCTGCAGGCTTCCTTCTTTATCGAATAGAATCCGCGGTACGCAAGGCGGGACGGCGTCGAGACCCAAGAGCCGATCCATTTCATATGCCGCGCACTCATAGCGGTAGCTGTCGTGAAAGTCCCGGTAGTTCTTTCCATAGATACGCGTGTTGTCCAGCTTTTTGTCGACCGTCCGGAAGACGGCATGAGCTCTAATCCCATCTTTTTCCAATGTGACTTTCAGGGGACGATTCTTGCCGCTGGGAATCTCCTTGAACTTGACGACCTCGGCATTCCTTAGGAAGTCGAGAATATCCTCGTCCCTTATGAAAGGAAGTGGCTGCTCCTCAGGGCCCATCCACCGAACGGGTGCGTCTGCATAGGTGGTGGCTTCGGCGAAAGCGCAAGGTGAAACGGACATGGTTACTGCAATTGCGATCCATCGCCATCGCGTATATGCGTTTCCTATGTTGATATTGAAGTAACATCTATCCCTCTGAATATGTTGCAGCGTGCCTCGCTTATTTGGACGTAATTGGAGGCCGCAAAGTTCCTGTGATTCAAGTGACCTATAGATACTAGCGCGATTTCTTCGTCAGCGCCGATATAACAGAAGCGGGCGACAGGGAAAATCACCTGTGACATTCAAGAAATTGCCAAATGGCTCGTATCCCGCAGATATAATTAGGGTGGACAATGAAAAAAGGCGAAAGAATCAAGAAACTGGTTCGTGAGCACTACACCCGCGCGGCAAGCGTTCAAGTGGCGACCGTTGAGCCAAAGGAAGGTCTAGAGGCAGCATGAAGGTGGAAATTCGCCCCGCCGGTCTTCACGAGCTGCCGGAGTTGATCGAACTGCTTCAGCATTCGGGTCTTCCTGTCGCTGGGGTAGAGGCGCACCTCACCAACTATCTCGTTGCGACGAAGGAGGGCCGCATGGTTGGGATGGTGGGGCTCGAAATCTATGGCGATGTCGGATTACTTCGTTCACTGGCCGTAGTCCCAACCGAGAAGCGAACCGGTGTCGGAAAAGAGCTTGTTGTGGCCATCTTGGCAAAGGCTGAGCAAACGAAACTCACCGCGGTCTTCTTGCTGACGACGACCGCCGAGGAGTACTTTCCCCGCTTTGGTTTCCGGAGGATCGCGCGTGGAGATTTGGACGAGAGGCTCGAAGAGTCCGAAGAGCTCCGGGGAGCCTGCCCCGACACTGCAGTGTGTATGCGCCTCAGGGCTGGTGTGACGAGGCATTCTTATGTAAATTACTGATTTTTCATGACTACCGCCTTCTAGTGTTATGAGAATCTACCCGACTCGTTTACATCTGAGACCATTTTGATGCGTGTCAGTACGCTGTCTTACATCCCGATGTTGACAGATGAACGGCTGGAAGGCAGACTGACGCGTGTGGAAGAAGATACGCTTCTTCCTTTGGCACTCTCTTCCTCGGGGGAGAGAAGGCTCGCCGTCTTGTCCGCCGAATCCTCGGCGTCGAGGGTAGTTCGTGAGACGGAGGCGGCTCGAGCACCGAAAGATGGAGTAACCCGTTGAAGCGAAAACACAGACACGAGCTCAAACAAAACGACTTTCTCGTATGGATGGAGCAAACGCTCGAGTGGTTCTCTGAGAACAAGCGCCAGCTATACACGGGCCTTGGTGTGGGCGTGGCCGCCGCCCTCCTGTTGGGAGGGGCTTATTACTATGTCAACCATCGCCAGAGTAATGCGCAGCAGGCCCTCAACGAGGCTCTCGAGCTTTATCACGGACGTATCCAAGAAAGTACCGTCGTCCAATCCACAGCCGGAGAAGAGTTCAAGACGCGCGAGGAGCGCTATCAGAAGTCGCTCGAGGCTTTCGAGAATGTCATTGATCAATATCCCCGTACGAGCCAGGGCCGCCAAGCTCGATACTACGCCGCGCTTTGTCACAAAGGGCTCGAACAATATGAGGATGCGGAGAAACTCCTGTCCGAAGTTGCAGGAGGGGGGCAAGACCTTCTCTACTACCTGGGCTCCCAAGCACTGGCATCCGTCAAAACAGCGGCAGAAGATTACGGTGGTGCAGCGGATGTCTATCGTCGTCTCGTAGAAGACACCAACAATCCTCTTCCTAGAGATATCCTGTTGTTCAATCTTGCTATGGTCAACGAGCAGGCGGGCAATCTCGAAGAAGCGAAAAACGACTACGAAAGAGTTCTAGAGGAGTTTCCTGATTCACTTCTGAGGAGCGACGTCCTTTCAAAAAAAGAGGGTCTTGAATACAGGTTGGAAAGTTGACACTTCCAAACGAACCGTACCCTCAGCCCGACAGTCAAAAACCAAAAACCGTACGTCTTGGGCGCTGGCTGTTCTGGATCTCTTTCTCCATAGGGCTATTCATACTCCTCTCCGCCCTGGGTATCTACATACTGCTGGAAGGTCTCGACCTGACCTCTCCATCGGTGACATCGGGATCCACTTTGACGGTCAATGTGTCAGGAGAGCTTCCGGAAGACACACTTTATGATCTCGGTAGTGCCTTCTTTCGAGTGGAGCGGCTTACGTTTCGTGACGTCCTACGGGCTGTACGCCGAGGCCGAGACGACTCCAGGGTCGAGAACCTCCTGCTCGATGTGCGAGGCACGGCTCTCGGATGGGCAAGAGCGGAGGAGCTTCGGAAGGCGCTCGTCGATTTCAAAAGCTCTGGAAAGCAACTGACGGCCTACATCGAGTACGCGGGCAATCTCGAGTATTTCTTGGCATCCGCTGCTGACGTCATTTGCCTCCACCCGCAGAGTGTTCTCGACCTTCGTGGCATACAGGCCGAGGTCACGTTCATGCGCTCCACTTTGGAGAAACTAGGTATCGAGGCTGAGTTCGAGCAAATCGGTCCGTACAAGAACGCGCCGGATGTCTACACACGAAAGACGATGAGCGAAGCGCACCGAGAGGCGACTCAGGCGATTGTGGAGGACCTCTATCATCGATTCGTGTCTACGCTCGCCGAGGCCCGTTCGATGAGCGAAGAGGATGTCAGGGCGATTCTCGACCGTGGACCTTACCCAGCTAAGAAAGCCGAGGAGTTGGGTTTGGTCGACAGCCTCAGCTATCGTGACGAAGTCGAAAACGATCTTGTTCGAAGCGGAGCCAAATTCCGTCCCCTGACGGTCGGGGCGTACCAAAGTGAGGCCGTTGACGGCTTGGGTTTGGTGGGACGACCGAAGCTGGCCTTGATCTATGGTATCGGCATGATTGTGGGTGGTGAAAGCACCGACGACCCCTTCGCGGGACGGATCATGGGCTCGGACACCATTGCTAAAGCGTTCAAGACGGCAAGGGAAGATCGGTCTATCAAAGCCGTCGTTTTCCGGATCGACAGTCCCGGCGGATCCGATGTGGCATCTGACGCCATTTGGCGGGAAGCCTTTCTCACGATGGAGAAGAAGCCGGTCGTCGTCTCGATGTCGAACGTGGCGGCCTCTGGTGGATACTGGATCGCGACGGCATCGAACGCCATCGTCGCCGAGCCTACGACAATCACCGGCTCGATCGGTATCTATGCCGGTAAATTCAATCTAAGCGGTCTCTATGAAAAGCTCGGCTTCAGCAAGGAGCGGGTCACCATGGGTGACAGTGCTGACTTCTGGAGCGACACGCGCAATTTCAGCGAAGACGAGAGGAAACGTTTCCGCCACGTCCTCGAAGAAGGGTACCGCCGTTTCTTGGAAAAGGTATCGGCGGCAAGAAACAAGGAAACAGAAGAGGTCGATGCTCTGGCGCAAGGTCGAGTTTGGACCGGAGCACAGGCATTAGAAAGAGGTCTGGTTGACGAGATCGGCGGTCTCGAACGTGCCGTAGCCGTGGCGAAAGAAAAAGCCGGGATCGATGAATCGACCGAAGTTGTTTTGGAGGTTTATCCACGCAAGAAAAGCTACATCGATATGCTGCTCGGGAAGATGGTTCACTCGAATCCCGAGCTCGAAGGCGGGATAGGATTCGATCCGAAACGACTGATGGTTCGTTCCCCCGCGCTCAAGATGCTGCTCGAAGGAAAACCCCTCGCCTTGATGCCCTTCCAGCTTGAGTTGAAGTAGTCAAAGGTAGGATAGAGGAGGAAGAATGAAGGAGGAAGTACAAAAAGAGTTTGGACGTACAGTACGTCTTTTCCACTTTCTCCTTTCTACTTTCTACTAACTTCGCTCGGGCAGGGAGCAGCCGCACGAAGTGAGTCCCTGATGCAGTGGACGTCGCCTGTCTTGGCCGTGCGGATGCTTTCTACTTTCTCCTGCTTGCGAATACATAGCCAAGCATTTTGTAAACCAGCTTGGCGGCCAAGAAATTGGGAGCTGCAAGCCCCGGAATGGGGGCGAGCTCGTTGACGTCGAAGCCCACGACTTCTCTCTTCAAAGAGAGCTCTTTAAGAAGATCGCATACTTGATACCAGCCGAGCCCCCCCGGCTCGGGAGTTCCTACGGCCGGCATCACCGTGGGGTCGAGACCATCGAGGTCCACGGTGACGTAGACCGGAGCGTCGTCGAGCGTTTCCACGACTTTGTGGAACCACTCGGGATCTCTTTGGATCTGATGAGCAAAGAAGACTGTGGTAGGGAGTGATGGGAGCGCCTCCATTTCGGCGCTCGAAATGCTTCTAATGCCGACTTGTACAGCGTTTGTCAGCTCCAGCACACGTCTCATGGCGCAGGCGTGAGAGTACTCGCTTCCTTCATAGGATTCGCGAAGGTCTCCATGAGCGTCGATTTGAAGGACAGTGAGCTCGGGGTGCTTTTCGAGGTGGGCCTTCACCAGAGGGGGTGTGATGGTGTGCTCACCACCCAGAGAAATCAGGAACTTGTCGTCGCTCAGCACATGTTTGGCGGCTCTGTATATCTCTTCCACCATATCGGCCGGAGAGGAGACGATGGTTTGAACGGCTGGAAGTGTATGTATGCCCCGTTTCGACACATCGGAATCGAGCTCCTCGTCATAGAGCTCGAGATAACGGGATGCGTTTATGATTTCGTGGGGGCCGTTGCGAGTCCCGGCGCCAAAAGACGTGGTGCCTTCGTACGGAATCGGCAAAACGGCAATCTTTGACTCTTCGTAGGTGCTGTCTCGCGACTCGAGACCACCAAAAGTAAACGGCTCACAAGTCGAGTATTTAAGCATAAGCTTCTGATTCCTGAGTTCTAGAGTACTCGAGTTCTCGAGTACTTCGGTTGTTACCTCTTATTCCAGTCCCTTCTTCAAATCTGCCAAAGCCTGCAGTGCCTCCAAAGGTGTCATTTCGTCTAGATCGAGCTTTCGAAGCTCGTTAGCGATGCGAGCTTCGGCTTCGGCAAACAGTGGTAGTTGTCGCTCCGCAGTCGGTAAAGGAGCACCGTCACCCGCTGACAAACGAGGTCTTCCTTCCGGATCGAATTCCGTTCGCTCGAGATTGCTCAGTATCTCCTGTGCTCGCGTGATGAGTGGACGCGGCAATCCTGCTAGGCGCGCCACCTGAATGCCGTAGCTTCGATCGGATCCCCCCGGAACGACTTTGCGCAGAAAAACAATGTCGTCTTTCCACTCTTTGGCGGAAACATGATAGTTCACGACGCCGGAAAGCTCGGATGCCAGGTCTGTGAGCTCGTGGTAATGCGTGGCAAAAACCGTCTTTGAGGCTAGGTGTGACTCGCTAACGAGGAACTCCGCCACGGCCCATGCCAAGGATAGGCCATCGAACGTGGCGGTGCCTCGGCCGATTTCATCCAGAAGAATGAGACTCTTGGGCGTCGCATGATGAAGGATGTTCGCCGTCTCCTGCATTTCCACCATGAATGTGGACCGCCCGCGTGAAAGATCGTCGGAAGCGCCTACGCGCGTGAAAATGCGGTCGACGATAGGGAGCTTGGCCTCTTCGGCGGGAATGAAGGAGCCCATCTGCGCCATGATGACGATGATCGCGGATTGACGTAGGAACGTGGACTTTCCACCCATGTTGGGTCCGGTGAGAATAATCAGATGATGATCCTCATCCAAGGTCAAGTCATTGGGAACGAAGGGCTCACGACTGGAGGCTTCGATCACCGGATGTCTTCCTTGTCGGATCTGCAAATCGAATCCGGTGTGGATGCGCGGTTTGGTGTAGTTGTTGACGGCCGCGACTTCCGCAAGTGATGAAAGGGCATCGAGAGATGCGATGGATTGCGCCGTGCGATTGATGCGAGCGGCCTGATGCGTCACTCTCTGCCGGAGTGCCTCGAAGAGATCATTTTCGATGACATTGATTTTCTCTTCCGCGGTGAGTACTTTTTCTTCGTACTCCTTGAGCTCAGGGGTGATGAAGCGCTCGGAGCCCACGAGAGTTTGCTTGCGAATATAGTCGTCGGGGACGGAGTCCAGCTTGGACTTGGTTACCTCGATGTAGTAACCGAATACCCTGTTGTACCGGACCTTCAACGTCGTGATGCCGGTACGCTCTCGCTCCCTTGCTTCGATCTTGGCAAGAGTTTGCTTGCCCTGACTGCGCAGTTGTCTCAGCTCGTCGAGATCAGAGGAAACGTGTCCCCGAATGACACCACCGTCTTTGAGTGTGGCAGGTGGCTCCGAGACCAGAGTCGTCTCGATGTCCGTGCGCACATCTTCCAGTGGATCCAGCTGGTCCCTGAGATCGCAAATCAAGGGCGCCCGGGCTCCCTCCGTGAGTCCGACAACGCGAGGGAGTTGACTCAACGAGTTAGCCAAACCGACATAATCTCGGGGTCCTGCCGTTCCCAAAGTGATCCTGGAAAGAACTCGCTCGAGGTCGATGGTTGTTTTGAAAAGCTCCCGGAGCTTCGAGCGCAAGATCGTGTCGAAGGCAAACTCTTCCACACTATCCAGTCGCTTACCGATCGCATCCACTTCAATGAGAGGTCGGAGTAGCCACCCTCTGAAGAGCCGCGCCCCCATCGCGGTTTGGGTATGGTCTATGACGTCAAGGAGACTCCCTTGTCGACCGCCGTTCGCGAGGGAGCGTGTCAGCTCCAAGTTGCGTTGGGTGACGGAGTCCAGCATCAAGTAGTCTGTTTCTTCCTGAAACCGCAAGGTCGAGATGTGTTCGACCTGCCCTCGCTGAGTCTCCTCCAGATACTGGAGGGCTGCCCCGGCGGCGGCCACGGCCATTCGTCGGTTCTCGATTCCAAAACCTTCGAGCGAAACCGTGCCGAAGTGTTTCAGAAGGAGCTCGCGGGCCGCTTCATAGTCGAATCGCCAATTTTCCCTTCGTGTCTCCACGGGTCGATCGGCTTCTCCGAAACCGTTCCAGACCCCATAGGGGAGATCGCCATCCTCAGGTAAGACGATCTCTCTCGGGCGGTAACTCGCCAAGGTGTGCTCTAGGTCCTCCCATCGTTTGTCCCCCTCGAATTCGGACGTGAGGAAGTCGCCGGTAGAGAGATCCACGAGAGACACGCCCACCGCTTGGGGCCCAGGAATCACCGCCATGAGGTAGTTGGCTTCTTTTTCTTCGAGGTAGCCTTGGTGGACGTAGGTCGAGGGCGTAACGACCCGCACGACTTCTCGCTTCACGATACCCTTGGCATGACGCGGGTCTTCGACTTGGTCGCAAACCGCCACTTTGAAGCCCTGGCGGATCAAGCGGCCGATATAAGTGTCGGCGGCATGATAGGGGATTCCGCACATGGGAATGGCCACTCCGGAGCGGTCCTTTTGGCGGGATGTCAACGTAAGCTCCAGAGCGCGAGACGCCGTCATGGCGTCGTCGTAGAACATCTCGTAGAAGTCACCCATCCGGAAAAACAAGATGGCGTCGCTCACCTGCCGCTTGATCTCGTGGTACTGCCGCATGGCAGGCGTCATACTCTGACTCTTGTCGCTCATCAAGCTCACCCGAGGACAGTTTGCCCGGAAAAATGCATTCTAACATGGGGACAGTCACCGATTAAGTTGCTGAAAAAAATACAGATGCACTGGTGAGCGTCCCCATTGTAAGATGCATGCGATGAAGGTATTGGCCGTCGACACGACCAGCGACTCGGGAAGTACAGCCATTTTGGACGGTGACGTTCTACGAGCCTTTGTGGGTTTCTCGAAAAAACCGGGCTATGCCCAAAAGCTCCTTCCCACGGTGGAGCGAATGCTCGAAGAGCTCTCGCTGGAATTGTCTGATATCGATGGATTCGCGGTGGCGGCGGGCCCCGGGTCTTTTACCGGTCTCCGCATCGGCATTGCCACCATGGAAGGTCTGTCTTATGCGACAAAACGGCCGGTGGTCGGCATCTCATCGCTCGAAGCCACGGCTCACCGATACCGATTTGTGACCGGATGGGTGGCGCCGATTCTGGACGCTCGGAGGAGGGAAGTTTTCGGCGCCTTGTACGAAGCGAATGGGCGGGAGCTCAAAGAGGTCGTCGCCCCTGTTTGCGAGTCAGCGGAGCGGTTTCTCGCCCGCCTCCCGAAAGAGCCCGTGCTGGTGGCGGGAACGGCGACTCTCGTTTATCACGAGCTCCTCTCCCATGAATCGCAAGGGCACCTGCAGTCTGCAGCGTCATCCTTCTTTTTGGCTGAAGAGGTTGCGCGTCTCGGTTCCGAGCGGCTCGAGAAAGGAAGCTCCGCTCCGTTGGGGAGTCTCGAGGCGATCTACCTTCGGCCGTCGGATGCGGAGATGGCTAGGCAGAAAAAGCCATCGAGCGCAACACCCGCGAAGCCATCATGAGCGGAATAGGGGAGAAAACCACCGAGATCCGCTCAGTCTATGTCATCGAGCCGATGACGCTCGAAGACATTCCGGAGGTTCTGTCCCTCGAGCGAATCGCTTTCCCCAATCCTTGGCCTAGAGAATCTTTCGTGCATGAGATCGAGCGCCATCGACTTAGCCACCCCACCGTGGCACGAACGGCTCGGGTGGGAACACAAGGGATAGCTGGATATTGTGTGGCGCGGACCGCTTTCGGGCTGGTTCACATTCGAAATATCGCGGTTCATCCGGCTCACCTCGGACGCGGACTCGGTCGCTACCTGCTCGAACAGGCACTCCTGGTCGGACAAAGAGCGGGTGCTCTAAAGGCGGTTTTGGAAGTGCGAGAATCCAACGAGGCGGCCAAGCAACTCTACCTGTCCACGGGTTTCCATGAGGTGGGGAGACGAAAAGACTATTACAGCAACCCTAGTGAGGATGCCATTCTCTTCGAAAAAGGACTCGTAGATGACGGATCCTGGCTCTGAGCATATCCCGTCTCGTATCACCTCGTTCTTGACCGGGATAATCTTGTTTTTGCTTGTCGTTTTCGGTGTCTTCCGTCCTCAACTGCCCGAAATGATCCGCTCGCATTGGGTCGTTCTCGTCGCCGTGACAGCCTTGGTTGCCGCGGGATCGCTTCTATTGAAGCGACGTTGGGCCTCCGGCTTGGATCCCTATTCGAGAGTGCTCCAGGCACTGTTCGTTCTTTCTTTGGCGGCCATGTACATTCAGCCTCAACGAGTGGCGAGTGATGGGATCTTCTACTTTGCCCCGCTCCGGTCGCTCGTGGTGGATGGGGACCTGGATTTCGAGAACGAATATCGGATCCTTGGCGCACGAGAGGGCTATTTCCAGCGAACTGCGACTGGACGGCTCCCTAACAATTTCAGTATCGGCCCCGGCTTGTTGTGGGCACCTTTCTATTTGGCCGTCCACGTCCTTGGGCATCTGGGGCTGTTTAGACCGACCGGCTTCGGATACCCCTACTTCACAATGGTGTCCACGGCGACGTCATTGATCGGTTTTCTCGGTGTCTTGTGGTTCTACCGATTCGCGTGCCGCACTTTCGATCGCCCCGTAGCGTTTGTTGCTGCGGTACTGCTGTGGCTCGGTAGCTTTCACATCTGGTATATGGTTTTCGAGCCCTCGATGTCTCATGCACTGGCGATGGCTTCTGTCGTCGGGTACTTACTGCTTTGTCAACGAGGGCCCCAAGGCGTGCGATCCTTCCTTTGGGCAGGAGGTGTCGCTGGACTCGTCGTTCTGGTGCGGTGGCAAAATATCGTTTTTCTGCCGGTTGGGCTGGCTTTGATCTGGGGCGAGAGAGGCCGTCCGAGGTGGCAAGAGCTCGCAGCAGGAGGGACGGCCGCCCTGATCGTTTTCCTTCCGCAAATGCTCTTCTGGAAGCTCATCTATGGTGAGTTTCTTTTGGTTCCGCAAGGTGGAAACTACATGCAGTGGGGCTCTCCCGAGCTCGCAGCCGTACTCTTTTCGTCTCGCCACGGTCTTTTGTCTTGGTCTCCTATACTCTGGGTGGGAGCTCTCGGATTCCCGGCGTTCATACGAAGAGATCGTCTCTTTGGTGTCACTTATCTAGTCGCCTTCTTAGTCGCTCTTTATATCAATGCTTCGGTCTCTGATTGGTGGGCAGGGGCGTCATTTGGTGCGCGTCGATTCGATGGAGCTTTGCCAGCCTTTGGCCTCGGGCTCGCCGCTGCCGTCGCGTGGGTTCTAACGTGGGTGCGGAAACACTCCATGGCAACGGTTTTCCTTCTCCTCTGTCCCTTCCTGTTTTGGAATTTAATGTTGATGGGGACTCACGCGTTGGGCGCGGTCCCTCATGACGGTGCCGTATCCTTTCGCGCCGTCGGTGCCGATGCCTTGGAAATGATCTACCGCTACACGGGGTATCCATTCTCCTGGCCCGGGGCGATTGCAGAACAGCACCGGTCGGGAATTCCTCTCGCGATCTATGACCTGGCGGGAGCGAAACACCCCTCGAACAACGTCGATATCCGCATGGGAGATAACGACGCACTCTATTTGGGCCCCGGCTGGTCTTTGCCGAGACGGCGGCGAGAAACAACCTACAGAGCTCCTACGTTTCCCACAGCATGCATCTACGTCACGCTCAAGGAGCCGGCGCGCTACCAACTATCCGTGGAAGGCCAATCCGAGGACGAGGTTCGGATACAGTGGAATGGAACCCCGGCGGGTGGCGGTGCTCTCGACGCTGAGCGAGAGATTCATCTCGAGATTCGAGGGGAACGGGTGCACGAGGGTGTCAACGAGATATGTTTCCGGGCGGAGGAGGGCCGCGGTTTCGAAGTCTCGAGGGTGACGCTCCAACGCCCCGGAAATCCTTAGTTCCTAGTTATTTAGCTTTTGTTGCATGAGGGGCTACCTTATGATATTTTCTGAGATGTAACATGTTGCATCATTCCCCACCTTTGCCCACCACACTCGAGGAGGACTTCCCGATGTCCAGACATTCCGAGGCGGTCAAGGAATACCTTTCTAGTGAGAACGAGGAGTTTCGACGATTAGCAAGAAAGCATCGCGAGCTCGACGAGCGTATCGCAGTCCTTTCCGGTCGGTTTCTTCTTACTGATGAGGAGAAATTCGAGGAGTCGACTCTAAAAAAGAAAAAGCTTGCTCTCAAAGACAAAATGGCTGATTTTGTTCGTAGATATGAAATGGAACAAGAGGCGGGAAGCTGCGGCGCACGTCCGGCTCCGGCCTAGTCAGTCACGACAGCACTATTTTGCTTGCAGCAAGAAAGGGGATTTGATCCCCTTTTTGTGTTTGTAACGATAGCCATTGAACCATCCATCATGAGAATTGCTCGTCAAGGCTTCACATATATCGGTATCTTGTTTCTCTGTGGCTTTTTCCTGGCCCTGTTCCCACCGACCAAGTGGGTATCCGTTCCTTTTTTCGCCCTTGCTCTTTTCGTGATCTACTTTTTCAGGGATCCGGAGAGAACGCCCCCGGACGATCCCAAACTGCTCGTGTCTCCGGCCGATGGCAAGGTCGTTTATGTAGGGCCGGCCAGAGACGGCACACCGGGCAAGACACAAATCAGTATCTTCTTGTCGATATTCAACGTCCACATCAACCGCTCACCCATGGCGGGAGAAATCACCAACGTTCGCTATACGCCGGGACGTTTCCTTCCCGCCTATGAGTCGGAGGCATCCGAGCGGAACGAGCAGAACGAGATGGCGCTGAGCGATGGCAGTTGGCATGTGACGGTTCGACAGATCGCCGGTGTCGTTGCTCGGCGGATTGTTTTCTTCAAGAAAAAGGGGGACTATCTCAAAAGGGGAGAGCGTTTCGGTTTGATACAGTTTGGCTCACGAGCCGACATCATTCTCCCGCAGGAAGGAAGACTGCGTGTGTCGGAGGGAGATAGAGTCAAGGGTGGTGAGACCGTTTTAGTGGAGAGACCATGACGTCGAAACACAGAAGAGGCATCTATTTCCTTCCTACTGCGTTCACGGTGGCTAACATTTTCTGCGGCTTCTACGCCATCATCGCCAGCATGCGGGCGGATACGGAATTGGCTGCGACGCTGATTGGTTTGGCCATACTCTTCGACTTACTGGATGGTCGCGTTGCCAGAATGGCGAATGCAACAAGCGAGTTCGGGCGTGAATTCGACTCGCTGGCGGACGTCATCTCCTTCGGTGTTGCGCCCGGAATCTTGTTGTACTCGTGGGGATTGCACCTGATGAATCGAGTCGGGTGGTTGACTTGTTTCCTTTTCGTCATTTGTGGTGCCATGCGTTTGGCCCGATTCAATATTCAACAAAAAGTTGTGGACAAACGTTTCTTCGTCGGATTACCGACACCGGCCGCTGCCGGCGTTCCAGCCGCGCTCGTGTTCATGTTCCCCGAGCCCCTCGATTCACCCGCTCGGGCCGTACCGGCTCTCGTGTTGGTGGTGGTCTTGGCGTTTCTCATGGTGAGCACCTTCCGCTATTACAGTTTCAAAGATCTCGACTTACGTCGACGACAAAGCTACCTGACGGTTCTCATGTTGGCCTTGTTGTTCGTGGCCATCGGCTCACACCCACAAACCATGCTCTTGCTGATGGCCGCCGCCTATGTGCTGAGTGGTCCTCTGCTCAAGATCTATTCTCTAGTACGAAGGAGCCCTCGAAGCCCGAGCGCGCAGGACGAAGCCTTGTCACCATCAGCCCCCAAAGGGATGGACGGATGAGAGGACTCCGCATTGGCGTTGTCAAACCATTCAGCCCATTCAGTCGACGGATCAGAAAGCTCATAGAAGATCGGGGTTTCCCAGTCATCGAGTTGAAGCTCTTCGAGAATCGGGAAGAAGGCGGATCGACTCTCACCGAATTCCAGGAAGAGATCGTCGTAACCCAAGCGCTCGATGCCGAGAGTTTGCCGCACCTTGATTTGATCTTCCTCAGCGGCGACGAGCGCGAGAAGCTTGCAGAATATGCCCTTGCCGCTGCCGATGAAGGGGTCGTGACGGTTGTCTATGGCATTTCGGGCGTCGAGGCCCCCATCATCCTTCCCGGCGTCAACATCGAAACGCTTTCCGATGACACACGCCTGCTTCGAGCAGCCCGCGCCCCTTCTATTTTGCTGGGGTCCGTACTTGCCGCTTTGACACGTTCCCTCGAAATTCGAGAAGCGCGCGCCACCCTTGTTCTTCCGGCGTCGGACAAAGGCGACGAAGGCATCGCTGAGCTCCACAAACAAGTGGCGAGTATTCTGAATTTCCAGTCTCCGCCTACGGACGTTTTCAAGGAGCAACTGGCTTTCAATTTGCTCAACAATGACGGAGAGGGTTCGAGTGAAAACCCAGGTGAGATCATCGCGAGAGAGTCGTCGGAGATTGCCGGGCTGGAAGGTGGGTTATCGGTCATGTCTGTGCATGCGCCCATCTTCCATGGGTATGCTCTGACTCTTTGGATTCGATCGAGGGATGATGCCACGGCAGATCAAATCTCCAAGGCCATTCGAGCCTCCAGCGTTCTTCGACTCTCACGAAGTGGAACCAAGGCGCTTTCTCCCGTGAGTGTCGCGGAGTCAGACAAAATCCACGTTGGAGTGATCCGTCGAGACGAGTCGACAGCAGGTGGCTTCTGGCTTTGGGTCGTAGCTGATGAAATGGCCATTGACCCGGCCGCAAAAGTCATCCCATCGGTTGAGCAGCTGCTCGGAATCAACCCAAAGCACTGACGGGGAGGGAAATGGCCCGTTTGAGGACCTGATGAACGACGACATCCGAAAAATGGAATCAGAGTTGAAGAGTTTGCCCGGCGTGGTGGAACTGGTCTTCTATGGGAAGGACGATGATCCCTTCTCTTCGCAGCTTGGAGAATATCTCCGGGCTTTAGCGGACGTATCGAGTGGAAAGCTTGCCGTTGTGGAGGGTACGCGCGAAACAACTCTGCCCGGGCGCCCCGCTTTTACTTTGAAAGGCCAAGATGGAAGAGACTTCCACTACCTGGCCCAGCCGGAGGCAAACGAAGTCGCGCCGTTTCTGAAAGCGCTCCAGTTCGCCGCTTCAGGAAATGCCCCTCTAGACAACGATGTGGAAGCATCCGTTGCTCGCATTTCATCAGCAGCGGAGATCTGGGTCTTCGTGTCGCCTTTTTGTACGAATTGCCCGAAGGTTGTGGAGACGGTTCTATCATTTGGAGCGAATAACTCCCTGTTGAACACAACCATCATCGACGTCCAGCGTTTTCCCAAGCTTGCCGAAGGCTTCAGTATCAAATCGGTGCCGGCAGTCGTCATCGATTTGGATCTCGTTCTCATCGGGCAAGTCTCCGCGGAGGGCTTGTCAAATCTCATCGAAAAAAGAGGGGAGGAGCTCTACGAAGTCGAGCTCATTCGGTCCTTGATGCATCGAAATCTCACCGCCGAGGCGGTCGATTGGGTCTCAAAGGGGAGGGGACAAAGTGCGCTCTTGACTCTCTTTCAGGAGCCGGAGCTCTCGACGCGAATGGGAGTGCTGGTCATCTTGGAAGGTGTTTTGGAAAAGAACTTCCAGTCGGTGAAAAACATGGTGCCGGCCCTCATCGAGTTGTTGTCCCACGAAGATGCTCGAATTAGAGGAGATATCGCGGACTTCCTGGGAGGCGTGGGCGACTCCCGAGCCGTCCCAGCTTTGGAGAACCTGAGGAACGACCCAGACCCAGACGTTGCAGAAGCCGCGGAAGATGCTCTCGAGGAACTGCAGGATCCAAACGACGACGAGTAGTTCAAGAGTCGTGTCTTCTTGCTCCTTCCTCCTTCCTCGTTTCGTTTATTGCCACAGGTAACCTAAAAAACACCTTCGTGCCTTGTCCCGATTGACTTTCGAGAGCGATGGTTCCGCCGTGGTCTTCGACGACCTTTCGGGCAATCGCCAAGCCCAATCCGGTGCCGCCGGATCGTGTCGAAAAATAGGGCTCGAAGATATGCTCCTGCAGTTCCGGTTCGACGCCTTCTCCGGTATCGGAAACGGCGACTTCGACCCAGCTCGCACCACTATCGTCGATCGAAACGGACGGAAACCTCCACATGGCCCTGACCGTTGAGCGCATGAAGCGCGTTTTCGAGCAGGTTGACGAGAGTTCGCTGCATGAGACGCTTGTCGACCCAGAGCGAGGGGAGCGCTGGGGCAATCTGAACGTCGACCGTCACCCCTTCAGGCGGGGCTTGGATGTAAGGTGCCGCGGTCTCCGTGACGAGAACGGCCAAATCGGTAGGTTCCCTCTCGACAGGTGAGGGATTGGCAAAGGTCGAAAACTCCATCGATATTTGGCGTAGACTGCGTACCTGCTGAAGGATGGTTTCCGTGCAGTCCTTCAAGACTTTTTTGAAATCAACGCGTTTGTCGCCGAAGACGCGCAGCAAGTGCTCCGTCGAGAGTTGAATGGGTGTCAGCGGATTCTTCACTTCGTGGGCGACTTGTCGGGCCATTTCTGCCCATGCCTCCAGCTTCTTGGTGCGTTCGAGGTGCTGTCTTTGGCGTTTCAAATCATAGGTCATCTGATTGAAGCTCTTTGACAACACACCGATCTCATCTTCCGAGGAGGCTCGGACCTCGATCTCGAAATCTCCCTGGGCGACCCTACGTGTTGCATCCGTCAGCTTGTTGATGGGATCGGCGATCCGGCGGGCGAGCGAGTAAGCCAGCCCTGCGGCAACGAGGGAAAAGCAGATGGCTGCGAGAAGTACAGTTTGATTCAGCGACGCGACTTGGCGTTCGATCTCTCGTTGGCGACTGGCCAACGGGATAGAGAGGATACCGGGTTCCCCCCAGCGTTCGAGTGCAATAGGAACGGAAACGACCAAGTAGCGAAACAGACCCACCGACTCGTTGTGGACGGAGTGGTCGTCTCCTTCCAGAACGATCTCTTTGAAGACATCCGGGACAGCTCTTGTAGGAAGAAGGCCGCTGGCAAAGAGCTCCCTTTTGCTGGTGGCGACCAGTTCTCCACGGCTGTAGAGATCCACATCGGAATCGACGAGCATTCCGACATACTCCAAGAAACCATCATCGACGGCAGCGACACCTCGTTCCCTAGCATCCATCGTTTGGTAGAGGACGTAGTCACGAAGGAATCGTTCGACAACCCGCGCTCTGGATAGTCCCTCTCTCTATGTCAGCTTGGAGCTGTTGCACCACGATGCCTCGCGACAAGAGTGCCAGAAGCGTCGTGGGAACGAGTGCCAGCAAAATGAAAGCAACAAAGAGCTTGCCGTAAAAGCTCGTACCCACACGCATCCACAGCTCGCGTGGGGGAATGAGAAGAGAGCCGCACAAGAGATCAATCAAGCAAAAGAACAACAACAAGCATCCTGCCGTCAATGATGCGAGGATGGCCCAAGCTATGAGCTCGGCGACGAATCCAAGTGCACTTTTGGCGGGATAGGTCAGAGCGAAGATGTAATCTGGGTCGGAAAAGAACAAAATCTGATGCCGTTGTCCCGCAAGAAAATCTTCGGCCCATACCAGATTGTCTCTAGCTTCTTGGGTGATTGGTGCATCGATCGGCAACGCGGTGTCGGAGGAGCGGAACACCGGGTTCCCATCGTAGTCATAAACAAACAAAGACAGCTCGGCGTGAGGCGAGGGTAGCGGCGTCTCTGTGCCGGGTGCTCTGAACAAAACGATATAAGGATTGCGGGCAGAGATAAAAGGTAGATTGCTCCAGTCGGCCACGAGACGGACACGGATATCCCGCTGGCTCCCATCTTTGCCGGTGAGGATGCGACGGGCGTTCAGAACATGCGGGCGATTGGATTCTCCCGGGTAAGGATCTTGCCAAATGACCCATTCGCCTCGGTCCATCGATTCCACCAACTCCGGATCGGTGGGCAACAGCGGTTTCCATTCGATAGACGGGAAGTTCAGAGCAAATCTGGACACGAGTTGATTCTGGTCGTTGAAGACCTCGATCGATGAGCTCAAAGCGGTGACGGAAAGATCGGATCCCGCCCAAATCTGGTAGGCCAAATCGACTTGCTCGGGAACACTGAGTCGGCCCTCGGTCTCCATGCTGTCGATGGCCACGAGCGCCTGCCGAAGTACGTAGTCTTGGGAACTGCCGTGATGGAGGACGGTTGGCGTGACCGTTGACTCCATGAATTGGTGCGCTGTCCGGCCTTCGTAATATGACAATGCAGGGTAAAAGGCGAGGACCGGCACAAGGAGCAAGAGGTGGTAGGCCAGCAAGCGACGCTGCGGGCTCCCACCATCGGCCCTCGTCAAGGAAACGTAGCTTCCTTTCGCCGCAATCCAGTGGAAAGCCAACATCGGGATGAGAGAGGGAAGCAAGCTGCCGGCGAATGGTTCGGATGGGTAGACGAGATATCCGGCGCCGACAATGACTAGATCCAGCATCCAGATTTGGAGCATGGATCGTAGAGATACGGTCCTGGGGTTTCGGATATAGCGCTCCGCCAAATCGAAGACAAAAAGGCTGGCAATAGCAGCCGACAGGAACAAGAAGACGAGCCCTATTTGCACGGCAAGAAGGGGCAGATTCGGTGGTACGAGTCCCGGCAACGCGAGCGGGAGGGTGGAGTTGCCCCAAGTGTCATGAATGATCTGGTTGGTTAAGACGAGAATTGACAGGACGATTGTGCCGGCCAGCAAACGGGCGAATAGAGCTCGAACCGGACCACGTTCCCCCGTCCGTGAGGAATCGGTTGTCGACAACCACGGTAGAGCAATGGTCGAAATGGACACCAAAACAACCAGGGTTGTTAGAAGGAAGTCCACGGGCGAACGGAGGAAATCGAAGAACAGGGTCGAGGCGTAGTGTGCCGGATTGTCAGCATCGCTACCCAAACCGAGAGGGACGTTTGAAATGAGGAGTACGTAGCGAAAAAACCAAATCGAGCCACCAAAGAGGATCGCCCGTGAGAGGACGAGGCTCGTGATCCCGTCGGCCGAATCGTAGGCGCTTCTGAAGCTCAGGGCCAACGATACGACGACCGCCAAGGCTGCAAGCATGAGAATGGTGCCTGACAAGAGCGCCGTCGAACGCCGATGCTCGAGGAGTGCTGTCGATGGGTCCTCCGCAGCCAGTGACGAAACGCCCAGCACCTCTCCAGAAGGAGAACGAAGAGGGAAATGGAGCATGGGTGTGTCAACGGTTCCTCCCCAATATCGATCCTGGCTGCTGTCGAATAGGGGTGTCAGCTCCGGTGCTTCTTCACGAATATCGACGTAGTCAATGGTGATTCCCTTGTCTGCCCAAGCGGTCAGGACCTCGAAGTCCGTCAAGTAGCGGTTGTTGAGACTGCGATGAGCGGCCAGGGGGATTTCGATCGCAACGAGACCGAGTTCGTTGGCCAGGGGTTCGAGTGCAACGAGGTAGGTAAATACCCCTTTTTCGAGCACGAAGATGCGGCTGTCTAAACTGCCGGACTGCCGCTCAAAATACGGTCCCAGTTCGACCGTCTTACCGACCCAAGCCACGGGGAAGAGCCAATTGTCGTATAGAGTAGCCCCAGGGATTGCTTCCGGCAACGGTTGGGGCAGCGGGTGGGCTTGAAGGGTTCTAAAGGCCTCACCGAGAGCTGGTTGAGACTCAGGCGTCTCGACAGCAACGGTGAGGGACTTCTTCAAACTGAGTGTTCGAGCCGTATTGCGAGCTTGCCCACACAATTCGGTGAATCGGCTGGAAATGTCATCAGCGATATCCAATCCAAGTTGGCGTTGATACTTCCCCCATTCGTGACTCGTCGTGTGAACGACGGTCTCGTACCCACCTATTCGGCTGGCTATGGAGAGAAAGCTGGCAGCCATGAGGATGACAGGGATAGCCGATTTGGCCAGAGTGGAAACCCGGTAAAGGCTCATGGCCGCAACTAGACACAGGACGCCGATAGCAATCGAGGTCTCCATGGATAGAAAAGTGAAACCAGAAGACACGTCGGCGAGAGTCATCGCGTATAGTAGGATCGCAAGCGGCAGGGAAGAACGGCGTAGGAAGCTTTTCATGAATAAGCCCGCAGGCCGGAGACGTTTCTGCGTCTATCGGGACGAAGCTTTGATCTCAGAAATCCTCCAACCGCTCTTTTCTTTGACGAACAAGATGTGCAGATGCTCCGTGACGACGGTGTCTGAGCCCAAAGTGACATAAGTCCACTCTGAACGGAAGTCAGCACGGTTGTCCTCAGATATCGTGACGTCACGGTTCGAGTAGTCAAAAGAACGTGTTCTGAGATCTTGAAACATCTTGTCGAAGATGAATTGAAGCTGGCTCTTCGTGTAGTAGCCCGTTTCGCTTCTCCGAGACTTCAAGGAAAGATATACTTTCCCTTTGCCAACGGTTCGCGCCAGTTTCTTGGTGTCTCTTTCGAGAAAGGACGAGCGCACCTGTTCTATGCTGTCGTTCAAACCGTCATCTTTCCGTTCCTTGTTTAGGTTGTTCAGTCGCCGCAGAGTGAAGGCTTCTTGAGGCGGGTTGGCTGCGATAGCCCCACAAGGAACCGACAGGTAGATGATCGCGCCCCAGAACAAAATGAGCGCTCGAATCGGGTGCATTTTCGTTAGGTTCATCTTACCACAATACATTCTTCAACACGTTTTGAGCCTCAGTATCTATTCCTCTTTGCAAATGTCATACCAGCAGGATAACCCCGCGACACCTGCAATGCCCTAACTTTACTAACATTGGAGCCGGCCGCTCACGATACCGGACACCCTTTGAGGACAGCGCTGTCCTGCCGAATCCATTTTCCGAACGCCGTGGGGCCTGACCCCAGAGCGTTCGGAAAATGTGAAAACTGGGAATACGCGAGCTAGTGGGGCGGGGCACTGGGGTTTTCGGACTGCGTTTCCTTCTTGGGTGGTGGTCGGGGGGGGCCTTCCAGCTCCACTGGCGCGGTCTCGAGAACAGGCATTTCGGTGGTGAGCAACAAGATCCTTCCCATGTACAACGTCAGTGCGGCATATGGCGGAGAAAAGCTCGGGTGGGCTCGGATGCTGTCGGGTGCTTTGTACGGTTGGGTTGATCGACGCCCTCGCATGGGGTCGATTTCAACGACGTGTCCATCAAGGGTTGCGACCACGAGACGGACTCCTGCTCGAACCGGCCCCGATGCCGGACGCCCGGGCAGGTTGACTCTCCAGAGCTCGTGACCTTTTCCGCTCCGATAAGCGAACAAGGTATTGGCGTAGGAGATCACGTAGACTGTGTCCCCTTCGAGCAGTACCGGATTGACAATGGAACCTCCGGTCTCCCAGCGATAGTTCACCTTCCCGTTCTTTGCAGAAATGCAGTAGAACGTGCCGGCCGAATCACCAACGTAAAGTTTTTCCGTTTTGGCGTCGAACACCGCTGGTGCTTTGAAAGCACCACGACCGCGGAACGTCCAGCGAATCTGACCGTTCTTCGTGTCGATGGCGGTCAACCTGGACTCGCTCCCGGAGACCACGAGAAGATCGCCTCCCTTCGCAAGGGAGCTGGCCTGCTCATTCGTGGGAGTCTTCCAGATGATCTGCTCTTTCTGCGAATCGTACCGAGTGATGACACCTTCAGGTGAAGCTAGAAAGAAGACGTTCTCGTCCGGCAGAGGTGGGATGTCGATAGGGCTCGGTAGATGGAGCTCCTGGAGAATCTCGCCGTTGGTCGAGCTGGCGAAAATCAGCGTTCCCTTGCGCAAAGAAAGAAGAAGTTTGTCGTTCATCGGGCGGGGCGGTAGTAGTTCCTCGTCGGGAAATCCGAGTTTCCAGAGGAACTCGCCTGTTTCGACAAGGTAGCCTTCGACGGCTCCGTCTTGGCTCGCCACGACGAGGCTGCTTTCGTGAAACAAGAGAGGCGCCAAGGGTGTCCCTGAAGTATCGATCTCGGAGACGGGCTTTAGGGGCAGAAGTCCAGGCGGAGGGGGTGGTGGCAGCGGCGGCGGTGTCTCGGTTTGTGCTGGTGTTGGAACTTCCTGTTCCGAACCTCGAGGCGGCTTGGGGGGTGGTTGTTCCTGTAGGGAAACGGATTCCAGAAAAACGGACGCCAGAATGACAAGAACTGCTTTATTCAACATGGTAGCCGACGATGCCCAAATGGATCTCGCAACAGCGAAGGTTACAGGCTCTTTGCCGCATCGACAAATCCCATATCCCGACGTCGGAGAGCCAGGTGGCAAAAATGCGGCAGACAGCAGGTTCCAGTCGGCATTCTCCGTTGTTAGCCAACGCAGGATGGCGTGATTCGTGGTGCGCCGTTCCCAAAAACTCGCGAGGATTCAATCTCCTTTTGATACAACATGTTGGGAGTCATTTCCAGTAAGCAACTAGGTCTTGTGATTCTGAGTGGCCTCGCCTATAATGAGGCTCCTTCACAGTCGATGGGCTGGTTCTTACATTGGCAAGTTCTTTGTCGAGGATTTTTTTTGGGTGGCGGCATGGCGACCGCTATTTGCAGTATCAAAGAGATGGCGATACGGAGGGCGTCGAGGCTTCTGCATTCGCAGGAGAGTGGTGACGTCTCCATTTCTTCTTCTTCCCCTAGCAACGGAGTACAGGCGTGAATCCTTTTGTCCATCTTCACAACCACAGCGATTTTTCACTTCTCGATGGGGCCAGTCGAGTCAAAGACATCGTCTCTTTGGCCGTCGAGCACAAGATGCCGGCGGTGGCTCTGACCGACCATGGGAACATGTTCGGTGCCGTCGCTTTTTACCAAGCGGCCCGGAAGAGCGGCGTGAAGCCTATACTCGGTTGTGAGATCTACGTGGCACCGAACAGTCGCTTCGACAAGAATCCGGGTGGAAGCATCTCGGCGACCAACAACCACCTAGTGCTTCTCGCGGAAAACAACGAGGGCTACAGGAATCTGGTCAAACTTGTGACGGCCGGATACCTCGAGGGCTTTTACTACAAGCCGCGAATCGACAAGGAGCTCCTCGCAAAGCACTCCCAGGGACTCATTGGTCTTACGGCTTGTTTGAAAGGCGAGGTGCCCGCTGCGGCCTTGCGGGGCGATGAAGATCGAGCCATCGAAGCGGCGAGGACTTACCGAGAGATTCTTGGCGAAGGTAATTTTTTTCTCGAGATACAAGATCACGGGTTGAAGAACGACAACGAAAAGATCGTCAACTCCAAGTTGTTCGAGCTGGCCAAAAAGGAAGGCCTACCGGTGGTGGCGACCAACGACTGCCACTACCTTCGGAAGGACGACTACGAGGCTCACGACATCCTTCTGTGCATCGGAACCGGAAGAAAAGAGCGCGATGCCGAGCGATTGAGGTATCCGGGAGATCAGTTCTACTTCAAGTCTTCGGAAGAGATGGCGGCGATTTTCCAAGGGTACGAAGAGGCTTACGACAACACTTTGGCCATTGCCGAACGCATCCACGTCGATTTCGAGAGGGAAGCTTTCCATTTGCCCGAGTTTGCGGTTCCCGACGACTCGACTATCGACGAATACTTCGAAAAAGTCGTTTGGGAAGGCTTCAAGCAGAGGTCGAAGCGGATCGAGGAGCGAATAGCTTCGGGGGACCTCAGGGACAGCATCTCCGATTACGAAACCCGTCTCCGACGCGAGATCCAGATCATCAAGGACATGAAGTTTCCTGGCTACTTTCTCATCGTGTGGGATTTCATCCGCTTCGCCAAGGAAAACGGTATTCCCGTTGGGCCGGGACGCGGTTCGGCGGCGGGAAGCCTGGTTGCTTTCAGCCTTCGAATCACAAACGTCGATCCGCTCGAGCACGAGCTTCTCTTCGAACGTTTCTTGAACCCGGAACGAGTCAGCATGCCGGACATCGACATCGACTTTTGTGAAGCCCGGCGCGGTGAAGTCATCGACTACGTCACCCAAAAATACGGCCGTGACAGCGTGGCTCAAATCATCACCTTCGGAACGATGAAGGCGAGGGCCGTCATCCGGGATGTAGGCCGCGTGCTGGACATTCCATACGCAGACGTCGATCGAATCGCCAAGTTGATTCCCGCCACTTTGGACGCCACTATCGACAAAGCGCTCGAGGAAGTGCCTCAACTCAAAGAAGCGACGGAAGCGGACGCTAGGGTCAAGAAGCTCACGGAAGTGGCTCGTCGATTGGAAGGTCTGAGTCGACACGCCTCGACGCATGCCGCAGGCGTGGTTATCGCTCCCAAGCCTCTGACCGAGTTCTTGCCGCTCTACCGCGGGAGCCGAGGTGAAATAACGACCCAATACGACATGCGCGATGTGGAGGACATTGGCCTCCTCAAAATGGATTTTCTGGGTCTACGGACGCTGACGCTCCTCGACAATTGCGTAAAGCTCATAAGAGAGCAACTGGATGTCCAAATCGATCTGGACCGCCTTCCCTTGGACGACCCCAAAACCTATGAGCTCTTCTCGGAAGGACAGACCTTTGGGATATTCCAGTTCGAAAGTGAGGGCATGCGTGACATCTTGAGACGATTCAAGCCGGAGAAGCTCTCCGATTTAACGGCTCTAAATGCCCTCTATCGACCCGGGCCTATCCGTAGCGGGATGATCGACGATTTCATCAAGCGCAAACACGGGAAGGTTCCCGTAAGCTACACCATCCCTGAGTTGAAAGACATCCTCGAAGACACCTTGGGGGTGATCGTCTATCAGGAACAAGTGATGCAAATCGCCTCACGATTGGCGGGATTCAGCCTGGGAGAGGCCGATATTCTGCGCAAGGCCATGGGGAAGAAAAAGGCCGAGGTGATGCAAGTACAACGCAAGAAGTTCATGGAAGGAGCGGTGGCCAGCAAAATCCCGGAAAAGAAGGCCAAGAAGATCTTCGATCTAATGGAGCATTTCGCCGGCTACGGATTCAATCGCTCGCATTCTGCGGCCTACGCACTCTTGGCCTACCAGACGGCCTATCTCAAAGCGAATTACGCCGTGTATTTCATGGCCGCGCTCCTGACGTCGGAAAAAACGAACACGGATAAGGTCGTGCAGTACATCCGAGTTTGCCGGGATATGGGCATCGAAGTGCACCCGCCCGACATCAATGAGAGCCATCTTGATTTCTCGGTTGTAGACGGCAAGATTCGCTTCGGTTTGGCGGCGATCAAGAACGTGGGCGAGTCCGCTATCGAGTCCATTCTCGAGGTCAGAGAGAAACGCGGCCGATTCCAGAGCCTTGCAGTCATCTGTGACGGGGTCGACCTTCGCTTGGTCAACAAACGTGTTCTCGAGAGCTTGATCAAATCGGGTAGCCTCGACGGCTTTGGAGCACGACGTTCTCAACTCTTTTCGGCTGTAGACCGAGCCCTGGATTACGGGCAACGCCTTCAGCGAGAAAGAGAAAGCGGGCAGGTCAGCCTTTTTGGAGACAGCGGAGCGATGCCTCGACCGACAGATCTGGCACAGCTGCCGGATTTGCCCGAGTGGAGTGAAAAGGATCGATTGAGTTTCGAGAAAGCGACTTTGGGTTTTTTCTTGAGCGGTCATCCGTTGGACAGTTATGAAAAGGAGCTTTCAGACTTCGCAACCTGTAACACAACAACGTTGGCTGAAAAAGCCGGTGAGAAGGAAGTTTCCGTAGGCGGCCTCATTGCTCAGGTGAAGACACTGCGAACCCGCAAAGGGGATCCGATGGCGATATTGAGACTGGAAGATCAAGAGGGGGCGGCGGAAGTCGTTGTCTTTCCGGATGCCTACAAAGAGTATTACGGTGTGCTGATCAACGACACGCCGGTACTCGTCAAGGGCAAACCACAGCACGGCGATGACCTGGGAAAGATTGTGGCGAGCGAGATTGTTCCCTTGGATGAAGTTCACCAACGGGAAGCTTCTTCGTTGGTGCTTCGAATCGAGCTGGACTCTTTCCTGGTGGACACACTCCCACACTTGAGGGATGTCCTAGAGTCCCATCGTGGCAACTGCGCCGTACGTTTCGAGCTGTATCGAAAAAAGGAATTCGAGCTTTCGATGTCGCCCCACCCCTATCTGCGGATCCAACCGAACCCTGATCTGGTCGCCGATCTAGAAGCCATGTGTGGAAATGGCTCGGTCATTCTCTCCAACGCCCAACAGAATGGGTCCGCGGTCGATCGACAATCATAAACGCAGATTTATTAGAGGTTTATGTCGCTCCGCTTGGGTACCTCACGCATTGGGAATACGCCGCTTTCTTGTTGAAGAGACGGCGCCATGGGTCTGTGAATTCTCGAGTTCTCGAGTTCTCGAATTCTGGAGTTCTTCTTTCTTCACAATGTGTTAGACTCAGGTGTTATGGCAGATTCACTAGATTTCGAAGCACCGCTCGTGGCCTTGCAGAAGGAAATTGAAGCACTCACGGGCTACCCCGACGACGAAGAGAAGGCTGTCGAGATTGCCCGACTCAAGAAGAAGCTGACCGAGAAGCGTCAGGAAGTCTACGCCGGTTTGACCCCCATGCAGAAGGTATTGGTGGCCCGTCATCCGTTGCGACCGTATTTCCTCGATTACGTCGATCTCCTGTTCGATGATTTCATGGAGATTCACGGAGATCGAAGATTTGCCGACGATCCGGCGATAGTGACCGGCATGGGTTGGTTTCGGGGAAAGCCCGTCATGATCGTGGGGCATCAGAAGGGGCGTGACACCAAGCTCAAGATCTACCGGAACTTCGGGATGCCCAAACCGGAGGGCTACCGAAAGGCGCTTCGTGTGATGCAAATGGCGGCCAAATTCCGTCGCCCGATTTTGTGCTTCGTTGACACGCCCGGTGCCTACCCGGGAATGGAAGCCGAAGAACGCGGGCAAGCAGAAGCCATTGCCTACAACATCCGAGAGATTTCCCGAATCGATACTCCTATTATTGTGACCGTGACCGGAGAAGGAGGAAGTGGTGGCGCTCTAGCTATTGCCATCGGAGACGAGATTCTCATGATGGAAAACGCCATCTACTCCGTCATTTCTCCGGAAGGATGTGCCGCTATCCTGTACAAGGACGCTGGAAGGGCGGACGAGGCCGCAGCGGCGCTCAAGCTCACGGCTCCAGACCTCCTCGAGCTAGGTCTCATCGACAGCGTGATCCCGGAGCCCCCTGGCGGAGCCCACGCCAGCCACGAAGAGGCCGCTGAGCTTCTGAGTGACCATCTAGATCGAGCCCTGACTCGAGTGCAGGCGTTGACGCCGGAAGCGAGAAGGGAGGCGCGGTACGGGAAGTTCCGTAAAATGGGTAGCATTGCGCTCGAAACCGTTGCCAGCGGATGACATACAATCAAGTCCGATTCATCAAGAAGCTGCTTGCCGTTATTCTGGTTTGCTTCGGTGCATTCGTCACTCATCAACTGTATCAAGGTGTCGGTAAGAGGCAAGGAAGCCTCGAAAGCTCGCTTCCCGTTCCATCTGAGGCCGACGACCCCCTAGCCCGCCAAATCGAGCTTACCCGTCTGGATTCGGATGGCAACCGAGCATTCGTCTTACGTGCCGCAGAAAGTCTGGGACGGAGCGAAGAATCTCAGACCTTCCGCGACGTGGAAATCGAGTTCGAAGCCGGCAAGGAAGGAATCCCGCTGGTCATTACGGCGGATACTTGTCAGTACGACACCACTACGTCGGCTGCTCACATGGAGGGCAACGTCATCATTCGTGATGAGAAGTCCCTGCAGAATTGAGACGTCGGTCCTGGATTACCGCCAGCGTCCGGACGTTGTTTGGACCGATGAACCGGTAAGGTTTTTTCGCGAGGGATTGGAGGGGGAGTCGGGAAGTCTGGAGTACGAGGTTCCCGCCGCCAAATTCTATCTCCGAGATGGCGTCCAGGTGAGGCTTGCCAGAAAGGGTGGGCGACCCGTTGACATCGAGAGTCAGACAGCCACCATCCGTCGCAACGTTGGAACCGTACAATTTGTCGATGACGTTTTCGTCCATCAAGACACTCGCGAGCTCCGATGCAACGACTTGCAGTTGTTTCTCTCCGAAGGAGAAGAGGGTATCGAGCGCATCGAGGCCTACGAGAACGTCGACCTTGTGATGGTGAGTGGTTCGGTGGAGTCTGGGAGTGAAACGATCCCTGAGGAATCCAGCGGAAGTGATCAAAGTCGGGAACATTCTCGCGCCCTCGACGAGCCCGGGACCAAACGTCTGCTGACGAAAAAACTGGAAGTTGTTCTGCGAGATGACGGCGTGACTCTGGAGCGCATGCGTGCAATGGAACGAGGGAAGTTGATATTGGAGTCGGCTCCGGGCACTGAAGGTCGACCGGTCATGGTGAGAGAGCTCGAAGGTTACACCCTCGCATTCGATTTTGATGATGCCGGCCAGTTGAGGGAGCTTCGGGGACGAGGTGGTGTCACACTGACGCTGGCTCCTAAGGGTGGTTCTGAGTCGGAGATTAAACGGGTCGAAGCAAGGCAGTTCGAGGCGGACTTCGATACGACAACGGGCGATCTCGTTGAGGCGCGATGCATCAAATCCGTTCAATTCTCCCAAGGTGACGTTCGCGCTTCTGCGGACCACGGCGTTTACAAGAGCGACAAAGAGCAGTTGGTTTTGACCGAGACACCGCTCTTGTGGAACCAACGAGCTTCGTTGGAAGCAGAGACCATTCAGATCGACGTGATCACGGGGAATGTGATGGCTTTCGAGAACGTTCGCTCGACCTCGAGGAGCGGCGACTCCAAGGGCGGGCCGTCGCTGTTCCCAGCGGGGAACGACGACACGGTTCATTTCGTCGCGGACCAATTGGACTATCGACAGGATGAGGATCTTGGCCGTTTACACGGGCTCGGCGAGGGGATTCCAAGGAGATAGCAGAATAGAGGCCGAGGAGATCAAGCTCCGCCAGAACAAGGGAGAGCTCGAAGCGGAAGGAGACGTCAGAACGGTCTTCCTACAAAGAGCCGGCGAGAACGCGCAGGAATCAACGACGGTGACCGAAGCGAGGCGACTTTTGTACCGCTCTGACGAGAATATTCTCCACTATCGCCGGGGTGTCGTCATGCGAAGCGACAAGATGAATCTGAAGGGAAAACAGGTGGATGTCACGCTGGATAGCGGCAGCAATGAGGTACTGGAAATCCAGATGGAGGGCAATGTAGAGATTGAAGCCGAGGAAGGCAAGGCAAAAGGTGACAATGCAAAATACTTGCCGAAAACGGAAGAAGTCCGGGTTACGGGGGAGAATGCACAGCTCCAAAATGGCGATAAACTCACTGAAGGCAAGGAGTTGACTTTCTTTTTGTCGGATGATAGAATTTTTGTTGACGGTCGGGAAAAAAGTCGGACCAAGACCATTTACGCTTCGAAACCGCGCCCATACTAATGCAAATTCTTAGGGCTCGGTCGCTCGTGAAGTCGTTCCGCAAGAAGAGGGTGGTGACGACGTCAGCCTCGAAGTGAACGAAGGGGAGGTGGTTGGGCTCTTAGGACCCAATGGAGCCGGCAAAACCACGACGTTCCACATGGTGGTGGGTCTGACCCGTCCGGAAACGGGTAGCGTTTTCCTCAACAAAGAGGAAATCACCGAGCTTCCCATGTACCTCCGGGCGAGGAGCGGGATCAATTATCTCCCGCAAGAGCCCTCGATTTTTCGGAAGCTCACCGTCGAGGAGAACGTTCTGGCGATACTCGAGACTCTCGATTTGAAGCCCGGCGAGAAGCAGCAGCGACTCGTCACGTTGCTCGACGAGCTGGGCCTTACGAAAATGGCCAAGTCTCGAGCCTATACGCTCTCCGGCGGTGAGCGGCGACGTGCCGAAATCACCCGTGCTCTCGTAACTTCTCCATCCTTCATGCTTCTGGACGAGCCGTTTGCCGGCATTGATCCCATCGCGGTGGGCGACATCCAAAAGATCATTCATCACTTGAGAGACCGTGGAATCGGAATACTGGTGACCGATCACAATGTGCGAGAGACGCTGAAAATCACCGACAGAGCCTATATCATGAATGAAGGACGTATTTTCCGCGCCGGCTCACCGGCGGAGCTAGCGAACGACGATGACGTCCGTCGCGTTTATTTGGGAGAGGATTTCAAGCTAGATTAGCGAGTGAACTTCGATTCGATTTCGTATCTACGGAGCGGATGGGACTAGAATATGGCGATGCAACAGAAACTAGTGCTACAAGCTAAACTCTCGCAGAAGCTCATCCTAACTCCTTCGCTCCAACAGGCCATCAAGCTCCTGCCGATGTCGACTCTCGAGCTCGCCGACATGCTGAACCAGGAAATCACCGAAAACCCTCTTCTCGAGGAAGATGTGGAAGCCGCCGCTAACGAAGAGACTTCTACACCGAAAAAGAAAGAGAAGAAGGCAGCGAGATCGGAGAAACTCAAACAAGCGAAGAAAAGCCGGAAGAAAAACAAGACGATTCCTTCGCAGAAATCGACGAAGAGGCCTTTTTCAGCGATTACCTCGATGAGGGCTATCGTCCAAGAATGGGCTTTGAAGTACCCGAGCTTCCTCCGATCGAAAACACGCTCGCGACATCTTCTTCGCTGGCAGATCACTTGGATTGGCAACTTCGACTCTCGACGAGTGATGAGCTTGATTTGGAGATAGGGCGTGCCATTATCGGTAACATCGATGATGACGGATATCTCCAGGCTTCAGTCGACGAAATCTGCTCCATGGGAGACTACCCCTGTGCCGAGGTTCACAAGGCACTCGGTCTCGTACAGAGCTTCGACCCCATCGGTGTTGGTGCTCGCGATTTGAAGGAGTGTCTCCTGCTTCAACTGAGACACCTCGAGCTTGGCGGAACACCGGTCGAGACGATGGTGGCTGAGCACATGGACTTACTCCAAAGTCACCGGTTCGGCGAACTCGCCAAAGCGATGGGGCTTCCGCAGGAGGAGGTCGTCCACCACTGCGAGATTATCCGACGACTCGACCCCAAACCGGGCTCGAAGTACACGCCGAAGAAAAGCCAATATGTCACTCCCGACGTTTACGTGGTCAAGGTCGATGACAACTACGAGATCGTGTTGAACGAGGACCGACTGCCGCAGCTTCGTATCAGTCCTCTCTACCGCCGGATGCTCGAGAACAAGTCCGCAGACAACGAAGAAACCCGTACTTATGTCAAGGAGAAGCTCCGGAGTGCTCTGTGGCTCATCAAGTCCGTTGATCAGAGGCAGAAAGACCATCTACAAGGTCTCAGCGAGCATTGTTCGTCAACAAAGGGAGTTTCTGGACAACGGCGTGGAGCATTTGAGGCCGCTCGTACTTCGAGATGTAGCCATCGACATCGGGATGCACGAATCCACGGTTTCGCGAGTGGTCAGTAACAAATACATGCATACACCGCAGGGCGTGTGCGAGATGAAGTATTTCTTTCACAGCGGCATATCGAGTACCTATGGCGAGAATGTCTCGTCGGTCACCATCAAACAAAAGATCAAGAAAATAGTAGAGGAAGAGAATCCGAAGAAACCGCTGTCCGATTCGAAGATCGTCAAGATACTCGAGAGAGAAGGATTGGTGCTTGCGCGGCGCACGATTGCGAAGTACCGAGAAGAACTGCGCATTCCGCCTTCGAATCAAAGAAAGAACTTGTATAGCAGTCCGTTTGCTTCCTAATGTGCATCTTCACTCGAGCAAGTGGGTATCTGCATCATCCAAAAAACTCGCTTGTTTTGCGAAAGGAGGAAGTGCGTCATTTTGGATCGTCGTTGTGGAATGCGTCTCGAAACGAAGAATGGTCATCAACGAATCGCGCATGACAACTCTACCCATAGGGGAGAAGAGTGAATGAACCTCAATATCACTGGACGCCAGATCGATATTACACCACCTCTCAGGACATACACCGAAAACAAAGTCAAGAAACTCAACCGGTTTTTGAACGGTATTACCGACATCCATGTCACCTTGTCCGTGGAGAAGTATCGACAAATCGCCGAGGTGAATGTCCACAGCCGCGGTAATGCTTACCTAAAGGCAGTCGAAGAGTCGAGCGATCTCTACGTATCGATTGCCCAGGCGGTCGAGAAGATCGAGGCACAGGCCAAGAAACTTCAAGACAAGCGGATTGGAAAGAAAAGACGAGGGAAGCGAAAGGAAGATTCCGGGACATTCAATGTTCTCGCGCGTGAGGAAGGGGCAGATGTGGAGTTTGGACCCCGGATCGTCGAAAGCAGCCGTTTCGTGATCAAGCCGCTTTCCGTCGAAGAAGCCGTCGTACAAATCGAGGACGAAGGTGGCGAGTTCTTGGTCTTCCGAAACGCCATGAGCGATCGGGTCAATGTCATCTACAAACGTCCAGATGGCAATTTCGGACTGATTGATCCCGAAAGCTAGTTAGCATTAGCGGACGCGCAGAAAACTCGACCTGAGGCGCTGGAATATGAGCGACCGGTCGCCCTTTGCAGTGCTGTAGTGCCTATCCTTTGGATACACGCGAGCCCAAGCCATCGTGACTTGGAAACATTCGGAGGACGTCATCACGCCCGCCACCCCTCGAATCAAGCATCTCTTGGCTCCAAAAGCGAGCTCTCTCGAGCTCGAGTTGATTGCCGGGAAGAAAGGACTCGACCGGGCCATTGAAACGTCGCGGGTCGAACGACCTTGGCGTTGTTTTTCGGGCAAGCCGCAATCACTGTCGCGCGGAAGCATCCAGTTGCTCGGTTCGAGAGAGATCGGGATACTATCGGGTCAGTCGACGAACGAAAGAAAACGAGCGCTCGACCGCCTGGCGAAAGATTCCATCGCGGCCTTGGTTGTGACGGACGGGATGGATTGTCCATCATACCTTGGTGATTTTTCACGACGGCATCGAGTTCCATTGCTCGCTACACCCTTGGAGCCTTCCGCCGCCTCGAGACGCATCAGACGTTTTCTCGAGACGACGGCCGTTGAGAGCAGGATCGTGCACGGTGTCCTAATGGACATCTATGGTCTTGGCATACTGATCGTTGGTGAAGGCGGGATAGGGAAAAGCGAATCTGCCCTCGAGCTCATTGAAAGAGGCCATCGCTTGGTATCTGATGATATCGTCGAGATCTACCGCGATCGAGTGGGGGGACACGGCGGTGGCCGCGTGATGGGAAGAAGCCCCCGTTTGACACGTTATTTCATGGAGCTTCGTGGTTTGGGAATAATCAACGTGAAAGATCTCTTTGGTCCGAATTCGATACGATTGACCAAATCGGTTGAACTCGTCATCCAGCTCGAACGCTGGGAGAAGGCAACCGAAGTCGAGCGGCTCGGGTTGGAGGAAGAACGCTACGGGCTCATCGGCGGGGAAATGCCCTTCGTCCGTATGCCCGTGGGTCCTGGACGAAACCTGGCCATGTTGATCGAGGTTGCAGCGAGGAATCACTTACTGAAACAATCCGGGCGTCATCCGGCGCGGCGGCTCATAAAGAAAGTCACAAAAATGGTCGCAGGTCGGAAAGAAGACGGCAAGTGAAATGAGATAGGGGTGGCAGCGACGGCATGGCACGTTGTCCCGCACCATCGCATAACAATGTGCCTTTGCAGAATGGGACCTAGAAGGAGCTCATGACTACGCGAGTGCAGGAAAGAGGGGCACGTCGTTTTGTGTTCATCACTGGAATGTCCGGTTCGGGAAAGACTCTGGCCTTGAAAGCGTTCGAAGACGCGGGATACTTCTGTGTGGATAATCTCCCCGCCAAGCTGATAGACCCTTTTGCCGAGTTGACGGCGAAGGGGGGCCAGCGCATCGACAGAGTGGCCGTCGTTGTTGATATCCGAGAGCCTGAGTTCCTCAAGGACTTCCCAAAGATTTTTCGCGGCCTCCGAAAAAGAAGCTTCAACACCAACTTGCTGTTCTTGGAAGCGCGAAACGAGGTGCTCGTGCGCCGGTTCAGTGAGAGCCGTCGGCCGCATCCCCTGTCCGTGGGAAAAGGCGCGGTGCTCGAGGCGGTTCGGTCGGAACGCAGGAAGCTGTCCGCTATTCGTCGTCTCGCGGATGAGATTCTGGACACATCGGATTTGACCGTCCACCAACTCCGGCGCTACCTTCTCGAGAAATTCGGTGAGAGTGGCCTAGAACGCCTGCCATCTCTGAATGTTGTGTCCTTCGGCTACAAGTTCGGGATCCCATTGGATGCGGACCTTGTGTTCGATGTTCGTTTCTTGCCGAATCCTTACTTCGAGAGAAGTCTGCGTCACAGAGATGGCAACGACCCCAAAGTTGAGAAGTTTTTACGCAAGCACAAAGAGACAGGTGAGTTTCTCGACAGGATTTTCTCTTTGCTGACCTATCTCATTCCGCAATATGCTGCGGAAGGGAAGAACTACCTGACGATTGCGATCGGTTGCACCGGAGGCCGACATCGATCCGTGATGGTGTCCAATGCCATTGCAGGGAATATCAAGAAGCAAGGCCGGTCGGTCAAAGTCGTGCATAGAGACGTGGAGAATGAGTAAGTGATTGGAATAATAGTAATAACGCATGGACAGCTTGCAAACGAGTTGGTGAACGCAGCGGAAATGATCGTCGGGGAGATTCCCAACGTGACCGCGGTATCCATCGGCTGGCATTTCAGTCCCCAAGACGCCGAGAGAGAAATCAAGAACGCGATAGAAAAAACCGATAGTGGCCAGGGCTCGGTCATTCTTACGGATATGTTCGGTGGAACTCCCGCCAATTTGAGCCTGACCTTTCTCGAAAAAGACCGTGTGGAAGTCATCACGGGCGTCAACCTTTCCATGTTAATCAAACTCGTAGATCTTCGTCAGCAAAGAAACACCGATTTGCTCGAAGTGGCACGTCGGACCTGCAAGCAAGGTAAGGAGAGCATCTACGTGGCCAGTGATCTGCTGTCGGCAAAGGGCAAAAAGGGCGAAGAGAAAGACGAATAAGTGGTTGAAAGACAGATCGAAGTTGTCAATCTATTGGGGCTCCACGCTCGGGCGGCAGCGCGGTTCGTCAGAACGGCATCTCGTTTCCGATCAAAAATCAGCATCACGAAGGAGGAAACGACCATCGATGGTAAGAGTATTCTGGGTATTTTGTTTCTAGCTGCTTCAACGGGCAGCCGAATTACTATCTCTGCTTCCGGGGATGACGAGACGGCAGCAATCGAAGCTCTGACTGACTTGGTAGCAAAAGGATTCGGCGAAGAGACGACGGTTTAATCAAATGACAAAGGCAGCGTCGTTAGCCAAGAGATCCCGCAAGTCGGGGAAGGTCCGTCCTGTGGTTCTGCGAGGAACGGGAGTATCTCCCGGAATCGTGATTGCACGGGCTCTCATGTTTCAACACCAGGAGATACCTGTCATTCGAATTCCCCTAACCAAAGCGGAGGTGAAGTCCGAATGCGAACGGATGGAGGCGGCCCTCAGGCTATCGCGTCGCCAGTTACAGGAAATGAAAGCGCGCACCGTGGATGCGCTGGGTCAAGAGCATGCCTACATTTTTGATGCTCAAATCCTGATGCTCGAAGATCCCTTGCTGGTTGAGCGCGTCTTTGTCGACGATTCGCTCGCAAAGAGTGAATGCTGAATGGGCTCTCAAGGTGACTCTGCGTGAATTCGCCGAGGTATTCGATGGTCTGAAAGATGAATACCTGCGCGAAAGGAAAGGTGACATCTTCGACATATCAGGTAGGCTCCTCCGAAACATGGCGGGGGGGCAACAGCGTTCCTTGGAGAAGTTGGATCGTGAGTACGTTCTGGTGTCGGAGAACGTTCATCCTTCTGACACGGGGCAACTCGACTGGGATCACACTTCCGGCCTTGCCATGGAAGGGGGAAGTCCCACTTACCATACGGCGGTCATCGCGCGGTCACTCGGAATCCCGTGCGTGGTCGGTGTGAGCCATCTCATCGGCCAGGTGGATCCTGGCAGCACATTGATCTTGGACGGAGGGGAAGGTGTGGTTGTCGTCAATCCAGACCGAGACACGCTCAGGGAGTACCGGACGCAAAAGACGCAAGCGTCAGACGTTGGAAAGACAGCTTACCCGTCTTCGAAAACTGCCGGCTGAGACCCTGGACGGCTATCGCATCACGCTTCAGGCAAACATCGACTTTCCGGAAGAGTGTAAAGCGGCCGTTCATAACGGTGCGGAAGGCGTGGGGCTGTTTCGATCGGAATGGGTTTTGACGCAAGCGGGCAGCAAGCTTCCCAGCGAAGAAGAACAATACCGCGTCTATTGAGTATTGCCGAAAAGAGTGCATCCTTATACGGTCATCGTACGCACCTTCGATCTCAGGGCCGGAGCAATTTGAAATTGACTCAGAGAGGCGAGTCCAATCCGGCACTTGGTCTCCGAGCGACTCGGTATCTCTTTCACCACAAGGAGCTGTTTCGGGACCAACTTCGGGCGATGCTTCGAGCTCAAATCAAGGGGAATCTAAAAGTCATGTTTCCCATGATCAGTGGGGTCGGATGAACTGCGTGCCGCCAAAGCGGTTCTCGACGAAGCCAAGGAGGAACTACAAGCAACGGGTCAGGAATTCAACCCCGATCTGCCCTGCGGGGTGACTTTGGAAGTCCCTTCCGCGGCGACGACGGCGGATCTGCTGGCGAAGGAAGCGGACTTCTTCAGTATCGGGACAAACGACCTGATTCAGTATCTGCTCGCCGTGGACCGCGGAAATGAGAAAGTGTCTTATTTGTATGAGCCTCTGCACCCGGCCGTTCTTCGCACGATTCGATTCGTCATCGAGTCCGCCCACGAAGAGGGGATCAAGGTCGCCATGTGCGGCGAAATGGCGGCGGACCCGCTGTTGGTCGTGGTTCTAGTCGGGCTGGGACTCGACGAGCTTGTCCATGAACTCGATTTCTATTCCTTCCGTCAAGAACATCACCCGCCGTCTCTCTCGGTCAGATTCGAAGGAGATTGCCGACCAAGCTCTGGAGTTGGCGACGACGCGGGAGGTCGCGGACTTCATCGCCCATCGAATGCGGAATCAATTGCAGGAAGGACTGGCATATAGAAGTTACTGAAGAAAGAACTCAAGAACTCGAAAACTCGAGTACTCAAGAATGCGGGAAGAAAAAAAGAGACGGTGTTCGATGAATCAGAGGATTCACCCGAAACCATGAAGACAATGAATCTTTATATCAGGACCCCTTTTCTTTGATGTCGAAGACACAGAGGATGGTCTGTTATGAATCGGACGCGCACTTTCATGCTCATGGTAGGTCTTACGGTTTTGTTCGTATTGGTCGGTGGAGCCATTGGAGGTCGTCAGGGAGTGATCTGGGCCTTCATCCTAGCTGCCGGGATGAACTTCTATTCCTATTGGTTCTCTGACAAACTGGTTCTCAAACACTATCAGGCGAGGGAAGTCGGACCCAACGACGGAGGAAGGCTGTACTCCACCGTGGCAGAGCTGACACAAGCTGCGGGTTTGCCGATGCCCAAGGTGTACCTTATACCGCAAAAGGCCCCCAACGCCTTCGCAACGGGGAGGAACCCTCACCATGCGGCCGTGGCGGCCACGGAGGGGATTCTCGATATTCTTGATGACGATGAGCTCGCCGGTGTCATGGCGCACGAATTAGCTCACGTCAAAAACAGAGACATTTTGACCGGTTCTATTGCCGCCACCTTCGCGGGGGCTATTGCCATGTTGGGGCAATTTGCTCGCTTTGGGGCCGCGGGCTCGAGACAAAGGAGCAACCCGCTTGCGCTGCTCCTCGTCATCATTGGAGCCCCGCTGGCGGCCATGGCGATTCGAATGGCGATTTCAAGGAACCGTGAATTTGCTGCCGACGAGGGAGGTTCGGGGCTCAGCGGAAAGCCGCTGGGCTTGGCGAGGGCTCTCGCGAAGTTGCAGCAGAGCGCAGCGCATATTCCTATGACTCGAGGCAACCCGGGCCATGCACATATGTTCATCGTCAATCCGTTCCTCGGGGGACTCCAGAAGCTGTTTTCTACACACCCACCGGTGGAAGAGAGAATTCGACGTCTAGAGATTCTGGCGCAAAGGTGAAAATAGAGTACCCGAGTACTCAGCTCGGCCTATGCCCATCATCTGAAGAACACAGACGTCTTCTATATCGTTTCATGAATTGGAATTGAACGATGACGCGGCGCAGCCGCTACCATCATTCTTGAGTACTTGAGTACTTGAGTACTTGAGTACTACTTCGTTTCAAGAACACTAATTTCGTTGCTGCAGAAGATCTTCTACGGCTTGGACGAGGTTTTCGAAGGGTTCATCCGTGCTGGGTGCTCGTCGTAGCTCACCTTTGCGGTCGATCAAGAAGTTGGAGGGATAGCGTGCGACCGTGCTGAACAGATCAGGAATCTCACCGTCAGTTGTAAGGAGCGGATAGGATATACCGAGCTCCTCAACAAAAGGTCGCTGAGTTTCCGGATCTTCCATAGAAAGCCCAAGAACAACAAGGCCTTCTGCGGCCTTGTCCTCGTAGAGACGCTGTAGCTCCGGGATTTCCTTCCGGCAGGGTCCACACCAGGTCGCCCAGATGTTCAGTAGTACGACTCTGCCGCGGTATTCGGAGAGTTTGTGGAGCTTTCCCGTCAAATCGACCGTCTCGATTTCCGGTGCCGGAACGCGGTCCAAAGCTAGATTGGTGGCTTGTCGACTTCTTTGAACGACACCGTTGATGGGAAACCAGAGCAATGCCAACGAAAGCGTGGCAATGCTCAGGCCAATCTTGGTGGAAGTTGAAACACCGAGCGGGCTCCTTCGATCGAGTAACGACAATAAGAGCGTCAAAAAGAAAGGCACGGCCATCGCCAGGGCAGTCATCGTCAAACGAAAAGCGAAGTCCGAGTCACGGTCTTCGCTCGCTCGAGTGAGGATCGTGTAGACGGTCGAGCCGAAAAAGGCGGCGAGAATCGGCGACAAGATGCCTAGAATGAGGGTCCGGTGTTTTTTCATGAAGCCTGCCTCATTTGAGATCCCGAACGGCGGAGCGCATTGCGTCGAGACGCTCGGCGCGGTCCTTCACGAACTTTTCGATACCGGAAAGGAGGTTTTCCGGGTCCAAATGCGCTTCTGCAATCACTTCGTCGAGGTTGCCACCCGAACGCCACCGGTCGTCGAAATCACTGCTCATGGCATATTTGGTAGACAAGGGATTGAAGATCCAATCGTACATGGTTCTCCGACTGCGGTTGGTGATGAAGGTCGAGTCCCACTTGTCGGATTCCGACAGTACGGAGTTGCGGTACTCCTCGGGCTGCACCCAGAAGAGTTGGGGCGAGGGCACAGACACGATCTTCACATTGAGCCCACGGGCATCCAAATCAGGTAGTATCGCGATGAGGTTCGCGGTGCTCATCGTACCTTGCACCATGACGCATCCACCTCTAGGTTCGTTGTCTTTGTAGTCACGAATGATGTAAGCGCCTTTGGCCGCATCGTAGTAGTGTGACATTCCCAGCTTTTTTCGGTCGGGTATTTCAATGGGCGGTCTCGTCAAATGGCACGCGATGATGGGCCAAGGACCGGCGAGGGCCGCGGCCAGCATCACAGGTACTTCGTTGTACTCGAACGGATGGATGTCGCAGACTTGTCCATCGGGAAAGAGTTGCGTGACTCCAGTGGCAAAAATACCAAAATGGGTTCTCGAGTCGTCGGCGGTCTCGGGACCGGAATGACCGGCTACCCAAATCACTTTTCCGGTCTTCAAGTCACAATCTTGGGAGAGCTGGCTGAACAGTCGCATCGGACCGTACTTCAAATAGGAGAAGCTGCCATAGGTGGAGCAAGCTCCAAAGAAGCCCAGGAACTCCTTTTCCGGCGTCTCACTCATGTTCAAGCTGGCCATTCCGACACAGATGCCGCTGTTGGCGAACTCCGTAATCTCCTGAGGTAGCAATACGCCATCCGGGTTTTCGTTGCGCTCATATCGGCCGAAATTGTTCATTTCGCCGAAGTCTTTGGCGAATCCGCTGATATTGGTCGAGTCGGCGAGATCGGCGGCCATGGCGATGACGAGAGGCTGGTCATAGTTCTCGTGGCAGTAGCTATTGATGTAGCTTCCGAATGCCGCCAAGCCCGCGCGGTTGGGCGCCTTTTCACCGGGTGCTTTCCACATCTCGGCTGGATAGCTCTTGAAATCGAAGAGATGCGGGTCCTTCAAGGGATTGCCCTTGTGTCCCAGTTTGAATTGCGATGATTGAATGGGAACGCTGTCCCCCAGCTCGACGAGACGATTTGCCAGGTACTCGAGCGTAGCTTCGCGGCCGTGAAGCACCTGAACTACTTTGGCGAAGTTGTTTTTCACTTGGTTGTAGAGGTCTTCGGGGTTCTCCGGCGCCGATTGGCCAAACCCATCGAATTCCACACCGTACTTTTCGGCAAAGACTCGCTTGGTCTCCCAATACTCGGCACTGTTGAGCCCGTGGGGAGCACCGTGACTCGCATAGTCATATTTGCCGTACTCGCGGCCTTTGCGCGTTTTCATCCAGGCGACGGCGGGTCGGCCGTTTTTCTCCGGCTCGAAAGACATGGCGAGGATCGCTTTCGTCACAGCGGCCCAGTCACTCCCGGGATCGGCACCGTAGGTGCGCCAGCCGTAGCTACTGAACCAGTCTTCGGGTGTTCCATGAATCACGCTATTCACGGGAAAACTGTCGATTCCGAAGTTGTTCCAGTCTAGAACGTATTGAAGGTTCTCGAGTCCCAGTCCCCAGGCACTGTTCTTCGTTTCATGAGAAGCCCCGGCGCTGTGCCCGCCTTCGCCCTCGAAAGCCCATACCTTGACGTCTTTCATTCCGGCTCGAACGAGTGCCAGAGCTTCTCCTGCCGCAGGCGGAGAGCCGTGCCCGCTTGGACCGGTATTGAACTTGAAGAACAAGGTCTTGCCTTCCATTTCGGCATGACCGGCAAGGCCTTTGTTCCGGCGGAATGTAAGCAGGTCTTCCCAAACCAACATTCGATGTTCTCGATTGGGAACGAGATACTTGCCGTCACCGGTCCGTTTGAACATTTCTCGAAGAGCCTCGTTGTACAGAGGAAGCATGGCATAGACAAGGGGAGCACAATGCCCGGCGACCAGCACGAAGCGATCAGCGAATCGGAGCTCCGGCCGACGAATGTCCCAGCGCATCGCACCACTCAGGGTGGCGGTGACTAGCGCATGGACTTTGCTGCGACTGCCGCCGGGATGACCACTCTGTCGATAGTTGAGCATCATGTCGATGAACTGGTCGATGCAGTCTTTGATGAGCTTCCCAATGCTCGAAGTTGTTTTCCTGTTCCCTGTAGAGATTGTCGATTCGACCTTGGCTGTTGGTCACGGATACCTCGCTTCCATCATCTTCACATTCGTAGCGCAACATTCGCGTTGGTTTCTCAATCACGTCCTAGAGCACTAGGACCGGCGCAGTTTGCCACAGCAGCTTGGGTACATCAAGCCCAAGGAAGTGGGTGAAGTCGGCAGAGAACACGCCGGCTATTGTCGAAGACGTTGCGTCACCGACCGTCTTGGAAGGGCTCTCCTTTGATGAAAACCATCTCGACCTTGGAAAGCTCTTTCAGAGGGCTGCCGTCAAAGACGACTATATTTGCCGATTTTCCGACTTCCAGTGACCCGAGCTTGCTCGAGACTCCGAACATTCTGGCAGGAGAAAGAGTCAGGGCTTTGAGTGCTTCTTCGTGAGGAAGCCCGTGAACGACGGCGGCTCTGGCTTGGCGCAGGAGTCCTGAGACGTTCTCAACGGAGCCGGTCTGAAAGGCGAAGAGGATGCCGGCTTTGTAGAGTTGCCAAGGAGTGTTTGGAGTGCCGCCTTTGGATTCCAACTCACGAACCGGGGCGTCGTCTGGGCCCCAGATGACCGGGATGTTCCTTTTCGCAATCTCTTCGGTAAGCCGATGGCACTCGGCCCCGTGGTTCAGAATGATCTTCAGGTCAAACTCGTCCGCGATTCGGAGGGCCGTATGAATATCATCGTAACGATCCGCACTCACGATGAGAGGCAGCTCGCCGCTTACCACCGATACCATGGATTCGAGTTTCAAATCTCTTTCGGGGGGAGAAGGTTTCTTGTCCTCGTTACCTTTCTTGTACTCGGCAAGCTGGTGTTCGTACCGTTCGATCTTGTCCTCGTATCCTCGGGCATCGATCAGTATCTGCCGGAGAAGAGCGGCGGCACCCATCCTGGTCATGGGAGAGCGATTCTGCTTGCCGTAGCGCAGTTTGGGAGACTCGCCCAAATTCGCATGAACACCGATAGGGAAGACGACGGTCATGTCCTCCATACGGGAACCGGCGAGGTCTATAAGAGCACTTTGACCCGAAAGAAGGTTGCGCTCCGCGGGGGCACAAAGGGCTGTCGTGATACCGAAAGACCGCGCCAGGGGGATGAAACGGTTGTCCGGATTGAGACCGTCAATGATTCTCAGTTGAGGCATCAAGGGATCGGTGGCTTCATCATCATCTGCGCCGAGAGAAGGGATATCGGAGGTGCCAAGATTCGTAAATCCGTCTATGAACCCGGGTGTGATGGTTCTTCCCTCTCCAGGGATCACCTTGGCACCGGCGGGAATCGAAACGTCCGAGCCGACCCCAGTAATGATCCCGCCATGTATAAGGAGGGTGCCCTCGTCAATGATTCCGTGAGTGATGGTCATGAGCCGCGCACCACGGATGGCGACAACTTCACTTTGGGACAACAGTGGTGTCGTGAACGATGCGTAACCGAGAGCGAGTATTGAGAGGAGTCGATATCGAAAGCTCATTGTCTTCCTCCGTCGATCTCATTGCGAGAGTTGGACGCGCGATCCTGGTTTGCGTTGATAGACGAGCTTTCCATCGATGAAGACCGCTTCGGGAATGGAGCGAGTTTTCAAGGGGTGCCCGCGCAGAATGAGGAGATCGGCGTCTTTTCCGGGTTCCAGGCTCCCAATGCGATCCTCCATGCCGATGATTTCCGCGGCGTCGATCGTTACGGCGCGAAGGGCCTTTTCAGTGTCCATACCGTTTCTTACCGCAAAGGCGGCGATTTCCAGCAAATCACCCCCGGCTTCACCAGAGCCGGGCGTGTACCAACCCGCGTCGATTTGGGATCGGAAGGCGATACGGATGCCCGCTTCAGAAAGTCTCGCCGGGGTCCTTGGATCGAATCCCGCGTCCTCGATGCTGCCGACGCCTCGGAAGAGGTCTTCCACAATGACCGGTATGTCTCGCTTCTTGATCTCATCAAGGACCTTATAGGCGTCGGTGGCTCCATCGAGAATCAGTCGAAGATTGAACTCGTCGGCGATTCGAAGTGCGGTCAGGATGTCGTCTCGTCTCTCGCAGTGGACCAGAACCGGGGTCTTACCTTCTAGAACCGGAATCAAGGCCTCCATGTCGAGATCCCGTTTGGGCTTGTCATCCTCGCCGTCCGAGGCCACTTTTTCCATGTACTCTTGGGCCTTGATGAGCGTCTCCCTCGCGAGGGCGGCGATGCCCATGCGTGTCATGGGCATTTGGTCCTTTCGCTGGCTCGAACGGCCTAGGCCCATCACGAGGACGGCATCGTCTTTCGCAATCATGTCGTCAACGACGATGCCCGATGTTTTCAAAACCACACCGCGCCCGCCGATGACGTTCTTGTCGCCCGGTGTCACGAGTGCGGTGGTGACTCCGAGCTCGCGAGCATGCGTGAAATGGGGGGCGTGAGGCTCGATGGCATGTTTGACCTGTAGAGCGGGCACGACGGGCTTTGAGGTCTCATCGATGTGGCTCTGTCGCCTCCAGTTACGGCCTATTCCGACATAGGAACGGGGCGAGACCAGCCCCGGCATGACAACGAATCCCTCTGCATCGATGACCTGTAGCCCTCCGGCACGGCAATGTTGTTTCCCACCTCGGTGATCTTCCCTTTGTCAATGAGGATCGTCCCGTCGTCGATGGGAGGACCGGACATCGCGAACAGCGTGGCGCCGGCGATTGCAAGCCTTTCCGTTTGCTCGAGCCCCGAGGGCAGCACCAGGAGGTTTGTCTCGGGATGGAAGCTGGGAGCGTCATTTCAAGCGTTTCGACTCCTTTGCGTTCGTAGGCAACGGTTCCATCGATGATGACCTTTTCGACTCGGTCAGGATTTCAAAGGGCTCGCCGTCGAGAAGGACGAGGTCGGCGTCTTTTCCCGATTCGATGCTGCCAAGCCGATGGTCGAGGTCGACGGCTTCGGCCGGGGCCAAGGTAATGGCCTGGAGAGCGTCGTCTTCTTTCATGCCGTAGCGGACGGAGAGCATCCCCAAATGCCGGAGGTTTTGTTGCCCGCCTCCCAGAGCGTCGGTTTGAAGAGAGACCTTGTAGCCGGCGTTGGCGAGGATGGCCGGGTTGTTTTTGAAGGTCAGCGAATCGTCGAAGTAGCTGAAGAACATGGGAGGACCGATGTTGAAGTGGAGATCTTCTTTTCGATCCTGTAGCGCGTCGACGAAAAGATGCGCCTAGTAGCCGTGACATACACTGAGTCTGAGGTTGAACTTGTCGGCGAGACGAATGGTGGACATGATTTCCGAGGCGGTGGCGATGTGGATGTGGACGGGGATCTCCCGCTTCAATGCCATCACGAGAGATTCCTTGCCGAGATCTCTCGACGGAGCCTCGGCGTCTTCGCCTGCGTCTTTTTCCTTTTCGTATTTCTCCCAGCTCTCCATGTACTCCTGTGCTTCGATGAAGGCCTTTTCCGCCAGGTGGTAGACGGCCATCAACGTCGATGGCATCTTCTTTTGTCTCCGTAGACGCCAATAGGATTGCCTTCAATCGCCATTTTTAGGTCGCAAATCTCCTTGATGACCATTTCGTTGGGGGAGGCCTCTTTCAGCTTGACCGCCACACTCGTGCCGCCGATGATGTTGCCGCTGCCGGGCCGGGAAATGACTGTCGTTACGCCACCTGCACGACCCGCCGCGATGGCCGGGTCATCGAAGTTGAAGGAGTCGAGTGCTCGAACCTGCGGTGTAATGGGGTCGGTCATCTCGTTCCCGTCCTCGTTCTCTTCGACGAGCGGCAAGCTGTAGACGCCGACGTGGGTGTGCATGTCGATCAAGCCGGGAATGACGATCTTGGCGTCGACAACTTCTGCATCGTTGGGTAACTCGAATCCCAGACCCACACGTGCGATCTTCCCATCCTCGATGAGAATGACGCCGTTTTCGATGGTTCCATTCGAAACGGTGAAAATCTTCTCCGCTCGAATGACGAGCTGTTGCGAACCTTGTACTCTCGTCGATGACAGAAGAAGCACCAAGCACGTAACGAAGAGAAGTCGATTTGTCAGTTTGAACAAGCTCATCTCGGTCCCCCGAATTGAATATTCAGTTGTCGACTATCTGGGTCCACTCATAATTCGGGGACAGGTAGTTAACCGTAATCCGGGACCACGAGGTCTACGCAAAACTTTGTGAAAGCCACGTGGTCTCGAATGTTAGTTAACTACCTGTCCCCGAATTATCTTCTTCAGCAACGAGCCGGCCCGCGTCGACTAGGTTCTGGATCAGTTCCGCAAGGCGAGAGTCAACGCCTTTGTCGCTTCTAAAAAGCATGCCGTAGCCATCTTGGGCGTCCATTTCGGGGCTATCGTCGTCGCTCGTTCTCCAAACCGTGAGAGCGCGTAACTCGATGTTTCCGGCAGGCGTTTCTGGTAGCTCCAAAACGAGCTTGACCTCTTCCCCCTTCCAGACCTCGGCACCGAGCTTGATGAAGGCACCACGCTCACTAAGATTCACAATGAGTCCGTCGCACCAATTGCCGCCGGAACAAACGCGGACTGGAAGGTCCGTCCGGGGTCGAAATCGAGCAAATCGCCCGTGTAGGTCGGATGAAGACGTTATGGATTCTGACGACTCGTCCATATCTTCTATAATTGTAGACGACAATCGGGCTGTCATCTAATCGATGGGGGCTCTACTCGGCACGGCCCGTGCATCGCTGATACTAGCGAATCTCTACCTTCGCGGTGGCTACATTGTTCAATCGATCGGTCACCTTGACGACAAGCGTGTGGACGCCGTCAGAAAAACCTGTCAGAGAAAAATCGAAGGACTCCTGTTTAGAATCTGAGATACCATCTATGGGAAAAACGACGTGCCATCTACCAGAGTCCACGGCGTATTCCACCTTTTGTACCATGCTAGAGTCATCTCCAGCTTGGAAAGTAATCTGGTGCCCCCCCTGAGATCTCGTTGCTTGTGCAGCCGAAATGCTGGGAGGCGTATTGTCCACTTGGAAGGAACGGCTTTCTCGCTCTCCGCTGAGAGCGAGTTCCATGGGATTGCTCGGTCGATCGCTCGCAACGACCTTGAGATTGTATCGGCCGTCCGGCATTGCCGCCGTATCCCAGGCGATGACATTCTCACGGACATCTTCCCTGAGTAGTTTCCACAGGGTCTCGCTTTGTCCCCGATAAAAAACATCGTAGACCAGCTTGTCGTCGTTAGGATCGTTGGCCAGCCAAGTGACGGTCCGATAACCCTTCTTGTAGAACTTGCGGCTGTAGGCTGTGGGGGAGACGTTCGTTTGTACGGCCGGCGTGCCAGAGGTTTGCCCGAGGCCGGAAGCCATTTCCGGTGCGTCGATGGGGCTATCCAAACCCATGATCTCTGCTTCCCCCGTTGCGACGAGTAGCTTTTGGAACGTTTCTCCAGGTGGATGGAGAGTGACCTCGGACAGGGTGGGACTCAGGTTCTGCTGGAGGTAGACCGCGGTGACGTTCAGGAGCTCGGGTGAGCCGTTTCCATCTGTGCTTCTAAGGATGGCTTGCCACTGCAGAAAACGGCCGCTGGGGCTCGTGATTTGCTCCCCATCCGCGTTCGTATAGCTTTGAGACCACTCGCTCCAGGTATTGTCAGGTCTGGAAGAATTTCCGGTTCGCGTCTGGAGACTCAGGCTGGTTCCTGCGGGCGAGCGGGCTTCCCACCGTATCCGTCCCAAGGTCGATACGGCGTTGGTGTCTTTGACCGGAGAGGTGTAGACACCCTCTGAGCGTCGTTCGACCCCCAAACGATAGACACGAGCTGGATTCGCTGTGGAAAAATGGGTCGTCCTACCATCGGATGAGTATATGGAGGTGACTTGGGCGGCTTCGGCTCGGGTCAATAGGGAACTGGTCTTGTCTTGGCGGACTAGAAAGATACGGCCTTCCTTGTCCGTGCCCACCATGATGCGATCGTCTCGCTCCACCTTGAGGGACAGAGGCATCGTGTCATGGGACTCCCACAGTCGTTCCGCGGAGCCTTGGGGGCTTATGCGATAGACAGCGCCCTTCAGCCCGGATGTGCTCATCCCCGGAGCGGTTGCCATGTTTGTCGCCTGAGCCGTGGTAGCTGTTACGGTGACGGACTCTGTCACCCCACCCATGGGTTGAGTGGCCTGGTCGGTTGTCGGTGAGTCGGCTTGGATTACGGGTGGCGGGGAGGCCAGGTGCCGCGCCCCGTTGACGGCGGCGGCGTAAACGTTGCCACGAGTGTCGAGAACCAGAGAATGTACTTCTTGGAAAGGGGTGTCAAAGAGAACGCTGGCCTTGCCGCTACAATCGATTTTGAATACGAGTCCGTTGGAATCGCTGCCTGCATAGATGTTTCCTTCTGTGTCTGTCGCAAGGCAAACCATGTGCGTTTCCTGGCTGGCGAATAGCATGTCGCTCTGACCGCCTGGAGTGACTCGGTAGATATTGCCTTTGTCACCGGTTGCGACGAGGACATTCCCCGTGGCATCGACAGCAAGAGCCCAGATGTAACGATCGTCCGGGTCGAAGAACACATCCTGAGCGCCGCTGGAATCGATCTTGTAGACCGAGCCGCGAGGAGATGTGCCGGCATAAAGGGTGCCTTGCCCATCGACGGCCAGAGCGTGCACCTGAAGCTCGTTGGTATCGGCTATGACGGTGCCGTTGCCGGCACCATCGATCTTGTAGACTTTGCCTTCGTTGCCGCTACCGGCATAGAGGTTACCGTTTCTGTCGGAGACCAGACTCCAAAAAAACGGGTCAGTGGCCTCGTAGAGGTTTCGGGTCTCGGGGGCCAGGCCAATCGTGCCGTCGCTGGCAATGGAAAGTCCTTCAACCTCACCTTCGAGAAAATCTGACTGGTTCTCCATCGACCAAAAAGTGGGCAAAGCCGCCAAGCCAGTCACCGCAACCAGCGAAACAAGAGCCATGTATAGGAATCGGTGCGACCGAAGATGCATGAAAATCATTCCTTTCAACCTCGGGATTGAGAATCGTGGTCTCCCTCAGGGATTCTTGACGTTCAACTCGAGAATCCGCGAGCCACTGACGCTGAAATCGGTTGCCAGTTCGTGCTCCCACAAAATCGAGGAGTAAATTGGGATGAAACCGGCGCTCGATCGATCGGCCTCGAGAACGTTCATCACGCTCGGAGGTAGAGAAGACAGATACTCACCGGATACGATGGCACCGCCACTTCCCGGTCGAGTCAACCGAAAATAGAGGCGGCTGTTCTTTCGTAGGCCATTGAGAGCTCTCATCAACTGGCTGAAGTTGCGCGGCTCGAAGCCGGAACGCGTAATACGTCTCTCGATGGCGGAGATCGTCGTCGCATCGGCAACCAAGAGTTGGAGATTGCCTTCCTCCACATTGTCAGGTATTTCGATGTCGACGCTCTCAAGGGTCTCCTCACCTCGGTAGGAACGTAAAAGCAACTTCAGGGGAACGCTTCCCCCGGGCGTGACCTGATCCCTGTCCAACCAAGCCCGAGCGAGGTAAGCGGTGTCGAGACTCTCGGATGCCTCGATTTCGACGCTGACGTCTCTTATTTGAACTTGTTCGAAGTCATTGGTCATCAGAAAGGACATAGGCGCCCCCACCATGGCCGATGCGGCCAACGCCGATCCTTGACCTGCGAAGACGTCGTCGATGATGACGACACGTTCTCCATCCATGACGAGTCGAGCCGAAACCTTGATGGTCTGGGTGCCAAAAGCCCGTTCCGTCGTGCTCAGGACGTTAATAAGAGAAGCATAGGCGAGGAGGGGGGAAAACAGCTCATCGTTGACAATCTGGATCTCGTATTTCTTGTTTTGCCCTCGACTTGTCTTGACATCAACGGAAAGGGGGATCATGCGAGGCCGAGCACCAATGACACCCTTGATGGCCGTCAATCGATCTTGTAGCCATGTACCGACGACCTGCCCAGCGCTCGAAATCTTGAAAGAGCTCTGAAGACTCGGGAGTACAAGATGGACCTCCGCGAAAGTCATGGGGTACTCGATGGGTCCTAGATTGAACAGCGGATGTCCAAAAGCATAGACCGCTCCGGTTTGCGAGTCTACATGGGTGACGGTTCCTGTTGCGCTGTAGCTCATGTCACCGGTGATGAGGCCGACGCCCACAGCGTCGCCCGGTCTGATGGTGGCGGTATCTAGATTGGACAGGTCGATTTGACCCGCCGTTGACTGTCCCGATGGAATCGCGGCACCACTCATTAGAGGTTCTAGGCCGAGTTTCCGCAGTATCGGTGTCATATGCTCGATAGATTCCTGAGTAAAACCATGAAACGAGGCCGGATTAGCGATGGGTGACAGTAGTTTGCCCAAGTAGGGTCTCAGCAGATCGACGCCGGTCAACGATGTCCCTTGGATGGGAATCGGCCGCGAGTTGGACGGGATCGCAGATTCGAATTCGTCCGGTTCCAGAGGAAAGCTAAGGCGTGCGGCACGTCGGGCTGGAGCCGGCGTCGAAGTTGCCTCGATCATCTCTGCTATTGGAGTGATTCCGGCTATGGGCTCCTTCGAAAACGGAAAGGAGAATGCTACGGCTCCAATCAGCTTGTCGTCGATGTAAACGGGACTTCCACTCATGCCGGCAATGACGCCGGTCTCGGCTAGAGGACCACCTTCGAGCTTGGCGAGTATCAGGTCTTGCTTCGGGCCATATTTCAGCATGACACCTAGGATGTGGACCTTGAAGGACTCGATCTTGTTGCCCTTGAAAACGGTGAATCCCACGCCTTCCATACCCGGCTCGATTTGTGAGACCGGAAGCATCTCGACGGGAGCGGATGTCGCGATTCCCGCCAGGAAAGAAAGGGCGATCGCCGCCGTGACCGTTGCGAATAGTCGCCTCATCTTGTTGACCTCTAACTATTTGTTCCTGTAGATAGACTTTTTCGTTGAAGCCCAGCAGATGAAAACGCAACACGCGGATTCGAGCCGTCTGCAGGGAAATCTTCGTTTTGCCAGAAAAGCGCCAAATCGACAACTTTAATGTGCCCAACCAATTATGATAGTTCAAGCCCTCGACTGGGTCAATGAATCCGACCAGGGCAACCCAGAATGGCACGCCGACTGGTCCGGGGTCGGGTGTTCGGTGCTTTGGCCTGGTTGGAAGCGACGAGGACACATGAATACGGGCAGCTCCAATCAAAATACCACTCGGGCATTCAACAGAATCAAGAGAGCGGTCTACATTGGCCGGCTACCAGTGCCAGTACAGGTCGGCAGACGGGACGCGGTGTAGCGCCAGAGCGAGACTCGAGATCGAGCACGAGCGACCCTTCGCGATCTATCGTAGTCACGAGGAGCGTTTCCTTCGGGTCCTCTGCCGTCGACACAATCGCTTCGAGGCGGAGCGTGTCTACGGTGCCGAGTTCGTGCAGAACAAGATCGAAGAAAAAAGGCGTTAGAGAGCTGACTCCGCAAATAACCGATTGGCAATCTAAAGTTGTGGTGCAAATTGTTGACTTGGAGTTCTCTTGGCTCCAGGAGGTTCGCCTTCGTATTCGCAGCCATTGGCAAAAAGCGTGACCAGTATTGCAGAACCAACGGTAAAGCATAGATTTGCCATGTTTCTCATGAGAAGGCCTCAACCAGGTCGTAAAGCCGGTGTCTCAGTTCGATTCGGAAAGTTACCCTTCGTGCCTATTGAATCAAATGCCTACCACTACACACTATTGCCAGTTGACGTTGATTACAGCCGTCATGCATACCGGAACGGGCTCCCCGTCGATGACAACCGGCTCGTAATGCCATTTCTTGATTGCCTTCTTTATTGCCTCTTCAGCCTGGGGCCAGGATGGTTCAAAGCCTCGTATGAGTTTGACTTCCTTCACGGACCCGTCCGGTTCAATGATTGCTTCCACCACAGGGGCTCCCGAATGCCAGGTCTTTGTGTCAGGCCATTCCGGGTGAGCATCCTTCACTTTCTTTGGCATTTTTAGCTTGTGTGAAATTGCAGCGGGCTTCCTGGAGCGCGGCTCCTTCCAGCGCGTTGACCAGCTACAAGGCTTTCTTGTCTCCGAGTCATCGTCGAATTGGTTGGCTTCCTGGCTGTGAGGTGTTCTTGCTACCATCAAAGATACGAGCAGTATCAACAGGGTCTTCGCTGCGTGCACGGCATCCTCACAACATTAGACACCGGGTTTTCGCGTCGGTTCCGGTAGTGGTCTGCGAGTAGGCGGTATCTGGTTTTGTGGTTTTGCCCGTCCAGGTGAGACCTCAGACTCGCTTATGATTGGTCATAGACCACGCTTCAATGTGAATTCTATTGGCTAACTTCACCCGGCAGCGATCAACATTAGCTCAAGGCATAGGCTAACGCGGCCCGCACATGGAGATCCAGGGTGTCGAGAAGGGGTATCGGGCTATCTGATGGCTTGAGAATGAGCGGCAGTTCGGTGCATCCCAAGATGATCCCATCCACATCATAGCCGGTGCCTATGGTGAGGAGCTTTTGCTTGCTTTCGTTGGTGAAGACTCCAATCGCCAGTTCTTCAAAGATAAGCCGATCGATCTCATGTTGTTCGTCAAGGCTGGGAACAACCACGGTTATATGACGCTGTTCGCAAGCGGCTTGATAGAAACTGGACTGCATCGTGAATTTGATGCCCATCAGCAGCAGTGTCTTGAAGCCTCGTTTTGCGGCGTAGTCGGCTGTCACCTCGACGATACTCAACATCGGAACTTTGGCCAACGCCTCGACTTGGTCATAGACAGCGTGGGGAGAGTTAGCAGCCATGATGACAAAGTCTGCTCCGGCATTCTGGAGCCGTTCAATCCCGTGCATGATTTCCTGAATATAGCCGGCGCGGTCTCTGCTATTCTCAAAGTCCGTGAACTTCTGAAAATCCAGGCTGTAAACGGCTATTTCAGGATAGTAGCTATCGCTCGACAGCTCATGGTAGGCCTTGATTAGACGGTCATAGTAGACGGTCGTCGACTCCGGGCTGATTCCGCCCAATATTCCGATGACTTTTTTCACGGGAATTCTCCATCAACCTGCGGGTGGGGGTAGGATTTAGGAATTCTAACGGTACTGTCAAGTTGACGGTCCTTGACGCGAGCAGCCTCTGGGCTGCCATCGAGACTCAATTTGACGTCACCTTCAGAACGATTTGACAGCCCGAGATGGGCAGTGTTAGCTTACGTGCCTAGAAGTGATGTACGAGATAGATACACGGACGAGATTCGGCGCCAGGAGTGGTTCTTGGCGAGCTATCGCTTCTATTGACGAAAGTCATCGTATTTTCTGGCATCATCATCATCGGGGCTGATCGGTCACCCGTACCGGCTTGTAGCTGGATCGAAAAAACGGGGGCTCCGGAGGCGAGGTGCCGAAGTAATAGACACCCCTTCAGGGCTTCCTGAAGGGTTTTTTTTTGTATCGGTATTGGTCAATCTCCATCACGAGAACGTGTTGTCCATGACGAAGATAGTCGCTTCCATTTCGACACCATCGCAGGAAGAGATGATCCGTGGAATGAAGGAGGCAACCGAGGGCGCCGACCTGGTCGAGTTGCGAGTTGACGCCTTGGAGTCAGTGTCCACCGAGGCTTTGATGACACTGAGAGCCGAAGCGACAAAACCTCTGATTCTCACCTGCCGCCACCCTTGTGAAGGAGGGCTTTTCCGGGGCTCCGAATCAGAGCGGTTGGGTATTTTGCGATCCTCATTGGAGATGGATTTCGAATACGTGGATGTTGAACTGAGCTCATTCGACGAGGGGTTTGAGTTCGTCGAGTCGGGTTCTAAGCTCATCGTATCTCGCCACGCATTCGAGAGGTTTCCTGATGACCTCACAACGCTCGTCGAGAGAGCGATTGGCGCCGGTGCCGATATCATCAAGCTTGCGGCCCAGGTCCACTCTCTGGCAGATGCCCTACGATTGGCCGAGGCAGGAGAGTCGGCCCGGAGAAAGGGCGTCGGTTTCTCGCCCGTTGCGTTGGGACCTTCCGGGGTGTCGGCTCGCATTCTGGCTTCAAGACTTCAATCGGAGCTCGTGTATGCTTCGGCGCGGGGTTACCCTGCGACCGGCCCGGGGCAGCTCGGACTCGAGGAGCTCTTGTCGATGTATCGGTTTTCGTCGATAGGGCCCCATAGCGCCATTTACGGCATCCTTGGGCATCCCGTGCTCGAGAGTCTTTCCCCAGCAATCCACAACGCCTGGTTGTCTAAGAAGGGGCTCGATGCGGTTTACGTTCCTTTCGATGAAATGGACATAGAGCAGTTTGCCGCCGCCGCCAAGGTGATGGGTCTCCGTGGTTTCTCGGTCACTCGTCCCTTCAAAGAGGCGATTTTGCCCTTTTTGCAGGAAATAGACCCGCCTGCGCGCGCAATCGGCGCCGTCAACACGGTCATGGTTCGCGATGACAAGTGGGTGGGCTTCAATTCCGATATCCAGGGCGTGATCTCTCCCATCGCGAATCGAATCAACATCGATGGAAAACTGGCCGTCGTTGTGGGGAGCGGGGGCGCGGCAAGGGCAGCAAGTTACGGTCTGACCCATAACGGAGCCAAGCTGGTTATTCTGGGTCGGAGTCTGGATAGGGCGGCAGAACTAGCCCAAGAAGTGGGTGCCAAGGTGGGGCGTTTGGACGAAATCGCTCGGTTCGAATGGGATATCCTCGTTAATGCGACTCCTGTGGGTGGGGGAGAGGACCATGACAAGACGCCGGTTCGCCTCGACCGAATGAAGCCGGGAGCGGTTGTTCTCGATATGGTCTATGACCCTGAGTGGACCCTCTTGCTTCTCGCTGCAAAGTCGCATGGTGCTCGAGTCATCAGCGGACTGGAGATGTTGATCGTTCAAGCGATGCACCAAGCCGAACGATGGACCGGGGAAGCGCCGACTTTTGATGAGTTGGAAAAAGCCGCCCGGGCGGAAATAGAAAGAAGGAAACCCAAATGACGGAACGCTATTCCCGCCAAGTTCTCTTTGAGCCCATTGGCCAGGAGGGTCAGAGAGCGATTCGAAAATCGCGCGTCGCCGTCGTCGGCATAGGGGCTCTCGGCTCGGTCTCGTCGGAGCTCCTGGTCCGAGCAGGGGTCGGCTACATTCGACTGATCGACAGAGACTATGTCGATGTGACCAACCTTCAGCGCCAGAGTCTCTTTGACGAGAAGAGTCTGGAGCAGAGTCTGCCCAAGGCCGTCGCTGCGGCCGCAAGGTTGCGGCAGATCAACGGTGATGTCGAGATCGAAGAAAAGGTCGTTGACCTGAATTCAAACAACGTGACGGACCTCATCGAAGACGTCGACCTCTTGCTCGATGGCACCGACAATTTTGAAACACGTTACCTGCTCAACGATGCTTGCGTCGAAAAAGGCCTGTCCTGGATCTATGCGGCTTGTGTGGGGAGCTACGGAATGAGTTTCGTTGTTCGCCCGGGCAAGACTCCGTGCTTGCGTTGCCTCATGGAAACGCAGCCACCGCCGGGGACGACGCCGACCTGTGATACAGCCGGCATCATCGCGCCCATCGTCCGAGCGGTCGTTGCTTATCAGGTCACGGAAGCGCTCAAGATACTGGCGGGCAAGGAAGACGATCTCGTAAATGCCGTTCTCACGATCGACATTTGGAAAGGCACATTCGAGACGTTTACACCGTCCTCCCCGAAAAAGAATTGCCCCGCATGTGGCCGGCGGGAGTTCTCCTATCTGGCGGGCAAAGCGGAGGCTCAAACGGTAAGCCTTTGCGGCCGCAATGCCGTCCAAGTGCGACCTTCCGTTTCGCAAGATGTGTCGCTCGAACAGATCGCGGAACGCCTTCGCCCGCTGGGTCACGTCAAGGTCAATCTCCATCTGGTGCGGTTCGAGATCGGCGACAAGAGAATCGTGTTGTTCAAGGATGGTCGGGCCATCATCCATGGAACAGGTGACATTTCCGAGGCACGGAGTCTCTATTCGAGGTACGTTGGTACGTGAGACCGCAATCGAAAAAGAAGAGAATAGAATGAGTGCTCGAACGTTGTTACAGATACCAGATGGTGTCCAGTGCTTTTACGGGAAAGCCGCTTACCTGCGACGGGCTATTGAAAGAGAGATCGCGGAAGTATTCACCGGGTGGTCCTATGAAGAGATTCTCCTTCCTCTTTTCGATTACCACGATGTCTTTGAGCGTGGCGGTGGGCCTGCAAAAACGGATCGCATTTATCGATTTGTCGGAAGAGACGGTGAAGTCATGGCATTGCGCCCGGATTTTACGGCTCTCGTTGCCAAAGTTGCGGCTTCTCGGATGCAAACACGGGAGCTTCCCATTCGCCTTTTCTACAGCGGTGAAGTCCTTCGATATCAACCGCCCAAGGCCGGTCGGCAGGAGGACTTGTTTCAAATTGGCCTGGAGCACATCGGCGATGGTGTTGAATCCGATTTGGAGATTCTGCTCATCGCTCTCGAGGCTCTCGAGCGGTTGGGCTTGACAGAAGCCGCGCTGACGGTTGGACATGCTGGATTCATTTTGGGGATTCTCGAGGGGAAAGGCCTCAGTGGTGAAAACCTGCAGGTCGCGATGGAAGCGATGCGTTCCCGTGATCGCGAAAGACTTCGAACGGTATTCGGTGGTGAGCCTCCGTCGGTGTTGCTCGAAGTCATGAAGCTATTTGGCGGCATGGAGGTTCTGGAACGCGCTGAGAAGCTCGCACCAGAGCCCGGGAGTCGTATGGCGCTCGAAAGACTGCGAACAGTGGCCACAGCTCTCGAAGAGCTGGGCAGGCTCAACATGTTCAATTCGATCTCAGCGAAATCCTTGGATTCGATTACTACACGGGGATGATATTCGAGATTCATATGCCCGGTGCCGGAGTAGCACTTGGAGGGGGTGGTCGATATGACTCCTTGATGGGGAGATTTGGTTCTGAGCGCCCCGCGATTGGGTTTTCCATTTCGTTGGATCGGCTGGCCCATGTCCTATCATCCGCGGAAGCACAGTGGATGAGAAGAGAGCCACCTACGATTGTCAACAAACAAAACGGTCCGTCGAGGACCATGTCGAAGGTCATCGACCTGAGAAGGCGTGGCCGGAAGGTAAGGATCGTGATGAGCTCCGATCTCACCCTTGCTATTCCCACGGGACGAATTCTGAAAGAGACGTTGGCGGTTCTGAATTCGGCGGGCTGGGAGATATCCCAGGAAGATGTGGAAGCCCGAAGGCTCCACCTCTCCAATGGACATCGACAATCCTTCATCCTCGCCAAGGACCGTGACGTTCCGACCTTTGTGGAACACGGTGTGGCCGACGTGGGTGTGGTTGGAGAGGATGTTTTGGCCGAGGCGAGATCCGATGTGTACCAACCCTTGGACTTGAAGTTCGGTCGGTGCCGCATGGTTGTGGCGAGGCTAAAAGAAGAGGAATCAGGGGCCTATTGGGATCTGCCCATCGTTCGGGTGGCTACGAAGTATCCTCGAGTTGCCTCGGAGTATTTCCAAGGTCGAGGGATTCCGGTAAAGGTCATTCCGCTTGCCGGTTCTGTGGAACTGGCGCCCTTGCTGGGGCTGGCTGACTGCATCGTTGATTTGGTTCAAACCGGAAAGACCTTGGCGGCCAATGGTCTAGTAGAGGATATGGTTCTGTTCGAGAGTACGGCACGCTTGATCGCCAACCGCGCTTCGTTTCGCTTGAAGAGGCGGCGTTTCGCTGCTCTCGTGAACGCCTTGGAAGAGAAGGTGGGCCGTTGATCCCGCTATACGAGGGTATCGAACAGTTCCTGGCGGCGCGAGACAAGGCGTCGGGGATAGGAGGAATTCCGGCCGATGTCATGGCTCGTGCAGGATTCATTATTGAGCGGGTTCGACTCGAAGGTGACAAGGCTCTCCTTTCGCTTGCCCTGGAGCTCGACGGTATCCAGATGCGAGAAGACCAACTTCGCGTCGATGCCGGCGTCATCGCGAGGTCTGCAACCGAAACCTTATCGTCTGTGCGAGGAGTATTGGAGCGGGCGGCCGACAACATACGCTCTTACCATCAGCGACAAAAAGAGCGCAGCTGGAGCAACCTTCAGGATGATGGGACCCTGCTCGGCCAAAGAGTGTCACCCTTGTCCATTGTGGGTGTCTACGTCCCGGGCGGAAAAGCAGTCTACCCCTCCTCGCTCTTGATGAATTGCATTCCTGCACAGATTGCCGGAGTGGGGCGCATTATCGTGGCGACGCCTCCCGGAGTCATCGAGAGGTGCCCCGCCTTGGCCTGTGCTATTCAAATGCTGGGCATATCAGAAGTTTTTCAAGTCGGGGGTGCGCAAGCCATCGGAGCGTTGGCCTATGGGACAGAGTCGATACCAAGCGTCGACAAGATTGTCGGCCCGGGAAACGCCTACGTCGCGGCCGCCAAGAAACATGTTTTCGGACAAGTGGGAGTCGATAACATTGCCGGCCCGAGCGAGATTGCCGTTCTAGCTGATGACAGTGCGAATGCAAGTCTAGTGGCTGCGGATTTGCTATCGCAGGCCGAGCATGGTTCTGGAGAGGAAAGGGCTATATTCATCACGCCTTCGCTAAGACTGATTAACGAGGTACGGGACGAGCTCGGGATTCAGGCCAAACGACTCCCGCGGGCACAAGAGGTCGAGAAGGTTCTCGACGAGCACGGAGCATGTGTCTTGGTCTCGGATATGAGAGAAGGGGTGGCCTTGGTCGACCTGATTGCTCCTGAGCACCTCGAGGTCTTGAGTGAAGATGCAGATCAGTTGGCCGATGAGGTGCGCAATGCCGGCGCTATCTTCATTGGATCGTTCTCTCCGGTCCCGGTCGGTGATTTCTATGCAGGCCCCAACCACGTTCTTCCTACGGGCGGGACGGCTCGCTTTGCATCGCCGCTCGGAGTCTACGACTTCGTCAAGCGCACCAGCTTGATTCGCTACAGCAAGAGTCGTCTCAGCCGAGACCGAAAGAGTATCGAGACTTTTGCGCGGGTCGAAGGTTTCGAGGCTCACGCCCGAGCCGTGTCCGTCAGGTTCGAGGAGTGAACGAGGTGCCCCGAGATATCGATGACCATGTCGATTCCTCGAGGAATTTTCTGCGCCCGGCGGTGACATCCCTAAGTAGGTACCGACTCGCCCGATACTCCGGCGTCACCAAGCTCGACCAAAACGAAAATGCATTCGGCCCCCCTGAGCCGGTCCGGAGGGCATTGATGGAAGCGGCCGAAAGAGAGTCTTTCCATCGCTACCCGGACCTGGAGGCCACCGAGATCAGAGAAGCTCTAGGCAAGCTATTTGATTGGCCGAGCGAAGGGATTCTTGTCGCCAACGGTTCGAATGAGCTCCTTTTGATGCTGGCTATGGCCACGCTGGAGAAGGGACGAACCGCCATTGCACCGTCTCCATCCTTTTCGACGTTTGCATACGTGACCCAGCTCATGGGTTCTGACCTCGTGGAGATCCCCGCGGAAAAGAACCTGACCCATCGAAGCGGACCATTTGTTGCAGCCATCACGAAGAATGAACCGTCTCTCGTTTTTCTTTGTACACCCAACAATCCCACGGGGAGTGCGATGAGCCCCATGGAGGTTCAATCTGTCGCAGCGAGTGGTCAAGGGATCCTGGCTGTTGATGAGGCGTACTGCGAGTTTTCGGGATGGTCGGCTCTTGAGCTTCTGCCGAGCACTCCACATCTAGTGGTGCTGCGGACGTTTTCGAAAGCGGCTGGTTTGGCAGGTCTCCGTATAGGTTATTTGATGGCCCATCCGGAACTAGCAGAAGAGATCGGTAAAGCGCAACTTCCTTATGCCGTCAACCAATTCTCTCGGGTCGGAGCTCTGGCGGCCTGTGAGCACTACGATTTGATTCGGGCTCGAGCCCGTGTGATCGTGGAAGAAAGAGACCGGTTGTATTCGCTCCTGCAATCGTTCCATGGGATCAAACCTTATCCTTCGCAGACGAATTTCATCCTGTTTGAGTGTGCGTTGGGAGCTCAGCCGGTATATGAGGGAATCCTGTCTCGGGGGGTTCTGGTAAGAAATCTCAGTTCTCACCCGCGACTCAGTCGTTGCTTGAGGGTCACGGTGGGACGGCGAGAAGAAACCGATCAGTTCATCAATGCACTCAGCGGGACTTTGGAGGAGCTTTCATGAAGAACGATGTCAAAGTGCGCTCGGCTCACCGAAAACGAACCACAAAAGAGACGGATATCGAAGCTCGGCTCGTCATCGATGGCGAAGGGTCAGCGGCCGTTGACACCGGGATCGGGTTTCTGGATCACATGCTAGAGCTATTTACGCATCACTCGGCAGTAGATCTCGAGTTGAAAGCAAAGGGTGACCTTCACGTGGATTGTCACCACACTGTGGAAGATGTGGGCTTGGTGCTAGGTGAATGTGTCAGCGAGGCATTGGGTGACAAAGGGGGAGTCCAGCGTTTCGGTACCGCCTATGTCCCACTCGACGAGTCGTTGTCACGAGTCGTCATCGATCTCTCCGGGAGACCTTATCTCCAGTGGAAGGTTGCATTCACATCGGACCGAGTCGGGGGTTTTCCCACGGAGCTCTTTGAAGATTTCTTTCGCGCCTTTTCAGATCGTGCTCGGGCCACACTTCATGTGGAGACATTGTACGGAAAAAACAATCACCACATCATTGAAACCGTCTTCAAGGCATTTGCACGCGCGTTCCGACGGGCCGTGGAGCTGGGACCGAAACGACTCATACCCTCCACCAAGGGAACGCTCCAAGACTGAGGAACGTAGTGGCTGGGGCTATAACACTGATCGACTACGGCGTGGGGAACGTCGGAAGCGTTGTACGTGCTTTTGACCGACTGAACGTTGCCGTCGAGCTCACTTCGGATCCGTCGAAGGTCAGTGGTGCCCGACGGCTCGTCCTCCCCGGTGTGGGACACTTTGGGGAATCCATGATGAATCTTCGCGACCGAGGATTGGTACAGCCACTATCCAACGCACTGGGGGCCGGAGCCCTTCTACTGGGGATTTGCGTGGGATTCCAAATGCTCTTCGATTCTAGTGAAGAAGCTCCCGGCGTGCCGGGGCTCGGTCTAATCCCAGGAGAGGTGCGACGGTTCCCAGAGGATTTGACGGTCCCTCACATCGGATGGAACCAATTGGCCCATACGAGGACGGTTCCGCTTCTCGATGGAATAGCGGATGGTGATTATTTCTATTTCCTTCATTCTTACTACGCGGTGCCGGAGTCCGAGGAACCCGCTCTCGCGAGCACCGAGTACGGATTGCGATTCTGTTCCGTAGCAGGGAACGGACATGTTGCTGGGATTCAGTTCCATCCCGAGAAGAGTCAAACCCTAGGCCTTCGGGTTCTGGAGAATTTTGTTCACCGAGCATGAGAGTCATACCTGCCATCGACATCCGGGGAGGCCACTCCGTGCGCCTACTCCGAGGGGAGAGAGGAACGGAGACGGTCTATGGCGATGATCCCGTATCGATGGCATTGGATTGGCAGCAACAAGGGGCGGAATGGCTGCATATCGTCGATTTGGACGGTGCTTTTAGCGAGGAGAGTGGGAATCGGCGTGTGGTGGTGGAAATCTTGAGACAGCTCGAAATCCCGGTGCAGGTGGGTGGGGGAGTGAGGACGTTCGAAGACTTCCGGAGCCTTGTTGAAGGCGGCGCGGAACGTGTGGTCATCGGCACTGCTGCAATTGAAGAGCCCTCCGTGGTGATGGACGCGCTTCTAATGGCGCCGGAACAGGTTGTTATAGGAGTAGATGTTCGGCGGGGCAATGTTGCTGTAAGAGGCTGGGAAGTTGACTCGGGAAAAACGCCACTCGAGTTCGGTTGTCAGTGGAAGGACAGAGGAGTGTCAACTTTCCTTTTTACCGATGTCCAACGAGACGGCTCCCTCGAAGGCCCGAATATCGACGCCCTCGGTGATTTCTGCCGTGGTATCGGCAGCGGCGTGATCGCTTCTGGGGGTGTGGCGCAACTCGAGGACTTGAAGCGCTTGTCCGAGCTGGGGGACATCGGTGTGGAAGCCGCCATCGTGGGCAAGGCCCTCTATGAAGGGAGATTCACTTTGGCAGAAGCGAAGGCCGCCGTTCAATTCGGAAGCATTTGAAGCTGGATAGGCAATCCATGTTGGCGAAGAGAATCATACCCTGTCTGGATGTTGATCGTGGGCGTGTCGTCAAAGGCATAAAGTTCGGTCAGCTGAGGGACGCGGGCGATCCCGTTGAAGCAGGCGCTCGGTACGATGAAGAGGGCGCGGACGAGATCGTTTTTCTCGACATCACGGCGTCGCACGAGCGTCGCGCCATTCGAAGAAAAATGGTCGAACGAGTGGCCGACACCTTGACGATACCTTTCACCGTCGGTGGCGGTATCGTTGATTCTGACGATATGAAGAGCATCCTAGAGGCCGGTGCAGACAAAATAACCGTCAACACGGCTGCGGTTAAAAACCCTCGGATCCTTGCCGATGGCGCGCGGAGGTTTGGCCGGCAGTGTGTTGTGATAGCCATCGATGCGAAGCGCAAAGGTGATGGATACGAGGTGTTTGTCCATGGAGGGCGAACACCGACGGGGCGAGACGCCGTTGGCTGGGCCCGGGAGGCAGAGAAGCTCGGTGCCGGCGAGATACTCCTCACCAGCATGGATCGAGATGGAACAGAGCTTGGCTATGACATCGAGCTCACGCGATTGATTGCAGGCGCCGTTTCTATCCCCGTTATCGCATCCGGTGGGTGCGGAAGCTTGGCGCATATCGCCGAGGGACTCATCGACGGCAAGGCCAGTGCCGCTCTAGCCGCTTCTATCTTCCATTTCGGGACCCATAGCATTCGAGAAACAAAACAGTATCTTGCCAAGCTTGGTATCCCTGTAAGGCCGGTGGAGTTGAGCTCATGAACGAAATGGCCAAAGAGCTGAAGTTTGATGACGACGGACTCATTCCGGCCGTTCTACAGAATAGCGAGGATGGGCGCGTGCTGATGGTGGCCTACATGAATCGAGAGAGTTTCGCGAAGACATTGGAGACCGGAGAGGTCCATTTCTGGTCACGGAGCCGACGCGAGCTCTGGCGCAAAGGTGCGACCTCAGGCAACGTGATGAAGCTCATCGGCATGCGAGCCGACTGCGATGAGGACTGTCTTCTTTTGGAAGTCCGACCCGAGGGGCCGGCCTGCCACACAGGCGAAACGAGCTGTTTTCACACACCGCTACCAACCGGAGGGCCGGAAGGAGCGACCCTCTACGAGGCCATGGGAGAGGTGGCCGATGTCATCCGTCGCAGGAAACAGCAACGACCATCTGGTTCGTACACGGCGAAGCTCTTGGATGAGGGGCTCGATCGTATTGTGAAGAAACTCGGTGAGGAGGCGGTGGAGGTAGTGATTGCCGGAAAAAACCAAGACCGCGACGAGCTAATCCGGGAATCCGCTGATTCCATCTATCACCTCCTCGTCTTGTGGGAATATTCAGCATTGAGCTTCTCCGACATAGCCGCGGAGCTTTCCCGACGAAGACGGTAGATTGAAGTAGAACGGATCTACACGGCCGGGACGTCTACCGCATCGGAGACTAACTTCGTGCGGATGCCCCGTGCCCCTGCCCCTGTCCGAGGGAAGTTAGAAGTAGGAACTAAAGAGTACTCCTTCCTCCTTTCTCCTGCGTTCAATATAATGGCTGAATCATGGGCAGCAAGAAGCTCAAATCCCGTCACAACATTCTTAGAATCAGAGCTTGCGGATTCGCTGCCCTTTCGCAAACTACTTGAGCTGATCGTGGCCTACACGAAGAACTCTTTGACCCTTCTAATCTTTCTTACTTTTTTTCTCGTCCAGGTCTGGGGAACATCCCACGCCTATGGCGGGGAAGAAGGGCTTTGGCTCGAAGAGGCTCGGATTAGAGTGGTGTTCCGACCTGACGGGAAGAAGGAAGTACGACAAGTTCTTCGCGTTCGTCCAAAGGGTTCCCGAATTGAAGGAGGAGTCGGGCATTGGTTGTTTCTCGGCGACTCCGAGTCCGTATCCAACTGGAAAATTGAAACACACCAACATGAGACGAACGTTGACCTGGAGAAACGGGGTCAAGGCCTTGAGACGGTCTTTTGGGTCGGATTCAATCCCCTCCCCGAGAGTTCTGTTTCCTATGAACTGTCGTTCGAGGTTGAAACGGACGAGCTCTCGAGATGCCCTTTAGCCGTGCCTCTCGCCGTTCCGATCGACCCGCATTCGCCGGTTCTTCTTGAAGTCGAGCTTCCACCGGGCCAAGAAGTGACCGGGATGACCTTCCCGAATCTAATCGGACAAGAAAACCTCCTGACGGGCTGGATGGGTGGGATACCGACCTATTTGAGTGTGCCGCATGGGAAACCGGGATCGGAGATCTGGTGGAATCGGCACGGTGTGGATTTGTTCGTCTTGCTTCTTATTGCAGCTTCGATGGCCATTTGGATGAGATACCGCACCGGACTCGCGGAACCGGGAGAGGACGAATCGCAATGACTGAAGGTTTCGGGCCGAACTTCTACGGTTTTTTTCTCTACGCGGGAGTATGGGTGATCGGATATTTCCTATGGGCTTTCCGAGTCAACCGCAAGGACGCCGAGAAGAACGACAAACGCGTCCTGAGAGACTGAAATGGCAGGCCTATCGAGCACGTTTGTGGTTGTCCTTGTGGCGTACATGCTCGCGGTGGTTGCGATCGGAGTCCGAAGTTATCGACTGACCCGTACGGAAGCGGATTTCTTGGTGGCTGGGAGGAGTATCGGACCTTGGGTGGGCGGTGCGGTACTGGCGGCGACACAAATCAGTGCGGGGACCTTCGTCGGCACGTTGGGACGGCACTACTCAACGGGTGTCAGTTGGGCTTGGGTCTGGCCGGGGCTTTGGCTGGGATGGCTGGTGTCGGCACTCTTCATAGCTCCTAAACTGCGTCGCTTTGGCGCCATGACGGTTCCGGACTATGTGGGTGTGCGATTTGGAAGCGAAAAAGCCCGACTGCTCGCATCAGTTTTGATCGTCGTTCCTTACACGATTTATTTGACGGCTCAGTATCAAGCGGCGGGAGAGATCTTCGGCGCCTTGTTTGGAACTCCGCCGCTCGCAGCCATGGGCATCATTGTCGTCAGCACCGTCTTCTACACGGTCAGTGGAGGGGTGCGTTCGAGCTCGTATGTCGAATTCTTGCAGACGCTCGTGATGGCTGGAGCCCTCGTTGTGGCAGTACCTCTATTGGTGGTTCGTGCCGGGGGACTCGATGTCGTCGGGCAAATACTGACGTCACTCGACACTCGGTTGACGGGGAATTGGTACGGTGCTCGAGATATCTTGGCCTTTTCTTTGGCGTTCGGTCTGGGGATCGCGGCGGCTCCTTACCAGCTCACGCGTTTCTACTCGATGCGTGATGTCGCCACGGTCAGGCTGTCCATCGGTGTGGCGTTTCTTTTCCAAGCGCTCATCGGCTCATCCGTACTCTTGCTAGGACTATGTATGAGGTCCTTGTTCCCGGCGCTGGCCTCCGAGGACCAGGCGAGTGCCGTCATGGCGCTCGAAGTCTTGAGTCCGGTGACCGGTGCGCTTTTTCTAGTGGCCCTGATTTCCGCCATTATGTCGACCTGCAACTCAATATTGGTCGTTGTTGCCGGGAGTTTCTCTCACGATGTTTACGGTCGCTTTTTTCGACCGAATGCTTCGGACAAGAGCCTCATTGCCGTGGGGCGATGGGCGGTTATTGTCGTGTCGCTTCTGCCGATCCCCTTCGCATTGGCGAAATTCGATACGGTTCAGACCATCGTTGTGGAGCAGTCCAAATTCATCGCGAGCTTCTTCTTCGTGCCTCTCGTTTTTGGCCTCAACTGGAAACGAGGCACGGCGGCGGGGGCGGTTTCCGCGATGCTGGGGGGATTGTTTGCTTGTGGTCTGTGGGATTTCGTCGAATTTGGCCAAAGCCACTGGAAAGCCGCCGGATTGGACGCCGTCGAGGTGGGGCTGGTCGTTTCAGCCTTTCTTTATCTGTTTGTCAGCCGGTTGACGCCGCCACCGGCGAAAGAAGCCCTCCGTTCCTTCTTCGACTTGGATGAAGAAGCAGACCCATGAGCTCTCGCCTGCTTCTCAGATTCTGCCAACCCTAGTCCGACAAATTGCTTGCAGGGAAAAAGGGGACAGGTCAGACAGGTCCTTTCTTGAGGCACGTCTCCCCGGGCAAAAAGGGACCTGACATGAAGATTCACTATCTTCATGGTTTCGGATTAGACTCTGGATTGATCGATTGTCCCCTTCCCGAGCCCCTGCCCCTCCCCGAAGCGCCCTCGCGGGTTTATGGTCCTAGACCGTGACAAATTGGGCTGGGGAGAAACCTCTCACCTTGGTCGATAGCAGAATCGGTTGGTCGCGCCAGGGCTAAATTATTGATTCACAATGTGTTACATCTTTGAGTTCTTGATTTCTCGATTTCTTGAATTCTTCTCCAGAGGCCTCCCCTCACTTTCTTATTGACTTCCGTCCACCTGAGGTGTATCAAGCAGAACAAAGGCTTTCTCCTATTGAAAAGACACCAAGACATCACTGGAGTTGGGGGGAGAGTATGTTCAAGAAGATCGGACTCAGGATACGCAAGGTTAGACTGAGTCTGAACATCAAACAGAAGGACCTGGCTCGCAGGATCGGGATATCTCAGGGCGCGTTAACGAACTTCGAGCTCGGACGGAGGAAGATTTCGCTGGAGTGGCTTGTCAAGATTTCACGGGCTCTCGACACTCCAGTAAGTTACTTTCTCGTCGACATCGAGCCACAGATCGATGCAAAAAGCCTGGGATCCAAGGAACTTCGTCTGGTACGTTCATTTCAGAAGCTATCAGCAGATACGAAGCTTCAACATGACGTTCTCCAACTGGTGGATCGTATGGGCCGGCACGTAGCAAAAAAAGGTGCTGGGGCGAGACGAAGTCCGTAGAATCCAAACCTCTGGACGATTAGCAACTGAGTGTTCTCGAGCCAGAGTCCAATAGCCATTGTGGATCTGCCCGCGATGTGGCAGGCGCAACGGCTTGCCTTGCCTCCCTGAAAGTGCTCACCGTCTCGCTTTTCGGCTAGCCCATTCTGGCCACGGGTGAGTCGTTCAGTTAAGATCCTCGAAAGACCGACGTTCCCAGTCGATTGGTGAAAAGATGCAAGAGCTACCCGTGTATTCGCCCGATGCACAAGATCGAGGGCGAGCACTCTCCGCTCAGCAGAGCCTTTTTCTGGAGGCAGAAAAGAAAAAGCCGGGACGGTTCAAGGTAGCGTTCGAGGAGCTGCGGCATCGTTGCATCAGGGAGACTCTGCGACTCACCGGAGTACGGGTGAATGCCGAGGGAGTAAGCAAAGCCCTTCGAGAGGGACAAAAGTCTCGAAGCGTGAATCATGATCTCATCGTCGGACAAAAGGAGGCGTTGGCGGTCATCGAGAAAGCAGCCACTAGCGGGTCGAAGCTCGACAGCTCGCTCCTGTGCAAAGTACATAGCCTATCGAGTCCTCCCAATGGAGGCTGTTTTCGTCGGGGTCCGGTCCAGGGTCAGTTCGAGAACGTGTCACCCTCGCGCGCGACAGACATACCTGACAAGGTGAGCAACTTGGCGGATTGGCTCGATTCGGAAAGTGTGCGAGGTATGGAAGCTCCCGAAAAAGCAGCGCTGGCTTTCGTTCGGCTTCTCGAGATTGCGCCTTTCACGAATGGCAATTTTCGCTCGTCGCACCTGATATTGAATTATTTTGCCTTCGGCGGCGGCTTTCCGCCTTTCTTTGTGGACTATGAAGATTCGGAGGAATTCCGAAGGGATATTGAGCGGGCATTCAAATTAGAAACAAAGCACCTCGTTGACCGATTGGCGGCGGCACAAATGACGTCGCTCCAATATTGTCTCGAAGCCGCAACATGATGATACGAGGATAGGAAAAACATAACTATTTGCGGGATAATAGCCTAGCTTGCGACGAACTCTCTTTACCATTTTCTTCCTTTCGATATTGGTTCCCCTGAGTGCCACGGGGCTCTTCCTCGGGCAGAGCCTGTCTTGGGAACTATTCAGCGTACGCCACGTCCCAGGGATCCTTCGCTTTGTTTTCCTCATTCTACTGGTGGGCGGTTTGGTCCAGACATCGTTTCGCTTTGCTCTGAAGCGCCGAAGCGGTTGGGACGAGTTCGCCCTTCTCGTCGTTTTGGTCTGCGGCGTCAATTTCTCGATCCAGCTGAGTGGGGGTATTCGCTCGGGATGGCAGGCGCTCTATCTGTTCCTGGTCGGGCTCGCCGCCCTGGCTTTCCCCAACCGCCTGATTGTTTCATTGGTGGGAGTTATCGTTATCTTGGAGACATCCAACTGGATCCTCTTCATGACCGGGGACGGAAGCGACCTTTTGCGACTCATCCTCCTCGTGGTCGCCTCCGCGGTGGTGTTTGGCTTTATGCAGCGGGCGGAGCGCCATCAGGTACAAAGAGTCGAAGAAGAGCTCCATCGACTGAATCTGGGGCTTCAAGAACTGACGCAATCGGAGGGTGATGGTCGAATGTCCCCTCTGTCAGAGGAAGGCAAACGTATTGGATTGGTCGAGTACGTGAAAGAGCTGGACAAGCGCCTAGGTGACCTATTGTCGCTGATTCAAGTGGCGACCGAAGCCAACGGAGCCTTTCTCTTCCAAACGGACGGCGGCAGCAATGGATTCATGATGAGACTGTCGGTTGATGCGGCCCGGGAACTATCCAACGACACCATACCTGTAAGCAGTGGACTGCTCGAGCAAGTGAATCGTGAAGACCGTCCTGTAAAATGGAGCGAATCCGATCGAGCTCTGCCACGCGTGCCCTGGTACAAGAAGCAACCGGTTCTGCACTCACTCATCGCGGTTCCCATTCAAAGCCGCGGTGGAGGGCCATGGATATTGGTCGTAGATCACTGCGAACCGGATCATTTCGACGATCATCGGGAAGCCCTCATCGTAAGTTTGGCGGAACAGATGTCCAACTGGCTGGAGTCGACCAGACTCATCGCTGACCTAGACGTCCTCTCAAGCGAATTCCGTCGCCTGTACGAAGCCAGTGCTCGGCTGTCCCAAGCACTTCATAGAGAGCAAATCCTTCATCAAATCTTGAGTTTTTGTAGGGAGGTGAGTCGGTTCGAGACCTGTGCGATCTGCTTGTCTGAGGAAGGCGAAGAATCCTTCTCCGTACCTATTGCTGAGGGATATCCGGACAAGCTCAAGGATGGGAGCTTTCCGCTTGATGTCCAAACCTGGGCCAGTTGGATCCTGCGTTCACAAGATGAGTCCTTGACCGTGCGGATACAGCTCCGTTCCGGGATGCCCATACTTCATGGCAGCGAAAAGGTGCCCGCGGGTGTGAGTTTCTTGGGTATCCCACTGCGCGCCAAGAACCGAGTAAGCGGCGCACTCCTCTTGACGCGACGGGGAAAAAAGTTTTCAGCGAGCGATGCCCGGGTTCTCCGAATTCTCTGCAATCAGGCGGCCGTAGCAATCGAGAACGCTCGTGTCTATGAAAGGCTCGAACAGATGGCGGCGACGGATAGTCTTACCGGGCTGTACAATCGACGCTACTTCCAGCAAGCGTTGGAAAGGGAAGCAGCGCGTGTCGATCGCGGACGAGGCAGCATAGCCCTCATTCTCCTTGATATTGATCACTTCAAACAGCTCAATGATACCTATGGCCACCCGATGGGAGACGTCGTACTGCGCAAGGTTGCTGAGACCCTTCAACGAATCCTACGCAAGGGAGATATTGTGGCCCGCTATGGGGGAGAAGAGTTTGTGATACTGCTTCCGGAGGCGCGGCACAAGGGCGCCAAAGATTTCGCTGAGAGGGTTCGTAAGACGATTGCATCGGAATCGATGCATCCGGGAGGTCCCCGAAAAAAAGTCACGGTCAGCGTCGGTTGGGCGTTGTATCCGGAAGACACGCGGAATTTACACAAACTGGTCGAGTTTGCGGACCGAGCTCTCTACTTTGCCAAGGACACCGGACGCAACAAGGTCGCCGGTTACCACATCCTCCGCCCCGAAGCAGAGTAGCATCCGAGTACTCGAGCACCCGAGCACTCAAGAATCCGGACAGTATTTCTTCTTCTCGAGTCCTTGGGTACTAGAGTACTAGAGTTCTTGAGTCGGCGATTCCGTGGGCGTGCGGTCTTGAAGATGTAGGCGGGTCACGGCCTCGTTGTCCGGGCCGTTGAGCTTGTTTCCAGGAAATTTCTGGAATATCCAGATCCTGAGAACACCCATGCCGGCCCCGAGTCCCAAGGTGACCAAGAGGCCGATAGCAATGAGCAAAAAGGTGCTAAGAATAACCCAAACGATGTCGTGTCGCGGCCCGGCGTTTCCCACGTCGATGTAAGTTATGCCGTCGCTCTCGGTTTGAGCCCATGCAAGCACAACCAACAATTGGCTCATCATGAACCCATGCTATCGCTAGGTATTGAGCTCGTCAAACCCTGCTAATTGGGTTGTTTGGTTCCACCGAGGACCTGCTGGTGCGACGGGCGACTTGCCACCTTCTTCAGTGAGGATGTGTATTGGCGGATTCCGTTCGCGATCGACAGCGCGAGTTGTTGTCGGTAGTCGGTCGTGGAGAGCAATTGGGCGTCATCGGAGTTGGAGAGGTAGGACACTTCCACGAGAACACTAGGCATGTTCGCACCCAGAAGCACATAAAAGGGTGCCGTTTTTACGCCATGATTTCGTTTCTTGTCGTTCTTCGAGAGTACACCTTGCACCAGTGAGGTCTGTACTTGCTGGGCAAAATCGCCCGATTCGGCAATCTTGCTGTTGTTCATGATTTGACGAAGGATGTCCTGAAGCTCGCTCATGCGCCTTGTGCTGACCGCATTTTCGCGTGCCGCCGTCTCCTCGGCATCCGGGGTCGTTGCCAAATTCAGATAAAAGGTCTCGATGCCGCGCACGCTTTCTCTTGGGTGGGCGTTGACGTGAATGGAGACGAAAAGGTCGGCTCCCTGTGAGTTGGCGATCGCCGTCCTTTCTTCGAGAGGGATGAAAACGTCCTTGTTCCGTGTCATGAGGACGTCGAACTCATCGTCGTTTTCCAGCATTTTGGCGACGCGACGCGATATGTCGAGTACGAGGTCCTTTTCCTTGACGCCCTTGGTGCTCATCGTACCTGGATCGTGACCTCCGTGACCGGGGTCAATGACGACCCGACGAGCAGAGAGTCCCAATTGCCGTGCCAGAGGGAATCGACCATCGGGTGTGGGATCGGGAGGTAGTGGGGGGAGAATATCGGGGTTCGTCTCGGCAGAATCCGTCCCGGGGTTGTCGGGACCGGCCGCCGCATTTGGTGGCGGCGCTAGCGCGGGTGATTCCGCTGCACTTGCATCGTTCCCCGTCGGTCTGGAGGCAGTCTTTGCCGCGGGCTCATCCGCGCTCACTTGTGGTGAAGTCGGCGGCTCTTTGGCCGCTACGTTCGTCGGCTGATTCGGCTTGATGCCCAGGATGTCGACGACGAGACGGTAGGGGTCGTAGAGAGAAAAGACGTTGAACTGGCTGATACTCTGAAAATCGAGAACGATACGCACGATGTCGTCCTGGAACTGGCCCACGCGAATTTGCTTGAGGAATCCGTCATCAATGGGAAAAATCCGGGATGGAAGAGACTGCGAGATCCGGGATTTGTGGAGATCGAAGTAAATGCGATCGGGGTTGGTCAAACGAACCTGCTGGAATTTCACTTCATCGTCCATATCGATGACGATTCGCGTGTATTCTCTGCCGGTCCAATGTCGCACGTTACGGACGGCCACTAGCCCCGACGGCACTCTTTTTCGCCCGTCCATCCAGTCGAGCCAAGACCCCGCGGGCTTCGGCGGCTTCCTCACTCTTCGGCCAGCGGGAGACGACTTCGTTCAACTCTTTCTTGGCCGTTTTGGAGTCCGACTGACGGTTCAAGTAAAGATCAGCCCTGGCGAGATGCGCCTTCCTTTTCCACTTGCTGCTCGGGTACCCGTTGATTAGGAGAAGATAGGCATCGAGTGCTCTTCTGACAGCGTCGCGACTGCCGAATCGCTTATCGACCTCTCTGTAGATTTCTCCCTCGTGCCAGAGGGCATCATCACAGTAGCCGCTCCGGGGATGGGTCAAAACCACTTGGCGATATTGGCGGGCCACGGTGAGCCACGAGCTCTTGTCAGCGCGAAGCTTGCTGGATTTGTTTACGCGTGCTTCTGCACGAAGAGCTTCGTCGTAGAGTGTACGGGCAGACTTGGCGGCCTCCACGGAGTGCGGAGATCCGAAGAGAAAGAGGCTAAGCAGTCCACCGGTCGCCACCGAACGGACTCTAGCGAAGTTGCCGGTCCACCTCATCAAAGTAGTCCTTGCCCACCAAGACCTCACGTGGTTTCGATCCGTCCGGAGGTCCGACGATACCGTCTGCCTCCAGCATATCAACGATGCGTGCCGCACGGCTATAACCCAGACGCAGCCTCCGCTGCAGGTGAGATACCGATGCGGATCCGGACTCGACAACCAGGCGAGCGGCTTTGTCGTAGAGTTCGTCTTTTTCGATCTCGTGAATCGAGCTGGCCCTCTTCTGCGGCTTGAAGGATGGCCGGATTGTACTCGGCCTTGCCCATCTTCTTCCAAAAAGAAACGAGTCGTCCCACTTCGGCTTCCGAGACGAAGGGGCCGTGGAGACGGATGAGCCGAGCCGAGCCGGGAGGTAAGAAGAGCATGTCGCCCTTGCCCAGGAGCTGTTCGGCACCGTTCGAGTCCAGAATGGTTCTGGAGTCGACACGCGTGGCCACCCGGAACGAGATGCGCGACGGAAAGTTGGCCTTGATGATTCCCGTGATAACGTCCACCGAAGGACGTTGAGTTGCCAGAACGAGGTGGATTCCGACGGCCCGAGCCATCTGCGCGAGGCGGGTGATGGAGTCCTCGACGTCGGACGACGAGACGAGCATGAGGTCGGCCAGTTCGTCGATGACCACCATGATGTAGGGCAGGGGCTGAAGCGGTTCGCCGTTTTCGTTTTCTTTCTTTTCACCCGCCTCGAGGGCACCCGCGCAGGATGTTGTTGTACTGGTCGATGTTACGAACGCCTTCGGAGGCCAGCATCCGAATACGACCTTCCATCTCGAAGACGATCCACTTGAGGACTTCGCTGGCCTGTTTGGCGTCGGTTACGACCGGGGTGAGAAGGTGAGGAATATCTTGATAGATGCCGAGCTCGACGCGCTTCGGATCGACCAAAATGAACTTGACCTCGTCGGGCGTGGATTTGAAGAGAATCGAGCAAATGAGACTGTTCAGAAGTACCGATTTGCCGCTACCCGTCGCACCGGCGATCAGAAGGTGGGGCATCTGTCGTCAGATCGGTGACGAAAGGTGCGCCGTCGATGGTCTTTCCGAGGACCAGGGTCAATCGCGAAGAGCTCGACTGAAAGACGTCGGACTCTAGAAGCTCGCGAAGGCCGATGACTTCGCGATGCTTTATTGGGAATTTCGACACCCACCGCGGATTTGCCGGAGATACGATCGATTCGGACCGATTCGGCTTGGAGAGCGAGACACAGATCATCGGATAGAGCGGTGATCTTGTTGTACTTGATGCCGGCATCGGGCTTGAACTCGAAGGTGGTGACCACCGGGCCGGGGTGGATCTGGAGGACTTGTCCTTCGACGGCGAATTCGCGGCAGCGTTGCTGCAAGAGCTTGGCCCGCTCCATGAGCTCCTTCTCGTTGACTTTAATGTCTTCTTTGCGGGATTCGAGGATGGTGAAAGGCGGCATCGTCCAGCGTCCCTTCTTGGGTGTGAAGGGTAGCGATTCCTGCTTGTCTTCTTTGGCCTTTATATTGTCTACCTTGACCTTGGCGACGGTTCTCTTTGGCGCGTTGGCGTTATCTTGAGACTCTTCCTTCTTCTTCTTTTCTTCGAGAACTCGATTTGCGTGCTTTTTCACCACCCGGCGTCGAAGTTTTTCTTTGCGGCGGCTTTCCCGGAGGTGGTGAAAGCGGTCACGAGCTCGGCGGTCTTGACTTTCTGCCAATAATCCGATACGTTTTATTCCGCGGCTGATGGACCAACTCGTGGCGACGACCAGCGAGGCGAAGAGCATCGTGACCAGCAGAATGAAGGCGCCGGCACGATTCAAGGCGGAAGCCAGGTAAGCGGCAAACAGGTGCCCAACGACACCCCCTGCGGGAAAGAGCTCTCCATTCAGAGGGACCTCACCGAGAGATAGAGAGAGGAGCCCCGCCAGACTCACCGTGGCGCTACCCAGGCCGATAATCTTCGTGGCGTTCGAATCGATATCGCTTGCACCAGAAACGGCTCCATCCCACCATCCGCCAGTAGAACGGCCAGAAGGTAGGAGGCAAGCCCGAGAAGCTGAAGAGCGCTTCGGACATGAAGGCACCGACCGGTCCGATGAGATTTTGCGTCGTTTGACGGGAAGTCTCTTTGAAATACCAGGCCGGGTCGTCGGGCGAGTGGGACATCAAGCTGACGACGACCATCAGCGCCAGTGCCATGAGCACGACTCCGGCGATCTCGGAGAGTCGCTCCTTGGCAACGGGCTCGTCGAGCTCGTTTTTACGATAAAGTGCTCGCGACGTAGACAAGTACCCCACCTCCTACCGCCAAGCAGTAGTACCCAAAGAAATGGAACTGTCGATTTGCCAGACATCGCAAGACGATGACAATCGCGACATAGCCGACGATGAAAGCCGTGATGAACCCCGCGACATAGGCGCCAATGGCCTCGTCGGGAAGCAGATGGGCCTTTGGGAATCTCGTAGACCGTTGCGCCGAGAATAGCGGGGATAGAAAGCAGAAAGGAAAAACGTGCCGCCGCTTCTCGCGAGAAGCCTCGTGCCAGCCCGCCGACGATGGTTGATCCCGGACCGGGAAATCCCGGGAACAAGGGCCGCGCTTTGAAGAGCCCCACGCCAAACAGCATCCGGGACAGAGACCTCGTCCAGATTCCGGCCTTGTCGCTCTCATCGCGCGTAAGACGTTTGGACAGCAAGAGCAGACCCCAGTAACTAGTAGTCCCACGCCGACCACTGCGAGTTGGGTAAAGCTCTCGCTCGATGATCGGGCCCAGAGTCAATCCGACGAGCACGGCCGGGATAGTGCCCACGACGAGCATGAGTATCAAACGTCTTCCCTTCGCTCCAGATTCACCCGGTATGAGTCCGAGCAAAAGGAGCTTTACCTCGGAGCGAAAATAGATCAGTACCGCCAGTAGTGTTCCCAGGTGCAGATATGATATCGAAAAGTACGCCCGGTTGGTGGAATCCGGGAAGGAAGTGTTGAGCCACGGCCAGGTGCCCGGAGCTCGATACGGGTAGAAACTCGGTAAGTCCCTGGACGATACCCGAGCAAGATGGCCCCGCAAAGACTCAAGAACTCATATCTCCATGACCACCGGCAGGATCATCGGACGCTTTTGTGTTCGTTTGCGGAAGAATCGTCTGAGCTCCGATTGGATCTTGTCTTTGACCAGCCCCCAATCCGTGACTTCTTCCGCCGAGGAACTGTCGAGTGTCGAGGTCACCAAATCACGTGCCTCGTCCAACAAATGTTCGCTATCCTCTCCGGTCAGAAATCCGCGGGTGATGATATCGGGAGGAGTGTCCAATCCGACCCGTTCTGGAATTGATGACGACGACTGGAATCACGATCCCGCCGGCCGATAGGTGCTTTCGGTCACGAAGTACGATGTCTTCCACGTCGCCTAGGCCGCTCCCGTCGACGATCACCCTTCCGGTTGGCTCCTTGCCGGAAATACGACCGCCCTCCTCATCGAAGACGACCCTATCCCCGGTCCTCGATAAGGAGAACGTTGCGTTCAGGGATTCCAAGGTCTCGGGCGATGCGGGCGTGTGTCACGAGCTGTCGCCATTCACCGTGGATCGGAATGAAGTACTGGGGCTTGATCAGATTCAACATGAGCTTGAGCTCGTCGGCGCTGGCATGGCCCGAAACGTGGACCGGAGCCACGGACGGAGTGCACGATCACTGCGCCTCGGCGATAGAGGTGGTTGATCACGCGCGATACGGCGCGCTCGTTGCCGGGGATGACCCGGGCAGAAAGAATGACCACATCGCCGGGCTCGACCACGGCATGCTTGTGTTTTCCGATGGCGATTTGTGACATCGCCGAGGGTGGCTCGCCTTGACTACCGGAAGCCAGAACCAGGACTTTGTTCCGAGGAAGTGAGCGCACATCGGAAGGGCGGATGAGAAGGTCATCGGCCACTCTCAGATACCCCAGATCGATCGCGGTCCGAGTATTTTCTGACATGCTTCGACCGAGGAGCGCGACTTTTCTTCCGTATTTTGCTGCTAAATCCAAGGCGAGCTGAACTCGGTGCGTGCTCGACGTGAAACAAGCGACAAAAACGCGACCATCGGTGCGGGAGATGACGTCCTCGAAGGCGTCCTCGACATCTCTTTCCGAGCCCGTTTGCCCTCTTCGCTCGCTGTTGGTGCTGTCCGAGAGGAGAGCCAGAACGTTCGTTCATGCCGTAGTGAGCCAAGCGGTGAAGGTCGAAGGATTCTCCCACGATGGGGTTTTGGTCGAGTTTGAAATCACCTGTGTGGATCACCGTGCCCTGGGGGGTCTCAATGGCGAGCGACACCGCGTCCGCTAGACTGTGGGTGACCCGAATGAAGTCCACTTTGAGGGGGCCGATTTCCTTCACCTCTCCAGGTGTGACGGTTCGCAATGCGGTCTTTTCTGATAAGTGGTGTTCCTCCAATCGGTGACGAACCAGGCCCAGCGTGAGTCGCGTGCCGTAGACTGGAACCTCGAACTCTTTGAGGAGATAAGGAAGCGCACCGATATGGTCCTCGTGACCGTGCGTAAGGATCACGGCCTTGAACCGATCCTGGTTCTGCCGCAAATAAGTCATGTCGGGAATGACGAGATCCACGCCGAGGAGCTCGGCGTCGGGGAACATGATTCCCACGTCGACGACGACCATCGTATCGCCTGAAGAGATGGCCATCATGTTGAGCCCAAACTCACCCAGCCCTCCAAGAGGAACAATTTCGAGCGGCGGTTTTGTATCGACGGCGGACATGACTCAATTCTCCATTTATCGATAGGGAGTTAGCAGATCATAGCTGAGAAACCACTTCAATACTAGCAAAACATCTTATTGTCGAGAAGTGCAAAGCTGGGCGAGGGCTGCAAATTGGCCGACATTGAGTGTTTCTGCCCGACGGGAAGGGTCAATATCGAGATGGTCCAGACCGGCCCGGAGGGTGTCCGGGTCCAAGACGGACGACTTCAAATATCTGATATTGTTAGAGATGTTCTTTCTGCGGTGTGCCAAGAGTGACTTGACGATCGCTTGGAAAACCTCGGGATCCTCAACAGGAGGTTCGTCTTTGCCAAGAGGCTCGAGCCGAACGAGGGCGGAATGCACTTTGGGTCGAGGTCGGAAAGCGTCTGGGGGAATGCGGAACAAGATCTTGGGTCGGGTCGCTTGCTGTGTCATGACTGACAAGAAGCCGTAAGCCTTGGTGGCAGGCTCCGCGACCAACCGTTCTGCCACTTCCAGTTGGAACATCAACGTCAAATCTACGAATGAGTTACGCTGAGCCAGGAGCTTCAAGAGAATGGGGGAGGCCGCCGAGTAGGGAAGGTTGCCCACGACTCGAATACTTCGACCGGAGTGCTCTGGCAGTATGGACCGAAGCTCCCATGAAAGGAAGTCTCTCTCGATCACCTCCCAAGGGACGATAGGCTCAGCGCTGAGCGCGCGACGGAGACGTTCGGCTAGAACCTTTTCCTGTTCGATGGCAATGATCCTCGCCGGATTTGCTCGTGCGAGTGGCACGGTCATTTCACCGGAACCGGCTCCGATCTCGAGCAACGTGTCGTCGGGGCCTACCTCGATGGCAGAGACGATGCGAGAGACCACCGCCCGGTCTTTGAGAAAACTCTGCCCTTTTTGGCGGCTGGGGCGAAACAAGGTCCTCGAGTCCGTAGACCTCTGCATATCAAGAGGATACCACGGTCGAGCGACCCTGGATTGGCTTGACTTGGCAAAGACCCATTGGTATTTTGTGTTGCTGCATTGAGGGAGGAGCTTGGCTGAAGCCCATTTGAGGATCCACTTACCTGTTTGTCTTCTTGAGTGCGGTGCGACTGAATCGGGTTAGACGAAGGGGGTACATATGATCGCCAATCTGGATACCTTCCAAGACAGCACGTGGGAGAAGGATGTCATCCAATCAACGAAGCCCGTTCTGGTCGATTTTTGGGCCGAGTGGTGTCAACCTTGCCGCGTCTTAGCACCGACGATTGAGGCACTAGCGGAAGAATACGGTGACCGCGTCAAAATCGGGAAGCTCAATGTGGATGAGAATGGTACGGTCTCGGAAAAATACCACATAAGAGGCATTCCGACACTGCTTCTTATCAAGAACGGAGAAGTCAAGGAGCAAGTCGTCGGCTTGACATCGAAGGACAATCTCAGCCGGCTCATCGAGAAACATCTGGATTGATCGAGCGGAAACAAAGCGAATCAGTCCCTGCACAAACAACGGTTATTTCACTAGTTAGGGAGGCGTAATGAGTGGCAATAGTGCACCGGAGACTCGGCATACTCGTATTTTGATTGTTGGAAGCGGACCCGCGGGATATACCGCTGCAATCTATTCGGCGCGTGCTGACTTGAAACCCGTGGTCATCGCCGGCTCGGGTATGGATTCCAACATTGGTGTTCCTGGTGGCCAGTTGATGTTGACCACGGATGTGGAGAACTTTCCTGGTTATCCGGACGGGGTCACCGGACCGGAAATGATGGAGCACCTTCAAAGACAGGCGGAAAGGTTCGGCGCCGAGGTGATCTTTACGGATGCCACAGCCATCGATGTCTCCAAACGTCCCTTCATGGTCGAGTCAGGCGAGGGGAAGTTCACATGTGATGCTCTCATCGTTGCGACGGGAGCAAAGGCGAACTGGCTTGGACTCGAATCCGAGAAACGTTTACAGAACCGCGGCGTGTCCGCTTGCGCCACTTGCGACGGCGCTTTGTACCGCAACAAAGCCATCTCTGTGGTGGGTGGAGGAGATAGTGCACTCGAAGAAGCGCTGTTTTTGACGCGCTTCGGTCGCAAAGTGATCGTCATTCATAGAAGAGACAAGCTGCGTGGTTCGAAGATCATGCAGGAGCGGGCGTTTTCCAACGAGAAGGTAGAGTTCCTGTGGAACCACGTCGTGCTGCAAGTTCTCGGCAAGGATGAAGTCACGGGCCTCAAGGTCAAAAACGTCAAGACAGGCGAAGAATCCGAGATCGCTGTAGACGCCATGTTCGTTGCGATTGGACATACGCCGAACACAGATGTTTTCAAAGGCCAGCTCGAACTGGACGAGAAAGGCTACCTCCGTGTGGAGTCCTGGAATACCTATACATCGGTCGAGGGAGTTTTTGCTTGCGGTGACGTAATGGACCGCGTCTACCGTCAAGCTATCACCGCGGCGGGAACGGGATGTATGGCCGCTATCGATTCAGAGCGATGGTTGGCGGAAAAGGAATCGGCGACGCCAAAAACCGAGTAGAGTCGGTTCTTGGGAGAAGGAGACAAAGTCATGAAAAAGGCGATGACCCTCTTCGGTGTCTTCCTTTTGGCAGTAGCCGTACCTCGACTAGCAGCTCCCCGACAAGGCATCGTTGGGGAAGAAGGTTTCGACTTCGAACTGAAAGACATCAACGGCCAGACGTACAAAAGGAGTGATTTCAAAGGTAAGGTCGTCGTCCTCGATTTTTGGGCGGTCTGGTGTGGACCGTGCGAGCTCACACTCCCGTTGCTTCAAGGCCTGGCAGACAAATACCGTTCGGAAGGATTGGAAGTCGTGGGAATGCACGTCGATGACCGTCGGCCCGCCGCGGAAGAGATCAAGGGTTACCTCGAGGCACGCAAAGTCACCTACACCAACCTTATCAGCACCTACAAAGTCGATGAGGCCTACTACGTCTACGCCATGCCCACGTCATATGTCCTCGATCGGGAGGGCACCATCGTCAGTCAACACGTGGGTTTCGGCCCGGATACACCGGAAAAGCTCGAACAAGAGCTGAGAGAACTACTGGGCGTAAAACAAGAATAGGAAGAAAATGGGGACAGTCCCCACTTAACTTGTTGATTACTCTTGGTTTCCCGTGGGGACTGTCCCTTTTTTTCATGGTTGAGATTGGAGACAATCGATGAATCCGACGGAAGATGTCTATAGGAAACTCCAAAAGCACCTGGACAACATGCCCGTCCCTTTTCCGGCAACAGAGTCGGGTGTCGAGATTCGCATCCTGAAGAGGCTGTTCACGCCTGAGGAAGCCGAAATTGCCCTGGCTTTGAGCGCCTTGCCCGAGCCGGTCGAGCGCATTCACCCTCGCTTGAAACGAACGCGCATTTCGATGGAAGAGCTCGAACGTGTTCTCGACGGTTTAGTCAAAAAGGGTTCGATCACCGGAGGCAAGAAACGTTATAGCAAGGCGATGCTCGTCATCGGAATGTACGAGTATCAGGTCGACAAGATCACGGGCGGAATGCAACAAGACTTCAATCAGTATATGCAAGAAGGTCTTGCAAAAGAGGTCCTAGGCGCAAAAACATCTCAAATGCGCACGATTCCCATCAACGAGACGGTCACGTTCGAGAGAAGTGTGAGCTCGTTTGACAATGTCCGAGAGCTCATCAAAAGCTCCGAGGGACCGTTTGCCGCCCGCAATTGTGTTTGTCGCCAGGGGATGGATGCGCTCGACGAGCCTTGCAAGCAAACCGATTTGCGGCGCGTCTGCCTGATGTTGAAAAGTGCGGCGCAAGCCTCCGTTGACAGTGGGTTGGCCGAACCCTTGACCAGAGAAGAGACGTTCAGACTGCTCGACCAAGCTGCAGAAGTAGGGATGATTCTTCAACCCGAGAACACTCAGGATCCCCACTATATTTGTCTTTGTTGCGGTTGTTGTTGTGGTGTCCTGACGAGTGCCAAGCTCTTTCCCAAACCATCGGAGTATTTCCACAACAACTACTATGCGGTCGTCGACCCTGAGCTTTGTACAGAGTGCGGGACCTGCGAGGACCGCTGCCAAATGGAGGCCATAGGTGCTGCCGACGGCCATTCAGAAGTGGACCTAGATCGCTGCATCGGTTGTGGCATGTGTGTCGTCACGTGCCCCTCCGACGCTGTGACGCTCAAGAAAAAAGATAAGGAAACCGTTCCCCCTGAGACGACCAACAGGCTGTATCGACAGATCATGAAGGAGAGATTCGGTACTCTAGGGATGTTGAAGATTGCTGGCAAAGCGGCGTTAGGGAAGAAAATTTGAAAACAAAGAACTCGAGAACTCGAGAACCCAGAACTCAAGAATCAAGAAATCAGGAACGCAACCTACTACTTCGGATCCGGAAAGCTACTGTTCCAGTAGTACCTGCCCTGGCTACTTTCTCCTTTATTCGTTCTCCTCATCGCATTCTTTGGGTACCTCAAGCGCGGATATCGATGCCGATGGCATCGTGGTCGGACAACGGTGTCTTTCTTCCTTCACGCAGCTCATGGATGACCACAGGGTTTAACGACTTCGTGTCCCGCGTGGCGAACCAATCGACCTTCAACGGACACTTCCCGCCATGATTCCTCAGCGCCCAGCGAATGAAGGCAAAACACCAGGCAGGCACCCACTCTCCGAGGTTTCTTCGCGTCTTGATGTCGTCGACGTCGTAAGAAATCGTGTGCTCGCCGAGCCGGTTACATTCGCGATAGTCGAAGCCAGCCGCCTCGAGCATTCCGAACAGCTCCTTCTCGAAACGGTGGTACGGATGCAGGTAATGGTGATTGATGACGTGATCCACTCCCATGAAGACTCTCAGCCAAAAACCCATAATGGCAGGAAAGGCGCTCGAGGAGTTGTAGGTCGTGGTGTTCCAATCGCCGCCGATAACCACCGGATGGGTGCTGTCCAGACCATCGAGAACGTCTCGCATTTGATCGCGACGGTGGAGTTGCTTGGATTGAGCGTCCAAGTGCACCGAGACCACCGTAAGGTCGTGGTTTGGGAGCTCGATATCGGCCACTAGCGCCGTTTGTGTGCCGAGTCGTTTCTCCCGGCCTGACATCTTGTCCTTTCCGTTTTTCAAGGAAATGGGCCGAATGTGGGATATCGGATACCGACTGAGAATGGCATTGCCATGAAGTCCGAGCTTGTTGTTGCCCCGGACGTCATACTCGACGCCGGAGCCTTTCGCCAAATTCAAATAGCAGGGAACGAATGCGTAGTGCATACCTAGCTCACGCGCAAGAGCCTGCGCCACCGCTCGGTTTCGTGAACGGGCCATTCCGACGTCGGTCTCGGTCAAGAGAAGGACATCGCCGGTCTTGAGATAGTTGTGGGTCTTGAACGCCTCGATTTGTCCGTCGAGCTCTATCCCTCGTTCGAGGTTCCAGGCAATCAATCGATATTGAGATTTTGAAGGGGCTTGGCCTGTGGCGTAGCTGCCGGTCTCCGGCGTTCGGAGCACCCGTTCCACGATGGGTTCCAAACGTTGGTAGAGAGGATGTGCCTCGAGCTCCGCTGTCGAATGGCAACTTGCCCATATCGAGAAGGAGGGTGAGAGCTCGTCTCGGATGAGCCGTTCCACCTCTTCCGGAGTGGTTTGAGTCTCAACACGAGCAATGGATGTCATGTCTCGCTTCGCCTGTCGGGATGCCCTTCCACAAACGGTAGATTCTACCTCGAAATCCGTAACCAAACGACGAGTGCCTCGATTTGGAGTCGAGGTGAGGATTATTGTCTCGCGTGATCGAACACCGCAGGTTGGTTTTTCGTATCCATAAGTAGAAGAAGGGGATAATCTTTTCGAGACTCACTTGGGTGAGGTTTCTTTTCTTAAGCTCTTGATTTTGGGGGGCTATGGTCTTATCTTTACCATAGGGAACTTGCACCTTGGATTGACATCCTCCCTAGAAAGGAACAGAGGATGAAGCGGTCCGCACTTGTTGCGTTAGTGGCGCTAACTGGGTTCAGCTCGCCCAGTGTCCGAACGAACCACGCTCCTCATACGGTAGTCCTCGTAGAACCTCTTTTGGCTCAAGGAGATGCCGTTCCTCTGTTTTCGTTGCCTTCGATGGAAGGCAACGACGTGCAGCTGGAAGCCGTCCTCAGTGAGAACACGGCTGTGGTCATCAAATTCTGGGCGACCTGGTGTCCGATGTGTTGGATCGAGCTGTGGGAGCTCGGAGACGAATATGAGGCGTTGCGCTCACAGGGCATCGAGGTACTGGCGGTTGCTGTCGACCATGCTGAAAACGTCGAGGTTTTTCTCGAGCGCCAGTCTTTGGAGTGCCCGGTTTTATTGGACGAAACGAGCCAGATCTCAAAACTGTTCGGGATAAGTGCCTTGCCCACAACGGTATTGGTCGATAGCGCGGGAAGGGTCATCGATATCCACGTCGGCCTCATTCCTGATTTGGGCAAACACCTGTCCACCGTCCTCGCCACCCAGTAGACAGCGTTCGGAATGGGGTCAGACCCCGGGCGTTCGGAAAGTGTGGAAAACTCCCGTCGGGGTTCTTCGTGCCCCTTTTGTGTCTCAGTCAATCTCGATCATTTTCTCCGTTTCGACCTTGGATGTCCTAAGTGGACGTTCCCGGCGGGCTGCCGAAGGCGGGGCGGATTCGACCTCGATTCCTGAGACATAGCCTGACACCTCGTTGCGGATATCAACTTCAGACGGCGGTGCTCCGCTGCCGTAGATACGGAGCCAAAGCCGCAGCAACGGTGCACTGATGGAATATCGCTTCTCGCGGACATGGACAAGGTCCACTTCCTCGAGCCAGAGGAGATAATCCCGAGTCGAGCCGGCGGTCCGGTTCATTTTGCGAGCGATCTCACTCAATGTTAGGTTCTCTTCCGAGGCCAGTATGGACAACACTGCTTTGCAAACACCATAGCCTCGAGCACGGTGCAGTAGCTCCCCGAGAGTTGCCCTGCATTCCGCCTCAACCCGCCCTCCTGGTCCGATCTCGCAGAGCAGAGCCTCTGCCGGTTCCAGCCCAAGTTCCATACTGTCGAGAAATGGATAGACATGAGCAGGCAATCCGCCAGTGAGTGCCGCTATCAGCTCCGGCTGATCCGTTCCACCGGCCTCGAGCTCGCGCGACGTCAGAGGCGGGAGCAAAGAGATGCGGATGTGTGATGAGATCGCTTCCGGTAAGGTCTCGAGGTGCTTATGTAGCCAAAAGGGAAAGCTGCTAGTGGAAAGGCACCTTGGTGATTTGCCTCCGACTAAGACCTTCAGGAAGCTCTCGAGTGGCTTCTTGACACCAGGAAAATACGAAAGCGTCCGAAGCTCCGTCAATTCGTCCAGTAGCAGCATGGAATTGGCCTTGGCGCTTGTCACTGATGCCAGGAGATGATCGTAGGACGGTGCCCGCTGCTTGGGAGTGGCGAGTACCGTCTTGGCAAGCTCTAGAAAACGTTCGCAAAGGATCTCAGGCGATGCGGCGATAGGCTCGATTTGAATGAGAGCCGTTGGACGAGTCCGAGTCAAATTTGATCTCAATCGGCGAAGGAACGTTGTTTTTCCCGAACCACGCGGACCTGCGAGAAAGACGAGGTCATCGCTTGACTCCAGGGTCTCGAGAAGTTGTTTTTCGACCTCGGGACGAGCGATGTATTTCATTTAGGGACAACCACCACGGATTCGCTCTCGAAGGTCAGGCGACGAATATCATCCCGGATGAGAGTCGTGCGGCGCAGTGTCACGCTCATGGGACGATACTATACAGCATCTGAAACGCGGATGGACCGTCGCGTAGGACACTGGGTACGTGGTCTGTCTCTTCCAGATGTCAGTCGCCAGAACTCCATGAATTTTTGATAAACTAGCGCCGTTCCAAGTTGTTATGCCGACTGCGGGCTGAGCGGAGCGTGCTGGAATCATGCACACTAGGGAACCGTACCGCCCGAGGCTATGGACATTGTGAGTTTCGTTGATTGTCTGAGGTAGATCATGCCGAACGTTATCGTCGTGGGAACGCAGTGGGGCGACGAGGGTAAAGGGAAATACGTCGATTTCTTCTCCGAGCGTGTGCATGTCGTGGTGCGGTACGGAGGAGGGCACAACGCCGGTCATACCGTTGTTGTCGGAGACCAGCAGTTTATCTTGCACATCCTTCCGTCGGGAGTGCTTCATCCCGGTGTCGATCAACGTCATCGGTAACGGCTGTGTGGTCGATCCGGAGGCCTTTCTCAAAGAGGTTGCCGGACTACGCGAGCTCGGCATCGAGGTCGGAGACGCATTTGTTCTTGAGCGATCGCGCTCAGCTCATTTTGCCCTACCACCGCGTTATCGAAGCAATATCTGAGGAGAGGTTGGGCGCGAACAAAATCGGTACGACCTGCCGCGGGATCGGTCCAGCCTACGAAGACAAGATCGGCCGACGCGGCATTCGTGTCGGCGACCTCAGACATCCCGGACGTCTCAGAGAGAAGCTCGAGTTCATCGTTGCCGAGAAAAACGCATTGGATCAATGCGGTTTCGGACAAAAGAGCCCGTCCGCGTCGAAGACATGATGCCTCTGCTCGAGCAATTTGCGGGTGTGGCTCTTCCCCATATTACCGACGCATCACTTCTCGTCCATAACGCCATGAAGGCCGGCAAGTCAGTTTTGTTCGAGGGAGCACAGGCCACACTCTTGGATATCGATCACGGCACTTATCCTTTCGTGACATCGTCCAACGCGACCGCCGGTGGAGCCTGTACAGGAATGGGTATCGGTCCCAAGTTCATCGACAACGTCCTTGGGATCACCAAGGCCTATATCACTCGTGTCGGAGGGGGACCCTTTCCCACCGAGATGCTAGGAGAGCTGGGCGAGCAAATCCGCCAGCAAGGAGCGGAGTACGGAGCTTCGACCGGCCGTCCCCGGCGATGCGGGTGGTTCGACAGTGTCGTTGTCCGTTATGCCAATCGGATCAATGGTCTCGACGCCCTCGGGATCACCAAGCTCGATGTTCTGGATGGTCTCGAAGATATCAAGGTCTGTACACGATATCGCTATCGCGACGAAACACTCGAAGAGTTCCCTGGGGAATTATCGACGCTCGAACAGTGCGAGCCCGTGTACGAGACACTGCCCGGCTGGTCCAGACCCACCAAAGGTGTGACTCGTTTCGAGGACCTTCCTGATAACGCGACGCGATATCTTGGAGGTTCTCGAAGATCTCTGCAAGGTCCCGATAGAGATGGTCTCCACCGGGCCGGACCGTGATTCCACCATCGTGGACATGGGGCGCGGGACTTCTTTATTGGACAGATGGTTCAAGACGTAGCGGAAACGCACCCGTATCCTGCCAAAAGAACAAAAATCGTGGGGGGCATTGACCAAGTCGTCCAAACCGCCTAGAATATGTCGGGCCGTCAGCGCGGCCTGGAATATGTCGGGCCGTTAGCTCAGTTGGTAGAGCGTCTGCCTTTTAAGCAGGGGGTCGTAGGTTCGAGACCTACACGGCCCACCATTTGTTGCTCGCTTCCACAGGAGCAGGATCCATTGAAAAGGGGTCCCCATCGTCTAGTGGCCTAGGATTTCGCCCTTTCACGGCGACGACGCGGGTTCGACTCCCGCTGGGGACACCAACCTTTTACCGCTAAGCCGCCGCCTAGCGGCGGTTGCGTTAGCTCGCTCCAGTAACCGGCCATAATTCGCGTCAAACGTGTGTTCTTGCAGTGATGTGCTCGGTGCCGCGAACGTCCCCTTCTTTGATCCACGGGGGTGGAGGTGCCACGATTCCGGTGAATAATCGGTCGAATCTCGTCTCACCCATGAAGGTATATCCATTCCCATCTGGGGTGAAGATCAGCCGACCATCCAACACACGTTGAAGTACAGCTCGGGCTTGCGTCGTATTCTGTTGGTAGTTCGGAAGACAGCTCCATGGATCGGCAAGGCATTCCAATCGGTCGAAATAACCACCGTTGGCGGAGGCGTAGGTTTGTTGGGCACTGTGGTCAGGCACGGATGTCACCTATCGAGGTGACCGCCGAGTCCGTGATGACCATGTGCCGGTTGATGACCCCGACGAGCATGCCGCCCACGAGAAGGAAACGAAGCGCTCCGTTCGGACGACGATGTCCTGCATCGGGCTCCGTACGTGCTACCGACAAATGAGGGGCTGATGGACTGCTAGACGCTGGCTTTTTCCAAGAATTCTCTTAGTCTCTTCTTGATGAAGAAAGTCCATCCCTCAACACAGCTGTCTCTTGAGAATTCGGGGATATCCTCAGGAAAGCTTTCCTTAACTTGAGCTGTAAGTCTCAGTTTTGTCTCATCGTTGTCTTTGAATAACTCAAAGACCACGAACGAATCGCCAGGATAGTTCTCATAGTTCCAGTTGTATTTGATCCTTTTCAATGGCACAACTTCTGTCACTTGCCATATGTGCAGGAAATCTCTGCCTTGACTCTGCACATTGAATCGAGTCTCGAATCCAACTTCGGGTTTGAATGACGGGATATTCTCAAAATACCATTGCCGCATATGATCAATCTCGGTTATGGAGCTCCAAACTGCGTCAAGTGATGCGTTATAGGTTTGCTCTATAACAACGGGTTCATCATTCTCTGTCATTGTCCTCACCCAATTTGCAGAAGGTTTGCGCGGTGCGATCTACGCAAATACTCTTTCTTCTTTCGTATGTGTCATGATCCTTCTCAGTCCAGGTCTGTTGCGAGCTTGATATCCGAGGAGCAGGAGACACACCGATTAACGGATCTATGCTCCGCACATGCTCCGTGACATCAGGAGATGTGATTGCTGGCAAGACCACAACAGTGTAGGATGGCGGCGACAAACTCAAAAAACTAGATGAACGAGCAACTTCCGCCAGCCCAGGCACGGGTTTTTCTACCCTTTTGTGTGGCAAGGCTGGGTGGGGGTACGCGTGAGTCCTTGAATTGCAATTAATGGCGTCTTTGATTCCGTTGCCCTGGTTGGCACCCAGTCTTGCCGCTCCAGATACTAGCATATTATTCTCGAGGAAATGTCGATCGACCCCGGCCGGAAAAATCCCATGTAGGAAGTAACGCCGCGACCCCTCGTTGTCGTTTCGCGTGTCTGAGCCACCAATGACCTGCTAGCCCAAAACAAGGGTATTCCCTAGTTCCTTTTTGTGTCGAACAAATGTTAGTAAAAGGGGAAATAGATTTCCAATATCAGATTGAATGCCGCCTCGCATTCTGGAATGGGCAGTCCGGGCGAGTATCGAAAAGTGCGGCGAGCTGGACGCCCAATACCTGAAGGAGATAGACTAATAAGTATAAGTTCTAGTATTACAAACCCTCAGTCCACGAACGAAAGGCCACTCCCGGTCCCCAAACACTGGACCGAGAGTAGAGCGCAATGCCAGTCATAGAGCGTGTCCAGCACACCTGACAACGCCGCTTGATCCGGGAGTCGCCCGGTGAGGGTTGTCTCGGGTATCCTGTCCCCCGAGACGTGGGTAGAGATGGCCATTCCACTTGGGCGATCCGACCAGCTTGCATCCAGGGCGCCATTGACTCGAATCCGATAAGTGACCGGCTCGTCGAATCTGATTGCTTTTCCATACGGTGGCTGCAACATGAACTGCCCCCAGCGTAGTGTTTCTACAGTGTCCGCGATACCTGTGCAGTTATTCGGCTACTCCCAAGTCTCGTCGCGGCAGACAATACCTCCCTCTTCGTTCCAGTCATTCATTTGTTTGATTTCTTTTGCTACTGGGGATGTCCCTAGGATTCGGAGAAGGGACCCCCGTGAGTATCACTAGCTGAATTCCGGGACCGGGACCGGCAATGATGAACAACCGTCGAAGTGGGTTGAGATATACTTCCGCGAAGGACCGGACCGATGAAACGTACAATAAGCATTGGCTTGATCGCCCTTTTGTACATAGGAGAAGGAAGACTCTCCGCACAGAAGTTCTATCCAGACGATCCCATTTGGGTAGATCGCGACCGGCTGGATACTCCGGTAAAACCCGAAGAAGTTGAGCTCAGTGATTTGTACGATCGCTTCGGTCACATGTTCCACGATTTTGGGACTTCGGAGATCGGAAGTGAGGCATCAAACGTCAACACTTTAGATCGAGTTGGGTCGAACCTACCCTTGAAGGGTCCGATCGTTCAAGACACCACGAGAGTGGAACTGCCCATAAGCGACGACTATCATTTCCGAGAACATTGTCTGTTGACTCTCGAGATCGTCTCTCTGAATGAGGCGCATCGGAACTGGGCGACTCCCATTCGAGTCTACCTTCGATCGAGTATTGACGGATATGGTGTCGTGGGCATCGAGCGCCAATCGGAGCCCCAGAAAAGTCCAGAGGATTTGCATTGATTTCTCAGACCTGTCCCTGCTTGGTCTTCGCCGTCAAAATCTTCGGTGTTCCGTGCCCGATCAGAACGCGTGAATCTTGCCAGGATCCTAACCTTGACGAACGATAGCCGCAGCAGCCTGAAGCAACAGATGGAATCCATCTACCAAGAGCTCACCCCTGAGAGCATTCCTTGGAACCTCGAGAACCCACCTGAGCTCGTTGTGGATCTGGTTGATTCCAAACGAATCTTGCCGTGCGAGACCGTGGATCTTGGCTGCGGCGCCGGCAACTACGCCGTATGGTTTGCCTCCATGGGCTTCAAAGTGACCGGAATCGATCTCTCCACAAAGGCTATTGAGATGGCCCAGGAGCTCTCCCGCAAGAAAGGCGTTACGTGCCACTTCATGGCAGAGGACTTGACAGGAGATCTGGGGAGGTTTCATCGATCATTCGACTTCGCATATGACTGGGAAGTGCTTCACCACCTGTTTCCGGAAGACCGTGAGCAGTATGTCCTCAATGTTCAGAAGTTGCTCAGGCCAGGGGGGAGGTACCTATCGGTCTGTTTCAGCGAAGAAGATCCCAGTTTCGGCGGCGTGGGCAAGGTCCGGAAGACACCTATCGGGACCGAGCTATATTTCTCGTCGGAGGAGGAGATGAGAGAGCTGTTCACTCCCCATTTTCAATTGGATGAGCTACGCACTTCGGAGATCACCGGTAAGTACGGACTGCACAAGGCTATCGTCGCCTGGATGACGCGAAGCTGAGTCGGATGACGTCACTCGGGTCGTCGCCAAGAGAAAGACATTCATAGCATCCTTCTGTCTCGTTAATGTTGTGAGATGGGCCGCGAATGCGAGTAGATATTATGAGTTTTGTACTTCTCCTTATGACGATGATGATAGTGTCTGAAAGAGTCCAAAAGCCGGGAATGTACGAAGAGCTGCTCGATCGCCCGGATGGGAGCGTGCTCCGCTACGCCATTTCGATACCCAAAGGTTACGAGCCCGACCGGCCTCGCCCCTTGGTTTTGGCACTTCATTACGGCGGAGAGGTGACTCCCTATTACGGGAAAGGATTTCTCGTCCAGTTAGTCGAACCCGGCGTGAAGAGCCTCGGTGCGATCGTCGTTGCACCGGACTGCCCGTCTCGTAGTTGGACCGATCCCACGAGCGAGTCGGAAGTCATGGCTCTCGTCGAGCATATCCTCGCAGACTACTCGGTAGACCGAAAACGGATCCTTGTGACGGGTTTTAGCTTGGGAGGGCGAGGGACGTGGTATATGGCGTCCCGCCATCCCGATTTGTTTGCCGCAGCCATTCCCATGGCAGGATGGCCTTCCGATGACATGGTGGAGAAGATCGGGGACATGCCGATTTGTATCGTTCATAGTGTAGACGATGAAGTCGTCGACATGGAACCGACCAAGGAGGCCGTCAAAAACCTCGAGGCGCGCGACGCCCTAGTGAAGCTCATCACCGTGCGTGGCATCACGCACTATCAGGTCTCGGATTATGCCAAATACTTGAAGCAGGCGGTCGGCTGGATCGAAGAGCAATGGAAAAAATGATGTTCTTCGAGGGTATTTCATAGTCCACTCCAATCTCATATCCCCTGGTTTTCTTCCCCAACAAACCCTATCCCTCCGCCCACTAACGCTGGAAAACGGGGTCGCTAGCACGGTAGAATATCCGGAAAACACGGAAAAACTCGATGACATGCCCCAAATGCCGTCGTGCAATGAAGAGGACCTTAGTCTGTTATGACGATGGTAGTGGTGAGGACTACGATGTCTTCCGATGCCTGTATTGCTACCAAGAGATTGAGTCGCCCGACAAGGAAACGAGACGAATAGACGCCCTCTTCAGAAAACTAACAGAGGTCTACACCTCGCAACGCCGTGAACTGAGGGGCGGCCGTGTACGAAGTCGTTCGAGGCGCAGGGCCTCGAGTCGGACCAGGGTTCGAGAAACGACAATGCAACTGCAGCAACCGTTTCTGCATTGGTCGATCAAGGTGGAGCGGTAGTCGTCCTTTCGTCATTCACTCACCGCATTCAGCTCGGTCCGGCCCGAGCTCAAAAGCGAGCGTCAAATTGGTTCCGCTCTGCGTATTCTTTATTGCCTCTGTGCCGCTCAACGCTGGGAGTCCAGGGTGAGGCAACGTTCGCGAAACTGAGATAAGCGCTTAGCGGAAAAAATTCCCGATATCCCACATCTCCGAGCAGTACGGCCTTCGAGAATGCAGTCGATCGTGTTGTCAGAGTGGGCAAACCCCCGCGTTCCTTGATGGGAGAACCAACGCAGCCCAAATCACGGAAATGCGACCTGCCTTCGGGCATAATTGACCCACCTCAACACTCAGTGTTCTAAGCGGAACCACCGCCCCGACCCGGTTGGTTCCGCTTTATTTTTTTGGCGTTGTTCCGCAAGTCGGTTCCGAGAGATTCGCGATCGCTAGTTCGCTCCGGTCCAAGGCAGCGAAAAGCAATACTCAAAGGACCAGACACCACTGTTGTCCATATATGAAGAATCTCGATCGGGTTGCTCGTTGACGGTGCAATGGATCGTCCCGGTCACCGTTACGGTAACGGTGGCTTCAGATCCGACAAAGAATTTCGTATTGCCGTTGGAATCCCAAGCGCATATCAGACTATGGAGCGGCGCACCGGGCATTGCGGCACTACTATCGGCAAATCCCTGACCACTTCCGTCGGGTGTGGCCGTTGTGCCATTCGAATCAATTGTGACTGCACCCCAAGCCCTCAGCCTCGCTTCGTTCCCCTCAGCGACGTTCCGGGTTGTGTTCATCCATCGCTGATCGGCACGTATAGCAAGCAACTCGCAATTCCAGGCAGTTGCCGGTACCGACGTGGTAGTTGTGGTGGTGGTTGTGATCGGGGCTGAAGGTGGTGTGCTTCCAGCTTCATCCGATCCGGCCGAGGCTGCGGCGAGAGCGACCCCGGCGCCTCCTGCTGCGGCTCCGATGACCGCAATCGTCTTGGCGGATAGGCCCCCACCGCTCTCTGCTTCTGCATGAGAGGGCACTTCTGGTGCGGGCAAGCTCAGCTTGTCCAAGTGCGCCTTCAACTTCGTTGTGGTCGCCGTGTCCTCGGACTGGAGAGCCCGTTCGAAATATTTGTTGACGAGGCCTTTCATTCCTTCTAACAGATCCGCCGCCGTCATCACGCGAGTAGTGATCGCGTTTGGGTCGTTTGGAGCAAGTTCTTTTTCTTCATTGGCCCTCAAGCGGATCTCCTCCACTTGCAACTACCTGGTTCGATAAGGCGAACGCTGCAGGTATCTCCGTTTGTCTCAGATAGCTTGCTTCGATGACCCTATTTCGATGACAGCGTTGGTCATCCCGTCAATGAACTCCGGCCATCGCTGTTTTGGCAGCTTACTCACGAGACTGGGAAATTCGTTACTGACAAATCGCTCGAGATCGAGCCTCCATTCAACTTCTCCGCGGTTTAGCTGATGCTCCTTCGTTGCTCTACTCCACCACTCGATTGCGTCTTTTCCTAGGATTCCTACCGCTTCGATGCGGAGCTTCATGCCGAAGTCATATCCCAGGTCTCGGTAGCCGTAGGTACGGATGCCGTTGGCCATTTTGCCTTGACGAGCTGCCAATTCCAGAGGGTCAAACCAGATTCTGAGGAGAAAGTGTTTTCCGTCGTCGTCAGGAACCTCAGCTTCAGGTCGCCTGGAACGCGCGTTGTTCGTCGATGAGAGAGGAGCCAAACGGAACGTAAGCCAATCCCCAACCATGTCGTCTCCTTGGACAAGGCGGATGGGGAACGCCCGTCATTTCTTTTTTGGGGTTACTTTTTTTTAACACAAAAACCGATGGTCGTCATCTTTTCTGCCGCGAACGGAGCAGGTTTTCGATGTCGGAATTGTGAAGAACAGCGGCGAAAGTAGAATTTCCGCCGGAAAGAGGAGTTTTACATTCTACGGTCTTGACAACATCGGCGCGGAATAGTAATAAGTGGTCGTTCCTAACTAGAAAAAAGACGAGACCGTCGGCCACGTTAGGAGGGAGCCTCTCCTCTGATGTGGCTAGGTTGAGTGGGGGTGGTTGTGAAATCCTCTCCGTGCGATCGGAATGTTGATGTTCAGCATATTACCCTGGTTGGGCACTCAACCTAGCCGCTCCAATTTTACCGCTTTGTTGAATGTCTGTCACTTGTCTGTAGGTAAAATCCCCGAGAAAAGTGTGGGTTATTCCCCTCATCTTGCATCACTGAATTCCGCCGCCGTTCGTTCTATTAATGGCATTGCAACCATAATAAGGTTGATGAAGACAGGCAGAGTTGAGAGTCCCCCAACCGACTTCCGGCTCTGCCTGTCGCTATTTGGGCCAAAGAACGTACCTTCAATCACTTAGCGTCGAAGCCAGGCTCCGCCTAGCGAAAATCCCCAATAGAACCCCGACGTAGGTGCCTTCGCGGTTGAGCGTCTTCGAAATCCACGCTCGGTAATGCGCAGTGGTACAAGGCCTTATGCTCCAAGGAATATGGCACTGACCCGCGACCAGTCTTGCAGAAATACCCGAAAAGGACCGACAAGAAGACTCCCGCCACTATCCACATGAAAGAAATCAAGAGTACATTCATAAAGACGATCTCCTTTCGCGCCTAATTGATAATTTCAACACAGACCGGTCTATATCGCTGTGACAGAATGCGGGTGTTTTTTACCCCGAGGAATCTTGGGGGATTTTCACGACATTCAGTGATCGATGGGAGGCTATTCAAATATGGCCGTAAAAAGATATGAGCGGAATCGAAGGTCATCTAAAACCATCCACGGGCGCTCACGTTCGGTAACTAGACCGAGAGAAGAGGGGAGTCGTCCCATGGATATCTACGAGACGGAGGTATCCGGGCCGTCGCTTCTCACGACCTCTTCGCTCTATTTCTTTATATGCAAGTTGCGATAATATAAGAAGTTCGTCCGAGGAGACTATGTCTGAACCGAAATTTGTCAAAGCTGACCCGATTGTTGATTTTCCCGCGGTAGAGGAAAGGACTCTAACCTTCTGGCGAGAGCGTCAGATGTTCCAGAAGAGTCTGGCGCTGCGCGAGGGATGTCCTGAGTTCGTATGGCATGACGGGCCTCCCACCGCCAACGGGATTCCTCATAACGGTCATGTCCTGACCAGGGTCTGGAAGGACCTCTTCCCCCGATACCGAACCATGCGAGGCTTCCATGCCGGAAGGAAGGCGGGATGGGACACGCACGGATTGCCGGTGGAGGTGGAAGTCGAAAAGGAGCTGGGGATCCACGGCAAGGCCGACATTGAAGCCTATGGGGTGGAAGCCTTCATCGCGCGGTGCTTGGATTCCGTCTTCCGCTACACCAAAGAATGGGAGCGGATGACGGAGAGGATCGGCCATTGGGTGGATCTTTCCGATGCCTACGTGACCTACCACAAGACCTATGTGGAGAGCGTCTGGTGGGCGCTCTCAGAGCTTTTCCGCAAGGGACTCCTTTACCACGGCCACAAGGTGGTCTGGTGGTGGGCCCAAGGCGGAACGGCTTTGTCTTCTGGGGAAGTTGGCTCGGGCTACAAGACGGTGGATGATCCATCGGTTTACGTGGCCTTTCCTTTGGTTGACGACCCAGGAACATCCCTGCTGGTATGGACGACCACGCCTTGGACGCTACCATCCAACATGTATGCGGCGGTCAAACCCGACGTGGACTATGTAGTCGTGAGGGCGGATGGTCGCAGGCTCATCTTGGCCGCCCAGCTTCGTGAGGCGATTGAAGGAAAGCTGGGTCACACACTTGAAGTGGAAAGAGAAATCAAAGGAGCGGAGCTTCTTGGAAAGCGCTACCGTCCACCATTTGACGATTACTATCAGCGTTACGGTGACAAGACAGTCGCGTTGAAAGACGGTGGCAGCGAGCCGATGTTCTGGAAGGTTCTCGCCGCGGAGTTCGTAGAGCTGGATCAAGGAACTGGCCTCGTCCACGAAGCCCCCGCCTTTGGTGAGGTGGACCACGATCTCCACATGGAGAACCTGGACCGTTACAAAAATCCCGACGAGGTTCCACTATTGTGCGCCGTCCAGCCGGATGGGACGTTCAGCGACGATATCCCGCTCATCGCCGGTCAATGGGTCAAGGCCGCCGACCGCGAGATCATTCACTATATGAAGGAGAAAGGTGTTCTCGTTCATCAAGAAACCTATAGACATGAGTACCCGTTTTGTTGGCGGGCGGAAGACGACCCCTTGATCCAATATGCTCGACCCGCATGGTTCATTCGGACCACTGATCTCAAAGATGAAGCCATTCGCAACAACCGATCGGTCAACTGGCTTCCCGAGCACATCAAGGAGGGGCGTTTCGGCGATTTCTTGGCCAACAATGTGGATTGGGCGCTGTCCCGCGAGAGGTATTGGGGGACGCCTCTCAACGTTTGGGTGAACGATGCCACCGGTCGAATGGTGGCGCTCGCCTCGGAGAAAGAGATCCTCGAGAAAAACCCGTCAGCTTTCAAGGCGTTTCACGAGGCTCGAGAGAAGGACCCCTCGTTGTCGGAGCACCTCATTGTCCACAAGCCGTGGATCGATCAGGTCACGTTTGAAGAGCCTGGGGAGCCAGGGGTCTATCGCAGAGTACCGGAAGTGATCGATGCTTGGTTCGACTCGGGCAGCATGCCCTTTGCCCAGTGGGGTTTTCCTCATCAGGGAAAGGATGAATTCATCCGACATTTCCCTTCGGACTTCATCACGGAAGCCATCGACCAAACCAGGGGTTGGTTCTATTCCATGCTCATGATCTCGACATTGGTGTTCGACAAGGAAACTCAAGAGCGCTACGGCCTCGAGCCAAAGGACTATCCGCATCCCTACAAGACCTGCATCGTCCTTGGGCATATCGTTGATTCTGAAGGCAAGAAGGAATCCAAGTCGAAAGGTAATTACACGCCGCCTGAGATCATCATGGACAAGGTGGCTATGGATTTTGCCGTCGTCGAGGGACAGGATTTCAAGGTGGCTCCGAAGAAGGGCGTGGCGCTCATTGCCAGAGAGGATGTTCAGGGGCTCGATCTGAATATTGGCGCCGCAATTAAGGTCTACAGACCCGGGCACGAGGAAGAGGCGATTGATTTGAATATTGAAGCCTCCAAACGGCTGCCAAGGCGCGTCGTGGTATTGACCGACGATGACCGCGAGCAGTTGGGCGCCCGTGTCACGGCGGACGGAACATCTGTCAAGCCGGTTGAAGTACCCCGAATGTCGGACGAAGAACGGGTCACGATTGAAGATCCCAACACACCATCTCCGGGAGCGGATGCCTTTCGGTGGTTCTTTCTTGCTTCCAAACCGCCTTGGAACCCGACCCGACATTCTCTTGCGAACGTCCGTGGAGTGCAGAAAGAGTTCCCGCTGAAGCTTCGCAACGTCTACTCCTTTTTTACCATCTATGCGGCTATCGACGAGTTCGATCCACGGACAACCAAGGGTCGCCCTCTAGCCGAGCGAACGCTTCTCGATCGTTGGATCCTGTCCGAGTTGTCACACTTGAACATCCGGGTCATTGCGCTCATGGACGAGTATCGGGCATTCGAAGCGGCTCGGGAGCTCTCCAACTTCGTGGACGGACTCTCGAACTGGTATTTGAGGCGAAGTCGGCAGCGTTTCTGGAAGTCCGAAAAGGACGACGACAAGCTGGATGCCTACGCCACGCTTTACGAGACGTTGGTAACGCTCATCAAATTGGCGGCTCCCTTCGTTCCGTTCATGACCGAGGAGATTTACCAGAATCTGGTAAGGCCCTGGAGCATCGATGCCGCGGAAAGTGTCCATTTGTGTGATTACCCGGTTCCGGATGAGGCTCGAGTCAACGCGTCATTGAACGAGGAGATGGCCACGGTGCGGGGTATTGTGTCGCTGGGCCTGAGAGTTCGCACGCAACACAAACTCAAAGTGCGACAGCCGCTTTCACGTGCCGAGGTCGTGCTTTCCCATCCCGATTTGGAGGAACGTGTGTCGGGCTACAGGGAGCTCATGGAGGAAGAGCTCAACGTTCGCACCGTCGAGTTCTATCGTGGCGGGGAAGAGCACGTGGTCTACGCGATTAAACCGAACTTCCGCCGGATGGGACCCCGGATGGGCAAACAGATGCCTCTTCTCAAGAAAGTGTTGGCCGAGGCCGATGGAGCGGATTTGCGGAAATCGTTCCTAGAAACGGGAAAGGCCGAAGTCAAGGTGGACAACGATCTCGTCAGCTTGGGGACGGAAGATGTGGAGGTCACGGTTCAGGCCAAGGAAGGCTATGCCGCGGCCGGCGACCAAGTCGCGGTCGTCGTCCTCAGCACCGAATTGACGCCAGAGCTCGTTGAAGAGGGCATGTACCGAGAGCTTCTCAATCGCATCCAGACATTCCGAAAGGAGCTCGAGCTCGAATATACGCAGCGCATTCGTCTCGCCATTGGAGGCTCGGAACGATTGAACCAGATCGTCGAAGCTCATCGCGAGCACCTCATGGAAGAAACCTTGTGCGTGGAGTTGGTGGAACGGGCTGAAGATTGGAACGAGGCCGGCGTCCGTGGAGATCGAAATCGAGGGCGAAGCCGCGACTATCAAGCTGGCTTGCGCCTAGGAACGGAACGCAAAGCCGCAAAGAAGGAACGCAGGAACTCAGAATTCTAGCACTCGAGAATGCGAAACCCCTTCTAACGCCAGCAATGTATTCTGTGCCTGCAATCTTCTTTTATTCTCGATCTCTCGAGTCCTTGAGTTCTACTCTTCTGCGACCTATCCCTGAGTTCCTGATGCGTATTCCTTCCGGAGTGTTTCGAGCTTTCCTAACATCTCTTTGAGCTCTTTGTCTTTGCCTTTTTCTTTTTCAACCACTTCTTCTGGAGCGTTCTTGATAAACTCGGGGTTCATGAGCTTCTTCGTAATGCGTTCGAGGTTCTTGTTGATGGCGGCAATCTCTTTGTCGATCCGGCTCACCTCTGCTTCGAGATCCACGTGTTGGCCTAGATCAACGTAAAGCTCAAACGAAGGGTCCACGCTCGTGACGACTCCCGAAGGTCTATCCGTGACGATGTCGATAGACTCCAGGTTGGCGAGGCGGGAGAGCACGGGTGTCGTGGCCTCGAGAAGTCGTCCGAATGGCGCGTCGAGGGTTTTGACGAGCACTTTCAGTTTAACGTTTTCCGCGAGGCGGGCGTTTGCGCGGATATTGCGCACTCTGGTCACCAGGCGCTGGATGGCTTCGAAACGCTCTTCGAGCTCGCCGTCCTGTGATTCATCTTCTTTTGGAAACGGCTCCAGGATCAAAATATCAGAAGTGGGGCGGTCTTTTTTCCAAAGCCGCTTTTTGTCCATTGATTCTATCAGCTTGGCCCAAAGCTCCTCGGTGATAAAAGGCGTGACAGGGTGAAGGAGACGGAGGATCTCGGCAAGCGTGTGGCCGAGCACGTGACCCGCCTGACGGGCTGCTGCAGGGTCATCTCCTTGAAGCCTTCCTTTGGAAAGCTCGAGAAACCAATCGCAGTAGTCGTTCCATATGAAACGGTAGAGAGTTTGTCCAACGGGGCCGAAGTCGAATTGATCGAGTGCCTTTCTGACTGCCGAAACCGTTGAGGATCGCCTGGAATTGATCCAGCGGTCCTCGTCTGCCGGAGCAGCCTCATCTTGGTCGTTGGCTTCAGGTAGCTTTTCGAGCGACATGAGGACGAAGCGGCTGGCATTCCAGAGCTTTGTGATGAATCTCCGCCCGATCTCGTTGAATTTTTGGAGAGAAAGACGGGTTTCTTGTCCTTCCGAGCAGGAAAAGACCAAGGTGAACCGGAGTGCATCCGCTCCCACACCTTCGAAGCCGTTGGGGAAATTCTTGTCGACGCGCGCAAGTAGCTTTTCCATGTCCGTGGGCCGGGCTTCGTAGATCGGTCCCTTCAGGTCATCGGGTGTCGCGCCCGCGACGACAGTGAGAGGATCGATTCCATTCCCCTTGCTCTTGCTCATCACGGCGCCACGTTCATCGAAGACCGTCGGATGGATATAGACGTGGCGGTAGGGAAGCTGGTTCACGAGCTCGAGGCCCGCGAAATTCATTCGTGCCACCCAGAAAAAAATGATGTCTTTAGCTGTCGAGAGGACCGACGTGGGATAGTAACGCTCGAAGTCCGATGTCGATTTGGGCCATCCTAGGGTACTCAAAGGCCAAAGCCATGAACTGAACCAGGTGTCGAGAACATCCGGATCTTGATACCAGTCGTCGGGATTCTTGCGAACGGCTTCCGGCTCTTCAATGTCGACGAGGATCTCACCCGTCGTCCGGTTGTGCCAGGCGGGGATTCGGTGCCCCCACCAGATTTGTCGGCTGATGCACCAGTCACGAATACCCATGAGCCAGCGGGCGTAGATGTTCTCCCACCGCTCGGGATGAAATGTCACCTCACCCAGGCCGGTCTTGACCCATTGGTCGTCTTGTTTCCGGTAGCCGCTTCTCGCCAGAGCTTCATCAGCCATGGGCTTCATGCGCACGAACCACTGGTCGGAGAGGCGGTACTCGATCACAGCTCCTGAACGCTGGGCACGGCCGAGGGGGACCATGCGGTCCTCAGTCTTCTCTATGAGACCTTGTTTGCGCAGGCTCTCCACGGCCTTCTTGCGGGCCACGAATCGGTCTAGGCCACGGAACTCCTCGGGCACCCGGTCATTCAGCCTGGCGTCCTCGCTCATCACATTGACGGGCTCCATTTGATGGCGTTCGCCGACTTCGAAGTCGTTGACGTCATGAGCCGGGGTGATCTTGAGACATCCCGTCCCAAAGGACATGTCGACATAGTCATCGGCAATCACTGGAATGATGCGGCCTTGGAGCGGCAACCTAACCTCTTTGCCGATGATGTGCTGATAGCGCTCGTCTTCAGGGTGAACGGCGACAGCGACGTCACCGAAGAGGGTCTCGGGACGTGTGGTCGCTACGACGAGATGCTTCAATTCGCCTTCCGGCTCGACCAAGGGGTATCGGATGTACCAGAGATTCCCGGGCTCTCCTCCTTCAGCTACTTGGACTTCATCATCAGAGAGTGCGGTTCGATCCACCGGGCACCAGTTCACCATGCGTTTGCCACGGTACAGGAGTTTGCGATCAAAAAGGGTCTTGAACGCCACCTTCACCGCGTGAGAGAGTCCCTCATCCATCGTGAAGCGAGTACGGCTCCAGTCACAGGAGCAGCCCATTTTTTTGAGCTGGTTGATGATGAAATCACCGTACTTGACTTTCCATTCCCATACTTTTTCTATGAACTTGTCACGTCCAAGCTCTCGGTAATCGATACCCTGTGCATCCAGTTGTTTTCGTACTACTGTCTGCGTGGAGATGCCAGCGTGATCGGTTCCCGGTACCCACAAAGCATCGTAGCCATCCATTCTCTTGTACCGAATGAGAACATCTTGAATCGTGTTGTTGATGGCGTGTCCCATGTGGAGCCGGCCCGTTACGTTCGGCGGGGGAATGACGATGCAGAAGGGCTCCTTATCAACTTCGTCCGGGTGACGAGGGTTTCCCTCCTCGTCAAAGACACCGGTGAAACAGTTGCGATCGAGCCAGAGTTTGTAGATACGGGGCTCTATGGAGCTAAAGTCATAGCGAGTTGGTATGTCCATGGCCCATGAATGTTGCCGCAAGCCACCTGAGAGTGCAAGCCGAAGTCCTCGAGCTTCCCGGGGCTAGGGTTGCAAATGCCATAGGTCAAAGGTATCTTGCCTGCGTTGGCCTACTCGAGTAGCATTCATTTCCACTACTATTTCACCATGGAGATGTCTTGTTGTTGCCATTTCGTGGCGACGGGCATCTATAGGCTTTTAATCGGAACGAACAAGGAGGTTCAGTATGGCTTTCGGAGACGGCGGTGGGGACAAAGGACCGTTCAATTTCGATCCGAGTCGGGTTCCCCAGATGCCGAAAATCAACTTACCGAAGATACCGACGGGCACTTCTCGTCTGCTCTTGCTAGGCGTCGTTGGCCTCGTCCTGCTCTGGATCAGTTTCTATCAGATACAACCGGACGAGGTGGGTATCGTCCTGCGATTTGGACGGTTCACGCGAGAGGCGCCGTCAGGAGCACACTTTCTGATGCCGTTTCTCGAAAGGGTCGTCAAGGTGCCGGTGGAACGTCAGCTCAAGCAGGAATTCGGCTTTCGGACCTTGCGGGCGGGCATTCGTACTGAGTATCAAGATGACCGGCAGTTCACGGACGAATCATTGATGTTGACCGGTGACCTCAACGTGGCTGTCGTGGAGTGGATCGTCCAATACAAGATCAAAGATCCTTTTGCCTTCTTGTTCAAAGTCCGTGAGGTCGAGACGACGTTCAGGGATATGTCAGAGGCCGCTATGCGTCAAGTCGTCGGCGATCATAGTGTGGACGAAGTCTTGACCATTGGTCGTGAACAGATTGCAGCACAAGCCAAAGACCTGCTCCAAGTGTTGTGTGACAAGTACGAGACGGGAATCGACGTCCAACAATTGGTGCTGCAGGACGTCAATCCACCGGATCCGGTTAAACCCTCGTTCAACGAAGTCAACCAGGCCATCCAGGAGAAGGAACGGCTGATGAACGAGGCTTTGGCGGACTACAACCAAGCTATTCCAAGGGCAAGGGGCGAGGCCCAGCGAGCGATCCAAGAATCGGAAGGTTATGCCGCGGAGAGGGTCAACAGAGCGCAAGGTGAGGCGGCTCGTTTCGAAGCGATTTACGCTGAGTATCGTAAGGCACCTAGAGTCACCCGGAACCGCATGTACCTGGAAACCATGAACGAGATTCTGCCTCGAATGGGTCAAAAAGTCATTCTGGACGAATCCCAAAAGGGTGTCTTGCCGCTACTAAATTTGGGACCGCAGTTGAAGGAGTTGAAGGAGGTGCAGCAATGAGCCGCAACGGGGTAATTCTCATCGTTGTTGCATTGTTGTTCTTCATCATCATCCCGTCGGCGTTTTTCACGCTCGATGAGACGGAACAAGCTATCATTACTCAGTTCGGGAAACCTGTCGGCGGTGCGAGAACCGCGCCGGGGCTTCACTTCAAGGTGCCCTTTGTCCAGCAGGTTCATCGCTTCGATAAACGGTGGATGGCCTGGGACGGTGATGCGAACCAAATCACCACAAAGGACAAGAAGTTTCTGTGGATCGATACTTATGCGCGTTGGCGTATTTCTGATCCGTTGAAGTACTTCCAATCGGTTCGAGATGAGAGAGGTGCTCAGAGTCGGCTGGACGACATCATCGACGGCGAGACCCGCAATGCAGTCGCCAACAAGAACTTGATCGAGATCGTACGTTCTTCGAACCGTCAGTTCGAGATTACGGAAGAACTATTGGAGTTCATGGCCCCGGAGGCACAAACGGAAATCACCGGGGGACGTGACGAATTGATCGGGACCATCTTGGCACAGTCGTCCAAGGTCACTCCCAGCTTCGGTATCGAGCTCGTGGATGTTCAGTTCAAGCGGACGAACTACGTGGAGGAGGTCCGATCCAAGGTGTACGAGCGAATGATCTCCGAGCGTCAGCGGATCGCGGAGAGAAGCCGCTCGGAGGGACAAGGTCGGGCAGCCGAGATCAGAGGGCAGAAAGAAAAAGAGCTCAAAGCCATCGAGTCCGAAGCTTACAAGACGGCTGAGGAGATACGCGGTGATGCAGACGGTGAGGCTACCGGCATTTACGCACGGGCTTATACCAAGGACCCTGATTTCTATCAGTTTCTAAAGACGCTCGACACTTACCGTGAAAGCCTCGGCAAAGACGTCACGCTCATCCTGAGTAGTGACTCGGAGTTTTTGCAGTTTTTGAAGAAGAGTAGGTAAGAGGAAAGAATTCAAGAAATCGAGAATTCAAGAATTCAGGAAGTTTGCTGCAAAGTAACACCAAAGGAGACTTTCGGCAATCCTGCCACCATTCCTGATTGCTTGGTTTCATGAATTCCTGATTTCCTACATTTGCCGCGCCGGGGGGGCGGCAGAACTCCGCCCCCCTCTTGTGCGGCATACCAACTAGCTGGCGGCTTTGAGCTCGACGGTCCAGCTGCGGTCTCCCCAGGACATCTTCATCACCGCACCGTCTCCCGCGGACTTGAGGTCAATGGTGAACAAGTCCGCCGGTGGGTTCATCTGTCCACTCTTCATTGGGACACGGGCGACTTCTTTGTCTGCAATTTCCTTGGCATAGGCAAAATGAGGCCATGGTTCCTTTGCCATGTTCTCGGGGGCTTGTTCCCAGACCTTGCCCAGAGGTTGTCCTAGGACACTGTTGAGCACGAGGCTCCACTCGCCTTTTTCCGGTGCGTGGACGTAGAGGCTGTACTTACCTGCGGGAACGTTCTTACCGCCTACCATGAGGTCCGCTTCCGTCTTTAGAACGGTAACTTGGTTCATCCCGGCCCGCCACATACGGTCTTCAGGAAGCTTTGCCGTCAATTCATCGACGCTACGACCTTTGAGAGATGGACGTCCATAGTCAACGGTGACCATCTTGCCGTTGATGCTGGCTTCGGCCAATCCTCGCTCCGCCGGTTCCTGAGCAAAAGAAACGGCAGCGAGGAGGATCACCGCGATTACGGGAAGGTAACGAGTGCGCATAGTGAAACTCCTTTTTCTTTGAATGATCTCTGGATTGAGAGTTGAAGGGTGCTCCCTTCTAGGCCATATATGACCAGCTTTAGCGCGAATTTTCTCAAAACGCAAATCGGCCGGCAATTGTGATATTCAAATTTATGAATCGTCGGAAAGACGATAATACAGCTCGATGTGGATATGAAGGAGGAAGTAGAAAAGGAGGAAGTAGAAAGGAGGAAGTAGAAAGGAGAAAGTATGACACCGCCTTCTTACTTCCTACTTTCTCCTTTATTCGCTCTGCTTCAAATACTCTTGAGGACTTGGCGTCTCTGCTTTTGCTATTCTGGTAAGTACTTTTTCGGAAATTTGCTGACAATCGTGTAGTTGGGATCAACGACGTTGGCAACTTGAGCCTCACCGACTTGTGACAACACCTGCAGAGCTTCCCATCGTTCGAACCCATACTCTTCCTCGAGCCACTCGACCATTTCCACATGCGCGATGCGAAAGGCATCGATGAGGGGTCGAACCGAGCCTGCAACCATGATGTAGTCGTCGTTTTCGATCCGAGGCCATTCGATCTTCTTGCCCTTGAGCAAATCGATCTCCAACGTCACGTCGGCCGAGGTCTCGATCCCGGAACCGGTGATCTCGCCATGTCCCTGTAGGGCATGAACGTCGCCAAAGTAGAAATAGGCGCCCTCGTGAAAGATCGGAAGATAAACCGTCGCGCCCTCGCAGGTCTCCGGCGTATCCATGTTGCCGCCAAAGTCGTACGGAACGCCTCCCGCGATGGCTTGATCGCCGGAAGGCGCGGTTGCCAAGCGTCCCAGCATCGGTTTCAAGGCGACCTCGATCTGCTTCATCTTGCTTTCGGGAAGGTCGAGAGTCGCCGTCATGCGGTCCTTGTCGATCTGCCATATGAACATCTTGGAAGGCACGGTCTCATGTAACGACGGAGTGTACTTTGTCGAGGTGAGTGAGGCATAAGAAGTCGATGTTCCCGATCGACCGGTCTCGATGTTGGGACGGATCTTGTGGATTCTAATCACCAAGGTGTCGTCCGGCGTGGCCCCTTCGATGTAGATGGGCCCAACTTCTCCCGGCCAGGGACCGTCCTTTTCCGTGAAGAAATCCGAGTACAACGTGTTGGACTCGAGCACATCTCCGGGCTTGATGCGCAAGACCGGCTCGCGGACCGTGTAGGTTTGACTCCCCTTGGTCGCTTTGAACTGAACGGTCTCGGCTACGGCAACGATCGCGACAAAAAAACTGAAAACGATAGCAATTGTGATTCGTGACATATTCTCGCTCCTCTAAACAGCTATTCCATCTTGGCGTTCAGGATCATTTTCACCAATGGTCCAAACTCATCGCTCTCGACTCGATTACCCCGGATATCGGTATTGACGCGGTGGACGATGACCATGTCGTAGGACGGAATGACGAGGATGTAGTGTCCTCCCGCACCGCGCGCCGAATAGGTGCCGTCGTCGAGCTCGACGTTTGGAATATGCCTTCCGCCCACCGCAACCCACCACATGTATCCATAGCCTCCGGAATCACCGGCATCGGAGTAGGAAGTCACGCTGTCCTCGACCCACTGTTTCGGAATGATTTGTCTCCCTTCCCAACGCCCTTGACGCAAGAACAGTAGCCCAAAACGAGCCATGTCGCGGGCTGTCATCCGAAAAGGATAGGCGGGGTGGACGGAGTCTTCTCCGGTTACATATTGTCCGTCGGATACTTGGAAGTCCTGCATTCCGATGGGGTCGGCAATCTGTCGCTCGAACGCGTGAAATATGTCCGATTTGGTGAGATTTCGGAAGATCGTTCCGGCAGTGTTGAAGTCCCAGTTGTTGTAGTACCAAAACGTCCCGGGTTCGTGACTATACCGAGGGGGGCGGCGGGCCGCCATCCCAGCCGTTTCGTAGAGCGCGGGGTGATAGACCCCGGAGCGGGCCTTTATCACTTCATGCACAGTCGCTTGTTGTTCCGTGTCGGTCAGTGACGGTTCGTTGTCGTCGATGCCAAGATCTTCCATGGTTTTCGTCAGATCAATCGTGCCGGCATTGACCTGGATTCCGTACATAGCGCTCAAGAAGCTTTTACGGATGGAGTGGATGTTGAACTTTCTCGAAGTTTCCCCCCACTCAGTGAGAACAACACCGTTGACGACGACCATCACGGCCGCTGTATTGAGCGTTTCGCTGTACGTCTTTGCTTCTTCCAACTTGATGGTCGAAAATCCAAGTTCTTCAGGTGCGGTAGCTTTCTCCCAATATGTGCCGGGATAACGTTGGCTGTGTGACTCGTGTGCGGTTGAGGATGTGAGAATCGAGAGAAAAACGGCCGCGATCAAAAAAAACGTCGACTTCGCTCTAGAGATGCCACGAGAACGCTTCACGATGAACCTCCTCAATCCGAACGGTGCAGGCGCCAATGAACGACTCAATCGCGTGTACGGGTGCTATTTATCACATTAATAAGGAATCGGGAACTCAATGAAGCCGGTTAGTTATCTGCAGTTTGCGAACGCTTGGGCCCCATTAGAAGCTTGAAGACCGTTGGAAAGACCACGCCGGATACGATGGCGAGCAAGATGATGGCCGAGCTCATCCGATCGTCCAAGACACCGAGCTCGTGACCCATCTCTTCGGCGGCCACGAGAAGGGTGAGTGGGGCGGCGAGGAGAAATCCACTGGCCATGACTTGACGCATTGTGAAGCCCACAAATTTGAGAAGAAACGCCGGCACCAACTTGGTAATGAGAGACGCAACAACTAAGACAGCCAGCAAATACAGCGTTGTATTCAGGTCTCCCAACGCACCAGCATCAAAGGACACGCCAACGTTGATGAAGAACAGGGGAATGAAGAAGCCTTGACCGACGGCTGAAAATTTGCTTTCGAGAAAGCCTTTGTCGCGGAAGATAAATGAGAAAAGAGCACCGGCCAGGAAAGCACCCAGAATAGCTTCGAGTCCCACCCATCCGGCCACTGCGGCAAGACTCAACATCATCATGAATCCAGCACGGACACCAATTTCGGAAGGGTCATCCATATCGACCCAACGTTGGAAACGCTGTGGGTGCCACCAGACGGCCAGTCGCAGGACGGCCAAAACAGCATAGGCGACAAAGAAAAGGAAGAGAGCCTTTCCGATCTCCTCCAAAAGGTGATAACTCACGCCGTAGAGGTGGATCAAGTTGTAAGCCGTCAAAGCGATGAGGGTCAAGAACTCTCCAATCGATCCGACGAGGAGTAGTATTTGACCGTACCGTTCTTGAGACGCTCCGACTTCTACGAGCGCGACGAGCGCAATGCCGACGGACATGGCACCGAGAACCAGCGCCATGAAGAAGGGGAGCCCCAATTGCCATGCGAGAACGGCTCCTATACCCAACGTCGAAACCGCGACCAAGCTAGCGATGGAAATATTCCAGAAGCCTTCCTTCTCGATCCGATTGAAATCGATTTCCATACCCACGAGAAACATGAGAAAGAGGAAACCGAGATCGGCCAAGGTATCTGTGAAGGCGGTTGGATGGACCCAAGCCAAACCGGCGGTCCCGACGGCGACACCGAAGAGAATCTCCCCGACAGCTGCGGTGAAATGAAACCGGCCGGCCACGAGGGGCATGAGGAACGCGCCCGAGAAAAAAATCACGAAGGATAAAGCTTCAGACGGCTCCATGGACACGCTCGCGATAAGTGAGAGCCAGTACGGATGAAGAGCATCTCTGGATGATTTGAAGACTCGTGTCCGGATTCAGAAGGGAAGGGCGACGTCCGGCGCGATGAGAGATGACCAAGAGATCGCCTTCACCGGCCAACTTGGCCATTTCAATCGCAGGATTACCTTCTTTGTGTATTTGCTCGATCTTGACGTGGTACAGAGAAGAGACGTGCATCACGGTGTTCAGAGCCTTTTTTTGCTCTTTCGCAGCATCCTCTCCAACGATGAACGTCGGTGAAACGACGACCACCGCGGCAATCTGTAAGTCGAGCTGACGGGAAAGATCGAGAGCCAATTCCGCAGCGAGGAGACAACCTTCCGACTCAGTAACGGGAAGCCATATACGACGGTAGGGATGAGTTCCAGCGGAGAGCAACACCGGGCAAGGCATGATATCCATGATCTTGGCGAAAGGGGGTCTGGTCATCCCGAGCCGGTTCCATAGGTTCAAGGAGGGCTTTTCGAGAACCAGGAGTCCGCAGTCGAGGCTTGCCATCTCGCGGTTGAGGACATCTGCCAACAACTCGTCCTCGTCGAGGGATGTGAATTCCAAATCGGCCCGGTCCAAATTCAACTCAGGTCGAGGTGATTCGACGGGGGACATGACTCTGAGCGCCCTGGATCGGGTGCCGTTACACAAATATTCAACTTCGCTCCAGTAACTGTCAGTGGGGTGATGTCCCGGAAGAGCAAGCGTGCGAATGCCGTATTGAAGTGGGAATCTGGCGACGCCAGCGCGAAGGTAGTCTGCGACGTAGGGGAGGACTTGGGGGTCACCCGTCAAGAGGAGACGGTCTCCCTCACGTATGACAGCGTGTCCATGGGGCACGACGAACTGCCCCTTTCGGTAGATAGCAGCAACCAGCCATCGGATGGCGCGGAGGTCTCTGACGCGCGCATCCACGGCGGGTGAGCTCGGAAGTACGGGGATTTCGACGATTTCGCCTCTACCCAGCCCCACGTTGATGGCGACTTGCATGCCCTGCTCGATCCGGTTGGCGATGAGACCGGCGATGGCCGCTGGTCTCGTGACCGCCTCGGACCCGACTTCCTTGAGTTTCTCGGTTCCTGCGGGCTGACGGACGGTTCCAATCGTGCTGGGGGGGGCTTCCAGTGTGTTGGCCAGCCGGCAGGCCTCGATGTTGACTTCGTCATAGTCGGTTACGGCGGCGAGCCAATCGGCTTCTTCGAGACCCGCCTCACGGAGGTTGACGAGGCTGGTCCCGTCCTTAGCAAGGAGAAGCATCGGCCTATCGGGTAGTTCTTCGCGCAGACGCTCCAACTTGACGGAATCGACGTCGAGGACAGAGATCTCCCAAGCATCCGACAGACCCCTGACGAGTGCCCGGCCGGTTTGGCCTCCACCAACGATGAGGATTCTTCGTCTTTTGAGACTCGGTTTCTCCTCACCGATATCTGTAGATCCGCTGTCAGAGACAGTCTTTTCCTCTTTGCTCATGCTCGATATTCTATGTGCTTTTCAACTTTTCCTGATAGTCCTTGTCTCGTCCATTCACACAAAGGCCCATTCGACGGCCTTGTGCGCATGAGCAGCTTATGATAACCGCAGAAAGGGGCATAGTCACAATGGAGTAATACAGGCTTTTTTTCGTGTATCCTAGCGGGCGTCTTTCGGGGGCGTCTGTCTCATACTGATGGGGGAACCGGCCGGACCATGTCGAGAGGACCATCGCATCTAGACTGGAAAGAGATCCTTGTCACGAGCCTCGTGTATATCCTCGCGACGGTGGTGCTTTCCTATCCGCTGGCCTTTCAGCCGGCTAGTCTCAGCCGTCTGGACAATGCCGATGCCCAACTGAACGCTTGGGCCGTTTCTTGGGTCTGTCATCAGTTGAGTGAGAACCCTTTGGCGCTATTCGACGCCAATACGTTTTACCCCCTTCCGAACACCCTCGCCTTTTCCGAGCATTTGTTTCTGCCGGGATTACTCGCAATGCCGATTCTTTGGCTCAGCAACGATCTCGTTCTGACTTTCAACTTGTTGCTGTTGTTCGGAATGTTCATCTCCGCGCTCGGCATGTATGTCCTGGTTCGCACGTTGACCCACCATCAAGGGGCGGCGCTTCTTTGCGGGTTGTTTTTCTCGTTCGCCACGTTCCGATTCGTTCGGCTACCGCACTTGCAGATGCAATGGTATGGGTTCTTGCCATTGGCTCTGGCCTGCTTGCACCGTTTTTTTTCTGAAGGTCGCAAACGTTGGGCATGGGGTCTTGCCGCCTTTTTTCTCCTTCAGGCTTTGTCGGGCACCTATCTCGCCGCCATAACCTCTGTGGCGTTGGGTGTCGCTCTCGCGGTCTTCATTGTCCAGGGAATCCGCCGTCTGGAGCTGGCTCAGTGGGCATCTTTGATCTTGGCCTTCGCAACCGTCGCCGCAGTCTTGTATCCCTTCGTGCGTCCTTATCTTTGGGTCAATCGGACTTTAGGCGTCCAATGGGACTTGGAGGGAATAGGGTCGTTGTCAGCAACGCCAATGAGCTATTTGGCATCTGCCAGTCGACTCTATCGTAGCCTCCTAGGAACGGTCCTGCCTGAGGAACAGGTGACAGATTTTCTTTTTCCGGGTATCACGCTTCTCGTCCTTGGAGGAGTTGGCATTTGGGTGCTTGCCACAGGTCGCGCGGGAGCCCCTGGTCCGAGGGCCACGTTAGTGTGCTACCTCGGAATTCTGCTCGGCTGGTTTTCTGGTGTCGCTGGGGCCTCACGGCCCCCTGTATCCCTTTCTGTACGAACATATCGTTTTCTTTCGAGGACTCAGGGCTCTGACTCGATTTGGTCTATTGCCGCTCTTGTCGTTGACGGTTCTTTCAGGTTTTGCCCTGAGCTGGTGGCTCGATAGGGTTGTGTCCAAACGGCGGTGGGCGATTGCGATGGTCATTGTCGCGACGTTCGTTGGAGAGATGACGGTTGTCCCTCTCGAGCTCACTCGGTTCGAAGATCGCTCCCCTAGGGTTTATCATTGGCTTGAAGAAGAGGCCGAGCCTGGAATCATCGTTGAGCTGCCCTTCAAGAGAATGGATACGCGTTACATGTTCTGGTCGCGCCATCATAGTTTCCGGCCCATGCTGAATGGAGACAGCGGTTTCATTCCCCAATCCCATGTTTGGATGAGGGAGATATTCCTACGTTTCCCATCGGGGGATTCATTGAGCTTGCTGAGGCAACTTCGCGTCAAGTATGCCGTTGTACATCTCGGTGCCTACCGAAGGAACAATCGCAGGTTGACGCGCTTACTGGACGACTTGGAGCACTACCAAAATCAACTGAGACCTGTAGGTTCTTTCGAGCGGGACATCGTCCTTGAGGTGACGCCCTCCACGATTAAAAAGCGAGAGTCCTCTCCGGCGCGGGTGCTCGACGTCAAGGGACGGCCCGCTGCGCTTTTCGATGGGAACATCAGCTCGAGTTGGGAATCGAGTGTGAACGTGGCCACCGTCGAAGTTCGACTACCGGGGCCTAGAGAGGTGTCTGGAATTCGAATTCACTACGGCAGAACACCCCGCATACCCGTGACAGCGGTAGATGTAGAAATGATGGACGAGGAAGGCCAATGGGGGAGTAGATGGAAAAACCCCAGCGACTGGCCCTTTGTTTCCGAGCTCGTGTTGAGTCTCATCGATGACCCAAGCGACGGAAAGCAGTCTCTTACATTCGAGACCATTCGCGCCCGTTCACTCAGAATCAAGCTGTACGGATACGATGGCAACGCCCCTGAGATGACCGAGATAGAATGTTAGGCCCCGACTCGGAAAAAGAAGCCGCAAATGAACTCAGCGAGGAAGAATTCAACGCAAAGTCGCGGGGGCGCAAAGTCGCAAAGAACACCGTGCTACGCAACTAGGATCTGGTAGTGTGGCCTTTCTTCTTGATGCTTCACCGCCTCAGGTTCAAGGCGTAACTGTCCTTGGGTGTGCCCCCCAAGGCTATGCGTCGAAGTGGAATCAGCGCGTAACGACGGTGATTTCCCGGATTTGCTTTCGGACCTCGTCCGCTTTGCCGGCGTTGTCGAGAGCTTCCCATAGTCGCTCGATGGTCTCCGAGTCAACGAGTCCTGGAGGGGAACCGCTATCGGATGTGGATAGGCCCTGGGCTTTGCGAAATGACTCGACGGCGTCGACGGTGTCTTGCGAATACAAAAAAGAGTCAGGAGTGCGTTCAAGTGTCTCTTGATCGGTTCGGTGGTCAGCCAAGAGCGTGGAGAATCAACTTGAGTTGCCAAACATCTCGCCCGACGAACTGCTGCAAAGAACGAAAACCAAGAGTTTCGGAAACGCGATCGTATATTCGCCTGAGCTCATTCACGGGTTCGGGATGTTCACAGACGTTGATGTTGACCGTTACTTTGTCTGGGCGACGAGCGCGGCCCGGAGTCGGATCGGCGACAATGACAGCTGCAGACTGGATCCGTCCTTTTCGGGCATCTCCACCCTCGGCTTGTCCCGCCGCAAGGGCTTCGATCAAACGGTCCGCAAGATGACGGTGGCTTCCTTCGGTTTCCGTGAAAGACCGCGAGACGGCATCGAGCACTTCAGAACCTTCGAGAAGGTTCCCCTGAGTGACGAAGTTCGGGGCCGGAGCGCTGTCCGGCCCAAGGATTTGTTTCGTCTCCCGTATGCTGAGCCCCTCCGCCTTTTATGCTGATGACTCCAACTTGGCGGAATGCTCGGTCGTCGTCGAGCGCTAGGGCTTTTCCCAATGCTTCTTCGGCGGTCAACCCCTTTTCGAGCATGTCCAGGAGCTCTGCCCCGTATTCGGTCCTGGTGCGTGCTTGAGTTGCCACGGCGCCGACACCCGCTCTGACCCAAGGTACACCGTTGCCCACGCAGGCGTTGCGGGTCGTCACCGCCACACCTACCTCTCCCGTAAATGGGTCTACGGCGGCGATCGAGAATGTATGAAATGTCAGTGGGACGTCCCACTGCACAGGCTCTTGGGCCGCGATCGACGTTGAAATGGTCAAAGCGAGAAAAAATAGTCTCAATGAAGAGATGGGTCGTCCTATGTCCATGTTTATTCTCCGCAGACTCGGTCCATTTGATTCTTTCGTTTCCAGTCCTCGAAAGAGGGGAGCTCGAGGTCCTTGGATGACACAATAGGTGATGGAAGCGGCCAACATATATCAAATTCCGGATCGTTGTAGATAATGCCTTCCTCGTGAGCCTTTGAATACACGTTGGTGCATTTGTAGAAAACTCGGCTTTGATCCTCGAGCGCCTGGAAGCCGTGGGCGAACCCTTCCGGTACGTATAGCGCCTCTAACTTGGCTTCGGAAAGCTCTACAGAAATCCATTTTCCGAAGGACGCCGATGTCGGTCGCAGATCGATCACAACGTCGTATATCGCGCCACGTAGGCAGGTCACCAGCTTCCCCTGCTCATAAGGATAGACTTGAAGATGAAGCCCCCTCACCACCCCACGGTGGCTCACGGAGACGTTGTCCTGCACGAATCGTGTCGGGAGACCGAGATCTTCGAAAGTGCTGCTCTTGAAGACCTCCGCAAACTCTCCGCGATCGTCCTCAAATACTGTTGCCTGGAGAAGATGGACACCCTCCAAAGACGTCGAGCGTTTCCTCATAAATGCTCCAGTAAAAGCTGTTATCTGTATCAAGGCTCCCGCTGGCTCGATGTCTTGTCGCATCGGGGCTGTTTGGCAGCCTGTGGTTTCAAGATACGAGGAACTATTCTATACTGATCCCGGTCGTGAAACAGATGGGGCAGTCCGATTGTCGCCAAATTTGTGAATGCTGCCGTGGCCACCTTCAAAAGAAGAAGCCTTAAGGAGTGGTTCCATGAAAGACCTCATCGCAAAAGACATCATGAACAAGAACGTCATCGTGGCCGAGGAAGACATGACCGTTCAAGAACTTGCCAACCTGTTGACGACGAATATGATCACGGGGGTGCCCGTCGTCGATGAAACCGGCAGGCTCGTAGGGGTCGTGTCTGAGACCGATATCGTTCGAACAAGTGCCAGCCGGGGCAGAACAGCCGCAGTTAGAGAAACAATGGAATCGAGCTACTACCTTCGAGGTTGGGAAGACCAAATTGATGAATCAGAGCTTCGTGAGTTTCACGTCGAGGAGGGCGATGGGCTAATGGTACGCGATATCATGACGCCGCTGATTTTCAAGGTCTCTGAGGATGCCAGCATTGCCGAAATGGCGGACACCATGATCGGGGGACGTATCCACCGTCTCATCGTGACTAATCAGGATATTGTCGTGGGGATCGTCACCACTCTCGACATACTGAAGGTCATCCGTAGCTACGCCGGGCGAGCTCGACAGGGAGGCGGAGAACGAGCTGAGGCGAAAGGATCATTCGAGGAGTAAGGTCGATGTCCCTACTGTCCGAGGCCAGCACACAGCAACTACGAGAAGCTCTTAGAAAGGGAGTTTCCAACGAGGTCAAGTTAGTCTTCTTTACGACGAAAGACAGTTCCATCGTCATTCCAGGTAGAGAGTGCGTGACCTGCAAGGACACGGGCGAGCTCCTCCGAGAGAATCAGCGCGCTTTCCGAGAAGGTATTCCTAGATGTTCATGATTTCTATGAAGACTCGGACCAAGCCTCAGAGCTCAAGATATATCGAATTCCCGCCGTTCTCATTGAAGGCCTTGCAAGGGGCAAGGTGCGGTTTTTCGGAATTCCCGCAGGACTCGAGTTTCCTGCTTTTCTAGATGACCTGTTCGATGTTTCCAGAGGCACTACGTCCCTTTCCGAAGATAGTAGAGAATCCCTCGGAACCCTCAAAAAGGATGTCCATATTCAAGTTTTCACCACACCCATGTGACCACATTGTCCCTCTGTGGCCAGGTTGGCCCACCAAATGGCGGTCGAGAGTGCCCGAATTACTGCCGACGTCATCGAAATCCAAGAATTCCCCGATTTGGCTCAAAGATACGCTGTTTCGGGAGTGCCCAGATTATCGTGGACGACCGGATAGAAATGGTTGGCGCGCAACCTGAGTCATCGCTGCTGGCGGCCGTGCTCCAGGCTGGAGGCGATGACGTAACAGGTCGGTGAAACAAGGAAACCAGGCGTAACCGGATTGGCTCGAGAGTGGACCGCGCGGGACGCCAGCCTGTGTTACACTATCAATAAGTACTCGAACAATTTAGGAAGACGATAGAACCATTTGGCTTCTTCGGTCGTGCGCGAGGGGTATCCACGGGACCGAGGAGCCAGGAGGTGGTTTCCGATGTCGGAAAGACGAAAACTAGACCGCTTGAGCCCGCTCGTCGTTCGTACGGAGTTCGCCGGTGAAGGTGGGCGGAAGTACGGTTACATGACGAACCTTAGTGAAGAAGGGGCCTTCTTGGCTACTGAAGAGAGCTTGAAGCTGGGAGACCGGCTCGAGCTTCGGTTTGCCCTCCCTTGGGGATTGGGTGAGTACGAGGTTGTTGCCTCCGTTCGGTGGCGAACGACTGATATGAAGCACGATTCCGCCGAAATCCCAGCCGGCGTCGGTCTCAGTTTTACCGAGATTGGTGCCCCAGCCAGGAACAGTATCCGCCGCTACCAGCAGAAATTCTTCGAGATACTTGCCCGCATCGAACAGCAAGGAGTCAACGCGGTACTCGCCACTCTCGACCAGGAAGGCTCGAACGAAGAGGATACCGTACACTAAAACCTTGTGCCTCTGTATCACCGCTTCTGTTCCTCGTCCTGACAAGGATCGATGAACCCTAGGCAAATGGCGGAAAGAAAAAGGAGACGGGTCCCTTTTTTTCGCTCTTTCCCTTGACAGACAAAACTTGACATGAAGATTCATTATCTTCATGTTTCGGATGACTCTTCGGAACGATCGATTGTCCCCGGCCCGCGCCCGTGCCCTTGCCCGAAGCACCAAAACGCAGGTCTGTGGCACATGCGATACCAATGGTTTTCAATGGGAACCCATCGGGCTCGGGCGGGGGAACGGAAACGGGCACGGGAGAAATCAGGTTTTGTGCTTCTGCAAAAACGATAGCTGCCATGAAGAGTCGGCTTCTTCATGGATTCGGACGAATTCCCTGATTCATCGGTCACTGCCCCTGTTTTTCTGCAAACGAGTTCACTGTAATCGGTCTTGGATTAGGGGCACATTCCGCTTTCGATTTTGGTTATCATACGTGTTGGGAATCGGTGACGGTCATGCTTGTACTCATTGCCTTTTTGGTCCTTGTGTTCAGCATCATCACTTACATGGTGGCGCTACGCGCGGGTATCTATCGGCGGGTACCCCTGGAACACTATGCGCTTTTGGGAACCTCGACCGGACTGGCTTTGTACGTCGTCGTCCGCGATCCCTCATGGGTAACCATAGCGGTGCTTTGTCTCTCGCTCTCGAGCCTCAGCCTTCTCGTCTGGTACATACATTTTGGGGCGGTGTTCCCTCGGGGTGGAATACGTCTCAAAGTAGGACAAGGTTTTCCCAAGTTCACCCTTCCTGATTCCGACGGAGAGATTTTCGATTCACGCCGGTTGACCGGAGAACAATCGGCTCTCTACCTCTTCTATCGTGGACATTGGTGACCCTTTTGCACAGCAGAGCTCGGGCAGCTCCGTAACTTTTATGACCGCATCACTTCCAAGGAAGTAGAAATCGTAGCCATCAGTGTTGACCCACCCGATGTGTCGGCTGAATTCCGGAAGAGCCTTGGAGCCCGCTTCATTTTTCTTTCCGATCAGGAAGGAGAACTGTTGGACCGGCTCAACATCCGTCACAAGAAGGGCTACCTCGGGAAGGACATCGCATTTCCGACAGCCGTACTCGTCGACCGATATGGGATCGTCCGGTGGACGTATGAGATGGCCTATGGAAACGTGCGAATGCGCCCTGCTGAGTTGTTCGAGGCCATCGAGCGCATGACTCTGGAGGAGCAAAACCGAGAGCTGTTGAGGGGGCGCGCCGTTAGTCAGGTCGTTAAGCAAGTCTTTCTCATGCATAGAAGTGTTGACTTGGCCAAGGTGATACAGCTCGTTCGGAAAGAGCTTCAGAGACTCGGGTTTCGGTTCTCTTTTTGCGGAATCATCATTTTCGACAAAGACAAATCAGTCTCGAGGACTTATCTCGCGTCAGCCGTCGGTCCTACCGACGAGAATGGAAATGAGACGGCCGGGCTTCAACAGGGGAGCCCATCACTACCCTATGTGGAGCTACCTCTTTCCGGCGTCAAAGAGCTCGAAGACATCGTGGTTTCATGGGAGAAGGGGAAGGTCTATTCGCGCAACTACGAGGCGGGGGAGTCGTCTGAGTATTGGGACGAGCTCAAAAAGACTTCAACTGAGTTCAAGACGTCGCAGGTCACAAAGGGTGTTGTGCATGCTCCTTTCACACACGGAATGCTTTCTCTTGGCAGAGAGGGGCCGGACCCGTTCACCGAAGACGAGATTCAGACAATGAGTGAGTTTGCTGGTGCCTTCTCGGTGGGTTACCGGCGATTTCTGGACTTCAGGGAGCTCGAGCGGCGCAACCGCAAGCTTCAGGAAACCCAGCTTCAGCTCGTTCAAACGGAGAAGATGGCCTCTCTCGGTGAACTTGTCGCCGGAATAGCTCACGAGCTGAATACTCCTATGGGCGCCATCAAGAGCAACGCTCAGATTACGGCTCGTGCGGTGACAAAGCTCAATGAGGGCTTGGGTGTGCTTTCCGACTCCGACGAGGGAGGCCGGGAGAAGATGGTGCAGCTTTTAGACCAACTCGACACCTTGAATCGGGTGAACCTCGGTGCCGCTGAGCGTGTTATCAAGATCGTCGACAGTCTTCGTAGTTTTGCACGACTCGACGAGGCCGAGTGGAAGTCGGCAGATCTGCACCAAGGATTGAACGATACTTTGACGCTCATTCGTTCTCGGTTGGGTGAGCGCATCAAATTGACCAAGAGATATGGTTCCCTTCCGGAGGTCGTCTGCTTTCCCAAGAAGATGAACCAGGTCTTCATGATTTTGCTGTCAAATGCGACGCAAGCGATAAAAGAAGAGGGGCATATCACCATAGAGACCACGATGGAGGGAGATCGAGCTGTTATCAGAATCTCGGATACGGGTGTGGGTATCCCGCCGGAGCACATTCAACGTGTATTCGACCCAGGCTTTACGACAAAAGGAGTCGGCGTAGGCACGGGTTTGGGTTTGTCGATCTGCTATCAGATCATGGATGAGCATCAGGGGAACATAAACGTTGTCAGCAAGTTGGGAGAGGGTTCGACCTTCACGATTGAGATTCCCATCAAGAATGAGGGGCGGTTCGGCTCACAGACTGTCGCCAATCTTGAAGAAGGAAGTCGAAACTGATATTGTCGGCACCCATTTGGCTATAAGGCATTACATTAGACGGAGCAATACCATGGAAAATCTAACACTGAGGAAAGCCATTGAGATGGCCGTTACCACTGAAGAGTTGGGAGCGAAATACTACAAAGAAATTGCCGCCAAATTCTCTGGAGAAGCAGAAGTGGCAAGAGTCTTTCAGCAACTCGCCCAAGATGAAGAGGCCCACGAGACGCAGTTCCGCAGGCTATTGGACGAAGTGCCGCCCGAGAAGAACGAAGTCGGTCAAGACGATGCAGGGTTGCTTTTGAGAGCGGCAGCCATGTCGCAGTTTTTCGACAAAAAGGCGCTCGCCGATACGGCAGAGATCAAATCTCCCGCTGATGCCCTCGGCAAAGCACTGGCATTCGAAAGATCGACCCTCTTCTATTATCAGTCCCTGAAAGAGATGCTCGGAGAGAGCCATCAGCTACAAAAGATGATTGACGCGGAGAGGGACCACGTAACGACCTTGATGAGGGTCATCGTTTCCGATGCGCAGTTCCGCGGCCTTGCCGATCCCTGGTAGGGCAAATTCGAGAATACAGTCTGTTCTGGCTGGCCGGGGAAAAGAGCATTCCGAGTGTGGAGTCGTTTCAACCGTTTGGGCTCCCCCGGGCTCACGGGTTGAAACGTAGAACGACGGTCGTCGGATCGGTGCCACGTCGATGCGCGAGCACATAAAGGCGATCGTATTCGAGACTCTCGATATCGGGGCCGGGGACTCCTCCGAGGAGTTTCGCCAATTGCGGTGTCGTGTTGCTATGTCCGACCACTAGGTATCGTCCGGGTTGACTCAGAAGTTGCTGGGAAAAAGCGTCGAGATTCCGCTGGTCGTAGATTTCAACTTCCAGATCGAGCTCCCGCGCGAGGGGTGCCGCCGTCAAACGCGTCCGTACGAAATCGGAGCTAAATATTGCTTGTACACCGGAGTCTCGCAACAGGTCAGCCAGTTTTTCTGCCCGGCGTTGACCTTGTTCCGTGAGGGGTGAGTCGTCACTCTCATCGACTTTTTCCGCGTGACGGACGAGAAAGATGACGGACTCTTCGGATCCCGACCCCGAATCCACTGCGGGGCGGCACCCGATGAGAAGAACAAAGATTCCTAGGACGCTAATGAGTTGACGATTCACGCGATTCCTCCTCGAGTTGAGAGTTTGCCCATCTTATATTGAAGCCCGAGAAGATTCAGCGCCAGTAGGTTTGGTGTCTGTCGGGTCGGTTGTCTATTGTGTTCGAGACTCCGCGGTACCGGCACAGCTAACCCTAATCCGAGTCCAGCAAACCTACTTAAACTTATGTAGAAAAGGGATTGGTCCTTTTTTCGCTTCTCCCCTGCAAGCAATTCATCGCATTAGGGCTAGTTAGATGTGAGTATTTCTTCGAGGGCGGAGAACCAGTTTTGGGCCATTTTTTCTTCGCCGCCTGAATTGGGGTGGAGTCCGTCGTAGGTATCCAGCTTCGGGTCGAATCCGGAAAACTGGTCGACGACACGAATGGGTGAGTGTTCACTGTTTTTCGACTCGGCAAGCGTCCGTATTTCCTCGTTGAGGGACCGAATGGCCGCGTTTCGGCCGGCGTTATCTACCGGAATGAGCTGGGCTAGAAATATCGTGACACCGGGTTTGGCAGTACGGATCCGATCGATGATCTGTCCGATCTCGTCGATCGTGCTCCCTGTACTCTGGGACTGAAGCACGTCGTTGGTTCCCAGGTGAACCAACACAATGTCGGGGGGCTCGGTAGCAGCCCATTCCCCGATGCGGTCGAGAACCTCGTCGGCACGCCAACCCCAGTGGCCCTCATGATCCATATCGAAGTTTTGGTTTGGAGGGAGGCCGCGGTGATGGGAGGATTGACTGCCAACGAAATCGATGTCGAATCCCGCCGATTTCAATTTCAGCCATAACGGGCGGCGATAGCTATCGTGTTGGCTGTCGGCTTGGGTGATCGAGTCTCCCAAGGGCATGAGTTTGGCGGTTGTCGGCTGAGAGGGCCCCGGAGTTTCTCGCGCGACTTCCGGTCGGATAGGGGACGAATCGTCGTGACAGCCGGCAGTTACGGTGACAAGAAAGGACATCACAAGGGCCTGGAACCTAATCATCTCGCTCGGATGTTAACGCGGAATCAAGAAGAACGGAAGGACCAATGGCGAGATGGCCTCCCATTGCTCGGGATTGGCTCACCGAGACAAAGGGGGCTGTTAGGAGTGTGGGTCTGAGTCGGGACGATAGAAAGGACGACCGTAGGCGACCGTATCGTTTGGGTTGTCCTCAATGTTATTCGGGTTGCCATGTCCCAACAAATCGACGGCCAGCATCGTTGTGACGGTTTGGTGAATGAGGTCGAGCTCTTCTTCGGTGTGAGCAACGAACTTCAATCCTAGACCGGGAGGGAGAATACGGCTCGGCCGACGAACTTCGGCCCTGCGCCGCACGACGACGGCAGGAAGTCGTTTCCCGCCCAATTCACCAGGAATCTCGATCTCCAGGAGAACTTGGATGCCTTTGTTCAACTCGGTGAGGGTCGCAACAAACGCGCCGGCATTGTTGATGTCTTCGAGATGTCCCTCAACCGTTTGGCTAGGGCAAAGGATGCGCACCGGGACGGGTCCTTGGGGCTTCACCCGTGGTTCTCGACGCCGCTCCGTTGTAGCTTCGTTCTTCATTCTGTCAAAGAACATGCAAAGATCGTTCCCATAGTCGTCTGCACGCGTGCATAGCAACAAATTGATAGAAAAGGACTTACGAGATAGGCCTCGATTCGTATGTGGGATAAAGCCCTCACATTTAAGAAAACTCCTACGGTACCTCGAGGTTTTGCCTCACGGTTCACTTGAATGCGTCACGGGCGCGGATCTTGGCTTCCAAGAAGTCGGCAAGAGGAACGTTCAGAAGCTCAGAGACTTTTCGAATCAAATATTCTTCGTGCGCGAGAATCTGCGCATCTGCAAACGCAACTCGCCACATTTGTTCGATCAACAACTTCTTTTGTTCGAACGTGAATTCTCGGTCGATGAGGCGGACTAAGAGATAGAGCGGGACAGAACGCTCGACCTGCTTCTCTGCGAGATCGACAATCTCCGTCGTTTCCTCGGGTGTCAGATTAAGGGTGCGCTGGATGGCCTCCGTTACCGCACGACGTTCCTCTTCCTTGATGTCGAGATCAGCTCGGGTCATCTCGATGAGAATCACCGCCGTTGAGAGCTGGAGTCGACGTTCGGGAATCACGGTCGACGAAGTGGGCGGAACCGGCCTCAAGTGCGTATCGAAGAACTTCTCGATAGCTTCCACCATAGCCGCCTTGAATTCTTCGGCTATCCTCCGTTCTTCTTCAACGGTCACGGAAACCCCTTTTTTCGTGTGTTAAGAAAAAGGAAAACTTGAGATGATTGTCGCCCGAGCGGCGGGTTTCGTCAACTTGACAGGGTTGGTTCAGCAAGCCAGAATGCAATCGGCCCCATTGGTGTCGAAGAAAGCGGGATTTGGAACAAATGAAACGGTTCCTCGTCGCCCTCTCATTGCTGGCCCTACTAGCGCCTGGCTTGTCGGCCAAAGACAAAGCCAGGAAGAGAAAGGACGAAGCGAAAAAGCCATCGTTCGATCTCAATTACAAATACGATCCTCGAGAGCTTCACGAGTACTCTGACGAGCTCAAACGATGGAAGCGGATCAAGGGGATCTTTTACTTGGGCACTTTTCACATCCCGCCGGGCAGTCTATCGGGCCCAAACTCTGGTCCACCTCCTTATATCTGGACGAATGGCTTCGGGACCAGCCTATGGAGAGATCCGGTGACCGGCTGGCCCATCATGTAGAAGCCAGATCCCGTTAGTGAGAAGTGCCGTACATCTCAACTCTAGGTCCGGCCAATCTCAGTGTGCTCTAGTCCTGGGGGCTACCGTCGAGAAGCGGTTCTAGCGGTAGCAAATCGGCTCCGTTCTCAGTGCAAACCGCGTATTGCGAACTCTCCGAAGGCGCATACATGGCTACCCCGGCGAAATCACCTTTGGCGTTCAAGACGTAGAAACTCAATCCAAAGTTCGGGAGACCGCGATCGTTGAGCAGTCTTTTCTCGATGGTGTTTGTCTGAACTCGCCTCAGCGCTTCCAGACCCGCATCCTTGGGATGCTTGCCGCGTCGCATCTCTTCCACGATGAAATAGGAGCACAGATTGTACAAGTTGGCTTCTCCTCTACCTGTCGAACCGGCCGCTCCGACCGCTCCGTCGACGTAGAGACCGGCTCCGAGGATAGGGGAATCGCCCACACGACCGGATATCTTCCAGGCGAGTCCGCTCGTTGTCGTGACGCCACAGACCTGGCCATTGCTGTTGACACCGTCACAGTTGATGGTTCCCCAGACGTCCTCCTCGTCCACGAGTCCCTCGCGGATCATCTGCCATCTCGCCCGATCGGCTGCCGCTTGACGTTTCGTGGGGTCGAGGTAATGGTCGGGATCTACGCGGCGCTTCCATTCCAGCCAGCGCGACCTGGATTTTTCGGTGTTCAAATCGTCTTCGATAGTGAAACCTAGGTTCCGTGCGAAATCCTGGGCTCCCTTGTCGACGAGGAGATGATGATCCGTCGTCTCCATGACGGCTTTGGCAACGAGAGACGGGGTGCGGACTCCTTGAATGGCCGCAACACCGCCTGCCCGTTTCTTGGGTCCGTGCATACAGCACGAATCCAGTTGAACGATACCGTCGGCGTTCGGCAAACCGCCGTACCCGACGCTCGTATCCTCCGGGTCCAACTCGACGATGTTCACCCCTGCAATGAGCGCATCGAGGACATCTTCCCCCGTGGTCATCTTTTCGAAGGCTGTTTCGACGCAGGTCAACTTGCCGCCGTTCTTATAGACGTTCCCGTTGCGCGATGATACGACGACCGGTTTGACGTTCGTGGGAACGAGCATCGTGGGAGCTCTCCCGAGTAGCGATGTCGGTGTCGCCGCGGCTAGTCCAGCGGCAGCACTTGTACGCATGAAATCACGTCGGCTGATCTTTTTCTTCATGTCGATCGTTCCTCCAGCTAATGCATTTGAATGGGAATCTCGCAAAAGACCAATCTGGCGAGGTAGCATACGCGCAATGAAAGCACCTTGGCAAACATCCAGTGATCGGGTGGTGAACCTGCGAAGCTTCGCCTTCGTCGCTTTGTTGCTGGTGTGGCCCATGCAGGTGGAATCGGCGGAGACGTCTGTCACCGGTGACGCTCGTTTTTTCCAGTTCTTCTACCTTGGAGATATTCCCGGTGGGAGAAACCACTCGGAGTTCGGCGTGGGTCGTTTGAAGGTCGACAGCATCTGGACGGATGAGCTGAAGTTCGAAGTCGACGGAGTCCTGCAAATGACCTCGCCGGCAGAAAGCGGCGGGACCTCCATTGCGACAGGCACGACACGACGCTATTTCGATCTCGAGTACGAGTTCACCATCGGCGAAGATGTGGCAGCTCTTCTCGAGCTCGACCGTTTGAACGTTCAATGGGATCGCCCCTCGTTTCGTCTGGTCGTGGGGCGGCAAACCATGACGTGGGGAGTGAACTACTTCTGGCCCGTTCTGGACCTCTTTGCTCCATTCGCTCCAGAACGCATCGATCGAGAGTACAAGCCGGGAATCGATGCCATCCGATTGACGGTAGCTTTGGGAGATTTTTCGGAGGTTGAAGTCGTTACGGCCGGACAAGGAAGGAGGTTTCCAGAGGACTTCAGTCTGGCAAGCTTAGGAAGGTTCAACCGAGGGTCTTCTGATCTCGGGTATATGGGGGGTCGATTTCACACGGATACGGTACTTGGTGGATTTCTGACGTCCGATGTCTCTGGAACCGGGTTGAGGGCGGAAGCCGCCTTCACAAAGTCGGGAGATGAGGAAGATGCCGAAATCGACCGAGAGAGCTTTTTGAGAGCCTCCGGCGGCATCGATCGTCAACTGTCTTCCTACCTGAACCTCACGATCGAAGCCCACTTCAACGGGTTCGGTGCCACATCGCCGAAGGGCTACCGACGCATCGCCGAGTCCGATCGCGTACGGCGAGGAGAGGTGACCTCGTTGGGGCGCTACTACACCGGTGTTTCTCTCGGCTGGCAGGCCCACCCCCTTGTCAACCTCTCCGGCACCGTTCTCACCAACTGGGGGGACCCGTCGACGCTTCTTCAAACGACGGGTGAGTGGTCGGCCACTCATAACATTGTCGTTCAAATCGGTGGAATGTATGGTTTTGGTCCAGGGCTGGACGATGATGGCGAGCTCCAGAGTGAATACGGATTCGTCCCTCCGACCGTTTGGTGGGCCTTCAAGGTGTATTTTTGAGGCTAATTAGGGGAGAGTCTTCCATGCATCAGAGACTCACCCGAAACCAGGAAAATGTCTGAAAATCAAACTCAGCGAAAAAGAAGCGCCCCCGTACCCAAGGAACACGGTGCCTGGTTCATGTTGGGTCACTGCGTGTTGATTGGAGCACTCGTTGCCGGTACGTTCCGTCTTCCTGTGTTGTTGGTGAGCCTATCTTCGTTCTTGGTGTTCATCGCCATGCAGGGGCTGAAACAACTGGCTCGAGCTTTCCGCCGGCGTGAGCACGAAATCCCCATTCGCTTACCTTGGACCAGTTTCGGTTTGCTTGTCGGGGCCGCTGTTTCGGGATGGATAGCCATCGTGGGTTGGGATTTGACTGTCTTGTTCTATTGGGGAGCCGTCGGCGCGGTTTTGACGGGAATCTATGTCACACTGGTCTTTCGGAGGAAAGAAAGGAGTCTACGAGGAGAATGGTTGGGCATCCTTGGTCTGACGTCTGCAGCGGGAGTCGTTTGGAGTGCGGGTACCGGGTACTGGGGCGGTATCGGGTTTCTGCTCTGGGCTTTGGCGTTTCTCTATTTTGGTGGGAGCGTTCCATATGTCAGGCTTCGAGTGCGGCAAATGAAAGAGGGCGTCCTCCCGTGGACATCTAGAGAGGCTTCGCAGGCATTGCTGTACAGCTCATTTGTTCTCCTCATCGTGGGATGGGGGGCTTTGCTTCAACGAGTACCTTCCCTTGCCGTCGTGCCCTTTGTTCTATCGTTGGTCAAAACAATCTGGGCCTTGGCGGACAAGAAAGTCCCCCGGAAGATCGCTCACATCGGCTACTCGGAGGCAGTGATGTCCACCGCATTTGCGGTGTTGATGGTTGCTGCTTTCTGGCCGTTCTAATGAGCTCGGGTAAGATTTCAAGAGAGCTCTTCTGGGAGTCTTCTGCTGAGGTGCAAGGCGATGATACCCAGGATGCCAGCGGATATGACCTGGAGAGCCACTCCTATCACCAGCTCGGCACCCACCGCCTGGGCCCAACCTTCGAAGACATCATAGTGGGTCCCTAGACTGAAGGTCCTTGTTACCCACCAAAGCACCACGCCGGGTAGGCGGGACAGGAAAGCAAAAACAGCAAGGCTGAGAAACAAAGGGGCATAGGGCCGTTCGTTTTCAGTCAACCGGATGCCCAAATAAATGCCTACGAAAAGTGTGAGCCAGAAGATGCCGATGAAAAAGGACACTCCGGAAGGAATCCTCGCTCTTTCGGAGAAGAAACGGGCTAACGTCACGAACAGCGATATGAATGCCGGCCAACGGGCGAGTTTCCATGCTTGTTCGAACAGGGTGGGGATCTTCTCTTGAATCGGGTGGGAACCGTCGTTTTTGTATGAAATGATAAGAATCTCCGTTTCCAAAGGGGAAATCTAATGGATAACTCGCACAAGGACAAGTCTCCCGATCCCTTTGACCGAATAGCCGCACGGTACGAGCGCTATGTCCCATGGGGGACTCGATTGGCTCGGGAGGTGCCGTTCCTCGACGAAGAGCTTCGCTCTGCGGACGCCCGAAACGTCCTTGATTGTGCCTGTGGTCCCGGCCGTCACGCCATGGCTCTCGCCCAAAAAGGTTTCGACGTCATGGGGCTGGACTCGAGTCCGGAGATGCTCGAGAGGGCGCGCCTTTTGGTTCAGGAAGAGAAGTTGGAAGTGTCGTTCGTCGAAGGAAGATTCGAGGCGATTCCCGAAGATCTCCATTCAAGATTTGACGGTTTGATTTGTCTTGGAAACGCTTTGTCTGCTGCTGCTGATGAGCGCACACTGCGAGAGGTTGTTGGGCAGTTTGCTGCAGCCCTCAAGTCCGGGGGAGTGGCGATTACTCAAACGGTCGACTTCTCGGTGGTTGCACAAGAAACCGTCACCACAACACCGTTGCGGCACGTCGAAGAGGATGACGAAGAGTATCTTTTCGTGAAATCCTTCATCCGGGCAGACGAACGGGTCTTCATCCATTGGGTCAGCCTGGAGAACCAAAAGGATCAGTGGAGCTCTGAAGTCACGTGTCGAGAGGTTTTTGTCGTCCATCCAGACACCCTGCTGGAACTTTTCCGTGCTTCTGGTTTCTCCCGAGTCGAGACCTATGGTGACTATGGCCGCCATCCATTTGTGAAGGGCTCCTCGAAAGACCTCATTATTGTCGCCCGAAAAGGTTGAGCCCTGCCCGGTTCGACGTCGCGCGAGGGAACGAACAGAATGACCGGGAGAGCGTCGAGGCTGAACCGTGTGGTAGGGGAGTATCCATATAGGCGGAAGTTCCTTGTGGAGTCAGAGGAGCAAATGACGGATAATAGGTGTCAAGGGGGGAGAGGTATACCTTGAAAGGACTTCTGGGGCTATGAGTTCGCGTTCACGATGGGCTCTTCTCATCCTATTCTTACCAAGCCTGCTGTTTGCCAGTGATCTGACTAATGACCTCGGCAAGAGACTCGACCAAGTTCGTCGTAAATTTCGCCTCAACCGAGCGATTGGCGTGCTCGTTCAGAATGTAGAAACTGGAGAGACGGTCTACTCGCACAACGCCGAGAAGAAATTCATACCCGCTTCGGGGATGAAGCTGGTCACGATAGCAGCGTCCCTTCATTATTTGGGACCCAACTACCGATTCGAAACCGAGTTCCTCGTCGATGGACCACTCGAGGGAGGTATTCTCAAATCCAATCTCTACGTCAAAGGATCGGGAGATCCGTCTCTGACTGAGGGCGATCTCGATACCATCACTGCAGCCATTGCGGGGGCGGGGCTACGCGAGATAACCGGCGATTTGATCCTCGATGACTCTTTTTTCGACGATCGTCTGCGTGGGCCGGCGTCATACGACAACATCCTGAAGAAAGGCCTCCCCATCCAAAGCGCTCTTTCGTACAACTTCAATATCGTGGAACTGCGGGCCAAGCCTTCAGAGAAAATCGGCGCTCGTGCCGACCTCCATGACGGAGGATACGGCTATTTCGAGGTCCTCAACCAAGTCAAGACCTCTTCTCGGGGCCGTCCGTGGATGAGCATCAAGAAGCTTCGAAGGGATCGAGTGGTGGTGTACGGAAGAGTCGTTGCTGGAGACGAGGAATCGAGCAGCGGCTTTGTGGCCCCGGACCCGGTGCAGTACTTTGCCTCCGCATTGCTGGGGAAACTAAAAGAACAGGGTGTCCTTTTCTACGGGAATGTGGTTAGACGTGTCGCGCCAAACACCGGACTCAAAGTGTTGTATGTTCACCGTTCGGCACGTCTCATTCAAATCCTAGAGCTCTTGGGTAAAAACAGCAATAACTTCGTTGCGGAGCAAATGCTCAAGGCTCTGGGAGCGCATCGATGGGGTGAGTCCGGAAGCTTCGAAAATGGCGCAAGAGCTCTCTCCGAGTACCTTGTGGGTCTAGGTTTTCGTAACGATGAGTTCCGGATCGAGGATGGTTCAGGACTATCCTATGAGAACAATCTGAGCTCATCGATATTGGTCAGAGTGCTGCAGGAGCTTTATGCGATTCCGGAGCTCCGTACCGATTTTATGTGTTCTTTGGCGGTTGGAGGTGTTGACGGTACATTGAGCCGTCGCTTTCGTCGAGAGGAGCATATGGGACGGGTCATTGCGAAGACCGGCAGTCTGGCGGGAATCAGTTCGTTATCAGGATTCGCATTCTCTCCGCGGGGTGAACCTCTGGTATTCTCGGTGATGTTGAATGGGATCTCGCGGCAATGGCGAGCAGATCACGTCGAGGACGAAATCGCGCGAGTCCTTATCGACAACTAGCAGATCTCGACCTGGGGGCAGATAGACGGGACCGACACCGATGAGCAAGATGACGAAAACACCCTGGGCGGAAACGAAATCGACATCCGTGACGCATTTTGCAGTGCCCCGCCATTGCACGCTCGATGGCTTTGCTCGAGAAACCTCCGGGCACCGGGGCGTTGAGGTGGCGCATCTCCCACCGCTCACCAGGTTGAATATCTGGACGCAGAACTCTTTCTATCAAATGACGTTACTCGATCCACACGAATCGAAGGCCATCGTCAAAGGCGGTCGTTTCTTTGCGGAGCCATCGGACGTGCACTTCTGTGGCTCGAGCTACGGCGGAACACTCCTGAAAATGTCCTGGATCGGCATTGGAATGCGATTGGAGCTATTGAGCGAGGGGCGCCGTATCATAACCTCTCCGGTACTCTCTGTCGAAAACATGGACGACGGCTCGCTTCCCGGCCCTTTCTAGCCCAATAGGTCCGGTTTGGACCTACCGTCTCCCCGTTGTACTATCCCACCAAGAACGGCATGTCTCTGGGGCGCTCTTTGAATGATGGAATCCAACGATCCACTTGAAAACCCGCGGCCCGAAGTACAGGTCCGGATTTCGCGATCCGATGACCGTGAGTTTGTTCACGATCTGGCGGTCGAGGTCTTCACTGTCTACGGAAGCTACGGAGGTTACCTTACCCAATGGTTCGATTCTGAAGAAGTGGTCACATGGATCGCGGAAACGGAGCAGGAAAAAGTTGGATTGACCATGATCGTCATCAAGCCGCATCCCACGCTAGCACAAAAGGCGGTGGCCGACCTGCTCGCGATCGCAGTGAAACCAAGCTACCAAACGAAGGGTGTCGGAACCATCCTATTGAGAAATGCTATTGATGTTGCTCCCAACTTGCCTTCTCCTTTTCCGATCGTTGAAATGCATCTATCCGTTGCCGAGACGAACGCACGTGCGCAGAGGCTGTTCTCTCGCCGCGGGTTTCGCATGATTGCCGGTGAGGGCATCTATCCCGCTGGGCAGCGTGCTTTGCATATGACAAAAAGACTCTGAGACACTGGTGATGGCAAGAAGAATCAGCCGTGAGATTGAACCCAAGAGAATCTATGAGTGTCGTCCCGTCAGCATCCGTCTTTGCACATTTAGGGTCGGAAGTGGGACGATTTTGGAATTGATATTGATGAGGAAGATCTCATGAGACGCTACCCTGCGTTCGATCCTCCGGAATACGCCGCATGGACTCCGCTCCCGGATGTAATGCAAGAGTACGGAGATTGTATCGAGAAGGATCCTGAGCGCAGAAAACGCATCGCCGATCTCACTTCCGAGCAGCACCTTGGACTCTACAAGGGGATGCTTCGCAATCGCCTTTTCGACACCATGCTCAAGCGGTGGACACGACGGGGCATACTCTCCAAGGCGTGGTTAGGCACCGGAGAGGAAGCCGTTACGATTGGCGCCGTTCACGCGCTCCGCAAGGGTGATGTGGTCGGTCCCATGATCCGAAATGCCGGTGCCTCCCATGAAATGGGATTCCAGCTCACGGACATGTTCAAAACATATCTGGGTACGAAAGACTCGCCAACCGAGGGAAGAGACCTCCACTTCGGCAGTTTGGGGCATGGAGTCGTTGCCCCTATCAGCATGGTGGGCGCCTTGGTTCCGGTATGTGCCGGCATCGCACTAGCGTTCAAGATCAAAGGACAAGACCATATTGCCCTGAGCTGGGCGGGAGACGGAACGACTCGTTCCACGGATTTTCATGAAGGTCTGACGAGCGCCTGCACATTGAAGGTACCGTTCGTCGTCATCGTTCAGGACAACCAAATCGCCATGGGAACGACGCACGCCATCCACTCTTGTGTTCCCTTGGAAAACTCCAGCGCGATCTACGGTTTGCCTTCCATGGTATGCGACGGCAATCACGTTCTGGACGTTTACAGCGCCGTAACTTTGGCGGCAGAGAAATGTCGGGGCGGTCGAGGCCCGGTGATTCTCACCGCAACGACGTTCCGCATGGGAGGTCACGCCACACACGATGAGGGTGACAGTCGAGACATCTTGCCTCCCGAGCTCTTCGATTACTGGGGGAAGCGCGACCCCGTCGGGATGTACGAGTCCTATTTGGCCGGAGCCGATTTTCGTCTCTCGGAAGAGATGACGAACATGGAGGTTCTCGAGCGAGAAGAGGCTGACGTGATAGAGGAGGTGGAGTCAGCGGCGGATGAAGCCCTAGCCGGCCGAGGGACAAACATGCCGGATCCCTCGACACAGCGTCTTGGAGTATACGGACCGACAGACGCCTAGACCTAGATACCTCGACTCGGCCTGGCAGGGAAGTGGTTGACTCCGAGCTTGGTGGCAGCTTTGTCGGTCAAGTCGACGATCGCGGCTGCGTTGATCCCTACGGCAATAACGATGGCCTCGCTGATTTCCTCTTTCGTGGCTCCGTATTTCATCGCCTTCTGAATGTGCCCCTCGATGCACCCGTCACATCGGGCCACCAGCGAGCATGCTAGAGCAATCAGCTCTTGGGTTTTCGAGTCCAGCACTCTGTCTTCGCCGAAGTAGGTTTCTTTGTAGAACTGAGCGTAAATCGTCCTCATTCGCGGCTGTATCATCGAGTATGATGCCGGGCCTTCTTTCTGGGCCGGAGCGTCATCGATGCCGGGAATGTGGGTTCCGTTGTTCTCCTGCGGAGTCTCCTGCTTCTGCTCAACGACTGCTTTTCTGTCGGCCCCCGGGTCCTTTGCCATGAGATCTAGTCCTCCTGCGCTCTATCCGTCTCTTATTTGTGCTCCCTTCCAGGTGAAAGAGAATCTTTATATTAGCACGCGTCGGGCGGGTGGACCCCACTCTTGCGAGAGGTTTGATCAGGATGAGAATAGTGACAAAATCCTTTACTTTGATAAGTGCTTTTTATTATTGTATTTAGAGTCTCAATTCATCAAATGGAGGTGTTGATGCCCAAGGCGACCCAGATGAATCTCAAATTGGAGAATAGGATAGGTATTTTGGCGACCTTGTGTCGCGATCTCGCGGACATGGGGGTCAATCTTCTCGCCCTCTCTGCGCCCGAAACGACAGCGAAAACCGGCCCCATCCGACTGTTGGTGACCAATCCGGAGCTCGCTGAACATGCCCTCACCAAAGCAGGCTACAAATTCGTCATGGAAGAGGTGCTGTACGTCGAGCTCAAGAACAGGCCCGGAGCATTGGCAAAGGCCGTTGAGAAGCTCGCCAAGGCTAAGATCGACGTGCGTTACGCCTACGCTACGGCTTACACCAAAGCCCAGAAAACAGGTGCGGTCCTAGCTGTCGATAGCGCTAGTCTCGAAAAAGCCGTTCGAATGTTTCGGTAGCTCGTTCTTCTACGTCGACCCAGAAACAGCCGCTCGAAGAGAAATACTCACAACGAATCCGCCCGTTGGGGCATTCTCGCCCCGGACCGAGCCGCCCATGCGATCGACAAGACCCCGAACCAACGCCAAACCGATGCCCGTCCCTTTCGACGAGCGGGTAAGCTCGGTTTCGGCGCGGTAGAAGGGCTGAAAAATCGCCTTCATGTGATGGAGTGGGACGCCGGACCCGCGGTCGGCGACGCTCAGCAGAAGACCGTCTTTCTTCCGCCGGCAGGAGATCGTGATCTCCTTTTTCTCTGCGTGGCGTGAATATTTGATGGCGTTATCGACCAGGTTGAAAAGCACCTGCAACAAAGCGTCGCGGTCGTACCTCACGGATGGGAGATTCGAGTCCAGCGCGACTCGTATGAGAAAACCCTCTTGCTCGGCATGAGAGCCCAAGACTCCGACCACTTCTTCAATCAGCGGGGCCACATCACCCACCGTCATATTTAGCGGTCGATCCTTTCGCTCGAGCCGGGATAGCTCGAGGACATTGTTGACGAGGCGGGTCAGTCGTTCCGTTTCAGCGGTAATGACGCCGTAATACTGCTGACGTTTTTCGCTCGAGGGAACGATGCCGTCGCGAAGCATCTCACCATAGAGTCGGATCGCGGTCAAGGGAGTTTTGAGCTCATGGGTTACCGCCGAAACGAAGTTGTGCCGTCGTTGGGCATAGGTCACGGCCACCGCCACCATCCGATATAGAGCGAAGAGTCCTAGGGTTGCGGCGAGGCCCAAAAGTACCGCCAACCAGTAGACGTAAGACGTTCCTCCCGCTTCGGGAAGAGGGGCCAGTCTCAGGACACCGGCAACGGGCGCGAAAGGCTCCGCGAACTGATGCCGGTAGACGTATCCGCTCGGATCGAGTCCTTCGATCTCGGTGACATCTTCAGCCGACGAGATGTGGACATGAGTCCCGAGATCGCCGTCGACGAGTACCATTTCGGAAAGCCAACCCACGAGTTTGGGTATCTCGAGCAAGAGGCCCTGGCGGTAAGCGTCTGACCCGATGAGCACCGTTCGGTACAAAAACATATGGTCGGAGTCGGCGACTCGACCAACCATCGGTTCGAGCTCGACATCAAGCGAATCCGTGGCCTTGGCTTGGAGTCTTTGCTCGATCGCATCACGGACCTCCTGAGTCGGGGCGCGGGTTTCGCCTTCGGGGAGTATGGCCTGTTGAGCGTAGGCCTCCTGTTGGAGGACATTCTCCGACTCGTCCTCGGAGAAGTTATAAATCTGAGACGCGCTCTTGGACACCTTCTCCGCTTGCTGCTTCCGTAGCGAGGCGCCTCGGTTGAGCTCGCTCAAAGCGTCGCTGGAGCTATATCTGTCGAGCCATTGCGATTCCTTCACCGTATCTTTGCCCTGTCTCAAGGCCACCGTGGTTCCGGGATTCTGGGCCTGAGAGTCCGCGCGCTGCTCGTTTTGGCGACCTCTCGAATCCCAGTAATCCTCGACCATATCCCTTAGCCACTCCACTTGTGCATCGACGTCGGCGGAGGGCCGCCACCCAGCAATACGTTCTGCCAGCGCCTTGTTTTGGGGCAGGAGAGGACTCGCCACTGCGCCATTGGGATCAACTTGAAAATAGCCGATGATGAATTCTTCTTCCGCAGGCTGAGAGAGTGGCGACGCGATCAATTCGATATCGTCGATGCTTCCGCCTTCGGGAAGATAGAAGAACCGGTAATGTTCGAAGGGACGATCCTCTTCACGTCGCAAAAACCGGGTGAGCTCTCTTTCCATTTCATCGAAGATGCGCTCGGCGACCGCCTGGTGCCGCAGCTCCCTCTCTGCCGCGATGCTATCCAAAGTGCGGTCGAAGAGGAGCCCCAGAGGAAGCAGAAGGACCACCGCTAAGACGACGAAAACGATACGGATGTGTCTCATGTGGCCCATTGTCTTCATCAACCGTTGAAGCTGTAGCCCGCTCCGCGCACGGTTTTGATGGTCGGTTCGCCCTCTGGGGCGACCTTTTTCCGGAGCTTGGCAATGTGCATATCGACGGTACGTGTTTGAACATCCTCCACGTTCACCATGCCCCAGACCTCTTGCAGGAGAGTCCTGCGACTGACAATGCGTCCTTTCTCCCGCGCGAAAAGCGACAAGAGAGCGAGCTCTCGCGGCGTGAGGTCAATGATTTGGTCACCCGCTTGGGCCCGTAGTTCGGCCGCATCCACCCGCCAGCGCCCGAAATCAAAGGTCGCCTCGGAGCCGTTCAATTTGCCCGCCCGCCGTAGCAGTGCCTCCACCCGGACGACGAGCTCTCGTATGGAGAAAGGTTTCGTGACGTAATCGTCGGCGCCGCGCTTGAATCCTTCGACCACGTCGTCTTCGGATCCTTTTGCGGTGAGCATCAGGATCGGTTGTGTCGGCAACTGATCTCGTAGGCTCTTACAGACCTCGAAACCGTTCATACCCGGCAGCATCACGTCCAAGATCACCAACGCGAACTCTCCGGTGAGCGCCCGTTCCAACCCCTCCTTGCCCGAGGCGACGGCTGTAGCGGCGAAGCCGTGAAAGGTGAGCACGTCCGAGAGCCCCTCGCGGATGCTCTCCTCATCCTCAACGAGCAAGATACGAACTTTCTCTTTGTTCATGGGCCTCAGTCCATTGTAAACCCGATTCAAGGGTCGCCTGTGTAAATCCAACGTAAAAGCCTCTCACCCTCCTTTTACAGGCCTTTTGCACCGCGAAGGGAATATCAGTGCGAGACTGAAGGTAGACAAACCAGAGCAGAAAAAAAGGAGGATGCTATGACGGAAACAAAGATGAAATGGAAACGCAGCCGTGCTTCGCTACTGGTTTTGGCTGCATTGGTGACGGCAACTCTGGCTGGACGAACCGTGATGCATAGCGACGGGCCTCGAGACAACGGGCGTCGCCACATTACCGCTCCAGGTGGAGGGGGCGTTTCCTTCTCAGGTCGGCTGAGCCAGAACGCCGTCCTTCTAGGCGGGGATGGTCGCGTTCAGATGGAGCTCATCCTGCAAGCGGAGGAACGCGACCGTCTCAATATCGCCCCCGTACCCACGGATCTCATCGTGATTCTCGACCGTTCCGGCTCGATGCAAGGCGAGAAGATGGCCTACGCCCGAGCCGCCGTCGGTGAGTTGATCGCTCAGCTCAATCCGCAAGATCGGTTTGCACTGGTCACCTATTCCAGTGCCGCTCATCTGTCGATCCCCCTGGCACTCGCGGCTCCCAGCGCGTGGAACACCTGGCGCCGGGAGGTTGCGAGGATTGAGCCGAGTGGGGGTACCAACATGAGTGCGGGGATCGATGTTGCCATGCGATCGGTCGAGACCTCTCGGACCTCGGGTCGTGCGGCCCGCATCATTTTGATCTCCGATGGACTGGCGAACGAAGGCGACGCTTCTCTCGAGGGTCTGAAAGCACGAGCCGCTCGTGTAACCCGCTGGGAGCACGTGCTCTCCACCGTGGGAGTAGGGGAGGACTTCAACGAGTTTCTGATGAGCTCATTGGCCGACGCCGGCACCGGCAACTATTACTACGTGAACGATAGGACCGAGCTCGCGAGCGTTTTTTCTCAGGAGTTCCAGGCAACGCGCGAGACCGTAGCGACAGGTCTCCTGGTCACGATGCGTCCCGGTAGCGACGTGAAGGTCATCGATGCCGCCGGTTACCCTCTCGAACGGAATGGCGAGCTGGTCACGTTTCGCACCGGCAGCCTCTTCTCGGGGCAAAAGCGACATATCTGGGTGACGATGCAAGTCCCCAGTGATCGTGTCGCAAGCTACAAGCTTGGTCGTTTTTCCCTGAGCTACTCGGATGGGGGTGAGAGCCGATCGCTGAGTCTCGAGGACGTGCCCATTCTGGCCTGTGTTGCGGATGAGAATCGGTTCTTTGCCTCGGTGGACAAAGATGTGTGGGAGCAGTCTGTACTGCAAGAGGCCTACAACCACCTTCAAGAAAAAGTCGCGCTTGCAGTGAAAGAAGGACGAAGAGATCAGGCCATCCAAGCGATCAGCGACTACCGCAGACAAAACTCTCAGATGAACAGCAAACTACAGAGCAAAGCAGTGAACGAGAGTCTCGAGGAGGCGGAGCAGCTCGAAGCGGAAGTCAAGGGTGCGTTCACAGGGGTCGATCAAGCTGCCAAACAAAACCGTCTCAGCAAGGAGCGGCAAGCCGCGGGCCGGGACGGTCGACGCGCGGGAAGCAAAAAACAATAGCGTTCGCGAAAGGAGGAGGACGATGGGTCTGATGAATCGATTGAATATGTTGGTGAAGGCTGACGCCCATGGCGTGGTGGACGCTATCGAGGACCGCTCCCTGTTGCTCAAGCAACACGTTCGAGAGGCGGAGCTCGAGTTGAACCGCAAGCGAGCTCGCTTGGGGGCGCTTCAGGCGGAGCAGAAGACTCTGGAGGATGAGTCTCGACGCACTCGAGACAAAATCAAGAGTTTGGACGAAGATGTCACCTTGGCCCTGGACGGCGGTAAGGACGACCTTGCGCGTTTCGCCATCAAGAAGCTTTTGCCGCTTCGTCGGCGTTTGAAGCACATGGGGGAACGGTTGAAAGAGGTCGGCGCGGAACGAGATCCCTTGTCGGACACATTGAAGGAACAGGAAGAGGAGCTCGAGAGTCTTCGCGCCCGTGTTAGAGCCTACCTGGCTCAGGCGAGCACGTTCCCGGAGCTCACCGATCCGTTCTGCGAGCCCATGGTGGAGGACGAGGAGATCGAGATCGAGCTTCTCCGACGGATGCAACCGGCAAAGAAAGGAGCAAACTGATGCGTATGGGCACTTTCTCCGGCAGTTTGGTGTTCGGTGCGATTGCAGCTTTGGGCTCGGTTGCCTTTCTGGTGGCCATGCGCCCGTTGCTCGGGGGCCCGCTTGCCTCGAGCACATACTGCGTGGCGGTGGCTGTTCTCTATCTCGTTGCGATGGCACCTAGTTGGTCACGGGGAATCCGAATCGGATTGCTCGCGGGAGCCCTGGGAGCCGCGATACTCGTTTTCGCGTCCAACGCCACGGTGGCCGTCCTCGGGGCAACCGTCGTGCTGGGGCTGATGCGAAGCGGATTTCTGTTTCGAACCAAGCCTGGCCGAGCGTTGCTGGTTGAGCTCAGCTTGCTCGGGGGAGGGCTGCTACTTGCCAATGCTTTGGCCGACACAGGAGGTCTCGGGTTGGCCATGGCGATCTGGAGTTTCTTTCTCGTCCAAAGCGCTTATTTCCTCCTGGGAGGCATCGGCGAGAGAACGGAATCGACACCGGAAACCGACCCCTTCCAGGAGGCCTGCGTTCGGGCTACGCGGCTCATGGAGGACTGGCAGGTTTGAGGCTAACGCAACGCTAGGGGGGACCGGCCGTTAGGCGGCCCCCCCTCGTAGCCTTGGCCCTTCGCGACTCGGCCAAGAGCGTCCGGCGCGGCTTGGCGTCGGGATTCTGAACGGCTACATCAACATGAGCGCCAGCAAGGACATCATAATGGCTATTCCGGCACGACCGGCGTGACTGTTCAGAACGGGATCGAGCATCTTGGTCCTTCGGACCAGACTTTTCTCGAGCTTCGAGAGGTCCTGGTTCAAGCGCTTGGCGGAGGCATACCTCGCCTTGCATTCCTTTTCGAGGCAGGTCGAAACGAGATCCATGAATGCCCGCGGTACCCGGCCGTTGGCTGTGTGAATGGGCGTCGGGTCACTTTTTTTGATAGCCTCCAAGAGCTCTCGATCCGAGCTGCCGTGAAACGGAAGCTCACCCGATGCCGCCTCGTAAAGCACAACTCCCAGCGAGAAGATGTCACTACTCGTGTCTACCGACCTTCCCGATGCCTGTTCGGGCGACATGTAGCACGGTGTTCCGAGTGCGACACCTTGACCTGTGAGAAGGAGGTGTTCCGGCGTCTCTTTCACGACTGGAGTATCCACTTCCGGTTCGTCCAAATAGGGATATACCTCTTGGTGCGTCTTTGAAGCCGCTTCCTCATATGGATCCGGTGCGGGCACGTCAGCTGTCGTTGCGAGACCAAAGTCGAGAATCTTCACGTGGCCGTTAGGCGTGACCATGATGTTGGACGATTTGATATCGCGATGAACGATCCCCAAATCGTGTGCCGCCTCCAAAGCGTTACAGACCTGTCGGCCGATAGAAAAGACCTGGGGGAGGGGCAAGGGACCAGAGCTCAGCAAATCCTTGAGCGTCGAGCCTTCCACGAACTCCATGGCTATGAAGGACAAACCTTCTTGTTCATCAATTTCATGAATCATGGCCACGTTCGGGTGAGAGATCGATGCAGCAAGCTTGGCCTCGCGCGCGAAACGTGATCGGGCTTTGTCAATCTTAAATAACTCAGGAGAAAGGACTTTTATGGCGACCTTGCGCTCCAGCCGCATATCGCGTGCCCTGTAAACGAGTCCCATTCCACCGGCGCCGATGATCTCTTCGAGCTCAAAATGCCCGAGAATCGAACCGGTGGATATTTGACCACCTTCAGGTCCCATGAAACGCATCGTTCCACCCTCGTCCTTACATGACAAGAGACGACAAAATGTTTCATTTTCGGACAAAGAAAGGTGATTTTCCGGAGAAAAAGTATTTTGGGTCGAAAAAAGCCAGGGATCGAGCGTATATCCGAGGCTTGTCACAGGCTAGGAAGCGGGCCGAGCGACCACATCGGCTCGCGTGAGGGTTCCTCGAGAACGGCTACGTCGATTACAAACCGACAAAGAAACCAGAGCGCAGATTCACTTCAAAACGAGACCGCTACAGCCAAGGGAGACCGTGCCTTACCGACAAGCTCCGGACCGGCGTCGGTGCATCGACGAGAGTGTCAAATTGCGATCTTTAAGATCAACTTGTCAATGTCGTCGATTATCGCTGTGAAGAGCTCCATCGGTGACCTGTAGACCGCCTTGATACGAAGCTGCTCGTACTTGGTGAGGGGACGTCGGCCGGCGGCCTCGAGGGCGCGCCTGTGGTATTCGAATATGTTCGCCTGCTCAGCCTGATAGGAGATGTCCCCGAGTCGTCCCCATGCGAGAGCGAAGTCTGGATCCAGCTTGACGGCCTGTTTTAGGAAGGTCCGCGCTTCGTCGTTTCTATCGGCGTATTGCGCTTCCTCGGCCATCGCAAAAAGGCTCAGGGCTTCCCACGAAGCAGTGGTGGTGTCACGGGCGGGCACATTCATCCTCTCGATTTGTTCAACCGCTTCACCGAGGGTGTGTCGGACCCAGTAGGCCGCCTCATCCACTGCGTCATAAAGGTCGTCATGATCCGAAGCACGAAATTCCTGCGACCAGGTTTGTTCCGGGATAGGGGAGTCGGCTACGCGATCCAGCTGGACACCGAGAGAATAGTGGCCTCCGACTTTGAAAAGGGAGGACGAAATGACAATGGGGCTACCCAACCGCCACGCCACTTCGCGGGCGAGCTCATCGTCGACTAGATTCTTCTGATCCGATCGAACCATTTGCTGGAGGATTTGATGTCCCGGTGAATCACACCATGGCGGTGAGCTACCTCCAATGCGTTACAGACCTGCCTTCCCACCGATATCACCTGCTGAAGGGGTAGGGGACCGGAGGCTAGTAGGTGCTTGAGAGTAGTTCCTGGCACCAATTCCATCGCAATAAACGAAATCCCGTCGCCCTCGTCGATTTCATGGATTGTGGCGACATTTTCGTGCGCTATTGCGGCGGCAAACTTCGCCTCACGTACGAAACGGAACTTCGCATTGTGGTTCCGGAATAACTCAGGGGAGAGGATTTTCAATGCTACGGTGCGGTCGAGACGGATATCTCGTGCCTGATAAACCAATCCCATCCCGCCGGCACCGATCAATTCAGTGAGCTCGAAATGACCAAGGATCGACCCAGGCCCTAGGCGACTTAAATCGGGCTCCGAGGACTTCTCTATCATCTTCGGGTCCCTTCCCTGCAAGATTCCCAAGACGACAAACGGCTGGCCAGCGGGCGGAAACCAGCCGCTTTCATATATGAAAATCTAGGTCCGTTTTGCATTCTTAGCAAGTGATTTATGCTGATTTTTGTTGGGTTGTGTGGCTAAAGCCCAATTCGGATCAAGCGTTTGCCACTGATATTGCAGACTTGCACCATTAGAGGGTCTGGATTTGGTCCGAAAGCGACAAACCGATTCTGTTATCGACCATGGCGAGAGGTTTCTCCCGAGCCCGATTTCCGCCATCTACGACCATAAACCCGCGTAGAGGCTTCGGGCAGGGGCAGGGGACAATCGATCCATCCGAAGGTTTAGCCGAAACCAAGAAGATAGTGAATCTTCATATCAGGTCCCTTTTGGCCCGGGGAGACGTGCCTCAAAAGGGCCCCGTCCCCTTTTTCCCTGCAAGCAATTCGTTGGATTAGGCTTAGATCACTATTGCGGGTAAGTCATTGATATTTGGCCCTATTCCTGATACACGATGGATGAACACACGTTGAAAGTCGTTGCGGTATTGGAGCACAGGTGGTCCATGCTCCTTCCCCGAAAGTCCTTCTGGAGAAGCAATGCGAATCGTCATTCAGATAGTCCTTGCCTCGCTCGTAACGGCCTGCACTGCGCCCCCAGGATACGAGATCGAGCTCGAGGAAGTTTCGATCCCAATGCCCGATGGCGTGCGCTTGGCTGCAGACCTCTACATGCCGGTCGGAAGCAAGCCTGGGGAACAATTTCCCGTGTTGCTCGAATACTTGCCCTACCGCAAAACCGAGGGCCGCGGCCGCCGCTATCCCCTTTTCTCCTATTTCGTCCAGCGCGGGTATGTGGTCGCGCGCGTGGACATCCGCGGGACGGGTAACAGCGAAGGCCGGCTCGTCGAATACGAGTACACCGATCAAGAGCAAGAAGACGGCGAGGTCGTCATCGACTGGTTATCCAAACAACCGTTCTCGAACGGTAATGTCGGAATGTTCGGCATCTCGTGGGGCGCATTCAACTCGATCCACATGGCGATGAGAAATCCGCCGGCGCTCAAGGCCATCATCGCCCTCATGGGGACGGACGATCTCTACCAAGACGATATTCACTTCATCGACGGCATCCTTCACTTCGATTCCTATGAGGTGGGACAGGACGTTGACAATGTCGTTCCGGGCGCCCCGGACTACGTTATTGACGAACAACTCTTCCACGACCGCTTCGACACCGTGCCTTGGCTTTCGATCTTCAAGCAGCAACAAAGGGACGGGCCGTTCTGGGATCGCTCGTCGCTGAACGAGCGCTACGACGTCATCGGCGTGCCGACGTTCGTGATCGGTGGCTGGTACGACGGCTATCGCGACAGCGTGCCGCGCATGCTCCAGCACCTGCGCGCACCGGTGAAAGCGATGGTGGGTCCGTGGGGACACTCCTGGCCCAACGACGGTTATCCAAAGCCGCTCATGGAGTGGCGGCACGAGGCCGTCCGCTGGTTCGACCATTGGCTGAAAGAGCGCGACACGGGCATCCTCGACGAGCCGCGATTCGCAGTCTACGTGCGCGATTGGCACCCGCACGGGCTGGAGCTCGACGAGGCACCCGGGCAGTGGCGCTTCGAGGACGGATGGCCACTCGAGCGCGCCAAAAGCTGGGTCATGAATGCTCATCCCGACCACACGCTCGGACCATCCACTGCGGCCGAGGACTCTCACGAGCTCGAGTACGTTCCGAGTATCGGTATCGAGGCGGGCGGCTCCGTCATGTGGTACGGGGACTTCGCGCCCGACCAGCGCCCGACAGACGAAATGAGTCTCGTTTATGATAGCGAGCCGCTCGAAGAACACGTCGAGATCCTCGGCTTCCCCCGCGCGTCGCTCACGGCTTCCGCCGACGCGCCGCTCGCTCACTGGTTCGTTCGATTGTCGGATGTGTCTCCCGACGGGAGCGTGTCGCTCATCACGGGAGCCGCTCAAAACGGGGGCCATTTGCAATCGGCCAAAGAGCCCGAGCCGCTCGTGCCGGGCAAGGCCTACTCCTTCGACGTCGACATGCACTTCACGTCGTGGGTATTTCCCAAAGGCCATCGAATCCGACTCTCGGTCGGTAACGCCCAGTGGCCCATGTTTTGGCCGACTCCATACGCCATGACGACCAGGCTTCATCTGGGCGGATCCAAGCCGACGCATCTCGTTCTCCCGGTCGTCCCTTATGAGACGCGGCCCGTACCGAGCTTCCTCGAGCCGGCCGAGGATCCGGAGTTTCCGGGTTATCGCTCCATTGGCACCGGGACTGTGTCCGGATACTCCGAGCTCGCCAACGTCGAACGGGACGAGCAACTGGGCACGGCAAGGGTCGTACTGGAGAACGACACCGCGACCGAATACCCCTGGGGTGTCGTCGAATACGCCGAGCGAATCACCCACGAAACCAACGACCGGAATCCCGCGAATACCTCAGTAGTGGGGGAGTACACGATCAGCGTTCGGCTACCCGAGCGCGTGCTCGAGTTCCAGGGCGTGATCGACTTCCAAAGCGACCGCGAGAACTTCCACCTCGTCTATACGCGACGGCTGCACCGCGACGGTGAGCTCATCCGCGAGAAAACCTGGCGGGAGACCTTCGCCCGCGATTCTCAGTAGTCAGTGCATTCAGCCGCACTCGACGCCTATGAGAACTCCCAACACCAAGGAGCGGCCACGGTTGTCCCGTTGACCAGGGATGCAATCAGCAGATTTACTTTTCTTTCCGCAAGATTCCGAACTGGTGTTGGCACCGCAAACCGCTGAGATTTCCTGACGCCAAGGATTCGGAGTCGGGTGGATCTGTTGTTTGAGGAGTTGGAGATTCGACATGGATGAGCAGGGTCCAGGAGCTGCGTCCGCTCTTATTATCGTTGACGAGAGGCCCGTAGACCTGCATGCGTTGAGCGAGTTGTTGAAGAAACAAGGCCACGAAGTCCGACATGTTTCCAGCGGCGAGGTGGCGCCTCAACCCGCTGCTGGGACCCCGCTGAACGCGGAGTTCTCGACGACCTCCTGCGGCGGGTGCGACACGCGCTCGATTCCTGAAGGCGCGCTTCGTCAAAGTGGAGAAGCACGCTGAGCTCTCGATGAAGAACACGACCCCGAGTCGGTCCGTCACTTCTATCGTCCTCGCGGGGCTCGTGCTCCCGCTCCTTACGTGTGTTGTCTCTTCATGCACTTGGCTCTTTCGGGAATGAAATATGCTCCGACGTCTTCGGCTAGAGGCTCGAAACAGTGCTGGAACCCATTGGCATTACGTTGGCCATGTCTGCTCGATCGTGGGTCGGCAATGGCATGGCCATCGACCGATCCATTCTTGCTTTCTGGAAATCGTTCCTGTTACACTCATAGCCATATGTAAAACAAATTCCTTCCTGGCTTAGTGGTTGGTACGCAAAGCCGGGAGATTTTCTGTTTCATTCAACAAAGATCTTTTGTGGACTATGGCTTCAAATTCACGGCCCCAGCTGTGACCGGTTGGCAGGCAGGAGCTCGTGAAGGTTAGGCAACCTGTATTTCGGACTGATTTGTGACGGCGACGGAACAACTTTTCTCGGTGGTCGCCCGTACCGCTTTCCGTCATTCGAGACTCCTTCTCGGATTGGTGCTCTTTCTACTGATCTCCTCCCCATATGCTCTTCGGGGCCTGCGCCTGGAGACTGATTTTTCTCGCGTTGTCCCGCCGAGTGATCCGTTGGTCAGAACCTACCGTCAAAACCGAGCTCTTTTCGGAGAGGCCACTCCGCTCGTCGTTCGTCTGGTTTTTGCGGGGGCCCGTCAACAGGAGGTTGACGACTTCACGGAAGGGCTGGCGGATTCGCTGCGGGATTGGGTGGATGTGATCGCTGTCGATTTCAGTCCGCTGGATTTCCGTGATATCGATGAGTCCGCTCTTATGCTGAGAGCTGCACTGCTAAACTCCACCCCCACGCTCCTGCCGAGCTTTCGTTCCAGATTCAGCGAGGAAGGTCTCCGCAGACAACTGGCGCGGTCGAGGCGGAATCTGATTACCCTCGACGAGCCTGGCGTACGCGAGCTACTCATCGCCGACATTTTGAACCTACGCGAGATTCTTACCCCTGTCTTGGACAAAAGAAGCCACTGGTCGGGAAGCTTGGGTGAGAGCAAATACTTCGACGATACCGAAGGAGCATCCCGGATAGTGATGATCCATTTGAGCGGCTCCTCCGAAGACAGTGCATATTGCACGATGCTCATGGACAGGCTGGAAGGTGCGGTACAGGATCTCAAGAACGAAATGGAGGGAGCCCGTTCAATAAAAGTTCAGGTGACCGGATTTCACGTCATGACGGGAGAGAGTGCCCGCACGCTGGAGAAGGAGATGGCGGGCATCACCGCCGCCGCGGCCGCCGGCCTGTTCCTTGTCACTTGGGTCAGCTTCGGAAACATTCGAGCAACCATAGTGTGCTTTTTCCCACTCGTGATCTCCATGCTGGCTGTTCTCGTTCTGGCCCGGGCCCTGTTCAATCCCGTCTATTTCCTGACCATCGGCTTCGCCGCAATCGTCATAGGACTGGGACTGGACATCGGCCTTCACCTCACGGCGAGATTTGTACATTTTGCCCGCACTTCGAGCACGGCTGCTGCCGTCGAGAAGGCCATGGTCGAGTGCGGGCCACCCATCCTCATTGGAATGGCAACCACCGCCGCCGCCTTTCTATCTCTGACCGTTGCCAAGAACGAGGGATTGAAGCAGTTCGGCATGCTAACATCGTCCGGCCTGATTCTGACGCTGGTCGTGACCTTCACTGTTTTTCCGGTGGTGGCAGGAATCTTCACTCCCAGGCAAGCCATGAGTGGGCCCTTGTTCGCTGTTCGAGGTGCGCCGAGGCGCTTGATTGCATTTGCGACGTCGCGGTCCCGCACGGCCTTTGCCGTCGCACTGATTATTGTCGGATTGAGCCTGCCCTTCGCAGCGCGCTTCTCCCTTGATATGAACATCCAGCACCTATTTCCTCGGGACCTCTCGGCTATCGCAGCAGCGCGAGACACCGGAAAGGCTTTCGGCATGTCCTTTACCTCGGTGACACAGGTGACCATTGAGTCCCCGAGCTACAAGCAAGCCCTGTCCGCTCAGAAAACGCTTGACGGGGAGCTCGAGCGAATGGTCCAGCGAGACGAGATCAACAGCTTCGAGTCCGCCTCCACGTTTCTGGTCTACCCCTGGGGCGCTAAGGTGTTCGCTCGACCGAGACTCGATGAGGTTCTCGAAGGAAGACCGGAGTTCTTCAGGCTCCTCGAAGAACTTCGCTTTCGCAGGGATCCAATTTTCGAATCCTACTACGACATGTTGCAGCGAGCCGCCGTTCCGAGTCGTTGGGAGCTTGACGACCCTCCCGCCTCGCAGCTCGTGAGCGGGAGACTCAAAAGATATGTGGCCTTTTCCGACGGTGCGTACCGCCTCCAAACCTACGTCTGGCCGAAACCAGAAGGAGAAGGTTTCGAGCTCGGGGCCTACGAAATGGTGTCAGAACGGATGGAAAATCTGACGGTACCCCCCGGGGTTTCCCTACAGGTTACCGGCACACTCCCGATCTACGAGCGCATCAACCAACTCGTGCGATCCGACTTCTCGAGGGTGAGTTGGTTGGGTGCTCTGTTGGTTGCGGGTCTCGTGCTACTGTTCTTTCGAGAGATACCTGCGGCCGTCATGGCGTTCGTTCCCTTGGCCGCGGCACTCCCGATCACGGCCGCCGCCGTGGTTCTGCTAGACATACCCTTCACGCCCACCGGCATCGCCTTTGCTTCGATCATCATGGGCGTTGGAATCGACGACTCGGTTCATGTGATTGCCAGAGCGCGAAGGGGAGACGGGAAGCAACTGAAAGACGTCATCGAGGAGATCGGGCCGGTCATCGGACTTACCACACTATCGACGATGATAGGGTTCGGGGCTCTCGCACTGTCCAGCCATGCGGTCGTTTCTTCCCTCGGCCAGGTCATCGCAATCGGTGTGTTGGCCTGTTGGTTCTTCACTCTGTTCCTCCTGCCCACCGTCTTTTCCATCTTGTCTCGTATCAAACCACGGTTCCGGCGCGCGGCCGGCGGGGTCGCTCTGATTCTTGTCGCGTCTGCGGCCGCCGCCGCACCGGTCCAAGAGTCGGGAAACAAGATCCTCGAAAGGGTTGACGAACGGCAAGATGAACTTGAGGCCGGTTCCTGCGAATACGAACAGAGGAAATCGCTAAAGCAGATCGGTGGTACCAAGAGCAACAATGTTCTCGAGCTCGTCCCGTTGAAGGGGAAAGGGATCTCCTTCCGCCGCTCGAGGCTCGAGCTGGACGGTCGATACCGTCTGCGGCGGGCGGTGGTCGAGTACTATGAAGAAGAGACGACGGATACGATCTTCGACAACTCGCAGGTTTCAAATGGAGAGCTGGTAAAAAAAGCATGATGTTCTACAAGTTTCCGTACCTCACCATGAGCCTCGTGCTCTTTGCTTTTTTCTTGGTCGGGCTGGCGTTCCGCCCACACGATCGCGGGCCCATGCTCTTGAGCGGCCTGATGCAGGGTCCCTACGCTCTGGCCTCGATTCTCTTCGTACCGGATTACTGGAATCCGGTGCGAGTCGCCGAAAGCTATCTGACGGGGCCGGAAGACATCATCTTTTCCGTTGCCAACGGCGGTCTCGTATGGTTGTTCGCGACGTGGCCGATCCGAAACCGTGTGACTCTAACACCGCGCTTGGGTCGATTCGTGATGGCCTACGGGGTATGCTCGTTGTCGGGCATGGTTTTGGTCCTCCTGTGCTGGCGTTCCGGCATATCGATCATGAGCTCCGTCTTGATCGCCATGATAGGTGTGACCGCCGTGCTCGGATTGATGCAACGTAGCTTGTGGCGCATCCCCGTCGCCGGCGCAATCGTCTTTGCGGGTTTCTACTCCGTGGTAATCGCTGCGACCTTTCGTGCATTTCCCGACTTTGTTTCACAATGGAATCACTCCTCCCTGTGGGGTCCGACATTCCTGACCGTACCGATCGAGGAAATTGTGTGGGCATTGGCATTTGGATCGGTATGGCCGTTTCTAGTGGCGTACATGCTGGACGCCCAATGTACCGAGCCAACAGAACCCCAAATCACGAGCGTGCACCAATGAATACCGACGAAAGTTTTCAAGAATTCAAGGTCCGGGTCAGACAGTCCGTCGAAGAACATCTGGGTGGGATCTTTTCCGCCCATCCAGACACTGAAGTCTGTCGTGCGGCCCGCTACGCTGTTTTGGGCGGGGGGCACCGATGGCGGGCCATGGGCACCATTGCGTCCGGATTGATATTCCGTGACGACGCCTTTCGAGTCTGCCTCAATCCGGCCTGCGCCGTCGAGCTGGTCCACGCCGCTTCCATCATCTTGGACGATTTGCCCTCCATGGACGACGCCCGCATTCGAAGGGGCAAGCCTTGTCTCCACCTGCGGTATCCGCGTTGGGCGGTGGATATGTCACCTGCATTCCTCGTCAATATGGCCTATGCCCTCATTCTGGATAATCCCGAGGCGGCATACGAAGCGCGCGTGTCCGCCGCAGTGATTTGCAGCAAGGCGGGAGCCCATATGAGCGTGGGTCAGGAGATGGATGTCGAGCAGTCCTCGGGCGAAAACCCTCGAGAACATCTGCTGGACTGCTACCGGATGAAGAGCGGTGCCTTGTATGCGGCGGCCACGGGGGCCGGTGCAGTGATCTGTGGGGCGGACTCGAATGACGCCGCGGTACTGTCCGAATGCGGCATGCACCTTGGTCTGAGCTATCAATTCCTCGATGATATCGCCGATGTGGACGCAAGCGTCGAGGAAACCGGCAAAGATACCGGTATGGATGTAGGCAAGTGTACGGCTGTGGACCTATTCGGTATTGCGGGCGCAAAGACGCTGGCATCTCAGTTTGAGTACGAAGCCCTCTCCCGCCTCGAGCCTTACGGGCCGAAAGCCGAGCTGCTACGTTGCCTGATTCGTTCCGCGTCCTGGGCGCCGAATTGATACCGATCCCTTCATTCTTGCGCGCTTCCTCGCCGATCCGGCCCGTTTTAGGCTGAACGAATCCTTACGGTTTGTGCCGGAATCTGGCGGTTCGAGGCAATCGCCGCGTTCATGCTCGGGAAAAACCTGAAGTTTCCCCCCTCGTCGAGTCAAAACGGCTCCGAGCTCAAGCGAGCCCAGAGCGAGATGGTATATTTGTCTTTGGAAAAATCGTTCCCCGTGATCCGCGAAAACGCCGTGCGGGTCTGATTTCGCCGACGATGTACCAAGAATTCGCGCTGCCGTGCGAAAAGCAGCTCATCACCCGATCCCAGGCGGCCGGATTGCCCTACGCTCTGCACATCTGTGGCAATACCGATCTGATTTTGGACCAGATGAAATCGAGCGGCGCCGATGCCGTGGAGCTCGACTACAAGACCGATGCGGCTCTGGCGTGCTGCGTACTAGAGGGGCAGACGACCTTTATCGGGAATCTCGATCCAGTGGAGTTGCTGACTTTAGGCACGACTGCCCAGGTACAGGCAGCCACCGAAACGCTCTTAGAGGTTTTCAGCGGGAACCACCGCTTCATTCTGAACGCCGGTTGCGCGATCCCTCCCGAAGCGCTGCCGGACAATATAGAAGCCATGATCAACGCGGCGAAGGCCTAGCTACCTGATCCATTTTGTGGAAAGGACAGACCAGACCACGACTGATCGTCTTCCCGAAGCTGTTTCTCCCGAATAGTGTTATATAGTTTTTCACCGATGCCAGTCTGGAGAAGAATATTGATTGAAAAGGACCATGTCCCGTCGTCACAGAACAATGGATGCCCAATATTCGGTTGGAGGACACGATGCCTGTCACACGCCCACTGAAAGTTGACACCCGAAGCTCCGTTACTGTCATGCTCATTGCTTGTCTGTATGCATTGCCCGGACTTGCCCAAGAGGTCGTCAATCCCTCTGTTCTGTCGACGCTGGAATGGCGTCTGATCGGTCCGTACCGCGGCGGGCGTGTAACCACAGTCACCGGCGTCGCCGACAACCCGATGCTCTACTACATGGGCGCTGCCGGCGGTGGCGTGTGGAAGACGGAAAACGCCGGTACGACCTGGGAGAACATTTCCGACGAGCACTTCGAAGTCGGCACCATCGGAGCCGTTGCGGTTGCCGAGTCCGACCACAACGTGATCTACGTCGGCACCGGCGAATCGCCGATACGCGGCGTGACCACCAGTCATGGAAATGGGGTGTACAAATCGACCGATGCCGGTAAGACCTGGACCCACATCGGGCTGGACAACGCCGGCCAGATTTCGCGGATCAAGATTCATCCACAGGATCCGGACGTGGCCTACGTTGCTGTCCAGGGCACGATCTGGGGACCGAGCGAAGAGCGCGGCATCTTCCGCACCGAGGATGGCGGCGAGACCTGGTCACACGTACTCGCGGTTGGCGAGTCCACCGGAGCCTCAGACCTCGCGATGGATCCGACCAATCCGCGTATCCTCTACGCCGCTATGTGGAATCACTGGCGAAAGCCCTGGTTCATTCATTCGGGAGGGGAGGACGGAGGCATCTATAAAAGCACCGACCGGGGTGACACCTGGAAAAAGCTCGAGGGCGGACTGCCCAAACTGGTGGGCAAGATCGGCGTGGATGTCTCGGCCAGCAATCCCGATCGCGTCTACGCCATCATTGAGGCCGAGCCGGAGAACGGGGGGCTGTATCGAAGTGACGATGCCGGCGACACGTGGAAACTGATGAATGGCCATCGTGTGCTCCACACGCGGGCCTGGTATTACAACCACATTACCGCCGATCCCGTTGACCAAGACACGGTCTGGGTATTGAACGTGCCGTTGATGAAGTCCGTCGACGGTGGGAAGAACTGGGAGAAAATCGACACGCCACACAGCGATCATCACGATCACTGGATCAACCCCACCGACAACCGCATCATGATCAGCGGCAATGACGGCGGTGCAACGGTGACTTTCGACGGCGGCAAGACTTGGTCCAGCATCATGAACCAGCCCACGGCGCAGTTCTATCGCGTCGCGACCGACAATCTGTTTCCCTATCGGATCTACGGCGGCCAGCAGGATAACTCCACGGTGGCGATTGCGAGCCAGTCTTTCCAAGGCGGCATCGGTGTCGACGACTACTTTGCCGTGGGCGGGGGTGAGAGCGCTCACATTGCCTTCGATCCGGACAATCCCCGGCTGGTCTATGCCACGACCATCAACGGCACGCTGACGGAGTACGATCGCGAAACCGAGATCCGGCGCACGATCATTCCGTACCCGGAGATGGTTTTCGGCAAGGACTCACGGGACCTGAAATACCGGGCCAACTGGAATGCGCCGGTGGCGACGTCGCCTCACGATCCCGGCATCGTCTACTTTGGCACCCAAATTCTGTTGAAGAGCACGGATCGCGGTACGACCTGGAACGAGATCAGTGACGACCTGACGCGTAACGATCCCGAAAAACAAGGCAGAAACGGCGGCCCGCTAACGCCCGAGAATGTCGGGGCCGAGTTCTACAACACGATTTTCTACATCGTCGAATCACCGGCGGAGCAAGGAACGATCTGGGTCGGCAGCGACGATGGCCTGGTACACGTCACCCGCAACGGTGGGGAATCTTGGACCGATGTGTCGCCGGAGCATCCCGAGGAGGCTCAGATCAACGCCATCGAGCTGAGCCCGCATGATCCCGGCACCGTGTACCTCGCGGTCACGGGTTACAAGCACAATGACTTTCGCCCCTACATCTACAAGACGACCGACCACGGTGACAGCTGGCGTCGCATCGACGACGGGATTCCGGACGACACGTTCGTACGGGTTGTCCGTGAGGACCCGGGTCGCAAGGGCCTACTCTTTGCCGGGACGGAGGCGGGCCTGCACGTCTCGTTCAATGACGGTGGTGACTGGCAGCCGTTAGAGCTCAACCTGCCGCCGGTGCCGATCACCGATTTGACGTTCCGCCAGAACAATCTCGTCGCCGCGACGCAGGGCCGGGGATTCTGGGTGCTGGACGATTTGTTCGTCGTCGAACAAGCATCGGAAGACATCGCCGCGAAGCCGTTACACGTCTATCGGCCTCACACCACCCACATGCTGCCCCGGCACCGGAAGCGGGCAAGTTCGAGGGCAAGAATCCCTCACGCGATGTCCCGTTCTACTACTTCATCCGAGATGAGATCGAAGGGGAGCTTTCGATCGACATCCTGGACGGCACCGGCAACGTGATCCGTCACTATTCCAGCGAGGAAAGCGATCACGACCGCTGCCGCATCGGCAACATGGATCCGCGGCGCCCGTTCGAGATCAAGTATCCGGCCACCAAGCAGGGTCTCAACAAGTGGGGCTGGAACCTGCGCAGCGAGAACATACGCTGCATACCCGACATCCCTCTCTTCGCAGGCTTCAACGGCCCGCGGGTGGTCCCCGGTCAGTATCGAGCAAGGTTTCGGATGGGCGAGGTCGAGGACACGGTGGAGTTCACCGTCGCTCAGGATCCACGCTCACCCGCGAGCGATGCCGACATCCAGGAGTGGAGGGCACGCCTCAGACGAGGTCAGCACATTGATGAATGACATCCTGACCAACCTGCACGATTTGAGAGTGGCCCGAGGGCAGATCGAGGCTCTGATGTCCGACCATCCCAACGAGGACCAGCTTCACAGCATGGGCGAGGCAGCCATTTCGGACATGGGCGCCTGGGAGGCCCAGATCACCCAGCTCAAGCACGAGACCTACGAGGACGAGGATGCGTGGGAAACGATGCTTGCCGGTCAGCTTCGCTTCCTGATGGACGTCATCGACGGCACCGGGGCACCGGTGACCGACGGTGCCATGACGCGACTCGCCGACCTCAAGGCCGAATGGAAAACCCGGCAGGAGGAACTTCGCAGAATCTCCGACGAGCGCATAAGCCCGATCAATACCTGGGCCCAGCAAAAGGGAGTGGACTACGTGCGCGTGCCCTGAAGCCGCTCAAGGTTGTCGGTCTTTTTGTCTAAGGCAGATCGACGCGAGTACGACAACTTCACAAGGCCGCCCTGGGTCTACCTCAGGCCATCGTGAGAGCCATCAAAGCCTTGCGCGCGTGCAAGAGGTTTTGTGCCTCACGAAACGCCATCGACTGCGGTCCGTCCAGAACGCTGTCGGTAACCTCAAAGCCGCGATCGCAGGGAAGGCAATGCGTGTAGTAGCCGTCGTCGGTCCAGGACATGGCCTCATCATCGATGATCCAATCACGAGCCTTCTCGTAGATTTTTTCTGTTTCCTCGAATTTCGGTTTCTCGCCGGCAAATGGCGGCAGAAATTTGATGCCGCCCCAGCTCTTGGAGTTGACGATGTGGGCTCCGGTCAAACCTTCTTTCCGATCGTGCACGATCTTGAATTTACCCCCGTGCTTTTTGGCGTTCTCGCGACATCTTTGCTCGACCTCTTCTTCCACATCGAGTCCTTCCGGATAACACAGGGTCACATCCATACCCATCAGCGTTGCCGCGACGATGGAGCTGTGAGTAACCGCCATCTGGCGCTTCACGCTCGGTGAGTAGGCGAAGCACATGGTGTACTTCACTCCCTTGAAGCCGCCCTTGACTTCCTTGGTGGCCATCACGTCGGCCAGCGCCTGGGTGGGGTGAAATCGGTCGTCGCCCATGTTGAAGACCGGGATATCGGCCCACTCGCAGAACTCGCGACCGATTTGCTGGCCCTTCCCATAGACCCAGTCGGTCGGAGCGCCGAACACCCTGAGCGCGATACCGTGGCCTATGCCGTTGAGAACGCGCGCCACGTCGGCAACCCGCTCTGTTCCATAGGCGACCTCGTCCCCCGCCAGCGCCGGGGTGTAGATCTTGCCCGGCTCCAAATAGTGAGCATGCCCGCCGAGTTGTGTCATTCCAGCTTCGAAACTGTTGCGCGTTCTCAAAGACGGATTGAACATGATCATGAAAAGTGTTTTGTTCTTGAGTAAGTCATCAAGTTTACCCAGCAAAAAATCACGCTTGAGATCGAAAGCCACGTCTAGAATCGTTTCTATCTCATCTCTCGTGAAATCCATTAGGGTCATCATGTCCCGCCCACGTAGTGTATTTTTTGACAACATGACGTTTTCTCCTTTGCCGCTTTCAATTGCCTTCCGGTTTTTCCGCTTCGAGACCGGCGTTTATGATGGCATCGACCAGCTTCAAATAGGCTCGGTCTCCCGAGGCCGTCCATGCTTCTTTCGCCGCTTCCAAGAACTCTCCGCGGTCGGGTCGCGTGATCCTGACTCCTTCCGCTTCCAGTTTTGCCAGTGCTTCTCGGCCATGTCGTTGATACTCCTGTCTCTCGAATTCAATGGCCTTCGGCGCGTCGATGACTCCGTGTTCCATCGCCGTATAAACCTCTCCGTAGGCCATGGGAAGAGGTCTTGCGCCGTAAGCGGTGAAGGCTCTCAAGTGAAGTGAGTTCTCCATGCTGCGAATCTTGAGCCCTTCCATGTCCCCGATGGACTCCACGACCCTATCTTTTGTCATCAAATGCCGAAGCCCCGCGCGGGCAGAAGGGCGGTTTCGAGTTGCTCACGAACGATGTCACGACGCAGAGCGAAGCGCTCTCGAGAATTTGGCATATCAAATTCCATTTCGTTACCCGAGGATGTCTCGAAGCGACGTGTAATATATCATGCTGCAAAGAAACCATAGTCCGCCATTTGCTGTTGAGGGACGATGCGCGTCAAGCAGGAGCCTTTCTATCCGCAGCGACGCATGACGACAAGCTCATCGCGCAGCTCACGGCGCACGCCGAAGCGAGAGGAATCACCAAGGATCAGTACGAAATTCAAATGCTCTATAACATAAGGGAGCCGAGACAGTTCGAACTCGCGAAGCTGGGTTATCGGGTTCGTGTCTATGTCAGCTATGGTGTCAATTGGTTTCCATGGTTGATGAGACGCCTTGCCGAGCGGCCGGACGTCAAAATCAATCCCCAGTGCCTCGAGTCGAGGGAGGACCTTCACAAAGCCGCGGCACTTATCCGAGGTTATTTCGATCAGGGTGGGCACCATATTCAGTTCAACATTGTGGACCGAGCCGTGCTGCAGGATGCTTTGGAACACCCCGAAGACCACCGCAACCTCTTGGTACGCGTGGCCGGCTACTCCGACTACTTCGTGGTGCTGGGCTCAGACATCCAAAAAGAGATCCTCTCCAGGACGGAGCACAACCTGTAGAAAAAGGGGGCAGGTACCTTTTCTTGGAAAAAAGGTACCTGCCCCTTTTTCTCATGGAGAACATCCATGATTGAGGGGTGGATATGGGACATCAAAAAGTATGCACTTCATGATGGCCCGGGGATTCGTAGCACCGTCTTCTTGAAAGGATGTCCGCTGCACTGCCTCTGGTGCTGCAACCCCGAAGCGGATTGGCGCCTAAGGAAAGACCCATCGCGACAACACCTAGGACTGGATCGAGACGGTTCTTCGCAGATTGTCCGCTTCCAGGTTATGTGTGAGACGATGAAAAAATCGATTTTGATTGGGACCTTGTTCTTGGTGATTTCTGCGACGGCCCTTGCGGAGATCTGGGTCCACAAGATCCGTGGTCGAATCGTGAAGATTCTGGTGGTAGCTGGACCGAACTCTCGATGATTACTCCTTCCCGAACATATAAGCAAACCGTGTGAACTCATAGAAATTGTCCAAGACGAAATCACCGAAGCCGGTCACGCTTTTTCGGGTGACGAACACATAATCGGGATAAGCGAGAGGAATATTGCTTGCCTCTTCAGCAATAATCTCGAGTGCTTCGCGGTAAATCTGTCGGGCTTTGTCTCGGTCCGGCTCAGAGACCGCTTGATCCAGAATCTCATCGAGCTCGGGATTGGAGTAGCCCATGCCGTTTTGACTTCCGTTCGAACGGTACTTTTTTGTCAAATTGTCGCCTGGATCGGTGAGGGCCGACCAGCCTGCGATGAGGGCGTCGTTGTCGAGACCGAGCGAGATCGCGTGCCGTACCCTGGCGTCCTGTAGTATGGGACGGCTTACGTTCATGACCATGCTCCGCCACACTCCGGTACGAAAACGGTGGATTTCGAACGACGGATTCTGGGATAGCATGGCGACATGATTCGGCGTGACCTGCGCGATGTCGATCGCCCCTGACAGGACCGCGTCCACCCGCTCATCATCGTTCGTGATGGGGCGGACCACGAGTCGCGAGATCCGAGGGGCACCTCGAAAGTACGTTTCGTTCGCCTCGCAGACCATCTCGACGCTATCGCGGCTCACGAAACGAAAGGGGCCGGTCCCGATGGGGCTCGAGTCGAACACCGCATCATCATCGAAGCTGCCGTTTTCAAAGACATGTCGGGGCAAAATTCCCAAATCCGCCAGGGGAGTGGTCAAGGAGGAGTGAGGCGAGCTCAAGTGGATGACGAAAGTCAGCGGGTCGGGCGCATTGTAGGAGTCAATGGGACCCAGGTTGAGACGTTTGTCAGACCGCGCATTCGGCTTCACTATCTCGTCGAAAGTGAAGAGCACGTCATCACTCGTAAACGGCCGGCCGTCGTGCCAGGTAACCCCGGACCGTAGGGTAAACGTATACGTTTGATTGTCTTCAGCGACATCGTAGTGGTCCACCAGGTCCCCGTCGATTCGTCCCGAAAGGTCGATGGTGAACAACCGCGACACGATGTGTGCGCTGGCTTCGTTCCATTCGTTGATCACCGGATTGAGGTGTTCGAGGTTTCGGTGCTCGGTTCCGGGCTCGTGCAGGCGGTGACGGCTAGGGTCGCTAGAATGATCCATCTTCTCATCATGATCGGGCTCCTACTCTTGGCTCGGGACAAGATTATGTATCAGTTCCGTTGGGCCTGCGATGACCGTAACCGTTGACGGCTTGCTGCGACTTTTGTCTAGACCTCCCGATTTAAGCGCCGATAGGGCCAATCTTAGATTTGGTACCGCCGACACCCCACTATCGGCACTCTGTGATCCGGGGCACAGCCGAGACGCCTGGGCCCTCTAGACTGAAACCAGTCTCCCTGTGGTTTCAGTCGGTTGCAACGTTTGCAGAGTCTTTTTCCCAAGTGACTGGAGTTTGAGTGTCACTCACAGGAAAGCGGGGCCGCTGGTCCGCCGGTTGGACCATTGAAACGGAGGAGGTCAGATGAGACGCGCCCGAAATCACCACCTGATTCAGGCGGTGCTGCTTGTCCTGCTCAGTGGGGCGGGCGGTGAGGTCCAGGCCGCGAAGCTCATCGACGTCAGTGTCCTCGACAAGGACTATCTGGTCGTCCACATCACCGACGGCGACGTGATTCACCACGAAGGCGCTCGGGGAGGAAGTCATCAGGTCCACCCCAGAGCTCGACACAGGCGTCGCGGTCCAGAACCGGCAACTGGACGATCACGTCCACTGAGGACGCCAACTACGGCGTCGGCGGACAAGCATCCGCAGATCTGCTATCGCAAGAAGAAGTTGAGCGGCCATGCCCAGATGGAGTGGATCGGCAGCGACTTCCGCTATGAGTCCACCTACGAGCACTGGATCTATCTCAGGCTGCCCAACTCGATGCAGCAGGGAATGACCTACACGCTCGGAATCGACTCGGCCACGAACAGTCGACATCGCCTCCGAGTCGGTGACCTTCGACATCTACAACAGCCGCTCCGAGGCCGTTCACGTGAATCTGGTCGGCTATGCCCCGGATGCGACTCACAAGGCCGCCGATCTCTACTCACTGGATGGGCAACGGCGGAGCCCGCAACTACTCCGAGTTTCGAGGGCAATACGGTCTACGTCTACGACGTGAGCACCGGTGTGGCGCACGCCGGCGGGGCTCGTACTCTTCTGGATAGCGAGCGGCGAGTGACGTCTTCGGTTACAACCTCACGCGTTCCGACGTCTGGAACGTGGATTTCTCCGAGTTCACCGACACCGGCACCTATCGGCTGGTGGTCGAGGGCGTCGGCTGCAGCCAGGACTTCGAGATCGCAAACGACGTCTATGCCGACCCGTTCAAAGTCTCGCGTGCGCGGCTATTTCTACATGCGGATCGGAGAGCACAACCCCACCGGAATCTCGCCACCACCACGGACCCCGCTCTACATTCCCGGCGTCAGCCCCGCATCGACCACGGTGTACCTCACGACGATGCAGCCTTGGCACCCGGATTGGGACACCTTCTCGAGCGGTGACAGGTGGGACCGCGCCCAACGACTGGGCGGCCTACCGCAAGCCCGGCAACCCGACCAATCCGGATGCCTGGGGAGGGCATTCCGACGCGGCCGACTGGGACCGCCATCTCGGTCACGTCGTCGAACATCTACGACATGCTGCTGCCCTTCATCATGACCGACGGCGCGATCAGCGACGACGACACGGGGATCACGGAGAGCGGCAACGGCATCCCCGATATCATCGACGAGGCGCGCAACGAGGTGGATTTCTGGCTTCGACTGCGTGACGGAGCGGGCTACTCGCACGGTTTGACCAACCCCAACAGCAGCAACGAGCTGTTCCAGGCCGGGCCGACGGCCATCGCCGCCTGGGCCAATGCCGCCAACGCCGCCATGCTCGCCGACGCCTTTCGCGTCGCCGGTCTGACCAGCCTAATGGAGCAGCTACCGGGACGAGGCCGTCACGGCCTACAACCACGCGAACGGCCTTGCGGACCCGATGCTCGATGAAGGTCTGGAGCTCGATGACGGCACCGTGAGGGGCCGCGACTTCAAGATGATGGCCGCCGCCTTCCTCTACAACGTGACCGGCAACCAGGCGTGGGAGAACGTAGTCAACGCTGAAAGCGTGTGCGCCGGCGGGCCCGCGCGAGTTGACAACAGCATCCAGAAACCAGCTCTGGGGTACCGCCGCCTATCTGGTCACTCCGCAGGCCGTTCACTACCCGGCGCTGCAGAACAACATGAAGACGCAGATCATCGCCGAGGCCAAGAGCGAAGAGGCGGACCTCATCGACAGCCGACCCTCGCGGCGCGCAACGGATCAGAGCGCCGCCGGCTATTCTGGCGCACGGCTCAGAACGTGGATCGCACCATCATCGCCCACGCGGTGGCCGACTGATCCGGCGGACAGAGAGTCACTTCCGCAAGGCCCTCGCACTCGAGGCCGACTGGGGTCTGGGCAGGAACCCGTTGAACACCATCCAGATGACGACGGCGATGACACCGCTCGCGTCGAAGCGGAGCGTACGAGGAGGCCTACACCTCCGGGCAGGGACGACGGCGTGGCGGGGGTTCACCCCGGGCACACGCCGTACTTCAACCTCGACGACTGGTCTCCGGGGATGGTGATGGGAAGGCCTTCGGCGCTGTACGAGAACAGCTATCCCGACGAACGTCCCGTCCACCTGGCCACCGCGGAAGCGTACTTCCCTTCGCGATGGGTCTGGGCGCACACCGAGTTCACGCCGCGGCAGACCATGCGCGGGAAGATGGCACTCTACGGATATCTCCACGGACTCGCGGGAGCGCCGGGGCCGACGAACCCGACGCTCACCGTCACCAGGTCCGGCGCCGGAAGCGGCACCGTCACTTCCTCGCCGGCCGGCATCGACTGCGGCGGCGACTGCAGCGAGTCCTACGCCAGCGGGACGACGCGTGACGCTCACGGCCTCGGCTGGCGCCGACTCGACCTTCACCGGCTGGGACGGCGCCTGCTCCGGGACAGGAACGTGTGACGTCACCATGAACGCCGCACGTTCCGTCACGGCCACCTTCCGGTCCAACCTGACACCCACGGTGGTGATCTACGACGATGCTCTCGCCAGTGGCTGGGCCAACTGGTCCTGGAACGCGACCATCGACTTTGCCGGCACGTCTCCGGTAAAGGTGGGGACGCACGCAGCCAAGGTCGCTCTCGACGGTTGGGGCGCCTTGTCGCCGGCGATGCCCACGGGGTCGATCGACACCTACGGTTACAGTGCCCTCAAGTTCTGGGTGCACGGCGGTACCGGATCGAATAAGGTACTCAGCGTCTTTACGGAAAACGAAAACGGTGAGAGCACACCGTTGGACATAACGGCGGTGGCGAACACCTGGACCGAGATCACCGTGGCATTCACCGATCTTGGCGAACCCTCCCTCGATCAACCGCCTGAACTTTTTCAACCACAGCTCCAGTGCACTTCTCGAGATCACGTTCGACGAGATCCGGCTGGTGCCAGGCTCCACTCCCGCGCCGCCCTCAGGCCTTCGTATTCTACGAGGATACCGCTAAGAAAAGGAATCTTGCAGAGCGTGACGCTACTCGATCGACGCCAGCGACGTCGCGACGTGCGTGAAGTCGCGATCGCCGTCGGAGCGACCGGGACTCTCGTCGCTACGTTCGTGTGGGCGACCGAGCCCTGGCTAAGGGCCTGGATCCTCATCTTGAGCGCGACGGCGGCGCTGATCGTGGTCTTGAGAAGCATCGCCTTGTTCCGGAGGCGGAACCGCTCCACCGTTGGCTCTCTCGCGATGTTCTGTCGCACCGAGCTCTCGAGACTCGACACTGAGAGCCGGCTACAGCGCACGCTTGCCTGGTGGTACCTCGCGCCGATCCTGGTCGGGACGAACCTCTGCGTAGCCGTCTCCTGTGCTGGACTCCGGTTGTGAGCGGGTAAAGAAGTAGACCGAGCCGTCTTGCGAAACCGACGGGTACAGCTCGGAAATTTGGTCGCTATTTGCCGGTGGAGGCAAGGGGAGTGGTTCCGTCCAACCCGAGCCCGTCCACTCGACCGTCCAGATATTGCCATCTCTTTTCGTGTCTTCAGGAGACGTGGGTCGGCTAGACTGGAAGAAAAGAGTCCGGCCGTCCGGTCCGGCCGTGAAGTCGGTCATTCCCGACCCATGCGTGTTTTGAAAGGGGGCCTTTCTCGGCGAGATCCACTTCCCGTCTTTCTCATAGGTATAAAGTGTGCCCCTTTCGCTACTGAAGAAAACCAACACCTTGGCCTCATCCAAGAATGCGACGCAACCTTCGAGATCGGCGGTCGAAACCAACCCGGGCAAGAAGAGCTTAGGCTCGGAGCCGGGAGGCTCTTGACCGAGGTACGGACCCGCGAGAGATTCAAATCCAGAAGCATCCTGATCAGGAGGCTCCAACCTCTCGAGCATGGCGGTAGCCTCAGGATTCTCGGGGTCGAGACCGAGGGCCTTTCTGCAGTTCTCCAGAGCTTCTTCCTTATCCCCGCGCTCCTCGTGAAATTCGGCGAGACGGATGTAGGCGAGAGGCCAGTTGGGAAACTCCTCGACGTTGAACTGCAAAACCCTCAAGGCTTCTTCGAATCTCGAGGAACGAATGAAATCGTCTACCCTAAATAGCACTTCCCACCGTAGCTCAGACGGATTGTCCGACAAGACTTCTTTTAGCATGGCAAGGCCTTTGTCCACGGTGCCGTTCATGGTGGAGACGATCGCATAGCCCAGCTTTATTCTGTACTGGTCCGGCAACCTGTCCAGCAAGGCTTCATAGAACCGGTCGGAATCGTCTCGTTGTCCAACTTGAATCATGCTTTCGCAGATCGCGAGAAGCTCATAGATGGGGAAGTAGAAACGGTTTTTTTTCTCCTGAACCATTCCGGTCAACAGATCCACCGCAGACTGTATGCCGCTTCGCTGATACTCCTGGCGAAGCATGTCTGCGGCGCACTCTTTGTGCAAAACATCCGATTTGAGATTATCGATGAAGCTCGTGTCCGACCAATACACGTCGTTGTCACCGTACGTTCGGACGATGGCCGACGTCATTTTTTCACCTTTGGGAACATGCGTGACTCGCCCGCTGGCAAAGAAGAAGTACTTGCCGTCGGGTGTCACATTGACTCGGTTGTCGCGGCTCACCGAGTTCAAGGGATGGCCGATATTGATCGGATGTGTCCAACGACCATCCTCCCGCCGAAAACAGATGTAGGTATCGTCTCGACCGAATCCGCCCGGACGTCGAGACCCGAACAGTAGGTAGCTTTCATCGGGTGCCACGTAAGGGTCATGCTCGTCGTAGTTCGTATTGGTGGGCCACTCCAGACGCTCTTGTGGAAGATACGCATCGTCCACGAACCGGGAGCGGTAGACATCCGCCGACGGGAAATCTTCTCTTCCGCCCGAGAAAAAATAGACCGTTCCGCTCGATGTCACTGAGGGGTAGGCTTCGTAGTGATCTTCGGTGTTCACCGGCTCGGGAAGGGGACGGGCTTCCCCCCAACTCGTTCCATTCCATTCAACGACCCATATGTTGGACTCTTCTTTCGTATCTTCCGGACGAGTGGGCCGACTGGTTTGGAAATAGATCGCGCTTCCGTCGGGTGAGGCCGTGAAGTCGAACTCGGAATACTTCGAGTAATAGTCGAAAACGAGCGGGCCGCTTTGTGGAACGGTCCAGCGGCCGCTATTCTCGACCGTGTAGCGGACGCCCTTCAAGTCCCGAGTAAAAACGCATAGCTTTCCGTTGTCTAGAAAGGTGACACATCGGTCGTACTCCGTTGTGGAAACGAGTCCGGGCATGAAGACCTTCGGATCCGCACCGGGAGATTCCTGGCCGAAGTACGGCCCGGCAAGCGCTTCAAAGGTGGCAAGCTCGCGAGCGCCCTCTTCCTGGGTACCCGTGGAATCACAGGCGCTCATCAGAACAATGAATAAGGTCGAGGTCATAACTGCCAAGACACGATCCATCATTTTGTTCCCCTAGGTTATGAAGACAAAGAAACTCCTTCGAGAAACGAGCAATAGTCGTACCACCAAGAACCCACGGCGCCTGGTACGTTCAGTTCACTGGATCCAGGCGAATTGAATCAAGTGGGTGGAACAATCGGCCCAGGCGCAGACTCGAGGTGTAAAGACTTGTAGGAACCCAGTTCATTTTCTTGCTGTCGATCATCGAGCTGCACCGTCGTCGAGAGCAAGCTCGGCAACACTTGTTTCACCGTTCTGCCGCCACTTCGGAACGAACCGTGTTTGTTGGAGAGAAGAGCCCCGGCTTGGGACGCCCTCCCGAGCTTCCGGTTGGCCTGAGAGGTGTGTTATCCTCCCGTCGGCCAAGCGCTCTCTATTACAGTGATTTATTCTAGCTGTTCTCGCCATACGTTTTGGAAGCAAAACCACAGTAGACATGAAGGAGGCCGAATTGAATTTCCATGAGCTCTCATATACCGATGCACCTTCGATCAAGACTCCTCCACCAGGGCCGAAATCCAAGGAGTTTCTGGACTATCAATCGGCCCACGAGAGCTCGGCGATCTCTTACCCTCGAGGTATGCCCATGGCGATTCGTCGAGCCAAAGGTGCGACGGTGGAAGATGTTGACGGCAACCTGTACATCGATTTCTTCGGCGGTGCAGGGGTGATGAATGTGGGGCATTCCAACCCTAGAGTTCTCGAAGCGGTCAGGGAGCAATTGGATGAGGTGACCCATGCTTTGGATTTTCCCAACCCGACTCGAAGAAAACTCGTGGAAGCTCTTGCCCGACTCATGCCGGAGGAGTTGACCCGCTTCCTGTTTGGGGGCCCGACGGGCTCGGATGCTGTGGAATCAGCTGTGAAGCTCGCCAAACACCACACCGGCCGGTATCCGGTGATCGCCTTCGAAGGCTCGTATCACGGAATGACCGCAGGAGCATTGTCGCTTTGCAGTGGCCGGCAGTTCAAGGAAGATTTTCTTCCGCTTCTGCCCGAAGTCCACTTTGTTCCCTACGCTTACTGCTATCGATGTCCGTTCAACCGCGAACCGGAAAGCTGCGGTTTGGAATGCGCCCATTACCTGGAACACGTTCTCGACGATCCCCACTCGGGGATCGGAACACCGGCGGCGGTCATCGTTGAGCCGATTCAAGGGGAAGGTGGCTCGATCGTTCCGCCCGAGGCGTTCATTCCCAAGGTGCGGGAGATTTGCAGCAAGCACGATGTTGTGATGATCGCCGACGAAGTTCAAGCCGGCTTTTGCCGCACCGGGAAGATGTTCTCCTTCGAGCATAGTGGAACGGTTCCGGACATTGTCACCATGAGTAAAGCCCTCGGCGGCATCGGCCTGCCAATCTCCGGTATCGCCTACCGTGAGAAATTGAATACCTTGCCTGCGGGAAAGCATATCGGTACTTTTAGAGGCAACCTGACGGCTTACGCGGCGGGAGCAGCGGCGATCGATTTTATGGTCGACACCGAGCTCGCGGACCATTCATCGAAGCTGGGTGCGCGGATTCTCTCTTTGCTCGAAGATCTCGAACAGCGCTCCAAGATCGTTGGAGAAGTCCGTGGCAAAGGACTCATGCTCGGCGTGGAGTTCGTCGATGATAAAGAGACCAAAGTGCCGGCACCGGAGCTGGCCACCCAGGTCAGGGCAGGTTGCCATCGTCGAGGCCTCATGATCGAAATCGGGGGACACTACAACAATGTGGCCCGCTTTCTACCGCCTCTGGTCGTGACCGAGGAGCTGGCCACGAGAGGTGTAGAAATATTCGCGGATGCGGTGACCGAAGTTGAAAAATCGTTGTAGGCGTAGAGGGCCGACCAACGTATTCTCGGGTTGGGCTTCCAAAACAATCCGAATTTGATTTCGGTGTCTTCGACCAGCGGGGTTTCAAGAATCTCCGACGTGTGCGATGGCCTCGTAGCAGTTACAATATCGTCCGTCATGACCGAACTCGAGGAACAATTCGGCCGCATCGACATCTATCTCTTCGACCAGTTGCTGCGTGGCAACATCACACACCGGGCGAAGATTCTCGACGCGGGCTGCGGCTCGGGGCGAAACCTCATCTACTTGATGGCCTCGGGTTACGAAGTCTTCGGTGTCGATAAGGATCCCTCGGCCGTCGACGAGGTTCTCCGGCTCGCCGCGTCTCTGGCGCCGGAAATCCCTGAGAGCAATTTCCGGGCGGAGTCGATCGAGGCGATGACGATTCCGGAGACATCTGTCGATGTCGTCATTTGTAGCGCCGTTCTCCATTTTTCACGCGATGATGAACATTTCTGGGCTATGTTGCAGGCGATGTGGCGAACTCTAGAACCGGGGGGGCTTTTCTTTTGTCGGCTCGCGTCGACGATTGGAATGGAAGATCGTTGCCGGCAGATTGCCGGACGACGCTTCGTCTCACCTGACGGAGTCGAGCGCTATCTGGTGGACGAGAGCATACTACTCGACTCCACGGGAAAACTCTGCGGCACACTAGTTGATCCCCTAAAGACAACCATTGTGCAAAACCAGCGCTGCATGACCACATGGGTAGTCCGCAAATAGAGAACCTCGAACTCCGCCAGCCTCTCGATGAGAAGGGGGGACCGGCTCTTGCTGCGATCCCAATGCGGCGCCCAACCGACGAAACAAAGAAGCCGAAACAGGAGGACCGAAAAATGTCCAAGAAAGCTGACTGGTACTACTACCGCAACGGGTGAACGAGCTGTGGGAGAGCATCCAAGTTCATGGATGCCAAAGGCATCGAGGCGAAAGAAACCGTATCCGCTTCGAATAAGCTCGGCCGCGGCGACGCCGCTGCTCTCGTCAAATCTGCGAAAAAAGTGATCGTCGCGAAGGGAAAGAAAGTGCAGAGCTTTCCCGGAGGCAAAGCGTCGAAGGAAATCGTTGACGCCCTCTTGGGCCCGACGGGAAACCTCCGAGCGCCGACGTTGCGCGTGGGCAAAACGTTATTAGTGGGTTTCGACGAGAGCTCTTACTCCGACGTTCTCGGCTAGAGCTGCGAAGCCCATCGCGAAAACCACACGGCGGGAGTACATTGCTATAAGATATCCTGCAGGCCAGGCCATGGTCACGATCACACACCGTATTGACGAAGATCTGAAGCAATTCTTGGACCGTTACTGCGAGGACCACGGTCTGAAGGTACCGGCGGTGGTTCAGGAGGCGATCGCCCCGTGGCTGGAGTACTCCTAGGATCTGGCTTTGGTTGAAAAGCGCCGCCGCGGTCCGTGGATCGCATGGGAAGAAGTGCGGGACGGAACATGAAGTTCTGCGTCACAGATTCGCCGCGGCGACATGCTCTAGCCCCCCGTTTGCTGTTGGAAAGCTTCTACTATTCTGCGGCAAGTCGTGAAGCTGCCCGCCTGAGCTCTTCTCGAAGGGCATCGAGGTCTTGAAGGTGCCGACTCAGAACCTCGAAGAGCTCCTCGTTCGTGACTTCTTCGTAATGATCGGTCAGACGAATCCGAAAGCCCGCGATTTGTTGGAATGTGGCTGCCAGGTCCTTGTCTTGGACCAAACCCTTTTCCGCTGAAAGGCGAGCGGTCTTCCGATACTGCAGTGCGCCAAGGCCAAAGGCTTTTGCCAAAACGTGCCTCGCTGTGTCGAGCAGACTTTCGATTGCGCGTCTAAGAAGTGACTCCGCCGCCGCCGGATTTCTTTCATCAGCGAGAAACTGCTCAAGGGATGCAGAAGGGATGGTTCTCAGTGTAACCAGGTACCGATCCACTAAGTCGAGGCGATTGGAAACGATCTTGAGGTCAATGGGGCCGGGAGTCACGACGTCACCACTCCAAATAGATCCCGTTCGAGACGCCGCTGGATCGGAAGCAGCTCAGCTGCTCGACGCATCACGCCAAGCTCGAAGATATCAGCTCGGTGCGTATCTGCTACGTCAATCCGGTGGCCATCTATGGCCCGGAATTGGAAGAGCGGGTCGACCTTGTTTAGTGGAACCACATCAATTGTCAGTGGGCTGAATGCATCGGAAAGCTCGACATGGATACTTCCAAGTTGGAGAAGGTCGGGCTCTTCCTGCAAGAAGACGATTCCAATATCGAGATCCGAGCCCTCGGGCTCGACCGGTTCACCTCGCAGAAGACACAAGCCGTCATTGGCGCGAGAGCCGAACAGATAGACGGCAAGTAGTCCATACTTGTCTCTAATAAGTTCGAGGGCTTTATCGCGCACCATAGGTCAAGTATACAACGACTATTGACCAGGAGTGGCAATGCGCGTGGCAATCGATTCCTTTTCACCGTTTTGCTTGCCTGAAAGAGGTTCAAGACGTTGCCTCGCGCGAGTCGTCCCCAGGGTCCATGGGCTCAGTCAACAGGCGAACACCTGCGAGTACCTCCATCTCACGCTCCAAGTTGACTGGGGTCGATCGTGCGTCTCCCTCTCGACTCGACACGTAAAGATCGTCGCCTCCAAACCCGTCCTGATGCTTAAGATCGACATCCGGCCTTGGTGACCCATCTACACCGGTGGGATCATGAGCAGGCGCTTGCCATCGAAGGCGGAGTCGAGTATTGATCTCCATCGCAAGAGGAGCTGTATCTCATTGATTGAGATTAGCATGCTGGAACTTGAATGTGTGTCCACATCGAACAAGCAGATCGTTCGTTAATGAGGTTCCGATGAGTTGGAAACGACCATCCATAACCCTGATACCCATTGTTCTTGCTGTCGGTTTGGTAGGTTGCACCTCTGCCCAAATGGCCCCGGAGCCCGAGGGAGTCGAAGTTGTTGGAGAATACGATATTTCCGGCCTTAATGGACCTTTGAACGAAAACATGCACACCGTGGACATTGTCATTTTCCACTCCGACAACACGGAGGTGACTTGGAATCAACTGCAAGAAGAATTCCAGACGGCGGATCGTGTTTTTCGTTCTTACGGAGTCCAGCTCCATCTCAAAAAGGCGCTCGATGTCACCCATCCATCGAGTTGGAAGGGTATGGCTGCCGGCAAGGCCACCAACAAGCCACAAGACGACATGGATTTGGACTTTTACGATCTGATCGATTACGGCAAAGATGTCTTGCCGGAGAAACTAGAATCCATTTTTGACGCTTTTCTCGCCAATGAAGACAGTCCCGAGCGAACGGTTTACATCATTCCGCTTTCAGACTTGACCATTTCATGGTTCGAGAAGGACGAGAACGACAGCTGGAGCGAGGTTGACGCGACAACGTCAGCGATATCGTTTCCCCCCTACATGTTGGCGGATCGCATACCCAAACACCTGAGGGGAGTCATTTCTTTTCAAAGGTCTAGGGAGAGTCGACGAACCATGGCTCATGAGCTAGGGCACAAACTGATTAATGTCTCCCACGAGGGCCTTGATGTGTGCCCCAAAGGTGATGGCACCAACATCCCGGGTCTTATGGGATACGGCGATTCCATGGAGATCTTCGGTGGGGAAGAGGGCCGCTGGCATCAGGAACGACTTTTGAGAAGCCCTTTCCTCTACAAGGTGGTGGATGGTCAAAAAGTATGGAATGAAGAGTATAAGAACGGCGGCACCTATGATGATCCCATCTACGAGGGCCTCATTGTAAAACCCGCCTGTCCGCCAAGCTAGATACGGAGCGGGTTCCAAACCCAAGCGGGAGGGGAGAAATCATGAAAAGACATATCGTGTTGTTGTTTGCAGTTAGCCTCTTCTTGGCATGCCATCAAGAAGCAAGCAATCATGAGACACAAGGGCACACCCACGGTCCGGGGGAAGATCAGCAACACGAAGCAGAGATACTCGAAGCCAAGGTCATCGAGGCCACGGATTTTGCTCCTGAGTACATTCAACATGCGGCCAAGGTCGAGATCATCGAGGACGTCCGGGCTGCATTACAATCACCAAGTGTGACCTTTACCCACGAAGGGTATTTTGGCCCGTTGCTGTTTGGCGAAGAAATAAGAGCGTTTTACATCAGGCTAGAGCCGGGAATGTTTCTGGCCGAACACCCCCATCCAACCGAGAGCCTTGTTTATACGATGAGTGGCAGATGGGTATTGTGCAGTGAAGGGAAAAGACAGGTGATGGAAGCAGGTTCGCTCTTCCATTTTGGCTCAAATGCTCCGACAGGTTGGGAGGCTCCCTTTCCGGAAGGCGCTTTTCTGTTTATCGTCAAGAAAATGGAAGAGGGGGAAAACTACGAAGCCTATACCCGAGACATCAGAAACCTGGCGCAACAGCTGGATGACGAAAAAAGGAGTGGAGGCGTCTTTTACTATAATGGGCTCGAGCCTGATGACCCCGCCCTAATGTTTGCCCGAGAACACAATCCGAATTTTGATGAGATTTTGGCGGGTCTGAAAAACTGAAAACTAACACAAACAACTCCGTGCGTCGGTCCCCAAGACCGTGAAGGTAGGTTAAGGACGCGGTTTCATCACGTTGTGCGACTTTGTGGGCGGGTGACGCAAAGAGGACAAACGATGCCAAAGATCAGTCGAAACGCCCCTTGTCCGTGCGGTAGCGGCAAAAAGTACAAGAAGTGCTGCTTGAGCAAGATCGAGCTAGAAGAGGCGAAATGGGCCCTCCGAGACAAAGCGGCTTCAGTGGCCATGGAATGGCTGGAGGAACACTACGGCGAGGAGCTGAGCCGGGCAATCGAAGAAGACTATTGCGAAGGACTTTCGGCCGAACAGCTTGCCCAGATCGGAGATCTTTCCCACGGTCTGATGGGCATGTTCCAAGTCAACATGGGTGAGTGGCTTCTTACGGAGGGCCAGGTGCTCACCGATGAAGAGCCCGTCCCGTTCATGGATTTGGTTCTGGGCGAGGGAGGCCCCCTTCTCGAGGTCACGCAGCGCGAGTATCTCCGGATGCTTGCCGATCAGCAATTGAGCCTCTACGAGGTCGTCGAGGCCAAACCGAATGAGGGGATGTGGTTGGCCGACAAGCTGGAACCCGAGACAGAAAAAATCTGGGTACGGGAACGCTCCGCTTCTCAGACCCTTCAGCGAGGTGACGTATTTGCCGCTCGTGTTCTTCCTACAGATCCAAAGATCTTGAGCGGCGCGATCTATCCGCTGAAACCTCACGAATATATTCGGGTCCGACGCCAAATACTCGATGGACCCAAGGACGCGAAAGGGCACGTCGAACGGGACTGGGTAACCGACACCATCAAAAGATCATGGCTTATGATGCTCGTGGGGCCCCCGCCGAATCTGGTGGATTCTTCCGGCCAGCCGATCACGCTGACGACGGTTCATTATCGTGTGAAAGACTGGAATCGACTCGAAGATGTCTTGTCTGGACAGCCCGATGTCGTCGGTGACGGCGAAGAAGGTTGGAGCCGACTCGAGCCTCCGGCAACGGAAGGAAGCCGCTGCCTATTCAGTATCCAGCGCAGGTCGAACGAGCGCGCGGAGCTTTTCGCTATGACGCAGGAACGTGCCCGGGCCGGCGAAGAGTGGATAGAGGCGCTCGCCGGCGACGTGCTCGAAAAGACCGTAGCCGAGGTGAGCGACCCGTCCTTCATGTGGAAGGACCGGCACAAACCCAAGCCGGGGAAACGAGGCGGTGACTTCTTGGATGGTCTTTCCGCCGAGGACAAAGACGCCTTCTTCCTGCAAATGCACCACAGAATGTACGCGAACTGGGCAGACGAGCCGATTCCCGCCCTTCATGACAAAACGCCTCGAGAAGCGATCCGCACGAAAGAAGGCAAACGGGACGTCATCGAGCTCATCAAGAGCTATGAAATGGGCGAGGCAAAGCGGGCGAAGCTGCAGCAATGCTCACCCGTGAGCTTCGACTTTCTCTGGCAAAGATTGGGGCTCAAGCCCTAAGTGATGGTGTCACTTGGCTGGCATCGCTTGCTATGTCTCGACAAGGAGCGGAATCGTGGCCAGCTCGAGTGCTCGTAAAATCGAAAATGACGTTTACGAACGCCTGAGGCTCCGTGCTGCCAAGCATGGGGTATCGATGGCGGAAGAGGTGCACTAGATATCCTAAGGCTCGCCGTCGCGGCTCCCGAACGTCTTGGAGATCTGGAGCTCCAATGCTTCGGGACCAACGGTGTCGAGTTGGAGCTTCAAGGCCGTACTTGGCGACGAATGACTACCTACGGCTGTGAGGTAACGGGCGCAAGGAATGGAGTTATTTTTGAACTCGTTCCATTACCCCGTGGTGATTTTTCGAGCCACGAGGTCCATATCCGCCATCACGCCCGCTGACATTTTGGCTGCCCCTTCGAGATTGGCCTTTTCCAGCAAGTCGTCTTGCTGAGCCTGATCCAGCACCCCGGTACTCAAGAACAGGCTCGACAACCGTTGTGACACCGCCATCGCAACATTGGCCGCATAGATGCGCGACTGAGCACGCAGCAGCTCATCGTCTTCTTTTGCAGCCGCTTTGCACAGGGCGACGGCGGTTTCCACGTCCGTCATGGCCAACGCCATCTCGAACACCGCATGTTGTTGTTTGGTCAGTTTCGCCCGGAACAACAGAATGGAGCATTCCGACAAAAAGCGCGCCGCGCTCGCCACGGCCACCCCGCCTACGTGCTCCAGCCCGGCGACTTCGTCAGCCATATCATTATAGAACTTGCCCTTACTCTTGACATTCTGCCGCATCCGAAAAACGCCGATAATGTTCTGCTGGATCTCCGATGTCCCTTCATAGATCATCAAAATCCGAGTGTCGCGCTTGATTTTTTCCACTTCATACTCCGCGCAATACCCGTATCCTCCGAGCGCTTGAATCGCATCCTCCGCCGCAGTGTTTCCAGATTCCGTAGCAAACAACTTGGCGATGGACCCCTCTACCTGCAGTTCGGACTCCGTGGTGTCCAACAGATAGGCGACGTGCTCGATATAAGCTCGGGCAGCAGCTAGACGGACACTATTGGGAACGAGGAGTTTGTGGGTATACCCCTGTTTCTCGCACAGCAATGTGCCGAACTGCTTGCGTTCTTTGGAGTATGCAATGGCCTTTTCGAGAGCCGACAGTCCACCACCCAATCCAAAGGCTGCTACCATCAAGCGGGTGAAACCGAAGACGGCGTTGGCTTGTTTCAGGCCTTGACCTTCCGAGGGGCCGATCAGGTTTTCGGCCGGTATCACTACGTCGTCGAATACGACCTGTGCCGTATTGGAGAGCCTGATCCCATGTTTGACTTCCTGTTGGCCGGCCCTGATGCCCTCCGTTTTGCGCTCCACCGCGAAAAACGTTGCACCGTCCGGTGCCTTGGCCAGGACCGTGTACAAGTCCGCGATCGACCCGTTCGAAATGAATTGTTTTACGCCGTTTATCTTGTAATGGGTGACGTTCCCGGCATCGTCCGTCATCCGTTCAGCCGTGGTCTTCAGATTCTCCAAGTTGGAACCGGCCTCAGGCTCCGTCACCGCGTAAGCAACGACCAGGCCTTCGTTGGCAATTCTGGGCATCCACTTTTGCTTTTGTTCATGCGTCGCACCGACCCTTATCGGATCGATGCCCAGGGCCACCGCAAGCATCGACGTGGCTAGACCCAAGTCTATTTTGGCGAACTCCATTGACAAGCGATATACATCGTAGGCGCCTCCGCCCATGCCGTCGTATTCTTCTGGTATGAAGACCAAGTGCAGGCCGACGTCGGGTCCCATCATCGCGCGGATGACTTCTTCCGGGCAGACGTCTTCGTGATCCCATTGAATCCGTTTTTCCAATGGCATCTCCTGCACGGCGAAGCCTTGGAGCGTGTCGAGAATCATTTCCAGATCTTCTGTATCCAGTCTTTTTAGTTCCATCTCAAAATCCTTGTTTCGGGACCACGGCCCGATGTTGTCCAGCCAGATGACAAACGGTTTCGTTGCCGGCCGCACCGTCGCCTTGTTCGGCCAATCTAGTTGAATCTTGTGTTGACGAGCTCACCGTCATAGCCAAAGGGAGACTCCCTTTGGCTCCTGGACCGCGGTCGGCCCAAATCTGGTCATTGTCTCACCCAATCCGGATTATAGGCGTAGAAACGTGGAAATTCGGTAGGGGAGGGGAAGCACTCTTCTAGTTTCATGACGGGGAATTATGCATTGGGGGACGTGTTGGTGTCCATTACCGGTAGCGATTCGGCCGGGATGACAGCAACGGTACACACTTCTAGTGTAACTGTGTTCATCTGATCATATATTTGGTTTAATACACACAACACCGTATGGCCCATTCTCGCTCAACTCGAGGCGCCCTTGGGGGTTTTCTCCATACTCGGCAATCACGATCACTGGGCGGACACGGAGCGGTCGCAATACTGGCTGAACCACACGGGACAGGACTTGCGGCACAAGGTGTTTTCCATCGAGAAAGGAGGGGAGAGAATATGGTTGGCGGGGGCCGGCGACATCTGGGAGGACCACAAGGATTTGGATGAGCTCCTACACACGGTTCCTGATTCCGAGTGCCGTATCGTCCTGGCTCACAATCCAGATTCGGCCGACACAGAGTTCTCGTCGCGTATTGACCTAATGATATCCGGTCATACACACGGCGGGCAGGTGGACATTCCCTTTGTTGGGACTCCTATACTTCCGGTTCGTAACAAAACCTACTCCAGTGGGCTCAAGAAGTCTCGACGCGGCACCACCCTGTTCATCTCTCGCGGTATCGGATGGGCGATTCTCCCCATCCGGTTCAATTGCTACCCGGAGATTGCGGTTCTCGAGTTGTATCCTGTTTGATGATGGCGGTGATATCCCAAGGGGGCCCTGTCAAAGTTGCAGGTCGTCCGCTTCAGGAATCCGTGGTGGCCCCAGGTACCTCATCTGCGCTCGGGCCATAGATCGACGGTACCGCAACGTTCAACAGGCGAAGATACACAGACAGCTGACCGCGATGATGGTAGTTGTGATTGAGCGCTACTGTGCGGATGAGCTTACCTTTTGGCAGCGCCATCACTGTCTCGCCGTCCTTCTTCAAATGCCATGTGCGCCCCAGCCCCGCGTCACCAATCGTTGCGAGGGCGGCCTGGACTTTCTTCGTGCTCTCCTCGTGCGTGGCGAGAATTTCCCCGCGCGAGGCCGGTTGGGGAAATGCTACGATGCCAGGGCTTTCGATCGAGTCTTGCAGGACCCACTCACAGATCAACCCGGGCCCCATCGCCACGTGCAGGGCGAGCTGTCCAAGCGTCATGGACTTTGTGTGAGGCTTCCAGGTCAGTTGATCGTCCGGAACTCGCTCGAGCACGCGACCCGTGGTGGCCCACTCTTGATCGAACTCTTCCAGAATTTCGGCGACCGTTGTAGGCATCGTCTTCCTCCATCGTTCTCATCGATGACATTTTCGTACTAACAATCTATTCCCTTAAGGAGAAGTGTAAGAAACTCTTCAGCACACCAGTCTCCACAAGCGGATCCCTTCGCGGCGCAAACATTCTCGGTAAGGTCTCAACCGTCAACTCGGCAATACCCCAATCCTCCCTCTTGAACGGTCAGGACCCAGCGCATTCGCGTCAAACGATCCAGTAGACGCCTATCGTGACTCACCAGCAGGAGCGCAGCCGGACAATCGTCCAGCGCCGTCTCTAGACACTGGATAGAAACCAGGTCCAGGTGGTTGGTGGGTTCGTCCATGATAATGAGCCACGGTTCCCGCGCGACCCCAAGGGCGATCAAGAGTTTGCGCACTTCACCCGGGCTCGGTAAGTCGGTCTCGAGCAGTCGTTCGGGCCGCGAGCCCAACCGGCTGATGACTGTCATGGCTGTGCCAAGCTGCCGGCGGGGCAAGGCACGCACCTCTTCTAAGACCCGCCGGGACTCTGATGCACTCACTTCCTGGGGAAGAAAAGTCACACGCAAGGGGAAAGCGCTCCAGGACACGTCCTCGCGATGCAGATGGCAAGTGACGCGCTGCCAGGAGTGATCCGGATACTCCTCGCCCTCGATATGGCAAATCCGGAAGCCGGCGACAGCGGCCGACTTCATGAGCTCATACACGGCTTCCATATCGTCCTTCATGGGCGTCAGTCAGTTTACGTCAGGAGCAGATTCTTTAGACAACGGAAGCAGGAGAATGAATGCCAGGAGTATTCGCAGCATCTGAGGAGTGAGCATGACGCTGCCACGACTCGCAATAGTTCTGCTCCTTTCGGCCATCCCGCTCGGGCTCGAAGCACGAACAGTCTCGGAGTTGCTTCAAGGGCTCGTTGCGTTCCTTGTGCATGCCTGCGGCAAAGGCGCCGGATGTAGGTAATCTGCACGTCCGGTGTGACGAGGGGTTGGGGGAGTTCTACTCCTCCCGTCTTGTCTAACCGTTCGTTTCTATACAAACTTTTCCGTCAATTCCACGTCAAAACGAATAGGGGGAGTGATTCTGTGTCCCGCCGGGGCCTGGATCTGAAGGAGGGCCGCGACATGCATTCGATATTCCAAGATTTTCGTTACGCAATCCGTATGGTAGGAAAGCAACCCGGATTCACAGCGGTGGCGCTCATCACACTGGCCTTGGGCATCGGCGCCAATACGGCGATTTTCAGCGTCGTCTACACCGTACTTCTCAAGCCCCTTCCCTTCGGCGAACCCGATGAGCTCGTCCAACTATGGGAGGCGCGGCCGAACCGCGGCTGGACCCACGCCGGAGGCACTCATGCGAACTTCTGGGATCTCAAGGACATGAATCGCGCGTTCGAGGATGTGGGAACCATGAAGTGGACGAGTGTGAACCTGAGTGGGCTCGGTTTTCCCGAACGGTTGAGTGCAGGCCGGGTTTCCGCCGGATTCTTTCGTATTTTGCGCGTGCAGCCGGTCCTGGGCCGCACATTTGTCCCCGGTGAAGACGATCCGGGACAGGACAATCAAGTCGTCCTGCTGGGAAACGAGCTCTGGCGAGTACGGTTCGGAGCCGACCCGGAAATCGTAGGCCAGTCTTTGACATTAGATGGCGAAGGTTACGTGGTTGTCGGCGTTTTGCCGACAGGTGAGCCCTGGCTGAACTTCCATGACGTTTTCCTCCCCTTGGTCCGGGAGCCCGACGCGGACCGGACCAGCTTCGAGCTTGCCATGATCGGTCGCCTGGCTCCCGGCGTCTCATTCGAAGCCGCCCGTGCCGATTTAGAAGGAGTGGCTCAGAGGCTGGAAGAGGCTTACCCCGATGAAAACGCGGGGATGGGCTTCACAATGGCGTCCGCGAGCGAGTGGGGTGCCAGCGACACCATTCGGCGGGCACTATGGGTTTTGCTGGGAGCCGTTGGATTCCTCCTCCTCATCGCTTGCGTGAACTTGGCCAACCTGCTGCTGGCCAAGGCCATCACACGACGAAGAGAAACCGCCGTCCGTACCGCTCTCGGCGCGAGTCGAGGTCGGATCGCTCGGCAAATGCTAACAGAGTCGCTGCTGCTCGGGCTGGCAGGGGCGGGACTCGGACTGCTGATCGGGTGGTGGGCCACGGCACTGGTCAAAACACTCGATCCCGGCGGCATCCCCAGGCTCGGCGAGGTCATTCTGAACAAATGGGTTTTGGGCTTCACATTGACGATTGGCGTCTTGACGGGCATATTGTCGGGCCTCGTGCCTGCTTTGCAGATGCCCGAAACGGGCATCGGAACGGCACTGCACGCCGGCGGCCGAAATGTGGCCGGCGGGCGCAAGCAAAGGCGGCTTCGCGGCGCTTTTGTCGCCATCGAAGTCGCTTTGTCTCTTACGCTTTTGGTCGGTGCCGTTCTTCTTCTCCGGAGCTTCAGCGAACTGCTCCACGTCGAGCAGGGCTTCCAGTCGGAGAATCGTCTCATTGCAGCAGTGAACACAACCGACGCCTATGACGGTGAGCGTACGCGTCAGCTTCTCGAACAGGCCCTCGCCCGGGTGAATACGGTCCCACTCGTTCAGTCCGCAGCGGCCGTCAGCACGAGGCCCATTGTCGGCGGAAGTACCGACTTGGGTTTCACTTCCGCTGAGCAACCCGATCCCGAGGGAGGCGTGCCTTGGGCGAACTGGAGGTTGATCACGCCGGACTACTTTCGCACGATGGGAATCCCCTTGCTCAGAGGCAGGACATTCTCGTTACAGGATGAAATGGAGCGAGAACGACCGCTTCCCACCATCATCAGCAAAAGACTGGCGGAACATCTTTGGCCGGGAGAGGATCCCATCGGCCGGCGGATCGTTCTGTGGCGAGGACAAGGGGACCTACCGGGAGACGTGATTGGTGTCGTCGGAAACATGCGGGAGCGGGGACTGGAAACCGATCCGACCCTCGCAGTGTACTTTCCGTACTTCGGCCGAGCCCAGTCCCCCATACAATTCGTCGTGCATACCGCCGGTGATCCTCTGGCCTTTGTTCCGACGCTGCGCAGCATCCTGTCGGATCTGGATCCCACCTTGCCGATATCCGATATCCAAAGCATGGACGCGGTCGTTAGTGATTCTCTGTCGGCCCGGCGATTCAACATGCTCTTGCTGGCAGTCTTCGCAGGCCTTGCTCTTCTGCTGGCATTAGCAGGTATCTACGGCGTCCAGTCTTACTCCGTAGCCCGCTGCACTTCAGAGGTCGGCATTCGAGTCGCGCTCGGCGCGAGCGGTAAGCACGTCGTTCGACAAATAGTGGATCAAGGCATGCGACCGGCACTTCTCGGCATCGGACTGGGATTAGTCGGGGCGTTTGGGCTTTCCCGTCTGATGTCGAGCCTTCTTTTCGGAATCGAGCCGAGTGACCCGTTTACCTATATCGCCGTAGCGCTCTTCCTGACGGCAGCGGCGGTCGTTTCATGCTTCCTACCCGCGCTTCGCACTCTTCGCGTCGATCCGATAACGGCTCTCAGGGAGGAATAAGGCAAGAGCAGGATATAGAGGTTCAAGGTAGCTCCTCCAAAGCGTCTCTAAGAAGCTCTTCGAGCGGGCCGTCGAGCGACGTCCGCTTCAGGAATCCGTGGTGGCCCCAGGTACCTCATCTGCGCTCGGGCCATAGATCGACGGTACCGCAACGTTCAACAGGCGAAGATACACAGACAGCTGACCGCGATGATGGTAGTTGTGATTGAGCGCTACTGTGCGGATGAGCTTACCTTTTGGCAGCGCCATCACTGTCTCGCCGTCCTTCTTCAAATGCCATGTGCGCCCCAGCCCCGCGTCACCAATCGTTGCGAGGGCGGCCTGGACTTTCTTCGTGCTCTCCTCGTGCGTGGCGAGAATTTCCCCGCGCGAGGCCGGTTGGGGAAATGCTACGATGCCAGGGCTTTCGATCGAGTCTTGCAGGACCCACTCACAGATCAACCCGGGCCCCATCGCCACGTGCAGGGCGAGCTGTCCAAGCGTCATGGACTTTGTGTGAGGCTTCCAGGTCAGTTGATCGTCCGGAACTCGCTCGAGCACGCGACCCGTGGTGGCCCACTCTTGATCGAACTCTTCCAGAATTTCGGCGACCGTTCTAGGCATCGTCTTCCTCCATCGTTCTCATCGTTGACATTCTAGTACCGACAATCTATTGAGACAACGCGTGTGGTGCTGCCCGCGGTGACAAGAGTGCAAACCGATTCTACCTGTTTCGATTCACGATGTCGCTCATGCTGGGCGGACAGTCTATTCCGCCCGGAGCGCGATCTGGGGGTCGACGCGAGTGGCCCGGCGGGCCGGTACTAGCGTCGCCACAAGGGAGACGATCGCCACCAGCGAGAGAACCGCAATGAAGGTATACGGGTCCCGGGGGTCGACCTCGAAAAGGATGTTCCCGATCGCATCCCGACCGAATAGCGCCAGGGTTAGGGCAAGGCCGAGCCCGAGGGCCACACCCCACGCCAGCTGTCTCGAGCCCTGGCGCATAACCATTCTCAGGATCCGGGCGCGATCAGCGCCGAGTGCCATGCGCACGCCGAACTCTTGGGTGCGCTGGTTGACCGCGAAGGAAATGACTCCATAGATGCCCACGGAGGCCAGCACCATTGCCACCACGCCGAAGATCGAGAACATAGTGGCGACCACCCGGCTCTGCGCTACAAAACCGTCGAGCTGGCTCTTCGGCGTGTCGACGAAGTACAGCGGTAGGTTGGGATCCACCTTGGCGACTAGCTGGCGCAGCGGCGTTGCCAACGCTTCGGCGAGTTGGCCACCCCGGGGTTTGACGATCACCGTTGCAAACTTGGTAACGACCAGCTCCTGCGGGATCGGGCCGGTCGGGTTTGCGTAGAAAGGAACGTAGTAGCCGGTCTCGTCGACATTCGGGATGTTGAACGGCCCCTGCATTCGGACCGTAGAGACCACACCCACGATGGAACGCCAGGGTCCCGGCTCCAGCGTGCTGCGGTCGACACTGCGGAAGCGACGTCCGAGGGCGCTCTCGTTGCCGTAGTGCTTCCGAACGAAGGCGACATTGACGATGGCGACCGGCAGCTTTGTGTCGAAGTCGTTCTCGGTGAAGGTACGTCCCTCGACAAGCGTCTGGCCGGTGACCGAGAAGAAGCTGCCCGTCACCTGTTCGAAGTTGGCGTTGGGCCGGTCTCGCTTCTCGGCGTACTCCTTGCCTTCAATCTCGATCGGGGCGGAGCCCGAGAAGACCATGCGAAAGCGGCTGGTTAGCGCGGCGGCCTCGAACTCGGGGTGTGCGGCCAACTCTTGTTGCAGCCGGTCGTAGAACAGCTGCCGCGTTTCCGGTGTCGGGTAGTCGCCGTCCATCAGGCCCATGCGCGCCGACATGATGCCGGTTGTGTCGTAGCCGTAGTCGATGGCCTGCTGCTTGCGGATCGACCGCTCTTGGAGCAGCGAGCCGAACAGCAGCACGCAGGTCACACCGATCTGGAAGACAACCAGACTTCTCGTCACGAATCCTAGGCGCCGGTTGGTGGTCCCGCGGCCGCCTTCTCTCAACGCATCGACAACGCTGGCCCGCGAGAAGGTCCACGCCGGCATGAGGCTGGAGACCATCGCTGCAAGCAGGGTGGCGCCGACGGTGAACGCCAGCACCGGCCCGTCGATGTCGAAAGTGATCCACGAGGGGGGCGGGTTCTCGCCGTTGCGGACTGCCGCGGTGAGCCAGTCCACCGACAGCCTCGCCAGGACGATGCCCAGTCCTGCCCCGATGCCCGCTACAATCAGGCTCTCGGTGAGCATCTGCCGCACCAGCCGCCATCGGGTGGCGCCGAGCGAGGAACGTACCGCCAGCTCCTTGGCACGCAGCGTCGCCCGCGCGAACTGCATGTTCATCACGTTCACGCAGGCGATCAGCAGCACGCCGACGCAGAAGGCCAGCATCGTGAGCAGGGTGCCGCGCAGCGGCAACGGTGTATAGGTCTTGAGCAGCGGCTCGACGAGAGCGGTGGCGAAGGCTTTGTTCGTGTCCGGGTAGGCTTCTGCGAAGCGCTCTGCAAAAGCGGTGAACTCGGCGTTCGCCTGGTCGAGCGAGACTTCCGGCCGCAGCGCACCCAGTACGCCGGGGAAGAGGTTGTTCGGGTCGTTGCGCGGCAGCAGCGGGTACTCGGAGTAGAGCGGAATCCATAGCTCCTCGTTAACGGGGAAGGCGAAGCCACGCGGCATCACGCCCACAATGGTGGCCGGCGCACCGTTGATGCGTACGGCCTTGCCGACAATTTCGGGCATGGCTCCGAAGTCGGTCTGCCAGATACCGTGTCCGATGATCGCGACCTTTTCGGCTCCCGGGGTATTGTCTGCGGCGGTGAGGTCGCGGCCGAGCACCGGCTGGACGCCGAGCGCGCGCAGGAAATCCTCGGTGACGTAGGCGCCGGTATAGCGCCGCGGCACACCGTCGACCGTGACGTTCACCGTGCCACCAGGAACGTAGGCGGCCAGCAGCTCGAAGGATTGCTGAGCGGGCTGGAACTCCTCGAAGTCCATGGCGGAGACCTGGCCGTTGACTCCGAAAAAGGTCGCGCTCGACGGGTCGATGAAGTTGACGCTCATCAGCCGCGAGGCGTTAGGGAACGAGAAGCCCCTCAGCATCACGCCGTTCACCACGCTGAACATGGTGGTGACCGCGCCGATGCCGAGGGCCAGTACGGTGACGGCCAGCGCGCAGAAGGCTTTCTCCCTGACCAGCATACGCAGACCGGCCCGTAAATCGCGATGAAGGTTGTCGGGGAGCATCAAAAGGTATTACGTTGCTGCTCGAGCGGGGGTTCCCTTCATGCTCAGCGCCATCGTCACCACCATGGTAGGGCCGATGTACTGCTCGCGCCCGCGCCAAGCGAGATTTCCATAAGAGCCACGGAGCCGGGGAGAGGCCGGAACTTCACATCCATCTTCTGATGAGGCTGCCACGCACCACGTTGTATTGCTGATGATGCTCTGTTTCTTGTGCCCGGAGCCGGCGAGATGGACAAGATCTCTTTTGCTCAGGCCGCTGCTGGAGTATCTCCCGAAGAATCTCCGTTTGAATTTGATCTCAAGAGCAAGATTCGAGAATTGAAGGTGTTTGGTGATCATGCTTATCTTTGGGTGGAATCCACTCTGGTGATGACTCCCAAAAATGGAGATCCAGCCACAAAAATGGCGGGTCATTCGCTTTCAGTTTTGGAAAAACGTGATGGTCGGTGGCAGATTTTTCGTGATGCCAACACTCTAACACCGGTTCAGGAATAGATTCGCTCTAATTGCATAAGGTCTCTTGCGATCGCGCCCGGCGTGACGTGGGGTTTCTTGTCGAAGAAGCACTCGGAAGGGGAGGGGCTTGTCTTTGTGGCGGACCTCAACGCATTCGTGCTCGTCCTCGTCGACGCGGAGTGAAGTGTCTCGGGCCCAGGCTCCACGAACGATGCATACACAACAGCAAAGCGACTGTGCAGCTTGGGTGCCAAGCCTTTGCCGATGTCGAAAGGTGATTGACAGTAAGACTTGGAGGAGTTTGCGTCCGGGACAAGGAGACCTACCGCTTTTGCGAGAAGGAGTACGATGCAATCGGCAGCTGCTACTCTCTCCCGGACCCACGTTCAACGAAGTCATCGATGGAATAAGTTCATACGCGGAGACCTTTTAGCCACTCCAACGCGGTAACACCCTTGTGTTCCGTTTAGGCTTGCCGTATGCCCATATTGGGCATTATAATGCCCAATATGGGCATACGCAGCCAAAACAAGAAATCCTCGTACCTCAGGCCCCGGGCGACCAGCGTACGTAGTGCGTCAGGTCCTGTCGGTCTCGCAGATGCCCTGTTCACCACAACCCAACAGCGCGTTCTCGGGCTCCTGTTCGGACAGCCGGAGCGCAGCTTCTTCGCCACGGAACTGATCGAACTCACCGGATCTGGATCAGGAGCAGTACAAAGAGAACTGAAGCGACTGGTTGCGAGCGGATTGGTGACGGCAACGCGCATCGGTAATCAGAAGCATTTTCAGGCGAACCATTCCGCTCCAGTTTTCGACGAGCTCCGCAGTCTCATCATGAAGACCGTCGGTCTAGTCGATCCGATACGCGAGGCGCTTTCACCACTTACGGAGAAAATCGATCTCGCACTGCTGTATGGCTCGGTGCCCAAAGGCACCGATACTGCCAACAGTGACATTGATCTCCTGGTCGTTGCCGACGAGCTGGCGCTCGAGGATCTCTATACGGTGCTCGCGGCGGCTGAAACTTTGCTGGACCGGAAGGTCAATCCAACGCTCTACACCTCGAAAGAATTCGACCAGCGACGAGGCGCGAGCAATACGTTTCTGAAGAGAGTGCTGAACGGAAAACACATCGTTCTAGTTGGCGAGGAACATGCCACATCCGCAGCTCGATAACCTCCTGCGCATCGGTCAGCTCAAGGCCGAGCCCCCAGTCGACGGTGAAATTGCCGGACTACTGCGATCTGGACTTTCGCGCTTGGCCGACGCTGAGAGGGCAGATCTCAGCTTGGATAGCCGTTTCGATCTTGCTTACAACGCTGCTCACGCTCTTGCCCTGGCGGCCCTGAGGAAATGGGGTTACAGATCCGCGTCGCGTTACCTCGTATTCCAGTGTCTCCCACACACGCTCGATCTACCCAGGGAACAATGGCGAGTTCTGGATGAAGCCCACCGCATACGCAATCTCGCGGAGTATGAAGGCGAGGTGGATCTAGCTGAACAATTGGTCGCCTCCCTCGTTCGGGTTGCGCGGGAAGTTGCCAGACGACTAGAAGCTTCGATGCAAACGTGACAACCGTCCAAGTAAAGGTGCTTGAGTGAATCCAACAGCAGGGAAGCGACACCCAACTCGAATCAATGTGACCGATGGCTCTTGTTGTGGACTTGCCCAACAATCTCAAACACCTGCCCGATAACACGGGTATTGTGCTTCGCAACTTGGAATCGCGTTTGCGTGAATTCGACAGGGATAGGGTCCGAAAGCAGCTAGAGCGCTTCGGCCGCCCAGCCGCCCGAAGCGCACTTCAAAAGGCATTTGCCTAGGTTCGTCCACGAACTCCAGATAGCAGATCCAGCGTCTCGTGGCCTAATTGAGGAGCAAAGAGAAGAGCTGGAGCTCATGGAGGGCTAGTTACAGATCCACGTAGTATTTTCTTCTCTAGTGGTATCTATTGATATTTCGTCTCAATGTTCACTCTACATGTACTTATGACATTTCAGCTAGGCTATTATCCAACGCGGACGCAATTTTATCCATGCCATCATTATCAATAACAATTGGCGGAGCGATTCTCAAGTTGGTTTCATGGGTCTCCTTCGCATAAACACCATTTCTGAGCATGTTCATACTCAACAGATGACCATCATACTTTGGATCGATCTCGACGCCGATTAGCATGCCTTTTCCACGGACTTCCTTAACCTTGTCCGAATGTTTTTCCGCCACGCCCTCGAGCTTATTTTTTAGATAAGCTCCATTCTTTGCTGCGAGTTGAGTGATGCTTCTCTTTTCTATCTCATTAATAGTTAACAATCCAACGAATGAAGCGAGCGGATATCCACCGAAAGTGCTGCCTTCGCTGTGAGGTTCGAACAGCTCCATGAGATCCTTTCTTCCGCACAGGCAACTGATCGGAACGACCCCGGAGCTCATGGCTTTCCCTATTGTTACCAAATCCGGTGGTTCCAGTCCGTATAACTGCCAGGCAAAATTTGCTCCCGTTCTTCCATAGCCCGTCTGGATTTCGTCAAGGACAAGCAGCGCATTGTTTTCTTTGGTTAACTCCTGAACCTTTTGAAGGTAGGTGTCATCTGGAATAAGAATGCCGGCTTCTGCTTGAATCGGTTCTAGAAAAACGCCGGCTACGTTACCGTTGTGTTCCTTTATTTTCGTTTCCAACGCGTCAATATCACTAAAAGGGATGTGCTCAAAGCCAGGCAGCAGCGGATCTAAATCCTTCCTGGAAGCTCTGTCATCCATCAAGGTGGTTGAGCCCAGACCTCTTCCGTGGAACGCGTTCCTAGCTGAGAGGATGATAGGAACCCCCCGAATGCCTTTACCGTCTTTTCCCCCGAAATTCTTGCCCCATTTTCTTATCAGCTTTATGGCCGCCTCATTGGCTTCAGTCCCTGCATTTTTTGGAAGGAACATGTCCATCTGAGTGAATTCCTTGAGCTTTACCAACCAGGGGCCCAGATAACTGTGAGAAATGGACCTCGGGACTGTGGCCATCTGTGCCACGAAACCGGAAACTCCTTCAACAATGATAGGGTCTCGGTGGCCGAAGGGAACGGCAGAATAGCATGCAAGACCATCGACAATTTCTGATTCCACTTCACCGTTATCTGTTTCTGTCCGGATTCTGATCATATAGGGTTTGGAACCGCCGCCTAGTACTACAACGCCAGGGAACGGCTCATAGATGTGGGCTCCCAGCGTATCGAGAGCCTCATTGTGGTCCTTGATCGTCCAATCCTTGATGGCCTTGCCGTTCACGATGGCGTCATCCAATATCGTTGTCATAGGTGCGATCCTCTTCAGCTGGCCAAAGTTCCATCCTGCGAATCAAAGAGTTTATATCATTCTCGAAGCAATGGCACAGCCTATGGGCGATGGCAAGCCACCTCGTGACCACGGTCCAACTCGCGGAGCTCCGGGCGGGTGCTCTTTGCATCGCAGCTTGACAGGCATGGAGGAAGCAAAACAAACCGAGCCAATGAACGAAACCACATGCTCCGAAAGTGATTTGCGGGAGTGCGTTCGAGTTTATCGACCAGACGGGGGTGGGAATCGCGCGCAAGCTATCTGGAACTCAAGTCAATTCGAACAAGAACTATGTCCTGTCGTGCTCGTTGCCCAGGCAACGTTTGCTAGCGTACCAGCGTCTAACGTGTCGGGAGGACGGTGCTATGCAAGGGCGGCTCGGGTCGGTGGCCCAGGACATACGGATCGGTGGTCGGCAGCTTCTACGATCCCCCGGCTTCTTCGCGGCGGCGGTGGCCACATTGGCGCTCGGCATCAGCGCCAACACCGCGATGTTCAGCGTGCTGTACGGCGTCCTCCTCAAGCCGCTGCCCTTCGACCAGCCCGAGCGCCTCGTTAGCGTCTGGAACCGGGCGCCGGGCATCGGGTCGGACCGCATGGTCCTCGCACCTGCCCAGTACTTCACCTACCGCGACGAGCACCGCGTGTTCGAAGACCTGGCGGTTTGGCGCGATCGGTCAAAAGCCACGTTGACCGGGGCCGGAGATCCGGACGCAATTCCGACACTGATGGTCACCGACGGTTTCGGCTAATCCTTCGTAGCCCCATGGGCAATGTCTGGCTCAGCAAGGAACTGTCTCCGCTGGAATCCATTACCGAAACGACGTGAAGCCACGTCGTTGACGGATCGTACGCGAATCGAAGGTACTTTGGTCATCGTACAAACAAATAAGGCCGGGGAAATCCCCGGCCGCTTATCATAAATTGAAGTTGAACCTTACTTAGGAAGAATCACGGTGTCGATGACGTGGATGACACCATTAGAGCACATGATGTCCGTTTTGACGACGTTGGCGTCGTTAATCATCACGGATGCGCCACTAGTCTTTACACTGATGTCCTGTCCCTGTACAGTCGTGGCGGACTCGAGGTTTACGACGTCGGCGGCCATGACTTTGCCCGCGACCACGTGGTAGTTCAGGATGGCCCTCAACTTGGCCGGGTCCTTGAGCAGTCCTTCGACCGTACCTTCGGGAAGCTTGGCAAAAGCATCATCCGTGGGGGCGAAAACCGTGAAAGGACCCTCGCCCTTGAGGGTGTCCAAAAGACCGGCGGCCTTGACGGCGGTCACCAGCGTGTTGAATGACCCGGCAGCAATGGCCGTGTCAACGATGTCCTTCTCATGATGGTCGGCAAATGAGACAGCACTCGTCGCCACAAGTGCCACGATTGCGAATGCTCCTACTACAGCTATTAATTTCTTCATTTAATCTCCTTCGAACTTGTTTATTGTTCTTTCTAATTGTTTACATTATAAACACGGTGCCTCCTATTTGTCAATAAAATGATTTAAAAAAATATTTAACACTCATTCAACTGTAGCTATCTGTCTTTGAACCTTAGTGTTACAAGAGATTTACGGCTCTTACGCCCCGGAGAGGTACGCCGTCCCATTCGACAATGGTCCGAAAAAGTTGGTCGAGCACTACATTCAGCTTCAGGAAAGGCACAAAGACCGTTTCCTCGATTCGGCTGACCACGAGCCGGTTAAAGAATCCTCGAAACGTTCGTGACTCGAACACGGAGTGGTGTCTATCTCTCCGCTTCAGCTCCTCGACCCGCGACAAAGACCGACGATGCAATAAGTAGATCCAGCTCATACCGATGCCGGTCTCATGTGCTCGTGGTTGAAGCGCTATCCCTTGCTCGCGCCGCGCCTTTTGATGTCGACGGCCATGGCGGAAGCAGTGATTTCGGGCTGGCGGCCACTTTGGCGGAGGCAACTATCGTCTTCTGACGGCTTCGATCGAACAGCAAGTAAACCACCGGAACGATGAGTAGGGAAGCACGGGCTTACCGTAAAAAGTAAAGCTTCACCTTTTCCTCGCGCGGCACCATACTTGGGTATTTCTTCGGCTTAAAGACTAACGCGTGGTGTGGCTCTGCCGAGCTTCGCTGCGAAGTATAGGTACTCTCGAGATGAAGATAGCAACGAATTTCCTTCGAAACTCGTCTAATTGGCAAAACGGAGGACGTACGGCCATGGAGACGATTCTCAACGACTTGAGGTACGCGGCTCGCATGCTGGCCGCCAGGCCGGGATTTAGCGCCATCGTGGTGTTGACCCTGGCTCTGGGAATAGGGGCGGCAACAGCGATGTTCAGCATCGTCAACGGGGTGCTTCTGCGCCCACTACCGTACGAGGAGCCGGACAAGCTGATCCGGATCCACACCCAGAGGCCGGGGAGCGGCCGCAGCTTCGGCTCGATCAGCCAACCGGAGTACCTCGATATCCTGGAGTCGACTCAGTCGTTTGAGGCCGTTGGACTTTACCGATTCACCGACGTCAACCTCTCCGACGGGGACGGGGAACCGGAGCACCTCACCGCAATCCGGGTGATGCCGGCGGTCTTAGACACACTACGAATCGAGCCGGCGCTGGGCCGGCCACTCGATCCGGACGAGGGCTGGGCCGGTAGCCACCGTGTCGCTCTACTCAGCGACCGGCTCTGGAAGCGACGGTTCGGAGCCGATCCCGCGGTCCTCGGCCAAAGCCTTCCCATCCTAAACGATAGTATCGAGGTCATCGGCATCATGCCCGAGAGCTTCGAGTTTCCCTCCAAGGATGTCGACCTATGGATCGCTTACGGGCTGGACAGAGCCAATCCCGATAATCGCGGGCGCCACAGCGCCAACATCATCGCCCGTCTGCAGCGGGGGGTTTCGGTGGAACAGGCGCAGTCGGAGTTGGAGATCCTCTCCCGCCGCCTGCGACAGGATTATCCTGAAGTGTACGCGGAGGATAGCGGTTTCCACTTCGTCGCCCAGCCGTACCTGGAGAATGTGGCGGGAGCGGCACGGCCGGCCTTGCTCGTTCTGATGGGCGCGGTGGGTTTCGTTCTCCTGATCGCTTGCGTCAACGTGTCGAATCTGCTGCTCGCCCGGATTACGGGACGGGAGAAAGAGATCGCCATCCGCGCCGCGCTGGGCGCCGGCCAGGGACGGATTCTGGCGCAGATGCTGACGGAGAGCTTCCTGTTCGCTGTGTTGGGCGGTCTGGGAGCTTTGGCGGTGGCGTACGGGGCGTTCCGCACTCTGGTTCTCCTCCATCCGGAGAGCGTTCCGCGGCTGGGCGAGGTCGAACTAGACACCAACGTGCTCCTGTTCAACTTGGGGTTGGTCGTCTTGACCACAGCTGTCGTTGGAGTCATTCCGGCGCTCAAGATCTCGGCCATGACCACGGCCGAGAAGCTCAAGGAAGGCGGCCAGCGGGTCGCGGGCGGCAGCGGGCAGCGGACGCGGGCGGCGCTGGTGGTGACTGAAGTGGTTCTGGCCACGGTGCTTCTGATCGGCGCCGGGCTTTTGATTCGGAGCGTCGGCCAACTGCTGGCCGCAGAACCTGGCTTCCGACCGGAGCGCCTTCTGACGACAAGACTGACACTCTCCGGGGATCGATATCCCGATTCCGCCGCCCGCGCTGTTTTCTTCAGGAGGCTGATCGAAGAGCTGGAGGCGCAGCCTGACGTCGTCAACGCCGGCGTTATCAACTTGCTTCCCATGTCCGGCAATCGGTCGGACTGGTACATCGGCGCCGAAGGCTACACTCCGACCGATCCCAACTCCGATTTCATCGAGTACCGGATGGTGACGCCCGACTATTTCAGGACGCTAGGTATTCCTCTCCTCCGAGGCCGCTCGTTCACGAATCAGGACACCGCCGACGGCGAGCCGGTGGTCATCATCAGCGAATCGCTGGCCAGAAAGTACTGGGGAGAGGGGGACCCCATCGGCCGTCGAATCAAGCCGGGCGGAGTTGATGATTCGTCTTCTCCATGGCACATCGTGGTCGGTGTTGTGGGAGATGTGCATCATTCCGGGGCGAGGCAAGGAGCCGTCCCGATCTGGTACCGGTCGGTCCACCAACATTCCTGGAGCTCAATGAGCCTGGCGGTCCGCACAACGGGTGATCCCGCCGTCGCCGTGCGCGGACTCAAGGCCGCCGTGGCCCGGATTGACGCGCACCAACCCATCTACCAGACCCGCGTGATGACCGAGATGGTGGGTGACTCGGTCTCCCGAGAGCGCTTCAGTACCCGCCTTCTGATGGCCTTTGCCGGCCTCGCACTCGGCCTGGCCGCCATCGGCATCTTCGGCGTCACGAGCTACTCGGTCAGCCAGAGGACCCGGGAGATCGGAATCCGCATCGCCCTTGGAGCACGAGCCGGCGAGGTGCTGGGGAACGTCCTCGGCGAAGGCCTGAAGCTGGTCGCGGCCGGCCTCGGCATCGGAGTGGTCGCCGCTCTGGCGCTCACGCAGTTTCTGAAATGGCTGCTCTTCGGAGTGGAAGCCTACGATCCGGCAACGTTCGCCGGCGTCGCCGGCGTCCTACTCGGTGCCGGGATTCTGGCATGCCTGGTGCCGGCGCGACGCGCCACTCGGGTAGACCCGAATGCAGCGCTACGGTGCGAGTGAGTCGGATATCCGGTTAGGATAGGTCGAGCCATACTGTTTCCCGAGCTCGCGGCTCAGAGCCTCCCGGCTGTTCGCATGATTGGGCTTTATTTTATGTGGCGCCTGGGTTAAAAGGTCATCTCACAATTAGGATGAGCTAATCATTCCAGGGAGGTCGTATGAACTTGAGGATAGCAGGAAAATGCGCATTGATCGGGGCATCGGGGCAGGGTCTTGGACTGGCCTGTGCACAGCGTCTGGCGGCGGAAGGCTGCAACGTTGCCATGTGCGATGTCAATGAGGAGTCCCTGAACCGGGGCTACGAGAGCGTCGTCTCGGCGAATCCCGGGGTGGTGGTGAAGAAGTACGTCACCGATCTCACCAGTAAGGATCAGATCTCGGCCATGGTCGCATCGGTGACCGCCGACATCGGTCCGGTCGACATTCTTGTGACCAATTCCGGCGGGCCCCCTCCCGGTACCTTCGATACGGCCACGGACGACAAGTGGATTCACGCCTACGGTCTGACATTTCTCAGTGCCACCCGATTGATCCGGCTTGTTCTTCCCGGGATGAAGGAAAGAAAGTGGGGACGCATCATCAACCTCACCTCCAGAACCCTTCGTGAACCGATCGCCAACCTGATGATCAGCAACGCGGTCCGACTTGCCGTTGCAGGTATGGCCAAGACGCTGGCTACTGAGGTGGCGGCCGAAGGTGTGACGGTCAACAACGTGGGGCCCGGTCCCACCAGCACGGACAGGGCCATTCAACTCGCCACGGCCAGGGCCGAGAAGAAAGGCATCAGCGTAGAGCAGGAAATAGAAGCCACCAACGCGAGAATCCCACGGGGCCGGATGGCCACACCGGAAGAAATCGCCGACACGGTCGGTTTCCTCGCTTCCGATCTAGCCGGCCACATCACCGGTCAATCCCTGATCGTCGATGGCGGCGAAACCCGGGCATTGTGACGAGGCGCCAACCGCGAGCGCACTTGAATCAAAGGAGTCACGAATGGAACTGAAGGGTATCTACCCGATTGTCCCAACACCTTTCGAGATCGACGGGAAGGTTGACCTGGAGAGCATCGAGCGCCTGGTCCAATACCTGATGGATCGGAAGGTCCATGGGGTGGCCGTCCTGGGCGCGTTGGGGGAGGGGCAGAAGCTGACCGGTGAGGAGCGGAGCAGCGTGATCCGGCATTACCGCAAACTGCTCCCCTCCGATTGTGGCCTCGTGGTCGGGGTACGGGCACCCGCAACGGAGCTGGCCAAATTGATGGCCGCCCAGGCAAGGGATTTGGGCGCTGACGGGCTGTTGCTGGGACCCCACAATGTGCAGAAAGACCAGGCCCTGCTGGGGTACTATCTTCAGGTCGACGAGTCCGTCGATATACCCCTCGTGATCCACGACTACCCGGCGGTTACGGGCATCACCATGTCCATCGATCTGATCGCCAAGATGTATGAACAGGGAAAAAACCTGAACTACCTAAAACTGGAGGACCCGCCTACAGGCGCCAAGATGCAGGCTCTGGCGAAACTGGCCGGTCCGGACCTCAAGGTGTTCGGGGCCCTGGGCGGCATGTATGCTCTGGAGGAGCTCGAGCTGGGAGCCGTGGGGATCATGACCGGCTTTGTTTTCGCCGGGCTCCTCGTCGAGCTCTACGGCCTGGTGCAGTCCGGGAAGATGGACAAGGCGGCGGAGCTCTTCTACGACTTCGTGCCGCTCAACCGCTGGGAGTTCCAGCCGGGTATCGGGATCAGTCTTCGCAAAGAGATCTTCAAACGGCTGGGAATATTCAAAACCGCCGTGGTCCGCCACCCCGGTGCCCAGGCCGGCGAGGAGTGCGTCCGTCAAATGTGGCGCATGATTGAGCATCTGCGCGCAAAAGGATATCAGCTGTAGAGCAGCCTCGGGCATTTCAAAGGAGACAGGGACATGCGTTTGGCTACCATCATCTCGAACGAAACAGAAAAGCTGGCGGTTTGCTCTTCCGCAGGATGGGTTCCCATGGATGTTCTCAACGAAAAACTGGGAACCAACTGGCCCGATCGGTTGGATGCGATCATCAAGGAAGGCCGGCTGGAACAACTGAACGAGTGGTACAGATCGGGGGGGCGGCGAGACGTCGAGGGCTTGAAGGATGTCACCTTGGCTGAGGATCTATTCCGATACGCGCCCCTGTTCCGGACTCCGCCCAAAATTTGGGGCATCGGCCTCAACTACGCAGCACATGCCAAGGACCTTTCGGAGAAGGCCCCCACCGACGCCCCTGCGAGCTTCATGAAACCGGCCACCGCCATCATCGGTCACGGGGATTCGATCAGGATTCCACGGCTTTCCGAAAGAACCACGGCGGAGGCGGAGCTCGGTCTGGTGATCGGGAAAAGATGTAAAGATGTCCCCAAGGACAGCTGGCTCGACGTCGTGGCCGGCTTCACCACCATCATCGATGTGACCGCCGAGGACATTCTGCGCCGCAATCCTCGCTACCTGACCCAGAGCAAGAGTTTCGACACCTTCTTCTCCTTCGGCCCCCAGCTGGTGACCACCGATGAAATCGACGACGTCTTCAAATTGAAGGTCACGACCGTGATCAACGGCCGAGTGCACGCGGAAAACACCGTGGATCACATGACATTCCCCCCGGATGAACTGATCCACTACCATTCTCAGGTCATGACTCTGACACCGGGCGATGTCATCTCCACAGGCACTCCGGGCGCGACCCCGATCCAGGACGGCGATGTCGTGGAGTGCCGAATCGACGGATTTGAACCTCTGAAGAACCCTGTCATCGATTTGAAACTGTCTCGTTGAGATGAGTTATCCATTCCGCAAACGACCAAACGGATGGTCCCGGCTTTGTTATCGTTTCGCTCATGGGCACGCGAGCGCCCAACGAGTATTGCTCCGTCGTCGCCCCGATTGTTACCGGCTGGAACGACCAGTTGCCGGGTGGAATTCGTACCCACTGAAAATCGATGCCTTTCACGGCATACGCGAAAACCTACTCTAAGGGCGGTCAATTCGGCCGCCTGACGCGTCGATTCCGGTACGCTTGTGGATCCTCGTGCGACCAGAGAAACGAACAAATTCTCGGGGATCGAGGAGGATCGGCGGTGGCCAACGGTTCATTTCCGCCTCGACGCCACGAATGGGGCTTCGTGCGTGGGCTATTTGCCCTGAAAAAAGGACAAGCAGCGCGTCTCTTACATTAGGTTTTCGCAGGAATGGTGCTGCTACCCTAGATACGCTCCGGGCAAAGAAAAGAACACACGCCAAGGGAGCCGTGTCGGAGAAAAAACCGACGTCCAGGAAATCAGGTGGTAAGAAAGCCGGCAAGACGGCCGCGGACAAGAAAACACAAATTGCGAGACAGGCTCCGAGAAAAAAGGCCGCGTCCAGGAGCGCCGGACGGACGACGAAGCGGGCCACGGTCAGAAGGACGTTTCAATGATACCGAGACGGCGACTCATTGGGATTGTGGCTTAGAGAGTCCTCATCCTCAATGAGTTCAGCAACACCCCCGCCGAGCTGACCAGCATCAGCAGCATTGCCGCCAGTGGCGTCAGCCGGCCGGCCGCGGCCACCGGGATGAAGATGGTGTTGAAGGCGAAGGCCCAGACATAGTTCAGTCTGATGACACCGTGCAGCTTCCGCCCAGCGGCGAAGAGATCAACCAACCGCGACAACTGCCCCTGCCGCATGACGAAGCCGCTTGCCGACAGCGCCTCGTCCGTAGAGCGCGCCAGCGCCACGGAGCTCGAGGCCTCCCCCATGGCAAGCGCGTCATTGGTGCCGTCGCCGACGAATGCGACCTCCAGGCCGGCCTCCCGCTTGCGCCTGACGTATTCGACCTTTGCCTGCAACGTCGCTCCGCCCGCGGCCCGGCTGATGCCCGTCTCCCGCGCCACCCAGTCGCAGACCTCCTGGCGGTCGCCGGAGAGGATCTCCAGACCCATACCGAGATCCAAGAGCCCCGTCGCCGTTGCGCGCGCATCCGGCTTGATGCCGTCCGTGATCAGGAAGCAGCCGTCCGCTGCTCCGCCACGACCGAACCAGACGGCGGTGTGCCTCGGAGTGGCCCCCTCCGGGGAAAAGGAATCAACGAACAGCCCCGAAGCGCCGATGCGGAAGGGTGCGTCCCCATCACGGAGGAGCCTTCCTTGGCCCGGAAGATCCTCGATCTCGTGGGCTAGCGCCGCCGGTTCGATTTCCCGCTTCGCAAGCCAGGCGCGCAGCGCCTGAGCGATCGGGTGGATCGATCCCTCTTCGGCGGTGAGGACCAGCGGTAACAGCTCCGGCCGCGGAGAATCCCGCCAGAGCAGCGCTTCTACGCTCATGTTGCCCTCGGTGATGGTGCCTGTCTTATCGAAGATGATCTGGGCGGTGCGATGCAGGTTCTCTAGCTGCAGCGGCTCCTTGACCAGGATGCCGCGCCGCAGCAGCCCTCCCGTCGCCGCGGTTATCGCCGCCGTTCCTGCGAGACTGAACGCGCACGGACAGGCGACCGCCAACACCGCCACCGACGGGAACCATCCCGGTGCACTCAGAGCGTGCTCCACGCCGTAGAGTGCCAGCCGCGCCAGCCAGGTCGCGAGCGCGATGGTCATCACGACCGGCGAGAACCACTGGGCGATGCGATCGGCCGAGCGCAGGTGCGCCTCGCTCTTGCTGAGCGATTTGCCGATGCCCTCGATGATTTGGAACAGGGCGGTGTCGCGGAAGCGGCGTTTCACGTCGGCCACGAGGTCGCCCTCGACCACTTCGGATCCGGCCACCACCACATCGCCCGCCCCCTTGCGCAGCGCTGTCGGCTCGCCCGTCAGCACAGCTTCGCTGACGAGGATTTCGCCGCCCACGACGATGCAATCGACGGCAACGGTGTCTCCGGATACAAAGCGCACCCTCTCGCCCGGCGCAATATCATTCACTTCGCCGTAACTCTCCTTGCCGGAGGCATCCAGCTTACGGACGCGGACCACCCGTAGGCGCATGAGATTGGCGAGGTCGGCAAAGGCCCGCTCGCGCAGACGGGCCTCGATCATGCGGCTGAGCAGGGAGATGGTGACCAGCCCCGCGGCGGTCTCGAAGTAGATGTGGCCGCTCCCGGATGCCAGCGCCGCAAGCGACAGCGCGAAGGCTGCTCCCACCCCCACGGAGATGAGAAAGTCCATCGTCATGCGGCCGCCGCGCAAGCCGGCAACCGCGCGCCGGACGGCGGGCACCCAGCCCAGCCACATGACCGGTACGACCAGACAGAGCTCCAGCAGGACCAGGGTCTTCGGAGCGCGCCCGTAGCCGTCGAGCAGTTCGAAGTATCGCACCGCCGCCAGCGACATCATGTTCATGGTGATGACGGCACAGACGATGAAATCGAAAGTGGCGCCACGGCTGACCCGCGACCGGTACGCATCGCCCGCGGCCTTCAAGTCGTAGCCCAGGAGTTTCAGCGTGCGCCGAAGCTGATGGCTCGACGTCCGCCGCATGTCGTAGCGCACCCTGGCGCTGCCGGTGAAAAAATCCGCCTCAGCCTCCACAACGCCGGAGTCCGACAGCAGAACCTGCTGGAGCACCCAGGAGCAGGAGGGGCAGGACATGCCTTCGACGCGGAAGCTTTCCTCCTTGACGGCTTCGGGATCGTCGGGAAGCGCCTGCGCCTCCCTGGCTGAAGGCGCACCATCATCGCCGGGAATGATTCCCATGCGCCGGGCGGCCTCGAGATAGACCTCGCCCGCCGAGGCATCCAGACCCTGCAGGACGTCATGGACGCGTGCGCAGCCATGACAGCAGAACTCTCCCTCGCTGGCGGCCCGGCCACCGAGCGGCAGCCCGCACAGCCTGCACTTTTTGTTCTGGTGCAGATGCGTTATCGCAACGGCTCCACATTCCGCGGTTCGAACAGCGGGACGCTCGGCGCGTCGGCCAGGTCCTGCAGGCGATCGATGGCCAGCAGGCGGTCCAGCGGCGTCATGATCGGTGCCAGCGGAATGAGAATGTCGGTCCCGTTGGAGAGATGGTCGTAGAGGGATTTGTCGCTGCGCGCCCTTATCGCCGGGGAGCGCAGATCGGGAGGCCGGACCGCGAAGCTCTCGCCGACGATGCTGCGGCCATCGCCGTTGGGGCCGTGGCAGTGGTGGCAAAAGCGGCGGTAGACCAGCTGCGCCCGCTGGTTGCGAAGGTCAGGATCCATTGCGGACAGCTGCAGCAGCGCCTGCTCGAAATCCGGCGCGCCGTTGACCGCCACAGTCCCGTGCACCGGCATCGGCATCGGCTTTTCGAACGGCTGGACGGCCGGAGTCTCCCACATGTCCCATCCATCGACCGCTTCCCGCGTGACACGCTCGGCACCGCCCAACCAATCTCCCCTGTCGCAGCCGGTCAGGGAAACTGCGGCGAGCATGGCCAGCGCTGCGGCGATCGCTCTCATTCCGTTGACTCCTTGCCGAACTCCAGCCAATCGGTCTCCCGCACGGGCAGGTAATAGCCGTCGGCCTCGGAAGAGCTGGCCGGAACGAAATGGACGCCTCCCATGTCCCATTCCACCTTGTCCAGGCCCGGCGGGCTGGTCGAGGTCGCGACCAGGAAGAAGACTACTATGTAGATCGTCCCGAGCAACGTCAGCAACCACGCGTTGCGGTAACCCCGTTTCAACTCTTCATCCCGCATCGCCGCCCTCATATGCCCCTGGCGCCGATGAACAGGATGTAGCCCACGGCCCAGACGAAATAACCGACGAAGATCAACCAGATCAGCCATGGCACCGGCCGGTCGCTCTCCTTGACCTCGCCTCCGAATTCGTGCACCTCCTCGTCCTCGGCCCGCGAGGAGCCGCGGAAGGAGAAGGTGAGATATTCACTTCCGCGCGCAAGGATAATGGCAAGCGCCAGCCCTATCCCGACCAGGACCATGAACAGGAAGTCGTCGAAGTGAATCTGAGTATATGGCGGCATCGCTTTTTCCCTATCAGGTCCTCAGCACCAGCACCAGCGTCGCCACCAGGCTGACGGCGCCACAGACGATGATCGCCATGATGGCGTAGAAGCTGGCGCCCCGCCGGATGGGCGGTTGATCGGCCATCTCGCCGGCGCTCAGACCGACCAGCGGCAGGTAGCGCGCGCGGTCCTGCTCCTCGAACTGATCGTTGCGGATGGCCCAGACGATGACCAGCACCGCCATCAGCGTTCCTGTCGCCAGGAAGATCATCCAGACCGGCACGAACATCGCTTACTCCCCTTCTTCCACCGGCTCGAACGAGGCATCGATCCCTCTCGGCTCGGTGTTGGCGTCGACAATGCCGATGAATTGCCTGGCGATGTAATTGGAAACATCCCAGATCTTCTCGCTCTCCAGCTCACGCTTGAAGTAGGGCATGGCGCTGCCGGTGATGCCGTTCATGATCTGGTAGTAGAGCATCCCGCCGCTGGCCCCCCCTTCCAATCCGGCCCGCCTGAGAGTGGTGAAGTTGAAGGGAGGCGGGTAGATGAACTGCGCGGCAGGCCCCTGGCCGTCGCCAACCGGGCCGTGGCAGCCGATGCAGTTGCGCTGGTAGATGACCTCGCCCCGCATGAAGGACACCTCGGTGATCGGATACGGGTTCGGCACGCGCAGCCAACCCTCCGGCACCATCGAGTGCAGCCACTTGATGTTCTCGTCCACACCAGCCTCGTAAGCCGCGATCACCTGCTCTCGCCAGTGCCACTGCCGCTCGACGCGGCCGTCGGCCATCTTGCCTCCGAGGCTCTGGACGTAGGCCAGCACCGCCTTCAACTCATCTCCCTTCCAGAACCTGAAGGGGGGCATGATCGATTCCGGCCGCACCCAGCGCGGATTGTAGAAGTGGGCGACATGCCAGTCGTCGGTATGCTCGCCTCCTTCCTGGGAGAGGTCGGGGCCGTTGCGGATGGATCCGAGCTGGGGCGCGTGGTCGGTGGCGTAGTCGCCCGCTTCGGCGATGCGCTCGGCGCCCAGCCCCCAGTCCCCCTGCCGGATGTACTGCGAGTGGCAGTACTGGCAGCCGTAGGTCATGTAGAGCCGCCGCCCCTCATCCTCCAGCTCGGTGCGCGGCCGTAAGTTGTCGGAGTTGACGTCGTGCTCCGGGTTGGTGTGCTGCGGGGCGATGACGACGGCGCCGAAGATCAACACCACCAGCAGCGTGGTGCCGATACCGACGACCCTGGCGCTCATGTGGATCATGGCGCCACCTCCTTGGGCCGCCGCGCCAGGACGCTCATGAAGATGTTGTAGACGAACAGCAGCGCGCCGACGATTATCAGGATGCCGGAGATGCCCCGAACCACAAGGTAGATCCGCAGCTCGGGCAGCAGTCGGTAGACGACCTCGCCGTTGGCCCAGCCCTCTCCCTGCACCAAGCCGGCGAACGTGAGCGACAGGAAGATGCCGAGCGTGCCAAGCATCATCAGCCAGAATTGCATATCGGCCAGCCGCTTGGAGTAGAGGGGACGGCCGACCAGCGGCAACAGGTAATAGACGGCGCCCATGGCGATGAAGCCGGCAAAGCCGAGCAGCGCGATGTGCGCGTGCGCGACGACCCACTGCGTGAAGTGCGTCACCCGCTGCACCGAGGGCAGCGATTGGAATGGCCCCTGCACGCAGGTGATGAAGTACCAGACGGTGCCGGCGAAGACCATCTTGGCGCCGACGTCGTCATAGATGCGGCCGAAACGGTCCTTGACCGGCAGCCAGATATTGATCAGGAAGGCGAAGACCGGAATGATCAGCGCGATGGAGTTGACGATGGAGAGAACCTTCAGCCACTGCGGCACCGGCGCCTGCAGCAGATGGTGCGTGCCGGTGTGGGTGTACATGACGATCAGCGCCCAGAAGCCGAACAGTGACAGCGTGTGGCTGTACAGCGGCGTTCGCGTCGCTCGCGGGATGATGAAATAGGCGAGCGCCACCGCCTGCGGCGTCACCACCAGCCCTACGACATTGTGGCCGTAGAACCAGAGCAGGATCTGATCGTTGATCCCGGTCCAGGCGCCGAACTCAGGGCTCCAGACGACGTTGCCGACGGCGTAGACGAAAAAGGTCCACATCAGCCCGCCGGCGATGTACCAGACGCTGACGTACAGCAGCTTCTCCTGGCGGCGGGCGATGGTGCCGAAGACCAGGAAGATCAGGACCGCCACAGCGGCCAGGATGGCCATGTCGAGGATCCAGGGCAGTTCGGCGTACTCGCGGCCCTGTGTGAAGCCGTGCGGCATGGTGTACAGGATGCCGATGACGATCAGGTTCCAAAAATAAACGGCGAAGTTGGCCAGCCGCTCGCTGATCAGTTTGGTACGGCAGACCGTCGGGACGACATACAGAAAGCCGCCGAAGAAAGCGCTCAACAGAAACCCGAAGATGACGATGTTGATATGGGTCGGGCGGATGCGTCCGAAGGTCAGCTGCGCGAAAGCGGGCATGAGGTCGGGCGCCACCATCTCGATCGCGCCGATCAGGCCGAAGCTCACTCCCACCAGCATCCAGAAGGCGGAGGTCAGGAAGAACCGCCTCGATGCGCTGCCCGGTTCGTCCGGCAACAGGAAGTTCATGATCGACTCCAACCTCGCACTCCAATCATTGGTGGCACGCGACACACTCCAGCGGGGCCTCCCGCTCGCGGTGGCAGGCGATACAGAAGCCCATGTAGAAAGTTACCTTGCGCAGACGGTCGACGGTCTCGACCTCGCCGTGGCACTCCTGGCATCGCACGCCGCTCGTGATGTGCCGGTAATGCGGGAACCAGACATGGTCGGGGTTGTAGTACACCCGCACCCAGGGGATCTCCTCGCCGGCATCGTTGTAGGCCTTGAGTTTCAGTATCTCTTCATGCTGCGGGAATGATGTAGTTATGGCAGCCAAGACAGAGCTGCACCGCCGGCATGCCGGGCGAGAGCGACCGCTCGCCATTGGGGTGGCAGTAGTAACAATCGATCTGCTTGTCGGTGACGTGCAGCCGGTGACTGAAGGAGATCGGCTGTTCCAGCGCGCGGCCGAACATGGCGTTGTCGAAGCGCAACTCGTGGCCGTAATCGCGCTCCCAGTTCGGCCAGACGTAGCGGCCTGCCGCCAGACCGGCAGCCAGCAGGGCGAAGACGATCACGAGGACCACCCCCCATGGCCCGCCGCGCAATCTCCGCCGCCGGGTGCCGTCAGTTGCCGCGCTCATGCCGCATGCTCCCCTGACCCGCACTCGCGGGTGAAGACTTCGTCACCGATCGGCAGTATCGGAACCTTGGTCAGAAGGCTGTAATAGAAGAAGCCGCCAACGCCGACACAGCCGGCGAACAGCAGTATGGTGGAGAGCAGCAGCCCGAGCGGCCCGCCGCCGTCCAGCAGCCCGGTGCCCGGCTCGACATGCAGCAGCGCCGGCGCGATCTCCAGGAAGCGGGCGAGGAAGATACCGGCCACCACCACGACCGACACGGTCGTCAGCAGCACGCGATTCCTTTTGACCCTGCGGAACAACAGCGCCACGAACGGAATGATGAAGAAGGCGCTCAGGCTGACCCAGGAGAGCTTGGCCCAGGGCAGGCTGTCATCGACGGCGCGCTCGATCAGCCAGCCGGTTTCCTCGGGAAGGTTGCCGTACCAGATGGTCAGGTACTGACTCCAGAAAAAGTCGATGTTGAGCAGGCAGAAAGCGAACAGCAGCGTCGCCAGGTCGCTCTGCCGGGCCTCGGGCAGGAACCGCTGCAGCCCGCAGCGGTTGCGTAACGACATGGCGGCGATGGCCAGCAGGGCCAGGCCGGAGAAGAGATTACCGATGAAGTACCAGCCGCCGAATAGCGTGCTGAACCAGTCGGGATCGAGCGCCATGATGAGGTCGATGGCGAGGAAGGAGAAGGCGACGGCATAGACGAACGCGACGGCAGGCGCCAGCACTTTCAACCGTGACTCGCAACGCGCGCGCGTCTGCTGCGGATCGGTGACATGGCCGGTCAGCCAGCGGTTGATGAAGCTCTGGGATACCCGTTCCGCCACCTCCGGGATGGTGAAATCCCGCAGCAGCGAGAAATAGAGGAAGCGCAGGGCGAGGCCGTAGGAGAGCGCGAGATAAGCGAAGATGCGCAGGTCCCAGAAGCCGCGCACCAGCCAGAGATGCTTGCCGCCACTGAGATGTTCGTGGTGCACCCATGGCAGGCCCTGCGCCGTCACCGCCGTGCCGATCATGTAGGCGGCCAGCAGCAGCAGGCCGATGGGCATGAAGACGACGCCCGCCTCCGCCAGTCTTCTGTAGGCGCGTCCCCACTTGGCGTTGGTCAATTCGAAGATGGCGGAGATCAGGATGCCGACGATGCCGTAACCGATCGTCAGCACGGCGCAGACCAAGAGCGCCGCAAGCGTGGCAGACGGGCCACCGGTGGTGAAGGCGAGCACCAATCCGATGAGCGCAGCGACCGCGGTCAGTATGGCGGCCAACCTCACCGCCGAGGGCACTGCGGTCGGTGTCGCGTCGAGGACCTCTGTGGCCAGGTTCCGGGAGGTCATGCCTGAGCCTCCCCGCTGACGGGCCGGACCTCGACGGCACCGGCCTCCTCGAGCAGCCGCCTCGCCTCCCGCTCGTCGCCACCGAGCCAGACCCCGAAGCGGTCGACACTGAACTCCGGCCGGTAGCCGGGCGCGGGGAACTTGCGATACGGCATGCCGCCGAATAGCAGCAGACCCGCCAGGGTGGCGAGACCTCCGAACAGAATGGTCAGCTCGAAGCCGACCACCAGGAAGGGGATGATCGAGGTCACCGGCTTGCCGCCGACGATCAGGTTCCAGACCAGGGCGGTGCCGATGGCCAGCGCCATGCCGCTCGCCAGACCGATCAAGCCGCCGCTGAAACTGACATAACGCACCGGGCTCTTGCTGGGCGAGACGAACTCGACGACCTCGTGGTGCGGCACCGGCGTGTAGACATCGATGATCTCGATCCGCCGTTCGCGCGCCTGTTCGAGCGCCCGCATCATGCCCCCGGTATCCTCGAAGATGCCGAGCATGCCCTTCATGCCGCACCTCTCTTCGTGGGATGAGGCATCGACTCCTTGACCTCGGCGACCGCCACCGACGGCAGCACCTTGATGAAGGTCAGGAAGAGCAGGAAGAACCAGCCGAACGAGCCGACCAGGATACCCCACTCGACCCAGCTCAGGCTGTAGAGCCCCCAGCCGTGAGGGAAGTATTCGTGGGAGAGCGACGTCACGATGATGTTGAAGCGCTCGAACCACATGCCGAGATTGACGAACAGCGCGATGACGAACAGGGCGGCGATGCTTTTGCGCACCCGTTTGAAGAAGATCAGCAGCGGAATGAAGGCGTTGCAGGTGACCATGATCCAGAATGGCAGGGCGTAATCGCCGGTCGGGCGGTAGGCGAAGATCGCCTCCTCGAAGACGTTGCCCGAGTACCAGGCGATGAAGAACTCGATGCCATAGGCGTAGCCGACGATCAGCGAGGTCATCAGCAACAGCTTGGCCATCGACTCGATGTGGAAGTGCCGGATGATGTGCGAGATGCGGAATGCCTTGCGCAGCGGTATCAGGATGACGAGGACCATCGCGAGGCCGGAGAGGATGGCGCCGGCGACGAAGTAGGGGGCGAAGATGGTCGTGTGCCAGCCGGGCACGATGCTCATGGCGAAGTCCCACGAGACGACGGAGTGCACCGAGATGACGAGCGGCGTCGCCAGACCGGCGAAGAAGACGTAGGCCGCCATGTAATGCTTCCACTGGCGGACCGAGCCGAGCCAGCCCAGGGAAGCGAACGTCAGCAGCCACTTCTTCGGTCCGGGCGGCGTGCGGTCGCGCAGCGCCGCGATGTCGGGGACCAGCCCGACGAAGAAGAAGATCAGGCTGACCGTGAGGTAAGTGCTGATGGCGAGGACGTCCCACATCAGCGGCGAGCGGAAATTGGGCCACAGCTCGCGGCCGTTGGGGATCGGCATCATGTAGTAGACAACCCACAGGCGGCCGATATGGATCAGCGGGAAGAGCCCGGCCGTGGCGACCGCGAAGATCGTCGAGGCCTCGGCGGCGCGGAAGATCGCCGTCCGCCAGGAAGCGCGCAACAGGAAGAGGATCGCACTGATGAGGGTGCCGGCATGGCCGATGCCGACCCAGAAGACGAAGTTGGTGATGAACGAGCCCCAGCCGACCGGGTTGTTCAGCCCCGTGACGCCGATCCCCGTCTTCACCAGGTAGACCCAGCAGCCGCCGCCGATGGCGACCAGCACGAAACAGAGCAGCAGCAGCGCCGAGTATATCGGACCGGGCCGGCCGAGCGTCGCCAGGATGTCGCGGTTGACCTCGGCGTAACTGAACCGGCCCAGCTTCTCGGTGTAATCGGTCATCGCTCAGACCTTATCGGGATCGGAATCGACCTTGCGCAGATAGACGACGCCGGGCCGCGTGTTGGCATGGTAATCGAGCAAGCGGTAGCCGCGCGGGTCGCGGGCGAGGCGGCTCATGGCCCACTCTTGCTGCTTGTAGTCGCCGAAGGAGAGCGCGCCTGTCGGGCAGGTCTGTACGCAGGCCGGCTTGATCTCGCCGTCCCGCACCGGCCGTTTCTCCGCCTTGGCGCGGTTGGTAGCCTCGCGGATGCGCTGCACGCAGAAGGTGCATTTCTCCATGACACCGCGCGAGCGGACGGTGACGTCCGGGTTGAGCTGCTGGTTGGCCGGCTCCTCCCGCACGTAATCGAAGTAGTTGAAGCGGCGCACCTTGTAGGGGCAGTTGTTGGAGCAGTAGCGGGTGCCGACGCAGCGGTTGTAGACCTGGGCGTTGAGCCCGTCCTTCGTGTGGTATGAGGCGAAGACCGGGCAGACCGTTTCGCAGGGCGCGTTGTCGCACTGCTGGCACATCACCGGCAGGAAGCGCCAGCGCTCATTGCCGCCTTCGCCGAAGACATGTTTCTCCAACCGGATCCATGAGAGTTCGCGGCCGCGCCCGACTTCCTCGCTGCCGACGACCGGGATGTTGTTCTCGGCGTAACAGGCGACGGCGCAGGCGCCGCAGCCGGTGCAGCGATCGAGATCGACAAGCAGACCCCAGCGGTGCTCGGGGTGCTCCTGCAGCTTGGTGATGGTGCCGGCATCCCGTTTGCCCTCGATGGCGATCTCGTCATGAGGCATCGGCAGAGGCTCGCCGTGGAAGTGACCATGCTCGTCCGGCTGCTCCTCGCCGTGGCGGGTCATGCGCGGGTAGCGGCCGGCCATCGCCTCCTCGGCGTCTACGGAGAGGTAGAGATGGCGGCCCTCCGAACGTGCGCCGCCGCTCGTGGTGACGAGGACACCTTGCCCGACCTTCTCGAGAGTGACCCGGGTCTGGACGCGGGCGAGTTCGCGTGAGACCGGGTCGGAAACGGTATCGAGCAGCGACATGACGGCGCCGCCCAGGCGAAGCGCCACCGTTCCCTCCACCAGGCCGCTGTTGACGAAAGCCTTGGTGGTCAATTCTCCCGCGCTACTGCTCAGCTTCACGAGATCGCCGTCCGCGATCCCTTGCCCGGCGGCGATGCCGGGCGGGATCTCGATCGGGATCTCCCAGGCTGTCTGCGTCAGGGAATCCGGCACCTCCAGCAGCCAGTCCCGCCGCGAGGAGCGGCCGTCGTACAGCGCGGCCGTGACCGGTGTGATCAACAGTGGGCCGCTGCCCTGCGGCTTGGGCGCCGCGGCGGGCAGCTCCGCAGCCGCGCGGGGATTGAAGGAGAGCCGGGCCGGTTCCGCAGGTGGAGCGAACTCCCCGCCCCGGACCAACGCCGCTTCCCAATCGCCCTGCCGCGACGAGCCGAAGACGGGCCCGGCGGCCCGGCGGGCAACGACGTACTGCTTGAACTCGCCATGCCGCGGCGGATGGCCCAGCGCCGTCGCCAGCTCGATCAGCAGGTCGCCGGCGTGGCGGGAATCGTGGAGCGGGGCACGGACCGGCTGCATCAGGCTGACGATGCGTTCGTTGACCTCGTAGTCCCCCCAGGACTCGAGCGGGTGGTGTACGGGCAACACGACATCGGCCGCATCGGTGGTGGCGCTCCGCTCCCAGGCGAGTGCGACCACGAATGGCGCATCGCGCAGCTTCCGCTCGGCCGCGGCCGCACCCGGCAGGGTCGCGACCGGATCGGCCCCGTGGAGGATGAGCGCATCGCTCTCGGAGTCCAGCAGCTTCATCGCTTGATGCGTTCCGCCTGCCTTGCTCCACGCCGTCTTCTCACCGTAGCGGATCGCACTCCCTACGGCACCGGTCATGATGTTGATGATCATGGCCAGCATATGGCCGCGTGTCGCGTCGGCAGTGAGGACATCGGCGCCGCCGAAGAGGACGAGGCTGCGCTCGGCGGAGGCCAGGCGACCGGTGATGCCCTGCAACGGCTCGCTATCCATGGAAGTTGTGGTAGGGCCCAGCCGCTCCAGCACGCCGCGAACCGTCTGGGCCGCCCTTGTCTCCAGTCCCTCGCGCTTCAGCTCGAAGAGCCGCGCGGCGACGGCGTGCAGCATGTCGACGCCGCCATCCGGCGGGATGGGATGCCAGCGATCGGCGGCGTTGGCGGTCAGGTTGCGGCGCGGGCCGGCATACTCCATGAGCATGCGGCGGCCGGAGGCGAAACCATGCTTCTCCGCCCACTGGCGGGAGAACTTCACCGGCGAGAGCCAGGCATCGAGGAAGTCGGCGCCGACGGAGAAGAGGTCATCGACGCTGTCGATGTCGATTTCCGGGATCTCGGGGCGGGAGAAGAGCATGCCGCCGGCGGTGGCCAGCGAGACCGGCGCCAGCGGCTCGTAGACCACCTTCTCAATATTGCCAAAGGATGCCAGGAAGTCGTCCTGCACGTCCTCGAAAGCGCCGCTCTCGAGCCCGCTGAGATAGCCCACTCTGCCGGCACTTTCAAGCTTCCCAATCGTCAGCTCCAGGGCATTTTTCCAGCTGGTCTCCTCCAGCCGGCCCTCTGTGCGGATCAGCGGATTCGTGACCCTGTGCCGCCCGTACAACCCCTGAACGAAGGCTTGGCCGCGGGCGCACAAGCTGCCGCGGTTGACCGGATGCTCCGGGTTGCCCTCCAGCTTGACCGGGCGCCCCTCGCGCGTGCGCACCAGGATGCCGCAGCCCGCGGGGCAGGCGCGGCAGACCGTCGCATACCAATAGGCCAGGCCGGGCACGAGGCTCTCGTCCGGCGTCAGGTAGGAGTACAGGCTTTGCAGCGGCGCACCGCTGCAGCCGGCCAGGGAGCCGGCGCCGACGAGCCCCAACGATTTCAGGAAATCTCTTCGGTCCAGTGCCATACCCGATCACCTACCGCGTATCGTGTACCGCATGCCCCTGCGCGGGCTCCGGCGCACCGGCAGTCATGTTCTTCACTCCCTTGGAGCCTAGCCACAGGCCGGTCAGCAGCATGGCCACGGCGACGAGCACGTTGGCATGCTTGCCGAACGTGCGCAACAGGCTCCCGGAGGCCAAGCCTACCACAACTAACAGCGGCATCGAACCGAACCAGAATGCGAACATCAGGAGCCCGCCCTGGATGGGAGAATCGGCCGCCAGAGAGCGGGCGAAGGCGGCGTAGAGCACTCCGCAGGGGAGAAACCCCGTCAACAGGCCAAGTACGAACATGCCGGATGCGCGGCCGGAGGTGACGAACTTACGGATCAGCCTGCCGAAGCCGCTGCTGCCGCTCGGCGCGGTGACCGTCTTTCCGCGCAACACCGCGAACACCGCAAGCCCGATGAAAAGCGCCGCTACCACGATCTGTATGATCCCGCCGAACAGCCGCGCCGGGAAAAGCGCCGACAGCATGCTGCCGGCGAAGCCGAGGATGACGCCTATGGTGACATAGGTGACCCCCCTGCCGAGCTGGTAGCTGATCTGCCAGCTCATCAGGGGCCGCAGGCCGCCTTGCCTGTCCGGGGAGCCAGCCTGCAGCGGCGCCGAGGCCACGGCGATGAGCGGCCCGCACATGGTAACGCAGTGCAACGATGAGACCAGCCCGAAGGCCAGCATGAGAGAAAAGTCCATAAACGAAGAGGATTGTATCCTGAGCGCTTCGGGGAGAAAAGTGCCATCGCGACGATAAGAAGAAGGACAAGCGCGCTGGGTCTCCTTTCCAACGCTGTCCTGGTGTTCAATACGGTTCAGCTAACAGAAACGGCGGAGAGCCTGAAGACGACAGGGGAGGAAGTCGAGGCGGTAGATCTGATGCGGATCTTCCGTCTCGCCCACGCCCACGTGATCCCCAATGGAACATTTCACTTCGATGACCTGTCCGCCTCAGCCTAATTGATTCCATAGACTTGACTTGGGGCTAACCGTAGGTTTTCGCACGGATGGGCCTGCTACCCCATCAGGCGGCGAGAGAACTGTTGCTCGCGGAGGCGAGTGGTTGGCCTTTTATCATGAAGACAGGGACGATGGTTCCCTATGCCAACACGCGGGTGAAAAAGCACATTGCCAGGTTCACAGGCCTGTATCATGATCTCCTCAACGGGAGGGTGGAGGGTGATTGGTTAAAAGAGTTGGAATGGAGAGATTAATTCTCTGATTTGGAGTGTGCCAGGTATCATCTGCTCGGCGACCAGTCGAACAAAGGGAGATCAAATCAAACACCAAAGAAGGGAGTTACAAGATGTCAAGGAGCGTGAAGGATTTCCCCGCAATAACGGGAACACAAAACGACGCATCAGGAGTGTTAAGCGCGCGGACGGCGCTCTATGCGCCGCTCTCGAACATTTCCTTTGGTCGCATACAGTCCTGTTTTGGAATTGCCCTTCACATGCACCAGCCCACGATTCCCGGAGAAAGCGATGAAGTGCGAAGCGCAGGGTTAATTTCAAATCTCCAGTATATGATCGAACATCAGAATATCGGCGATAATCATAATGCGCCGGTATTTCTCCAATGCTACACCAGAATGTCGGATATCGTCCGAGAACTTGTCGTTCAGGGAAAGAATCCCAGGGTAATGCTCGATTACTCAGGAAACCTTCTCTGGGGATTAAAACAAATGGGAGAGGAGAAGGTCCTAGAGAACCTCAAGCGTATCACCTCTGATCCAACTTATTACGGGTACGTGGAATGGCTTGGCACAATGTGGTCTCACGCGGTGGTGAGTTCAACTCCTGTGCCCGACGTCAAGCTCCACGCGATGGCCTGGCGGCTTCACTTCGCTTCACTCTTCGGCGATGAAGCGGCCAGAAGAGTAAAAGGGTTTTCTCCCCCTGAAATGCACCTGCCTATTCACCCTGATGTCTGTTTTGAATACCTGAAAGCATTAAAGGAGTGCGGGTACCAATGGCTCATGGTGCAGCAACACACCATAGAAAATCTCGATGGGAGCGGGATAGAGAGACCTCACTTTCCTCACCGTCTTGTCGCAAGAAATTCGCTGGGCCAAACTCAGGAGATGACAGTGCTTATAAAGACGCAAGGGTCTGATACGAAACTGGTCGCTCAGATGCAGCCGTATTACGAGGCAAAGTCTCTGGGGAAGGAGGAGTATTGCGGAAAAGACATACCGCCCTACGTGCTTCAGATAGGTGACGGAGAAAACGGCGGAGTAATGATGAACGAGTTTCCCCCGATGTATAGACAGGTGTTTGCCGAAGTGGGGACCGAGGGAGTGGTTGCCATGAACAGCTCCGAGTATCTGGAGTTCTTACACCAGCAGGGGATTGATGAGAGTGCGTTTATCCCTGTACAGCCGGTGGCGCAACACAGAATCTGGGAGATGGTGCATGAATACGGTCCCGGTGCTTCTGACGAAGCGATTCAGAGAATTTGTGAAAAGGATTCAGGCTTCAACCTTGAGAAGGCTTCCTGGACCAATGATAGAAACTGGGTGAGAGGCTACGAACACCTTTTGGACCCAATTAAGATATTAAGCGCGCGTTTTCATGAGAGTTTCGAGGGAAACGATGCGGACTCCCAGAATCCTCAGTATAGGGAGGCCCTGCTTTACCTTTTATTATCACAGACGAGCTGTTTTCGATATTGGGGCGAAGGAATTTGGACTGAGTACGCCAGGGAAATTTGCCGCCGAGGTATGGAGGTGCTCGCATGAGGTCCATCACAATGTGAGGAGATCTTTTTGTCAGGCACTTGTCAAGACTTTTGTGTCTGACTGAATCATTCGGATTCGAAGCGGGCCTCGAGACATTGCATTGGTTGTGTCGAGAGCTGCTTTCATGTTTGCCGCCGCGCTTCTCCACTTACCGGTCTCGAGCGAAGTGATGGCGTTTCCGAGTTTGAGCTTTGTGGTTTCCCCCCGAATGGAAGTAGCCGCCGCTGTATCGGCGTTCGTCGGTATCGATGGCGAAGGACGGTTTCATTTGCACGAGTATGCGGTTGTCCTTCGTCATCATTAGTCCACCCCGGACGGATAGCCCCGTGCGGCTGCGCGAGGACGTCGAAAGCCGGGGGCGACGCATGGGAGGTGGTGGATGGGATCACACGACGAGCGGGCCTACGAGCGGGAGAAAGTAAATGTCATAGGCTCCGACCACGCGACTTTCGCGACCGAAAAATGCGCTACGCAGCAGCCTCGCGCCATTCGTAGCGCTGGTGAAGTCCGCCAACGCGTGTTTGAGCAACGACTCTCGCCATGGGTGATGGTCGACCGGTCTCTCGTTTGGCGTGTCTTTTTCGAGCCCCAAATGGCAACGGCCCTCGTGATAGTAGGTGACGTACGATCGTACAAGTCGGACGAGATGACGCTCACCGAGAACCACGACGTACTCGAGGAGCTCTCGACGACAGCTTCCAATCCAGCGCTCGGCGGTTCCGTCACAATCACCGCGTAGATTGGCGGATCACTCGACCCTTAGAGTGGGTTTTCGCGCCAATGGAGCTGCTACCCCTATTTGCAGAAACCGATGGACCAGAGGTTCGCGCTGATATCCATGTTATGGAGGGTCGAGCTACGAGCGATATAGTCCATTTTGCCGAACAAAACGATTCAGACCTCATCGTCATTGCCACGCATGGCCTGAGCGGTGTCAAGCACATGCTGATGGGCAGTGTCTCGGAGAAAGTCGTGCGCGTCGCACCGTGTCCCGTGTTCACAGTTGAGGCGTTCGGGAAATCTCTTCTGTAAGGGTAGAAAATGGGAAGTATTTTCCATCTTGTCCCATAGTCGAGGCTAGAAATGAACACCTTTTTGACATTCAACTGTGGTAGCTCTTCATTGAGCTGCAAGCTTTTTCGCGCCGAAAGCCACGACCATGTTGAGGTGGTCCTTTCCGCTGTAGAGTTGCACGGCAAGATTCTAAAGGTGAGTTTCCCGTCTGCTGTCGATAATGATATGTTCTCATTGCTCTTGAATCTCGAAGAAGGATAAGAATGACAGTTCTACTTTGCTTGACTTTCGTTTTGGTCTGTATGCTCCTAACTGCGTATCAGGCTGCTCGGAGAAAAACGCGTCTTTTACTAGCCAGTGAATTCTTTGCCGTGGTAGCTGTCGGTGCCTTCTGGTACGAGAACGATTTCCCGTCTGCACTTGGGGCATTCTGCCTATTGCAGATTGCAATTTTTGTGATGAATCACCTTTTGAGAAATGGAAACACGCCAAATATCGAGAAATAGCGCGATTCACCCAATCAAAGCGCAAGGAGTACGCCAACCGATCAACATGACACCCAACGGACGAATGGTGCAGTGTCTGCTGAGACTTTGTCCGTCGTGAACCTCCCGGTCGAGGAGAGGCTTCGGAAGGTCATGCAGCATGAGCTGAAGGACCTCTCCGGTGTCGGGAACAAGAGGGGCGTCGTGGAGATTTCACTTGTTCCGGCTTAATCTCATCTAGGGTGACGGACCCAGTCAACGGTCGACCCAGAAGCCGGTTGTATGAGGCCCGAGCGACGTCAAGGCCGTTTTGTGCCTGGAGCAGTCGCTGACGAACATCTGCCAGGGCCACACGGGGTGAAAGCAAGTCGTTACGAGCCACCAAACCTTTGTCAAAGAGGTTTTCGACGTCCTCGGCATGTGCACTCAAGCTGGAAACGGCTTTCTCGGTTACTTCCACTCCCCGCTGCGCCATGAGGACAGTGACGTAAGCCGTGGCCACATCTATCTTGATATCTATTTCCACGCCGGCCGCGTCGTTTCGCGCCGCATCGGCAGCTGATTCGGCGGCGTCGATGCCCCGAGAAATACGACCGCTGGTAAAGATCGGCACGATGCCCATCGTTCGAAAGGCCCAAAAGTTCTTGAGATCAGCAGTTAGAGGAAGCACCGGTATACTGAAAACGATGGCCGGGGCTTCATCTAAAGCCGTATTACCGCCCTCGTACACAACGCGAGGAAGGCGTGTCGCCCGGGCGGCCGAAAGGTTGTCCGCCGCCGACATGGTCGCCTCATGGGCGGACTTCAGGCGTAGGTTCAGGGTGAGAGCGGTCTCCCATGCGTCCTGAAGTTCGAGTTCGCCGACGGATTATTCGGTAGACGTCGGCCCGGCTCATCGCCTTGGATGCCAGCGTCCTGGTCCTTCCGACTGCGGCGCGGAACAGGATCGGCGTAGCGGGGCCAGCATTCGAAGGTCACCGTGCGATCTGTTTTGTTGAAGCGGACGAAGCCGTAGGGTGTGAATCGGGGGAGTAGCTCTCCCAGGGAGCGAACGTCCCGGAATGCACGGGCGCTCCGGGTGTGAATGAGGGTCTGGTCGCCGACCGCCTCGAGGAAGTAGACCTCTGCCGGGTCGATGGGTTTGCGAACGAAGTCGCCGAAGTGAACGAGGACTTTCTCAATGCGTCGCATCCTATTTTTCTAGCATGAGATGAGGTTTTAAGGAACAACGTGCCGGTCTGGGAGCATGACGTGTCGTTTCAAGGAATAGGCTGCAAGCGGGTTGGCGCACATCGTCACCTGTGCTAGATTCGCCCCCGGCAATCCTATGAATTTGGAAAATCCCGCCGCGCGTCATTCATTGGAGAACAAGACATAAGAGGTGGGTTGGAGCACTCGAGCATTCTTGGTCAATGAGGCCGGCGAAATCCAAAGGTTTCCCTACGCGCGGTTCAAGCGTCTCTGGAACCGTGACCCGAACGAGCAAACGCTTCGCTTCTTCTTTTTGGACATGACGCGCCAGTGGAAAAGAGTGTCCAACGTCAACGTCGTTGCCCGATACACCAAATGCATATATATTGGTGTATGCAGTAGAGGAGGCTTTGGCTCATGGGCAGAACGAATATCGAGATCGACGACGAGCTTGTTGACAAGGCGATGCGTTTCACCGGTGCACGGACCAAACGGGAGGTGGTGGACATCGCGCTCCGCCGCCTGGTTCAGAAGGCTAGTTTGTATCGCAAGATTCGCCGTCTTCGAGGTAAGCTCGAGTGGGATGGCGACGTAGATGCCTGGCGGTCCGAACGTAGAACGCACCCTTCATGATTATCGTTGATTCCAACACCTGGGCTGATTTCTTCAATGGAGCCGAGAGTCCTCATGTGCAACGGTTGGATGTGGCCTTGGAGGAAGAGGAGGATCTTGCTGTAATTCCGATCATCATTACAGAGGTTCTTCAGGGATTCCGGACCGACACCGGCTTTCGGCGTGCCCGGCAAGTGCTCGTCTCACTATCCGTCGTCTATCCGACGGTAGACTGCCACGTGCGAGCGGCTCGCTTGTTCCGCTCACTGCTTGGGAAAGGTATCACGGTCCGGGGAGCGGTGGACTGCATAATTGCCCAGACGTGTCTCGACACAAAAGCCGAGCTCTTGAGTCCCGATCGCGATTTCAAGTACATCGCCCAACACACACCGCTTCGCTTGTGGCGCAGCTGACGTCTGGGCCTGATGATTCTCGCTAGCACAGCTACTCGGCGTTGTTGCACCGCTCTTGGGTGAGGTGAAATTCACCTATGGTGGGTGGCCAAGGTATGTTCGACCACGAAGTACCCCAAGCGCAGCCAGTACAAGCACGCGAAGCAGAAGAAGTACCACGTTCGCAACTGGGCGGAATACAACGAAGGGCTGTGCCGCTGGGGCGATTTGACGGTCTGGTTTGACGACCGGAGATAGGCGCCCGCCCAGCGATTCCCAAGTCTGGAGAAGCTTCCTGAAGAACCAGGCCAAGGCCATGTGGACTTGTGACTTCTTTGTTAGTTTACTCGTAGTGCAACGCCAGATTCGGGTCAACGCGGGACGCTCGCCTGGCTGGGACGAACGCCGCCAGCGCGGCCGCGGCTGCGAGACAAAGAACTGCCAGGCCGAGGATCGTCGGGTCGGCGAAGTGCACGCCATAGAGCTGGTCTCGGACGTAGTGCGCGAGGGCGATGGACACGGGCAGACCCAGGGCGAGACCAACGGCGAGCAACAGAAGCGCTTCGCGCAGGACCAGCCACACGACGTTCCGGCTAAGGGCCCCCAGCGCCAGGCGGACGCCGATTTCTCGCGTGCGCCCGGTGACGTTGTACGCCAGCACACCGTACAGGCCGATGGAGGCGAGCAGAGTGGCGAGCACTCCGAAGGCCGCGGAGAGGCCCGCGACCAACCGCTCGATGATCAGAGAATCGCTCACCCGCTGGTCCATGGTGCGGACACCATGAATGGGGAGGTTTGGGTCCATTGCCCGCACGCGTTCCCGAGCCAGGGCCACGGCCGCTTCCGGGGACTGGCTCGTGCGTAGATAGTAGGTCATGAAGCCCACGTTCGTGGCTGCCATGTATGGGATGAACATCTGTGCAGGAATCTCCTCACTGAGGCTAGCGTACTTGATATCCTCGACCACGCCCACAATTTCCATATCGGCGGGCGTGCCCGGGTCGTCGCCGAAGCCCACCCGGCGGCCGAGGGGGTTGGCGTCAGCTAAAAAGCGACGGGCGAACTTCTCGTTGACGATGACGACCCGCGGTACCAGGTCGTCAGCATCCTCACCGTGCCGGATCTGCTCGGTGTCCTGCTGGGTGAAGTCACGTCCGGCCAGCACCGTCACGCCCAGGGCTTCGAAGTAGCCCGGGCTCACCAAGTTCATGTGAGGCATGGCACTGTCTCCCGGTGCGGGCACGTAGCCCTCGACGGTCACCGAAGTGTTCCAGTAGCCGTCCTGGAGGATCGGGATGGCCGCCAGGCCCGCGGCGCTCACGCCGGGCAGCGCTCGAAGCTCCTCGGTGAGCCGCTTGTGAAAGGCCTTGCTCTGCTCGACGGTGTACCCGCCCAGTGACGGATCCACATTGAAGGCCAGCAGGCTTTCGGTGAGAAATCCCGGTCCCAGCCCGCGCAGGTTCACCAGACTACGGACGAACAGCCCTGCGCCCACGAGCAGTAGCAGTGAGAGCGAGACCTGGGCGACCACAAGTGCCCGCCGGAACCGGGACTGGCGCAGGCCCCCGGCCAGGGCGCCCGCTTGGTCCTTGAGGGTCAATGCGACGCGGTCCCGGGCTGACTGGACCGCCGGCACCAAGCCGAAGACGATAGCTGTCAGCCCAGCAACCGCAGCGGTGAAGCCGAGGGTGCGAAGGTCGGGGACAGGGGACAGCTCGAGGGCGGCGATGTCGGGCGGCATCACCCCGAAGACGAGCCGGTTGGTCGCATAGGCTAGGGCCACGCCGAGGGTGGCGCCAATCCAGGCCAGCACCAGGCTCTCCGTCAGAAGCAGTCGCACGATCCGGCCTCTGCTGGCGCCGAGGGCGAGGCGCATGGTGATCTCTTTGCTGCGGGCCGCCGCCTTGGCGAGCAGCAGGTTTGCCACGTTGGCACAGGCGATGAGGAGCACGCCCGCGGTGAGACACATGAGCAGTAGCAGCGGCATCTCGAGCTGACGGCGGAGGTACGAGCGCCCGCGACTGCCGGGCAGGACGTCGAGGACGGTGCGCAGATGCGCCTCGCGGTCCTCGGCCGAGGCCTTGGCGAACTCGGCCTGCTCGACCTCCATTTCGAGAACGCTCTTGAAGTACGGCTGCAGGGACGCCTCAGCTTGGGCACGGCTCACGCCGGGCTTGAGCCGTCCGAAGGCGTTGACGAACCGCGTGCGCCGATCGTCAAGGGCGTCCCATAGCGGCGTCATCTGCGCCTTCATCGTCATCGGCACGAAGATCTGCGGGACGAATTCCAGCTCCATGCCCCGGAAGCCCGCTGACGCCACCCCGACGATGGTCAGGTTGTGGCCGTTCACCACGACGGTCTTACCCAGCACGGACGGGTCGCCGGCGAAGCGCGATCGCCAGTAGTCGTGGCTCAGTACGACAACCGGGTGCCCACCAGGGATCTCATCCTCCTCGGACGTGAACGTGCGCCCGAGGGTTGCCCCCACGCCCAGGACCGGGAAGTACGTGCCGGACACGAGCTCGGCCGCGACCCGTTCCGTCCGACCGCCAAAGCCGAGGCCCACGCGGGTGGGGAAGCGGCACAACATGCCGCTGAAGACCTGGTTGTACTCGCTCAGGTCCTCATAGAGCGGATAGGAGATGGCGTCGCCGCCCCCCAGGTGCTGCCGTAGAACCGGCCCTCGGTCTTGACGAGCGCGATTTCCTCCGGTTTCTCGACGGGGAGTCGGCGCAGAAGGGCCTGGTTCAACAGAGTGAACATCGCTGTGTTGGCACCGATGCCTAGGGCGAGGGAGATGACGGCCACCGCCGTGAAGATCTTGGACTTGGCGAGTCCTCGAAGGGTCGAGCGCAGATCTTTTACGAAGTTTTCCATACCCCTTTTGACGTCACCGGTGACAAAGCGGTTACCCGAAGCGTTCGCTTTTTTACTGAAAATGATCTTCGAATAAGAAGTGATTGAGAGAAAACGTGAGAATCGTAAGCAACTGGTGGGCGTGAACCGGGGCAGGCGGCAGTACTGGCCTGCCAGTTCGGCGACGGGTTCGGCAATATCCTGGTTCCCACGCAAGCCGTGATCGTAGGGGCCCTGGCCATGGCGGCCATCCCCTACGACCGTTGGCTGCACGAAGGGCCCTGCAGGACTCGTATGCCTAATTTCGTCAATGTGCGGGTAAGCGAGTCTCGTCATGATGCCCTGCAAGCAGGTGACTTGGTGCACATCGTCACCTGTGCTAGATTCGCCGCCAATAACCGGTTTCGGCAAATCGAATGGGTTTTGGGAAACCCCACCTACGGGTCGCTACTTGATACAGCGCGCGCTGACAGGACATTTCCGCGAGGCTCTGCTTGCACTGGAAAAGGACGTCGAGCGCGTTACTATCGCGGACCTCATGAAGGACTGATGTCAATGGCATGAGGAGAGAAAAACATCTATATTCGTATCCGTGTTAGTTAGAGATTCCGGATAAGCCAACAGAGTTTACGGCACGTTTCTGGATCCCAAGCCAAACCAAACGCTCTTGGTGACTATTTCAACATTCAGCTTGGCTACGTGGTCGAGATGGTCACGCAGATCGGATTCAAGCTGCTGCGCAGCTAGGCGACCGGACCAAATTCATGAAACGGTGAGATTTCCTTCGAGTGCTCGGCACGTTGCCGCTTGTTTAGGCCGCGTGATCGATGCCGGGACAAAGAGAAAAGGGCATGCGAAGCGCAGAAGATCGAACATCGAGTAGTGGACGATTGCCCATCATCTTTGCAGCGCACGGCGCGCCCGTCCTGCTCGACGACTCCAAATGGTTGGGGGAGTTGCATTCGTGGGCACGGGCGATGCCGAAGCCCAAAAGCATCCTCATGGTATCGGCTCACTGGGAAGCACACCCAACCACCATTGGGGCGACTAGGACGGTGCCGCTCGTCTACGACTTCTCTGGTTTCCCGAAGCATTATTATCAGACCCAATACCCAGCCCCTGGTGCACCTGGGCTCGCCGCCCTTGTGCGCGGTCTGCTTCGGCGGAGCAACATCAGCGTCACCGATGATCCAACGCGCGGCCTGGATCATGGTGCCTACGTGCCGCTTGTAGCCATGTATCCCGATGCGGACGTTCCGGTTCTCCAAGTCTCGATGCCAGGCCTCGACGCTCAAAGGCTGTTCAAGCTCGGTAGAGTCTTGGCACCCCTCCGTGAGGAAGGAGTGCTCATCTTCGGGAGTGGTTTCCTGACGCATAACATGAGATTCGCGTTCCAGCCCGGCATCCCAACGTGGGCGCGCGAGTTCGACCGCTGGGCGGCAGACGCTCTACTTCGCCTCGATGTGGACGCACTGGTCGACTTCCAAGCGCGCGCACCGGCGGTCGAGATGGCGCTTCCGACCTGGGAGCACTACGCGCCGATTCTCGTGGCAGCGGGCGCGGTGGCGGAGCAGCAACCACGAGTTACGTTCCCGATTACCGGCTGGTGGATGGACGGGCCGTTTACGAAAAGGTCCGTGCAGTTCGACTAGCAGAACCTCAACACCGTTACGGAGCGAGACCGCGGAGGCCCTATTCTCGTATCGCCGAGGCGACAACCCGAGAGTGGCCGCCGCAGAGGCGAGATTGAGGTGTCCTGACCACCCACTTGGGCGGGTTCGATGTTACTCGCAGACGAAAACCGGGGGGACCAGAATGAGCAACAAGCTCGAGCGGAACAAAGCTAGTGCGTGGGCGTTTTACGATCTGATGTTCCATCAGTGCAGGCCGCGCGAGGCCATCGAGGAGTACGCGGGCGAAGGGTATATCCAACACAACCTTCACGTGGCGGATGGCAAGGAAGCGTTCATCGAGTACTTCGAACACATGGCCGTCGAGTACCCAGGAAAGAAGACGCACTTCAAACGAACGATCGCGGAAGGCAACTATTATGATTGAAACCACGAGAGCTGCCAGAATACTCTTCCCCTTAGTCTGTCTTCTCCTCGTGTCATGCGCGCAAGGCCCGCAAAACCAAATAGAGAGCAGCGGATCAGGCGCAGAATATTCCCGCCTGGTTCAAGGACGGCAAGTTTGGAATGTTCATTCATTGGGGGCCCTATTCCGTACTCGGGGGGGAATGGAAAGGACATCGAATCGAACAGGGGGATATAGCGGAGTGGATCATGTATCGGTTCCAAATCCCCGTGGAGGAATACCGGACGATCGCGGCCACGTTCAATCCGACCGGTTTCGATGCCCGGGAATGGGTGTCACTGGCCAAGAAAACCGGGATGAAATACATCATCATTACATCCAAACATCATGACGGCTTCGCCATGTATGATTCAGGGGTCAGCGATTACAATATCGTGGACTACACTCCCTTCAAACGTGATCCCCTGCGAGAGCTGTCGGAAGCCTGTGCCGAGGCCGGTATCAAGTTCGGCGTCTACTATTCCCATCGCGAGGATTGGGAGCATCCTTACGCCTATGGGAATTTCTGGGATTTCGATTCATCCCAAACCAATCTGGACACAATGGATCATCCGGAGCTGTTTCGCCGATACCTCGACGAGAAGGCCATCCCCCAGTTAAAGGAATTGTTGACCGAATACGGTCCTCTGGGGGTCGTCTGGTTCGACCGGGGCATGTACACGCAGGAACAGGGACAGGGAATTTGTCGATCTGGTTCACAACTTGCAGCCGGGTATCTCTGGTCAACGGCCGGGTTGGCCACTACGACAAAGAGCTCCTAGGTGATTACCAGAGCATGACCGATAACGGCATGCCGATCGGGGGCATCGAGGAATACTGGGAAACCCCGCAGACCTTGAACGAGACCTGGGGCTACAGTCAGTTCGACAACAACTGGAAGACTCCCGACGAAGTGATCAGACGCATGGTCACCATCGTGAGTAAAGGCGGCAATTACCTGTTGAACGTCGGCCCGACAGGCGAGGGGATTATCCCGGCTCCCTCGGTCAGAGATACTGAATGCGGTCGGAGATTGGATGCAGAAAAACTCGGAAAGCATCTATGGAACATCGCCGTCTCCGTTTCCCAACGAGCTGCCCTGGGGATACTGCACGCGAAAGGGCAGCCGACTGTTCTTGCATGTTTTCGACTGGCCCGAGAATGGACAGCTGAGTCTAAGTGGGCTGAACAACAAAATCGAAAAAGCCTATTCGCTCTTTTGGATCCGGAAGAGGCACTCACCGTGGACCGGGATGAAGCCGGCGGCATCATGATCGGTCTGCCCGCAGAGCCGCCGGATGGCATTAACTCGGTTTTTGTTCTCGAAATCGAGGGAGATCCCGATATTGACCCCTATGTTGTGGAACAGCACGAAGATGGGTCGGTCCTCCTGGACTACCTGTCTGCCTCCACATCCGGAAACGCGCAGAAACGATTCAACAGGCGAGGAGAGTCCGGACATTTTCATATCTCGAAGATGCAGACACCTGAGGACTCCGTGGAGTGGCATGTCCAGATGAACACACCGGGAACCTATCACGTCGACATCACCTATGCCGCCAGACCGGGATGGGAAAACGCTCACTACATCTTTGAGATGGGTCAGGAACGGATCGAGGGTACGGTTGAATCCACGGAAGGATGGTACGAATACAAAACCGAAAGGATTGGCCAACTCGACGTGAAAAAAGCCGGCCGGACCGTGGTTAAAATCTATCCTAAAGACCCCCTGGATCATTACCTGATGTATTTCAATAAAATCGAATTGAAGCCGGCCGAGCTTGCCCAAACGAAAGATTAGGAGCGGAACAAGCGTTATAGGAAACCATTTGTGAGCTCAGAGAGAGTCGTACCGTCTCCGGCTGAGTAGGTTATACCTCCGCCGCACGAGGGAGGCGTTCGTGCATTCGGGCATCAATCGCTTTGGTTCGTTTTTTCCGTCGCGCTAGTATTTCTCGCCTCGCTCGCGGCCGGATTCTCTCAGGAGGCCGGGACGGCCGGGATCGTACAGACACAACGTGCAAATTTTTTCATCCGGACCGAGAATTCCTGCTATAGTGTGAATTTCGAGCCAAGGAGGCACATATGGTTCTCAAAGATAAAGGTTCTAATCTTTGTCATGGCGACGTTGCTGGCCGTGTCCGGTGCGGGGTTGGCGAACGCCCAGGAGGATGAAGGGGTGGTGAGCTATCGGCAGAAGCTCATGGACGCTCTGAGAATCGAGCATGGGAAGTATCGGTGACATGCTCAAGTTCAAGCTCCCTTACGACAGCAAGCACGTAGCCACACACGCCAATCACGTCAGCAACATCGGTAGGCTGATCGGAGACGCCTTCGAGAAGGAGATCACCGCCGAGCTCGGCCTCCAAGCCCGAGATCTGGCAGGAATGGGACAAATTCATTGCCGCCGCCGACGCGTTGACCAAAGCCGGGGCCGAGCTGGCCAAGGCCGCCGAGGGGGGAAGCGGCGGAGCCGCTTTGATGGGCCCGGTCAGGGCGGTGGGCGATGCCTGTAAAGGTTGTCACGATCCTTACCGCAAGCCTCAATAGCGGTTTCGTGTCGTGGACAAAGGCGCCATGAAATACTGGTCGCTCGGAGTCGCATGTTTGCTCGTAGGGTGCTCTGCGGCTTCTGCCTCGGAGCAGGATGATTCAGCCGTCGAACGCGGGAAGTACGTCTTTCGTGCTTCCGGAGGTTGCTCGTGTCACACGGACATAGCGACGGGCGGCAAGCCCATGGCAGGTGGACGGGCGATCGAGACACCCTTCGGCACGATCTACGGGTCCAACATCACACCGGATCCCGAGACGGGCATCGGAAAATGGAGCGATGAAGACTTCATTACGGCCATGACCGAAGGCAAGGGTCCCGACGGTACCGTCTACTATCCGGTGTTTCCTTACGCGTCTTTTACCAAAATGACCGAAACGGATCTTCGCGATCTGAAGGCTTACCTTTTCTCGATCCCGCCGGTCAAAAAACAAAACAAGCCGCCCGAGATGAGCTTTCCGTTCAACGTCCGGACCGGCATTCACGCGTGGCGGGCGCTTTATTTCGACGCCGGAACTTACGTGCCCGACCCGGAACAATCCGAGGAGTGGAACCGCGGCGCTTACTTGTCGACCGCGTTGGCGCATTGTGGCGAGTGCCACACGCCGAGGACGTCCACGGGCGGTCTCGACGGTGACATGCACTACGCCGGCTCGGTCGAGGGACCGGAAGGGGAGTTGGCTCCCAACATCACACCCGACGATTCCACAGGGATAGGGAAGTGGAGCGTAACCGATATCACATGGTACCTGCAGACCGGATTCCGACCCGATGGGAATGACGCGCAAGGTTTGATGCGGGAGCTCATCGACGAAGGCTACGTCCATCTCAACGAATCCGATTTGAAAGCGATAGCCGTTTACTTGAAGTCGTTGCCTCCTATCGTAAACCGGGTAGAGCGTCCGTAAGTCCCGCTACGCCGAAATCGCTTTTTGTCCTCGTCAGACTACCTCGCGAAGCACAGCAGGCTCTGGTCGTTGCGAGTTGAACGGAAGAGCGCCGCAACGTTGTTGATGCTCCACGTCTTGGAAATATGGGTCTCATCCTTTCTTTACAGTAATATTCTGGAAGATCGGACCGTCGGTAGTTCCTGAGCAACGACTCGAGATACTGGGGGGCTAGAGCGCTCTCATCGTCATCCCGAGACTCGAAGATGACTTTCCGAGCTTCCTCCCACGGAATAGGCTTGACCGCGCCTGACTCAATGTGAACATTCGAATCCAAATTCGGGGGCTCGTGAGAGCGCAGCCACGGAATCTTGCACGCGGTCCGGGCAGATCCTACTTGTACTCCATTGACTGAGTATCGTTGCAGACCTTGTACCCCATGGCCCGATATCCCCGGGCGCGATGTTCGAACATTCGCGCAAGCCACAGCGCGAACATCGTGGCCCGTCTGGCCATGGGGTGAGCATGGAACAGTTTTTTCGTGCCCGACGAGGAGTGCGTCCGTCAAATGTAGCGCATGATTGAGCATCTGCGCGTCAAGGGATATCAGATGTAGAGCTGCCATCAACGTGGACAGAAGGTAAATCGTGAGCTACGATCACCACTCGTGAAAGGAGCGTTGTATGTTGATTGCAATTCCCTCTGACACCACCGACGGCCTTGACGCTGCCATCTCGGAGCACTTCGGCCACTGTGCCGTTTTCACCCTGGTCACCGTCGACGATGACGTCATCGGAGAGGTTTCTGTTCTCGAAAACTCGGGGCACGAAGAGGGTGGCTGTATGACCCCTGTGACACTGCTCAAGGAGCGCGGTGTCGAGGTTCTCCTCGCCGGCGGCATGGGCGGGCGGCCCCTCGCCGGCTTCCAACAGGTCGGTATCGAAGTTCACTACAAAGAAGACTCCGGCACGGTCAGGGAAGCGGTCGAGCTCTTTGTCTCCGGCGGTTGCCGCGCATTCGGCGAGGCACAGACCTGCAGCGGCGGAGAAGGCGGTTGCGGTGGGCACGAACATCACCACCACCACGAGCCGGAGACGGTGCCCATCGTTGGCAAAACCGACATTCGCGAAGGCCGGATGGTCACGATCGAGTACGAGCTCAAAGATGCCGACGGCGCCATGCTGAACAACTCCGCCGTGGACGGCCCGATGCGTTTCATCTTTGGGAAGGGCCAGATTTTGCCGGCGATAGAAAAGGCACTGACCGGGCTGGAACCGGATGCTCACGTGGTCACGGAGGTTCCGGCCGCCGAAGGATTCGGAGAGCGGGATGAAACCCGCATCGTCGAGGTCCCCAGGTCACAGCTTCCACCTGACGTAGCAGTCGGCGCCATGGTTTCGGCTCAGGACCCACAGGGCCGGCGAACCCCCTTGATCGTCATTCACGTGGACAAAGACGTGGCTCGTCTTGACGGCAACCATCCACTTGCTGGCAAGGACCTGGTTTTCGAAATGACCGTGAAAAAGGTCGAGGGCATCAAGGGAGTTGAGAGTTAACCCTCACTCGAAATATATACGACCTTGAGCTACGGTCGATTTGTCTGAAACTCGCGTGCTGTGAGAGGGCATTGCCCGCCACGTCCGTTTCCTCTTCTGATCCCCAAAGTACTGAACGAGGGACGGGATGTCCTCGCGACGTAGCCGGATTGGAAATTCACACAACAGTCGAGGCAGATACTTCTCCGACAGCGCTCCAAACACTCTCGGCGGGTTGAAGCCGGCCGACCGCGGCAGATGAGCCCGAAAACGCCGGCTGATTGGATTCTTTCTTCCTCTCTAAAAACCCCATCGCAAAACGCCCCGTTCCGCCACCGGCAGACGCGACGGTCTCGGTCCTCGCGCTCGCCCAAACGAGAAACCAGGGCGCGGGATCGCCCCCCAGAGGGTGATCGCTAGATGGAACCATGTTCGAGCTCAGAGAGCGTCGTACCCTATCCGGCTGCGTGGGTTATACTGCCGCCGGACGAGGGAGGTATTTCATGCATTCGAGCATCAATCGTTTGGTTCGTTTTTCCGTCGCGCTGTTTTTTGTCTCCTCACTCGCGGCCGGATTCTCCCAGGAGACCGGATTAAGAGGATTTACGACCGATGAGACAGAGTCGCAACGGGAGTGGGAGAAGAAGTTTCGCGCCATTCCGCTGTCTTCGAACATCGTCGAGTACATGGAGGTGAGCTCAGCCGAACCGCACCATGCCGGAAGTCCGGGCAGTAGGAAGGTCGCCGAGTATATCCTCTCGCAGTATGAGTCCTGGGGTTTGAACGCGTGGATCGAGGAGCACGAAGCTTTGATGCCCATGCCGGTGGAGCGCGTCCTCGAGCTCGTTCACCCGGAGACCTATGTCGCCAAGCTCCATGAACCGGTGGTAGAGAGAGATGCCGACACAGCGGATTCAGGCCGGCTTCCCACGTTCAACGCCTACTCGGCGGACGGGGATGTCACGGCCGAGCTCGTCTATGTGAACTACGGCATCCCCGAAGACTACGAACGTTTGGCGGAGATGGGGATCGAAGTCGAGGGCAAGATCGCCATCGTCCGCTACGGGCGAAGCTGGCGCGGCATCAAAGCCAAAATGGCGCAGGAGCACGGTGCCGTCGGTTGCCTCATCTACTCGGACCCCCAACAAGACGGCTACTTCCGGGGTGACGTGTATCCGGAAGGACCGTACCGTCCAGAACAGGGTGTCCAAAGGGGCAGCATCATGGACATGCCGATTCATCCGGGCGATCCGCTCACCCCGGGGTGGGGCGCAGAGAAGGGCGGAAAGAAGCTGGACATCTCGGAAGCCAGAACGCTCGTCAAGATACCGGTGCTTCCCATTTCCTACGGAGACGCACTGCCCCTGCTCGAGAACATCGGCGGAGCGGTGGCCCCCGAGGACTGGCGGGGCGCGCTGCCCACCACGTACCACGTGGGTCCCGGCCCGGCCAAGGTGCACTTGAAGCTCGCCTTCGAGTGGAAGAACCGAACGCTCTATAACGTGTTGGCGCGGATCGACGGCGCGGTCTTTCCCGACGAATGGATCGTCCAGGGAAACCATCACGACGCCTGGGTCAACGGGGCCAACGATCCCACGAGCGGCAATGTGGCCATGATGGAATCGGCACGGGCCATGGCCGAGCTTCAGAAGGAGGGTTGGAAGCCCAAGCGCACCATCCTATTCGCCTCTTGGGACGGCGAGGAGTGGGGGCTTCTGGGCTCGACGGAGTGGGGTGAGAAGCACGCCGAAGAGCTTCGCGATAAGGCGGTCCTGTATATCAATACGGACAGCAACGGCCGAGGGTGGTTATCCGCTTCCGGCAGTCATTCGCTCCAGAAGACCATCAACGAGGTGGCGCGGGACATCACCGATCCCGAGACCGGGAAGAGTGTGTGGGAGGCGGCTCGTGAACGCCGCATCGATCAAGCCGGGTCCGAAGAGGAAGCGGCCGCCATCCGCGACCAGAGCGACCTGTCCATAGGTGCCCTCGGCTCGGGTTCGGACTACACGGTCTTCCTGGATCACCTGAACGTGGCCTCCGTGAACGTGAGTTTCGGTGGTGCGGGAGGAGGCGGTGTCGGCCATTCCATTTACGATACGTTCGCCTATTACACGCGCTTCGTCGATCCCGAGTTCACGTACCAGCGCGCGCTGTCTCAGACGGCCGGCACCATGATCCTTCGTATGGCAAACGCTACGGTACTTCCTTTCCACTTCGTCGACTATGCCGATACGTTAGCCGGATACGTCGATGAGATTGAAGAGACATACCGACTCGAGCTAGGAGCACCGGCGTTTGATTTCGAGCCGCTACGGGAGGCGATCCGCGAGCTCCGACGTGCCGGTGAATCTTATGAGAGCACGCTGAGCCGTTTGCCCGCGAAGCTGGAACCTTCCGAACAGCTCGAGAAGCTCAACCGGCTACTCTACAAATCAGAGCGTTTGCTCGGACACGAGAAAGGACTTCCGCAGAGGGAGTGGTTCCGACACCAGATTTATGCACCGGGATTTTTCACCGGCTACGGCGTAAAAACCATGCCGGGTATTCGAGAGGGGATTGAGGAGGAAACCTGGGACGTGGCCGAACAGTACTTGTCGATCGTGACCGAAGCGATCCGCGGATTGACGTCCAACGTAGAAGACGCTCGAGCGACACTCGAGAAGCTCCTGAGTTAGACATGTCGTCCTTTCTGCGGTCGCTGTTGCTCTGAATCTCCTCCGTTCACGCGGACACAAGCGCGCAGCACTTTCTCGGCGTCCGTAGCGATCGATTGTTAGAGTGCGTCGTTGCCACCTACTAGTGCAATCGCGCCCTGCGTGATTTGGGGCGCTTTTATAGAAGAGGACTCGGCAGGATCTGTCATTCGACTGCCTCCGGTCTCGGGCATTAGAGGTTGATGGTGGAAGCCGGAACGTGGATTCGGTGCTCGACCACCGCGATGGCGACGACCCCGACGAATGCGATGGCGAGGCTAACCGCCGGCGGTAAACCGGAAACGGAAACGATGATGGTTGCAGTCGCGATGGCGACGAGCATTCTGGGTCGCCAGAGTTTCTTAGTCGCTCGCCACAGCGCCAGTCCCATTCCACCCGTGAACAGTGCGACACCGAGCGCCAGCGCCAGGCGGCCGGCGAAGGAAAGGGCTTCTGCTGGGTGGAGGATCGCCTTCTCCACCGCAACTGCGAAGGCAATGACTCCAAGGGCCATCCCGAAGTGCAACAAGGAGAAGGCGTCGCGACCCATCCTCACACGAGCCGTTCCGGTGGCCGCCTCAAAGGCCGCGTCAAGCGTCGGTTTCGCGCATGCGAAGTAGCTCCACCAAAGTGCGCAGGTCGCGGCCACCGCAAGCGTGGCAACTGCGCTCAGGCTCACGGTTACTTTGGCGCCGGCAAGTCCACCGGCCGCGACGATGAGCGATTCGCCAAGCGCGATAATCACGAAAAGGCCGTGCCGCTCCGCGAAGTGCTCTGGATGTAAATCCCAATCTCCTACCTCTCCGCCGATGAGCGCGGCAATGATGTCGAGCAGGATGGCCAACCCCCATAGCCAGTAGGTGGTAGACCCGCCCGAGTGCCCGCCACCCAAAACGGCCGCGAGCCCTCCCACCGACAGCAGCGCAAAGGTCTTCACCGCCGTGCGGTGTTCCGGGCTCGATTCCCAGGAGACGCGGACGTAGAGGGCGAGCCCGATCACCCGGACTAGAACGTACGGAATGGCGAACCACAAGGAACCGCCGGAAAAGGCATTGGGGATGCCCGCCGCCATGAAGAAAGCGACGGCGGTAGCGACGAGGGTCGCGAGTTCGACCGACGGATGCGTCGTGTCCGCCGCGTTGAGGGCCCAGGTGAACTGCGTCCAACCCCACCAGACCAGCCAGAAGACCAGTATGGTTTGTCCGACGCCGGTCCAATCCAGGTGGTGGTGGAGAAGTCCGACGATTTGCGTCACCGAGAAGACGAACACGAGATCGAAAAACAGCTCGACGAACGTAACGCGCTGATCCTCGGGTGACAGTATGGATCGGTGGGCAGCCTTTCCCATTCCACTCTCCTCGCTCGAGACAAGAAACTGCAGGATAGAGAATTCGCGTTCGTCCCGCAAGTCATGTTGTGCGTTCAACGTTTGGTAACGCGTATGGCGGAGACCTCTCCGTCTATATTTCTATTTCTATTGGTGTACTCGTATCCTCGAATTTTGGGCCAGCTACCATTCGAAGGCCTCCGTAACGCATGTTGGGGACGACAATTTGCCTCACTTTTTTGTTGAGGCGAACCCAAAGTACGTCAGGATGTGAACGATGTCGTCACTCTCACGAATCGGGAGGTAACGGAAGGGAAAGGGATTGTGTCGAGGCACTTCGACCGGCACACATGAATGTCGGGCGCATGAATTTACTATTATAATCGGCTCTCGAATCACAATAAGGAGACCGACCATGATGAGACGATGGATCCTATTGGCCGCTGTGGCCATCACCGCGTGTGCGAGTCCCGAGACGACCACCGAGCCTCCCAGCAACGAGGACACCCTCGTCTGGGCGGCGACACTCGACTGCGATCGCCTCAATCCCGTTGTCAACGAATGGAACGAAGCCAGCGCGCTCATCGTGTCGAGGCTCATCACTATCAACCTTTCGGGACAGATCGAAGGGGACCTGGCGGACCACTGGGAGGTCTCGGAAGACCATCAGACGCATACGTTTGGGCTCCGGTCCGGTGTAACCTGGCACGATGGACGGTCCTTTACGAGTGATGACGTTGTCTTCACCTTCGACGAGATCATGAAACCGAATGCGCGGTCCGATAAGCGTCTCAACCTGGGACCAATTGAATCTTACGAGGCCCCCGATCCCCAGACTTTCGTGATCCACTTGAGCTCACCACACACGTCTTTGACCACGCCCCTGGCGGACCTCGGCATCTTGCCCCGACATGTCTTCGAAGACGGCAGCTTCGATGACGATACGGTGTTCGACTCGAGTCCCATCGGGACAGGCCCCTTTCGTTTCGTGAGTCGAGAAAACGGCGAAGTGGTTTTTGAGGCAAACGAAAACTACTTTCGGGGCGCGCCGAAGATATCGCGACTCGTGGTCCGTCCGATCACGAACGACGACGCGCGCGCCGAAGCGGTACTGTCGGGAACCATCGACATCGCTCAGGTCACGCCCAATCACGTGTCCCTCCTCGCCCAGAGTCCATCACTCGAAATCCACCGCTTTCGCACCGGCGTGTGGCGGAGCATGGTGATGAACGTGAGTCGTCCTATCCTGCAGGACGCCAGGGTACGACACGCCATCTCACTTGGCCTCGACCGAGAAGCCATGGTGGAACAAGGTCTCAACGGAATGGGACAGGCGGCCTACTGGGCGGTGCCACCGGCAAACTGGGCCTACCCTCATGACGCTCCGACGCCCGGTCGCGACGTCGAAAAGGCCGCGGCGCTTTTGGACGAAGCGGGATGGAAGGCCGGCGCGGACGGTAAACGCTCTCGTGAGGGCCAACCTCTTGAGATGACCATCATTTCGCTTCAAGATGAGATCTTCCGCCGGACCGCGGGAGAAATTGCCCATAAGAATCTCGAAGAGATCGGCTTCGTCGTCGAGCTCAACAAAGTCGATCGCGAAACCTACGGTCAACTCGGCAGCGACCTCGGTCCCGACAACGATGCACTCATCGCCGGTTGGTCAGCGCTGACCGATCCGGGCGACAATTTGACCAAAAAATACCGTACCGGCGGCAGCCAAAACGGCATGGGCTACTCCAATCCCGAGCTCGATGAGATTTTGGACCGGGCCGTTGCCGAACTCGACCGGGACAAAGCCCGAAAGATCTACCTACAGGCCCTCGAGATCATCACCGAAGAAGCCAGCAACATTCCTCTAGCTTATCCCGACTATGTCTTCGTCACCCGAAAGAGCGTGACCGGCGTGGGCGATTTCATTTTGGACAACTTCTACGAGTTCACGCGTTTTGCTTATTTATTTGGGAAGGAGTGATGGATCGGATCAGACGGCTTCGATCCGGAGGCGTTCCGCCCCGGTGGAGAGCCTGGATTGGCCGCCTCGTCCCGGGACGATCTGGTGCGCTTCAACCGGGCTTCAGCAAAAACGCATAGTGGGATCTGACGTGACCGGGCCGTGAGGAAGCGGAGGACGGAGGTCGACGCCCAGTTGGGCTGGATCGTCCGAATCGGGCAATGAAAAGGGGTGCCGACTCCTCTCACCCGAGCCGTCATCGGTCAGACACACCAGATCGAGACAGGGGCTCGGTCGTTGGATCGTGAAAACATGGCGGGTGATACTCGATGTGAACCTGAACGGTGTCTTCAACGTCTCCCAGGCGGCTGTACCAGGGATGAAAGCGGCGGCGCGGGGTCGGATCATCAACATCTCTTCGGGAGCCGGGCTCCGGGTTAGTCTGACGGGGATTCAGTCCTATGCATCCGCCAAAGCGGGCCTCATCGGCCTGACCCGACGGCTGGCCCACGAGCTGGGGCCAAACGGGGGATTACTGTAAACTGCGTGGCCCCCGGGTTTGTACGATGTAATCCCACGACGGAGAAGCAGTGGGAGGCGTACGGCGAGGAGGGCCAACAGCGACTGGTGGCGTCCATCGCCACCCGGCGGCTGGGGAAGCCTGAAGATATCGCTCACGCTGTGACGTTCCTGGCTTCGGACTACGCCTCCTGGATCACCGGACAGACTCTCGCCGTTGACGGAGGGCGCTGATCGAGGGGGTTTGGTCCAAAGGCTCGCAGCCGTGGAGAACCCATATGATCGAAACCGAAACCACTAAAGCTGCAAAAAGACTCTTCCCCTTGATGTGTCTTCTCCTTGTCTCATGCTCACAAGGTCCACAAGAACAAATAGGGAGCAGGGACCAGGCGCTAGGGGAAACGCCGCAACTCGCGGCCGGTGCGATCGACGATTACTTACGCTATAAGATGCGGAAGCTGGGAATCCCGTTCAGAAAATACCAACGGCTGCGGTGAATCTTCAGCGTGGGGAGGTTGAGCTAGCGTTGACCCACCGCTTGGAGCTCGCCGGAGCAGCTTCGCGAAGGGTGGCACTCATGATGATACGTGGCACCCAAAATCCGTCCGCAGGAGAGGACGCCCCGCCCGCGGGCGAGGACGCTCGGAGCGCACCTCGTCCCGGTCCTGCTGTTCGAAAGGGGCAATAGCCTCGGCACGGTTCTTGCTATTTTCCTGAAGCATGATGATGAAACAACGCCTCGTATGTGCCACACTTCCCCTGCTCGCGCTCGTCATTGCCGCCGGCCCCGTCCGTGCGATGGAGGGTCGAGCGTGGGGAGACATCCACGTCCAGACCTTGGACGGCGCGACCTACGAATTCCAGTCGGCCGGTGAGTACGTAGCGAGTCGCTCGACGGCTGGGGATCTCGAGGTCCAGCTCCGCCTCGAGTCGACGGGTTTCTCGAACTACGTGTCGATTGCCACCGCGGTGGCCGTGCTGGTCGACACGAGTCGAGCCTCGGTGGCCCTGAGGCGAGAGCCGATGCTCTCCGTCGAAGGACAGCCGGTGACGCTGTCGCCCGGCAGCAGCCTCAATCTACCTGAAGGGGGGCGGATCGAGCGCTCGAAGAACGGGTACGAATTCTTCTGGAGCGACGGCTCGATTTTGTTCATCGACGTACGCAAGGGGCACCTCAATGCCTTCTTGAGGCCTGCCTTGACCCGTCGGAGCACGCTCTCGGGCCTTTTCGGCAACTTCAACGGGAATGCCATGGACGACGTCGACGCCGCGACTGCCATCGGCGCCCTCGGCTCGGGGACTGACTCGGCTCTGCACGCTGGCCTCACCGAGCTGGCACGGAGCCTGTTGCTCGACGACGACAACGGCTGGCTCGTGTCTCAGCAGACGTCTCTCTTCGAGTACGCGCCGGGGCAGAGCACGCGGACGTTCCGGAGGCCGACGCCGAAAAGAGAAGCCAGCGTGGACGGCCTTCCCGTCAGCTGGCGGCGACAAGCGCGAACGGCGTGCGAGAAAGCTGGCGTCACCGATCGTGATCTGCTGGAGGCATGCATCGTCGATGTCGGCTACACGCGTGACGAGAGCTTCGCCGAAACCGCCGCGGCCGTTCAGGCGCGAAACGACCCCAACTGGGTGACCGACATGGACAGGCGCCGCCGGTAGCTGATCTGGCCCCAGAGCGGCCTTTGTGAGCGGACTAACGAAAACAACTTTTGCTTGCCGTCAGTTCCCAGGTGTCGCGGGTCGTTTTGTAGCGGAGCAGGTAGATCTTATCGTTTCCTCCCTTCACCCTGAAGTAACGATATTCGGGCTCGAGCCAGCGGTCCACGACTTCGGCTACTTCCACGCGAAGGTCTCCAATCTCGAATCGTCGAGGCGCTTCCTCGCCCCGATGGCCCGCGTAGCATTCGACTCGAATCGGCATTCCGATGTCTCTTTCCAGAGCATCTTAGCATGATGGTTAGTAGGACTTGCTCGTGGTCCGCGAAAACCTGGAAGACAACTAGAGCGCGTTGGAAAGAATTTCCGTCAATTCTTCCGTGGTGAGCTGGATCGGATTCGCCTTCATGCTGCTGGCGCGGGATGCTTTTTGTACAATGGCCGAAACATCGTCTGGACGAAGACCATACGCCGCCAAGGTGGGAATGCCAAGTTCCTCACAGGTGCGAAACGCCCATTCGATGCCGTCTTCAGTCCGGGCGTTGTCGCTTCCGGTCAATAGGCGCGCGACCGTTTGATAACGTTTGAGCTTGTCGGAATCCTCACCGCGTTCGCGCAACGCTTGGATGTTGCCTCGCATGCCGTGAGGTAGGATCGCCGCACACACGGCGCCGTGAGGTGCCGTGAACATACCGCCCACCGGCGCTGCGAACCCGTGCACCACTCCGAGCCCGGCGTTCGCCAGCGACAATCCGCCCATGAGACTCGCCATCGCCATGTCGTTTCGTGCCTCGGCGTCACTGCCATCTTCATAGGCACGTTTCAACGAACGCGCAGCGCGGCGAATTCCTTCCAAGCAGTAGAGATCGGTCAAGGCGTTGGAACGAGACGAGACGTAGGGTTCGATCAGCTGCGTGAGGGCATCGAGTCCCGTGGTTGCCGTCACTGCCGGCGGGACGTCTACGGTTAGTTCCGGATCGACGACCGCCAAGTCGGGAAGCATCAGCGGGCTGCGAAGGCTGGCCTTGACGCCATGCTCCGGCGAGCCCAGTACGGCGTTCCGCGTAACTTCTGAGCCGGTACCGGCCGTAGTCGGTACCGCAATGAAGGGCGCTGGCGAACGCTCGAGCTTCCGTCCCTCTCCAATCACTTCCATGTAATCGAGCGGATCCCCAGCGTTGCCGATGAGTGCCGCAATGGCCTTGCCGGCATCAACCGCGCTGCCCCCGCCCACGCTCACGACGACGTCGCAACGTTCGGTGCGGGCCAGCTCGGCGCCTTCACGCGCTGTCTGTATCGTCGGCTCACCCGTGACAGAAAACGGCACATAGCGTATACCTAAGGCATCCAATTCCTCTGTGACGGTCGCCGCCCGCGCTTTGGAGTGGCCGGTCACCAGTAAGGCACACGTTCCCATCGACCGCGCTGCGGGTGCTACCTCCCGGACCGTGCCTGGACCGAAGACAATCCTGCTTGCCGTGGCGAGCTCGAACCGCATCGTTAACCCCTCACCAGCCCTCGTCGTCGGGAAAGGCATTGGTGAACTTCACCGCTTGTCGCGGCTCGGCCATCATGTCCGCGACGGTGTCCCGCCACTTTCTATAGTGGGCAGTCTCCTTGTGCCGGGCCGGATCGTCGGCCGTCCGATAAACCTCGACCAATATGAAGCGGGTCGGGTCATCGTTTTGTTGAATCACGTCGAACCGGGCGACTCCCGACTCGTGGATGCTGTTGCTAGCGTTTTCAATACTGGCTTCGCGGAAAGCGCCGACAGAATCCGGTTTCACGTGCACGTGTACATGGACCACCAGCATGATTCCAACCTCCGGCCTTATTATTGTCGCAAAACAGTCGAATATTCGAGCCCTGGGATGACCATGTTAAGAATGAGACTGATATGTACGGTGAGTGACCAACGGTAGCCGCAGCCTGTTTAGTATCCAGCCCAGGTCAAATGAACGTGCGGAGCTTTTCGCCATGACCCAAGAGCGTGCCCGAGCTGGCGAAAAATGGATAGAAGGGCTTGCGGGCGACATTCTGCAAAAGACCGTAGCCGAGATTAGCGACCCCGCTCACTTGTGGAAGAATCGGCATAAAACCAAGGGGCCGAGACAACGCGACGAATTCACGGGGGGCCTTTCCACCGAGGACAAGGACGCCCTCTACCTTCAAGTCAACCGCAAGATATACGCCAACCGGGCGGACGAGCCGATTCCCGCCCTCCGCAACAAAACGCCTTCGGGAAGCGATCCGCAGTAAACCTGTTCGGCCTGGATCTGCTCTACTGATCGTGTCTCTCCCGAACGTAATCTTCAAACGATACCAGCGAGCAGAACACCTCGATCCGAATTCCATAGCTTCCAGAGATCCCCCTCTCGGGCCACTTCCACCTCCTGCTCGGACGGATCGAGAATGTAGACGACGCCCTCACGATAGGTTCGTTCCAGAAGAAGAAGCCTGCGACCGTCCGGCCTCTTGAGCAGTGCCGTCGCGAGCGTTGTCGCATGTCTGCGATGCTCGATCTCGAGTCCGGCGAGCTCGCCGAGTAGCTGGATGAGGGAATTCGTTGTGGATTCCATCACGGGCTCCTTCCCATGCGAGAAGAACTATCGGCTCCATGCACCGATCATCTCACCTCAATCCATATAGGTAGAGAAGTGCAGCGTAGCCGCTCGGGAGAACCTGCGGAGGTTTCTCCAAGGAGCCGTAGCGCAAGGCCATCTCGAGAAAGAATCGCGCATGAAAGAATGCTTCGAGAATGGGACGGGCTGCCCTCGTCCAGTGCCTGTTGTCCTCGGACCGAAACTCCCTTCCCGTCCCCGCCGCCACGATCTCTAGAAACCAAGAATTGAGCTCACTTTCCGGCGAGAGCTTTCGAAGTAAATCCACGATCGCCTTTGTCTTATCCTGCAAGAAGTACACTTTGTAGCTCTGGTGATAGTAACGATAGACGGGATCCTCGTAGCCCCATTGGTCGTTCGCCTTTGCCAGCAACTCTTCTATGTCCCTGCGGTAGATGCGAAGGCTTCTCAGCAGCTCGGATTCGGCAGAACTCTTGTCCGTGGTGGGCCGGAGCAGCTCCTCCCCAGAGTTTTCTTCATCGCCCTCGTATTCGCGGCAGCCCTGATGCTCGAACGTCAGCAGGCCCGCTCGAGGCGACGCCCTGTTGTAGCAGATGCCCCAGTCGTAGCGAAGCTTGCCTTCGAGCGGGACGAACCACCGACAACCGCAGCTACAGTCAGGCCCCCAGTCATGATCTCGGGATCGCTCCCCCCAAGGCACGAAATCGGAAGGCAGCTTCTTGACAATGGCGTGCAGTGCATCGTGTCGGGGGTCGGTCATGCTCTCGCGCCTCCTCATCGTCGGGAGTCTCTCTCTACTCGTTCAGCACAGTGAAGTCAATCTTAACGCTGCAGACCGCGTCCGCGACGAGATTGGAGGAGTTGCTCGCTATACTTCAACAGGTCTCAAGGCAAAGAGGTCTAGCCCGACCTGTCTGTCGTGAGAAATCGATGGCTCGGCAGGGCTTGCCGGGGTACGGAACATCCGGCGAAATGAGTCTTATGAAATGGGAAGTGTGATTAATGTTCCCCAAGGTCGAGAGCAACTCTCTGCGGGTTTCTGGGATTGTACTTCACGTCTAAAACAGCTCCGGGTTGTATCTGGGGGATTGAAAGGACTGAAATGAGGGCTTTGGTCTCTGCCCTGTACGGTTCCAGCCCTTCAGCGTGGACTTCAAGGAGAAACCCAACAACTGGATTATCGTTGACCCTAGTTCCTGTTTCCCAAATCTGCAGTACGGTTGCAGTTGCAGGGAGACCATTTGCTCGGATATCGCGGGCAACATTCTCTCCGGTAAAGGTATCCGTGATCGCTGATACACATCCAAACAAAGAAAAACTGGTCAACAAAAACAATGGGAGAACCGTTTCTTTCCGAAACATTGTGCCGCCCTCCTGATTTTTTGCCCGGATAAGATTATGTTAGCAGGAACGATATCCGAAATGAAAAGGCAATCAGGGAGAAACCGGTGATACCTTCGCGAAGGGTTCAGGACGTTGCGTGGCGTCGCCCGGCAGTGCTTGACGGAGAGTCTACTGGTCGGCCTGATGGGTGGTGTGGCAGGTCTCGCGCTGGCCATGTGGGCGGCCGACGCTCTGATCCTTCTCGCCCCGCAGCCGCAAATCATGGGGTTCGAACGATCTTCAGTTTGTGGACCTCGGGCAGATAGGCGTGAACGCAAGCCGTGCTGGTGGGTGGATAGGTTGAGGTATCGCTCGTTCTACCGGTTTGCGCCGGGCTGATGATGCTATTCAGCATGGCTGAGCTCCAAAGCGCAGAGACCGGTATTGACGAGGATAACCTCCTGACGTTTTCCTACGCTCTGCCGCGTTCGCCCGAATCTACGGGTCCCCATTCTTCTTTTGGTTAAGTCTTGCGTTATACACGGACCCCGTGTATTATGTAACAAATATGATTCAGGCGTTCGTCGATAAAACGACGGCCGATTTGTTCCGGGAGCGCTCCACGAAAGACGCTCGGCGCATTCCGAGAGACGTTTGGCGGGTTGTCGGACGGAAGTTGAAGATGCTAGACGTCGCGCAGCGACTCTCGGATCTCCGCAGTCCGCCAGGAAACCGTTTAGAGTTTCTCAAGGGAAACCAGCGTGGTCGTCATAGTATTCGAGTGAACGAACAGTACCGGCTGACATTCCGGTGGGAGGGAAACCATGCCTACGAAGTCCGCTGCGAAGACTATCACTCGTGATCCGGCGTGGCTCGGGCCTGCGGTACATCCGGGTGAAGTTTTGCGGGAGGAGTTCCTTGTGCCTCTCGGTCTCACTCAGGTGAAGGCCGCGGAGGAACTCGGAATGTCCGTGAATCGTGTGAACGAGCTCGTCCTGGGCAAGCGAGGAGTCACCGCGGACACGGCACTTCGACTCGCACGCCGGTTCAAAACGACACCGCAGTTCTGGATGCACTTGCAGGCCGACTGGGATTTGCACCAGGCGATCAAGAAGAACTCGGCGGCGTGATAGGTTAACTCAGCCGCTTCCCCATACCCGTGCTCCGCGAAAACCTCGTACCGTGTTGAGAGCGGAGCGCTGGAGGGGCAGACAACGCTCAGCGTCAATTGTTGGGCAAGGACCTCAGCAGGGAAGTCCTAAAAATCGAGGGCGCTATCGCTCGTGGTCGCCGCTCTTCGTTAATGCAAACGGCGCGCGCAACGTGGTCGAGAGCGCAGGCAATGGCGCGCCAACTTTTGACAAGTGCGTTGCCCGTTTTCTTCTCCGCTTGATTGACGCCGACCCCGCCGTAGCGCGAAGTCGTATCCAGAGCTTCGAGGACTTCGCCGGCGACGGAGATCGAGAATTGTGTGGGGCGGAGCCGGCCGTTGACGCGCGCGAGCACGCCGTCGTCGCTTGCTTCGAGCTGAGCAACCAGGCCGGTATCGAAAGCCTGGCCGAGCTTGCTCTCGAAAGGCCAGTCCTTAGACGCGGTCCACACCGCCCCATTTAGGGGTACCTGAGCTTCGCCGAGGTTGATGAGGGATCCCGGGGGCAGGTCCACCATCTCTCGACAGTGGTCACCACCGCACCCGCGTTGGCCGCAGAGCTTCGGATCTAGATAAGAGGCGTGCTTCCCGGCCGAGATCCAAACAAGAGGGCCGCTAGATCGCGCGCCGAGGGTTGCGGCGGGTGCAGCGTTGCTCGTGTCGCACACCGTCCCTTCGTGCGCCGCCGCGTACCAATACAACGCCTTCCAACCCTCGTTCTCGCTCGGCACGAGCAGTGCCACGACACGTTCCACATCGAGCGGATGTGATGCAATCACGCCACAGTCCTTTTCCCACAAATGGTAGTATTGGAGCTCCAGCGCTGTAACGCCGGGCCCCAACGCCGCCGACGGCGAGACGCGGGCGTAGATCGTCGCATTGTGCTCCTGTACGCGCGGCTTCACCGAGTAAGCCTCGAACTCCGCAGGAACCTGAGCGCATTCGTCAGTGTTCACAAGAAAATGAGGGCGGAACTGCTCGATGAGGGCTTTCTCGAGCATATCGCTCACGCCGTCGCGATCTAGATCGGCAACGCCACCGAGCGAGCCCAAAACGATACCCAGCGAAAGAAGCGTATACATCCATCAATCTTAAGGCGAGACTGGTAGCCGGTGCCAACCTCTTCTCTTCAGTGGATCCGTCGGTGCACTGCCCGGCCGTATGGAAGAAGACGTCGCGAAGGGATGATTGCTCGTCAACCGGGCTTGTTGGGAAATATTTTCGCGTAGGCTTCGATCACCTCCTTGAGATCTCAGCGTGGGAGAAATAGAGAGCGTTGGGATTCACGAGGCAAATAGCCGGAGCGCCCATCGTGAAACGGTGTGCGGTTGCGTAATGGTTGGATCGTGACCACAGAAGACTTGGCGGAGGAAATCTTCGTCGGCTCTTTCCAGTCCCCCTTGCGCCGCGTGGGCACCCTGGTGCCCGTTTATCGGTCAACCGCCGCGCCAAGGCGGGTGATAGGGGCATGTCGACGAGGAATCCCATCGAGACACTTCGAGCGTTTCCTCTTCCACCAGGTAGGCCACGTAACGCAGCGCCTCCTCGTCGCAAAGTTCCTCCAAACGAATTCCAATGACCGCGCCTTTCCTGCTCGCCTCGCGGGAAATCGCCTCAACTTTTCTCCTGTCACGCGATTGAGAATTCTGAGAGTCGTATATTCGTTTATCTCTTTGTGCCGAGGTATAGCAATTTCATTGACACCGTTCGACCAAGCCGTAAGCTTTCCACTTTCTCGAACGATCCTCCAACCCAATTGTCGGAGCTGTTTTTCGAGTTCTCGAAGCTTCACAGGTGCGTTGTACCCATAGAAGGGTACAGCCGCAAACGACAATTGCATACGCCCTCCCAAGTCCGAGCATCCTCAGACGAGTTTGCAGATTAAAACGACGACATGTTTCTAGCATGAGATGACGTTCTAAGGAACAACGTGCTGTCCTGAGGCAATGACGTGTCGGTTTAGGGAACAACCTGCAAGCGGGTGACTTGGTGACATCGGTCACCTGTGGTAGATTCGCCCGCAACAACCGGTTTCGGCAAAACCAATGGATTTGGAAAACCCCGCCTTCGCGTCGTTACTTGGAGAAATAGATATTAAAGATGGGTTGGAGCATTCGAGCATTCTTGGTCAATGAAGCCGGCGGAATCCGGAGGTTTCCCTATGCTCGGTTCGAGCGTCTGTGGAACGGTGACCCGGCCGAGCAAATGCCGGACTTTGCCGGACGATTCCTTTGTGTCGCCATTGCCTACATCGAAACTCACGATAGAAGACCGTTGTGCATACGGCACGTGGACTACGTGCGACTAAAATTGGATAAAAAGGGGCGAATCGCCAAAGATTGGATTCAGTCCTCCATGAGGCTCGCCGCGGATAGCGTCGATTGGGCTTGGCTTCGAAAAGAATCGGCCGGTCCCAAAAATCTTATTCCTGCCGAACATTTGTTCTCACGAAAACGGTACAAACAAGAGTTTAGCTGGGAGCCCACCAAGCCCCAGAAAGATGAAATTGTGAATAGGTCTCTGATGTAAGAGGGCTCTAGCCTGCGCCCTGTTAGGCAGCTGCGAAAAGCAGCTCAGCGTTGTTGCGAATAACGGGAACGGAATATCGACCATGACCATGCTTGCTTTTCATGCTCTGTTCCCGGAAGAGGCCGAGAACGAGTACCGCTCGGTCCATCCCATGAACGACGACTCCTTGCCGAGCCATACGTTCGTTTTGTCCGAAGCTTACTGCGTCGAGCCCGATTGCGACTGCCGCCGGGTCATGCTGAACGTGCTGGACACGGAGACCGACACGCACGTGGCGACGATCAACTACAAGTTCGAGCATTCCCATCAAACGATGCCCGCGAGCAAAACGCCGCGCTCCGAGTTCCATAGCTTCCAGAGATCGCCCTCTCGGGCGATTTCCATCTCCTCTTCGGACGGGTCGAGAATGTAGACGACGCCCTCACGATAGGTTCGTTCCAGAAGGAGGAGTCTGGGACCGTCCGGCCTCCTGAGCAGTGCGGTCGCGAGCGTTGTCGCGTGTCTGCGTATCTCGATCTCGAGTCCGGCCAGCTCGCCGAGTAGCTCGATGAGAGAGTTCGTTGTGGATTCCATCACGGGGCTCCTTCGCATGCGAGAAGAACGACCGGCTCCATTCACCGTTCCTCTCACCTCAATCCGTAAAGGTAGAGAAGGGCAGCGTAGCCGCTCGGGAGAATCTGCGGAGGTTTCTCCAGAGTGCTGTATCGAGAAGCCATCTCGAGAAAAAATCGCGAATGAAAGAATGCTTCGACAATGGGGCGGGTTGCGCTCGTCCATTCCTTATTGTCCTCGAACCGAAACTCCTTTCGCGCCGCGGAAGGTCTGTCACTCGATTGCTTTTCGATCACGCAGAACTTGTTGTAGTGCGGCTTCGGCCTCTTCTTCCGAGTAACGTGTCAAAAGAGACTCGAAGGTAGACCTCTGACGCTTCAAATCATCGATGGCTGTAACTCTGCTTAGAGCGAAAACGATGTACTGATTCACCGATACTCCTTCGCGTTTTGCGCACTCCGCCAGAAGCGCATGGAGGCTATCGGGGACTCTTAGTGTCATTCTCGCCATGGTCTAACTCTTTTCTAACGCCGAGCCGCACCCGGTCAAATAACAGTCTGCTCCAGTCTCAGAACAAAATCGCCATGGTTCAACCATTGACTTTCCCGATCTTCGACCGGGCCGTCGAGTGCGGGGCGCCGGAAGGGCAGAGAACTCTCATTGTGGCAGCCACCGCGACGCTATTGGCAGCAGCTGATAGAAATCTGTTTTTTCTATAACTATTCTCTTGGGGAGTTCCGGTATCCGTGTCGAGAAAAGGCGAGGGGCACTATCGAGGGCGGGTCGATGACCAGTCGCCGGTCTACCGGCCGTCGAGCCCCATGTCCTCCAGAGTCTCCGCTGCCAGAACGCGCTCCAGATAGGTATCAAGCTCTTCAAGCGAGTCCAATGCTTCGATTCGGGCCATCGTCTTCTCTGGAATGGTCCCGAACTTCTTGGTGAGCTGGTGTTTGAGCGTCTCACGCTTCCCCTCGATCAGGCCGGACAAACGCCCTTGTTCCCGACCTTTCTCCATCATTTTCTCTGACCACGTAAGTTCCATTTCATATGCCTCCCGATACTCCGGTCTCGAAAGTAACCTATGGAAGCTGTCCTCTTCATCGGGCTCGAGCTCGAAATAGGTCCTGATTAAATCGAGGAGCAAGTACTCCCCTGCGTCGCCGAGCCTCCCCTTCGCAACATGTTGCTCCATCAATAGCCTCAGCGTCAAACGATCTTCCACGTGATGGCGATTCATCCGCCTTCGCCAAGGCTACGGCGGACAGGTAAGTGCCGCTAAGGCTGCAGCCACAGGATTGCCCTTAGCCACATACTCTTCGGCGTCGAGCTTCGCCAGAGCCACGGTCCCGTAGCGGAACCGGAGCTGCTCTTCTCCGAAAAGCGCCTCGCGATACTGCCCGTCGGTCAATCCCTTGCCACCCTGAAGGTAGACGGTGACCGGAAAAACCGGCACCCCATACTTGAACCTGAGAAGCGCGTAGTACTGATACATTCGGTAAGGACTGTTTTCCGAAAATGGAAATGGGTCCTCTATGGAGAGACGGCCAACACATGGATGGTCCTCCCCAGTAAAGCGGCTTTCTACGGCAATCCTTATCCAGAAGGACTCCGCCAGTTCCAGTCACACCATTCCACCACGGCCAGACCAATTCCAACTACCCACGGAGCCACCTTCATCTCTTCGAAAGGTACTGTCAAGTTGACGTCGATCGAGCCAGTGATCCCCGCGAGCTGACTTCCTTTGCTCTCGTCAGGCGGCACACGTCTCCGTGTGCCAAGCGATGAAAGCGCGGTCTCGTAGCTCCCGATGATGGGCCGCCCCCACCAGGTGACGTCCGACACGGAAGAGATTCTGAATGACTCCATGGACCGACAGAAATCGTTGCGCTTGACCAGGGGACTTGAACTGTCGCATTTGTCGCACGCGCTGACGAGTGGATTGGTGTGAGACTTCGGCACGATTGTTCTCGTATTGTTCGGTGCTGTGAATGACGGAAGGCATGACGCTCCGGTGAGCTGCGGAATAGCTCCTCAACTTGTCGGTGACCAACCGCCAGGGCGGGCTGCCCTGCCCCTTTAACAGCATACGAAAAAAGGCGCTTCGCAGCACGCTGGTTGCGACGCGACTGAACCAAGATATCGATCACGTCACCATCCTGATCGACGGCACGCCAGAGATACTGCCGTTGACCCTGGATAGTGACGAATACCTCATCCGAGTACCACGTGTCACCCAGCCGGCCCTGCCGCCGCTTGAGAGAACGAGCGTAGTCGGGACCAAACTTGAAGCACCATTGGCGGACGGCTTCGTAGGAAACAGTGATGCCGCGCTGCGAAAGGAGATCCTCGACGTCCCGAAAGCTCAGGCAAAAACGGTGAGACAGCCAGACGGCGTGGCTGATGATTTCAGCCGGAAATCGATATCCTCGGTAGCTGGGAGGCTTGCTGTTCATCGGGCCATTCCATTGTGCCAGTCACCGCCTCAACTTGACAGTACCGGCGACGGCCTTGTGGGTACGATCAGACATGTTTTACAATGCTTTGGGTTGCAGCGATTACGATGAGAGCATCTCGCTCACTGCCGGTGGCATTTGAGGATCGAACTTTCCACGACCCAGGGGATGGAACCGCCAATTCGCTGGAAAGGGCTGCACGGCACATCATCGCGGCTGCCGCCCCGAACGACAGCGGCTCTGCTCTCGCCAGGCTGAATTTGTCGGTTGGAATCGCCAAGATCCTACACGTTCAGGACACCCTTGGATATCCTCAGGACGCGTGTTTCGTGGCCACACCTGATTCGACGCCGTCACGGGAGGGGGCAAAATGGGACTGGGGACTGAGCTCGGGAGGCATGCTGTCTTGGGGCGACGGCGGCCGCTCCCTCATGTTCCTCGATCTCAATGTATCCACGGGGTGCGCCCTGGTGGGCGGCCTGCAGGGGCCTGTGGGAGAGCGGGACCTAATCGCCAGGATTACCCGCATCCGGGACAGTCTTCCGATGATCATGGGTGTGCAGGCGAGGTGGGATTACGGGAGCGGAAATCACTTCATCAACATCTATGAGAACGCTGGCAATGCCTCACTTCCGCCTTTTGTTTTCATCGTCCACGGCAGCGGTCGTGAGGTGAAAGCGCCGAACGCATTGGGAATCGGCCTGGATTACAGGGTCAGCCCGCCGCTTGCCGGCCTCATGAAGACAGTTCCGACGCCATGGGGGCCGTGCCGGATTCTCGAAGGGCAGGCGGTTCGTGATCTTGAGGCGAGCTATCGGCTTTATCGCGACTTCGCCCTGGCAAAACAACGCTGGGTGGCCGGTGCCCTCTTCGGGCGCTTCACGCAAATCTGCAATGAAATCCACCACGGGTTCGTAAATGCTAATTGCGCTGTCCTGGGTTGCTACCGTTTTCATCCGGAGGACGAAACGCTGTTCCCGATCACCCTCCGCGCCGATCTGCCCGCTTTCCTGGTGAAAGGGCAAAACAACTTGGACCGGGAAGTCGCACAGGTGTCGCCGGATCTGGCATCGCTTCTCACGGACCGCGTCGCTTCGGCCAACGTACTGCCGCATGGGGGCGGAATGACCTACCCGCAGGTCTCCGGGGTCGAAGCGGTGCTGCAGGGAGAGGCCGCTCGGCGGTACGCGCTCAGGGGTCCGGATGGGAGCCGATTCACGGTTAAAGATCTTCGCGGGCTCGAGTGCCGTATGCGGGGAATGGAAGTGATGGAACTGGTGGAAAGGGCGCGCCTTGGAAAGGTTGTGGCCGTTCTGCGCCCGTTGCTGTCGCTGACGACGTGAATCCAATGATCGCAGTTCATGCGTTCACGAATATGTTGCCTGTCAGCCTGGATGCAACAGGGAAGCGTGTTCCACGGCTCTGTGCCACGGTGCAAAATCTAGTGCGGCTTCCGTCGCGGGCGTCGTTGCCCGACGGCATCGTTGCCGACACGACCCGGCCCAGCGAGCGAATCCTGGCGTACTTCTTTCACAATGTCCTCAGGCACTATCGCGCAAGTCCGCTGTACAAATTCATGCGGGCAACGTTTCGACCGGGGGACCTTTTCCTGGATGTGGGGGCCCACCTGGGACTGTACGGCTACCTCGCAACGAAATTGGGTGCTGAAGCGATCGTAATGGAACCCGATCCGATTCATAGCGCGTTTCTGGAACGAAACAGCCATTTGCTCCGAAAGGTGTTCTCCTGTGCTGCGGCGGACAGCGCGGGAACCGCTCCTTTTTTTTGTGGCGGGTGTGACAATACGGGCGGCGGGTCCTTGGTGGCGAGCGCAGAAGCGTGGGAAGCGAGCGGGTACTCAAGCACTACGACTGTTCAAACAGCCCGAATCGATTCAGTCATCGAGCCGGAGCTGTGGCCCCGTGTGGCCCTGATCAAGATCGATGTGGAGGGCGGCGAGGTCGCAGCCTTGCGCGGCATTGGAGCCGCGCTAGATCGGTACCTGTTCGATGTCTGGTGCGAGGTCCGGGGCGACAACTCCGACCGGAACCCGGGATCGTACCGGGAAGTCTGTCGCATCGCCGCCGCGTCCGGGTACTCGCCCTACTTCTTTGATGGCGTACGGATGGAGCCGTTTGAGCCCCGTCATGTCCGCCGGGTATTCGACCTGCTTTTGACCAAGAGAAATGGGGCGGCGGGGGGAAATGGGAAGCAATAGTCTTCGACTGCTCATCTACTCTCAGGACGGCTTGGGATTGGGTCATCAGCGCCGCACGGGGCGCATTGCGGAGCAGTTGCAGCGGCTCGCACCGGGTACCTCGGTACTTACGTTGTGCGATTCCCCGCTGGGTGGTTTCTTCCCCTCTTTGCCGGGTCAGCGCCACCTGAAACTCCCCACCTTGATCAAGCAGGACGAAGGCCGCTGGTCAACGTTGCATTCGGAAGGTGATCTGCGCAGGGTTTGCGATCTGCGGCGTGAACTGATCAGGAGGGCGCTGGCGGAGTTTCGTCCCGACGCCATGCTTGTGGACCACATGCCACATGGGGTATGCGGCGAGTTGCTGCCCTTGCTGGAGGGAAGCAGGCGTCACGGATGTCGTCGGATCATCCTTGGGTTGCGTGACATCCTTGATGAGCCACGGGCGATTCGGAATCGATGGCGCAGGGAAGGCGCCTACGAGGCTTTGCGGGATCTTTACGATCAAGTCCTGGTTTACGGGGAGCAGGACGTTTTCGACACCGGGCGGCTTTACGAAATCCCGTCCGCGACACCGCTGGAATACTGCGGTTACGTCGCACCCCCAAAGACCAACGACCGGCTTTGCCAGTTGCGGCGGAAGTACATGGCAGGAAGCCGTCACGGCACGAAGCTTCTCCTTGCCACAGCCGGTGGTGGGGCCGACGGCTGCGAGTTGATGAGCAGCCTGCTCGATTGCCTGCCGGTTGTGGAGGCGCACGTGCCGGTCATGCTGGTCATGGTTCTGGGACCGTATTTCCCGGATCAGGACGCGGCGCGCATCCGCGGGAAAGCGGCGGGCCGGCCTGTGCGGGTGCTCAGAAGCACTCGGCATCTCGTGTTGCACATGCGGGCAGCCGACGCCACTGTGACGATGGCTGGCTACAACACCACCATGGAGCTGCTCCGTTCGCGGACGCCTGCGCTGGTTGTTCCACGACGCGGACCGAGCGCCGAACAGCGCATGCGAGCACTTTGTTTCAGCGAGCGCGGTTGGCTTCGTGTTATTCAACCTTGGCAGTTGGGATCCGACGCATTCGCGGACGGCGTCGTCAGCATGCTTCAGCAAACCGCCGACGACGGCGTCCCTTCGCCCGGTCTCGATGGGGCAGAACACGCAGCCATGCACGTATTGCGAAACCTGAATGATTCTTGCGAGAAGAACAGGTGGTCGATCACGTAGGCAATGGCCCGGTTGAGTTCCGGCAGGCGCAGCGGTTGCTGTGCCCGAGCGAGATGGAGCGCATTCTCTTGCGGACACAACTTCCGAGCCATGGAGCGAAACCGTGCCGGCTGGTTGACGCCAAGTTCCAGCCGGCAAGACACTGCATTGCCCTCTACAGCTGCAGCGGGACCTATGTGACTGCCGCAGTCCCCCTCTCCCCGGACAGTCCATTTCATCACCCGGGGCACGGAGTTGTCGACGACGAAACTGGCGTTCGACTCTTCCCCTTTCCTGAGGATCCTGCGCTGCCAGGCCTCCCGCTTGCCGCCGATTCCAAGTCGATGGCCCGGCTTGTCGGACACATGCTGACCGCGAATGTCATTTCCTGTCGGGTGCTTCCCGTGCGCTATCGTCCCTGCCAGCGATGCACCTTCCGTGTGGATGTCCTGCTTAAGACTCCGGAAGGAGGACCTTTTCAGCAGGTGTTGTTCGCGAAGGTGTACGACGACGCGGCGGAACTGGAAACTGTTCATGCCGCCATGCGATGCCTAACAGCATTGCATGAGAACCTTCGGGCGGCAACCCCGATCGGAAGGGTGGCAAAGCCGCGAATCCTCTTGCAGAACGCGCTCCAGGGCTGTTCTTTAGAGGAGTTGCTCGATGACAGCCACGCGGATCCCATGATCGTAAGATGCGCAACGGCGATCGCCGCGGTTCACGGCAGTTCCATCACAGTTCGGAGAAGGAGGGATCTGCTGGAGGAACTCGACGAGCTTTCGCAGTGGGCGCGAGATCTTGGCACGGCCGACGCCCTGCTTTCGAGCGCCATGGCATCCCTTGTGGAATCCCTTCTTCAATGTGCGGACGTAGTGAAGACCCTGAACGTCAACTGCTTCACCCACGGGGATTTCAAACCGAATCAAATACTGGTGGACGGCGAGCAACCAGGGTTGCTGGACTTTGACGGCTGTGCGATGTCAGACCCCGCTCTGGATGTGGCTACCTTCGTTTCCACCCTGCGGCAGATCGCTGCGAGGCGGGCATGTTCTGAAAGGGAATGTGAGAAGTTGCGCCTGCTGGAAGAGGCATTCGTCCGGCAATACTGTGCGCTGACCTCGCAGGACGGCCAGTTTCGGCGGAAGGTCCTCTGGTGCCAGGCTGTCGCGTCCTTTCGCAAGGCTTTGCGGGCATTTTACCGTGATCCTTCTTCTCCACTGCCCGCAGTTCTGGTCGAGGGGGCGAGGCAATGCGTCAGGAGGCTCGTCGAATGAAGCCGAACCTTCGGCTGGAGACCTGGTACCGGCTTCAGGCTCGCTTCAACCTGTCTCCAGGAGTTCGCGCGAGCGGAGCTTCGCCGCGGCTGAACATAACGCTGACCACTGTGCCGAGAAGGCTCAAGCGTCTGCACCTGAGCCTGGCCTCCCTGCTCCATCAGCGCCTCAAACCCTATCGAATCCTGCTCTGGATCGGGGAAGAGTCCGTGGCGCATTTACCATGGCAGGTCGATCGGTTGCGCTGTCGCGGCCTGGACATACGAGCGCGTCCTGATGTCGGTCCGCATACGAAACTGATTTACGCCCTGCGCGAATTCCCGGACGACATCAATGTGACTGCAGATGACGACCGTCTCTACCCGTGCTGGTGGCTCGACAGGCTGTACTCCTCCTACCTGAGGAATCCGTCGGCTATCCACTGCCACCGTGCTCACGGCATGGGGTTCGATTCCGCGGGGGCACTCCTTCCGTACAGAAATTGGAGACTGCTTTCTCGTGGCGAGCAAGGTCCTTCTATGATTCTCTTTCCAACGGGAACCGGGGGCGTTCTCTACCCACCTCGTTGCCTGCATTCCGAAGTCTTCAACGTGGAGGTGATGAGGCGCATATGTTCCTGTGCGGACGATGTGTGGTTCAAAGCCATGTCAATGCTCAACGGCGTGTCGGTTCGCAAAGTCGACCCCGAATTCAGGGAGTTTCCCTCGGTCTCCGGGACCCAGGACGGTCGGCTATGGAATATGAATATCATGGGAAATGACACTCAGCTGGATGCCGTTTTCAGCCAATATGATCTCTTCAGGCAACTGACGTCTTTCGCAAAGCGCCGGCTAATGAAAATGACCTGAAAAGAGGAGTTCCAGCGCCTGCCTGCTCAGTTCAAGCGAAGCGTTCGCCGCTGGTTTTTTCCTTTTGTGTCGCAGCAGACTGTTGTTGTGCTCCATCAGCGTTCGGACATATGCCGGGTGGAAATCCGGAACTGAAACGACCGGAAACTCCTCCTCGATATGACCATGCCTGCAGAAGTATGCGTTCCGGTCTTGCCGCCCTGAAACAGATGCTAGGCCTTGGGCCGCGTGCGTGTAATAGGCAGGCTTGATGCTGTAAATGACGGCACGCTCGGCCTCGCGTCTGGCGTGCACCTCCAGGCCGCTGGGAAAATCGATTGCGAATCGATCAGAATGCTGGTGACGGGCCAGGACCAGCTTGAGTTTCCGGATGAAGTGCGGATGGAGCCCATCGTCGTCGTCCAGCCTGACCAAGGCGATCCTCCGTGTTCCCGGCTTCAGGATCGACGTAAGACACATGTTCGTCGTGATGTCCTCATATGTTCTTACCGGAATCGGTATCACCGTCTTGATGCCTTGTAGTCCCTGCATATGCTTGCGCGGCAGGTTGTCGTCCACGAATGCCACGAACAGGAAATCACGGTCAGACTGCAAATCCATGCATCGGCATGTGACATTCCGGAAGAGGAAGAATTTCTCAGCCAGACGTTCCTCCGAGTAGAACTGTCTTCTGGTAAGACGCGCAAATTCAGGTCTCCACAGGGAGAACCGGACTGCAACCACAACGGCATCTTCTTCGTGCATTGTTTAGCCTTGGTAGCCTTTCCGAACTAATTGTCTGAGCAACCCATGATATATCGATTGAAAGGCCCAAGCTGCTGCTCGAAAACTCGAGCAAGAGCATTGAAAAGTTCCACCCATACCTTACCAGTACCAACGCGCAACGCTCACCCACAACGAGGTGACCCGTCTCGCGAGCGCCTGCAAGGCTAACAAGGAGAAGCTCGTCGTCGGCCTCCGCGTGTCCGACAGTTCAAACGCTGTATATGGAGCTATCTTGGCCAATCGACACGTAGTCTATCAGCTCGCTCGGTCTCGTCTTCTTAATCGGTGGTCGGGAGCGACGCGCAACTTGAAAACCGATCTTAGGGGTTGGCATCAATCAAAGGCGACCCAGTAGGGGTGATTCGTCCCAGAGCAAGGCGGCATGAAATGTGTTTTGCGACAACTACCTTGACATCCTCCGGGACTGGATGTAGCTTCGCGCAACACAACGAATGGCGACATAGTCCACGGGAAATCGTTCTCAAATCCCTGAACCCGTGCTGGGGGTAGCCCGATGGCATTACTAGATCTGTTTCGACCCAAGTGGCGGCACTCCGACGATAAGGTGCGAAGAGAAGCGGCCAGCAAGATCAAAGATCAGGAGATTCTGGCGAAGATCGCGAAGACGGACATCTACGAGTCGGTTCGCCAGACTGCCGTTCAGAACCCAGCTTTCACCGATCAAGCACTTCTGGCTGAAATCGCGATTGCAGAAACGGCCGCCAACGTAGCCAAAGATGCGATCCGGAAACTGACGGACCAGCACCTTCTGGCGAACGTCGCGAAGACCGGGGGAAAATTCTCCCTCCTCTCCTCCAAACTGACGCCAGAGGCGTCGCTGGCCGCGATGAGAAAGCTCACGGATCAAGGCCTTCTCTACAGCGTCGCCAAGGATGCGGCGGAGAGCGCCGTGCGAGTCGCTGCCGTGAAAAGTCTTGTGAATAGGCTTGGTGACCAGGAACTGCTTCGCGACCTGGCGACGGCCGAGGATACTGATGTTGCTGTGGCGGCCGTCAAGGGCTTGAGCGGCGATCAGGCCGCACTCGCCTCGGTCGCGAAGGCCGTGAAAGCGCCCGCGGTCCGTCTGGCCGTTGCAGACAAACTGCAGGACCGTGTTCTGTCTCAAGCTGTTATCGTTGAGGTCAGCCAGGAAGCCGAGGAGCCGTGGGCCCGCGTGAAGGCCGTGAATATGCTCACGGACCAGTCCTTCCTCGAGCAGATCGCCAAGAACGATGAGGACGAAGATGTGCGCCGCGCCGCGCTGGAGCGAGTCGAGGATCAGGCGTCGCTGGCCGCGATCGCGAGGAACGGCGAACACCTGGAGCTGCGCGCACTCGCCGCGGCGAAGCTAGACGATCGAGCCCTCGGACAGCGTGTTCTTGCGGAGATCGCCAGAAGTAGTGCGACTGAACGGGCTCGGAGGCTAGCGGTTGAGAGCCTCGAGGACCAGGCGGTCCTCACTGAGATTGCGCGAGACATCGAGGGCTCAAGATACGTGCGTGAGGCCGCCATCGAGAGGCTGAACGACGACAGCGTCCTGCTGGAAATCGCCATGAACGACGAGGACGAAGGCGGGGTTCGGAATGCAGCCGCCGATAGATTGGCCGGCCGGCTCGATAGAGGGTCGGGCTGTTCCATTTGCGGCGCCAAGGCGAGCGGCCTCTATTGCGACTACTGCAGACAGGCGACCCAGCGAGCCGTCGGAGAGGCCAAAGCGTCCGGCCGAGGCACACTCATCTGCGATTGGTGCAACAAGTCTATCGCTGTGTTTGAAGGAGAAGCCTTCATGAATGACACTGGCAGCAGGATCGAATGCAGCCGTTGCGCGCAGAGGGATATGATCATGCACGGGCGCTTCGTCTAGACTGCCTGTATTCCCCCCTCCACGCCTGCTGCTTCCCAGACCCGGCTGGGGACGGAGAAGCCGCTCCGGCGCCATGACAGCAGAAAAGGTACTGTCAAGTGTGTACTGGCCGAATCGACCCCAAGATGTGGTAACAGCGGCATAGTGAGCCTCATCATATTGTGTCCTTTTGCACGCGCGCGGCGCCAACTTGACAGTACCCTTACTGGTGTTGAGCTAAATTGATGATGTCCATCAAAAGTAAAGAACCAAGATAGACTTTTCCTCTAACATATCCACGTTCGATAGACTCTGATTCTGGCAAATTGGTCCATCTTATAGTGTCACTTGTGGATCCCGCATCATCAGTACCAGCTGCGAAAAGCGCATTCTTTACAACACAGAAGACCCCTACAAAAACGATTATCAAGCAAATAGCACGATAAAGCTCGCTACTAATACCCAATATCATCAATATGCTGGCGAGCACCACCAGCAACGTGAAGAGTAGGCGAGTAAGGAAGTTTTCCGAATGAATGAAGAAGAAGCCTAATATACACGAAGCAAATATAAGCACAAAATGGATGAAGTAATGATCTATGAAAAAGTCTCGTATCAAATCCCACATTACGTATACCCTCTGTACGATGATCGGGTAGGTCAGGGCCTCTCAGCCCCATTCCCCCAAAAGGCAGCCCTTGTGGGGCGGCCCGGCTATGTTACCCGGCCCATGCGTATTCCAGCGAACGTGGCCTCTTTCAATCCAAGGAACTCTGGTGGCATTATGGAGCGCGTAGAAATCTTCCGGCCCACAATCTCTGCGACTGGTCTTTTTTTTCATTGCAGCTTCTCCAAACTCCCTTGCGAGATAGCTGTTGCAGCTTGGGAGAACGAAATCACAACCACGGTAATATTGTCGTCTCCGCCGGCGCGGTTGGCAGCGTCCACCAAGCAAGCGGCCGCCTGCTTCACGCCGCACCCATGATCGAGCACGATCTCGAGGATTTCTTCGTCGTCGAGCATCGAAGTGAGCCCGTCTGAACAGAGAAGCAGAAGATCCTGATCTTTGAGCTCGATGTCCTGCACGTCCACCTCCACGTCTTGGTTGCTCCCCAGGAGAGCGCTAAAAACCGGGGGCCCCCCGCTTTTTAGCGCTCTCCCCGTTGGGCGACATAGTTCGCCGGGAAGCGAGAACCGGGCGTTGCTCGATCTGGCTAAACGCCAGATCCTTTGCAAGCGGACACCTACCGCAGAGATGATTTATTCCTTTCCTTGCTGCTGCTGAACGCCAGGGGCTGCGCACACTGTGCCCGTGCCGTCGTACGGAACCATGTGGTCATCGGGAGATACCGTGCAGGAATAAATGTCGGTACGGTTGTCGAGGCTGCGCCCGTTGGCGAGTGTCATTGCCGCAAAAAAGGTCCGTCCGGCACCCGTCAGACCCTGGTATTCCCCGAAGAAAAAACCTGTGTTGTAAGGAGCGGTGCGCAGATCGAACGGACGAGACGTCACCGGTTGCTGCGCCGACCAAGTCCGACCTTGATCTTTTGAGAAGGCGATCCAGTACCGAGTCTCGAGTGCTCGCGTGGCGGATGTCGCGGCGGCAACGCCGTACCAGGCCACTGCCACGTCGCCGCGGTCGTTGACGGCGACGGAGGGAATGAAATTCTGCGTTTCCTGGTCGGTTGACACGGCGACAGGGTTGCTCCAGGTGCGTCCGCCGTCGGTGGATTTGGCAAACGCAATTTGCTCGGTCCGCTCCTGAGTGAATCGAGCATCTTCCCAGACGGCGTACATCGTGTTCGTGTCGGGCCTGGGATCGACGGCGATGTCGGTGAAGGAGTTGCCGGTACGGACCCTAGCGCCGGTTCGCGGGTCGACGATGCCGGCGACAGCAGCGGTGGCCACCGTTATGGGTTTCGACCAGGTCGATCCACCATCGGTCGAATGGATCGCCAGGATGGGGTGACTCGAGCGATCGGGTTGTGTTCCTATCGGCAACTCGCTGAACACATTGACCAGATCCCCATTCGGCATGACCACTATCTTGTTTGCGGAAGTACCCATTCCGATGGGCGTCTGGTAGATCTCGCCGGCCTCGCTCCAGGTCTCGCCGCCGTCGGTGGTGCGGCTGAAACCAACGGCGCCACGCGCCTCGGAGGCAGGAGCAGAGCGCCGGCGGGCCCACACCACGTATGCCGTGTGCTCACGCGTCGGATCGGGAGCAACCGTCGAGCGCGCGGCGTTGCTTACGTCGGGGTCACTTGCACGGATCACGGAAACGGGACGCCCCCAGGACCGTCCGCCATCCGTCGATGTCGAAACGAATTGAGCCTCTTCCGGGCTCGAGTGGTTCCATGATATGGCAGCGAAGTACGCTGTGCCGTCCGGTCCAAACGCAACATAGGGGTCACTAGCTTTCTCGAAGTTTCCGCCATTGGCCTCGGTACCACCCGCGCAGCGAGAAAATTCTGGCTGGTCTTGCAGCTTCGGTACCTGCCAGGTGCGCCCGCCATCAAACGACACCGCAGCTAGGACGCCATTGGCGCCATCGTTTGGGTACCGGTCTTCGTGATACACCACGATCAGGTTGTCCGGGTTGCGCGGGTTGACCGCGATATACGGTTCGCTTTCCGCATTGATGTATGCGGCCGTTATGGGGAAGTTTGGGCCGTTGCAATCGGCAAGGAACGGGGTTGCGGCGGAGACCCGCGGAAGGTCGTGGTACGCGCCCGGCGTGCTCTCATCCGATCCGGCCGCGGCTGGTCCGGGGGCCCGCATGAACGCAAAAACGACGGCGACTGTTGCGGTCGCTGCCATAAGCTTCTGTTGCATCAGCATCGTTGACCCCCAATTTCATGACAAGGAAGACACTTTCGTATAGGCCCTCCGGACGGCGATGTCAAGTCGTAGCCTCTTTCAAAGCTCGGTTTCGGAAGGCTACTTCTTCAAGTCGTGGTCGAGATCGCTCAGCAGGGGAGGGGGAGGGGAGTGTCAGGGATCTCCAAAGCTTTTCCATGGGACGGTCTTGCACCTTTGAAAGCCCTGTTGTGCTATTTATACAACAGAAGGATCAGATAGTCCGAGACATCAACAAGGCGCTGCATGGGGCGTTTCGTCCCGTGCTTAGAGGACGGGCGTTTCCCCAAGCCATGATACGCGACCTTGAAGCTGCCGGACGTCATGAAATTCGTGGATTGGCCTCATAGGTGAACGGAGATATATACTAGAGCTAGAGATCGCTATTATGTCCCTTGAAATTGCTGCTGAGCCGGTCCCTCTGCAGGCCGATGCCGATGGTATCGTCCGCGTGGGCGGAACACGCGTAACACTGGACACTGTTGTTGCTGCTTTCAAAGATGGCGCAACTGCGGAAGAGATTGTGACCGAGTACCCATCGCTTCGACTTCCGGACGTGTATTCGGTTATTGGTTACTACCTCCGCCGGAAAGACGAGGTAGAGGATTATCTTCAGCAACGTCAGCGAGTTGCTGAGAAAGTCAAGAAGCAAAACGAGGGGCGATTCGATCCAGAAGGCATCCGAGATCGACTAATGTCTCGTGAAACCTCGAGGAATGATTAGTCGTTGCTGAAGCTCGCCGCGGATGAAAACTTCAACAACAACATCGTTAGAGGGATTCTGCGTCGTCAGCCGGACGCTGACATTGTCAGGATTCAAGATGTTGGGCTTTCTGGAGCGCATGATTCGATCGTGCTGGAATGGGCGGCAAAGGAACAACGAGTTCTGTTGACCCATGATGTTACAACGATTACGAAGTACGCTTATGAACGCACCAGACTGCGAAAGCCGATGCCCGGCGTCTTTGAACTTGGCCGAACTACCCCTATCGGAATAGCGATTGAAGACATACTCCTCTTAATCGAGTGCAGTTTGGAGGGTGAGTGGAGCGGGCAAGTCCGATACTTGCCGCTATGAGCAGTCTTCTTTTTTTGTACCACAATATCATCAAATCGCGTGTCCGGTCCTGTTGGCATGGCAACGGAGAATTAGCCTCTTGTCTTCCTACCGGTCGTACGAGCCGAAGAGTGTCTTTAGCGCATTGCGGCTGATGGGTAGTATGCGGTTGACGGGTGGCTCCAACTCAAGCCCCCAGTCCGGCCCCTTTTTTCTTCGGCGGATTTCTCGAATCCGGTCGAGGTTGACCGCGTGGTTTCTGTGGATACGGACGAAGCCGTAGGGTGTAGTTCTCCCAGGGAGCGAACATCCCGCCATGGACGGGCGCTCCGGCTGCGGATGAGGGGCTGGTCGCCGACCGCCTCGAGGAAGTAGACCTCCGCCGGGTCGATGGGTTTGCGAACGAAGTCGCCTAAGTGAACAAGGGCTTTGTCAATGCGTCGCATCCTATCTTTCTAGCATGAGATACACCTGTGGCGTATCCGGTCCAGCTGAGGCAGTCCGGTTCTATGAGAAAGCGAACGCAAGTTGAGGTTGTGGAGCAGGTGGAGCACACGAAGCGTGGGCGGAAAGAAAGGCAGGTACAAGTATGCAGGCAGTAGTCCATGACCGCTATGGTCCACCTGACGTTCTTAGATGTGAAGAGGTCCAAAAGCCCACCGCTAGGGACGATGAAGTCTTAGTCAAAGTACATGCGGTATCCGTTAATCCCGCCGACTGGCACACCTTGCGGGCCGACCCGTGGTTCATTCGCCTCATGGGCGATGGGCTTCTAAAGCCGAAACACGAAATACTCGGAATCGACATAGCGGGGCGGGTAGAAGCGGTTGGCAGAAATACGAAGCGGTTTCAGCCGGGCGACGAAGTTTTCGGGGCAAGCAAATGGGGCGGTTTCGCCGAGTATGCCTGCGTTGCAGAAGACCGGCTACAGCCGAAACCGGCGGGAACGACATTGGAGGCGGCGGCGGCCGTACCGGTCGCAGCAATCAGCGCTCTTCAGGGTCTCCGCGACAAAGGAAGAATTCAGCCTGGCCAAAAAGTTCTGATTAATGGTGCGTCAGGAGGTGTGGGTACCTTTGCTGTGCAGATTGCCAAAGCGCTCGGAGCTGAGGTCACGGGCGTGTGCAGCACGAAGAATCTGGACATGGTGCGCTCGATTGGGGCGGACCACGTCATCGACTACACTCGAGTAGACTTCACCCGAAACGGGCAGCTTTATGAACTGATTCTTGACGCTGCGGCATATCGTTCGATTTTGGACTACAGGCGTGCAATGAGCCCCAAAGGGATCTACGTCCTGATTGGCGGTTCCATGGCTCAGTTCTACCAATTGATGCTCCTAGGTCCATGGATTTCGATGACCGGCAAGAAAATGGGTCTCATGATGGCAAAGATAAACAAAGAAGATCTCGCGCTCTTGAAAGAGTTTCTCGAAGCGGGAAAAATAGTGCCTGTTATCGATAGATGCTACCCGTTGAGTGAAGTTGCTGAAGCTCTCCGGTATCTCGAAAAAGGTCACGCCCGAGGAAAAGTCATCATCACCGTATGATGGCGTGGGAGTCTGGTATGTCGCAGACATTAAGGAACGAACAACAAGATAAACTCGACTGAGGACTCGACAAGCTTCCAACACGCGGGAAGCATGCGACAGTGTTTGTCGGCACCATCTTTGGCCCTGATAGTTTCGGATTTCACAATGATGTGGAGAGTTCTCATTCCCTCCGGCCGGCAATGTCAAGACGTAGCCTCTTTCTGTGACATAGGGCGCACGTCACCAGCGTGAGGCAGCTTGGACTGCGCGGACTGGACCGGTTTTGGGTGCTCCAGTCCTACGGGTATGACAACCGTAGGAGGTGGTCATACCCCACGAACAGCCGCGGGAACCGTGCGCATAAGCTTGTAGTCTTTCTGGATCCTCGATCGCTGGGAGGGTAGGGGAGTCCACCTCGAAGTCGTTCTCCTTCTATCCGTAAAACAACCCTCAGGACGCGATCCGTCGTTTTCTTCTCGTTTCGCGATAACTGAAGGAGGTAGAGCTAAGCAAAAATCGTCTCTCCGTAGTGAAGGGAAGCTTTTCGAGCTACCTGGCTCGAGCTAAGCGTGATGGCTATCTGCGGGTCATCGTTGAGATGCTACCGTGATTACGAGTGACAAGGAAACTACAGGGTCAGGTTGGTTTCAAGGTCCGCGAATACTTTGCCCGTCGTCCCTGGACGGGAGCGTAAACACGTTGTGTAAATACACACAATGCGATACACTTGGGATGAAGACAAGGCGGCACGTAACCTTCGCGTCCACAAAATCGCTTTTCAGGACGTTATTAGGATATTTGATGGGCCGACTCTCGAACGTCTCGATGACCGTTTCGACTACCCGGAAGAAAGGTGGTATGCCATCGGGCTGGTCGAAGGTCGGACGTTTACGGTGATATATACCGACCTCGACGACCAAACACGTCGCATCATCTCGGCGTGGAAGGCTGAAAAACATGAGCAAAAAGCGTACTTCGACCATCTCGAAGCCGAAGACGGATTGGGATGCGCTCGACACCTTGACGGACGAACAAGTCCGTAACGGCATCGAAGCCGATCCAGACGCTCATCCAACGGACGAAGTCTTTTGGAACACCGCCAAAATCGTTATGCCCCGGCCGAAGGAAACCATGACCATACGTATCGACGCCGATGTCCTCGAGTGGTTTCGCAAGCAGGGCAGGGGATACCAGACTCGCATCAACGCGATTTTGCGATCGTATATGAGCGCCCACCAGGATACGGATGCATGATCGCGGCTGACTCGGCAGGCATGCCGGTCGGAAGGTCATAGTTTGCCTCCCGGCCTGACAGACCGCTGGGGCCTTCAGATTAATAACTCCCGCTCCAAAAGAACGCCACGCCTCGCTTGCCCCACCTGTTCCGATTGAGGAGACAAACCCCTCCGCTTTGTCATATCCATTCAATTCCAACTCGATCCAGCGCTGGAATTCCGTCAGTGCAAGGTTCCGTGCTACCACGAGAGCCTTGCGTAACAGGTCGGATACGTGAACGTTCCGGTCTAATGCCTCACGTTGGAGTTCAACGATGACGGAACTCATTTGTGTCTCCGCATCGGCGGCTCGCTGCATCTGGCGAGATCACTTCTGCGCATACAAGCCGAACGTAACGGACACGCCGTCCGCTGGGTGAACACCGTCTGCAGTATTCTCAGTCACGCCCTGAGATGACTGCAATGTTCGCAGTAGCGGCCGCGTGCCGATGACGCGCGAGACGCTGATAGTCTTCTGACTCGTACCAGTGACGGAGCGCTTGCTCACTCGTAAACCGGATAAGAACCGTCCGCCCGGCGGGCCATTCGCCTTCGAGTATTTCTGGGTGATCCTCAACGGCGATGACCTCACCGTCGTACCTTTCGAACACCTCGTCGAACCCGTCAAGATACTCGCGGTACCGTGCTTGGTCGTGAATGTCAATCAATGCAACGAAGGAGCTACTCACGATTGGCCCTACGCTCCTCTATGAGTGAGTGCCCGATAGCCGAAGTCCGCTGAACAGCCCTGAACGAACCGGCCAGGCCGGCGAAGTAGAGGTCTGGTCCGCTTCAATGATTGCTAGGCGCTGCATCCTTTTCGCTTTCTGCACTTGACAGCGAACCATCCCTTCTTCTTTTCTTCAAGTGCATCGAGTTCCGAGTACCCAACACCTTCCAATACTTCTCGCAGTTCTTCGATGCTTAGATACGTCATTCCAATGGCATCTACAATACGCTGATTTCTGCGGTCGAACTTGCTGTTCTTATAGACGGCTCCGACGATAAGGAGTTGTCCGTCTTGCTTCGCAACTCGATGAACCTCTTTGAGGTCATTACGAAAATCTGGCCAGAAATAGTGGGTCTCAAAAGCGGTGATGAGATCAAAAGCACCATCGCTGAATCTCATCGAAGAGACAGCCTCTTGGAATATCTCCACTCGTCCTTCATTAATGAGGGCACGATTCCTTCTCCTGGCCACGACGACCGCATCTGGCGAATAGTCAATGCCGAAGACTCTGCCATCTGTTGCGATTCGCGCAAGTCGCGCAACAGTCCTTCCGCCGCCGCATCCAATGTCAAGTGCGTCTATATCACTTGGGATGTCGATGAAGCCTGAACCCCATTTCGTGAGACCGGAATGCCCAAAATTCATTCCCCTGGCTAGAAATCGGCCAAATCGTCCTCTAGGTTTCTTGCACTGACGTAGCATTCCTTCTAACAAGCTCATACAAGCCTCTTTTGTATCTGCAGCATTGCACCGCGTTGTTCGACGGCCCTGCGCTCCACAGTCGGTGTCGGGATCCCCGCCAGACGCCGAATCATGGGGAGCGGGCGGACGCTGCGCGGATCGTGACGCTCACCGGCTCGACCTCTGCGCTGCTATCGTCAGCACGCCGTCCGACGATCACGCGATACCGGCCTCTGTCGAGTTCCAGAGTGGCCTCACTCCCGCTTTCGACAGTGTGAATCTCGGGACGGCATCCGCAGCGCGCCACTACGAGTTCCTTGACCGGGACCGAGGGCCGGCTGACAATCAAGCGATACGCTCCGGCTTCGGGGATCTCGACGAGCGCCTCGTTGCGCAGGGCTCCGGGAACGATCTCGAGTACGCCCCGGGCTGGCGCAGGAGAGTCCGAATCTGTAGTTCCATGCGCCGTCGCTCCAGGCAACCGGCCGTGCGGTGCACAGGTTCTGTCGTGGGTAGCAGTCCGGGGCCGTTTCCGCGAGCAAGTCGAGCGTCTCGTCCAGGGAGACTCCCAGTTCGGTGTGGAAGATCTCGCGCAGTTGGCTGGTGTCGGTGTCGTGACGAGCCCGGGCGTACACTCGCGTGACGGCCGTCATTCCGTGTCTCTCGACCAGGAAGCGGACGAACAGCCCGGCCAACGGATAGCTGATGGTCTTCGGATCGGCATTCGCCGACAGGCTACTCAGTATCTCCGACCTCACCGCCGTGCGCTCCACGGTGAACGCTCCGCCAGCGCGGCCGAACGCTTCTGCCATGCCCTCGTAGAGAAAGGTCTGGCTGCGGCCGAGGTCTCGGAGCAGGACGTGGACGATCTCGTGATCGTGGAAGAGCGTGCGAGAGAAGACCGCCAGCCCGTCCGCACAGTCACTACTCTCGGGGCAGGGCGAGAGGTCCATGCGGCCCGGAAGCCAGTAGTAGGTGATCTTCTCGCCGGGCTTCATCGGATGGTCGAGCACCGCCGTCAGCTCGTCGACCCTGCGGTCCATGTACTCAAGAGAGTCACCGCAAGGCAGGCGACCGACGGTCGTCGCGAAGCGGAGGCGCTCGCCCTCCCAGACGATTGCCGGCAGTGACTTGTAGGTGGTCGCCCCGGAGGCGGCGCAGCTCGCCAGCAGGAATGCTGCAAGCTGCCCAGCACCCCGGCTCAGGGCGCTACCAGCAGGGGCAGGTATTTCGCCGCCATGTCGCGTCGTCAGCATACTCATCCTCGGTCCTCCACCTTGGCCACAACGATCGGCTCGGGCCAACCCTGATGCGTATGACCCGTATCGGCACCTGTGTGTCCGTCGAACGCTGCGCGTAACCTGCGAAGCCTGACTACGTGAGTGGCGGGTCAAACGGGGGTTGACCCAGGAAGAACTTGGGAGGAAGGCCGATGTGCCACCCATAAGTGTGAGCCATTTCGAGACTGGTCACCGGTTCCCTAATGCAGAGTCCCTTCGGCGTCTCGCGGATGCCTTGGGCGTGAGTACGGACTACCTCCTTGGTCGCGTGAAGGAGCCTATGGGTGAGGATCTCCAGGCGTCCGACCCGGACATCGCGGGATTGTTCCGACGGTTTCAGGGCATGTCCCAGGAAGCGTGCGAACAAGTCAAACAGCTCTTCGAGACCGTGGACGCCATGGACAAGAAGAGACGTCGAGCACGTCACTCGGAATAGAGCCTCGCGTCCCGAGACGCTCTATTATGCGAAACTCCAGGGGTTTTCCGGGAACAGGACGGTAGCGACCTCCATCCCGCAGGGACCGCGCCACGGCACGGAAGCGAGGTCGCTACCGTCCTGCCCTTGCTTTTTGTGCTGCTATTTCAGGCCGAGAGAACCACACCTATCGCTCGGAGGCGCTGCCACTTCGGGGGATCAGCAGGGTGACATCCGGGGTGACAGCGCTGGTGACAACCGAATCGAGAAAACCGAGTAGTTCGCGGCGGTCACGAAAACGAGTTCTTCCTGGATTTCTCCATTCATTTCTAGGAAAGCGACACGAGGGAACCCACTCACGTGAGCGCAGCGTCAACGTGACGCTCGAGCTAATTTCGGGGCGTCTCCACCGTTGTCACAGTGGATTAATCCGCGCACAATCATGGCCCGAATGTGTGACGGCAACGAACCTCGTTTCGCATTGTTGACACGAGGCTAATCCTGGCTTGCGCCGTTAGCGCCGCCTCGGTCTACGGGGCGACGCACCTTCAGAGCTTTCGCTAGAAGACCGGGACGGCTCCAAACGATCAGCTGCATCCGTCGGTCGTCGGTGAGTCAGATCTGAAACGATATCTCGCCTCGACCGTTCATGCGCGCGCGGCGAAAACGCAGGGGCCGCTCCGACTTGCTGGCTCGCGCGGACATGGTGACGATACGTACTTGTTGAAGTCCATTTCAGCAAGTTTCTGGGCGACATCGCTCATTCGCTGTGGAAGTAACGCCGCTTGGGGTCCTGCGGCCCGGTTCCCAGTTCGCGCAAGAGTCCGCTTCCGACCAGGCGTGCGAGCCGCGTGCGTGCGGCGTGAGCCCGATCGTCTTCGCGAGCTCGCTCGTCAACAGTCCCTTGCCGCCCCCAGTGCATCGAGGATGGCCTGATCGGTCTCGTCGAGTGCCGCTGGGCCAATGCGCTCTGTCGAAAGCGTCACCCGAAAGCGCGTGGCGATCTCCTCGAACAGCGGAGGCGGAAGCCCCATCTCGCGGCAAGCGGCCGTCATCCGCTGCACGCCGCTCGCGCACTGCTCGACCAGGCCGAGGGCGTGGAAGACGCGGCCGATCACGCGGTTTCGCAGCTTCGAGACGCCGCGGGGGAGGTCTTCGATCGTGAGCCCAAAGGGCAAGAGCCCCGGATTCTCGACCTCGAGCCAGTCGTCGAAGATCGCGACCCGGAGCGGCGCGCCACGCTGGGCGCAGTCGGTGTGCGCGACGGCGTTGACCACCGCCTCGCGCACAGCCGCCGGCGGCAGATTCCAACGTTCCTTGCGACATACGGTCCCGATCTCGGCCCCGTGCAGGGAGTGCTTCGCGACGAAGGCGATGGCCTCCTCGATGGCGCGGAAGGGAAAGGAGCGGATCTCGATGCGATCCGCGATGCGGCTCTTGTCGCTGCCCCGAAAGCGTCCCGGCTGGATCCACGCGTCCGGAAAGTGCCGCTCGCGTTCCTTGCCGAACAGCAGCATGCCGCCGACGGTGGGGACCCGCCGTCCCTGGTGCTCCGTCAGCAGGCGCTATGTATCGAGGTCCCGCCGGCGCAGCTTCCGCAGGGTCGCGAACGACTCGGAAGCCGCTCGGAAGTCCAGCGCTTCCGAGTCGAGATCCGGCATCGATTGCTCGTCGAATGCCTCGCCTCGCGCGAAACGGCGAAGCTCCTCGACGAGTTCGCGGTCGGCCCGCCGGTTGGTGGAGCCCACGCGTACATAGACACCCCGCTCCAGTCCCTCGGCTTTCAGGTAGTGCGGGCGGGTGGGTGGGGCTCGGGTGCACCTCGACGGCCAGGACCTGGGTGCGACGCCAAGGCAGGATCATGATGTCGGGAACGAGGCGAGGGGCAACGCGGTCGCTGATCAAGTTGGCCAGACGCTCCTCGAGATCGAGCGGTCCGCGGACCCCGCGAACGTGCCCGCTCCGGTCCTCCACGCCCACGAGGAGAGTGCCGCCCGAAGTATTTGCGAACGCGACGATCGTCCGGAGCGCCCCGTCGGGACCCGAGAGATCGCGCTTGAACTCCAGCGTCTTGCCCTCCGGGCGTTTCAGCAGATCGACGAGGTCCATGCTACTCGGAAGGAGCAAACAGCGTCAAGCTTCCGGGCTGGCCGCCCTTGACCAGGCGCTCGGTCTGGCAGCCACCCGTTGCCAAGTCGTGGCAGCGACTGAAACACAAACGACTGGCGCATCTCGCAACTCCGCCTCGCCCGTGGGCCGCGTCCGATGCGCCAAACTCCAATGGGCTGCAGAAAGGGCAGGGAAGAGCATGCACGCGTTATCGCGATCGCACTCGAAGCCGTCCGGCAAGCCGTCGAGCGCGAAGTTCGAAAGCATCTTGGGTAAACTTCGCAACGAGCTACCGTTGGGGAGTGGAGAGTGGCGCACGCCGCCCAGCCACCGATTCAGACATTCATGCAGCTTTCTTTGCTTTTTAGCCGCATCTAAAATATCTTGACTGCAAGAAACGGCAGTAAGTTTGAACCCAAAATGACCGACCGAACAGCGCTTCCCATTCTACGCACGAAGCTGCACCGACCTCCCTCACCGGTTGACGTCGTAGAACGGCCGAGGCTGAAAGAGCGGTTGCACCGGGGAAAAGACGGTACGCTGACCCTGGTTACGGCTCCGGCGGGGTATGGAAAAAGCACGCTGGTCAGCCAATGGCTGGAAACGTGCAAGCAGCCCACCGCCTGGCTCTCCTTAGACGAAACCGACAGCGACATCGCGACCTTTATCCAATACGTCTTGGCCGCCATTCGGGTGGCGTTTCCCAACGCTTGTCCTAACACGCTCGCTTTGATGCGTGGGGACAAATTTCCATCATCGAAGGTCCTGAGTGGTTACTTCACAAACGAGCTGGATGCAATCGAGGTGCCCTTCATCCTGGTGCTGGATGACTACGACTGCCTCCACGAATCGGCCGTTCACGATCTCCTCAATGAATTGCTCAAGCGACCGCCTCGGCCTCTCCATCTCGTTATCATCTCCCGGCGTGACCCGCCGCTCGCCCTTGCCAGACTTCGCAGCAAGGGGCAGATCACTGAAGTCCGCTTACGCGATCTTCAATTCACGAAATTGGAGACCGCCGCCTTCCTCGAACATGCGATAGGGGCATCCGTTACCGACCTTGCCCTCGACCACCTGCAAACCAAGACCGAAGGATGGGTGGCCGCCCTACGGTTGGCGGCGTTGTCGCTCGGTCAGCGAGAGGACATCGACGCTTTCCTCGAAAGGCTTCAAGGCGATACGCGACAGGTGCGCGAATATCTATTGGCCGAGGTTCTTTCCCTTCAGCCACCTGAGGTTCAGGATCTGCTCTTGCGGACTTCCATTCTCGATCGTTTCTGTCAGCCGTTGTGCGACGCGCTTGGTGCACCGAGGTCCGAGAGCGGTCTGGAAGCCCTCGGGGGTGAGCCCTTCCCGGCCTGGCTGGAGAAAGCTGGCCTGTTTTGTATTCCCTTGGATGAGCAACACGAGTGGTGCCGGTACCACCATCTCTTCCAGGAGCTCTTGCAGCGTCAACTCGAAGCGCAGGTGAGTGCGGAGGAGATTGCCGCGCTCTATATGAAGGCCACTGCCTGGTTCGATGAAAACGGACTCATCGAGGAGGCACTTCAACACGCCTTAAAGGGCGGTGACGCGAACGCAGCGGCTCGAATCGTCACCGAAAACGGTGACGAGGCGATGAACCAGGAACAGTGGGGCCAACTTGATCGTTGGCTAAGAATGCTTCCGGCCGACATCATCGAAGGCGATCCGCAGTTGCTTCTCCTGAGAGCCTGGCTCTGCGATTACCACTACCAATTCACTGAAGGCTGGATGCTCGTGGATCAGGCCGAGCCCCTCGTTTCCGCCATACCTCCGGACTCCGCCGCCGGCCTTCGGCTGCGCGGTGAGATGGAGGCCCTGCGCAGTCAACGGTACTATTTCGCGGCAGAGCCCGAGCGCGCCGTCACCAGCGCGGAGCAGGCCTTGGCGGGAATTCTTCGACAGTCTCAGAGCACACGAGGATTCGCGACGGCCCTCCTGGCCGCTTCGTTGCAGATGGCCGGCGACCTCGAACGAGCCTACAATTTCCTCCACGACGCTTTGGGGGATCCTTCGAATCCCCGCGGCACATTCGCCAACCGAGTGCTCATCACCCTGTGCTGGATACACTGGATGGCGGGTGATCTGAACGGATTGAGACAGGCGGCGACCTCCTTGCTGAAGCTGGGCGGGGAGCTGGACCTCCGCGAAAGCCGGGACTTTGGCAGGTACTTTCTGGGCATCTTTCACTATCATCGCAACGAGCCGACCGCCACCGCGCAGCAGCTGGCGCCCTTGGTCGTCGATCCCTACCTGACACGAACAGAAATCTATGCCCACGGCGCTTTCGCTTTGAGTTTGGCCTACCTGGCGCTGGGCCGCGTTCGCGAGGCGCGTGACCTTGCCGAGTCGGTTGCCGCACACATGCTGGAAACCAACAACGCGTTCGTTCTTCCCTTTGCCCAAGCCTTCGTCGCGGAGCTCGACGTGAGGCTGGGCCGGTCCGCTGAAGCCGTGCATTGGGCGGATCGGTTCGATCCCGGACCCCTCCTGCCCATGTACATGTTCCATGTGCCCGAGCTGACCCTCGCGAAAGTGCTGATAGGCCAAAATGAGCCCGATAGTCTGCAACACGCCGATGAGCTGCTTGCTCGCCTATACGAGTACGTCGAGCGCACTCAGAACCAACGCTTCCTGATCGAGGTTCTGGTCTTGCAGGCCCTTCTCCGCGAAGAACGAGGCGACGAGCCTTCTGCGTTGGCAGCGATTGAAAGAGCGGTCCGCCTGGCGCAACCGGGTGGGTTCATCCGCGTGTTCGTCGATTTGGGACCTCGCCTGGTAAAGCTACTGAGCCGCTTGGACCTCGACGAGGAAGGATTGCGCTATGTCGGACAGATCCTTGCGGCCTTCATGAGTGACGGAACCAGCGTGCTGAGCCAATCGAACGAGCCACAGGTGGAGGCCCGCCAGCACCTCGTTGAGCCGCTGTCCCAACGGGAGCTCGAGATCCTGGCCTTGCTGGCGGAGCGGCTCAGCAACAAGGAGATCGGGACGCGGCTCTACCTCTCCGCCGCGACCATCAAGCGCCACACGGCCAATATCTACAAAAAGCTGGGCGTTCACGGTCGCCGCGAGGCCGTCGAGAAAGCCGTTCATCTGGGAATCCGTCATCGCTGACGGGTCTACACCCTCCAAATTACACCCTTTGAGCCCATGCGCTTTCCGCTTCTGCGGTCTAATATGATTCTCTATGACACGGCGATTTGACGAAGGCCCGACCATGGACGGTCCGGCTACTTACCGTATCTACGTCAAGGGACATCTGGTCTCGGACTGGTCGGACCGGCTCTCGGATATGAAAATCGAGAGCTCCGTCGCGCCGGACGGTCAGGAGACAACTACGCTCGAAGGGCGACTCGCGGATCAGGCTGCGCTGTTCGGAGTGCTTAATACACTCTATGAGCTGCACCTGCCTGTGATATCGGTGGAATGTCTGGATAGGGTTGATGCGGCGAAATGATAACGACTAGCAGGGGATCGGCCCGCCAACAACCGGTTCCAGCAGAAGGCGCTGAGGAGTCGTCACTGAACCGCGGTGCTAGCTGACAACTCACAACCAAAAGAGGAGTAATGGTGACACATTCAAACTTCAAGAACATTTGTGCGGCCGTGGCGCTTCTGGCCAGCATGGTCGGGGTAGCTTCGGCACAGGAAAAGCTCGATCGCACGGTCCTGCCAATCCAGGAACCGGAACGACCGACCTATAGCGAGCTGGACGTGCGCAACGTAGAGACGCCGCCGCGGTTTGAGGTGAAGGCACCCGAGAAAGCCCCCAACGTCGTGATCGTGCTGATCGACGACATCGGCTTCGGCGGGCCCAGCACGTTCGGCGGTCCCATCCGCACGCCGACGCTGGACAGCCTGGCCGCGAACGGCCTACGCTACAACAATTTCCACACCACGGCACTGTGTTCACCGACGAGGAACGCACTCAAGACCGGTCGGAACCATCACACCACCAACACCGGTTCCATCATGGAGACTGCTACAGCTTTCCCCGGCAACACCGGGCAGGTTCCGAACAGCGTTGCGCCATTGGCTGAAATGCTCCGACTCAACGGTTACAGCACCGGTGCGTTCGGCAAGTGGCACGAGACGGCCGCCTGGGAGACCAGCGTGTCGGGCCCATTCGACCGCTGGCCCACCCACCAGGGTTTCGACAAGTTCTACGGCTTCATCGGGGGCGAAACCGATCAGTGGTATCCGCTCATCTACGACGGTGTGACCAAGGTCAATCCGCCGCCAATGGAGAATTACCATTTCACCGTCGACATGACCAACCAGGCGATCAACTGGGTGAAAGCTCAGCAATCGATGACACCGGACAAGCCGTTCTTCGTGTATTACGCCACCGGCGCCGTCCATGCACCACATCATGTTCCCAAGGAGTGGGCGGACAAGTACAAGGGAAAGTTCGACAAGGGCTGGGACCGGGTTCGGCAGGAAACGGTCGAGCGGCAGAAGCAAATGGGCGTCATTCCGGCGAATACGCAATTGGCCGACAAGCCGGAAGACATCAAGGATTGGGACACGTTGCCCGATAACCAGCGGCGCCTCTTCGCGCGCCAGGCTGAGGTGTTCGCAGGTTTCCTGGAGCAGACCGATCACGAGGTCGGCCGCTTGGTCGAAAGCGCTGGAGGACATCGGCGAGATGGACAACACCCTGTTCATCTACATCGCCGGCGACAACGGTACCAGCGCCGAGGGCGGCTTCGTCGGCATGTACAACGAGATGACCTACTTCAACGCCGTGACCGAGAAGGTGGAAGATCTCATACCGTTGATCGACAAGTGGGGCGGCCCGGAGACCTTCCCGCACATGGCTGCAGGCTGGGCGGTTGCGTTCGACGCGCCGTTTTCGTGGACCAAGCAGGTGGCTTCGGACTTCGGCGGCACCCGCAACGGCACGGTCATTCACTGGCCGAAGGGAATCGAGGAGAGAGGTGGTCTTCGCAGCCAGTTCTCGCACGTCATCGATGTGGCGCCCACCATCCTGGAGGCGGCCGGTCTGCCGGAGCCCAAGATCGTCAACGGAACACCGCAGACTCCCATCGAGGGCGTCAGCATGCTCTACACCTTCAACAATAAGGCGGCAACGGATCGGCACATCACCCAGTACTTCGAGATGTTCGGCAACCGCGCGATCTATCACGATGGCTGGCTTGCCCGAACCCTCCACCGGGCGCCGTGGCAGACCGGCCAGCAGAAACCGTTGGATTCCGACACCTGGGACCTCTACAACGTGCGAGAGGATTTCAGTCTCACCAACAACCTGGCCGCCAGTCAGCCCGAGAAGCTGAGGGAAATGCAGGGCCTGTTCATGTGGGAGGCCGAGAAGTATCATGCGCTGCCCATTGATGACCGGACGGTCGAGCGCGTGAATCCCGCCCTCGCCGGACGACCGGATCTCCTGGGTGGGCGGACATCGCTCACGCTCTACTCGGGGATGCAGGGCATGTTGGAAAACACCTTCATCAACGTGAAGAACCAGTCCAAGACGATCACGGCCGAGCTCGAGATCCCCAAGGGCGGGGCGAACGGTGTGATCCTGGCACAGGGTGGACGGTTCGGCGGGTGGTCACTCTACATGAAGGACGGAAAGCCGGTCTACACCTACAACTACCTCGGACTCTCGCGTTACACGGTCTCTGCGCCGAGCGCGATTCCAGCAGGACCTGCAACGGTCGAGCTCGACTTTGCGTACGACGGTGGCGGAATCGGCAAGGGCGGCATGGCAACACTCTCCGTAAACGGGAAGACCGTCGCGGAAGGTCGTATCGAAAAGACGCAGCCCTTGATCTTCTCGGCGGATGAGACTGCTGATGTCGGCCTCGATAATCAGACACCCGTCGCTGAGGACATCGGCATCGGTTCGGAGACCCGCTTCACCGGCGAGATCCGCAAAGTCACCGTCGAAGTGAAGGAAGTGAAGTAGGAACGGCCCGACACGATCCCGCTAGTAGACGATTGCAGCGGAGGGGATGGAGAGACAAGCTCGTGCAAAAAAACAAAATCACCATTGCTTCACTTTTGGCATTTCTGGTAACAGTGACAAGTCTGGTCTACGGTCAGGAATCCAGCCAAGCAGACCTTGCCAAGGCTACACAGAACCCGGTAAGTGATCTCATCAGCCTTCCCTTTCAGAACAACACCAACTTCAATTTCGGCCCTGCCGACAAGACCCAGAACATTCTCAATATCCAGCCCGTTTGGCCCATTCCGCTCACCGAAAAGTGGAACCTCATTACCCGAACGATTGTGCCGGTGACCTCACAACCTCCCTTTGCCGCTGAGCAGGATCGGACCACCGGGTTAGGGGATACGACATTCACCGCCTTTATGTCACCCAAGGAAGCCGGGAAGGTTATCTGGGGTGCCGGTCCGGTATTGCTTCTGCCTACGGCAACAGACGATGTGCTTGGGTCGGACAAGTGGGGATTGGGTCCATCGGCGGTTTTGCTGACCATGCGCGGCAACTGGGTCATAGGCTCGTTGTTCAGCAATGTATGGTCGGTAGGGGGCGGGGGTGAAAATGATATCAAGCTTTTCACCTGGCAGTATTTTATCAACTACAACATGCCGGGAGGATGGTATCTGACGTTAGCGCCCATCATCACAGCCAATTGGGAAGCGGATAGTGACAACAGGTGGACCGTTCCGTTTGGCGGCGGTGTAGGCAAGATCTTCCGGGTTGGAAATCGACCGATGAACGGACAAATCAGTGCCTACTACAACGTAGAAAAACCGGATTCCGGACCCGACTGGCAGCTCAGGCTCCAGCTGCAGCTTCTCTTTCCGAAGTAGAGCGGTCGATCTGGGAAGATCTTCCTCTGATTCGGCAGAAAAAGGAGCCGTTTCGTGAAAGGTAAAACCACTGCAAAAGAGGTCGAGCTGATCGTGGAGAACTATGACTACCAGAAGTTGGGCGGGTGACGGTCGGCAAAGCCCGTCGCGAGGAGGTTTTCAGATCTGGAGAGTCGTGCGCTGGGGCTCATGGCTCCCGGTGCCACTGGCGTTCACCGCACGTTGCTGGCCCTTTTGTTTGTGCCTTCTGCCGGTCCTCGCAGCCTGTGGAGCCGATGAACCGCAGACGATTCATATCGACTTCGCCCAGGGCACCGAAGGCTGGGTCGCCGGCTTCGCGGACTACCCCGTCGGCCAGGACAACTTCTATGAGCTGGAAGCCGACCATCGCCCCCTTCCCGCACCGTTGAATACGTCCCAGAACGCTCAGTACATTTCAGGGAACAACCACAGCGATGACCTTTGGATGTACTTCAAGGGTCAAGTGGCGGGGCTGGATCCCAACCGTCGCTACACGGTGCGCTTCGCGGTCGAGATCGCGACGCGCGTCCCCAACGGATGCGTTGGCGTCGGCGGTGCACCCGGTGAAGATGTGACCGTCAAGGCGGGCGCCTCCACGATAGAGCCCGAGGCGGTGATCAGCGGCGGGGACTGGCGCATGAACGTCGACAAGGGCGAGCAGGCAAACGGCGGCGAGAACGCCCTCGCCATCGGCGATGTGGCGAGCTCGGTTCCGTGCGGCGAGCCTCCGCGGTGGGAGTTGAGGCAGTTATCGAGCGGGCGCGAGTCACTCGAAGTGGAGACCGATAGAAGCGGGTCGGTGTGGCTCTTCGTCGGTACCGATTCGGGCTTCGAGGCGACGACGAGTATCCACTACACCTGGATCGTCGCTACATTCGAGCCGATCTAGCGACCATGAGCGTTCTTGAGGCCTCCCGTGAGAAGGTCGAATGTCCTACACCCCCCAAATTACACCCTTTGAGCCCAAGCGCTCTCGGTTTCTGCGGTCTATTATGATGGGCATGACACGGCGATTTGACGAAGGTCCGACCATGGACGGTCCGGCTACCTACCGTATCTAAGTCAAGGGACATCTGGTCTCGGATTGGTCGGACCGGCTCTCAGATATGAAGGTCGAGAGCTCCGTCGGGCGCGACGGTCAGGCGACAACCGTCCTCGAAGGGCGCCTCGCGGATCAGGCTGCTCTGTCCGGGGTACTCAATACACTCTATGAGCTGCACCTGCCCGTGATATCCGTGGAATGTTTGGACTGCTAATGGGTGGGAGGGTCACTCGTGACCTTCGCGAGCTGGCCGCATATCGCGGCTTAGAAAAAGGACCAACAGGAGACAAAAATGACTTGGCAGGCACGATTGTTTTTCGTTTTGACTCTTGCCGTGGCGGCGGCATCGTTCTCCACCGGATGCACGTCGAATGACGCCACGGCTCAGCCGACCGAGGGCTACAACAACAAAATACCGCCCGCGATCATGACACCGGACAAGGTGGAGACCCGGATCGGTACGTTGGATTTTTTCGATGGGCTTCCCAGCGCCGACGACCGTGCAGAAGGTTTACGACAACCTGGATTTCATGCGCGGTGTCGAAGCGTTCCTGAACTTCATTCCCGCCACGTCGGTCGAGGGAATGAGACGCGGCATGGTGGAGATGGGAGCGACGCGGTCCAATCAGGTCGTGATCTTCGACCAGTTGATGGACTCCAACCCCCTGTTCCTCACCGGCAACACCGACACGGTGTACGCCTCGGCGATCCTCGACCTGGAACGAGATGGACCGACCGTGGTGGAGATCCCGCCGGGAAGCGGTCCGGGCACCGTGAATGACGCATTCTTCCGGTTCGTTATCGACATGGGCTCCCCCGGGCCGGACCGGGGCAAAGGAGGCAAGTACTTGATCCTGCCGAGCGGTTACGAAGGTGATGTGCCGGACGGCTACTTCACCGCCACCTCGCCGTCGTACGTCAACTGGCTCATCCTCAGGGGCTTCCTCGTGGATGGTAGACCTGATGCGGCATCGCAGATGTTTCGCGGGGGCTTGAAGATCTATCCGCTGGAGCAGGCGGGGAGCCCACCCGCCATGGAGTTCATCAACGGGTCCACGGTCGCTTTCAATACGGTTCATGCCAATAATTACGAGTTCTACGAGGAACTGCACACCGTGATCGATCGCGAGCCGGTGGGTCTCATCGATCCGGAGCTGCGCGGCCTGCTCGCCGGCATCGGCATTCAGAAGGGCAAGCCCTTCCAGCCCGATGCGCGGATGAAGGCGATCCTAGAAGACGCCGTGGCGGTTGGAAACGCAACCGCAAGGGCCATTCTGTTCCGGCCCCGCGAGACCGGGGCCTACTTGTATGAGAAAAGCGGCTGGTTCACGGCGTTCATCGGCGGAAGTCATGAGTGGCTGAGGGACAATGGAAAGGGCGGCCGCTACCTCGATGCCCGAACGATGTTTTTCTACGGCGCGACGGTGAATACACCGGCCATGGTGGCGAAGATGGTCGGTGTGGGGTCCCAGTACGCCTACAACGCCACGGACACAGACGGCAACTATCTCGACGGGAGTAAGAGCTACCGGCTCAACATCCCTGCCGACGTTCCGGCCAAAGACTTCTGGTCGGTCGTGGTCTACGACCCCCAGACCCGATCCGAGCTGCAGACCAGCCAGCCATTCCCGAGCAAGAACAACAAGCGCGATGACTTGATCGTCAACGACGACGGCTCGGTGGATCTCTACTTCGGCCCGCAAGCGCCCGCCGGCAAGGAGCGCAACTGGGTGGAGACGGTGCCCGGCAAGGGCTGGATGGTCTTGATTCGACTCTACGGGCCGCTCGAGCCCTGGTTCGACAAGACCTGGCGGCCGGGTGAGTTCGAGTTGATTCAGTGAGGCAGGAAAGCAGGAGACTTTGTACCGTTAGTTCTAGGAGGCTTTGAGATGTGGAAGTGGATTCTGGTCCAGTCGCTTGTCCCTATTCCACATTTTTCCGTCCGCTGGGGCCTGACCTGGCCTGACCCCGACGTCTATTCATACCGTAGCGCTTCCAAGGGATCGAGCCGCGCGGCTCGACGGGCCGGGATGTCATTGCGATCAGGACCGTGGCCGCTAGCAACAAAGAGAGTATGACGTAGGTCCCCAAGTCGAATGGGTTGACTTCGTACAATAGCGTTCCCAGGAGACGCGTGGCGGCGAGAACCGAGGATACCGAGCGTTAGCCCTGCAGCAATCGCGACGGCTGCTCTTTCCCATGATGAGCGCCATGACGTCTCCACCGCGAGCACCCAAGGCCATACGAACGCCAACCTCATGGGTGAGTTGCGATACCGTGGTGCTCACGACCCCATAGATACCCACTGCCGCCAGGATCAGCGCCATCAAGGCAAAGGCAACCATAAGGAACGCAATGAACTGCGTCTGCGAGCGTGACCCGGCAAGAAGCTCATCCATGGAAGCTACAGAGAAAATGGGGATGTTTGGAGAAAGCTCCTGAACCGCAGCTCTCAGCGGAGCAGCAACAGACGGGGATCGGCGGCGGTTCTCACCACCAAGCCTCGACTCCACTGGCCGCCGTGCTCGACCGGGAAGTAGACTTGGTGGAGCTCCGGCGAGTCTCGCCGGATGTCCGGCTCGACGTCCTGAGCGACACCGACAACCGTCACCCAAGATTTCTCCGGCCGATAACTCCCCATCATCAACCGCCTGCCGATGGGGCTCTGATCCGGCCAAAACCTGAGTGCGAACGACTCGTTGACGACACAGACGGAAGGACCGCTCGAATCGTCCCGCGT
>CAVONV010000009.1:0-90833 GCA_963697355.1 uncultured Acidobacteriota bacterium
CTTCGAGGGGCTCTACACGATCAGCGACTCGAAATATTATGGAGGACTACGACCTGGCTCTCTACGCGTCCAACACCGACGGCGTCACCACGCTATATCCGGGTCCCATCGATCACCCCGACTCCATGTTCTTGGGCTTCGACTACTTCGGCTACACAGAGAATCCGGGCTCGAACTTCGTCATTGCCACGCTGGAAGGCGGAAAGCGCAACTATCAGGGTGCGGAGCTCACGTTTCGGAAACGCTACTCCAACAATTGGCAAGCGTTGGTTTCATACACCTACAACTGGGCCGAGGGGAACACCAACTCCGATGGGAACGCCGACTACCAAGGTGACGTAATATGGCTCAATCCTCGGGCGCCGAATCAGTTTGGTCGGCAGCCGGCTTGATCAACCACATGTTCAAGGGCGCTTTCACCTACCGGTTCGACATGGGACTCGAGTTGGGCGGTGCCTACCGCTGGAACTCGGGGCTCTGGCTCAGCAAGACGTTTCAGGCAGCCAGCCGGCACTTGCCGGCTCGAACCAGCGCGCTGGGGCTGCCAGACTTCGAGTATGCGGGCATCACGCGGAGCTGGATCGCCCCCGATGTCGTCGGGGTCCGTGGATAACCCATCCTGGGGTCAGCTCGACTTGCGGGTCCAATATATCGCCGACTTCGGCAGGAATCTGGTGGGTGAGTTTTTCCTCGATGTTTTCAACGTCGCTAACAATCAAGGTCCGCGTCGGACCATGGACCTCGTCGCGGGCGAGGGCGGCAACGCTTTTGGTGATGACGTCCGATGGGTGAACCCGAGACGTCTGTTCCTCGGTGCCCATCTAAGATTGCTCGCAACTCTTAGACTGACGTTGCGCTTTGTGGGGGCCTTCGGGCCCCCTCTTTTTTGTCGCTCGGCCCTCACCGTTTCTAAGTTGTGGCGACGAAGTTCCTTCAGCCTCCGGCGAGATGGGCCGCCAACTCCTCAAAAGCCGCTGCTTCACTCCTTCCGTTCTTCTTGATCCAGCTAGCCGCCCTTCTCGGGTGGGGTATGAATTCCGAGAACTGGTAGTGGCCCACCCCCTCGCGCGACAATGAGCTCTACCTTGGCCCTGCGTGCTTTGAGCTTCTTCGCCGCCTCCCGAGCCGGACCAATCGAGACGACGCGGTCATCAACACTGTGAATGATGCATATCGGCATCCCAGCAATCCTACCCAACGAGTCTTCATCCGGCGAACCTGCCATGGGTATTGCCGCTCGAAAAAAGGTCGGATGACGAGTCGCCATGTACCAGGTCCCGTGACCTCCCAAGCTGTACCCCGTCACCAAGATTCGACTGTGGTCAATCGAGTAGTTCTCGAGAAGTTTCTGCAACAGCTCCATTACAGCCTTGTCACTCTCGGGATTGTTCCAACCTTGTGAAGGGCAGTCCGGGGCCACCAGAATGGCGCCCAGGCTTTTCAAGCCCGGCTCGACTAACTGTGTGAGCAGCCCTTTTCCATAGTAGGGCGTGACCTGGCCACCGTAATGGAGAGCAAGAACCAGTGGGCGAGTTTGCCCGGGTTCGTAGTCTTTGGGAATCGAAAGCGTGTAGCGGATCCGTCCGCTCTGAGAGCTGTCGAATGTTCGCTCGTGCATACCGGGAAGCTGAGGTAGCCCGTGCACAGTCATCATAAGTGCAAACAACAAAACATGGATCATGATTCCTCACTATTGCCTGTGCCGGCCGGTAGCAGTGTGCATATCCCAACGACGTGCTCGTCGGGCGTCTCGACGCCCGAAAATGGGCACCTATTCTTATCCGGACCCTAAGAGTTACCCATCCGTTGTTTTACCCTCTTCAGATTCTCGACGGCAGGTGTGAAATTGGGTTCGACCTCCAACGCTTGCTGATAGTACTTCACGGCCTCTTCCAGTTGGCCGAGTTGCTCGTGGACGAGTCCGAGGTCGTTCAACGCCATGAAGTTTCTCGGATTGATCGAGAGGGTCCGTTTCAAGTGGGAGAGCCCCTTGTCTACCTGCCCGCTCATCAGGAGGGCACCGGCCAGAGTGTAGTGGAGTGCATCTAAGGCCACCACATCTTCCGGAAAGTCAGCCGCGGCGGTAATCGCTGTTTCCAGGTGTGGGATCGCCTCCGCGTACTTCTCCTCTTGACCAAGAATCTGGCCGTAGAGATGGTGGAGTGACGGGTGTCTGGGGCTTACCTCGAGACCCCGGTCCAAGACCTCCTTTGCCTTCCGCGGATTGCTGTCGACGACCATGCACCGAGCGAGCCATTCATAGGCAACCGGTGAGTCCGCTTCGAGCTCGACGGCCTTCTCGAAAGCGTTTTTAGCTTCGTTGACCTGCCGGTGGGCGAAGAGTGCTCTACCGAGCCCCATGAGCGCGGGGACCGAGTCGGCGTCGAGTGCGAGCGCCCGGGAAAAGACTCGATGGCTTCCCGGAAGCGACCGCGGTCGCCCAACAGGAGCCCGCGATTGACGAGAGCTTCGATGTAGTTCGGCCTCAGCGAAAGCGCTTTTTCGAAATCCTTAGAAGCTTCGTCTAGACGGCCGGCTTTGGCCCGAACATTTCCTAGGTTGTTGTAGGCTTCGGGGTATTGGGGATCGAGCTCGAGGGCTCTGGTGATGGCCGCCTGGGCACGGTCGAGATCGCCTTTTCTCGTATAGTAGGTCCCAAGATTGTTGTGCGCGATCGCTAGTCCGGGGTCGATTCGAACGGCTCGTTCCGCCTGGGCTATGGCCTCATCCAGTCCCTCGCCGGCGGCGCAGACCGCGCTGAGATAGTTGTAAGCGACGGCCGCTTCCGGATTCAGTCGTATGGCTTCCCTCAAGCTGACCTCGGCCTCCTGGTAGTGCTCGGATCCCAAACTCAATATTCCAGCATTGAGGTGGGCCTCCCAATCGTCGGCGAGTTGCTCCTCCGCTGGCCGGGCCTTTCTTTCTTCCTCAATGGTGTTGCCCCACCAGAGGAGGGCCCTGGATATGTTGACCGACTGGACTCCCGCAATCTCGAGCGCCAGCCCGACGATGACAGCGAACGCAACGAGAGTGGCGAAAGCAAAGAGGCCCTTTTTCTTCCCGGAAAGCTCGAGTCTTCGTTCCCGCTGGGGAGGGGGAGGGATCGCTTTCCGCTTCTTCGGCTTGCGTTTCGAGGAGGACTTCTTACCCATGGTCTCGGGGAAAAACTGAGCTCCGTTCCGCCGCCCCAGGAGCCCGATTGGGGCACTAGTCGTTCTTGGCCGCCGTGGTGGCTATAGAGGCCAACTTGCTCTTGATATCCTCTTGGTTGGGGTTGAGCTCGAGCGATTGTTCAAAGAACTTCTTTGCCGTTGCTTGATCTCCGAGCTGCTGATGGCATTCTCCCAGTGCGTTGAGTAAAGAAGTTCCCGGCGGACGTATCGTGCCGGCTCGCCCCAGATAGTCGACTGCTCGAGTGAAGTCCTTCTTGAAATAGAATGCGAAACCGAGACCAGCCACCACTTCGTATTGGTTGGGGAACCGATCCTCCAGGGGCTGAAGAAGCTCCAACGCGCGGTCTGGCTCGCGCCAGCCGACATAGATGCCTGCCAGCCTCCACCTGGCCTGCGGGAGCTCAGGGTTGTTGGCGTCCACGGCCACCTCCAATGCCCGCTGAGCCAGCTCAATCCGGCCGAGTGTCAGGAGCTGGTCGCCGAGGGTCAAGGGCAACAACCCAGGAACATTAGTATCGAAGCTACGCCGATGAATCCACGGGCGGGCGATGACGGTCCGCGGAGAAACTTGGAAAGGGACCGATTTCTCGTCGAGGACGGTTCCGTCTTGCGCCACGAGCTGACCGCGCATTCGGTATCGGCCGCCGGTCATCTCGGTCAAGAGGAAGGACTCCAATAGGGCTCCGCCTTGGACGGTCGCCAATGGCGCGGAACGCTCTGAGACGATGTCACCTTGGGCATCAACGAGCGCCAGTTCGAGCTGGGATTCCGACGAATCTCCCAAAACCTGGGTGAGTACGTGAACGGTTTCACCCAGCGTGAAAGTGCCCTCTACGGCGGGGTGGATACGAAGTTTGCCGATTTGAAACGTACGAAGCTCTCCTACCTCCGAGGTGTCGTCCATTTGCTCGCTTCGAAATCCCAGGATGAGGTTGCCGATTCCCGGTGCGTTCTGCGGAATTTGCTCCACCGTTAATTTGTGTTCAGCCACCGTGTACTGCTGGACCACTCGATTTCTCAAGATCACGGTGACCGTGTACTCACCCGGTACGATGGGAAAATCGTCCTGGTAGGCAAAAGGATAGCGGTCGAACTGTTGGATCTGGCTCTCGGTCAGCTCCACGTAGACTTCCTTGTCGTTGGCCACCACCTGCTTTCCGTCCTGGTCGGTGACTTCGAGGCTCACGTCGAGCGTCGTGTAGTATTTGGTCTCATCAGTCTCCAGTACGAAATCGCTGCGGGTCGATCTCGATACTGTAGTGGAGAAACGGAGCGCCCATCGGACCCATCAGGGTCGTGAAAATGCTGCGACTCGGCACGAAATTGAAGGAGTAGTCCGACGAGACTCTCTTTCCGTAGCGGACCCATGCGTCGGCGTAGTCGGTGCGAACGGCGCGTTTGGGTGACTCGACGATGCGCGGTAACACCATGTCGGCACCGAGCGAGGGACGGCCGGTATAATAGTCGGGCGAATCGCTCGTATCGAACGACAGGGATGCGTGAGCGAGGTCGGTGGAGACGTCCAGGAGCATTTCGACCGCTTCTGGCGGAATCATCCGAAAACCCAGGCGTCCCTCTGATCAGGGACGTGGGTCCATCGATGGTGGGGCTGTAGAGTTTGTACTCCCCTACGTCTTGCGGCTTGTGAAACAGCAGATAGAAGAAGTTCGGTAGCCCTTTCGATATGTCGCCTTGATAGAACCACAGCTCACAATACGTTAAGTATTGATACGATTCGAAGACCTGTCTTTCCCTGGGCTTGCCGAGAATGATGTACATTCGCCCCTGGTCCGTCTTCCATCCGGGACGAGAGGTCTGTTTGCTGAAGTTGAGATTCGCAAATTCGATCCGACGGTAGTGCTCGTCTCGAAACTCGTTCTCCGGCGTTGCGCGGTTCGGGTCTCGCCGACCCCAGAAGGCCTGGATGAATCTTTCTCTATCCTCGAAGGTCTCCAGTGTGAGAAAAACGTCTTTTTCCTTGTCGGTGATGATGTAGACGACCTCTTCCTCGAGCCATTTGCGGTGCTCAGGGGAGAGCTCGTCCGCTTGACTGCCGAGGGCTAGAGCCGGGAGTATGAGACAAAAAGCCACAAGAGCCCATAATCGACCATTCATACCGTGGATCGTAGCGCTTCGAGCCCGAAACTCCAAAATCCATCATCCTCGAATGTGACGCTCGAATCTGAGGCGGCATGGGTCGGCGTTGTCTTTCGGTCGCCCAGCAGCTAAACTGTTGGATCTTAGGCCCCCTGAGGCTCTGGGATGATCCTCTTCAGCACTCTCTTGTCGTTCTGCTTGTTCATCGGCCCGATGGACGAATCTCCCCTTCGAGCACAGGACCCGGCGTCGGAAGAGCTCTCGACATACCGAACAAACTCTGGACAACTTCGGGTTCGAGCGCTATCGGACGTTGATCGACCGCTATCGTGCCGGTGATTTTCAGTGGACGGTGGAAGAGCTGGCCTCTGTCCCTATCGATACCGTGGGTTATTTGAGTGACCAGCTACCCAGATTCACCGATGAGCTGAAGGAACTCTTTCCGGAGTGGTCCGTGTCGGAAGCCGATCTCCAGGCGGCGGTTCTCCTCCACACGCAAGTCGCCATCCTGAATTCCAACGAGCGTGAACCGGACGATGCAAGAGGCTCACTGGACGGCGGCCCGTTCCATTTGTAGCCACATTGGAGACAAGAGCTTCAGGCGGCTTTGGCTCCTTGCTCTCGGCTATTTCTATCAAAACAAACTGGAAGAAGAGCCCGCCACCGCGGTTTTGGAAACCGCCTTGAGGGAGTTTCCCAAAGATCCGGAGATCTTGCTGGCTCTCGGCACCGTTCATGAGTCGCTGGGTGATTTCCTGGGACGTCGATCCTTGAAGCGACCCGTGGGATCGTTGACGTCAATGTCCTTTGAGGAGCAACAACACTTCAAATGGTGGAGGCGCTTCGAGTCCGATATCCGCCAACATATGAAGCGTGCCCAAGATTTCTACAAGAAGGCGTTGGAAGAAGACCCGGAGCTCGTCGAGGCACATCTCAGGCTGGGCCGAGTTCTCCACTACCATGGAAAGGACGACGATGCGTTGCGCCGGTTCGAGTGGATCCAGAAGAATGCTCCGGAGTCTCCACATCTAGGGATGGCACATTTGTTCGCCGGTCGCGTCCATGAGCAAGAGGATCGGATCGATGAGGCCCTGGAACATTACCGGGCCGCCGTTCGTGCGAAGAGTGATTGGCAGCTCTTCTATTTGGCGTTGAGTCACGCACTGCGTCGTTCGGGTGATGACGCCGAGAGCCGCAAGGTCTTGGAGCAGGGCCTTCGGTTGGACATCGATCCTCGAAATCCCCAAGGAGGCCTTTGGGATTACATCTGCAGAAGAGATAAGTTCGTGCATCTGGTCGAACAACTTCGGAGTGAGGTGCTTCGGTGATACTAAATGCACTGCTGGTGTCCGTCATGTGTTGCCAGCAGACGCCGGTCTTCCGCATCGATGTGGATGCCGTTCAACTGGACGTCTTCGTTGCAAAGGATGGGAATGCCTTGCTGGACTTGACGGTGGAGGATTTTGAGGTTTATGACAGCGGCGTCCGGCAGGAAATCCGGTTGGTCGAGCCGGAAGCCGTACCGCTAAGCACCGTCCTCGTCTTCGATACGAGCGAGAGCGTTCGCGGGGAAAAGCACCACCACTTGAAAGCAGCGGCGCGGGCGTTCTTAGATGGTCTGAATGAGAACGACCGTGCGGCTCTCTTGACACTTTCCACCTGCCTCCAACTCGGTGGTGGGCTCGACGGGGACGTGAGCGCGGTGGTCGAAGCTCTAGCCCTGACCGAAGCTTTCGGGATGACGGCGTTGTACGACGGCCTCTATGCCGGTTTGAGGATCATCGACGAGGAGGAGAGACCTCTTCTTCTACTGTTCACCGATGGGCGGGATACCTCCAGCTGGTTGTCCGATGTCGAGGTTCTCGAGTTCATGCGGGAGTCGAACGCCGTGGTGTATGCCGTGACCACGCAATCGCCTCCACCGGATGAGGGTCCGGATCGAGCGAACATCATGGCCCAGAACATGAAGAGCGGGCTTGTGTCTCGTCGCAAGGGAACCGTTGCCCCCGAGATTCAGTTCCTCGAGGAGCTCGCGAGACTAACGGGGGGTGGTTTGTTGTACACGGAATCGCCGTCGCTGTTGCAGGAGGCGTTCCAACAGGTTCTATCGGAGGTGAAAACCCGCTATCTGCTGTCGTACTTTCCAACCGGCGTCGACCGCGAGGGCTGGCACGAGCTCGAGGTCAAAGTCAAGAAATCCGGGGCGGAGGTCAAGACGAGGCCCGGGTATTGGAAAGGGTCCAGCTCACCTCGTCCCTAAGTTTGGGAAGAACACGGCCTCTTCCCCTCTTTGCTCGATAATCTCGTCCAGGTGCTCGAGGAGCAGGTCGCGTCGTTTGAGGATGCCCCCAATCTGACTCTTGGGCAGAATCGAACCGAGATGGGTTTGCAGGTCATCGAGCTCGAGAGACCGGATTTTGTTGACGATAGCGCGATCGAACTTCACTGGGTACTTGCCGGGATTCTCGAAGATCTTCGAGCCGGCAATGAAAGCCCGTGAATGATCGATGAGGATGATGTGGGGATGGGGATCAACCAAGATGTTTTGTTGGTTTCTATCGTCGTTGTGGATCAAGAGGTCGAACATCCTCATCACCGCATACTGCCGCATCCAAATCGGCGATTGAGATGCCTCTTGGGCTTCCGCCAAAAGGCGGCAGTCGTCGACCCATAGCTGCAGTGACCCCCGATAGATTTCAATCTCCCTTTCAACGGTGGGCGGTACCATATCGAGACCGAGCATTCGGTCCATCCGATAGGCCGCGATCTCGGCTTGATAGCTTTCCCAAAAACCCTTTTGACGGCCCCGCTTGATGGGTTTGAAAACGGCATGGAACGTCTGTCCCTCGTTGCGAAGAGTCACCTTTACCGGGGCTGTCACTCCCATTCCGACCTTTTCGTGCGAAACGACTTCGGCGGTTCGTAGCATCTCCTCATACTTCGCGGGGTCCTCGAGCCATTTCTTGTGGGTGCAGGCGGGTTTGCCCTCTTCTTGGCCGACCATGGTCGCGGCGAGAAGGAGCCAGCAGGGTAGCGCCGCATCTAGTTTTGTCATTGGGACTCCGAGGGCATCCGGGACCACCTGAATAGGACGTGGGGAGATTATAAACGTGAACGGGTGGACAACCAATAGGGGTTGAGTGGAAGCTCAATTCACTCCTCCGGGGCAGGGGTAACGGTAACGGCAACGGGCAACGGGCAAGGGCAAGGGCAAGGGCAAGGGCAAGGGCAGAGGGCAGGGGCAGGGGCAGGGGCAGGGGCAGGGGCAGGGGCAGGGGCAAGAAAGATGTGGTCCTAAGCGGGGCTTGGAGCGGCATGCGCTTCGAGATGCTCGCGCAGGATACGCGCGGTATGGGATCGGCGGGATCGGAGGAGCTTCTGGACCGGTCCCCAGGAGACGATTCTCCCTCCTTTTTCACCCCCTTCGGGTCCGAGATCGATCACACAATCCGCTGACTGGATGACGTCCAAGTTGTGCTCGATGACGACGACGGTGTTCCCTCGGTCGACGAGGGACTGCAGAACTCGAACGAGTCGTTCGGTGTCCGCCATGTGAAGACCCGTTGTCGGTTCATCCAGAACGTAAAGGGTCGCCCCTCGGCTCGGTTTGGCCAGCTCGTAGGCCAATTTGACGCGCTGGGCTTCACCGCCCGAAAGCGTGTTCGAGGGTTGGCCGAGATGGAGGTAGCCGAGACCGATGTCGTTCAAAATTCGTAGCGGGCGGTAAATGGACTGGACAGGCATGAAAAACTCAGCCGCTTCGGCGATCGTCATCTCCAGCACTTCATGTATGTTCTTGCCGCGGTAGCTCACGGATAGTGTTTCGGGAGTGTAGCGGCGGCCCTGGCAGGCTTCACAGTGGACAAAGACATCGGGAAGAAAGCTCATTTCCATTTTGATGCGACCCTGTCCCGCGCAGGCTTCGCAACGACCTTTCTTGACGTTGAAGGAGAAGCGGCCCGGGTTGTAGCCGAGCATGCGCGCTTCCGGTGTGGAAGCAAACATCTTTCGGATGTCATCGAAGAACCCGACGTAGGATGCCGGATTGGAGCGCGGCGTTTTGCCGATGGGACGTTGGTCCACTTCGAGCGTCCTGGTGAAGTGCTCGATGCCGGTGATGCTCTCGTGACGGCCGACCTTGCCCCCGGTCCCCGTCAGCCGGCGCCTGACGGCTCGATGAAGGACCTCTCGAACCAGTGTGCTCTTGCCGGAGCCGGAGACACCGGTGACGACGGTGAGGCGACCGACGGGCACGCGCAGGTTGAGACTCTTCAAGTTGTGCTCACTAACACCCTCGATCTCGATGAAACCGCAGCCTCGAAGCGTTCTCCCGTTGCTCGTTGGCGCTTCGTTGCGGCGCTGGAGCCAACTTCCCGTCAAGGACGACGGGTTCTTCTGAATGTCTGCGGGGGATCCGGTGGCCACGATTTCTCCGCCTTGGGTGCCACCACCAGGACCCAAGTCGATGACGTGATCGGCGCTTCGGATGGTGTCCTCGTCGTGCTCGACGATGACGACAGAGTTGCCTCGGTCCCGAAGATTGCGCAAGGTGCTCAAGAGTATCCGGTTGTCACGAACATGGAGGCCGATCGTCGGCTCATCGAGAATGTAGCAGACACCGCGAAGGTTCGAGCCGAGCTGCGACGCCAAACGGATACGCTGGGCCTCACCACCGGATAGAGTGTTGCTCGGACGCGACAGCTGGAGGTAGGAAAGCCCGACCTGAGTCAGAAAGGACAGCCGCTCGGTAATCTCTTTCAAGATGCTCTCAGAAATGATGCGCGTGCGAGCGTCGCGGTCGAGCCCCGCTTTGTGCAAGAATCCAAGGGCTTTGTCGGGGGTCATGTCCGTCAGCTCGTGAATAGCCAGACCAGCGACCCGCACCGAACGGGCCGGCGGGTTGAGTCGAGACCCGCCGCATTCGCTGCAGGTCAACTGCGAGCGAAATTGTTCGAGATACTCCCGTAGCTCGCCACTCGCGTTTAGAGTCGCCCTCTCGAGATAAGGGATGGCGCCCTCTACGCCGTCGGTCCCGAATAGAAGTCTTTGTTTCTGTCGCTTGCCGATCTTGGCAAAAGGACGTTCCGGATCTATCGAGAGACGTTTCGCCATTCGTTCGAGTCGGGCGGCTCTCGGTCCGCCACGGGGTGAGCAGCGAGACAGGGGCACGACGGCGTCCTGACGAAGCGAACGAGACGGATCGGGGACCAGTAGATCCGGATCGATCTCATCGGCAAATCCCATGCCTCGACAGGAACGACAGGCGCCGTAGCGGCTGTTGAATGAGAAGAGTCGTGGATCGAGCTCTTCGTAACTGGTCTCGCATCGCGGACAGGCGCGCTTCAAATTGTAATATCTCGTGTCACGTCCCGATGCGACGACCATGGCCCCTCGTCCGACGTTGAGTGTCCGACGGATCGCGGCTCGGTCGTGAGCGGTCAGTGGAGGCTGGACCTTGAGTGTGGCCACGCCGGCTTCGATGTCGTGCTCGACGTAGCGTCGCAGGGGACGTGCCTCTCCGGAAGGCATCACCTTGCCGTCGATGCGTAATGTCTCGAATCCGTCCTTTCGGGCTTTTTCCAGCACCTCTCGATGAGATCCTTTTCGTGCCCTGATGAGAGGTGCCAACAAAGTGATACGCCGTCCTTCGAATCGTCTTTCTATGTCGCCCGCTATCTGGTCTTCCGTTTGTGGCGTAATGGGGATGTCGCACCGGACGCAATGTTGGACTCCTACTTTCGAATAGAGTAAGCGGAGGTAATGGTAGATCTCGGTCGCCGTCGCCACCGTCGATTTCCGACCTCCCTGGGTCAACCGTTGCTCGATGGAAACCGTGGGGGGAATGCCCATGACAAGGTCGACTTCAGGCTTGTCCAGGACATGAATGTATTGTCGCGCGTAGGCGGACAGACTCTCGATGAACCGACGTTGCCCTTCCGCGAACAAGATGTCGAAGGCCAAGGTACTCTTTCCCGAACCCGAGAGACCCGTGACCACGACGAGTTGGTCCCGTGGGATGTCAATCGTGAGATTCTTCAGGTTGTTCTGGCGTGCTCCCAAGATATGTATGGAATCTCCGTTGGTGTCGGCGCCACGGGTGAGGGGAGATGTCTCGACCAGCGGAGGCGATTCGTCGAGGAAAGGCGCCAGATGTCGTCCCGTGTGGGAAGAATCGGTTCGAGCGATATGCTCTGGTGGGCCGGTGCATACGATCGTTCCCCCGCCGTCGCCACCCTCGGGACCGAGGTCGATGACCCAGTCCGCATTTTTGACGACATCCATATTGTGCTCGATGACGAGAATGCTGGCTCCGCGTTCGATAAGTTTCTCGAAGGCGGAAAGCAAAACGCGGATGTCGTCAAAATGAAGCCCCGTGGTGGGCTCGTCAAAGAGAAAGAGTGTTCCCGTCGCGTCAGTGCCGGCCATGTGTGCCGCGAGTTTGAGCCGTTGCGCTTCACCACCCGATAGGGTGTTGATAGGTTGGCCGAGCCGGAGATAACCCAATCCGACCTCGCGAAGGACCTCGAGAGGTCGGACGACTTTGTCTTCATCACAGAAGAAGCGGAGTGCTTCCGTCACCGTCATGTCCAGAACATCTTTGATATTCTTGCCGCGGTGGCGGATTTCCAGTACTTCCTTTTTGTATCGAGATCCGACGCAGGACTCGCACGTCACATAGACATCCGAGAGAAATTGCATCTCGACCTTCTCGAAGCCCTCTCCCGAACATAGAGGGCATCGTCCTCCATCGACGTTGAAGCTGAATGTGCTTGCGGTGAAGCCTCGTCCAAGCGCCATGGGCGTCGCTGCGAAGAGGCGTCGGATGGAGTCGAAGGCTTTGATGTAGGTGATGGGGTTGGAGCGAGGGGTCTTACCGATCGGTGATTGATCGACGAGCACCATATTGTGGATGGAATCGAGGCCCTCGATCCGATCGCACTCGCCGGGAGTCCCGCCGCCTGCGCCTTTCCGTTTTTGGTGACCACGGTAGAGAATGTCCTCGACCAGCGTACTCTTTCCGGATCCCGAGACCCCGGTGACGGCTACCATCATTCTTAGTGGTATGGTGACATCGATATTCTTTAAGTTGTTTTGGCGCGCGCCCACGATTCGGATCTCTCGACCCGGCAGGTGCTTACGACGGTTGTGGCTGAAAGGGATGCGGAGCTTGCCGGACAGATATTTTCCGGTCAAGGAGTGGGATGTCACCAACTCCTTCGGCGTTCCGTAAAAGACAAGAGAGCCGCCGCGTTCTCCCGCACCTGGGCCGAGGTCGACGACCTTATCAGCCCTCTTGATGACCTCCGTCTCATGCTCGACGACGACGATCGTGTTCCGGTTGTCGCGGAGCTTCTTCAAAATGTCCATCAATCGCGACGTATCTCTCGGGTGTAGACCCACGGAAGGTTCATCCAATACGTACAGCGTGTTGACGAGAGACGAGCCGAGTGCCGTCGTCAAATCGACTCTCTGTACCTCACCTCCAGATAACGTGCGGGACTGCCGAGCGAGAGTGAGGTATCCCAAGCCGACGTCACGAAGATAAGTCAGTCGGCTGGAGATCTCGTCCAGCAACATCCGAGTCACTTTGTCGGTATCTCGATGCGGTAGGGAAACGAAGAACTCGAGAGCGCGGTCCACGTTCATCTCGTAGATTTCGGCAATGGTCTTGCCATCGAGGCGATACAGAAGAGTCCCGTTCTTGAAGCGCGTCCCGCCGCACGCGATGCAACGCACATAGCTTCGGTATTTGGAGAGAAGCACTCTTATATGCATCTTGTAGGTGCGTCCCTCGAGCCAGCCGAAGAATCCTTGGATGCCGTAGAAACTCTCGTCTCCTTCAGTGATGAGACGACGATGTTCTTGCGAGAGCTCTTGCCATGGAGTATCCGTTGGAATTCGTTTCCTTCGGCAAAACGCCATGAGATCGCTCTGGCCTTCGCTATAGGAGGAAGTGGTCCAGGGTTTCACGGCGCCTTGTCGTAGCGTTTTTCGAGGATCTGGGACGACGAGATCGAGATCGATCCCGATGGTGCGGCCGAATCCCTTGCAGGACTCGCATGCGCCCAAGGGATTGTTGAAGGAAAAGAGATTAGGCGTCGGATCGGGATAGTGAATATCGCAAGTTGGGCAGTGGAAGTCCTCGCTGAAAGAGATCGCTTGAAGGCCGTTCTCGGACTCTACATGGGCGCTGAGACGCCCTTTGCCGAAGTGGAACGCTTGCTCGATGGACTCGACGATCCTTCGACGACGGCTGTCGTCGATGGTTGTACGGTCGACCAGTACTTGGAGCATCCCTATGGATCTGGAGAGGATGTAGGCGGATATTTCCACCGCTTCATCCGCTTTGAGTACCCTCCTGAGGCCTAGCCGACGCAAGCTGGTTTCCACTTCATTGATATCGGCCTTTTGGGGTATTTGAAGAGGGAAGCTAAGGTACACTCGAGCTCCAGCATGGCTGGCCGCGAGTTTTTCGAAGACGGTGTCTACGGTCTCCCGTTCCACTCGTTCTCCACAGCCTCGACAGAAGAGCTCCGCGGTTTTCGAAAAGAGCAGCTTCACATGATCGTTGATCTCGGTCATTGTCCCCACCGTGGAGCGGGAGTTTTTGACCGGGTTGCTCTGATCGATGGCGATCGCTGGGGGTACTGCTTGGATGGAATCTACCGGCGGCTTATCCATCCGGTCGAGGAACTGACGGGCATAGGTCGAGAAGCTCTCTACGTATCGGCGCTGGCCTTCCGCGTAGATCGTGTCGAAAGCGAGCGAGGACTTGCCGGAGCCGGAAACGCCCGTAATGGCGATCAAGTGGCCCAACGGCAGATCGATGTCAATACTTTTGAGGTTGTTTTGCCGGGCTCCGCGGATTTGGAGATGGGAGCCCCTGGAGTTGTCTTGCACAGTAGTTTTCTTCTTCCGCATGGGTAACTTTCAAGAATAGCAAAATTGAGGGCGGAGTCTGTAGGAAAACTAGAGCCCCATGGAAGGAACCCGAGTACTCAAGTACCCAAGTGCTCAAGAACCTGAGAAGACGGTTGTCTGGACCGCTATGTGGACTGGATTGGCGAACAAACTGGTCACCCGCCTTCGCTGCGTCACTCTGTTGGCTTCCGCCTCCGTCGGTGGTGCCAATTCATTGCCACCGACTTCGGCGAGACCGCTTTAAGCAATGCATAGACGGACTGGCCTTTGATTTCTGGCCACTGCCTTCAACGGCCACCGGCCTCTTCTTCAGCACTGACCTCTGATCTGTGTTCACTGGTAACTGTTCACTGTTCACTGATAACTCGCCTTTGGTGACTGGCCTCTGGCCTCTTTAATACTCGACTTCCATGAGGTGGAGGCCGCGGGCGGGGGCGGTGGGGCCACTCAAACGTCGGTCGCGGGACGCAAAAAGGTCCTCAACGGTCTCGGCGGGCATCTTTCCGCGGCCGATCTCGAGCAGTGTGCCTACGATGTTTCTGACCATGTGGTGAAGAAAACCCTCCGCCTTGACTTCGTAGACCAATTCGTGGCCGCGTTCATACAGACGTGAGGCCATGCACTCCCGATCGGTTGTTTTGACCTCGCTCGATGAGGCGGCAAACGCGATGAAATCGTGACGCCCCAAGAAGAGAGCGGCAGCTTTCTCCATGGCTCTCCGGTCCAGCGGATGAGGACAGTGGTGGGTAAAGCGGGACCGGAACGGCAGAGCCACCGGCGACCGGTCCAGATAGTAGTGATAGGTCTTGGACCGCGCACTGTAGCGGGCATGAAATCCCTCAGGAGCATGATCGGCCTGCCGGACACGGATATCCTCCGGGAGAAGCGAGTTCAGGCCCTTTAAAAGCCCGTCAGGGGGGATAGATCGGTCGAGCTGGACGTGAGCGACCTGAGCCCATGCATGGACCCCAGCGTCCGTTCGTCCAGCCCCGATAAGGCTTACAGGGTGGCCTGCCATGCGCTCCAAACACTGCTGGATCCGTCCCTGGATTGTGGGCCCTTCCGGCTGTACCTGCCATCCTCGGTAGCCGGTTCCGTCGTAGGCAACCGTAAGGCGGTAGAGAGGCATGTCTAGGAGGAAGTCTTGCTCGCCGATGGTGGGCGACTCCCGGGCTTGACGGGTTGGGACCCGGATTGGCACAGAGCACAAATCGATGGGTCGTACGTCGGGAACTCGAGACGGGCTATAGCGCTAAATGGAACATCTAGCTGGAGATCGCCGGGATTGCGGTCCACCAGAGCTCCCGTAGCGACCACCTCGCCTCCATGGGCTCTAACCACATCCATGGTCTCTTTCAGGGACTTTCCGGTAGTCACCACGTCCTCCAAGACCAGGGCCCTCTCGCCGGGTTGGAGCGCAAAGCCTCTCCTGAGCGTGAGGCCACCCGTTGATGGATCCCTCTCGGCAAAGAGCGCTCTGACGCCAAGGGCCCGGGCCACCTCATGGGCCACCAGAATGCCTCCTAGAGCAGGAGCAATCGCCAAATCTACCTTGTCCACCGTGATTTTGTCGGCGAGAGCAGATCCGAGCCGGGACGCGATGTCGGGGCGTTCCAGAAGCCGGGCACACTGAAAATAGGCCGGGCTGTGGAGGCCGGAAGAGAGGAGAAAGTGGCCTTCGAGCAAGGCACCTTGTTCGCGTGCTAGACTGACGAGTTCATCTGGATTCATGGGGAGAGAGTATTCAGATCGGGTCGGTGCTGCAACTGCTTCTCAGTCGTACTAGAATACTCAGTGCCACGGTTCATAATTGCGGTCACGCACCGAGAAAGCCAAGGCGCCGGGCTGGCAAGGCGCGAGGAGTGAGTAATATCTGGATATATGACCGACGAGCAACGCAGCCAGTCGGGATGCATCGGCTTTCTCGGTGCTGACCTGACCGTAATTGTGAATCGGGGTACTCAAGTTGAAACAAAGCGTTCGTGGTAAACGTATTTACAGTAGGACAATCCCCGATGGGTGGTCCGAGCCCGAGGTTCAAGAGACGGACCTTGTCGTAATCAAGAGGACATCGTGATGAAACAACGATTTTTGGCTATGAGCATTGCTTTGACCGTTGCCCTTGGTATCGCTCCCTGGACGACGGCTCAGGATCTCAACAAGTCACCGTTGACGCTGGATCAGGCCATCGACATGGCTTTGGAGAACAACCTGGACATTGTCGTGTCACGGTTGAACACCCAAGTCCAAGCGGAGAACCTGGGCGTCGCGCGGGGCGCGTTCAAGCCCTTGTTCTCAGCCGCCATCAATACCTTTGAAAGTCAGAGTCCCGCCAACAACCAGCTCACCGGCGCCTTGGTGAGCGAAACAGCTCGTTCGACTTATGACTTTACTTGGCAGCAGCAGCTTTCCTTCGGGTTGGGTTACAGCGTCAGTTTCGAGAACCTGCAATCGACGACCAACAGCGCCTTTTGGACTTACAATCCTCAATTCGATTCGGGCATTCGCGCGCAGGTCCAGCAGCCTCTGCTCAGAAACCTCAATCTCAACGCTAACCAACAGCGTGTCGTTTCCGCTAACAACAACGAGCGCGTTGCACGACACCAGTTCGAAACTCAAGTGATGAATATCGTTCGTGACGTGATGGTGGCTTACTTGGACCTCATTCAAAGCATCCGGGGGCTCGAGGTCGCCGAGAGATCCCTGGAATTGGCCCAGAATCTTCTCCGAAACAACCGCATTCAAGTCGAAGTGGGGACCATGGCGCCGATCGATGTTCTCGAGGCGGAGGCCGAAGTGGCGAGACGTGAGGAAGCTGTCATCGTCTCTCAGGAGGCCATCGGGAACAACGAAGATCGGTTGAAGCGTCTCATCAATGATCCGGGATCTGCCGATTTCTGGACCACGGCACTCGAACCGACGGATGAGCCGATCGAGACCGAGTTCGAGATTGATGCGGATGAATCGGTTCGCATCGCGCTCGAGCGAAGACCCGAACTGGACCAAAGTCGTGCCAACTTGGATACCCAAAATTACAACGTGCGTTACACGCGCAATCAAACCCGGCCGCAAGTCGATCTGGTGGGCTCCTTGAACTACACCGGTCTCGGGGGAACAAGGTTCATCCGGGACGAGTTTGCTGGAGCACCCATTGCGGAGATACCCGGTGGATACTCCGATGCTCTCGAGCAAATGTTCGGAGGCAAGTTTAGAAATTGGTCCGTCGGCCTGCAGGTTAGCTATCCCATCGGTCACAGCAGCGAAATATCCCAGCACGCTCAAGCGCAGGTTGCGTTCCGGCAGCAGCGGGCGACCATCGAGGGTCAGGAGCTCCTCATTGCCCAGGAAGTTCGCCGAGCCGCGCGCGCCGTTGACACGAACCGTAAACGTATCCAGACGACCCGAGTGGCCCGCGAGCTCGCACAACGGCGGCTCGATGCCGAAGAGAAGAAGTTCGAGGTCGGTATGTCGACCAGCTTCTTCATCGTGCAAGCCCAACGCGACCTGACCGAGGCCGAGGCAAACGAGGTCATTGCACTCATTGATTACAATAAGGCCCTCGTCGAGTTTCAGCGGGCGCAGGGTACGGTGCTGGATCGACGCAACATCACGGTGCGCTAGAAGAACTAGTCGTCAAACCGGTGAGGGGGACAGTCCACTAAGGGGACAGTCCCTCTAGCATCTGTTAGTATATTCCTGCCGTGGAATCCTCGCAGAAGATATCTGCCGTAATCATCGCCCAAAACGAAGAAGAGCTCATCGGTGCGGCTCTTGACAGCGTTTCCTGGGCCGATGAAATCGTCGTCGTGGATGGTGGGAGTTCCGACGGTACGATTCAACTCTGCAAAGACCGGGGGGCGCGTGTCCTCGAGCATGGTTTTACCTCTTTTGTAGAGCAAAAGAACTTCGCAGTTCGCCAAGCGACTCACGACTGGCTGTTGTCTCTCGATGCCGATGAGCGGGTGACCGATCAGCTGGCGCAAGAGATTCAAGCGTTGAATCGTTCTGGCTTCGTTGCTGCCGGTTATCGAATCCCGCGGATCAGCTATTACCTCGGTCGTTTCATTCGTAGTACCGCTTGGTACCCTGACCACCAGCTCCGCCTGTTTGATCGACGAAAAGCTCAGTGGGAAGGGAGGTGGGTTCACGAATCGGTTCGAGTCGACGGCGCGGTTGGAACGCTCAAAGGGGAGATCCTCCATCACTCCTACGAAAGCATCTCGGATCACGTCGAGAGGTTGAACTACTACGCAACGCTTGCGGCAAAGCAAATGTGGGAATCGGGTCGCAGGGGAGGGCTGGTACCCGCTTTGGTTTTCCCGCCGTTCGTCTTTTTGAAGAATTTCGTACTAAAAAGAGGGTTCATGGACGGAGTAGTGGGGTTGTTCATCTCCGTAATGAATTCTTTCTATGTCTTTTTGAAGTTCATGAAGTTGAGAGAATTGGATCTAAGAAAATCGCGAGAAATTCCTCGAGACAAATCACTCTAAAGAAAAAAACACGTACGATATTCTTCGTTCGTTCCGACTCGAGTTTGACAAACGAGTTCAACGCCCTTAAAGTTATAACACTTCTTGTCCAACGATGGCCTAATTTTTGGGGGGAGCAGATGCAGAAATCCCACAAATCCATTCCAACGGAACACAAAATGTCTCGACGCAATGCGATCCAACGAAAGGCCCTCGAGCGACAGAAGTTAGCTCTTGTGAAACGCGCACAACAGGGTAGAGTCGTTGGTCCAGTGCCTCCGCTTCGGAGCGCCCCTCCGCCGGCACCACCAGGCAAGACTCCATAGAAGTTACTGCAAAACCTCTTCGCGAAGTTTTTCCCCCTGCCAGGTCAGGAAATCGTAGACGCTGATTCAAGTAGTTTCTGTGGGATCATCCCTACGTCAAAATGAAATCCAGAAATCAGGAATCCAGGAACTCGGGAATAGAGGAATGAGTAGAAGGACGTGTTAGTCCTTTATTCGCCTGACTTAGAAACGGTTCTGGTCGAAAAAATGCATCACTCTCTCGGCGGCCCAGAATCGTCCCGGCGCCCGAGTTTGTCCGACGAATCCGACGTGACCGCCCGTAGACGTGATCTCCAGGTTGACACAAGTCGGAACCGCCCAACGGACAACACTTTCAACGGGGATCATGGGGTCGTCGGCCGATGAGAGAATGAGGGTGGGGCGTTCCAACGACGTGAGATGAGGCCCTGAGCTCGATTGCCTGTAGTAGTCCTCCGCGTCTTCGAATCCACTGTACGGTGCAACGACGGCATCATCGTACTCGCGGATGGTGCGACACCCTTGCGCTTGACCGGGTGCGTAGATATCTCGCAACAGCTTCTGTCTTCGGATGTAAGACGACTTGAGCTTGTTTATGAAATAGAGCTGGTAAAGACGATTGTGAGCATGGGCAAGCGCATCGGCCGCAGCGGAGAGGTCAAGTGGGGGACAGATCGCGGCAACATCTTGCACGCTCTCTGGAACGGTCTCGCAGTGCCTTGCTGAGGTTAATAGTGCGAGATTCGCTCCGAGTGAGAATCCACAGATAGAGATGTGATTCACCTCGGATGCCAACCATTCGAGAACGGCCAAGAGGTCAGTTGTCACACCCGCGTTGTAGAGGCGAGGGCAGATCTCGAGTGCGTCGCCGCATCCCCTCATGTTCATGCGCACCACGTGCCATCCGTTGCGATAGGCCCACTCCCCCGTACTCAACATGTAGGCAGAACGGTCACAACCTTCCAGTCCGTGTATCAGTAGTAACGCCGGATGCTCCCGACGTGCTTCTGACTGCCAACTCGCGCGCAACAGTATTCGCACCTCATCAGGGGCGTCAACCACGACATCTTCAGTGGGGGCACTCCAGGTGAGTCTGGACCGCGTGAGATGGCCTGCCAGTGTTTGCCGATGGCCTCCTATGAGCCACCGGAGCGGCCGGAACGTCGGACTCGAGATCATTTACGACCCGTCCATCTTCTGAGCTCGCACAAGTCACAGTGCTGCTTCCGGGAATGACGTGGGCATTTCTCGAGGATCCCCATGCGCGAAAGTGCGAAGTCGTATTTGACGGGGTCCTTCGGGTCAACTCGACCAAGAGCCCGGGTGATGTCCAGGGCCATGTTCCATCCTGCTGTCTTTCGTTGTGTCCAACCGAGGTAGATTCCGATACGGGCGATGTGCGTATCAAGTGGCATGATTAGACTTGACGGAGAAACGAAATTCCAAAGTCCGAGGTCCAACCCGTCATTGGGACGCACCATCCACCGAAGAAAAAGATTGAGGCGTTTGCAGGCACTACCGGCCGCCGGGTCGGGGAAAAAATAACGGACACCGGCGCGCTCGGGGAGTTTTCTTGCTCGATAGAGACCCCCATGATCCAAATCCAGCACGTTGGTGGAAAACCGGGACAGTACTGTTCTCAAGTCTGTGTCGTCATAGAGAGCATCACGAAAGAACCCCCCGGTCGAGTCCGAACGTTCAATCATTTGCCGTACGAAGAACAGAAGACATACGACATCACGCCCCGTTATCCACCGGTGTTTGAATCCGGAGAACGAGAGGAGCGCTTCGCGGGGCTCGAGTCGTTTCACGTAAAGACTTGGAGAGTGACCCAAACGAGCGAGGACCGCCTCGACGCTCCGGTGAATCGTGGCCACATTTCCGAATGCGAGTGAGGAGGCGATGAGCCCCACGATCTCTTGATCTTCGGGATGCTGGTAGCGATGCAGGAACTGGAGAGGATCGGAAGAGAGGTAGCTCGCGTCGTAGCGTTCACGAAGGGACTCTAGCCCCGCCTTCAAAGATGCGTTACTACTGTTTTCACCTCCAGGTCTCGTCTTCATCGTCTCCCGATTATAGGACAAGCACGTCAACGGCGCGGTAATTCGGGGACAGTCTTCGATGAATCAGAGATTCACCCGAAACCATGAAGATGCCGAATCTTCATGTCAGCTATCGTTTTACAGAAGCGAAAACCTGATTTCTCCCGTGCCCGTTTCCGAGCCCGTTCCCCCGCCCGAGCCCGATGGGTTCCCATTGAAAACCGTTTGCATCGTATGTGCCACAGACCAGCGCTTTGGTGCAGCGTGCTGGGCACGGGCGCGGGCACGGTCTACTGCAAGAAAAGGGACAGTCTTCCATGTCCTGGGATTCGTCCGAGACTAGGGCTTAATCTTCATATCAGGTAATTGATATTTGTCACAATACGCGCAGCAAATATTCATTACCCGTCCTTGAATTACGCGTGGTAATCTTTTCTTGGAGAGACATGGCGGAAGAAACTTGCATCGAACCGTTCTTGGAACAACAAGGCATTCTCGTCCTCGACGGCGGTCTGGCAACCGAGCTGGAGTATGCCGGCTTCAATCTGGACGATTCGCTCTGGTCCGCCCGACTGCTCGAGGAAGCGCCGCAATCGATTGCCAAGGTCCATCGAGACTACCTCGAGGCCGGTGCCGATTGCATCATCAGTGCCAGCTACCAGGCGACCCTTCAGGGATTCATGAGCCAAGGCGCCTCGGAGGCCGATGCTGAAGAACGGATCCGTAGAGCCGTCGGAATCGCCACCGACGAACGAGACTCCTTTTGGGCGGCGGCATCAAACAGAGCCGGGAGGCTGAAGCCGCTCGTCGCCGCAAGCGTCGGGCCTTACGGCGCCTACCTTGCCAATGGCGCAGAGTTCACCGGCGACTACGATCTCGATGAAAATGCACTCGTCCACTTCCATCGCCGCAGGTGGGAGATTTTGTGCGAAACCGACGCTGATCTATTGGCTTGCGAAACCATACCTTCGTTTGTGGAATCGCGCGCCCTTGCCAAGCTGCTTTCAGAGACACCCGGAGCCAATGCGTGGTTCAGCTTCAGCTGCCGCGACGGCAAACACATCAGTGACGGCACTCCGATCGTCCGGTGCGTGGAGGAGCTTGATTCAATACCAAGCGTTGTGGCGATTGGAATCAACTGTACGGCACCTACGCACATTCTCAGCCTTGTGAAGGCCGTCCGAACCGTTACAGATAAGCCTATCGTTGTGTATCCGAACTCGGGTGAGGCATACGACGCGAAGACGAAGAGTTGGTCCGGGCCCGCGCTTCCCGACGAGCTCGCTGACGCGAGCCGCGGATGGTATGAAGCGGGTGCCCACTTACTGGGTGGCTGTTGCCGAACCCGGCCGGAGCATATCCGACGGATTCGTCTGGAGCTTTGTCATTGAGGTGACATCTGCTGTCATGACTCGGTTTCACCTTCTGGCCGCTCAATCGCAGAACGGAGTGTGTCAGCGAGAGATCCGAATCCTTCACTTTGCGCCTGGTCCTGGCGCTCTGCGTACTCGCGGACCTCGCTCTTCTCCTTGGCGTCCAGGATTGCTTTACGACTCAGTCGGATCCGGTGGCCTGAGTCGTCGACCTCGAGGACCATCACTTCCACGTCACTCCCGATGGGAAACATTTTCTTGAGGTCGCCCTCTTTTTCCACTCCCGTCTCTTCGAGTGGGATGAGGCCGGTGCTTCCAGCCTTGAGGAAGACGAAGACGCCGTAGCTCTCGTGCCGCTGGACCTTGCCGATGAGGCGGATCCCCGGCGTGATCTCCAACCGCCCGCTCGCCTCCACGGCGGCGGGTTCTTCGGCGGACTCGCCAGCATGCGCATTCTGCGCCCTTACGGAACCTTCCTCGACGACCGCAACACCAATCCTTTTTCGTTCGAGGTCGATGCTCAGGATTTCGACCGCCACCTGGGCACCAGGTGGCAGCCAAAGCCTTCCACCCATCTGTCTTCCCCGTGGGGGGGAAGGTAGACAGGTGCGCCAATCCCTCGATCCCCGGCGCCAGTTCGACAAAGGCGCCGAAGTCGGCAACGCGAGTCACTTGACCGACCAGCACCTGGCCGACCTGGTACGTCTCGCTCCACCGTCGACCAAGGATCGGCTTGTAGCTGCTTCAGTCCGAGCGAGATCCTTCCTTTGTCTTCGTCCACGCGTAGTACTTTGACTGTGATCTCGTCGTCGGGCTGGACCACTTTGGTGGGATCCAACACGCGGGACCAGCCCATCTCCGAGACGTGGAGCAGACCCTGGACTCCTCCGCCGAGGTCGACGAAGGCGCCGTAGTCGAGCACCGACACGACGCGTCCCGGAAGGACGGCGTCGGGAACGATGAGTTGCCGAATCTCCTCCGCCCGTTCCCGCTCCTCTTCCTTCAAGAGCGCGCGCCGAGAGACGACTAGATCCTTGCCGTCCCGTTTGTACTCGATGACTCGAAAGCTGTAGACCTGTCCTTCATGGATCGAGGGGTCCTCGGTAAAACGAGTGTCGATCTGGGAAATGGGACAGAAGGCACGCTGCCCGGCGATTCGAACCTCGTACCCTCCTTTGATCGCCTTCTCGACACGCCCCTCGACCGGAAGTCCAGATTGGAAGGCTTCGTACAGTGACTCCAGCGTCGCGGCATGCCGGGCCAGTTTGTGGGAAAGCTTCAGACCTCCAGCGGTCGAGACAACGACGGCCTTCACGGTGTCGCCGACCTGCACCTGGACCGCGCCGTCCGGATCGGTCAGCTCCTCGAGCTCGATCGTCGCCTCGCCCTTTCCGCCGACGTCGACGAAGGCAACGTCCGATCCCAGAGCCACGATCTTCCCTTCGACCGATTGGCCTTCTTGGAAGGACGTCGGCTGGAGGGATTCCTCCAGCATACGGGCGAAATCCTCGTCCTCTTCGGGGGGTGGAACAGGTAAATTCATAACCATCTGCCTTCCGGCGCGCACCGATGGCGCCCTCGCGAGCCGCTGAGAGTCTCTTTCATGGCGATGAACGTAGCATAGAACCAGCGAGGAGCCAAAACAGAGCATCGTGGAATTGAGAAGGACGTGGGCGCCTTGAAGTCGATTTCAAGTCGAGGCGCCCGGGCAATCCACGGCCTACGACCGAGGGTCGATCAATCTGCACTCCAAGCGACCTTGCCGCCCACGATGGTCTTCACCGCTCGGCCTTTGAGCTCCCACCCTTTGAAGGGAGTGTTCCGACTCTTGGAGAGAAATTTCTCCGGTTCGACGATGGAGGAACTCTCGAGATCCAACACCGTGATGTCAGCGTCGGCACCCACGGAAAGGGTGCCTTTGGAGAGGCCGAGGAGGCGGGCAGGCTGGGTGGATAAGAGCTCGATCAGCCGGGCCAACGAGATGACCTTGTTGCCCACGAGGCGATCCAGACACAAGGCGACGGCGGTCTCGAGACCCACGATCCCGAAGGGCGCGTGGTCGAACTCCACCATCTTCTCGTCGGCGTGATGTGGCGCATGGTCGGTGGCAATGGCGTCGATCGTGCCGTCCGCGAGGCCCTCGATGAGGGCTTGACAATCCTCCGCCGACCGGAGTGGCGGCGCCATTTTGGTGTGCGTATCGTAGTCCTTGACGGCTTCATCTGTTAAGAAAAGATGATGCGGTGTGACTTCACAAGTGACTCGGTTGTCGCGCCGTTTGGCGTCTCGTACCGCTTCGAGGGATCCGCGTGTCGACAAGTGGGCGATGTGGAGCTTCCCTTCCGTCATCTCCACGAGGGAGATGTTGCGGCGTACCGCGATTTCTTCCGAAGCTGCGGGGATTCCCCTCAGACCCAGGACCGTGGACCAGTGTCCTTCGTGCATGACGCCGCCGGGGTGAAGCTCCGGTGTCTCGCAGTGCTCGATGAGAGGGATATCGAAGTGGGTGGAGTACTCCAAGGCGCGGCGCATTACACGAGGGTCACTGACGGGGTGGCCGTCGTCGGAGATAGCGACGGCACCAGCATGGACGAGATCGCCGATTTCGGCGATCTCCTGGCCGGCTTGGCCTTTGGTGATGGCGCCGATGGGATAGACGTTGACGTGTCCTTTTTCTCTCGCCTGACGGAGAATCAGCTCGGTCACTGCAGCGGAATCGTTGACGGGGTTCGTGTTGGGCATGCAGGCTACACCAGTGAACCCACCCGCGGCCGCGGCTCCTGTGCCGGTCTCGATGGTCTCCTTATGCTCGAAGCCGGGCTCTCGCAAGTGAACGTGCATGTCGATAAAGCCTGGCGCAACGACCAGCCCCTTGGCGTCCAAGACTTCGGCACCCTTGGGATCGATGTCCGGCGCGACGGACGAAATCCGACCGTCTTCGATTGAGACATCAGTTTCCGCATCAACGCCGTTGGCCGGATCTATGACGCGACCGTTCTTAATAACTAGACGCATGCTATTTCTCTGAGCCTCCACCAGCTAGGAGATAAAGAACCGCCATTCGTACCGAAACCCCATGGGAGACTTGCTCCAAGATGACCGAACGAGGTCCGTCCGCGACGGCGGAGTCGATTTCGATACCACGGTTCATGGGACCTGGGTGCATCAAGATGACATCCTTCCGAGCCAGCTCCAGTCTCTCCGCGGTCATACCAAACAACCGAAAGTACTCGCGGGCGGAAGGGAAGAAGCCGCCTTTCATCCGCTCCATCTGTACCCGGAGCATCATCACCACATCGGCGCCCTCCACCGCCTCTTCGACGCGCTTGGCCTTTGTGACTCCAAGGCCTTCGACGGCTGGAGGAATCAGCGTGGCAGGTCCTGCGATGTGGACTTGGGCACCCATTTTGGTCAAAAGCCACGCATTCGAACGGAAGACGCGACTGTGAACGAGATCTCCGACGATAGCTACCTTGAGTCCATCCAGCTTTTGTTTGTGCTCCCGAATCGTAAACGCATCCAGAAGAGCCTGTGTAGGATGTTCGTGCATGCCATCACCGGCGTTGACAACCGAGGCTTTCGTGTTGCGTGCCACGAAATGAGGGGCTCCGGAGGCGCCGTGTCTCATGACGAGTGTGTCGGGAGCCATGGCCTCGAGGTTGTGCACCGTGTCGAGCATGGTCTCTCCTTTGGAGAGAGCGCTGCCCGATCCGCTGAAATTCAGTGTGTCGGCGGAGAGGCGTTTTTCTGCAATCTCGAACGAAGAACGAGTCCGGGTGCTAGGCTCGAAAAAGAGATTGACGACCGTACGGCCTCTCAACGTGGGAACTTTCTTGATGGGCCTTGTCGCAATTTCTTTGAATGAAGTTGCGGTATCGAGAATGAGTTGGATTTCGTCCGGGGATAACTCTTCAATGCCTAGAAGGTCTTTTCGGTTGAGGTTCATTTCACGAATGTGCTCCGAGGTTCTCCCTTTCTTTGATGGGCCTCAGGATTATTTCTGCTCCATGAGGACCACTTCGTCTCGACCATCATTTTCGTCGAGACGAACTTCCACCATTTGTCGTTTCGTGGTCTCGACTTCCTTGCCGACGTAGTCCGCCTTGAAAGGAAGCTCACGCCACCCCCGATCGATGAGTACCATCAGTTCGATCTTCCGCGGTCGTCCAAAGTCGATAAGCTGGTCGATGGCAGCTCGGACGGTCCTGCCGGTATACAACACATCGTCGACGAGAACGATGCGGTGTCCATCGACGGGAAAGGGCAGAACCGTAGGACGCACGACCGGCTGGGAGGCGATATCGGTCAGGTCGTCGCGGTAGAGCGTGATATCCAGGACGCCCAACGGAAGATCTGTACCCGTGCGTGTTTGAATGAGGTTGACCAAGCGCTTTGCCAATGGAACCCCGCGGGTGCGAATACCAACGAGGGCGAGCTCCTTTGCCCCTCCCCGTTCGAGAATCTCGTCGGTGACGCGAGTCAGGATCGTGCGGATTTCATCCGCGTCCATTAGGGTCGAGATTTGTTGGTAGTCCATGATCGGCGAGTATCGTAACACGGAGGTCAAATACCAGGTAAGGGCAGAAGAGAGGGGGGTAACTGGTTCACTCGTCTCTGGCCACTGGCCTCTGACTCACTGGCCTTCGAGTGCCTGGGGGAGTGCATCGAGAGGCGATGGGCGCTCGAAAGACTCCTCCTCTCGTCGGGGCTCGATAAGAAAGTTGTGGTAAGACGAGATAAAGGTCACCGGTTGGGTGCGACTCAAGGACTCTTCCAGAATGCCAGCAAGTAGATTACCTTCCATATCTTGCCCAATGGGAAGTCCCATGAGATAAAGCAGCGTAGGTGTGATGTCGACGACGGAGGCGCCCTGCAACTTGACGCCTTGGCCGATTCCAGGGCCGTAGAAAAGGGCGAGACCATCCGGTGCTCCTTTATGGTAGCCCGAGAGGTGACTGCTGCCCTTGAGAGCTTCCACGACGCGCCGAGGCACGGATAGGGGCTCCATGCCGTGTCCTGAGACGACGACCAGCGTTTCCTCCGGCTGGAGAGACTGGAGATACTCACCGAGGATGGTATCCAGATGGCTGTAGTAGGCATCGATAGCCCGGCCATATTTCTTGAGCTCGCGCTCACTCACGTCTCCGAAGCTGTCCGGGCGGTGATACCGGAAGAACGTATGTCCAAGGTTGTCGAGTCCGAAGAAATAAATCGCGTAGACGTGGGGGGGCTGAGACTCACGTAACCACTGTCCAACTCGTTGGTAAGTTGCATCGTCGGCCAGCGAGGATCGGAGTACGGATTCCCAAGGCAGGGTGTCGCCGGGAATCTCGACGGACCGATCCACGAATCTCTCTAGCTCCGAAGCATCGATGTCCTGTGGCTGGACGACTAAGGGTGCGAGCTCGGGAAAAAGGCTGGCCGGGTATGTCAAGTCAGGTAGCGTGGGATCGAACCGTTCTCGGACCTGACGATGAAAGTACTCGGAAACGATGAAACCGTCGACGGTCTCGGCGGGGTAGGTGCCCCACCATCGCAGGAGTCCAACCTTTACGCCAAAGCTGGACAAGATGCTCCAAAATGTTCCCGTGCGTCGTTGAGTAGACGTCACCGCAGTGCGTTTGAGTAGTCCAAGGTGCTCTAGGTTTTGCAGGTAGAGCCCGTGGGGCAGCAAAGAAAACGTGGACGGGATGCCCGAGAACCGGTATCGGTAGAAGCCAAGGAGACCGTGTTGCCGGGGGAGCTTGCCGGTGGCGATGCTCGTCCAAACCGCGAGTGACTCTGTGGGGTGGATAGTCCGCAGGGCTCCGGACGCGCCCCCTTCGATGATCCTTGCGAAATTGGGGAGCTTCCCTTCGGCTACGGCGGGCAGCACATAAGACATCGAAGCACCTTCCATGCCGATGATTGTCACGCGGCGCGGCGAAGGGCTGTCCTCAAGAGGCAAGCGTGGGACGGTGGAGGATGCGTCATTGTTGATAGGGCGAAAGGCAAGCGGGGCTACAAGGGAGACGACCCAAGTGAGGAAAACCAGGGTATAGCCGAAGCGTGCAGCTCGTCGACCGAAAGAATATTGAAAGAGAGCCAATATAAGGAGGACGGCTGCAGCCGCAGACAAGATCGTGGCCGCAATGGCAAGGGCTCGTATGCTTTCGGACGTGATGTAGAGCCGAAAATAGAAAAGATTGTGCCAGAGGAGAGTTGCTGCGAGGCCAAGGTCGAGGGCGAGCAACCAAATCAGGAGACGGAAGGATATCCATGCGGGTCGGAGCGGCCCACCTCGGATTTCTTCGATGAGGAATAGTACCAGCCAAATGACCAGACCCGTTGCAAGGCCATGGGTCAATGCAACGGAAATCCAGACGTGGAGTACGGTCTGGGCATCGAGAGTAACCTGCGGATTCAGAATGAAGATAGATTGAGCGAGAAAAAGAGCGAGTAATTGTCCGCCGAGGAGGCTATTGGTTAGATTTCTCAAGAGAGAACACGCTCGCTAGAACCTTGGAGTAGAGGGTCCCCGGAGGCCAGACAAAAACCTGGCTTGAATCCGTCCCTCGCTCCTCTGCCATCTGTCATTCTACCTCGAAAACCGTTGAGCTCACGCTATACCAAGTGGCAAGTGGCGAAGTTCGTCGAGAACGTGCTGAATGTCGGAAGGAAGCGGGGCTTCGAATTGGAGGACCTCGGCGCTACCTGGGTGGCGGAAGGTCAAACGAGCTGCGTGAAGGGCCGGGCGGTTCAGGCGGTTGAGGATCTCGAAGGCTCGTTCACCACCTTTCGGCGGGCGTCGCGTTCGGCCGTAGTCGGTGTCCCCCACCACCGGAAAGCCGGCCTCAGAAAGATGAACTCGGATTTGATGGGTGCGGCCGGTCGCAATGCGAATCGAGAGGAGCGTGGAGAGCGACAGCACTTCGAGTCTCTCCGCTTCGGTGCTAGCGGATTTTGGATGTCGCGAGCGGCTCGAGATCTTCTTGCGGTCGTGGGGATCGCGCCCAATGGGACTTTCCATGAGAAGATGTTCGGGGGCGGAACCGTGGACGAGTGCTAGATAGAGTTTTTCGACGCTTCGAGCGGCAAATTGACGAGCCAACGCGCGATGGGTATGGTCGTTTTTGGCCGCAACGATTAGGCCCGATGTGCCTCTATCTAGACGGTGGACGATGCCCGGGCGCGCCACTCCTCCTATACCGCTGAGATCGGTACAGTGATGGAGCAGTGCATTGACCAGGGTGCCGGAGACATGCCCCGCCGCGGGGTGAACGACCATGTGGGGAGGTTTGTCGACGACGATGAGGTCTTCGTCCTCGTACAGGATCTCGATGGGGATCGCTTCGGGTTGGGGGTCGGCAGGTTCCGTGGGTGGAACTTCGACCTCGACCATTTCCCCGGAATGCGCGAGTCGCGAAGGGCGTACGGTTTGTCCGTTGACGCGAACCCGTCCGTCCTCGATCCACCTTTTTGCCTGAGCGCGACTGGCGATTTCAACGTGGTCCGGGATCAATCTGTCGATACGGGTATTGTCTTCTTGCGGGGAAACAATCCACCTTACGGTGAGAACTTCGTGGTTGACGGATTCTGGAGTCAAGGCTCCTGTCCGGCCCTATTGAGGAGTCATGCGAGGTTTACGGCGCATATGAGCTAAGGCAAAGATGCTGGTAATCAGCATGATGATGCCAATGAGCTGAGACGTCGAAAGCGCACCGTCGAAGACATGGCCTCGTTGGTCACCACGGAAGAACTCGATGACGAACCTTGCGACGGCATAGAGTGCCACATATGTCCAGAAGATTTGACCGTCGAAACGTTTCCTTTGCGCTAGAAGAAGGAGGAACAGAAAAATCAATAGCTCCGCTGCGGCCTCGTAGAGTTGTGTCGGATGAAGCGCGATCCCTAGGGGCGTGCCGGCTATCTCTCTTGCGTAGGGGTTGTTGAACGTGACTCCCCAAGCAACTTCCGTGGGCTTGCCGTAACAGCAACCTGCTGAGAAGCACCCAAGCCTTCCGATCGCATGCCCGAGTGCAACGGATGGTGCCATGATGTCCGTCATCCGCCAAACGTTCAACTTGTGCTTACGAAAAAACCATAGAGAAACGAAGACGGCAGCAATGAGTCCTCCGTAAAAGACGCCTCCCGAGCGCAGTAAGCTGGCAGGACTGTGACTGTAGTGCTCCCAATCGACGATGAGTAGTAGGAGTTTGGCACCTAGCAAGGCGGAGATGAGGATATAGAGACCGAGATCCAGGGTAAGATTGGCATCTACACCTTGTTGCTTGCCCCTGGCTGCGGCCACCTTCAGAGCAACGAGAAAACCGATAGCCAACAAGAAACCATAAGTGGGGAGAAACAGATCAATGCTGTTTCCCCAGAGATTGACTTGGCCGAGATCGAATAGTTTCGGGTACACCTAATTTTGTTCCATAGAATGTCGAGATCTCGTGTTGGTCCCGACAAGAAAAGGGTTGTCAAGTGTTCGTGTTTGAAGGGCCTCGAAGCATTGGAGCGACACGATCTCTAGTGATCCCCGGTTCCCGCCTCTGCCGTCGCCTTGGCAGGACGCAGTAGCGTGTCGAGGAGGAGTAGACCCACGCCGGCACAAATGGCGGTGTCGGCAACGTTGAACGCCGGCCAATGCGAGCCGCGGTAGAAGACGTCTATGAAGTCGACGACATAGCCTAGTCGAACGCGGTCGATGATGTTGCCTGCGGCCCCGCCGAGGATAAACGCAAGGGCGAACTGGCTCAAACGCTCGTTTGCTGGGGAACTGACTGCGTAGATGGCGACGGCACCCAATGCCACGACGGATAGTAGCGTGACGAGTATGGGCTTGTAGGGGATCGTTGCGGCCGAGAGAAGACCGAACGCCATTCCGCTGTTTCGTACCAAGGTGAAGTGGAAGAAATCCGGTACTACCGGGATGGACTCGCCTAGACTCAGGTTCGAGCTGACTAAGAACTTGGTCATTTGATCCAGTGCGAGTACCGCCAAGATGATGATTATAAGTCCCAATCGAGAGCGCATATCGTTTCTCATCGTGTTGACGGCTACATCGAGCGTCAACTGATACAAAGACAACCCGTCAGTACGTACTCAGACTAGCACCGAGCGAGGTTAGATTCAAAGTCAGGTCGAGCTTTTCCCGGTCATAGTGGCTGTTGCACGAGTAAGTGCCTCTGAGATAGACTCTTACTCAACCCTCCGTGGTCTAATCATCGAGATCCGGTAAAGACTTCAACTGATGTGTCTGCAAATATTGCTTACGATTGAACTGCGTCCTTCCGGATTTGGGAGACTACGAGATCTAAAAGGGACTGTGATAATCTCGCCTGAGTCCGGGCTGAAATTGACGCGGTCGTGACGCTCGGGACCGCCATTGGCGAAAAGGACTTGGTGGAATGATGGTGAAACATGGCTGAGCAAAAGCCAACCATCCTGGTCGTCGACGATGAAAAAGACGACCTCCAGAGGGTGGAGAAAGCTCTAGCACCCATCCATCTCGAGATCGTTTCCCTCGGAGATCCCCATAAGGTGTTGCAGAAAGTGGAGTCGGTGGCTCCCCACCTGGTGATTCTGGACGCATTGCTTCCCGGTTTGTCGGGTTTCGATTTGTGCAAGCAGATCAAAACATCAGCGGGGAGCAGGAAAACAAAGGTTCTCATCCTGACCGGTGTCTATCTCAGAGACCGCTATCGACGTGAGGCCATTCACCAGTTCAAAGCCGATGGTTTTGTGACCAAGCCGTTTCGCTCGGGGGACCTTCAACGCCTCGTTCTGCAGCTACTTGCCGAGAAGCTAAAAACGACCCCACCGGAGCTTCAGGAGCGGTTGGCACCCTCCATCGACGTTTCTGAAACTCGTGACAAGGACCAGAAACCAGGCCTTTTGAACCGTCTATTTGGTCGGCTCAAGTCGACTCCAGATCAATCCATAAGTAAGGGGTTTCTGCATACGGTCCAGAGCTCCGCGGAGCTACCCACAACAGCAGGCGATGACTCCCCCGAAGACCAACGCCTCGAAGTTGCCTCTTTGGCCCCGACCGAACCAGAAACGACCACGGGCGAGCTCGATACGGAGAAGCCTGAGTCTGATACGGTGCAAGCTGAGATCGAGTCCGAGTCGGACACCTCTCGAGTCGAAACGAAACCCGACATGGTTCGAGCCGAGCCCGACATCGTTCAGGCTCAGGCTGAAGAAAAGGAGGTTGGCGGCCCAACCGTAACTTCGGAAGCCGACCCCGAGCCCGCAACGATCGAATTCGAGGTCAAGAAGCCCGAGTCCGAGCTCATCGAACAGCTGGACGACGAGGTCGATGCCACATTGGCGGCGGGCGCGGAGGTTGTGAAGTCGGAGCCCGTAACTGCGTCAGAGGGGGACGATTTGCCTGTCGAAGCCCCTGAATCTTCGAAGGCGCAAGCAGCCGAGGAGGTCCTAGAGTCAGACGCGTCGTCGCCGTCGGCAGTAGAGCCAAGCATCGAACCTGACGGGCAGGTGAGTGCCGAAGAGCAGCTTGTGGATCAGGAGATTGCTTCAAGCCTCAATGCAGCCATCGCGGCCTTTGACTCTCTCGACCCAGCAGCCGCTGGATCGATAAGGGAAGTCGAAGCGCCAGAATACCCGGAGGGGGGGGCGGAGAGCACGCAACCGCCCGGCGAGTTCATACTGGAGGTCGAGGTCGCTGCAGCTGTGTCCGAGGCTTCCGTAACGGATGAAGTGCAAGATCAAAAAGAAGCCGATGAGGAAACTTCTGAGGCTTCCCCGGAAGCGCTAAGGGAAGAGCTGCCGATCTATACGGCTGAAGCTTTCCTTCATGAGTTGCGGCGTGAAGTCATGATGTGTCGACGAATTGATCGTCCCCTCACGTTGATTCTCATTCGTATTGCAGATTTGGGACAAATCGTAGAGCTTTTTGGAAAGAATTTCCGCCCCAAAGTTCTACGCCACGTTGCCGTTCAGGCCATTGAGTCTTTGAGAGAAGTGGATATTGTTGGCTTGTTGGAGGCCAAGGAGCTACTTGCCCTGACTGCGTTCGCTTCGGATCGATATGGCGGCGAGCGGATCATCGGCCGGCTGCAGGCGTCTCTTGGACGCAACCCCTTTCAAGTCGGGGAGGGGATTCCATCGTTCATTCCCAAACTGCGATTTGGTATGGCTGCATATCCAGAAGAAGCGGTAAGTTCCGAAGAATTGTTGGAGCGTGCGGAAGGCGAAGTCGAGCTCTCGAGCTCTACGGCCTGACATCGGAATTACTCACCTTCCCGATCTCGCTTTCCCTTGAGTCGTACTTCTCTTCGCGTCTGGCGCACTTGAGTCGCAGAGGTCTTCCAACATCCGTTCATCAAAGAGCTCCCCCGTCATCACTAGATTTGTGGTGGTGACAGCCACCATCGCACCGTATGATAGTAAGTCATGAGCGAGATCACCATTCGAGATGTTCGGAGCATGGACGACTACAAGCGTTCGATCGAGGTCCAAAAAGAAGTCTGGGGGCTGTCGGATCTGGACGTTGTGCCTGTCGTGGAGTTGATTACGGTTCAGCACTACGGTGGACTATGCGCTGGAGCCTTCGACGGCAATGATATGGTCGGATTCGTTTATGGAATGGTGGGACATCGAAAGCATCGGTTCTTTCACCACTCTCACATGCTTGCTGTTCTGCCTTCCTATAGAGGCCGTAGAGTCGGCACTCGACTCAAATGGGCGCAAAGGGCTCGAGTGCTGAGGCAGGGGATGGATCTCGTCAACTGGACCTTCGATCCCCTTCAAGCACCTAATGCGAAGCTCAACATTCGACATCTGGGCGTCACCATCAATAAGTACGTCGAGAACATTTACGGTGAAACCGAGAGCCCGCTGCACGGAGGCATCCCAACCGACCGGCTCGAAGCCGAATGGTGGCTAGAGAGCGCAAGAGTCCTTCGCGCCCAAAACGAGGTGCTATCGGAAGAACCGGATTGGGAGGAGCTCTGCCGTATCAACCAAACGGGAATGAAGGACGGCTTTCTCCATTGCGAAAATGTCTTTCTCGACTGCGACGAGGCTGACCTGCTCGTAGAGATTCCTGGCGACATTGCGAGCATCATGGCCGGCCGGGTGGAGCTTGCGCTGGATTGGCGTATGAAGACCCGTCAGCTCTTTCAAAACTACTTCAGTCGAGGCTACACCGTCACCGATTTCCACCACACCCAGGAAAGAGCGTTCTATCATCTCAGAAGAGAAAGCAGCTAGGTAAGAACTCAGGAAATCAAGAAATCAGGAATTCAGGAATAGCGACTTTTTGGTCTTCGTTCCCGATTTCTGGATTTCCTGAATTCTCGGATTCCTTCAAGACTCACTCATAAAGGGTTTCCACTTCTCCTCAGGCGATGCGGGTGTCATCAGGCTGACCACGATGAGGCAGAAGAGGGAAGCGGCACCGGCGGGGTAGATGATGTAGTCGTACTCCCAGTTGATGATCCCCATCGTGTTGAGTCCGCCAAAGATGAGAGTCACCAACATGCCGGCGGCGACAGAAGACACTCCTCCCGCGGGAGTGACACGTTTCCACAGAAACGCTGCGAGCAAGGCGGGTGTCACAGCTGCACCGATCATCGTGTAGGCGTAAAGCGCCATATCCAAGATGCTTACGAAAAACGTCGTCACGACGAGAGCCAATAGCGCCAACAGGACGATCATACTTCGCTGGACGAGAATGATACGCTTCTCGCTTACGTCGGGATTGATGAAGCGCTGGTAGACGTCTCGGGTGAGGTTGGTGGATGGAACCATCAGAAACGTATTGGCGGTAGAGAAAATGATGGCCACCGCTCCTGCCAACAGCAGGACGCCGCCGAAGACGGGAAGGTTGTGACGCGCGATTTGGAGAAGGATGATTTCGGAATCGGCCTTGGTCCAAGCGTCATTCCAGTAAGAGCCTGCACCGAACACGGCTGTGGCAACGATGAGCGTCTCGATGATGATCACACCGATGATCATTCCGACGACCGCTTTACGGGCCGCCGATTCGTTCTTTGCCGAGAAGAACTTCTGATAGATGCTGCTCTCACCCATGAGCAGCAGCATCGTGGGGAGGAAGAGTCCGAGCGATGAGAGAACGTCTTTTTGACCAAATAGAGTGAAATGAGTCTCGGGCAACGTGCTCGTGAGTTGCTCCCAGCCGCCGGCTCCTTGGAGGGCAAGGGGGGCAGCTATCAGAATACTGATAATAATAAGGAGCCCGTTGAAGACGTCTATGGACACGATGGACATCATGCCTGCGGTGATGGTGAAGATGACGACCAAGCCACAGATGATGGCCATGCCCATGTCTGGGCTGATGGCGGGATAGAGAATGTTCAGGAGTCGTCCACCGCCGATGAACTGATAACCGGCAATCGTCAAGTAGGCAATGATGATGGCCATGGTTCCGAGGAGTCGTGCCGCGGGGTGGTAGCGTGTCTCCAGAATATCCGGCACCGTGTACTGGGCAATCCGCCGGACTCGTCCGGCAATAAAGTAGACCAATATGAGACCGAACCATGCCCCAGCGCTCATCCAAAGCCCCGAAAAACCCTCTCGGAACGCGCGACCTGCACCGGCAAACAAGCTGCCCGAGCCTATCCATGTCGCTACCAAGGTTCCGACCAGCATTTGCCACGGGACGTTGCGTCCGGCAACCATGAAGTCGTCCTGTGTCTTGACGGCGCGGCTCTTGTAGAGACTTACGCCGATGAGGAATGCCAAGTAGAAAACGATGGCCCAGATATAAATCATTGGCTTGCCCCTTCCTGAGACCGTTTGCCGACGGGCACTCGGCCGAGAATCTGCCGGAAATCCTATCATGACAAGCCGATACTATGGGCACCAACAAGAATCCGGGTACGACAGGTGGTCTCTTGGAATGCATTTGCATCTGGAAACCTGATTCAATAGCATCGTATACCTGGATGGTAGACGGATTTGTTCAACCCCAAGGAGGCCGAAAATGAAGAAGCACGAAATCACACGTAGAGAGTTCGTTAAGGTAGGGACAACCGGGACGGCGGCTCTCCTGCTCGGCGGCCGGGCGGTACTGGGACGCGAGACACCTATGCCGGAGCGCCCGTTGGGTAAGACCGGACACAACGTTCGATTGTTCAGCTTGGGTGGTCAGGCCACCCTCGAAAAAGAGGGCACACTGGATGAGTCAGTTGCCATCATCAATCGTGCTATCGACCTGGGTGTCAACTACATCGACACGGCTGCCGCTTACGGGAGCGGAATTAGCCAGAAGTACATCGGCGAGGTGATGGCGACCCGTCGGAAGGAAGTATTCCTGGCAACCAAGACACACAAGCGGACCCGAGACGAGTCCCTCCAGCTTCTCGAAGAGAGTTTGAAGTCTCTGCAAACCGATCATCTCGACCTGTGGCAGCTACACAATGTCCGAACCGACGAGCAGCTCGAGACGATATTCGGTAAGGACGGCGCCATTGAGGCGCTCGAAAAGGCGCGTAGTGAGAAAGTTGTACGCTTCTTGGGCATTACCGGACATTTCGATCCCGACGTTTTGACGCGTGCCATCAATCGCTACGACTTCGACAGCGTTCTGCTGGCGCTCAACCCTTCGGATCCTCATTTTCACCCTTTCCAGAAGGATCTCCTGCCCCTCGCGAACGAGAAAAAGATGGGCATCATCGGCATGAAGATACCGGCCCGCGGCCGACTGTTCCGTCCGGGAGGTATCACTTCGATCAAGGACTCGATGACTTACGTGCTGACCCACCCGGTAAGCACGGTGATCGTCGGCTGCGACAACATCAAGCAGCTCGAGGAGAACATCTCCATTGCCGCTCACTTCGAGCCGCTTCCCAAGGCAGAAATGGCCCGCTTGGAAGGCCTGACGGCTTCGTATGCCGCGGAGGCCTCTTTTTTCAAAAAGGATGGCGCCGGTTTCGGCGGCGGTGGTGGTGACGATCAGGACACGGACGACGAGTAGTAATTTAAGTACTCAAGTACTCGAGTACCCAAGTGCTCGAGAATAGAGAGAAAAAAATGGGGACAGGTGGCGAATTACCCGTCCCCATTTTTCTGTTACCGTATTTGTTGACAGCTTGACAGCTTGACAGCTTGACTGCTGGCGCCCATGGTGCAAGGGCGCCCCCTTTCTCTATGCGATTGTGCCGACGTTTGCGAGATCTTCAAAGGCTCGTTTGAGTCTGGTCTTAAAGGAATCCTCGGCCAAACGGATCCACTTTCTCGGGTCGTAGTATTTCTTGTTCGGTTTGTCGTCGCCCTCGGGATTCCCGATTTGCCCTTGGAGATAGTCCTTCTTGTCGGCATAGTACTTGAGTACGCCGTCCCAGTAGGCCCATTGGGTGTCCGTGTCGATATTCATCTTGATGACACCATAGGAAATCGCTTCTCTGATTTCATCCGGACTCGAACCTGAGCCGCCGTGGAACACGAAGTAGAGTGGTTTTTCCTTCGTCCCGAATTTCTCCTGGACGTACTTCTGTGAGTCGAGCAAGATCTTGGGCTTGAGCTGGACATTGCCGGGCTTGTAGACGCCGTGAACGTTGCCGAAAGCGGCGGCAATCGTGAACCGACTGCTGACTTTGTTGAGCTCTTCGTAGGCATAGGCGACGTCTTCGGGTTGTGTATATAGCCTCGAGGCATCCACATCGGAGTGGTCGACGCCATCTTCCTCGCCGCCGGTGATACCCAACTCGATTTCCAGGGTCATACCCATTTTGCTCATGCGCTCTAAGTAGCGTTTGCAGGTGTCGATGTTCTCTCGAATGGGATCTTCAGAGAGGTCGAGCATATGAGAGCTATATAGCGGCTTTCCGTGGACCTTGTGGAAAGCCTCTCCAGCCTCGAGGACACCGTCGACCCATGGAAGCAGCTTCCGGGCGCAGTGGTCGGTGTGGAGAATGACTCGGGCTCCGTACATGGCGGCGAGTTGGTGGACGTGGTGTCCCGCGGAAACAGCGCCGGCAACGGCCGACTTCTCGTTCTCGTTGCTGAGACCTTTCCCGGCAAAGAACACGCTTCCACCGTTGGAGAGCTGGATAATGACCGGCGCGCTCGCCTCGACGGCGGCTTCCATTGCAGCGTTCACCGTGCTGCTGGTGGTGACATTGACCGCGGGGAGGGCAAATTGGTTCGCTTTAGCGAAGTCGAACACCTCTTGAACCTGGTCGCCGGTGAGGACGCCTGGCGCGATTTCAAGCTTGTTTCGAGACATCTGCGTTTCTCCATTCGTCGGGGTTGGACACCTCGGATGATCCGAGTCGCCTTGTCATTTTAGGGTGGAAACGGGCCTGTCGACCACCATCATTCCCAACTATTGGCGTATTCTACTTCAGATCGTCGGCTACCTGCTCCATTTCCCGCATTGCGCGCAGAAGATTACCTCCCGCGACTTTCTTCAGGTCCGTTTCGCTATGACCGCGTTTTAGGAGCTCGGCAAAGAGTAGAGGGTATTTGCTGCAGTCCTCGATCCCCACGGCCATGTAGTCTTTGTAGTAGAGATCCGAGCCGATGCCCACATGGTCGATACCTGCCACCTCGATGATGTGCTCGATGTGATTGGCAACGTCGCCCACAGTGGCCCGCGGCGGGGGATTCTCCTTGGCCCAGTCCTCGAGGCTTCGGGCGATCTGTTTGTCGTCGTCGAGCTCCTCATTCGGTCTCCGGCGCTGCTTCTCCCTTTAGGTACTTGTTGAGAAACTCGACGTAGCTGTTGGAAGCAGTGATGCGGTTCGCCTTGTTGCGGAAGCCGTGGCCCTCATCGGGAAAAATGACATATTCCACGGGCACGCCGTTCGCCCGTGCTGCCTCGACGAGTTCGTCGCTTTCCACTTGAAGCACTCGGGGGTCGTTCGCTCCCTGGACCACGAGCAGCGGCTTGGCGATGTTGGCGGCGTGAAAAAGGGGTGAGTTTCCCTGCAGCCGGTCTTTGTCGGTGGCTGGGTCGCCCATCTCGTCGTAGAGTGATTCCTTGAAGCTTTCCCACCACGGTGGGATGTTCTCGAGCGTTCGCAGCCAGTTGGTCACCCCGAAGATATCGACACCTACATCGAACGCCTCAGGCTCGAATGCCAAAGCCGCCGCTACCATGTAGCCACCGTAGCTTCCACCAATGATGCCAATCTTGGACCCGTCGACCCAGTCCAGGCCCTCCAGATACTTGCGAGCCCAGACACAGTCCTTGAGGTCGACGTCGCCGTGTTTCCGATCGTCCATATGGTAGAACGTCTTTCCATATCCAGAGGAGCCTCTGTTGTTGACGGCGAGAATGGCGTAGCCGTGATTCAACAGGTGCTGGAATTCCGCGCGATAGCCCTTTCGACTTTGCCCTCCCGGCCCACCGTGAACCCAGACGAGAGCCGGCACTGGCGTTTCAGGTGAGGCGGAGTGTGGCCGGTAGAGGACCGATGGGACCTCTAATTCGTCGTAGCTCTTGTAGCGGACGACTTGGCCATCGACGAGAACCTCGCGGGCAATCTCCGGGTTGAGGCTCGAGGTCAGTTTCCGATGCTCACCCGAGCCGACGTCCAACACATAGAGATTGTTGGGCGAGGTATCACTGTTGACGTAGAAGGCCATCTTCGTTTCGCTCGATGAGAATCTAACGCCCGTAATGTCACCGTCCGGCAAGTCCGGGAGCGCGAGCATCTCCCCGCTCCGGGTATCGACGATTTTCATGACGGTCCGGGCGTCCTCATTGGTCGCCGATACCCGGTACCGACCGTTCTCCGAGAAGGTGACATACATGACATCCCAATCGGCTTCGATGACCGCTGCATGCTCCCCGCTTGCGAGATCATAGGACCAACCTTGGGTGAATTCGCCGTGCCCGTCCGTTAAGTAATAAAGCGTCTTGCTGTCCCGAGAGAAGGTCGAGGTCGTGTACTGTATGTCCCCTTCGTGGGCGGTGATGTGTTTTGGAGGCGTTCCCGAATGAGTCGTGTCGTAGAGATAAATGTCACTGTCGGCGCTGGTGTGGGATTTGTCGAGCGCCACCCAGCGGCCGTCCCCGCTAATATTGGCCGGCATCCAGCCTTCGTTGTTCTCGAAAATCATCTTACGCTCGTACCCATTGGTAGCGTACTGGTAGACATCAAAGTGCCTGGTATCCCGCTCGTTGGTGAGAACCCAAAAAACCTCCTTGTCTCGACTCCAACCGCCGAACATCGCTTTGAGGTTGTCTCCTGGGGTCAAGTCTTTGGTTGTGCCGTCCGTCTCCTGAACGTACAAGTGGTTGAGCTCGTTTCCACCCTGATCGGCCGTGTAGAGAAAGCGATCATCCGCGGGAAACCAGCTCACACCCATGTAGGCGTCCGTCGAGGACTGCGTCAGTTGCGTCGGTTGGCCCCCTTCGAACGGTTGGCTATAGACGTTGAAGATACCGCTGGCATCAGAGGTGATGAGAAGCCGCGCTTCATCGTGAGAAAAGGACGCTCCAAAAATCGAAGTCGTTGCGAAAAAAGCCTCAGCATCAAAGACGGGTACTTGCGGTGCAGGAGCGGTTTCTTGCGGAGGCGCGCAGCCCATCGAAAGCGCCCATAAAACAGCCGTAACTATTGCTGTGTATCTATTTAGGTGCATCTTGTCATTCCTCCATTGCGCCAAACGGGAGATGAAAAAGCCCCCGAAAACTAGCAGACGCGGCGGCTTTCAGCAAGTGGTGCCTGGAGCGAGACGGTGGCCGCTATTCTACCTGATTGACAGGAAGACCTCATAGGACTAGCCTTCCAGATCGTCAAGAGGAGGGATCCCATGCGGAAACTGCTAATCGTCTTGTTTGCAAGCCTGTTCGTGATGACCTGGGCGACGGCTCAACCTCAGCGCAACTTCTCCGTCGATGATGCGCTTGCTTTGAAGAATGTCTCGAGTCCTCGAATGTCTCCCGACGGCAAATGGATTGCCTTTGTCGTGAGCTCTATCGATCTCGAGGAAGATTCCAGTTCCTCAGATCTTTACATGGTGCCCTTCGCGGGTGGCGAGCCCATCGCGATGACTCGAAGTACGGAATCCGACTCCCATCCCCGGTGGAGTCCGGACGGGCGCTACCTGGGGTTCCTTTCTAGTCGAGGAGAAGACAAGAGTCAGATCTGGCTCCTCGATCGGCGAGGCGGTGAGCCGTTTCAGTTGAGCTCGGTGAAAAGCGGCGTCAACGGTTTCGAGTGGTCGCCGGACAGTAAGAAGATCGTTTTGTTGTCGAAAGACCCCGATCCCAACGAAGAAAAGGCCGAGGGTGAGGACAAAGACAAGAAGACCAAACCTCCCATCGTCGTTACCCGGCTTCAGTTCAAACGCGATCGGGCCGGATACTTGGACGATCGACGCACCCACATCTACGTTCTGGACGTGGAGAGCAAAAAAGAAGAACAGATCACTTCCGGGCCGTATGACGACTCGTCGCCTGCTTGGTCGCCGGACGGAAAGCAGATCGCCTTCGTCAGCAACCGTACCGAGGAGCCCGATGCCAACGATAACTCCGACATATTCGTTGTCGCGTCCGAGGGCGGTGAGCCCAGGCAGTTGACTACCAATCCCGGCACCGACCGATCTCCTGCTTGGAATCCTGATGGGGCCTCCATCGCTTACGTCTCGTCGATCAAGCCCGAGCTCATCTGGTATGCGACTAACCATCTCGCCGTTGTCGACGTGGCGTCGGGTGTGGAGAAAGTGATCACGGAATCTCTGGACCGAAACGTGGGGAATCCTCGATTCTGTTCTGAAGGAACGACCATTTTCTTCCTGCTCGAAGACAGCGCGAATCAACACCTTGCACGAATCCCGGTGTCGGGAGGCGACGTCGAGCGCATCGTGTCCGGAGAAAGAGACGTTCGCGACTACCATATGGGACCGGATCAGAAAACGGCTCTACTCATCAGCAAACCGAGTCTCCCCTACGAGGTTTTTGCTCAAGAAGGTACGGGTGAGCCGAATCAGCTTTCGACCACCAACCAAGCGTTGCTATCCGAAGTCCGCTTGGGTGAAGTGGAGAATATCCATTTCAAGAGCAAGGACGGAACGGAAGTGGAAGGCTTTGTGACCAAGCCTCCGGAGTTTCAACAGGGGACTCGCTATCCGACTATCCTACGCATCCACGGCGGGCCGGTCTCCCAATTTTCCAACAGTTTCAGTGCGGAGTGGCAGATCTTGGCGGGCGCAGGCTACGTCGTCGTGGCCGCCAATCCTAGAGGCTCGTCCGGATATGGTGAGGATTTCAGCAAAGCGCTTTTTGCCGATTGGGGGAACAAAGATTTCGAAGACGTCATGGCGGCGGTTGATCACGTCATCGGGCTCGGTTATGCCGATTCCAAGAGGCTGGGCGTTGGAGGTTGGAGCTATGGCGGGATCCTGACCAACTACGTCATCACGCAGACCGATCGTTTCGAGGCGGCCATTTCGGGCGCGAGCGAGACGAACTTTCTCGCCTGCTACGGTACGGATCACTACCAGCACGAATGGGAGAAAGAGCTCGGCTTGCCGTGGGAAAACCGTGAGCTTTATCTGAAGTTGTCGCCTATCACACGCGTGGACAAGATCGTGACGCCCACGCTCATCATGTGTGGCGAAGTCGACTGGAACGTGCCGCTCAACCAATCCGAGCAGCTCTACCAGAGCCTACGTCGATTGGGTCGCGACACGATGTTGGTCGTTTATCCCGGCCAGAGCCACGGGATACGGAAGCCCTCGTACCAAAAAGACCGCTACGAGCGCTATCTCGAATGGTATGGCCGTCTCTTGAAAGGGGAAACGAAGAGCACCACCGAACCCTAGCGGGGCGCCAAGCGTTCGGAATGGGGTCAGGCCAGGTCAGGCCCCACAGCGTTCGGAATTTGTGGAAGACTGCCGATGCTCTGTCTATTGGCGATTCCTACAAGGCTGCTCGGTGGGCATCCTCGAAGGCCTCGGGCAGCGTATAACTGAACGGTTTGAATGAGGTTGCCGTAGGTATCATCGAAAACGGCAACGGTTGGTCCTTGTTCTATTTTCGTTGGCTTCGAAGGAAATTGGACGCCCCGATCTCTCAGTCTGTCGGGATGAGTTTCCGGCTCATCTGCCCTAAAGGGGGTGCCATTACACCGAAAGTAACCACAAGCAACCGAGGGTCGATCGGGCTCACCGGCCCGAGCACCAATTCCACGAGGACCATAAGCCACCCTAGGATAGCTCCCAGTGCAGACACCCACGCGGTCACTGTGAAGAAGGTCCGCGTACCACGACCGGATCTAGCCACGATTCTAGCCTTACCCAGCACATGCGTGAACAGGAGGCTGGCACCGGCAAGCAAGACCAGGGCCGCCGCGAGCGCGGCGAACTCGGCTGCCCCAAGAGAACGATTCAACAAGCAAACTCCCAAATTTCTAGTCGCCTTTGCTGTAGGCGTTTCTACATGCGTGATCTGGTTCCAAACTGTTGGATTAGTTGTACAGCTGCTACTATCTGGATTATACCAAAGCAAGGAGAACGTCTCGGGCGGAATCCATGCGGCTGACGTTGTCCCCGTTTTTGCTGGAGGGTTTTTTTCTCGTGGAGTTGTTGCGGTGTCGATTAGGATGCTTGGGTTGACTGTACCCAGATAAGCGGAAAAGAAAGGGAGTCGAATGAAACGCTTTTACGCGCCCATGGCGTTGCTCCTCAGTGCAACCGTCGTCGGTATTGCCGGTCATAGCCACGAGAGGGTTCTGGCTCAAAGCTCGGGCCGGTCTCCGGCCCAACAAGGCCGGCCACTGAGCCCTGCCGGGGACCTCGTTCTCGATGCGGCCACCGGCAAACCGTCGGTCGGCGCGATGCCGATGAGGTTTCTCCGCAGCCCCGACAGCACCGGCCCAGACGGTGGGGGACGGTATCTGGTAGCCGTAAACAGCGGTTTCGGCATTCAATTCGACGCCGCAACAAATCCCGGACAGCAGTCCCTGGCGATTATTGATCTGGCCGCGCAGCCATCTCCTCGGGTCATTCAGAACGTCTACTTTCCGTCCCCACAAAGTGCGCAGTTTGGAGCTGTCTTCGACCCCAATCCTAATCCCGTCGGAAGCTACAGGCTTTATGTTTCTGGAGGGGTGGAGAACAAGGTATGGATGTTCCAGTTCAGGGCTGGACAGCTCCTACCCATTACACCTCCTTCGGATGGACGGGGAACGACCATCACGGCACCATCCATTTCCGTTACGGGTTTTTCCAACGCCGCGCCAACGCCGCGGTACAACCGTAACGTCGAGCCTGTGTATCCATTGGGATTGGCTCTGAGTGACGATGCCGACACGCTCTTCCTGGCCAACAACTTGTCCGACAACTTAGGTATCGTTCGCGATATAGCCGGTTCGCGATCGTTGGCTCGTGTCGATCTGCGCGGTGAGAATTCGAAAGAGCTCCAATATCCTTACGGCGTGTTTTATCGTCCCGGATCTCCAGCAAAGGTTTATGTCTCCTGTTGGGGAACCGCCACGGTTGTTGTCGTTGACCCGGACCGAGCGCAGGTTGTTTCCCGAATACCGGTAGACCGGCATCCTACCGAGATGATCTCGAGCTCGAATGGCACGCGGCTCTATGTTCTCAACTCCAACGCCGACACGGTCTCCGTCATCGATACGGAGAGGGATGTAGAAATAGAACGCATTCATGTTGGCTTGACTGACGAAGACACCCTGGGTGCGAGTCCGGAAGGCCTCGCGCTCAGCGACGATGAGGCTACACTCTATGTGGCCAACGCGCACAGCAATGCTGTTGCCGTTGTCTCCCTATCTCCGGAAGCCCGTGACGCCGAGGAGGAGGAGGAAGAAGAGGAGGAAGAAGGTGAAGAAGAAGATCGCAGTAAGGTGCGAGGATTCATTCCCACCGGCAACTACCCCTCGGCGGTCGCTGTTGCCCAGGGTCGTCTCTTCGTCGGCAATGGTAAAGGGACCGGGTTCGAGAGCTCGTCCATGGTTGTGAACGAGACCGCCCTGGCACCTAATGCTCCCAATCCGAGCTTTTCTTCGGGGTCACGTCAGGGTGGACAGTACATCGTGTCCTTGATCGCCGGGAACATCAGTATGCTGGGTGAGCCCGATGACCTCACGTTGTCGCGCTACACCCAACAAGCCATGCGGAACAGCGGTCTCGTCGGTTCGGAGAAAACGAAGCTCTTCGATGGGCCGTCACCCATCCGGCACGTCATCTACGTCATCAAAGAGAACCGAACCTACGATCAGGTGTTCGGTGATCTGAAGCGGGCCGGCAACGGTCAGCCCGCTGACGGGGATTCGGCACTCGCCATTTTTGGCGCTGGAGAGACCGCCAGAAAGCCCGGTGGCGCTCCTCAAAACATCGCACCTAACCATCGCGCTCTGGCGTTGAGGTTTGGATTGCTGGACCGTTTTTTCGTGAACTCTGAGGCGAGCCCCGACGGTCACAATTGGTCCACGGCCGCCTTCTCATCCGACTACGTCGACAAAGCCTTTCGATGGAATTACTCGGGCCGAGGCCGTACCTACGACTTCGAGGGATTCAATCGGATGCCTGCTTATGAGCCGCGAAGCGATCTGCCTCCAGTATTACCACCTCCGGCAACCGCCGCCGATATCGCCGAGTACATGAAGCAATTCGTGCCTTATCTTCAGGGAGGACGTGACATTTCTGAGCCCGAAACGCTCTATTTGTGGGATGGGGCGTCAAGGGCTGGTTTGACCTATCGCAACTACGGCGAGTTCATCGGCACCATTTCACAATCGGATGTAGAGACTTTCAACGAGAACCTGCGGAAGAAGTATCCGGACATCTCGCCGAACCAAGCGGCTTTTCCAACGAAAAAGTCTCTCGAAGGGAACTACAGCCCCTCGTTCCGCAACTACGATCTCGCGACGCCCGACTCGATGACCGTTGATTCTTACAAGGCGGCGACGGAGTCAGGAGAACGGAATCTCGCCACCATATCAACCGACCACCCCGTGGAACGATTTCGCGGCCATTCACGAATCGGAGAGTGGCTGAAGGAGTTTCAAGGCTTTGTCGAGGCTAGGGAGTCGGGTAGGGGTAAACTGCTGCCCAACTTCAGCATCGTTCGTCTTTCGAGCGATCACACGGCCGGTCTAATGCCCGAAATGCCGACGCCGCAGTTTATGGTGGCGGACAACGATTACGCGGTGGGATTGCTCGTAGAAGCGGTTTCCAAAAGCCCTTACTGGAAAGATACGGCCGTTTTTGTTTTGGAGGATGACGCACAAAATGGGCCCGATCACGTCGATGCCCACCGTTCACCGGCCCTCGTTATCAGCGCCTACAATCGGCCGGGTACGCTGATCCACGAATTCCACAACACCGTGAGTCTCATCCGTACCATGGAAATATTGCTCGGTATGGAACCCATGAATCAACTTGATGCCGCTGCGATACCGATCGACATTTTCCAGTCCGCGCCCGATCTAACGCCCTACGAAGCCGTTCTGCCTGATGTCGCCATGGACAACTTGATGAATCCTCTCCGAAACGCGGCGAACGCTTTCTGGGTCGACCGGACGCTCGCGCAAAATCTCGTCCATGCGGACATGGCCGATCCGGGGATGCTGAACCAGATCATCTGGTTCTCGGTGAGGGGGGCGGATTCGCCGATGCCGGCGGTTGTTCGCCTACCTGCGTTCGATGCTATGAGGGCGGGTATCGCGAGCGAAGCGGAAGGCGAGTACAGCGTCATCAAGCATTTGCGAACGCTCTTGGCACGACGCTAACCGTAAAGCGGCAAGCAGGGGCTGTCCCCGGCTCACTGAGGCTCGTGAGAAGGGGACGATCCCGACGTTGCTTCTCCTTGCATAGTGGTAGAGTCGTATCGATAGCCGTTGCCAAAGGTCAATGCAGGACACCTAGTTTGTGGCGGGTGTGACCATGTAGCCGGGCCGGGCTCGAATCGTCTCTCCATTCCCTTTCTTGAGCTTGACTTCGAGCTCATGCCAACCTTCCTTAGGTGCGCCCGTCAGTTGATATCTCAACAGGTAGCGTGTTTCCATTTCCTCGAGAACCTGTAGGAAAACCTGCTCGAGTCCCTCGCTGGAATCAGCGTACCAATCTCGGCCCCCGGTTATGCTGGTGATTGCTCTCAGTAAGCTCTCGGCTCGGTCCAATGACCCCGAGGATTGACTGGCCTTGTGAGCCGGTTTGTTCTCAGGGAGAAGGCTCGGTGGGGGACCTGATGCCTATGGCGTGAACGATGGCTTCTGATTCCCGCGCACAGTCGAGAAGGTCGCTTTCGGACAACCAGCTGGAGTTGTCTTGGCCGTCGGTAAACAGTACGACCATCGGCCTTCCGTTCGCCTTGCCTACGAGCTTCAGTCCTGAATAAAGAGCATCGTGGAGGCTGGTATAGCCTCCGCGCACGGGTTGATCCAGGGACTCGTGCAAGCGGCGGAGATCTGCACCGATCGGCTGACGCAATTGACAGTACTGGTTGAACATCATTAGTCCGGCTTCGTCTTTCTTCTTCAATCGTTCCAAAAAGGCGTGGGCGCCCTTACGCAGGTGAGTCAACTTAGGGCCGGAGAGGCTGGCGCTTGTATCCAAAATGAGCATGGCGCTCAAGTAGACGTCTTGGGGATCCACGAGATCGAGCTCTTGACGGATTCCGTCGTCGAGTATCTCGAAATCACTTGCTGTCAATCCCGTCACCGGATTGCCGTTGCGACTCACGAAGACGTCAATGAAGACAGTGCGGACCTCAACCCCAAATCGAAACACTTCTTGCTGCTGAGCTCCTTGGCACAAAGCCCCGAGCGTCAATGTTGCGAAGAAAGCTGATAGAAAAAAGGGGACAGGTCCCTTTTTTGCTCTTCCCCGCAAAAAAGGGACCTGTCCCCTTTTCCCGTTCCGGTTCTGAATATTCACGCATCAATGCTTCGTTGCCTCTTGACGTAGCTCTTGTAGTAGAGGCCTGAAACGTTCCGAGTGACCCATGAGGTACCGCCACCAGGTGTCGTCTCGAGCTCGGTCGCCCCGAATTAGGTGTTGCTCTAGTACCTCGGTGGACTCTCCGATGCGTCGCGATTGGTGCAAGGCATAACTCATGGCGACGACGGCCATCAGGCAATCGGCGTCGATTTGGACGGCGGACTCGTAATAGCTGATGGCTGTTTCGAGTCGACCTTGTGACCGATGGATGTCACCGAGTAAGAGACGGGCGATGAAAACCTGTGCAGGGTCTTCGGTTCGCGAAAGTGCGTTCTCGAGAATCGTGAGAGACTCTTCGTGTTGACCACGGAGCTTCAAAACGTGGCCCAACCGTATACTTGCTTCGATATGGTCGGGGTTTGTGGTCAAGATCCATCGGTACTGTTCCTCCGCGGTTTCGAGGTGATCGCGGAACTCTTCATGAAGAAGGCCCGACGCCTCGCACACCGATCCGTACGCGAGCCGAATCTCCAAGTCCTCGGGGTACTTCTTCTTTAACTCCATCAAAAATGGCACCGATACGAGGAATCGATGGTCGTTCTGGAAGAAGTAGGCCATGGCCAGACTCCACTTGCGGTTGAGATCCTCTCGTAGAGAGTCATCATCGATGCGTTTCAAGCAAGTGGCCGCTCTCGAGACGTGCAGGCTGGCATTACTGCCGGGGGGCAAGGCGGCATCGGTGTGCATCAAGGCCGCATCCAGGAGTTGGCCATCGTCCTTATCGCGTAAGTACTCGACACCTCGGTAGACGGCATGACTCGGTAGCTCGGCTAGACGGTCGAGAGCTTCAGTGCGATCGCCGTTTTGGTAGTCTTCGAAAACCGAGAAATATTGGTCGATGGAGGGCTTGAGTGTCAGTTCCGCCTGGAGGAGCTTTAGCCTCTTCTCGATGCGAGAGAGATCCGCATCCGCTGGAGCGATGGCCAAGTAAGACTCGACCGAAGCAATTTCGCTCTCGAGGTCACCTTTCTCGGCGTGGAGGCCCGCGAGCAATAGATGAATTTGCGGAACACTGCTGCAATCGAGTCCGAGGGCCTGAGTCGCGGTATCTTCTGCCTTGTTCCGGTCACCCGCGTCGGCATACATTTTTGCCAGCGCGAACAAGGGCTCGGGACGGTCGGGGTGCATTTGACTCGCTTGAAGCAAGGTGTTCCGTTGCCTCGGCGTGTTGTCCCATCTCAGACAAAACCTGACCGAGGCACAGATAGGCGCCTGTAATCGTAGGGTCGAGCTCTCGGACCTTTTCGAAGGATGTTCGTGCTTCATCCAGTCTCTTGGCTCTCCAATAATAAAGACCGAGCTCCAATCGGGCCGACGGAAACTCAGGCGCCATTTCCACGGCACGCTCCATGTACTGGATCGCACCTTCGGAGTCGCCGCTCGCGCGGAGTTGGCGGGCCTTCACTATCCGCTCTATGACCTCGCGAGGAGGCGGACCTCGCGGCGTCGCGCGCGTCGCTTCCCTCGCCCGACTCAGAAGGGTGCAGCTCGAAAAAGAGCTGATAACGCATGCCGCTGGTTATCATGATCTCTTGATCCGGGGCCGCGAAGCCAGGCAGGGTCACGCGGACACGGTACGTGCCGGGCTCCCGAAATTGAAGACATACTCTCCTCGAGAGCTGCAATAGCCGTAGTCCATGCGGTGGGCCCCGTTGTACAGCTCAACCATAGGTCTTTCTGCTGGGCTCCTGGTCACCAACGATGCTCGCCGAAACGATGAGCGTGGTCGGTCCGGGCGCCCTTTGCAAACTCCTGGGCAGCGACGTGCTTGCCGGTAAAGGCAAGAAGTGAGACCAAGGCGGTGATGATGCCTGCGAGAGGCCATGTGCAATGTCCAGCTCGCACGACACCAACCGTCGGTACGTTTTTGCATAAGGCGTTATATATCTACAAGATGCCCCGAGGCAAGCGAGGTCGGTGTCGCGCGCTCCGCCTTGGAGCGATGCTGTTGCAGGATCTCGTGGGCTCAGTCGTAGAGCAGCGCAATGACGTTAGCGTAGTCATCCGTCCAAACGACTTGTTTCCGCTCGGCGAGCCACGGCGTGATGGCTTGCGACACCGTCTCATTGGCGATGAACTCCGCGTTTTCCGTTAACAACGCCCAGTCGGAGGCGAAGATTTCGTTGTCCTCGTCTTCGTCGTTGACGATGAGAATGGGGATCATGCCCAAGTCGTGAGCCACCCCCTGGACCAAGGGCTCCAAATCGAAGTGCTGATTGGAGATATGGACGGCTAAGATGCCATCCGGTTTCAGAAGTCGGCGGTAAGTGACGAACGCTTCTTTGGTGAGCAGATGGATCGGAATGGCATCGCTCGGAAAACGCATCTAAAACGAGCACATCGAAACGATCCGCCCCGTTGTCCCGCAATTCTTTTTCGAGACTTATTCTTGCGTCGCCGAGAACGACATCCACTTCGGCGGTGTGTCGTCGAGAAAAGTGAAGTATTCCTTGTTGATTCTCAAGACATCAGGATTGATTTCGTAGAAGCGCAGGACATCGTTGTCCCTTCCGTAAGCGGCGATGGTGCCTGTGCCCAAACCCACCACTCCAATGTTCAAGCCGTCCTCGCGACGGGGATGTTGCTCAATGGCCATAGCGATGCCCGAGTCCACACTGTAGTAGTGGGTCCTTAACTTCCTGAATACGGGGTGGAGGTACTGACATCCGTGAGAGATGTCACCGTGCCATAGGTAGCGACGCCAACGCTCGGTTCCTTTGGAACCTTCGTATACGCGCAAAACACCATAGAAGTTGCGTGACATAGCAAGGGTGTCAGCTCGTTCGCTCACGATATCGCCGCCGAAAACCAGGACCCATACCCAGGTTCCGCCTACCGCTAAGACGTGAGCGTGGCGCAGGTACCACGGACGGGCGCCGCTTCTTGGCAAATCACTGAGGATGGAAACGGCGGCGAGGATGTAGCAAGCAACGAGGGCGATGTGATACTCCCAATACCCGTTGAAGACCAGAGGTGCAATGATCGTCACGAAGACACCGCCGAGCGCACCGCCTGCCGCAATCGTGAGATAGAAAAACGTCAGTTGGTTGGGAGACGGCTTCGAGCGCACCAATTCGCCGTGACACACCATGCAACAAGCGAAGAGGGTCGTAGAGAACGCGAAGATTTGTAAACCGATGTTGGCGTCGGAGGTGACTCTCAAGAGGAATGCGATGGCTACATAGCTCACCATGAGAAGAGGTAGCCAAAATCGACGGTCATACCAACGGTCGTGGTCGAAACAAATGATGAAGGATCCTAGGTAGAGGGCCAAAGGTAGAACCCACAGAAAAGGAACGACAGCAACGTTCTGGCACATCTGGTTCGTCGTGGCCAGAAGAGCGGACGAGCCGCAGGCGGCGAGGGCGAGCCAGAGGATCTTTTCTGAAAGCGAGACGGAACGTCGGCCCGCCGTCTCGCTTGTCGTGGCGACCCTTGCCACAGCGGGAGAGCGGAAGAGGAGTGCCATAGCGCACCAACCGCAAAAGATGACGTAGCCGCCGTAGGCTATGGACCAAACACGGGTCTGCGTACCCACGCCAAGCCAGGGCTCTACCACAAAGGGGTACAACAAGAGGCCCAACAGTGAACCGACGTTGGACAGTGCGTAGAGTCGGTAAGGAGACTTGTTCGGTTTGACGAGGTGGTACCACCTCTGTAAGAGCGGGCTGGACGAAGAGACGACCAAATAGGGGAGCCCAACGCTCAAAGCGAGTAAGGACAAAATGCCCGTAATGGGATTTCCGGGCGACGCGCGGAAAGTCTCGCTAGGCGTAATGGGGAGAAAGATCAGTGATACCGCTAGTAGCAGGAGATGGGCTACCGCTTGTTGTCGTCGGCTCAGTCGCGTCCCAATCAGATGGGCATAGAGGTAGCCGCCGAGCAAAAAAACCTGAAAAAACATCATGCAAGTCGTCCATACTGCCGGACTGCCACCGTACCAAGGCAAAATGTAGCGAGCCAGAAGCGGTTGGACGAGAAACAACAGAAAAGCCCCAAGAAACACGGTAATGGCGTAGCGCTTCATATCGGGACTATTCTACGACGGAACGGGAGTCTTTCGTAGGAACGGACAACTACGATTTCATGATGCAGGGGATTGTGAATCTGGTCGCGAACCATGAACCCCACAACTACGGCCCGACCTATCACGCCGAGTCAGATACTTTCGACAAGGTTGATCTGCGACAGCTTCGGCTGAACGCAGCCATCGTTGCCGCTGTGACCTACGGATACGCCAACGAGGATGTGACATGGGAACGCCAAGCTCGAGCCGAAATCGAGGCGCTCATCCGCTCTACCGATCTCGGGGACCAGATGCGCTCGATGAGCCTTTGGGATGCATGGCAGAACAGGCAGCGAGGCCGCAGCAACTAGGCCGCCGACTGGCGTCTTGATATCCCTGGGCACCCATCTGCTCGTCAGCCAGACGGATGAGTTCTTCGTTTGGGGGATTCTTGGATCTGCGGCTTTCTCAATGGTTGCAGTGTGTCGTGACCCATTGGACCGGCTCGTGCTCGGGATCGGCCAGCTTGTCATAGAGAGTGCAGACGCTTCCTGTATAGAGCTCGGGGATCGCTTCGGCATTTTGAAGGAAGGATTCCAAAGTGCGCCGTGCCGCGTCGAGCTGTCCTTGGACGCGATATTGGTCGATCATGTAGATACGTGCCACCACGTTGTCCGGGTCAACGGCTGCGATAGCCACTAGGTAGTCCAGCAGGTTGGACTCGTCGAGGTATTCGGGAAGATCGAGTGTGCCTCCCGGATGAATGGCGCGTAGCGTCTCGCCCTCGACATCCAGGGCGACGAGCTGACCACCGCCGTAGTCTTCAAGCATGCCAGCATCCACACTGATGTGCTTTCCTCCAAAGCGGGGCTCGATCCCTCCACGTGTCATCGTGTGACCCACAACGATGCGAGTCGCCTCGAGCATCGCCAGCACCCGATCCAATTCCGCCTGGGCAGCCTCTTGGTCAGCGCGTTTGAGCGGAACTCTCGAGAAACGTCGGTTCTGAACCGGACTATCTACCGCGAAGGTTACTCCCTCTTCGAGATCGGCGGTGCCTCCTAACTCAGCCCTAACACGGCGGTTGACCTCTTCGATACCGACAGCGGCCCACCGTTCGCTCCAGTCGGCATGCGAAAAAACGATCCCATTGACTTTGACCGCCACGTTGTGGGTCAGGATCCAGCGACCATATTCCCCGTCCGGACGGAAAGCGAATCGATGCTCCAAGTACCCGAGAGGGTAAGCTTCCTCGAACTTGTCACGTTCTTCCTTCTCGGAGGGCTTGTCGAGGCCTTGGGCTTTGGCGGTGGCAACAGCGTCCTTGTAGAATCTCTGAAAGGCGCGGTCCCGGCGCTCTCTGGAATCGCGATCTTTGTAAGAATCGATTTCTTCTTCAGACGTGTGGTCGAGAAGGCCGACTACGTTCATGGCCTCATGGTTACCGATGAGCACGTGGACGCGTCCACCCTTTTTCTCCGCTTGTTTCTCTAGTTTCTCGAGGAGGTCCATCGCCTTTCTGGACTCGGGACCTCTGTCGACCAAATCTCCCATTTGTACCAAGTGCGTGCTGCCGCCGATCCAGCGGAGTTTCTTGTCGACGAGACCGGCCTGTTTGAGGATGGAGACCAGGCTGTCATAGGCACCATGGACGTCACCGATGGCGACGACTCGGTCGACATCGTTCCACTCGTAGGGGATGGGCTCTTCCGCGCCGGATGGCGAGGAGAAACCAAGTGTGCAAGCCGCAAGGAGTGCGAGCCAAGTTGTTTTGAACTTACGCATGAGTTGCCTTTCCAATCGTGCTGTAGCTTCCAGTCAATATCATTCTAGCTCATCTGGCGGCGTCGGGCTTGGAAAGTACCACCCTGGAACTCGTTCGGGAACGACTTGAAAGCTAAGCGGTACTCTTCTTTGACTTTCCTGGCTGAAAACGACTATCCTCACCCCAACGTGGAGGTCCTCCATGGTTGGCCGAACCCTCTCGCACTACAAGGTCCTCGAGAAAATCGGCGAAGGTGGCATGGGGGAGGTGTATCTCGCCCAAGACGCCAAACTGGATCGCGAAGTCGCTATTAAGGTCTTACCGGCGGCTTTTTCTGACAACCGGGAACGCTTGGCCAGATTCGAACGTGAAGCCAGACTGCTCGCCTCGCTCAATCATACCAACATCGCGGCCATCCACGAGCTCGAGGAATCGGGCGAAGTACACTTCCTGGCACTAGAGTACGTGCCAGGGGAAACACTGGCCGAGCGGATCCATCGCGGCCCTATTCCTGCCGATGAAGCTCTCCTACTCTTCAAGCAGATCGCCGAAGGGCTCGAAGCCGCACATGAGAAGGGTGTCATCCATCGTGACCTGAAACCAGCCAACATCAAGGTGACGCCCGAGGGCAAAGTCAAGGTGCTTGATTTCGGATTGGCCAAAGCCCTGTCGGACGAAGCTCCGGCGCGGGAGTTGTCAGAGTCTCCAACGCTTACTCGGGAAGCGACACAAAGCGGTGTTCTCCTTGGCACGGCTGCTTACATGAGTCCGGAGCAGGCCCGTGGAAAGGCGGTGGACAGAAGAGCCGACATCTGGGCGTTCGGGTGCTGCCTGTATGAATCGTTTTCGGGCAGAGCCGTTTTCCGTGGGGAGACCGTCTCCGACACGATTGCAGGCATCTTGAAACAGGAGCCGGATTGGCATGTCCTGCCGTCCGAGACTCCGCCCGCCGTTCGCAGCCTGCTACGTCGTTGTCTAGCCAAAGACGTGAGTAGTCGCCTCCAGCATATAGGTGACGCTCGCATAGAGATCGAAGAGGCGATTGCCACCCTTTCGAAACCGACCGAATTGGAGGCATCGCATGCTCCCAAGAGGGGCATAACGCGCGTCTTACGAGGCTTGGCAGTCCTCGCCGTCGGAGCGGCAGTGGCAGGCATTGTGTTCTGGGGACAGCCTCACACTCCATTGCCTCGTGCCCGTAGTGTCTCTCGTTTTGCCATCAGCCTTCCGAACGGACTGTCACTATCCGAGGATCCCATTCGAGTCACGGTATCCCATGACGGTCAACGAATCGTTTTCGCGGCGACAGATGGCGATCGAAGGCGACTGTATTCTCGGCCGCTAGACCAACTAGAGGCGAAGCCGATTCCCGGTACCGACGGTGCCTGGGCACCTTTCTTTTCGCCGGACAGCCTATGGATTGGTTTCTTTGCGGACGGAAAACTGAAGAAAGTCAATCTCGTCGGTAGCGCACCGGTGACCCTCTGCGAAGCCGAATTTGGGGTCGGAATAGATGCGATGTTCGGAACATACGGCACCTGTGCCACCTGGGGTGAAGACAACATGATCTACATTACTGAGGCGCTGACGCCGGGCCTTCTGACAATACCGGCTGGGGGAGGTACACCGGAGGTTGCTGCCGACGTACAAGTGGAGAAGGGCGAGATACGGTACAGCTCTCCGCAACTTCTTCCGGGAGGTCATTCGGTCGTCCTCACCGTTGTTGCCGGTGGGGGCCTCGAGCACAGAAAGATCGTCGCCGTCTCGCTCGACACCGGTGAAAGGAAGACCTTGATCGAAGGAGGGGCCTTCGGCCGCTATGTAGGCTCAGGTCATTTGCTATACGTTCGGGGCGAAACTCTGTTGGCCGCGCCGTTCGATGTCGACCGACTGGCGGTCACCGGCGCACCAGTCCCCGTGTTCGAGGCAGGGGGACATGAGACTCAGTTCGTAGGGCGTTTCAGTGTGTCCAGCCAAGGTGTCTTGGTCTATGCGCTACGGCAAGTCAGTGCGGAGCGTGAGGTCGTCTGGGTGGATCGCCGAGGGAGCATCCGACCCATTCCTGTACAACCTGGACTATTTTCGGTGCCCAGCCTCTCGCCGGACGGTCGTCGTGTAGCCTTGACGACGACGACTGGAACCATGGAAACCTGGATCTATAGTATCGACCGCGAAGCTTTGACTCGCTTTACCTTCGAGGGAAGCAACCATATCACCGCATGGACTCCGGACGGCAAGTGGCTTACATTCTCCTCGGACCGCGAAGGACCCCATAATTTGTTTCGGAAACCGGCCGATGGCAGCGGAGTAGCAGAGAGACTGTCGACGAGTGACTGGCATCAGGACCCCGGCTCCTGGTCGCCGGATGGCAAGGTGCTAGCGTACGCTCAAAATCATCCTGGCACTGGATGGGATATTTGGCTACTGCGCTTGGACGGCCAGCGCAGAGAGGAGCCCTTCCTGGTTTCGAATTTCGACGAGTACCGACCGATGGTCTCAACGGACGGTCGTTGGATCTCGTACGTGTCGAATGAGTCGGGCAGGGAAGAGGTCTACGTTCAGCCTTTCCCGGACGGTGGTAGGAAATGGCTGATCTCAACGGAGGGGGGCAACGAATGTTTATGGGCGCCGGATGGCCGAGAGCTCTTCTACCGAAACGGCGAAAAGTTGATGGTCGTTTCGTTCGAGACGGAGCCTGAGTTTTCGGCAAGGAGTCCTAGCCTGCTGTTCGAGACAGCGACCCTGGTGGGCTGGGGCTACGGATCTCCTAATTTCGACATCACCGCGGACGGCCAGCGCTTCGTGATGATCAAGCCTACACCTCAACCACCCCCGAAACAAATCAACGTCGTCCTCAATTGGTTCGAAGATCTCAAACGCCTCGCCCCCACAAACTGAAATAGCAGCACTGTGCGTTCTGATGTGATCTTTCTGCGCCTCGCCCCTTCCTAGATCGGCGTCAGCCGTCACGACTCCGTTCTCGAAGTTGGCAGCCGCCGCAGCAAACTCAATGAGAACCTTAACCTTCAGACAGTCGTTTTTTGCATCGTTTGTACACGTTTTAGGAGCCGGTCGCCCTCTTTAATATTGTGAGTGCCGAGGAGATTTTCTTCCTCGGTTCCGGAGGAGTTTGATGCAAACCTGGACTCAAGATCTGCGAGTCACCTGCCGCAGTTTACGAAAACAGCCTGGCTACACTTTCGCCGCTATCGTTGCGCTAGCACTTGGGATTGGGGGCGTGGTTTCGGTCGCAAGCGTCATCAACACGGTCCTTCTGACACCACTGCCTTACCCTGACCCGGATCGCCTGATTTATCTTCGGCAAAGCATTCCCGGTGTGGGGTCGCGGCTCCCGTTTCCTCCTTACCTCTATGAAGAGCTGCAAGAATCTGCTAGAGGCGTAGAAAGCCTGGCAGGGTTTGATCGCGTTTTTTTCAATCTCGGAGAGGGTGACGAACCGGTGCGTGTGCCGGGCGCCCAGATTTCGAGCAACTTCTTCCAAATGTTGGGCGTTCGGCCGACCCTGGGGCGCGGCTTTCGGCCAGAAGACGAGAGTCCTGCTGAGCAGCGCGTGGCCGTTGTTAGCCACCGCTTGTGGGAAAGGACCTTTGGTGGCCGAGTCGATATTGTAGGACTCGAGCTGAAGTCTGATGCAACGACGACCTATGGCCCGCCGCGTTCCATACCCGAAACACTGGTGGTCATCGGCGTCCTTCCGGAGAGTTTCCGCGAACCGTGGGGTGATGTGGACATCTGGACCCCGCTCGTGCTGGATAGAGAAAGGGGCTACCGGTTTCCGTTTCTCATGATGATGGCCCGGCTGTCAGACGGACAGGCCATTGAGCAAGCCTCGACCGAACTGAATGCGTCCTACCAAGCGATCGAATATCAGGATTCCCTGCCTGCAGAGAACCGTACCCTCGACATGGTTGCCCTTCCAGAAATGGGAGTGGAGAACATCCGCGGCGCCCTTTTCTTGCTGTGGACGGCTTCGAGCCTCGTCCTACTCATTGCCTGCGCCAATGTGGCGCATTTGTTACTGGCGAGATCCACGAGGCGAGAGGGAGAGATGGCAATGCGTGCCGTGATGGGTGCCGGCCGCTTCCGTTTAGTGCGCCTATTGCTGATGGAAAGCTCTTTCCTTGCGATCTTGGGCTCGGTTGCGGGTTTGGGTCTGGCCTATATTGTTCTCGAGCTCGTTAAGAACTATGGGCCCACGACCGTCCCGCGACTGACAGATGCTCGAATCGACGGTAGTATGCTTTTGTTCACCGTAGCGACAGCATCTCTAACGACTCTTCTGTTCGGGTGGTTGCCTGCATTCAAAGCTTCCCGGCCTGATCTGGGACGGATGCTTCAGGGTGTGGGCCGAAATTCGTCGGGAGGACCAGGGCACTCGAGAGTGCGCAGTTTGCTGGTGATTGCCGAAGTCGCACTGTCTCTTTTGTTATTGATATCCGCAAGCCTCGTTATCGAGAGTTTCTTTCGATTGCAGCAAGTCGACTCGGGCTACGAGCCGGAAGACGTATTGGTGTTGCGGCTGGAACTGCCAAGGTCTAGGTATCCGGAACGCGCTCAAAGTGACCAAACCATACGCGAGCTCCTCCGGAGGTACACATCCGTTCCCGGAGTCGTATCGGTAGGTGCTGTGAACAGCCTGCCGCTTTCCAACGTGCATTTTTCAAAGCTTTATCGTATGCAAGAGGCGAAGGAATCAGCAGAAGCACCTCACCGAGCAGCCCTTTGTTTTACGAGCCCTCGATATCTCGAGACGATGGGCGTTCGTTTGCTGCGAGGACGCTTCCTCAAAGAGGAAGACGTGACCCATCCTCCGCGGGTCGTCGTGGTCAATCAGATGTTGGCACGAGAGGGATGGGAGCAGGGCGATCCCATCGGCGAGCGTTTGTGGCTCGAAGGTGAAGAAGGGCCCCCACTCGAGATTGTCGGCGTGGTGGCCAATGTGCGCCGTCGACAGATGGATACCGAGGCGGAGCCGGCCATGTACATTCCTCGGCTGCCTTCTCCAAGTGTGTCATTTGTGGTTCGGACCACCGCGGATCCCCTAGGGAGCGCTCGAGCGTTGAAACACGAGACCGCCATGGTCGACAAGAGGCTCCCGGTGTACGACGTCGCCACATTGGAGGAAAGACTCCAGACCGAGACCTCACAGAACCGTTTCCAGTCGATGCTGATGTTAGCTTTCTCCGGTGTGGCCTTGGCCTTGGCGATTGTCGGAGTTTATGGAGTCATGAGCTATTCGGTCGTGAGTCGGAGGCATGAGATTGGTGTCCGCAAAGCTCTTGGCGCCGGTCGACGTGACGTCTTGCTCATGGTTCTGCGGCAGGCGCTTCTTGTTTCTGCTGCTGGTGTTCTTCTGGGACTCCTCTCGGCATTTCTTCTCACCGGCTTTTTGGAGAGCATGCTTTTCGGTATCTCCTCGCGCGATGCGAGAGTCTTTTTCGCTGCACCTGCCGTGGTTCTCCTCGTAGGGGTTGTCGCCTCCTGGTTTCCCGCTAGGCGAGCTGCGAGTGTCGATCCCAATCACGCGTTGAGAAGCTCGTAGCAGTTTCTAGCGGTTCTACTGGATGTATCCGAGAGCCCTCAGCTCCTCGAGGATCTCGTCTCTGCCTTCCGTGAGTGCTTTTTCATCGATGGACCGTGAGGTGTCCATTTCGACATAGCGCGGCGGGTGATTCGAGAGCCACCCGTGATCAAAGAGCTGGGGCAATACTTTGCCATCCATGTCGAATGGGATAGGCGTCGAAAACATGTGGAAGAGCGTCGGAGTGATGTCGAGCACCGAGGCACCATAGATGGAAGCGTTTCGTCGAATCCCTTCTCCGCGAGCGATCAAGACGCCGTGAGGGGCGTGATATCCAGCGTTGTCGAGGGGTTGCATTCCGTGATCCGAAATGACGACGACCGTAGCGTTCTCGGGTAGTAGTTCGAGGAGTTCCCCTAGGTAACGATCGAGCTGAATATAGATTTCATCCACGATGCTGCGGATCGATTCGGAGCACCCTTCCGGTATTTCGGCACCGTGGCGCCAATGCAGTGATATATGGCTACCGACATCGATGGCCCGAAAATATACCGAGAAGAGTCCGCTACTCATGGTCGGTAGGAGCTTCTTAGATATGCGGAAATAGAATTCGTCCTGTAGCAAGATTTTCTTGAGGACCGATCTCGTATCGATGATGGGTGGTTCACATTCGGAGACGTGAAGCCGATCGAACGCGTCCGCTAGATCGGGTGCGCGGGGAGCCATTGGGGCCAATTCTTCTGCAAGGGACGATGGCCATGTGAGTCGAGGGCTCTGACGCTTTTCCGCAATTCCCATGCGAGAAGTGACCAGAAAGCCGTTCACTTCATAGGCCGGCCAGGTGCCCCAGTAGCCGATGACGCCGACGGGATGTCCCATGCGTCCCAGAAGGCTCCAGATGGGTTGCGCTCGAAGATGGACACTTTGGACTTCGGTCATGTTGCCCCACGGCTTGTGGAAGCCGCGAATTAGGGAGAATCTCTCATAGACCGGATCGAACGAGACGACGGTCTCGCCCTGTGCGTCGATGATGTTCACATGCGCGAGCCGGCAAGCAAGTCGACGCTGGTCCCTTGATTCGCCGAGATCTGAAGGGCGGGTCTGCCGTGAGAAAACGAAAGTGAGACGGTTCGTTCCGTTGCGCAATGCTTCATCCGGAAGACGCACGATGAAGTTTTTCCATTCCTTGGGGACACGAAGGGTGTCCAGCGGTTGGTCATTGAGGAGCAACTGGACGGCCTGCTCGCCGTTGGCGGGGTAGGAGTGCAATCGCACGTGAAGGGTGTGCGGGCTTGGGCCCGTGACCTCGGGTAACGCGAGCTCCGCACGTCCGGGATCCTCTTCCGAACCCATCCACACCACCGATGTACCGCGGATAGGAAGGATGAAGTCCCGGATTCCGTGCCGCTCGGGGATCTTGCCCGTTGCGATCGTGGACCAGACGACGGGAGAGTAGTAACCGCGGCGGGGATTGTCTTCCATGAGTTTCTTCGCGCCGTAGGACAGGAGCCGTCCATAGGTTCCGGAGCGGATCAGCCGTTCGAAAGTGGGCAACTTGTTTTCCGAGCGCAGTTGATCGATGACTTCAGGGGTGGCGCCATCGAGACAGAACAAAACGACGAAAGGCTTTGATGCCTCTTTCTGGCAAGCGACACAACTCGTCAAGAACAAAAGAGCGACGCCGAGCAAACTGCGAAATAGCACAATGGTCTTCGAAAACATGCTCTATCTTACGCCACTCGGAACGGAATGCCGAAACAGGCTGAGGATTTGTTGAGCCATTCACGATACAATAGGTTATTCGGTGGCAAAGCGTGGGAGGTGACCTTTGAGCCAGTTCACGTTGGGGCTTTTGCTTGTGCTGTCAACGCAGCGGCCGACATTCGAACCCGCGCGCCTCGAGAGCGGCCCCGTAGAAGCGATTCCATACCGCACGGCTGCCGCCGGGATTGTCCTCGCTGACGTGAGTTTGAATGAGAGGGGCAGCGTAACCGACGTACGGATTCTCAAAGACGTGGAGCCTTTCACCGAAGTCATCCAACAATCCGTCCAGCGTTGGAGGTTTGCTCCGGCACGCGAGCAAGGGCGGATGGTAGGGACTCATGTGCTCGTGGCCGGATTGTTTCGACCCGCCATGCTCCTTTTTCCCGAACCGACAATAGACATAGAACCGGAACCATCCAACAACGTTCCTTTCCCCACGGGCGTTGCCGTCCCTCCTTACCCACCCAATGCCGTTGGCAGTGCCTATGTTCTGATAGAGGTCAAACTGTCTGAGGATGGCACGCACGAGGACGCACGCGTTGTCAGCCCGAAAACGGGATTCGATGACTCCGCGCTCGGTGCCGCCCGCAGTTGGTCGTTTCGGCAGGCTTTGCGGGAGAACAAGCCGGTTCCGGCCAACGCGTATTTGCTCTTCCTTTTTCGACAACCAAATTAATGGCAGTGCGCTGTTGGATGCACTCTTGGTCATGAGGAGCCCTGCCGGAATTCAAGAATTCTAGAACTCGAGCACTCAAGAATAGAGCTGGTGGACCGGGTGGCAAGACCCGTGCCTTTTTCTCTCAAGAAGTTGACGTTGATGTAACCTGGCTAGGCCTCTCAACTAATATAATGAAAAGGGCCCGGGCGTGCGCTCGGGCCAACAAGATGATTCTCGAGTTCTTTAATCTGCTACGCCTCTACGACTTTGGTCCCCGCGATACGGTCGTGCAAGCAGCGCCTCTCGGCAGAGAAAATGTACATGATGTCGAGCAACGCGTAGCCGGGCACCATCCAGATCAACCCGTTGACGAGCAAACGGAATCCCACAGCTTCAGCGAATCCAGGGTTGCCGCCGTCATCAAAACGCACGATGCGGATCTTCATCGCCTTCTTGCCGAGTGATTGACCGTCACGAGACAATAGGACCATTTGGTAGATTCCTAGTGCGATCATGCTGAAAAAGGAAAGGAAGAAAGTTGATTCTGCCGCTTGTGAACGCGGCTCGAAGATCGTGACGGACATCATCAGTGGCCAAAGCACAACGATTTCCATGATTCCATCGATCAAAAAGGCCCCAAGCCGCGAAGCACGAGCTGCCAATGTTTGTGCATGGCTGAAACGAACTGGTGCGCGGTCCATGGCTTCCTGGTTGTGGTAAGAATCCCCGAGCGCCACTGCCACCGCTGAAGGTGAACTCGAGCCCTCCCTCGAGACGGCCGATACGGAACGGCGGACCAGCTCTTGACCACAGTAGCCACATCGAAATGACACGGGGTGGTTTCGGTTACAGGAAGGGCACAACATAGCTCACTCTCACCTAGCACCAAAGACTAGCAATACCGATGCCGTAGCTTGAAGAGCTATATCTAATTGAAAAAGCTATGCTTATGTGGCTGGCGACCCTCACGGGCTGGGTGGGACATCACACAAGTGAAGCATTTTCCCTACAGCAAAAACCCCCCGGTTTTTGGGGGCAGTCCCCACCGAACTCAAAGTCAAGAAAGGGCTTGCGGTGGGGACAGTCCCCAGGATCAAGTCGAGGGCTTGTCGGCTTTGTTCATCAGCTTGTCAAAAGCAGGGACGGCGCCTTCTTCAACCGACCGTACCTGGAGATCCCGGCGCGGAACTTGGAGCTCGATCCCGGCTTCTTTTAGGGCCTCGTCGATCGCGACGTGCAGCTCACTCGATACGATGAGAAAATTCTCAACCCGGGTCCAGGCAAACAGTTTGAACTCGAGGGCGCTTTCACCGAAGCCCATCATCCAAGCCGTCGGCTCAGGTGTCGACAGCACGAGGATGTGCTCTTTGGCGGTTTCAACGAGGATCCCAAGGACCTTTTTCGGGTTCGTGCCGTAGGCCACGCGCAAGCTCAAATCCACGCGGCGCAGCTGATCGCTACGCGTCCAATTGATGACTTCTTTGGAGACCAGATCTCCGTTGGGCACCATAATATCCGAGCCATCGAAGGTACGAATGGTGCTGGCTCTAATACCGATGTCCGTCACGATACCGAAGTGGTTCACGGTCTGAATGCGATCGCCTACTTTGATGGGTCGTTCGAAAATGAGAACGAGCCCGGAAACGAAGTTGGCGATGATCGTCTGAAGCCCGAAGCCGATGCCGACACCAAGAGCGCCAAACGCAACGGTCAGTTGCGTGCCGCTCAATCCTACGGTGGCTCCTGCCAAGAGAATACCAAATCCGATGATCATGTAGTTGACGAGTGTGACAATCGAATGGCCGACACCTTGCGACAACTTCAGGCGAGGGAGCACCTCCTCGCGGAGTGCGAACCGGATGAACCGCGCGATCAGGACTGTTACCACCAAGGCCAGTAGCGCGGCCCCGACATCTCCCACCTCGGTATCGAGGGTGCCCCCTGCCAAGGGAGCCGATAGGCCTGCTACGATGATTTTTCGCACGGGCTCGTAGATCTGAAAACTCTGCAGAGCCGATCTCCCCCAACGGACCAACACGAAAGCGGTGATGAGAATGGTGGAGAGTCGAAGGAACTGCTGCTCGTACTTCGGAATGCTCGGAAAAATGCGACCGAAGGCGCTTTTGGGCACTAGATTGGCAAGCGCGATCAACGCTCTCGCCACGATGAGGAAGGCGACGCCTATGTAGAGATTTTCAATGGTCGCTCCAGTGATGAGTTGGGCCAGCGTTGACCAACCTAGGATACCCGCGGTGAGCGCCATTGCCAGAAGCAACAACGTCAAATAGAGACCTGGGATCGCCAAGCCCCCCCACCCGGTCGCTTTGATGTCTTCGTCGCTTCGCCACTTCCGGACGAGCCACATCGTGCCGATCAGCGCTGCCGCTGTCACCACGAGTAGCAGTAGGCGACGGAGTAAGGAAGCGTCAGGGGCAAGCTCCCACAAACGATTGAGTACGAACAGTACAGCCGAACCGTAAAGAAGGGATCGTGCGGATCTTGGAATCAGCCCGACCCCGAGTCGGAGCACGGGGATGAGACTCAAGACAGCAGCGAGATCTCGGACGGGTCCCGGGGCCTCACCGACAACATAGACCATCGAGACGAGCGTGAAGGCCAGCGCAGTGGACGCGGGGCGCGACACCACGAAACGTGCGGGGTCCAGCGAGGCGTCGTCTCCCGGCCATGTACGGCTCCAATACCGGAGTAAGGAAGTTCCGACAAGAAGCACAACAAAGAGCGCTATGAGAACGTAGAACTTTTCACGGCGTTCTTTGAAGAAGTCGATGGTCGTCGCGAACCAATACCGCTGTGTCTCCATAGCATCGCGCCAAATCGATTTACTTGCCTCTGAAGCGTCGATGCCCCAGACGGGCGGTTCGTCGCGAGCCAGCCAGCGGCCGCGGACCTCCGCTGACATGGCGTCGACCCTCTGGAGAGCTTCGGCTGTGACTTCTCCACCCGCCGCGACCCTGTCGATGATGCTGGCGACTCCATCACTACGCTCTCGGATGCGGCCTTCCATCTCGGACAATCTTTCCAAGATCCCATCGATGCGTTGGAGGAGCTCCGGTGAGAACTCCTCATTAGTGGCGACCTCGCGTGTCAACTCCCACTGCCGTCGCTTTTTTCCCAGCTCCTCCCGTTCTTGCCGCAGCGTTTTCCAACGGTTCTCGATTGCGGACATCCATTCGTTGACTTGATCTTGAAACTTGACCCATTTGAGTCGGTGATCCTCGAGCACTCGTGTCGAGACTCGGTCAACATCAATCTCGTCGAGCTCGCTGCGGAGCGCGGCGAGCTCGCCTTTACGTTCGTCGAGAACGGTCCGAATCGCTTCAACCTCGTTGCTCGGCGTCAACAAAGTGTCGAGGCGCCTCAAGTCGGTGGCAACCTCGTCGGCTCGAGAGACGATGTCTACGCCGGGAATCGGTACGGGCTCCGCCGGGGTTGCCGGTGCCGGCGTCCCCTGCGCCGGAGGCGTGGCAGCCTGTTCGGGCTCCTGCTGTGCCGCGGCAACTGGCACCGACAAAAACAGCAAAAACGCTGAGAGGGTGGCTTTCATTTTCATAACCCCAACTCTACTTCGAACTTACCGTCTCTTGCCACCTTGGACGATTGGGGTTTACCTCGCCATAGCCACTCCGGTGGCGACGGCGGGTCAGGCCTGAATACGGGTCCTTCTATTCGAGAAGCTTGAAGATCAACGATACGACGAAGCCGGCGAGTGTGCTCAGTCCAACGATGTTGGCGTTCGCGAGGTGGACCGCTTCGGGGATCATGGTGGAGACGATCATCGTGAGCATAGCCCCCGCCGCTACTCCTTCAAAGAGACTGAACCAAGTCGGAGGCAAAACGCCGGCGAGCAAGTACCCTATCCCTGCGCCGATGCCCGTCATCAACATCAGCGAAGTCCATAATCCTAGGATATGAGTCGGAGTCATACCTTGTTTCTTCATGTTCGCCGAGCTGTAGAGCGCCTCAGGAAGATTCGATAGAAACAAGCCCGCAATCAACGTATAGGGAAGAACATCCAAAAACCTCAAGTCGGTGGCCGTACCGCCGTGTTCTTGAAGAAGCGCCGCGAGACCCGCTCCGAGGATCAAACTCTCAGGGATTCCGTCCAAGAGAATGCCAAGCCAGATGGCCAGCGGCGAGTTCTCGTGCTCCTGCGAGACTTGGCGCAGCTGCACGGCGGTGGGGAACGTACCGTGGTGTTTCAGCCCGTGCATCGCCTCCGCGAGCCAACCCCGGACGCGAGCCTCATGCTCCTCTTCATCCTTGCGCAAGGCCTCCAGGTTCTCACTCATCAGCTCTCGACTTGCGGCGTCGAAACCGGGAGAGATGTCACGCAGCCGGTCGAAATCCTTCTTTTGGATTTCCAGGGCATCCACGGCGCCTTCGGCTATAGCTGATGTGATGGGCGGCGAGTCCGTCATCGTCATATAGAGTCCGAGGACTTCACCAGGTCCGGCCTCCTTGTTTCTCAGCCCGGCGGGCACAACCGCATCATTGGCGCTGTGGATATGGACGCGACCGTGCCGGACCAAGAGAAGGGAACGAGCCGGGCTACCTTCCAGGAATGAGTACTCGCCGTTTTGGAACTGGACAGGGTGCAGGCTATCGAGTAGCAGGCGCTGGTGCTCGCTTTCCAATGCCGATAGCAACGGAAAGCGGGACAGCTCCTCGATCAGCTCGTCATGCCGGTTGGGGTGTTTCCGAAAGTGGTTGAGAATGGTCGCTGTCTTGCGAAGGAAGCTTCCGTGGGCGTTGATGATCCGATCGAGGAGGACGAACAAAACCCCCCCCGGAAGGTAGGCCGATAATCAAGGCCCAGAAAGACGTGAGTACGTCTTTATCCGTATCTCCCGGCGGAACGGAAGACAACGCCAAGACCTGCGGCGCCACAAGCTCGATGGTGAGCGCAGTTGTAAGGGCCCCTGCGCCGAAGGCGGCGAGAAACGAAAGGGCCGTCGGTCCCGGCAAGCGACGAAGTCCCAGGTACGATCCAAGCGGCAGGGACACGCTGCTCACGAGTCCGATGCCGACTGCCCATAGAAGGTATGGCCAAGGGTCGAGGTCCATGGTTCCTCCGATAGTCCTCGCCCGGGCAAAGGGTCGGTGTCAAGCCGGACGAATTGTTGCGGAGAATAGCATGGGACGCCCCGGTGAGAGAAGTGAGGCGACTATCGCTAAGCTGCGCATCTGCCGGCGCCTTAGGGCGTGCCTCGCCGTAGCTCCGTACACCGATTTCCTCAAGGAGCGAAGGCGGGCTAGAATCAGAACGGTTTGGCGAGGGGAAACATCCAAAATGCTAGATATTAAAAAGCTGCTCTATTTCTTCATGGGCGCCACCGTTCTTGCAGGGCTCGTTGGCCTCGTTGCGCTCGCCGTTCCTGCGACTGCGCAAGAGAAAAGCGTCCATCCGGGTATCAACGACTCGTACGAAAACCCGGTTCTGAACAACATGATTTCCGTTCTGGAGCGGGAAGAACGGGCAATCTACAAGTATCGACACGCCATCGTGGCCGCCCTAGACTTGACGCAAGATCTCGAGGTGGCGGATGTCGGTTCAGGCACCGGGTTCTTCACACGAATGATCGCCCAGGAGGTGGGGCCAAACGGCAAGGTCTACGCGGTCGATATCGCTCAAAAGAGCCTAGATCACGTTGAGAACGTGGCGAGAGAAGAGGGCATCACCAACATCACGACGGTTCTCGGTGAGCACAAGACCACTCATTTACCGGACACCTCCGTCGACGTGATTTTCCTTTGCGACACCTACCATCACTTCGAGTTTCCGGTCCATATGATGGAGTCCATTGAGAAAGCGCTGCGAGACAACGGCCGTCTCGTCGTCGTTGATTTCGAGCGGGTCAAGGGAGTGACGCCGGATTTCTTCTACGAGCATGTACGAGCCGGCAAAGGAACCTTCACGGACGAGATCCGAGATGCCGGATTCGAGCTGGCGAAGGACATCCCTCTGCTGAAGGACCAGTACTACTTGGTGTTCAAGAAGCGTTGAGCTTCGATACCCCGGATATGCTATCCTCACACCGCTAAAAGCCTAGTGGTCGCCCAATAGAAGTGGAGCCAACCCCATGGAGCTCTTTGCCTTTGACGTGGTCGTCTTCCTTGCCTTCATCGTGACGGTCGTCACCGTTGGAATCCTCAAGAGCCGTCAAGAAAAAGACAGCGAGTCCTATTTCCTGGCCGGACGTGGCTTGAGTTGGTGGCTCATCGGATTCTCGCTCATCGCTGCAAACATCTCGACGGAACAGTTCGTCGGTATGTCGGGCCAGGCGGCCGATTACGTTGGATTGGCCATCGCGAGCTATGAGTGGATGGCTTCCATCACGCTGGTCGTGGTGGCCTTCGTCTTTCTCCCAAGGTTTCTGCGCACGGGCATTTACACCATTCCCGAGTTCCTGGAGTACCGCTACAACGAGGCGGCGCGGACCACCATGGCGCTCTTCACCATGATCATCTACGTAGGCGTGACCATCGCTGCGGTCATTTACTCCGGTGCTTTGACCATCGATACACTCTTCAAAGGCCAGAACATTTTCGGGATCGAGGTGAACGTTGTCACCGCCTCCTGGGTTATCGGCCTCATAGCCGCGGCCTACGTCGTCAGTGGCGGTCTCAAGGCCTGCGCTTGGGCGGACTTGATTCAAGGCTCCGCGCTGATCGTCGGCGGAGGAGTGATCACCTACCTGGCGTTTCAGGCCATCGGGAATACTCCGGTCTCCGACCTGGCGGCCACGGGGACGGCGACGGGACTAACGGATAGCGCGAGCGGCGTTACGAAATTCTTCGCCTTGAATAAAGACAAGCTGCATATGGTGTTGCCCGCCAAAGATCTCATCTTGCCCTGGACAGCTCTCGTGGTTGGGCTGTGGATTCCGAATTTTTACTACTGGGGTCTCAACCAATACATCACGCAACGAACGCTCGGCTCCAAGTCGTTGGCCCAAGGACAAAAAGGAGTGGTGTTTGCGGCCGCTCTCAAGCTGATCATTCCTTTTGTGATTGTCTTTCCCGGAATTGCCGCCTACAACCTTTTCAGTGACTCCATGGCCGAAAAGGCGACCGAGGACAACCAAGCGATCCTCGAGGAATATGCTTCGATAGAGTCCACGGGTCGCAATCCCGAATACAAAATCTTTGAGCTCGACGAGCACTGGCGTGCGATGAATCCCGACAAAGCCGAGGTCATCGATGCCTTCAATGATCGAGTGGAACAAGCCGCTGTATCCGAGGGTAGGGCCGTCACGAAATCCAAGAAGCTCGTCGGCTACAAGTACGACACGGCCTTCGGCTTGCTCATTGGGAAACTGGTGCCGAGCGGCGTGGGCCTGCAAGGCTTCATCCTTGCCGCGATTCTCGGCGCCGTTGTAAGCTCGCTTGCATCCATGCTCAACTCCGCCTCGACGATCTTCACCATGGATCTCTACCGGCAATACCTCAACCGAGGTGCCTCTCAGAAAAACCTGGTCTTCGTTGGTCGATTCTGTGTCGGTGTTTTCGTCGTGATCGGCTGCATGATCTCGCCGATTCTCGACGATCCCCGTTTCGGTGGCATCTTTACCTATATCCAGGAGTTCCAGGGATTCATTTCGCCCGGCATACTCGCCGTCTTCGTTTTTGGCTTCATCGCGCGGAGAGCGCCTGCGATCTGCGGTATCGTCGGTCTGTGGTCCGCCCCGGTGCTCTACTTGGCGCTGAAGCTCCTCACCCCGAATCTAGCCTTTCTCGACCGTATAGCCGTGGCGTTCTTTTGTGTCCTGGCCATCATGACCGTGATTACCCTCCTGAAGCCGCTCGAAAAGCCAATTGAAATGCCGGTCAAGACCAAGATCGATCTCGAGCCCTCTCGAACAGCGCTGGTCTTTGGGATGGTGGTCGTCGTGGCTACCTTGGTGCTGTACGCTTATTTTTGGTGATGGCGTTTCGTCACGTGACGGCGCGGCCCAACGCGGTTGGGATCCTTAGTGAGGCCGAGCTGCTTCAGAAGCTCGCTGAACTGTGGGTGTTGTCAGAGCAGTTCGATGGTCGGCCAGTTCGTAATCGCGATCATGACGCCGTCCCGCTCCTCGAGACGCTAATGACGTTGCTGAACGCAGCAGTGGCCATTGTAATGGCCGTATATATGACCACAGGTGTAACGTGACCGAAGTAAGACAGTTCATCCCGGTGAGCAAAGCCAAGAACCGGCTCCTGAAACTCATCCGAGAGCTAGAGCTACAACAAGAGGCGATTGCTCTGACGCGTGATGGTGTTCCTGCTGCCGTTCTCTTGAGCGTAGAGTATTTTCGGGGCCTTCTCGAGACGATCGAGATCCTGGCTGATCCCAAGGCCTTGCGATCCTTGAGACGGTCCCTGAAGCAAGCGGAGCGCGGGGAGTGGCTCTCCCATCCCGAGGTCTTCGATAGAGACACCACTTGAAGTTTCGTGCTCGATACACGCCGGAAGCTGCCGGGAGAGTCCGCAAGCTACACCCTCAAATAGAAAGGCTGGTTCGTGCTGCCGTAGACCATCTGCTAAAAGCTCCGCTTGATGGTCACTCCCTTCATCATGAATTGGCTGGATTGCGGTCTTTTAGGGTGGGGAGGTCGCTAGCATGCCCTCCAACAGTCCCAGTTCCTCCTGATACTGCACCATGACTGTCGCCAGCAGGCCATCGCTCCCCATCATCGTGGGCTTCCAGCCTACCGTTGTCGACGTCTCGTGATCTTCTCAACCGCTTCTGAGATGCACAAAAGTCGAAATTACCCGTTTGCGGAGTTAGAATGAACCCGGGCGGGTGGTTTGTAACATATCCGAATTCTGGGAAGGAAGTGTCTATAAAATGATTGCCAAACGGTTTGGTATCTTTCTTGTGGCTTTTCTGTTTTTGGCTTCGGGCGTATCGATCGGATCCGAGGCGGATGAATGGCCGGTGCTGCAGCGTATCGTCAAGAGTGGAAAGATCCGCGTGGGGATGTCGGGGGACCAACCACCGTTCAATGCCATAAGCCGCGCGGGAGAGTTCATCGGTTTCGAGGTCGATTTGATGAAAATGATGGGTCAATCGATGGGCGTGGAAGTCGAGTTCGTGATGAAGCCATTCCCTGAGCTGTTACCCGCGCTCAAAGCGTCCGAGGTCGATATCGTCATGTCAGGGATGGCCATCAACGCCGAGCGCAGCCTCGACGCCGTGTTCGTGGGACCCTACATGATGTCGGGGAAATCTATTCTGACGAACTCCGAGACCCTTGCTGCCGCCAGGACGGCAGAAGAGGTCGACCAAGCCAACGTCACTGTCGCTACGCTTCGGAACTCGACGAGCGAGGCCTATGTCAAAAAGCACATGCCCAGGGCGAAGCTGGTCACCATCGAGAAGTATGACGCGGCCATCCAGATGGTCATCAAAGACGAAGTCGACGCGCTCGTTGCCGACATGCCGGCTTGCGTGCTCGCAGTCCTCCGCTATCCGGATCAAGGGCTCGAGACACTCTCGGCACCACTGACGGTCGAACCCGTTGGCATTGCCGTTCCGTCCAGCGAGTTGTCCCTGCAAAGCCTTCTCGACAACTACTTGCATGCCTTCGAGGCCTCGGGACTCCTGGAGCTACTGCGGGTCCAGTGGCTCGAAAACGGGGATTGGGTCGCCGAGCTCCCGTAGTTATCTTCCTTCCTCTAGTAGACGCACGGCCGTGAAGAGATCATGCAGACATCAATGGACCTCGACAATGAAGTGGTCGTTCTGGATAGCGTCAACAGCGAGAGACAGAAACTTGGAGCGTCGGATCCGATAGCTGATATCCGCGGGCGGCCCAACCGTCTGTTTCGATCAGAGCCAATAAACGTCAGACGCGACACACAAACCAAGAGAGTGCGGGAGTCTCGAACTTGGGGTTTTGCGCTGAGGTCACTGCGAATTGATGCAATGTCCTATTGTCTTTACAAGCTCTCGGAAGCAAGCACTGCCGGACTCCTGCGGCCGGGTGGCGCTCATCATAACGTGCCCACAGTTCGATTACGAGGGAAAGTTTTTCACGCCTTCCTCAGAAAAGCAGTAGTTAACGCCCCATAAATTTGCGAAGAAAGCGTCTATTCGGGAACTGAGATTCAGGCAACAAGATCCATGGGGCAGGGCGCAGGCCATCTGTCTCAACGGGTTGGACGGCCACGAATTAGGCTGGACGAACTACCTCGTTTTGAGGTCAGAAAACCTCAACTGTAGGTGTTGGGAGAAAGGTGTTGAGGGCTCTTTATGCCCTTAGTTTCAGATGATTGCCGTCAATCTCTATCGCTTGAGGCGCTCGATTTTGGCGCCGAGGCCGGCGAGTTTCTCTTCGATGCGCTCATAGCCGCGATCGAGGTGGTAGACGCGATCAATAACGGTTTGTCCTTCGGCGATGAGTCCGGCGAGGACCAAGCAGGCACTGGCTCTCAAGTCCGTCGCCATGACCTTGGCTGCTGATAGAGATGTTGGCCCTTTGACCACGGCGGTGTGTCCGTCGAGCTCGACGTTGGCTCCCATTCGATTGAGCTCGGAGACATGCATGAAACGGTTCTCGAAGATCGTCTCGCTGATGACACTAGTGCCTTGCGCTTGTGTCAGGAGCACCATGAGCTGAGCTTGCATATCGGTAGGGAAGCCGGGATAGGGGAGTGTCTTCAGCTTGGCGGGCTGGAACGGTTGGGCTCGGTGGATGCGAATAGAGCTCTCGGACGGCTCAACGGTGACACCGAGCTCTTGTAGCTTATCGATGACGGCTGCCAAATGTTCAGGGTTGCAGTTGTCTACCGACACTTCTTCGCCCGTGAGAGCACCGGCTGCAAGGTAAGTCCCGGCCTCTATGCGGTCCGGGATGACATCGTGCTGTGCTCCGTGAAGGCGCTCTACGCCTTCGACATGAATCGTACGTGTTCCCGCCCCTTCGATGCGGGCGCCCATTTTGTTGAGGAGCAAGGCGAGGTCTACGACTTCGGGCTCCTCCGCGCAGTTTTGTAGAACCGTGACTCCCTGTGCTAAGCAGGCTGCCATCAAGATGTTCTCGGTCCCGGTCACCGTGACGTCGTCGAAGTAGATTTCGGTTCCCTGCAATCCATTGGCCGTTGCATCGACGAAGCCGTGCTCGAGCTGTACCTTGGCGCCGAGCTTTTCGAGTGCTGAAATATGGAAATCAATGGGACGAGCTCCGATGGAGCAACCGCCAGGCAGCGAGACGCGGGCCTTGCCGTGTCGGGCCGCGAGCGGACCGAGAACCATAACAGAGGCCCTCATGGTTTTGACGAGCTCGTAGGGTGCTTCGTAGGAACGGAGCTCCGGCATGTGAAGCTTTAGGCTGTTCGAGTCGGGGGCTTCGATATGTACGCCGAGCTCGGTCAACAGACGCCGCATGGTTCCCACATCCCAAACGTCGGGAACGTTCGTGAGGACGATCGGCTCGTCCGTCAGCAGACTCGCGGTCATTGCCGGAAGCACTGCGTTCTTGGCTCCGCCGATGGAGACACGCCCTTTGAGCGTCTGACCACCTTCAATACGTATCTTGTCCACGCTCTAAATTCCTTCTAACCGCAATTGAATTCCCATGCTTACTTCGTGACTTTCTTTGCTACGATCACTCTAGGAATCCCCTGAAGATCAGGTACCGTTTTTTCCCAGGTCAATCCGGTCTTCGACAACAGCTCCTTGAGTTGGGGCTCCATACCTTCGCCGATCTCGAGGAACAGCCGGCCTCCTGTCGTCAAGATAGTTTCCGCTTCGGGGAGGAGTCTGCGAATAACGTCGAGACCGTCTTTCCCGGCAGCCAACGCCACTCGGGGTTCATACTCCCGGATTTCCGGTGTCAGCAATTCCATCTCCCGATCCGAAATATAGGGTGGGTTGGAGACCACTGCGTCGATGTTGTCTTGGAGTCCTTTGTCGAGGAGGGGCTGGAGGAGGTCACCCTGGCAGAACACGATCCGTTCGCCGATGCCAAGACGTTGCGCATTGTCTCGTGCAACCGCGAGCGCCGGTGGAGAAGTTTCTGTGGCATATACCTCGGCTTCGGGAAGCTCTTTGGCCAAAGCAATGGCAATGCAGCCGCTTCCGCATCCTACGTCTACTACCCGGGTGGAGTTGCCGCGGTGATGGGCGAGCACCTGCTCTACGAGTCCCTCCGTTTCCGGCCTGGGAATGAGAACAGCCGGTGTCACTCGGATCTCCTCTCCCCAGAACTCTTGCGTGCCCACTACGTATTGGAGAGGTTCACGTCCACGCCGTCGCTCCACGAGCTGGAAGAACAGTCCGGAGGCTTCAGCCTGGACCGGTTCGTCGGGATGGGCCAGTAAATGTTCGCGAGTCCAACCCAGGGCGTGCCGGAGCAAGAGCTCGGCCTCCCAATGATTTTCAGGAATGCCGACACGCTCGAGCTCGTGGGCACCTCGCTCGAGGAGCTTTTGTGCGCTCGGGGGCGCTCCCTTCTTCACGACCGGACTGGAGCCGCCTCAGCTTCCTCTAGCTTTTCGGCTTGAAAGTGCGTCGTCAGCGCGTCGATGATTTCATCGATGTCGCCTTCGAGAATGGCATCGAGGCGATGTAGAGTCAGGCCGATGCGGTGATCCGTGACTCGGCTCTGCGGGAAGTTGTAGGTGCGTATCTTCTCGCTTCGATCGCCCGAGCCAACTTGCCCTTTTCGCTCCTTGGCGAATTTGTCCTGCTGTTCTTTCATCGCCATGTCGTAGAGCCGTGAGCGAAGCACTCTCATGGCTTTGGCCTTGTTTTTGATTTGCGATTTCTCGTCCTGACAAGTGACGACGAGACCGGTCGGCAGGTGGGTGATGCGAACCGCGGAGTAGGTCGTGTTGACGCTTTGCCCACCAGGGCCGGACGAGCAGTAGGTGTCGATACGGAGGTCAGCGGGGTCGACACGGACTTCGACGTCTTCTGCTTCCGGCAAGATGGCGACTGTGACAGCGGAGGTATGAATGCGGCCCGACGCTTCCGTGTTCGGCACACGTTGCACACGATGGACGCCGCTCTCGTATTTGAGTCGGCTGTAAGCGCCCTTACCCTCCAGCATGGCGACGACCTCTTTCATGCCGCCGATGCCGGTAGTGTTGGCGTTCATCACTTCGACCTTCCATCCGAGCTTTTCGGCGTAACGCGAGTACATGCGGTAGACTTCGTGGGCGAAAAGAGCCGCTTCTTCGCCACCGGTGCCCGCGCGTATCTCGAGCAGAACGTTTCGATCGTCGTTGGGATCCTTGGGAAGGAGAAGCAGTTTGATTTCTTCAGTGAGTTTTTCCTGTTCCTCTTCTAAGCCCTCGATTTCTTCCTCGGCCAACGCTCGCAACTCCTTTTCGTCCGTCTCGCTCAGCATGGATCTCGGTCTCAGAGAGCTGGTGCTCGGCAGACTTCAGACGGCGATAGAGCTCGACGAGGGGTTCCAGTTCGGAGCGCGTCTTGGCCCGCTTTTGGTATTCCGCGGGATCCGAAACGACCTCAGGCTTTCCGAGATCTGCCGTGATGGCTTCGTACCGCTCCTCAATCGCCCCGAGCTTCTCTTGGAGGCTGGACATGGAGAGTTCTCAGTGGCCCCGTTCAGGACGTCTGAACTTTCAAATTCTTGTATTTACGCTGAAAGCGTTCGACGCGACCAGCCGAGTCCACCATCCTCTGCTTGCCGGTGAAGAAGGGGTGGCATTTCGAGCAGATCTCCAAACGTATGTTGCCGGTCTTGGTCGAGCGGGTCTTGAATGACTCCCCGCAAGCACAACTGATAGTGACTTCTTCGTATTTAGGGTGAATACCTTCTCGCATGGTTCGTTCTCCTTGATACCGCTCACATTATAGCGCAGCACCTATTTTGGCACTGCCCACTGGCCGGCCGCCTCCGCCGTTGGACCTTATTTCCCGAACCGACGGTTGTGGCCTTCCCTCGCCGTAGCTTTAGCGAAGGCGGGTTATGCCGTGCCGGACATTGATTTCAAGAAATCTTGGTTCGTCCGAGTCTTTCCCATCTTGTCGAGGAGCAGTTCCATGGCCTCCACCGCGGACAACGGCGACAAAACCTTCCGCAAGATCCAGACTCGGTTGAGCTCCTCGGCGTTGAGTAGCAGTTCTTCCTTCCGGGTGCCGCTCTTGTTGATATCGACGGACGGGAAGATTCGCTTGTCGACCAGTTTGCGGTCGAGGTGGATTTCCATGTTGCCCGTACCCTTGAACTCTTCGAAGATGACGTCGTCCATCCTACTACCGGTGTCGATGAGTGCGGTGGCGATTATGGTGAGGGAGCCGCCTTCTTCTATGTTGCGAGCCGCGCCGAAGAACCGCTTGGGCCTCTGGAGCGCGTTGGAGTCCACGCCGCCCGACAGTACCTTTCCAGAGGGCGGCACCACGGTGTTGTAGGCTCGGGCCAATCTCGTAATGGAGTCGAGCAAGATGACCACATCGCGCTTGTGCTCGATCAGACGCTTGGCTTTTTCAATGACCATTTCAGCGACCTGAACGTGACGAGATGCCGGTTCGTCGAAGGTCGAGCTGATGACTTCGCCGTTCACGGACCGCTGCATGTCGGTGACTTCTTCCGGGCGCTCGTCAATGAGAAGCACGATGAGCACGACTTCCGGCTGGTTGGCAGTGATACTGTTGGCGATGTTCTGAAGCAACATGGTCTTACCGGTGCGGGGCGCTGCAACGATGAGGCCTCGTTGCCCCTTGCCTACCGGGGTCATCAGATCCATGACCCGTGCCGAGAGGTTGTCCTTCACCGTCTCCAACTGCATCCGCTCCAACGGGTAGAGAGGAGTCAGGTTGTCGAAGAATATCCGCTCTCGTGATGCTTCAGGGGGCTCAAAGTTCACCGCTTCCACCTTGATGAGAGCAAAGTATCGCTCACCTTCCTTGGGAGGGCGGATCTGGCCGGAAATCGTGTCCCCAGTGCGTAGGTCGAACTTTCGGATTTGGGAAGGGGAGACGTAGATGTCGTCGGGACCCGGCAGATAGTTGTACTCGGGAGCTCTGAGAAAGCCAAAGCCGTCGGGCAAGCACTCCAAGACGCCTTCCGAGAATATGAGTCCACTTTGTTCCGTCTGCGCCTGCAGGATTTTGAAAATAAGCTCCTGCTTGCGCATACCGGTGGCCCCGGCGACATTCAAATCCTTGGCAACCTTCGTCAAAGTTGCGATGTTCATCTCCTTGAGCTCAGCGATGTTCAAGGACTTAGCCTTGTCTCCACCCTTGTTCTTGACCCCGTTTCGCTGCGGCTTTTCAGTCACGGCGCTTTCGGCACCCGCATCGCCTCGCGAACGTGTTTCTCGATCGTTCTCCATAGTTCTATCCTTCCTTGGCTGGTCACGGATGAGAAGGTGATGAAGGGTACTTCCTCCTCCGCACCGAATGTTTGCTCGAGCTTGGCTTGTTGTCGAGCCAGTTGTGCCCGAGAGAGCTTGTCTGACTTCGTCGCCACCACCGCATAGGACATGCCGCTTCGACCCAGGAGGTCTCGGACTTCCAGATCACTCGGCATCGGGTCGCGACGTACATCAATGACTAAAAAGACCAACCGAAGCACGCTCCGGTTGAACAAATAGCTGGTTATTAGTTCTTCCCATCGCTTGCGAATCCGTAAGGGAACTTTTGCGAATCCATAACCGGGGAGATCCACCAAATAGAATCTTTCGTCCACACGAAAGAAGTTGATGAGCTGTGTCCGACCCGGTGTCTTCGACACATGCGCCAGACGCTCCACACCGGCAAGCCGATTGAGGAGGGTTGATTTTCCCACATTCGAGCGGCCGACGAAAGCGACTTCCGGAAGACCCGTTGCAGGGAAACCGGCGGGTGCCGAAGCACTCTTGAAGAATGTGGCATGGACTTGCTTCTTCATGGGGCATTGTCGACTTCTGTGGTTCGGCGATCACGTCTCCACGAGGCGCCGCCGGAGTCCTTTGGATTTAGGATTGGTCTTTCGAACTAGCGGCACTTCGGCCGACTAGTGGGTAATCGATTCACCCGAGATACCCTCTTCTTGGATATCGTCGTCGAGTTCCTTGGCCTCGGCGGGCTCATCAGATTTGGATTCCTCCGTCGCGGTTTTTTTCGGGACGGGAGAGGCCAAGGCCATCTTGAGCACCTCGTCCATCTCCTCCACGAGTTGGATGTTCAGGCTTTCGAGGACGTTCTCAGGAATATCTGGAAGATCCTTCTCGTTGTCTCTTGGAAGGATGATCTGGCTGATACCGGCTCGATGAGCGGCAAGTATCTTTTCTTTGACCCCTCCGATGGGAAGGACCTTGCCTCGTAGTGTGATTTCGCCGGTCATGGCGACGTCACTTCGTACCGGGATCTTGTTCAATGCGGAAATGAGAGCCGTACACATGGTGATCCCGGCTGAAGGGCCGTCTTTTGGAATGGCGCCTTCAGGGACATGAATGTGGACGTCGATCTTACGATTGAAATCTTTGGCAATGCCCAGTTCTTCGGCGCGGGACCTAATGAAGGAGAGCGCGGTTTGAGCGGACTCCTTCATGACGTCGCCCAGCTTCCCCGTCATGGTGAGGCCCCCCTTGCCGAACATTAGGGACGCTTCGGTAATGAGGAGCTCTCCTCCAACCTCGGTCCAAGCCAGGCCGGTAGCCATTCCAATCTCGCTCTTGCCTTCGGTTTTCCGACGTCGGTACTTGGGAATCCCCAAATAATCGGAGGCGTTTTCTGCATCCACTTTGATCGCAGGGCCAGCGCCGTTGGTGACGAGATGACGGGCGATCTTGCGGCATACCGATGCGATCTCGCGTTCGAGATTTCGAACTCCAGCTTCTTTGGTGTAGCGCTGGATAATCTCGGTCAGGGATTCGTCGTGGAAAGTGACCGGTTTGTTTTTGAGCCCGTTCGCTTCCATTTGCTTGGGCACCAGGAAGCGCTTGGCGATCTCGAGTTTCTCTTCTTCCGTGTAGCCCGGTAGTCGAATGACCTCGACACGATCCAGGAGCGCCTGCGGCATGGTGTGGAGCACGTTCGCGGTGGCAATGAACATCACATTGGATAGATCGTATTCCACATCAAGGTAGTGATCTTGGAAACAGTGGTTCTGTTCTGGGTCCAAGACCTCGAGCAGAGCGGCGGCCGGATCACCACGGAAGTCCATGCTCATCTTATCGACTTCGTCGAGCAGGAGGAGAGGGTTGACCGTGCCGGCCTTTTTCATCATTTGGACGATCTGACCCGGGAAAGCCCCGATGTAGGTGCGTCGATGTCCCCGGATCTCCGCTTCATCGCGGACACCTCCGAGGGACAAGCGAACGAACTTGCGGTTTGTCGCTCGGGCAATGGATTTGGCCAAAGAAGTCTTTCCCACACCCGGGGCCCCGACGAAACAAAGAATGGGACCTCGTTGTTTTCGTACGAGTTGGCGCACCGCCAAGAACTCCAAGATGCGTTCTTTGACTTTCTCGAGTCCGTAGTGGTCCTCTTCAAGGATCTGCTCAGCTTTCTTGAGGTTGCGGCTTTCCCGAGTCCGTTTGAACCAGGGCACTGCCAACAGCCAGTCCAGATAGTTGCGGGACACCGTCGCCTCGGCCGACATGGGCGGCATTGCCTCGAGCCGCTTGAGCTCTTGGTCCGCCTTTTCTTCGGCCTCTTGGGTCATCTTTGCCTCGGTGATCTTCGCTCTGAGCTGGTCGAACTCGTTCTCCTTTTCGTCCTTTTTTCCCAACTCTTTCTGGATCGCCTTCATTTTCTCGTTGAGGTAGTACTCTTTTTGCGCGCGTTCCATCTGCTTGCGGACGCGAGACTGGATGCGGCGATCGACCTGGAATTTTTCTACCTCTTGCTCGAGAACGCCAATAATACGGTTGAGCCTCTCTTGAGGATTCCAGATTTCGAGTAGGTTCTGTTTCTCCTGGACGGGCAAAACGAGGTGGCTGGCGATCGTATCGGTGAGTTTGCTGGGCTCATCGACTTGAACCGCAGCATTCTTGATTTCGCTGTGCAGGTTGCTGGCCATCTTTACATACTGTTCGAAAAGCGAGATGGCGCGTGTGATTTTCTTAGAGGTGTCAGGAGCTGTGTAGCTCGTCTTGGGAATGGTCTTGACGACGGCTTTGAAAAAACCTTCGTCATCCCTGCATTCAATCGTCCTTCCGCGGTCGAGCCCTTCCACCAGCACCTTGATGTTGCCGTCGCCAAGCTTCACTGACTGGACGATGTTTGCCACGGTTCCAACGGTAAAGATGTCGGAAGGCTGTGGGTCATCAATGGTGGCGTCATGTTGTGCCGCAAGGAAGATGCGTCGATCGTTGCTCAGAGCAAACTCCAAGGCTCTTACGGACGACGAACGTCCAATCACGAATGGTACCATCATGTAGGGAAAAATGACGACGTCCCGCAGCGGAACCAAGGCGAGTGTCTCATAGACCTCAGCACGGTCCTTGATCTTGTTCCCGAACATCTATTTCGTCTACTTCCTCTCAACGACCGAAAGTGATGGCGGTTACATCGGCGACTGCTATTGACAACGAATTCTTTGGGGAAAGAGCCCGCGTAGAAGGCTGGACCTCGGAGGCCGCTATCCAGCCTTTTCGATCAAGGTCAGCGATTTCTCGCGGTTCTCCACGACCTCCTTCGTGACCACGCATTCCTTGATTTTCTTTTGCGAAGGCAGATGGTACATCAAGTCGAGCATGAGGTCTTCGATGATCATCCGCAGGCCGCGGGCCCCGATCTTGCGCTCAGATGCTAGATCAGCTATTGCTCCAAGGGCATCGTCGTTGAAATGTAGCTTGACGTTTTCGTATTCGAAAAGCCGCTGGTACTGTTTGATCACTGCGTTCCGCGGCTCGGTCATGATACGAATGAGAGCTTCGCGGTCGAGCTCGTGCAATGTCCCCACGACCGGTAGCCTTCCCACGAACTCCGGTATCAAACCATACTTGATGAGGTCATGCGGCTGTATGTCTTCTAAGATGTTGTCATCGCTGGTCGTGTGTTTCTGGAGCTCTGCTCTGAAACCCAGAGTCTTGCCCCCACGACGCTTTTCGATGATCTTGTCGAGGCCAACGAAGGCTCCACCACAGATGAAGAGTATGTTCGTTGTGTCGACTTGGTAGAACTCTTGGTGAGGATGCTTGCGGCCTCCCTGGGGCGGCACATTGGCTACGGTGCCCTCGAGGATCTTGAGCAGCGCCTGTTGGACCCCCTCCCCGGAAACGTCTCTAGTAATGGAAGGGTTCTCATCCTTACGGCAAATCTTATCGATCTCGTCTATATAAATGATACCTTCTTGAGCTTTCTCGATGTCACCGCCGGCCGATTGGAGAAGCTTCAAGATGATGTTCTCCACGTCCTCGCCAACGTAGCCTGCCTCAGTCAGTGTCGTGGCGTCGACGATACAAAACGGCACGGAGAGCAGTTTGGCCAGTGTCTGTGCCAGGAGCGTTTTGCCGGTCCCTGTCGACCCGACGAGGAGGATATTGCTCTTGGTGAGCTCCACCTCTTGACGCGTCTTGGACTTCATGATGTGGACGCGCTTGTAGTGGTTGTAGACAGCTACAGCCAGTTTCTTTTTTGCAGTTTCCTGACCGATGACATACTGCTCGAGAAATTCCTTGATCTCGATGGGCGTGGGAGGTGTGGATCGCTGAGAACGGTTCTCGAACCGATTGTCGTCTGCGATGATCTCATTGCAGACTTCCACGCACTCATCGCAAATGAACACCGTCGGGCCAGCGATGAGCTTGCGCACGTCGCTCTGATCCTTGTTGCAGAACGAACAGCGTAGGACCTCTGGTGGATCCCCGTTTTTCTTGGGCACGCTCCCCCCAGTTTGAGTGTCGCCTATCCTCTTTTGGCGATCACTTGATCAATGATTCCGTATTCTTTGGCCGCGGATGCGGTCATGATGAAGTCACGCTCCACGTCTTTCTCGATCTTCGTTATAGATTGACCTGTATGTAGAGACAAGATGTCGTTGAGACGCTCGCGCGTTCGCAAGATTTCCTTGGCTTGAATGTTGATATCGGTCGCCTGCCCCGAGAAACCTCCCGAAGGCTGGTGGATGATGATACGAGAATTCGGCAAAGCAAATCGTTTGCCCGGTGTTCCGGCTGCTAGCAATACTGCGGCCATGCTGGCTGCCTGCCCGATGCAGTACGTTGTGACGTCCGGTCGAATGAACTGAATCGTGTCGTAGATTGCCAAGCCTGCCGTCACCGATCCGCCGGGACTATTGACGTAAATCGAAACCTCTTTCTCCGGGTCCTCAGCTTCCAGGAACAGGAGTTGCGCGACAACGAGGTTGGATAAGTTGTCGTCTATGGGTGTCCCGATGAAGATGATGTTGTCTTTGAGCAAGCGTGAATAAATGTCATATGCACGCTCGCCTCGGTTGGTCTGTTCGACCACCATTGGGATTAGCATAAATCCATCAACTCCCCTGTAGTCTAGCATTTTCGCGGATTAAGTCAAACGCCTTGTCCCTCTTGATACGGCGTCTAATGTGCTCTAAACCGCCTTCTTTCATCAGTTGCGCGCGCACGACATCGGTCGTTTTCTTGACGGCCGCCGCGATGCGCTCGACCTCCTGGTCGACCTCTTCTTCTGTTTCTTTGAGGTTGCCTTGTTCCGCCAATCGGTCCATGAGAATCGTGGCTTTGACACTTTGCTCCGAAGACTCTCTTTGTTTTTCGCGCACATCGTGCCAATCGATGCCCGAGCCGCTCGGGTCGAGTCCTCGATCGGTGAAGCTCCGGGCGAGCTCTTCCACGCGTCGATCGATCTCGTGCTCGACGAGCGATGGCGGTACCTCGAAAGCGTTCGCTTGGATGAGCTTCTCGAGGAGTTGGCTGCGGAGATGCTGCTCGTCGTTCACACGGGCTTCCGCTTCAGCTTGATCGCGAACCTGGTTCTTGAGCTTCTCCAGGGTCTCGAACTCCCCCAAGTCTTTGGCGAGCTCATCATCCAGTTCCGGCAGGACTTTCTCTTTGATTTCCGTCACATGAACGGTGACGTCGTAAGTCTTGTCGGCTTTGGCCTCGTCGGGATGATCCGCCGGGAACGTGACGCGGAAGCTCAACTTATCTTCTGGTTTGGCGCCTTGGAGTTTCTCGTGAAGCATCGGGTGATAGGAGCTCGTGCCCAGTTCGATGAGAGCTCCCTCTTGACGGTTCTCGGGGCCGCCGCCCTCAGGCTGTTCCAAGACCGAGCCTATGATGAAGTCGCCGTCTCGTGCCCCCCGATCCTCGACCGGGTCGAACCGCGCAGCACGCTCCCGGAGAGTCTCGAGACGCTTGTCGATCTCCTCGTCCGAGACGTCAGTCTTCCGCTCCACCGCTTCGAGGCCCTTCCATTTCTCAACCTCTATCTTAGGCATGATTTCGATCGAAGCTCGAAACTTCAGCGGCTGGTCGACGTCAACTTCCAGATTGCTGAGCTCCGGCTCGCCTATAGGGCTCAAGTCCTGCTCTTTGAGCGCCTGTTGTAGCGCTTTGGGAAGGATCTCCTGTACGACTTGATTCAGTATCTCGGCACGGAATCGAGTCCTGACGAGCTCCTTCGGCAGCTTGCCTTTCCTGAATCCCTTTAACTTGAGAGTGCGGCGGTATTGCTCGACTTCATCGTCGAAGGCCTTGGTGACACTCTGAGGCGGGATTTCAATATCCAGGTGCCTCTTGCAAGAACCCTCTTCAACACATTCAACCTTCAAGGAATTGCTACTCCTTATGTTAATGACTGAACGAGCTACGTATACTCTTTCTCGTCCATCATTATTAGGGGATGGTGCGAAAGGGGGGATTCGAACCCCCACGGGATATCCCACTGGATCCTAAGTCCAGCGCGTCTGCCAGTTCCGCCACTTTCGCACGGAACGAACAGTGGTCGGTCCGAGCGCTCCGGGGCCTGATGAACCGATTCATTGTAGAGTGTAAGTTCCCTCTCGTCAATAGATAGACGCGGCGCCGGGGACCGGTTCCGTCGCGTAGTTCGGTGCTTGTCGCTCCTGATCGTGTTTTGTTAGGCATTTTTTGTCTTGAGACTGCTTTTATTTTTGCCGTGAGGGACAACAGCGCTGCTCCATAAACCGAGTAGTATGAACTGGAAGTAGACGGCTATGGGATGGGTCCCTAGGCCGAGGGGGCCCCACCAACGATTCTGGCCCGCTAGCAGGCTCATCGCTCCGACCGCGATGACAGCGACCGTCATTAATATTGACCAACGACGGTTCATGACGGCCAGTGTCGGAAACACATGTGGACTCGCGTTGCCGGTCCAGAAGCCTACGAAAAGCGCGAGCGGAAGAAAAGCATAGTAGAAATGATCGCCGGGGGTGAGGAATGTCCAAGGGATTTGAAAGGTCAGAAGGAGAACGACTTGCGGCAGAGTTGCGGGTGGATTGGTGTTGCCCCTAAGGGTTAGCCAGCGAGAATAGAGAACCATCAGGAGGCCAACCATGACACCGGCGATGACATCTCGCAGGCAATGCACTCCTAAGTAGACGCGGCTCGAGGCGATGCCGGCGGTGATGAGGCTGCCCAGAATCCACGCCCAGGTCTGGCCGAGCTCCGCCGCAAGGCCTAGCCACATCGTTGCTCCGTGTTGGGCATGACCGCTCGGGAAACTCCATTCTGTCACTTCCATCAATTGATACACGGGTTCGGGCCGAGGCGCCATGTAGACCATTTTCAAGTGGGTGTTCAGTATCTTTGAGACTACACTCAGCGCGATGAGTCGGGCGAAGAGTTCCTTGTTCCAGAGCCAATAACCGAGAGTCAAGAAGACGATCGCAAAAAAGTAGCCTCCAAGGTCCGTCACCACCTTGAAAACGAACGTCAAAACGCCGGAGCGGATACCCAGCACCCAATCCATGTCGGTCAGAAAGCTCAGCATGATGGGAGTCTATGAGAGATGGGCGCTCATTGACAAGGAGTCAGGTCTGGTGTACGTCTGGGTTTACCTCGCCGTAGCCAGCTATTAAGCCTAAGGCGAAGGCGGATCAGGCCCCAGATAGGGTCAGGCCTCAAACGAATGGAGGGTCACGCCTCTTGAAGCGACAATGTTTGAGGCATGACCCTATCTGCCTGACCCTGCACCTGTGAAAAACTCCGTTAACATTCGAACCGGCAGGATCTGGCAGCACTTTTTGGCCTGGAAACTAGACCGGTTTTTTTCCTGTAACGTCTAACCTATAGAAGGGCGCCTGTTCTCATACCCTGAGAGCGTTCAACGGATTGTCGTGAGAATCAGACTGAAACACCGCATTCTTGTTGAGTTACTTGCTCGAAGCCGTCAAAGCCAAAACGCCTGGGCTCTCAAGTTGGGACTCGACAGCGGCCACTTCTCCAAGCTCGTCAACGGCAAGCGCCCGTATCCCGGCGCTGAGACAAGGCAGAAGCTCATGCGGGGGCTCGGCGTCCCCTTCGAGGCGCTCTTCGAGCTCGAGTGTCCGTCTCATCGAAGGCGTCAGATATCTATCCGGCCTCCGAGAACCAGATCGGAGCCGTCCCACTCTCTAGGAGGTACCATCATGGGTTTCCTTCAAGATTTGCGCTACGCGGCTCGGATGATGTGGAAGAGTCCTGGATTCACTGCGGTAGCTTGCCTCATTATCGCTTTCGGCGTGGGCTCGAACACCGCCATCTTCAGTGTCGTCAACGCGGTACTGTTGAGCCCCTTACCCTTTGAGAATCCGGAGCAAATCACTTTTGTGTGGTCGTACGACAAAGACACGGGAGGGACCGCCTCGGTTGCCTATCCGGATTTTCTCGATTGGCAAGAACAGAGTCGCTCGTTCGAGGTTCTTGCAGCTTTCGAACCGGAGGACTTCATCTTAACGGGCCTAGGTGCGGCTGAACGTCTTGTGGGAGAGCTGGCGTCGGCTGAGTATTTTCCTCTCTTGGGTGTTTCGGCCTGGCGGGGACGAACCTTCTCGCTCGAGGAGAATCGAGTCGGGGGCGGTGATGCCGTTGCCGTTCTCAGTCATGGGCTCTGGCAGAGGCAATTCGGAGCGGATCCGGATCTCATCGGAAGGTCGATCGACTTGAATGGTCACGGCTTCAATGTGATCGGAATCATGCCGCCTGGATTTGGAGGATTTCATGGTCAGGCCGATCTGTGGACTCCCATCGGTACGTTTGATGTCCTCAATCCCGAACAGGCCAACTACGACATACTGAACAATCGGGCGATACGCTGGCATTCCGTTCTAGGTCGGCGGCTCCCGGAGGCGACTTTGGAGCAAGCCCAAGCTGAGATGGACGGAGTTGCCGAAGCCTTGGGCGAGGCCTATCCGGAGCACGATGCTATTCGAGGAGTCCGGCTCAAATCAGCCTATGAGCAAGTCGTGGGTCAATATCGGACCTCACTCTCTGTTCTCGCTGGTGCCGTCGGTTTCGTGCTTTTGATTGTCTGCACCAACCTCGCCAACCTCTTTCTTTCGCGAATGGCCTCGCGCACACGAGAAGTTGCGGTGCGGGTGGCGTTGGGAGCTTCTCGCAGAAGATTGGTCCGGCAGCTTCTGACGGAGAGCATTCTCTTTGGGCTACTTGGCGGAGCGCTCGGTTTGTTCTTTGCTTACTGGAGCCTAGAGCTACTCCTATCGCTTGCGCCGGTCCGGTTTCCCGAATTTGTTGATGTGGCCATCGATAGTCGAGCGCTTCTATTTGCGTTGTCGGTTTCCATTGTCTCTGGTGTTTTCTTCGGACTCTTTCCGGCTTTGGGCGCCACTCACGCCAGTCCCATCGCGTACCTCAAAGAAGCGGCGAGAACTCCGGGATTGAGCTTTGGGAAGAGAAACATGCGGGGAGCTCTCGTGGTGGTGGAGGTCTCCTTGGCTCTCCTACTCCTCATAGGTGCAGGCCTTATGGCAAGGAGTTTCCATCGAATGCATCTGTTTGATCCGGGATTCGATTCGGAACGCTTGTTGACCCTGAACTTCGATATCGTCGAGCAAGGTGATTCTGGAGCGGGCTCAGCCAACCTGTTGAATCGTCTCGTCGAGCGTGTCGAAGCTTTGCCGGGAGTCGAGTCGGCGGCTCTCACCTCTCATATTTTCTATGGCCCTGGTTATCTGACCACCGCTGTGACGGTTGAAGGATACACCCCTCCCGAACCCGGTCAAGATATTTTGAGCTACGCCCATTTCGTCGGTCCTGATTTCTTCAAAACCATGGGCACTCCGCTTCTCCAGGGACGTGAGTTCGACACGCGGGACGATTCGAGCGGTCCTTCCGTCTGTGTCGTCAACGAGTCGTTCGCACTCAGGTTTTGGCCGGATCAAGAGCCCCATCGGCAGGCGGTTGATGATGGGGAGTTATCGGCCGGAGAAATCTTGGGTGACGGTTGTCGGTGTCGCTCAGGACGTCGAGCCGGACATCCGGCGAGACTCGCCGGAGCTCCACCAAGTCTACTTCCCGGTCGAGCACGGCGGCCAGTGGAGTCGAGGCTTGGTGGTGAGAACCGCCGCCGATCCCCTGTCTGTCGCTGCTCCGCTGAGAGCTGCGGTTCAGGAGCTTTCTCCAAACATCCCCATTTTCTCTGTAGCTTCCATGGATGAGCTTCTTGCCGGGTCACGCTCGCAGACGCAGTTCATTGCGTTCCTTATGGTTGCCTTTGCCTTGATGGCGCTGATCCTGGCGGCAGTGGGTATCTATGGGGTCGTGAGCACCACGGTATCGCAACTCACCCATGAGGTTGGCGTTCGTATGGCCTTGGGTGCTCGCGGTGGAGACGTCATGGCGCTCATCATGGGAAGAGCAGCCGTCCTGATTGCTGCAGGGCTAACGCTCGGTATCCTCGGTTCTCTCGCCGCCACGCGTCTCCTGGGAACGCTATTGTACGAAGTCAACCCATTCGACTTGGGGACCTACGTCATACTCTCTTTGTTGCTAGCGGCCACGGTCCTGATCGCAAGCTACATCCCGGCCCGTCGAGCCGCGCGGCTCGATCCCTTGGAAGCGCTACGGTATGAATAGACGTCGGGGTCAGGCCAGGTCAGGCCCCAGCGGACGGAAAAATGTGGAAAAGGGACAAGCGACTGGACCAGAATCCACTTCAACATCTCAAAACCTCCTAGAACGGTACAAAGTCTCCTGCTTTCCTGCCTCACTGAATCAACTCGAACTCACCCGGCCGCCAGGTCTTGTCGAACCAGGGCTCGAGCGGCCCATAGAGGCGAGATCAAGACATCCAGCCCTTGCCGGGCACCGTCTCGATCCAGTTTGCCTCCTTGCCGGCAGGCGCTTTCGGGCCGAAGTAGAGATCCACCGAGCCGTCGTCGTTGACGATCAAGTCATCGCGCTTGTTGTTCTTGCTCGGGAACGGCTGACTCGTCTGCAGCTCGCGAGCGGGTCTGCGGGTCATACACCACGACCGACCAGAAGTCCTTGGCCGGAACGTCGGCGGGGATGTTCAGCTTGTAGTTCTTGCCGCCGTCGAGATAGTTCGCTGTCTTGTCCGTGGCGATTATCGCGTACTGCGAACCGGCGCCCACCATCTTGTTGACCATCGCCGGTGTGTTGACCGTGCCCGTAGAAACAGAGGGTTCGGGCGTCGAGGTAGCGGCCTCCCTTGCCTTCGTCCTTCAACCACTCGTGGCTGCCCCCGACGAAGGCGGCAAACCAACCGCTGTTCTCATAGAGGAATGCTCCCTTCGCGGGGCGGAAAAAAATGGCCCGTGCGGTGGCGTTCCCCACGGCCACGGCGTCTTTGAGGATCTCCTTCGTCCGCGCATCCGGCTTGAACGGCTTGCCCTTCTGGATCCCGATGGAAGCGATCAGTCCGCGCAGTTCCGGATCGATCAGCGAAAGGGGCTCGCGCTGGATGATGTGGTTGAGTTCCTCGTAGAACTGGAAATTATTGGCGTGAACCGTATTGAACGGAACTTGGAACCGCTGATGAACTTCATGGTGGGTGGAGCTTCTTGCTGTCCAGCGGGTAGATCTTCAAGCCGTTCTTGAACATCGCATTGGCGGCATCCGGCTTGCCGTCCACGAGGAAGCCACGCAGGATCAGCCAGTTCACGTATGGCGACTGGCCGATGTGTGACCACGGCGAACTCGCCATCTCGGGTCAGATCTCCTTCGTAATCGGGCGGCAGGATCAGGTACTTGCCCCCTTTCCCCGGTCGGGCCCGGGGGCTCCCATGTCAATCACGAACGGATGCCACGCGTCATCCACCGTTCCCGGACCACACTCGGCGGGATTTCAACGACAGTCGGTCCATCCCGATCCAACTCGAGGATGGCCGAGGCGTAAACCGTATCGGTGTTTCCGGTGAGGAAGAGCGGGTTGGAGTCCATCAACTTGTCAAAGATGACGACGTCGCTGACCCGCTTCGCGCCGACTTCGAACAACCCGCGAATCGCCTCGATGGACGTGGCGGGAATACCGCTGAGGAAGGTTTCTACACCGCGCATGAAAACCAAGTTGTCGTACAGCTTCTGCACGGTTGCTTCATCCGGCAGTCCGTCGAAGAAATTCAGGTCTCCGATCGGCGTCTCCACCCTGTCCGGTGTCATGATCGCGGGCGGTATTTTGTGGTTTAGCCTTCTCGGTCGGTTGAGCCGCGGCGTCATTCGACGTGCATCTGGTGGGGAGAACGATGCCGCCGCCACGGATAGAGTTAAAACGAAAACAATCTGGCCTGCCAAGTCATTCTTTGCCTCCTGTGGTCCTTTTTCTGCAGCCGCGAGATGCCGACCAGCGCGAGGATCGCGAGTCGACCTCCTCCATTAGCAGTCCAAACATCCACGGATATCACGGGCAGGTGCAGCTCATAGAGTGTATTGAGCACCCCGGACAGGGCAGCCTGATCCGGGAGGCGCCCTTCGAGGTACTGGTTGTCGCCTGACCGTCCCGCCCGACCGAGCTCTCGACTTTCATATCCGAGAGCCGGTCCGACCCGTCCGAGACCAGATGTCCCTTGACGTCGATACGGTAGGTACGCCGGACCGTCCATGGTCGGACTTCGCCAAATCGCCGTGTCATAGCAACATATTAGACCGCAGAAACCGAAAGCGCATGGGCTCAAAGGGTGTAATTTCGAGGGTGTAGGACACCCGACGTTCTACGGAGGCCCAGATGCTCATGGTCGCGTAGATCGGCTCGAATGCAGCGACGATCCAGGTGCATCGTAAACGCTCGTCGTTGCCTCGAAGCCCGAATCGGTACCGACGAAGAGCCATACGGACCGCTTCTATCGGTATCCACTTCGAGTGAGTCGCCTCCGCTCGATAGCTGCTTCAGCTCCCACCGCTCGGGCTCGCCGCACGGAACCGTGTTCGCCACGTGGCCGATGGCGAAGGGCGTTCTCGCCGCCGTTTGCCTGCTGTCCCTTGTCGATGTTCATGCGCCAGTCCCCGCCGATGATCACGGCCCCAGGCTCGATCGTGGAGGCGCCCGCCTTGACGGTCACATCTTCACCGGGCGCACCGCCGACGCCAACGCATCCGCTGGCGACGCTCGTCGCGATCTCCACCTCGAAGCGCACCGTGTAGCGTCGATTGGGTTCCAGCCCCGCCACGTGACCCTTGTGGTACATCCAAAGATCATCGCTGTGGTTGTTACCTGAAATCACACTTGTCCAAATTAAGGTTCTTCGTAACTTCACATCCTGAAAGCTAGAAAGGGTTGAGCCTTCCCAACATAATGGGCTTGTGAAGAACGCAAAACTTCAAAACCCATTAAAGAAAGGCTCAACCCATGAATAGATTTTGTAGCATTTTCTGCCAAATCCTCCAACTGTTTTCCCGAATTGATTTCAAAAAGCTGTCCGTGAGCATCGAGCTAACCGTCATGAAAGAGGATTCAAATGCTGGACACAGTTTGTTGCGATGCTATTTTGTCAACTGGGCCGGGCC
>CAVONV010000010.1:0-6615 GCA_963697355.1 uncultured Acidobacteriota bacterium
AAATTTGCGTTCCCTCTTAAGATCAACAAGATAACGGAACTCTGTCACCGTCAGCAACTCCCAGGCCAATGCGCCGAAAGCCCAGATATCTGTTCTTGTATCCACGGACTGGCCTCGAATCTGCTCCGGGCTCATGTAGGCCGCGGTACCGAGCAAGACGCCACCACGTGTCAGGTCTGCAGTCAGGGTGGGGGATTCGGCGCGGACTCTGGACTCTAGGGCTCGGATGCCTCCGGATCGAATGCCTTGGCGAGACCGAAGTCGAGGACCCTGACTTGACCCTCTGAGTCGACCATTACGTTGGCGGGCTTGAGGTCGCGGTGGATGACGCCGTGCTCGTGGGCGGCTTCGAGTCGCCTTGGCGATCCGAAGCGCAATCGGCAGCGCGTCTTCAAACGGGATAGCTCCCTCTTCGACGACTTGGCCAGATTCTCGCCCTCGACCAATTCCATGACCAAGAAGCGCTTGTCCGTCAAGCTCCTCGAGGCCAAGTACAGGGTGGCGATGTTCGGGTGACTCAGCGAGGCGAGCAGCTTAGCCTCGCTCTCGAACCGAGCGAGTCGCTTTGGGTCCTCCGCGACTTCCTCCGGCAAGACCTTGATCGCCACATCACGTTCGAGCCGCTCGTCGTGCGCGCGGTACACCTCACCCATCCCGCCCTCGCCGATCTGCTCGACTATGCGATAGTGACCGAGGGTGCGACCGATGAGGTCTCGCATTGTTTGGGTTCCCGAGCAATGGTATCGCACCAGGTTACGCGGTGCGAATCGAGTGCCTCGCGTTTGTTGAGTTCAGGTGCACCAGGAGTGCACTATTTCATCAGGACGCAGCCGCCGCAACCGCGTGATGACATTGCGGTTGACATTCACCACCAGCGCAACGCTTGCGCTGGCATGGACTTCGCCGATGAACGGGCTCTATGGGCCTGGCCATCTCGTCCGCTGCTGTCGACACTCCGCATCTCTTACCGCCCCCGCTAGTTCGGTCATTGTCACAAGCGGACCCAAAATACAAGAGTTTTAGCCGTTTTGGAATAACTACCGAAGGACATAGCGCAGTTGCCTCGAGCAGACTACGGATTCTTCATCCGTCTTAGCTTTCGCTTTTTAGACGTGGTCGACGAGGAATCCCCTTATCACCCTGCTCTCTACTCGAAAAAAAGGACCTCCGGAGAGGGAGGAGATGTGGACTTTTTTGTCGTCTATTTTCCCAATGAAGTGCAAAACCGACTAGGGCACAAAAAATCTGAGACTACGATGAATATCTACGCTCACGCCTTGCCGTCGAAAAGGGTGAAAAGTGCGCGTCTGCTGCCGTACGCCGGTAATGACATGCGGATTTTGGCGATAAGCTGCGGATTTTGAGGTATGAGGTGCGTATTTTCAGCATGAGCAGATGCAACCGGCGCGTAACCTGAAGGCAGATCCAGACCTTACTTCCATAGGGTCTGTGGTTGACCTATCCTTTCCTGCACAGCCGTGAGAACTAAATGCTGCGGTGCCTCTCACAACTCGAATGAGACCTTTCGCAACTGGCGGGCTTTTGAAGGGAGAGTTCCGGATCTCCTGATGACCGGCATTTGGAAGAGAAACAGTCTCTTCTTCGACGGCAGCCGCTCGGAACTCCGTCTACTACTGTTCAAGTCGGTGTGGCAACCTCGCTCTGCGCGCGTTACTCTAATGCTATGGACCGAGACGAAATCATCCTTGTGCTTCGAGCGTTTGAAGAACACGAGCTCGAGTACGTCCTGATTGGCGCGGCGGCGATGAGTTTCTACGGTATCGTTCGTGCCACCGAAGACCTCGATTTCTTCATCCGCGCCACGCCGGAGAACGTGGAGCGACTCAAACGCGCCTTTCGGCGGGTTTACTCCGATGATCCGAACATCGCTGAGATCTCCGCTGACGACCTCTTGGGCGAGTACCCAGCTATTCGATACTATCCTCCGAGCGGGGACCTCTACTTCGATGTTATGACTCGACTTGGTGACGCTGCCTCATTCGACACGGTCGAGTCAGTAGTCATGGAGGTTGAGGGGGTCTGCGTCTCGGTTGCGACACCACGTGCACTGTACCGGCTCAAGAAAGACACCGTTCGGCCCTTGGATCGACAGGACGCGGAGGCTCTGAGGCAGCAGTTCGATTTGGAGGAGGAGTAGCTTGGCGGTTGAAAAGTACCGTTCAGGGGAAGAGATGAACGCCGCGGCAGTCACGGCTTCGCGAGGAGATGGATTCGACCGGTTTCTTCGGCACTGTGCCCGATATTGGACGCTTGCTCCGCGAGTTTATCCGCGTGGCGTGGTGAAGTTCCGGTCCGTAGACGAGGCCCAGGAAGCACGGGCCGAGATTGCCAAGGAGAACGCTCGCAAGTTGCGAAAGCGCTAAAGCCTTACCGATCCGTGAACAGCACGACGGATCGATCAGTTGGCTCTATCTCCCGCAATGCCCCAGGCCAAGGAACCGACTCCGCATCTGCTTCGTGTGGCGTGATAGCAACGCGCACGAAGTAGAGACCGTCGACAATCATTGACGCAGGAGTTCGTCCATGGCACGAGTGCAGGCCAAACGTCCACCTATTCATCCGGTGGAGATTTTGCTCGAGGGTCTCATGAAACCTTTGGAGATCAGCACCAATCGTCTGGCTCGAGACTTGAGAGTTCCCGTGACTAGAATAAGTGAGATCGTCAATTGCCGACGCGGCATCAGTGCCGACACAGCATTGAGGCTCGCACGCTACTTTGGGAGCACACCGGAATTCTGGATGAACCTGCAGTCTGCCTACGACCTTGAAGTCGCCAGTCGAGAATCTGCACGGGAAGTTGACCGAGACCTGCGCCCTCGCGAGGTAACCTAGGACCTACAGGAGAGGCCCCAGACTATGGTCACATCGTAGTCACGTTCTCTTGCGAGCGAGCTGATACGAGACCATACGGAGCACCAACGGGCCCCGCGCGGGACGTTGCTGGAAAAACCGGTAGAGTCGCTTTCGGGCCTCGGACTGATTGTTATCGGCCTACCGGCTTATTACTTTTGGAAGAGACGAAGAAGAGAAGAAGCGTCTCGCTGAGGGGACGCTACGACCGCGTGCTGGCAATGGGCAGCATGTCAAAAGCGTACGGCATGCCGGGCTTGCGCATTGGCTGGATCGTGACCACAGAAGACTTGGCGGAAGAAATCTGGGCGCGTCAGGAATACGTCACCATCGGTAGCGCCATGCTCGACAACAAGCTGGCTGCCTATGCGCTTTCCCCTGAGGTCCGTCCCCGCATACTGGCGCGAACCCGAGACTACGTCCGCAAAGGATATGTTCACTTCGAGCGTTGGGCAAAAAGCCACGGCGACCTGTTCGCTTGGGTCCCCCCACAAGCCGCGCCCATCGTCTTCGCTCGCTACCATGCGGATATCAACTCAACAGAGTTTGGTATGCGCTTGATACATGAACACAGCGTCGAGATCGTACCGGGTGACCACTTCGGCATGGACGGCCATTTGCGCTTCAGTTTTGGGTTACCGGAGGACTACCTGCGTGAGGGGCTTGACCGTATATCCCAGATGATTACCACATTGCGTTAGGTGAAAGCTGGACATGTTCAATGCCACCAGCGCTATGCTCTTTTCGGCATGACATGTCGATTTAAGGAACGAGCTGCTGTTTTGGAGCGATGAGGTGTCGGTTTAGCGAACAGCGGAAATTGCCATAGGGCCGCTGCTCCTGGCCGAATTGCACCCTTATTCAAGGAACGAGCAAGAAACCTTCGTCCACGAAGTCCGGGTCGAAGCAAAATGCTTCGTCTAGGCGCCTAGTCCGCATCACGATGAAGGAAGTTGTATCCACAATGCTCAATCCCCGCCTTCGTCGTTTGATGAGAAGATCGAGCGCGGCTTCGTGAATTGCCTCGTCGACCCACGCGACTTCGAGAAGAGGAACGAGGTCGCTCCGAAATGCCCGGACAGCCGAAAGACCCATGCGGCGTGCGAGTAGAGAATATGTCTCCACGAGGACGTACGACGAGGTGATTAGTCCGGCCTGGCGGATTCGAAAGCGACTCGAATCCACTTCGGGCCCGGGGATGATGCCCGTCGTCTGGATTCACGAGCTTTGCTGGGTTTGATGATGTCTTCTGTGGCTTTGGGCGGCCCTTTCGGTTCAGGAGACAACGGGTCATATCTTGTGTCTGCCTGCTGGAACTACATGGACAGAGTTCTGCAGGTACTCAACGTCTTGGATCATGAAAACGTACGGTGGCTCCCCCACCGAGTCGGCTCCGGGCCCGGATACAACGGAACTTACCAGTGGCTACTCGGCGTGACACCAACGGTAGGGGCTCTCATCGAGTTTTGAGTGGTCCCCTTCCCACTCGCATCGTCCAACCACACGGCTAGGCATCGCGAGTGGGGATTGCTTCCACGATCTTCTGGATGAGAGTTGTGCTGAAGGGAGGCTGACCTTTAGCCTGGCGGTTTTCGTTCCCCTGTCGGATAACGACGACTGCACCACCATAACTCGTGGTGACAATGTCTGTGTCGTGAAAGCGGATGGCTTCACGGAGCTTGTCGCCATCGACTCCTAAATCCAGTGGTTCCCCAACACGCCAGCCGCCGTCCTCTTCCGAAGGTGGAAAGTATGTCTCGTCGGGCTCGTTGTTGGCTTGCGTGACACCGCCAAAAAGCTTGCTTGGCAAAGACAAAAGACCCAAGCCGGCAGCACCAACACCAGCCGCACAAACGCCTGTTGTTGCCAACAGTTGTCTTCTGCTAATGAGTTTTCTCTTCTTGTTTTTCATTGCGAGTACGCTCCGGGACATTTCCGGCAATTAAGCACAGATAGGCCCACAAATCAAAATGTGGGATAGGCCTATCTCGAGGTTTCAGAAAGGATCCGCGAATGGGAGCGTCGTACTCGTCGACAGGACCTAGATGACCTCGCCGTAGGTCGCGTCCTTTAGCGAATAGCCCAAGTCGAGCGGCTGCGGACGTAGATGCTCGCACACACGAAGCGTCACATCGGCACGGTTCAACGTGTAGAAGTGGAGCCCCGGGGCGCCATTCTTGAACAGCTCCTCGGTTTGCCTAACGGCGATCTCGACAGCGAGGTCCAATTGAGAAGCGGGATCATCTTGGTAACCTTCCATGCGTTTGCGGATCCACAACGGAATATCGGCATCGCACTTGCTCGAGAAGTGGACGCACTTGGTCGTAAGGGGCAACCGGCATCAGGCCGACGACGATGGGAATGTCGATGCCGCGACGACGCACGTCATTTACGAACTGGAAATAGGCGGCGTTGTTATAAAAATACTGTGTGACCGCTGCATCCGCTCCCGCATCCACCTTACGCATGAAATTATCTACATCTGTTTGTATCGTTGGGGCTTCAGGATGTCCTTCGGGATAGCAAGCGACAAGAACTTGGAATCCACCCCGCTGCTTGATGTAGGAAACCAGCTCGTTGGCGTAGCGGAATCCCTCTTTCGGGATAACGACGTCGTTGACGGACGCGGTGCCCTCGGGAACGTCCCCGCGGAGGGCCAGCAGCTTGGAAATGCCCTCTTTGGCATAATTCTCGAGATGAACTTCGACTTGCTGTCGTGTGAGGCCCAGACAGGAGATATGAGGGACGACATCCACATTCATGAGGGATCGTAGAGCAAGCGACGTCTCGAGCGTCCGCTCCTTGGCACTGCCACCCGCTCCAAAGGTCACAGAGATGAAGTCGGGCTCGAGCCCCGCCAACTGCCGGGCGGCTTCTTCCATATTGGCCCAACCCTTCGGCGTCTTGGGGGGATAGAACTCGAAGGAGAAATGAGGCTCCAGGACACCCGAGAAGGGCCTTCTGGATGAGGGTCGACCGCGCAAGCTGGCTGTCGAATACGGGGACGTAGTCTCTGATTTTTTCATAACGGTTGGGATCCTGACGATTTCTTGACAACTCGACGCAATTTCTCTCCTGCCGCTGCGGCAATTCTTTACTATAGCCCATTTTTCCGCCTATATTGACGAAACGGGCCCAATATCCAGTTTCCAGCGGCGGTTTTTCTTCCTGTCTTGCATAGTCTATTGCTTCATGCGCCGAGCTCTTCAATGTCGTGGAGGACGGCTCCCGAAAGCTGGTGCGAGCCTGCCCGGGCTCGGTCATCTTCGGCGGCGCAAAGCGAAACGCCTACTTGGACGTCAAGCCGGTCCAAATCGAACTGAGTTGAGGAAGCGCCGAGACATCGGCCATCTTTCCCTGTCAGCACGCCTCACTTCACCCTTCCGACGAAGGGTAACGCGGGAAGTTATGCGGCCTCTATACGTTTGACCTTTATCTTTCGTTCCAAGCCTCTTGATTGTGCCAGGTCAAACGCCAACTGCATTCCTAACCACGTTTCCGGCGTCGAGCCGAATGCCTTAGACAACCGAAAGGCCATTTCGATGGAAATTGACGCCTTTGCATTAACTAGGTTAGAGAGAGTTTGGCGACCGACACCAAGCCTTTTTGCGCCTTCGGTGATCGACAGGTTCAAAGGCTTCAGGCAATCCTCCCGCACAATCGTGCCCGGGTGCACTGGATTCTTCATTGCCATGAAAGAACCTCCTAATGATAATCCAGATAGTCGACTTCTATGGCGTTGAC
>CAVONV010000011.1:0-390941 GCA_963697355.1 uncultured Acidobacteriota bacterium
CGAAGGCCCGCTCCAGGGGCGCCAGTGCCATGGCGAGGAATGTCGTAGAGCAATTGGGATTGGTCACGATGAAACCCCGCGGATGGAATCTCCTCGTCCTGGACTGATTCCGAACGAGATCCATGTGGTCGGCATTGACTTCGGGTATGAGCAGAGGCACGTCAGATGCCATACGGTGATTTCGCGCGTTGGAAAACACAGGCACACCACTTGCAGCCCACGCGAGCTCGATATCTTCGGCCACCGTCGCACTCAGCGCCGAAAACGCGAGATCCACCTGCTTGCGAGGGGAAACGTTCCCTACCGGCATTCGAGCAAGCCTCTCCGGCATTGCCGAGGATTGCTGCCAACGACAAGCCTCGCCGTAGGTCTTTCCCTCGGAGCGTTCCGACGCCGCAAGAAGGGCAACCTCGAACCAAGGATGCCGAGCCAGAATCTCGACGAATTTCTGCCCAACCGCTCCGGTCGCACCGATAATAGCCACCTTCAGATTCTTCATCTTCTCCATCCCGATGACATCTCTATTCTCCGTTCAGGCTTAGGAGCGTCTCGACGACTCGACAGTAGATCTCTACCGATTCCCTCAATGCTCCCTTACCGATCTTTTCGTGATCGGTATGAGCCTCTTCAATTGATCCGGGTCCAATGAGCAGGGGCTCTCCGAAATTCTCCAATGAAGGGATGTCCGTTCCGAAAGAGACCGACAGGGTCTCGAAACCTGGAAGCGTTCTACAGAACACTGCATCATTTTTGGAGATGACCTCGTAACTGAGATTCGGGTCATCTCCCAACAGCCGCTCCAATTTGCATTGGACGATGGATACTTCGCCTACCACGCGCACGTATATCCGCGCTTCGGCCGCCGCGGGTACGACATTTGCGGCGACACCCCCAACCAAGGTACCGATATTAACGGTGGCAGAATCCGAGCACTCCACTATCGCCCCAATCCTCTGACCGGATTCTATTCAAAGTGTTTATCAGTCGGTCGACCGCAGAGTCTCCTAGTTCTGGATATGCAGAATGGGCCGACTTGCCCTTCGCCCTCAAGACGAACTTGAAACTCCCCTTGTGTCCAACAGCTAGTTGATTGTCAGTGGGCTCACCGACAACGACATATCGGGAGCCGATCTCGAGACGATTGGCGAATTTGGCCCCGAGGCTATCCAATTCCTCACCGACGACAAAAAGAAGAGCCACCCGGTCCAGGCCTTCGGCTTTCAGGCGCTCGGCGGCCACGATCATGGCGCCCATGATCCCCTTTGCATCACAAGCACCACGACCATGAATATGGGACTCATCCTCGGAGCTTGGGTAAAAGGGAGGAACCGTATCGAGGTGTGTGCAGAAAACAATCTCAGGATCTGACTCCTGACTCGCTTTCGCATAAATGTTGAATCGACCCTTTTCGACCTCCTGCAAAGTCGGCCAAAAGCCAGCGTTTTCGAGATGCTCGGCAATGAAAAGGCCGACCGGACCTTCCTCGCCAGTAACCGAGGGAATGTCAATGAGTTGCCGAACTAACTTAAACAGCGATTTCATTTGAGAAACTCGAAAACTCAGAATGAGGCGCTCGTACGAGTATGCGATTTTGATGTGGTGGCAACTGAGCCGCGCGAATACTAGGAGCTGTATTCAAATAGCGCAATGAAGATCTGTCGGGTTCTGGGTCCCTTCTTGAGGGCGACTACTCCTTGGTCGCGGAACCTAGCATGACGGTCCTGCCTTCCGGATCCGTCGTTGTGATGACACGGTGCCCCCAGGGCATTTCTTGAGGTGGTCCCATGAAAGCCACCCCTTTGGCCACCAAGGTCGCAAAGACTTTGTCCACATCTTTCACGACAAAGTACAGAGTGGGTTCGCGGGGAGGCGGTTGGTCCCCCTTCATCTGAGGATGAGGCGGCATGAAACCCAAACTGGATTCAGGAGTAACATGGACGACGAGATAGTTCAGAATCTGGGTCCTGTTGCTCCGTACGAAAGCCGAGAACATCCCCATAAAATTTCCTCGCCTGCTCTAGCTTGTAGGTTAGAAAGTCGATGTGCTGGTTGACCAGATTAATGTTGTTCGGGAACTCACTGGCGCCGGCTCTGACCTCCTTTGATGAGGCTTTTTTGGCCCTTTTCTTGCTCGTGCTCTTGGGTCTTGCGGTACTCTTAGCGGCCGCTTTCTTCTTCGCGACCTTTTTTGTGCCCTGTTTGCTTTTTTTCGGTGATTTGGCCGTCGTTTTCCTGGCCGCCTTCTTGAAGGACTTCTTCTTGGCCATCATGCCCTCCTACCCCGACTGTAGGTCCCAGCTAGTGGATATAGGCCCTCGAGGCCCATGAGCCGCCAATCCAATACGAAATCTCTTATATATCACATTTATAAGAAACAATGTCTGCCCCAATCCATAACATCGCCCCAACCTACTCATTACAAATGTGTTAACCCTCCATGTTTTTTCATTCCTCTTGCCCTCCTAGAACAATACGCTCGAATTCGACGAACTCACATGGCCTTCCGCTGGTTGCGGCCAAAACCGACCGGGACGCTCCGACGGCAACACCTGTTTGGCGTACCGGATTAGCCGTCGTTCTCAAATAGATATCAGAAATAACGACGGAGACACATGGAGGAAGAGGAGACCCCTTTTTCGGGGCAATAGTGGAACAATGGCGTTTGAAATCGGAATCGAATTCGCTCGCTTCTATTTGTGGTATCGACTATCAGGATTCATCGATTTCAATCGGAGTACCTTTTGAAGAGAATTGAAGCGTTGGTGCCACCGAATCCAAAGGAATTGGACAGAGCGTACTCCAGCTCGGCTCTTCTCGACTCATTGGGCACATAGTCCAGGTCGCAGTCCGGGTCAGGGATCTCGTAGTTGATGGTCGGAGGGAGTATCTGCTCTTTGACGGCAAGGGCGGATATTCCCGCTTCCAGTCCGCCCGAGCCTCCAAGCAAATGGCCTGTCATGGACTTCGTAGAACTTATTGGCAGACGATAGGCATGGTCGCCGAACACCTTTTTTATGGCCGTCGTCTCGGTTCGATCGTTGTATTCGGTTGAGGTACCATGAGCGTTGATGTACCCGACCTTCTCGGGTTGTACGCCTGCATCATCCAAAGCCTGCTTCATGACACGGACGGCGCCATCCCCGTCGGGTGACGGCGCCGTAATGTGGTACGCATCCGACGTCATGCCATACCCAACGATTTCAGCATAGATGGAAGCTCCCCTGTCGAGAGCATGTTCGAGACTCTCCATCACAAGAATGCCGGAACCTTCACCCACCACGAAACCATCACGTTCATTGTCAAAGGGACGCGATGCTCTCTCGGGCTCATCGTTCCTGCGCGAGAGAGCGCGCATCGCAGCAAATCCCCCGATTCCCATGGGTGTAATTGCCGCTTCGGCACCTCCCGCAATCATGGCGTCCGCCTGACCACGTTGAACAATCTTGAAAGCATCGCCCACGGCATGGGAGCTCGCGGAACAGGCTGTGGCGGACGCGCAGTTCGGGCCCTTTGCACCAAAACGAATCGACACATGCCCTGAGGCCAGGTTGATGATCGTTGCTGGAATGAAGAAGGGTGAGATTTTGCGCGGTCCTCCCTTCAACAGTGCTTCGTGCTCACGCTCGATCGTGGCAAATCCACCTATCCCCGAGCCGATGTATACGCCGACTCGGGGACCGTTCTCGGGAGTCACCTTTAGTCCAGAATCCTCCACGGCAAAGCTTGAAGCTGCCAGAGCGTAATGGATGAAAACATCCATCTTCCTGGCTTCCTTCTTGTCTAGGAACCGAAGCGGATCAAAATCCTTGACTTCACCGGCGATGCGGCTACTGAAGTCCGATGCATCGAAATGGGTTATGGGTCCAATTCCACATCTACCTTCCAGCAGAGCATCCCAGGTCTCCCTGGTTCCGATACCTACAGCCGAGACCAAGCCAACCCCGGTCACAACGACTCTTCTATTCAAGCAGCTGCCTCCACACCTAGCGGGTTTCGAGAACCTGAACTCGAAATCACCGAACTACTTCGCGTGCGCTTCGATGTAGCTCATGGCCTCTTTGACACGGGTAATCTTCTCTGCGTCCTCGTCTGGAATCTCGATTCCAAATTCCTCTTCTAGCCTCATGACGAGCTCAACTTGATCTAGCGAGTCAGCGCCTAGGTCTTCAACGAACGAAGCCTCGAGCGTCACTTCGTCTTTCTCCACGTTGAGCTGCTCAGCAACTATGTCGGTGACTTTGTTGATATCTACTTTGCTCATTCAATCCTCCCTCAAATTGGAATACACATCATAGCACCACATGTTCCTACAACCATTTACATGTAGAACTCACCTACGAGCTCGCCCGCTCGGGTATTTCCTCCAGAATCTTATCGACGCCCTCCGGCCCTTCCACATTAGCGACCCTTGCCTGCCTATCGATTTTGCGCACGAGTCCGGACAGCACCTTTCCGGGCCCCACTTCGATGAAGTAGGTCACTCCTTCCGTTGCCAGTCGCTGGATCGACTCCTCCCATCTTACGGGAGAGGCAACCTGCCGCACCAAACCATCACGTGCATCGCCACTTTCATCAATGGGTACAGCGTCTACATTGGTCACCAATGGCATTTTCAAACTCGAGAACTCTGTCGCGGCCAAGTCTTCTCTAAGTTTCTCCGCGGCTGGTCTCATGAGCTGACAATGAAAAGGTGCGCTGACCGGCAGCGGTATGACCCGCCGTGCGCCGTTTTCCTTCGCAAGAGCAGAAGCCCGTTCGACGGCCACCCGATGTCCTGCAATCACCACCTGCCCCGCGCCGTTGAAGTTGGCAGGTTCTACGACCTCTGTCTCCGCCGCTCGGATACAAATCTCTCCCACTTCGTCAGCAGATAGCCCCAAAATGGCGGCCATGGCACCGACTCCCACAGGAACTGCTTCCTGCATGTATCGCCCTCGCTTGCGGACGAGAACGAGCGCATCCTCCAGCCGAAGAGATCCCGCTGACACTAGAGCGGAGTACTCGCCTAGACTGTGTCCAGCGACGAAATCAGGCTCTAACCCCTTCGCAGCCAAAACCCTTTGTATGGCGATGCTGGTTGCCAATATTGCGGGCTGAGTGTTCTCTGTTAGCTTCAGTTCCTCTTCCGGCCCTTTGAAACACAGACTAGATAGCGAGAAACCCAGGGCCCGGTCGGCACGATCGAACACGTCCCCGGCCTCGGGATATATATCAGCAACGGACGCTCCCATCCCCGCATATTGCGATCCCTGACCCGGAAAAATGAAAGCCGTCTTGTTCATTTACCTTACCTTTTGCAACGCAATGCCACATCCGTCATCCGGCACGCCACAAGCCTGGATCTTTGAGCGTGTAGAACCCATGGCCCGTCTGATTGTGGGTGGGGCCGGACGACCGCCGAGACTATTTGCCCTCACCCTTGGCCTCCATCCCTCCACATGACCGACGAATCTCGAGGCTTCATTTCGCGGTCGTGAGAGTGCACTGGCGGTTCCTAACCTTAGGCGGGATTTTGTCTGAAGGACAGCTTCAAAACCCTTTGGGAGAACCTAGAGATCCCTTCCCTCCATAACCTGCTTTTTCTTATAGTATCCACAGGCCGGACAGACCCGATGGGGAAGCTTTGGTTGATGACACTCGGGACACTCCGACAAAGACCTGGCGGAGAGCGCCTCGTGCGCTCGCCGCTTGTTGCGACGGCTCTTGGAATGGCGCCTTTTAGGATTAGCCATTGCAGTTTTTCTCCTTCTGACCTCGAGAGCCGACGGATTAGCTCTTCACAGATTTAGTCGGCTTATTATTCTCACTGATTTCCGTGCCGCATCACAGCATGATGCTCGCACACATAAAGCATGGGGAAACTCGTGCGCCCAACCATTCACGCTACGACTTCAAAAGCGTCTTGAGTGTCGCCAGCCTTGGATCCACCAAATCCTTTTCACAGTTACATTTAGAAAGGTTTAGGTTCGTGCCGCATTGAGAACATAGGCCTCGGCAGTCTTCCTTGCAGAGAGGTTTCATCGGAAGTGCCAGGTAGATCTGCTCCCAAACCATTTTGTTCATATCGATTTGGTCATCTCGATAAAAACCGACGGACATGTCTTCGTCCGTCAGCTGCCGCTCTTCGTCTTCACCGCCACCAGGACCGACATTTGCGGATTGAGGCAAATAAAGAAGATCGAGACCTTCATGAATGTCGAATTCCAATGGTTCGAGGCAGCGACCGCAACTCATCTCGATTGCCGCATCCATTTCTCCGATCAAACAAATTCCGCCCTCATCTACGGGCGTGAGGCGCCCCGAAACTGCGACGCAATCGATCAATCGAACATCTGCCTGAGTTGCGAGCTTCGCCGACGGGATCTCGAGCTCAAACGAGAGCCCTTCCGGTGGCAACTGCTGCACATCAAGATACATTTCTTCTTCTTCAGGTCAAACGGGTAATTATAGCACGCGGTTTTGGTGCGTCAAGATACCATCTTCGGCGGCAAACGAACAAAAAGAGAACAGAAGCTCCCCTGCTTTTCCGGCCGGCTACTCCTTCGACTCTTCTTCCTCAACGACCACATCAAGGTTGAGATAGTTGCCGAATTGACGCGATCCACTGATCGTTGAAATGGCGTGCTTGAAGATCATCTGATCTACACCATTGTTTTCCATGATAATAGCGAATCGGTCAAAGTTCTTGATGCGACCCGTGAGCTTTGTCCCATTCACCAAATAGACAATGACGTTCAAGCGCTCTTTTCGCGCGTGGTTGAGAAAAGCGTCCTGAACGTTAGGGGGTTGTCTCTGCATAAAGGGTCTCCTCCCCTTCTGAGCACTGATTGTTTCTCAAGGGATCGAGATGTAGACGGACGGCCCGGGCAACCTCGGGGTCGTCACCCCAACCCTCGAACCAGATCACGCTTTCTTCTTTTCTGAACCAGGTCATTTGTCTTTTGGCGTACTTGGTAGTCGCTTTGACGGTCAATGCCTGTGCTTCATCCCTGGAAATCTCACCTAAGAGATATCGCCCAACTTCACGGTATCCGATGGCTTTGAATGCCGGCACTTCGGAACCATATTCGTTGAGAAGTCTCTCAACCTCGGCTATGAATCCAGCATCGAACATCTCTCCGACTCGCCTCTCGATCCTAGCGACCAGCGCTTTGCGAGTTGGGGCAAGGCCGATCAAGACGAACCGGAATTCGTCCAAGGGACTCCGTCTTCGAAGCATCATCTCGCTCATGGTTGTGCGAGACTCCAGGGTCACTTCCAGTGCCCTCGTCAATCTCACGAGATCATTCGGATGAACTCGTTCCGCCGATAAAGGGTCGAGCCGCGCCAACATTCGGTGAACGAATGGCGTTCCCCGCCGTTCGGCCATGCCGTTGATCCTCGACCTGAGCTCCGGTGTCCGACCCGGCCCGTCGAAAAGTCCTTTTCTAAGAGCACGCATATAAAGACCGGTTCCACCGACGACGATGGGTAGCTTTCCACGTCGATTCAAATCTCGAACCAAGGGTACGACTTCATCGAGGTAATCCGCGACGGAGAACTCTTGGTCAGGAACCACAATATCGAGCAAATAGTGAGGTATCTCCTCTTGGGTTTCGAGGCTCACCTTGCCGGTGCCGATATCTAGACCCCGGTAGACCTGCAAAGCGTCGCAACTGACGATTTCCCCATCAAAAGCCTTTGCAATAGAAACACCAAGCGCGCTCTTTCCGGTTCCCGTTGGGCCCACAACACCGACCACCAATGGGCTGCCGCGTTGGGTAGTGTCTTCTGACATTCAGGTCTAGCTCGCAATCAATCCCTTGGTGACCCGCTCAAGGGGCAAGTAGACGGAACAAAGCGACGAGGAAAATCAAGGTGCCCAGCACTACAGCACCATAGATTTCTGATGCTTTCATGCGGGGAAAAGTCGTCTCAGTGAGCTCACAGGCACTTTCCTTTATCTTGTGAAGGAGGCGGCGTCTCACGAATCACCTCTCATCTTTTGGAAAGCCTGAATGAGCTGACTTTCATGGGATGCACCGAGTGTTCGTTTGACAGCCAACAACTCCGCATAGAGAAGTTCGTTCAGGGCCTCGACCAACTCATTCTTACGTTTGCCCTCCTCGATCTTGAGTACGTTCTCCCCAAGCTGCTCCGGGTCGAGGGCGCCGTCACGATGCAAACGCACTCGATCGAACAGAGAATCCGGTCTTTCCTTGAGCTCGTTCAGGTATTTTTCCAGGATAATCTCAGCAATGGGACCGACCTCGCCCGACATGTGCCGGAACAAAGACTTGTACATCTCGTTGTACAGTTGGATCATCCCCGCGAAATCGTCTCCGTCTCCGGTCAGATCGCTTGGCTCGGAATCCGCCCGGCCTTGCTTCATGAGAACGCCAACGCACAAGAACGCATGAAGAACCTTGCGCGTCTCCGCTTCCCCAATCTCACTTTCCCGACATATCTCTTCTATCGTTCTCACACCATCGACCAGATCGATGACGTGATTCTCGTGCGGCTCCAAGTCCAGCGGAGCCTCTTTCTTTGTTCTTCCCAGAACAGATTCGGTGGCAAGGAAATGCTCTTGAACGGAGCCGCCACCGTCGATCCGGCGGATTCCCTCTACGATGAGAGCCTCAACATCCAAATCGACCGTGATCTTCTCGCGGTTCGGCCGATCATCTTCTTCGAAATGAAAATAACCGTCCTCCCAGGAGAAGATGCTCCAGACGATTTCCCGTACTTGTCGCTCGATAGCCCACCACAGATCTTTGGGCGAGACGACACCACCTTCCACCAAAGCCTTTCCAAGTCGTTGCCCACCCCGAATATGACTAGAGAGTCGAAGGTACTCGTCCGCCGTGATCTTTCCTCCTCGCAGAAGCACTTCGCCCAACCGGTCCTGAGTAAGACTCGAAGCGGCGAAAACTACTTTGCCATCTTTGAAGTAGACCGATTTATGGACTCCGGCATTGACTAGAGACAAGACACCCGTGCGCTTTTTTTGGCGGAGAGAAGCCATGACCAGAGGAATGCTGATTTTCGCAAGTCTGCCACGAAAAACGCCGCTCTTAGCAAGCTCTTCTGCACTAGTCACATCGGAAGTCGTCATCGCTATTTGGATGGATCTCAGCTAATGCTAGGTGAGTGAAAGTAACTTGTCAAGCACTCCCTTGCGAATAATGCCTCTCTTGTTGAGTAAAGACAATCACCGCTGCTGTTCCTCCGGCTCTCGCAGTGCTTCCAGCTTTTGGAGCTCTGTTCCCGGGTAATAATGTCCCAAGATTTCTCGGTAGCCGTAGCCGGCGGAGGCCATCCCATAGGCTCCGACCTGGCATAGACCCACACCGTGCCCCCACCCCCCCCCGGTGAAAAGCCACGCTTCAGCGGATCCACCCGTACCTGTTTGTTTGTCAATATAGAACAGGTTTTCACGAAGCCCAAGCCACCGCCTTATAGCCAAACCCTTGATGAGCTTGACTTGCTCTGTCCCCACGATCTCCAACTCAACGACGCGCCCTGACTTGCCGTAGCGCTTGGGCCTGAGGTCCAGCAGTCGTCCCACGCTCTCACGCCCATTGATGGACCGCGATAATTCTTCACTGCTCTTGCGCACTGTCCACCGATAGAATCGAGAGCTCCTGCCGAAGCCGGTCCGAGCGGTCAGTAGAACGAGAAGGTCGATTCCATCCGGCCCTTGGTGATAGCGGACTCGATCACCGGGGAAAAGACGAACGACAGGCGTGAAGTACGTGCCGCCTTCCACCTGTCGATACAGATATCTATGAGCAGCGAGCGGGACCCTGGCATTTTCCTCGTCCCGAACCAGCCACAGTTCTTGTTCCTCCCCACCCATCACGACCGCCTCCGTCAAAAGAGACCCGCTGCGATCGGACAGGAGTCGATAGACAGATTCCGAGGCTTCCAGGAACGAAATCGGACTCGAGGGGCGCAAGCCGTCTCCTGCGGGACGCATCCACCCTTGTTGGATCCAGTATGCCAGCGCCCGCCGTTCGCGATCCGACAGACCGGAAGACAGTTCTGCCGGAACCATTCGATCCACGTCCGGATTGGGAATCAGGAAGGGTAAACGCCCCTCCCAACAGAGTGCTTTCGTCATATGGTCGACGAACCCCGCAACACCGACCGCTCCGTCTCTTCTTTCAACGGATTCACATGGAATTTGCCCCATGTACGCAAGCACTTCTTCTGACCAGATACGAACGTCATCCCACGTGAGGGGATCGTGCTTGACCTTCTCGAGGCGCTCGCTCTCCATGAACCCGAGAACCACGGCGCCGGCAGCTTCCAAACTCAATCCGGTGGATAGACCCGATTGGATTTGAATAGGCTGTCTCTCCACGAAGCAGGGCCGGCTGACCAAGTAAGGTTGTGGCTCCCCATCGAAGACATTCTGAACATCTTCCGTATGGCCCCCGCATGTGGACGTATAGAGCGCGTCAATGAACTCCCCATCGTATGTGAGTACTTCCGAGGTTGTCGCGACAACCGCTTCGTTTCCCATCCTTTGTTCCACACCGTAGCCTCCGTAAACCTGACATGCCGGTGTCGAGCAAATGTCGAATCCCTCAGCGGCGAACTGGCCAAGATGTCGAATGGCGTATGTGCGAGCAGCAATCGCTTGAGCTTTGATGGCTTCAACTTGCGGAAATACAGCCGGCGACAACTCCGCCGGAACGACTCCTTTGAGATAGTCTTCCAAGTTCAATACGTTGACGACCGTAAATCGGTTGGAAGCGTTGACCGAAACTTCCATGTAACCTCGATAAGGGTCACCGTCCACTTCGATCCAAGCGCCGGGAGCAGCAGGGAGACAAACGAGCGATAATGCGTCCGTTCGAATCGATGGGGCTCCGAGAGGATGGAGCGTCAGTTCTTGGGGACGCGGTAGAATGGTGAGTTGAGCCACGACACGGACACCCTCGTAGCCCATCCGAGTCAACTCGTTAGCCGAGCCTTGCGCGTCCTCCGCCGCACTCCAATTTCCCACACGAATGGCAAACCGCCCTGTTCGTGGCTCGCGTTCGACGCGTCCCGAAAATCCCGTTTCACTCTCCAAGTCCCGCAGCAGCCCTCGAGCTTCGGATTCATCGTGAAAGGACGCGACCTGAACCGAGTAGGCCCGTCCTTCGGCGGCAGCAACGATCTCTTTTTCGATAAGGACTTCATAGGCCGTCATCCAGTGCGAACCGCTCCGGATCCTCATCGGCAACGAGGATGAAAGGCGCACCGCTTCGGCCCGCGTCGTCAACCCCGCCCGTATCCTCGGCTCCGGCGCTATCAGCGCCAATGACGGTGTATCCGCTGGAGGACCCGCTGTCCAGCCCGACCCAACCGCAGGCCTTTTCTCTGGCGCTTGGGGCGAAGTTGTGACCATTTGCGGTGATGTCGGCGATTTCGAACCGGCCGTTTTTGATTTGCCACCGCACCCGATCACCACGAGTAACGAAGTGAGGACGGCGGATGCAGAAAAGAAACGAGGTTTCACTAGAAAAGATCGTAGGGCCGTTCGTTGTACCAGAACACGATGATGATTTCGAACCGCTCGTCAGGGTAGTCGCTGGGCAAAGGCAATAGGTCAGAGGCGCGGAGAGCCCCAACAGCCGCGTTGTCGAATCCAGCGGTACCAGAAGGCATGAGCACTCTCAGGTCCTCGATGTCTCCACTTTTCCATACTGATACGCCAACGGCCACGTGGCCGGCAAGAAAGGAAGCGGAGTATGGCGGGATCCAGTTTCGCCGCACTTCGGCCAACATCCGGCGCAGCCAAGGCACGAAATTCGCACCTTTGTCGTTGTAGTAAAGGGTGTTGGATTTTCCCGTGACCAAACCACCTTCGGGATTGTGAAATCGGCTTTCGTCGAGGAAACGGCGGATATCTTCAAAGGCACCACCGCCGCCACGTTGGCCGCCTTCGCCGTTGAGTCCCGGGGCGGGCGCGCGGGGGCGCGGTCGCTCAATGGGCTCGGGCGGATTGGGATCCACAAACGTCGGGTCGAAATAGGAGAACTTCGGGTCTTTAGGAAGGAGATCGGTGCGATCTTGGCCCGGTTCTTCGGAGGGGACACCTCCTTTGTCGCCTGAGGCGTCTTCACCGGTACCATCCGTATCGGACTTCTCCATCGGTTCTTCTTGGGGCTCTCCCGGCTCACCTTCGTCACCTGGGTTTTCCAACTCTTTATCCGTGACGAACTCGTCGGTGTTGCCTTCCGAGAACGGAAGATCATTCATGAACTCTTGCTGCTTGTCCCGCGGTGGTGGCCTTGTGGCCTTCGGTATGATCAGGCGCTCCTGCGGTGGCTCTTGCATGAGCAGAAGTGCTTCAGGACCCGGAACAGGAATCGCTTGGGCTTCGGGTTGCGGCTCGTCCATGAACAAAACCAAGCGGTCCGCGTCTTGCTGCTGAGCCTCCTTGTCGGTCTCATGCTCTCCGGGGCTCAAGATGACGGGCTGGAAAACAATAAGAAGAGCGATCAAGAGATGGACGGCGACGGAAAGGGAGAAGCCTCCTCGGCGTCTGCGGGACACTGACCGGAGCTCGATCCGGACGGGCTCGGGCGGCGCAGCCCCTGAGCTCGCGAGCAAATCCGAAAAGGACACACGGCTCGCTGCGGAGCGAGGAAGAAAATCCTCGAAACCATGTACTCTTTCGGCACCCTGGGGGACCCGTGAAACCGCAACAGCCGGCCCACGGACTCCTTTCTTCTTGCGTCGTGGCGGTGGCGCAGCACCGCGCCTTATTTCCGTGCGCCTACGCCCTGGTCCGTTATACCGCCCTTGCAATGTTCAACCTCGTGTTGTTGTGCCCGCAGCTGTCAGCCATTGTATTTGAAAGTTGCTGATTATAAGGGCCTTTTGGATTATAGCCAGTGCGCAGGAAGGGAGCAAGAACGCTTTGGCTCATTGAGGTTAAAAGATGTTAAGAAAGGGAAACCAATCGGCAGTGGCGAAAAAACGAGACCGGGTATGAAGATTTGAGAAGCCGGAAATGAACGCGAATGAACGCAAATAGTTGATATTTGTTGGACTTGGCTCGACTTTTCACCCCATCGCTTCGGCTACGAGGCAGGCGAGTCGCAGCGCTCGAAGTCCATCTTCACCAGAGACCCGAGGCCTTCTCCGCTCCGCCACAGCACCGAGGAAATCTGCGAGCTCCAACTTCAATGGTTCCTCCCGCTTGACGGTCAGATCCTCACAGCGAATATCCGGCAGGCCCACGTTGCCTCGAACCAACGAGTAGCTCAAGGCTTCCTGGTTCAGATAGTCAACCGAGACATACCGTTGAGGTTCCCAAATGCGGAGCTTTCGTATTTTCTTCTGAGAGATCCGACTTGCTGTCAAATTCGCAACACAGCCCGAAGCAAAACGAAGTCTTGCATTCGCAATGTCCACTTTTTCGGTCAGAACCGGTACACCGATAGCTTCGATTGAATCCACCTCTGAACCGACCAATGTCGCAACGATGTCCAGGTCGTGGATCATCAAATCCAAAACGGCATCGATGTCGAGGCTGCGCGGGGAGAAAGCCCCGAGACGGTGCACTTCTATGAACCGGGGATCGTTGAACTGCCCCATCAAGCCGGTGACTGCGGGGTTGTATCGTTCCGTATGCCCCACAGCAAGAATCTTATCCCTTTCCCGAGATACCGTCAGGAGCCGTTCTGCTTCCGCAATAGTGGTCGTCACCGGTTTTTCAACGAGCACGTCCACACCGGCCTCCATGAGCTCTTGCGCTATCTTGCAATGGTCGACCGTGGGAACCGCGATGCTGGCCGCTCTGATTTTCGGCAGCAAATCTCGATAATCCGCTGCGGCGGTGGTCTCATATTCCTCGGAGACCTTTCGGGCTCTCTCGGGCTTGATATCGGCAACACCAACCAGGTCCGCTTGAGGCAGCTCGGCGTAGACCCTGGCATGACGAGACCCGAGGTGACCCACCCCGATAACCGCGACTGGAATCCTCTGTTCCTTACTCATACCTCCCCAATTTCTCGTTCCGTCACACCATAAACTGCGATCTTCAGTTCGTCGGCACGTTTCAACAAGGCTTCTTTCTCCAACAAAAGGCACTTCCCGGGTTCCAGGGCAAGTATGGACACACCGGATTCGCTCATAACCTCGATCGTTCGCGGTCCGACAACCGGAACATCGAATCGCATATCCTGAGAAGGCCTCGCCACTTTTACAACGGCCAAGCCTCCTGGCGATTCTGAGACGATCCGAGCAGCGCGCCGGACCGCTTCGTCCGTACCTTCCATGGCTTCCACCGCCACAACGGATTTAGCCTTCACCACCACGGTCTGCCCAATATCGAGACCGGCCACTGCTTTGGCCATACGGTAACCAAAGGCGACGTTGTCTTTCTCTTCGGCGCTCGGGCGGCGCTTACCCATGGGGCCCATCGTGGAGAGGACCGAGGTCAATAGCAGCGTGGAGTCCATCAATTCCACACCTTCCCCAGATAGTACGTCAGCCACCGCTTTCAGGATGGCATCGGTATTTCGCGAACGGAGCCGTGACAGCACTTTGAGGAGCAGCGTATCTGGTCTCAGTATCTTGAAGATACGCTTGTGCTTGACTTGGCCGGCCATGAGAGCCCGGTCAATGCCCGCCTCCTTCAGAATCTTAACTGCACGCCGGAGCTCACCCAGTGCCACCCAGTGGACCTCGTCGGCGACTTCTTCGATGGTGGGCTCAGCCTCTTCCTTGATCGCGAGAGTGACGACCGCAATGCCACGTTGTCGGGCCGCGTCGAGAACCAAGAAAGGGAAACTGCCGTTGCCGGCAATCAGTCCTAACTTATTGGGTAGCTCGTCAGGATTGGCGGGGAGTACCATTAGTGGTTATCGCCAACAAAAAAGGCGATGAAGGAGAAAGAATAAAGGAGAAAGTAGCTAGCAGACAGAACTCCTTCCTACTTCCTCCTTTCTACTGTCTTGTTCGTGTTCATTCGCGTTTATTCGCGGCTACCTCTCCCAAACGTTAGTCGATGCTTTCGAGGCCTCGTTTGGTGATAACTCCGCGTTCGGAAGATCGGATAAAGGCCACGAGCACTCGCACGTCATCGTTCATCGATTTGTTTTCGAGCTCGTCGACCGCTTGCGTCACATTGAGCTTCGATTGTTGGAGCAACCTGAAAGCACTCTTGAGAGTGGCAATCCGTTCCTGGGAGAACTCGCGCCTTTGGAGACCAACCACGTTCACACCATAAAGACGCGCCCGGTTCCCTACCGTCAGAGAAAACGGCAACACGTCTTTTGTGATGGCCGAGTACCCCCCTATATAGGAATGGGCGCCCAGTCGGCAGAACTGATGCACACCGCTGTAACCGCCGACGGCGGAGAAGTCATCCACGGTGACGTGGCCGCCGAGCGTAGCTCCATTAGAGAAGACGATGTGGTCGCCGACGATGCAGTCATGCGCGATGTGAGTATAGGCCATAAATAAGTTGGAATTGCCGATGACGGTTCGCCCGCCCCCCAACTCGGTTCCCCGATGAATGGTAACGAACTCTCGAAACTTGTTGTCGTTCCCGATCTCGAGCGTGGACTTTTCCCCCTTGAACTTGAGATCTTGAGGCTCGAGACCAATGGATGCGAATGGAAATATTCGATTCCGTTCTCCAATCGTCGTGTAGCCTTCTATGACCGAACTGGCCTCGACGATGGTATCCCTTCCCAAGGATACGTGCTCCCCAACGACCGCGTAAGGACCGATCCGAACGCCGTCCGACAGACGGGCCCTGGGGTGGACAATGGCACTGGGATGACAGTCCACGGTGGTAACGGTCTTCATGCCCGATCGACTCCCGTCAAGGTGAACTCTGCTTCTGCGACGACACTTCCTTCCACTTCCGCCCTGCCGGAGAGTTTTCTGAAATTGCGTCGTGCATGTTGCACGATAAGCTCCAGAATCAGCTGATCGCCCGGAACCACCGTGCGTCGAAACTTGGCATTGCTAATACTCGCCAAGTAGAAATCCTTCCCAGCCGCACTACCGTCTTCGGGCACAACCAGGAGTCCTCCGGCCTGTGCCATGGCCTCCAATATGAGAACACCTGGCATCACGGGCTGCCCTGGAAAATGGCCTTGAAAGTAATGCTCGTTGAAAGTGACATTCTTCGCCGCCACAATCCGTTTCCCGGGATCGAGATCCAGGACACGGTCCAGAAGGAGCATGGGATACCGGTGGGGAAGACGCGCAGTAATCTGTTGAATATCTAGTCCGGCCATGACAATCCTAGTTGTAATGCCACTCAATTACGGGTTGTACCGGATTCCTGGGGTTGGGCGGCTCCACCGGACGGGGCCGCGGAATCGAAGGCCTGAATCACGAGCGGAGTGATATCCAAGTTGGGATCCAGCACGAACGTTAGACCTGGTGTGGCCCGAAAGATCAAACCAATACCGTGTTCCTTAGCTACACTTTCAACAATAGGAGCCAACTGCTGCTGGAACACGGCTTCTTCTTCCTGCTGCTTTTGTTGAAAGTCTCTTTGCTGGTCTTCCAGCCACCGCTGGGCATCGGTGCGTGCTCGTTCGACGTCCCGGCTCAACTGCCCTCTTGCGTCCGCGGAAAGCACCTCGGACGTCAACCTCGCTTCCATGTCCCGGATGTCCTGCTGCCTCTTGGCGCGCTCCGCCGCAATTTTATCGTTCTCGACCTTCAGTTTCTCGAAGAGGACCTTTCCGGCACTCGACTCGGCCGCGATGCGGTCGATGTCAATAACAGCAATCTTTGCTCCGGTCACGCCCGCACCAGTGGCCGGTTGAACGGCACTCTGATCCTGTGCATTCGTCTGAGCTAGCACAATGAACGGAAAGACCGCAACCAAGACCGCCCCTCGAACCAAGGCTTGGAAGTTCATGACTGATATAACTCCTTTACATAGATTTGGGCGTGCGGGCTGCTCCCTCCGGAATCGCCACTCACCCATTGAATTAAGTGTTTGCTTTTCTTCCGGTCCTCAGACTTCTTCAGAAGGTCGTGCCAATGCCGAAACGGAACGAAGTGGCCGGCTGCCAGATCGCTCTATGCGGGTTGAATGCATAGATCAATCGAAACGGCACGTTGAGAACCGGTACAAAAAAACGAGCCTCGGCACCCGTCGACGTATGTAGCCCGTCCGGATTATCCGGACCCGCTAGTTGGAACATCGACAGATTCCAGGGCTGAGTCTCATCATAAGCCTGACCAGCATCGAAGAATAACACGGCCCGCAGCGGTCCGGCTAGTGGAATGTAGTATTCCGCATTCAAGAGCAACATCTTGTTTCCGCCAACGAGCAATCCATTCACGCGCGGGCCGACGGAGCGAATGTTGTAACCGCGGATCTGATTCTCGCCCCCCATGAAGAATCTCTCATAGTAGGGTATTCCCGTGCTCGTCACATCGATGTTACCTTCGTCATCGATGGTAGCCCTCCTGTCACCATGGCTTATGAGTCCCGCTCCCATCGCCCGGAAACCAACAGTCGTAGTACGACTGACCGGCAGGTACCAGACTCCTTCGAGAGTCGGCTTGTAGTAGTTGACGGTACCCCCGAGTATTCCTCCAGCGAGCCCGATACTCGTCGTATACCGAACGCCCCGTGTTGGGTACAGCGGATTGTCCGTCGTGTTGTGGACGAAAGACGGCGTCACCATGCTCTGCCGGAAGTTGGCCTCCAGTCCCAGGTAGGCGGGGTTGAGGTACGGATTGTACCCGGTGGCATAGTCATAAGGCGTCAAAATGAGGTCCGGGTCTGGATCCGAAGTCTGGATGACCGAATAGTTGTACCTCAGGAAGAGTCGAGAAAACCTCTTGATAGGAATCCCGAATATCAGACTCGCGCCCGTATCCCGTCGAGTGAACTGCGGAAGCTTGAGTGTACGCTTGAATACGTCGAATCCGGCCGTGATGGGCTTGTCGAGAAACCAGGGTTCGGTCAAGGCAATTTGGAAATTCTGGGTGCGGCTGCCCGTTTGGACATTGAAAGATGCCGTCTCACCGCGTCCGAGAAAATTGGAGGTCGAGAAACCGAGGTTGATGAAGGCCCCTTCCAAACCCGAAACGCCGCCACCGAACGTGAACTGATTACGATTCTGCTCGGTGAGCTGTAACTTGACGTCCAGCTTGTTGTCTTCGCCTTCGGTGGGTTGGATCTCAGGCTGCTCAATGGGACGAAAGTAACCCAATTGATTGATCCGACGGATGGATGCCTTCAGCATCTCCATGTTCATGACGTCTTGTTCGTTGAGCCACAGCTCTCGACGGATGACCTTGTCTCTCGTGGTGGTATTGCCCTCGAACTCGATCCGATTGATGAAATACTGTTTGTCCTCGTTCAAGTTGATGGTGACATCTACAACGTCTTGGTCCGGCACCGGACGCTTGATGGGGAATCCGGTGAATTGGATGTAACCTCGGGATCCGTATATCTCTCTTAGCTTCTCCAACCCTTTGGTGATCTTGGACTCGTTGTAGATTTCACCCTCTTTCAGGTTGAAAAAATTCTTGACGAACTCCTTGGGTAGGACTTCAGCCCCTTCGACGTCGACAGAGCCCACTCTGTATTGCTTACCTTCGACTACTGGAATCGTCAGATGGAGCCAGCGACGCGGCTTATTCCACAACAACATCGTGCGGGACTCACCGTCCTCGTACTCCATCTGGGGCTCACCGAAGGACACATCCACGAATCCCCGGTTCAGATAGAGCTCGCGGACCGCTTCGATGTCCGTCGCGTAGTTCTCTTCCGTATAGGTCGCGCCTCCGGTCAGAAACGCCAAGGAATGACTCTCGCGGGTCTTCTTCATCCCCCAACGAAGGTCCCATTCGTCGAACTCTTCGATTCCTTCGAACCGGATCGACTTGATTTTGACCTTTTGCTCATCCCGAATATCGAAAACGATGTTCACCCCGTTGCTATCGGCGGGAACAATCTCACTCGAGACATTACCGTCCGTACGTCCCTTGTCGACCAACATCTGACGGATGATCTTCTCCGCCTTCACGATTTTGGAGGGATCGTAGAATGAATCGAGCTCAATGACCGATTCCTCTTCGACCAGCTTCTCTTCGATGTCGCCGGAGCTCAGTTCCTTCGAGCCACGAAACTCCACGGTCCTTACCCGGGGCCGCTCCACCACGGTGAAGGTCAGTATCTTGCCCCGTTCGCCGTCCGTGACGTCCAAGGTCAAATCATCCAAGAATCCCGTGTCCCACAGACGATGGTAATCTGCAATGACCGATTCCCTGTCGTAGGGAGACCCTGGTTTCGACTCCAGGTGGAAGAGGTAGGTTCCCTCGTCAACTACCTGGTTACCTTGGATTTGTATCTTTTCGATGGTCTCGCTCTGAGCCATGATCGAGCTCGAAGCGAAAAGGCAGAAAATCAGAGCTGAAAGAATTCGCACCGTTGACATAGGCCCTCTTCATACGGAGAGTGGAAGGTCCTCTTCAACAGCGTCGCCCTGCCGTAGCCCCAGCTTGTCACCGTCCGGATAAACCTCGACCGGACAGCCTTGCTTGAGCGAGCCACGGATGAACGCTTCGGAGAGGGGGTCCTCCACGAACTTCTGTAGTGCCCGCCGAAGTGGCCGAGCCCCGTAGGATCGGTCTTGGCAGGTACTGTTGATGATCCACTCAACGGCATCGGGAGTGAGGGTGATCTCGAGATCCTTGTCACGGAGATTCTCGTTCATCTGCTCGACTAGGAGGCCAACTATCTTGCGTAAGTCATCGTCACTCAACGCGTCAAAAATAATAATCTCATCGATTCGGTTGATGAATTCAGGATTGAACGTTTTCTTGACCTCACCCAGCACCATCTCGCCGATGCGTGTGGCCGTTGTGTCCTTGTCGTCAGTCTGGAAACCGACTCGGCCTTTCTTCTCTATGTGTCGTGCCCCGATATTCGAAGTCATGATGATGATCGCATTCTTGAAATCGATCGTGTTCCCCAGTCCATCGGTCAGCTGACCGTCCTCGAAGACTTGGAGAAGTATGTTGAACACGTCCGGATGTGCTTTCTCGATCTCATCCAACAGGATGACGCAATAAGGGTTGTGCTTGACCTTCTCGGTGAGTTGGCCGCCTTCTTCGTGCCCGACGTAACCGGGCGGAGAGCCAATGAGCTTCGAGACCGAGTGCTTTTCCATGTACTCGCTCATATCGAAGCGCGTGAGTGCTTTTTCCGTACCGAAAAGGAAGTCTGCCAGACAGCGGGCTACCTCTGTCTTGCCTACTCCCGTTGGCCCCAGGAAAATGAAGGAACCCACCGGTCGATTAGGACTCTTCAATCCGGCGCGCGACCTACGGATAGCCCTCGACAAGGCCGAAATGGCTTGGTCTTGACTAACGATTCTCTTATGAAGCTCATCCTCCATGCGAAGAAGCTTCTCACTCTCTTCCTCCTTGATGGAAGAGAGCGGAATGCCCGTCCACTTTGATACGACTTCGTCGATATCCTGCCGATTCACGGGAGGTCGCTCGAAATTCTTGAGCTCCCACCTCTCACGGATGTACTGAAGGTTCTGTCTTTGCGCAATCTCTTCGTCTCGATACATCGCCGCGCGCTCGAAGTCCTTCTCGGCAATAGCGTTGTCCATCCGATCGGCGATGACGCTTATCCGCTTTTTCAAATTGGCGAACTCGGTAGAGAACGTCGACTCACGAAGTTTCACACGCGAACCCGATTCATCCAGCAGATCGATGGCTTTGTCAGGCAGGAATCGATCCGTGATGTAGCGATGGGACTGATAGACCGCGGCATTGACGGACTCGTCAGAATACTGCACGTGATGGAACTTCTCGTAACGAGATTTGATGCCCATCAATATTTCGATAGTCTCCAGCTCAGTGGGACTCGCGACCTTGACGCCCTGAAATCGGCGCTCGAGACTTCTATCGCGCTCGATGTACTTTCGATACTCGGCCGGCGTCGTTGCGCCGATACACTGAATCTCACCGCGCGACAGAGCCGGTTTGAGGATGTTCGCGGCATCTAGAGACCCTTCGGCCGAACCCGCGCCCACGAGTGTATGGAGCTCGTCAATGAAAATGATGACGTTCGTGTTCTCTGTGAGCTCCTTCATGATGGTCTTGAGGCGCTCCTCAAACTGTCCGCGGTACTTGGTGCCGGCAACAATTAGAGATATGTCCAGGGCGAGAATTCTCTTGTCGGCAAGGAAAAGAGGTACGTCTCCACGGACGATCTTGTTCGCTAATCCTTCGACGATAGCGGTTTTCCCGACACCCGGCTCTCCGATTAGGACCGGATTGTTCTTTGTCCGCCGACAAAGGACCTGAATGACCCGGTCGAGTTCCGCATATCGACCAATGAGAGGATCGAGCTGCCCGCGAGCTGCCGCCTCTGTCAAGTCTCGACTGAACTCGGTCAGCAGCGGCGTCTCTTTCGACTTGGACGCCGTGGCCTTTTGGTTCAACTCCTGTACGATGTCTTCTCGCACGGCGTTGATACGAAGTCCACGCGCTCGGAGAATACTGGCGGCCACCGACTTTTCCTCCCGCAAGAGTCCCAGCAGGATATGCTCGGTGCCGATGTAATTGTGTGCCATCCGGTCCGCTTCTTCGGCGGCGTGGGTCAGTACTCGTTTCGATTCGGCCGACAACGGAATCTCGACGGAAGTGGAAACCTGATCGCGAATGACAACTCGACCTTCGATTTCTTTTCGAATGGATTCCAAGGAAAGATTGGACTTGGCGAAAATGCGGCTTGTGAGCCCTTTTCCTTCTCGGATCAAGCCGAGCAGGAGGTGCTCAGTCTCGATAGAGCTACTGCCCAACTGGGCCGCCTCATATCGGGCGAAGAAGATTACGCGCTTAGATCGTTCGGTATATCGCTCGAACATTTCCTCCACCCGAACATGATGAACCCATTATAGCATACCACCTAACTAACTGGATATATGGCGTTTCTGGCGCCTCAGCCAACCGTCGCCGCTTAAAAGCCGTCCAACGGAGAATAGCATGAGGGTTAGCAGGGGTCAATGGGACTATCAGAGTAGTCTAACGAAGGAGAAAGTAGAAAGTAGGAAATAGGAAGTAGGAAGAGGAAGGAGTACTGGACATCTGTTGACTTGGCACCTCAGGCTCCTTTCTCCTTCGTACTAACGTCGCTCGGGCTCGGGCATGCAGGCAGTCAAGCAGCCGAACGAAGCTGTTTGTTCCTCGCAATCCGGGTATGCTGATGAGCTCTGACTGGTCACTGGCTTCTGACCTCTGCTAGGTCAGCGCGCAACCGTCTACTGCCTACCGCCCACTTACCTCTTCTATGTGAGATTGCCACGGCCCCCGTCCACTGCCCACGGGTTCCCACCTGGCAAGGGCACCGGGCACCCGCACGAAGTTAGTCCCCGACGCGGTGGCCGTCGCCTGTCTTGGCCGTGCGGATGCTTTCTACTATCTTCTAGACTCTCTCTTTGATGATCCCGTCTTCCATAGTGAGAACCCTATCGCAGACGGAAGCGATCCGTTCATTGTGTGTGACGACAACTGATGTGAGTCCTTTTTCACTATGGAACTGACGCAGCAGGCTCACGAGCTCATCACTGCTCTTCGTGTCCAAGTTTCCGGTGGGCTCATCGGCAAGAACGATTCGAGGCTCGCAAACTAGAGCCCGGGCAACGGCAACTCTTTGCTGTTCTCCACCGGAGAGTTGGGCGGGCCGGTGGTGCCCCCTATCGGAAAGGCCAAGAGCATCGAGTATACGTTGGGCTCGTTCTCTCGCCTCGGGTGCCGGTGTGCGCGCTATCAGAAGTGGCATCATCACGTTCTCGACGGCCGTGAACTCCGGAAGAAGGTGGTGGAATTGAAATATGAAGCCGATCGTCGTGTTACGAAGTTGTGTCCGCTCCGGCTCGCTCAAAGCAAAGACTTCCCTTCCGTCGATTCGTACGCTTCCTTTTTCCGGAACGTCGATTGTCCCGAGGACATGAAGAAGAGTGCTCTTACCCACGCCCGAGGCCCCCAGGATGGCCACCATCTCCCCTCCCGCGATCCATAGATCCGCTTCGCGAAGAACGGGAAGATAAACACCTGCCGAAGGAAAGCCTTTGACCACACCGCGGGCCTCCAACCGGGCTTCACTCATAGCGCAAAGCCTCGCTAATAGTGAGCCGAGAAGCCCTCCAGGCTGGATAGGTGGTTGCGAGGAAACAGATCAACGGAGCCGCCAACAGTACTGTTGCCAAGTCGGATGGAAGCAGCTCGAAGGGCACATAAGTCAATTGATAGACATCTTCGGGAATCCGAATCACGCGGTATGTGTCCAAGATCCACGAGATTCCGACTCCTGCCGCACCTCCAACCAGAGTACCCACGACGCCGATGATGGTGCCCTGAAGCATGAAGATGAACATGACACTCCTCGCCGTCGTACCCATGGAGCGGAGAATGGCGATGTCCCGTGTCTTTTCCATGACGATCATAATTTGACTCGCCACGATATTGAGTGCAGCTACACCGATGATGAAACTGACGAAAATCGTGGTAACCATTTTTTCCAGCCAAAGTGCAGAGAACAAGCTCTGGTTGGTCTCCATCCAGTCCAGGGTCCCGTAACCGCTCCCAAGGCTCTTGCGCACCGCCGTGCCGAGCTCTTTCGCCGCATATATATCGTCCACGCGTGATTCCACGTAGGCCACCTCATCTCCCAATCCAAGCATCCGCTGGGCAGATTCGAGCGAGGTAAGAGCCCAGGAGTGGTCGAAATCATAGAGGCCGACCTTGAAGATCCCTACGACGCGGAAAGTCCGGGTACGGGGAAGCATGCCCAACGGTGTGAGGTGACCCTCGGGCGACGTCAACTTGACCGAATCGCCAACGATGCAACCCAACGATAGGGCAAGCGCTTCGCCCATCACAATTCCGGAAAGCGTGTCACCACTCCCACCAGCCTCATCCAACTCATCCATACTTCCCGCGATCATCTTTCCCGCGAACTCAGTGACCCCAGCCTCCCGCTGTGGATCGACACCCTTCAACGTCACCAGACTCGAGCCCGTGGCACTCGAGGCCAGCGCCTTGCCGTAGACGACTGGTGCCGCGCCTTCGATACCCTCTATGGCAAGCATCTTCTCGGTCACGTCTCGATAATCTCGGAATCCCTCGGATTTCATGCTGTATACACTAAGATGTGAGGCGGCCCCTAAGATGCGTGCCCGCAGCTCGCCCTGAAAACCGGTCATGATTGCAAGAGCGATCAGAAGGATCATCACCCCGACAACCACTCCTAGCGTAGAAATGGCGGAGATCACCGAGATGAAGACCTGCTTGCGCTTGGCCAGCAAGTAGCGCGAGGCAATCAGTAGTTCAAAAGGCATCTAGTAGGACTCGAGAACTCGAGTACTCAAGCACTCGAGAATAAGATCCGGAATCAAAGCCATCAACCCAACCCGCCGACGGAAGCTCTTCGGCGAAGGCGGTGAAGAAGGAGGAAGGAGAAAATAGAAAGGAGTAACTCTTTCCTTCCTACTTTCTCCTTTATTCTTTCTCCTACATCCGAGTCATTCATCTCCATCGACATCGTCTCCCTCATCTTTGTCTGCCGGGCGGCCGGATTCCGGACGTAGGTGCGGGAACAAAATCACATCTCGAATCGAACGAGAATCAGTGAAGAGCATGACCAGCCTGTCGACACCGATCCCTTCCCCTCCAGTGGGCGGCAGGCCGTGGGCGAGAGCGCGAACGTAGTCCTCATCCATGACGTGAGCCTCCGAGTCACCCCGCTCTCTCTCACTCAACTGGGCCAGGAAACGCTCTCGTTGGTCCTCCGGATCGTTGAGCTCGCTGAATCCGTTGGCACATTCCATACCTGCCACGAAGAGCTCGAACCGTTCCACAAGCTGCGGGTCGTCCGGTTTCTTCTTCGACAGCGGAGACACATCCAATGGGAGATCATAAATGAAGGTGGGCTGAATGAGCTGAGGCTCCACAATCTCCTCGAAGAGCTCTGCCACGAGTTTTCCCCATGGAGCGTCTGGATCGAATTTTCCTTCTACTTGCCCGAGCAGTCTCACGACTGTGTTGCGATCGCGGAGATCTTGTTCGGAAACATCGATAGCACGCTCACCCAATGTCTTTTGAATGGCTTCGAGCATTCGCAGCCGACGAAAAGGTGGTGTCAATTTGATATTGTTCTCGGCGTACTCGAGCTCTTCACTTCCCTTCACCGAGCGAGCCAAGTGAAGAAAGAGGTTCTCAGTGAGCGTCATCATCGCTTCGAAATCACTATAGGCTTCGTAAAACTCGAGCATCGTGAACTCGGGATTGTGCCGCGTCGAGATACCCTCGTTGCGAAAGTTCCGATTGATTTCGTAGACCTTCTCAAACCCACCTACAACCAACCGCTTCAAGTAGAGCTCCGGGGCGATACGCAAAAAGAGGTCGATCCCCAGCGCATTGTGAAATGTCTTGAATGGCCGCGCCACCGCACCGCCCGCGAGGGGCTGAAGCATGGGTGTCTCGACCTCGACGTAGCCTCGGGCATCGAAAAACTGACGGATTTCCCGGATCAAACGGCTCCGAGTCAGAAAAACTTCGCGCACATCAACATTGGTAGCCAAGTCGAGGTAGCGTTGGCGATATCGGAGCTCCACATCAGACAATCCGTGCCACTTCTCGGGAAGCGGAAGCAGCGCTTTTGCGAGGAACACGATCTCGTGAACCATTAGGGTCAGTTCATTGGTTCGAGTTCGAAACACCTTGCCTTCAACACCGATGAAATCTCCCACATCCAAGAGCTTGAAAATCTCGAAGCCCGGGGACTTCACGGTGTCACGTCGAATGTAGATTTGTAGTCGGGAGGCTCCGTCACTCAGATGTCCAAAAGCCGTCTTGCCGTGACCTCGCAGGGCCACCAACCGCCCGGCAATGCGGAGGTTGGGGGCGGCGGCTTCCAACTGCTCGCCCGTCTGCTCTCCAAACTCGGCCGCAGCTTCACTAATGGAGTGGCTTTGGTCGTATCCTGTCGGATACACATTCACACCGAGCTCACCCAATGCCTCTAGTTTGCCCTTCCGTTGCTCGTAAATACCATCTACCACCAACTACTTGGCCTCCTTTGTCGCTGCCAACGTGAGCCGTACAGCATCCAATATACCGTTGATGAACTGAACAGCAGTGGGAGTGGAGAATTTCTTTGTGACCTCCAGCGCTTCGTTGATGACGACTTTCTCCGGAGTGTCTTCATACAAAAACTCATATATCGCCAGTCTCATGATGTTTCTGTCTACGATCGCAATTCTATCCAAGCGCCAATGCTCCGCATGTTGCGAGATCAGCCTATCGATCTGTTCGAGGTTATTCAGTGTGCCCGTTACGAGACGTCGAGTGTACCTCCGCGATGCTTCGGGGCCTTCCGTCAATTGCCAGAAAGACTCCACCACCCTATCTATGGGCTGGCGGCTGATATCCCACTGGTAGAGCATCTGCACCGCCAGCTCTCGACCTTTCCTTCTCGCCGTCATGACGTTCCAAGAAAGTGGGACTAGGATCAGTAACCAGTTATCAGTAACCAGTTATCAGTAACCAGTTATCAGTTATCAGTTATCAATCAGTAGTCAATGGGATGTGGGTCTTCACTGATTGCTTCCAACTAACTTCCCCGCATCGGAAGTAGCTTTGCGAGAACCCAAGAACTCAAGCACCCAAGTACTCAGAATTGAGCCACGCCATCTCGGAAAAACAGCGGGCAGCGAGGGGCGTTAGTTCCTGATGCGTCGGGCTCCTCGCCCGTACTTTGGCTGATTACTGATTACTGTTCACTATCTTCCCTGTTTCTCCTATCTCCTTTATCTCCTTGTGGAGATTCACCATTTCGATGACTGCCATTGCGGCTTCGTAACCTTTGTTGTCACCTCTCGCACCTGCGCGGGCCAGGGCATCGTCGCTCGTCTCCGTCGTGAGAACTCCAAAAGAAAAGGGCACACCCGTCTCGAGCGTTGCTTGCGCAAGCCCCTGGGAAACCGCTTGCGCGAGATAGTCCCAATGTGGAGTTTCTCCTTTGATGATCGTGCCCAAACAAATCACTCCATGGTATTTGCCGGTGGCCGCAACAAGCTTAGCGGTGAGGGGGATCTCGAAAGCACCGGGCACACGAAAAACTTCGACGTTCTGAAGCTCGGCACCACTTGCCTTCAGAGCGTCGAGCGCTCCTTCGAGCAGCTTGTCAGTGACGAAGCTATTGAAGCGACTCACCACGACGGCAAAAGAATACCCTCTACCAATCGGTTTGCCTTCATGTACTGTTGTCATTGTTTAGCTCTTCAAGATCGATGCAGGAGAAAGAATAAAGGAGAAAGTAGTGTTTGTTCACCACCACTTCATACTTCATACTTGATACTTCATACTTCCTACTGCTTACTCTAACTTCCTAACTCTTTGATGCGTCGGCACACGGCATCACCAACTTCTTTGGTGCCGAGCTTACCCTGCAACTCGACCGGTGTTTCCTCCGCCTCGATGCAACCCATCACCGCTTGTTCGATTAAGGCCGCGGGCTCTTGAAAACCGAGATGTTCCAACATCATCTGAAGAGACAGTATGGCGCCAAAAGGATTCGCGATATTCTTGCCGGCGTATTTTGGCGCAGAGCCGTGAACGGGCTCGAACATGGAAACACCCTCTGGATTGATATTGCCAGAGGCCGCCATGCCCAATCCACCTTGGAGCTGAGCGCCCAAATCGGTAACGATGTCACCGAACATGTTGCAGGTGACGATAACCTCGAATTGGCTCGGCTTCTTGACCATCTGAAGGGTCAGCGCATCGACGTAAAGATGATTGGCCTCGATTCCGGGAAAACGCTCAGAAATCTCGGCAAACAGACGTTGCCAAATATCGTGGCCAAAACGAAGTGCGTTGGACTTGTCGCTCATCGTCACTTTGGTGTATCCATTCGACTTCGCGAACTGGAACGCGTGCTCGATGATTCTCTTGACACCCTTGTACGTGTTGACGTCTTCCTGGATAGCGATTTCATCTGGGGTACCTTTCTTGAAGATACCTCCCATCCCCACGTAGAGCCCTTCGGTATTCTCTCGAAAGACGACGAAATCCACATCATCGATACTCCGATCCTTCAAGGGGCATAGGCGCTCGTGGAGCAATTTGACGGGGCGGTGATTGACGAAAAGGTCCAATTCGAACCTCGTGCCCAACAAGATGTCACGGGCATGGGCCATATCAGGTACCCTTGGATCCCCCAGTGCCCCAATATATATGGCGTCGTAATCCTTCCGGAACCTATCGAAGATGCCCTCTGGCATCGAAACACCGGTGGCCAGATAGCGCTCGGCACCGAAATCGAATTCATCTCGTTGGACGCGAAACCCACCGACCTCACAAACCGTATCAAGAACCTTGACCGCCTCTAACGTGACATCAATCCCGATGCCGTCCCCAGGAATAACTGCAATCCTAGCTTCCTTCGCCACGAGCTCCCCCTTTCGGGATAGAGTCTAACTCCATTCCCCTTCTTCTCTTCAACAGTACCCAATGTTTCGACATGCCATCTAAGACGACTAACACCTCGATCTCTCAATCGACGCCCAAAGCGGAGAACCGATCACCTCCTCTACGCTGCCAACGCCAGAATACAAGAAGGATGATCCACGCGGCTGCGATTCCCAATCCATCAGCGACGAGGTCTCGAACGCTGGCCACTCGACCGGGAACGAAACTCTGATGCCATTCGTCGGTCAAAGCGTAGCCAACGGCAAATACCAATCCAACATGGACCAAGTACTTGGACTTTGGCTCAACAAGCCCCTGGGCAAATGCCCGGACGGCCAGAATCCCCATTCCAAAGTAGCCGAAGAAATGCAAAACATAGTCAGGGGAATCTGGCAGCAGATCTAGTCGGGATTGTGAGGACAGCCAAAAGATGAGCCCCATATAGGCAAGCAGCGGAGCCCACCATCGGAGTAAAGCCGCCAAGACGCCAAATCCGCTCCTTTTTTTGTTGCGACGGCTCGATACCACGTTGGATCTAAGGGCCCGCGACGGGCTCGGCTTTCACGTCGGGAAGGGAAACATGAGCCAGCCCAGAATGAATGCCGAGGCCATGAAACACAGGAACACAAAAAGCCCGAAGCGGACCTGTTTCCGTGGTTCATCCCTCATCAATAGAGAAAAAGCTACGGATACAAGGGCCGCAAAAGTGGTCAAAACCAGGAAGTGACTCGTCAAGACTTCCTCCCCAGCGCGATATCGTATGCATCAAGCATGATGAGCAAATTCAGGAGTCCGGCAACGACACAGAACGTGTACCCGTACTCATAGGTCACGGCCGTGACGGTTCCCGCTCCCCAGCCAAGAAGCTTTGCGGCGAAATACGGCAAACCCACACCCATTTCGGCCAAACCCGCTAACAAAGTGAGCAGTTTCGTCCGATCGAGCGGAAAGAGCTCTCCTTCCCAATAAAGACCCAAAGCGAACATCGAAAAGACGACAAGTAGGAAAATCAGTCCGCGCCACTTCTTGCCGAGCACAATGTGGCCTAGGCCGGGAACAAACCAGGCAGCCACGCATATCGGAATCGCCTGAGCGTTGCTCTTAGAGGGCGGGCCGACGCTTTCTGTTTCAGCCATAAGAGAGAGATCGTAGTGTATGTGAAGATAGAATTCAAGAATTCAGAATTCAAGAATTAAGAATTCCTGGTGTTACTTCGCTAAGTCCCAAAAAGCCTGTCTCCAAAGTCTCCTAGTCCCGGCATGATGAACGAACGTTCGTTGAGCTCGCGGTCCACAGCCGTCGTGTAGATGTCCAAATCGGGACAGCTTTCCTCCAATAGATGAATTCCTTCCGGCGCAGCCACGATACAGAGCAGGCGTATGAACCGCGCACCTGCTTCTTGAAGGGCCTCGACCGCCGCCAGAGCAGAACCTCCCGTGGCCAACATGGGGTCGAGCAGAAAAACGTGACGGTTAGGCAGATCCGGTAGCTTGAGGTAGTAGCGACGAGCAACGGCGGTTTGCTCGTTGCGTTCGAGTCCAACGTATCCCACCGAGGCGTCCGGAAATATCTCCAAAAGAGGTTCGAGCATCCCCATCCCCGCTCGAAGCACCGGAACAAGAACAACCTCCGCGGCGAGTCGGCTTCCTCGAGTCGTCTCCAAAGGGGTTTGAATATCCACTTCCTTGACCGGCAAATCCCGGGAAGCTTCAAAACTGAGCAGCACGCTGAGCTTGTGGGTCAGACGACGAAACTCCTCTGGTCGCGTCGATTTATCTCGAAGTACCGCAAGAACATCTTCCATCACCGGATGATTTACCGTAAATAGTCCCATCTTTCCCCCTCAGACCTTCGGCGTATGGCCAAATCCCTTGACACTTCTCAGCCGCCCAAGTCATGATAGCAGCCGCTTTTTATCTTGATTCCAACTTGAAGTCGAATGCCATATGCGTGCTGTTGACATCATCCGCCGAAAACGCCTCGGCGAAGAGCTTTCCCGTGATGAAATCAACTTCATGATCTCGGGCTTCACGAATGGCACCATTCCGGATTACCAGATTTCGGCATTCCTCATGGCAGTCTACTTCGTAGGCATGTCGGAGCAGGAAACCGTTGGTCTGACGGAAGAGATGCTGCACAGCGGCTCGATCGTTGATCTGTCCGATATCCCAGGTGAGAAGGTCGACAAACATAGTACCGGTGGCGTGGGGGACAAAACCTCACTCATCATCGCCCCCCTTGCCGCTGCTGCCGGCGTCGTCGTCCCGATGATCTCCGGTCGGGGACTGGGTCATACCGGTGGAACTCTCGACAAGCTCGAGTCCATCCCCGGATTCGATGTTGGACTCGATTTGAAGCGTTTCCGCTCCGTGCTGGACCATGCGGGATGCGCTCTCATAGGCCAAACACAGGAGATCGCTCCGGCCGACAGAAAGCTGTACTCGCTCCGAGACGTCACCGCGACCATCGACAGTGTACCCCTCATCACCGGAAGCATTCTCAGCAAGAAGCTCGCTGAGGGTATCACTGGACTAGTTTTGGATGTCAAGGTCGGAAGCGGAGCTTTCATGAAGAACGGTGACTCCGCAAGAGAACTGGCCGAAAAACTGAACTCGACGGCTCGCCGCATGGGAGTTCGTTCGGTGGCTCTCCTCACCGATATGAATCAACCGCTAGGCAGTCATGTTGGAAACGCGCTCGAAGTGAAAGAGTCGATCGACGTCATGCGAGGCGGTGGCCCTGGAGATTTGAAAGAGCTCTGCCTGGTTCTCGCCGCCCACATGTTGGTGCTCGGGAAGGTGGCGTCAGGGGTCGAGGAGGGCAAGAGACAGGTCGCTCGCCTCATCGACTCCGGAGCTGGTCTCGAAAAATTCATGAAGATGGTCGAGCTTCAAGGTGGAGACCCCCGCACCATTGAGAATCCGAAGCTTCTAGCCCAATCGGCTCACCATAGGGAAGTCCTCGCCCCACGAGACGGCTATGTCACCCGAATGAACACCGAGGCCTTGGGCACCGCTGCAATGCTGTTGGGTGCGGGACGAGAGACCGTCGATGACGTCATCGACCCCGCTGTCGGTCTCATTGTCCATCGGAAAATAGGCGCAGAGGTTTCCAAGGGCGAACCTTTGCTGTCGCTGCACTACAACAGCGATTCCCGCCTCGAGAACGTCCAACAAATGGTCTCGGGAGCCTACGACATTCAGGATACACCACCGACCATCGAGCCGTTGATCAAAGCCACTCTTGAACCAGAGGATGATGAGTCATGAGCCACAGCTATATCGGAATATTGGGTCTAATGGTGCTCCTCTTGATCGCCTATGCCTTGTCCGAAAATCGGTCCAAGATCGACTATCGCATCATCGTCTGGGGGCTCGCCCTTCAATTCGGTTTCGCCTTGCTCATCATGAAAACCTCCGTGGGAGTCTCGATCTTCGGCTGGGTCGCCGAAGTCGTCACCATCGGACTCGACAAAGCCAATGCCGGATCAGAGTTCATCTTTGGCTCCTTTCTCATGGACGAAGAGAGCGTTGGATACATCTTCGCTGTGAAGGCCCTGCCGACCATTATTTACATTTCGTCTCTTTTTGGCGTTCTCTACTACCTTGGAATCCTGCAACAGATCGTCCTCATCATGGCAAAAGTCATGTCGCGGACGATGGGAACGAGCGGTGCCGAATCGCTCTCTTGCGCGGCCAATGTGTTCATGGGGCAAACGGAAGCCCCGTTGATCATTGCACCCTACGTGACGCCCATGACCTATTCAGAGCTTGCTACTTTGATGGTGGGAGGCATGGCCACTATCGCCGGAGGCGTTATGGCAGCCTACATAGCCATGGGAGTGCAGGCCAAATTCCTTCTTGCCGCCAGCGTCATGAACGCGCCGGCTGCCATTCTCATCTCCAAGATGCTCGTCCCGGAGACGGCCACTCCATTGACCAAGGGTGAGGTCAAACTGAAGGTGGAACGTCAACACGTGAATGTCATCGATGCTGCGGCAGGCGGAGCCAGTGGGGGGATGACGCTCGCGTTGAACGTAGCCGCCATGTTGATTGCATTTCTTTCCATCCTCGCACTGATAAATTGGCCACTCCAGTCACTCGGCAACTATCTGGGTATGGAGTTGTCTTTAGAGATCATCTTCGCTTGGATCTTTTCGCCCCTGGCCTTCGTTATGGGCGTGCCGTGGGAAGAAGCGGGTAAGGTGGGCTCGCTTTTCGGCCAAAAGATCGTATTGACCGAGTTCATTGCCTACATGGGACTCACGAAGCTGACGGCCGCCGGCGAGCTCTCTCAGCGTTCCGAGCTCATCGCCTCCTACGCGCTCTGCGGATTTGCCAATTTTGGCTCCATAGGAATACAACTCGGAGGAATCGGCGGAATCGCGCCTTCGAGAAAGCAGGATTTGGCTAAGCTCGGCATCAAAGCCTTGGTGGGTGGTTCTTTGGCAACCTTCATGACAGCAACCATTGCGGGCCTTTTGAACTGATATCCGAGAAGGACAATGAACAAAATGACTCAGCAAGTCCGTGAGGCATCAGAAGCGATGTCCCATGGAACGAAACACCGCCCAACGCTTGCGCTCGTTCTGGGCTCCGGATTGGGAGCGTTTGCCCGCGAGCTCTCCTCGGCTCAAACCATTCCCTATGATGAAATCCCCCACTTCCCACGTTCGACCGTCGCGGGTCACGCTGGTCGTATGGTCATTGGGAAGTTCGCAGGAACGACTCTACTGGTGATGTCGGGAAGAGTACATGCTTACGAGGGATATTCGGCCCGAGAGGTAGCATTTCCCGTTCGAGTCCTTGGCTCACTTGGAATCAAAACTCTCGTCGTTACGAACGCTGCGGGAGCGGTCAACAAGGCATTCAAGCCTGGAGACCTGATGATCATCACCGATCACCTGAATCTCACCGCCAAGAATCCACTGGTGGGTCCTGATGAGCCAGAGCTCGGGCCGCGCTTCCCCGACATGACCGAGGCCTACTCGCCCAAGCTCAAGAAGATCTGCGAGGACGCCGCCTATCGTATCGGCCTCAACATGAGAAAAGGCGTTTATGCCGGACTCTTGGGACCGAGCTATGAGACCCCGGCGGAAATCCGCATGCTGAGGACTCTAGGAGCGGATGCGGTCGGCATGTCGACGGTTTTGGAGGTCATTGCTGCCAACCAGATGGACATCAAGGTCCTGGGAATCTCCTGCATGACCAACATGGCGGCGGGCATCTTGCCGACCAAACTTGACCACCGCGAAGTCATGCAGACCGGTGAGCGTGTACGCGACGTCATTTTGGAGCTACTTCGCGAAGTGGTTCCAGCCTTGGCGAAACTGGACTAATCAAGAACTCGAGTACCCTAGAACTCAAGAAGTCGAGAATTCCGATCGCTCTATTCCTGACTACTCACCTTAGAGAGACCTTCGATCAAACGGTAGCGGTAGCAGCTCTCCCAAGCGGTAAGTCTCAACTCTACCGCGGGTGTTCGACATGTGGACTGGGATGTTTCCGCAATACTCCCACAAGAGCTGGCGGCAGGCTCCACAAGGGGGCGTCAGCTTCTTGGCATTTGTCACGATGGCGATATTCACAAACTTTTTGGCACCTTCGGAAAGCGCCTTCACAAGTGCCACCCTTTCGGCACATATCGTGAGTCCATAGGATGCGTTTTCGATGTTGCAACCGCTATAGACTTCGCCGTCCGCGGACTCCAGAGCGGCTCCGACTTTGAATTTGGAATATGGCGCTTTGGCCCGGCGACGGGCCTTCCGCGCAACGTTGATCAACGAGTTCGTCTTCTTCATTCTTGAGTTCTCGAGTGCTTGAGTTCTTGAGTTCTTACTCCGAATCCAGAGCACCGACGTACGGCAAGTGTCGGTATTCTTGGTCGAAATCGAGACCATACCCCACAACGAAGCGGTCCGGAATCTCGAACCCCACATAGTCGATGGGAATCTTGATTTCACGTCGGGATGATTTGTCGAGAAAGGCCGCTATTTTGAGCGATGCGGGTCCGTGCGAATTAAGAACATTGTAGAGGTAGCGGAGCGTCAAGCCGGTGTCGGCAATGTCCTCGACGATGAGGACGTCCTTACCTTCGATCCCGCTATCCAGGTCTTTCGTGAGCTGCACCTCACCGCTCGTGGTCGTGCGGTCGCCATAGCTCGACACCGCAATAAAATCCATCGTCGTGGGCACGTCGAGCGCTCGAGCCAAATCGGCAAGGAAAGTATAGGCACCCTTGAGAACACACACGAGGTGAACCGTCTTCCCACGGTAGTCCTCACTGATATGTTTCCCTAGCTCGGCGATCCGTCGCCGTATCGCATCCTCAGGAATGATGATTTCGAGCTCCATGGGGCCTCTAGCCCTTTTTGCGCTTGGCGGACGCCCGTTGCGAGATCAAGTCGAAATCGAAGGTGATGATGGCAGCGGCTTCCACAGGTTGTCCATCCTTGAGAGCAGGCTTCCAACGCCATTGGTTTGCGGCCGCAACCGCCGCATCCACACATCCGTGAGGAAGGGATTTCAACACTCTGAGAACCGTAGTGGAACCATCGATCTTGACCAGGACTTGCACAATCAACTCGCCTCGAACGGAATGCTCAATGGCCTGGGCAGGATAATTGGGTTCCACTTCTTCGACGAGTACGGGCTCTATATCCCAAGCACCTGGCCGGTATTGTCCTCCACCAAAGCCCCCGCCCTCACCCGGGCCAACACCCCAGCCTTTCCCTTCCCCGACACCGGTCCCCTCTCCTCCTCCAATGCCGCCTCCCGTACCGGAGCTGGGCTGAGTATCTAATCCACCCATATCGGCGCCTGCCTTAAAGGACAAGCCGGGCGACGGGACTGCATCCGGTGAAAAGACGGTTCCAAAAAGCATCTCGGTGTCCGTCGGCAAATCGGGGACGTCCAAGTCGTCACCAAACACCAACGGCGGTAGCTCACGTGGTGCGATAGGCGCTTCTCTCGGCTGGGAAGGCTCTTCGGGTTCAGGCTCCTCGATACGAGCCCGAATATAGGTCGTTCGTTCCCGGCCTCCGGAGCCCCCACCGCCCCCGCCCCCGCCCGGGCCGGTAGCCCCTTTTTGATAGAACCGGATGAGGATCTCACCAGGATTGATGGGGTCACCAACGAGGGCTTTTCGCGTAACGGGAAAGGCGAGAAGCAGAAAAACGGTCAGATGGACCAAAACGGAGACAGTGACGGGCTTCTTCTTTTCGCGCCATTGACCGCCCTTCCTGACGAGGTCGAGGTTGATGAAATCCTCGGGCCGCCGGGGTCGGTTGACTTCATCCGTCATGATCGACCCATGTTAGCACGACGAAACAGGGGTTTGCCGAAATCCGTTCGAGACCATAAGACCGTCATCCCGAAGGCTCTAGTGTGATTCGAGACCATGGATGCCGGCTCCAACCCGTGCTACGATCTGCGCTCGCGAGACCATGAGAATCTTGGCCGTTTCTACCGCGTTACTCCTCAGCACCGCTTTGCTTTCCGGTTGGGATGCGCCGCAGTCCACTCCAACCGACGATCTCGCCAACCTATTGGTGCAGGCAAGCAAGGCATTGGAAAACAAAGACTTGGAGTCGGCATCCCGGGATTTCGAGAAGGCGTCTCAGATGGCTCCCGACAGCTACATCCCTGTCCTCGGGCTCAGCGACGTTCGATTCCAGCAGGGCCGGCTCTTCGAGGCTTTGGAGCTCGGTCGCAAAGCGCAACAACTGGCGCCGGACGCCCCACAACCGCCAGTTCTCATAGGACGTATCCTGGTACGGATGGGTGCGATCACCCAGGCCCTAGAAACCTACGAGGGAGTGCGGCAGAAACACCCCCAAGAACCCGAAGCCTACTTGCTGGCCGCTTTCCTTCTTCGGGAGATCGATCGACGTGATGAAGCGGTCCAAATCCTCGAGCAGGGCTTTCGCCAAGGAGTGGAGAGGCCCGAGCTCGCTGAAGAGCTCTGTTTCCAGCTAATAACCACCGGAAATCGCGAGCGTGCTCGTGAAGTCGCAGGTAAAGCGCTAGAAATACATCCTGACCGCGGCGGATTGAAGCTTGCTCTTGGAATTGCCTTGGCCGCCGAATCTGGGGAACAGCAAAAGGCGATAATTCTCCTCACCGAGGCACTCGAGCAAGGAGTCCCCGAGCCCGGCCGTGTTCACCTGGAGCTCGGGCAAATCCTTCTCGACCTGGGCAAAACCGAAGAAGCACTTCTTCACCTGCGGGAGGCGGTGCGCCTGCTTCCGGAACTGCCGGCGGCCCATTATCGATTGGGGAACGCACTGCGTGCCTCCGGTGATCTGGAGGGCGCCAAGAAATCGCTTCAAGACTTTCAGTCTCTCCAAAAATCACAGGACAAGGAGGAATGGGGCCTGAAGGATGTCGACACCGCCTTCAACCAAGCTCAAGAATTGGCGTTCGAGAACCGACTTCATGAAGCAATCGCGCAGCTCAATGAAGTTCTCGAGGTGCATCCCGGCCACTCCCGCGCCCACGCTTTACGGTCCAAGGTTCTCTCTTCGATGGGCCGCTTCGATGAAGCTCTCGAGAGTGCGACCCGAGCACGTGAGCTAGCTCCTCAGATGGTGGAAAATCACTATCTCGAGGCCTTGTTGCTCGTACAAACAGGCGAGTACTCTTCCGCAAATGAAGTCCTGCCAAGGATACTGGCTCTCGACCCGAACCTACCCGAAGCGTATGAGCTCCAGGGTGTAATCGCAGCCAACGAGAACAAGAATGAAGAAGCTGTCAAGCAATTCGAGCGCGCTTTGGAGCTGGGAGCCGACACCGCCATATTGCATCTAAACCTCGCCCAGGCACTTCGGAAACTCGGCCGAGACAAAGAGAGCGAGGAGCACATGGAAGCTTATCGCAAGTTCAGTAGGACGAAGTAGTCCGTAGCCAACGGTCTTTGCTGGGCAGTCAAGCAGTCGAGCAGTCAGCAGTCGGTTGCGCAAACAGAAGCCCGCAGTCAGAATGCAGGCCTGGCTGTGCCGGACAATGTAGTAGCCAGTAAGCCGTGAGCGGTAGGCGGTGGGCAGTAATCAGTGATCATTGACCAGTGACCAGTGACTCGGTAATCAGTAACCAGTAGTGAGAGATCAGAGCATGACCAGTGACCGGTGGCCAGTGGTCATGAAGAAGAGAGTGGCCAGTAACCCGTAATGATTGATTTCTTCTACTTCGCGTCTTTGCGTCTCTGCGCCTTTGCGTTGTTTTCTTCTGCTGCGCTCTTTGTGACCTCTCCGGCCCAGGAAAAAAGATTCGTGGAGCGTTCGGAGGAGCTCGGGTTCGACTTCGTACACGACAACTTTAGTGGCGGTGAGAGGTACATGGTCGAGACCTTTGGCTCCGGAATCGTCGTCTTCGATGCCAACGGCGACGGATTGCTCGACATCTATTGCATGCAAGGAGCGCCGAAAGACTCCGTGCCGAACTCGAAGCCTAATCAACTCTTCCTCCAGCAGGTGGATGGTCGGTTCCGAGACGCCACCGCTGAGTCGGGACTTGGAGACACCGGGTATGGGATGGGGGCCACTTATGGAGACATCGACCGCGATGGTGATCTCGATCTTTATGTCGCCAACTTCCGAGGCAATCGACTCTACCGAAACCGTGGTGACGGCACCTTCGATGACATCACCGAAGAGGCGGGCGTAAGCGGTGCATGCTGGAGTACCAGCACCGGCTTTTTCGATACGGACAACGACGGAGACTTGGACCTCTATGTGGTCAACTACGTGGACTTCGACTACGGCAATCACAAGTGGTGCGGCGACTCGGTCAAGAAGATCCGCGCCTACTGCCATCCGGATGTGTACAACGGCATACCCGACACCATCTATGTCAACGACGGAACGGGCAAGTTCACCGCAGCGGGCCCCGAGACGGGAATTCCCCAAGACACCGACGGCAAAGGGCTCGGCTTGACCTTCGGCGACCTAGACAACGACGGTCGAGGCGACGTCTATGTGGCCAACGATTCCACCATGAACTACCTGCTCTTAGGTCAAGGCAACGGGCGTTTCATGGAATCAGCGCTCATGACGGGGACCGGCTACAACGGCTCCGGTACCCCGGAGGCCAGCATGGGCGCCGACATCGGCGATCTCGATGGAGACGGCCGACTCGAGATTTTCATCACGCATTTGGACTTCGAGACCAATACCTTGTACCGCAACTCAGAGATGGGGATGTTCAGCGACTATACGGATGCAGCCGGTCTCGGAGCGCCGTCCCTCATATGGGTAGGATTCGGGACGATCTTCATCGACCACGATCACGACACCGATCTCGATATCTTCATTACCAACGGCCACATCATCGACAATATCGAGCAACTCAATCCTGACACAACCTATCGACAACCATCCCAGCTTTTCGACAACAAGGGGGATGGGCATTTCGTGGAAATATCCGACGCCTTGGATCTGCCCAAAGATCTCGTCGGTCGGGGAGCCGCTACCGGCGATTTCGACAAGGACGGAGATCTCGATATCGCCTTCGTTCAGAACAACGGCGCAGCCAAAATCCTCTTCAACGTCATGGAGGACAAAGGACACTCCTTAGCGGTCGTTCTCCAGGGAACGAAGAGCAATCCTCAGGGGTATGGTGCGAGGCTCGAGCTAAGCGTCGGAGGGAAACGTCAGGTTCGCGACGCGCGTAGCGCCATGAGCTACCAGTCACAAAGCTCTTTGGAGATTTTTTTTGGATTAGGCACAGCCGGTGAGGCAGACGAGCTCGTCGTGAAATGGCCTTCCGGCCAGGTCGACAGCTACGGCCCCTTGAAAGCTGGATTTCTGTACGTAGTGACAGAAGGCGAGCAGAAGCCCGAAGCCACGCCGTTTAAGTAGAGAGAGTTCAATATCGTATAAAGGAGAAAGAATAAAGCAGGAAGTAGATAAGACTGTCTACTTCTTCATTTACTACTTTCTCCTTCCTACTTCCTCCCAAACAAAAAAGGGAGGAGATCCTCTCAGAGCTCCTCCCAGAAAAACACGTATTATCTACTTAGTACTGTACCCGCACTCCTATTTGAAACTGCCGCTGGCTTCCGAACGCCGGTGTGGTTGAGTCGGCGAGACCGAACTCGGGATCCACGACCGGGCTTCCTGGCGCCACGTAGTAGTCTCCTGTGCCGGACACTCTGAAGTTACCCCAGTTGAACAAGTTGAAGATCTCAAAGATGGCTTCGATGCGCGCGCGTCCCACGTCGAAGAATTTGTTGACCCTAAAGTCGACGTTCTTGTAGCTCGGCCCACGGTAACCGTTTCTCTCCGCCAAGCTGCCGCCGATATTGGCGCGGGCCCGAAGCGTCGTGGTCGGGTGGTTAACGAGGCGCGTATTCGGGTCCAGAGCGGTAAATACCGAACCAGACTGGAACGTGCCGATGCCACTCACCATAATCTCGAGGGGCAGAGTGTACAGTCCACTAAACAGGAAGCGATGCCGCGTATCCCGCTCCGAGAGCCCGAAATCGTAATCGGGATCCAGATAATTCGTCAGCGTGATGCTGGTCGCGCTCCGCTCGTTGCTATCGTTATCCCGGTCGCGGCCAATGGTGTAGTGCGCGTTGAACTGATACCCGCGCGAGTACCGCTTCGTTATTTTGAACGTCCCGGCAATGAAGTCCGAACGAGAGATGTCGTTCCGCGTGCCAATGTTGAGGTAGGTGTCGTCGGGACGGCCGCTGGGGTAGACGTATTGGCCGAGCTCGTTCAAAGTAGGATCGAACACGTTGATGTCATAGCTCGACTGGAGGTTACCGCTCTTCGCGTACACCAGATCGAAAGCTGCGGCCCAATCAGGGGCCACTTCACGCTCGTAGCCCAGATTCATTCGCCACGTCTGAGCATCCTGAAAATCAGGGTCGACGATTCCCACAGCCGGCTTCAACCCCGACGGCGGGTTCGCGTGGTCGATGTCCTCTCCGAGAGGCACGTGCCCAGGTTGACCGGGCGACACGACGACGCGGCCATAATTGGGGGGTAAGCCGTTCGACTGGACCACATCGAAGAAAATGAGGGTCGGCGTACGATCGTGGAAGAGTCCGAAGCCGCCTCGGAGAACCGATTTACCGGCCTCATCGATGGAGTAGGCAAATCCGGCGCGCGGCGCCCAGTTGTTCAAGTCGTCCGGAATCTCACGACCTTCCTCGAAGGCATGCTCGATACCGCTCGGATTGAAGGTCCCGTCCCACCGCAATCCGTAGTTGATGGTTAGCCTTTCGTTGAGCCGCCAGCTATCCTGAGCAAACAAGCCGAAAATCGTCTGCTTCGCTTGGAAATTAACGGCAGGTGGAGGTGCGCTATCGCCAAAAAAGATACGAACTCGACGGTCGGTGTTGGCCAGGAAGGTGTCGATGGTACTGAAGTCGTACCGCCCGTCGTAGCTACCGGCAAAGAACTCACTCAAGTCGTCGATCTGGATGTCAGCTCCGAACTTCAGGTCGTGGTTCCCGAAGCTGTAAGAGATGTTGTCCTGAATCTGAAACTTCTTCTCCCTAACGAAAATAGGTAGGAAGTCCGGCTTACCGAAATCTTCGAACTGCGGCGTTTCAATCCGGAAATTGGCGACGATGTCCCCAGAATCCAGATTCGAGAGACGATCGAGGTTGTCGTTGGCATACTGGAACCGGAACTCGTTGACCATGTTCGTGCCGATGAGCGAAATCACCGACGCCACTACGGAGTTGGTGGTCTCCGTTTTGAGCGACTCCTCGGATTTCCGGTCACTCTTTCGCTCGTAGTCGGTGTAGTTGTAGCGAAACGAAAGTGAGTGCCGTTCATTGAACTGATGGTTGACCTTTCCAAAAAGGACGGTGTTCTTGATTCCCCTCGTGAATCGGCCAGTGGCGGTTCGACCTAGAACCGGATCCGGTGCCGCAATCCCGTCACTGTTGGGCTCGTATCCACTGAGGAGACTCGGGAACCTGGAGAGCACCGCGTCATATTGCCCGCGGCCGACGATGTCGTCGAGAAAGGGATCGGTCCGACTGATGCCATCGTAAGCGGCGAAGAAGTGCGTCTTGTCGGAAACGATAGGTCCCCCGATGGACACTCCCCAGTTGTAACGCTTGAACTCGTTGGCCGGGATACTCTCGGTGTTACCTCGCGAAATCTGGAGAGGCGTCTGCTTGAGATCGGCGGTCATGGAGTCGTTGCGGAAAAGCATGAACGCGTTCCCTTTGAAGGTGTTGGTTCCCGACTTGGTGATCACGTTGAGGTAGCCACCGCCGTTTCTACCGTACTCGGGAGCGTAGCCGCTGCCGACGACCTGGAACTCCTCGACGGTGTCCTGAGCAATGACCACACCGTCGTTCTCGGAGGCTTCACCACCGCGGCCGTAACCGAAGAAAGCGCTCTTGCTTTCCGTTCCGTCGATTTTGATGCCGGAGCTGACGCCCTTTTGACCCGAGAGCGAGATTCCACCGCGTATCGTATCGGTTCTCACCGTCGGCTGCAGCAGAGCGAAGTCGGCAAAATCCCGTCCCGCGATGGGCAGGTTCATGATCTCTTCCTCGCTCACGTAGGCAGCAGTGCTCGATCGGCTGAGTTCGACGACCGGAGACTCCGCAGTGACGGTGATCGTCTCCTCGACCGAAGCTACGCCCATGGTGACATCGATGTCGATCGTCTGACCCACCAGAAGAATGATGTTCTCTCTTCTGATGGTCTGGAATCCGGACAGGGCAGCGGTCAACTGATAATTACCCGGCTGCAATGCGGGAGAGGTGTACCACCCGAGCCCGTCTGTGACGACGTTACGTATGACACCGGTGTCGACGTTACGAATCTCGACGGTTACGCCAGGCAACACTCCGCCGGTCTCGTCCTTGATGTAGCCCTGCAACGTCGCCAAGTTCTGCGCTTCTGCAACACCAGTAGCGAACAGTACCAGGCAGCACAAGACGGCCAATATTCTTGGTCGCGTCATATCTTCGTACCCTCCTTCTTAAGATTCTTGCGACACGGGTTTCCTCTACACATTCGTTTGCGGGTTTTGGAGTTACCGAACGAGAGAAAGCCCCCGATCCATCCGTTGAGCGTTTGCACCATCAAGGTCTAAAAGATGCACCCCGAAAGCGAGCGAAAAGTACCGCCAAACCACGATGTTGTCAAGTGAAAGTCCTTGGATGTCTCAGCTTTTTAACTGCCCTGTAACATGCATCTAACACGTTTTTTCATTGAGTTTACGCGATGTCGTCATGCTCATATCGGCTAAACTCAAAAGATGAATATTTGTAACCTATAGACCTGCATGGATCTACCCTGACACCAATACGTATCACTCTGAAAAGCAATACAAATGTGCCATCCCCATAGGAGTCGAATCGAGGAAGATTGACAGCTTTGGCCGATTCCGCGTAGACTCGCTCTCAGGTCGCTCGCTTTCCTTTTGTTTTATTGAGTTTAGAAATGGACCGACGCTTCGTTACCGCTCAAGACGTCCAATCTCTCCCTGAAGGCTCGATTCTCGACCTCCCGGAAGGAGCCATCCTCACCGATTTGGCCCGGGAGTGGGTCGACAAGAAAAAGATCAAAATCGTGTGGGGGCAATCCAAGGTCAACAAAGCTCCCCCAAAGGTGCGGGTCGCGCTGGGCTCGGACCACGGTGGCTTCAACATGAAAGAGGCGCTCAAGAAGCTACTCGATGAGCTAGGCGCGAGCTACATCGACCATGGCACTCGAAGCACCGAGTCCGTAGACTACCCGGACTTTGCCCATGCAGTCGCCAGAACGGTTGCACTTGGACAGGCCGAGATCGGGATCATCTTGGATGGTGCCGGAATCGGTTCCGCAATGACGGCGAACAAAGTGCCTGGCATTCGAGCAGCGGCCTGCACCGATGAAGCAACGGCCCGGAACAGCCGAGAGCACAACGACGCAAACGTGCTCACACTGGGAGCCAAACTCATTTCCACGGAGATCATGGCCGAGGTGGTAAAGACGTTCCTGACCGCCAGCGTCACCGAGGAACGACATCGCGCCCGAGTGAGGAAAATCGTCGCCATAGAGAAGAAGTATTATCGGCCAGTCTAAAAGAGACACAAGGTGCGGTTTAGAACTCAAGTACTCAAGTACTCGAGAAATCAAGAAATCAGGGATTCAAGAAACTTTGTCACCGTCTTCGACTAAGCCGATGCTCTACTATTCAATGCATTCTTGAGTTCTTGACTTCTCGAGTTCTTGAGTTCGACACTTGTTGAAATCATGAACATTACAAATCGAGAGCTAGATGCGCTGACGGAGTCCATCACCCGATCGATTCTGGCACGGTTAGGCGTCCAAGAAGGGCCCGAGTCAACCTGCAACTGTCACCAGGTGGGTGGGGACCTCTGTCCGGATCTCGTCCGCGGGCTTGTCCACAACGGGGCCGAACGCCTGGGACTACACGCCGATGGCCAATATCAAGATCGCGATTTGGCGCGCTTGATAGACCACACCCTTCTCAAACCCGACGCCTGCGAAAGCCAGATTCGCACGCTCTGTGAGGAAGCCGCCCGCTACGGATTCGCCACGGTTTGCATCAATCCGACGTGGGTAAGGCTCGCCTCGATATTGCTCAGCGGGACATCTGTAGGAGTTTGCACGGTGGTGGGCTTCCCTTTGGGTGCCAATGCCCCAGATGTCAAGATCTACGAGACCCGCCGTGCCATCTTCGACGGGGCCTCTGAAATTGACATGGTCATCAACATCGGTGCACTGAAATCCAAGGATTACAAAAAGGTCGAAGAAGACATATTGGGGGTGGTCTGCGGATGCCGTGAGGCGGGAGCACTCTCCAAAGTCATCATTGAAGCGGCTCTTCTCGACCAAGAGGAGAAGATCAAGGCCTGCACGTTGGTTGCAGCGGCCGGCGCTGATTTCGTAAAGACATCTACCGGCTTCGGCCCGGGAGGAGCGACCGTAGAGGACGTAACTCTCATGCGCCAAATCGTGGGGGACAGAATGGGCGTAAAGGCGGCAGGCGGAGTTCGTGACGCTGAGACGGCAAGCAAGATGGTTGAGGCTGGAGCCACTCGAATCGGAGCCAGTGCGGGGATTCGTATCGTCAGTCAGACCGCAACTGATAGGAAATAGCACTCCGTCAAGGGTCTGCTACGTACAAGCACCCTGCGCCAGGCTAGTCGAGGTCCAAACCTGTGGCCGAGAAGATGACCGAGCATCTTTACGAGGTCGATCAAATCGACGAACGAAGATTGCCGAAAGGTCTCGTCTGGGCCGTACTCGTTCTGAGCGTCCTGCCCCTACTGCTCCACACCGTGGGGTGGGATTTCTCGTCACACCTGGCTCATTCCGTCGAATCCCAGTCAGTCAATAACGCTTTCAGCGAGCCACTCGCAGCCTCTTTTGTCCATAACCTCATGGAATGGACGGCGGTCTGTGTGGCGGTTTTCGTGGGCTTACTGGCGCTATTCCATGCTCGACAGAACCCGGACTTCGTCGTCCTGACCATTGGAGTGACGATGGTCTTTGTCGGTCCGTTGGATGCATTTCACATTCTAGCGGCGGATCGAATCATGACCGCGACCATCGACCATCAAAATCTCGTGCCCATCACTTGGGCCATCTCTCGCTTTGCCAAGGCGCTGATGCTTGGCGTCGGAGTTGCCCTCTTCATTCTCACGAAACCCAAAATCAAGCTGAGACGAACCTATCTACTCTTCGCCGGTACCCTCTTCTCGGTGATGATCGCCTACACGATTGTTCGTGTCGGTGCCCAAGCCGTTCCTCTTCCGCAGGCCTATTTTCCCGGCTCGTGGGTCAGCCGGCCCTGGGACATTCCAGCACTCCTGCTGTTCTTGTTCTCCGGCATCTTTCTCTACCCTCATTTGTTCCGTACTCAGCCTAATTTGTTCTCTCATGCACTTCTCGTTGCCGTTTTTCCCGAGATCGCCACCGAGTTCCACATGGCCTTTGGTTCCAACGAGCTCTACGACGGTCATTTCTTCATTGCCCACTTTCTAAAAATCGTTGCCTACCTCGTGCCGTTGACCGCGCTGACACTCGATTTCACTCACGCCTTTCGCCGCGAAGTCACCGCCAGCGCGCGCCTGGCAAAAGCCATGGGAGGCTTGAAGAATGAGACGAGAGAGCGGGAGCAAATCGAGAGGCAACTTCGATCGAAGGAGCTCAGGCTGACCCAACTCACTGAAAGCATACGGGAAGTGTTTTGGATCGCTAACCCATCATCGAAAGAGCTGATCTACATCAGTCCTGCCTATGAAGAGATCTTTGGCAGGAGCTGCGAGAGCCTCTATGAGAGTCCTTCCTCCATTCTCGACGTGATACACGCCGATGACCGTGACGAAGTAGAAGCCATCGTGAAGCAGAAAGTTGAGGGAGATTTTGGGTTCGACTTTCGGATCGCGAGACCAAACGGCCGAATCCGCTGGATCAGGGCACGGGCCTTTCCCATCCGGAATGAGAAAGGGGCGATTTATCGTGTCGCGGGTATCTCTGAAGACGTAACGGATCAAAAGGAAGCCGAACAGGCACTCCGAAAAACAGAGGCGAGGAACCAGGCGTTGCTCAGTGCGATACCTGACGTGCTGTTTCGATTGAGTCGGGACGGAATCTACCTGGACTACCATGCAAAAGAACTATCTCAGCTCGAGGTCTCTCCCGACGAGTTCCTAGGTACCAAAGTCTGGGATTTCTTTCCCACGCTAAAAGAGCCCGTAAGTCAGGCGATCGAACGTGCTCTCGACACAAACACTTTACAGGTCGTCGAGTACCCGTTCTTGCTCCATGGCTCACCCCGCGATTACGAAGCTCGTTTCTCGAAAAGCGGCGACGAGGAGGTCTTCGTCATCATACGCGACATTACTGAACGCAAACGTTTGGAAAGAGAGATCTTGGAAATCAGCAATCGGGAGCAGCAAAGGATCGGGCATGACCTTCACGACGGTTTGTCGCAGCAGCTTGCGGGCATCGCCTTGCTTGGAAAGGTGCTACACCAGCGTTTGGACACCCGTTCGCTCGCGGAAGCCGAAGATGCACAGCGCATCGTGGATTTGGCTAACGACGCGATCGCTCAGACCCGGAGGCTAGCGCGAGGCCTGTCTCCTGTTCATTTGGAGCGACAGGGCCTAGCGGCCGCGTTGGAGGAGCTTGCCGTGGGCGTGGAGCACCTCTACCCTCCTTCGTGCCAATTCCACTGCAGTAGGGAGATCTTCGTCGAAGACCACACCGTGGCAGACCACCTCTATAGAATTGCGCAAGAAGCCGTCAACAACGCCGTCAAGCACGCCGATTCGAGTCGAATCGATATCGAGTTGAGCAACGGCGAGGATCACCTGACCTTGAAGGTGACGGACAACGGTCAAGGTCTTCCCCAGACCGCGAAACACGGAAGAGGGATGGGATTCAACATTATGCAATATCGCGCTCGCATGATAGATGCTTCCTTGAGCATATCCGGCACGCCGGCAAAGGGTACGGTCGTAACCTGCAAATACATCAAGAAAGCCCGCGAAAGTGAGTCAGGAGGTCCCAAATGACGCCCAAGGGCTCCCTTCCCTCGGATGAGAAGGTGGCGAAAGTGTTGCTCGTGGACGATCACCCGATCGTCCGACAAGGTCTCTCACAACTTCTCGATCAATCAAACGACCTGAAGGTATGTGGAGAAGCCTCATCGGCCCAATCCGCGCTCGAAGCCATCGGACGTCTGCAACCCGATATCGTCATCGTCGATATTCTTCTCAAGGGCGAGAACGGCATCGAACTGATCAAGAAAATCAAATCCCACTACGGCAAGCTTCCCGTGCTCGTCATGTCCATGTACGACGAGTCGCTCTATGCCGAGCGCGCTCTCAGGGCCGGAGCGCGAGGCTATATCATGAAGGAAGAAGCTACCGACAAAATGCTGACCGCCATCCGAAAGATCATGCAAGGAGAAATCTATCTCAGTGAGGGCATGGTGTCCCGAATACTGCACCGCTTGGCCGACGGCAAAGGTGAAGTGGGGACGCCGCTCGACAGACTAAGCGACAGAGAGCTCGAAGTATTCCAACTGATCGGCGAAGGTTTGGGTACTCGACAAATTGCGGAGCGACTCAGCGTCAGTGTAAAGACAATCGAGTCCTACCGGGCTCACATAAAAGACAAGCTAGAGCTCGACAATTCCAACGATGTCGTTCGACAAGCCATACAGTGGGTCCAAAATGGTGGACTCTCGGAACAGTAGTTTGTTAGCAGAGCCGGAAGTCATTTACTGGTTATCAGATACGAGTTATCCCTGAACACGCCCTACTGGCCTCTGGCCACTGGCTTCTGACCTCTCTTCTTCACTGGTCACCCGCCTTCGCCGTTGATCTCGATTTCCATCGTCAACGGCTACGGCGAGGTCTCGCCGTAGCTCCGGAACGTACTCACCATCCGGAGCGAAGGCGGACTAGGCCTGGACACTGGTCACTTCTTCCCCATCACGGAACAATGCGTGTGCCCGTCTCCCCTTTCAGCGCCCTGCCGAGAGCAGAGATATCGGTGATGATGACCTCCTTTCCACCCTGCCTAATGTAGTCGATAGCAGCTTTTATCTTTGGTCCCATGCTACCGGCAGGGAAATGGCCCTCTTCGAGGTAGCCCTCGGCCTCTTCCACCGTGAGCTCCGGCAACAACTTCTGGTCCGGCTTACCGTAGTTGATGTAGACACCTTCGACTCCCGTACCAATCAGGAGAAGCTCGACCCCGAGCTCTCGTGCAAGAAGGCTCGAAGCATAATCTTTGTCAACGACTGCCTCGACTCCCCGAAGGTGGCCATTGTCCATTGTTACAGGTATTCCGCCACCACCCACGGCAATAACGATGACTCCGGCATCCAGAAGAGTTCGAATAGCTCCGATCTCGACAATCTCCCGGGGAATGGGCGAGGCGACCACGCGGCGATAGCCACGGCCCGCATCTTCAACGACAGCCCACCCCTTTTCTCTCAGGTCTCTCGCTCTTTCGCTCGAGTAAAAGGGACCAACCGGCTTGCTCGGAGACTCAAAGGCCGGGTCATCCAACCCGACGATGACTTGCGTCAGAACGGTCGCCACGGTTTTGTCGAACCCACCATCGGACAGTACATTGCGCATCACCTGCTGCAGCATGTAACCCATACCGCCCTGCGAGTCGGAGACACAGGTATCGAGTGGAATCGTGTAAACCTGATGGGCCGAGAGCTCTACCCTCAAGAGCATGTTCCCCACCTGAGGTCCATTCCCATGTGTGAGGACGAGGTCGTACCCGTGTTCCAAGAGGAGCAGTAGGTCACGGCAAGCATGTTCTGCGTTTGCAAACTGCTCTGGAATCGTTCCAACCTGCCCCGGACGAGTAATCGCATTCCCGCCGATGGCGACAACTGCTCTCTTCCTCATATCGCTTACCTTTGGCGCTGGTCTCCATTACTGCCGTCGAATTGTTGACGCTCAGTGAACTGCATGGATTTGCCCGTTCGCTTGTACCTGGTCATGAGCATCTCCGAAACGATGGATACCGCTATTTCTCCCGGGGAGTTGCCTCCGAGGTCCAACCCGATGGGGGCATGAACCGCGTCGAGTTTTTCCCGAGGAATCCCTTCTTTGATGAGTCGCTGAAAGATCGTCTCTATTTTTGAAAGACTGCCGATGAGGCCGAGGTAAGCGGTATCGAAATGAATGAATGTGCGCAAGGCATCTTCATCAAGCGCGTGTCCTCGAGTGACGACCACGACAAAGGCGTTGTCCCCATAGCTGAACTCTTCGGCAAAAGCGGCTAGCGGGCCCGCTTTCACGATCTCCGCCTCGGGGAATCTCTCTCGATTCGCATATTTGATTCGATCGTCCCAAACGACGACCTCGAATCCCGCCACCTTGGCTACGCGGGAGAGTGGCATGGCAATGTGCCCGGCACCAACAATGTAGACTCGAGGTAGCGGAAGAACCGGCTCGATGAACACCTTCACGGAACCTCCACAGATGAGCCCGTTCTCATCTTCATCAGCGTTGTAGTCATAGGAGACGATCTCGCATTTACGCTTCTCGATAGCCTGCCGAGCCCGCCACAGAATCTCTGCCTCGACGCAGCCACCGCCAACGGTACCTCGAAGGCGACCGTCCCGACTGACGACCATCTTCGCGCCAGCTTTCTGGGGTGTGGAGCCCTTGGTCTCGAGAATGGTAACGAGTGCAACCGCTTCTCCTCTCGCGAGGGCATCATCCAATTCACGAAAGACGGACTTCGCCGTATAGCCTTCGGAAGAGGGCCTCGCAGGGTCGATCACAAGCTAACCTTGATCCAGAACAAATCAGACTAAAAGGACAGCCGGCACAGGACCGCCCAAAACAAGTGAGGGGGACAATCCACATAGGGACAGCCCCCTCAACAAAAGGATAGTACTGTCGCTATTCTAAGTCCAGCCGGAGTTGCACCAGGCGGCTCTAGGTTTTCCGAGGAGTCATCCGATAGAAGCAACCGTGCGGATTTCGGGCCTGCCCGAACACTACCTCTGAGGCACCGATCGCGATGAGCGCGCGGCCGATGCTCTCCGCTGGTCTCAGCTGAGAATCATCCACTTTGTTGATGAAAAAAACTCGACCGGAACGACGAGGAATCTTGTCGAGGTACCCTTTCACTAGAGTCTTCGCAATCAACTCCTCGGTGATAGGCGTCCCCGTTTGAGCCCCTGTTATCTTTCTCACTTCCTCGAGACGGTGCACAATGTTCTCGTCCAGGGGTAGACCCAGGGCATCGATTCCAACAAGCACAATTGTCAAAGTCGTCACATCCGGTATCACCGGTTCATATGATGCAGGAGCTTTCAGTGAACGTCCTCGCGCACCATCAGCTTCAAGAAGGACACAATCTGCAATCTCTCGCAAAAGGGCTATTTTGTCCGGCTCCAACCCTCGAAGCTTGTCTTCCCGCTCTCGAGCACCCACCACAGTTGCCGAGCCATACCGACGTACCCGGACTCGAACGGTCTCCAGCCAATCGTCCTCATCTGCTGCATATACGAGGGGAGGCATGGTGGTCGCGTATCGTGGCGTCTGCATATTCGTCGTTGTCGTCGTAATAACGGTCTTGCCATGGCGCCGAAGCTCGCTCGCTATCGCATACAAGGTGGTGGTTTTGCCACCTGCGCCAACGAGACTCACGACGTCTCCTTCAACGACCTTGAGTGCCTCAGTCAAGCCAAAACTGGAATCAATCTCGACGTCCATGGTTCTCCAACACCCCTCCCGCTTACGCATCCTCGATGGTAGCTGCCGAGCTCGCCGCAGCCAGCAACGACCTCACCGCGGCCGACCAGGTATTGCGTTTGGGAACGGGATGTTATTATAACAACCGACCCATTTGAGCAACAGCGCGAGAGTGGGAGCCACCATGCACTCAAGAACCTGTCTCCTGTTCGGGGCCTGGGGCCTCCTCTACATGGCGGGCGCCCTCCAAATCGTCGGCGACCGATTCACCGCGCGACGAGAGAACATGGTTGCGACCCAGATCGAGCAACGCGGCGTCGATAGCAAGAGCGTCCTCGACTCCATGAAAAAGGTCCCACGCCACCTTTTCGTGCCTCCCAAATACCAAGAACAAGCCTATGATGATCACCCTCTTCCCATCGGTCTCGGACAGACCATTTCCCAACCGTATATTGTCGCCTTGATGACGGAAATTGCCTCACCAGACCCCGACGACGTTGTGCTCGAAGTGGGTACCGGCTCCGGTTACCAAGCGGCGATACTCGCCCAGATCGTCCAACGCGTTTACACGGTGGAGCTATTCCAGCAACTGGCAGATGAGGCACAGCAACGTTTCAAAGTCCTGGGCTACACGAACATATCGCTGAAGTCTGGCGATGGCTACTATGGATGGGAAGAACACGCGCCTTTCGATGCCATCGTGGTCACGGCCGCGGCAGAGCACATTCCGCCTCCGCTCATCCGTCAGCTCAAGCCCGGAGGAGTCATGATCATTCCAGTGGGAAACCGTTTCCAGGTGCAGACACTTGTCTTGGTCGAAAAAGACACCGACGGCAAGACACGTTCGAGAAATCTACTACCTGTTCGTTTCGTTCCCCTACTCGGCAAACACTAATCCGGTGAGCCTGATGGCCGACGGGCGAGAAGTGTTGTGATGCCTTCCTTGCGGCTTCTCGCCGTCGCACTTCTTTCGGCTTCGCTCCTCTCGTACGAGATTGCACTCCTACGGGTTTTTTCCATCGCGCTTTGGCACCACTTCGCCTACCTCATTTTGAGCATCGCCATGCTCGGATTCGGAGCAAGTGGAACGGCACTCTCTTTGATCCAGCCTCATCCTCGCCACCTGGAGCGTTGGTTCGTACCGCTCGCGTGGGCCACGGCTCTGGCCGAGGTTGGGGGTCTAGCGCTCGCGCTCAAAGTTCCCTTTGAGCCTTTCCTCTTGGCCTGGGATTTCACGCAAGGCACGAGACTACTCGCGTTTTACGTTCTACTGGGGTTTCCCTTCCTTCTCGGTGCTTCGGCCATCGCTCTGGTCCTTCTCACTCGGCAGCGCGTCCGGGAGGTCTATTTCGCGGATCTTTGCGGAGCCGGTACAGGCGCGCTCATTATTGCATTCGTCTTCTATTACATGGATCCGTCTCGAGCCATAGGCCTCGTGGCCGCGCTAGCTTCTCTATCTGCTGCCCTTGCCACGAAGCGGATATCCTGGAAGGTTCTGGCGGCTGCAACGACGTTGACCATTCCGATTGCGGGCTATTCCCTTCTCGAACAGAACACATCTCCCTACAAAGGACTCTCCACGACCCTCACGATGCCCGAGGCGAGTCTCGTTGCACATGCCACGAGCCCCTTGTCAGTACTCCAAGTCGTCTCGAGTCCGACGATAAGATATGCACCGGGCCTTTCACTCAACTTCGTGGGCGAGATTCCGGAGCAAATCGCGATTTTTGCCGATGGTGACCAACTTGGCGTCATGACTCATGCCGGCTCGAATCTCGACTTTCTCGACCACATGACCACAGCTCTTCCCTATCACATGGTCCCGCAAGATTTCTCCGCTCTCGTGCTCGGTGCCGGCGGAGGAATGGAGGTTCTCTCGGCACTCCACCATGGAGCCGGACAGGTCGTAGCGGTCGAGATGAACCCTCAAGTCGTTCGTCTGGTAGATGATGTGTTCTCGGACTTCAGTGGGGGTCTCTACTCCGATGAGAGAGTCCGTGTGAAAATCGCGGAGGCAAGGCGATACGTTGAAACGACAACCGAGCAATTCGACCTCATCTCTCTTTCGTTACTGGACTCGTTCTTGTCGTCGGCAAGCGGAGTTCATGCTGCGAGCGAAAGCTACTTGTATACGGTAGAGGCATTGGCTGCTTGCCGCGATCGCCTCAAGCCAGGCGGTGTCCTGGCCATAACGCGATGGATCAAGACTCCTCCACGAGAAGTGCTGAGGATGTTCAACACGCTTGTCGAAGTCACTCATGAAACGAACATCGAGACGCCCGGAGACCATCTGGCCGGGATTCGTGGTTGGTCGACCGCCACTCTGCTTCTCAAGAATACCTCGTTTACCAGGGAAGACATCGAGTCCATCCGTACATTTTCTGAGGATCGGTCATTCGATCTCATCTGGCATCCGGGATTCCTGCTGTCGGAAGCCAACCGGTACCACATCCTCTCCCGGCCTTACTATGCTGAAGCGGCAGGTTGGCTCCTATCCAACGAACGGAAGTCCTTTGTCAGAGACTACCCATTCCGTATCGATCCGACCACGGACGACCGTCCCTACTTCTTTCATTTCTTTCGTTGGAGCACACTCCCCTCATTCATCCAGGAGCTCGGACTCTCTTGGATTCCGTTCGTCGAATGGGGATACCTGATCCTCCTCGCCGTGGTCGTACAAGCCATACTCGCATCAACCAGCCTGATGCTGGCACCTTTCATCATCACACCGACTATGAGGAGATCGTCTCCCTTCGGTCGCCTTCGTGTAGCGACCTACTTCGGATGCCTCGGATTGGGTTACCTGTTCATCGAAATTGCGTTCATTCAAAAGTTCTCCCTCTTTCTCTCCCACCCCATCCTTGCAGCAACCACCGTTTTGGCCTCTATGTTGTTCTTCTCTGGGTTGGGCAGCCTGATGCTCGCCAAACATCATGTCTTCAAGGTGGCCGCTGCAATTGCCGGTTTGTTGCTCGTATATCCTTTGATGTTGCCAGCTTGGTTCACACTACTGTTCGATCGGCCCGACTTCGTTCGCGTGCTGGGCTCCATTGTGGTCATTGCACCTCTGGCCTTCCTGATGGGAGCTCCCTTTCCTCTCGGCCTCGAAAGGCTGAGGAGACAATCCCCGCAGCTCGCCCCCTGGGCATGGGGTGTGAATGGATTTGGAAGTGTACTGGGTCCTCCGCTGGCAACGTTACTGGCCATGTCTTGCGGATTCCGTGTGGTGTTTATTACAGGAGCCGCTCTGTATCTATTGGCAGGAATCGTTCTAGCCGAGGCGCACAATGACCATTGAGTGGCTCGGCGCCAACGTTTCCTACTTCCAAGCTAAAGCGAGGATAGAGGAGGAGGAGGAAAACACATGCTTTGACAGCCGTCAGTCCGGTTGGTATCCTGCTTTTTCTGAGAAACTATGCAATACAAAATCACATCATTGATGGTTGTGTGCCTTGCCCTCGTCTCGTTGGGTTGCGGTAACAACAATGGACCGACCACTCCAACGACGACGACCACGACTGCACCCCCTTCCCCTTCGTTTCAAATAAGTGTTTTGATGACGGTCTATCGAAACGAGACCTCGGGAGCGCTTTGGAGTCGTGGAACATTCACCGACGAGAGAATCGCTCGGATCCTACTCGGCGTGGAGGACCTGAACACGGTCACGGGGAATACGAACTTGAACAACGAAGGTGGTCGCGTAGAGATGCAGGCTGCCATCAACCGCGTCCGAACAGATTTTCAGACACCAGACTATCAAACCGCCTTCGGGGAGACTCGCGAAAACCTCGAGCGGTTCCTCAATGACGCCGACCAAGACACGTGGTCCATTGACGGTCGCAATGGACGCGGAAAAGACTGGCCACACGATTCCAATGGCAATGACCCCGACGGCTGGACGGGGCAGATCATCGTAACCGTCACCAAGCTCAATTGAGGCGCCTTCGATTTCAGGTGGTGATCTTCTCAAGCAGTTCCTGAATGGAATTGAGCCAGGTCACGGCCATCATCTCGTAACCGCTGTCGTTGGGATGCAAACCATCCGGCCCCTGCCCGCTCATATTGCCGTTCCAATCGGACTCGTGATCGGCAACTAGAACGTCCTGCTGGTTGGCTTCCTGTCGGATCACGACGTTCAGTCGAGGGACATTTTCGATTCCATTGATACGAAAGCCCTCGGGGTTTAGAGGAGGATAAGTAGCTATAATGACTTGACTTCCGGACCGGAGAACCCGTCTCATCATCTCGTTCAGGTTCGCACGCACCAACGGAAAACGGGGATTGGAACTGTTCACATCCACAATCCCCTCCAACAATAGTACCAAATCAGGATTGTAGAGTCGGAGCTCACCACTCAAGCGCTCCACCCCCTCAGTGGAAGTCTCGCCACCGATCCCGGAATTGATGAGCTCCAGTCCTTCGCCGTACTCTTGGCTCAGCAAACGAGCCAACTTGGGCACGTAACCTTCAACAGCGGTCAAGGTCGGCATGAAACCGCCGACCCGCGAAGTCGTACCGTACGTGAGGCTGTCTCCAAAACAGAGGATACGTTTGAAGGGGAAATCTTGCGTCGTCTGTCCGATGGCCACCGCCCCGCCGGCACTCATCGACGGATTCGTTTCCGACGAGGTGACCTGCGGTCCTACCGGTGTCGGACTCTCACAAGCTACGATGCTTAGTACCAAGAAGATCAATACGGCTTGTCTCATTAGCTACATTCTCTCCCAAAGTCTTTTTGCAGTTTGTCTAGCTCGAGCCCGAATTCGAGACTCGTCGAGGTGAGGAAAAATGCCGTCCTTGTACACGATTCTCCCGTTGATGATCACGGCCTTGACCGGTGCGCGTCCAAGTCCCCCAAACAAGTGGTCCGCCACATTCGTGGGGGTCAATGGCGTCGATGGCACATAGTCCAAAACGACTAAATCGGCACGCGCCCCGGGTTTGATTTTCCCCAGTGGCGGTCCGAAGAGACTCGTAGCGAGATCGGCGTTACCGGAAAAGGCCGCTCGATACGACACCTCCAAGGATTCCGAAGGGCTCCTTCCCCTCAGCCGTTGTTGCAGCACGGAGGCACGGAACTCTTCGAATAGCCCCGGAGAGAATCCATCCGATCCAATCGCCGGCAGCATCCCCATCGAACTCCACCGCCCCAGATCGCCCAGACCCGCCGAACTAGAGGCGTTGGATTGCGGACATTGTACAACAACGGCACCGGTACCTGTGATGCGCTCATAGTCACCTTCTTCGAGGTGAAGACAATGTGCAGCAATCGTTCCCTTTCGTAACACGCCGGCCGTCGTCAGTCGTTCAACAGGCGTCTTCTGATACTTGTTTCGCGCGTCGGCCAGGTCGGACGCATCTTCGGCCACATGGACATGGAAACCACAGTCGAGATCCTTGGACGTTTCAACCGCTCTATCCAGCGTTGGTTCTGAGACCGAATAGGAAGCATCGAGTCCGAGGAGTCCAGCCATCATACCCGTTTTCGTCGCCCGGCATTGGGTGACAAAGCGCAGATTCTCTTCGACCCCGGCTAGGGCGGTCTCGGTTCCATCCCAATCCGATACGCCGTAGGACAAACAACCCCTCACTCCGACTTCGGTAAACGCACGCCAAACAGCATCAAGGCTCCCTTCAACCGCATTCGGACTCGAATGATGGTCGATGATAGAAGTACAACCTGTTCGGACGGAGTCCATGAGACCGGAGAGAGCGCTCACATACACATCCTCCTCATCGAGCGACCTGGCAAACCGCCACCAGAACCTCTCCTGAAGCTCGCGGAAGGTCTTAATGCTCTCAAGCGGCAATCCCGGTGCCAAACTTCTCCACAAGTGAGCATGACCGTCGACAAGGCCGGGCATGAGCACACACCCCATCACATCGAGCGTATCCGAGTCTTCATAGAGATCAATGAGCTTTCCTATTTTCCCGAAATCGACAATCGTTTTACCCTCGATGGCCACGAGCGCCCCTTCGATAATCGGAACAGTCTCCTGTAACGTGACCAAAGTGGCATTAGTGATGATCATGTCTCGAGTCGGTTGTTTTCACGTGTAACGGATACAAATCAAGACGCCCGAAGCCGTTTTGCCAAGAAAATAAGTTTAGCATTCACGAATCGAAATCGAAACAGGCTCAGCGATGGACAACCTTAGATACGAGGCGAGATCCAATAAGCGATTTCGGCAGGGGGCCTATCGGCTGCCCGTTCCCTCACGCCGAAGAGCTCGCTTCAGCCAGCCGAACACAATAGAAACCACAATTAAGGTGGGGATGATCTCCAAACGCCCCATCCACATGGATAGGATCAAAGAGAGCTTGGCGATCAAAGGAAGACTGGGATGGGTGATTCCTGTGGACAGGCCGACGTTACCTTGGGCGGAAGAAACTTCCAAGATGACCTCGCTGAGGGCGTACTGCGGCGGAACGCAATGTAGCAACACGACGATACCCACTCCGAGCACCACAGCCCATAGCACGGCTAATGTTCCTGCGTTCTGCACCATTCGGTTGGCCTCGGACTCCTCCATCACCTCACCGTCGAGCTCGTATTTCAGAAGCTGATGGGGCTTCAAGCGAATGCGCCGGAGGTGCCATCGGAGCCCTTTATGTAACAGAACCACACGAACCTGTTTCAATCCTCCGGCTGTCGAGCCGGCCGCTCCTCCGAGGACCATCGCCAGGCTCAAAAGAAGCCGCCCGGTGGGACTCCAGGCATGTAGATCCTCGGTCTGAAAGCCTGCTGTACCTAGGGCGGAAACCCATTGGAAGGCCGACTCGACCCAGAGGAAAGAACCGCTCCACCAGTAGTTCTCCAGCATCAATAACGCCGATCCCAAACCCAAGAGCACCCACAACATCCGATGCTGCGAATCCTGCCACAAGGCGGATAGTCGTCCTTTGCTGAGAACCTGATAGTGAACAGCGAAACTAGTGGCGCCCAGTATCATGACAACCATCGCCATCACTTGTGTAAGGACATCGTAGTCACCGATACTCTTGTCGGTCACCCCGAAGCCACCGGTGGATAGCCCCGTCATTCCATGGTTGATGGCCTCCCACCAAGACATCCCCACACCTCTGAGCAACAAGATGGAGACGACCGTCAACAGAAGGTAAATCCACCATATCGTGCGCACCGTAGATATCGCAGAAGGGAGAATCTTCTTCGATCGCCCCTCGGAGAAATAAAGGCTGTAAGCACTCGTGGTATGGCTCAAGATCGAGAGCATTAGAAGAATGACTCCGCCACCCCCGATCCACTCCATGAACGAACGCCACCACTGAAGGCTGTGCGGCAACTGAGAGGGCCGAAGAGCCATGGTGAGACCGGTACCGGTAAAGCCAGAAAAAGACTCGAATAGCGCATTGATGGGATTCAAGAACACGAGAACGGTCGGCGACCCGGCTCCTAGAGCTGATAGACGCAAGGCCACCCCAAGAATTGGAATCATTCCAATGACGGGCACCACGAGCCATCCAATGGCGGCAACCACCATGCCATGGTGAAGACGAGCTTCTTCATCCACGCGAAGGTAGCGAAAGAGCATCTGTCCAAGTCCGAGTGATAGTGCGGCCGTTACCACTAAAGGCCCGATGGCATATCGTTCGTCAAAGACCAAGCAAACGGGGATCGAACAGAGCGCCATGAGACCGGGCACATGGATCATGAGTCCGAGATATCGCAGGATGATTTTGGAGTCTGTGCTCAAGCCAGCTTCTCAGCCGGTAAACGCTTCGATTTGGACGCCATCTACCGACTCTCGTGAGAAAACCGTGACAACATCTCCACCTTCGAGGACGGTTTCGTCCGTTGGAAGGAGGGTCTCCTCACCTCGGACGACGGAAGCCAAGATGAAACCTTCCGCCAACAACCCTTCTTGGTAAGCGCCACCTATGGTCCGACCCGTGAGCGGCGAGCTCTCGGCAAGAGTCACCTGAAACAAGCTTGCACCTTTGGGAACTGAAAAAAGCTCTTCATATCCAGGTTTCTTGACCAGACTGTACAAATGCTGAGCGACAATGACTTCAGGATTCGTCAAAACGTGAACACCAAGCCGCTCGAATAGCGTCTTGTGTCGCGGATCGTTGACCACGCATACCAGAGTCTCGATGCCTTTTTCGTTGCCAAGAAACATGGCCATCAAGTTGGCGGAATCATCATCCGTTGTGGCCACAATCACGTCGGCCCTATCGGCGCCCGCTTCCTCCAATATCCCACCTTGGCCGATATGGGCATGCAGAACCATGGCATCGAATCGCTCCGTGGATTCTTTGGCCAGCTTCTCGTCAGATTCGATGACGGCTACATCGTGGCCATCCTTCAACAAGAGCTCGATGAGACGTGCTCCCAACGTGCCTGCACCAATAACAATGACGTACATAGGAGGAGTCTATAGGGAAGAACTCAAGAACTCAAGAATTCAAGAATTCAAGAACGTTCTTGAATTTCTGATGTCCTTGTTTCGTGAATTCCTGCTCTTAGCGAGAACCGCTGACGTACTCGCGCAGCTTCTGCACTTGCTCCTCGCGGCCGAGCACAATCATGACGTCGCCAGCTTCGAGTCTAGTTTCGGGCCCGGGATTGTACTGGGCGTGTCCGCTGTCCGCGCGCCGTCGAAGAGCCAATACGATGAGTCCTGTTCGTTGAGGGATCTTGGCATCGGCAAGGGTCCGACCGGCGAGCGGAGAACCGTCCGGTATCTGCGACTCCTCCAAACGAAGTGAAATATCCCCTACCCCCATCGTAGCTACGTCCAGAAAACTGACCACCGACGGGCGAAGCAACATAGAAGCCATTCTCACGCCACCTGTCACGTTCGGTGAAATAGCGTGATCGGCTCCCGCACGGCCGAGTTTGTCGATGGTCTCTTCATCGATAGCTCGGGCAACTATATTCAACTGGGGACAGAGCCCTCTAGCCGTCAGGCACAACAGGAGGTTGTCCGCATCGGCTGTCAGACAAGCCGCCAGCCCCGCAGCGCGCTCGATTCCAGCCAACCTTAATGTGTGTTCTTTTGTTGCGTCGCCCTCAATGATGTGTTGGTCCGGATACTCCTTGAGAAGTTCCGCAAGGCGATTGGCATCGGATTCGAGGAGTACGAAAGGTCGCTCGGACCGCAGGAGCTCATCGACGACCACTCTTCCCATCCGCCCGCCACCACAAACGATAACATGCTGCGACATTTCGGATATTCTCCGCATGACTCGACGCCTCCGTAGGACACCGGCTAGATCGAGCTCTAGAATCAGTGCCGTGATCAGTCCCCACCACATTCCGAGTCCGGTAACGCCAAATATGATGAGAGCCATCGTCAAGACCCTGCCATGGTCTGACAAAGGATGGACCTCCATGAATCCAACAGCACTCACCGTCGTCACCGCCATATACAACGAGTCATAAAGGCTCCAATCCTCGGTCCACCGGTAACCCACCAAGCCGATGACGAGCACTGCGAAAAAATACGCGGTCACCCAGGCAAAACGCCTCTGGAAAGGAGCGAGTGCCTGCCTTATCGGACCCTTAGATGGTTTCATTTCTCATATTGCAGGACCGCGGCCCCGAACGTCGCCCTTAGGGGTGCCCCTCGCGGATTGATTCGCAGTCAGCTATTGGTTTCTTCGGATCTCGGTTTCAGTCGAGAACCATGTGGCATCGTTCGCTCGTGCCCTTGACTTTGCGGAAGAGTCTTGGGTGTGGAATGGAGTCGATGGTCCCTTCGAGCGAACATCCGTCAGCTGCGGCTACGAAGAAGGAGAGCCGTGATGTTGTCCTTGCCACCATTGTCATTTGCCGCCTTTATCAGGCCCTGCACACAATTCTCCAACTCACCTTCCGACTCGAGTATGACTCGGAGAATTGCGTCGTCAGCGACCATGCCGTGCAGACCGTCAGAACATAGCAAATAGATGTCACCGTCCTGTAGCGGTTCTTCCCTAACAGAGAATTCTATGCTGTCCTTTGCTCCAATGGCCTTCGTGATGATGTTTTTCATAGGGTGAGAGTGGGCGTCCGCCGGATCGAGCACGCCTTCATTGATTGCAACCTGAACCCAAGAATCATCGACCGTCATTTGTTCAATCTTGTCGCCCCGGACGCGGTAGATCCGGCTGTCGCCCGCTCCGGCAAAAGTGATATGTCCTCCACCGGCAATCGCTGCAACGAGAGTGGTACCCATACCCGTGTAGTCCTGGCGCTGGTCCGCCTCCTTCCAGACTCTTTTATTCGCGAGCATAATCGCGGTTCGGAGTCGATTGGCATTGATGGAGAGCTTTGGATTGATCCCGTACGGCCAGGTGATCTCATCCTCGTCGCTCGAATGCTGCATAAACTTGGAGACCGTTTCCGCCGCAAGTTTGGAGGCGATTTCTCCCGCGTTGTGTCCACCCATACCATCGGCAACGATGAAGAGCCCGACGTCTCTGTCGAGCACCAAAAAATCTTCATTCAACTGACGGCGAAGGCCGATATCGGAGGCACCGTGGCTTTCAATCTTCGGCAAGTTTGTCTGACCTCGTTTTCCCGCTGACCCGTGCGTCACCCCTCGGTTCGGGTAGCTAAGGCCTGTGGCTAAAATGTAACAACCGCACCACCAAAAGTGTACCATCCTCTTTTCAAACGCTTCAAATCCGCCAACCCGCGCAAACCTTTCATTTGACGTTGGGTTGTGGCTACTTCTAAAATGAATAGCACATCTCACGAAAAGGGACCCAATGTCACAATTTCGTATTCTCCTCGTCGAGCCCAATCCGGAACTGGCTCGTGTGCTTGGAGATTACTTCGAGCGTTGTGGTTTGGAAATCATCACCGCGACAGATGCTCAGCAAGCACTGGACACCGCGCGACGCGAAAGGCCGGATTTGATACTCACGGAAACCGAATTACCCGGTGCCGACGGCCTCGCCTTTGTCCGAGCGGTCCGAACGGAAACCGACCTCCAAGAAACCCCTTTGATTCCTCCTCTGCAGCGACTCGAGCCCGGATCAGCGGCTGTCCAGCCTCGACTCCGGTGCCAACGACTACGTGCTCAAGCCGTTCAGCATGAGAGAGCTGGTCATCCGCTGCCAACGTCACATTTCGAGCCATCGACTCGGCCAGCCCGGTGAGCTCTCCGGTGATCTCTCCCGGTTCAAGACGACCGATATTCTCCAGATGCTTGAGGCCAACCAAGCGACCGGGGTGCTCCACGTCGACGGAGATACGAGTGGAGAGATTCACTTGTTGGATGGCTATATTTGTGGAGGATTTGCGGGACGCTCACGAGGTGAAGAAGCTGTCTACCACCTCATCCCGGTTCGCCGAGGACGTTTCCACTTCGTGCGGACGAACATCCGCTCAAACATACAAAACTTGAGGTCCACGACCGAGTTCATGATGGAAGCTCTGCGCCGTCACGACGAGATACAAAAACAGCCGGCTCCCTCCGACAGACCCAGCTAATGCACGGCACCTCCGGGCGTCATAAAAGGAGAAAGAATAAAGTAGGGAGCGTAAAGTACGGGTCCGTTTCTACTTTCTACTCTCTACTTTCTACTCTCCACTTTCTACTTCCGCGTTCTAAAACAGACTTACCTTGATCCTCAAGTACTTCTTCGGATCGTCCTTGATAAGTTGGATGAGCTCCTTGAGCTCGCCCGCGGTCTGATTCAAGTTGTCGTACAACTCTCGGTCGTGCAACAACTGGCCGGCGGTTCCCTCCCCACGATCTAAACGAGCTGTCATGGAGTCCAGGTTGCCTGACATCGAGTTGAGCTTATCGTAGAATTCGCGCTCCTTTATGAGCGCACCAATGGAGCCCTCTCCATCGGCGAGTCGGGCAGAAACCACATCCAACTTCTGAATCATGTTCGTCATCGATTCGGCGGTTCCCTCGTCGACAATCATGCGTCCCAAAGCGCCTTCCCCGTCACGAATCTTCGTCGCGATATCCCTAAATCCGGCGGTTATTTCCTTGAGATTGTCGTGGATGGCCGGGTCCTTGATGAGCTTCCCTAGGGTACCCTGCTCCGCTTCGAGGTCTCCGAACATCTTCTCGGCCTTGTCCACAAATCCATTCAACTTCGCATGAAATTCGTCACCTTTCAGAATCTTCCCCAAGGAGCCTTCTCCTCTTTGAACTCCACCAATGAGCTCACGCACATCTTTTAGAGTCGCCGAAGCATCGCTGAGAATACCTTTGATGGGATCACCAGCTTCACCGGCCAGGATGTCACCATCTGCGAGAGGAGTTCCGCCCGGTGTTCCGGCGTCGATCTCCACCATCTTCTCCCCCAGTACCCCCAAACTGCCGACACTCAAAAGCGAGTTCGTTGTTACTCGCTCCCGCACGTCTCCTCGCAGCCTGACGGTTACTTTGACGGGGTTGGGGGCTCCGGGTTCTGCGAACTCGACTCGAGTCACGGATCCGACCTCCACCCCTGACAAATGTACGGGGGCGCCGTTCTTCAATCCATTGACATCTTCCACATAGCTGTAGAGCGTGTATTGCCCGCCCAATAGCGGTAGGCCTCCTTCACGGGTGATGTAGATGGTCGTGAACGTCAAGACGAACAACGCAATAGCAACTACGATCCCGACTCTCAACTGAGAAAAAGTGATGGTCTTCTTCCTGGGCATGGTTGTTCCTCCAGTAAACCTGAGCGCCGCCGGGCAGTTCAGGCCATGAACTCACGCACATAGGGTTGAGGGGATTCATCGAGCTCTCGCTGTCGACCACGAAAAACCATCTTGCCCCGGTTGAGCATGATGAACTCCGTTCCCATCAAGCAGGCAATATCCTCAACGCGCCGGTAGGTGACGTCACCGTCTTTCATCATTACAAAGCTCTGTGCCACTTGGAAAGCGTCTCGCAATTGATGGGTGACAAAGACCGTGGTCACGCCCTCGAGGTCACGAAGCTTGACCATGAGATCACATATAGTGGACGCCGTAATGGGGTCCAATCCCGTGGTGGCTTCGTCGTACAATATCAGCTCCGGTTGATGGGCCATGGCGCGCGCCACGGCTACCCGGCGTCGCTGGCCTCCGGAAAGATCGGACGGCATCCGATCAAAAAACTCCTCCAGCTCAACGAAACCGAGGATACGACGAACCCGGTCTTCGATTTGATCTTCCGACAAGATCTCCTGCTCACTCAGCCGAAAGCCAACGTTTTCCGCCACCGTAAGTGAATCGAACAAAGCACCTTCTTGGAAGACCATTCCGATGTTGGCCCTAACGCCCATCAACTCTTGCTCGCTCATCCCGCTGATTTCGACACCATCAACCGTGATGGAGCCGGACTCCGGCTTGATGAGGCCCAAAATGAGCTTCAAGATAGTGGACTTCCCTGAACCACTTCCTCCCAAAATGACTTGTGTTCCACCCGATTGCACTTCGAAACTGACGTCCTTCAAGGCGTAGTCGTCCGCCTCGGGATAGGCGAAGTACACGTTTGTGAACGTGATGATCTTTTCGTAGGTGCTCACGGGTACACGAAATGAAGAATGAGTAAGTTCAAGAAATAGTCCGACGCCAAGATCAAGACCGAGGCATAAACCACCGCACGGGTTGTGGAGATGCCGACTCCTTGAGTTCCACCTCTTGTCGTCAATCCCAGGTAACAACTCACCGAAGCAACAATGTAGCCGAACACCAGCGGCTTCGCCAGGCCCATAACGAGATCCTGAATTCTGATGGCATCGATGGCCGAGTGCCAATAGAAATCGGTGGACAAACGCAAAGTGTAACGGGCAACCAAGAAACCACCGAACAATCCCACGCCGTCCGAGAGAATCGTAAGGACGGGAACCATGACGATCGCCGCCACCATCCTCGGCGTGACGAGCTTGCGCAAGGGGTCGGTTCCCAGAGCGCGCATTGCCTCGATTTGCTCGGTCACCACCATGGAACCGAGCTCGGCCGCCATCCCCGAGCCCACGCGTCCGGAAACCATCAGCGACGTCAGGACCGGACCCAGTTCCCGGATCATCGAAAGTGACACCATTCTGCCGACATAAGGTCGTGCGCCAAAAGCGTCGAGGGTCGCTGAGCTCTGGACAGTAAGCACCATACCCGTGAAAAGCCCGGTCAAGCAGACGATCGCCAGTGATCCCACACCAATGATATCCATCTGCTCAAAGGTCTCTTGAATATATCGAGGCCGGGAAAAAAGGTGAGTCAACGAACGATAAGAGAGAAGCGTATAGTCCTGAATTCCAAGCAGTGCGCGCTTCAGACGTTCGATGAGACCGTTCAGAACGATTTCCATTGTTCTTCCGTCATTTCGCCGAAGAGCTCGAGACGTCGAAGCTCCTGGATTCTATCTCGGAGCTCGGTCGCTTTCTCGAATTCCAGCTTCCGAGCAGCGTTTTTCATCTCCTTTTGGAGACGACGGATTTCCTTGTCGATGTCTTCCGGCGTGCGATACATCGTTTCCGGCTCGGAAACGACAGGAATATCTGGATAGTCCTGCTCGTAAACGCTTCCCAGTATATCTCCGATGGACTTCACGATAGTCTCTGGTGTAATGCCCTGCTCGTGGTTGTATTGCCGTTGTAGATCGCGCCGCCGGTTCGTCTCTTCGATGGCGCGGCGCATAGAATTGGTCATGCTGTCGGCGTATAGGATGGCGGTGCCGTTGACATTCCGAGCCGCACGTCCCATGGTTTGAATTAGGGATCCTTCTGAACGTAGGAATCCTTCTTTGTCCGCGTCCAGGATCGCGACCAAAGACACTTCCGGAAGGTCCAGTCCTTCTCTCAGCAGGTTGATCCCGATCAGAACGTCGAACTTTCCCAATCTGAGCTCCCGCAAGATCTCGACCCTTTCCAAAGTGTCAATATCGGAATGGAGGTATCGACAACGAACTTCGAGCTCCGTGTAGTATTCCGTCAGATCTTCCGCCATGCGCTTCGTCAGCGTTGTAACGAGAATCCGTTCTTTCCGTTCTGCGCGCTTCCTTATCTCGTGAAGCAAATCGTCCACCTGACCGCTGACCGGCCTGACCTCGACAGTCGGATCCATGAGGCCGGTCGGCCGGATGATCTGCTCTACGACGACTCCACGACTCTTCTCCAGCTCGTAAGGTCCGGGCGTAGCCGAAACATACACACGCTGACCCGCACGGCCCTCGTACTCTTCGAAGTTCAACGGGCGATTGTCCAACGCAGAAGGCAGACGAAAACCATGCTCCACGAGCGTTTCTTTCCGAGCACGATCACCATTGTACATTCCTCTGAGCTGAGGGATCGTTTGATGACTCTCGTCGATAACGATTAGGGCGTCGCGGGGAAAATAGTCCATTAACGTCGGCGATGGCTGCCCCGGCTCACGTCCCGTCAAGTGACGAGAGTAGTTCTCGATACCGTGACAGTATCCGACTTCTTGCAGCATCTCCAAGTCAAAAAGTGTTCTCTGATGTATGCGTTGAGCCTCTAGAAGCTTCCCCTCATCGATCAGTTTTCGATGGAACCAATCGAGCTCCTCCCGAATCGTCTCGCAGGCCTTGACAGTGCTCTCTCGAGGCGCGACGTAGTGAGTTTTTGGATACACAACGACCCGCGTCATCGACGACGAGATCTTTCCTGTGAGCGGGTCGATTTGTGATATGGCCTCGACCTCGTCACCGAAAAGCTCCAAACGGATTCCATGATCTTCATAGGCGGGAATGATCTCGACGACGTCACCCCGTACGCGGAAGGTACCGCGGCTGAGCTCATAGTCATTGCGTTCGTACTGAATCTCGACGAGTTTCCGTAAGATGTCATCTCTGTCGATATGCTGGCCTTGTTCAACGACGAGAAGCATCCCGTAGTATGCCTCGGGCGATCCCAAACCGTAGATGCAAGAGACGCTGGCAACTATCAAGACATCCCGGCGCTCAAACAGGGAGCGCGTCGCTGAAAGTCTCATCCGATCGATCTCATCATTGATCGTCGCTTCTTTCTCGATGTAGACATCCGTGGTGGGGATATAGGCCTCCGGCTGGTAGTAATCGTAATAGCTGACGAAATACTCTACCGCATTGTTTGGGAAAAAATTGCGAAACTCCTGGTACAACTGAGCCGCAAGTGTCTTGTTGTGAGCGATGACGAGTGTGGGACGGTTCTCGGCCTCGACGACTTTGGCTATGGTGTAGGTCTTGCCGGAGCCCGTGACTCCCAGAAGAACTTGATGCTGAGCGCCCCGTGCCAGTTCCGCCAGTATCTCCTCGATCGCACCTGGCTGGTCCCCCTTCGGCTCGAAATCCGAAACGAGGCGGAATCCGGCCGACTTCATCATTGATGGTGTAGGAACGGCAGACATGGTAAAGATCTTTGCAAGAAAAAGTCGTTAACCAAAGCCCTCGAACACGCCAAAAACAAGCTCGCCGAAATGCACCAAATCAAAACGGCCCGAGCGGAAACATGTTGCACCTCGAGAGCCACCGAGGAAGAGGAAATCTGAGATGAACCGCCGGCCAACTCTCGAAAACCGCTACCATTCCACGAGCGCAGAAGCCCAAGTGAAACCGGAACCGAAGGCGGCCATTACCAGTCTATCTCCCGCCCGAACTCGACCCTCTCTGACGGCTTCGTCCAATGCAATGGGAATGGAAGCAGCGGTGGTGTTGCCTACTCTTTCGATGTTGTTGAAGAATCTCTCCATGGGCACGCCAAGAGACGATGCGACTGCTTCAACGATTCGCAGATTGGCTTGGTGGAGTATGAGAAGATCGACATCGTCCAATTCGACTTCATTCGCACTCAATGCCTCGCGTATGACCTGAGGAAACCTAACAACAGCGTGCTTGAAAACGGCCCGACCTTCCATTTCAGGAAAGTGCCGACCCTCCCTAATCATCTCTTCAGTGATACGGGGATGGCAACGACTTGCTGGAGCCTCGAGCCATAGCTTCTTCACGTGCTTACCTTGGGAATGCGTATGAACCGAGCGAATTCCTCTCCCGTCCTCGGCCGGACCCAAAACGACCGCTCCGGCTCCATCTCCAAAAAGCACGGCAACGTCCCGGCCTCGAGTGGTCAAATCCAACCCGGTAGAATGCACCTCCGAACCTGCCAGCAAGATATGTCGGTATTGCCCTGTCTTGATGAAGGCATCGGCGATTCCAAGACCATATAGAAATCCCGAACACTGATTGCGCACATCGAGAGCACCCACGTTTCGTGCGCCCAACATGTCTTGCATGATCACCGCGGAACCTGGAAAGGTGAAATCAGGAGACAATGTGGCCAGAATGATGTAGTCGATGTCTTCGGGATCCAAGCTCGCGGCCTCGAGCGCGCGGCGAGATGCCTCCGCAGCGAGCTCAGAGGTGCCCTCCCCCGGTTCCACGAAACGTCGCTCCCTGATCCCAGTCCGCTCGCGGATCCACTGATCGGAAGTGTCCATTAATCGAGCCAGTTCGTCATTCGTGACGACCCGCTCTGGGAGATGAGAGCCAGTTCCCAATATTCTCGTTGTAACCATGAGACGGGATCTTAACAATCTGTCGACCGGACTGCCAATCCGCCCCCCCGGCGGAAGACAATGGAGCCGTTTACTCCCTATTGCTCACTGCCTACTGACCTCTGACCTCTTCTTCACTGGTCACTGGTCACCCGCCTTCGCCCATTGCGTCACGCTGTTGGCTTCGACGGGTCCGCCCTAGGCTTGAATAGCGGACTGCCTACCGCCTACTGGTCACTTACTTACTTCCTACTTCCTACTTCCTACTTCCTACTTCCTACTTCCTACTTCCTACTTCCCTCCTCTTCCTCCTTCCTACTTCCTCCTTCCTACTTCCTACTTCTCCTTTCTCCTTTCTCCTTTCTCCTTTCTCCTAAAGTGCTCCTTCATTCGACAACTGGACATCAAACGCGCGCCGTAGCTATACTGCGATCAATGAGTGAGCAGAAAATCTTCCAACGGGGTTTGGGTCTCAAATCCAAGGTACAAGCCCCTTTGAAACAAGATTACAGAGGAGCACTGGTTGAACGAGCTCGCGTCAATGAATACCTACTTCGGGCTGGTGAGTTGACGTTCCGTCTCGCGAAAGAGTTTGGCTTTTGCTATGGCGTGGACCGAGCGGTGGAATACGCCTACGAGGCAAGGCTCCGGTTCCCGGATCGCAACATCTACATAACCGGCGAAATCATCCACAACCCATACGTGAATCAACGCCTCAAAGATATGGGCATCCGATTCCTCGAGGGACCTTACGGCTCCGAGCAGAAGTTCGAACCAGTTGGCGCCGCAGATGTCGTCCTCCTTCCCGCCTTCGGGGTCAGTATGGACGAGTTGGCGATTTTGAAGCGAATAGGTTGCGTTTTGGTCGACACAACCTGTGGGTCAGTATTGAACGTATGGAAAAATGTCGAACGCTATGCCCGCGACGGATTTACCTCCATCGTACACGGCAAGTACTGGCACGAAGAAACGAAGGCAACGGTGTCACGGGCCATTCAATTCACCGATGGTCACTACCTCGTGGTCAGAGACCTGGCCGAGGCCGAAGTCACATGCAACTACATCAAGAAAGGCGGAGAGACCAGCGCATTCTTTGAGAGGTTCAAAAACGCTATCTCCCCGGGTTTCGATCCTACACAACATCTCGAGAGAATCGGACTGGCAAACCAGACGACGATGCTGAGCTCTGAATCACTGGCTATCGCTGATCGTCTCAACCAGGCCATCATCCAACGTTACGGAGATACGGAGGTCGAGGATCGCTTCCGCTCTTTCGAAACCATCTGTAGCGCGACCCAAGAGCGTCAAGATGCCGTCATCGACTTGGTCAAAGAAGGCGTCGACATGATGATCGTCATCGGTGGTTACAACTCGAGCAACACCACGCATCTTGCCGAAATCGCGTCACAGTACTGTCCGACATACCACATCGCCGGCTCGAGTTGCTTGGTCTCTGCGGAGGAGATCCGACACAAACCCCCCGGGGAAGAAGAGATAATCGCTGAGTGGTGGCTACCCTCAGGACCTGTCTGCATTGGGGTCACGGCCGGCGCTTCGACCCCTGATGTCAAAGTCGACGAGTCTATCCGAAAGATACTGACATTCCGAGACCTGGACCCTACCGACTTGGAGACCTAGCAAGGTAGGCCATCGGGCCCGCAAATCGCTAGGGTCGACCGAAGAGCTTGTCTCACCAAGGAATCTCGAAATTCTTGTTCATCTATGTGGAGCTTTCTTTCCGTCGGTAGCTTTCTAGTCTCCCGCATATCTCCGCATGCCCCTTTCTTATATAATGTTGCGTCGAGGAGGATTTGATGGACACCGGTATTACACCGCCAGCCGAGCCGTCCCACAGGATGGGAGGTCGCTCGGTTCGCTATCATGGGCTCGATCGAGAAGCGCTCGTAAACGCCTACCGAATCATGTTGCTGTCCAGGTCGGTAGACGACAAGGAGATCCGGCTCAAACGGCAAAACAAGATCTTTTTTCAGATCAACGGCGTAGGACACGAAGCCGTGTTGGTCGCTGCCGGCATGATTCTCAAGCCTGGATACGATTGGGTCTATCCTTATTATAGGGATCGGGCACTATGTCTCGCGCTCGGCATGAGCGCGTTCGAGCAGCTTCTCTCTGCAGTAGGGGCCGCCGCCGATCCAAATTCCGGTGGTCGTCAAATGCCCTCCCACTGGGGTCACAGCAAGCTCAACATCGTCAGCAGATCGAGTTGCGTAGGTACGCAATTCTTGCAGGCCACCGGTGCGGCTCTGGCGGGAAGATACATGACAGCCATCGAGCAAAGCGACCCCAGCCGATTCCACAAGGACGAGATCGTCTACGTATCCGGTGGGGACGGATCGACCAGCGAGGGAGAGTTCTGGGAAGCTCTCAACAACGCCTCCATGAGAAAGCTCCCGGTTCTTTTCATGATTGAAGACAACGGGTACGCCATTTCGGTTCCCATCGAAGCCCAAACAGCGGGCGGGAACATCTCTCGGCTCGTCAGGAGCTACCCCGATCTCTTTGTCACGGAGTTCGACGGCTGTAACTTCCTGGAAAGCTATGCTCGGCTCAAAGACGCCGTTTCGTACTTGCGTGGTGGAAGAGGGCCCGTTTTGGCCCATGCACATGTCATCCGACCTTACTCCCATTCTCTCTCTGACGACGAGCGTCTCTATAGATCTGACCAAGAACGTGCCGACGAGGCCAGGCGCGACCCCCTATCGTTGATGAAAGAGTTCCTTCTCCGAGAAGAGCTCGCAACCGAGGAAGAACTCGATGCCATTGGAGCCTCGGTGATTCGAGAGGTAGATGAGGCCTCCGATCAAGCCCTCGCCATGCCCCCGCCGGATGCGGGCAGCTACGCAACCCATCTCTACAGCTCTGCAACTGACCCAACTTCCCAAGCGTTCAACACCGAACCGGTTCTATCAGGGAAAGCAGGCACGATGGTGGACCTTCTCAACCACTGTCTACAGGACGAGGTGGCTCGCGATGAGCGCATACTGGTCTTTGGAGAGGACGTCGCCGACGCGACACGGGAGGAAGCACTCGAAGAAGTCAAAGGCAAAGGGGGGGTATTCAAAGTCACCTTCGGTTTGCAGAGGCAATTCGGCGCCAACCGAGTATTCAACAGCCCTCTAGCTGAAGCAACGATCATTGGACTTGCCATTGGACTGGCGACCCGGGGCTTGAAGCCGATTGTGGAGATTCAATTCTTCGACTATATTTGGCCGGCTTTCATGCAGATGAGGAACGAGATGGCCACTCAACGGTGGCGATCGAACGGCGCTTTCAAGTGCCCGGTCGTGGTCCGCGTGCCCATTGGCGGTTACCTCAAAGGAGGAGCGGTCTACCACAGCCAATCGGGAGAGGTTCTATTTACCCATCTACCGGGCCTCAGAGTGGTGATGCCCTCGACCGCCCTCGACGCCAACGGACTCCTGCGCACGGCTATCCGATCAGATGACCCGGTTGTGTTCTTGGAGCACAAACACCTCTATCGGCAGACATACAACAAAGGCCAGAATCCCGGACCCCATTTCATGATTCCCTTCGGCAAGGCAAAACGGGTACGTGAAGGCTCGGACCTGACCATCATCACCTACGGTGCACTGGTACATCGCAGTGAGCTTGCCGCGAAACGAGCCGAAGCAAGCGGTCTCTCCATCGAAATCTTGGACCTCAGATCCTTGGCCCCGTATGATTGGGAGGCCATTACGGATTCCGTCAAGAAGACCAACCGAGCCATTGTTGCTTACGAAGATACGCGCAGCTTTGGCTACGGAGCGGAGATCGCAAGCCGAATCTCTGATGAGCTCTTCGACTGGCTCGACGCACCGGTTCGGCGAGTGGCTGCAAAAGACACCTGGATCGCCTACAGTCCGATTCTCGAAGACGTCATTCTTCCGCAGACGGATGACCTATTGGAGGCTATTGAAGAGCTCGCCCGCTACTGAGCTCGCCTTCGCTGAAGCTACGGCAAGGCCTCCCCGTGGGCAGAGCTGAAAGACCGTGGCGGACGGACGGGCCAGCGGGAATTCAGGAACTCGAGAAGCTCAAGTAGAACCTGGGCCAGCGATAACATCCTTGAAAGAGAGGTAGACATGAACTCCGATACCACCAAAGCCCTGACCGTTCTGAGTGAAGACGAGCAAATGTTCCGCGACATGGTTCGAGAGTTTGCCGACAATGAGCTACGCCCCCTCGTATCAAAGCAAGATCAAGAGATGAAGCTCGATTCATCGCTCCTACCGAAGCTTTTCGATCTCGGGCTGATGGGCATAGAAATACCCGATGAATACGGAGGCGCCGGTGCGAGTTTTTTCATGGCAGCATTAGCGGTCGAGGAACTTGCGCGCGTCGATGGATCGGTTAGTGTCATGGTCGATGTGCAGAACACGCTAGTCAACAACGCGATTCTGCGCTGGTCCAATGAAGACCAGAAGAAACGCTATTGCCCAAAACTAGCCACTGATACCGTCGGAGCCTATGCCCTTTCCGAGGCTGAATCGGGAAGTGACGCTTTTGCTCTCAAATGCCGAGCCGTCGAAGACGGCGATTTCTACCGACTCACAGGTAGCAAGCTATGGATTACGAATGGTGCGGAAGCAGGATTGTTCATTGTCTTCGCCACTGTCGATCCTGACGCCGGTTACAAAGGTATTACGGCTTTCGTCGTGGAACGAGACTTCCCAGGATTCACCGTGGGAAAAAAGGAAGACAAACTCGGAATACGAGCTTCGAGTACCGTAGAGATTATTCTAGAGGACTGCAAAGTGCCCAAGAAAAACGTCCTTGGTGAGGTCGGCAAGGGCTACAAAGTCGCGATTGAGACACTCAATGAAGGTCGCATTGGCATTGGCGCCCAAATGATCGGCATTGCCAAGGGCTCCCTCGAGTCCGGCATGAGCTACTCCAAGGAGCGCATAGCTTTCGGAAAACCGATCTCCAAATTCCAGGGCCTGCAATTCCAGATCGCCCAGTGCGCCACGGAGCTCGAAGCCGCCAAGCTGCTCGTTTACAACGCCTGTCGCCTGAGGGACGCCGGGAAACCCTTCGTCGTCGAAGCCGCCATGGCTAAGCTGTTCAGCTCTGACGTGGCGGAGCGAGTCACTTCCCAAGTCATAGAGTTCTACGGTGGCTATGGTTACGTCAAAGACTATCCTGCAGAGAAGTTCTGGCGTGATTCCAAGATCGGCAAAATCTACGAAGGTACTTCCAACATGCAATTGGAGACCATCGCCAAATTTCTACTCAGCAAATGACAATGGATTTGAAGCCGACACTCACCGATTTCGAAGAAGCGAGAAAAGCCCTTGCCGGACTGATCCATCGGACCCCCATGTTCACGTCACGTTCATTGAGTGAGAAGACGGGACTCAAGGTCTGGCTCAAGGGAGAGAACTTCCAAAAGACCGGTTCGTTCAAACCCAGAGGTGTTTTCAACAAAGTGCTTCACTTGTCCGATTCGGAGCGCCGCAGCGGCATCATCACGGCCTCAGCCGGGAATTGCGGTCAGGCGGTTGCCTACGTCGCCGCCCACCAGAAGATTCCCGGCTACGTTGTCATGCCGGCAGGAGCAAATCGGAGCAAAGTCTCGGCGGTAAAGGAATACGGGGCAGAAGCCATCCTCCATGGGAAACTCTGGGATGACGCCTATTCCCGGTCTCTCGAATTGGCTGACGAAAAGGGTCTCGTCTACGTTCATCCGTTCAAGGATAGGTACTTCATGGCAGGGAACGGAACCATGGCCTTCGAGATTCTCGAGGACGTGCCCGACGTGGAAGCGGTCCTGATTCCCATCGGAGGTGGTGGACTTTTTGCCGGCGTATCCACGGCACTCAAGATTCTCAAACCCGGCGTCCGGATCATCGGCGTCGAGCCCACAGGCTCGGCCAACATGTACGCGAGTCGCAAGAACGGCAGGTCCACCGATCTCGATCGTGTGACTACCATTGCCGATGGACTCGCCACGAAGAATACGGACCCCGACGTGTTCGAGATCATCGACGCCGTCGCTGACGAATTGGCGGTTGTCGAGGATGAGGCGATGCTTTCCGCCATCCCTTTCTTGTTGGAAAGAGCCAAGATTCTGGCCGAGACCGGCGGCGCAGCTACGACGGCAGCACTCCTGGGTGGCGTGACTTCGTTGCCGGCCGGAACCCGAACGGTTGCGGTTGTGAGCGGCGGCAACTATGACGTCTCAGGGAAGATGAAGATAGGTTGATCAAAGAACTCAGAACTCGAGAACTCAGAACTCGAGAATGGCCTTGTGGGCCGGCTATGCCGGCCTTTTCAATCTAGGAATGGCCGATATGAATCCGATGGATGCGATTGGTTCTTCAGGAATCAAGAGCTCAGGAAGGTTCATCCCGTTCGGCGAGTCGGTACGAGCATCACACGAACACGGGCCTCTGCGTTAGGTCTTTCTTCTTGAGTACTTGAGTACTCTCTTACCATCCCCTGACCGGCCTCCACTGGTCCACGACTCTATCCCCCCTTACCACGTAATAGCACTCATGTAGCGCCGCGGCGAGGCAGGAGTGGTTAGGGATTACGCGAAGGCGAGTCCCTATCGCAAGCGCGTCGATATCTAACGGTTTCGTCGCTGCGACCTTACCCACCTCTTGTGATAACGAGAACAAGCGTAGATCCGAGAGCTCACGACCGTCTATCGTTTCTAGAAACCCGTAACCGCATTCGGCATCGATATGAATAGGGCCAGGATCCTTCGACAACGATAGTGCACCTCCATCGACGAGGAGCTGGTTCCGCCTGGGGTATTGGCCGATGACACTCACCAATACGAAAAAGGCCACGTCGGATCGGCGGCAGCTGCCTATGCTGGCTTGAAAGGCATCGTAGAAAGCGTAGTTGCCGGGACGAGATTCGGTAATGCCGTCCAGGTTCTCCACCAATGACATGGTGGGAGTCGACCCCGCGCTGACGTCAGGCACCGTGACACCTTCCACTCGGAGCTTCTCGGCAAAGGCAACCATGACTTCCCGCTCCTGTATGGCGACCTTGCGAATCTCATTGGCGTTGCGGCAAGCGTAGGAGTGACCGGCGTGGGTCAAGATTCCCCGGAACTTGATATGAGGAGATTCCGCCAGTTTCTTGGCGAGTGCGAGACTCTCCGATCTCGAAGGGTCAACTCCGGCTCGATGATATCCGCAGTCCACGTTCAAGAAAACGGAAAAACGAACATCTCGAGACTGAGCACATTTCACCAGCTCGAGGAAAGTCTGCTCATGGTCCAGCATCAGATTCAAAACACCGGCACGAGACAACTCGAGCGCGTCCTCGATCCGAGGGACGGGCATGGGCACGGCGTAAGTGATGTCCTGAAAACCCGCCGTATGAAAGAAATTGGCCTCGGCCATTGTCGAGACTGTGATGGCGCCGGAGTGGCGTTTGACCTGCAATCGAGCCGCTTCGACACACTTGTGAGTTTTGACATGAGGCCTCAAGCGCACCCCGAGGCCAGCGATCCTTTTTGCCATACGAGAGCAATTGGCCTCGAGCTTGTCCAAATCGACAATGGCGCAGGGCGTCTTCAAGTCTGCTAGTTTCATGGCCAAAGGATACCAAACATCATCCGAGAACGTCACGTGACACACGAGATGAGGTTGACCTACGGGCGTCTATCGGGTACTAATCTTCGTCCAATTGGCCAGGTCAAGAAGGAGGAAGCATCATGCAGGTTCGAGCGCTCATTACTGGATTTCTACTCGTTGTGATGGGAGGGGGATTGTCCTTTGCCCTCCAAGAGGATAAGGAAGAAGAGAAGAAGGGACCGGCCCTGCATAGAGTCGGTGGCATGCGGGATGGAAAGAGCTTCTTCCCTAAGGCCGACTACCCACAAATACAGCCACTCAAAGAGGGCGAGCTGGATTTCGAACACTACCATACCTATGAAGAAGCCAACGGATTCTTGAAGATGTGGGCCGAAGAATACTCTGAAATTCTCGAGCTCTATTCCGTAGGCAAATCCTTCGAAGGTCGAGATATTTGGCAGGTGACCCTGACCAACAAAGAGACCGGCAAAGACACCGACAAACCGGCGATGTTCATCGAGGGCGGACGGCACTCGGGAGAGATCACGAGCTCAGAATCCGTGCTTTGGCTCCTCGACCACATCCTGACGAACTATGGCAAAGACGATGAAATCACGAAGTTGGTCGATACCAAGACACTCTATTTGAAGGTGATGAACAACCCTGACGGGAGTGAGCTCTATCGACAAACGGCTCAATCCAATCGGAGTACCGTGCGACCTCATGACACCGATCGCGATGGATTACTCGATGAGGACCCAGGAGATGACCTGGACAAAGATGGATTCATCCGTCAAATGCGCCAGAAAGTTGGGGAAGGCAAAGGTAATGCCACCCTGGATCCAAGGGACGAGAGCGGACGACTCATGAAACGTGTCGGCGACGACGAGGGAGATTGGATGGTCTACTCCGAGGGCATCGACGATGACCTCGACGGCGAATACAACGAAGACGGTGTAGGGGGCCTTGACCTCCATCGAAACTACGTCGAGAACTGGCGTCCGGAACCAGGGCAAGAGGAGACAGGACGCGGTTGGACTCAAAGAGGGGCCGGGGAGTTTCCGCTTTCCGAGAACGAGACTAGAAACGTTGTGCTCTTCCTACTAACTCACCCCAACATCTCCATTGGCCAGTCCATGGACACGGTGATTCCCATGCATCTTCGGGCTCCCTCAACAAGCAAGAGCGAAGAACGTATGTTCGAGTCCGATATCAAGTGGTACGAGTTTTTCGACAAAAAGGGACTCGAGATCACGAACTACCCTTGGGCGGGCGATGTCTACCACGACTACCGGATGAGAAGTGAGATCGATCCTCGCACCGGAGAACCGAACCGCCCAGGTCCGCTGTTCGGACATGGACCTGACTTTGGCTACTGGTACTACGGCAGCATCTGGTACGGAGACGAACTGTGGAACGGCGGCCGGATGAAGGACTACAACGAAGACGGAGAGCTCGACGCCTACGACTCCCTGACGTGGAACGATACGGAAAGAGACGGCAAAGAGTTCATGGAGTGGACTCCGTTCAACCACCCCCAGCTTGGTGACGTGGAGATCGGCGGTTTCAATCCCAAGTTCGCGTCACAGAATGCCCCTCCTGATTTGCTCGAGGAATGGGCGAGCAAACAAGCCCGTTTCAACCTGTTACTGGCCAAGCACTTGCCTCAAATCGAGATCGTCGACACTGGTGTCAAGAAGCTCGATGACGGGCTGTTCGAGGTCAGCGTAACTTTCACAAATACCGGGAAGCTTCCCACGGCTCTCGAGCAAGCCAAGCTCATCAAGATCGTCAAGCCCGACACCGCCAAGATCGAGTTCGACAAAGAGCTGTTGAAGACCGAGAAAATCGAGATCCTCGAGCCTGAAATTCGCGACAAAACCATCGAGATGGGGTGGCTCGAGGAAGGCGAGCGCAAAACCGCGACTTGGCAGGTGCGTCTGAACGGGATCGACTCGGCCAAGGCCGAGATTTCCGTGCTTTCCACACGCGGTGGAGTCGATCGACGCGAAGTGGAATTGCAATAGAGCGACGAGCTGTGATTGATTGACCTCAGGGGGCTGTCCGCTGTCGGACAGCCCCCTGTCGAGGCTTAGTTCCGAACCGCTATTCCCCCCAATCTGTTATCCTGCAGTAGACCGTTGAGCGCGGTCACATCCGTTTCCATTAGCTGCTTGTACTCATCGCGCGCCTCTTCGAGTCTTCCCCTCAGGACTGTATGGACCTGGATCTGTTGCTCGGTAGGCGGAAAATCAGCGCCAAAGCCCGAAATGTCGCTGGCGAGAGCGTTGTAGCGACCGTAGAGCTTCATCGAGCCTCGAAACGCATCTTCCCTGGCTCCAGTCAGGTTGATGTCGAACATTTTGCCTTCGACGGCGATGGCTTTTTCCTCGACTTCCTTGGCCGCAGCCAGAATGGACTCGGACTCGTCATGTCCTTTGGTCATCGAACGGAGATCCTCGATCTGCTTCCGGAGCCATTCGATCTGGTCGATCATCTGGACGAGATCGTTCAGGTCCTTTTGGAGGTCAAGCGTAAAAGCTACCTGCGCTTGGATGTCCGCTTCGGATCCTGCGGAGTGCGGATCCTTCAGAACTTCCACTGTTTGAGTCAGCTCTTGTTCTCCCGCTTTGACGGTGACGCTGTAAGAGCCCGGAGGTGCCAAGGGTCCCATCGAGCCGCGCCACAGGTCGAGGTCCCAAGTAACGAGCGGCCTTGTCCCGTCAGGACCGAGAGGCACCCAAGGCCTCCCCGGAGGAGCCGTTCGCAACTTGGGTCTCTTGACGTCCTCGTGGCGGAGATTCCACCAAACACGGTTGATACCCGCCGTAGCTTTCTTCTTGAGAGTTCGGATCGTCTTTCCTGACACATCTGAAATGACGATCTCCACCGGATTCTCGGTGGCTTCCTTGACATAGAAATTCAGACTCGCTCCATAGGGCGGATTGCGCCCATTGACGTTACTGCCACCGGGACCACCAAATCCACCGGTTTTGATACCGGAAACAGGCTGGAAACGATACGCAGGACGCGGCTCGAACAAGAACGCATCGGATGTCACCGCCTCGTCGAGTGCACGCAGAGGGGTGACGTCATCGAGGATATAGAAGCCTCGTCCGTAAGTCGCGACAACAATGTCGTTGAAGTGTTCCTGCACTTGAAGCCAGTAGATAGGAGCATGGGGCATGTTGTTCTGCAAAGACATCCAATGGGCTCCATCGTCCAAGCTGACATAGAGCATGTTGTCCGTGCCCAGATAGAGCATCCCCTTCCGAACGGGATCTTCCCGAATGAAATGGGCAAAGCTCAGCGGGGACTCGGGAATCCCCGAGCTGACGAGTTTCCAGCTCTGGCCGTAGTCCGTCGTCTTGAAAGCGTAGGCCGCAAAGTCACCATTGTGATGCTGGTCCACGGCGATGTAAGCCGTCCCGGCATCGAAGCGAGAAGGCTCAACGTTTGCAATGGTCCCCCACGGCTCCAAGCCGGCGATGTTCTTGGTGACGTTGGTCCAGTTCTGACCTCCATCCCGGGTTAGTTGGACCTGCCCGTCGTTGCTTCCCGTCCAAATCAAACCTTGCTCGACGGGTGACTCGGCGATGGCAAACAACACAGCACCATCCCAGGTGTAGAGGTTGTCGATCGTCAGACCACCGGAGTTTTGCTGACGCTCCTTGTCATTGAGAGTGAGATCGGGGCTGATGGCACCCCAGCTTTGACCTCCGTCGGTCGTCTGATGAACGACCTGGCTCCCCACGTAGACTTTGTTGTGGTCATGGGGCGAGATATGGAGCGGAAACGACCAATGCCAACGTTGTTTAACGTCGGCAGGCGCCCAACCGTAGGATGCTTCCGGCCAAACCCGTACGTTGCGTACCTGGCCTGTCTTCAAATCGAAGCGCTCGAGACCTCCGTCGTAGCAGCCGGACCAAACGATGTCGTTGTCGACCGGGTCAGGAATGGCCCACCCGCTCTCACAGCCTCCCACCGAATGCCACAATCCCAGAGGTATGAACCCGGCTCGGCTGTTGCTCGGCCCACGGTAGGAATAACCGTCCTGACGGTTACCATAGACGTAGTAAGGGACCTGGTTGTCAGTCCATACATGGTACATCTGCGCAATGGGAAGGACGTGTCGCTCGAACGTCTTACCCCGATTCATCGTCACGGTCACACCGCCGTCATCAGCCACCATGAACCAGTCGGGATTGGTCGGGTCAATCCAGATGTCGTGCGTGTCTCCACCTCCGCGCGGCGGATTCTGCACGAGCGTTTTGCCGCCGTCGATGGACATACTGAAGCGGACGGATGCGAAATAGATCCGATCTTCGTCATCAGGAGCCACGGCAATTCGTGTGTAGTAGGACGCCCGCTCGTTCATCGTGTGATTCTGGCTCATGAGGCGCCAGGTCTTTCCGCCATCGTCCGATCGATAGAGTCCCGGGCTCGTATCCTCGACGAGCGCGTAGACACGGTTAGAGTCGCTCTGTGCGACCGCCACGGCAATCTTGCCAATGGGGTGATCTTCTCCACCAGGCAATCCTTTACCTTTTCCGGACAACTGCTCCCAACTCACTCCGTTGTCCCGAGAAACATAAATGCCACTTCCTGGTCCCCCGCTATCCAACTTCCAGGTGTCGATCTGTAGCTGCCACATGCCGGCAAAAAGGATACGGGGATTATTGGGATCCACGGCGATGTCGGAGCAACCCGTGCTCTCATCGACGAATAGCACTCGCTCCCAGGTCTCACCACCGTTCGAAGTACGAAACACCCCACGCTCCTGCTGAGGTCGATAGCCATGCCCTACAGCACAGGCGAGGACGACGTCCGAATTTCGAGGGTCGACGATAACGCGTCCAATGCGTCCCGTTTTCTCCAAACCCACATTCTTCCAGGTCTTACCGGCGTCGGTGGATTTGTAGATCCCATCTCCCAACGAGATCGCGGGACGAATGATGAATGTTTCGCCGGTTCCCGCCCAAACCACATTCGCGTCCGAGGGCGCGATCGCCAACGAGCCGATAGAAGACACCTGCTGCTCGTCGAAAATCGGCATCCAACTGACGCCCGCATCGGTGGTCTTGAAGATCCCACCGGACGCCGCACCGACGTAGATGACGTTGGGATTCGATGGTTCTCCCACAACGGCGATAGCCCGGTTACCGTCGGGACCTATGAATCGATACTCCAGCTGCTCAACCAGTTCCGACCTGATTTCTTGAGCATGGCTGGAGCTCGCCAAACCGACGATGACGCCCAAAACGCACAGTGACGCCAGAAATTCCCTACAAATTCTTGTCACGACTCCACTCCTTGAACGGTACTACTCCGAATACATGGTGAAAGGAAACGCCCAAAATTGCCGGGAGATGGTATCACGTCAGACCTCCTCATACCGAAAAGCTCCCTTTGCCGCGCAACATGAGTCAAAAGACCCAATTCTGCCAAAAATAAGTGCTTTGATAACATGGGCTTGGGCTCAACTACCCCCGGCGAGAAGTTTCGAGGTGAAAGTAAGTGATAAATAGGCGAGGGCCAGAGACGTAATCCTTGTCTCTGACCCCCGCCATCTCTCGGATTAACGAGAGAGTGGCAATCCAAGGATAGCCTAGTTGGGGGTCGGACGCGAGGACCATCTGGGAGAGCCCAAAAGCGCTCACAAAACGCTCTGAGTCACAAAAAAAACAAGGTGATGCGCACAACGCGTTCCATTTCGCACAACTGTTCTTTACGTACTATGATTGCATGAGTGGTTCAGTCGAGCGATTCCATGAAACTGATATCGATAACTTCTCTTTTTGTCTCAGCTGTTGCCTTCACCCTCGTCGTCAACTCGTTTGTCGGTTGTCGTGATCCACAACATGTTGGGGCCGAGCAGGAGATCGCGCAAGATCAAGAGCACGATCACGAGGCGGAAGACGCCACTACGACTACAGACGTCGACGACCAGGCACTTTCGCTCATCGACTTGAAGACCGCGCGCACCGTATACATCAACATCGACGAATTCATCGAGGCCACGGGTAAGATCATCAACAATCAAAACAACGAGATTCACGTCAACGCTGTTGTGCCCGGTCGAGTGAACGAAGCCCTCGCCGACTGGGGTGAAACGGTCCATAAAGGCCAAACCTTGGCCTGTATCGAAAGCATCGAGCTGGGCAAGAAGCGAGCGGACTACGAAAGGGCCATAGCAGAGCTGGAGCTCGCCGAATCGGAGTACCAACGTATCGACAGACTATATAAGAAGGATGCCGTCTCCGAGAGGCGTTTCTTGGAAGTCAAGGCGCAGTTGAAGTCGGCTCAGATCAATACTCACTACGCCGAAAAAATGCTGCTGCTGACGGGTCTCAACAAAGACGAGATCCTAGAGCCGCCTGATGAACATCAAACGATTCCCGGATGTAGTTTTCACCTGACTTCTCCCATCAAGGGAGTCGTCATCGAACGTAACGTCGTCAAAGGAGAAAAAATCGATCCCGGCACCTGCATATATAAGATTCTCGATCTCTCCAGCGTGTGGGTGGAGACCGATATATTTGAAAAAGACCTCCCCCGGGTTCACCGATCCACCCGAGTCAAGCTCAGCGTTCCTGCTTTCCCGAACCGGGCGTTCGAAGGAAAGATCATTTACTTGGGGGCAACAGTCGACGAGTCGACGCGAACGGTCAAAATGCGAAGTCTCGTGCCCAATACCGACCTCGCCCTCAAACCGGGTATGTTTGCGGAAGTCCAAATCGTCGTAGGCTCGCACGAGCGAGCTCTTGCGGTCCCGGAAGAAGCGATACTGACCGGTGAGAACGAGCAGTATGTTTTCGTGAATCACGGTGACCATTTCGATCGAAAAGTCGTGGAAACAGGAGCAAGAAACCGCGATGGCATGGTCGTTATCCTATCCGGTCTCGCCGAGGGTCAGGAAGTCATCGTACAAGGTCAACACCAAATCGACTCCAGCCTTCAAATGAAGGGGGTCGACCCCCACGCCGGCCACACCCACTGACTTCCTTCATGCTCAACAAGATTCCCGACTTCGTTCTGCACAATCGAGTTCTCATCTCCCTACTCATGGTGATCCTTGCCGTGGTCGGCCTTTGGTCACTGAGCCAGCTTCCCGTCGATGTCTATCCCAACCTCAATGCTCCCGTCGTCACTGTCATCACCGAGAACCACGGAATGGCACCCGAGGAAATCGAGACGCTCATTACGTTTCCCCTAGAGACAGCGCTCAACTCACTGCCGTACGTGGAGCGGGTCCGATCCAGCTCGATGTTGGGAACCTCATTGGTCTTGGTGGAGTTTCAATACGGCACGGATATCTATTTTGCCCGGCAGTTGGTGGCTGAAAAGCTTCAACTGGTCGAGGGGACGCTCCCCGAGGCGACAGAAGAACCTTTCATGGGGCCGGTGTCGTCCATGTTTGCCGATGCAGTGGAGTTCACACTCGACGGAGAGGACGATTTGTACTCTCTTCGCGATCTCGCGGAATGGACCATCAAACCTCGCTTACAAACGACTTCGGGTGTATCCAACGTCATCAACTTCGGGGGATTGCTCAAACAGTACCACGTACTCATCGAACCGAATCGGCTCATCAATTACGGAATCACCATACGGCACGTGCTGGTGGTTCTTTCCGCCAACAACCGAAATTCATCTGGCGGTTTTCTCGTAGAAGGTGCCGAGGAGCGTTTGATACGAGGTTTGGGTCGCATTGAAACGATTGAGGACATCGAGAACATCGTGGTCGCTGAGCGTAACGGTCTTCCCGTCTTCATACGTCAAATCGCCGATGTGCAAATTGGTCCCTTCCTTCGTCGAGGGGCCGCCAGCGAAAATGGTGAAGAGATCGTAGCCATCACAGTTCAAAATCAGTACAACGCCAACGTGATGGATACCATCCACGGCACTGAGAGAGAGCTCGACCGATTGCGGCAGACACTGGGAGATCGGGTCCGGCTGTCGATCTTCTACACCCAACTCGAGATGATCGAGCGCGCCATCTCGAACGTGAGAAACGCCCTTTACTTCGGAGCGGCATTGGTCATCCTCGTCCTACTCGCTTTCCTCGGCAACCTCCGCACCACGATTGTGGTCACCATGACGATTCCCCTGTCTCTAGTCACCGCCTTCATCTTCATGCGGTGGATTGGACTTTCCATCAACATCATGACCATGGGGGGGCTCGCGGTAGGTATCGGGATGATGGTCGATGCCTCCATCATCATGGCAGAGAACATTTACCGTCATATTCAGGCGGGCGACACGACCAACCAGGAAGCCATCCGCCGCGGTGCACAAGACGTCATTCGGCCTATCTTCTTCGCTACTTTGATCTTCCTGGCATCTTTTGCCCCGGTTTTCACACTTCACGGCCTCGAAGGAAAAATGTTCGTGCCGTTGGCCATAGCGGTCTCGACGGCGCTTCTAGGCTCACTCGTCGTTTCCCTGTCTTTGACCATCGTCCTTTGTGCCTTTTTCCTTCGCCGGCGTGAGACCAAGGAGCAAGAAACCGCCGTCATTCGGTTCTTCAAACAGCTCTACAACCCGCTTCTCGATTTTTCGTTGGATCATCGAGCTCTGATGCTGGCCATCGGCGCGGTGCTCTTCATCTGCGCCGTGGTAGCCGTCTTTTTCATCGGCACCGAGTTCATGCCTGAAATGGACGAGTCTTCCTTAGTCATGGATATCCTGCTTCCTCCCGGAACTTCGCTCGACGAGTCGACCCGCGTCGCGGACAGCATTTCCAAAGAAGTAAGCAAGCTCCCCGAGGTCTTGAGAGTGGTCAACCGAACCGGGCGTGCCGAAGGTGCCGAGCATGCCGAGCCCGTAAATCTCACCGAGGCCAATGTCATTCTCGTTCCCAAGGAGGAAAGAAGCACCTCGATACACGAGATTCAAGAGAGCATTCGAGCTCTCGTTGGTGAGGTCCCGGGTGTTTCCGTATCTTTGAACTCGCCACTCCAGCATCGCATCAATCACACTCTGACGGGCACCAAGACCGCCATTGCCGTCAAGCTGTTTGGCGACGACCTGGATTTGTTGAACGAATTCGCCGAAAGAGTCGAGGAGATCGTGGAAGCAACGCCGGGGACGGTTGACGTTCAAGTCGAGCAGACGAGCGGGGTGCCTCAACTGCGGGTCGAGCTCGAGCGGGACAAAATCGCCCGCTATGGAATCAATGTCAACGATGTCTCCGAGATCATCGAGATCGCTCTCAACGGCAAAGTGGCGTCACAGATCATCGAGACCCGAAAGCGATACGACCTGTTCGTGCGTTTCAAGGAGCCATTTCGTAGCACTATCGAACAGATCGAGAACATCTTGATCGATACGCCCTCGGGCGTACGGGTTCCCCTTTCAGAGCTTGCCTCGTTACGACTGTCCGAAGGACCCCCTATCATCAGAAAGGAAGGCACCCTTCGGCGCGTTCTCGTCCAATGCAACGTAGAGGATCGTGATCTCGGAAGTGTGGTCTCCGATCTACGGCGGGAGATCCGAGCGTTGGATTTACCCGAAGGCTATTTCATTCTCTTCGGAGGGACCTACGAGAATCAGATCCGAGCCATGAGGCAACTCTCGGTCGTCGTCACCCTCACCATCCTCATCGTTTTCATCCTCCTTTACACGACATTCAACTCTCTTAAGCAGGCTTTTCTGATCGTCTTTAATGTACCCCACGCCATGGTCGGCGGGGTGCTCATGCTCTATTTGACCGGACTACACCTCTCGGTACCGTCCATTGTGGGTTTCCTCGCACTCGCCGGCATTTGCGTACAAGACGGTATCGTTCTCATCAACCAAATTCGGCTCTATCGCGAGCAACGTTTCCCGCTGCGCGAGGCCCTTGTCAAGGCAGGCAACACCAAACTGCGGCCGGTTCTCATTACGACTTTCACCACTATTCTAGGAATCATCCCGCTCATCTTATCGAGCGGCACCGGCTCCGAGATTCAGCGCCCGCTCGGCTTAGTCCTTGTGGCCGGGATACTCTTTTCGACGTTTCTCACCTTGGTCGTTTTGCCAACGATCTATTCCATTTTCGAAGGTAAGGTCGAGCCATCGTAAGCAATTCCGTCTAGTACCGTGTTGGATTACGACTTCATCGTCGTCGGCTCCGGTTTCGGAGGTAGCGTGGCAGCGCTTCGGCTCGCCCAGAAGGGCTACAGCGTTGCGGTATTGGAGCGAGGAAAACGTTTTCGAGCCGAGGATTTCGCCAAGACCAACTGGAATTTCAGGAAATTCCTATGGTCGCCCAAGCTGTTCTGCTACGGAATCCAGGCCATCACGTTTCTTCGAGACGTCCTCGTCCTTCATGGGTCCGGGGTGGGCGGTGGGAGTTTGGTCTACGCCAACGTTCTTCTCGAACCTCCGGAAGAGGTATTCCTGAATCCTGGATGGCCGGCGTCCATCAACTGGCGCGAAAAGCTCACGGAACACTATGAGACGGCTCGGCGCATGCTCGGGGCGACCACAGCACGTTGTCAAACCGAGTTGGACCATATGCTCGAGTCCATCGCAGAAGACATGGGCCGAGCCGAGACCTATCACCCCACCCAAGTTGGCGTGTTTTTTGGTCAGCCCGGCGAGACCGTATCCGACCCCTACTTTGACGGAGAAGGTCCAGAGCGGACCGGCTGCAACTCTTGCGGCGGGTGCATGACCGGATGTCGCACCAACGCCAAAAACACGCTCGACAAGAACTACCTCTACTTGGCCGAGCAAAGCGACGTTGCCATTTTCCCTGAAACAGATGTGAGCGATATCCGTCCGCTGCCGAGTGGCGGTTACGAAATCCAAACACATCGTGTCACCGACTGGCCCATCCGACGAAAACGCCGCTTTCGAAGTCGAGGAGTGGTCATGGCAGCGGGAGTACTGGGAACGGTCCCACTGTTGTTTCGTTGCGTTGACGTCGGTTCACTTCCCAGACTCTCGTCCAAGCTCGGCACTCTAGTGCGAACGAATAGCGAAGCACTCGTCGGCGCGACCACCCGAGATAGCAGGGCCGATTATTCAAAAGGGATCGCGATTGCCTCCGGTTTCTACCCGAAAGACGACACGCATGTGGAAATGGTCAGGTATGCGTCAGGACAAGATTTCATGTCCATTCTCGCGACCTTGATGGCCGGAGGTGGTGGTCACGTTCCACGGTGGCTACGTCTCCTCGGGAACATCGTCCGACATCCGATTGATTTCCTCCGTACCGCAAATCCGATGGGCTGGGCGAGACGCTCGGGCATCTTGCTCGTCATGCAACCCCTGGACAACTTCATGAATCTCCGCCTTCGACGGCGATGGTATTGGCCTATGACCAAGACACTGACCTCCGAATGGAGTACCGACGCCCGAGTGCCCAAATACTTCCCGATCGCCAATGACGTCGCGCAAAGACTGGCCGCGAAAATGGACGGGATTCCTCAGAGTCTGCTCCCGGAGGTTTTGCTGAATCTGACGTCCACCGCTCACATCCTCGGCGGGTGCCCGATGGGTGAAACGGCGGAAGACGGGGTCATTGACCCGCAAGGCCGAGTTTTCGGTTACGACGATTTCTACATCTGTGACGGCTCCATCGTCCCAGCCAATCTCAGTGTCAACCCAAGTCTCACAATAACAGCCCTCGCCGAATGGGTTTGTAGCCACATTCCAGACAAGAGCGCCGATGAGAATCAGCTAGGCGCCGTCTAGCAAGAACATCAGGAAATCAAGAAATCACGAATTCAGGAATCCTGAGCCAATGCGGCGTCGTGCGGAGTCGAGGCTTCGGTATCGTTGATTGCTTGAATCCTGCCCTTTGCACCTTCCTCGCTGTTTCTGGCGTCTTGTGACTCCATTCTTGAATTCTTGATTTCTGGATTTCTTGATTTCCCTCTTTTTATTCACATCTAAAGATGTGTACGGTAAGCAGTTAGTTCTTTTGCCTCATAAATACACGTAAAACGCTTTACAGCTATAGGTTACTCGTGCTAAATTGCGCATGCCTCCGAACGGCCAACTGACGTTCAAAACGCCTCGGAGGCACCCGCCTTCCGTGAGGCCTGGCCGCTAGGCTTCCGTGGCAAGCGATTTGCGGGATCCGAAAAGCTGCCTTCGAAACGCGGTCGAGAGCAGCCGTCGGAACAACAAAGAGCCCTTAAACCGAGGTGAGGAAATTTGGAGAGGACGAGCTGTTAAGCGCGGCGCGGATTGTATATGGCACAGATCTTCCATCCTAGCTTCAATTCACTCTCGAAGATTAGTATCGTTGGTGCCCTCGTGGTCGGGGGAGGTCTCGTCGGAGGTATCCTTCAGATCGGGCGTTCACCCTATGTCACTCGGGCCCAGGAGGCCCGCGAACAACCCGTCCCCTTCAGCCACAAGCACCACGTCAGCGGGCTCGGCCTCGACTGCCGTTACTGCCACACCTCGGTCGAAGGCAGCGCTTTTGCGGGGATCCCTCCCACAGAGACTTGTATGACTTGTCACTCCCAAATTTGGGAGGAGAGCCCCATGCTGGAGCCGGTTCGAGAAAGCTACCGGACCGGCAAATCGATCGAATGGAATCGTCTGCATGATCTTGCTGATTTCGTCTACTTCAACCACAGCATCCACGTAAAGAAGGGCGTTGGTTGCGATACCTGTCACGGCACGGTGGACCAGATGCCCCTCATGTGGAAAGAAAAAAGCCTCCAGATGGAGTGGTGTCTGGAGTGTCACCGCGAACCAGAAAGGTTCGTGCGCCCTCGTGAGGAGGTCTTCAACTATGAGTGGATTCCTCCGGTCGATCAGCTCACGTTGGGACAGGAATTAGTGAAGAAATACGACATTCAGCGGTTAGACAATTGTTCCGTATGTCATCGCTGATGAGCCAAAAGATGAAAGACACCGCCGTCGACTGGACCGAGATCAGGGAAAGGCTCGCCAACACCAATGGCGAAGCTTACTGGCGAAGCCTCGAGGAATTGGCCAACACCCAAGGCTTCCAAGAGCTCCTCGAGAGAGAATTCCCACAAGGCGCTTCTGAATGGACGGACGCAGTGAGTCGCCGTCATTTCCTGTCATTGGCCGCTGCTTCGCTCGCATTGGCGGGATTGAGCGCTTGCACACGCCAGCCGACGGAGAAGATTCTTCCATACGTTCAACAACCGGAAGAGATCGTACCCGGTGAGCCTCTTTACTTTGCTACTGCAATGGGGCTGCAGGGAACCGGGACCGGAGTTCTCGTTGAAAGTCACACGGGCCGCCCTACCAAGATCGAAGGCAACGAAAAACATGCTGCAAGTCTAGGGGCGACCGACACGATGACACAGGCGTCGATACTGTGTCTCTATGATCCGGATCGCTCTCAAAGCGTGAAAAACGCCGGTGCCATCAGCACCTGGGGTGCCTTCCTCAACGACCTCGCGGTTAGACTCGAGACCGAGGAAGCTCGGCAGGGGGCGGGGCTTCGACTACTGACACCCTCCGTCTCTTCCCCGACCCTGGTCGCCCAGATCCAGGAACTGCTCGGCAAGTATCCCCGAGCGAAATGGCATCATTACGAGCCCGTCTCTCGAGACAACGTTTGGGAAGGCGCACGTCTCGCGTTTGACCGCGCTCTCGAGCCTCAGTACAGGCTGGACCGCGCCGATGTCATCGTGTCGCTCGATGCCGACTTTCTGAATCTAGGACCCGGTCATATTCGCTATTCGCGCGAGTTCGCGAAACGTCGCCGAGTTTCGGAAGGCACGGATGACATGAATCGCCTCTACGTTGTCGAACCGACACCTTCCCTGACCGGGGCCATGGCGGACCATCGTTTGGCAATAGGCGGCTCTGAAATCGAGGGACTCAGCCGTGCTATGGCTCGTCGGCTCGGTATTTCCGTTTCCAATGCACCCACGTCGGCGCCGGAAAAATGGGTCGAAACCGTTGCCAAAGACCTCGAAGCCCATCGCGGCGCGAGCTTAATCATCGCCGGAGAACACCAACCTCCAGCGGTACAGGCTCTCGCCCATGCGATGAATGAGGTCTTGGGTAACAACGGCCGTACGGTCTTCTACACGGATCCGATTGTGGCATCTCCCGAGGGAAGCTCGTCTCAAACCGCGTCGTTCCGCGACCTGGTCGAGGACATGCGAGCAGGTCGAGTGGACAACCTCGTCATTCTTGAAGCCAATCCCGTCTATGACGCTCCGGCAGACTTTGATTTCGCGGCCCTCTTGGACAAGGTCGCTTTCCGCGTGCACTCAGGCCTCTACGAAGACGAGACGGCGGATCTCTGTCATTGGCACATTCCCCAGGCACACTATCTAGAGTCGTGGGGAGACATCCGAGCCTTCGATGGAACCGCTTCGATAGTACAACCTTTAATAGAGCCTCTCTATGGAGGCAAAACGTCTCACGAGATTCTGTCTACATTTCTAGGTCAGCCCGAACCGTCTGCCCACGAAATCATCCAAAACTATTGGAAAAGCCAGAACCCAAAGTTCTCTTGGGACAGGGCGCTTCACGATGGAATCGTTCCGGAGACAAACTACGAGCCTCAAAGTGCCTCTTTGCAGGAAGGGCTCGACTCGCGGCTCCCTTCTCCATCAACGACAACCGATGGTTTCGAGCTTGTTTTCCGCCCCGACTCGTCGGTTTTCGATGGACGATTCGCCAATAACGGTTGGCTCCAGGAGCTTCCGAGGGCATCAACACGATTGACGTGGGACAACGCAGCCCTCATCAGCCGACCAGCAGCCGACGCGTTGGACCTCGAGAATGGAGATGTCGTCGAGCTCAAGAAGGACGACCTGAGTGTTGAAGCACCGATTTGGATCACTCCCGGCCAATCAAAATACACGATAACGGTGCACTTGGGCTATGGAAGAACCAAGTCGGGTCGAGTCGGGACGGGAGTGGGGTTCAATGCCTATCGACTTCGCACGTCCCGTTTTCCCTGGATGGATGCGGGTATCGAGATCACAAAGACGGACAAACGACACTCGCTCGCTTCCACTCAGAACCACAATGTCATGGAGGGACGCCATCTCATTCGAGAGGCCTCTTTGGCGGACTACCGCGAGCACCCGGACTTCGCCCACGAGCTCGGTCACGAGCCCGATGAGGACATGACGCTCTACCCCCATCAGAACAACGACGGCTACGCTTGGGGAATGGTCATCGACCTCAATCAATGCACCGGCTGTAACGCCTGTATGGTGGCATGTCAATCGGAGAACAACATCCCGGTGGTGGGCAAGACGGAGGTCATGCGCGGTCGCGAAATGCACTGGATCCGAGTGGACCGCTACTACACAGGGGACCCCGACGATCCCGCGGGGACTGTACACCAACCCGTCCCCTGCATGCATTGCGAGAACGCCCCCTGCGAACCGGTTTGTCCGGTCGGTGCTACGGCTCACGGTCCCGAAGGACTGAACGAAATGGTTTACAACCGCTGTGTGGGCACTCGGTACTGTTCGAACAACTGTCCTTATAAGGTGCGACGGTTCAACTTCATTCAATACAGTGACTACGATACGCCTGTCGCCAAGCTTCTCGCCAATCCGGATGTCACCGTCCGCACCCGCGGCGTGATGGAAAAATGCACCTACTGCGTTCAAAGGATCAATGTCGCACGCATCCAAGCGAAGCGCGAGGACCGAACCCTGGCCGACGGAGATGTCGTGACGGCCTGCCAAGGGGCCTGTCCCGCCGAGGCCATTACCTTTGGGGACATCAACGATCGGGACTCGAGGGTCTCTAGGCTCAAGGCAGATCCGAGGAACTATGGGATTCTCACGCAACTGAACGTTCGACCTCGTACCACGTATCTTGCCAAGCTTCGAAATCCGAACCCAGAGCTCGAGGAGAGCTAATCCGATATGGCCACCTCACCCGCTTCGGCAAAACAACCACCTCTGGTGGAGCCCGGCCACACCTACGCTTCGGTCACCGACAAGGTCACCGGGATCCCATTGAGTCGCAAGACTCCGCGGCACTGGATCCTCGGCTTCGCAATCGCTTTCATCCTGGCCAACGCCCTTCTCCTGTCGGTGGCCTACCTGTTCGTCAAAGGAACCGGGATTTGGGGCATCAACATCCCCGTAGGTTGGGGATTTGCCATCATCAACTTTGTCTGGTGGATTGGAATCGGTCATGCCGGCACGCTCATCTCGGCCATCCTCCTCTTGATGCGCCAAAACTGGCGAAACTCCATCAACCGGTTGGCGGAAGCCATGACGCTGTTCGCTGTGGCCTGTGCGGGCCTCTTCCCCCTCATCCACATGGGACGACCGTGGCTGGCCTACTGGGTTTTTCCTTATCCCAACACCATGGGACTCTTGCCTCAGTTTAGAAGCCCCCTGGTTTGGGATGTCTTTGCCGTATCGACCTACGGCACCGTGTCATTGATGTTCTGGTTCGTAGGGCTCCTACCGGATCTCGCGAGTATGCGCGATCGCGCCAAGAACCCGTTCGTAAAAACCTTCTACGGTCTTCTTGCCATGGGTTGGCGAGGCTCCGCCGTCCACTGGAGCCGCTACGAAACAGCCTATCTTCTTCTGGCAGGTTTAGCGACGCCTCTGGTCGTTTCGGTCCATACCGTGGTGAGCTTCGATTTCGCCATTTCCATCATTCCGGGTTGGCATACAACGATTTTCCCGCCGTACTTCGTAGCGGGAGCCATCTTTTCGGGTTTCGCCATGGTTTTGACGCTGACCATACCCATTAGAGCCCTTTACAAACTGGAACACTTCATCACGAAGCGGCACCTCGATTTCATGGCCAAGGTCATGTTGGCTACCGGCCTTATCGTGGCTTACGGCTATGGGATGGAAATGTTCATGGCCTGGTACAGCGGTAGTGAGTACGAAGGATTCGCTATCTTCAATCGCTTGACCGGTCCTTACGCGGTCCAATACTGGGCACTCATTTTGTGCAATGTTCTGGTGCCGCAGCTTCTTTGGTTCAAACAGGTCCGCTCGAACCTCGTTGTTCTCTTCGTCATCTCCATCATTGTCAACGTCGGCATGTGGCTAGAGAGGTTCGTCATCATTGTGACCAGCCTGAGCCAAGACTTCCTACCTTCGTCGTGGGAGATGTACAACCCGACGATGTGGGACTGGTCCACTTATGTAGGAACGATTGGGCTGTTCCTGGCTCTACTGTACTTGTTCCTCCGGTTCTTACCCATGATTCCTATATTCGAGGTTCAGACGTTGCTGCCCAAGCCGGAGTCCAAGATTTCAAAGTAGAACGAGACATTTGAGTTGAGAGGCATGAAAACAAATTCCAAACCATCGATTTACGGACTCATGGCCGAGTTCGACGGTCCGGATGAGCTCTTGTCCGCGGCCAACAAAGCTCGGGAAGAGGGCTATCGGGCCATGGACGCCTATACGCCATTTCCGGTTCATCACCTCGCGGAAGCACTCGGCAAGGAGAAGCACCGTCTTCCACTCCTGGTGCTCGCAGGTGCCGTTTTGGGAGGGCTAGCGGGATACGCCATCCAGTACTTCGGCACGGTGCTCTACTACCCTATCAATATCGGTGGCAAGCCGCTCCATAGCTGGCCGGCCTTCATTCCTGTGACCTTCGAGCTCACCGTGCTCGGCGGAGCCGTCGCTGCGGTAGTCGGCATGCTCGCGATGAACGGTCTTCCGATGCCTTATCACCCGGTGTTTAATGTGCCGCGCTTCGAGCTTGCGAGCCGAGACAAATTCTTCCTCTGTATCGAAGCCACAGACCCGAGGTTTGCCCGTGATGACACGTGGCGCTTTCTGGAAAGTCTCGAGGCCCGAGAGGTGACAGAAGTTGAGCACTAACAACATCTTGTCGACTCGTTCCTTGAAGGGAGCAACGTTTGTCGTCGTCTCCATGCTCTTGGCAACTGGGTGTCGCCAGGACATGCACGACCAACCGCGTTTCGAAGCTCTCGAAGCCAGCGATTTCTTCGAGGATGGCCGCTCTGCCCGTCCGTATGTCAACGGCACGATCGCCCGCGGAGCGCTCCGAGAGAACCTGCACTTCTACTATGGGCGCATCAATGGGGAGATAGCCGACAGCGTTCCCTTCCAAGTAAGCCGCGAAGTTCTGGAAAGGGGTCACGAACGTTTTGACATCTTTTGCACACCTTGCCACGGGCAGTTGGGTAACGGCGAGGGGATGATCGTTCAGAGGGGATTCCGCCGTCCACCATCCTTCCACGAGGAAAGACTTCTCAATATGCCAGTCGGCCACTTCTACGATGTCATCTCCAATGGCTTCGGGACCATGGTGGACTACTCCTCCCGCATTTCTCCAAAAGATCGTTGGGCAATCGCGGCATACATAAGGGCCCTCCAGTTGAGTCAGCGAGCGACCCTCGAAGACGTGCCTCCGACGGAGCGCCAGAGGCTGGAGGAGATGGGACAGTGAGTTTGCCGAAGGTTTTGACGGACAAGCTGAGCGGACTGGGAAGGCGTGCCTCGATCATAGGAGTCGTAGCACTGGCGGCCTGTATCGTGGGTGCCTTTGCTTCTCCGGATCAATTTTTCCGGTCGTATTTGGTCGGATACCTCTTGTGGATCAGCGTGGCTCTCGGTTCACTGGCCTTGCTGATGCTCCAACATCTGATCACGGGTGAGTGGGGTTGGATAGGCCGTCGTTCATTCGAAGCTGCCGCAAGCACGCTGTGGTTCCTGGCCATTGGCTTCATCCCTATAGTCATCGGCTTGAGCCGAATCTATGTCTGGGCGGCCCCGGGGCATGTTGGCGGTGACACGCTCCTCGAGCACAAGGCACCTTACTTGAATGTGACTTTCTTCCTGGTCCGGGCGGGGATCTATTTCATTATCTGGATAGGTCTGACGACTCTACTGACCCGGTGGTCTCGGCAGCAAGACCAAGGCGGCCTTTCGGTGGCCGGCCGGTTCCAACTGGGAAGCGGCTTGGGTTTGCTCCTCTTTGCGCTCACGGCTTCTTTTGCTGCGGTGGATTGGATCATGTCTATCGAACCGCATTGGTTCTCGACGATTTACGGTCTCCAGTTCATCGTCGGACTCATACTCACGGCCCTCGCGTTCATGGTACCGATCCTGTTACTCCTCTCGGCGGACGAACCGCTGAAGGATCGCATGAGACCATCCCACTTCCACGACTTCGGGAACCTGCTCCTCGCCTTCGTCCTACTTTGGGCCTATCTCGCGTTCTCGCAGTACCTCATTACATGGACCGGTAATTTGCCGGAGGAGATTCCTTGGTACCTCAACCGTACGCGGGGCGGATGGCAATGGATTGGATTGATTTTGGTGGTTTTTCATTTCGCGGTGCCCTTTGCCATCCTACTTTCGAGGACCGCCAAACGGAGTGCCCGAGTTCTATCGCGAGTGGCTATCGCCCTATTGCTGCTGCGTTTGATCGATACTATTTGGCTGGTTGCACCGGCGTACTCGAGCGAACTGACCATCCACTGGATGGACATCCTGGCACCCATCGGCATCGGAGGTTTGTGGATTGCTGCTTTTTTGCGGCAGCTCGCGTCCACACCCGTTCTGCCGGTCAACGACCCTCGCTTCACAGAAGCCGTTGCAACGGAGGAGGCGGTTGAATATGGAACCCGTTAAGAAAGGCAGTGGCCGCGGCCACGAGACCAGTGACGCCAGTCTCAAAGCCGCCCTGATGCTCATGCTGATGACGCTGGGGTTCGTCGTGGTGGGTGTCGTGTCCATGTACTTTTTATTCGGCCTCGTCATCGACTATCGGGCGAGCAAAGACACGCCGCCCTCCCCTCTCGAAGGCTCGAGGGCACCGTTCGCCGGACCTCGTCTTCAGGTCGCTCCGCCCCTGGACATGGATGAAATGAAAGCGGCAGAGAACGAGGTCCTCGATTCCTACGGCTGGATCGACCGCGAAGCGGGAATCGTTCGCATTCCAATCGACAGGGCCATTGGTCTGCTGGCCGAGCGTGGCTTGCCCAAATCGCAGACACCAAGCGCCGGCAACGAGGAGTAGCTAACAATGAAACGACGGCTCCCGGGAATCTCTTTATTCGTGGCTTTCTTCGCCTTGATCACCTTCGCAGGTGTGACGACGACCGAAGGTCAAGGGTATTCACCTGAGTTTCTGGAACAAATAGGTATCGATCAACGCCTGGACGAGCAGGTTCCTCTCGATCTCGCTTTTCGTGACGAACAAGGAAAAGAGATTCGACTCGGTGATTATTTCGGTGAAAAGCCGGTCATCCTGGTACTCGTCTACTACGAGTGCCCGATGCTCTGTACGGAAGTCTTGAACGGGGTCCTCCGCAGCTTGAGAGCACTATCGTTCACGGCAGGTCAGGAGTTCGATGTTGTGACGGTGAGCTTCGATCCCGAAGAAACTCCTGTCCTGGCCCTCACCAAGAAACGCATGTATCTCGAGCGCTACAACCGACCCGGGGCTGCGGAGGGGTGGCATTTCTTGACGGGAAGTGAGGAGTCGATTCGCCGGCTGACCGAGGCGGTGGGCTTCCGTTACGTCTACGTACCGGCACGCGATCAGTTCGCCCATGCAAGCGGAATCATGGTCTTGACTCCGACAGGTAAGGTGTCGCGCTACTTCTATGGCGTCGAGTTTCCCACTCGAGACCTGCGGCTGGGCCTCGTCGAAGCCGCGGCCAACCGCATCGGCAGCGCTGTAGATCAAGTACTGCTACTTTGCTTTCATTACGACCCTACGACCGGCAAGTACGGATTCGTCATCATGAACGCTATTCGCTTCGCCGCACTGGTCACCGTCGTAGGATTGGGCATGTTCATGGTACCCGGCTTTCTCCGGGACAGAAAAAAAACCCGTCTTGCCCGCCAGGCCGAGCACACCGCGGGAAGGTGATATTGAAAGAGCATCATGTTTGAGAAGTTCCCTCTGATACCCGAACAGGCCTCCACCTACGCAGCTCAATACGATCTGCTCTGGTGGGCTCAAGTTGCTTTCACGGTTGGGATGTCGGCGCTCATTTTCGCGGTCATCTTCTTTTTTGTCGTGAGATACCGTCGCAGGTCGGTAAGTGAAGCGGGCTCACCCATCCATGGCAACATCTTTTTGGAGCTCATATGGACCGCCATCCCGTTCGGCATCGCCGTCGTGCTGCTGATTTGGTCGGTAAGTCTCTTCCTCAATTATGCACGGCCCCCCGAAGATGCTCTGAACATATCCGTGGTGGGAAAGCAATGGATGTGGAAACTCCAACACCCGAACGGTAGACGAGAAATCAACGAGCTCCATATTCCGTTAGGTCGTGCCGTCCGGCTGACGTTGGCGACCGAGGACGTCATTCATAGCTTTTTCGTTCCCGCTTTCCGCGTCAAACAAGACGTCGTTCCCGGGCGTTACACGACTCTTTGGTTCGAAGCCACCAAAATTGGTGAGTATCACTTGTTTTGTGCCGAGTATTGCGGAACGAGTCACTCGTCGATGCGGGGGCGGGTTGTAGTCATGGATCCACTGGAGTATCAAAATTGGCTTGCCGGGGCGGACCCCGAGGAATCTCCGGTGGCGGTGGGTGAGCGGCTCTTCGAGCAGTACGGATGTAAAACCTGCCATCAAGCGGGTGACCTCGAGCGCGGTCCTTCACTCACCGGTGTCATCGGCTCGACGGTGCTATTGACGAGTGGCGAGACCGTGACCGTCGATGACGACTACCTTCGCGAGTCCATTTTCAACCCGAGAGCCAAAATCGTGGATGGTTACAGGGATCTCATGCCTGCTTTCCGAGGTCTGGTAAGCGAGGAATCGCTTTTGCAGCTCATCGCCTTCATAAAGTCGCTGAGTCCGACACAGACAGGTGTAACAGAATCATGAATACGACGAACGCGGCCATTCCGCGCGAGCATTACCTCAATGCTGACTACGGACTGAAGTCCTGGCTACTGACGCTCGATCACAAGCGCATTGGCATTCTCTATCTCCTTTCCATCACCGGATTCTTCGTCATCGGCGGACTGTTCGCCGTGATGATCCGGCTGGAGCTCTTGACTCCGGCGGGTGATCTGGTCCAAGCGGACACCTACAACAAGCTCTTCACAATGCATGGCTTGGTCATGATCTTCTTCTTTCTGGTGCCATCCATTCCCGCCGTTCTAGGCAACTTTCTGATACCTATCATGATCGGTGCCAGGGATTTGGCCTTTCCGAAGCTCAACTTAGCGAGCTGGTATATTTTCACACTCGGTGGGCTCTTGACGTTAGCCGTCATCTTCTTGGGGGGCGTTGATACCGGATGGACGTTCTACACGCCGTACAGCAGCGCCTATTCCAATAGCCAGGTCATTTTGACGGCCGTAGGCATCTTCGTCACGGGATTTGCCAGCATCCTCACCGGACTCAATTTCCTCGTCACAATCCACAAGATGAGAGCGCCCGGCTTGACCTGGTTCCGACTGCCGCTATTCATCTGGGCCCATTACTCCACGAGCTTCATCATGATCCTCGCCACGCCGGTCATTGGGATCACCGTTCTCCTGGTGGGCATTGAAAGGTTGTTCGGCATCGGCATCTTCGATCCGGCATTGGGAGGCGACCCCCTTCTTTTCCAGCATCTGTTCTGGTTCTACTCCCATCCCGTGGTCTACATCATGGTCCTACCTGCCATGGGTGTGGTGAGCGAGACCATTACTTGCTTCTCCCGCAAGCGGGTCTTCGGATACGAGTTCATCGCCGCCTCCAGTATCGCCATTGGCGCACTTGGCTTCATCGTTTGGGGCCATCACATGTTCGTCAGTGGACAGTCACCTTACGCAGGAATCATATTTGCCGCCCTCAGCTTCCTCGTGGCTATTCCTTCGGCGGTCAAGGTCTTCAACTGGACGGCGACTTTGTACAAGGGATCGATCGAGCTCCACTCCGCCATGCTCTACGCTCTGGGATTCATTGGGCTCTTCACGATTGGTGGTCTGACAGGACTCATTCTGGCTTCATTGGCCCTCGACGTTCACGTCCATGACACCTACTTCGTCGTCGCCCACTTCCATTACATTATGGTCGGAGGAGCGGTCATGGGATTCATGTCCGGTCTGCACTTTTGGTGGCCCAAGATCACTGGACGACTCTATCCCGAGGCTTGGGCAAAGCTCGGGGCTTTGTTCATCTTCGTCGGCTTCAACCTGACCTTCTTTCCGCAGTTTCTGCTGGGCTATTTGGGAATGCCTCGACGCTACCACCAATACCCTGACGAGTTTCAAATCCTCAATGTACTGTCGAGCGCGGGTGCTTCCGTTCTCGCTGTAGGCTATGCGATACCGCTGGCCTACTTCATCTGGTCTCTTTTCTACGGCCCGGCAGCGGGAAACAACCCTTGGAAGGCAAAGGGGCTCGAGTGGCAGACGACCTCTCCACCGCCCACGGAGAACTTCCCGGAAACTCCGGTAGTCAACGAGGAAGCTTACGATTACAAGCCGCAGGAGGTTCCAGTTGTCTGAGACGCCCTCGGTGGTTGCCCACCAGTTCGACGATTTCGACCAGCAGACCGAGGCCTCCCGTCTCGGCATGTGGGCCTTTCTGGTAACCGAAATCATGTTCTTCGGTGGTCTGTTTACCGGATACACCATCTACCGCACGAGGTATCCGGAAGCCTTTGCTTCGGGAAGTCACCACCTGGACGTCATGCTGGGCGCCATCAATACCGTCGTGCTCATTGGAAGCAGTTTGACCATGGCGTTGGCCGTGCGGTCTGCGGAAAAGGGGCGTCGCAATAGTCTAGTCACCTTCATTGTCGGCACGATGATCCTGGGAACGACATTCTTGGGCATCAAAGCCATCGAGTACCACCACAAGTATGAGGAGCACCTGATACCCGGGGCAAACTTTGCGTATCCCGAACATTCAGCCGGCGATGCGCCTCACGTCTCTAATTCCGCAGCCGATCATCCCGGACCAACGGTGCCAAAGGTTGCCGCGCCTGGCGAGCGGGCCGTTCAACTGTTTTTCTCGTTCTATTTCGCCATGACCGGGGTGCATGCTTTGCACATGATCATCGGAATCGGAATCCTCGCCCTACTCCTCGTATTGGCCTTGCGGGGTCACTTCCTCGAGAATCCCAATGCAATTGAGATGATGGGGCTCTATTGGCACTTCGTGGATATTGTCTGGATCTTTCTCTTCCCTTTGCTGTACTTGATTGGAAGGCACGCATGAAGGACTCACACCCAGCCGTTTCAATCGGGATCTATTTCGCGGTATTTGCTGCACTCATGGTCTTCACGGCGATCACGGTGGCAGTGGCATACGTCGATCTTGGGATCTTCAACACCTATATCGCCCTTACTATCGCTGCCATCAAGGCGCTGCTGGTGCTCCTATATTTTATGCACCTACGCTATACGAGCAGGCTGACTTGGGCCTTTGCCGCGACTGGATTCGTTTGGTTGTTAATCATCATCGGCTTGACGATGAGCGATGCCATCAGCCGTCAGTGGCTGGGGACGCAGGTTCCGTATTAGGAAGGAATCGAGCAGTCGAGCAGCCCGCCTTCGCTCCGCACGTCTGAACTCAGGGGCGGAGCTACGGCGACGCCTCGCCGTCCGCCTTCGCATTGCTTCGGCGAGACTCGCCGCAGTCGCTGGCTCATTGATCGAACCAGCGACGGAGGCGGTAGCCGTTGACCGGAGACGACTGCCAACGGCGTAGGCGGGTCGGCCTACATCTTCTCGCGTGCGGTGATCCCTTTCGATCCATCCATCCGCCAAAAATCAGAGCTGTCGATTTGCTCACCGTAACCGCTGGCTTGATCGAGCTTCACCATCACGGTGTCCAGGGCGTCGATCCGTCCCTCGACGACGGCACGAGTCAGACGATGCAACCAGGAATTGTTGGGCTTATTGAAGGGGCATACCCTCTTGCAGTTGGAACAACTGAATCCATTGAAGTCATAGCACTTCTCTTGTTCGGCGTACCATTTATATACCCCCGGATTGTTGGAAGCTGACTTTCCTTCCCAGGTACGCGGCCCGTCGCTGACGGCACCGCTCGGGCAATGAGTGGCGCACAGCTTACAAACCTCACAAAACTCCTGAACGCCGAATCGGATAGGTGCATCGACGCCGAGTGGCATATCGGTAATAACCTTGGCGAGACGTACCCGAGGACCGTACTTGGGCGTCAACAAGAGCCCCATCCGGCCCACTTCTCCCAAACCTGCGTCGACGGCAATGGGAATACTCAACCCGACGCCGTTCCCCGAAGGCAAGGCACGATAACCTAGTCCCCGAAGAAACTCGGCCAGGAAAAAAGCTGTGTTTGCCATTCTGGAATAGCCGTTCCCAACAGCAGCAGAGGCAATTCGACCGGGAGAATTGGCCAAAGCGTAATAATCTTCTTCGAAGGCTAAGGCGATGACACGGTTCATCGATTTGGGAATGTACCAGGCATCCTCCGCCATCTCGTACCGGTCGCCATCTTGGAGCACCGGAAGCGTCCTCTCTCGGTCCTCCTCGGTGGGCTCGAAGTGATCGGAGTACAACCATAGAGGACTCAACTCAGCCACCCCAGCCAGGGACGCACCGTAGAACAGAGCCGCGTGTTTGACCGCGTCTCGTGCCTCATCCCAGTTCATCCCCAGCTCCGCCGGATCCCAAGGATCGAGTCCGAGACGCTCGATTTGTCTGATCTGCCCCGTTTGTGTGGTCCACCCATACCGTCCCAGCCCACCATTTCCGGCAGTTGCCCATGAAGCCGCCATCAACGCATAGTCGAGTCGGGTTTGGTTAGGAACCTTGCCTCGCCCTTCCAGCAGACGATCGTGGAGTAGGTTCCGCTTCGTTTCCGGCCGGTCCTGGCGGAGCGGGTCCCATTCATTGCGGCTGAAGATCGTGTATTTCTCACGTATTGGCTTGAGTACCTTGGGGTCGACCTCATAGGCATCCGTAGCCGGCATCCTCTCCACGGTGAACCCGCCGTACTCCTGCTCGGATTGAAGCAGCTCGCCGCGCGCGGTACGCGCGACAATCGTCGGCGCAGCGAGTCCCACACCAAGAGCCGCGGCTCCCATTCCCATGGCTTTCAGAACTTCGCGTCGATCGAAATCTGTGTCCTTCATGCCTCACTCCGTTGCCCCCTTCGAGCACGCGCCACGACGAAACGGCCAACCACCACGCCCCACACAATCGCTCCAAATCCAAGAAGAGTTCCTATGACCAGGGCAGCTTGAACCGACCCTTCCTCCAAGAAACTCACAATGACTTCAAGGACGAAAATGGCATAGAGAAAGCCGAGCACAATGAGCGCCCAGTGCCACCAGGACAGTATCAGTTTGCTCTCACGAACATAATTGAAGAACAGTAAAAACCCAGCCATAGCTATCGCACCAATGATGAGATCCGCCATATATGTGCTCCATTCGATCCTAGCGAGTTAATCTTGTGCGGAAATGTCGGGTCAGGTCAAACGAGGGAGACGGTGTCAGTATGGCTCTGTGCCGCCACATCAAGAGGGAGGGCTGGATGTCAGCCAAAAATCTTTTTGAACAACTGTCCCATGGGCCTATCGCTCGAGCCCTTGATCTCCACGAGCGCGCTTCGAGCTTTGGAGTGTCCGGGATCGATCCGTAGCGTTGTCTTGAACTCGGCTATGGCACGTGACCTCATCTTGTAGTTCTGGTAGTACCGTCCCAGACGAAAGTGGAGGTCGGCGCTTTGAGGTTCGAGAGATAGAGCCCGCCGAAAGTGCCGCTCGGCTTTCTTGGACAGTACGGGGTGCGACGCCAACGCTTCCGCCAACCTCGCTTCGTACTTGGCGTTCTGAGGCATCAACTCCACCACCTCGTACATGAGCGAGATGGCACCTTCCTTGTCGTTCACGGCATTGCGGACCTTGATATCGTAGAGCAGCTTCCCTACTCTGCCGGCAATCTCCTCGGTTTTATTTGAATTTTGCGGACTGGATTCCGTGGATTCCTCAGGCTCGACCGGAGTCGGCTCCTCGACGATGGCCACCGACTGCATCTCATCGAAATCGTAGTCTGTGGAATCAAATTCGGACGGCGAGTCCGTCATCATCTCTTCTTCATCGAACGCCTGCGCGTCGTCCTCGAGCGGTGACTCCGCGCCCTCCGCCATCAATAGATCTTCGTCTTCAATGGATATGTCCATTTCATCCAGTGTGTCTTCACTTACGTCTCCAGGGATGTCCGTTTCGTCCTCGAACGGAATCTCGAACTCTTCCTCGATGGGGTCTTCAACCTCGTCAGGCGCCGTCGAAGAGCGTTCTTCTGTCGAATCCTCCTTCGTTTTGCTTTCCTGCATTCGCTCACGCGCCTCAGCCAAGCGCCGTCTGATCTCTTCGACTTTGACGAACAAGGACTTCTCATCGGCCACGAGCACTTGCTTCTTTTTCCACTCTTCCTGTTGCTTTTCGTAGGCGCGCTCGATTTCCTCCTCGTCGGCCTCCTCATCCACGTTCAACAGTTCACCTGCGGAGGCGGACTCGAGGTCGTCAAAAAGCAGCAGTACTTCTTGTCGCACGTTGGTGGGGGCGGCCACTCGAGTTCTTTCCAGAGAAGAAAGCAGGAAAGAATCCGTCTCCACCTGAACTCTTCGCTCTCCGGGTTTGGTGTCAGCGTATTCGAGGATGTTCGCACAGAGAAGACCGTAGGCAGCCCGCATCACATCTTCTTCTTCCTCCCCAACGACCTCCATGATCCGGCGCAGACGGCTTGTCTCTGCCGCCCGTTCCAGTATTTTTCGCTCAATAGGACGGAGCTCTGACTCTTTGAAGCTAAAAGGTGGAACCTTCCCGACTCGTACGGCTCGGTCGAAAGAACCGAGCGCCTTGTGAATGAGCTGTCCGTTGCCCATGTAGCGAATGCCTTCCAGCTGGATTCGATAGACGGATAGCCCCAATCGGAGCTCCATTGGGATGGCGCATTTGCGCTCATCGAAGCTATAAATAGCATTGTCGAGGACGTAAGTGGTGAGTGCGATCCGCTTGGCCTGACGTGCGACTTCTCTTCCGAGCCCTTCCTCAGTGAGAACCCCCTCCTGGATCAAGACCTCTCCAATGCGCTTGCGACCTCCGCTCCGACGGAAGGCGTCATCGATCTCTTTCTGCGACACATACCCGGAATCGATGAAACGCTGGCCCAAGCGGTCCTTCTTCAGGTTACTGCCGGCAAAAACAATGAAACCGCGGTCGAAGTACAGCGTTCTCATCGAACGTCCGGAGACAATCTGAAGGTCGCCGCTCAATTCCATTTGACAAATGGTCTTCAAGACTTCTGATATCGGAACTTGACTCGTGGAGCCGACGAGCTCCGCACGCGTGCCGCCGTCTCGAGGTCGATGGGCCGGATCAGGCTCCAATTTGGGATCGAAGAAGTCCAGCGGGTCGTTCTCCATGGGTTTATCGCCCTATCGCTCTGTGTCGTTCACTAAAGTCTTCTTTGTGAAAAGTTTACAACCGAAAGGCGTCCCGACTGCGCCAATCAACCTGTCGTCACACCACGCGCACCCGGCACGTACATAGGACCTGCAAAAGACCTTTTTTGATTAGATGGGGGTATTTTATCACGAATCCTGTTCTTGAAAAAAAGCAACCGTGCCAACACCTGCACCAAGAACATAAACACTCTCGTGTGACTACGTTCCACGAGGAATGTGACATTTTGTTGCTTTCTACTGATGGTAAAAACCTACAGTATTCTCGCCCCGGCGTAGGCTATCGCCCCCAGACAGAGCGAGATACGCTGGGAGGCCGCTATGGTTGGCTCTCGACGTCGGCCTAGGGGTCACAGCCGGGTTCGCACAAACAACTGATTCGAGATGACTTAGTTAGTAACGCCTGGTGGCGCCTCGAGACCAACCACCAAGTGGAACGGGTTTTGCGTTAGAAACGCATAGTACAGGAGGTTGCCATGATCCCAACCAGCAGCCCGGTTGTCGACGTATTTCGCGAGTACTCCAAACTATACGCGTTGCGCAACAGCAAGGGCGGTTCCCTTGACGCCGGCCAGGAAAAGGAATGGAAGGAAATCCAGTTTACATTGGAGAGCATTTTCTCCGGTATGTACCAACCGGGCTCGAATGAGCCGGATTTCGGGCCGCCGTCTTCGAAACAGAGCTATCGCTCGACACTGCCCCTGCAGTTCTTGCGAGTCCCAACAGAAACCGATGTTCTTTGCGAGACGACGACCAGCTTCTTCTCCGGGAGGCTTCAGGACATCAGCACTGGCGGTGCCTACGTACATGCCACAGCACCCCTCGGTATCGATAGTCGCGTGAAACTCACCTTCTGCACGCTCAGAAACGAATCGCCGCTCGAGGTCGACTGTCGGGTCGCATGGAGCAACCCCCACGGCGAAACCAAGAACTGTTACTTAGAGGGAGCCGGTGTGCAGTTCGTCGAGTGTGACAAGACGAGCAAACTTCAGCTCGAGGACTATGTGTACGAGCTCGTTGAAGAGACGCTCCTTCGCGCCAATTTGATTTGAGCGTTCGCCGCTCGGTCACATTGTCTTCAAATCCTTCCCCACGGTAGAGCGTAATCTCGTCTACCGGATGAAATCCTGTTTCTGACATCGTGGTTCCTGGAGCTAGAATGCTCCCTATGCACATGACGATGACCATGGTGAATGTCCTTGTGGCCCTCCTGCTCATGGGAGGACTGTTGGGCTCTGTTTTGCCGCTTATTCCCGGTACCCCTCTGATTCTGGCCGGGGCGGTCATTTACGCAGTGGCGACCGATTTCAATCCGGTCGGCCCGTGGCATCTCCTGATCCTGGTCGGAATCGCCGTGGCCGCCTATAGCCTCGACTACCTGGCCGGTGCTGCAGGCGTCAAGAAACTCGGAGGCAGCCGGTGGGCGATGCTCGGGGCCGTCTTGGGAGCCATTGTCGGGGTCTTTTTGGGCATCCCGGGTTTGATACTCGGGCCCGTCGTCGGCTCGGTCCTCGTGGAGCTCATAATCAGCAGGGAGATACGCACCAGTCTTCGAAGCGGTTTCGGGACTGTCGTCGGTATGTTCTTGGGATTGGTAGCCAAGATTTCGCTGGCTGTCATCATGGTTTGTCTTTTTTCATGGTGGGTTTGGCGCGGCTGAAACTCCGATCTTCGTCGGATCGACGCCAACCATCTTTACCAAGCATCGCCGGGGAGCACGAGAGGAACAAATGACCCGACAACCCTACTTTTCGCCCAACCTGTTTCGTTTTCTGCGCCAGTTGAAGAAGAACAATCGGCGCGATTGGTTCGCAGACAACAAAGAGCGCTATTTGCGCGATGTTCGGGATCCCCTGCTGCGGTTCATTTCTGATTTTGCACCCCATCTAGCCAAGGTCAGCCCCCATTTCCGTGCAGACCCTCGGCCGGTAGGCGGCTCTATGTTCCGCATTTATCGAGACGCTCGATTCTCTAAGGACAAGAGCCCCTACAAGATAGCGGCTTCAGCTCAGTTTCGACACGAAGACGCCAAAGACGTTCACGCACCGGGATTCTACCTTCACCTTGAACCCTCCAATATCTTCGTCGGAACGGGACTCTGGCATCCAGACAGCAAGACATTAACCAAGATAAGGGATGAAATGATCGAGGACCCGAAGAGGTGGAAGCGGATTCTCAGGCGAGAGTCATTCAAAAAGAACTGGACTTTGGGCGGAGACACTCTGAAAAATCCGCCTCGAGGTTACGACCCATCGCACCCACTCATCGAGGATTTGAAACGAAAAGACTTCGTCGCTATGACATCGGTCGAAGAAGAGGATGTCTGCGCAAGAGATTTCTTGGGCCGCTTTACTTCAGCCTGCAAGCAGGCAGCACCTTTCGTCGAGTTCTTGACGAGAGCGGTCGGATTGAAATTCTAACGCGAAATCGTCGCGGGCGATGAAGGAGCATGGCGGCGGAACTAGGAGCTCGAAACTCGAGACTATCTCTGATCCCCCAGTTTTCTCAGGGTGATGAGGTAGTCGCGGACGATCTGGCCGTCGATGAGGTGCTCCTGAATGATCCGCTCTAGCACGGGCGGGTCGCATTGTGCATACCAAGCCCCTTCTGGATAGACGACGGCAATCGGCCCCCCCTCACAAATCCGAAGACAGTTCGCCTTGGTCCGGTAGATCCCACCTTTCTCGGAAAGCCCGAGCTCTCTCAACCGGCGCTTCAGAAACTCCCATGCCGCGAGGGATCGAGCTTTCTCACAGCATTTGGGTTTGGACTGGTCGCAGCAGAGAAAGATGTGGCGACGAGTGACGGAAATCCCCAGAGACTCCGCAACACGCCTCTGGTCTTCTAGCGAGCTCTCTCTTGCATCGCCCATGAGTCCCTACTATGCCATCACTTTGCGGCCCGAACAATCTTGATCGCGATAGGAAAATGCGACCCGTTACTCATTCTCCGACTATGGGTTGCTAGAAGATCGTTTTAGAAGCAAAATTGCCGTTTCGGACGAACCGAGGAGGAGGAGACAGAGTGGAGCAACGGCTTTCTGACAAAGTACTGGTAGGTCAACCAACGTTCGATTGGACGGCGGCAGACTCGAGTGAGCTCTATGAGGTGACCCGTTGGGGAAAGGGTTTCTTCTCCGTGGGATCCACCGGCAACCTGTTGGTTCATCCTAGGAAAGAGCTCAACCGCTCCATCGACATGAAAGAGCTCATCGACGTCCTCATTCAACGCAATATCTCACCCCCCATATTGATCCGTTTTGGAGACATATTGGCGCACCGACTCAGTGAGATCCACGACGCCTTCAAGCTCGCCATTCAAGACCACGGATATCAGGGGCGATACTACGGGGTCTACCCCGTCAAAGTGAACCAACAGCGGCAAGTGGTCGAAGAAGTTTTTAGGTTCGGTCGTAAATATCAAAACGGTCTCGAGGCCGGTTCCAAGCCCGAGCTCCTGGCTGTATTGGCCGTCGCAGACAATCAGACCCCCATCATCTGCAATGGCTTCAAAGACGACGATTACATAGAAATGGTCATCTTGGCCACAAAGATCGGCCGGAACATCATCCCTGTCGTGGAGAAGTACACGGAGCTCGACCTCATCACGAGACACGCCAAAAGATTGGGCGTGCGTCCTCGGATCGGACTACGCATGAAGCTTGCCGCTCGGGGGGCCGGACGCTGGACGGATTCGGGGGGCCCCAGATCCAAGTTCGGCCTCACCGCCGGGGAAGCACTTCGAGCCGTGGCACAACTCAAGCAAGCGGGGATAGCCGATTGGATCGAGTTGCTGCATTTCCATCTCGGCAGCCAAATCGCCAACGTCCGACAAATCAAAGCCGCCGTCACCGAGGCAGCCCGCATTTATGTAGAGCTCCTGCGGGCCGGGGGGAACATGAAGTTCCTCGACGTCGGTGGAGGCTTGGGGATCGACTATGATGGCTCGCAAACCGACACCGACTCGAGTGCCAACTACACCCTTCAAGAATACGCCAATGACGTTATTTACCACATTCAAAACGTTTGCGATCAAGCAGGCATTGCGCACCCGACGATTATCTCCGAGAGCGGCCGCGCTCTCGTCGCCTATCACAGCGTCCTGGTCTTCAACATTCTAGGCGTCAGCGGACTCGGAGAACAGAGCGCGCCGCGGCGGGTACCGCAACGCGCTCCCCAACCCCTCGTTGACCTTCAAGTGACGTACGATTCCCTGGGTAGGGACAACCTGCTCGAAAGCTACCACGACGCTCAACAGGCTTTCGACCAGACCCAAAACCTCTTCAGCCTCGGCTACGTCACGATGAAGCAACGCGTTCAAGCGGAGAACCTCTTTTGGGCCATCTGTCGGCAGATCAACCACCATGTCGGTGAAATGGAATACATACCTGAAGATCTAGCCAATCTGGACACTATGCTTTCCGATACGTATTTCTGCAATTTTTCCGTCTTTCAGAGCTTGCCCGACAGCTGGGCTATCAACCAGGTCTTCCCCATCATGCCAATCCATCGACTCAGGGAACGGCCCAACCGCCACGCCGTATTAGGAGACGTCTCTTGTGATTCCGACGGTAAGATTGACCGGTTCATTGATCGAAACAACGAGGGTCATACGCTGCGACTCCATTCGTTCGATGGCAGTCCTTACTATCTCGGCGCCTTCCTAGTCGGTGCCTACCAAGAAATCCTGGGCGACCTGCACAACCTATTCGGAGACACCAACGCCGTTCATGTCAGCTTGAGTGAAAAGGGCGAAGTCATCCTCGACAAGGTCGTCGAAGGCGACACGGTCGAAGAAGTGCTCCACTATGTTCAGTTCTCCGCAAAGGACCTCCTAGCCGATTTTGGGAGATCCGTCAACGCAGCTGCGGAGGAAGGCAAGATAGACACGGAAGGAGCCAAACGCCTGATGCGTTTCTATGAAGAAGGGCTTCACGGCTACACTTACCTGGAAGAACGCGAGCCTGAGGCATAGGCCGGAAGTTTGAAGAGGGATGTCAAGCAAAGACCCTCCAGTCGTCATAGGGCTGAATGCCGTCATCGTCGCGGTTACCGATGAGGTCCCTCGTATCCTCATCGTACAGACTCCCAGTGAGGCCAACGGCGCGCGCCCCCCGCGACCTCAAGAGGCTCCCCTCATGGCTTTGCCCTTTGGGTCGCTCGATCCGAAACGCGACCGTACCCTCGAACTGGGCTTACGGAGCTGGGTGGAACGGCAAACTGCCATTCAGCTCGGTTACGTAGAGCAACTCTACACTTTCGGTGATCGTTTCCGTGACGATCGAGAACGAAGGGGAGGTGCGAGGGTCATATCCGTGGCGTACCTGGCTCTTGTAAGAGAGCGGAAGGTTGCCGGCACCGGCAAAGCACGTTGGTTGGATTGGTACCGGTGCTTCCCTTGGGAAGACTGGCGCTCGGGTAAGCCCGATATCATCAAGGAGAGGATAGAGCCGGCCCTTGACCACTGGACCCGGTCACTGCCTAGTCCGTCGAATCGCCATTCTCTGCGGGAGCGGGTCGATATCGCTTTTGGTCTGCGAGGTGCTTCCTGGGATCCCGAACGTGTCCTCGAGCGCTTCGAGCTTCTCTACGAAGCGCAGCTCGTCGAGGAAAGCTCTGTTGATGCCGAGCACGAACAACAACGGGAACTGCTTCTGGGTCATCCAATGGCTTTCGATCATCGTCGCATTCTCGCCACCGCTCTCGGGCGAGTACGTGGCAAACTCAAGTATCGCCCGGTGGTCTTCGAGCTGCTTCCATCAACGTTCACCTTGCTTCAACTCCAGCGAGTGGTCGAAGCTCTCGCAGGAATTCGACTTCACAAGCAAAACTTCCGACGCCTCGTAGAGAAAGGCGGCCTCGTCGAGGGCACTGGCTCCTACGACTCGAGCGCGGGCGGGCGGCCGGCTGAGCTTTTTCAATTCCGTCACGAAGTCTTGCGCGAACGCCCGGCGCCGGGAGTGGGACTGCCTCGTCGGAGTGTTACCACTTGACATTCTTTATACTCAGATCTAGTATATTGGAAGCCGGTATCGAAACCGGCCTTTTTTCAGGACACATTAATGCTCACATTGAGCATATTGGATATGGAGGTTTACTTTTCCATGAACAAAAAGCCTGCCGTCTCAATCAAATCCGGCCAGCTCGTCGACCCTCTCTTTGAAAGGGTCCGAGGAGTCATACCCGAGATCGAATGGGCTGTTCATTCCCCTAGCATCGAAGCCATTGAGAAGCTGAAGAGGCAACGCAACGCAGTCATCCTTGCGCACAATTACCAAACGCCCGAGATATTTTATGGCGCAGCGGACATCACTGGAGATTCCTTGGCTTTGGCGCGGAAAGCGACAGAGGTGGATGCGGACATCATCGTGCTCTGCGGTGTGCACTTCATGGCGGAGACCGCAAAAATCCTGAATCCCGACAAAACCGTTTTGATCCCGGATCTGGAAGCTGGGTGTTCCCTGGCGGATTCCATTACGGCCAAAGATGTAAGATTGCTGCGGGAACGTTACCCTGGAGTTCCCGTCGTTACCTATGTCAACACATCGGCGGATGTGAAAGCCGAAGTCGATATCTGTTGTACTTCGGCCAATGCCGTCGAGGTCGTCGAGTCCTTGGGCGCCGAGCGGGTCATATTCCTTCCCGATGAATACCTGGGACGCTACGTTGCGGCCCATACCAACGTCGAGCTCATCCTGTGGAAAGGACACTGCGAAGTTCACGAGCGTTTCACGGGAGAGGACCTGAAGCGATACCGTGAGGACCAACCGGATATCTATATTCTGGCGCACCCGGAGTGTCCACCCGACGTCCTCAGGGAAGCTGATTTCGTGGGCTCCACGGCGGGAATGATTCAGCACGTCGACGTAACTCGACCATCAAGGGTAGCGTTAATCACCGAATGCTCCATGAGCGACAACGTTTCGGTGGAGTTTCCGGATATCGAGTTCGTCCGGCCCTGCAACCTCTGCCCCCACATGAAGAAGATCACCTTGCCAAAGATCGTGGAATCGCTCGAGAACCTTCAGTACCCCGTCGAGGTTGAACGAGAACTTGCCCAGAGGGCCCGCCTTTCGGTCGAACGTATGCTCCGCGTGGGTCGAGGCATCAAGGTTCCCGTGCTGTCCTACTAGGAGAACGCAGCCCTTGCAAAAAGCCTCTTCTCACTACCTACCTCGACTGTACAGGCTGCAATACGAGCCCCAAGTTCGACGTGCGTTCGATGAAGACTTGGGTCGAGCCGGTGACATTACCACCGACGCCCTCATACCTCCCGAGTCGCTAAGCTCGGCTAAAATCGTCTCTCGGCGCGAGGGGTGCGTCGCCGGCCTCGACATAGCTCGAAGCGCCTTCCATCTGTTGGATGAGAATATTGAATGGGATTTGACGTATCCTGACGGCGCTCTGGTCACGGCAGGCGCAACCTTGGCTACTGTTCGAGGCTCAACGCGGGCGATCCTTTCAGCCGAGCGCGTGGCTCTCAACTATCTCGGCAGGCTTTCGGGTATTGCAACGGCGACCTCGCGAATGGTTGCCTCCGTGGAGGAGTATCCAACACGAGTGACCTGCACGCGGAAAACCACTCCCGGTCTTCGAGCACTCGAAAAATATGCTGTTCGGGCGGGCGGCGGTACCAATCATCGTTTTGGACTCGATGACGCCGTTCTCATCAAAGACAACCACTTAGCCGCCGTGGGAAGTATATCGAGGGCCGTCGAGCAAGTGAGGGCGGCGATCGGACATATGGTCAAGGTCCAAATCGAAGTAGATACGCTGGATCAGTTGGAAGAAGCCCTAGGGTGTCAAGTCGATGCGCTCCTGCTCGATAACATGACTCCCGCCACGCTCGTGGAGGCCGTTGGAAAGGTCGGTGGACGCCTCATCACGGAGGCATCGGGAGGCGTTACGCCCGAGACGGCCCCTACGCTCGCGGCCGCCGGTGTGGATCTCATTTCGGTCGGATGGCTGACCCACAGCGCTCCCGCGCTCGACGTGTCACTTGAAATCGAGTCCATTTGACGCGGTCCGTTTCAGGTTTTCTCGACGCTCTATCCGTCTCGTCATTCGTCGCTAGTTCTTTGCGTCTCCGCGACTTGGCACCTTTGGTGTTGATTTCCGGAATAACCCTATTGGATGTACCCGAGAGCCTTCAGTTGTTCAAGCAGCTCCGGATCGAGATCCTCCGGGTTAAGGACATCTTCAGGCCGACGTTCACCTGAACGAATGGACCGAATCCGCTGACGGAGGAGGTTCAACAAGTCAGGCGACGTCTCCGCCAAGTTGTGAGTTTCTGCATCATCTAGCTCAAGGTTGAAGAGTAGTGGTGCCTCACCTTCGACGGTCTGAATGAATTTGTAGCGCGGAGAACGCAAAGACACGAGCTGGACCGCGGTGATAGTAGCCTCAGAAAAGGCATCGAGCTCCGGAAGTTCCTGACCTTCGAGCATCGGCGCTAGCGATCGTCCTTGCACTTCGTGTTGAAGTGCTAAACCCAGCAGATCGATCACTGTCGGATACAGATCGATCAAGCGCACCTGACCATTGATCACACGACCTGCCGTATAACCTTTGAACCGGGCCCGGAGCTCGGAGGGTAGCCAGAGAATCAAGGGCACCATGAGCTGATCATCGTACAACGTCTTCCCGTGTCGAAAACCACCGTGATCCCACAGCTCTTCCCCATGGTCGGAGGTCACGATGATGATCGAGGAATCGAAAACCCCCAAACGCTCCCACAACCTGAACAACTCTCCCAGCCGACGATCCGTGAAAGCAACTCCACTGTCATAAAGAGCGTTCGTGTAGAGGATCTCCTCTTCGCTCAGTGGTTTTATTTCTCGATACACCCTGCCGGCGAAACCCGGACGAACTCTTCCGCTCGGGATCCCCTTCGTCAACTCGTCGTGAGTGTAGGGGTCGTGGATTTCGTAGGTATGTAGGAACAAAAATTGCTTACGACGAGGCGCGAGGGCTTTCGTCACAGCGTCCAAATCCACGAGCCAATCATGAACTCGATAAGAGTCGAATCCCGCGTCGAACCCGAACTTCGAATGGATGTAGCCCCCGGCCGTCAGAGCCGTTGTGCGATATCCCGCCTTCCACAAGAGCGAGGCCAATGGAAAGGACTCCAGACCTTGTGTCGATGCCGGATACAAACCCGTAAAAAGCGCTCGGTGGGAAGGACGAGTCCAGGGAGACTGGGAAACAACATTGGCGAATCGCACGGAGCGTTGTGCAAGCGCATCAAGATTCGGGCTCGTCGGGCGATTGTACCCGTAGGCACCGAGTCGATCGGCCCGCAACGTATCGAGCATGACCAGTACGACGTTCCAACCTTCCTCTTCATCAGCGCGGCTCGTAATTTCAGGCGACGACCAGGCGGCCCAACCCTTGGAATTGCCTTCGGCCTCGGTAACGAGCTCCAGCGCGACTCGTCCTCCGCTCCAGGCATCGAGCGAGAGGGCATGCATTTGCCACGCTCCGTCCCTTGCGGTCGCGATCGACTGATCAAGAAGGACGGAGCTTTCTTTCTTATCGCTTATCCGTATCTGGTATCGGATGCGCGATCCCACTGTTTGGGGAGGAGGATAGCCCAATCCAATGTTAAGAACCGGCTCGGCAGGCAGATCGATCTCGAAGCGGTAACGACCGGATGCCGGCGAGAGAAGGGCGAGCCGCGAGTCGTCCCCATATTGTCGATGCGACGTGCGTGCGGCGGATGGAGGACCATTCATTAGAAAACGCACGACACAATGAGTCGCGATCCCCTCCACGACCCCGGCGGGCATAATGCCTTTCGGCCAAGCGGATCTCTCAAAATCCGGCGTTTGCGCATCCGCCGTTCCAACAAGCTCTATCAGACGAATGACTTCATTCTCTTGCTTCGTTCCACAGCGCAAGAAAAGCGGTAACGACAGCAACACGAGCAGAAGTGTCGCGCGAAGACTCAACGTCATGAGATTGTTATGCTACCATCCGGTACGCTTGTGATTGCCTTCTCAAGCGTAGCTTCGAACGAGTGCAACAAGCACTCCGCGCACGCGAACCTGCGAGGCTTCGAAGACCATTGGATCAACGTTGGCCGCACGAAGCTCAATTTGTTCTCCCTTGCGGTAAAAACGCTTCACCGTCGGCTCTCCATCAACGAGTGCCACCACCGTTTGTCCGAGTTCCGCCGCTTCCTGCTTCTGGACCACCAAAAGGTCACCCTCGAGAATACCGTCGCCCCCCATGCTGTCCCCACGCACTCGCCAAGCGAAATGCTCGCCCCGCGCGAGAAGCGATTCCGGAACCTCGACGGATGCTGGAGTGTCGATCGCCTCGAGAGGACCACCCTCAACCAGCGACTCCAGCAACGGGATTCTGAGCGCTGATGGAGGAGGGTCCAGTTTCTCCGGCACGATTTCCAGCGCGCGTTTCTGGTTCGCCCAGGGCGTTCGGATGTAGCCCTTGCGCTCGAGCTGTTGCAGGTGCTTACGAACCGAGTTGAGCGACCCGAACTCAAAGTGCTGGCGGATTTCTTCGTACGAAGGAGACCGACGAAACCTGCTGCGGTAGTCCTTCAGGAAATCAAAGACCGCTTGCTGTTTCTCCGTTAAGTCCATGGCCAAATTATAGGTGTAAGTACAGTGTAGACCAACCCACTAAATACAGTGGGGTCTGTCCTACTGATCCCCTACATATTGCGCTCCAGCTCCATTCCAATACCGTCCGAGTGCTCAGAAGAGTGCATGACGGCTGGAAACGATTGTCACTCAGCACCCGCACATGCCCGGTCACCGGGTCTGGTGGTGGATACCGACGTGCTGAGGGAAAACCTTGGAAAAGCTGTGGACAACTTGTGAGATCGCTGTTGTTCGATCCATCCACGAAATGTGTGAGAGCCGAGGAGAATCGATACAAAAGCGGCCGACGGCACTTTTTCAGCTCAGAACGGGAATGTTTCATCTTTTGGGCGGTATACCTACCAAGCGATGCACCACATCGGTTTTTCTCGAGGAGGATGGTCATGAAGAGGTACATGATGGGTACGATGGCTTGTTTGGCTCTCAGTTTCACGTCATTCGGAGCGACAAAGTCTCCGCCTACCGCTGACTCCGACGTTTCCGCGGGTGAGCTCCGCCTCGTGGACGCGGATCTGCCCGACATCCAACGTTTTCCTCTCGAGCAAACGGACGTCAAGGCAGAGATCTTCGGCAATGTGGCTCGTGTCGAGGTCACTCAAAGTTTCAGCAATCCCTATGACAAGAAGATCGAGGCGGTCTACGTGTTCCCCCTTCCCAATCGAGCAGCCGTCGACGACATGGAGATCCACGTGGGAGACAGGACGATCAGAGGCATCCTCAAGAAACGTGACGAAGCCCGACGGATCTACGAGCAGGCCAGAAAAGACGGGCAGGTAGCCGCACTTCTGGATCAAGAGCGGCCGAATATCTTCACCCAGTCGGTGGCAAATATTCTCCCCGGAAACCGGATTGACGTGAAGATTCGATATTTGGAGACGCTTCCCTACGCCGACCAAAACTATACGTTCTCTTTTCCTATGGTCGTGGGACCAAGGTTCATTCCCGGCGCACACACTTCCGACGGGCACAGGGGTTGGTCTTCCAACACGACCGACGTACCTGACGCTTCACAAATAACACCGCCGGTCCTCCAACCAGGTCAGCGCTCCGGCCACGACATCTCTCTTGCAGTCACTCTCGATGCCGGCACCCAGCTCGTCGACCTAGCTTCGCCATCCCACAAGGTCGACATCTCACGCGGATCTGAAGGGCGCGCCACCATCGACCTCCGGCAGGAAGATTCCATTCCCAACAAGGATTTTGTCCTTCGATACAACCTCGCCGGCAACGCCCCTCGCCTATCGCTACTTCCCCACCGCAAGGACACCCACGGTTACTTCCTTATGCTCATACAACCTGAGGCGCACCCGGCACCAGAAAAGATAACCCCGAAAGAAATGGTCTTCGTCGTCGACGGCTCCGGCTCCATGCGCGGATTCCCGATCGAGAAGGTCAAACAAGCTATGCGCCATTCACTCGAAAACCTGAATACAAACGATACATTCCAGATCATCAAGTTTTCGAACCATGCGGAGACATTTGCACCCACACCCGTCGCCGCCACGGAAGCCAACATCCAAGAAGGTCTCGGCTACGTCCAAAGCCTTTCCGGACGAGGCGGGACGATCATGCTCGAGGGCGTTCGCGCCGCTCTCACACCTCCAAAGGACCCAGAGCGTTTGCGCATCATCTCGTTCATGACCGACGGCTACATCGGCAATGAGAACCAGATTCTGGCATTCCTACGACAAAACCTCGGTGACGCTCGCTTGTACTCCTTTGGTGTGGGCAGCTCGGTCAATCGTTATTTGCTCGACAAGATGGCGGAGCTCGGACGCGGAACTGTGGAGTATGTTCTCTTGGAGGATGATGCAGGAAAAGCCGTCAAACATTTCTACGAACGTATCCGGAATCCCTATCTCACTGACATCGTGCTCGACTGGGGTGGTGCCCTCGTCGAAGACGTCTACCCAAAACGCATTCCCGACCTCTTCGTCGGACAACCCGTAGTTCTCCACGGGCGTTACATGGAGTCCGGTTCGTCGAGGCTGACGCTCAACGCTCGTCTAGGTGGAAAGCCCTTCCAACAGAAAGTCAATGTCCACTTCCCTCATAAGCACGAAGAGGGAGAAGCTATCGCAACGCTCTGGGCTCGTGCTCGCATAGAGGAACTCACAAACCAGAACATCGCCACTCCGAAGCTGGAGATCGAAGCGGAAATTACCAAGGTCGCGCTCGCCCATCGTCTCGTTTCGGCCTACACATCCTTCGTGGCGGTCGAAGAACAGTTCGTTACCGGCTCCGAGAAGCCCGTGCTCGTCGAGGTGCCGGTCGAGATGCCGGCCGGTGTAAGCTACGAAGGCGTGTTTGGAGGCGACAAGTCGGCAGCCAAGGTCGCCGCCTTTGCTACCGGTATTGCGCCGGGCCACGGGCGCTACTCACCGGTTCCAAGTGTAGCTGAGGAAAGCTTGGACGCGGCCGGTCCCTTCAGCTCCGGGAAAAGGAGCGGACGACCCCACGTAACGCCCCAGGCAGAGCCTCTCAAGCCATCCGGCGTCGTTTGCCGGATCAAGTCGAACTCGTCCCAGCTATCGCATGGGTGAACCCATCGAGCTCATCGTAACTTTCGAGAACACCTCGGGCACAAGGGCTCAGATACCGTCCGATCTGTCAGTCGTCGATGGCAGCGGACGCTTTCAGGTTCTTGATTCCAATTGGAAGGTAATACCTCACCCAAGGCGGCAGGTTACCAAACCCACACAGATGGAGCTCCAACCGGGCGCCAAAGCCACCCTACGGATCGTCATCAACGGAGCAGGTGGATATCGAATGACGAACCCCGGAACCTATCACATCGTACTGCTGGGCGCCGAGCTCGGTCTGGGCAATTCCAACAGTCTGACTATCCGAATCCTCCGTTGAGAAGGGGGAGGGACTCTGCCGCACCGCAGGGTCTCTCCTCTCTTTCCTATTAGACCTCGCCCGCCAGCGCTCCAGCCCAAACAGCGACTTCGTTGCGACCACCAAGGCGAATACGATAAGTTTGTGTGGCTCGATGACCCATTGTGACTCGGCAAACGAGAGAAGATGACAAAAATGAAATCACTACAAGTTGCTAAACCGGCTCGCCTCAAATCCAACGCAAGTCTGCCAGACCCGCCGCCCCCCGCCCCATCAGAAGAAAAAGGACATCAAGGCGGAGTCATCCGCGGCAGAGCGCTCATTCTCTGGGACTCCAACAATCCGGGAAAGAAACTAGACGCGATCGACACCGATCAGATTACTCCGGCCGCCTATTGTGTTTCCGAGAGCCTGGACTCACTCGATGAGAAGTGGAAGGAGGGAGCCTTCCACTACTTGATGCCAGACTTCCGGGAGCGCGTTCACAAAGGTGAGACCTTCGTCATCGCTGGTGACCGTTTCGCCATCGGCTCCTCCCGTGAGATGAGCCCCGCGGGACTCAAGGCGATCGCGGAAGAAGCAGGACTCGAAATGGTCGTCGTTTGCGGAAACAACATGGGTGACATCTTTCGCCGGAATGCGTTCAACTTGGGTCTTCAGGTTGTCCAGTGCCCAGAAGCGGTCGAAGATGCCCGAGACGGTGATGAGCTCACCTTCGACCCCGCCACGCGCAAGCTCACGAACGAGACACAGAAGAAGTCCTATGAGCCCTTACCCCTGACAGCCAAAGAAGACGAGATCCGACGGACCGGCGGTATTTTTGCGATGGGCCGGCGGGAGTTCCGAAAGTCAGTGGAAACCAAGCCCGTAGTCGAATGGCCCGATGCAGAAACGGCACGTCGTTTGACGACAACGGAGCAGATCGTTTGGGCACACCGGGTAGACAAAGACGCTGAGGTGCGACCGGGCGTGACACTGCGTGTCTATGCCGATCTCCTCCCGGCGTCGGACGGTACGGCCCCTTTCTCCATCCACACCTTCAACCAGATTACCGGTGGCGACACGATCTACCCCCGCCAGGCAGCGATTGCCAACGATCATTTTGTTTTCACGGGAAAGGACTCCGACAATCGACAAACCTCGATCGGACGTGCCTTCGCCGACATGAATGACATGAAAAAACCGTACTACGCCGGAGCCGGCGACGGAATTTTTCACTTCTATTTCCCCGAACAAGGACTCGTATTACCCGGACAGTTCATTGCCGGTGCCGACTCACACTCTCGTGCCTATGGAGCTTACGGCGCCATAGGCATCGGCGTCGGATCGACGACTCTGGGATTCGGTTGGTCGACGGGCTACGTTTACTTCACTCTCGCCAAGCCGCGTCGAGTCGTCTTCACAGGTAAGCTCCAACCCTGGGTCAGTGGAAAGGATATCGTCCTAAACCTGCTCGCGCGGTGGGGAGCAAAGCAATCACAAGGTATGTCAGTGGAGTTCGTAGACCAAGACCATCAACTTCCTATCGCTTATCGGAACACCATTGCCAATATGATGGCGGAAGGAGAAGCTCAAAACGGTATCTTCGCACCCGACGAGATCACAAGTACATGGTATAGGGAAAAGGGCATGAACACCCTACCCTACCCTCCCATGGGACCAGGTGAAGAAGCAGCTTATGAGATTGATGAGACGTTCGACCTGTCGGACGTCGTGCCGATGATTGCCAAACCCTTTAGCCCCGCTAACTCTCACCCGGCAGAGGAAGTGGCCAAAGAGAGGATCCGGTTCGACAAGGCCTACATCGGATCCTGCACCAACGGCAGCTACCAAGATTTGCTGCAAGCAGCCCTCATCCTCCAGGCGGCACGTCAGGCAGGTTTTGAAAAGGCCGCAACGGATTTCGTCATCTTTCCCGGCTCCATCGGCGTCAAACGCCAAATCGAAGAAAACGAGCCCAGATTGAAGGGTGTCTCCGTCGCGGAGGTGTTGAGATCGGTCGGTGGTCAAATTCGCGATTCTTGGTGCGGCCCTTGCTTTGGTCAAGGTCCGGATGCCCTCCAGTCAGGAGAGCGAGCGCTGACGACCTTCAACCGCAACTGGCAAAATCGGATGGGCTTGGGAGGCGAAGGATTTCTGGCGAGTCCGTCCGTCGTTGCAGCATCGGCTCTTCTTGGCTACATGGCACCGCCCAGCGAGCTCGGGATCGATTGGGAATCCAAACGTTTTGAGTTTTAGTCTGTTATGGAGGTTAGAACGAGAACTCTGAGCTCGCCTTGGAATTCGGCACGCAGCAGCGAAGCTGCGGGACCGCGGTGACTGCTGACTGCTCGACTACTTGACTGCGGCAGGCGGGGCGCTCACGAAATCCCAAAGCGCCCCTTGGCTTGTTGCCTTACTGGAGTATCGAAGATGCAAAAAATCATTCCCGCTCAATACCAGCCAGAGCTTCCCATGAAGAAACTGATATTGGAAGAAGCTCCCGGTGAAGAAGCTGTTCCCATGGATGTCGTCTTCGTAGGTGGTGGACCCGCGGGTCTGGCGGGGGCCATCGAATTGGCACGACTCGTGAAGAAAAACGCCGAGAACGGCGGTGACTTGGTCGAGCTCGAGATCGGTGTCCTAGAGAAGGCGGAGCGGCTTGGTGATCACTGTCTGTCCGGTGCAGTGGTCAACCCGCTTGCACTTCGTGAGTTGTTTCCCGAGCTCGAGGATAAGGACTACCCTCTTCGCACTCCGGTCACTCGAGACAGCGTATATTTCATGACCGAAAGCGCAAGTTACCGAATCCCGACGCCGCCCACGATGAAGAACCACGGGAACTATGTTGCATCGGTCTGTGAAATCGTGCGTTGGTTAGGTGAAAAAGCCGAGGAGCTGGGCATCAATTTGTTCACAGGCTTCCCCGCTGACTCTCTACTCGTCGATGGCAAACGAGTTCAAGGCGTGAGGACGACGCCGGGAGGTCTGGACAAGGAAGGCAACCCAGGCGGCGCTTACATGCCTCCAACGGACGTGCTCGCCAAGGTGACGGTACTTTCCGAAGGAACGAGGGGGATGCTGACACAGGCATTTGTCGATTGGCAAGGAATTCGTTCAGAGAATCCACAGATCTATGCACTCGGGGTCAAAGAGATCTGGGAAATCAAGAAGCCCCTGGACTCGGTGATCCACACCATGGGGTGGCCTCTGCCACGCGACGCCTTCGGCGGAAGCTGGTGCTACCCCATGGCCGATAACCTGATCTCTATGGGCCTGGTCGTGGGTCTCGACTACCGCGAGCATTCTCTCGACGTCCACGTCTTGATGCAAAAGCTCAAGAAACATCCACTCTTTCGTAATCTGTTGGCCAACGGTGAGATGCTCGAATGGGGTGCCAAGACCATTCCCGAGGGCGGCTACTACTCCCTCCCAGACCGTCTGCACGGCGACGGCGCACTCATTGTGGGGGATGCAGCCGGTTTCGTCGACGTACCTTCGCTCAAAGGTATCCACTACTCCATGATGTCGGGCATCTTCGCCGCGCGCGCTATCTTCCGGGCCCTCAAGGCCGACGACACCTCGTCGCAGGCGTTGAAGAAGTATGACGATCTCGTCGGAAGCAGCATCATCCGCAGCGACCTTTACCGAACCCGCAATATGCGCCCTGCCTTCAAGTCCGGCTTCCTGGCAGGAGGAGTCAAAGCCGCGCTGATGACCGTAACCGGAGGGGCCTTCCCCGGCGGAAGAATCGCCGTCGAGTCGGACGCCGACGAGCCCCGTGACGTTGTTCCGGGCGAAGAGTTCACGCCGGAAAAGGGAGTCACTATCAACAAGCTCGATGCCGTTTTCAATTCGGGGAACAACACCCGAGATGATATGCCCTCTCATCTCATCGCCGCCGACGATGTCCCCACCGAAGTGGCGCAATTCTACGAGCACATGTGTCCGGCAGCGGTCTATGAAGTACAGGACGGAAAGCTGGTGGTCAATTTCTCCAACTGCGTCGACTGCAAGACCACCGACATCCTCGGCCCGCGTTGGACCCCTCGAGAGGGAGGCGCCGGAACGAAGTACAAGAGGATGTAAGCAGCGTCGGTAGACAGTCGCCGGTAAAAAAGTGACCAGTTACCAACTACGCCGCTACCAGTTACCAGTTGCTAGTGAACAGTGAACAGTGAAGAAGAAGCAGCCAGAAGTCAGAGGCCAGCAATCAGTGACAACTTTTGGCCAGGACTTGACGCGCAATCTGAAGTGAAGCCGAACGCCCAGCATGTCAGTCGATGTGTGAAAGTCGGTACTTCATCTGACACTCATGCAGCATGAGTTTGGATCCGATCTGACACAACTGCGTGTGCTGCTGCTACTACATTGCGTCGCTACTCTCCCCGTTCCGCAGAAGGCGTTCGTATTCTGCGCCAAGATGGTAGAGATATGCCGCATTAGCGATACCGCAAAGAGCCAAAATACCGTAGGAGACCGTCATCGGTATTGAGTCGAAAATAAAGAGAAACGGAGCCGCCAGTAGCAACCATGGTAGAGACAGCATACCGGCACAAATGAACGCCAATGCCGACTCCTTTTCAAAGTGGAGGCCTAAAACAAATGCCAGGAAGAAAAGGCAAATGTATGGAATTGCCAGCTTTAGCCCTCTTCTTGACATAGGACTCCTCATGAGGTCCCCCGAAGGGGATCGCGCATTCAAACGTGGATCGGTGAATCAGCTTGTCGAGGCGGCGCGGAACTTTCTAGCATTTCAGCTGATATTGAAAACTATCCGATGGCCGTCTGCTCGTCCGCCGAAATTGTCTCGGACGCGGCCCGACATCAACTTTGTCAGATCAAACGAAACTTCTACAGTTGATATCCTAAAACCATCCTGGTCACTGGAAACTGATTACCGTTCACTGATTACTGATTACTGACTACTGGCTGCCATCCTCTTACTGACTGCTCGTCTGCTACTGGAGCTCCAAGAACCGTTCCTTCACCTCTTCTGTGATAGTCCAAAGATAGACAGGATGTTCCACTACAAGACTGATTTCGTCCGGTACCCAGTCACCCATGTGGTAACCATGAGATACCACTCGCGTTCCCACGGCGAGATCTTTCCACAATTTTGGTCGGAGCTCGAGGTTGAGCTCAGGTAGCAAGTAGATCATCACCACAGTAGCCTTGCGGATGTCGGCTTCGAACAAGTCTTCCAATCTAAACTCGACGAGATCAAGAACACCAGCTCGCCGTGCTTTAGATTCAGCCTCCATGATGCGTTTCGGGTCGACGTCTAGGCCGATACCTCGAGCACTGTATCTCCTAGCGGCCTCGATTAGAATACGACCATCGCCGCAACCGAGATCGTAAACCACATCCTTGGATGTAACTTTGGCCATCTTCAACATGACATCCACCACGAAATGGGGCGTAGGCACATAAACGACATCCGGCTTCTTGATGGGCGCCGTACTCTGCCCCGCAACCGAAGGGACCGCCGAAAGCGCAAGAATATTGAGCAGAAGAAAGAGTGGCCCACCAACGCGAGTTAGTACGCGCGGAAGCGGTGCAACTTCGGCTTTCTGCTTTCTCCTTCCTCCTGTATTCTTCACTGTTTCCTGTTAATTTCGGTGAGCTAGGGCTCAATGAGCTCGAAGAACAAGAACACCGTCCGTTGCCAAGGCTGGAAGTTGTTGTCGCTAACGAGGATCAACGACCGATTGCCATTGGACAACTCCGGCCCGAAACACATCCCTTCGAAATTATCCAGTGTTGGGAAATCCGGATGGAGCTGACCTACTATGTCTTCCAGATCCAAGAGCAGCTTCTTGCTTGCCGGTCTTATCCCGCCGGCACGTCTCAAAGAAGCCATGCCGGAGACGTCGGTCGCATCGCGCAGCGATACATAGTAGATCCGAATCTGCTGATGAGATCGACGACCCTCTAGCATGTCGGTGCCCTCCACAAAGAAGCTCCGCTCCAAAGCTAGAAGCTCTCTTCCTCCAAGTGAGACCAGTTCCACAAGGCCGTTGCCACCCACCCCCGGACCGAAATCACTCGGTATGGAGACGGCGTCCACGTCATAGGCGAACTCTCGCATGGGACGCACTTCATTCCCTTCGAGAGCGTATTCGACGATCCTCGTCCTAGACCCACGTTCCGGGCTCGTTATCTCGTCATCCTGCACTAGGGCGCCTTCTGCGGCGAAGAACAGTCGAGTTCCGTCGGGTGATACGTCTAGACTTTCGAAGGCGAGGTTGTCCCGCACTCCTTCTGCGGCGTTGTCGCCAGTCGACCCTAGAAACTTCGCCGGGACAGGAATCTGTCTTTTCATGCGTCCGTCCGACCCGAACAAGAAGAGTCCTGGGGGGGTTCCTCTGACCGACCTCGCCTTCCGATGACACCAAAATGGAGCCATCGGACATCAAGGCCAAACCTTCAGCGTCCATCGCACGGGGAGGCAACAGCTCGCCCTCCTTGTCGCGGAGAAATGTGACGCTGAGTGGCATGACCCTCAGAGAATCTTCGTTGAGCTCCAGCTCCAGCTCATAGAAGCGACAGTCGGACCTCGCGTCGGAAAGTGCGATCAGCTTTCCATTCTTCGGGTCGTAGCCGATCCCCGAAATGCCCCCAAACTCGGGTGGCTCTATGTGGTCCAAGAGAGCTCCTTCTGCAAAGTTGAAGTCACCGAGGAAGCGAAGCTCTGGGGCTCGATCTCGGATTTCTTCCTGTTCGATAGAGCAGGCACTCGCGAGAAATAGGAGACCCATCAGGCGTCCGAAGCGGACCCTTTTCGGACATTGATTCTTTGTTATGGGGTAGGGCTGCACGTTCGACAAATCGATATCAGTCTACTCTATTGTCTGCCAGGTCGTGTCGTCCTTGGTGAACAGGCTCAGCGGCAAGAACCTTTCAAAAGACCCATTTCATGATAGTCCACCGGCGGGGAGAGTCAAAGGAAGCCTAGGGAGTAGAACGTGAATCTCAGGGCGTTCCGTCCTTCGGAGCCTCGCGCGAATCGAGGACACTCCCAGCCAACTCGTTCGTAAATCGCCCGTCTCGGATCGCCAGGCGGCCATTGACCAGCACATTCAGCATACCTTCAGCGTATTGGTGTGGATCTTGGAAGGTCGCCGCATCCCTTACCCGTTCGAGATCGAAAATGACGATGTCGGCCCACATCCCCTCTCGGATGTAGCCCCTGTCCTCGAAGCCGAACACCGTCGCCGGCAAGCTGGTCATAGAACGTATGGCGTGAGGGAGTGAAACGGTTCCACGCTTCGACCACGTATCGTCTTATCTTTCGCGGGAACGTTCCGTAGTATCTTGGGTGAGGCTTTCCCTCACCCAAGCGCACAAGGCCACCATCGGAACAAGTCATCGTAAAATCCTTCTTCATGATGTGCTCGATGTCGAGCTCCGACATATTGAAGGAAACGAGACTGCCCCCTCCTGCCTCCAGTAGTGCGAGAGCGACGTCCACCGGTTCTTGGCCGCGCTTAGTGGCTAGGTCAGCGAGCGAGCGACCTTCTATGGACGGGTCCGCCTCATGCCGAGAGATGACGAGTGTCGAGGGCCCTCCCCTTCTCTCGATGTTCTCGAGCATACCCTCTCTCAATCGTTGTCTTTCGACGGCGTTACGGAGACGACGCTCGAGCGGGGATGGCTCTTCGGGTTTCACTTCTCCTGCTTGCGCCCAGCGCGGAACCAGTGCTCCGGTGATACCCGTCCCCGATGCCTCGTAGGGGTACTGATCGGCCCAGACCGAGATGCCACGCTCCCTCGCCCGCTCGATGTGGACGCAGGCCGCCACGCTCTTGCCCCAGTTGTTGGGCCCGAGTGCTTTGAAGTGACTCACGATACCCGTGATCCCTGACGCCTCACTGATCGCGATGACCTCGTCCACTGCCGCGAGAAGACCAATGGAGTAGTCGCTCTCGTCACGAATGTGACTTGCATGGACTCCGCCGGGACCGATCTCTTTGGCCAACGCAATGATCTCTTCGGTCGTAGCGTAGCTACCGGGCGCGTAGTAGAGACCCGTGGAAAGACCGAATGCACCGGCTTCAACGCCATCCCTTACGAGCATCTTCATGCGATCCAGCTCCCCATCCGACGGAGGGCGATCCTCCATCCCAAGCACCTGTGCGCGAACCGTGCCGTGGGGAATCAGGAGAGCCACATTGACACCCACACCTTGCCGCTCGTAAGTTTGCCTCTGTTCGGAAAGCGGCCATTGTCCGCCGCCGCAGAGATTCACTACCACCGTCGTGACACCCTGCGCAAGATGAGCATGAGCTCCTTTGAGCTCCGCTTCGGCAAGGCCGCGATCGGAGTGAGTGTGAGGATCGATAAATCCCGGCGCCACGTAGAGCCCCTGTGCATCGATCACCACTTCCGCCCGGATCCCATCGAGCCGTCCCACCGCCTCGATCCGCCCATCATCAATGGCGATATCGGCTCGATACCACGGATTCCCGCTCCCGTCGAGGACACGACCTCCACGAATGAGAACGTCGTGGCGGTTTGTCTGGGTAAACCCAACCGACGCGATCAGGAAGAATCCAAGGAACCACTGCTTCATGTCATCCACTCCTCTGGAAGCACGGGGACAGGTAGTTGATAGCTGCCGCGGACATATTGGCAGATATTAAACACCTGATATGAAGAATCAAGAAACAAAAAATGAACGCGAACAAGCGGGAATAGGAAAGATTCGTTGGATTCGGCTCGATTCTTCTTTCAGATCGTATTCTCGCCAATGTGCGTTTATTCGCGGCTTCTCTCTTCATCGGATCCATCAGTGCCTCATCCCCGACCGAGCTATACTGGGTTTCGTCATGCGGATCGTCGTCATCATCCCAGCCCTCAACGAGGAGCGTTCTCTACCCAAAGTCCTTGCGGATATCCCACGACCCCTCGTCGAAGAAGTGATCGTAGCCGACAATGGAAGCACGGACCGAACGACCGAAGTGGCCCGAGCCGGCGGAGCTACGGTCGTCGATGAGCCGCGAGCCGGTTACGGCAGGGCCTGTCTCGCAGGCTTAGCCGAGGCCTCACGATCCCCCCGACATCGTGGTCTTCGTTGACGCCGACTATAGCGACCGACCCGCCGAGATACCACGGCTTCTGGAACCGATTCTCACGCACCGAGCCGACCTCGTGATCGGCTCTCGAGTTCTCGGTGAACGGGAACCCGGTGCGTTGGCTCCTCATGCCCGATGGGGAAACTGGCTGGCCACTTGGCTCATTCTCCGACTCTACGGAGTCCAGTTCACCGACCTCGGCCCGTTCCGCGCCATTCGTTACAGCACCCTGCAGCTTCTGGACATGAAGGACCAGGATTACGGCTGGACCGCTGAGATGCAGGCCAAAGCGGCACGCGCCGGCGTTTGTTCGACGGAGGTTCCCGTGAGCTACCATCGACGTATCGGCAAATCCAAAATCACGGGTACCGTCAAAGGCACGATCATGGCAGGTTGGAAGATCATCACGACCATCCTTCGAATTCGACTACAGCACCCTCCTACCTATGCTAGGATCGCAGCCAACGACAATTCTCAATCGGCAAAAAGATGCGGCGAACTAAAATCGTAGCTACACTCGGTCCAGCCAGCTCCACTCCGCAAGCCATAGAGAAGCTCATCCTGGGCGGGCTGGACGTTGTGAGATTGAACTTCTCCCACGGAAAACACGAAGAACACCGTGAGCACATACAAGTCGTGCGGGAAGTCTCGAAACGACTCGAACGTTCCGTCGCTTGTCTTCAGGATCTCTCGGGTCCGAAAATTCGTACGGGGTCACTTGTCGATAGCGAGGGGGTCCCGCTGGAAACAGGCGCATCGTTCATTTTGACTACGGAGGACATCCTCGGTACACGAGAGCGCGTCTCACCACCTACAAAGACCTTCCAAGAGATGTCCGTATCGGGAACCGCTGTTCTCCTCGATGATGGACTCATTGAACTAGAAGTCAAAGGTGTCGACGGGGATGACGTCATAACCGAGGTCATCAACGGTGGGTTTTTGAAACCCCAAAAAGGCATCAATCTCCCTGGAACGGCTCTTTCCGTACCTTCGCTCACGCCAAAAGACCGCGAAGATGCCGCGTTCGGATGCAAGCTCGATATCGATTTCATCGCCTTGTCTTTTGTACGTGCTGCAGCCGACATCCGGGACCTCAAGGAGCTTGTCGCCGAGCAGGGCCGAGCCGACATCCTTGTCATTGCCAAAATCGAAAAACCGGAGGCCGTCGAGCACCTCGATTCGATTCTCGACGTAGCCGACGGTGTCATGGTGGCACGAGGCGATCTCGGAGTCGAAGCTTCCGGCGGAAAGGGTGCCTACCATACAAAAGGAGATCATCTACCAAGCCAATCGGCGGGGGAAGGCCGTAATCACGGCAACGCAGATGTTGGAATCCATGGTGCATCATCCCCGCCCCACGAGGGCGGAGGCCTCCGACGTAGCCAACGCCATCTTGGATGGGACCGACGCAGTCATGCTCTCGGCCGAGACGGCCGTAGGACGTTATCCCGACAAAGCCGTGACGACCATGTCGCGCATTGCCCGCTATACCGAGGAATCCCAACAGGACAGTGAATACAAGTGGGTGAACGACGAAGTGTCCTTGCTGTCCAGAGCCTCAATACCTCGAGCCACGGCAGAGGCCGCCTGCGGAGCTGCCCATGAGCTCAACGCACGCTATATCGTCGTCTTCACCGAATCGGGCTTCACAGCCCGGCTCGTGAGCCATTTTCGACCTCAACGCCCCATCATCGGAATAACTCCTTCCGAGCGTGTTTACCACCAACTCTGTCTTCTTTGGGGAGTCCGGCCGCTTCGCGCTCCAAACTACGCGAGCGTCAGTCAGATGTTGGAGGGTGGCTTGAGCATTCTGGGTAGAGAAGAACTGGTCAAACGCGATGACGTCGTGGTCTTCGTCTTTGGCGCTTCTCCTGTTCGCGGCGCCACCGACATGATCAAGATACACAAGTTCTAGCACTCGAATATAATACAGGCAGATCGAGGAATCACGCTTCATCTATCTTCCGTCACGAGGAGGTGAATCATGCCGACATTCGTTCTCATGACGAAGTTGACACCGGAGTCCGTGCACGATGCGAAGGGACGTCGCGCCATGGGCAAAGAGTGGCTCAACAAGGTTCAAGAAACCTGTCCGGAAGTGAAGTGGATTGCCCACTACGCGCTTCTCGGTCCTTATGATTTCATGGACATCTACGAGGCGCCCGATGTGGACACCGCCCACAAGGTATCGCTCATCTCGCGCAGCGAAGGGGCTCTCACCGCCGAGAGCTGGCACGCCGAACCCTACGAACGGTTCCTGAAGTTTCTCGAAGAAGTCGAACCGTAGGAAAGCGAGAAGCCCATTAGAGGGACGGCCACCCGCTTCTATGCTTGGACGGTTCGCAGAAGGGAGAGGCCCCACATCTGGTACCCCTTCTCAATCCAGGTATTGGTAGAATCTACCTGGAATGGCTAAGAAGAAACGAAAGAAGAAGTCACGACGCTACTCGACGCGCCGGTTCAAGATCACGGTGGCCCTTCTCGCACTCGCGAGCCTCTTTCTGTTCTACGTCGGAGCCACGCTCATCTACCACACCTTCGTTTTCTCCAGAACGATCGACGAGCGGCTGCGCGGCGATCAACAGGAACGTCCAGCCTGGGTATTCTCTAGACCCTTGCAGCTTCACAAAGGGCAGAGAATCTCACCGCAAGAAGTCGTGGCACACCTCAACGCCCTCCGTTATCAGAACAAGGACTCTCTGGAAGAACCAGGCACATTTCATGTATCGGGGGACGAGGTCAGCCTGCACTTGCGACGCCCTTCTCCCGCCGGCGGTTACTCGTCCGGGGCCAAGGTGAGCGTGTCTTTCCAAGATAAATGGGTCGCGAGCATCCGAACGCTACCAGGGGGAGCAGCTCTCGACCACATCAAACTCGAGCCTGTCCCGGTCACACCACTCTTTGGCGAGGACCGCGCGAAGTCTCGCTGGGTCCCATTGAACGAGGTCCCGGAACATTTGGTGCAGGCCGTCGTCGCCACGGAAGATCGGAGGTTTTTCGATCACACAGGAATCGATCCTCTGGGCATCTTACGTGCTGCTTTTGAGGATCTAAGGGCACAAGAGGTCCGTCAAGGCGGCAGCACCCTGACCCAACAGTTGGTGAAGAACACCTTTTTGACACCGGAAAGAACGCTGCGGCGGAAGCTCCTCGAAGCATTCCTCGCTGTCATTTTGGAGAGCCGTGCAACGAAGCGGGAGATTCTAGAGCTCTACATGAATGATGTTTATCTGGGGCAAAGAGGTTCTTTCGGCATCAACGGTGTTGGACAAGGCTCGAGGATCTTCTTCGATAAAGACGTGCGGAACCTCGCCCTCGAGGAATCCGCTCTGATGGCCTCCCTCATCCGATCGCCCAACGGAGCATCGCCCTTCCGGCACCCGGAACGTGCCAAAGAAAGACGTGACATCGTTTTGACACAGATGGAACGATTCGGATTCATTGATGAGGCTGAAGCCCGAAACGCCTCGCGACGGCCCGTTCATGTGGTTCACGCCAGCGTAGATACGGGCGAAGCGCCCTACTTCGTCGATGTGCTTCGGCGTGAGCTCATTTCTCGATACTCGCCCGAAGCTCTACAGAGACGGAATCTCCAGGTACTTTCCACACTGGACTATAACCTGCAAAAAGCGGCGCGACTTGCTGTGGCCGAAGGTCTAGAGGAGATCAAACTGAAGCTTCCCAAGGGTGAAGGGAGCGAAAGCGTTCAAGCCGCCCTCATTGCGCTCGATCCCACCAATGGTCACGTACTGTCACTCGTTGGTGGAAGGAGCTACGGATCGAGCCAGTTCAATCGTGCCGTTGATGCTCATCGCCAACCGGGAAGTGCCTTCAAACCGTTTGTCTTCCTAGCGGCTTTCGAGCGTTCGTTCGACCAGAAGCGATCGTCATCCGAGGCCGCGGCGGAGATCTTCACTCCGGCGACACTCGTCAAGGATGAGCCGACGAGCTTCAGTCAAGGCAACCGAACCTGGACTCCCAAGAATTACACTCGGCGATTCGAGGGCACGGTTACCTACAGACAAGCTCTTTCACGCTCATTGAATGTTGCCACGGCCAAGGTGGGTCAAAGTGTCGGCTTCGAGCGAGTGGTATCTCTTTGGGAATCTCTGGGAACATCGAGCCAAATCGAGCCCTACCCTTCACTCGTTCTCGGTACGTTCGAGGTCAGTCCTATGGAATTGGCAACCGCTTACGCCGTGATCGCCAACGGTGGATCACGTGTGGAACCTCGTTTTTTTACTTCGATCCGCGATACCCAAGGCCGAACCGTCGATGCGCCGCAATCGGTTCGGCAGCGCATTGTCCACCGGGAAAGTGCGTTTCTGGTCACCGACCTCATGCGAAGCGTTATCGACGAGGGAACGGGCAGAGAGATTCGCTCCCGCGGCTTCCAGGCGCCGGCAGCAGGCAAGACCGGCACCACCGACGATACCCGGGATGCTTGGTTCGTTGGCTTCGTGCCCGATTTTCTAGCTGTGGTATGGGTTGGATACGACGATAACCGTCGGCTGGGGCTGACCGGCTCCCAAGCCGCGCTCCCGATATGGACTCGATTCATGAAATCCGCCGTCGCAGGCCGGGACAAACATGACTTCGAGCCACCTCCGGGCATTACTCACGCGCGAATCGACCCCGCATCAGGATTGTTGGCTACGGCATCCTGTCCGAACGCGAGAAACGAAGTATTCCTAACAGGCACAGAGCCTACAAAGACCTGCCCCTTACACCAAGATAGCCGCAATTGAACGCAAATAAAAAAAAACGCAAAGTCGCCAAGACGCAAAGTCGCAGAGAACACCGAGTTGCTCTCGCAAAAATTGGCAGTGTGGCTTTTCTTCTCCGCGTCTTTAAGCCTCCGCGCCTTCGCGTTAACTTCCGTGTTCTATTCTTGATTACCTGAATCCTTGAATTTCTTGAATTCTCGAGTGCTTGGGTACTTGAGTACTCCACCTTCTCTACTTCCTGACATAGCATGGATACTCCTTCTGGGCGTTGGCTACGTCATCGAGATCGATGTTGTAGGTCACCACGGAGCAAGCAACCGATGTCTGCGCCACCAAATCTCCGCGAGGATCGACAATCCACCCTCGGCCTCCGAACTCCTGACCCTTCGAGTCTATTCCACTCCGGTTCGATGTCATCACGTAACAACCGGATACCGTGGCCGCCATCTTCATGGCGACCAACCAGCGGGGAAGACTCCACTTGCCCACGGCACGCGGCACGGCAATCACGTGAGCACCATCACGTCCATAGTGGCGGGCATGTTCATTGAACATGATCTCAGTACAGATAAGAAAGCCGACTCGGACGGGGCCTGCCTGGGCAACTCGGAAGTGGCGTTCTCCCGCTTGGAACCAACGCGCTTCATAGTAGCCTTCTTCGTCCGGAAAATACTGTTTGGTATGGACGGCCTGACAACCGGCATTCGGGGTCCAAACGAACGCTTCATTGACTCTTAGTCCGTTCAGTTCGCGCGCTCTCGAGCCCAGAACCACCTTGACGCCAAGCTCGTCCAACCTCTCCATTCCCCTCTCGTGGACTTCCAGGCACTTCCTCCAACTGGACAGGTCAAAAGACTCCCCCGCTGACAACCACGGCCCGAAGGGCATCTCGTTGATCAAAAAGACATCGATCTCGGCGTCACGGACAAGTCCCGTCAATCGCGCCCAACTTTCCGCTCTCGGTTCCATCTCCGGAGCCGCTTCACATACTCCCACCTTCAGTTTCATTCTGACTCCCATCCTGCCGATTCGTTCACCGGTTGAACTCGAGTCGTCAGGAAAACGACAAAAAAGATGATGGCGCCCGCAACGTGAAAGGGGACCCCTGGACCCAGATAGCGGAATGCCGAACCCGCCCAAATGGGTCCTATGATACGCGAGAATCCACCGAAAGCCTGCTGGACTCCCATGAGCTGACCCAACTGCCGCTTACTGCCGCGGCGGGTGAGAAGTCCGGAAGTCGAAGGGAAAAGCATTGCCGTTCCCACGGGAACTAAGCCCATCAACAACAAGGCCCACCCCAGTGTCTCGGCTAGGGGAACCGCGGAAAGCCCAATGGCCAGCGAGAACGCGCCCGCCCGCATGACCCGCACCTCACCAAGTCTCACGACCAACCTTCCCAGCAGACCACCGCGCATGATCACCGACAGGGCGCCAATAAAAAGGAAGATGTACCCGATGTTGGACTCGTCGAGATGGAAGACATCCATCATGTAGAGTCCGAGTACGGCCGTCATCGAGCTGAAGGCCATCATTGCAATGGCATAGATCCATATGAGTTGAGAAGTACTTGCCCGAGGATGTCTCAAAGTCCCCCACACCATTTCGCCTACCGACTTTTTTCGCGGGGTGGGCTTGTCGTCTCCCCGAGCGACATCGGCGCTACGGGACGAGGCGGTCTTCGACTCAGGAAGCCACCGCCACGCGAACAACAGGTTCAATAGGCAGAGCCCGGCGGCAATGATTCCCGGCGCCGCGGGCCCCAGTCGCCAAGACAAGGAGCCTAACGCCGGTCCAATCATGACACCGGTGTTCGTGGCAGCGGAAAGCCACCCCAGAGCCTTGGCGCGATCTTTCGGTGCGACCGAATCGGCGATGTAGGCCTGCATCACTCCGGTCTGGCCACCCGCCGCACCTTGGGCAATGCGAGAGAGAAAGAGGAGCCAGATAGCTGTGGCAAAACCAAAAATTAGGAACGCGACCGCGGAGCCGGTCAAACCGATCAGGAGCGTCGGCCTCCTTCCCCAACGATCCGAGAACCGTCCCCAAAGCGGCGAGACGGCGACTTGAGCAATAGAGAAAGACGCCACCATCAATCCGATCACCTGCGCGTCGGCACCCAAGCGCACAGCATAGAATGGGAGTAGGGGAAAGACCATGGCATAGCCCAACATGTCCACGAATGCGGCAAAGAGAAGTACCCAGATTTTTCGGGTCTCACTGGTTGTCATGGTTCTCTTTTCTTTGGCCTGGGTTGTGTCCCCTTAAGGAACTATCGCGAGCTCGGCCGCTCGGCACCTCTTCGAATCAGTTCTCCCATACTAATTGCTGATACTTGGATTGCCGTGACGAGACGATCCGCACGGATTCTATGCTGACGCGGCAGTATCGCTCCTCCAAAACGCACTCGATAATACAATCCGGTCAATTCGGTAAGGCCGGGAAGACGTTCTTCCATCGCGCCGGCAAACTCGGCGGGAGTCATGCCGGGCGGCTTCGAAAAACCTTGCCTTTCGAGACGTCTCAACAAGTCTTCGTAGAAGCGTACGGCCGCTTCGGGGCGGTCGTAGAGGCACGCTCGACGGAAGATCCTAGGTAATTTGAGCTGAAGTCTCCACTTTCTTCCCCAGCGGGACTTCCCCAGCAGGATCGCCAGAATCACTAGGACCCCCAACCTCACCAGAGGGTGTGGCCATCCTCTGACCCGTACTAGGACAGCATTAGTGGGAAGGGATAGTCGCCGGAATCCTTCCCCCAAACTCGTCCATACGTCTCGCTGCCGTTCGTAGTCGAAGGCGACGATATAGATGTCCCAAAGCATACGAAGGGAGTCGATTCTCTCGAGAAAAACATCAAAGGCCATCGACTGAGCAGAGGCCGGGGCGGAAGGAGTCGGGTCGAAAACGACCCAACCCATCTGCTCGTTGTACACTTCGACCCATGCGTGGGCATCCGACTTCCTCACGACCTCGAAATCACCGTATTCATTCCTTTTTCCGCGCCTGAAACCGGTGACGAGTCGAGAAGGAATCCCCTGAGCCCGTGTCAACATGATCATCGTCGTCGCAAAGAACTCGCAGTGTCCAGCGCGGGCATCAAAGAGGAAATCCTCCACGGGGTCCGAACGCTCTCGCGGAGGGGTTCTAAGACTGTACCTGTATTCCGTCTCGAGAAAGGTCTCGACGGAGGCAGCAGTCTCCAACGGGTCATCAGACTGACCTGCCAGCCGATGAGCCAGCGCGTGAAACTCCCCCGAAAGAGGGGGCAATTGCAAGTAGAGCTGTCTCGTCCAGACTTCCAGTCTTTCCACACCTCCCAACGAAGAGGCCGATGCCGGTGCATCCGGCCTCCATCTCACGCTATACCGCCGCCCCGCTCTGGCCGAGCGGCCGGTTCGAACGGTAAGGTAAGGATTCGACAAAAACCGATGGCAGAGACACAGACAGCTCCGAAGAAGCCGGTGGAATGAACATCACATCTGTGTCGAGTGGCTCGAGATAGACCTCGTGAGAGATCGTCGAAACTGAGGAGGGACGATCGAGCAAGAAGTCGCCCGGCCCGCGTCTCGGGAGCAGAACCATGCCCGACCGTGACTGGCGCCATCGTCCCCCCGAGTAGCGGTCGTAAGCAGCTCCCCGCCACCGGGGAGGCGTTACGAGATCGTCCCCTTCATCCACGATGCGCATGACGACTTCACGACTGAGTTTGATCTCGCCAAAATCCCCTAGACGGATTTCACCTCCAAGTCCGGTGGTTGTGATCCCACTCAGCCCGCTGACGCGAAACCCACCGTAAGACGTTCGTGGGAGAACAATGAAGATGACCCCCGCCAAGCAGAGGACAAATACTCCAACGGCCAAGGCCACTCCAGCAGCCGGCCGAATCGAAGGTAAACGATTCGCTTCGGGGACTCGCGGGTCAAAGGACTGTTCTAGAATGAGAACGAGAGAGCCTACCAGTACGAAGAGCACCAGAGGAGCCAAAAAACTCAAACTCACCGTCATTGAAGCAGCCGCCAACATCTCGAAGAGACAAAGGACGTAGAGACGGTAACGTTCCTTCCTCGTCTGCAAATGAAGTAGTGAGTGCATCTTCAAGTAGAAAATGAGATGTACGACGGCAAAAATAAGCTGCTTGGAGATGACGAGCCAATCGAGAGGAAAAAAGAACAAATAGAAGATGGCTATGAGTGATGAGAGCGTTTGAAGCGGTCTCAGCCAACGGCTATTGTCCGGAGCAAGTCCCACGACGGGAATGAGCACCAACATGAGAAGGGATAGCCACCACGACACGTCGCCCGTGAGAATGACCGCCAGCGAGGCGATCTCACACCACAAGACCCGGACGATCAGCAACAGTCTGTTTCTCCCAAGTTCAGACACGACCCCGCCCCCGTGGTTCGAAGAGGCTCGCGGTGTCGACAACGTATAGATTCGAGGAGACGAGACCGGACCAAGGACTCTTGTCGCTTGCTTCGGTGCCAAGAATCAGTGCGACGTCTCCCCTTCTCAGAGACTGCCTTGCCCATTCCATCAGGTCGATATTCGGCCGATGATTGATGTCGATCACGGCCAAATGCCCAAGAATGCCACGCAGATGCTCCTCGGAAGCACCATGTGGAAAGATCTCGTCGCACGAGATGAAGCGAAAGAAAGAGGCGTGCGAGGAAAGATGAGTCACCAAGGAGGCCGCGGCGCTTACCGCATGCTCGAAAGACTCCCGAGCCTCTCCACTATCGCCGGCCTCGACCGCGGAGTTATCGAAGATTACGCTGAAACGGCGTTGCTCATGGCTGGCAAACTCTCGCACCATTACCCTTCCGAGTTTCGCCGTCGCCTTCCAATGGATGTGGTGGTAATCATCCCCCTTCATGTAGTCACGAATACGCAAGAGCTCTTCGCTATCGCCTGCATGCTGCCGCTCGGGGACTTGGCCCGAGAGCCCACGAAACAAGAAAGAGATATCCACTCGCATGACTTTAGGAAACACAGTGATGTGTCTTTCGAGTGAGAGCGGGCGCCGAGCTTGGATCAATCCAAAGGGAAAACGGGTCGACACTCGGAGGCTTTCGCCTTTGTAAATCCCGCGTCGCAGATAGGTCTTCTCGAGCACAAACGACTCAGTGTGGCCGCTACCAACATACGAGAGTCGCGAAGGAGCGGAGGGTTCCGGGCCGTCCAATTCCTCGAACTCGAGACCATAGTTGTCGAGCCATTTGGAGCTGTTCCTAACCCGCAGTCGCTCGCGGCACCTCGTCTCCGCGTAGGTATCCGAGGCTTCTCCCCTTTCGACCGATACCTTCCTGAGTGAAAGCCAGGCGGCACCGAGAGAAACCACCATCGCGGCCAGCCCCACGGAGAACATCAGATAGAGCAAGTTGTTGCGTGTGTTGTAAGCCGCGAAACCCATGACCAACAACAGCAAGATGTAACGGACGCCGGCACCTGTTGGGCGGAGCCCTCTTCGACGCACCGAAGCCTCGATGGGTTTTGGCCGGGTCTGGGGACGTCGGGTCATGAAATGACTGAGGCTCAAAGGGGGACCGGAAGAATCTCGAGAATGTTCGCCAGAACGGCCTCTGCCTCACGCCCACGTCCTGCTCCCAGAGAAGCCCGAGAACGCGGCACGACTCGGTGAGCGAGTACCGGAAGAGCAACGGACTTCACGTCATCTGGAATCATGTAGTTTCGACCCGATATGAGCGCTCGGGCTTGGGCCGCCCTCTGCAACAAGAGCGTACCTCGGGGGCTCATCCCCAAAGTCAACTCATCCGAGTTGCGCGTCTGAGCGGCTAGACGAACCAGATAGTCGGTGAGAGAGGCATCGATCTTTACCGACCTCACCGCCTTTTGAATCCGCCTTACCTCGTCACGCGACAACACACGATTGACATCGTGGATGGGGTGAGAAATCTGCTGAGAACGTAGAATCTCCTTCTCGCTCTCTTCATCGGGATACCCCATGCGTATGGACATGAGGAATCGATCGAGCTGCGATTCAGGCAACGGATAGGTTCCGTGATACTCCACTGGGTTTTGGGTGGCTAGCACGATGAAGGGTTGCGGCAAGGCGTAAGACGTCGCGTCGACACTGACCTGAGCTTCGTTCATGGCCTCGAGCAAAGCCGACTGCGTCTTGGGTGTACTCCTGTTTATCTCGTCCGCCAGCACGACGTTGGCGAATAACGGACCCCGCTTGAACTCGAAATCGGCAGTCGCAGGATTGAAAACCGACACACCAATGATGTCCGACGGAAGCAAATCACTGGTAAATTGGATTCTCCGGAAGCTTGCATCGAGGGAAAGGGCAAGAGCTTGGGCCAGCATCGTCTTCCCGACCCCCGGAACATCCTCTATGAGCAGGTGTCCCTCCGAGAAAAGCGACACGAGAGCCAGAGTAACGATCTCGCTCTTTCCCTGAATAACCTTCTCTATGGAACGCCTTAGATCCGCAACCCGTGACGCCAGATCCTGAACCGACTCGGAGGAGCTACTCGTACCTTCTCCAGCGTTGGAAGTGGCCGTTTCTTTTTGCATCCCGGCAATCCCTTGACGTGAAAGCCCCTTTGAGCTATAACCTAGCCGGTTTGAGGGGCGATTAACTCAGCGGGAGAGTGCTACCTTCACACGGTAGAAGTCGCAGGTTCAAATCCTGCATCGCCCACCACTTCACTGACCCCACGCGGTTTACGGGGTTTTTTCCCGCCTCGCTGCGCCGAAGAGCAGTAGCACACCGATAACAATGAGGAGGACGGGCCAGAGCTCCTGTAACTCCAGCCACGGTATGAGATGCCTGAACAAGAACGCGGTCCCCAACGCTATGAGAGCGAGTCCCAAGAAGACCATGGAACGCCGCTCGGGGCGGCCTTCGAGCTCTTCAATCGAGTCCTCGAGCTTGTCCCCAAAGCTGCTTCCAGTTCGACGCAGTTCCTGGATCACATCGTCTTTCAGCTTCTGGTTCTTCTTGAAGGCTGGGTTGGGGCTCTGTTCCGAATTCTCAGGAACGATGAGCCAGGCGACGAAGTATAGAAGAAGTCCGGCCCCTCCCAAGAAAACGGTCAAGATGACGACGAGCCGCACCAGAGAGGGGTCGACATCGAGGTACTCCGCCAGACCGCCACAAACACCGGCGATCATACAGTCCTGACGCGACCGATAGAGTCGCTTAGCAGACATGTTGTGCCTCCGAACCGGAAAGTATCAAATTGACGGAAGACATTCCACTAGAGGGATCGCGCTCAATGGGACGGCCCTCCTCAAAAAAAGCCGGGGGTACAGTCCACCAAGGGGACAGCCCCCCGGCATTCATTAGTCGATGTCCTCGAAATGAGTCAGCCTTTTGAAATCTCGATAGCGATCCATGATTTGCTCTCGCGAGATCCCTTGTAACCGGCGCGTACCCCAGTCCTCTACACAGAACGAGCCCATCACGTTGCCGAATACGATGGCTTGCCTCAGTACCTCGTCCGAGGTGGAGCCTCGATTCGCAATGTGCCCTAAGAAGCCACCACCGAAGCTGTCTCCGGCACCGGTAGGGTCGAAGACGGTGTCCAAGGGAAAAGCCGGTGCGGCAAACCGTTGGCCGTCACCCCCCAAGAGCAGTACCCCGTACTCCCCCCGTTTGATCACGATGGTTTTGGGTCCCATTTCCCGGACTTTCTCGGCCGCCCTCACCAGATTGTATTCGTGGGTGAGCTGGCGAGCTTCGGCATCGTTGATGAGTAAAATATCCACGTGCTCGAGCACCTTGGCCAGCTCTTTGGGAGTCCCTTCGATCCAGAAGTTCATCGTATCCGCAGCGACGAGTCGAGGTTTCCGCACTTGCGCCAAGACTTCCAGCTGCAATGATGGGTGGATGTTCGCTAGGAACACGTACTCGCAGTCTTTGTAGCTTTCAGGAATCTTGGGTCTGAAATTCTCGAAAACGTTGAGCTCGGTAAAGAGCGTGGTGCGGTCGTTGAGCTCGTAGCTATACTCGCCGCCATAGTAGAAGGTCTTACCCGTAGCCACCTCGAGACCACGCAGATCGATATCTCGACCCTTGAAGACCTCCCTATCCTCAGCGGAAAAGTCGTCTCCCACCACCGCGACCACATTCGTCGGAGTGAACATGGATGACGCCAAGGCAAAATGCGTGGCCGCTCCTCCCAATATTCTATCCACTTCTCCGAAAGGCGTTTTCAACTTATCGAATGCAACCGAACCAACGACGAGTATCGACATCTATTCGTCTCCCTTGTTCAGGTACTTGCCAATGATGGGATCGAGGTCACGTCTGACCTCTTCCGGGATGTGACTGCGGTCGGTGATGATGCCGAACTGAAGCGCAGTGGCACATTCACAGGTTCTTTCGAAGGGAAGCGTCTTGATCGTCTCGATCATGGTCTTCTTGGCCGTCTCCGCGTTCTTTTGAAGATTCTCGATGATGGCCTCGACGGTTACGTCTTCCTCCTCTTCATGCCAACAATCGTAGTCGGTAACAAGGGCCATGGTGGAGTAACAAATCTCCGCCTCGCGCGCGAGCTTGGCTTCCTGAAGATTCGTCATTCCAATCACATCGGCCCCCCAGGAACGGTACAAATTGGATTCCGCTAGGGTCGAGAACTGAGGTCCTTCCATACAAACATAGGTGCCGCCCTTGTGGACGGAAGCTCCCACGGTTTTGCCCGACTCGCAAAGCTTCTCGGATAGAATGGAACAAAAGGGGTGGGCAAAACCTACATGAGCTGCCAGCCCGGAACCAAAAAACGTCGAGACTCTCCCCCGGGTGCGGTCGATGAATTGGTCGGGAATGACGACATCCAACGGCGGGATTCCTTCTTTGAGCGAGCCCACCGCACTCGCGGAAAGGATGAACTCGACGCCGAGGAGCTTGAATCCGTAAATGTTAGCTCGGAAATTCAACTCGCTCGGGAGAATCCGATGTCCAGTTCCGTGACGGGCCAGAAACGCAACCCTCTTCCCTTCCAACGTCCCCAGAACGTACTTGCCGGAAGGCTCTCCAAAGGGCGTCTCCAAAGCAATCTTTTCCACGTTTTTGAGCTCATCCATTTTGTAGAGGCCACTGCCTCCAACAATGCCGATTTGTGCTTCTGCCATGAGGCTCTTCTCCTTATCGTCCAAACTGGCTCTCGTCTAGCGAACGAAACTCTATCATACCGAATCAGGGGTGGTGACAAGCGAACGTGCCAATATCTATGATGGATGGCGTAGATTATTTCTGCTTCAGCTCAATGAGAGCCCCGTGGGTGGACTTGGGATGGACGAATGCCACGAGGTGCCCTCCTGCTCCCGGGCGGGGCTTCTCGTCAATGAGCCTTGCACCCTCGCTCTTGAACTGATGGAGACTGTCCTCGATATCATCGACTTCGATACAGATATGGTGGATCCCTTCACCTCGACGAGCCAGAAATTTCCCCACGGCAGAGTCCTCTGAGTGAGGCTCGAGAAGCTCGAGGTTGCTCTCCCCCAAGGGGAGGAACAAGGCGGACACCTTCATGTCAGGAATATCGTAGTGTTCACCATGCTCGAGTCCGAGAAGTCCTCCGAACCGCTGAGCCGCTTCTTCAATGTTTCTAACCGCAATCCCAACGTGATGGATCTTCATAATCTACCTCTAACGGGCTCAACTGCCCGAGATGCTATCTAGTATCTTTTCTACGGCCGTGAAGGGATCGGTCTTGCGGGTCATCACGTTGCGAACCGATTCGTCCCACACTTTTTCCGGAATGCTGCCCTGCATCTCTTCGAGAATTATCCTACGGAGCCAGCCTTCGACGAACCGGCGACGGACATCGTGAGGCGGCTCTAAATGAGAATCGAGCTCGTACACTCGGTCGAGGAGATCGTCCACGCCTTGGCCGTTCGTCGCCACGGTCCGCACAATCGTGGGAGGTTCGTCCCTTCCAGTCAACGAGGAGGACAGGTCGTTCGCCAGCCGGTCGGCTTCGTCGCGGTCAGCTTTGTTGACCACAATGATATCGGCGATCTCGAGCAATCCGGATTTGCTCGCCTGCAACTCATCACCGAGGCCCGGTGCCAATACGACCAACGTAAGACCGACTGCACCGGCCACTTCCACTTCATCCTGCCCGGCACCGATGGTTTCTACGATGATGAAGTCGTTCTTTGCTGCCTCGATCAACGCAATGGCCTCGAATGCCGATGGGGCCAATCCTCCGACATGACCTCTGGTGGCCATACTCCGAATGAATACTCCCGGATCCCGGTTTCCGGCTTCCATCCGTGCCCGATCCCCCAGGAGTGCTCCTCCCGTAAATGGGCTCGAGGGATCAACCGCGAGGACGGCTACCCGCCGGGCGCGCTGCCGCGCTCTTTCCGCCAGGGCATCCGCCAAAGTGCTTTTGCCGACTCCGGGTGGTCCCGTCAATCCGATCACAGTGGCCTGGCCCGTGTCGGGAAAAACCGCTGCTAGAATTTCACGAGCTTCCGGTCGACGGTTCTCGACCAACGTCAAAGCTCGTGCGAGAGCTCGCCGGTCACCCTTGCGCAAACGGTCGGTCAGATCTTTTACCGTCAAGTCGACACCTGTGCCGATTGTGGCCCAAGGCTGAGGCCAGTTCAATTTTGATGTCGTTTATGTTGACAGGAGCTGGCGGGAGATGACCAGGCGTTGTATCTCGGACGTGCCTTCTCCAATGGTGGTCAGCTTCGAGTCACGAAGATATCGCTCCGCCGGATAGTCCTTCGTGTAGCCGTAGCCACCGAGAACCTGAACCGCTTCATTGGCAGCTCGCACGGCCGCCTCGCTCGCATACAATTTCGCCATAGCGGACTCTTTCGTGACGCGACGGCCTTGGTCTTTGAGTACGGCCGCTCGATAGGTGAGAAGTCGCGCAGCTTCGATTTCAGTTGCCATATCCGCGAGCTTGAACGCGATGCCCTGGAACGCCGAGATGGGCTTACCGAATTGCTTTCTTTGCTGCGAGTACTCCAGCGCACATTCGAAGGAAGCTTGAGCAATACCCAATGCCAGCGAAGCGATGCTGATCCGGCCACCGTCTAGGATTTTGAGGGCCGCAACGAAGCCCTCCCCTTGTACGCCGAGAAGATTCTCTCGGGGGACACGACAATTGTCGAAAATCATCTCCGAGGTATCAGAAGCCCGATGGCCAAGCTTGTTCTCTTTTTTGCCAATGCTGAATCCCGGCGTGCTGCGAGGAATGATAAAGGCCGAGATGCCGTGAGCCCCTTTCGATTTGTCCGTCACTGCCATTGCAATGGCGAGGTCGGCCACTCGCCCGTTCGTCGTAAAGGTCTTACTTCCATTGATGACCCACTCGCCACCATCAAGAACGGCCGTAGTCCGCGTGCCTCCCGCGTCACTTCCTGCCTCGGACTCCGTTAGACTCCAAGCTCCGAGCCACTCGCCTGAAGCCAAGGGGACCAAGTACTTTTGCTTCTGCTCTTCGGTGCCCTGCTCAAAGATGTGGTTCGAGCAAAGGGATATGTGTGCAGCCACCGTGATCCCAACAGAGGCATCGGCGCGAGACAACTCTTCCACGACGGTCACGTAATCTACATAACTGAGGCCGGTTCCACCATACTCCTCCGGAAAAATCACGCCAAGAAAGCCCAACTCCCCGAGTTTCTTGATGACTTCTTCGGGAAACAGCGCTTTCTCGTCCCACTCCGCCGCGTGAGGCCTGATCTCTTTGTCCGCAAAGTCACGAAGCATACGACGCATTTCGAGTTGTTCTTCGGTAAGATCGAAGTTCATGGACACTTCAGATAGTTTCGTCTTTGCAGATTCAGAGACCGTGGAAGTTGACACCATCGACCACCTTTCTTAGCATCGATGTCACGCACCGATGAGCGACACGCTGGCACAGTTTGATGAACCGGATCGAGACGATCGTCGGCGGAGCTTTTGGCGACGCCGAAACATTCTTTCCTTATTATCCACGCCTGTGCTGATTTTCTTTATTTATTTAACTTACCTAACGGTCAGTTTGCCTAGCGTCAACTACTTACAAGATCGAAATCCCGACGCGACGAGCTTGATGCAGCAACGTTGGGTCGAAGCACGTGCGGAGGGTGAAGAACCCAAGCGCATCCAAGAGTGGATCCCACTCGACGACGTATCAGAAAAACTCATCCAAGCCGTCATCATGGGAGAGGATGCTTCCTTCTACACGCACCATGGTTTCGACCTCTATGAGATCAAGGAGTCCATCAAAAAGAATTTTGAGCGTGGTCGTTTTGCCCGTGGCGCGAGTACGATCACACAGCAGACGGCAAAGAACCTTTTCCTCTCGACCGACAAATCGCTCCACCGCAAACTGAAGGAAGCTCTTCTCACGTTCCGGATCGAACGAGCGCTCAGCAAACGCCGCATCCTCGAGATCTATCTGAACGTGATCGAATGGGGGCAGGACATCTACGGCGTCGAAGCCGCAGCGCGCGTCTATTTTGGAAAACGTGCCCGGAGTCTCGATGCGGCGGAGAGCGCCGCCCTCGTCGCCATGATTCCCAATCCACGCCGACTACAACCCGACAAGAATATGAAAGCACTCAAGGTGCGACAGGAACGAATTCTAGGCTGGATGAAAATGGCAGGACACTTGACGGAAGAAGAGTACCGAACTGCAGTTGAGCAATCCCTCCGATTCAGGTGAGCTTGATTTAGAACTACACCCAAACGTCGACCGTTGATTCACTACAACGATGTCGCGGCGCAGCCGCCACAATCATTCTTGAATTCTTTGGTGAGCGCCATATGCGGCTGCGGTATCGCGTCACCGATCGCGGCGACTAGAACAGCGCTCAGGATCCATTGTCCCATCGTGATCCGGACCTCCTATCGTTGGACGCAAGTCTAGTCCTAACACTCTGGTTCCTCAACAGGATATGCCACTCGTTCGGGAACGAGCTCAAATGCAGGCATCACTCACGACCTTGAACGTGGAAGAAGCGGTGAGTAAAGTCACCGAGTAGCCCGTCTCAGCCGCGCCTACGGCTCGAGGAGGTCTTTTCCCGTCTCCAAGGCAATTCGAACGACTGGTGCCCCTTCCTCGCGGAGTTGCTGCAGTTCCTGGTCTGTATAGATGAATAGGTCGACCGGGCATGGGAGAGGTTGCAGGGCTTGCAGCATCCCAGGGATGCGGTCTCTGGATAGACGATGTGGACTGGTCTCAACGACTACGAGAAGGTCGGCGTCCGAGTGGGTAGTGGGAATTCCTGATGCAAACGAACCAAAGAGTATGATCCGGCGAATATCCGGCACCCGTTGCGCCGCACGACCTGCGGCGGCGCGCAACTGGTCGATGCGCTCTTTCTTATTGAGGTAGGTTGCCCCGGCAGAAGGTGGAGATGCGCTGGGCATCGGCAATGGCTCCTTTCGCCTCCCCCTTGGTATAAAGCTTCCCGGGATACCCCTCGGCGAATCCGTTGGGATACCGTGCCGGAATGTAGTGCTTATCCAAACGATTGGCAGCCTCGACGATGTCACGCGGTGGCGGCGTGTCTTCGGGGAGCGCCTCGACGAGACCCGTAATCAAGTGGCCCCAAGGCTCCCCACCGTGCCCCATTATCAACGCCTTCAGAGCCTTTTCTGCTGCTTGTTGCGCCGCGAAAGCCGCCCATTCGTGGTCTTCGTCTTCGACGGCATGCTCTGCGTGCTGGAGATCCCGCTGTGACTGCAGCCACCAGTCGCGCCATCGATTCATCCCCGCCTCCTCGAGTGGGACATTCGAAAGTGCTCAACAAATCTTATCATGCATCTAGAACAAGGGCCTTGAGCCCGCCACGATTGCACAGGCTACCAGTAAGATGAAATCCCTTCCGTACGTAGTCTTCTCACAAACTGGCGGTCGAATGTCGCGATGACACTCAAATGCCCATCCTTTGCCACCGCCGCAAGACAAGCATCGGCGAAATCGGAGATCCGCCCAGGCCACAGCTTGAGGACATTCGACCAGGAGAGCTCATCCCCGGGCCGGATTCCCGGCATGGCGAGCAGTTCTCCGACGATTGAAGCAACAGCGTCGGAGTCCATGTCGTAGAGGTTCATCAGCACGTAAACCATCTCACTCAATACCGTTTGATGAACCGTCAGATCCGCATCACCTCGAGCGGCGGTTTCGAACAAAGCGGATGCGCTCTCCTGTTGACGCTTGTTACGATCCGTAAGGAACGAAACGAGGACGTTCGTGTCGAGGAGAACAGCGGTCACGCTTGTGCCTTCCCACGCAGTCCACGGGCGCGCCGAATGTCGTCAGTCACGGATCCTGCGCCGACATGGATAGTGCCCTGACGCCCCAAGAACTTGCGGCTGGCGGGCGTGACGTGAACCTGGCCATCTATGACTTCCCACTGAAGTACATCACTCGGGCCGAGGCCGAGTTTTTTGCGGATGTCCTTGGGGACCGTCGTTTGATTTTTACTCGTAATCGTCGACTTGGCCACGAATAACTCCTTACCAAATTGTACAAACAGTAAGGCAAATATTCAACTCCGGTTGTAACGACTTGGTTGCCAGGCGGAGCCTGGCTTACGGCTCGAAAAAATCGCCGGACGGGTTGGGTCTACACGGGAGGCCTGTTGTTCTCACCGTAGCCGGTGAGCTCTACGTAGCCCTTTCCGACCACTGCGCCGGCTGAGTCCTTCACAGCCACCGCGCCTTCCCAGTAGAAGACGCCCCCGGGCAATCGGCTGCGGTTTTCTTGGTCGGCCAGCAGTGGAACGATCGCCAAATCCAGGTCCTCCTCAGGCACCTCAATGACCCAACGAGATGGGTATACGGCCCCCGTGGCCGGGCTTTCCCAGGAATCGGTAGACTTCACCGTCCATTCGGCGGGTTGGAGGTATCGCGCTGTTCCGTCCGCAAGGACCAGGGTCCCGTTTCGGAAATCGACCGAGCCGTCCCCGCGTCGAAGAACGTACAGCATGAGATCGCGGCCGTCGGCGAGCTGAAGACTGAACCAGTCCCAACCGACTTGCCCGTCCCCGAGTTGAGAAGAACCGAACTCCTTGTCCATCCAGCTCTGCCCGCGGACCTTCCAGGTGCGACCGCCGACCCCGAGTGCTCCGGTGGTCTCGAGCCGGGTGAAGCTGTAGTACAAACTAGCCCCGCCCGTCCCTTTCTTGCTGTAACCGTTCGGTCCCTGGAGCACGAGAGACTTGGTGGGACGGGTCTCGAGATCCATCGCCAGCTCCTGCCAACTGTCCTTCATTGAGATATCGAACGCTTGACCGTTCCACTGTAATGTCCAGCGCCCTTCCGTCGCGGTCGGTCCTCGAGTCCATGCGATCAGCTCGTTGGGGTGAGGCCGAAACTCTCCCAGCAACGGCACCTCTCGGTAGAGCAGCTCGCTGAAATAGTGCCGCCCTTCCTTGATATCCGTGATGGTTGCGTGCCCCATCATGAGTCCTTGGGCGGACCAGTTGGAATCCAGCGCCGGGCGCTCCGGCAGTAATCCCACTCGAAAAAAAGTGAACTGGTAGCCAAAGACCCGGCCCGGCTCCTCGTCAGCCTCGAGATGTCCGGTAAAGTACCACCATTCAGTACGATAGGAGCGATGAGCCCAATGGTCTTCTGGAAAGGACCACCGATAACGGGAGTCTGCTGCTTCCCATTCCGATTGCGCCAGAAGCGTCGCCACTGCGCCCAGTACCAACGTGAATTTCAGCACTGCGAACTTCATTCCATACAACTCGTTATGGAAGATCTTACCCTATATCGGGTAACCTCGCCCAGGCGTGGGTCTTTTGTACCAGAGGATGGAGACCCGCGAGCCGCCCGGGCCGATCAATAACCTTAAACCATTAAAAACAAGCGACTTAATATTAGCTACTATCGCCGCTCATCCGACGTTCCGCGGCACGAATTTTGCTTGCTCAGACGTGCTTGGTGCCCCCTCGATATGACAGCGATATGAGAGACAGTAGTGAGACGAGGAAGGAACAAGCTAAACGACCGAAGCCATGACCACGGCGACGGTACGACGGCGGGCTCGGACCCACTTCTCGAACGCCCACGGGCAAATTTCCCAAGAAAAGATTATCATAGCGTAAATCTACAACGAGAACTACCAATGGGTCCAAGAATGCGGGCCGAGTCAGACGACTATTGGGCCCCATCAAAAGGCTCTCGGTGTGTTTTCTTCTCGCTTTCCAAATCACGTTGCTCGGATAGGGAGAACCCGAGCTTCGAGGCTTCGAACGCTCACTCCAGGGGATAGGACAAGCCCATGACCCAAAAAGCAATGACGAAGACATCAACTGGTGCCGCGGCCATCGACCAGCCACGGAAGCAAATCAAGGAGCACATCGTCGAGATCGTAAGCGACTCCGGCGAGGGAGCTCAAAAAGCCGGGCAATCCTTCGGCAGTCTGTGCGCCAAGATGGGAAACGGCGTATGGACGGTCGAGATCATTCCGGCCGAAATCAAGCCTCCATCCCGCTCACCGGCCGGCGCCAGCGGAATCCGCATCCGGTTCGGCACAGACTACATCACCAATCAAGGCGACGAGGCGGATCTCGTGGTGGCATTCAACGAGCAAGTGCTCTACGGACGTATTGCCGCCAATGCCTACAAGAAGGGCACGACCATCTTACTCGAAAACAAATGGCGGGAAGATCCTTTGCCGGAGACCCGGGAACAATATCAAAGCGCTCTCAAAGATTTCGAAGAGCACGGATTCGTCGTCAAGGAGGTGGCGATAGAAAAGGCCTGCAAAGAGCATACGCCCAATCCCCAACTCGGCAAGAACATGTTCGTACTCGGCATGCTCTGCCACATTTACGACCGCTCTCTCGACAAAGCACTCGAAGAGGTGGGACTCATCTTTGCCCGCAAGTCCCAAAAAGTGATCGACATCAATCAGAAGCTCGTCACCGCCGGTTACGAGTTTGCCCGCGACAACGTCGAACATTGTTTCGAAGTGCCGACGAAGCCGAGTGACGTCCCCATGGTCGTGTCCAACGGGAATCAGGCCATCGGCTTGGGTATCATGGCTTCGGGAATGGACCTCCTTGCCATGTATCCCATCACCCCGGCCACATCTGCAACGCACTATATTTCGGGTGTCTTCCGAGATGTCGGTGGCTTCGTTCATCAAGCAGAGGACGAGATTGCTGCAATAGGTTTTGCCATCGGCGCCTCGTACGCGGGAAAAACCGCCTGCACCGTCACTTCTGGCCCAGGAATGGCGCTTAAGACCGAGTTCATCGGCTTGAGTGTCATGTCAGAGATACCCCTGGTCATCGTCAATGTGCAGCGAGGCGGTCCATCGACCGGGTTGCCCACCAAGGTCGAGCAGGCCGATCTGTTGTCGGCCATCTACGGCTCGCACGGAGACGCGCCGCGGATCGTCATGGCCGCAGCAACCATCGAAGAGTGTTTCCATTTCGTCATCACGGCCCGAAAGCTGGCCGAGACCTTCCGCGGGCCGGTGATCATCTTGACCGACGCCAACCTCGCGACGGGCGTGCAACCCTATCCTCGCCCACAACCTCAACATGATTGGTACGCCGCTCCCGTCGACCAATCTGCCTGGAAGAAGGGCGTTCCCCCGTATAACTGGGACGAGAAGACGGGATTGTCGCCGCGCCCGATACCGGGTCAACGCGACGGCGGCTACATCCTCACCGGCCTGTCCCATACGGATTGGAGCAAGGTCGCCTACGATCCCAAATCTCACCAAAAAGGCTGCGACATGCGGAGCCGCAAGATAGCCGCATTTCAGACAACACTGCAGCCACCCAAAATCAACGGTGATCCTGAAGGAGATCTCCTCATTGTCGGTTGGGGCTCGACGCTTGGGGCTATCGATGAAGCCATCGAACGAGCCCGCGGGGAAGGCATCAAGGTGTCCTCGGTTCACTTGCGCTTTTTGTCACCTCTAGAGCCAGGTCTCAAAGAGATGTTCAAACGCTTCAAGAAAGTGATGACCATCGAGATCAACTACAGTGATGCGGCCGATGCGCCGTCTATCACTCCGGAGAATCGACGGAGATCTCAGCTCGCTACGATCCTAAGAGGACACACGCTCATGGATATCGAGTGTTGGTCGCGGGTACCGGGTCAACCGCTCCACCCGCACGAGATCTACGAGGCCATCACTGAGCAATTAGATTCGAAGAAGGAGTAAGAGACATGTTCGGTCTTAAAGGAGACTGGTCCCTCGACGTTCCGCAGCGCTACTTCATCCTACAGGACTACATGGGGGCCGCGCCCCGATGGTGTCCGGGATGTGGCGATCACGGCGTATTGACATCCGTTCAGAGGATCTGCCGCGACAAGCAAATCCCTCCCGAGCTGACCGTGGCGGTCTCCGGGATCGGTTGCTCGAGCCGTTTCCCTCACTATATGAGCACCTATGGTTTCCACAGCTTGCATGGACGTGCACTTCCTGTGGCCTGTGGTATCAAATCGCGGCGGCCCGACTTGGACGTTTGGGTATCTACGGGAGACGGCGACTGCTTCTCCATCGGTGCAGGCCATTGGATCCACGCCGTGCGGTACAACATGGACTTGACGGTGTTGGTCTTCGACAACAATGTCTATGGTCTGACAAAGAAGCAAACATCACCGACCAGCCAACTCGGGCTGAAGACCAATACCCACCCCTTTGGTGCCGTCCTTCCGCCGATGAATCCGCTCACCGTAACGCTCGGTATCACCAATGTGTCCTTTGTCGCCCAAGTCGTCGATTGGAATCCCGTGCTTCTGCACTCGGTCATCGAGGCGGCTCACGACCACAAAGGATTTAGTTTGGTCCGCATCATGCAACGTTGTCCTCAATACACGGAGTTCGTCTTCGAGGAATTTCAGAAGGACCCCGGCAAATTGCTCCTGTTGACTCACGAAAATGGTGTCCAGCTCGACGACACCGTCAAGCGGATCTTCCCCAATCAACTGGAACATGATCCCTCTGACATCCACAAGGCGCGAGAAGTCGCCCAACAGACAGATCCACTTCCAGTAGGCATCTTGTTTCAAGACCCGAGCCGCCCACGCTACGACACCATGACAGCACAGGGACTTGGCATGTCCGTCGACGAAAAAATCGAGGGCTTGAACCGCGCTCTCGATGTCTTCGCCGTCTAGGTGCCTCATGGCAGACGATTCGGTTCAGCAGCAAGTGGCACTCGACGAGACCCCGTCGGCCAGCGAGGAGAAGGACACCGTGGTTGTCTATCCATCTGCATCTGCGGGCGAACTGCCCGTCTTCCCATCTCCCGATCCCGATGCTCCGGCAAAAAAGGAGACGCTACGTCTCTTGCGCCGTTTTCACCTCGGTGGTCCCGCGGAGGCCGGCGACCTCGAGCTCGCGGGAGATGCTCTGCCGGCTTTGCTCTCACCGTTCAAGGATATCTCCAAGATTCGCTATGAGTACCCGTTGTTTCTCTACCCGGAGGTAGACGGCGAGAGCGAGAAGCTGGCAACCCCCCTTGCCACGTTCTTGAAAGAGGCGGTCCACGGGTTTGCACCGGGACCGGATCAAGCTCGAGTCTTGAGAGACAATCTCCCTCGAGTCGAAAAATTCGTCAGAGAAACACTGGATACCAGCACGGCCTGCGTCAGCGCCAATGAGCTGCTCGGACAAGCGACTCGAGCGCTACAGGACGAGCTCGAGCTGGACGGGACGAATCGGGACAAGCTACAAGAAGATTTGGACAAGCTACTCGCTTCCGTGCCTCCTGGGGCAGGCCTCCTCGGATTCGGCGAGCATGCCGCCGTCCACCTCTTCCTTCACGCCGCACGCCATCGCATCACTTCTCGACGGCGCGCTTTCACCTTTCACGTCAGCCAAATCGTGCGGCAGATCCGTGCTTTGCTCGAAGTCGAAAGACACAAGGCTCCGGAAGCATCCGACGCTGACACCGTAGAGGCTTCTGTCGGGGAAGCCGGCTCACGTTTCATCGATCCCAAGGCGTTCGCGGAAACCATGGGCACTACAAGCGGTTCTGAACCCCTGGCCCAGGAACGACGCGAACGAATCGAACACTGTTTGGAAATTCTCGAGGGTTTCCTGAAAGGAGAAGAGATCCCGCTCGCCATCTTGGTGCACGATGGATCGTTCTCGCCGCATTGGCTGGAAGGCCAGACGGACTATGAGCTTCAGGAGACTACGGATCCTTGCTTAGCAGCGACATCGCTCTTCGATCACAAATCAGCAGAGCTATCCAAAGTGTTCCGCGCCGTCAGAGTCGCCGAGCTCGAGTTGTCGCAGTCCTATGACCCTCATTTGCACGACCCATGGTTCGCGTCTTTCAATTGGGAGACCTTTTCACCCGAAGAGCTCTTCCTTCTTCCCGCGGTCGTCGCCATAGATACTGCGGACCATATTGCCAGCAGGGGTTTGCTTTCCTTCTCACGACTGCTCCGATCCGGCCGATCCGTACAGATACTCGTCGATGTAGCACCCGGTCAAAACCCTGGCGCCCAGCCAGGAGAGGACCCCTTGGCTTCTTACCGCTTCGAGCTAGGCTACGTGGGAATGAGTCACCGGGAATCCTTCATTGCTCAGACCTCCATTGCCCGTCCTAACCACCTCCTCGAAGGTTTCATCCAAGCACTCGACACCCTGCGATCAGGCGTCCATCTGCTCAGCACGAGCTCTATCAGCGGCAAAGACAGACCGCGTCTAGCCCCTTGGCTGCAATCAGGTGCAGCCATCGAGAGCCGGGCCCATCCTGCCTTCCGCTACAATCCCGAGGCAGGCGATTCTTGGGCCCACTGCGTGGATTTTTCGGAAAACCCGGAACCTGCAGAGGATTGGCCGGCCCATCCCCTTAAATACAGGAACGGAGGACCGGAAGGCGAGGAACAGGAAGTCACCGTTGCATTCACCTACGGAGACTTTGCGCTGCTGTGCCCGACCCTCAAAGAACATTTCCGAGTCGTACCTGACGGCCTTGACATCGAAGACCTACTTCCGCTCGAGGCTTATCTCGGGCTCGAGCCGTCCGCAGGACTCAAGCGCCTTCCTTTTGTCTGGGGTGTGGATGAAGGCAGGCTCCGTCGCCTCGTCGTCTCCAGAGAGCTAGTCCTCGCGTGTCAAGACCGCTTGGGTTACTGGCACACACTGCAGGCCTTGGCAGGGACTCGCGATGAGTACGCCATCAAGGCTGCAGAACGCGCTCGCGAGGAAGCGCTCGCGGAGGCCTCCGCGGATCGCAAAAAGCTCGAGGCCGCACATCAAGAGCGCCTCGACAAGATTCGAGAGGAGACGGCCGGTGAAGCCATGCAGCGCCTCACTGAGGTTCTCATGGGTATGGACCTGACCAACGTGGTTCCGTCTCCTGTAGCGGCGATTCCAACGACGACAACTGCGGCACCCATCCCTTCTGAAGCTCCGCCGGAAGAGGCACCAGCCGAAAGCGTGGGGGTCGAAGCCGAGGAAGAGGAAGTCTCTTTTGATGAACCCTACATCGACAGCATGCTCTGCACGAGCTGCAACGACTGCATGAAATTCAACCCCCTCACTTTTGTTTACAACGAGAACAAACAAGCATTGATTGGCGATGCAAAAGCAGCAACATTCGAACAGCTCGTGCTGGCCGCTGAGAAATGTCCGGCACGTTGTATCCACCCCGGTAAACCCCTTAATCCAGACGAACCCAACCTCGATGAGCTCATCGAGCGCGCTAAGCCTTTCAACTAGGCAGTGAACAGGTTCGAGGGGTTTGGTGAAAGAAATGGGAATTAGCTTACTCCAAGGTTGGATCCATGTGGGCTAGCTCTGTACTGAATCTCTATCGAAAGTTCTTCGGGGCAACGGCAAACCCGGAGCTCCTGGAGTCCGGTGTCGAAGCCGTACTCGATGGGAACACCGCCGTTGCGGTGACCGAGGCCTGTATTGCGGAAACGGCCGGTCTCGGAGGAACCCTGCCTGCAGACGGCGCTGGACGCACCTGGGAATCAGAACAGACGCGAGAGGAAACAAACTTCTTCGGCCGTCCTCTCACTTCTCGAGACCCAGGAGAGCCGCGCGGCGCGATTGCTTCTGCCATCGGCTCGTCGCTTTCCGGGTTGAGAGCCACGGCCTTTGTCTCGGGACACGATCTCACACAGTCTTTGGACCTTCTGCGTCTCGCCGTGGGACGGCACGTACCCCTCGTTGTTCAAGTGGGTGCTCGCGCCGTAGAAGGGCATGCCATTCCAAGCGGCAGCGGCCACGATGGGTACCACATGGCATCCGAAGCCGGATGCTTCCAACTATTTGCCCGCAATGTGCAACAAGCCGTGGACTTCACTCTCGTCGCCCGACGAACGGCCGAACTTGGATTGGTACCGGGCATCGTGGCGATGGATAGTAGGGAGACCGCGATGGCGGCTCAAGAGGCCCACCTGCCACCGCCGGAGCTCGTCAAGACGTTACTCGGGTCGCCATCGGAGACCATAACCACGCCCACAGAGGCTCAGAAACTTCTCTACGGCGACAAGAGGCGACGCATTCCTCTAGGTTACGATCTCGACCGTCCTGCCCTCCTAGGAGGCTTTCAAGGACCCGAGGCATTCGCGCTGGGCGTCGCCGGCCAAGCTCCCTTCTTCAATGAGCACCTACTCGAATTCCTCAATCAATCCTTGATGGAGCTCGAAAAACGAACCGGGCGAAAACAAGAGTTGGTGTCGGGCCATAATACGGGGAACGCGGATTGGATCCTCGTCGCACAGGGCTCGGCTGTGGAAACGGCTGAGGCTGTTGCTGATTGGCTCCGCAACGAGCGCAAGCAAACGATCGGCGTCGTGGGCATCCAATGTCTAAGGCCTTTCCCGGCCGCGAACATTTTGGAGCTCGTAAAAGGCGCGAAGAGGATAGCCGTATTGGAGCGAATCGACTCTCCTGTCGGTGCCGAGCCACCGTTGTTGCGAGAGCTTCGCTCCGCTGTCGGCCAGTCTATCGAAAACGGAAAATTCGGCAAAAACACCCATCCGAGCCACCCGGCATGGACAGAGAAGGACTGCCCTCACTTCCACTCGGTAATATATGGATTGGGCAGCCATCCCCTGCGCGGAACCGATTTGGCGCAGTTGTGCTCGGAGCTCGAGACCAAGGGACACTCCCAAGTGTATCTCGGCGTGGAGTTTGCTCCCGAAACTAGTCCCTATCCAAAACGTCAAGTACTTCTCGACCAAATCCGGCGCTCCTATCCACGAGTCGTCGAGCTTGGTTTACGCGCGAAGGGTTCTTCTCCTGACGTCCGTCCTCAGGATTCCATCACCATCTCCATACATCGCTCGTCAGACAACAACGGCCATGGTGGCCAACGCAGCAGGGGCGCGAGCTTAGCCAATGAGGCGGCAGCGCTCATTCACAACATGGTGGGAGGACACGTTCGGAGTCGTCCGGATGTCGCTTGGGATCGATTCGGAGGGACACGGATCGATCGATTCACCCATTCGAGCAAGCCGTTGAACGACCCCGGCGACGACGTTAGTGATGAACTTGCCATCATCGCAGCAGGACCTCGGGCCGATTCTCTGGAAAGAGCCCTTTCTCGCTTGCGCAAAGGCGGAACCGTTCTCGTCACGGGTCCCACCTCGCCTGGAGGCGTTGAAATCTCTGAAACGCTCTGGAGCCAAGTCCTTGGCCTCGAGGCCAAGCTATTCATGGTGCCGAGCTCATCGACCAACTCCGAGGAACGTCTACTTGGAGGCTTGATGGGATTAATGGCCGCGCGGCTCGGGGTGAAAGCAAAAAAGATAACGAGCACACGCGAAGAGATGCTCGCCCACCTATCCGATGCCGATCGTGATGCTCGTCTTGCTGCTTTCGAATCGGGCCTCGAGACATTCCACGAGATCACCAGAAGCCAAACGACGGAACCGGCCCAACCTGTCACACCGGACCAAGATGTCCCCATGGCGGTACGAGTCTTAGGAACGTCAGAGTCGACGGTGGGCAGCTTGCCACGCTTCTGGGATCAAGTCGGCGTGCTTTATCGAAACAATGAGACGGACGACCTCACGGCCGACCCCTATCAGGCCTCGGGAACCATCCCTCCCTTGACCTCGACATTCCGAGACTTTTCGAGCTCGCGGACCATGCTTCCCGATCTCGACCCCGGCCTTTGCACCGGTTGCGGAGCTTGTTGGACCTGGTGTCCCGATGGGGCCATTGCACCCGTAACCGCCACACCGGCCTCTCTTCTAGAATCAGGCGTGAGCATGGCGGGAGGTGCCGATGCGCTACGACCCGTCATCTCTCAGCTCGCGAGTCGGGTGACGACAGAAATCAAGAAGGCCGAACCCACACCTACGCAGACCCGTCAAGTCCTCGACCAAGCCTTCGACTGGCTTCTAGAAAAAATGCCGATGCCCGACGAACGGAAGCAAACGGTTGAAGAAGCCTACAAGAAAGTGTGCGAGACTGTTGGGGATCTCCCTATCTCAAAAACTCAGGTCTTCTTCGACGAGGCGGAGACCCGTGCCAAGGGGAGCGGTGAGCTCCTTTCGTTGGTCGTGAATCCAAACGCATGCAAGGGATGCGGAATCTGTATCCAGGTTTGCGAGCCCGACGCCCTGACGGAGAAACCTCAAAACGACTCGAGAATCCGAGAGGCCCGCAAGCTCTGGCGTTTGTGGGAACAACTACCCGACACGCCCGCCGAAACGATTGAACGAGCCCGAGAGCATCCTGACGTTGGCCCCGCCGCTGCTATGCTTTTGTCCCGCCATTGCCTCATGGCGATGTCCGGAGGTGATGGAGCAGAAGCGGGCTCAGGCGAGAAAATAGCCTTACGTCTCGCTCTCGCCGCGGCGGAACATCGCCAACAACCTCTCGTTCGACAACGGTTGAGCCGGATCGATGTAGCCCGTGAGAAGCTCTACGGACGGATCCGTGAGACTCTAGCAAGCGCGTTGCCCACTTCGGACCTCGAGGCTCTCGGGGCGGGCATCGATCTACTAGGAAGCAACTCTGCGGACCTCGCCTCCTTGATGGAGCGCGTGCGCGGTGCGACAGAGCATGGCCGAGTCGACACAAAACGTCTCGGTCGTGAGGTGGGAGTCGCACAAACACTGGGCGACATCGCTTGGCACATGGAAAAAGGGCCTGGAGGCATGGGTCGTGCCCGGATGGGTATGGTCGTCGCAGCCGATTTGAAATCCAGCTGGCTCGGTTCCTTTCCTGACAATCCATTCTCGATACCGGTGGTCGTGGACCGGAGTGGAGACGCGACTCAGTTTGCCATTGGACTTATCGACGGGCAGATCCGCACAGCCATAGAGACTTTCACGGCTCTGAGAAAGGCCGACTTGGAGCTCGATCACCCCGAGGAAGCCGAACGTCAAGGTGCGGAGCTCGAACGCTCGAGCTGGCGAGACCTGAGCAAGGAAGAGCGCGATGCCTGTCCGCCGCTTCTCCTCGTAGGAACCAATGAGACGTTGGCTGGAAAGGCTCTCTTGGATCTTCTGGAATCCGACCTCCCCATCAAAGTCCTCGTCCTCTCCGACCTGTCTTTAGGTGCTGACGTGGCTCGCGGATCGAACGCTTACGACATTGCTTTCACCGCGCTGGCATTGAGAAAGCCTTTCGTGGCTCAGTGCTCCATCTCGGGGCCCCGGCATTTCTATGAGTGCCTTCGCGATGGTCTCGACTTCTCGGGGCCTGCCTTGATTCATGTTCACGCCCCAAGTCCAACTCGGCATGGATACAACCCAGACCAGACGGTGGAACAAGCCCAAATGGCCGTCCAATCCCGCGCGTTCCCCATCTTTCGTTACAACCCCACGGGAGAGGGTGTTTTTGGACTCCACCTCGATTTGGAGGGGAACCCAGCGCCGGGTAGTACGTTCGTCGATGACGAAGAGCTCGGACCACTCACTCCGGCTCATTGGGCGGCACGGGAAAAGAGGTTTGCTGAGTTCATTTCCCCATTGGGTGAAGATGCGGGCCCAACGACCGCAATCGCCGACTATCTGCTCCTGCCGGAGGAACAGCGGAGTGGCAAGACTCCTTTCATTACGATGGATGGTGCAACGAGGCATGGAATCTCAGCAGATCTCGTGAGAGCTTTCGACGAGCGCATCTCGATCTGGCGAGCCCTACAGGAAGTCGCAGGGCTTGTCACGCCTTTCACTCAAAAGGTGCGCGAGGAAGCCGCTCACGCCGTTGCCGAAACCCACGAGGCCGAGATCCAGTCACTCAGGAAAGAGTACGAGGCAAGAATCCAGTCCTCGAGTGCCGAGAAGCAATCCGAAATTGCCGAGAAGATACGCAACCAGTTGTTAGTACTCACGGGATATAAAAAGTAGCAGTGCTTTGTTACCAGTTATCAGTTATCAGTCAGGCTAAGAAGTGACAGTGCTTAGTTACCGGTTATCAGTGTCCAGTTGCCAGTTACCGGTCACCAGTTATCAGTCATCAGTTACCAGTCATGGCTCACAACTCACTCGTCACTGGTTACTGGTCACTGGTTACTGTTTACTGCCCTGGCCACTGGCCATTGGCCACTGGTCACTGGTCACTCTCCATTGATAGACATGTCGAGCGCAATAGTAGTGGGGCCGACCTTCCGGCATGGTGTCCACCCTTCAGAGCACAAAGAGGGTACAGAGCATCTGCCGACTCAACGAATGCCTTTCGTCTCCACCTACATCATACCTCTCAGCCAACACCTGGGGGCGCCCGCGAAAGCCGTCGTTCGCGAAGGCGAGCGTGTCACGCGCGGCCAGGTCATTGCTGAGCCTGGTGGCTTCGTCTCCACGTACCACCACAGTCCCGCAACCGGCTGGGTTCGTGCCGTCGCGCCTCGCCGCCATGCCAGCGGACAGCTCATGCCGGCCATAGAGATCGAGGCTGACCCTTATGCTACGCAGCGCTTCGCACCAAAACCGCCCATAGATTGGCGTTCGTTGACGAGCAAGGAATTCGTCGCCGAAGTCCAAAAAGCTGGACTCGTGGGCATGGGAGGGGCGGCCTTTCCCTCTCACGTCAAATACGCCGGATTGGAAGAAGGTGCCGTCAGAGCGTTGCTCGTCAACGGCAGCGAGTGTGAGCCGTATCTCACCAATGACCACCGAACCATGTTGGAGCGTCCCGAGGCCGTCTTGCGAGGCACGGCCATCGTGCGCGAGAAGATCGGTGCCGAGAAAGCGGTCATCGGCGTGGAAATGAACAAGCCCGACGCCATCGAGGCACTTCGTTCTCGTGTCGAGCCAGGCTCTTCGATCGAAGTCGTGCCACTAAAGGTCAAGTACCCGCAAGGTGCCGAAAAGATGCTGATCAATGCCCTCTTCGGCTTGGAAGTCCCGGCAGGCAAGCTTCCCATCGATATCGGAATGGTGGTCAACAACATTGGAACCATGGCGGCATTGGCCGACTACTTTGACACGGGTCTGCCATTGATTGAGCGTGTGTTGACGGTGGCGGGTCCCGCTGTCGACACGCCGGCCAACCTTCTCGTCCCTATCGGCACACCCGTCCGTGAAGTTCTCGACTTCTGCGGTGGTCTCAAAGAAAACACCAAAGAAGTCATTCTAGGAGGCCCAATGATGGGCCAGCCGACCTCTAGTCTCGATGTGCCAACCATGAAGGGAAACTCCGGCATACTGGCTTTCACCGAAACCGAGACGGTGCGGCCAACGGAATACGCCTGTGTCAAGTGCGGTCGTTGTGCCGAGGCATGCCCGTATTTTCTCAACCCGTCTCTGCTCGGTCGGCTCTCGAGAGCTCGCAGATTCGAGGATGCAGAAGAGGTCTTCGTCATGGACTGCATGGAGTGCGGGTCCTGCACTTATGCCTGCCCATCCAGCATCCCCCTGGTCCAACTGATCCGGGTGGCAAAGACGGAAATTCGAAAGAGGGCGCGCAAAGGATGAAGCAAGACTACAAGCTGCTCATTCAATCCGCGCCCCATCTCAGGCAAGGACTCACCACGCCTCAGCTCATGATGGACGTGGTCTATGCGCTCGTCCCCGTCACGTTGGCCGCCGTTTGGCTTTTCGGCCTCAGCGCCGTTTTCGTCTTAACGGCCGCAATTGCGGGAGCGGTCGCAACGGAGTGGATCTTTTCGCCGAAGGCCGGACGAGGCAGGTCTCTGCTGGACGCCACCGCCGTTCTCACGGGGCTGCTCTTGGGACTCACGCTGCCGCCCGCGATTCCCCTTTGGATGGCCTTTCTAGGAGGTTCCGTCAGCATCGGACTCGGCAAGCTCATTTGGGGAGGACTGGGACAAAACCTCTTCAATCCCGCTTTGGTCGGGCGAGCCTTCATTCAAGCGGCCTTTCCTACCGCCATTACGACTTGGACCGCGCAAGGGGGACCCGCACAGTTTTTCAAGATTCACATGAGTAATTTTGCGCTCCCCCTCATGCAACCCCAAGTGGATATCGTGACATCGGCAACGCCTCTCAACTTGATGAAGTTTCAACAAGAGGCCACGCCGCTGACCGAGCTCGTCGTGGGTAACACCGCTGGTTCCCTCGGCGAGACTAGCGCCTTGTTGATTCTCATCGGTGGGGCTTATCTATGGTTCCGCCGGAGCTACGACTGGCGCATCCCGGTTAGCATTCTCCTAGCGGCAGCGGCCCTTTCCGGCGCTCTATACGCCATGAATTCCAGCCTGTATCCGAGCCCTTGGTTTACGATTTTCTCCGGGAGCTTGCTCTTCGGCGCGATCTACATGGCCACCGATCCCGTGACATCACCCTTGGCTCCCAAGGGAGCTTGGATCTTTGGCATTGGGATTGGCGTGTTGGTGGTCCTCATCCGTGTCTTCGGCGGACTTCCAGAGGGTGTCATGTACGCGATTCTACTGATGAACTCGGCTTCACCTTTGATTGAACGATGGACCCAACCGCGCGTCTTCGGCCGCGGAGGACAGGCGACATGAGCGAGGAGCTCCAACCCAAACCCGCCGAGATGGAAGACCCTTCCGATCCGAGCTCGACCCGATTGATTGCAACGCTCAGCGTAGCAGGCTTGCTCTCAGGTCTCATCCTCGTGGGTGCCTACGAGCTGACGCTACCTCGGATCCAAGCCAATCAGGCGCGCGAGCTTCGAGAAGCGGTCTTCAAGGTCCTGCCGGGGACCGAACGCTTCCAAGAAATGGAATTCATCGACGGCGTGCTCGTGGAAACGGAAGCCGACGCTGAGGAGGTCGTATACGCCGGTTACGACCAGGACGATGGGCTCTTGGGCTATGCCATTCCAGGTGAAGGCGCAGGCTTCCAAGACACCATCAAGCTCATCTACGGCTATCAACCCGACCAGCGTATCATCGTGGGCATGGAAGTCCTCGAAAGCCGGGAAACACCAGGACTAGGCGACAAAATTATCAAAGATGCGGAGTTCAAGGAGAATTTCCTGAAGCTTTCGGTTGATCCCGAAGTCATTCCGGTAGCGGAAAAAAAGGCTCCAAACGAGATCGACACGATTACCGGCGCCACTATTTCTTCGAAGGCCATTGCCAACATCCTCAACACGACGAATGAGCGGTGGCTGTCTCGTCTGGGTGGTTCAAAGCCGCAAGATCAACAGGAGGAGAAGTAGCTCCTATGGCATCGATATCGGGTCCCGAGGATTATTACTCAGAATTCATCAAGGGCATTTGGAAGGAAAACCCGATTTTCATCCAGGTGTTGGGTATGTGCCCCATGCTGGCAGTGACCAACTCCGCCATCAATGCCTTGGCCATGGGATCGGCGACGTTCTTCGTGCTGGTCGGCTCGAGCCTACTGGTCTCGACGTTCAAGAACATCATACCCAAGCAAGTCCGCATATCCTGCTATATCATTATCATCGCCACTTTCGTAACGGTCGCCGACCTCACACTTCTCGCTTTCGTTCCCAAGATCCATAAGGAACTTGGCGCCTTCATCGCCCTCATCGTGGTCAACTGCGTGATCTTGGGACGTCAGGAGGCCTTTTCTTCGAAGCACTCCGTCAAGGCTTCCGTAGCCGATGCGACAGGCATGGCCGGCGGGTTCGTCATCGCGTTGTTCTCGCTGGGAGCCGTCCGGGAGGTATTAGGCAGCGGAAGTTTGTTCGGGTATTCCCTCTTCGGTCCGAACTTCGAGCCTTGGGTGGTTATGATCCTCCCACCGGGAGGCTTTCTCATGTTGGGCCTCCTCCTTCTGTTCTTCAACTGGGTCAAAGAAGTCAGGGAACGGGCCGAGGCGGATCTAGACGCCACGTACCGCGAGGAGGTGGCGTAATGGACAATCTGGTTTATATCTTTTTTAGCGCCCTTCTCATCAACAACTTCACGCTGTCTTACTTTCTGGGGCTATGCCCCTTTTTCGGTGTCACGAGCAAGCTCGAGACCGCATTCCGTCTCGGTCTCGCCAACATCTTCGTCATGTTGATTACATCGATCAGCGCGTGGTTCCTCAATACCTACATCCTCGTCCACGCCCCTTATTTGAAAACGATCTCCTTCATCGTGGTCATCGCGAGCACCGTCCAGTTCGTTGAGATGGTCATCAAGAAACTCAGTCCTCCCCTTTATCGAGCGCTCGGAATCTTCCTCCCTCTCATTACCACTAACTGTGCTATCTTGGGTTTAGCACTTTTTTCCACAAATCGAGGCTACGGTTTCGTTGAAGGTCTCATTTATGCACTTGGGGCGGGCGGAGGTTTGACCCTTGCTCTCGTTCTCATGGCGGGCTTACGCGAAGAGGCGGAGCTTTCCAGCATCCCCTCGGTCATCAAGGGTACCGCTATGAATTTGATCATTGCCGGCATTCTCTCCTTGGCATTCATGGGTTTTGCCGGTTTGTTCAGTTCGTAGCTGGAGCGGACTATGTGGATTCATGCCATAGCCATCGCGGGAGCAGCCGTGGGCTGCGCTACTTGGGGTCTGCTTCAGATCTGGCTCTCCAAGAAAGACTCGAGCTGCGAGCTCCGCGCCGGATGTTGCGGTGGGAAAAACTGCCGTAAAGAGGAGGTTCATTCCTAGCCTAGCCCCGACACACGATGGTTTCCACTTCGACACTTCCCAGACTCAACATTCTGTTGGTTGCTCTCCTCGTCTTTTTGGGTGGAGCTAGCTCAGCCTCGAGCCAAACCTCTCAATCGGAGAAGGACAAATCAAACCCTGATTGGCTCAACATAGCTTTCGAGCACCGAACTCGTGTCGAGAAGATGACCAACGAGTTCCGGTTCGATGAGCTCGGCGCGACGCAGGTACTCGCCTTCCGGACCCGCTTCCAATTCGAGATCAAAGAGCTTATCGACCCCATCCGCTTCTACATCGAGATACAGGACTCACGAAGCGAGTGGAACGATGACCCCTTCGAGGTTCCAGCACGCCACATCAACAAGCTCGATTTCAAGCAAGTCCAACTCCAGGTGATAACAAGCACCTTCTTTGGAATGGACGTGCCCTCGAGACTGCAAGTCGGCCGCTACACCATGGATCTCGGCAAACGGCGCCTATCCGCGCGGAACCGAATGCGGAATACCACCAACGCCTTTGACGGCGTTCACTGGTGGCTAGGCACAAACGAGAGATGGATGTTTCGCACGTTCGTCAACCGACCGGTCGAGCTCAAACCTGAAGAGCTCGACTCCAGCGACAACCGGAGATGGTTTTGGGGCGCCTATCTACAACTCCACAAGTTACGACTGTTTGACATCGACCTTTACTACCTCGGCCTCCACGAAGATGAACGCACCCTCACCCAGAGAAGATACACGACGATTGGCGGGCGCCTTTATCAGAGCCCTCGGCCGGGAGCGCTGGACTACGAAATCGAATCGACGTGGCAGTTCGGCACCGACATGGGCAACGACCACTTTGCCCAGTTCCAGCACGGTGAGCTGGGCTATGTCTTCGATTCCGCCTTGGGCTCGCGCCTTTCCTTCCACTATGACTATGCCAGCGGCGATGAAGACCCGGACGATGAGGAATTCGGAAGATTCTCGACTCTCTTCGGAGCCCGAAGGTTCGAGCTCAACCCCACGGGGGTTTACGGCCCCTTCTTCCGTGGCAATTTGCACTCCCCGGGCATCCGAGTCGCGATGAACCCTTCGAGCCGATGGGAGATTATGGCGTCTTACCGTCTCATGCGCCTCGCCGAAGCCAAAGACGCTTGGGTGGGCTCAGGGCTACGAGATCCCACCGGTGAGTCCGGCTCCAACCTGGGAAGCCACCTCGAGGCACGTATCCGCTTTAGCGCTCACAGGTATATGCAGATCGAGGGAGGGTATGCCCACTTCTTCAAGGGATCTTTCCTCGACCGTGTTCCCGATAGTCCCCGCACCCCGGACTCCGACTTCGTCTACCTCGAGCTCGAGATCAGGGCTCCATTGCTGCGGTAAGCCGAACTTTGCCTGGTGAGAGAACTGCAGACCTAAAGCACGTTGACATTGACGCTGAAAGTATTCGCAGGCTCAGCGTCTTCTTCAAACGGGCGGAGGTAAACCATCTTCAACTCCGTCTGAGCGCTTCTCAAGGCTCTGAACTCGAAGACTTGTACTCCCTCTGCACCCACCAGTAGGCTCGAACCCGCTTCGAACCGGGGTATGCCAAGTTGCTGAAGGACTGCCCCGTCGACTTCACTCACTTCCCACGTGAATCCGGTACTTGGATTGGAGTCCAAGCTCACAATGAGAATTTGGCCGTTGATCATCAGGACTTGCTGCCCATTGGCACTGCCATCGATTTCGACTTCGCCACTCAGAGTCGGGACGGTCGGCGTGTCATTGTTACAGCTACTGGCCGTAAGAAAAATGGAGGCAATAGTGACTAGGGCCAATCGGTGAAAAAGTCTCTTCATGCTTTCCTCATAGTCAGTGCGGGCAATGTTGCCCTGGCGGCATCTCCATCATACAATCCTTTGCCCGGAAGCGGAAATATTCGGGATAAGGGAGATTTTCAAATGACCAAAAGGATGAACCGCCGGGATTTCGTGAAAACGGGTTTTGCCGCGGGTATGGCAGCCACTGTGCCCGCGAAGGCTTTCGGGCTGGCCCCAACCGTGATGGCCCCCAAGAGTGTGAAACCCGTCGTTATCTCAGACTCGAGCGGTATCCGCTTCAACAACGGCGGCCCCGTGAACTGTGTAGAGAAGGCCTTCGAGATGATCATCGGCGGTGCCGACGTCCTCGATGCGCTCATTGCCGGGGTCAATATCGTTGAGCTCGACCCAGAGGAATCGGGAGTAGGCTACGGAGGGTTACCCAACGAAGACGGAGTGGTTCAGCTCGATGCCTGTTGTATGCACGGTCCAAAGAAACGGGCCGGCGGAGTAGCCGCTATTGAAGGTGTGAGGACACCCTCCCTCGTGGCCAAGGCCGTTATGGACACCACGGACCACCATCTGTTGGTCGGTCAAGGAGCTCGAGAGTTCGCCCGCAAGCTGGGATTCGAGGTCGAAGAGGATCTCAACACCGAAAAATCCAGAAGACTGTGGCTCGAGTGGAAGCGGCGCATCGACCCTTCCCACTATCTCGACCCCAAGAAACGGGCAGAGGCAGGGCTCAAAGCAGGGCTCCAGATGGTTGCTGATGGACTCATTGAAGAGAGCTCCTTTTGGGGCACTGTCAATTGCGATGGGATCAATCCCAAAGGAGAAATCTGCGGCGTGACGACCACCAGCGGCCTTTCTTGGAAGATCCCCGGTCGCGCCGGAGATTCCCCCATTCTCGGTGCGGGTCTCTATGTGGATGGCGATGTCGGCGCGGCCGGCTCCACCGGACGTGGTGAAGCGAATCTGTACAACTTGACCTCCTTCCTCATCGTCGAGAACCTGCGCCGTGGCCTGCATCCCAAAGACGCAGGCATCGAAGGTCTCAAGCGCATCAAAGCCAACACGATCGAAAAGCGACTCCTCAACAGCCGTGGGGAACCCGCCTTCAACATCCGCTTCTTTGTTCTAAATGCCAAGGGCGAGTATGCCGGCGTATCGATGTACGCAGCAGGCGAGACCACCTACGGTCTTTGTACGGAGAAGGGCGCCGAAACGCCTGACTTTGAGGCGCTATTGAATGGGGCTCCAACGGACTAGGCCTCAGAAGCTTCTCCCGTTCAGGCGACGAATAAGCGGAAGTGGTTCGCGTTGATGATCCCGCTGTCCAACCTGACAAGTGTTGGGCCCGGAGCGGTATGGCAAACTCCGCCTCGATACACTTTTTCAGTCGAGTTTGACCCCATTGGTTCGCTATTCACTCGTCAAACGTCCTTCACGCGAATCACCAGTTTGCCCGTGTTGGCTCCCGTGTAGAGTTTCTTCACCGTTTGAAGCGCATTTTCTAGGCCTTCAACGATTTCGGTGCGCACCTTGACCTTGCCTTCGGCCATCCATTGACCAAGGGTTGCGATCGCTTCTGGGTAGCGCTCGGCGAAATCCAGCACGATAAAGCCTTCTACACGCAGGCGCTGCATCACAATCATCCCATAGTTGTATGGTCCAGGTACGGGCTCGGTGGCGTTGTACTGAGAAATCAGGCCGCAAGTCGGAATGCGGCCTTTTAAGTTCATCAGCTTGAGACACGCATCGAGGATCTCGCCACCCACGTTGTCGAAGTAAACGTCAATGCCGTCCGGGCATGCAGCGGCAAGTCTTTTGGGTACGTCTTCTGTTCGGTAATTGATCGCTACGTCGAAGCCGAGGTCGTCCTGAACCCAGGTGCATTTTTCATCGGTTCCGGCGAGCCCGACAACACGGCAACCCTTGATCTTCGCGATTTGGCCGACAATCGAACCGACCGCACCAGCAGCAGCCGAGACCACGACGGTCTCGCCTTCCTTGGGCTCGCCGATATCAAGCAGACCGAAATAGGCAGTGGGCCCGACAACGGCAAACGTGCTGAACGCATCGACGACCGGAACCGGCCCGGTATCACCCATTGGGCTCACGGTCTGGGGAGTACCGATCTGATAGTCCGCCCATGCGCCGAGACCACTCACAATGGTGCCTTCGGCATAGTCTGGATGATGAGATTTGGTGACGGTGCCGCAAACAACACCACGCATCGGAGCGTCGAGTTCGACCGGCGGCATGTATTGATCCATATCGCTCATCCAAATCCGATTGGTCGGATCGAGCGACAGGTAATTCAGACGAAACAGGAACTCACCATCGCCGGGTTCGGGAATAGGTTCTTCTTCAAAACTTAGGACATCGTCGGTAATTTCGCCGACGGGCCGTTTGCGAAGCCGCCAGATGCGGTTTACTTCAGACACAATCGTTCTCCTTCCATAAATAGCCACCAATGGCGTTGTATAGGAGAGTATACTCGCTGATACGCCTGCAATGATACCTACCTCAAGAGGTTGTTGATCGGAAAGTATGCCGTGCCTTTCGAGGCGATCGAAGAAGACAGAGCCTTCGAGCTCGACGGCGGCACCCAAGTATTCCTGTACCGCCGGAACAAGTCCGAGCTCTTCGAGTCAACATCCGCATACCTTTCCACCAACGGCGGATTCGAGAAAACGGACGGCGTGTGGGTCGCCAAGAACACGGAAGGGAGATTCGATACGGACAGGGCGGAGTTCGTCGGCGATTTCGTGATGGACCTCACCGGGTTCGACACTTTTTGGTACAACTGGAGTCTCAATAATCCGGAGACGGAAGTGCTTAGGTAGAGTACTCGAATCCGCCTTCGTTGAAGCTTCGGCGAGACCTCGCCGTAGCCGCCGCCAAAAACTCTTGGCGGCGGAGGCGGGTACTCAGTGGCGATTTAGAACGTGGCGCAATGCCGCTTCAAGGTCTGGATATCGGAACGAGTAATCGGATTCCATCAACCTCTTGGGCTCCACACGGGCGCTGGCGAGCAGAACCTCATCGGCCACCTCCCCCAACGCCATCCTTGCTGCAAAGGCGGGAACGGACATCACCGTGGGTCGGCCGAGCACTTTTCCCAAAGTCTTTGTTAGCTCTCGATTGGTCACAGGATGAGGCGCAACAGCATTGACGGGGCCGGCCAAACGCTCATCATTGATGACGTACTCGATAATTCCGGCAAGGTCATCGATCGAGATCCAACTGATGTACTGCTGACCAGAACCCAATGCCCCGCCTGCGCCGGCCTGAAAATGGGGAAGCATCTGGGCAAGCGCTCCGCCTGCAGGACTCAGGACCACGCCGATTCTAAGGTTCACGACCCGAATACCCTTCTGGCGTGCCGGCTCCGTGGACTCTTCCCACCCCCGACAGACGTCCGCCAGAAAACCTGAGCCCGGTTCACTATCCTCTGTAAGCACCTCGTTTCCTCGATTGCCGTAGTAGCCGACCGCCGACGCGGAAACGATCACTTTGGGTGCGCGCTCGAGTTTCGCGAGGGACTCACAAAGAAATCGAGTGCCGTCAACACGACTGGAGTAGATTCGGGACTTCTTCCTGCGGGACCAACGCCCCTTTCCCAGGCTCTCACCGGCAAGATGGACAACGGCATCCATCCCTTCGAGTCGCGAGATGTCGATGGTCTTCCCTTCCGGGTCCCACCTTATGAATGCCTCCTCTCCTTCACGTCCCCCACGATTCAATTCAAACACCTTACATCCCGCTGATTGGAGGGAGGGCACTAGCTTTTGTCCTATGAATCCCGTCGCGCCGCTGACAAGTACTCTCATATCCCCAACGTCAAGGCGCCGCGGCCAAATTCAAGACGCCCTTCAACTCCGTCAACTTCCGCTGGATCTTTTGGACATTCTGCGGCCCCATGCGTAACAACTGCTTTTGAGCCGAGGTTAGTTTCTCGAATCGTTCATCAACGTAACGGTAAGCCACCGTTTCGCCACTCAACTCCGCGTATCCATCGGGAACCGGCGTCATCAACAAATGATCGATGGCCCGAGAAAACGTCACGTCGAAGTCGGTATCGGGATAGCCCATCTCTTTGTAAGCTTCTTGTATCAACGGTTTGAGATTGCGGTAGAACTCCGCGGCCCTTCTCGCATTGATGGAGCTCACGACTTCAACCACCAGGTTGTATCGATCGTAGCTCCTGGGATTAACATAGAAAGAGCCCGAGTCGTAGACCGCCTTGAATTTCTCTTTCGGCTTGAGAAACGGCAGGTGTTTGGCAGGACTCACGCCTTCAGCAATATTGTCTACCACTACGACAAACGTTCTTATCAGCTCTTCGTTGGTCAACCATTGAGCAAGCTCGGGTCGGGACGAGAGGGCGCCAACGAGTGTCCGGACGAGCGCATCACTCTCATCAAGAACAGGAAGATCCATCGATTCTTCCAGTTCCGGCTCTACGGGTTCGGCCTCAGAGACTTCAGGTGTTGTTGCAACCTCGGTGCCCGACGTGGGCTCTTGTGAGGCACCCGATCCCCGAAAAACGAAGAACCACAAGAAGCCAATGAGAAAAGCCAATGCCGCAATCCCGGCCCAAAGAGGCCATTGGAAAGCTTGTTTCGGAGTGGTCTCATCCGACGAGTCAAATTGGAGATCGTCCCATTCACTCATTTTGCACTCCTTTACCGGTTCCTTGTTTCCACAAATGATACATCAATGGACCTTCCCGTATGTACAGACGAGGTCGACTCCCGACAAGTTGCATCACTCGCTGGAATACTCCAAAATGAGCCCATCGAATACTCCTCCTTCGGAGATTGAGCATGGGTCCTTCGCGTCGGAAATTCCTCCAAGATTCTCTTGCCACCGTCAGCAGCTTGTCCCTGAATCCTTCGCCCCATGAGACCCTAGCTTACGCTCAAAACCCAAGGGCCTCCTATCTGAAACTCGAGCAGGAAGGCAAATTGGAGAGAATCGAGACAGAACTATGGGAGGTTCTCCACGCGTGTCGATGTTGTCCGCGTGAATGCGGAGCCGATCGTATCGATGGGGAGAAGGGCTTTTGCAGCTCCACGGCTCGACTCAAACTCTACTCGTTCGGTCCCCACTACGGTGAAGAGCGTCCGTTGGTCGGCAAGGGAGGCTCCGGAACCATTTTCTTCTCGAACTGCAATCTTCTCTGTTGCTTCTGTCAGAACTGGGAGATCAACCATCGCGGCGATGGTGAATACATCAACCACCGCAAGCTCGCCGAAACGATGGTCCGTCTTCAAAGACGTGGTTGTCACAACATCAACTTCGTCACGCCCACCCACGTCGTACCCCACATCGTCAAGGCACTTCGAATCGCCATTGCGCATGGGCTAAAAATCCCGTTGGTCTACAACACGAGTGCCTATGACAATATCGACATCATCAAGAAGCTCGATGGTGTCGTTGACATCTACTTGCCCGATTTCAAGTATCAAGACGGCCAAATGGCTTCCAAATACTCGAGCGGTTCCGACGACTACCCCAAGGTGGCAGCCCAAGTTATCAAAGAGATGCACCGGCAGGTCGGTGAGCTCACCGTCGATGAGCAAGGGATTGCTCAAAGAGGACTCATCATCCGTCATCTCGTCATGCCCGAGAACATTGCTGGGACCGACCGTTTTGTTCGCTGGGTCGCTGAAGAGCTCACCCCAAGGACCTACGTCAACATCATGGCGCAATACCGTCCCGAGCATGAGGCTTTCAACTACCCCGAAATCTCCCGACACATCACCAGCGACGAATGGAGCCAAGCCATGGCATGGGCCAAGGAAGCAGGACTCACGAATCTGGATAACTAGGATGAGAGGTTAGAAGCATGATGAGACAAGGCATTGTTTTCGTCACGATTCTTGCCATTGCGATAGCACTTGTCCCGGCCGATGGTATCGGCGGTTCCGAAGAGACTTCTAAGATCTGGACCGACAAAGCCAGCGAATACGTCGAGATCTTGAAGTCTGCCGAAGTCGTTGATCTCGAAGATGTCGGTATGGGTGTAACGCGACCGTGGAAAGCGACGTTGAAGACAGGCGACCGTACGCTCCGCGGCGCTTTCAAGCCCATAAAAAGAGGTCGTCAGAGTGGAGCCTGGGAGAGCTATCAAGCCGAAATAGCGGCCTATGAGCTCGACCAAATGCTCGGTCTCGACATGGTGCCACCCACGGTGGTCAGAGAGATTCGGAACGATAAAGGCTCGCTGCAGCTCTGGATCGAAGATAGCGAATTGTTCCAGGACGTTGACGGCAAACCCAAGAGGGCTTACGAGTGGTCGAAAGAGCTCGCTCGCATGGTGATGTTCGACGCTCTCATCTACAATCCCGATCGCAATGCCGGCAATTTCTTGGTCAGTCCATACTGGGAGATCATCCTCATTGACCATTCCCAGGCCTTTCTGGCAAGGAAGAACCTGCCCAAGGACAAAGATGCCGTACCGTTTCGATTCGATCGAAAGGTCGTGGAGAATTTGAGGAGATTACAGGCCGACGACATCCGAGCTCGATTTGAGGACATACTCCTCAAGGATCAAATCGAGGCTCTGTTGGCTCGTCGAGAGGCCCTTCTCGCCCACATCGACAAGCTGGTTCTCGAGAGGGGAGAAGCCGTCGTCTTGTTTTGAAAGCCTGACTGTCTACGTGAACCTCTTTCTCATTCGTTCGCGATGACGGAGTACCCCTGGCCGGTGATTAGACGCCTGTCCGCCGTAAGAAGTGTAAGGTCAAAAACAGCAGCCGTTGCGCAGAGGAATCGGTCCGCTGGACCTTCATGCGAAAGCTCAATGGTCCGACTTCGGATCGCCACTTCGTGATTCAAAGGCGCTTCGCGGAAAACGCCTCTTCTGCATATCCGCGTTGAACCATCAAATGGTCTGAGGGCTGGTGATGCAGTGATTGCCGCGACGGCCACAGAGAAAAATATGACGCTGGTTTCCAGCAATGCCAAGCATCTTAGACCCACAAAGGATCTAAAAATCAAGGTTTTCGCTCCTTAACGGGGTGGCCCGAGCCAGGAACCGTCCGCCAAACATCTACTTCGGCGTATGCAGTCGATTGTATTTTCTGCCAACCTCCAGAAGCTTGTCGATCGGTAGCGCCTCAGCGGTGTTTCCGTCTCTTCCCGTCACGGTCGTCGCCTTCAGCAGCGAGTTGTAGATGGCTTCTTCGGTGGCTTCGACGACGGCGAGGAACAAAGGTGAGAGGCGATCGTTCCGGAGCACGGGAGCTTTCTCCAAATCCGCTTCCGTCCTGAACGCGCTTCGTAGCTCGGGTGCGGTGGAAAAAGCAATCACAAAATCGCCACTGCCACCAGTTGAGGGGCTCCCCGTTCTCGCGAGTCCTAGCATCACACGGCGTGCAAACCGTTCGAGCTCGTGGGTCCGGAGCGGTGCGTCAGTAGCTGCGACCAGCATGATCGACCCATCGCCACCATCTTCGGGACCGGTGGTCCCCTCGAGTACCTGACTCAAATAGTACCGCTTCATCTCTTTGCCGACGGGAATGCCGTCCATCTGTAGGACTCCGCCGAAATTGCTCTGGACCAAGACACCCACGGTGTAACCACCCAGCTCCTCCGGCAAGTGGCGCGATGACGTCCCTATGCCGCCTTTGAATCCGTAAGCTTGAGTTCCCGTGCCGGCACCGACCGAGCCTTCTTCGACGGGCCCCGTTTTCGCATTCTTGATGGCTTCGATGACATGGGCTTCCTTGACATGCCGTCCTCGAATGTCGTTCAGTCCGCCGTCATTGGTCTCCCCAACGACCGGATTGATGGAGCGCACCTCCTCGTTACCAGGGAGTCCCAACATGTAAGTCACTAGTCCGTCGGCGGCTTCCCACACGTTGAGCGTGTTCGTGAGAATGATGGGTGTTTCGATGTAGCCCAATTCCTGCACCTGAGTCGAGCCCGTCAACTTGCCGAAGGCATTACCAAGGTGGATCGCGGCGGGCACTTTCTCTTGAAACAAATTTCCGCCATGCGGAAGGATGGCCGTAACTCCTGTCCGTATGGAATCACCTTCAATCAAAGTGACCTGACCAATCCGAATTCCGTCAACATCGGTGATCGCGTTCAATGGACCGGGAGGCAGGACTCCTGGGGCGAGTCCAATATCCCGTGCCCTCGGTCGCGAGCTCGCGTCTTCGCTCGATTGCGTGCCTTCCATAGCAACGACCTCTCCTAACGCTGAGACAACGGCAGCTGAGAACATCGCGCATGCCACTAGAGCAATTACCACACTGTTTTTCGACATTACTGAACCCTCTCCTCCGTATCTAAAGTTGGAGACCATTTCCTTCGCTGGTCATTATAGTGAATAAAGCCGCTCAGGCAGATTCGCATCGGGGGACGACCAACTCCATGCTAAAATAATTGGGTTCCACCAAAAAACTTACTGCACAAACCGCGCTGATGACGACAACCTAGAACTCGAACATCTTGGTCACTTTGACGGTGAAGACGCGGTCGAGCACTCCAAGCCCTTCGGTGCTGCGTCTTTCCGTATAGACCACGAACAGATCGCTCAGCGGAGAGTGAATGAAGTCGAACCGGATGTTGGAGATCATCTCTTTGACAGCGGCATTATGTTGGATATAGCCACTCAAGTAGAGTCGGGTCGTTGCTGCGAAGTTCACTCGGCCGCCGTAGACGTCCGCCGAAAACTCGGCATCGGGGAGAGTCACGTCGTTACGCTCGACGAAAGCATCGAAATACAAATGCTCATCGACCCGCCAGTGCGCACTCAGTTCCATTGTCGTCTTGCTGCCGTTGAAGAAACCACCCCAGGTGATTCCCACGTTACCCGACAACGGCCGTCCCCGGCTGGACTGATAGGCGATAACACCTTCCCTAAATCCATAGGGCCCCACCGGAATGACTACCCCAGGCTGGATTTCGAAATCTTCGAAGAGGTTCTCGAATCGATCGTTGTATCGGGCGGTCAGCGTACTCCCATCTAGAAACTCGGCGCCCAGCGCGCCCGTGATCGTTCTCGTCTCGAGCTCACCGGCCAAAGTCTCTATATGTTCGAACTCCCCATACGGATTGAGCTCCTGAAGGTAGGGCAAGGGTCGTTGAGGATGGACTCCCAACGTGGCGTAACCTTGGTTCATTCCATGACGACGGACGAATCCAACTCTAGGCACGAACGCGTCACCGACGTGTTTGACGAAGGCGGAGGTATCCCAAAAGGCGTCGCGGAATCCAACGACGGTCCTCCCCGCCCATTGATCGCCCGTTATCTCACTGTCGTCGGTGCGAGCGTAGTAGGAACTGACGACGAGATTCGGAGTGGGACGGATATTGGCATCGAATCCATAGCTCCGGTTGTAGGTGCCGCTCCCATCGGTAGCCTGTCGGTTGATGAACATGGCGCCGACGTCGGAGCGACCCATGAAATTCCGACGAACTCGAGCGACCGCAAAGTTCTCCGCCGGAAAAATCCCCTTGGCTCTCGTTTGCATATCGAGAAATCCGAGCTCGAACTCCCCGGCCCGCCCCGTCAAACGCCCACCACCCAGAATGGGAATGGGCAGACCGTCGGCATCGAGACCGATACGACGAGAGTGGAAGAGGGTGAAATCCCGCAGCGATGAACCACTTCGGAGGCTCCGCTCGGTCACATCACCGAACTTGAAGCTTCCTGAGTTCTCGATGAAAAAGTCCCGTTTCTCCGGAAAGAACAGAGAAAAGCGCGTTAGGTTAACGCGCTCTTGATCGACCTCGACTTGGGAGAAGTCGGTCCGATAGGTCAAATCCAAGGTGAGGTCCGAAGTGACACCGTACTTGGCGTCAATCCCTGCATTGAGCTCATTGTCGACACCCTCTGCCAAATCGATCCCTTCATTTCGGGCCGCCAGCCCATAGGGCTTCACCTTCAAGTTCCGGCCCGGCGGGATCCCTTGGAGCCCGTGGAGCGTACCCGCCTTGGACATTTTGTGGATCCGATCACGGCGTTGCAATGGGGCCCAGTATGACTCTTCGTTCTTTCGTCGAATGCGTCTCAAGAAGTTGAGTCCCCAGGATTGCTCTTCGTGACTCGGGTTGAATCGTAGAGTGGTAAAAGGAACGCGCACCTCTACGATCCACCCTTCGTCGACGATTCTCACTCTCTGCTCGACCACACCTTCCCAGGCGATATCGACGTTACGAGAGTCGTTGAAAGTCTGCTCCTCTTTGATGGCACCGCCGGGATTAATCATGATCAGGAAAGAGTTCCTACGATCGAGGAACGTATCGATGGAGAAGGCAAAGGTATCGGAGTTGCGGCTGTCGAAATCTTGCTCGAGTGTCGGAATCACCAGTTTATCAGTGGCGGAGTCATAGCAAATCGCCCCGACATACAGGTTTTTGTCATCGTAGAGCACCCAGGCAACGGTTTTCTCCGTCGCGGGATAGCCCAGTTCGGGCTGGGACTGGATGAAATCCGAGATGGCCGTTGCCACCTTCCATGGCGGCTCGTCCAAGACCCCATCGATAGTGACAGGTTCATCAATGCGATACGCCCGCGTCTCGGGCCGGGGCGCCGCCTCGACATCGATGGGATAGACACCTTCGTCAGCTCGTGCGAGCACCACATTTGAGCCTGACAAAACGGTGAGCGCCAAGACTAGAAGCAATCTAGGGGCGCGTCGAGTTCGTCGTCGCTTCTCGCTATCGCTGGTAGGCAATCTTTCCATTAACAAGAACCGCAAGGACCTTAGTTGTAGGTGCAAAAGGAGGGCCATCGTACAGAACGAGATCCGCATCTTTCCCGGTTTCGACGGAACCCACTCGATCGTCGATCCCGAGAACCCGGGCGGGATCGATCGTGATGGCTTTCAAGGCTTGTTCCAGGTCGAGTCCACCACGCATCGCAAACTGCGCTCGTGCGATAAGACTCAGCCGAGGCGCCCTCTCGTCGTCACCCGACACGAGCGCGAAGGGGACATGGCGCTCATTGAGACGTGACGGAAGCTCGACGATTTCCTCAGCCTTTTCCTCGCGGAATGCCGCATCCCCGGGAGGGCCAAGAAGAACGGGAACCGGTGAACCGGCAAGCTTGTCCACCAAAAGGTGCGCATGAGTACCCCCCACAATCATCAGTTGGAAACCGAACTCGTCGGCCAGCCGCATAGCAGTGGCAATCTCGTCGACCCGCTCGGCTGAAACGAGAGCCGATATTTGTCCAGCCAGAACGAGAGCAAGCGCTTCTTTCTTGAGATCGCGGTCAGGCGGTTCATCACTCGCCACGAGTTTTCGATAGTGCTCAGCATCCACAAACGCTTGGCGAATGAGTCCTACATTGGCCATACGGGTCGAAGGAAACTCGCGATCCTTCCCGTAGGTCATTTTGGCCGACTCGGTGAGCGAGAAAACGACTGCGGAAGGAAAACGAACGGTCGCCTCCTCGGTGGAGCCGGCGTGCGTCTTGAAAATGCCGGCTTGTCCCCCGATGGAGTTGGCCTTTCCTGGCCCGGACTGGACGATCGTCACCCCCGAGCGCAAGGCATGCTCCAGCATGGGATCGGATAGGTCGAATGCGTCGATGGCGCGCAGATGGGCTTGGTCGGGCCCCGTGATCTCGTCTCGATCTTCGTCGGCCGGTATCAGTCCCGACAAACCCAACGTGGTTCGGGCATCGATGAGGCCCGGAGTCAGAAAAGGCGCCTCGAGCCGAATAACGTCAGAGGGAAAGTCTCCGTAAAGGCTCGAGCCCACCGACGTGATCTTGCCATCCTTGACGACTACTACGGTAGGACCAATGGTTCCCTCCTCGGCCGATGTCATGACCTTTCCGGCTTGGATGAGGACGGTCTGGGCAATAATCGGGCGCGCCATGAAGATAAAAAAAGCCAGGGTGAACAGACCTTGGTGGGTTCTCGTCATGGCTATTCGCCCCCTGCTCTCTCGTAAGCGATTTCACCGTCCACGATCGTGTACAGGACGTGCGTAAAAGTCGACATCGGATCGCCATCCAGCACGACCACATCTCCATCTTTGCCGGCAACGAGCGACCCCACACGGTCATCGATGTTGAGCATTTCCGCAGGACGGATGGTGATGGCTTCGAGAGCGTCCATTGGATCCATGCCGAAGCGCACTGCGATCTGTGCGTGGTGCAGGTGATGTTTTTGAAAATCGCTAGCACTGTCCATGGTAAGCGCGACCTTGATTCCCTCTTTGACAAGAATCCCAGGTGTATACAGAGCATCATTGGCAAACGGATAGATCATTGGACCGAAAGTGATATTCACTCCCGATGCCTTGATGTCATCGACCATCTTCCAGCCGTCGAATCCGTGCTCGATGTTCCCCACCAGGTTGAACTCGCGGGCCATTTTGAGCGCATACTGCATCTCGATGGCCGTTTGAGCATGTATGTGAGTCACATATTCCCCCGTCAACTGCTTGGCGATCCCCTCGAGCTGCAGGTCACGCTCGGGTTCCGGCTCATCCCTGCCATTGGCCTCCCAACGTTCCCACTTGGCCTGGTACTCCTGACCCTTCGTGAACCACTCGCGCATCTCCGAAGTTCCGGTACCCCGGGTGGCGGCCATGGACATCTTCATTCCGCCGTTCGGTTCGAGAAGCATCTCGTCAACGGTGGGTTTCGAAACGGTTTTGATGATGACGATTTGACCTCCGTAGGTCGCATTGCTACCCGGAGTGACGAGAAGGACGGTCACCCCGCCTTCCAAAGCCGACGGGAGCCAACCATATTGGGGATTAACGGAGTCGAGAATACGAAGACCAGTGTTCACACGCTGACCAAACTCGTGGCGGTCAGAACCACCACCCCTCTCGTCCTGCGTGGTCATGTGGGAATGGGCATCTATGAGGCCGGGGAGGACATAGTAGCCCTTCCCCTCAATGATCCGAATGCCCTGAGGGGCAGAAATCGAAGTGCCGACTTGGGCGATTTTCCCATCCTGGATCAGCACATCCCCGTTTTCGAGGGTTCCCTCCTCAGCCATCGTGAGCACACGGCCGCCGCGAATCAACACGTCCTGCGAATAAGCCGACGAGCTACCGAGGGCGAGCAACAACGGGATCCAAACTATGATTTGGTTTCGCATAACAGTCCTCAGTGCTTCATGTTGTGGTAAGTCGGGTTGAACGGTTTTCTCTCGTACACGAGCCGCCCGCTGATAAAGGCCTTTTCGACGGGCGTCGTGATCTCCAGAGGGTCCCCTCTGTAAAGGACGACATCAGCATCCTTGCCGGCAGTGAGACTTCCAATCCTATCCTCTACTCCCAACATACGGGCCGGGTTGATCGTGAGCGCTTCGAGCGCCTGCTGATGGTCCATCCCGTTTTGGACTGCGATGCCAGCATTGACCAGCAGGAGTTTGGTCTCCCCTTTTAGCCCCCCGAACGCCACGGGTACGCCCTTTCCAGCAAGCATACCCGCCGTTTCGTATTCGAAACCGAACTGTTCCTCGATGTGGTTGTTGATGTGGGCATAGAAGGTTCCCAGCACCACGGTGATGCCGCGCTCCCGAAGAGCCGGTACCATCTCCTCGGGCAGCATCGAGGATGCGGAGAGGATCAGCCGGAGTTGGAACTCGTCGGCTATCCGTATGGCCGTCTCAATGTCCATCGGCTCCACGGCATGTATCATCACCGGGATCTCACCCTCGAGCGCCGAGACCAGGTGCTCCATTTTCAGGTCTCGCGGCGGTGGGCCCTTCTGGCCGTTGTCGTCGCTTCCTTTGGAGAACTCCTCCCATTTCTTCTGGTATTTCTGTGCCTTGATGAAATTGTCTCTCACCATGGCAACGATGCCCATTCGCGTGGTGGGATACTTTTTGTCTTCCCCCCGCGGCGGCTCGCCTAGGTTGATCCTGAGTGCCGCACGATACTTCACAAAGTGATCGTCGTAGGACGAAGGAGCGTGGATCTTCACAACCGAGCTCACGCCATCGAAGACATTGCTGTCGGTCATTTTGACATTGATTGCAGTGACGCCCCACTCGACGAGATCGCGAAGCGTCCGTTCGGGCCGGTAGTCTTGTCCGTAGGGGTCGAAAAAGTCGCCTGCAATCAGCTCCGCCCGCATGGGACCCGTAATGCCGCTGATTTTGTGGCCGGGCGCAACTCCCTCTGCATCGATGATGCCCGGCATGGCGGTAAGACCGGTTGCTTCCACGACTTGGGCGCCCGATGGTACCGCAAGGTCCGAACCTACGGCTTCGATCTTGCTTCCCCGGATGATGATCGTTCCATTGTCGATAGGCTCTCCCTCCATGGTCATAATGCGCGCACCACGGATGGCGATCTCTTCACCCTGCAATGATCGCGGGACCATACCGGTAACGAAGCAAGCCAGAACAAACAACGGTGTCAACAAGCGATATCCCATATTCACCTCGAACAGTCTGTGGGAAGACCCAGGTTGGAGAGGAGGGTTGGCTCCGGTGTGAGAGGACCCGATGAGCAGGAGCATGCGCGCATGATGGTTCCGGGCAACAGTTGCAGCTCTATATTCGGTTGATTCTGATGGCCGCGTCATCCATTGTCAAATGAAGGGTCAGGCCTGAGAAGGCCTGACCCTATTCGATCCCCGTTACATGTCGTCTCGCCTCAATTCGGTCGCAGGTGTCCGGCTTGCCCGCAGGGCCGGATAGACACTTCCCAGAACCGAGGCAACGAGTATGGCCACGGCTTGGCCCACCAACGTGCTCCATGGCCAATGGACCGCTATGGTCCAGCCAAAAAATGTCCGGTTGACGACGAAGATGAGAATCAAGGCGAGCAGAACACCACCGATTCCCCCAAGCACCAATCCGTAGAGGGCGATTCCCATCCCCTTGCCGACATAAACGCGGAAAATCTGCCGCCGCTCAGCTCCTAACGCCCGATAGAGGGCCAACTCCGAAACGCGCTCCCGAGCCAGCAATAGAAGGGTCATCGTGATGCCGCTGACGGCAATCAGCAGGCCCATGCCTTGTAGTAGCCGCGTCACGGCAAACGTCTGATCGAAAATATCAAAGACTTCCTCTCGTAGTCTGCGGTTGCTGCGAAACAGCAGCGGTACGTCGGCAAAACGGGACTTCAGCTCATCGACGACGTTTTCAGTATCCCGACTGCTATCCGGCTCTAGGTAGAGGGCCATGTTGGTGATGGGACTTGGGCCGAAGTGCTGGTCCATCGTTTCGAGAGACATCACCGCGGCCCCCCCGTCACTGCTGTAATCGTAATAGATGCCCGAAATGGGAAAAGTGAAAGGACCATCGGGCGTTTCGAGATCGAGCCCGTCCCCTATCTGCAAAGAGGCTTTGCGAGCCAAGGGTTCACCAATGAGAACGGCTCCCTCCTCACGCATGCGGCGAAGCGATTCAGACGGATCCCCTTCGAGAAGAACATAGCGATTTTCGCCGACCGGTAGATCCGCCATTACTCCCGACAAGGAGATCCTTCTGTCACCATAGTAGATGAAGAACTGCCGTAGAAGATCCACCCCCACCACACCAGGATGCGAAGCCATCGACGAGACGAGATCGGGATGCATCGTCGCCTCCCGGGCTCCCCTCCTCCATGACTGCGATGTGACATATATGTCGGCTCTAAGGCTTTGTCCCACCCAGACCTCGAGTGTCTGCCGGAAGCTTCCCACCATGATCGTGATCCCCACCATCATGCTTACGGCCACCGCCAACGCCGCGATGGCGAAGGGAGTCGTTTGAAGTTGAACGCCCAAGTCCTTGAAGCCAAAGGCGAGGCCAAAGCGCCTTACTCGAACCCGCTTCGCTCCTTGTTGGACGAGGTAAGGTGTCATCAATGGCATGGCTATCACTATTCCGACGGCGAGCACGAATCCACCGGGTCGCCACTGGCTCCCTTGGACCCAGGTGAGGCCTCCGACAAACGATAGAAGCAACCAACCTCCCAAGAACAAAGGAAACGCTGCAGCTCCCATTCGTTCGTGCAGGGTGAAACTCGCAAGCAAGGACCGCGTATCCCGACGGCTTACGTCCAGCGCTGGTAAGACGGAGCCGGCAACCGACCCAGCGATTCCGAGCAGGGCGCCCAGAGGATAAAGCCAGAAGGGAATCTGCAAGGTTTCGATCCGCTGGAGGACATAGACATTCGTCAGCATGGAGCTGACACGGTCGATGTAGGAGGCTGCCGCCACATATCCCAACGGCAGACCGACGGCGACCCCCATGAGACCCAGCAGAGTTGTTTCTCCCAAGATAAGAGCCAAAAGCTGCCCTCTAGTCGCTCCGATGGATCGGAGCAAACCGAACTCCGCGCGCCGACGAACCAAGGAAGACTGGGTTGCGCAATAGATCAGGAAACCGCCGACGAAGAGACTAATCATGCTCAAGGCCGTCAGGTTCAAGCGGAAAGAGCTCAATAGGTCCGCTGTCTGCCGCTGCCTCTGCTCGGGTGTAAGGACTCGCACCGAAGGACCTAGCCTGGATTGGAGCGACGAGACGAGCTTGGAACGGTCGACGTCGTTACGGATCTGCAGGTCAACTTGATGTAGCTCGCCCGGCCGACCGAATAGCCCCTGAGCTTGCGCGATATCCATGATGGCAAGGCGACGGCTAGCCAAGGGTGTGGCTTTTTGGAAATCCACCAGCGCCCCGACCAAGAGATCCACTCGGCGCGAACCGAAGGTGACGATGAATCGATCTCCCCGCTTCCATCCCATCTCTTCAGCAAGGGATGGGGTCACGGCAACCCAGCCCGCTTCCCCGAGGGCTTCAGTCAAATCCAAAAAACGACTGTCGCTCACGTCCGGGCGGGACCTGTCCCAAGGCCATTCAATGGGAGCAAAGAGATCAACCCCTATGACTTCGAGGGAAAAACCCTCCCGCTGAGCCAAAGCGACATCGACCCTGTAGAGGGGCCAAGCCGCGCGCACGCCCTCTGTCGCCAAGACCTCGGGGTAAACCTCTTCTGGAAGGTACGGTCCCGAGCCGACGATAGTGACGTCAGCACTACCGCTCACCGCCTGGATACTGCCCTCGAACGCTCCTAGAGCATTCAGATTGATGATTTGGATCGAAATGACGGAAGCCACTCCCAATGCCACTCCGAGCAGGCTCAGCGCAAAGAGACTGCGTCCGGAGCGAAAGTGGGCGACGAATCCTCGAAAGAAGTATCGAATCACTTTGTTGCGATGTCAGACCTGCTCTAGAATCCCACTGTGGAGCCGCCACCTTTCGTCGGCCAACTCGGCAAGTTCCGTGCTGTGGGTCACGTAGACCAACGTGCTTCCTTCGTCCCGAACAAGGCTGAGAAGAAGGTCCATGACCTTGATGGAATTCTCATCATCAAGATTGCCGGTGGGCTCGTCGGCAAGTATCAATCGAGGGCCGCGCAGGAGAGCCCTGCAAATGGCCACCCGTTGCATTTCCCCTCCGCTGAGCATCTGAGCCGGATCGCCGGCCCTACCCGATAGCCCGACCTTTTCGAGCAGATCACATGCCCTGGCGACCAGCCTCGGCGTTTCGTCCCCAGCTATCCATCCCGGAAGGAGCAAGTTCTCTTGCACGGTCAGATGAGGCAGCAAATGAAAGAACTGGAACACCAGACCGATGTTCTCCCGACGCCCCAGGGTTCGGCGATGCTCGGGTTGTGAAGCAACATCTTGCCCCATTATTTCAACAACGCCGTCGCTGGGAACGTCGATCCCGGCCGCCAAATGCAAGAAAGTGGACTTCCCACTCCCGCTGCGTCCGGTGATCGCGATCCTACGGCGCTCCTCGATCGCGATATTCACCTTGCGCAGGGCCCAAAGCTCGGCCCCGCTCGACTGCAGATAGACCTTGTCCACATCCCGGAAAGCTAAAACCGGGGAGCTCTTCGCCAAATCCATACTGTTTCAAACCCTTCCGGCAGACGGTCCCCCTCACCTCCGAGGGCTAGAGCTATGAGTCGCTTGACCCGTCACAGATCTCCACTTCTCCAGATCTCCTTTAAACAGTATCACTAACAGAGCCAATGTGATATAATTTCTCTGCGTCAGAAGGCGAACCTTCGTCCGGCAGTCACCGGATCTTCTTTCCGAAGAACATGCTGCGAGGTTCAACCCCACCAGATTCGACGCAATGTTTCGGGCCCTCTTTCACGCTATATTCAATACCCGTCGGAAGGGGCTCATCCGAGGGACACGGCAAGTATGGTATGCTGAGTCCCCACCTTAGCAAAGATAAGGAGGCCGTGACGACGACTCTACAGCATAGTCCGCTGAGAATGGAGCAGAATTGGGAATCCAATCCTCCCCGATTCCGCGTCTTCACACGTCGAAGCATGGACCAAATCAAGCAGCTAAGGGCGTTACCAGAGCCCGAAGTGGCTTCGATGAAAGCCGTGTCGGCCGTATTTCCTTTCCGAATCAATACTTACGTCGCTGATGAGCTCATCGACTGGTCCAATATCCCTGAAGATCCCATTTACCAGATGACGTTTCCGCAACCGGGAATGCTGGCTCGCGAGGATTTCCACAAGCTGCGGTCGATGGTCCGGAGTGGTTCGTCGGAAGAGGAAATCCGCGCTGAGGCACGGGCGATCCAAGACACCTTGAATCCCCATCCCGCGGGACAGATGGAGCTCAACGTCCCACGACACAACGGCAAACCGCTCACGGGCGTCCAGCACAAATATCCAGAAACCGTACTATTCTTCCCGGCGGCAGGCCAAACTTGCCATTCCTACTGTACTTATTGCTTCCGTTGGGCACAGTTCGTGGGTATCGACGAGTTCAAGTTCGCCGCACGTCAAGCAGAATCATTGGTCTCCTACCTGAAAGAACACAAAGAGGTGACGAGCATTCTCTTCACCGGTGGAGACCCATTGATCATGAAGACTGCGGTCTTGCGCCGCTACGTCGAGGCACTGCTCGACCCCGAGCTCGACCATGTGCGGAGTATTCGCTTCGGCACCAAAGCCCCTGCGTACTGGCCCTACCGGTTCGTTAGCGATCCCGATGCCGACGACCTCTCGAGGCTCTTCGAACAGATTCGGAAGAGCCATCGTCACGTGGCCGTCATGGCCCATTACAGTCATCCCCGAGAGCTATCGACATCGATCGCCCTAGAAGCTGTGAGGCGAATGCGCGATGCCGGTGCGGCCGTTCGCTGCCAAGCGCCCTTGATCAAACACGTCAACGACAATGCCGATGTCTGGGCCGCCATGTGGCGAAAGCAGGTACGGCTTGGCGCCATTCCTTACTATATGTTCGTTGAGCGCGATACGGGGGCCAAGCACTACTTCGAGGTTCGACTGGCGCGAGCCGTCGAGATTTTTAATGACGCCTACCGGCAGGTTTCGGGACTTGCTCGCACGGTGCGGGGGCCTTCCATGTCTACAACACCAGGAAAGGTGCTCGTCGATGGCGTCGCCGAGATCCACGGAGAGAAGGTCTTCGTCCTGAAATTCTTACAGGGGCGAGATCCTCAGTGGGTAGGACGGCCCTTCTTTGCTGAGTTCGATCCCGAAGCGACATGGCTCAGTGACTTGAAACCGGCGCTAGGAGAAGACAATTTCTTCTTCGAGGAAGAGGAAGAGTCCATTGAGGCTCCCTCCGAAACAGAGCACCACAGCGAGATTTACTTCCTGAGCTGAACGGCGCTTCCACAAAGAAGAAGCCTCTCGCAAGAGCCAGAGGCTTTTTCTTTGTCTTTACTGAGTCCTCGAGTACTCCGGTTCTCGAGTACTAGAACTAGATTTCCACGTCGACCGTCCAGCCATACTTGTCCGGCAACTCTCCGAACTGGAGTCCCGTGAGCCCTTTGTAAAGGGCGGTGCAATGTGGACCCGGCTTTCCGTCCTTCAGATAGACGATCTCTTCACCACGGAGAGTGATGCTCTCGATAGGAGTGATGATCGCACCGGTACCACATGCACCCGCCTCGACGAGGTCGTGAAGCTCCTCTACCCGTATATGTCGCTCTTCGACTCCGTACCCCATATCGACGGCAAGTGTTCGAAGGGACATATTCGTGATCGACCGCAAGATCGAAGGTGATTTCGGAGTGACATAATGCTTGTCTTTGGTGATGCCAAAAAAATTAGCCGCACCCAACTCGTCGATGTATTTGTGCTCAGCCGAGTCGAGATAAAGAGCTTCCCCGAAACCCTGGTCCCGAGCCTTGACGGTAGCCCGCATACCGGCCGAGTAGTTACCACCCGCTTTGGCATTTCCGACGCCCAAGGGGGCAGCACGATCGATTTCCTCTTCCACAACCAACTTGGTCGGTGAAAAACCCGTTTTGAAATAGGGCCCCACCGGCGTCACCAGGATTACGAATGTGTATTCATCAGCAGGTTTAACACCAATCCTTGCTCCCGAACCGAGCAGAAGCGGACGGACATACAGTGTCGCGCCACTGCCATAGGGAGGAATGAACCGCTGGTTGGCTTTGACGACACGATGAACCGCGTCGATGAACATCTCCACGGGCGGTGCTTCCATCATCAGCATAGAGGCAGAATGTTGCATACGCTTCGCATTCTCCTCGGGCCGAAACAAGAGCACGCGGCCGTCTTTTGCCTCGTAGGCCTTCATCCCCTCGAAAAGGGCTTGACCGTAATGTAGGCAAGTCGACGCGATGTGCAAAGGAATGACTTCGGAATCACTTTCCACACCTTCGTCCCACTTCCCGTCGCGCCAAGTGTAGCGAAGGTAGACATCTGTTTTTGTATATGCAAAAGCCAGATTCGGGTAGTCGAGGTCAGCTCTATTGGTAATCGCCATTCTAGTGCCCTCCTGTACCGGCCTCAGTGAACAAAGGTGCCTCGCGGCTCCCGAGAATGAAAGGCATTCTAGGCGGCTGGACGAAGAAACTCAAACGCTGATCTCTGGTTGTGGCTACTCGTTCCGCAAAACGGTTATGGGATCGACGCTGGACGCACGCATCGCCGGCAAATATGCGGCCAGTCATTTCCTGAATTCTCTACTCTCCCATTTCCTTCTCGATAAACCAATCCATGTGCTTCTCGAGCAACGTCATCGGCATAGACCCACTCTCCAAGACAGCCGCATGGAAGCGGCGGATGTCGAATCGGTCCCCAAGCTCTTGCTTTGCCTTTTCCCGAAGCTCGGACATCTTCAGATAACCCATCCGATAGCCGAGGGCTTGACCCGGCAGGTCCACCGAATAGCGAAGCGTCTCCGTGTAAATCTGCGTATCCGACTCCAGGATGTTCTCCCTCATGAGCTCTGCAGCTTTCGTGCGCTCCCAACCGTAGAAGTTCATGCCGGTATCGACCACGAGACGCACGGAAAGCATCATTTCCATGAGATAGCGACCGTACTTGTAGTAGGGATCGTCGTAAAGACCCCATTCCATGCCGAGCGACGCTGCGTACTCTGCCCAGCCTTCTGTAAAGGCACCGTGCAAGCTTTGACGCCGCCACTCTGAGAGGTCTTCGTTCTCAAACTGTAGCGCTATGTGGAAGTGATGCCCCGGAACGAGCTCGTGATAGACGAGGCCCTGAGCATTGATGAGCGGTCGTTCATCGAGCTTGGACCCGTTATAAAGGTAATTACCCTGAGGCTCAGCCACCGTCGGCCACTGGTAGTAACCAAAAGTCATCGACCCTTCGAGGGAGGGATCGAGACGCTTGACGCCATAGGGTGCTTGGGGGAGCCTCGAAAAATTCGCCGGGATCTTGTCTTCCATCTTGGCGACAAAACTCAACAAGCGTTCTCCGACCTCATCGGGCGTTTTCGCGTAGAAGCGTGGGTCCTTCCGCAGTCTCTCGAGAAACTCCCTTTGTGATCCTTCGAACCCGAGCTCATCACGCACGGCCTTCATTTTCGTACTCACCCTTTCGATATTTTCGAGACCGATCCGGTGAATCTCTTCAGGCGACACCTCCATGGTGGTGTGAAAACGCACCAAGAAACGGTAGTAGTCCTTGCCTTGGGGATACTGGTGCAGGCCCACTGCCTGTGGTGCTTGTTCCTTGTACTCTCCACTCAGTAAATCAACGACTTGCTGAACGGCCGGATTGACTCGGTCGTTGATGATCCCTTCTAGACGGGTTTGGAAATCTCCTACCAAGGGCGCTTCGATGCCCGAAAGTCGATCCGGGGCGGGATAAAAGAGACTCGCCGGTGGTTCGCCTTTGAAAGCGCCCAGAAACGGCACGACGAGGCCAATCTCCTCGACCGGCAGACGGATACCTTTCTCCGCTTGGCCTTCGAGCTTGGCCTGGATATCGGACATCAACTTCGGGACCTGCTCGACGAGCGTAACGTAGTGCTCCAAATCCCCGCTAGACGTTAATGGGTACTTAGTAAAGACCTGTTGAACGGTGCCCAGGGGCGAACTATATGGGGTTACGGGGAAACCGAGCCAATAGAAACGAAAAAACTCCTTCGTTCCTTCAGCCTGCCAGCGAAGGAGCTCCAACGTGATCCACTCTTCATGAGTCAGATCTTCGGCCGAGATGGGTTCGAGTTTCTGGAGAATCGCCTCGGCAAAGTCAGCGTCCTTTCGAGCTCGCTCCAAGGTGACTTCGGGTAGCCTTTCAATGGGCAATCCCAACTTGAGTCGGATCGGGATACTCTGATCGATCGTGTACTGCCAGACTTCTTCCTCCACAGCCCGGAGTAATTCTGCGGCATTCTCTGTGTCGGTCGTCTCCGGCGCCGCGCAAGCAAATGACATCGTGATGAGAAGGGCCGCGATGACAGCGAGGTGTTTCTTCATCATCTGTACTCCTTTCCGCCACCGATTCGATCGGCGTGGTTCCCGGAATCTTGTCTCCTCTTGTGACAGATTACAAGAACTGGAGTTTCGTGATATTCTTGGTCCGGACGGAAGCCCCCAACTCCGACGATGAGATCATTCTCATCACTTCGCCAATCGATTCGAGCTCATGAGAATTCGAAACGTCCATGGCGCGTCAGAAGTCCCCAGCGAGAATTCAGGAATTAGAGAACTCGAGAAACCAAGAATAGGGAGGAGACACGTTGACTCCTGCCCCACAAGAATCTCGGCACCAACCTTGCAAACAACTCTTGATCGCACGGGTGTTTCCGATTGTGACGGATGTAAACTATTCCGGAGTAAGGGCTTGACTGTTCATCACATCCATGGACTGCGTGGAAACCTCCCGACACTGAGGGTGTTTCACTACGCACCCAGAGGTCAATGGTGTCTTTAGGGAAACCGCTGGTTGTCAAAGGTCGTTTTGGAGACGCCACCATCTTCGAGGCCTTGCATATCATCGGGTGGCTGAAGAAGACCGGATGTCTCCGAGTCGAAGCGCCTCCTGTCCGCGGCTTCGTGCTGATCCGTAACGGTCTGGTTGTCAGTGCCTATACGCGATCTTCCGTCAGCCAGATGATAGAAATCGGCAGAGGAAAGCGCGGCGGCGACAAGGAAGACTGGATACAGCAACAGATCCTCCTTGTCCTCGACGAGTTCGCCAATCTCACTGAAGGAGAGTTCTTTTTCTTCCAAGATACGGTACTGAAAGCACCAGAGCTCGACCCAGAGGACTTGTCCAATATTGTCCTGGAACATGGTCTCAAAGCCGATCAACTCGCCCTTATCCTCGCCCACCAACGTGACGAAATCCAGCATGCGGTTCCACAGCCCGATCTGCAACTCGATGAGTTGGCGAAACAGTCTCCGGGCCTTCATTCCCTATTCAGCAAACCAGCTTCCGAGGATTCGCCCACCGATGCTGGAGCTTCCAACACCATCCTGTTCGTGGACGACGAGGCACCGGTGCGGGAGATTGTAAGCGCAGAGCTACGGCTGGCAGGTTATCAGGTGCGTGAAGCATCAGGCCCTACGGAAGCTGTTGGTATCGCTTTGGAGCTGGTGCGTTCCCGACAACCGAGCTTTGTTGTCGTCGTCGATCTCGGTATGCCCACAAGCTCGAAGCAGAGCTTCCAGGGCGGATTCGAGTTAGTGCAGAATCTCTTGAAGAACGGTATCGAGGCACCTGTCTTGCTCACGACAGAGAAACTGTCCGACCACTCGCGCGCAATCGCCAAGCGACTGGGGGTCCGCAATGTCGTTTTCAAACCCTCGTTGTCTAAGCTGGATGTGGATCAATACCGGTCCGATCTTCGAACATTTTCCACGTTGTTGGTCCAATTGCTGAAGGAGATTGAGCCCGCAGTCCATAAGCCTCGAGTCAAAGAAAGTGAGGAGGGAAAACCAAAGGATCCCTGGGCACAACACGTTATCACTTCAATGGGTGCGCAAATGGCCGACCCGGAGCGCGCGCTCCACATCGCCAATCACGTCCTTCCTGTCGCTGCCAGCATCGCTTCAAGAGAGAGCGAACAACGAGACGACGGACTGGATTTTCACCCCCTTGATCCGTCCCATATCCGCAAGCACGAACGCATTGGGGCACTCAGGATCGAGGTAAAGTTCAATCGCGGCAACGACATGGGGGACGGCTACCTCACGGATCTCAGTGAAAAAGGCGCGTTTCTGCAAACCCGCCGACTCTTCCCTGTCGGTGAGTTCCTCAGACTTCATGTGATCTTGCCATACCAGTTGGGTGAGGTTTCCGCCGAGGCACGCATTGTCTGGCTCAGCTATGAAGATAGTAACCACGACCCCGCGCCGCATGGCATGGGGCTAGCCTTCGTCGGCCCCTTCATCAACTAACCTTCAACTGGTGACAGTCGCCAGTTAAGCCTATGATATTATTACGGTTACACTGGTGACCGTCACCCATATGAGCGCACCAAAAGCTTTCGACGTACTCGGCATCGGAGTCGCGGTGCGCGACATTGCGGTCTGGCTCGACGAGTTCCCTCTGTCCAACAAGAAGGTCCAGGCCAGGGATCTATTCGAGGTCGGGGGCGGTCCTGTCCCAACGGCCCTCGTCACCTTGGCTCGATTGGGAAACCGTGTCGGATTTGCGGGCGTCGTAGGTGACAGCGCGACGGGACGGTTCGTCGCCGAGAGTTTGAAGAAGGAAGAAGTGGACACGAGCGGTATCGTCTTCCGAAAAGGATTTCACTCTCCGACGAGCGTCATCCTGGTCGAGAACGGCCGGAGAACGATCCTCGAGTGCTTTCAGTACGATCTACCCCTGAGCATTGACGAGCTTGACGCAAGGAATGTGCTTTTCGACCAATGTCATTTTTTTCTCATGGATGCTCGCCTACCCGAAATCCATTCGGAGGCGGCTCGTCGGGTTCGAGAGGCTGGCGGCCGGGTCGTCCTCGATTGCGGGCATCCGCGACGCGGCGTCGATGAGCTTCTGAAACTGACCGACATCGCTATTTTGTCGTATACATATCCGGAAACTCTTCACGGAGCGAGCTATGATCTGCAGGACTTTCTCGCCGGCATATCTCAGAGTCTGCCAACCGACGGGCCCCAGATCGCAAGCTTGACCATGGGTGCAGACGGATGCGCCATCTATACCCCGACCACTTCCTTGGTTCGCATTCCCGGCCACAGCGTAGAAGCCGTGGACTCGACGGGCGCCGGCGACGTGTTTCATGGCGCCTTTGTGCACGCCTACCTGCATGGAGAGTCACCACTCGAAGCCGCCCGTTTTGCCAACAGTGCAGCCGCGCTAAAATGCAAGGGAATGACGGGGCGTTCTCCCCTCCCGTCCGAAGAGGAAATCCGCCGATTCTCTAACATCAGTTAGACAATGCGAGGCTATTTCCGCCAACCGTGAAGTCGGTCACACCACGTCGAGTGTCAGATTTCCGTGCGCTTTCAAGAGGCAGGCTCTGACGTCGAGACCGAGCGAGCAGCCCACTGCACAACGAGTCTCGCGGCAGGCCTTGCAGGAGATCGCGGTGTGCTCCCGAGACAGCGTGGAGTATTCGAGCATGGCCTCCTTTTCCCAACCATAGCGGGAGAAGTACATGTCTATCCGCAGCACATCGGGAATAGCAACACTCGCCGGGCACTCGCCAAGACAAGGAGCAGGACAGCCCACGGGACAGAGGTCTGCAACCTTTCCCGCCAAGCTCGAAAGCACATCCCAATCACGGGCCGACATGGAATCGGCCGAAATACCAGCCATCTCGTCGATCTCGGTGATTGAGGACAAACTCAAAACCGCCACATCAACGTGAGGTCGATTCAATGCCCACTTCGCTGCCGCCTTCTTGCCTTCCCATGGATCGATGTCCTTGAGAACCGCGCCACTTCCTTGCGCTCCTTGAAGCGTCTTCATGACGGTAACCCCGATGTTCTTCGCTTTTGCCAGAGACAACACGGCATCGAACTGATCGAGCCAGTTCTTGGAAGCGCCTTTCCGCTGAAAGAAACTGTAGGCGAGCAACATGGCATCGACTTTGTTCGAGGTTACCGCGTGTTTTGCGACATCGATTAAATTGTGATGATGGCAGGACAAACCGAAATACTTGACCTTACCCTCGGCCTTCAACTGCCGGACGGCTTCGTGGAGATGGGGGTTGTCGAAGCCTCCCAGGTCGGGATCACCGGCGTTGTGGATGAAGAGACAATCGAGGTAAGGCGTGTCGAGACGCTCCAAACAAGCTCGGGCCCGGGCAAGTATCTCATCCTTCGAAGTTGAGCCAGTGATTCGTCCGGCCGCGTTGACGCTACCCACTTTTGTGGTGATGTGGACTTGCCCTCTTACCTTTTTGACGGCCCTCCCCAGATTGCGCTCGGCTCCACCTCTTCCGTATCCTTCCGAGGTATCGAAGTAATTGATCCCTTTTTCGACCGCGTACAGGATGGTGGAGGGGTCGAGATTCCCCCTCGAGGTACCGTAACCGATGTTGGAGACCTCCATCCCCGTCCGACCTAGTGTGACGGTCTTGATGTGCGGCTCGAGGATGCGGTTCCCACGAGAGGTGGCGGCAATAGCAGGAAGGGACAACGACGACGTCGATTTGAAAAACTGACGCCGATCCATTCTTTTCCCTGCGCTCATAGACACTCCTTCGTCGTCGAAGCCGAGTTATCCCGGGAATTCTGTCGCTTCGTCTCTCGATCTACCTGTTCGCATATAAATCATACAGTTCGAACGAGATGCAAATGGAACTCCCGGAGACTCGCTTGACTCGAAATGCGCCTTGAGGTTAATATTCCCTTCCCAACGGAAAATTTAGAGTCGAGCAAGTTGAAGATGGGAGAATTTCACATCAGCAATCCCACTGGGCGGATTTCCCGTCGCTTCGCGCCCCGAAACTCGGTCACCGTCGCCATACACGATGTGGATGCACCATTCGCCTATGGTATCGTCACCAACATCTCCCCTTCAGGGGCTTGCGTTGTCACCGCCACACCTCTACGCACAGGCTCGACCGTGTATTTGAAGGTCAGTTTCTATCGTCGACCGGATATGTTCGAGTCAAAGGCTAGAATCGTGTGGAGTCGAGAGGACAGCCAGCAATCCACTGGTCTCGGACAAGGATCCACGCAAGGCCTCCTCTTCCATGGCATACAGTTTTCCGATGTGCCCACTTCCCAGCGAGCGCGGTTGCTCCAAATGCTGGATTCAAAGGATTTTCAACTGGTATTCTCTCCGAAATCCGGGGAGTTCGACGCACTCATGAGTGAGCTCAGTGACGACCTCAATCGACTCGGAGACCGGTTCGAGCACGAAACCGGTAAAGACGAGCTTCCCCGCGACTGAGATCGATCCACCATTCCGAACTCTGCCGCGCTCAACTCCCCGGCAAGTCGACCCACACAAGAAAGGCCCCCCGCCGAATTCCGATCAGGACCGACGAGCTCTGCGATCCAACGGTTCGTAGCCCGATCCATGGGATTGGATTTCGATCCGCTTTCTTGAGCAAAAACCAAGCGCGCTCACTTGGCCCTCACCTCTATTCACGCCTTTTGCCTCAGAAATCTGGACCAATTGATTCGCTTTCCATATTAATAACTAAGAACTTTCTCTATACATAAGCAATACCTTCTGGCTTACACCTTGCAGATGAGTTTGGTCTTGGGAGTACCGGTTAGTCGGAAGGAGGAATCTATGAAACGAGTCTTAGTTCTCTCAATGGCCCTTCTCATCGGGCTGGCACCCTTCGCTTTCACTCAGACTGAGGGGAAGGGCAACATTTACGGCACGGTGACGGACGCGTCCGCCGGCGTCTTGCCCGGCGTGATGGTAACCATCTCGGGCGATTTCGGCACCAACACCTCAGTCACCGATGCATCGGGTAAGTTCCGTTTCCTGAACATGGACCACGGAAGATACACGATCACGGTCGAGCTGACAGGCTTTACGACGCAAGCACGTAATATCGTTCTGGGAACCGGGGTGAACGTTGATTTGCAGTTCGTCATGGATATCTCTGGCGTCGAGGAGACCGTGACGGTCACAGCGGAGACTCCGGTGGTCGACGTCCGCAAGATGGGGACGGAAACTGTCGTTAATGCGGAAGAGCTCGAAAACATTCCCACTTCCAGGGAGCCGTGGGCGCTCATGCGCTCGGTTGGCGGGATCCAAGTGGACCGGGTGAACTTGGCCGGAAGTGAAAGCGGCCAGCAGTCGAACTTCCAGGGCAAGGGCGCTGACGACAGGAACAATGTCTGGATCTTGGACGGCCTTCCTATCACCGATGTGACCTCAATGAGCTCTCCCAGCTACTACACCTACGACGTTTTCGACGAGATCAACATCACCACCGGCGGGACCGACATCACTAACGCCTACGGCGGGGTACAGGTCGGCATGGTGACCAAGAGAGGCAGCAACACCCCTATGGGCTCCTTCAACTACAACATTGCTGACGACAGTCTGCAGTCCTCGAACCTTCCGCCCGAGCTGGAAGGTGACCCCCGGCTCCAGGGGAACGACAAGGCCGATCATACCGACCGGATCACCGACTGGAGCATTGAAGGTGGCGGCCCCCTCCTCAAGGACAGACTCTGGGCCTACGGCAACTTCGGCAAAAACGTCATTGACGTATTGCTCCTGACTCAGACGCGGGACCTAACGACCCTCAAGAACTACACCGGTAAGGTCAACTTTCAGATGACGGACGCGGATCAAATCTCCTTCTTCTACTTCTATGGAGCCAAGGTGAAGATTGGACGCGGAGGCGGTACGCCACCGGGCCTTGCGGAAGCCGACGAGCACCTCTGGGATCAGGGCGGCGCCTTCCCGCGTGAGCCCCGTGGATTGGTCAAGGGGGAGTGGAACCGGGTCTGGAGCCCCGGCTTCATCTCCAACATCAAAGCCGCCTATAACAGCGTCGGTTTCACACTGGCTTCCCGTACCGACAAGGACGAAGTCTACGACTACGTAACCAGCAATACCCGGGGACACGCCCAGTACGACTACCGATCCCTCCGTCCCAACACCACCATCAAGGGAGACTCCAGCTACTTTGCCGAGGGCTGGGGCGGCTCCCACGAGGTCAAGTTCGGGATCGGCTGGAAGAAAGCGCAAAACAACACCGCCTCGGTCAATCCCGGGAACAAGATGCGTGTCTACTTCAACAGTACGGGCTCGGACGAGGCACGTTTCTGGCGGGATGCTCTGTCGATCAACGACGCCAACTACTGGAGCGCCTACGTCGGGGACACCTTCACCAAAGACCGCATGACCTTCATGGCCGGACTCCGTTTCGACCGTCAAACCAGCGTCAACGCACCCTCCACGGCCGAGGGCAATCCTCTGGTTCCCGAGCTTCTCCCGTCGCTCGTCTTTCCCGGCGGAGGCCAAGGAATCAAATGGACCAATTTTTCGCCTCGAGTCGGCTTCACCTATGCCCTCGACGAGGATTTCAAAACGGTCCTCCGAGCCTCGTTCTCCCGCTATCATGGGCAGCTACCAGCCGGCCAGTCCGGCCAGGACAGCCCTCTCGGTGGCCGAGCCTATCTGCAGTACAACTGGCAGGATCTCAACGGAGATGAAGCGGTACAGGTAGAAGAGGTGGACTTCTCCCAACTCAACGACTCCAGTGGGGTCGATCCCAACGACCCCGGTGCCCTGGGTGAATCGGTGGACAAGATCGACCCGGACTTCGGAGCCGACATCGACTACGAGGTGGTCGTCGGAGTGGACCACGAACTCGTGACCGATCTGGGAGTTGGAGGCGCCTTCACTTGGCGTAACTCTTACAACGTATGGCAAGGGCGCGGTGGAAGTTTCACCCCTAGAATCGGGGTGACCTTCGACGACTACTACTTGAGCGACCCTGTCACCGTTAACGGCTTCACCTCGACTCCGTATATCCTCAAGGATGGTGTCACCGATCGACCCGATGTCACGGGCGGTTCACTTCTCACGAATCGCGACGACTATCACAGGAACTTCAAGGGTTTCGAGATCTACTTGAACAAGCGCCTTTCCAACAAGTGGATGAGCCGAGCGGTTTTCTCCTGGGGGAGCTGGACGGAGCACTTCGATGGTCCGAACGGCTACTACCCCAATCGCACCAGCCTGGTTACGGAGCCGCAGATCGATGGAGGTAAGATCATTCAGTCGGGCGGCGGATCGGGTAAGACGGCCTACTACACTTACGGATGGCAGTTCAACCTGAGCGGCCTCTACCAGCTGCCCTACGACTTCGATATTGCCGGCAACCTCTTCACACGCCAGGGCTATCCGCTGCCACTGTACCAGCAGATCCAACTGGGCGCCGTCGATGGGAATTCAAGTGTTCTGGTCGTCGACGATGTGTACGAGCAATCCCTGTCCTCGCTCATGAATGTGGACTTGCGCATTGCGAAGAGATTCATGTTCGGCTCCCGGAGGGGCATCACCCTGGGGATGGACATCTTCAACGTGTTCAATAGCAACACCGTTCTGAACAGAGTGGTCAACGTAGGCTCATCGTCCTATCCTCGGATCGACGAGATCCTCGCCCCCAGAATCATTCGCTTCAATGCCAAGATCAACTTCTGATCTCGGCACCTGAGTCGCCACTTGAGCCCCGGGGACAGGCCCCGGGGCTTTTTTTTTGCGTTGACAGCGGCATCACTCTCCCAGCATTTGATGCATTCGGCCCATCTTTTCGCCGTGGTTTGGTGCGTTGAGGCCTTGTGCGCTAGATTGTCAAGAAAGCTGCATTGATGCCGCCGATAGAAGCTCCAGATTCGTCGGCATAGCAGAACCGGCGGGGGAGCGCCCCTACCGGAATCCTAAGGAGACTGCACATGGAGACGCTGGTCAACGACCTCAAGTATGCCGTCCGAATGCTTTGGAAGAGTCCACTGATTACGGCCGTCGCCCTGGCTTCTCTAGCCATCGGGATCGGGGCTAATACGACCATCTTCACCCTGATCAACGCTATCTTCTTCAAAGGTCTGGCCATCGAGAAGCCCGAGCGCGTCACGGTGGTCTTCACCACCGACGAGAAACAACAGGGCGGCCCCCTGGGTAACTTGAGCCCTCTATCGCGCCCCAACTTCGAGAGCCTACGTGACCAAAGCGAAGTCTTCTCGGGTCTCGTCAATATGATCTTCACCGGAGCGAGCTTCACTACAGGCGACAGTGAGCCCGAACAAATCGGTGGGCAAATGGTGTCCGGGAATTACTTCGACGTGCTCAGAGTCCAACCGACCATTGGACGCGGCTTCCTGCCTGAAGAAGACGAGACACCGAGCACCCATCCTGTCGTCGTGTTGAGCCATGATTTCTGGACCCGCCGGTTCGGTGCCGAGCCGTCCATTGTCGACAAAACCATCAACCTCAACGGTCAACCGTTCACAGTCATCGGCGTAGCGCCTGAAGGATTCAATGGCATCTTCGTCCTTGGCGGACCCGACTTCTGGGTGCCTACGATGATGCACGACGTCTTTTTGACGGGTACTCTTCGCCAGTGGTACGAGGACAGGCGGGCTCTGTTCACTTTCACTTTTGGTCGGTTGAAAGAAGGCGTCTCACTCGAGCAAGCACAAGCCTCTATCGAAGTCAATGGGAGTCAGCTGGCTTCTGAATACCCCGTCGAGAACGAGGGTCGCAACTTCTCTCTTCTCCCCTTGAACCAAGCGTCCATTCCACCGCAAATACGAGAGCAGTTCGTCCTCGGTGGTTGGCTCTTGATGACAATCGTCGGCTTGGTCCTCCTCATAGCTTGTGCCAACGTGGCGAACCTTCTTTTGGCGCGCGCTTCAGCACGAAGGAAGGAAATCGCTGTCCGGCTTTCTCTAGGCGCCGGCCGAGCCCGATTGGTGCGACAGTTGCTGACAGAGAGTGTGGTCCTGGCGGTGCTCGGCGGAGCTTTGGGCCTCTTGTTAGCTAACTGGGGAAGGAGCGCGGTATGGGCGTTTCGTCCCCCCTTTCTCGAGGACGCTCCTCTCGCTCTGACTTTCGATACGAGGGTGCTGCTGTTCACGGTGCTGCTTTCCCTCGTCACGGGTCTCCTCTTTGGGCTCGTGCCGGCCCTTCAAGCATCGCGACCGCAATTGGTCAATGACCTCAAACCTCGAGCGGAAGGCGCCGTGGGCACATCACGCGTCATCGGATTGAAGAGTCTACTCGTCGTAGGACAAGTCGCCCTCTCATTGGTAGCTCTCATCTGTTCCGGGCTCTTCTTGCGAAGCCTCGGTCAAGCCATGGAGATCAATCCCGGTTTCGAGAACGAATGGATCGCCATGATGAGTTTCAACGTCGGCAGCATGGGCTACGAGCCGGCGCAAGGCGAACAGTTCTTCAATCAAGTCTTGGAAAAAGCTGCGGGTATTCCGGGTGTGGAATCGGCGGCTCTGACTACAAACGTCCCCTTGTGGAACGGCGTCGGCATGCTCCGAACCGTCCTGGTCGAAGGAAGAGCGCCTGATGCCGACAACAACGGCATCCTGACACCCGTCTGTACGGTATCGGCAGACTACTTCAAGACCATGGGAATCCCCATTGTCACGGGACGGGCAGTGAGCGCCAACGACCGACCAGGGGCGCCCAATGCCGTCGTCGTCAACGAGTCGATGGCTAAGCGCTTTTGGCCGAATGAAGATCCGATGGGCAAGCGCTTCCACTTCTTCGGACAAGACGATATCATTCGAGAAATCGTCGGGATTGCGAAAGACACGAAGGTCCAAACCGTAGGCGAAGAGCCGCAAACCTATGTCTACATTCCCCGCTTGCAGAACTACCAGCCGGGCATGAGCCTCGTCGTTCGTTCGGGGGGCGATCCAGAGCCCGTCATGGCAACGGTCCGCAACGAAATGCAACAGCTCGACCGCAACCTACCCATCACTTCGGTCCAAACCATGCCGCAAATTCTGAGCCAATCCTTATGGCCGGCCCGTATGGGAGCGACGTTACTTGGAGCTCTCGGCTTTCTCGCTCTCCTTCTCGCCTCCATCGGCATCTACGGTGTGATGTCATTCGCGGTCAATCAGCGCAATCGTGAGATCGGCATCCGTATGGCTCTCGGCGCCCAGCAAGGTCAAGTTCTTCAGCTCTTTCTGAGGCAGGGTCTCTTCTTGGTCGCTGCCGGTGCCGTCATCGGAATCGTCGCGGCTGCCGGGATCAGCCGTTTGATCAGTAACTTGCTGTATGTCAGTCCGACGGATCCCCTGACCTTCGTCCTGACCACGTTAGTGTTGGCCGCGGTGACTCTTTTGGCCAGCTTCATTCCCGCTCGGCGAGCTACCACTGTCGATCCCGTCACCGTTTTGAGGTACGAGTAAGGCAACCGTCACTAGCTCGCTCGCCACCTTTCCCTGAGCACAATGGCTCGTTTCCGGCTCAGGCACATAGTAGCTCCCTTTTTGAAAATCAGACTATACTCATTCAAACCCTATACCCTTAGCTTCCTCCATTTCCTAACTTGTCCTTAGCGACGGCGTTTTCAAACCCAAAGTGGAAGAGCGGCCTTCCGCTCAAAGCTTCCTGCCGTGCTGTCGTCAGGAAGGTGCCTTCATGCACTATGGGGGGATTCGTTCGCGGCACTACCGAGGAGTCTCGAGGAGTTTTCTCGGGTGGGTGGCGCTCATAGCCTTCCTGATTCTCCATACGGGTCAACCCACGAGTGGCGCAAGCACAGGCAAAACCGACCTCGGCCAATCCATCGACCATCTTCACATCGTCTTGTTTAATACGGGCTCTTTGTTCCTGTCTTTTGATTTGATGAGGGCCGAAACGGACAGGATCTTCCGTGAAATCGCCGTATCTACCACGTGGGACGAGGGGAATTCCGTCAATGTTCAGCGCGATGCTGTGGATATACAGGTCATACTCATCGACACGTTTCGCCGCATCGCCGGAGTCAACGAGAACATTATCGGCTATGTGTATGTCTCCACCCAGGGACATGGAATACCCCGGAATACTATCCACATCTATCTTCCCAACGTTTTACGAACCTTGGGCTTCCGGTTGCAACGCGACAGAGCTTCCATCCCCCAGTCTGTGCGGTTGAGACTGAACCAGCCCAAGGCAAGCCGCGATCTCGCAACGGCCCTCGGTCGGATCATTGCTCATGAAGTTGTGCATATCGTCACACCCGAAGTCCCCCACACTTCACACGGACTAATGGTTCCCGTCTACAAACGTCGAATCCTGATCCATCCGACGATGCACTTTCCGCCTCAATATGCGGAGCTTTTTCGAGCCAAGCTCAGAGCTGCCATTGCTGAAAAGACGAAAACACTTCTAGTTGTCGAAACCAATACCAACCGATGATCAACACCCAAGCAGGTCTCGTCTTGGAGACTCCGACCCGAACGCCGGTCGATTCCTCACACAGTGCTGGAGGGACCCCCCTATGCCACTCAGAGATGGTGTGACTTATTAGACTGCAAATCATAGCGTTTTCATGGCTTGCCCATTCCATTTCGACCTCTTTCTCCTAACTTTACATTAACTTTGATTCATAGGCACGAGACGGGATGAACGTTCAGCCACTCGTGTCCACCTTCGAGCTTAGTGTCGGGCAGAGGGGTATTCATGCACAAAGGAGGACCCTGCGCTAGGGATTCTGGTGGGTCGACCACACTCCGACTAGTTTGTGTGACATCGATTGTCCTGGTGGTTCTCGTGCGCGGAGGACTAGCAGGCCCTCCCGAAGTCGCCGAGACGGCCCCAAGACTGCACCTCATTTGGTACGACCCTCTTCGCTGCATACCCCGTGCATTTTTCCTTTTGCAGAAGGAGGTCGATCGCATTTTCGGCGAGATCGGAATTCCCGTTACTTGGGAGAGGAACACTATGACCCGAGGCCACCCTGAGGCTGTCAATGTAAGCGTGATCCTCGTTGGGCATCATAAGAAACTACCTGGATTCCATCACAAGGTTCTCGGGTCCTTTCAGTACAAGCCGCCGGCAATGAGGAAACAAGCCATATGGCGGAGTGTGCTCATCTACTTGCCCAATATCGTGCGAACCTTAGGCTACCCGCTTCACGACCACGACATAGCCATTGACAGCAGAATACTCAGTCAATTGAACCGTCCCAAGGAGCTCTGTGATCTGAGCCGCGCTATCGGCCGTATCATCGCCCATGAAGTCGTACACGCTGTGTCTCCCGACATACCTCATACTTCTCACGGACTCATGCGTCCTATCCCGAATTGCCGCACCCTGTTGGCCGGCAAAATGAGCTTCCCGCCTCAGTACGAGAACAAGTTTCGCTCCGACCTCAAAGTAGCCATACTGGCGAAAGAAAACCGACTCACTCCTGTTGCGACTGACGCACGATCACAGCACTGAGTGCAGGCTCAACTTCTAAAGCCACTCGTTTGAATCAGGACCATGGCAGGAGTAGACTTCACTAACCACGTCTTGGCGCGAAGAAGATCTGCGGGGGCTCTATATGGAAATTCACACATCGTTCCGTGACGACATTACGATCGTTGATATCCAAGGCCGCATCGTGGACGGCGAGGCGGCCGAAGACTTCCACAAGGAACTCAGAGGGCTGATCGGCGAGAAGAGGTCCGATACGATATTCGACCTCTCCGGCGTGGAGTGGTTCGATAGCGTTGCGATCGGTATCCTGGTCAGTCACTACATCTCAGCGAAACGACTCGGTGGCAAAATCGTCCTTCTCAAGGCAAACGAAAAAATCAAGAAGCTCATGCACATGGTAAAACTAGAGGACCGATTTCGGTGGGCTGAAGAAATGGACGAAGCCTTGAAGATCCTCGAGAAGACGAGAGGCTAATCAGCGGTCGGCGGAGTTCCGCGAGGAGTTTTCGGACCTTGGGAAAGTCTGCCCGATACAAATTGGCCGGGGCAGTCTGAAGAAATCTCTCCAAATAGACAAGGCGTCATCGTAGCGCGTCTTTCGCACGCGTCTGACACGAGATTCCAAAGCGTTTCGCAGCGGCTGGGATCAATCTCAGTCGTTTCCTTTCGAACTGCGATCCCCTCATTGTCCATCGACGTGTCTGCAACAACGTCACTGACGCCAAATCCTCTCTTCAGTAACCGACCGTTCAGATCGTATAGAATCTCAGGCTGTGTTCTACATGATTCGAATCGGGAGAAAACAGATGAAAAACATCAGCGGATGCATGGTCGCTTGGACCGTACTCTTCCTCCTTAGCGCGCTACACCCGGACGAGGCAAGTAGCGCAACGGCAACGGATGAAATCACTTTGGAGCTCATCATGTCCCATCCAGACTGGATCGGGCGGGCTCCGCAGAATCCATACTGGGCGGCCGATGGCAACTCCTTTTATTACGAACAAAAGCGCGAAGGAGAAGAGGCTCGCGATCTCATCCAAATGGACCTTGCCGGTAAGTTGCTTCGCATTGTACCGGACGAAGAACGAGGAACGATCGATGTCAGCGAGGGCGACTGGAGCAAGGATCGGCGACGGAAGGTGTATTCCCGCAAAGGAGACATCTACATTCGCGATGTAACGACTGGCGAAATACACCAACTCACCCGAACAACGGAGGACGAAACGGATCCTCATTTCCTCGTCGGAGATCGTCGTGTTTGGTTCCATCGCGGTGACAACGTCTTCGTGAGAGACCTCGACAGCGGACTCGAAGTCCAGCCCGCCGATCTTCGGTTGAAAAAAGACCTCGGCGAAAAAGAAGAGAAATTCGACTATCTAAAAGAACAACAGACGCGACTCTTCGACATCATCCGCGAGAAACAGGAGAAAGAAGAGAAAGCGAAAGAACGTGAAAGACAAGAACAGGAGATGGACCCGACGCGCCCGCCGCTGCCCTGGTATATGGGCGAAGATGTCGAGCTACGCCAAGCCAGCCTTTCGCCGACCGGCCAATGGATGCTCGTCGCCTTGCGTGAGAAGGAACACGACCTGGGGCAACGAGACCATATGCCCAACTACGTTTCAGAGGATGGGTATGTCGCCTCACGCGAGGTGAGATCGAAAGTCGGTACGGGGATTCCGGAGACCGACTACCTGCTCTTGCTCGACCTGAAAGAGCACAAAGAACATTCCCTCGACTTGGCGACGCTACCCAACATCTCGGACGATCCGTTGTCTGACATCAAGGAAAGAACCGCCGACGCACGAAAGAAGGCCGACGAGAAACCAGGCAAGGAAAAAGAAGCATCGGATGACACCAGTGAAGAGAAGAAAGACAAAGAAGCCAAGCCACGGCCGGTACGCATTCCCAATATTCTTTGGAGCGAGGATGGATCACGCGCCGCCGTACAAATCTACTCCTATGACAACAAGGACCGCTGGATCGTCGCCATCGATTTCGACAAAAGCGAGCTCGTTCCCTTGGAGCATATGCACGACGAGGCCTGGATCAACTGGCGGTTCAACCAAGCCGGTTGGCTCCTCGACTCTGAGACGCTTTTTTACACCTCCGAAGAAAGCGGATATGCTCAACTCTACCTGCGGGGCATCACCAACGGTGAGAAACGTCGCTTGACCGAGGGCGATTTTGTCGTCTCCAACGTTCAACTCTCCCCTGACGGACGCCATCTCTATTATGACGCCAACCCCGAGCACCCCGGGATCTACGAAAACTATCGTGTTGACGTGAAAACCGGGAAAATCGAAGCACTCTCTGATTTGGGCGGACGCAACTCAGGCTTGCTTTCACCGAACGGCAAGCACCTTCTTGTCACGCACTCGACGACACAACGACCAACGGAGCTGTTCGTTCAGCCCGCCACACCCGGCGGGAAGGCGACGCAGGTCACAGAGACCGTCAGCGAGCGCTTCGCTTCCTTGTCTTGGGTCGAGCCCGAGATCGTGGCCGTCCCTTCGACCCATCACGATCGTGCTATCTACTCCCGGGTCTACACGCCAGCCAAGTCCTTTTCCGGTGCCCGCGCCGCTGCCGTGTTCGTTCACGGCGCCGGGTACATGCAAAACTCCCACAAAGGCTGGTCCAACTACTTCCGCGAGTTCATGTTTCACACGCTACTCACCCAGCACGGATACGTGGTTCTGGACATGGACTACCGGGCCTCGGCTGGCTACGGGAGGGATTGGCGCACCGCCATCTATCGTCAAATGGGGACGCCCGAGCTGGAAGATCTAAAAGACGGCGTACGTTGGCTAGCCGAAAACAAAAACGTGGACCCCAAAAGAATAGGCGTTTACGGCGGCTCCTACGGAGGCTTCCTCACGCTCATGGCGCTCTTCCGTGAGCCGGATCTCTTCGCCTGCGGGGCGTCGCTCCGCCCCGTCACCGATTGGGCTCATTACAACGACGGCTACACGTCTCGCATTCTGAATACGCCGACGATCGATCCGGAAGCTTACGAGGGGAGCTCTCCCATTGAGTACGCCGATGGGTTGACGAAGCCCCTCCTGATCGCCCATGGAATGCAAGACGACAATGTGTTTTTTCAAGACACGGTGCGGCTCGTACAGCGTCTCATCGAGCTCAAAAAGGAAAACTGGGAAGTCGCCATCTATCCCATCGAGCCCCACGGATTTCGGGAGCCCACGAGCTGGTTGGACGAGTACCGGAGGATCTTCAAGCTGTTTGAGACACACCTGAAATAGAGAATTCAAGAACTCGAGAACTCAAGAATTCGAGAATAAGAGCCGGAGCCTAACGCCAGGGCGCGAAGACGCGGAAGAACTCGGGCAGAATTCCTCCTCCTTGAGTACTTGAGTACTTGAGTACTTGAGTTCCGGCTCTAATTTGCAGCGGTGAGGTTCTTTTGGCGGAGGGCTTCTACGTCTTGGCTGAGTTGATATACGGCCATCGCATAGTTCGTACTGTGGTTGTACTCCGTGATGACGTGGAAGTTGTGAAATCCAAACCAATGCTCCGGTCCGTTCTTCCCTTCCAAAACGATGAGAGTTGCTTGCCAGTGTCCGGCAACTGGCTCGACGGGCTCCGCACCTAGCTCGATCCATTCGTCAACACGTCTTCTGATGCGACTGCCCCGTTCCAGCCACAGTCGATTCGCATCGATGGTGATACGTGCCCGGACCGCCACAGGGGCATCGGCTTTCCACCCATGCTCTTTAAAGTAGTTCCCGACACTACCAATGGCATCCTGCACATTCCGTGTCAGATCGCGCTTGCCATCTCCATCGAAATCGACGGCATAGCGGCGGTAGCTCGAGGGCATGAACTGTGCAATTCCCATCGCCCCGGCGTAGGAGCCCTTCATGCTGCGAGGCCTGATATCTTCTTCACGTATCAACAGCAAGTAATGCTCCAACTCGTGCCGAAAGAGCTTAGCCCGAGGCGGGTAGTTGAAGGCAAGGGTCGCAAGGGTATCGAGGACAAGATACCTTCCCGTCCTCTTTCCGTATCCTGTCTCCACGCCCAAGATGGCTGTCGTCATTTCCGGAGGAACTCCGTATGCCTTTCTTGCCTCCAAAAGGGTTTCGGCATTGAGGTGCATGAACTTCGCACCGTCACTTATCCTCTTGTCGTTGATGAAGATCTCACGGTAGAAATGCCACGGCTTTTTCTCTGCCGGCTGGGACATGGCTTTCAAGACGGCCGGTTGGAGTCGGGCTTTCGCAAAAACAGCCGCAAGCTCATCGCGCTCGAAACCGTGTCTCGAGGCTATCTCATCGATGAAGGTCCCAAATTCAGGGATGTCGGAAATCGCGCCGGGTCCTGCACCCATTAGCAGGAACAGGGCTACTATCGCGAACAAGCCACCCCACAATCCCGTGTCGCGGATTCTCGATTCTTGTACCCGGCGTGATACCATCAGTCTCGTCCAAAAAGGGTGTGCCCCACCACAAAACGTAGGATATTCCCCACGCTGATCCCGCGTCAGGTTGCCCGAAAAATGTTACTTTTTCCCTAAAATGTGGTCTTCGGGCAAGCTCAGCTTGACTGCATCTCAAACTAGATACAATCACCGTGCCAGCAACGGCACTTCTGATGATGGGCCGATGTTTCGAGCGGAAATTCAGCCCCCCTACACAATATAATATGTCATCGACTGGAATCATATAGACAAATCGACAAATCTCCGCTTTCGCAGCCCGGCGGTGGTCGTTTACCCGGCGATATGGCTTCCAACCACAGACTGGCAGGCTTTTTGCGTTCATCCAGGCATCCACGAGAAAGGGAACATTGTGCCTGGAAGACTCTCCATTGGGATCTTCGTCGTCGTCTCTCTGATGGGCTCGCGACCCGCCCATGCTCAATGGGACAATCCGCGTCTCATCGCCAGTCAAGTCGCTTTCAACGTCGCGGTGAGCTTCATCGGCAAACTCGTCCACGAGCACAAATCTCCCGGTGAGGCGTTGAAGGCGGCCCTCATCGACGGTACCGCCTCGGGACTCGTCGCTCACACTGGCTATTGCTTGGCGGGGAAAGAGCCCCGATTTGCCTTGGTTGGAAAGACCTTGGCTCAGAAATCCGGCATGATGACCCGCCGGTCAATGGAAGGAAAACCGGTTTTCGATAAAACGTTGTATAGCCACTGGCAGCTCACGCATTCCTTTGTCTTTTTCAAGCTCGACGGCTCCGCTCATTTTGAAATCGACGTGCTGAACTCTGGGGCGGCCGTTTACTACCTTGCCTCTGACAGCTACCGTTTCGATTTGTCCCGGACGCTTTACACAGGGAGCATGTTTTTCCGCCGTGAAGAAAAGCTCGAAAACGTCCGAGGGTATTCCGTACCCGGTGTCGTGTGGATGGACGCCGATTGGTATGACGATAAATCGATCCTCGGGCACGAGCTCATTCACACCCTTCAATACGAGCGCGGTTCGGCCGTTGTTGATTGGCACTACAAAGGCCTCCGTTTCAACTTCCTTGCCTTGGTTTCCGGGGTCCCGGCGCTCTTGAAAGGTTGGCCGCAGCACGATAGCCGACTCCACGAGCGCGAGGCCAATCTCTACGCCGGACGGCAATAGTCGGCTCCTCCAAGTTGTAGCACCTTCCACCAAAGCCTAGTAGACTATGGCGTTCTTTATAGACTTGGAGGAGGACACTATGGTGCACGAAACGACGACGAGTAACACCAGTACGCAGAGATCACTTGGCCTGGGCCGACACCTATGGTGCCCACAACTACCATCCCCTCCCCATCGTTCTCGAGCGCGGTGATGGGATATGGGTCTGGGATGTGGAGGGCAAGAAGTATATGGATTGCCTCTCATCCTACTCTGCCGTCAATCAAGGCCACTGCCATCCGCGTCTCGTCGAGACCGCGAAGGAGCAAATCGAAAAAATCACTTTGACGTCTAGGGCATTTCACAACGATCAAACAGGGCCTTTCTTCAAAGAGCTGTCAACAATCTGCAAGAAAGAAATGGTGTTGCCCATGAACTCGGGCGCCGAAGCGGTCGAGACCGCCATCAAAACGGCACGGAAGTGGGGATATACCCAAAAGGGCGTTGAAAAGGACAAGGCCGAGATCATCGTTTTCGACAACAATTTCCACGGCCGCACGATTACCATCGTCGGATTCTCTTCCGAAGCACAATACCGTGCCGGCTTCGGTCCATTCACGCCTGGCTTTCGTTTGGTGCCTTTCGGTGACCTCGATGCCGTCCGACAGGCCGTCCACAAGAACACCGTGGCGATTTTGGTGGAGCCCATTCAAGGTGAAGCCGGCGTCATCGTGCCGCCTGACGGGTTCTTGCAGGGTCTGAGAGAGCTCTGCGACGCGGAGAACATCCTTCTCATGGCTGATGAGATTCAAACCGGCCTGGGTCGAACCGGAAGGATGTTTGCGAGCGATCATGATGGGGTGGTTCCTGACGTATACATTCTAGGAAAGGCGCTGAGTGGCGGATTCTACCCCGTGTCGGCGGTAGTCGCGTCCCGAGATGTCTTGGGTGTCTTTCAGCCTGGAGACCACGGCTCCACTTTCGGAGGCAACCCGCTCGGCTGCGCCGTCGCACGAGAAGCGTTGAGGATCTTGAATGAAGAAAGACTCACAGAGAAGGCCGATGAGCTCGGAAATTACTTCATGGGAGAGCTTCGCAACATCAGTTCTCCCAAAGTCAAGGAAATCCGCGGCAAAGGTCTCCTGATTGGCGTAGAGCTCGAGCCGGAAGTCGGTCCCGCAAGGCCTTTTTGTGAGAAGCTCATGGCAGAGGGAATGCTCTGCAAAGAGACTCACGTGAGCGTCATTCGATTTGCGCCTCCTTTGGTTATCAAAAAAGAGGAAATCAATTGGGCCCTCGAAAGGGTCCGTCAGGTTCTAGAGTAGCTTCGCAAAAGACTCACGACGGCGACTCGAACAGAATCGGCTCGCCGAGCGTATTACTTGATGGCAGCCTTTCGAAGGGTGCTCGAATCTTCTGTGTTACGTATTTCGCAGGGCGAAGCTATTCTGCTGAGTTCGGAGTTCCGAGTGAGTTCTCGAGTACTCGAGCACTTGAGTTCTTGAGTACTCGAGTTCTTGAGTATTGGGCACTTTAGATAGGAGGAGTAAATGACCGCGCTTCTCGTTCTGATCGTACTGGCGGTGATTTTCATCGCCGTTGTCGTTGGGATTTACAACCGGCTCATTGCGTTACGCAACCGCTACAAGAACGCTTTTTCTCAAATCGATGTACAGCTCAAACGACGCCACGACTTGATCCCGAACCTCGTCGAGACCGCCAAGGGTTACATGAAACACGAACGGGAAACACTGGAGGCCGTAGTCGCGGCGAGGAACCAGGCCGTCACGGCCAGTCAGAAGGCAGCACAGAATCCCGGAGACCCGAGCTCCATGCAGGGCCTTGCCGGAGCGGAAAACGCATTGACCGGGACTCTGGGTCGGCTCTTCGCCCTCGTCGAGTCCTATCCCGACCTGAAAGCGAATCAGAACATGGCACAGCTCATGGAAGAGCTGACCTCGACCGAGAACAAGATTGCCTTTGCTCGGCAGGCCTACAACGACAGCGTAACGACCTACAACACCGGACGCGAGACGTTCCCGAATGTCATCATCGCCAATATGTTCAACTTCACGGAGGCTCAGCTTCTAGAGCTCGAAGACCCCAAAGAGCGTGAGACTCCCAAGGTCAGTTTCTAGACTCCCGAGGTCGAGGTTTTGGTGAAACCATCCGTCTCCCACGCGATGGATTTCTTCGCCCACCAGGACCGGGCGCGGCGCAATACCGGTCTACTTCTCGCCTATTTCGCCGCGGCAGTCATCTTGATCGTCTTCGCGGTCTACACCGCCGTCGTGGGAGCTTTTCTTGGTTTCGGGAGAGGCCTGTCGCCCACCGGCGAAACCTACGAATTCTGGAATCTCGAGCTCTTCTTGTGGATCGCGGCCGTTGCCCTGACTGTGGTTGCCACAGGAACCGTCTACAAAGTCGTGTCTCTTGCCTCAGGCGGAAATGCCGTGGCCCGTTTGCTGGGTGGTCACCCCATCGACACCAACACCGCCAATATGAAGGAACGTCAAGTATTGAACGTGGTCGAAGAGATGGCCATTGCCGCCGGCGTACCCGTACCGACCGTCTATCTCCTAGAGAACGAAATGGCCATCAACGCCTTTGCGGCAGGCTTTTCTCCCACCGACGCCATCGTCGGGGTGACCCAAGGAACGATCGACCTGCTTTCCCGGGACGAGCTTCAAGGCGTCATCGCTCACGAGTTTTCTCACATATTGAACGGAGATATGCGCTTGAACATCCGGCTGATGGGTGTTCTCCATGGGATTCTCGTCATCGCCCTCATTGGATACACCATCATGAGAGGCGGCTCCATGGATCGGAAAAAGGGATCTCTACCGGTCTTCCTATTCGCGCTGTCACTTTATGCCATCGGGTATATCGGAGTTTTCTTCGCAAACCTCATCAAGAGTGCGGTCTCCAGACAGCGCGAGTTCCTGGCCGATGCATCGGCCGTCCAGTTTACGCGGAACCCGGAGGGGATTGCCGGCGCGCTGAAGAAGATCGGTGGTTTCGCCAAAGGCTCCAAAATAAGGAGCCCGAAGGCGGAGGAAGCCAGTCACTTTTTCTTCGCCCGTGGATTGAGCACTATTTTCGGCTTTCTGTCGACGCACCCCCCGCTCGATGAGCGTGTCAGGCGCATCGACCCGTCTTTCGACGGAAGATTTCCCAAGATCGAGTATCCCCATATCGAGTTTGTCGAAGGACCTCCACCACCAAGCACAACGCGCACAACCGACCGAACACTGTCGGTCCTTCCCGCCGAATTGACGGAGCTCGTGGGGAAGCTCACCCAAGCCCACATCCTGTACGCCGCAGCTTTGGTCTCATCTCTACCCAATCGAATCGTTGCCCAGGTTCACGAGCCCTCGGGCGCCCGGGCCATCGTCTTTTCCCTTCTCCTCAGTCCGGATCCGGAGATACGCCAAGCTCAATTTCGCATTCTCAGCGAGCCCAAAGACCCTCTGGTGCCGAGAGACACCCTGGAGATCTCCTCCCAAGTGGAACAGCTACCGCCTCAGGCACGCCTACCTCTCATCGACATGGCTTTGCCCGCGCTGAGACGGCTTTCACCTGAGCAGTACGAGGTCTTTCGCGAACTGGTTCGCCGTGTTGTCATGGCGGATGAGAAATATGACCTTTTCGAGTTCACCGTGCTTCGCATTCTGAGCCGTCACCTCGATAGATATTTCCACAACAAGCCACCTCCGAAGGTCCAGTATGAGTCTCTAGGGCAACTGACGGACGAGTGTTCGGTACTGCTCTCCGGCCTCGCCCACACCGGCCAAACCGACGAACAGGCCACGGCACGAGCCTTCGCGGAAGGGGCCGAAGAGCTGGGAGAAATCCAAAATAGTCTTTCCTTGAGAGCTCGACAGGAATGTGGCTTGACGAACATTTGGAAAGCACTCGATAAGCTCGTGGAGGTTACTCCCAAGCTCAAGCGACAGGTCCTGAGAGCCTGCACTGCGGCGGTGAGCCACGATCAACAGGTGACGATTCATGAGGGAGAGCTTCTGCGAGCCGTCGCCGACACGCTCGACTGCCCGCTGCCGCCCTTCCTCACGACACCTGGGTTTCAATTCAATCAGGAACAAACGACGGAGCGATGGTGAGAAGCGCGGGCGGATCAGCACGGCCGTCTTTCAGCCTGGGTCCGATACCCCCAATGGCCTAGAATGGCTCCACGTCCACGAAACCTGGTTGAGCGAAGGCGCAACGCGCTGATTTGGCGCGTGTTAGCGGCCAGGGCTCACTCCCCTTCACTTTTTCGCAAGATTTAGGCAAATACTTCCGAAAAAATTCTCCTTTTTCGGGAGGCTCGCAGCCTTTTTTTTCGTCTCTCTTCAAGTGAACCCTTGGATGGGGACGATGCGAGAGAGCCCGTTGGGGAGCCTGCTGTTGGGCTCCCCAACGGGTTGAGAATGAGAGAGGAGACCATGGTTGCGCTCGGGGAGCAATATGCTCATATGAAGCCGTACCTGAGGCCCCTGATGAACGACGGGTGGGAGAAACTCGACGCCGAGCAGAAAATGGAACGCTTTCGCCTATCTTGTCTGAAAAAAGCTCCCCATCTGATGGAAACCTGGGACACGATGGATCGGGTTGGAAAGAGCGCTTGGGCGATGGCGCTCGTCTATTGCGAGCTCGCTATCCGAAGGGCTGCCAGACACACCGATTGATTGACCTAAGGCGCGTGACCGGAAGATGTGATTGGTGGCCAGGCGACAACAGTGTAGGATGACGATGCAAACACTCAAAAACTAGAAAAACGAGCAGCAGCTTACGCCAGCCTAGGTGTGTGTGTGTTTCTACGCCTTATGTGGCGAGGCTGGGTGGGGGTACGCGCGAGTCCTTGAATTGCGATTAATGGCGTCTTTGATTCCGTTGCCCTGGTTGGCGCCCAGCCTTGCCGCTCCAGATAGTAGCATGCAGTTCTCCAGGAAAGGCCGGTCTCAGCTCCGGCACTCAACAGATCCTCACACAGCGAGCTATTCAGCCCCGCCCAATACACAAAAAGCCGAAAACGGGAGATAATGCCCGGTAACATTTGGTGAAAGCTACGCATGAGAAAGGAACCAGGTTCATGGACTTGGATGCGCTCGCACCAATGAGGGAGCACAGGCTCTGAGTCACCTGCACATCAAATCACTACGCTTCGTCAATCGAGGTCCCTTTCATCTTTCGATCGATGGTGGTGAATGCGTCTGCTTGATGGGGCCATCCGGGGTGGGCAAGTCCCTCCTTTTGCGCTCCATTGCCGATCTCGATTGTCATGAAGGACAGGTCTTTTTGAACGACGTCGACAGTCAGAGCCTCGACGCCCCCACTTGGAGGAGACGGGTCGGAATGCTCCCCGCAGAGAGTCAGTGGTGGTTTGATTCGGTGGGAGCACACTTTACTGTGGTCAACGAGGAATGGCTCGAAAGACTAGGATTCACTATCGAAGCTCTCGGTTGGGCGGTGAGCCGTCTCTCCACAGGAGAGCGACAACGTCTCGCTCTACTGAGACTCTTGGCTAACCAACCAGAGGCTCTTCTGCTGGATGAGCCCACGGCGAGCCTCGACGTTGACAACGTTGGCGAAGTCGAGCACATCATTGACGAATACCGTCGAGTGAACGGCGTCCCCGTCCTTTGGATAACCCACGACCCCAACCAGGCAAAACGCGTCGCAGATCGGTGCTTCGAGATTTCCCAAACGAGCCTCATCGAACTGTCATGAATGTCATCTCCCTCACGCCCCTGGACCTTGCGCTGGCGGCGCTCCTCGTCCTCCTGCTTGCGGCGCTGAGCGTCCGCATGAAGTTGGGACTCAGCCGCCAGATCCTCGTTGCAGCCACGAGAACAACGATCCAACTACTTCTCATCGGCCTCGTTCTCAAAGCGATTTTCGAGCATGTACATTTGGGGTGGATGGCTTTGATTGCCACGGTCATGCTTTTGGCAGCCGGCCGTGAAGTCATGGCCCGTCAGAAAAGACCATTGAAAGGCGGGTGGGGATTCGGAGTGGGCGCACTCTCCATGTTTGTTTCGTCCTTCGCCGTTACCTTGCTCGCGCTTACCGTCATCATCGGCGGCTCTCCCTGGTATGCCCCGCAGTACGCCATCCCTCTGTTAGGAATGCTTCTGGGCAATACGATGAACGGTATCGCTTTAGGAGTAGGCCGCTTGACCGAAACGGCTTGGCAGCAACGAGCGGTGATCGAGCAGCGACTGTTGTTGGGCCAAAGCCGGTTCGAAGCGATCCTCGAACTGAGACGAGACAGCGTCCGCACCGGCATGATCCCGATCATCAACTCGATGGCTGCAGCAGGCATCGTCAGCCTCCCCGGTATGATGACGGGTCAGATTCTCGCCGGCAGTCCACCGGCGGAAGCGGTCAAATATCAGATTCTGATCATGTTCTTGATCGCGGGGGGAACAGGCCTCGGAGTGATAGTCGCTCTTTGGCTGACCGCACGCCGTCTCTTCGACGACCGTCATCGCTTGCGTTTGGATCGCTTGAGGGGATCGGACGCGAAGGGCTGCTAGTCGAGTCATCGGCACGGCCAAGACAGGCGACGTCCACTGCATCAGGGACTAACTTCGTGCCGGTGCCCCGTGCCCCTTGAAGCTAGTAACCCAGTTATCAGTGACCAGTTAACAGCTACAACAGTAACCAGTGAACAGTGACCAGTAACCGTTTCGGTCAGTCAAGGGCGCAAATCAGCCTACATCGTGGTTGAATAACATTCTTCCGGAGTTCTTGAGTACTCGAGTACTCCAGTTCTTCGCCGGAAATTCAGTCCCGGCTGACCGACTGCCTGCATGCCCGTGCCCGATGGAAGTTAAGCGGCAGGAAATAGAATCAAGTAGGGGGTGTAAGCTCCTTTCTCCTTTCTTCCTTCTCCTTCTCCTTTCTCCTTTCTCCTTTCTCCTTTCTCCTCACGCCCCCCGACTTATCATACCTGACCCATCATGACGTTAAGGATAGTCTGAGCGGCGGAGAGGCAATCCTCTCGGGTCACATCGTTGTGAGTCAGCATTCGGATTCGGTGCTCATCGACCGCATTGGCCAAAATGCCGTGCTCTTTGAGTGCCTTCGATAAATCCGGGGCGGTCATTCCAGCACGTGTTACCTCGAAAAAGAGGACGTTCGTTCGGACTTCGTTGGGGTCGATGGAGAGGCCTTCTATCTCCGCAAGCTTCTCCGCCAACAATCGGGCATTGTCATGATCCTCCCCGAGCCGAGCTACCATCTTCTCCAAACCGACGATTCCCGCAGCAGCGAGAACCCCAACTTGCCTCAAGGCGCCTCCAAAAAGCTTCCGAACGCTCAGTGCACGACGGATGAACTCTCTGCTTCCACAAAGCATGGAACCCACGGGAGCGCACAATCCCTTGGATAGACAAAACATGACAGAGTCGAAGCCCTGCGTCAGTTCTTTCGCTTCACAACCGAGTGCGGTCGCCGCGTTGAAGATACGAGCTCCGTCCAAGTGAACGGGAATCCCGGCTTCTCTGGCAAACGCTATGACTTCTTTCGCCTTTGAGGTAGGATAGACCATTCCCCCTGCGTGGTTGTGGGTATTCTCCAAAGTAATGAGACTGGTTTGTGGCCGAGAGTAGATCTTCGGACGTATCGCTTTTCTTATGGCCTCGACTTCCAGGATCCCGCCTTCGCCAAAGATCGGACGCGGCAACACGCCGCAGATAGCCGACATGGCTGCCATCTCGAAATTGTAGATATGTCCTCGCTCCTCGGTGATGACTTCTTGTCCGGGCTGAGTGTGGATCTTGATGGCGACCTGATTACCCATCGTGCCGCTCGGCATGAAGAGCGCCGCCTCCATCCCCATTTTTTCAGCGGCCATTTCCTGTAGTCTCTTGACCGTTGGGTCCTCGAGATACTGGTCATCTCCGACCTCGGCCTCCGCCATGGCCTTTCGCATGTCCGGTGTCGGTTTCGTTACCGTGTCGCTTCTGAGATCAATGACTTTCATCCACTGCTCCAGTCTTGGCTTTCTTTGTCTTCCTGCGTCGCTTCCACACCCGCAACAACAACCAAAGTCGACTCACCGCATGGCTCCTTTCTCGTTCACTTCCAACTAACTTGCCTCGGGCAGGGGCACAGGCAGGGGGCATCCGCACGAAGTTAGTCTCCGATGCGGTGGATGTCGCGGTCGTGCGGATGCTGACCACTACCCCGGGACGGCGGGTTTGTTCCCGTGCAAAACAAACCTTCCATGTCTTGCGATTGCACAACCGTGGAGAGATTTGCAGAGGGGACAGGTCCTGCAGCGGAAAGGTATCTGGAAGTGGAAACCGAGGGCTCGAGCACCGCCACATTATGGCATGGTTTGGCTGACCCTCGCATTGACGGTGATGGAAAGCAAAACGGGTCTTCTCACTCTACGAAGATGTGGAGTCGGAGGAAGAAGTTGTGGACTCCTAATCCCTTCAGCGGAACCTCCAAGACGGTGCCCGGCTTGACCATCGGAGGAACATTGACCCGAATACTCTCCCTTTTCTCAACGACACCCTGTTCGGAGCAATAGGAGCAAGGAAAAACCCAATCGTGCCCCATGCCATCGCAAAAAGGGCATTTGTGAAAGGTCGGTACCTCAATGGGCAACATGATACCTCTGCCCGCCTCCGCCGGTGTTAGCACCACTTCGATGTTCAGCCCTTCAACACGTTCCCCTTTGGGCACCCCGATACCCGTGAAGTTCCTTGCCCATCTTTCGAAGAAGGCATCAAAGGACGGCAGGAAAGTCTCAGGCTGTTCGACTATCGAAATGGGCTCTGACACCATCACTACAGGCGTTCTCGCCCACTGACACAAACGCTGCTGCCGTTCACTCTCATCCAAGAGACTATTGTATCGTCGTCTCTTTTCCGGGTCGGAGAGCGTTTCATAGGCTTCCTGTACTTCTTGGAAAGTTCCTTTACCACTCTCTCCGACCCGGTCGGGATGGTGCCTCTTAGCAAGCTCTAGGTAGGCGATCCGAATTCCACGAGGACTCACCTCGCGCGGTACACCCAAGATCACGTAGAAGTTTCTGACGGCCACAGAAGAACCTCCTCAAGAGAGAGGTCGCCCGCTCACGCGTACGATTCGACGGCTTATTCTAAACCGATCTACGTCGCCTTGACGGCGATCTTGCGTGGCTTGACGGCTTCGACCTTGGGTAGATCGAGCCGCAGGACCCCGTCCTTCAGAGAAGCTTCGATTTTGGGTTGATCAATGGTATCTGACAAGGTGAACCGCCGATAGAAGGTGCCAGAAGCAGCGAACTCATGAAGTACTTCATCCTTCTCGCCTTCGAGCGCATTCACCACACCCGTCAGTGTCAGTACATTCTCCCGCAAATCGATCGTGAGGTCATCGACGATGACCCCCGGCATATCGGCGAGCACGGAGATCCTGTCTTCGGTCTCGAAGATATCGACAGCCGGTGTGAACACCGGCCCGGATCGGGTCTGTTCGATATTGGTTTCGCCTCGGGTTTCCAGTTCTTTCTTCTCCGACATTTTGTTCTCCTCCCCAGAAAATCAAGACGACTTGACAGTGATTTGCCGCGGTTTCGCTTCTTCCACCTTGCGCAGAACCACCGTCAGCATGCCGTTGTCATATCGAGCCTCGATGTGCTCGCCATCGATATCCGAAGGTAGAGTCACACTGCGGCTGAACGTGCCACCTTCGCGTTCTCTTCTGTGGTAGCTCGCCTTCTCTTCGACGATTTCTCTTTTCCCCGAGATCGACAGCTTGCTACGATGCGCCGTCAACTCGATATCATCGAGTTTCACACCCGGCATTTCCGCGCGCACATAGTAGTTGTCCGCGTCTTGAGACACGTTGAGGGGTGGATAGACTCCGGCGACATCTCGAGTCGCACCTTCCACGGTGTCAAAAAGCCGCTGCATGTCCCGGCGCATGTCCTCGAGCCTGTCAAAGGCAGTCCGATAGCTTCCATGATATGGCCAGATTCTTCGAACTAACATGGTGGCTTCCTCCTTGTTCTGGTGACTTCTTTGGCAAGCCCTTCTCAAAAAGGGCTCACTCGTCGTCCTTTCAACACAATATACAACCTCCAAAATAATATGTCAACAATAAAAGCATATAATATTATCTTATAGCACTAATATTAATTGATACCTACACCTATCACACTAATATTAGTTATACAGGGTGTATAGTATTGAAAATGAGGAAGTTGGGAGTGATCAAAAACGGAATCGCACACCAAAAGAAGGAATCAGAGGAAAGCCTTCGTTGGGCACCTCAGTAATGCGTGGCAGCTCGGAGCCCGGATCGTAGACCAATTCGTTGTTCAAGGTAATGGCGTTGTCCCGGTTGAGGACGTTGATGACCTCTACGTATAAGGACCATCGGCCGGTAAGCCCGCCTGGACGAAACGTGCCGCGGACGTCGAATCGAACGTAGTAAGGAAGTCGATCCGTATTGAGGTTTTCCACCCCGCCGAGGTCGATAGTGTATACATAGTTACCCTTCTCGTCGATTTCGGGAACGAGCATCCCCCTTTCGTCTTCCGCGGCCGCCACACGCAATCCCAAAGGCGCCGTTCTGGGGAAACCCGAAGCCAGACGTCCGGTGACAGCAACATCGAAACGGTTGCTCAGCCGATAGCGTCCCACAATGTTCAGGGCATGGCGACGGTCGTAATCAAAGGGAAAGAGCTGGTCATAGGATTCTTGGTTTGCTTTGCCCAAGGTGTAGGAGAGCCAACCGTTGAGCCGTGCGCCCGGGTCGCGCAACGCGAGATATGCATCCACGCCGTATGCCGTCCCCCGGCCACCATTCGTGGGAGAGCTGGTAATGATCCGGTCGGTGGGAATATCGCCTCGCAGCTCTTCGGGAAAGTCGTACCTTTTGAGACGAGCCAAAAGCTCCTCGTTGGTCTCCAGCCGGCCCAAGATACGCCGGTCGAAACGCTTGTAGTAACCCTCGACGCGGAGAAGTGTACTCAGGCCCAGGTCCTTCTCGAAGCCAACGATCACGTGCGCCGCTCGCTCGTGCTCGATACCGAGCTCCGAAGATCCCGTCAAATCGATGAGGTAGTCCGCCTGGATGAGCTTTTCGTAGCCCGGACTTTGCGTGAAGAGGCCCAAGGCTCCCTGTAACCGGAGCCCGTCTCCCATCTCATAACTCGTGGCAAGGCGAGGAGAAATCGTGCCGCGCGAGTTGATCGTACTCCAATCGAAACGAATGCCCGGCTCCAAGGTCCACTTGGGACTGAGGCCGATTCGGTCTTGGAACCAGAGACCGCCTCTGGTTCCATTCAACAAAGACTCGAGCTGATCGGGAAGTCCCGCCCCGCCGCGGAGACTCGACCCGTTGGCCTCTTCCACGTTCCGGTCCCCTTCTGCAGAAAAGACGATCCCCGTCCGGAGGCTGTGAAGCTCCAGTCCCACATCCAACAAGTGTTGAGACGTTGCTTCAATCGTGATCTCTTCACGCAAAGAGATGTCCCGAACGAAAAGCTCCCTGTCAAAGACGATATCGGACAAGCCAAAGGCGACTTCGTCATCGGGGTCGTTCGACCGCTTTGCATCCGAGCGGAACATGCCATCGAAATCCAATACATCACGGTTGCGGTACCAGGAAACGATGGTCGTAGAAGTGGCGCGATCTCCCAGCAAAGCATCGAATCGAGCTGACACTAGATCGTTGTCGGCGTTATTGACGAGGGTCCCCCCCTCGTCGGGGCGTTCATCGTCTTCAATGAAGAAGTCGGATCCCTCACGACTTGCAAGCCCTTGAAGGGACAGCCGGTGGCCCCGACCGAACTCCCACGCAACTTTGAATTGGACATCGGCAAAGGAGGGGTAGTCCGCGTCGTTGATACGACCGGCCACCAGGTCGTAGTAGGTGCGACGTGCCGTTACCCACCAGGAACCCTTGCCGTCACCCGGCGTTGCGCCCTCGAGAACCACGTTGGCGTCCGTGATGCTGACCGACGTCGACCCGCCCAGATCTTCTCTTCCCAACCGATTCTCGACGACGAGAAGAGACGACAGTCGATCACCATACTTGGCGCTAAAGCCTCCCGCGGTGAGATCGAACCTTTCCACGGTTTCGGGATTGAATGCACTGGTGAGTCCAAACAACCGGTAGGGATTGTGAATCTCGACGCCGTCCATGATGGTCAAGTTCTGGTCCGGAGATCCACCGCGAACGGAAAGACGGCTTCCAAAGTCCTCGGTTGCCGCCACACCGGGAAGAGTGTCGAGCGTCCGATAAATATTGTCGATGCTTCCGGCCACCTCGAACACTTCCTGGGGAGCCACGGGGTTGGTCGAAGGACCTTCCGGCGCCGGCAGACTCTCGCGTACCTCCACAGACTCCGTGTAAACGGATCGTGGGAACAAGAGAAGTTCCAGACCACGAAGCCCGTCCTCCCCCACATCGATGGGAAAGCTCGTGTCGAGGTATCCGGAGTATGTGACTTCGAGAGACCAATCGCCCGGAGGAAGCGAGAGGGTGAAACGTCCCTCCTCGTCGGTTTTCACGAGTTGGCCACCCGCTCGAACCGCACCGTTGGCAATGGGCGCACCCGTTGTTCCGTCCACCAGCACCCCTTCCACCGCGACTTCCTGTGCCCGGACGGTGCCCGTTGCGGCAAGCCAGATTACGATCGCGAAAAGTGTGGTTGCTCTCATCAATTCTTGAACCCTTGTCCGAGGAGGAAGTGTCCGACCGTCCGTGATGATCGTTCAGATGGATTCTACGTGATCTTCGCGGACCCACCCCGTGACACCGTTGGGAAGACCCACTTGCAACCACCCTTCGCGAGTTCCAAGAATACGGATCTTCAACCCCTCGTGGATCTCGACGAGCTGAGGGTTCGTTTCACCGGGGCCGCTTCTCACATCGGATATGGAGACGAGCACGATGGCGTCAACGCCATCGGACGAGGAGCGGGTCTTGCCAGCCAGGACACCGGCGCAGACGACAGCCAGCACGCTCGAGAACACCAACAGGTAAATCGCCGGAGATCTCAGCAAAGGCCACCGCCCCAGCATCAATACGGACACTGCAGCGCCTCCCAGTAGGAAGGAGACGCTCAAAAGCCCCGCCGAAAAACTCGGGTCCATGGCCCGGTAAAGATCCACCAGCCAAGCAACGTAGGGCGGCAGGTCGGGCCCTTCCACGACATCGGTAATCAAGGTGTTGGCAAACTCGAGGTTCGCCTTTGTATCGACATCGCCCGGCATTTGCTCGAGCGCCCGCTCGTAGTTGAGGATCGCAAGACCCAGGCGTCCACTCTTGAAATAGGCATTCCCCAAGTTGTAACAAACCGAGCCGTCTCGGACACCTTGGTCGACCAGGATTTCGTATTGTTCAGCCGCCTCCGCGTAGCGGCCGTTGTCGTAGAGCTCTTCGGCCGTTCGAAAGACATCCTCGGGAGATACGAAGGCCTGCTGCGCCAGTAGAAGTAATATAGGCAAGAGTCTCATGCGAAGTGCTTTTCCATCGTGACGATCGTCTTCTCGGCCCGCTCGAGCAAAGACTCCATCTCTTCACGAGTCCTCTCGCCCGGCGTAAACCGAGCGAACTCGCAGGCCTCGACCGTTTTGAGAAACTCGGTTCGCAGAGACTCAGGCACTCCTCGGTCTTCGAGCATCACACTGATTTTCTGCGCGGTGAGTCCAGAAGGGCTCACACCAAGCTTGTCGGCAACGTAACGGTACAGCGCACCGGCCGTCTCCTCGTAGAAATCCATAGAGGTGCTGCGAGCGAATTTCCTCGCTTGCTTCAATCGCTCCTGCGCCGCTTTCCGTGCTCGACGGAAACGCCACAACCCCACCTGGTCGGCCTCACTTTGCTTTTTCTTGCGATAGACGACCAACCCGAGGTTCCAGAGGACAGGCAGAGCCAGTGTCAGATAGAAGAGTCCGCTTCGATAGAAAGGTGAAGAGGTCTCTCCGAGCCTGGCGGGAACCGGTTTCAAGTATCGGATATCTTGCCGAAGCAGTTGAACTGCGCCGCGGGACGACCCCACTGCCGCAGCACTACTTGCAGCCGTGGCCGCGGCAACATTGAGTGTCAAAGGCCCGGCCGTGAGCTTTTTGTATTTCTTCTCGCCGGGATCAAAGTAAGAAAAGCTCATGGGTCCAATTTGATGTTGGCCTGCGGAATCAGGAACGAGAACGTACTCCCAGCGTTTCTTGCCGCCGAATCGAGAACCTCGAGTCGTGAGGTTTTCCTCAGTTTTGGGGTCGTAGGTCCTGAAACCGGGAGGCGCCGGCAGCTCGGGCGACTCGACAGTCTTGAGGTTGCCCTCGCCTTCCACAACGACAGACAAGGTCAAAGCCTCTCCAGCCGTCGTTTCCTTCTGATCGAGCTGAGCCGACATGGTGAACTCACCTACGGCACCTGAAAAATCCGCGGGTCTACCGGCCACAGGTAGTGGCTTGACGTCGACGGTCAGCGCCTTGGTGCTCCTTCGGATCGACTCTGTCATGGGCGCAAACACGTCGAAGGGATCCGCAGCAGCTCTCAAGCCCATAGTCACCATAGCGGGCTCGATGGTGATCTTCCCGGACCTCGTCGGGAACAAGACGCTCTTCTTCAACTCGACGACGAAGAAGTCTTTACCGTCCACTTTCGTTTCTTTCCACTGCGGCTCCTGAGGCATCTCGACATCTTCTATCCAGAAACCTGTCAACGATGGCTGCTCGCTGAACTCCAACCCCATGATTTGGAGTTGTGTGTAGAGCCTGTAGGTGAGAACGACTTGTTCTCCCACGAACGCCGAGCCTTTGGAAAGCTCGGCCGTCACAAAGACCTCGCCCTCTTGAACAGCCGGTCGCGTTCTTTCTCTGCGCCGAAAAGGCGAGAGCATGTCGAAGGGATCCATGGACCCCGGGCGCCCCCCGGACCTCGGAAGAATCGAGCCGGAAACCACCTCAATCTCGATCGGTTCCGTCAAGTACTCTTTGCCTCCGTACTCGACGGAAATGGGTTCGATAATATGTGTCCCCTCCGCTTTGGGCATCAGCGTGTAAATCGTCGATCGTGTCGACGACATCTGCCCGTTGACCCACTGGATGTTGGTCGATGTCGACTGGCCCCCGAGGCGGAAGCCTTCGAGTTTGGGGAGCTCGGGTGTTCCCGCCCGCCCCATCGTGTCACCCTTGATGGCAACCGTGAGCTGGAGGTCGTCATCGAGTCCGATCTTCGTGGCGTTCACCGAAGCTTCCACGTGGAAATCTTCCGCCGAAGCCGCAGCCGGCACGAGGACCGAGAGCAGTGTCAGGAATACCCCAACTATCCGATGAGTGTTGTTCCTCGTCATCTCAATGCCTGAAGGGCGCCTTGGTTTTCCCTGAGCGCCCCGCCTTTGCGGCAGTCAGCGGCCGGCGTGCTCCGGCAAGCCTCTCGTTTCTTATTACATACATTATATCGATACCCGCACAGGACCTCTTACCAGTCCTTTTTCTTGCCACGGACTCGAGCCTTCTTCTTTTCCTGCTGACGCTGCTGCTCTGCCTTTTCCATCTCGGCGAGTGCCGCGAGGATGCGTTCAGCTTCTTCTTGGCTCATACCGGCGGGATTTTGCTGCTGGTTTTGTTCGCTTTGCTCTTGTTGCTGCTGTTGCTGCTCTTGCTGGTCCTGGCTCTGGGGTTGCTGGTCTTGCTGTTCTTCATTGTCATCCTCGGACTCACCACCACCGCCACCTCCACCACTTTGCTCTTGCTGTTGTTGGAGTGCCAGTTCCAAGTTCTGTCGGGCCTCGACGTCGTTCGCGTCAATCTTGAGGGCTTTCTTGTACGCCTCGATAGCTCCCGGAAAATCCTGACCTCGGAAATGGACGTTTCCCTCGTTGTAGTTCGCGTATTGCTGAACCGCCTCACTCCCACTCAAGGCGGCACGATACTCTTCTACGGCCTTTTCCATCTCCTCTTTTCGATAATGGACATTGCCGATGTTGTAGTGGATTTCCGGTGCGTCCGGTGATTGAACTTGCGCCTGAGTGAACGCGGCCAACGCCTCATCGAGCTTGCCTTCTCGGTAAAGCTCCGCTCCCTCTTTGTTCTTCCGGTTGAACCCGCCGCCACAAGCGGTAACGGAAAGGGCTACAATCAGCCACCCATATCTCACGGCGTTCCTCCCTCGGGAAGGCCTCTTTCAATGAGAGGCGCCAATCTTCGGCGACGACCACGAGAGACAACCGTATCGGCAATCAAGAAGGCAATAGCAATACCCAGCGGCCAGTAGAAACGCTCTTCGTATCGCGTAAAGAGTTTGGAAGCGAGCTCTTTGCCCTCCATCTCCTTGACGAGATCGGCAATCTCCTCGACTTCTGTCTCTCGATCACTGGCCCGGAAGTACTTGCCGCCGGTCGCAATGGCGATCCGTCCCAACGTATCCTCGTCGAGTCGAGAGAGCACCGGCTGCCCGCTCTCGTCTCTCTTGTAGTCGGTCACTTGTCCGCGGGCATCGAGTACGGGAATCGGATCCCCCCCGGGTGTACCTACTCCGACGGTGTGGATCAGAATGCCCTCCTCCTTGGCTTTCTCCGTCGCGTCCATGGGGTCGCCCTCGTGTTGTTCTCCGTCGGTAAGGAGGATAACCACCTTGTACTTGGATTCTTTGGAGACGAATCCCCGCCGGGCCGATTCCAATGCAGCGGAAATGCTCGTTCCCGGGCTCGGAACCACACCGGTGGAGATAGCGTCCAAGAAAATCCTTGCAGCCCCGTAGTCGAGCGTAAGAGGACATTGCACGAAGCCGGTACCCGAAAAAACAATGAGTCCGATCCGGTTGCCTTGAAGCTCCTCCATGAGAGCAGAGGCGATGCGTCGGGCTTTTTCGATCCGTGAGGGAACGACATCGGTGGCATCCATGCTGAAAGATGTGTCGATCGCGAGGAAAACATCGACCCCGCTTCGAACCACTTCTTCCGTCTTTCTTCCCCACTGCGGCCGGGCCAGTGCGAGGATGAGGAAGAAAACGGCAGCCAGTAGCAGCATTGATTTGATCCGATCTCGAACCGGCGAAGCGGTAGAGGAGAGCTTCTCGACGAGCTCCGCATCGCCCAATCGTTCCAATGCCTTGCGCTGTCGCCGCCCCGACCAAATGAAAAGACCCCATAGAACCGGTATGAACAACAGCAAGTAAAACGCGGTGGTCTCTCCAAACTGCATCAGGGGATCCTCCGCAGCCGCGTCTTTGTCAGAAGGGTCTCGAACATCAAGAGCCCGAGGGCGAAGATCATGAAATAAGGTGCGAGCTCAGTGTAGCGCACATACTGCTTCTGTTGGATTTCGGTCTTCTCCAGAGCGTCGATCTCAGCATAAACGTCAACCAGACTCTCGGTGTCCGTCGCCCTGAAGTACTTGCCGTCTGTCGTGTCGGCTATCTTTTGGAGCGTCTCTTCGTCAATTTCGACCAGAACGTCTTGGTACACCGTCCCACGCAGGGGGTCCTCGAACGGAAAAGGCGCATAACCTTCCTTACCGGCACCCACGGTGTAGGTCTTGATGCGATAGGTCTTGGCCAGTTCCGCTGCCGTCACGGGATCGATCTCCCCCCGATTGTTGACTCCATCCGTCAGCAAAATGATGATGCGACTCTTGGCCGTGGATTCCTTCAACCGGTTCACGCCGGTGGCGAGAGCGGTACCGATGGCCGTACCATCCTCGATGCTGCCGATGTTCACATCCTCCAGTAGCGTCAGGAGGATGTCGTGATCGAGCGTCAAAGGGCACTTCGTTATGGCACGGGCGGCAAATACGACCATCCCCATCCGGTCGTGCGGTCGAGACTGGATAAAATCCGCGACGACATCTTTCGCCGCTTCCAGCCGGTTCTTGGGCCTGAAGTCCTCCGTCTTCATGCTGCTCGAAACATCGATAACGAGAAGAATGTCAACCCCTTCGGTGATGACATCTTCACTGGTGGCACCAGCTTGCGGTCGCGCCAGGGCGACGAGGATCAAGGTCAAAGCCAACATCCGAAGAACGAAAGGAAGCCATGCGATGCGAGCCCAAATCGAAGGCTTGAGTGCAACAAGAGGTCGCACATGGGAATAGACAAACGTCGGCCGCCTCTCTCCAAAGTGATAGCGGATGTAGAACAAAGTGGGGACGACGAGAAGTCCCAGGGCGAGCCATGGGTAGGCTAAGCGGGTCACGCTTCGACCTCCATCGATTCGGCGTCCTCCACTTCCGCCACGATTCTGGGCCTCGGCCTCGTTTCATCGACGAAGCGAAAGCCCTCGGGGATCATGCGTTCAGAACCTTCTGCCGGGATCTTGACGCGCGCAAATTTCACGAAATCTGCAACATTCAATATCCCTCTAACCCGGAGAGACTTCTCGTAATCCAAACGCGTTTGCTTCAAATCCTCCATCACTTCCAGGGTGGTGCGTTCCAGATAAGGCACTTGGAAACGACGTCCGGCATAACGCTTCATGATCTCGGCCAGTGCCGTGTAGAACTCGAGGTCTCTTCCCTGCTCCAAGAGGCGTTTGTTGGCGAGCTCGCGAAGCGCTTGTTCCGCCTCTACGTCTGGAGGAATCGGCGGCGGCGCAGGCCTCGTCTCGACCGCGGTCTCATCCTCCTTCCGAAACCTCCTGTACAGATAGTAGGCAACGAGGGCGGCGAGCAAAGCGGCAAGCAGCCACCACAGCAAGTCCCAATTCGTGGGAACCGGAAGGTCTTCGATGGGCTCCTTGATGTCGTTGATGTCGTTGATGTCGGGAGTCAGTGACGTCACCAGATTGATGGGAATAGGCTCGGTCTCGATGGCGGCCATCTCCCCCGAGGCGTCTCGGTACTCGACCTTGATAGGTGGAACGGCAATCTCGCCCGGAAGCCGATAGGCTCCCAAGCGCAGTGTGATGACGGTTTCAATCGGAGAGGCCGGAGTCTCGTCGATCCGCTCGATGAGCTCAAAAGGTTGAAGCTCCTCGCCGACAGGAACGATGAACTCCTCATCCGGCGGGTGCTGAATCGTCAACTGAACGGAAAGGTCTTCTCCAACTTGAAGCTCGGTCTTATCGGCCGCGGCGACGACGCTCCACTCAATAGGTCCTTCAGGAACAGGCGCTGCGACATCGCTTGGCCCACTACCACCGCATCCCGCGAGTCCGGACAGCAATGCGACGGCAAATGTGACGGCGAGACGCATCAGTGCCTCAACCTCCGCGCACGCATCGTGAAGAAACGTTGTAGGGCCTTGTCGTACGGAACGCCGGTCGTCACTTCGATCATATCAACGCCCATGCTCGTCAAAAGTTCCCTCTGCCGTTCGGACCGCTTCCGAGCTCCTTCGGAGAACATGTGCATAGCCTGGCGGTCAGCCGTGTCAATAAGTAACCTTTCCCCGGTCTCCGCGTCTTCCAGCTCGACCAACCCCACCGAAGGTATCTCTTGTTCTCTCGGATCCGACAGACGCACCGCAATGAGATCGTGTTTCTTGGCAGCCACACGGAGTGGTTTTTCGAAGCCGGTAGAGATGAAGTCGGAGAGAAGAAAAACCACGGCACTCTTTCGGGTGATGCGGTTCAAATATTCCGCCGCCAATCCAAGATCGGTTTTCCGGCCCGTGGGCTCGAAATAGAGGAGGTCTCGGATCACGCGCAAGACGTGAGGACGGCCCTTCCGTGGCGGGATAAACATCTCCACTTCGTCCGTGAAAACGATGGCGCCCACGCGGTCGTTGTTCTTTATGGCGCTGAAGGCGAGAAGAGCCCCCATTTCCGCTGCGACTTCCCGCTTGAAACGGGATTCCGTCCCAAAATCCGCCGAGCCACTAGCGTCCAACATCAACAAGACGGTCAACTCGCGCTCTTCCACGAATTTCTTCACGTGGAGCGTTCCCGTACGCGAGGTCACGTTCCAGTCGATCGTGCGGATGTCGTCCCCAAGTTGATACTCGCGCACCTCGGAGAACTCCATACCTCGTCCTTTGAAGATACTGTGGTACTCGCCCGCCAGCACGTCGGTCACCTTGCGCCGCGTGGTGATCTCGATACGTCGGACTTTTTGAAGGACTTCTCTAGGCAGCATCGGATATTTCGAATCGGTCTCGGCCCATGGCAGAACGAACCAGGACACTTCGCGCGCTAGGGCACCTCCACGGCATCGAAAATCCGCTGGATGATCTCTTCGGACTTGATGTTCTCCGCTTCGGCCTCGTAGGAAAGGATCACGCGGTGTCGCAAAACGTCTGGTCCGATGGACTTTACATCTTCCGGCGTCACATACCCCCGGCCCCGGATGAACGCATGAGCACGGGCTGCTTGCGTAAGGTAGAGCGTGGCTCGGGGCGACCCACCATATTCGATGAGATCCTTGATATCGAGCCCAAAATCACCTGGCTCTCGAGTCGCAAAGACGATGGAAATGATGTACTCCTTGATGCGGTCATCCATATAGACGTCTTCCACGACTTTCCGAGCCTTGAGAATCTCTTCCGGCCCTACGGCACGACTCGCATGCGGGATGTTCTCCTTCGACATTCGATCCAGAATCTCCCTCTCCTCTTTGCGGTTCGGATAGTCGAGCTTGATCTTCAGCATGAACCGGTCGACTTGGGCCTCCGGCAAAGGGTAGGTACCCTCTTGCTCAATGGGATTCTGAGTCGCCATGACCAGAAACGGCTCCTCGAGTGGATAGGTCGTGTCGCCGATCGTGACCTGGCGCTCCTGCATGGCCTCCAACAACGCGCTTTGGACTTTCGCCGGAGCGCGGTTGATCTCGTCGGCCAGCAGCAAATGGGTGAAAATCGGGCCCTTCTTTGGGATGAAGTTTCCATCCTTCTGGTTATAGATGAGCGTGCCAACGAGGTCGGCGGGCAGCAGATCAGGCGTGAACTGAATCCGCTGGAAACGGCAGTCGATGGAATCGGCCAAACTGCTCACGGCCAGCGTCTTGGCAAGGCCAGGTACACCCTCTAGTAGGATGTGGCCGCGGCTCAACAGGCCAATGAGAAGCCGATCCAGCATATCCTTCTGGCCCACAATGACTTTCCTCAATTCAGACAGGAGACCTTCGACGAATACCGCTTCTTTTTGGACTCGCTCATTTATTTCCTGGACTGTGGTTTCCATGTCGCTCTGTTGCCTCCTTAAACCCATGGATTATAGCAAAGCAGATATCTAATCCTTGAAGGCGGGGCCATTTATTTCCTCGCAATAGGTACTCGAGGACTCGAGAACACAAGAACTCGAGCAGAAATATGGCAGAAGGCCTCTGATGTATCCCGATCGTGGTCCCTCTCCGTAGGCTTCTTGAATTCTCGAGTTCTTGAGTTCTTGAGTTCGCGGCTGGCTAATCTAGCCGCCGCCAGATCTCGTCACATGCTGCTGCACTGCCGAGAGGAAGTTTGATATCCACGACGTCCGAGACGGCCGTCTCGGAGGGGTTGATCTCGATAGTGGGTACTCCCCTTCTCTGTGCCTCGACGACGGGTCCCGCAATATACGGAAAGACACTGGTCGTGCCGATGGAGAAAACGGCATCGAATCCAGTCGCGAGCTCGTGGTCCATGATGGCCACCTTGTGTAAAGGTAGTATCTCTCCAAAGAGCACGACATCGGGTCTTATTTGTCCGTCGCATTCCGGGCAACGCGGTTTCGGCGCCAACTCCCCAAGATCTTGAACCGTCTCGGTGTATTCGCACCGGGTACACAGGATATCGTGAACATCCCCATGGATATCTATGACGTTTTTTGAGCCTGCTCGTCGATGGAACCCATCGACGTTTTGAGTGAGGACCCAAACCCGCGGAAAACGCTCTTCCGCAAGGGCCAGCACCTCGTGAGCACGGTTGTAGGTCCTACCGCGACAGACCGAGGCAATTTGATGGATGTACTTCCAGGTGAGACCGGGATTGGCGTTCATCATCCGGCCGGACAGGGCCACTTCTATCGGAATGCCTTCGGGTGTGTCGGCATCGTTATAGAGTCCACCGATCCCCCGGTACGTCGGAAGCCCCGAGTCGGCGGAGATGCCGGCACCCGTTATGAAGAGGACGCTATGGACACCCCGTAGGATTTCCACGACGCGATCGAGCTGGTAGCTCACATCCGGAGCGATGTCCTGATCCATCGGCAACAACCCTGGATTATTGTATCGGATCTCCAGGGAACCGGCAGCCTCTCCCGTGTCTCGAGTGAGAAATCGGGCAAATGATGACCCCGTACCCCAGCGGAGGAGGGATGTAGGGATGACCCACTGAGGTCCGAGGCTCAACTGCTCGCCGTTCACACGCCTTAAAAGCAAAAGAGATGCCACTGAGACACACCTCACATAAACTATCTGATCTACAGCCAATAGAAAGAAATGGTGGTCCATGGGTGCCGGCGAACCAGAGCTCGAGCTAGCAAATGGGTCAGCTCATCAACCATTGAGTTAGTGATGGTGCGCTCGAAGCGCCAAAGCTCGAGCTCGGGCCGAGCGGATGCGCAATAGTTACAGTTGATTCTTCAACTCGTTCCCGAGCCCAAGCCCACAGCCAAAAAAGCGATGAAGCACAAGCGCTCAAACTGGCGCGATGATCTCATTTCGTTTCTGTTTCACCCCAATCGACGTCGATTGAGCACGGGCTCGGGCAGGGAACGGTAACGGGCATGGGTTGGCTTCAAAACGTTCCAAACATCAATTGGATATTGGCGGTAAAGCCACTGAGCTTGTCGTTGCAGTAGGACCCGCGGACAAATCGGTAGCCCCCGCCCGCCCCCAGTCGGAACCAATCCGTAATATTGATCGTCACCTTCCCTTCCGGCTCGGCAACGAAAAACGGGTCGTCCCATCTCCACGAGGCGGAACCACCTCCTATCAGACCTTTGGCGGAGAAGTTCACGAGCCGATGGGGATTGATGTAGTACTCCAAGACGAGCCCGCCGTATCCCATCTGCATTTCGTGGATGCCCGTTGTCTTCCCGTAGCCGCCAACGCCAAGCAGGAACTTATGGCCAATCACCCATCCACCATAAATCCCGAGAAAATTGGCAAACCTGTCGTTGACCGTCGTCAGCTTGGTCTCGACAGCCACCATGTAGCCGTTATCGATATCCGAGACTAGAGTCTCAGTCTCGGGTTTTTCTTGAGCAAACACCGAGGGGATGCCCGCGAGCATCAGAATGGCGGTTACAACGAGTGACCTCAGCAGTCGCGTGAGCAGTGCTTTCGACCGATGTCCTTTTTCCACAGGTTTCATGACCTTTCTCCTAGTCGTCTCATGGCTCCCTCTCCTGGTAAGGCGGAAAACCATGACAAGAACCGGCAAAACGAAAATCTCAAATTTCGGGGCGCAATGACATGAAATCACTGCTGGTGTGCAGTAAACTCGAAAGTTAGATGAAGTTACACGGTTTGTTTCTTGCTGGTGTGTTCATCGCCGCATCTGTCCACGCCCAGACCACCCCGCCCACACTGCAGTTCACCCTCACCAACCCGGGGGCGCGAAGCTTGGGTTTGGGCGGAGCTTTTGCCGCCCTCGCCGATGACGCCACAGCGGCGGTCGCCAATCCTTCGGGACTCGTTCAAATCGTGCGACCGGAATTGTCGCTCGAAGCGCGGGGATGGGGTGATTTCTCGAGCGCTGCGAACCGCGGCACGACGGAGATCGAGACTTCCTCAGGACTGGCGACCACTTCCGGGGTTGGATTCCTCTCGTTTGTATATCCCCGAAACGATTGGTCGTTCGGACTGTACCGGCATCAAGTCGCCAATCTCGAGACGACTTCCGGGCTGGAAGGTGTCATAGAAAGCACGGTGGGAGCCGGCGAGCCCGGTTTTGTAGAGGCAGGGACGTCGTCCACGTTCGAGATAGTGACCTACGGGTTTTCGACCGCTTACAGGTTCAAGGAGAAGCTCGATATCGGCGTTAGTGTGACGTATTTCGGCGGATCGCTATCGAGCCAAACCGGGTTGTCCTATCTTCCGGAAACAACGGAGGCGCTTCGGGGAGGTCAGACGATTTCAGTCGACGATAGTGATTGGGGATTGAGTGCCGGCATCATATGGCGATTTCACAGCCAAATCAGCGTGGGTGGATTCTATCGGCAAGCGCCATCGTTCAAAGCAAGAGCGGAGCAGTTTTCTATCGACGAATCCACGGATTCCCAAGAGACCACCAGAATCACGGAGGGTCAAGTGCGTTTTCCCGACGTTTTCGGAGCCGGTATCGTTTATAAATCGGAAAGTGGTGCCATGACCGCCAGCGCGGAATGGGATCATGTCCGCTACTCCTTGGCTGGCGGGGGCATCTTTGAGGACACCGAGGTGAAGGACGGCGATGAATTTCACCTAGGTATCGAGTATGCATTCCTCGGCTTCACCCCCATTTTCGCTCTTCGCACGGGCACCTGGTACGAACCGGGTCGCAAGGTCCGTTTCGTTGGGGACAGCATCCTCTCAGGTGTGGATATCCTTGGGGAAAGCCGGTGGCACTACGCCTTCGGCTTCGGCTTGGCAATACCCCACTTTCAGCTCGACCTCGGTCTCGACATCTCCAAGCTCGTGGGAACGATCTCGCTTTCTGCAATCGTGAGTTTCTGATGATAGCGACCAGGATCAGGCCTGTAATACTCTTTCTCCTGCCGATTCTGACCTTCTTGCTCCTGTCTCCGAACGTCCGAGCCCAAAGTGGGCCCCCCGTTCTCGAGTTCAGCTTCTCGAATCCCGGGGCGCGCAGTATTGGGCTCGGCGGTGCCTTTGCCGCGTTGGCCGACGACGCTACAGCCGCGTTCGCCAATCCCGCGGGTCTCGTTCAGTTGGCAAGGCCGGAGGTCTCGGTGGAGGGACGAATGTGGAACTACACCTCACCCTTCACATCGGGTGGACGATTGTGGGGGACTCCTACCATGACGGGCCTCGACACCACGGCAGGTCTTCGATTCGATGAATCGACGGCCACGCTTGCCGGGGTGTCATTCCTATCCTTCGTTTACCCAAAGGGTAAATGGTCGTTGGCCTTCTACCGACACCAGTTGGCGAATTTCGAAGCGAGCGTCGAGACCCAAGGCTTTTTTGCCACGGATCAGGATGGCGAGACCCTTCGGGCCATCGACTTCAGGACATCTACCGAGCTCCAGGTAGTGAACTACGGTTTTTCTGGGGCTTATCGGCTGAGCGATAGTTTGAGCCTAGGTCTGGGATTCTCCTATTTCGATGGAAAACTGGACACCCGAACTGAGTTCTACGCCCCCATTGCGGCAACGCTCCCGGAGGGCCTTTTGGGGCCCAATGCGTATGTCGAGGAAGCTCGCATCAAGACGGCGACGGCGATCATGGACGACGCTTCTTGGAGCTGGAGCAGTGGTTTCCTATGGCAAGTGTCCGATCAATGGAACTTGGGCGGATTCTATCGGCGAGGACCGAAATTCATCGGTTCCGGGGGTGAGACATCAGGACCGGCACTCGATCCCTCTCTGACGGAGGAAACGGGTTTCACCTTCCAAGAGAGTCCTATGCGGCTGCCGGACGCATTCGGGCTGGGAGCTGCCTATCGATCCGAGGACGGATCCATCACGGGTAGCTTTGAATGGGATCATATCAACTACTCGGTCATCATCGAGAGCTTCGATCCGGGCATTGTTGATCCTGAGGTCGGGCTGAATGACGCTGACGAGATCCACATCGGCTTCGAATACGTATTCATCAACTGGACGCCGTTGATTGCCCTTCGTGGCGGCGTTTGGGTCGATCCCGAGCACCGCATCCGCTACGAAGGTGATGACCCGGTCGCGCGCGCCTTTTTCCGGCGGGGCGAGGAAACCTGGCACTACGCCTTTGGTTTCGGACTAGCCTACAAGCGGTTCCAGTTGGATTTGGGATTCGACCTTTCCCATCTCGTCAACACGGCATCCCTGTCGGCGATACTGAGCTTCTAAACACCGAGCTCGCCTCCCCCCGCCCGATGCCGGAAAAACCTCTGTTCTCAATACTGTAAAAAAAGGAATTGGGTTGCCAGTTCACACCTCCCTTTTTCGCCTTGAATCAGTAGGGGAGCTGGAGGGAAAACGTCATGAAAACCACACGAATCAGCACAAGCTCTGTGGTGCTCGCGCTCGTCGCGGCCGTTGTTTCTTGCTTGAACTGTCACTGGAGTCCATTCTCCGGTGACGATGTGTCCCAACATGATGTCGTCGCACGAGAATCCTTTTCTTACGAAGTGAATGTCGCGGGACAGACACGACTGAGGCTGCAAACGATCAATGGTGAAGTCACGGTTACAGGCGTCGACAGCCAGGCTTCGGTGACCATCCATGGAGAGCGTCGAGTAGAATCTCACAACTCCTCGGATGCGGAGGCGTATTTGCGCGAGCTCGAGGTCCGGGTCGACGACGCGGGAAGTGAGGTGTTCGTCGAGACCATTCAACCCAAAGACTCCGATGGTCGTAACTACATCGTGAACTACGACATATCGATCCCGGCTGATATGGAGGTCATGCTCACCCACATCAATGGCAACATCACCCTACGCGACTTGTCGGGGAGCAACCTCGTCGACCTGGTTAATGGACAAATCGAAGGCCGAATGAGTCTTCCTCCGAACGGCATCATTGATCTGTCGACTGTGAACGGGACACTGGATATCAATATCCCACGAGAAACTTCCGCAAGAGTCATGGCCAATGTTGTCAACGGAAGCATCAACCTGCACAACTTGCCGTTGCATGACAGTACCTCGACTAAGACCTCCCTGCGTGGCACCTTGGGCTCGGGGCGAGGAACGATCCAGTTGAACGCCGTCAATGGCACTATTGATGTCAAGGGGTATTGAAGAGAGAACTCAAGTACTCAGTACTCAAGTACTCGAGAATCAAGACCGTGGCTACCCGCCTTCGCCGGCGGCTCATGCTCATGCCAACGGCTCCGGCGAGGTCTCGCCGGAACTCTAACGAAGGAGGACTCAGTTCTTTGGTACTGAGTACTGAGTACTGAGTACTGAGTACTGAGTACTGAGTACTGAGTACTGAGTACTGAGTACTGAGTACTGAGTACTGAGTACTGAGTTCAAGTTCCTCTTCTATCTCACGTCTTCAAGGGCTTTGCCGAGCTCCATGGCGCTCGGGTATCGATCGTCGGGAGATTTCTTCAAACAGCGAACGATGATCCTCGAAAGCTCCGTTTCGATCGACGGATGGAATTCCCGGGGATCGGGTGCAGGGGCTGAGATGTGAAGCTCCAAGACATCGTTGCTGTTTTCGGCTGTAAAAGGGCGCTCACCTGTCGCCATTTCGAACAGCACGACACCAAGGGCGTAGATATCGGATCGTTCATCGAGTGCCTGGAGCTTAGCCTGCTCGGGGGAGGCGTAGTTCGGTGTTCCCAAAAAGACGCCGCTTCGAGTGATCCCCGGCTCGCCCAACAGGCGAGCTACGCCGAAGTCAGTGAGGAACGGCTCGCGTTCGACGTCGAGGAGAACATTCTGCGGCTTGATGTCTCGATGAAGGATCTTTCGGGAGTGAGCCGCCTCTAGCGCAGATGCGAGCTTCTGACCCATCGAACGACAGACCTCGGTAGACAGTGGAGCCTCGTCGGCAATCAACCGGGCCAAGGTGATTCCCTCGACCCACTGCATCGTCAGGTATTTTTTTCCTTCCGATTCGCCGAGGTGGTAAACCCTCAAGATATTCGGATGTGCGATGTCTCGGGAGAGAACGATCTCCTGGCGAAACCTCTCGAGAATGATGTCATTGTTCGTGAACTCGGACCGAAGCACTTTGAGACCAACTCTCACTTGCAACATCCGATCATATGATTTGTAAACGATACCCGTCGCACCTTCACCGACTTTCTGCAAAAGCTCGTAGCGGTCGTTGATGATGCCGAGCTCGACATTGTGGGTCAGCGTAGGATCTTCGGAAGACGATCCGGGCTTGGGCCGAGGTGCCGGAGGCCGCGCTCGCTCACTGGGCGTCCAATCCTCGAGCCAACGACGGAAGAAGGTGTTGACGAGAGTGAATCGTCGTTCGCTGTCCCTGCGGATGAAACCGAGGCTCTCGAGACGTTGTAGGCTGCCACGAAACGAGTCAGTGCCGTCGGCCAGACTCTCCTGGATCGAGTTACTCGTCGCCGCCGAATGCTTGGAGATGATACGACAAATGTCCCGCTCCATTTCGGACAACATTTCGAAATCGACGGAAAAGAAAAAGCTGACCATCTGATCCGTGGCGACCTCCTCGATAGCCTCATCCAACCGGCCCGCCTCCTGAAACCGCTTGCACACGATCTGGATCAAATAGGGATGATTGTCACAACGGCTTCGAATGGTCTCGATGACCTTATCGTCAAAATCGGGACGCGACTTGCCGGGGAGCTGATCTTGGCGGATGAGAGCGCGCGCCTCTTCATCGTTCAAGGTCTGGATATACAGGGGCGGCGTGAATCCGTGCAGGAACGGAGAGGTGTCTTGCCTTTGCTCGGCAAGCTCCCACAAACGGATGGTCGAGGCTAGAACGGAACGGACATCTTCTCGAGACTGCATCGCGCGGCGGAGTTTTCTCAAAAGCGACGGGTCCTTTTGATTGAGCTTGATCAACTCCTCGACTTCGTCGCAGAGCAAAAGCAGTTTGAGATTCTTTGTCTTGAGCTTTCGCCGCAGGTGTCCCAAGGATGTGAACAGATCATCCGACTCCAGGTCCGACAACAAGAGTCCTTGTTCCTCCAGGCGCTCTTCCGCATCCAGGAGAGCGTCGGCGAAATCCAGGTGAAGCTCCGCCGGATCGGAGGCCCCTTGGAAATCCCAAAAGATCGGGAAATAGCCACGCTCGGGTGATTGGGCGGTCATGTGCTCGAGCTGCTTCAATAGAGATGTCTTACCAATCCTCCGAGTCCCCAAGAGCCAGAGGGAATTGCGGGGACCTTCCAGGATCTCCTCGATTTGGGCACGACGACCGTAGAATTTCTCGCCCCTCACCCACTGACCCACCACGAACGGTATGACCGACACCGTCTCAAACCTCCTCGGGCCGGCCAACAGCCTCGACGTCGCCAAGGGTGATGGTCCGACGGTTGTCTTCGTGTAGACGGTTAATCAGAGAAACGCAAAGCTTCTGTATGAAGTAAGGCCGGCCTCCCGTCAAAGTAATGATGCGATCGACAACGCCTTTCTCCAACGCAAAGATCCCACGCACCGGTCGTTCAATGAGCTCTTCCGCATCGTTCCGCTCGAAGGGCTTGACTTCGATTTCCTCGAAAAAGTTGTACCAGGGGCTTCCTTCTCCTTCCCAATGTTTTTTTATCTCCACCCCCGACACCACCGTGACGAGGTGTTCGGCAAAACTCTTCATAAAGAGACTTCTGAGTCTTTGGTTGACTCTAGGGTCGTACTCGTTGAGCGCATCCACTTCGTCCATCAACAGTACGACCCGTACATTCTTTTGGCTGTTTTTTCGGAGGGCTTTCAAGACTCTCTGCATATCGCGAACGAGCTCACGATAGGAGTAGTCTCCCTCTGAGGGAGGCGTCGGATGCAAATCCTCCAATTCCGGGCCAAGCTCGTGAAAGAGGTCTTCGGCAATCGTTTGGAAGAATTTCTCCTCGGGAATACCCTGCAAATCGATGTACACGGGATAGAAATCGTACTCCGGATCCTGGAGGTTTTCGAGACGCCTCTTCAAATGGTGCATGACGGACGTCTTCCCGATCCGCCTCTCTCCGTAGAGCAGCAAACTGTTGTTGTGGATCGTCTGAAGGACACGATCGATCAAACGCTCCCGTCCAAAAAACAAATTCTCATCGAGAACCGGTGCACCCGCGACGTAGGGATTGAACCGTCTCTTGCGTAGTCGCGCCCGGCTGCGAGCTCTTTGGCCGAAATAGACTGCAACGATTGCGACCAGGCCGAGGCTCGATACCAAGAAGAACCAAGGGGAGCGGGTGAATGGTCGTTCATAGACAACGACGTATTCGGCGCTAGAGCTCAATGATTCTGCGTCCGTTGCCGTCAGTCGAAACGAGGATGAGCCCGGCTCGAGCCGGGAGCTCAAGTTGAATTCCGTGATCGTGTAGTCTCCCAAGGCCTGGCTGCTCGATGTGATGGGGATGTCGCGATCCGCGCTGTCACGGAAGGCGACGTTCACCGGTGAATCGTCGATGACTACACCGCTCAAACGAAAATCCGGACTCTCGACGATCTCGAACTCGAGATCCATCTTCCAGTTCTTGGCGGAAGTCGGCAAACCGAACGGCGGGCGGGATGTTCTCGAGTCCCGTGCCCAGGAGCCGCTGGTTGATTTGTTGATAGGCCTGACCGACAAACTGCAAAGCCGTCGTGTTTCCCGCCTCGAGCGCAAGAGCACGATTAGCGGTGGCAAGACACTGCTCGAAGCGTCCCGAATCGAACAGAGTCTCCGCTTCCGTGAGCAACTCCCGGAGCGATTCGCTTCGGGTGCGCTCCTCGTCGGCGGCCGCTTGGGTACGAAGGAGTCTCGTTTGAATGTCGAGCGCTCGTTGGTTCGAAGGATTGAGAGCAATGACCGATTGCAGGCTCTCGAGCGCCTGCGGGATTCGTCCCGATGCTTCTAGCCGTTCGGCGTCTGCCAGTCCTTGCGACACGAGCGTTTGACGATTTTGCACGTCCAGTTCGGATCGGAGCCCCGCCTGTGCCTCGCTCAAGAGCGACTGCAGTTCATCCGTCGGCCGGAGCGAGTAGGCTTGGCTAAAGACACTCGAAGCCTCTCCAAACTGGCCGGCTGCAAGATGGGATTCGCCCTGCTCGACCAGACGCGTGACGCGCACCTGAAGGTCGCGTGCGGTCTGCTCGGCGGCCACCTTGTCCTTCAACCTCTCCATCGATGAGCTTGCATCCGGATGATCCGGAACAACGGCAAGCGCCTGCCCGAGCGCGCTCATTGCCTCGTCCAAACGTCCCTCGGATTCGAAGTTGGCGGCTCGATTGATGTTGTCCCGAACGATTTGTTGAATGCGTCGTTCCTCCTCGGCTCGTTGATTCTCCTTCATATCGAGCGTCATCGTCCTGTATCGCGTGAGCTCTCGATAGGCATCGTTGGATTGTTGAATGGCCCCCAAGCGCAGCTCGGTCTCGAAGGCTTGGAGCGCGGCATCCAACTGACCGAGATGGTAATAAGCCACGCCCAATTTGAGGTAGGGAAAGTAGGCGATGATCTTCATCCCGTAGGTTCGAACTCGGGCGCCGGAGTCACCTTTTCGCTCGAGAGCCTGAGTGATTTGGGCAACGGCTTCGGTCCAGTTTTGGTCCTCGAGAGCTTTTTCCGCGTTGGCATAGTGCTCATACCAGGGGTCGGCAAGGAGGGGACGGGCATGAAATGCCAGCAAAACGATGAGCACTAAGCGGCTGGTTCTCGTCACGAGGAGCGACTCTTTATGAAGGTGATCGTAACGCAACTCGCCGATATGCGATCTCCCGGTTGCAGAGCCTGTGGTCTCGTGACCTGTTGACCGTTGACGAAAGTCCCGTTCTTGCTGCCGAGATCCTCGATCGTCCAATGGTCTTCCTTCCATTCGAGCTTCAAGTGTTCTCGGGATAAGCCGTCGTCTTCGGGAAACGACAAATGGTTGTCTTGGGCTCGACCGAGAATGAGGGTTGCCTCTTGGAGCTCGACGGTCCGCGTCCGACCATCGGGCGACGTCACTCGGAGGCCGGGAACCGATGATTCTCCGTCGGTATCCCTTTGAAACAGAAGCGTCAGTATCTCGTCCTGTCCTTCGAGGGAAACCTCGTCTCCGGTAAGGGTGCGAACGGTCTCTCCTAGAGCCGTCGTCTCCAAGAAGTCTCCGGCTCGAGAATCAAAAGAAAGCAGCGATTCCACTTCACGACGGAGCTCCTCATCGTCGGCGGTCGCTTCTCGGAGGAAGTCGTCTCGCTCTCGGCTGGGACGCTGCAACGCGGCGTGGTAGAGGTCCTCGATGGTTCGCCAACGCTCGGACGTCATTTCGAATCTCCGTTGCTGAGCTCCCGTAGAAGCCAGGCTTTCGCCAGCCGCCAATCCCGCATGACCGTGTCGCCCGACACCTGAAGCACCTGGGCGGTCTCCTCGACACTCAATCCCCCGAAGAACCGAAGCTCCACAACCTGGGCCTTTCGAGGATTGACCTCGGCGAGGATATCGAGTGCATCATTGAGGGCCACGAGATCGCCGCTACGTTGTGGTGCCGCATCCAACGCCTCGTCAATCGGAACCCGAACAACATCACCGCCACGTTTCTGAGCGCGCCTCGCACGGGCGAAATCGACCAGAATGCGCCGCATCAATGTGGCGGAAACGGCATAGAAGTGGTTACGGTTTTGCCAGCGAACTTGACTGGAATCGAGCAACCGAAGGTAGGCCTCGTGGACCAGCGAGGTGGTCTGCATCCCCTGACGCTCCCCTCTTAGCTGGCGGCGCGCCGTCTTACGCAGTTCCTGGTAAACGAGCGGAATGAGCCTTTCGAGTGCACCTTCCTCACCCGAGCCCCAGGCCACCAGGAGTTGCGTGAAATCGTTCGGCGCATTCATCGTCAATAGTCCCGCATTCCGGGGGGCCGAGGAGCTAATTCGTTGCGGATAAGTATTATAGGTTGGTTCATCGCAGCGTTCCAGTAAGCGTTCTCCGATCGCGGCCCGAATGTGCTAGCCTCTCCGGAATATCGAGCTTCGCTGCAAATTCTCCTAAGTGCAAATGAGGAGCGATTCAAAGATGCATCACCACTTGCTCGTTTTCGGTCTTTCGGCCTTTTTCCTGTCGTCGAGCTCGACCTTGTTTGCCCAGCCTTACAAGGTCACGTCGCCTAAAGGCAACCTCTCGATCACGGTCGGCACGGATGGGCAACTCACCTACTCTGTCGATTTCAACGGAAGCGAGATCGTTTCGTCTTCGACGATCTCGATCACACTCGAATCGGGGCAGGTGCTCGGAGCCAACCCAAAGGTCATCAAGGCGGACCAACGAGACAATGATGAAACCATCACACCCGAGGTTCACGAGAAAAGGAGAACCATTCGAGACGCCTACTCCGAGCTTTGTCTCCTTTTCGAGGGTGGATGGGGCCTCGACGTACGCGCTTACAACGACGGCGTGGCCTATCGTTTTCGAACCTCTGTACCCAACGAGCTCACGATAAAGGATGAACAGTTCGAAGCGGTCTTCACGGGCGATCACGAAGCCTTCTTCCCCACCGAGGAGAGCTTTCTAACCCATTCCGAAAGGGTCTATGAGCATGTTTCCTTGAGAGACATCCCTACAGGAAAGATGGCCAGCATGCCGGTCCTAGTGATAGTCGACAACGGTCCAAGGATCGCTATCACGGAATCCGACCTTCGTGACTATCCGGGAATGTACCTGACGGGCACGAGCGGAACGGCATTGAGGGGCCTCTTCCCTGCATACCCGCTCAAAGAAGAGCAAAACCGCGACCGAACTGTCGAAGTCATCGAGCGTAGCGATTGGATAGCGCGCACCCAAGGGCAACGCACATTCCCGTGGCGCGTCTTTGTTGTCACGTCAGAAGACGCCGGACTGGTGGATAGCACACTGGTGTACCAACTCGCGCCACCCTGCCGGCTCGAAGATACGGATTGGATCCGTCCAGGCAAGGTCGCTTGGGATTGGTGGAATGCCAACAACCTCACGGGCGTCGATTTCCGAGCCGGTGTCAACACCGAGACCTACAAGTACACCATCGACTTTGCCTCAGACCATGACATCGAGTACGTGATTTTGGACGAGGGTTGGTACGAGCTCGGCGATCTCTTTGCCATCAATCCCGAGATGGACATGGACGCGTTACTTGCCCACGCCAAGCAACGAGAGGTAGGCCTCATCCTCTGGGTGGTTTGGAAGACCCTCGACGACCAGTTCTTGCCAGCAATGGATCGATTCGAGGAGTGGGGTGTCGCAGGCCTCAAGGTCGATTTCATGCAACGGGACGACCAGCCCATCGTGAATTACTATTGGAAGGTGGCGGAGGAAGCCGCCAAGCGCCACTTATTGGTCGACTTCCATGGAGCTTACAAACCGGCGGGACTCCGCCGCGCATTTCCCAACGTCGTGACTCGCGAAGGTGTCCTTGGCTTGGAGCACAGCAAATGGAGCGAGCAACCCACGCCCGAGCACAACGTCACCCTACCTTTCATCCGCATGCTTGCCGGTCCCATGGACTACACGCCCGGTGCGATGCTGAATGCACAAGAAAAGAACTTCCATCCCGTGTTCGACCGCCCCATGAGCATGGGCACACGCTGCCACCAGCTCGCGATGTATGTCGTCTTCGAAAGCCCTCTCCAGATGTTGGCCGACTCTCCTTCCCACTACTTGCGAGAAAAGGAAAGTCTTAGGATTTCTCTCCGCCGTTCCGACGGTGTGGGACGAGACAAAGGTGCTGGCCGCCAAGGTCGGCGACTACATCGCCGTCGCCCGCCGACGCGGGGAAGAGTGGTACGTCGGCGCCATGACCGACTGGACGGCGCGTGAGCTGGACACTCGATTTGTCTTTTCTGGGTGAAGGGGAACACACCGCAGAGATCTTCGAGGACGGGATCAATGCCGATCGAAATGCTTGTGACTACCGACGTGTCGAGACGTCATTGGGTGATGCAGATCGCTCACTATCCGTCTCGCACCCGGCGGGGGTTGGGCCGCCCGCATCCGGTGACAATGAAATCGCGGAGTGATTCTATAATGTTGCGTTCCTCTGAGCGCTCGACGATACTGGAGGTCCCATGCAAATCGACACTTACCGCGTCGTCCCTGCCATTCCCGAACGACTATCGAGACTACCCGAGCTGGCCGTCAATCTTCTCTGGTCTTGGGACGAAGAAATGCGGGTTCTTTTTACTCGCCTGAACCGGGATCTTTGGGAGCAATCCAGACAAAATCCGGTCCTTCAGCTCGCCCTCGTTTCACACGAGGAGCTACAGGAGCTGGCTCAAGACGAAAGTTTCCTCTCGCTCTACGATCGAACCTGCAGTCACCTTCAATCCTATCTGGACGAGACCACGTGGTGGGACAAACGTTACTCCGAGAAGCCCCTCGTCGCGTACTTCTCGGCGGAGTATGGACTCACCGAATGCCTGCCTCTGTACTCGGGAGGTCTGGGGGTCCTGGCGGCCCACCATCTAAAGAGCGCGAGCGATCTCGGGGTTCCTTTGGTCGGCGTCGGGCTTCTATATCAGCAAGGTTATTTTCACCAATACCTGACATCGGACGGCTGGCAACAGGAGACATACCAAGCCAACGATTTCTACACGATGCCGTTGGAGCACGTCCATGACTCAAAAGGAAAGCCGATTCGAGTAGAGCTGGACCTCGCCGGCGAGAAACTGCAGGTAGAAGTCTGGAAGGCGACCGTGGGGCGGATACCACTCTATCTGCTCGACACTAACGTCCCCGAGAATCGGGAGGAGCTCCAGAACATCACGAACCAGCTTTATGGTGGCGATCAAGAGACCCGGATTCGGCAAGAGATCGTCTTGGGGATTGGCGGACTGCGTGCCTTGCATCGGATGAACATCCGTCCTGTCGTTTGCCATATGAACGAAGGGCACTCGGCATTCCTCTCGCTGGAGCGAATTCGCGTTCTCATGAAAGAGGAGGGGCTCCGTTTCCACGAAGCGCTCGAAGCGGCACGGGCTGGTGGCGTCTTTACTACGCACACTCCGGTCCCGGCGGGTTTCGATGTATTCCCACCGGAGCTGATGGACAAGTACTTCGCGACCTACTTGAAGGAAGTGGGAGTCTCACGGGAAGACCTGCTGGCCCTGGGCTCGCCCGACGCGGCGACATCTCAAGGCTCGTTCAACATGGCCGGTTTGGCGGTGAGGACTTCTGCATTCATCAACGGAGTAAGTCGACTTCACGGTGAGATTTCCCGGTCCCTCTTGAGACCATATGCTCCGCAGGTGCCGGAACAGGAGATCCCGGTGGGACACGTCACCAACGGCGCCCATACGCGAAGCTGCGTCTCCAAGGAGATGGCAGGACTCTTCGATCGGTATTTGGGCTCCGAATGGTGGCGCCGACCCGGGCAGCCCGAGACTTGGGACGACGTGGAATCCATCCCCGATGAGGAGCTCTGGTCCACACACGAGAGAAGGCGGGAACGACTGGTCGCTTTTGCTCGGAAACGGCTGATGCAACAGACCGAGCAAAGGGGCGGTTCGCCGCGGGATGTTGAGCGGGCCCGCGGTGTCCTCAACACCCGGGCCCTGACCATCGGCTTCGCGCGACGCTTCGCGACCTACAAGCGTGCGACGTTGCTTTTGAGCGACATGGAACGTCTCAGCAGGATTTTGTTGGACACGGAGCGTCCGGTTCAGTTCATCTTTGCCGGTAAAGCTCACCCGAATGACGGTCAGGGTAAAGAGATGTTGAAATCGATCGTAAGCTTCTGCCGGAGCGAAGAGTACCGCCGCCATGCGGTCTTCCTGGAAGACTACGACCTGGTCGTCGCACGGTATCTCGTACAAGGTGTCGATGTCTGGCTCAATACCCCACGGCGCGGACTCGAAGCCAGCGGCACGAGCGGAATGAAAGTGCTCCCCAACGGCGGACTCAACTTGAGTGTGCTGGACGGTTGGTGGTGCGAGGCCGATGCGCCCGAGCTGGGCTGGGCCATCGGCAAAGGCGAGGAGTATTCCGACCATGCTTATCAGGACTCCGTTGAGTCCAACGCTCTCTATGATCTCTTGGAAAAGGAGATCGTTCCGATCTTCTACGGTCGTCAAGCCGATGGGATACCCCGAGCGTGGCTTGCGAGAATGAAGAAATCGCTCAAGTTGCTCAGTCCCACATTCAGCACGAATCGCATGTTGTGGGAATACAGTGAGGGCTATTATTTGCCGGCGGCACGCTACTACGAGCGGATGAGCGAGAATCACATGAAGCGGGCCCGAGGACTCGCGGAGTGGAAACGTTCGATCCAGGAAAGGTGGAAAGACGTCCGCGTCGTGAGTGTCGAGGCAGATGACCACCGAACCCACCAGGTGGGCGAAGGCTTTGGAGTGAAGGCCGAGGTCGAGCTCGGCTCGATCTCGCCGGAGGATGTCGCTGTCGAGCTCTACTACGGGCGACTCGACGCCCAAAAGCGCATTCAAGAACCAGACACGGCACAAATGACTCTCGTTCCATCCAAGGGAAAAGGTGTTCACCGCTACCGTGGCACGGTGCCTTGTGGGAGTAGCGGCATGCACGGTTTCTCGGTGCGTGTCCGTCCCGCTCACCCCGATTCCAATAATGTCTTGTGCACGGGCCTCATGACCTGGAGATAGACTCAGAGGATTGCTCGAAAAATAGGGTCCGTGACTGGCATCAGGTTTAGGCGCTCGTTGTCACCATCACGTTTCTTTTGACTTGCGCTCGGCAAAAAGACTATTCTCGATCCCAAGGAGCACTTCCCATGATTGGGAGGACCCTTTCTCACTACAAGATCTTGGAAGAGATCCGCCGCGGCGGAATGGGCATCGTCTACCGCGCCCTAGACCTAGACCTCGACCGCGAGGTCGCCCTCAAGGTTCTCACCCCGGACGTTGTGGTCGACCCCGGACGTAAACGCCGTTTCATTCAAGAAGCCAAAGCAGCCGCTAAGCTCGAGCACCCTCACATTGGAGTGGTCCACGAGATCGGAGAGTCCGACGGTATCACGTTCATCGTGATGGAGCTCATACGAGGTGAGATGCTGCGGGATGTCTTGGACAACGAGCGGATGCCACTCGCCCGAACGCTCGAGATTGCCACCGAGGCCGCAGAGGGGCTGGCACGGGCCCACGAGGAAGGTATCGTTCATCGGGACATCAAGCCTTCGAACATCATGCTGACCAATGAGGGTCACGCAAAAGTGATCGATTTCGGCCTCGCGAAATTAGTGGCACCGGTTGAACGCGAAGGAAGTTCCTTGGAAACGCTAACACGCAACGGGCTTGTCCGCCGTAGCCTTGGCGAAGGCGGAACGGATCCCGGAACGGTATTGGGAACGGTCACCTACATGTCGCCGGAACAAGCTCGGGGCCAAAACATCGATCATCGAAGCGACGTCTTCAGCTTCGGTATCACACTCTACGAAATGCTGACCGGACGTGTGCCGTTCAGCGGTCCGAGCGCCATGGACACACTCCAAGCTGTACTCAGTGAGCCCGCTCCTCCTCTACCCTCCTTGGGGTCTGATATATCGAATGAAACCGCCTTCGAAATCAATCACATCGTCGAGAGATGCTTGGCCAAAGGCACTGCCGATCGCTACCAAACCATGAAGGACCTCGTGGTCGATCTCCGCTCGGTCCGCAGGCGGTTGGAGTCGGGCTCGACCTCCGCAGTCTCGCAGACCACTCCATCTGCGAGCTCATGGGTCAAAGATTGGAAGCTCACCGGAGCCGTTGTGACGTCTCTGCTGCTGGCTGTTGTCCTTGTGGTCCTGCTCAAAGACAATTTCTCACCGACAGAGGTCGCCGAGGTCGATTTCAAACCGACGATGGCAGTGCTTTATTTCGAGAACACGACAGGCGATCCGTCACTCGATTGGCTGCGAACCGGGCTCACCGACATGTTGGTTACCGATCTGTCTCAGTCTCCCAACCTAGAAGTGCTCAGCACCGACCGGCTCTACCATATCTTGAACGAGATGAACCGCCTGGACGACCGCATCACTTCCCTCGAAGCCGTCCAGGAGGTCGCCGATAAAGCGGGCGTTGGAACCGTCGTGCTAGGTAGCTTCCAAAAAGCGGGCGACAGCATCCGCATCAACATCCGTGTCCAAGAAGCGAGCAGCGGGAAGATCCTGACCTCCGCCAAAGTCGAGGGAGAGGGGGAATCGAGCATTTTTCCCATGGTCGACGAGCTGACCCGGCGGATCAAATCGGATTTCGATATCCCACCCGCAGCGGTAGGAGGTCTCGAACAGGACCTAAAGGATGTGACAACGTCCTCGGTCGAGGCATACCGCTATTACGCGGAAGGTATCCACCTGCACGAGCAAGGTAAGGAAGAAGAGTCGATCCCTCTCTTCGAAAAAGCCATCGAGATCGATCCCGGTTTTGCCATGGCGCTGGCGAAGCTCGCCGTGATTCACGGCAACCTCCGGCACCCGGCGGAAAACAAAGAATACGCCGATAGGGCCTTGGAGAACCTGGATCGGCTGACCGTACGAGAGCGCTACTACGTCGAGGGCGCGAGCTACAGCAGAGATATCCGCACTGCGGAACGCTCGATCGAAGCTTACAGGAAGGCGGTGGAACTTTATAACGACCACAATTCGGCGCGGAACAACCTGGCTGTTAGCCTACTCAATTTCGGCCGCTACGAGGAGGCTGCCGGGCACTACGAGGAGCTACGACGACGTAACATGATGTTTCCGGGAACCCATTCAGGATTGGCGATCTGCTACGGAAGCCTGGGAAAGTTTGAGAAGGGGCTCGACGTTCTCGAGGACTATGTTCGGAAGCACCCTCAAAACGCCGCTGGGCACCGGAACCTGGGCGAGCATCTCGTTAGTTTTGGCAGAATTGATGAAGGGTTGGAGAGCTTCGCTCGAGCCGAAGAGCTGCAGCCTGGCCAACTGGACACCGAGATCGGCCGCTTTGTTGCCTTTAGTTTGAGTGACCAGCGGGAGCAGGCGAGTGCCATTGCCAACGATCTCGCCGCCTCCAGGGATCCCTACCGGAAGATCAGCGCCCTTGTTCTTCAGGCCAACATCCTCTTGTGCCAGGGGAAGTCCCAAGACGTGTTGGAGCTATTGGAACCGAGGATCGCTGCCTTTCCCCCCGGGCGCATGACCGCCATTCTCCGCTACCTTACAGCAGCCACTTATCTGGCACGGGGTAATCCACTAAAGGCTTTGGAACAATCGCAGACCATTGGGCAAGAAGGAAAGGGATCTCCTGTTTTTGAACGTGAAGGACCTTGCTTGAAGGCAAAGGCCGCAGCGGAGCTCGGGCGATGGGAAGAGGCGGCTGAAGGCCAGCAAGAGCTCGAGCACTTCGCCGACCTCGTGTCCTCCCAAGCCGTGGCAAGCCGAATCCATCTACTCGACGGCGAGCTCGCGCTGATCCGAGGTGACACGGATTTGGCTATCGACAAGATTCACAAGGCCGAATCCCTGCTTTCCAAACGAGGCCTGTTTAGTCTGGCGCCCCAACCGCACGTCGGCGTCTGGTTCCCACTCGCCTCTGCCTATCTCACCGCGGGTGACGAGGTGCAGGCGGCAATGTACTTCGAGCGCATCGTCGAAAGCACGACAGAACGGATGTGGTGGCCCTTCCCCTACGTGCGAAGCTTCTACTTCCTCGGTAAGATCTACGAGAATCGCGGTGAGATGGAAAAGGCAAGGCAATACTACGGGCGCTTCTACGATTACTGGAAGGCAGGAGACCTAGACCGCGAGCGTGTCGCCGAAGCAAAGAGTAAGATCCGCCTTCAATGAGCAGTCGAGCAGTCGAACAGTCAAGCAGTCCGCAGTCGGCCAAGCGATCAGTAATCTTCACTGGCCTCTGGCCTTTGGCCCTTCTGGCTTCTGGCCTTGTCACTTCCAACTAACTTGCCTCGGGCAGGGGCAAGGGGTGAGGGATCGGGCAGGGGCAAGGGCACGGGCAGGGGCACGGGGCATCCGCACGAAGTTTGTCTCCGATGCGGTGGACGTCCCGTCCGTGCGGATGCTGGTCACTGGTCACCCGCCTTCGCCCATTGCGCCCCTCTTTGGGCTTCGGCGGGTCCGCCCCAGGCTATCCGTGGGCGGACTGGTCACTGGCATCAACACGCTGTCAATTCTTGGGAGCGTGTTCCCAACCCAGCACATGAGGATTGGGATTCCCCTCTTCGAAGCCGATAACGACTCGCACGGGAAGAGCTGTTCCTTCCGCCCGTCGATTCGATTGGATCTCCACCACAGCGAGCGGCGTCCGCCCCCAGCGGTCTGTCGGAGCCGGCTGAATGTCGGCTACGGCCTCGAATTGGATGCCACCGAGATCCTGGGTGTGCCCCCGTTCGAGCCTGGCCATGCTGAGGGCATCTTTGACTTCATAGGTGTACTGGCGCTTCTCCTGTGCGGCGTAACCTCTTTCGAGAGCGATGTCCTCGAAACGAAGCGTCCACCGGGTAGTCCCCGTCTCAAGCTCGAAGGCCTCGAGCGGCGTCACCACATCGAGCCAATAAGTCACCGATCTTGTTGCGACGTCGGCGAAACGTCTCTTCGACGTAGCGGGTGACCTCCGGGCGGGCGTACTCCCCTGCTTCCGCCAAGGCCCGGATGAGCTCATCGGTGAAGGCCGTCACGATCTTCGCACCCCAGTAGCCGTCGGACATGTCCATCTCGACGAAGGCAAGGTTCGGGTAGTTTGCCTTCCACTTGTCGGCGTTGAAGAGATCCGCTTCAAACCAGCCCACTTCCGGATACGGGATACGGCACAAGGCCTCCCAGGGACGCTCCCATTTCCCCAGCGTCACGAGCGTCTTGCCCATGGCCGAGCCGTCGAACATGTACTCGTAGCCCACTCGACAAGGTCCGTTGACGAAATCCCCGCTTCCCACGGTGGAGCCGAAGTCCATGAAGTAGTGCTTGACGAAGCTCCGGTCCTCCACCGTCACATAGGTGTCGTAGGTGTTGACTTCTTTGACATCCACGTGGTTGTACCAGGAGGCGATCACGCGGAGGCCTCTGAGCTCTCGCCTGAGCTCATGTGGTACGAGGTCGTTCGGATCATCTTTGCGCGTACCCCAATAAGGAAAGGCCCCGAGGGGTTTGCCAGGAATGAAATGACTGGCCATCCCCCGGAACGAGCCGTCCGGCCGTCGATGAACTCTCGACAGCTGCTCGACCAAGTCTTTGGAACTCATCGGCCTCTCTCTGCCAACCGGATCCTCGTAAACCGATTCCTCATTGACGGTGAGATCTTCGGCCCGGAAGGTCACAATCGAGTTATGGGGAGCGTTGTAACCCGCTGCATACATGAGAAGCGAACCGATCCGGTCGGCAGCGGAGTTTCGTTCAGGCCCGGTGGGTAAATCGAATTTCAGAACGAAGCGTTGCCCCGACGTGTCGTGGATCCGGAGTCCGGGAGTGTATCCCGCCGTCTTGAGCTTCTCAGCAACCCACTTACCTCCAACTGGTGCGAGGCCCGGCGGTCCCTCCAGCAATTCTCGAGGCGTAATCGCCTTTCGACCAATACGGTTGGTGAACCATGTCGAATCAGGCACCTCGTCCCAAGCGTTGACGTTCAATGCCGGCCGGTTAGACATCCGGCGCGCGGTATACCCGAGGTCAATGTGGCGTAGCCACATATTCCGCATGCGATCATAGAGCTCGGAAACATCACGTTCCTTAGGCTCTTCAATATTTCTGTCATCCGGATCCACCCACAGGGGCGGCTTGAGCAAGCGACGTGAGTCGTTGTTGGCCACTGCGGGAACGGCGGCCACAAGCAGCACACCAACGATATATGGGGCATGTCGTCTCATGGTCGATAGTTGGGATAGCGCACCGGCCCACCCAAGGGTCGAGGTAAACGGCCGCCAAAGCTAATGTGGACGATGAACCCTTCTTCACTGCTCGAAAACTCAATCGTGAATTGAGTTCCCGTTCGGTTCTTGAAGCGGAAACCGGCCCCGTACGTACGATGCCAGTCCTTGAAGTTCAATTGTTCCGTGTTTTGGAAGATCTGCCCCTCGTCGAAGAAGACATTGAATTCCACATTGGGATGCAGGGCCACACGGTACTCGAGGGTGGCGTTAATCATGTTCCGGCCGTAGAACCGATCGAGATTGAAACCGCGAAGGGTCGTGGAACCTCCTGTCCGAGGATACAGATAGAAAGGTATGGGATCACTACCTCGCTGTTCCCGGTTCATCCGCGTAAAAGCCTGGGCCACGAGAACACTTCGTCTCGGCGCAATAGGAAGGCGCCCTTCGACAGAACCTTCGATACGGATATATTGAACATGAGAGTCTCCGAATCCGTCTTGATACGAAACACCGAGATCGGTTCGTCCTCCCAGGCCGTATTCGCCCCGGAGGCCGTTCAATCCTAAAAACAACCCGATACCCTGAAGCGAAACTCTTTCGTTGAGGCCGGGAACGTCTTCGCCAAAGACCTCCTCTATGGAGGGACGCGTGCCTCTCGTCGTGCCTAGAGCCTTCAAAAAGGCGACCGTGTACTCGGTTCCCAACGTGACGCGAGGAAAAGGCTCGATTTCCCAGCGAGCTGAAAAAGCGGTTTGCCGAAGCGCGAAACTGGAAGCGTCTTCCAAACTGGAGTGTTGCCCAAAGCCGTAGTAGGGCTCGTTGGGGCGCCATTGATAAGTGGTATAAAGCGTCAGGCTCGATTCACGAATGGGTGCAGTGAAAACGCTGGCGCCGAACTCCTGATACCCCGACAGGGGTGAGAAACGCCCGAGCAAACTGAGAGCAGTGACTCCGGGTGTGGGCTCGATAGGCCGCGGAACCTGAAAGACCGTCCCAATTCCCATCCCCGACCCCTCACCCATGCCTCCGAATAAGGGTCTAAAGCCCGCCCTGCCCAGTTTTTGTTGGAAGTCGAAAATCTTCTCTCGTATCTTGTTTTTCTCGAAGGCAATGAGTCCCTTCTCCATACCGCTGAAGAGCTTTCCGAAGGGCCAGCCCAAAACCAAGAACGGTCCGCTACCCTTGGGCCTCATGGCGGCGTCGACCTCCTCCTGAGTGGTGATACGTCCGTCGAATGGTGACGTCTCACGGGTTTCGTTCGGTTGTTCGTCCTTTTCGGTCTGGGCCTGGGTAGGTGGGGCAAGGAGCGAGATTACGCCGAAACACAACGCCGTCCGCATTCTGCAGGGGCGCCTCGACATGCCGTCCTCCTCGAAATGAAAAGACGAAGAGCCGAGATTCCGGAAGGCCTTGGGAGGCTAGTGGGGATGGGCTATGTTTTTTTGTCGGAGAGGTCCTCCCTCCTCTCCTGATCGTTAGCCGCTATTGCGTCGTAAAGACCCGCCAACAACTTGGCTTAGGATAAGTCACCTCTATTCAATATGTCAAGCTTGTTTCCGTAGCCTGAGCAGGATCTCAGAGCGAGACAAACGCCTCACGCATAGTCGTGAGCGTGCTAGTGAGTGCCTCTCTCGGAACTTTGGTGACGAGTGGTTTGACGAGCCACAAGAAAATTCTCGGGATAGAGCGGCTCAGACTGATGGACTCACATTCCAAGATGACGCCTCTCCTCGGCCCGAATGGAGCCGGAAAAACCGAGACCTGCTCGAATCGCCAGTAAGCGTTCCACCGCCACATGTAGCCGCTGTCCTTACCCAACGGTTTCTCTCGTTCCTTGGGCGTCCCGACGTTCTCCAATTGTGCGATCTTGGTAGCCACGGACTTGCTCGATGCCTTATCTGGCCCGTGCCGACGGTACTCCACCGTATGCTCCGTATTGAAATGAACCGTCCGGATGCTCTTACCCACCACTCTCAAGAAGACCTGAAGGACATCGCCATCTCTGGAGATGAGGCGAGAATCCTCGACTTGCTTGAAGCGATTCTTCAATTCCGCGCTTTCTTGGAACCACTCCAGGAATTCATCGATACCGACGTCGCGAATCAAAACCCCACCTAGCCAGTGATGGACCATTCCCTTGGGGATCTCGATGGTCTTCCCCTCTTCGTTTCGCGTCTCCATCTGCTGCATGAAGATCCCACCGGACAGCACGGACTCGCGGGCTTTGGTTGCATCCGAGATGGGCAGGGACTCTCGAGCCAGGAATTTTTCGTCGGACTCGAGCTCGCTCTTGATTCTCGACTCGGTCAGTTGAATGTACCGTACCCAGGCTCTCACGGTCTCAGGCTGGAGCTCCGCGGCAAAGGTCCCACGACCCAAGAAAATGGCCAAGGCGAAAACGACAATCGTCCCCAGAGAGGGCTTTTGTTGAGATCTGTGGTCCAGCACGGCTCTTTTCGATAGGTACCAATGGCCAAGTGAAGATATATTACTATGAAGATCGTGTTCTTTCCACTGTGCGAAGACCATCACATGGCCCCACGACAATCATGTCCTTCATTGAAATCACGAATGACGAATGTTAGCCTCTGGCTAGTTCCTGGGAGATAGATCCTTGGTTATTCCTTCCCAAACACGCCTCGGAGTCTACGAAGTCGTCTCGCTCATTGGCGCAGGCGGAATGGGTGAGATCTATCTGGCGAAAGACACGAAGCTCGGCCGGGAAGTCGCCATCAAGGTGCTTCATGAAGAGTTTGCCCAAGACCACGACCGGTTGGCACGGTTGGAGCGGGAAGCTCGTCTGCTGGCTTCTCTCAACCACCCGAATGTCGCGGCGATTTACGGTCTCGAAAAATCAGGGGAACTGTTGTACATCGTATTGGAGCTCGTTGAGGGGCCCACGTTGAGAGAACGACTCGCTGCCGATCGCCTCAATCTTCAGGAAACGCTGAGTTGTTTTCACCAGATCGCCCAAGCGCTAGAGGCCGCCCACGAAAAAGGTATCATCCACCGCGACCTGAAACCCGACAACATCAAGATCACGCCGGAAAACTTGGTGAAAGTCCTGGACTTCGGTCTTGCAAAAGCATTTGCAAAGGATCCGGCGGCAGCCGACTCCTCGCAGTCGCCAACCGCCTCCTACAAAGGTACGAGCGCTGGTGTGGTTCTTGGCACCATCCCCTATATGAGTCCCGAGCAGGCTCGCGGCAAGCCTCTGGACAAGAGGAGCGACATCTGGTCGTTTGGTTGCTGCCTTTACGAAGCGCTTACCGGTCAACACCCCTTTTACAGAGACACTGGCTCGGACATCCTCGCCGCGATTCTGGCTACCGAGCCAGAGTGGACGGCGTTACCCAAGAAGACACCTCGCAGCATAAGGTCTCTTCTCCGACGCTGTTTGCAGAAGGATAGGCGAGATCGCCTTCACGACATTGCCGACGCCCGAATCGAGCTCGGCGAAGCACTCGCCATCCACTCCAGATCAACTCTTGTCGACGCCGGAGTCACTCGACAAGCGGGGCGAAGTCTTTACTACGCTCTTGCAGCGCTTTTGGGAGCCGCGGTCGGAGCGGCCTTCATTTGGGCTTGGATCCTAGTGGCTCCTACGGATACGACCCGAGCTCTGCAACGCTTCGAAATCGGCCTTCCTCCAACGGAGCCTCTAACATTGGGCTTGGGTCCCGCCTTTGCAATGTCACCAGACGGTTCACGCCTGGTTTATGTCGCAAGTCGCGGCGATACCACCCAGCTGTACTTGAGAACCATGGACAGCCTCGAGCCGACACCGGTTCAAGGTGCGGAAGGTGGAAAGAGTCCGTTCTTCTCTTCTGACAGCAAATCCATAGGTTTCTTTGCTGATGGGAAGCTCAAGAAGCTTTCACTGCCCGGCGGATCTGCAATCACCTTGGCCGACAGCCCTACCCCGCGAGGGGCAAGCTGGGGATCTGACGACAGGATTGTCTTCTCCCCACTGACCACAGTGGGCCTATCCTCTGTTTCGGCAGCGGGAACCGCTCCAGAAGTTCTTACGCAACTCGACCTGGAAAAAGAGGAGAGAAGCCACAGGTGGCCGGATGTCCTGCCCGGAAATGAGGGAGTGATTGTTACGACTTGGACCGGAGAAGGTTTCAATATCGAGATGCTTTCCTCGGATTCGGGAGAGCGCACCAAGCTCATAGAAGATGGAAGCTATGCCCGCTACGCCCCATCAGGCCACCTGGTTTTCGTCCGAAGCGACACGTTGTATGCAGCGCCCTTCGATCCCGGTCGACGCGAGGTCACAGGATCGGCCGTTCCTCTCGTCGAAGACATCGCCGTCGATCCGTTGACGGGTGCCGCCTATTTCGCTTTCGACCGCCAGGGACTGCTGGTCTACGTACCGGGCGGTGCATTATCGCCCGTGTCCGAGGGAACGGGTAGGCTGCTCTCCGTGGATCGGCAGGGCACAGCGAGAACACTCGGCTTGTCCGAGCGGGCTTATCAGTTGCCTCGACTTCATCCCGACGGGAAGCAATTGGTCGTAACCACGACGACGGAAGACCGTTCGGAAATCTTGCTCGCCCATATCGACCGTGGCACGATGCCGCCGCTTACTTTCGAAGCCAATAATGCCGCCGCCATCTGGGCTCCCGATGGAAGGCAGGTCATCTTCAGCTCGGATCGTTCCGGCTCATTCAATCTATACAGGATGCCGGCGTGACGGAAGTGGGAAGCCCGAGCGCTTGACGACGAGCGAGAACACTCAATTTCCCAGTTCTTGGTCGGCCGATGGCAAACTCGCCTTCACCGAACTGGATCCCTCGACGGAATTCGACATATGGCTGTTACCGATGGACGGCCCGCCCGAAGGCTACATCCAAACATCCTCCAATGAGATTGGAGCCACGTTCTCACCCGACGGCCGCTGGTTGGCGTTCGTTACTAACGAATCCGGTCAGTGCGGAGATCTAAGTACAAGCAGTACCCGGACCGGGTGGAAAGCATGCCTATATCGACAGGAGGTGGAACAGAACCGGTTTGGTCTCCCAACGGGCGGGAGCTTTTCTTCCGCAACGGAGAATTGATGATGGCCGTCAGTATCGAGACCGAGCCACGAGTTCGCGGCGGGGAGGCCGAAACTTTTGTTCGAAGCGCCCTACGCGGAAGCCGGCGTATCCCATCCAAACTTCGACATCACTCCCGACGGCAATAGGTTCATCATCATCCAGAACAAGCTGGAAACCACCGCCGACCACGTCATCGTGGTCCTCAATTGGTTTGATGAATTGAAAGAACGCGTTCCCGTCAACGACCGTTGAGCCACGAGGCGTGGCACTCTCCCCCCATCGCAACGACAAGAGCGGCGGGACTTTTCCACAGGTTTCCATCACATTGGGGCCTGTTTCCAACAGATTTCGGCCATCTTGGGGTCTGGCTCAGGCGTTCGCTTCTAGCTTTGGAACGTTCTACAAATCGCTCTGTTTAGATATTTTTACTTACGCCTGATTTTCACCTAGTTACCATAGCTTGTGTGTATTATGGCGGGTTTGAGAACAGGCAGCTAATTGAAGAGGTATTCGAGGTGATCAAGGATCTGAGCACCATCCGCAACATTGGGATCTCGGCTCACATCGACAGTGGCAAGACGACGCTGACGGAGCGAATCCTCTATTACACCCAGCGGGTTCACGCGATCCACGACGTCAAAGGCAAAGACGGCGTGGGAGCGAAGATGGACTCGATGGAGCTCGAGCGCGAGCGCGGTATCACTATCGCCAGCGCCGCCACCCACTGTAGTTGGCAAGACCATCATGTCAACATCATCGATACGCCGGGACATGTCGATTTCACCATCGAGGTCGAGCGCAGCCTTCGCGTGCTCGACGGCGCCGTGCTGGTGCTTTGCTCCGTGGCGGGTGTCCAGAGCCAGTCCTTCACCGTAGACCGGCAGATGAACCGGTACAAGGTTCCGCGAATCGCCTTCGTCAACAAGGCGGATCGCGTCGGCGCCAATCCGGTACCAGGGTTACGAGACCAGCTTCGGGAGAAGCTCGGCCACAATCCCGGTCCTGCTACAAGTCCCCATCGGGCTCGAAGAGAACTTCCAAGGTGTCGTCGATCTCGTCCGGATGAAAGCCATCTATTTCGAAGGCGAGTTCGGCGAGAACGTCGTCGAAAAGGACATCCCCGACGAGCTCCGAGCTGAAGCCGAGGCGTACCGTGAAGCAATGCTCGACGCCGTCTCGATGTTCTCTGATGAGCTGATGGAAGCGATTCTCGAAGAGAGGGTGACCGAGAACTTGGTCTACGACGCCATTCGTAACGGCACGCTCGAATTGAAGCTTACTCCGGTGCTTATCGGCTCGGCTTACAAGAACAAGGGCGTGCAGCCACTGCTCGACGCCGTGGTGAAGTACTTGCCCAATCCGACGGACATCCCCAACGAAGCGATCGACCTCACGAGCGACAATGGAGAAGACAACGCTCACGCTCGAGCCCGATGCCGAGAGGCCTGTGGTAGGTCTAGCGTTCAAGTTGGAAGACGGTCGTTACGGGCAGTTGACCTACGTGCGAATTTATCAAGGCCAGCTCGACCGCGACACCTTCATCACCAACACGCGCAGCCGCAAACAAACCAAGGTAGGCCGCCTCGTCCGCATGCACGCCGATGAGATGGAAGACATCGAGTCGGCCGGTCCCGGCGATATTGTGGCCATCTTCGGGCTCGACTGCCGTTCGGGCGATACCTTCACCGACGGCAAGCTCAAGGTGGCGATGACCTCGATCCACGTGCCGGCACCCGTCATCTCCTTTTCGGTCAATCCGGTGGACAACAAATCTCAGATCAATTTGACCAAGGCACTCCAACGATTCACCAAGGAAGATCCGACTTTCCGGGCGGGGGCCGATCCGGAATCCGGTGAAACGGTCATCCACGGCATGGGTGAGCTACAGCTCGAGGTCTATATCGAGCGCATGAAACGAGAGTACAACGTGGAAGTCGAGGTCTCGCCACCACAGGTGGCCTACCGCGAGACCATCGGACAGCGCGTCGATTTCGACTATACCCACAAGAAACAAACCGGCGGCTCGGGGCAGTACGGACGTGTGGCCGGCTACATCGAGCCCAATCCCGACGCTGAATTCGAGTTCGTTGACGAGATCAGGGGCGGTGCTATTCCCCGACAGTTCATTCCATCGGTGGAAAAAGGGATGAAGTCGATGCTCGAAAAGGGCCGAAAGATCGGAGCGCCGGTCGTGAATGTGCGAGTCGTCATCAACGACGGCAACAGCCATTCCGTCGACTCTTCCGACGTTGCTTTCCAGGAAGCGGCCCGGGGCGCTTGGCGAGAGGCCTACGATCGAGGCAAGCCAAAGATTCTCGAGCCGATCATGCGCGTGGCTGTGGAAGGACCTACCGAGCACGCCGGCGGTATGCTCACGACCCTGATGCAACGACGCGGCACCATCATCGGCCAGCAGGAGAACGGAGCCTTGACTATCACTGAGGCGGAAGTACCTTTGTCCGAAATGTTCGGCTATGCTACGACGCTGCGGTCCGCCACCCAGGGCAAGGCCGATTTCACGATGGAGTTCTCGCGCTACCTTCCCGTACCCGAGGCTGTCGAAGAAGAACTGATCGCTAAGGCCGCAAAGGCGAAGGCGAAGGCGAGCTGAGGAGTTTAGCAAGATGTATCGCAAAGAAATCAACGACCAAAACCCTCTTCGGATCCTCGAGCGGTCTACCAAAGGAGGCCTGGGTCCCGGTAACCTTGGGGTTGTAATGGCCCGCGCCGGGGTCGGCAAGACCGCGTTCCTCGTCCAGATCGGACTCGACGAGGCCATGCGGGAGCGCAGTGTCCTGCACATCGCACTCGGCCAAGATCTCGAGCACGTCCATTCATGGTACGACGCGCTGTTCTACGACTTCTCCGAAGCGACCAAACTCGATGCTCGTGAGCAGGTGCGCGCACTGATGACGAAGCATCGACTGATACAGGCTTACGCAGACGCCGATCTCTCGCACGAGCGCCTCGACGAGTTGGTGCGGCTTTTCGCCGACAGTCTCCATTTCGAGCCCAAGGCCATCTTGATTGACGGTTTCGACTGGGAAAAAGGCAAAGTCCTAGAGCGGGCCGCAAAGCTCAGCGGTTTCAAGAGCACGGCAAAGCGCCTCGGAGCCGAGCTATGGATGACGGCGCGGACACACCGAGAAGGAACACCTGCTCACCCCACTCGGATGATCGCTCCCTGCATTGCCTACGAGGAGCTCATCGACGTGGCGGTCTTCTTGGAGCCCGAAGGTACCCACGTAACGGTTTGCCTGCTCAAAGACCACGACAGCCCGAAAATCGAAGACACGCATCTGCAATTGCACATCGACACGATGCGGCTTGCCACTGACGATGTCAGTGACAACGGCAATCTGCCTTCCACCACGTTCTTTCACCCTGCTATCGGGAGGGGCCAACGGCAGCGAAGCTGCGTTCGGCGAGGCCGCGGAACGTTGGGGCGTTGCCGAGACCCACTTCTCCTTCCCGGGTCGGGAGACCGCTCGGAAACGCGGCGTCGTCGAGCTGACCGAGGAGGAGCTCGAGCACGGCGGAGTGAACGAAGCCTATATCAAAGCCCAGCTCCACCGGTCCTTCCCCAAGACCGCCATGTTCCAGCGACTGCTGAAATCGATTTGGCATCAAGTCGCCACGGCAGGTGAGGTCTTCGTGATTGGCGAGATCCAAGAGGACAACACCGTCAAGGGCGGCACCGGCTGGGGCGCCGAACTGGCGCGCCACTTCCACAAGCCCGTCTACGTGTTCGACCAGACGAAAGACGACTGGTTCCACTGGAAGGAAGACACGTGGGTGAAGCTAGAGTCTCCCCGGATAAAAAGCACGCGGTTCACGGGAACGGGAACGCGGTTTCTCTCCGACTCCGGTCGCGTAGCCATCACCGAGCTTTTTGAGAACTCCTTCGGTCCCCCTCCGAAGTAATTGCGAACAAAGGTCAAGAGCGTGCTGTCATTTTGCTTGGATTTGGCCAGCCGCATCTGTACACTTCATGTACGGGGTGACAGATGCCCACGATTACCGTCCGCAACCTCCCCGACGACCTCGTAGACCGGATCAAAGCGGCGGCCGAGAAAAGGGGCGCTCGATGGAGCAGGAAGTGCGAGAGCTCCTGATGCACCGCTACATGCCGCGGGACGAGTTGCTCCAACGTATCCGCAAGCGATGGGAAAACATTGACACTCCGACTGCCTCGGAGATTGAAAGGTGGACGCAGACAGGTCGCCTATAGACGCTGGAACGCCCGTCGTCTTCGACTCCATGGTCATCGCAACCGCTCTTCTCGGCGTGACGGAATTGCGCGATGAATCCATACGCGCCATTGAAGCCGCCCAAGAAATTTGGGTGCCGGATTCATGTCGCGCTGAGATCGTCAACATCGTTTGGCAGTGGGTTCAGTTCCGTGATGTGACGATCGACACCGGCATCGAAGTGCTTTGGGACGCTGAGACACTCTTCACGCAAGTCGTACCGGCGCCCGCTCTGTGGGATCAAGCTTTGGAGCTTGCAGTTGAACGTGAGCATCCAGCGTACGACACGCTATTTGTTGCCCTTGCCGCCATTCAGGGATCCCAAGTCGTGGCCTATGACTCGGATATGATCAAGAAGTTCCCCGAATACGGCATCTCCGTTCCCGACTTCCTGGATCGCTTCTCGGCGTCGTCGGCTCGGTTGCCTATGGTGTAGAAAGCTGCGGGCTCGGATACACGATCCGCGGATCGCCTGTAGCGCTTCATCATCTCCTTGCCGCAGTCACGTTCAGCGAAGTATCCGTTATGGGCTCTGCAGAGTAATCTCAGGTTATTCGCGCTGCGGTCCCCACCACGACCGAACGGCTTTCGATGATCGAACTCGCAGCGGCGGCCATTTGGGTCAATATACGAGCACTGCCCCTTATCGCGTTCGTAGACCGCTCGTCTGACCGCAGCGGGGATGTAGCGAGCCGGTGCCAAAGGTGTCACGACGGCAGGTTTGACAGGAGCGGGAGTCGGTGAAGTCGAAACCGTTGCTCCAAATTAACGGATGTCCTTGTTTTATAGAGACTTAGAGGAATCCACTAGGTCCGAACCTAGTGGAGCTTTTGGTGTTGGCTTCGTCGTCTCTCCCGCTCATGAAGCCTGCGCATCGTCGACGGAACATCCTCTTTCGGAGCAATCTCTGCGACCAGTTCCTGGATCTGCCGTTTGGACCTATGCGCAGCACGTTCGAGAAGCGACTTGCGGTTTGCCTTGGTGAGGTGCGGGTGAAGAATAGAGATACCGGTCAGGTGAACGCGTCCATCAGCGAGTATCTCGAGAAGCACCGGGTGCTTTCGCCATGCCTTTGCCACTACAGGCATATACTCGATGAAGCTTGGAACTTCGCACAAAACGCTAAAATAGGTTGTCAAGTCAGTAAGTTATTTTTTTTTTGTTCGCAAAGGCGTTTTTTTTGGAACACGTCATCGCTCCGGACTCAGCAGGACACGTCTTGCGCTGGCCTTCCCAAAAAAACCGAAGAATTCCAGGCAACAAACATTCGGCAAGCTACGTCTAATCACTGTGGGGCGCGTCTGCGCCGAAAATCATGATTCTGACGTAACAATGACGCCGGGCCACCAGTAGCCCTCGGAGACGGTATGAAAAGAATCAAGGTCGCTTTTCGCACGCTCTTCAAGACACCCTTTGTCACGCTCATTGCCATCGTTTCCTTGGCGCTCGGGATCGGAGCGAACTCGGCTACCTTCTCACTCATGTACCAAATGCTGCTCCGGCCACTGCCCGTCCCGGAGCCTGAACGGCTGGTCAACCTGGCCGCGCCTCCTCCCAACCATGGCATGCAATCCTGTGGCAACGCGGGCGGATGCGACGAGATTTTCAGCTACCCGATGTTCCGGGACCTCGAGGCCATCGACACAGTTTTTACTGGATTGGCTGCCCATCGCATCTTTGGTGCCAACTTGGCTTTTCAAGGACAAACGTTGGACGGCGAAGGGGTGCTTGTCTCGGGTCACTACTTCCCGGTGCTTGGGATCCAGCCGGCTGCCGGGCGTCTCATTGCTCCAGATGATGACAAGACATTCGGCGGTGACTTCGTAGTGGTCTTGAGCCATGCCTACTGGCGTACCCGATTCGATGCCCGTCCCGATGTGGTGGGCGAGACGCTCACCGTCAACGGTCAGCCCATGACCATCATCGGCGTGGCACCGCAGGGCTTCGACGGGACGACACTCGGGAACCAACCCAAGGTGTTCGTGCCGCTTACGATGCACGGGCTCATGGTGCCCCAGTGGAAGGACAAACTCGTGGAAAACCGACGCGGCTACTGGCTTTACGTCTTTGGACGCATGAAGCCGGGCGTGTCGCTCGAGCAGGCACGCACCGCCATCAACGTCCCCTACCGCGCCATCATCAACGACGTCGAGGTGCCGCTTCAGGAAGGCATGAGTGAACAGACGTTGGAACGTTTCAAAAAAAAGGAGATCGGGGTTGCTGATGGTCGGCGCGGACAGAGCAGCTTGCATCGCGAAGCAAGTGCACCGGTGTGGCTCCTCTTCACCGTAACAGGTGTGGTGCTCTTGATCGCCTGCGCCAATATCGCCAATCTACTCCTGGCACGAACGGCCACACGCGCCACAGAGATGGCGGTGCGATTGTCGGTCGGAGCGAGTCGTCGCCATCTGATCGGACAGCTTCTCGTCGAGTCGTGTTTGCTGGCCGTCTTCGGTGGACTGGCCGGCCTCATCGTCGCTCGCTGGACGCTCGTCTTCATTCGCACGCTACTTCCGCCCGAGGGGATCACGACTATCCAGTTCGAGCTCTTGCCTCCGGTCATCCTCTTCGCAGCAGCGCTCTCGCTCGGTACGGGGCTCTTCTTCGGGCTTTTCCCTGCTCTGCACAGCACCCGTAACGAGCTCGTCTCGGTGCTCAAAGGAGACTCGGGGCAACCCTCCGGTGCCCGGGCGGCGTCGCGATTCCGGACGACGCTGGCGACGGCGCAAATCGCCCTTTCGATGGCACTACTCATCTCAGCGGGCCTCTTCGCCAAGAGCCTGCTCAACGTCAGCCGTGTCGATATCGGTATCGAAGTCGACGGATTGATTACCTTCTCCGTCTCTCCGGAGCTCAACAACTACACTCCCGACGAATCACGCACGCTTTTCGAGAGGATCGAGGATGAGCTCTCCGCTATTCCTGGCGTCACCGACGTGTCGGCGGCGTTGGTCCCCATCATTGCCGGAAACAGTTGGGGCACCGACGTGGCCGTCGAGGGCTTCGAGTCCGGCCCGGATATCGACGACAACTCACGTTTCAACAGGATTGGCCCCGATTACTTTCGCACGCTTCGCATCTCCCTTTTAGCGGGTCGTGACTTCACGCGCAGCGACGCCCTCAACGCTCCGAAGGTGGCCATCGTCAACGAGACGTTTGCAAAGAAGTTCAATATCGAAGGCGACGTCATTGGCCGGCGTATGACCACCGACACGGAGAAGGGTGAGCTCGACACCGAGATCGTGGGGCTCATGCCGGACATGAAATACAACCAGGTCAAGCAAGAGGCCCCACCACTATTCGTGCAGCCGTACCGGCAAGACGAGAACATTGGTTTTCTCACCTTTTACGTTAGAAGCGCCCTCCCACCCGAACAGCTTCTGCCGACCATCCGAGCAACCATGGCAAAGCTGGACCCGAATTTGCCCATTGAAGACATCAAGACGATGAGGGATCAAGTTCAGGGAGAATGTGTTCGTCGATCGGATGATCAGTACCCTCTCGGCGGCGTTCGCTGTCCTTGCGACGATTCTAGCGGCCGTCGGTCTTTACGGTGTGCTCGCCTACAGCGTGACGCAACGAACGCGCGAAATCGGCTTGCGCATGGCGCTAGGCGCTGACGGCGGCCGTGTCCGCAAGATGGTGCTAGGCCAAGTCGGATGGATGACGCTTATCGGCGGCGCAGTGGGTATCGCGGCGGCCATAGGACTCGGCCGGATCGCTCAATCACTGCTTTTCGAAGTCGAAGGCCACGACCCCGTCGTGCTCGTTTCCTCAACGGTTCTACTCGTCACGATTGCACTCGCGGCGGGATTCGTTCCGGCGCTGTACGCATCGCGCATCGATCCGATGCGAGCACTTCGGTACGAATAGCATCGAGATTACGAGCGTCGTAACCAATGGCATGTCTTTAGTAGGCAGTCAAGCAGTCGACGACTTAGTCTCGGGTACCACCGCTAACGGTCCGACCGTGGGGAAATTCCTTCACCTGGGGACCACGATTTGTGCTTTTGATTTCTGCGACGTTTTCACCCTTGTCGTGGAACATACGCTTCCCGTGCTTCAGACTCTCTACCCACCGTCGCATTCGAGAAGGATCCGCGAATTCCGGGTTCACGACTCCCCCACGCGCCAACATCTGAACGAGAGTATCCATCTTCTCTTCCAGCGATGAGATACGCGAACCGAGCGTCGTCAATGGTTCACCACCCATCGTTGACTCACTCTTTTCGTGCGGGGGGGGTTCGGCTACATCCTGTACTATTCTCAGCTCGGAAATAGCCTCTTGGACTTCCTCTTCGCCGATCTTCCAGACGTCTTTGGCGAATCCAACAATCAAGCTACGATCGCAGATGATATTGATGAGTCGCGGAATCCCGAAGGAATGCTGCTGAATGGCCTGAATCGCCTGAGAAGAGAAAATATCGGTATCCGGCGACCCCGCAGTCCTCAGATGGTGTTTGATATAGGCCTGTGTGTGCACGATATCGAGCGGCTCCAGTTGGGTTCGAACAGCCACGCGTTGCTGCAAGGCAGCCAACTCCGGAGTTGCAAGCGATTCCACAAGCGAAGGTTGGCCTGCCATAATGATGTCGATCAGTTTTCTTTTCTCGTGCTCTAGATTCGTAAGTTGTTGTATTTCCTGCAGTTGCTTCCTAGTAAGATTCTGAGCCTCATCGACGAGTAGGACCAACGTGATATGCGGCCCGTTGATGAGAAACGTCTTCAGACTTTCCTCGCCGAAGGCCAGGTTGGAGCTTGGAATCTCCAAGGCGGCATGAAGTTTGGAAAGAAGAGATTTCCTTCCCGGCGAAGCGTCCGACAGAAAGACTCCCTTCTGCTGAGGGCCGAGGATCTGTAACAGGCGTTTCAGAATCGTGGTTTTTCCGGTGCCGGGCTCACCAATGAGCGTGGCAAGGCCTTGACGCTCTTCAATGACATAGCAAAGCTCATTGATCGGAACCTGGTGAGCAGCCGGATAGTAGTAGGCAGGATCGTGCGCTAACTTGAAAGGTCGGTCTCTGAGACCATAGTGATGTAGATACATTGCTCTTGCTCACCCAAATGAAGTACTTGATACAAACAAAGCGCCGTTTCGGCGCACCAACACCCAACGACCAGTACTATGTCACTGGTGGGGTTCTCCGGCGGTCTTGGACCGCCCATTTGGAACAAACCCCTGGCTGGGAAGGGATTAACAACAATTAATCCAATGCTTCACAGAAGTCAAGCATAAATGCGAAGAAAGTGGGTTCGAACCATGAGGCATCAGCCTCGACGACACGGAGATCCGCTCAACGACGAACGGATAACGTACCCATCATCAGCACGATTCGATAGAATGCACCGGGAGTAAACAGCTCTACATGGTCGAGCGGTGGATCGTCAACGGACACCTTGGCACGTCCTCGAGAGCGTAAACCAGAGGCACTTCTAGATGCACGTTTTTCTGATATACGTTAGAGACAACGACTACTTTCAGATGCTGCCGCAAGAGCTGGGTGGCTCGAGGCCGGGTGACAAACGTGTCAAGGTCATGGCGTTCCCCCCCCTCGGGATCGAAACCCTCGCCCCCGTGCTGAAGCGGCAAGGTCACCAGGTGCGGATGTTCGACACTTGTCATCCTCAAATGAGGGACGAGCATATTGTTCAGGCGGCGGTGGACGAACGACCTGACGTCGTTGCACTCTCGTTTCTTTCTACGACCACCTATCCGGCAGTCAAGAAATTGTCGGAGCAACTGAAGTCGCAAGTACCGGACATTCCGATCATCCTCGGTGGTGTTTTCGCCACCATGAATGCGACTCACGTCCTGAAAGACTGTCGCTACGCCGACTGCGTTGGGGTTGGTGAAGGCGAAGAGCTTCTACCAGACTACTTAGACAATCTCGATCGCCTCGACACGGTGGAAGGCTTGGTTTGGCGGGACGGGGACCGGATCGTCCAGAATGCACCGCGTCCCATCATTCGGGATCTGGACCAGTTCCCCTACCCGGAGCGGAACACTCTTCCCATCGACTATATCGAATCCTTACCTCTTGACGTACCGGCTGTGCTCTCTCTCGACAGATTTTGCACGATTCAAACGTCTCGGGGTTGTCCCTATGGCTGCATCTATTGCGACATCCCTTCTCTTGCCAACGGCAAATGGCGCTGTCGCTCTCCGGAGCACGTATTGGGTGAAATGCAGCAACTCAATGATGCAGGCTATCGCTCGATCTATTTCACAGATGACCACTTTCTGTTGAAACGTAAGCGTATCAATGAAATCTGCAGCGGCATCATCGACCGTGGGCTCGAGTTCGGCTGGGGTTGTGAGGGGCGGGTAGATTCGGTCGCCGTCGATCAACTGCCGATCATGGGCAAGGCGAACTGCCGATGGCTCGCGTACGGTGTCGAGGCCGGAACGCAAAAGGTCCTGGATCGGCTCAACAAGAGCCAAACACTAGAACAGATCGAGCACGCGGTGAGCGAGACGAAACGGCATGGGATCGAAAGAGCCCACGGTTTTTTTCTGGTGGGCTCGCCGGACGAAACGGAAGAGGACATCCTGGAGAGCTTTCGCTTTGCGGCCCGATTGCAGCTGGACACTTTCGGCTTCAATCGCTTATGCGTCTACCGAGGAACGCCCTTGTGGAGAGAATACATCGATCGAGGGATCATCGACGACGAACGGGACTGGAACAAATGGTTCAAGTGCTCCGACATCGATCCCACGATTCTACCCAGTGAGGTCGTGAACCGCGCCCGAAAGAAGGGTTACGCATTGCTCTTCGCCCGCCGGATATTCTGGCGTCCTATCAAGACGTTCAAGCTTATTCGCACTTTTGGTCGTTATATGAAGTGGTCTGATATTTGGAGGTTGCTCGCGAGCCCCTTCCAGCGCCGAGCCCTGACCCGCAAGCCCGAGCTCACGGCGAAAATGCTCGACATCGGATTAGAAGAGCCCGACCGACGCACGGTTTCTCATTCCTGAGACTTCACAAGGCGATCCAACAATTTGGATAGGCCTATCCTACTGCCCGAAGAAAAAGCTCGACACCAAGAAAAACTTGGTTACAATGTGGGCCTATCCGGACAATTTTCTGTCTCCAAGTGGGAGTCAACACACGGCGTCTCTGGGGGGATAAGGGTGCAAACGCCCGCAACGGCCGACCGGGCTTTGAGGCTTGCTCAGGCGGCGCTTCTATCCATGCTCGTGCCCGGAGCAACGGTATTCGTCCTACCAGTCGGTGGAGGTAGAACCCATGGCGAAGTCAGAACACGAGAAGTTGGTGCCCAAATCCTTCGATACCTTCCCATTCGACGAGTTGCGCGACATGGAAACAGACCTTTTCGAGGCGGGGGTCTGGCGCTCGTCAGTTGACACCGACGGGAAGGAAGGATTACCCATCCAGTACAAGATGCGTCACGACGCTCATTACGTTGACGAGCTGTTTTCTGCAAAGGCCGCGCGACAAGTCATCCGCCTGCCTGTGAATCAGATTCTAGAGACGGCGAATAATGCGTTCGCCATCGGACCTCTCACCGACTCCATCGCCGAGCTCGGAGTACTTCAGCCGCTCATCGTCCGCCGGCGCCGGAGTCGCTATGAGCTCGTGGCCGGAGCGAAGCGGCTTGCGGCAGCGAAGGCCGCCGGTTTGACCGAAGTACCCTGCTGGCTCTACGACGTCGATGACCACCAAGCGCGACGACTAAAGGAAGCGACGAATCTCCTTGGCGACGACAGTCGAGCACGAGAGTCGTCCAACGAACGAACGTTGTTGAAGCATGTGCTTCCGATTCTTGGCCGGAGCTTCCAAACCCTGCACTCCTGTCTTCGCCAATTGAGTGAGAGCGGTGACTCTCCGGTAACCCGAGTTGCGAACGATACGACTCAAGCCGAAGCACAACGAGCTATCTGTTTGACATGGGGAGCCATGCTGATGAGCTCCACGCCGAAACTGACTCTATCGAACTTTGACGCCGCTACGGTCTTAGATGAGGTGTTTCACCTCTACGACATCGAGCACGATCTGGCAAACATAAGCCTTACTAAGAGTGTTCAGGGCCAGTGCTCGTTGAGAACCGACCGACGTCTGGTGTATGTGGCCGTGAGAGGAGCACTGGACACCATTCTGCCGCTGGCCCGCCGAGGCCGAGCTGCTGAGGTTGCCGTCCGCCTCTCGCGCGATGACCTATCTCGAACGGTCGTTTTGCAGGTTTCTCAAGAGGTCCACCGACCACCGGACTCATCGTGGGATCGTTGGTTCGATCTGCAATGGCGCGAACGGCCAGGTGGGATTGAAGCTGGTGTCGGGCTCTTGGCGGCGAAGCGCGTGACCGAGCTTCTCGGTGGAGGGCTATCGATCCTGCCGCATCAAGGCCCAGGGTGTAAGCTCAATTTGAGCTTCTCGGAAACCACTATTCAAAGCGCCGGATGACTCCACGGAGACAGGCTCCCCTCTTATGATTGCGGCGGTTCCTCTTGATGGCTCGTGTGGACCATCACCCGAGCGGACTCAACGCCGTAAATCCGACGCAAGAAGCTCGGCAGATTCCCCAATCCCGTCTTGAGGTCCTCCATGATCAAGTAGCCTGCCGGCACCAGCACCAAGCTGATAAAAGTGGAAAAGACCACTCCAAAGCCCAAGGATATGGCCATGGGGACCATGAACTTGGCTTGCATGCTTTTTTCCATCAACAGCGGAAGCAAGCCGAAGAACGTCGTCAACGAGGTCAGGAGAATCGGACGGAAGCGGACGACGCCGGCCTGCCTCACCGCCACCGCGAGATCCCCTGTGGATTGCCGATTGCGATTGATGAAATCCACCATGACCAGTGAGTCGTTCACCACGATACCGGCCAAGGCGACGATTCCGAACATGGACAGGATCGTGAGAGGCATCCCCATGATGATGTGGCCCCAAATCGCGCCGACGATGCCGAAGGGAATGGCACTCATGATGACCACAGGCTGCGCATAGGACTTCAACGGAACGGCCAAAAGAGCGTAGATCATGACGAGCGCAATCACGAACCCACGCTGCAATCCTCCCATGGAGTCCCGCATCTCTGCTTGCGTGCCCTCGAAGGTGTAGGTAACTCCAGGGTGGCTGGCAAGAATTCCGGGTATGACATTGGCCGCCAAGTCACCAAGAACTTCACCCGACGTCGTTTGCTCTTCGTCCACGTCAGCGGTGACGTTGATCGCACGACGCCGATCCACCCGCGTGATCGTGGCATAGCCGCGCCCCTGCTCCACCACCGCCACTTCGCTGAAGGGAACTTCCCTGCCCTCGGGTGTGCGCACACGCATGCTCTTCGAGATCTCCAATCGACCGACGCGCGCTCTCGGGATAGCGAACCATGACGCGGACGTCGTCCCGGCCCCTCTGGATTCGCTGGGCTTCCTCGCCGTAGAAGGCTTGTCGGACCTGTCGACCGAGGTTCGTCAGCGTAAGGCCCAGCACTTCGGCCGACGGCTTGATGTTGAGCTTGATCTCCTTCTTCCCTTCCCGGAACGAGTCGGCAATCTCGTAAACGCCGGCATATTCCTCCAGTCGGGCCTTGAGCTCATTGGCAGCGGCGCGAAGCTCGTCGATGTCCGGGCCAGTAAACTGGACGTTGATATCCTCCCCTGCCGAGAACAAGGACGCGTTGAACTTGAGCTGCACGACGTCGGGGATGGCCGCGGTTCGCTCGCGCCAGCGATTCACGGCTTCGGTACTGGTAAAGGTTCGTTCCTCAGCCGGGGCCAACTCGATGAAGACCTCGCCCAGGTGGGACGAGCGACACCTGATTGCTTGCGGTCATGCCTGGAGGTCCTTGTTGGGCTCTCGATTGTCCGCCTATGGATCGCCGAGACCGTCTGAAAAGGGTCCATACCTGACTCTGTCCCCATCACTCCCGGCGAACGTCCTCGCACTCTGCTCCAAAACGCGAAGGGCCTCGGAGGTCACCTCGACGGGCGTTCCTTGCGGCATGGTCAACGATACCGAGATGAAGTCGCTTTCTACAGGCGGCATGAAGACGAAACTGATCCAGCCCGCTCCCACGATGCCTAGGGTGATGATGAGCGTCGCTACACCGACGGCGACCGTGGCGTAGCGCCATTGGAGACCCAGCTCGAGAGAGGGCCGATAGGCATGATGGATGAACCATTGGAGCCCGTCGGCGACTCGAGTCTGGAATCGTCCCCACGAACCCTCTGGTTTAGCAGCCGCCGCGTCCTTGGTCGTCTCCATTGGAGGCTTTTTGCTTCTTCATGTGAGAAAGATGGGCCGGGAGGATGAAAAGACACTCCACGAGAGAGAACAAAAGACAAGGGATGACGACGAGAGGAATGTTCCTCATCATCTTTACCCATGATGCCTTCTACACCCACGAGAGGGCTGAATGCCGCCACCGTCGTCAGCACCGCAAAAATGACAGGTGTTGCCACTTCCAGGGTTCCTTCAATGGCACCTTTCAGTCTCTTGCCATGCCGCGATTGATGCGTGAAGACGTTCTCACCCACGATGATGGCGTCATCCACCACGATGCCGAGAACAACGATGAAGGCAAAAAGAGAAATCATGTTGATTGAGATATCCAGCCCGGGAAGAAGCCACAAAGCGCCTAAAAAGGAAATGGGAATTCCCAAGCTGACCCAAAACGCAAGACGAAATCGCAGGAACAGGGCAAGTGTCAATACCACCAAAATGAACCCGTTTCGGCCGTTACGCATGAGAAGATCCAATCGATCGCGAAGGATCTTGGAGCTGTCTTGAATCGGCGTAAGATGAAGCCCTTCCGGCAAAGCCGGTCCCTTGCTCTCGACGTAAGCATGGACCTTCTCAGCAATATCCAGAGCGGCTTGCTCGCCCGTACGGAATACCTGGATCACGAGCGCCGGTTGCCCTTGAAAACGAGACAACTGATCCGTGTCGGCAAAACCGTCGACGACCCGAGCGATTTCGCCCAAACGTACGTGCGTCCCATCCTGGCGCGACAGCAGGACGAGATCTTCGAACTCCTCGCCCCGATAAGCCTGGCCCTTGGTGCGCAGAAGAACCTCTCCGCCATCTGTCTTCACGGAGCCCGCAGGAAGGTCGAGAGAAGAAGAACGCACGGCGCGAGCGACCTGATCGAATGTGAGACCGTAGCGTTGCAGCTTTTCCTCCGAAACCTCGACAGAGATTTCGTACGGCCGAGCGTTCGTTAGATCCACCTGGGTGATTCCAGGCATTGCCAGAAGCTCATCGCGGACTTGTTCCGCTACGACTTTGAGGGACCGCTCATCGGTATCTCCCCATACCGCCACGTCGATGACTTGTCGACGCGCCGTGACCTCTTGGATGATGGGCTTTTCCGTTTCCTCGGGAAAGGTATCGATGGCATCGACTTTGGATTTCACATCATCGACCACTTTGCTCTTGTTGGCGCCCAGCTCGAGCTCCACGTTCACCCGTCCGGAACCCTCCGATGCCGTCGAGGTGACTTGCTTGATGCCGTCGATGCCTTGAATCGCTTCCTCGATCCGAACACAAACCGCTTCCTCGACTTCTGCCGGAGAAGCGCCTAGATAGGGAACGGTGATGTTGATCTGATCCAAATCGAACTCGGGAAAAACCTCCTTTTTTACGGCGAAGGCGGTCACGAACCCGGCAGCGACGATGAGCACCATGAGCAAATTGGCCGCAACAGGGTTTCTTGCAAACCAGTCGATGGCGCGATTCACGATTGACCTCCATCGGCACTGGTCATCTCGCGTTCCTCGGTCCGTACCTTCATACCATCGGTCACTGCTTCCAGCGGCGACAAACAGACCCTCTCACCGGCGGAAAGCCCCCCGCGTATGACGACCTCTTTCCGAGTCACTCGGAGAATGTCCACATCGCGGAAACGCAGACGGTCCTCTTCGTCCACAACGAGCACCTGACTTTCGCCACGGAGCGCGGCCCGAGGCAGAATGACAACGTCTGTGGCTAGGTGTCCTTCGATTTCCGCCTCTACGAAAAGGCCCGCAGCAAGAGGCGGACGGTCGGGGTCTTTTCCACGACCGTAAGGATCCGTCACCTGCGCCACAGCATGAACCATGCGACTCATCGAATCGATCTCGCCTTCCGTGCGGACGATACGGCCTTCCCATTCATTCGTCTCGCCGGCAAAGTTGGCCCGCAGAGTGACCTTGGGTCCCTTCGGGTTCGCTCTTTGACCACGGAACACGAGCGGTAAGTCCACATAGGCCAAGTCGCTGTCAGGAAGCGGCAGGCGAATCTCGGCATAATCGATGGCGTAGACAGCACCCACGGGGGCCCCGATCGTGATGAACTGCCCTACATCGACACTTTTCTGCCGAACTCGGCCCACATAGGGAGCCCGGATCTGCGTTCGTTCCAGGTTTCTCTCTGCGGTGACGAGGTTGGCTTCCGAGGCAGCCAGTGCCGCCTTGGCGTTTTCTAGCTGCGGCTCGCGCAGAGTGAGCGGCGTCGCCTCCCCTTTTCCCAAATCCTCCCACTCGTTATGAGCGACTTTGAACTCGGCTTCTTCCTGAGCCAATCGAAGTTTGGCGTTGGCCACTTCGGCTCGGGTCCGGATCACCGCCTGCTCGTAATCATGGGAGTCAACCTTCAGAAGCGCTTCACCCTTTTCAAAGAAGCCCCCGGAAACAAAATGGGGTGAGACCCAAATCACACGACCGGAAACTTCAGGGACGAGAGCGCTCTCCGTACGAGGACTCACCGTTCCCTGGCTCGTGACAGTTAGTTGCCGATCCTCGAGGGTCACATCGGCAATCCTCACCAAAGGCGGTTTGATGTCGGGAGGCCGTGTTTCGACGTCTGGTCTCAAGCTGACCATCGCGACCGCCGCCATCACGGCAAAGACCAAAATCGCCAAGGGAAGTACGACCCGTAAAACCTTCATTTGCTTATCGTTCATTTTTCAGTCTCCGTCTCGTCGGGAGATGTCAATCGAGTACTCGTTGGCAAGGGCTCCTTACGCTCGAACCCGCCGCCGAGCGCCAGGTAGAGATCGACGCGATTCTCGAGTCGTTGACGGCGGGCCGTAATCCACTCGCCATCAGCCGTTAGCGCTCGTCGCTGGGACTCGAGCACGGTAATGAAATTCTCGATACCCGCTCCGTAGCGATCCTCGGACAAACGTTCTGCGGCACGGGACTGCTCGGCAGCGTACGCGAGGTCGGCCTCCCTCTCGGAAAGGTACTCCTCCGCCGCAAGCGTCGTTTCCACCTCCGAATAAGCTCGAAGCGCGGCCGCGGCATAGTTGATGAGGGATTCATCCGCTTGCGCTTCGGTAAGGTCCACCGCTGCCCGTAATCGCCCGCCTTGAAACACGGGCTGAAGCAGATTGAAAGCAAGGCTCCAAACGCTGAAGTCACCATCCACTAGGTCCGTCAATCCTTTGGTCGACGTCCCGCCCGTGGCCGTGAGGCTGAATCTGGGATAACGATCCCTCCGAGCCGCTTTGTGTCTTTCATCCGATGCGGCAAGACGTCTTTCCGCCGCTGCAAGGTCCGGCCGCCGGTCGATGAGATCTGCAGGAAGCCCCGCTGGGATGGGCGGTGGCGTGTCGGGAAGCTCCTTCGGAACCTGCAACTCCCGTCCAGGATAAAGCCCGAGGAGCACCTCGAGCTGCCGCGTCGTCGCATCGAGTTGCTGACGCCGCATCTTCAGCAAAGCTTTAGCGCCGGCGAGATTCGCTAACGACAGACGAAGGTCCAGTGAGGAGCGAATCCCTGATTCGTAGCGCTGTCGAACTTGGTTCGTGGATCGGGTGAAGCTCTCGACGGTGGCTTCGGCAAGGGCAAGCTGCTGATTGGCTTCCGCCGCAGCAAACCAAGCCTTCATGGTCTGGCCCGCAACCGAGAGTTGTGCGCCCCGATAATCCGCCGCGGCGGCTTGAAGATCCGCAATCCCCGCCCGGGCTCTCGCACCCAAACGATCCCAGAGATCGAGCTCCCAGGAAACGTTCAAGGAAACACCATAGGTCGTGACGGTGGTACTCAGCACTTCGCCCGGCGGCGCACCCGGAATCGGGAAACCGATGAAATTCTGCTTTCGCTTTTGACCATTGAGCCCGGCATTGACGGTGGGCATGAGGTCGGCACCCGTGATGCGCGCTTGCGCCGCCGCCTGATCGACACGGGCCGCGGCTGCTAGAAGGTCATTGTTCCGGGTGAGAGCGATCTCTACGATCCTCACGAGCTCGGGCTCGCCAAAATCCGTCCACCACTGCTGGTCGATTTCACCTATTGGTGTTTCGGCGGCCGTCCAAGTATCTGGATGGGAAACGTCGAGCTGGGCTTCTTTGACTTTGGGTGCGGAAACACATCCTATCGACAACAGCAGTGCAGCAGAAATCAGCTTCACCTTCATGACATCCTTCCTTGTTCGACTACGGGAACCGCCGCCCGCATACCGGCGGTCGCAAACTGCACGAGCGTTTCGTAAATCATGGTTCGAGACTCATTGCCTTTGGGGAGCCATTCGACTTTCTGGCTCCATGCCAAGGTATGTGCCATGGCACCTACCAAGAAGAAGAGCTTCAATCTGACTTCCTCTTCCGACAAATGCGGAAAAACTTGTTGGAAGGCCAACGTGAACCTCTGTATGACGTTCCGGAAAAGGTCCAAGAAGAGGTTCCTGAATTGATCGTTGATTTCCGAATGGGTGCGACCAATGAGTTGCATGAACTGCGCTCCCTGCTCACCGTTTTCTTGAAATGCCTGGAAAGCCGGCAAGAGAAAAGCCCGGATGACATCCTCCAGATCGGGTTCGTCATCCCCGGCTTTCGCCGCCGCCTGATCAAGCAGACGAACTCGCTCTTCGTTGATCGGGCCCAGGCGGCGTGCCAATACCTGGTAGAGAAGGGTCTCCTTGGAACCGAAGTGGTAGTTCACCGAAGCCAAGTTCACTCCGGCTTCCGTTGTGATGTTCCTGAGGGAAGTAGATGCGTACCCTCGTTCTGCAAAGAGTTGCTCCGCCGTGTCCAAGATCCGAGTCTTCGTATCTCTGGAATCACTCATACGAATTGCTCCTCCGATTCATTCATACGTTCGTTTCAAATATACGTACGTTTGACGACGTTGTCAAGAGGCGCCAACACAATACTCTCCATCATATCCAAAATTATGGATGCAGTATCCAAGTAGTTGGACCAACTGGCTTTGCCTCATTTCCATCACTCACTAGATGAGTGTCCATCCTACTCATTCTAAAATGACGTTCCAGAGTCTACTCACTGGATTAGAGGGCATGAATCGTGCATATTGTTGAATCCAGAGAACTTCTGTTTCTTGGAAAGGAGATCAGCAATCGGACTCATTGAGCAATAGCAAAAAGAAGGAGGGTATTTCTTATGTTGCGTCGCATCGTCCTCGTTTTCGTCGCATTAACCCTCGTAGGCTTCGCCTTTGGCCAAACCGGTGACGGCAGTCTTCGGGGCTACGCCAGAGACGAGTCTGGCGCTGTCTTGCCGGGTGTCACCGTTACGGCCGAGTCGGACGCCTTGATGGCTCCCGGTGTCGCCACAACGGATGGTACGGGCCAGTACCGTATCCGCAACCTTCCGCCGGGTACTTACCACTTGACGTTCGAAATGCCAGGCTTCGCTTCGTATCGGCAGGAAGGTATCGTGCTGCGCGCCGGTGCGAACTACAGCGTCGACGCCACACTCTCGATCAGCTCGGTGCAAGAGACCATCACCGTCACCGCTGAAACCCCCATGCTCGAGATCGCCAGCCCCAGCAACGTGCTCAACATCGAGGGTGAATTCCAGAGACACATGCCCATTCAGGCCAACCGCAACTGGAGCGACTTCCTCGAGCTGACCCCGGGTATCAACGCCAGGCCCTTCGACGACGGCAGTGGCCGCATGGTCTATTTCGGACACGGCAGCGAGCACTTTCACCACGCCATTCAGCTCGAAGGTATGAAGGCGGAAAACTACCAGGACGCACAGGTGACTTACGTCGCCATGGGTGCGGATATGATCGAAGACGTCCAAGTCAAGAGCGGTGGGGTGCAGGCCTCCGAGCCGCTGGCCACTGGCATGGTGATCAACGTGGTCACTAAGAGCGGAGGCAACAGCTTCGCCGGCTCGGTGGGCTGGGCCTACCAAGACATCGACTGGAGCTCCGATAACTCCCCCGATCCCGGGGTGGGAAATGTCGTCGGCAACCCCACGAGGCAGAAAGTCAATCAGCTCGATGTCGCTTTCGGCGGTCCGATCAAACAGGACCGGGTCTGGTTCTTTGCAGCCTTCCGGCGCGCGCGCATGTCGAACGGCATCAGCCGCACCGGCCGAGAAGTGGGGCTCCTGGAGGCCTACACCCCGGCAAAGCTTGGAACCGCTTTCGATGCGTTCAACAATGATTATGAGAGCGATCAGCCCTACGCAAAGATCACCGCTACACTCAACCCCAATCACACGTTGAATGGTTATTGGCAAAATGACCGGGACGAGGTGTGGGGTGACCGAGAGTACAACTATACGCCACGTCTGGTCTACGGTCATGGCGGTGACCTTTTCGGCGGAAAGCTGACGTCGGTGTGGAGCAGCGACACCACATCACAGATCACGATGAACTACAACAACAAGAGCGGCAACGACCAAAGCACTATAGACAACGCTCCCGGAAGCGGCCCCGAGGTCGATGTTTATGAGAACGCCGTATTGTCGGGCGGGCGTCTGACGGGAAGTGGATTCATTCTCGAAGGGGAGAACATCGCCTCCATGAGCCTCCAGCCCGCCTCCATCGTGCTGGCGCGTGGCGACGTGACCAAATACTTCGAAGGGTGGGGCGGTTCACACGAGTTTCAGACCGGATTCTACGTGTCCTCTATGAAGCGTGACGAGGAGACCCAATATCGGAACAACGGCTTCACCAATGAATATCATGTCCTGATCGACGAGAACGACCCGAGCCAGGGATCCGTCCCCTTCGCTCGGCTCTATCGTGATCCCATTACCGTTCCGACTCTCGCTGCGCGGGACCGCGACATCGGCGTCTACATCCAGGACGCCTGGAAACCCCACCCAAGGTTCACCCTCAACCTAGGCGTTCGTCTCGATTGGGTCCACCGGAAGGATGATATCTTCGACTTCGTACGGATGGATAACGCCTTGGCGCTCGGGCCGCGCGTCGGCTTCTCATACATGTTGACCGAGGACGCACGAAACGTCTCCGGGGGAGCTTCGTCCGCGTGCACGAGCAGGTGGGCGGTCGCGACTTCGCCACCAGCACCGGACCCAGCAGCACATCCTCGAGCCGTTGGATTTATGACAACAACCTGGACGGCATCTTCGGGACACGGAGAGGTTCACACCACAAACCAAGGCCAACGATCGCTGAGGCCGAGTTCGATCCCGACCTCCATCAGCCCTGGGTCGACGAGGCTATCGTCGGCTTCCGCAAGCAGTTCCCCAGGCAACTCTCCCTCGATGTGGCCTATGTGTATCGCCGCTTCAACCACCGTTACGCGCAAGTCGACGTCAACGGGTTTTACCCGGACGGACCGTACCAGCCATTCGGCGGGTTCGGTCGGGTCGATCCCGATCGCGGTCGGATCCTCCAGATGACCAACAACGAGTATGACAAGCAGATTCTCCATCTTCTCGAGTTGACCGCCACCCAGAGGCTGCCCGGCAAAGTCCAGTTCATGGCCGGCTTCACTACGCAGTGGCAGCACTTGGACGGCACCTGGAATCCGACCGACCCGGCGCGTTTCATCCAGCCGGACGCCTATCCCAACAACCGGCTCATCTACCCGACCCGCGGTTTTCGTGACGACAACAGCTTGGATCTCGGTACGACGTCCACCTATGGGCCGATGTGGCGGAAATACTCCATCCGGCTCGGCGCAACCTGGAACGCTCCCTGGGGCATCATGCTCGCCGCGAGCTACACCCAGCTTGGCCGGTCCTTGGACCGGACCGCTTCTCGAGCAGCTCAACGCGACGATCCGGACGTACTACAGTTCGGCCCCGGCACCGTGGTGAGCGAGACGGGATCCGACAGACGAATCCGCTGTCCACCATCACCCGTTTCGTGGGTCCGACCCGAAGCGACGGACAGGTCCGGGCGTCATCGGTGAAGAGTCTCGGTCTCAAGATCGCGAAGACAATCGAGCTTGGCGGAAGACGCGAGCTCGAGGTGGCCGCCAACATCTTCAATCTGCCCAACGCGAGCGGCCACCACCAGTACACCTACAACGGTGCCAACCAGACCTGGAACTCGAACTACCTCCAAAAGCGGAGCCTCCAATCGCCGCGGGCGCTCCAGTTGACGTTCGTCTTCCGCTTCTAGACAATTGCGCTCAAGGGTCTACCCATGGCCGCCGCGCTTCGGCGCGGCGGCTTCCTTTTTGCGCCTTACCCGTTCTTCGTATTAGGTTAGCTCCGGCCAGCAACCACAAGGAGGACAGCGTATGCGTTTCTGCAAACCGTTCCTTTTCAAGTTCGCGATACTCCTCGCTGCTTTTCTGGCGCTAAATGCCGGCACCTGCACCAGCACAGGACGTGCTGGCCGTCCGGAATGCCGAAATCTATCCCGTCACTGGACCGGTGATCCCCTCGGGCGTGATGATCGTAACGGACGGAAAAATCACCGCCATCGGCGCGGACGTATCGATCCCCAACAACGCGAAGATCATCGACGCCAAGGGCCGGGTCGTGATGCCGGGTATCGTGGAGAACCATTCACACATGGGGATGAAAAAACTCTGGGTTCCCGCAGATCTCGACAACAATGAAATCTCAGGCCCCATCAACTCCCAGCTCCAGGGGATCGATTCCATCGACAGCACGGATAGCGCGTTTAAGATTGCCCTTGCGGCAGGCGTCACGACCATGAACATCACACCGGGAAGCCAGACACCGAATGGTGGTTGGGCAGCGATTCTTAAGATGCGCGGCGGTACGACAGACGATATGTACTACGCCTCGGGTGGTCACAAAATGGCTATCCGAACCACGTTTCGAGATCGGCGTATTTACCCCACCACGCATATGGGAGTCGCTTCGATCTTGCGTGAACATCTCGTCGCGGCTCAGGAATACATGGAAGCGCAGGAGTCTGCCACCGACGCCGACGGCGGGGCGACGTCTCCGAAACGCGATCCTCAATTGGAATCTCTGGCGAAGGTTTTGAAAAGAGAAGAAGTCATCGGTATCCATGCAACGAATCCCTTGGCGATGCAAATCGCCATCCGTCTCGCCAAGGAGTTCGACTTGGACATGTTCTTCATCCACGCCTCGGGGCTCGAGCATATGGTGGAAGAGACCGCCGAGGCGGGCTATCCCATCAGCTTGGGTCCTTGCTTTACCGGAATGGGCCGCGAGCATCCACGCTGGAAGGCCGCGGTGAAGTTTGCCGAGCTCGGCGGTAAAGTCACCATACAACAGGACCATCCCGACGGACCCCAGTTCTACATCCGTCACGCCGCCACCATGTTGGCGCGAAATGGGATGTCCAAAGAAGAAGCTCTCAAAACCATCACGATTAACTCGGCGGAGCTCTTTCATCTCGCGGACAGGATCGGGAGCCTGGAAGTCGGAAAAGACGCCGATTTCCTCATCATGAGTGGAGAGCCTCTGGAGATTGATACCCACGTCGAACAGGTTTTTATCGAAGGCAAGGAAGTCTACAACCGAAGCACGGGCTTTTGTGTCTTCGAGTAATCGGCTACAGCGAGAAAGGAGGAAGAACATGTTGAACCGAAATTTCGTGCTTTTCGCCTTCGTCCTCATCCTGGTAGCTGTTCCGCTCCAAGGACAAGACCTTGCCATTCGGGGAGGGCAAATCCATACCATCTCGTCTGGCGTCATCGAAGACGGGGTCGTTCTGATCGAGGACGGGAAGATCGTTGACGTCGGAAAGAACGCGCAAATACCTTCGGGGATCGAAGTCATCGACGCCAAGGGTCTCATCGTCACACCAGGGATGATCGATGCCCGGTGTTATTTCGGCGTCGGTATGGCCGATCTGTGGGAAACGTCGAGCCCCGTGGTGCCCCAGGTCCACATCATCGAGTCCTTCGCGGCGAGACCCAATTCGGATTGGCTCCGAGCCGGAGTTACTTCGGCCTATATTACGCCTGGGCCGCAAAACGTCATCGGAGGCTACGGCGCCGTCGTCAAGCTGGCGGGACGTCCTTCCACTTATATCGTCAGCGAAGAGGCCGGCATGAGCGCGTCCGTGGGAGAAGTCCCCAAACAGTCCTTCGACGACAAAGCACCGCAAACCCGAATGGGCACGATCTCCCTCATTCGAGAAGCCCTCATCGAGGCACGAGCCTACATGGCGACGAAGCCTACTCGGCGCGACCTCGGCCAGGAAGCCCTCGTGAAGGTTCTCAAAAAAGAGATACCCCTTCGTGTCCAAGCCAACCGACCCGATGACATCGTCAATATCGCCAAACTCAAAAAAGAGTTTGATATCGACCTCGTCATCGATGTCGGCCACGGGGCCCACAAGGTTGCCGACAAACTGGCCGCAGCCCAGATTCCCGTGGTGGTGGGACCGAATATGATAGGAGCTGGCGGAGGTGGTCGTTTCGAGTTCTATGCGCACACAGAGGAGAACGCAGCCCGACTCCACGAAGCAGGAGTCACGATCGCGATGTCAACCGATGACTCGAGTGGGGTTTCGGTTGTTCTACAAACCGCCATTTCTCGCGCCCATGGACTGCCGGAAGCGGAAGCACTGAAGGCCATGACCCTCAACGCGGCGAAGATCCTAGGGGTCGCCGATCGTCTGGGCAGTATTGAAACAGGCAAAGATGCGGACCTGGTCATTTGGAGCCAGCACCCGCTCAGCACCTGGGGTCAATCGGAAATCGTTGTCGTCGACGGCAAAATCGTCTTCGAACGCAAAAAAGGTACCTAACATCTAAGGACCGTCGCGAGCCGTGTCGCGGCGGTCCTTTGTTTGACAAGGCAACAGAACAGAATCCAAGAGCTCGAGAACTCAAGAACTCAAGAACTCAAGGAAGCTGGATGCTACGTCATTTCTCGGCCCAACAACCCACACGAACTTGGAGGTCGCGCATACCTCGCCGCGCGGCGGCTTCCTTTTAGTGTCGAGTCTGGCCTAGAATCACCTCTCGGAGGTTCCAACATGCTCAACTGTCGATGGATGATTCTCGGGTTCGTGCTGCTCCATCCTACCCTTCTCATCTCTCAGGAAAAGCTCACATATCGCGTTTCATATCCCGAACCGGGCTTAGATTCTGATTCACGTGAGCATCGAGTCATCAAGCATGGTCCCTGGCCCGCAAGTCCTTGTCATACCCCGGGCGATTCCCATGGGTTACGGAGAGCAGCCTTTCGACCGTTTCGTTTCCGGCGTCCAAGCCTATGACGCGAACGACAGAACCCTCCCCGTGACTCGAGAGGACGGACCACGATGGCAAGTGGGAGACGTTGAAGCCGCGGTCGCACGGATCACCTATGACGTCACCATCCGCCAGATGGAGCAGGAAATCTATTCCGCTGCCGACACGTCCAAGGTTCGGGCCGGCTACCTGAGCCTTCTGGGCTATTCCATCTTCGGTTACCTAGAAGGCTTCAAGGACAGGCCCATTCAACTCACCATACGGGTTCCGGGCGATTGGCCGGTGATGACAACATTGGCCCCCCAGTGTCCTCCACCAACCGGACGCACCCAAGGTGAGGCGTTGAACTTCTATGGCCTGGCCGACTCCCAAATCGTGGCGGGACCTTCTCTCTCGGTTAAAAAGCTCGATTCGACGGTTCCCCTTTTCTTAGCGCTCTACGCAGAAGGCGACGTGGACGCCGAGATCATGGGGGGGCTCGCAGAAAAAGCAATGGCGCAGGTTCTCGACTATTTCGGGAACGCTCCTTTTTCCCACTACACGGTTCATCAAGAGCTTCTGCGTCCACTGTCAGAACGTCACTCCTATGGTTTCAGCATGGAGCATCTCGACAGTGCCACGTTTTATCTCAGTGACGACCGAGGCATCACGTCGAGCTCTCAACAACGAGAGCTGGATCGCACCAGTTACAACTTCGCTCACCATTTTGCCCATGCATGGATTCCCAAACGTGCCTACAACAAAGGCTACTTCCCCTTCACTTGGGAACTGGCGCCGGTTCTCGACACGATATGGTTCAGCGAAGGATTCCCTCAGTACGCAGCGATAGAAGCCATAGCAGATACCCTGCCCGAAGAGGAAGGCCTTGAGTATCGCGAACGGATGCTCCAAATGCGGTTCCGTCGCAATCTCGAGACCGCGCCCCTCTTCATCCGCCAGATGTCCGCCATAGAGCTTTCGCGCGTGGCCTCTACGCGCTATTCGGAAGATTTCCGGACCGGTCGGAACGTGTTCTCCAGAGGTGGACTCATGGCCGCGGCCATGGATGCACTCATCCGCGAAAAAAGCGGTGACACTAAAAGACTTCGCGACGGACTACGCTACCTCATGGAGTGGAGTCGAAAGAACCAGAGGCCATTCACCATCGAAGAGCTGCCGGCCATATTCAAGAAAGCGACGGGCGTAGACACGAGCGACGTCCTAGACCGTTGGCTAAAACCCCAGATGGAATAGTGTTCGCTTTGGGGCCAGGCCAGGCCCCAGGCGTTCGGAAACTGTGGAAAACCCCCTTCGGGGCCGAGGCTGACCCCACTAGTGACCCCACTAGCGGAAGGAGCCGCTCATGCTTGGAAGACCACACAAGGACGAATATTCAACTATTTATGAAGGATTGATTGGTAAGGTACCTGACGGCAACGTTCTCGAGATGCTCGAGAAGAACATCACTGAAACGGTGAGCCTCTTGAAGAGCATCGGTGAAGATAAAGCCGCCTACCGATATGCTGCCGGCAAATGGAGCATCAAACAAGTGGTGGGGCACATGAGCGACAGTGAACGGGTCTTCTCTTATCGTGCGCTTCGCTTTGCCCGCGGAGATACGACTCCCCTATCGGGATATGAAGAGAACGATTACGCTGACATCGCCAACTTCGATGCACGAGCCTTGGAAGCTCTTGCACAGGAGTTTCACGCCGTCCGCCAGTCAACGATAGCGCTATTCAGAAGCTTTGACGATGACGTGTGGCTGAGAAAGGGAACGGCAAGCGGAGTCGATTTCACGGTGCGGGCCCTCGCCTATCAGATGGCCGGTCACGAGATTCATCACATCGGAATGCTTCGGGAACGGTACTTGTAGCATCAGCCGACTTGGTGCAGCCGTTCGACATGCCGCACCATTTCATCTTTTTCGGGTCTGCCAAAGCGCCCTCCCAGCCACATGGCCAGGGCACTAGCAGGTAGAGCGGCAAGGATCGGAGAGAGAGGCACTTCAATCAGCCCGAATTGTATGAGGGCGTAAGCAACCGTTCCGGTGAGGAGTGCCGCTATCCCGCCGGCAAGGTTCGCTTTTTTCCACCACAAACCCGCGATGGTGGGAACAAAGAACGCTGCGCTGATCCACCCGATGGCAGCCGTGTAGAACTCACTAATGAGCTCGGGCGGTGAATAGGCCCAATAAAGTGCAAGACCACCAATGACCCATGCCGTCCCGACCTGCGTCCATGCCATAGCCTTGTTGCTCAACTCGAGACCGGCGAAGCCCTCGAGGAGATCGTGAGAGACGGCGGAACTACAGGCGAGAAGCAGCGCACCGGTCGTCGACATCACGGCCGCCAAGACGGCCGCCACGGCGAGACCGCGGACGATCGGTGGAAAGTCGAACTCCATCACTTTCAAAAAGACCTGATCCGCATCCGCCAGCGCCGGGAACTGGATCTTACCTACGGGCACAATAGCAAGTACCGCGGCCAGGATCATGACGCTGTAAACCACCATGGCCAGGTTGAGAGATAGGCGGGCGCGATCGGCATCCTTGGCGGTAAAAACCCGCATGACGATGTGCGGAATGATCGAGATCGCTGTGGCCCAAATGACGAAATAACCCAGATAGCCGGCAACGGGTTGATTCCCCAGACTGCCGAGATCCGGTGCCGCTCGCGTCGCCTCCGCCAGTCAACTCAATCGGAGAACCGGCCCGCCACACCAGTGCGACGGCGGTTCCCAGTACGACGAACAGCATGAGGGTACCCTGGAAAATATCGGTCCATGTCACCGCCACCATACCGCCGACGGAAACATAGAGAATGAAGACGACGGCTGAGAACGTGAGAGCGACCTCGTAAGGGATTCCGAGCAAGGCGTAGGCCGTAATCCCCGCTGCCTTCATTTGGGCGACGATGTAGGCCGTGAAGCTCACCACAATCAGTACGGGAACGAGGAAACGCATCACGGCGTGCGGATACCGAAACGCAAGAAAATCGGTAATGGTGTACTTACCGAAGTTGCGCAACGGACGGGCGACCAGAACCGATGCAAGTGGAAATCCAACCACCGCCCCTGCAAAAAGCGCCAAGGTCGCCGGTATACCCTGGCTGTAGGCCAAGCCCATGACTCCAATGATGGAGCCCCCACTTGCCAGTGTCGCCATGATGGCCATGGCATTGACGAGCGTCCCGACGCTTCGTCCCGCAACCCAGTACTCTTCCCGAGAACCAATGACCCTTCGGGAGGCCAGAACACCGAGAACGACGCAACCGGCGAGATAGGCCAAGACGAGCCCCCGTTCCAGCGTCATCTGAGAACTCGAGGCTTTCCGGTCAACTCGTTTGCGTTCGTAGACAAAGATCGCGAGGGCACCCAGGGGAGACAGGATCATGAGAGCCGCCATCCACCAGCCGAAAAGAGACATCCCGGCGATATAGACCTCTCTCCACACGGGGAGGAAGGAGGCAAGGCAGAAAACAGAATGAGGAAGATGAGGAACCACAGCTCACTCTTGCGCATCCGAAAAAATGAAGCCATTTTCTGCCGCATCCTACCACAATCCCGGCCAACAACTCGGGCTTCTCATGACAGACAATCCACGGTTTCAGTCGAGGCGTTTACGGAAGCGCAAGATGGAGAGGGTCATGGTCACAGCGAAGAAAGCGGCGAGCGGCCAAAGCGACTGATGGACCTCCTCGAGGCTCGCACCTTTCAGAAGGATGCCACGTATAAGTCGGAGGAAGTGAGTCAAAGGCAGAATCTCAGCAAAAAGCTGAACAGGGCGCGGCATACCGTCGTATGGAAACATGAATCCGGAAAGGAGAATCTGCGGAAGAAACGTGAAGAAGGTCATCTGAAAGGCTTGAAATTGGGTCTGCGCAATGGTCGAAATAAAAAGGCCCAACGTCAGAGAAGCCGCTACGAACACGAGCGCCGACCAGTAGACATCGACGAGTGAGCCGTGAAAGGGCACTCGGAAAAGGACACTGCCTAGAAACAGCACGAGTGATACCTGGATGAGGCCAATCAGAACATAGGGAATGATTTTCCCTATCATGAGCTCGGTCGTCCGGACCGGCGTCGTGATGAGTATCTCGAGGTTCCCGCGCTCACGCTCACGGACAATGGCGACGGCCGTGAACAAGACCATGGTCATCGTGAGGATGACTCCCACCAGACCGGGAACGATGTGGACCGCGGAACGCCGTTCCGGATTGTAATAGGGCCTGACTTCGAGAGCCTGAGGACTCCCCTCCAACGTCACGGGAGCAAATGCGTTGGTGATGGGCAAGGTGACCAAGGCACGTGCAGCGCTCATCACGACCGGATCGCTTCCGTCGACCAGCAAGTGAGCGGGTGGCCGGTGTCCAAGGACCACCCGTCGCTCGAAGTCATGAGGGATCAGAGATCCCCACTGAGATCCGGCCTCTTCTCAAAAGAGTCTCCAACTCCTCGGCGCTCCGCACACGCTCGACGATATCGATCACTTGCGAGGCCTCTGCATCAGCGACCAATTCTCTCGAGCGCTGGGTACCGGCAAGGTTTGCCACACCGGCGTGGAGGTGACGCACGTCCAAGTTGATGGCGTAGCCAAACATGAGGAGCTGCATCACGGGGATGCCAACAATCATTCCGAACGTGAGACGGTCGCGTCGGAGCTGCGTTACCTCCTTGAGGGCAACGGCAACGATACGGAACAAGAACTTCATGGTGCCGTGGGGTTTTGTTCTCGTGTCGCCACCACGAAAACGTCTTCGAGATTGGGCTCGGCAAGACGCACCGCGGCATCGATACCTGCGTGAGCGAAAGCCTCGCGCACCACCGATACCGGATCCTCTCTCGCGGGATCGATGAGGGCATGAAGCCGTGTCCCGAGTTGGGCAACGCTGAGCACACCGTCGATACGATCGAGCGCGGTTCGCGCCTCGTGGACCTCCTTCGCCTCGATGTGGACTACGGTCGCATCGAGCTCTTCCATGAGCTTACGCGGCGGACCATCGGCCACGAGAACACCGTTGTCGAGAATCGCCAAGCTGTGGCATCGCTCGGCCTCATCCATGTAGTGAGTACTCACCAGAATCGTGACGCCCTTGTCGACGAGACGGAACAGCGCGTCCCAGAAAGCACGCCGGCTTTCGGGGTCGACGGCACTCGTGGGCTCGTCGAGAAAGAGAAGCTCCGGCTCGTGTAGTGTGGCGGCGGCCAGCGCCAAACGCTGCTTCTGCCCACCGGACAATGTTCCTACCAGTTGATGAGGCCGGTCGTCGAGGCCATATACAGCCAATCCTTCCTCGATTCGGCTTTGCCGCCGCGCTCGAGGCATCGAGTAGAATCCGTCCCATGAATTCCAGATTCTCGAGCACCGTGAGATCTTCGTAGAGGGAGAACCGTTGGGTCATGTACCCGATCTTCAAACGCAACCGTTCTGCATCTTTGGGAACGCGGTAGCCAAGGACTTGTGCCTCGCCCTCGCTCGGCTTGAGAAGGCCGCAAAGCATCCGAATGGTCGTCGTCTTCCCAGAGCCATTGGGACCGAGAAAGCCGTATATGCGGGCACGGGGAATGTTGAGATTGACGCGGTTCACCGCGGTCAGTGTCCCGAAGCGTCGCGTTAGGTCCTTGGCCAGAACCGCCGGTGGGCCCTCAGTCATCGCGTTCGTCACTCGATTCGGTACCGCCATCGAGAGGAAAGGTCAGCTGCACCGGAATACCCGTGGGAAGATCCATAGCTTTCGGCTCGATGAGATCCACTTCTGCAACGTAGCTGAGCCGACTCCTATCGTGTTCGGTCAAGGCGTAGTAAGGAGTGAATGTCGCTTGGTGGGAAACGAAGCGAACACGCCCCTTGTAGGTTTGCTCGACGCCATCGACGTGAATCGTGGCGGTGGTTCCGGGCTGAACGTGTACCCGCAGCGGCTCGGGAACGTAGACCCGTGCATAGGGAGCCTGATCGGCCAACATAACAACCACGACGGCTCCCGCCCGAGGACGCTCACCGACTTCATAAGGAAGTGCGTCGATGATGCCTTCGCGTGGAGCCAAAACTTCGAGGCGCTCGACCCGGATGCCAAGGTCCACGAGCGACGCCTCGGCTTCTGCCAAAGCAGCGCGCGCCTGATCGAGCTCCTCAACAGTAGTGCCTTCCAGCAAGGCTTCGAGCGAAGCGCGCGCTTCGTCACGTCTGGCAATCGACTCTTCATAGCGAGATTGCTCGTTGTCGACTCGTTCCTGGGTTCCCACCTCGTCTTCAAGTAAGCGCTTCGCACGCTCAAGATTCTGGCCTGCCGAGATGAGCGCCGCCTCAGCGCCCACCAAGCGTGCTCGTGCCTCGGTGATCCGCTCCTGGCGCGGCCCACGGACCAGCTCTTTTAGTCGAGCCTCGGCGCGTGCCGCGGCGGCCCGCGTTCTTGCCACTTGAGCCTCGAGGCGCGCATCGTCGAGCTTCAAAAGCAATCTGCCCTTCTCGACTCGATCTCCCTCACGAACGGCAATCTCGATAATTGGCTCCTGTGCCTCGGCAATGAGCTCGATGCGGTCGCGCTCCAGGGTGCCGACCACGGCGTTGATGTCCTCTCTGTCGCAGGCAGTCGTCAGCACACTCACCATCAGGCAAAAGATTTCTTTTCTCATGACGCTCCTTGGTGCGAAATGTGAGAAAGCTCTTCGGCCGTTCAGCCGGTGAAGGAGAGTAGCACAACCGGCGCCGGGAAGGCGATGCCTCTCGTCCATCGCCACGGGTCGGATGGACATGGGCATCGACCGACCGAACTAAGAGCTTTCTAGGACTACATTCGTTAGTTATACTCGGTCTCATTGGTTGGGATATTTGGAGAGAGCGGATGACAGAAGCCAAAAATCAACTCCCGAACCGCCGGCAATCGGTGCGGCACAAGGTCAAGCTCCGTATCCTGTTTCAACGGTCAGGAGCAGCCCACTTCATCAACGCCGAATCGGACAACATCAGCGTTGATGGAGTGCACATCTGGAGTGATCGGCGGCCGTTGGAAGTGGGAACCGAGGTTTCGATCCTCATCAGGTTCGAGAATCGGGAAACGGAATTGATGCTGATGGGAGTCGTTGTCTGGGTTAAGAAACACGAGCCTATGGGCATGGGCATTCGCTTCAAGGACGTGACTGCGGATTCGAAGAAGGTCTTGTCGGACGTTCTCCAATCACCCGAACCCCCTGCCACTCATTGATGTAAGTCCTTTATATCGAACGTTTGTTCCGCGCTGCTGCAGGCTTTGGCGGATGAGCCTGTGTCGCTCTGAGAGATTCGCTTCGCTGATTTCCCCCAAAAAGACATTTTTTTCGTAACCGATCTCCGTCTTTACTCGTCCAATTCAAATAGAGAGGTCGTCGGTATGCCATCGATGCCTACAATGTCTACATCGATACAAATCCAATGACTAACCCATTTCTCGGTGAGTTCGAGCAAATGGTCCTTTTGGCCATCCTTCAGTTAGATGACGAGGCTTTCGCATTGGCAGTCACCCAAGAGCTGGATCAGCGCGTCGGGCGCCGGGTTTCCAGGGGCGCTTTGTACAAAACTCTCGAGCGCCTCGAAGAAAAAGGGCTCGTCGATTGGGAGGTCGAAGAGACGACTCCCGGTCGCGGTGGGCACCCCAGACGGTGCTTTCGAGTCACGGGCACGGGAATTACCGCTCTAAAAGTCTCCAAAGACGCGCTATCCCGATTATGGGCGGGGCTGGACGGAGTACTCGATGGACGAGCGAACGAATAGACCTCGCGGGGTTCCGCCTAGGCTGGCCGAGCGGTTATTAGAAGCGATCGTGCCTCCAGGCGTCACCGGAAGAAGCATCATCGGTGACGCCCGGGAGGAGTATCTGGAACATCTTCGCTCCGGTGCGCGAGTCCGAGCCCAGCTTCGGTATTGGACGAGTGTCTTCTCGATTGGAAGGCACTTTGCCAAAGGGCCAACGCTCGGTCGTCGACCGAAAACAGATCGCACCAAAGCAAGGGGGATACAGGTGAGTAACCTACTACTGGATCTAAAGTTAGCGATACGGCTCCTATTCAACAAGCCAGGCTTCACGATGGCCGCAGTACTCACCCTTGGATTGGGTATTGGCGCCAACACCACCATCTTTAGCGTGGTCCACGCCGTTTTGTTGAAGTCCCTCCCCTATCCCGAGCCCGAGCAGCTCGTGAGCGTCTTTCGCATCGATCCCAAGGTCACCGGAAAAAAACCAAATCCCGCGAGACTGGCAAATCTGTACGCCGTGCCCTACGCGGTCCACTTGGACTGGGCCAGGCGCAGCCCCGTGTTTGAAACCGCAGGTGCGTATGCACCGGCTGGCTTTACGATGACCGGCGGTGACCGACCGGAACGATTCATCGGGGCACGGATGGACTCAGGTGTCTTTCGCTCGTTGGGAGTGCAACCTTTCCTCGGCCGCGCTCTTCTTCCCGAAGACGACCAGGTGGGGGCGCCGAGCCTGGCAATCCTGAGTTATGGGCTGTGGCAACGTCATTTCGGTTCCGACTCCTCGATCCTTGGAGAGCAGGTCGTTCTCAATAGCGAACCTCACACGATCATCGGGGTCATGCCACAGAGGTTCGTCTTTCCTGACACCAACTGCGAGTTGTGGGCGTCCCTCGACGATGCCGGGAAAGAATCACCGGTCCGCGAATACGGTTACTTGCAGGTCATCGCTCGCTTGAGGGAAGGTGTGACATTAGAGCAGGCCCAGCGCGAGATGGATGGAGTTGCTCGACAAATTGGAGAGGCGCAACCCGAAGAAAAAGAACACGGGATCGGCCTTTTTCCACGGAAAGAACTGATGGTGGTGAACTCACGAGCAGGCTTATTGCTGCTGATTGGAGCCGTGGGATTGGTCTTGCTCATCGCCTGCGCCAACATCGCGAATCTCCTCTTGGTGCGAGCCACTGAGCGCCGTCGAGAGCTCGGCCTACGCCAAGCTCTCGGCGCCGTGCGGAGCCGGCTTGTTGTCCAGTACTTCTGTGAAAGCCTCGTGCTCTCACTCACCGGCGGCGTTGTAGGTTACTGGATCGCTTTCGCTAGCTTGAAACCCTTGGTAGGCGCGTTTCCGGGCGGGCTCCCCCGAGCTGCGGAGATTTCCGTGGACTACCGGCTTCTTCTTTTCGCCGTCGGTCTGTCGATCGTGACCGGTCTCATCACGGGCTCTTTGCCGGCACTTCGCGCCATCCGACTCCCCATCGTCGACGTTTTACGTGATGGGGGCCGAGGATTCGCCGGAGGCAAACACCGAAGCCGGACCCAGGCGGCGCTCGTCGTATCGGAAATTGCCCTGGCCTTCGTTCTTCTTGCCGGGGTAGCGCTATTCATCAAGAGCTACTTAGCCCTGACTGCCGTCGAGCCTGGGTTCGCGGCGGACAATGTACTCACCATGACGATTTCGTTGGAGGAACGGCGCGGTGATTCTGACGAAGAGTTTCTGGCGTTCATCACCGAGCTCCACGAACGCCTGCGCGCACTCCCGGGAGTCCAAGCGGTCGGCGGCGCGAGCCAGATGCCCTTCATGGGTGGAACGTCGTGGCCACCGACCTCGCTCGAGACCTCAGACGGCGTCATCGACGACAGCATTCACAGCGTCACAGTGACTCCGGAATACTTTGCGACTATGAAGATACCTCTCGTTGCCGGTCGGCAATTGGCAAAAACCGACACCCAAGGCACTCCGCCAGTAGCTGTGGTGAGTGAGGCAATGGTTCGCAAATATTGGTCGGAAGAGAATCCCATCGGTCGCCGCATCAGGGTCAATGTTGGGGACAAACCGGATTGGATGACCGTTGTGGGAGTCGTGGGCGACGTCAAGTATGGACTCAACCGCAACCCGTATCCACAATTCTATGTGCCATACGCCCAGGAGCCGGGTGGCTATCAAAACGTCGTACTAAAGACCGCGATGACACCTGATGTAGCGACGCCTTCCATTCGGGCTTTGCTCCGATCGATCGATCCGGGCGTGCCCACGCATATCCAGCGACTTGAAGACAGGATCGACCAGTCTTCTGCCGTCGCTGGAAAACGTTTTCAGATTCTCCTTCTGGGTTGCCTCTCCGGACTCGCTGCCCTCTTAGCGGTGATCGGCATTTACGGCGTCCTGGCATACATCGTGTCACAGCGCTCCCACGAGATTGGGATTCGCATGGCTCTTGGTGCCGGCAAAGCTTCCGTCATGCGGAATGTCGTGGGGCGCGGATTGCTGCTGGCCGGCATCGGACTCGTCGTTGGATTGGTCATCACTCTGGCTTTTTCTCGGCTCATGGAGAGCCTATTGTTCGAGGTCAGCCCCACCGACCCTGCAACTCTAACGGGCGTAGCTTTGCTCGTCGCCCTCGCCGCAGCAGCAGCGAGCTCGTTCCCTGCATACCGAGCCACGAAGGTCGATCCCTCGGAAGCACTGAGGCAGGAATAGGTGGTAGGCAGTAGAACAGAGGGCAGAGGGCAGAGGCAGAGGCCAGTGGGCGGTAGGCAGCGTCGTCGTCAACTTGATGGGTGCGAGGCCGCAGCTTCGGTGGTAATCTGTCCAGAATCAACTCAATGGGCAAGATTAACGCTCGAGGTTCCTGAAAGGAGTTGGCCATGCGGACATGGATACGTCTCGTCGTTCCTTGCCTAATCGTTGTTGCGAGTTGCAGCAGCGGTTCGGACGAAGGCGGCCTCGGTGAACAGGTGAGCGATGTGGTGACCGACACGGAACTGATGAGGGAAGCGAACGCAGCAGCCAATCAAATCATCCGAAACCAGACGGACTGCGAAGTGGTGAAATCGAGCATCGAGGAAGTGAGACAAAAGCTCGATGAGGTGGAAAGTAAGCTCCAGACATCTGCCGGGCGCACCGCCGTTCAACCGCTCCGTAAGCAGGTGAATACGATCGCCGAAGCCTGTGGCGTTTTGTGAAAAAACAGGCCATGAGGTGGGAGGATTTACGCGACTTTTCTCGTCTCCATCCTTTATGAGAGGAGGCAAGAATGAAAAGTTCTTTCATCTGCACCACATGTAAGGTAAATTACGACAGCAAAACACCTTACATCGAAACGAGAGCTCGCGTTATCCGCTCGCATAGAAACGGCCTGCCCGAAGGGAAGGTGGTGATTTACAGGACGCCCATCCTACCTCCTGGCGCCACCGACGAGGAGGTCCGGGCCGCTACGACCACGGAAGTCATTGATAGCGAGCAGCCTAGCAGCGTCCGGGAACGTGGAGAACCCTATGGTCCGCCCTGGAGCTTCGACCGATGGCTCGATAATCTCGAGCCCTGGCCGACGTTCGGTTGAACCGATCTCTCAAGCGAGAGGGCTTTGCCAGATGGCGTAGCCGACGAAAAAGGGCCCCATAGTCTGTATGTACTGTGATGTCTGTCGCGTCTTTCGCATGCTTTGAACGCAGTGCGACAAGGGGTAGAGCTCACGCCCAATCAGCCCGATGACGAACTCGTTGTCCAGGGCATCGAGCCCATGGCACGCGAGTCGAATGTCATGAGCGAGATCGGCCTCTCCGTAGAGACGCCCAATCCCCCCATGTTCTCTCAAGATGCTCTTTTGCTCGTTGTCTGGCAGCGCGGCAAAAGCCCCGGTTCTCCGCAGCGGATACCAGATCGCCCAAGGCCGGTTCGGGTCACGAGCATTTCGGCGAGGTTTGTGTAGGAGCCAATCCTCCAGGTCGGGCTCATAACCGCTCGAATAGGACCGGCCCAACATGGTGAATTCCGGTTTGAAGTCGAGCATTGCGAAGGGATCGCTTCGGAGAACATCGCGTAGGATGGTCACAAAGAACGCGGGGTCTTCCGACATCGTCAGAAGCCCCACGCCCTGCGGATCATTGACATCTTTGTAGACCACGGCCTCGAGTCCAGCCCCCTCGAGCTTCTCGATGAGCTTGCTCTCATCCGTACACCCCCCAAGCACCTGGAGCTGCATGAACACGCGCTTATCACTCGTGATATCGGAGCCGTCACGGCTCTTGCCGTGCTCGAGGATGTCGATTTTAGGTTTTTCGGACATTGGCGCTGTCTCACGAAAAGAACTCAAGAATTCGAGAACTCAAGAATTCAAGAATGCTCAATTAGTCCCCCTCACCTGTCCTCTCCCCGATGGGGAGAGGAATCATCTCATTCTACTCTAGTTCTTTGCTTCTTCCTTTTTCAAGGTTGGATAGGTGACTCCTAATTGCTCTAGATAGGTCTTGTACTTCGCGGGGTCATAATAGTACTTCTTCATTTCCTCGCGGAATTTGCCCATGTGCTCTACGTTCAAATCGATAGCCGGTTGATCCGTCTCGGAAATGAGAGGCTTGTATTTCGTATCCTTGGTTTGGACGTTGTTGAAGTAGTCCCACGCGTTGTCGACGAGCTCCGAGTCGAGCAAGAAATCTAGGGCGGTGGTCGCCACGACCTTGGCACCCGCCGTACACCCCTTGTGGGCTATCGGTGTTGCCATGGCAATGCCAGAAGACCAATGGTGACCCTGCATGCCGGGAATATTGGCAGGATAACGAAACGTCACCGTCGGTACGTTCCAGGAGACATCGCCGATGTCATCTGACCCTCCACCCAGTCGAGGCCCTTCAGATGGTGCACCAAGCTCCCCTACCTCGGTTCTGAGCCCGATCACTTCCCGGCCCATCATCTCTTGCGCCGCTTTGGCCAGGGCTTGATCTTCCTCGCTCCATGAAGGCATTCCAACCGTCTTGATGTTCTCGTACATCGTCTCTGCGACGACCTTGTTGAAATGTCGGGGGTAGGCCGTCCCCAAGATACGCCATTCGACCTCTGTATCGGTCATCAAAGCCGCACCTTTAGCTGCATTGTTACCGATGTCGAAGAGTCGCTTGATGTGCTCGTAGTCGAGCTCCCGAAAGTAGTACCAAACCTTCGCCTGTGGAGGAACGACGTTCGGCTGGTCGCCACCCTCCGTGATCACGTAGTGCGTCCTTTGCGGCAAGCGCAGATGCTCGCGACGGTAGTTCATGGCAGCATTCATCAGCTCGACCGCGTCCAGCGCACTTCTCCCCTCCCAGGGGGCTCCACCGGCGTGCGCAGCATCGCCCCTGAACGTGTATTCCACGGAAACGAGTCCGCTACCTCCCCCTTCTCCCCAGCTCACGGCCATGCCGTTGCTGACGTGAGTGAACAAGACGATGTCTACATCTTGGAATACGCCGGCACGAACGTAATAGGCCTTCGTTCCCAAAAGCTCCTCGGCGACACCCGGCCAGACTTGAAGCGTACCAGGGAGTTTTTCCCGCTCCATAATCTGCTTGAGAACGAGGGCAGCTGTGATACTTATAGCGAGGCCGGAATTGTGGCCTTCCCCGTGCCCCGGAGCACCCTCGATCAATGGCTCGTGCCACGCCACGCCCGGCTTCTGCGACGCCTTGGGTATGCAGTCGAAGTCGCTTCCGAAGGAGATCACCGGCTTGCCTGAGCCCCAGGTCGCTACAAAGGCGGTCGGTATGCCTGCAACGCCCTTTTCCACTTCGAAACCATTTTTCTCGAGGAGATCGGTCAAATATCGCGAGGTCTCGAACTCTTGAAAGCCAAGCTCACCAAAGCTGAACATCATATCGACCATCTGCTGGGTGAGTTGGGCTTGCTTTTCTACCTCGGCGATAGCCTCCTTCTTGAGCCCTTCGGTTCGGGCGTCCGCACCCGAAAAGACCGGCATCGTCGAGAGCATCATCACCATCAGCACCAATGAAACCAACGCTCGAATCCGCATGCTGCTTCCTCCTTCTTTGCTGACCAGCTGCCGAACGATTGTAGTCGAATCGCTCGATCCCGTTCAAAGCAAGACTCTGCAAGGAACGGCTTCTTCCCAACTCGTTGGATCTTGGGCCTTGGAATGGAATAGACTCCACTGCAATCGTGATCGTTGTTTTTGTTCTTAATGATGCTTTCGACCGCTGGGTCAGATCCACGCCGGTACTCAGATCAGCTTAGGTGTCAACGTCCCTATCTTTCGGCCTCATAAGGAGATGACTGATGAGAAAACTCATCGCGATTCCGGTCCTGTTCTTAGTCGCTTCGGCAGCGCTTTCGTGCTCATCGAAAACTCCAGGGGACGTCGTCCTAAGAAACGGTGAAGTCTACACCATGGAAGAAGCGCAGCCCTGGGCATCGGCGGTGGTCATCAACGGTAACACCATTTCTGCCGTTCTCGAGGACGATACCGAAGCCGACGCCTACATCGGGCCCGACACTCGTGTCGTCGACTTGGATGGGAAGTTCGTCCTTCCCGGTTTCATCGACGGGCACACCCACTTCAATCGCGCCGGAGAGCTCATCATCGACGTCAATTTGATGAGCGTATCCGACGACGATGGCTTGCAAAGGAAATGGAAAGGGTGACGCGTATCATCGAGGACGGTGAGTGGATTACGGGAGGACTCTGGGGCGCCTACGAACAATGGTCGCTGGGAGCCGCCGCGGCGGAGGGACGAACGCAAGGCAGATGGGAACCGAGCCGGTCGGTCATCGACGACATCACCGCAGACAATCCTTGCCTCCTTTCCAGCTTCGACTATGAGCTTTTCCTTGCCAATACACCGGCTCTCCAAGCAGCCGGGCTCGACAACGCCAGCCTTCCCGGCATGAAGATGGACGCCGATGGGAAACTTACCGGTCTCATCGCGAAGGACTCCCCTGCCCTCGAAAAAATCGGCGAGAAAGTCAAACCGAAATCCCACGAACGACTGATGAACGAAAACCGAGCCGCCCTCAAGAGACTGGCGGAGTCCGGCGTCGTCGAGGTCCAGGACATCACAGGCGACGACCAGATGGAACGCTACGTCGAGCTTCAGAAAAACGGCGAGCTCACGGCTCGGATCTGGATGAGGCCCGATCTCTCCCGAGCCTCGGAGTTCAAAGAAAAAGGCATCAAGATGGGAACTCACCCGTACGGGTGGCTCGACAACTATCTCCGCTGGGGCGCCTTCAAGGGATACATCGACGGCATCATGGGAACCCACGGGGCTCTTTTCTTCGAGCCTTACAACGACCAACCGGACAACTACGGGCACTATCGACGGCACACGAGCGACGAGGAACCGTACAACGAGCGCAACATGGAAAAGATGTACGGCTACCTCGCGGACGGCAACGAGATCGGCTACGTCGCCAATGTGCACGCCATAGGAACCAAAGGTGTGGCGCTCATGCTCGATACCTACGAGCGTCTCAAAAACGAGCTCGGAACCGATCTCTCCGGCTATCGGGTCATCCACGCCCAGGTCATCCGCGCGAGGACTTCCCCCGCTTCAAAGAGCTCAACGTCATTGCCGAGATCAATCCGTATCACGTGTCGGACGACATGCGCTGGATGGAAGAACGGATCGGTCACGAGCGATGCAAAGGTGCTTACGCGTTTCAGTCGTTGTTGGACAACGGTGCCACCTTCGTGTTCGGTTCCGATTGGCCCGGCACGAGCGCAGCCGAGTATCACGTTCATCCAAAGTACCTCATCCACGCCGCCGTCAACCGAACGACCATCAAGCACGAGCCGGAGGGCGGTTGGTTTCCGGAGCAAAGGATCTCCATGGAAGAAGCTCTCAAGGCCTACACCATCAATGCGCCCGGGCCAGTTTCGAGGGTGACGTCAAGGGCTCGCTCAAAGCCGGAAAGCTCGCGGAATTGCCGTTGTTGATCGCAATCTCCTCGAGATCGATACCAAGGACATCTTCAACTTCGACGTGCACATGACCATCGTGGACGGCAAGATCGTTTTCGAAAAATAACTGGAGGTTCATGACATGACGCGAGCACCTATCATTATCCTCACATGGCTACTCACGAGCGCCGGCATGGAAGCCCAGGACGGAATCACGAAGTACGTCCGCTTCTCCCACGCGGGACAAACGGCCTACGGAGTTCTGGAAGGCGAAACGATCACGGTACTCGACGGTGACTTGTTCTCTTCGCCCCGCACCTCGAACAAAACGCTGCAGCTGTCGGATGTCCGCTTACTTCCTCCTACGGACCCTTCCAAGGTCATTGCGGTCGGCTTGAACTACAAGAGCCACCTCGGCGAACGGCCCACACCCGAGTACCCTGGGCTTTTTGCAAAGTTTCCCAGCTCACTCATCGGCCATGGCGAAAACATCGTTACCCCCGCCGACTCCGACAACCTCCACTACGAGGGAGAGCTCGTCGTCGTGATGGGGAAAAAAGCCAAGAATGTCTCGGTGGCCGACGCACCGAGATACATATTTGGAGTGACCGCGGGAAACGACGTGAGTGAGCGGACGTGGCAGCGGGCAGATCTCCAATGGTTCCGAGCCAAGGCATCGGATACCTTCGGTCCGGTCGGACCCGTCATTGCCCAAGGACTTGGATACAACGATTTGATGATCCAAACGCGACTGAACGGCGAAGTCGTTCAGAAAGAAAGCTCCAAAGATCTCCTGTACAACATTGACGAGATCGTGAGCTACGTCAGCCGGTACGTGACCCTACTACCAGGAGACCTCATCTTCACGGGCACGCCGGGAAGCACCAAAGCGATGAAGCCCGGGGACGTCGTGGAAGTCGAAATCGAGGGCATCGGTATATTGCGTAACAAAGTAACTGCAGCCAAATGACATCAGAAGGGCCTCGCTTCACCGACAAGTTTCACGATGGCTGCCGGCCCGCCTTCGCTGCAATAGCGTGCATGCCAGCTACGGCGGGTCCGCCGTCTCATCCGTCGTAGTTTTGACGAAGCCGGAAGCCTTGTGCGCTGGCGGACTGATTGATTGACTGTTCTACATGATGGCCACGGAAAACGACCGCTCTCTCGTCAGGAGCCTGGGGCCCTGGGATGCGGCTCTTATCACCATCGGCTCCACCCTCGGGAGCGGCATCTTCATCACGACCAGTGACATTGCCCGCGGGCTCCCTCACGCCGGCTTGATCCTGCTCGTATGGATCGTTGGTGGGCTTCTCACGCTGGCCGGTGCTTTGACCTACGCCGAACTGGGTGGCATGTTTCCCAAGGCGGGCGGGCAGTATCACTTTTTGAAAGAGGCTTATGGTCGCTTCTGGGGATTCTTGTTCGGCTGGGCCGCGTTCTTCGTCATCATGACGGGAGGGATCGCCACACTTGCCGTCGGCTTCGGTGAGTATCTCGGCTCTTATCTCCCTTTCTTTTCCACCAGCCATGCACTTTTCTCGATACCTCTGGGGCCATGGAATTGGACGATCAACGGTGGTCAGCTTGCCGGTGCACTCACCATCTTCTTCTTGACCGTCATCAATTATGTCGGTTTGCGCGAAGGTGTGGGACTTCAGAACGTCGTGACCGTCGCCAAGGTGGGGTCGGTGCTCGGCCTGGCAGCCCTTGGGCTACTGGCCGAGGCGCGAATCGACGCGGCCCAAGCGATAGCCGCGCCCCTGCCTCAAAGAGGCCTTCTCGCAGCATTCGGAATTGGCATGATCGCAGCCCTTTGGAGCTACGACGGCTGGTATGCCGCCACCAATATGGGTGGAGAGATGCGGAAGCCGTCTCGCGATTTGCCGTTGGGTCTCATTGGAGGCACGGTGGCGATCACGGCTCTCTATGCCTTGGTCAACTGGGTCTACATTCGAGCTTTGAGTGTCGACGAGATGGCGGCCACGAGTCGAATTGGTGAGGCGGCGACTATCGCTCTCTTCGGTCCGATGGGGGGTCGATTCATCACCGCGGCGATCCTCGTGTCGATTTTTGGTTGCATTTCCGCGACCATCCTCTATGCGGCCCGAATCTATCTTCCCATGGCACAAGACAGGTGCTTCTTTCCTTCGCTGGCCCGTATCCACCCACGTTTCCGAACTCCTTCCTCCTGCCTGATCGCGCAAGGAGTCTGGGGCGTTGTCCTGACTTGCTCGGGAAGCTACGAACAGCTCTACACCTATGTGGTGTTCTCCGTGGTGCTGTTCCATACCGCTACGGGGATAGCGGTCTTCGTGCTCCGCCGGCAACGCCCCGATGCTCATCGACCGTACCGCACCTGGGGCTATCCATGGGTGCCCGTGCTCTTCATCCTTTCGTCCCTGATCCTGGTCATCAATACCTTGATGGAAAAGCCCGTGGAATCGGTCATGGGTCTCGCCATACTGGCCTTGGGCGTCCCCGCATATTTCTATTGGCAACGCCGAGCTAGCGAATGAACAGATTGATCGCCTTGCATGTGTCCTGGCAACTGCAGTTCGCGGACAGTACGCATTTGACGGACGGATACCATCCACTGTCCTTCCCGTAACACCGTTCAAACGAGACGCGCCTCCAATCTCGATTCGCTCTCAATCATGCGATAACATAGGCGCACTGGGGGCCCGGACTATGCGTGACCTCATTGGTCGTACGCTCGGTCACTACCGCATTGTCGAGAAGATCGGTGCCGGCGGCATGGGGGTCGTGTACCGCGCCTACGACAAGAGGCTCGATCGGGATGTCGCCATCAAGGTGTTACCTGAGACAGTGGCAGCCGATCCCAATCGGCTGCGACGTTTCGAACGCGAAGCGAAAGTTGTCGCAGCCCTCTCTCATCCAAACGTCCTCGAGATCCATGACTTCGACACAGAGGAAGATATCACGTACGCAGTGACTGAGATTCTCGAAGGCGAGACCCTGCAGGAGCACATTCAGAATCTTGGTGGCCCGCTGCCGTGGAAACGAGTGCAGGAGATCGGGGCAGCAGTGGCGAACGGACTCGGGGCCGCCCACGGGAAAGGAGTGGTCCACCGGGACATCAAACCGTCCAACATTTTTCTTTGCTCGGACGGGCGGGTAAAGATCCTCGACTTCGGCCTCGCCGCTGTCCATGACTTGGTGGACAGCGAGGCGAGGACCAAGTCGAATCGAGGCACCTCTCACCGGTGAGGGCTCGGTCATGGGAACGGTAGGCTACATGGCTCCCGAACAGGTGCGAGGCCACCCGACCGACCACCGCAGCGACATCTTCGCTCTGGGCTGCGTCCTCTACGAGCTGCTGTCGGGAAGGCGGGCGTTTCCCGGGGTCACGAACGCTGACGTGCTGTCGGCGATCCTTACGAGATCCCCACGTTCCCTGACCGAAAGCGAGACCGGTTTGCCGGCCCCGCTCTCCTTGATCGTCGAGCGGTGCTTGGATAAGAATCCACAGCAGCGTTTCCAGTCGGCGCGAGACCTGGGATTCGCACTGCTCACGAACGCGCCTGTGGTGGATGGGACGCCCAGCAAAGTGAGCTTCGGAGCCCACGATCGCCCGTCCGTCGCGGTGCTACCGTTCGTCAACCTCTCGGCCGACCCCGAGCAGGAGTTCTTCTGCGATGGGATGGCGGAGGAGATCATCAACGCCCTGGCGCAGGTACGAGGTCTGCGGGTGGTGGCGCGAACGTCGGCGTTCGCTTTCAAGGGTAAGCTTGAAGATGTCCGTGAAATCGGCAGAAGGTTGGACGTGGCCGCCATCGTCGAGGGAAGCGTGCGGAAAGTCGACGACCGGCTGCGCATCACCGCCCAGCTCATCGATATACGAGATGGCTCGCACCTGTGGTCGGAGAGGTTCGACCGTCGTCTGAAGGATGTCTTCGCGATTCAGGACGAGATCGCACTGGCCATCGTTGACAATCTGAAGGTGAGACTGTTGGCCCGCGAAAAGGCGTCCCTGTTACGCAGCCACACCAACAACCTCGAAGCGCACAACGCCTATCTCGTGGGGCTCTTCGAGTGGAACAAGATGTCTCCCGAGGGATTCGTGCGATGCCAGGAACTTTTCCAGGAGGCGATCCGTATTGACCCGGAGTTCGCGCCGGCATACGCGCAGCTCGCCGACTCCTTCACCTCGGTGACGTGGTGGGCAGATCAAGTCCCGGCTGAGGCGCTAGCGCGCGCCGTTCCACTGGTCAAGCAGGCGCTTGCCCTCGACCCGGATCTTGCCCATGCTCACAGTGTTTCTGGCCAGTGCAGCACGTTCTTCGAGCGTGACTTGGTGGCCGGCGAGCGGAGCCTCCGCCGGGCCGTCGAGCTCGCCCCGAACGACGCTCTGGGGCAGACCTACCTGGCCCTGGTCCTGTCCATGGTCGGGCGCGGGACGGAGGCTTCGGAGCGCGCCCGCATGGCGCTCAGCCTGGATCCGCTTTCGCCAACCAACAACGTGTGGACCGGTATGGTTCTCCTTTTCTCGGGTGACTCCGACGATGGGCTTGCCGTAATGGAGAGGCAGGTCGCCAGGACACCCCACCTCTGGATGCCAGCGTATGGGCTCAGCCTCGGATTGGCGCTCGGGGGGCGCTTCGCGGAGGCGAGGGTCGCGGCAGAGCGCGCGCTCGAGCTGTCCGGTGGCAATTCTCTCACGCTCTACCACCTGGCGAGCGTCTGTTACCACCTCGGTGAGAAGCAGACGGGTGACGCGCTGTTCGCCCGTCTGCAGCAACGGACGCAGACCGGCTACGTGTCGCCGATGTTCCTCACCTGGCTGCACCTGGCCCGTGGCGAGTCGGAAGCCGCACTGCGCTGTGCCGGAGAGGCCCTCACCGCCAAAGACCCCTGGGTCATCCCGCACCGCGTGATGTGTCCGGCTATCGTACCCGCTGATCCGCTCATGGACGACCTTTTCGGCAGCGCTCTCCCCTGACGTCCGAGCGCCTCTTGATCTTGGACGGCTTGACGGCTCGTCTGCTCGAATGTTTCTGATATCATTCCCTCCTATTGAAAGGGGGAACCGCCATGACTCATCAAATGTCCCGTCGATCGTTTCTCACTGGGATCGGAACGAGCACCGTCCTTCTTCCCGCGGCCACTGCATTTGGCCGCTCCGGCAATCCAACACTCGATGGTGCCGATTCCGGTGAGTTGCCGTGGGAAATGGTTCGTCGCCAGTTTCCTTTCCGTGACGCCAAGATTCCCATGAATGCAGCCAACTTGTGCCCGTCGCCCCGCGTGGTGGCCGACCGTGTCGCTGAGCTGACAAGAGACATCGATACCGATTGCTCTTTCAACAATCGCGCGAAATTCGCTGAGTTCCGGGAAGAATCCCGTCGCAAGGTTGCGTCGCAAATGGGTGTAACTGCTGACGAGATCGCACTCGTCAGGAACACGAGCGAAGGCAACAACACCATCAACAGCGGATTTCCACTTTCACCAGGGGACGAAGTCATCCTATGGGATCAGAACCACCCGACGAACAACGTCGCTTGGGACGTTCGGGCCGCTCGCTACGGCCTCATCATCAAGCGGGTCACAACACCCGAACATCCATCGGGGATGGAAGAGCTATTGGACGTTTTCGTCGATGCCTTCGGTCCAAAAACCCGCATATTGTCCATTACACATCTTTCGAATGTGAGCGGAGTCCGTTTACCGGTCAAAGAACTCGGTGAAATCGCACACCAGAAGGGCATCTACGTACACGTCGACGGCGCACAGACCTGGGGTGCCCTCGACATCAATTTGACGGATCTGGGCTGTGATTCCTACACGGCAAGCGCCCACAAATGGTTCATTGGTCCCAAGGAGGCCGGGGTCCTCTACGTCCGCAAAGATCGCATCTCGGAGATCTGGCCGGCCGTTGTGGCACCAGGATGGGGCGATGATGCCGAGACGGATCTCGTAGGAGCGAGAAAATTCGAATCACTCGGCCAGCGGGATGACGCCTGTCTAGCGGCCGTGGGAACGACGGTCGATTTCCACAACGCTATCGGTAGTGCGCGCGTGGAGGCTCGAATCCTCGATTTGGCCACGGCCCTCAAACAAGGTCTAAAGGAAATCGGCGTGTCACTCGTGACTCCAGAGGACCCGAAGATGAGCGGAGGTGTATGCATCATCGAGGCTCCAAGAGAAAAGAGGAGAGAGATCAACAATCGCCTCTATGAAGAGCACGGCATCGCGGCCGCTCCGACCGGAGGATTAAGGCTCTGTCCTCACATTTACAATACGACAGATCACGTGGACCGCGCCCTGCGCGCTGTTAGAGACTTACGTCCCTTATTCACTTGAAACCACCAATAGCCAAGCGAGGCACAATGAACCAGACCTCTAGACACCCCCGTTTGCTGGATGCCGCGGATGTGGCACTTCTCGTCATCGATGTACAAGAAAAATTCCGCGCCGTTATGCAAGGATTCGACGACATGGTGGAGGGATGCATCAAGCTCGTCAAGACCTTTCAACACCTGGAACTTCCCATATGGGTCACCGAACAGTATCCCAAAGGGCTGGGCGAAACGGTGCCCGAATTGAAAGCGGTTCTGGATGCGGCTCCCCCTCTCGAAAAAACCGCGTTCAGCTCCTACGGCTGCAAAGGAATTCCCGAGCTCATCACGGAATCGAGAGCTCGCTCGATCCTGATTTGCGGTATCGAGACACATGTCTGTGTCAACCAGACCGTTCACGATCTGCTGGCGGCAGGTTACCGGGTCCATGTCGCGGTCGATGCCATCGAATCTCGACATGCGATCAATCGCGAGATCGCTCTAAAGAAAATGGAGCAATCCGGAGCGGTACTGACGACGACGGAAATGGCGGCATTCGAGCTCCTCGTCGACGCAAAAAACAAGAAATTCAAAGAGGTGCAGGCGCTCTACAAGTAGTAGAGAACTCAAGGACTCGAGTTCTCAAGAATTCGAGAATTCAAGAACCAGTGGCACTATCCGCGACGAGTCAATTCCTGATGCGGTGAACATCCCGGCCGTACGGAACGTTCTTCCTTCCACCTTGCCTGATTTGACTGACTGATCCGCGAATTGCTACTCTTCCGCTGATGACATCCGCATCGCCCACCTGGAGGTCTCACATGTTCCGTAGAGTAGCTCCGTTGACTGTCCTTTTGCTCGCCGCCTGCTCGTACTACCAACAGGATGCCAACAAAACCGAAAGCGGCTCTGACAAGGGCGAAAGCCGAGACATCCAGGTCTATGCAGCGACAACCGATCGGATGAGCACCAGGATACTGTTTTTCAAAGAAGGCACGCCCCCTACATCTCCGGGTCAACTCGTGATTAGCTACGGTCAACCCAAATGGAAACCGGAGTACGCGGAGGAGTTCGATGAGCTCACCAGAGGCAAGCGTTGGCGATTTGGAAACAATGACTGGACCTCTATGGACACCAACCTAACGCTCAACATTGCGGGAGAAACGTTCTCCCCTGGGCATTACTATCTCTTGCTCGAGCGTTCACAAAGCGACCAGTGGTTTCTGTTGTTGTTGGATCCAACAGGCGTGCGGGAAAAGAAACTAGACGCGTTTTACGTTAACGATGCCCCGGAGGGTGCTCGAGTACCCCTGAATTGGACAGCCACAAAGGAAACGACCGAACAGTTGCTGGTCCAGCTCGTGCCCTTAGAAAACGACTCAAATAGAGCTAGACTAGAGATCCACTGGGGGAATCATCTGCTCACAGCCGACGTCGAGATGGAATTGTAGCCGTTTTTCTGCGGCCGGCGGTGGTTTGCAGCTTCATCGAATGATCCAGCGCTCACCTTCCACATCCCAAACGTAGTCGAACTCCTTCTCAAATGTCTGAGTCGCCTTACTCCCGTCATATTCGGCGTGTTCGCTCTTGATGAGGAAGCGAATGGTTCCAACCCAATTGTGAGACTCTTCGCTAGTCTGCTCGCGCACCTCTACGGATTGGATATCCCAAGTGATCTCGACTCCGAGAGAGGGATCGACCTGTTCTCCTTCTTGTTTGAGCACGTCTGCTTCCTGACGGAGAAGCTTCTCTACATCCTCACGTGGCGGCGGCTCCTTCGCCTTCTGTCCACAGGAGGCGGAGGCGAAAAGAATGAGCCCAACCATCAACCAGATCTGCGTATGTTTCTGAATCACCATGAATGCAGGCTAACAGCCAAAGTCACTCAGATCAACATCCTACGGAAGCCCCTGCCTCAGCCCGCGCCCGAAGCGTCTACGCGGGTTTATGGTCGCAGTTCGGGACAAATCGGGCTCGGAGAAGCCTCTCGCCTTGGTCGATAACCGAATCGGTTTGTCACCTCTTCTTCGGCATCTTCATGGTTTCGGGTGAATATTCTGATTCATCCAAGACTGTCTCCAAATGAGACGAATTAGCGCTAGACTGGGACTATGAGGTGGATTGCACTCACAGGCGTCGCGCTAACGGTTTTGATTTGCCTGCCAGACAAAGCCCTCTCTCGAAACCACGAAGGTAGACTCCCAACCTGTGGGACCTACGAAGGGCGACGGTACCTCGCGCAAGCGGTCCACCGCTCCTTCGACAAACGAACCTCGAGCCTAAGACGGTTGTCCACGGGAGCTTCAGCGATCGAAGCCGTCGGCAACATCGTCCTTTTGGAGGGAGACGGCTCCATCGTCTCAGAACCCAACGCGTTCGATCTAAAAAGCCGCAATATCTCCTTTTTGCCCATGGGCGACAGAGGACAGTACAAGCTACAGGAGAACTTCGAGCCTTTTGAGCTCCCAATAGGTGACCCGGTCACCCTAGACGATGACGCCACGATCGAGCTCGAGTTGCCCTTCGAGTTTTCTTTCTTCGGCGAGGTCATGGACCGCGTCTTCCTCAACTCCGACGGGAACCTGACGTTTCGATCGGCCGAAAACGCCAGCACGGAGCGCAGTCTCCAGCGGTTTTTGTCAGGCCCTCCCCGCATTGCGCTCTTCTTCGCCGACCTCGACCCCTCGCAAAGCGGCACGGTCCGCGTGGCCAGACTCGCTAAACGCCTCGTCGTGACATGGGAAGCCGTACCCGAGTTCGACAAAACCAACCAGAGCACCTTCCAAGTCGTTCTCGAAGACACCGGCCGCATCATCTTCCGCTATAGCAGCTCCATCGACGCAGAGATTGCGGTCATCGGAATCACGCCCGGCGGCAATCCGGGAAACGTCCAATTGGTCGACTTGAGCCACGATAGCTCCACCACGGGAGCCACCCTGGCTGAGAAGTTCCAACGGGGACGACTCATCGATAATGTGGGAGCTGTCAAGAAGCTCTACCAAACACTTCCGGACAACTACGATTCGATCATCATCTGGACGGACTTCGAGAGTGATTTGGACGGAGCATTTGCCTTCGAGATCACGGTACAGAACAAGGTGGAAGGAATCGGGGACAACCTCTTTGACGACTCTTCACAATGGGGAAGTGCCGGACGTTTGGAATCGTTCCTTTTCATGGGGAACATCAATCGATACCCACCGGACCCGAATCAGAGAGTCAACGGTGCCGGTGGACGCCCCACAACGCTCGGTCTATTGGCCCACGAGTTCGGTCATCGGTGGCTCGCACGCGTCCGATTCGATCATGACGGACTAGCGAGCGAGGAGCTCCTCGGTCGTCAGAAGGCTCATTGGAGCTTCTTCTTGGATAGCGACGCGTCGTTCCTCGAAGGCAACGACGTTGTAGAAGAGTCCGTGGGTCGGTTCAGAACGGTTGAGATAGTCGCCCGCTACTCCCCACTGGATCTCTATCTTATGGGATTGGCACCCCTCGAGGAGGTGGCCCCTTTTTTCGTAGTGGAGAACGGAGCAGGGCTTGGCAATGTCGGTGAGCCGGTCACGAACGAAACGTCTCCCCAGACAGACGTTACCTTCACCGGCACAAAGCGAACGGTATTGCTCGACGACATCTTACGAGTGGAAGACAATCGACGACCGGATTTCCAAAGCTCTCCGAAGGCGTTTCGACAGGCCTGGGTTCTTCTCTATCGCAACGGTCAAACGCCCTCTGCTGAGCTGATTGCCCGCCTCGACGCCATACGAAATGCCTGGAGACCCTTTTTCCGCCAAATGACACTGGGAAGAGGCAGCATCGAAACCTCAGTACAATAGCAAAGGGACAATCCCCCGAATCAAGCGGGAGATTGTCCCTCGTGTTTCGAGAGCTCCAAACTAGAGGTTCTTCTCCATGAACTCCCAGTTGATCACATTCCAAAAGGCCTCGACGTACTTGGGACGTGCATTACGGTAGTCGATGTAATAAGCATGTTCCCAGACATCGCAAGTCAGAATGGGGGTCTTTCCATCGGTTATCGGATTGTCCGCATCCTTCGTCTGTACGATGGACAGTTTGTCGCCTTCTTTCACAACCCATGTCCAGCCCGACCCGAAGAGGGTGGCTGACTTGTCACTGAATTGCTCCTTGAAGGTTTCAAAGGAGCCGAAACTGTTCTTGATCGCATCAGCGATTGCCCCGCCGGGCTCACCTCCCCCGTTGGGAGAAAGGCAGTTCCAGTAAAAGGTGTGATTCCAGGTCTGTGCGGCGTTGTTGAAAACCTTCGCTTCACCCTTGGACTCACGGACAATATCGTCTAAGGACAGCTTCTCGTATTTACCGCCCGCGATGGCGGCGTTGAGCTTGTCAACGTAGGCATTGTGATGTTTCCCATAGTGGAATTCGAGAGTCTCTTTGGAAATATGAGGACTCAGTGCATCCATTTCATAGGGCAGATCCGGCAATTTGATACTCACTAGCAACCTCCTTGGTTAAGCCTCTTTGTCGTGTGTTCGATGTCATTGACCGGGGAGCCATCGAAGGCCTAATTCTCAACCGCTCTCGCGGGCCAAGAGACCGTTCAAAGCAGTCCGGAAGGGGCCCCCCAGGGTCGGAAATACACCCCTACGGCCCGTAGCAGCACTACGGAACCGTCCTAGAGTATACCTAGCAGGACGATTCTCGGCCAGCCCATTGCAGCATCTTTTTGCACAATCCCGCGAGAATCCTTCACCACAGCGATACCCCACCCCAAACAGACGGCCTGATGGGTGGCATTTCTTTCCGCGACCTTGGATATCTCGGGGATTGGCGGACTTTCGACAATCAGGGTCAAGGATCTTCACGTCTGCTCCTACTGGAATCCATCAACTTAGAGCCTTGCTCTCGACCGATAAATCGGTTAGATTAATGGGTTGGTTTTTCACGAGAAAGGCCGAACATCGTCCGATGGAGAACTGGAAGCAAAAAAATGAAGAAATCGGATCTAGCTCAATATAAAAAGACGCTACTGACCAAGAAAGCCGATATCGAGAAGTCATTGGGGGAAGACGGCCTGATGGCCGCCACTCCAAAAACTGATGGACATGGAGACCTCGCAGACCGCTCCGCCGCCGCCATCGAAGCGGAGATCAGCTTGCAGCTCAAACAAACCGACGCGAAGCTCCTACGAGCCATCACCGAGGCGCTGGAGAGAATAGAGAACGGCACTTATGGGATCTGCACCGAATGCTCTGATGAACCTCAGCAGCTCTGCGAAACTTGCCCGGAAATACCGCCAGCTCGTCTCCGCGCTGTCCCGTGGACAAAGGTCTGCGCAGCCGTTAAGGATAAGCAATACTCCGGCTAACTAAGAGCTCCCGGACAACCGTCCCGCCTAAGGCGCCTTGGACAGACTAAGTAGGTTCGCGAACAGCCGGTAGGCGCCCGGAACACCCGCGGGGAGTTGCCGGAAGAACGAAACACCCGCGTAGACGTACACTCCTTCTCCGACTTTCGCGTACACGAGTCCCCCATTGTGAGGCGTCTCTCCCGGATCAGCAGCCTCGAGAAGAGGCACATAGCGAGGGTCCAGGTCGGTCAAGTGATAGAGGGACCGTTCTTGCACCCAGCCATCCCAGTCTCGGGCATCAATGCGGTTGGGGAAATTGAAAACGGGATGGTCGGGACGAAGAACCTCGATGGCCGCCGTTTCATCAGTAATCCGGTGATTGGAAAAATACTCCGGCTGTGACATCCCCGCCGGATAAGGTGGCAGGCTTCGTTCCGTGTAGTCACGCCGCTGATACTGGACGATGAGTGTTCCCCCCTGGCGGACGAAGTCCATGATGCGACCATGGTTGGCCACAAAATCGGACCGAACTTGGGAAGCCCGGATGCCCACCACGATGGTGTCGAAGCGAGACAGGTCACCCGTCGCCAAATACTCCGCGTCGAGAAGGGTCACGTCGAGTCCCATACGCATGATGGCGGCTGGAACCCTATCACCACTCCCCATGAGATACCCCACGCGTACGTCTTCGATTTCGAGGTCCAGAACTTGAACGGTGGCAGTGGCCGGCTGGTAGAAACGGTGAGTTTGAACGTGCGGGTAGGAGATGGTGTGCATTTCATCGCCGAACCTGCGCTCACCCGATGCCGCCTCTACCCCGATCATGTAGACACCCTTATGAATTCCACCTGGAATCTCAATCTGGAAATTGAGCGCCGTCCCCTCCCCTTTTCGCTCCAAATCAAAAGGTGCTCGCACAGGAACGGATTTCCACCCCGAAGGAAGGTCGAGCTCGACTTCGCCGCTCATGGCTTCCCGGGACTGGTTCTCGACCCGCACCACCATCCGCTCCGTTCGGGGCGCCATGGATGTGGGTACGATCAAGAGGTTGGAATCCAATGACACCGTCAAAGCTGGGACCAGATTCACGTCGCGTCGGATCTCTCCTCTTGCCGGATCGGCGTAACGGTACTCGACCGTCTTCACTATCTCGATGGGAACACCTTCGATCTCCATCGACACAAGGGCTTGTGCCACCGGTCGGCCGAATGCAAGGGCTTTCGGGTCGTCATCCGACCAATCATAGATATCCCCTTTGCGACGGGAATCCATCCAGTAGGGTTGAGTCAATTCGGCATCGGTCGGTGCGGTAACCTCGAAGAATGCTTCATACTGTCCCTCCTCTGCTCGAAACCTCATTCCTCGCATCGAAGTCGTTCGTCTTGGCTCCGCTTCACTGACGCGCCAACCGTTCGGAACCTGGACACGGACCTCCTTGACGGTTATCGACGAAGCTGAGGACTCGGGGTGAAAGAGACGGACTTCGACACGCGTCGATTCCTCGCGAACCAGCGTTTCCGAGTCAGCCAAGGCATCCACCACCACGCCTGCGGCCATTTGAATCGCCTTTGTGAACGACTCCTCCTTGAGGCGAAGGACGTAATCGGCATCATAAACCGCTTTCTTGTCCACCGAGGAAGCCCCACTGAGGATCTGCCTTGCTTCCCGAACCGATTTCAAACCTCGCGTCAATGGATCGATGATGAGCGTCGGCTCGAGAATGTCGTACCCGTCCAAGGCATCGCGAGCCGCCGTCTGCGCACGGCTCAAGGCATCATCGATCAAACCCGTGGGGAGACCGCTCAGTTTCGCCAAACCGGTCAAGCTCGTGTCGATCCCGTCGAACAGATCGGACTCTGGAGTAGGCGTGGAAACATGCGGCTCCAGTAACCGGAGGCCCGATGTGTGAGGGCCTCTCAGTTCCAACATCCCCATCTCTTGCGACTTGTGCTGGCTTCTCCCCTCGATGGCAATCTCGAAGTAGCTGCGGCCAAACAGAGGGTCGTATCCACCGGTCGCGACACTGAGGCCTGCCGGTTCTCCCGCGTCGGGACGGAATCCCTGACTGACGTATAGCTTCAAAGGTTGCCAAGGCAGGAGCCCCTCGGCGATTTGCTCCGGGAATTGATTCGGATCCCCGGCCTGATGAAAGGCAATGGGTGTCAAATAGCCGACGAACCGATGGTGCCCATGTCCGTCCGAAGGCGTACCCGTGAAGCGAGATATCAGGACCAGTGGCCGATACATGCGGATGGCCCGTACCATATCTCCCAGAATCACCTCTTCACCCCACTTCTTCGCTGCCTCCTCTCGAGTTTTGCTGAATCCAAAGTCCAAGGCACGAGTGAAAAGCTGCTCGCCACCGTCGAGACGCCGCGCCTGGAGCAATTCTTCCGAACGAATGATGCCCAAGCCCTCGAAGAGCTCCGGTCCGATGACGTTTTGACCTCCCTCGCCACGGGTGAGCGATAGATAAGCAATTCGAGCCTGATCCCCTCGGGCGAGCCGTGCCATCAACGCAGAGTCTTCATCGTCTGGATGAGCACCCGTATGGAGTGCGCTCGCCGTGCTAGGTAGGCCGAGAAGAAGCTGAACCAAGCCTGCCGCTCCTTGACTGTATTTCGCCCTCACTTGCGCGCGAAGCTCGCCCGACGGAACCACGGATATGACGGCAAGCAGCATCGATAACACGGTCAGTCGATAGGCTCGAGAATTCATGTTCCCTCCTAGAAACTCAAAGATAGTGGCAGGTTAGCGCTCCATCCGCCGACCGTCAAGAAGAGCTCAACGAGCGAATGGCGCTACTAATCTTGTTCTCGAGCTCTCTTCCCGTGACCCGTACTTGACATGTCCGAATCCAAGGCATAACTTCCCGCCCATGTCGCTCCAATCCTAGTTTGAAAACATGCCACAGGATCCCGTGTGTCGATTCGATAACCGAGCCATGGTTATCATGGACCCGGATCAAGAGCGGGTCTTCTCTGCCGATCCTCTTGGACGTGTCTCATGGATCCATACGCCTGAGGTCATATATCGCAGAAGTCATTCCAATCAATGGTACCGGCTGACACGGGAGCAATGGAACAAACTCGACCCAGTAGACACGAGTGAGATCGACGCCTCTATCCATTTGTGGATTCCGGCCTGGAAACGAGCCCACAAGAAAGCGACCGGCAACCTGAAGCACAACCTTCAGCAATGGCTCGACCAGTTCCTCGACTTCCATCGAGAAGAAGGAGACCGATTTCGTTCGATATACGAACACATACCCATCCTTCCCCCCGACGCTTACCAAACACTCTACCTTCAGCTATCCCGAGGCTGTCCGTGGAATCAATGCTCCTTCTGTAATTTCTACCGGGACACAGAATATCGGGTCCATAGAGCGGATGAACTGACAAAGCACATACAGGCGGTTCGCTCGTACTGGGAGGGCGCCCTGGGAGGGCGGAACGGCCTGTTTCTAGGCGACGCCAACGCCATCGCTATTCCTATGGAGCACCTCGTGAGCCGACTCCGTTTGGTCCGGACGATTTTTCACGAGGAGCCTCTTCAAGGACTCTCTTCTTTTTCCGATTTCTTCACCTCACCTCAAAGAGCCCAAAACGATTTTGCCAAACTCAGAAACGAGGGGCTCCGACGGGTTTGCTTCGGTGTCGAAAGTGGGCACAGGGAGCTGCTCGACCAAATCCAAAAACCCGTGGGTCCCAGCGATGTCGAGCGGGTCATCCAGAACGCCAAAGCGGGCGACATTCAGGTAAGCTTGATATTCATCGTCGGCCTTGGAGGTCGTCGATATCGGGAAGCTCACTTTCGGTCCTCGATGGAGCTTTTGTCAGACCTTCGCCTCGAGCGTTCCGACCGCATTTACCTTTCACCCTTGGTGGTCGAGCCAAGCGCCGGGTACAACGAAATCGCCGAGGAGCATCACTGGGATTTCCTCACAAACCAGGAAGTGGACCGCGAGATGTCCCGGTGGAAGGAAGCGACCGGCACGTTGCACCCCTCATTGCCCGTTAGTTTGTACAATATCCGGCAATTTGCCTACTGAGGAGGCATCACATGGCAGGCATACAGTTTCACCGCACCAACAATTTGAGCGTCGTCACAGATTTCTATCGAGACGGTATCGGCATGGAGGTCTGGCTGGAGCAGAAAGACTGCACAATCTTCAAACACGAGAATTTCCTACTCGGTTTTTGCGAGCGGGAAGCAAAGGACACTTCTGGCATCATCACGTTCTTCTATGGCGAGACGTCGCAGGTCGATGACATGTACGATAAGCTCAAGGACCGGGCTACGTCCCAACCAGAGGAAAACAAGAAGTACAAAATTTACCAGTTCTTCGCGCGTGACCCTGAGGACCGATTGGTCGAGTTTCAGTGCTTTCACCATTCTCTCGACGCCTACGCCGACGGGGCAACGATGCTGAAGGGTCGAAGAAGCATTCGCAGCTTCACGGAGCAACCTGTGACCGATGAGGACCTTTGGAAGGTGTTCGAGCTTTGTCGCTATGCACCTACGTCACGGAATTCCCAGTCTTACACTTTCTCAGTCATCCGCGACCCCGCAAAGCTCGAATGGTTGGCACGCCTTCGAGGACCAAACAGTGCACCCATCGGTAGCGCCAAACTGGCGGTCGCTGTTACAGCCGACCCAGCCGTGTCCAAGAGGCACGTTCAAGATGGATGCATCGCCGCCTATCACTTTCTACTAAGTGCGTGGCTCCAGGGCCTCGGGACTTGCTGGATCGCAGCCATGGACCGAGACGATGTAAAGGATGTACTCGGCGTACCGCGGGACCACTACGTCGCTACCGTTTCTCCCTTAGGTTACCCGGCAAAGCTGCCCGCAACACCGGAAAGAAGACCTGGAAGTCAAATGGTCCGTTTCACCTGATGGTCGTTTTCCAGAAAACTGATATGAAGGTTCACTATCTTCATGGTTTCGGGTGAATCCTCTGATTCATCGAACACTGTCCCCAACCTTGTTCCGGGACTGTCCGTTCCTCGTGGACGTTCTTGAAAGCTAGTCTCTCGTGACATAGACTGACGCCACGAATGAGAGGTCCTGAAACCACGGCCCGAGACAGCTTTGTCGCGAACTGGATAAAGTGCAGAGCAGCAGGGCCGGTGTCGCCATCGCGCAGATCAGGACCCAGGGCTCTTAAGTCAAAGGAGGTCGTTATGCATTCCTTCATCCGCCACCTCACACTCGTGGCAGTGTCATTATCTTTAGTTACATTCCTCGCTTGTGGTGGAGGGTCCGCGCCCGAGCCGGAGCCGAAAGAAACAGAAGCACCGACCGAAACCGTTACTGATCACATGAAAGAGCACTTTAGCCAGGTCAAAGGTGCCCAAGAAGCGGTTATCCGCGGTGATCTCGAAGGGGTAAAGACCTCGACACAGTGGATGGCCGAGCATCAAGCCGCCGAAGGGTTACCGGAAGGCTGGGAACCTTTTGTGACCGAGATGAAGAATGCAGCCAAGGCCGCAGGAGCAGCGTCAGATCTGGACGCCGCGTCCGCGGCAGTCGCCACGATGGCCAAAGCCTGCGGCGCCTGTCACCAGGCGACGGGCACGAAACCCGTCTTTACCATAAGTTCGCCCCCTCCCGAGGATACCGGCACCGTACCTCACATGGTGGGACATATGTGGGCGGCCGATCGAATGTGGGAAGGTCTCATCACGCCATCAGACGAGTCCTGGAACAACGGGGTGGGTGTTCTGGCAGGAGCGCCACTTCATGGGAAGGATCTGACGGGTGACGAACAAAAGGACGATATCGACACCTTGGCGGTGCAGGTTCATGAGTTGGCAACCAAGGGCAGCGAAGCGTCGGAGCTCGATGCCCGAGCCGACATTTACGGTAAGTTCCTCGCCACTTGTGCGAAGTGCCACCAGGGTCTCGGCAAGGGAGGACCGAAATAGAGGGCTTTTCCTAGGATTAGAATCACGCAAGGCGCGCCGAAAGAGCCCGAGGGACCTCAGCGTTCCGATGATGACCGGGCGCGCCTTTTGTCAACGATGCCGGGGGGCCGTCCCTAAGAAGGACTGTCCCCCGTACCTTTTTGCCTTGCTCTGAAAGTCTGTCAAAGGAGTCGAGGACCGTTGGAGACCTTCACAGAAGCGAAGCCATTCGTGGAGAATCCACAGTACTTCCAAGACCGCCGAGACGCCCTTGCAGCACTGGATGGAAGCTCCATCGACAAGCCGATTCTCGACATCATTGATGGCTTCTCTCAACTGACCCAGTGCTTCACCCAGCAAAGTTGCTACGGGCATTTCTTGAGTGCTCATGGACAAGATCCTCACAACTTGAACCCCATCCCTAGTCAAAAAACGGATTGGATCGAGTACAGAATCGCCTATCTCGCGTTCTGCATAGACAACAGCCCACCCGGAAAGGCTCTCTATGATGGACTAGCACGAATTTCGGAGAGTGATCCGGCTTATATACAGTTCGGCTCGGCGGAGTGGTTCTGCGAACGCCACGTCAATTCTTATGCGCTTCAGGTCGAGCCCGTGAGGTACAAGACGAAGGACAAGATCACGCTCGAGTATACGGAAGCACTCGAAGTCCAGAAGCGTCGAGACATCTTCTTCCGCAAGGTTCGGGAGTTGCTGGCAAGACAATTGATAGCCCGTGGGAGTTGACCTGAACATTTGGGTAACGAGAAGAAGAATGAAATGACAAAACCCATCAACGCTTGGGACGAAGTCTTCAAGCATCGGGGGAGGTTGTTCACGGAACCGCATGAAAATATGTCCGACCTGGTTCATACCTTGAAAAAATCGGGGGGCACCACCGTCCTCGATTTGGGATGCGGCACAGGAAGGCACGTGGTGTATTTGGCCAAGAGCGGCTTTTGGGTCACCGGTTTGGACAGTTCACCGGAGGGGATCAAAGCGTCGCTCGAATGGCTTGTCAGCGAAAACCTCGAGGCCGACCTTCTTCTACACGACATGACAGCCCCGCTGCCGTTCGAGGATGGCGTTTTTGACGCCGTTATCTCGATTCAGGTGATTCATCACGCCGTTATCTCGACGATCCACCACATCGTTCGAGAAGTGAGCCGAGTTCTCAAGCCGAATGGTTTTCTATTCGTAACCGTGCCCACGACAAAAAACCAAGGCAACGCCTTTGAGCGAGTCGAAGAGAACACGTTCTTACCCTTGGACGGCCCGGAGAAAGGGCTGCCGCATCACTTCTTCACACCTCGAGAGTTACGAGAAGTATTTGGAGACTTTGATGTGAAAGACCTTCATGTAGACAGCACTAAGCACTACTGCCTGTCGGCCTTCAAGCGAGAGAAGGTTGAACGCTCATCGGATGAGGGCCCCGTGTCCGATTAGCTTTTCCGCCCGTTCGGTGCCCTACTTAGCTGAGAACGGTAATAGGCCAACTCGGCCAAAGAGGCCTGTACATCGTAGTACGCGTCGTGTTTGTCACCTTCAACAGGATCCTCACCCAAATAGTACTTGCGGATCAGCTTGGGATTGCCCTTTTTCTTGAACTTGTCGCCTCTATAGTGATGTTTCCACTCCAGTTTCTGTGAGCTCACATCGAGAAGCCGGTAGTTTAGCAGTTCCGAGAATTTCGGCAGGTACTTCCTCGCCAGGAAGAAATCGGCATGGATACTGTTCCCAGCCAAGACGGGTCTGGATCGGACTTTGTCGGCTCTGGATTCCGGAAACTGTTGCAGGTAGAGGGCCAGAAACCGATCCACCTCTGCTAATTCAACTCCCTCGCGCGCGCAGCGTGCCAACAGCTCTTGATAGTTGTCGAGAACGTGCTGCGAAATCCGCGACTGTGGGGGGGGCTTGATATGGGCCAGAAATCCGTCTCGCGTCAGAAGCTCTTTAGGGATTCCCTCCGGTGGGCTACCGATGGGCCGAAGACTCTCGTCCGTCACCACCAGAGCGACTTGAAGCAGTTCCGCTCTGTTGTAATCGAGATCGGTGTACTCGGTGTCGAACCAACAATAGACGATCGTTGTCTCCTGATTCTTCATGGCACCCAAATCAACCGTTCAACCGCGATCCTTATGCGAAGCGCGGACATCGATCTAAGCCTGGCTTACGCAAAGCTGAATAGAATACCACAATCTCGAGAACGTCTCGAAAGCAAATCATGGCAGCGTAACCACTCGCCGGAAGATCGAACATTTATTGCAAATCACTCCATCACTCAACTATCATCAGGGTTCGCTGTGTTCTTTACCGCTGCTTGTGAAAAGGAACGAAGGCTGCGAAGATGAGCCATCAAATGCCGTTCATTCTCTGCATGTTGAGTACTGTGGCACTGGCGGGATCGCTCGCTGCTCCGGCTTGTGCGGGAGAGTCAGACTCCACCCAGCCGCTTTCGAGCTCGGCCCCCGTTTCTTCGAGCTCCAACCAAGCTCCCAAAAAGATCCCCACTTTTTCTTACAGAGTCGTCCGTACCTACCCTCATGACCGCCGAGCTTTTACACAGGGATTGGTTTTTGCGGACGGTATCCTCTATGAAAGTACGGGAGGAAGCAGATGGAGCCCCGCCCTGCTGGGCCAATCTACACTGCGAAAGGTCGAGTTGGAAACCGGCCGTGTCCTCGATATGAAGCTGGTACCGGCCCAGTATTTCTCAGAAGGCATAGCCGTCATCGAAGAAAGGGTCATCCAACTCACATGGCAAGCTCGACTCGGATTCGTCTATGACAAATCCAACTTGGAGCTCCTGAACCAATTCAACACCTCGTCCGAAGGTTGGGGACTGACCCACGATGGGAAGCGGCTCATCATGAGTGACGGAACTTCCGTCCTCCGGTTTCTCGATCCAGCAACCTACGCCGAGATGGGGCACCTGGAGGTCAAGGATAACGGCAACCCTGTGACTTGGCTCAATGAGTTGGAATACGTCCGTGGTGAGATTCTGGCTAACGTGTGGCAGAGTGAACGCATCGCAAGAATCGATCTCGAAACGGGCGTCGTTATGGGCTGGATCGATTTGAGCGGAATATTAAGTGTCGTCGAGCGCGGTCCGGGCGTCGATGTCCTCAACGGAATCGCATACGACGCCGTGGGTGACCGCCTATTCGTGACAGGCAAAGGATGGCCCAAGCTCTTCGAGATAGAGCTAATCCCTCCTGATTGATATCCATTCAAAGCAAGCAAGAATGTGATGATGTCCTCGAAACGAGCTTTCGTTCATAAGATCGTCGCGGCGTTTTTCGTGCTCGTTCTTGGGGCCATGATGTGGCCTATCTACCCTTTCTTTAGCCGCATCCACCCCATGATATTCGGCATGCCTTTTTCCCTCTTTTACCTGATCATCCTCATCGCCATTTCATTTCTCGTTCTCCTTGGCCTCTATCTTTGGGAGTCCCGAGACAGCGAGTCACGTTAATGGAAAGATGGGTCATCGTCTTTCTCGTCACGATAGGTTACTTGTTCGTCTCACTTCTCGTCGGGTTGATGTCGGGCAGGAGAGCTTCTCGGAGCACCGAGGGCTACGTTGCCGGTGACCGATCTCTCAGCTTCATTTTCCTCTACTTCATCATGGGGGCATCGATCTACAGCGCCTTTGCGTTCCTGGGCGGCCCGGGATGGGCTTACTCACGAGGTGCGGCGGCCTTCTACATCATCTGTTATGGAACCGTAGGTCTTGTTCCCTGGTACTTTTTCGGTCCGCGAGTCGCTCAACTGGGTCGGAAATACGGCTATGTCACTCAAGCCGAGCTATTCGGCCATCGCTACAGGAGCCGCGCCATTCCGGCCCTATTAGCCGTCATTAGTCTCATCGCCTTCCTCCCTTATCTCACCCTCCAGATGCAGGGAGCAGGTTATGTCTTCTCCGTGGTCACGGAAGGGCGCATACCGACTTGGGGTGGCGCCGCCATTGCCTATGTCGTCGTCTTGGTCTACGTCTTTCAGAGCGGGGTGATGGCCGTCGCATGGACCCACACGCTCCAAGGCGTCCTCATGTTGACTCTAGCCTGGACACTCGGGCTCTACCTGCCCTACTCGCTTCATGGTGGTGTGGGACCGATGTTCCAAGAATTGGCTTCTGCCGTTCCCGACATGCTTCGTGCTCCCGGGCTGGATAGCGCCGGCAATGTCTGGTCCTGGGGTGGGTTTTCGAGTGCCGTGGCCATCTCCGTATTCGGATTCAGCGTTTGGCCACACTACTTCATGAAGATCTACACGGCCCGGGACATTCCGACGCTCAAGAAGACGGTTGTCTTCTATCCCACATTCCAAATCTTCCTCGTGCCCATCATGTTCATAGGCTACGCAGGGATCCTAACCTTCCCGGGAGTCGAACCGGTCGATACGATCTTGCCGACCATCGTGACGTCGATAAGTCTACCTGCCCTCGTTGTTGGATTTTTTTGTGCGGGTGCCCTTGCTGCTTCGATGTCAACGGGCGACGCCATCGTCCATGCCGCGGCTTCGATCGTCGTGAAGGATTTCTATCAAGTCCTCTTCCGCCCCAAGACCGACAAACGTACAGAGACGTATCAGATAAAAATCTTAGTCATCGTCATTGGTGCCATTGCCTACTATTTCGCGGTCGTTTCCAAATTCTCTTTGGTCTATCTGCTGCTCATGTCCTATGGAGCCATAGCTCAGGTTTTCCCAGCCGTCTTGGCTGCTATGTACTGGCGCCGTTCGACGCCTGCCGGAGTCATGTGCGGGCTCGTCGCCGGGTGCATCGTCTCACTGATATGGAACCTCTTCCCCTCACTCCAATGGCAACAAATCCACCCTGGTATCTGGGGCATTGTGGCCAACGTCTTCTTCCTCACCACGGTATCAATGGCCACCCGGCCGATGCCGGAGGAGCACGTGCAAAAGTTTCAGGAGTCCTGAGACCCGGATTGTTTCATCGCGTCAAAAGTCGACGCCCAATCGCGCGCCAGCGCCCGATTGCCTGCCAATGCAGTCTCTAGCTCCGAGATCTCTATGTGCTCCTGGACGGTGTGAGCAAGGGTTTCGTCTCCGGGCCCAAAACCGATAACCGTCATACCGGCTTTTGCGAAATGCCCTCCATCGGTGGCAAAACGCCAGACTCCGGGCGAGCCGTGGAGCTCGATGACGTCACCCAGAACTAACTCGGCGGACTTGACGGCAGGATGATCCCGAGCGGTAACAAAGGACGGGAAGTCAGCCGGAACTCCGGCTCGGTACCCCGTGTAGCTTTCGCGTTCGGTCACGGGAATCTCGATTTCGGCTTTCGCACCATCGATGAGGCTATCGTCAGCGAGTTTCTGCAACGCGGCGCGAACATCCTCCGCCGTCTCCCCCGCAATGTTTCTCCAGTCACATGTCAGCCATCCCTCCGACGGAATCACATTGGCGCTGGTTTGATCGGTGCGAATGAGCGTCGGAGCGACACTACTGGGCCCAAGGTCTGGATGCTGACGCATGTCCATGTCCTTGAGCCCGAGGACGAACTGGCCGATGACCTCCAGTGGATTGATTCCATTGGCAGGAATACTGGCATGAACGCTCTTTCCCGTGACGTGGAGCACCAACTCAACTCTGCCTCGGTGGCCCCGACGCAGTTGATTGCTGCTCGCTTCGCCAATGACCACCAGAGGCGCATGGAAGTGTGTGATCAAATGCCGAGCGCCCAGGCCACCCACTTCCTCCTGAACGGTACAGGTGACGTAAACATCTCCAGCCGGTTTGACGCCTTCGGATATCACTTGTCCCACACCATACACCTGAGCCGCCAGAGGACCTTTGATATCCATGGCACCCCGGCCCCAGATTTTGCCGTCATGTATTTCGGCGCCAAAAGGCGGATAGGGCCACCGATGCGGGTCACCCACTGCCACGTGGTCGAGGTGAGTATTGAACATTACAGCCGGCCCGTCTCCGCGACCACGGATGAGACCGATGAGGTTACCCGCGTCATCGATCCGAACCTCGTCGTAGCCCAACGTCTCCATGGTTTGACGAACCATTCCCGTAAGCAAGCCCTCGTTTCCGGGGAGACTTTCCGTCCGAATCAGGCGTTGCACGAAATCCACGCATCGATTGACATCGATCATTTCAATCCCCTATCTATTTTCTTTTTCGGCCGCTTCTTTTTCTATGACGGGATACTGCCGCCGTGAGGAAGAAAATCGCAGTAGCGGTCAGGACAATAGTCGCTCCGGACGCCGTGTCCAGGAAATACGAGATCATCAGACCCAGAAGCGCGGAACAAACACCGAACACCGCCGAAAGAGCCATCATTTTGCCGAAATCTGTCGTGAGCTGGTAGGCAGCCGCCGCCGGTGTGACGAGCAGGGCGGAGACCAGAATGATGCCGATGACCTTGAGAGACACGACGATAGTCACCGCCAACAGACCCAGGAGCAGAAAGTGCAATCGCGCTGCCGGCAGACCGCTTGCTTCCGCCGCCTCAGGATCGAAGGTGATGAACAAGAACTCTTTGTAGAAAAGAGCAACCACCAGGAGCACTCCAATACTCAGGCCGACCGTTAGCCAGAGGTCCGAGTCACTGATAGCGAGGACACTGCCAAACAGATATCCGAAAAGATCCGTATTGTAGTTCTCGAGCAACCCGATGAGAACGACGCCCAGAGCCATGGTCGAAGCGAAGAAGATCCCAATGGCGGTGTCTTCTTTCACACGTCCCGTTCGACTGACGATCCCAATACCCCAAGCGGTTCCAAGACAAAAGACAATCGCCGTATAAAGGGGGTTGACACCGAGTACGACACCCAGAGCAACGCCCCCAAAGGAGGCATGTGCAATGCCTGCGCCTATGAACGCCAGGCCGCGCAACACGACATAGACGCCCATGGTTGAGCAAACCAAACCGATCAACATCGAGGCGACAATCGCCCGTTGCATGAACGTGTATCCCAGGATCTCCCACATTAGTCCAGCTTGTGCTTCGAAGAGTCTAGTAAGACATGAGGAGTGGGACCGTGGCCCGCGAGCATGGCATGTCGACCATACATACACTCGAGTGCATTCGGTGTCAGTGCTTCTGTCGGTCTACCGTGCGCCACCAAAACGCGATTGAGACAAGCTATCTGGTCGACGCATTGGGAAACCACACCAACATCGTGGGAAACCATGACGATGGTGAGGCCCAAGGCCTCCTTCAAGTCATGAAGTTGTTGGTAGAATCCTTCAGTCGCCGCCAAGTCGACACCCGCGGTCGGTTCATCCAACAGCAGAAGATCCGGTTCGCCGGCCAAAGCCCGGGCAAGAAAAGCGCGGTGGCGCTCTCCCCCGGACAACTCAGCAATGGCCCGATTCGCGAGCGGCTCGATCCCGACTCTTGACATCGCCTCACTTGCCGCCATCCGATCCTTTCTTCCCGGCCGGCGCAGCATACCCAAACGGGCGTAACGCCCCATCAAGACGAGGTCCTCCACGTGAATGGGGAAATTCCGATCGACCGTTTCTATCTGCGGGACATAGCCCAACCGCAAACGCGCCTTGCCGAGTTGTTCAGGCGCTCTCTGAAAGACTCGAACCGTCCCTGAAACTGGACGAACCTGGCCGAGAATGGTCCGCAAGAGGGTGGTCTTGCCCGAGCCGTTGGGTCCCAAAACAGCGAGAAACTCCCCCGCTTCGATATTCAACGTGATGTTATCGAGAACGGTTCGGTCCCCGAGGGAAACCGAGACTGAATCCAGAACGATAACGGGTGGCGTTGAGGGATTCATCGTGAACCTATTTCATCGCCTTGGCCATGGTTTGGACATTGTATCGAATGAGGCCTAAATAGTCGCCTGGAGCCTTCGTGCCTCCAATGGGATCCAACAAGAGAACCCGCGCTCCGCTCTCTTCTGCAATCGCCTCCGCAACCTCAGGAGGAAGTTGGGGCTCGGCAAAAATGGCGCGAGCACCAATCTTCCTGACTGTTTCGATGACATGCGCCATTTCGTGGGTCGAAGGCTCGTGACCGGGAGTCTCTTCCACCACGGCCGCCTGTTTCAATCCGTATCGTTTCGCAAAGTACGCCCAAGCGGGATGGAAGGCCACAAAAGAGTGTTGTGACCAATCGCGGATTTCCTTCTCGATCTCCTGGTCCAAAGCTTTCAGCTCGTCGATGAACCGGGCGGCATTCTCTTGATAGAGCGCCCCACCTTCGGGATCAATCTGCTGGAGAGCGTCTCGAACGGCTTCCACTTGTGCGATGGCGTTGAGCGGATCCAACCATATGTGGTGGTTGCTGTCGATGGGCTCGACGGCGGTGGAGGTATCCGCAATCACCAGGCGAGAGTTGTCGACAGCCTCCACCATGTCTTCGGCCCAAAACTCCAACCCAAGGCCCACCAAGACGAGGAGCCTTGCACGAGCCACGTGTGCCACCTGGGATGGCGTGGGCTCATAAGTGTGAGGGCTAGCACCGGGCGGCACGAGCTGAAGGATCTCGACACGCTCCCCTCCTACTCTCCCCACCATGTCCGCCAATGGGTTGATACTCACAACCACAGACACTTTGTCCTGCTGTCGCTCGGACTCTGACGGTGAACAACTCAGAATCGAACCCATCAGCGCGACGACTGCCAGTGTGATGAGTTGTTGGACCGTTGACTTCGGCATCACTCTCGGTTCCTTTACTTGACTAGGGCACTCATAAGAATCTCTAATAGGTGGCGGCTCGGGAGCAATTGGGTACAATTGCGGCGAGCTATTGTATACAGCCTATGAAGCGTTTCAAATTCGCACTTCTTTTTCTCGGCGGCTTGTTGCTGCTGTTCTACTTCTCCATTGGGATACGCTACGCTTTGTATTCCCCTGAAACGTCTGAGCGCTACCTATGGGCTGCGTATCATGTCCACTCGACTTTCTCCGATGGCCTCGGTTCACTCGAGGAAATCGCTCGGCAAGCAAGAGCGTCGAGCGTCAACCTCGTACTCCTGACAGATCACGGGAGGCCCAATTTCGACACATCTGTGATGGACGAGATGATAGACGGCGTTCGTTTTGTCGGTGGCTCGGAGTCAGGGCTGCCAGACGGGCACTTGAATTTCTTCGGTGCCTCGAAAGTACCCCAATTCAAGTTGCCGCCCTTTCCACCGGACGCCATCGCCGACGTACGAGAATGGGGCGGATTCGGAGTCCTGACCTATCCCGACGATCCAAAACACCAATGGGAATACTGGGAAGATGATTTTGTTCCCGACGGCATCGAGATCATCAATCTCACGTCCTTCTTCCGCGATGCCCCCTTTCTTGGAAAACTCCGCACAGCACTACTCGTTCCGTTCACGCGATACAGCTTCCTGAAAGACGTCACATCACCGTCCGTTGCCTTGCGCCGCTGGGACGAGGCACTGAATCGGGGGCCGGTACTGGGCCTCTACGCTTGCAACGCGCACGGTGGATTCACACTGCCCTTGAAAGGCGGGTGGACCGTCCCGATCCCCTCTTACTCCATGGTTTTTTCCTTGGTGGGTCTGGGCATCGACAAGAAGTATGAGCATAGCTCAATCGACGCTGTACGGAGCGGAGATTTTTTTTCTATCCTTCGAGGCGCCGGAGAGCCTCTTGCGTTCGAGTTCTACGCCCAGTCCGAAACTCAAACCTACCCTAGTGGGAGCTCACTATCCGGCCCAGCGGAGATCGTCGTACGTGTGGAAACCCAGGAGCTAGAGCCCACCGTGGTGCTCAAACGTGACGGAGAAACGATCCAAAGCCTCCGCCAGTCGGAACTGCGCTTCCAAGTCCATGATCCCGGCGTGTATCGCGCCGAGGTTTACCTCGAGGACCACCCGCTATTGGCACCAGACATTCCTTGGATTCTCTCCAATCCGATATTCGTCGATAGGCCTTTTGAACCGTTCGAGAGCGCGCCTCTCATCTGCGAGGAAGCGCAAAGCCTTTCCTTGACGAAACTCAACCTGGAGAAGGACGAGGAGTCGACGGGTTCCTTTGAGGTGACGGATTCAGGTGGGGCCTTTTCATTCGACCTGTCCCAATCGACGGCCGACAAGATCGACCGCTGGGTGGCGCTTGCCGTGAGAGAAAAGTTGGACCTGTCGTCTTTCAACGGTTTTTTTGTTACCGCTACATCCTCAAACTATATGAGGTATCAGGTCGAGATCCGTTCCGGAGACAAAAGCTACTATTCCTCGGTGAAACTCTACCCTCTAGCGGAAGATCGCATTCTCATCCCCTTCTCGCAATTCTATGAGTTCTTCGAGGGGCGACAACCGATTCCACTCGCGGATATCGATTCCTTCTTCATTACCGTCAACACATGGAGCTCTCGGACAGGGCTTTCCTCCTCGCTCACTATCCGGGACATGGGATTTTGCCGACTGCGTTGAGCGGATGAGGAATCATCCTACCCGCATCCCCGGGCCACACCTTCCTTCCCGAAGGAGAAGGCACAGAATTAGCGGGACCTCAATTTGGAAGGGTCGGACCTTCTGCTGTAAACGGAGATTGTTGCTGAGCGCGGTGTTAGGACTGGCGCTAGGTGACGTCCTTCAATGACATTCCAAGCTCTCGAAGGTAGACCAACAGTCCTTTCTTGTCGATCGTACGCATTGCGCGCGTGGACAACTTAACCCGGACCGTTCGATCGAGCTCGGGAACATATATCCGCTTCCACTGCAGGTTAGGAAGCTGTCGACGTCTCGTTTTGTTATGAGCATGCGAGACCCGATTCCCCGCCATGGGTCCTTTTCCCGTGATCATGCAGCGTTGCGACATTTCGATTCTCCCTCTTAGTTCCTATCTTCTCGAACCACTTAGGCGATCTTCTATCCTAGGCCATGGGTCCGGATCCGTTCATCCTATTTCAAAACAACCTTGCTATTTTAGTTGTCTGGGCGCCTTTTGCCAAATCGAATTTCATTCGACATCGCAGACAAGACCATAACTCTATTAATGTCAATGTGTTAGATGGAATCAGGGGATCCTAAGACAAGATGCGGCGCATTCCTTCTCGGGCCACAAAAGCTCCGTCCCAAAGAAGTTTTGCCTTACCTTCAATATTCTCCATGACGTCATCGGTGTGGTCGGGATCGTGGTGGAAGATGGCCAATTGCTTCGCAGAAGCCTCTTGGCACAAACGGAGACCCTCTTGCCATGTGGAGTGCCCCCAGCCGATTTTTGTCTCGAAGATCTCATCCGTGTAGGTCGAGTCATAGATGACCAAATCGGCGCCTTCGATCAAACCCAGAATGCCACGATCCTGCCTTCCCGCAACATGCTCGGTGTCTGTGACGTAGCAGAGCGTCTTCCCGTCGTAGCGGATTTGATACCCGGTGGCTCCGCTCGGGTGATTGAGCGGAATGGTCATGATTTCGATTCCGCCATCGAGACTAAAGCGGTCACCTGCCTCGAAATCTTCAAAAGAGATTTTGGCGCACATCGTCTCGAGCGGTACCGGGAACATAGGTTGGGTCATCTGGCCTTCGAGAGCCGTGCGTACACCACCGGCGTTTCGCAAATGGCCCGCCATGACCAAGAGCTCATAATCTTCCCGGAAAGCCGGCGGGAAGAACGGAAATCCGTTGATGTGATCCCAGTGGGTGTGAGTAAGGAGGAGAACCGCCCTATCAATGCCTTTTCCCACATGCCAGTGCCCAAGCTCACGAACGCCGGTACCGGCATCCAACACGATATGCTGGTCCCCGGCCTGGATTTGCACACAGCTCGTATTACCGCCGTATTTTAGATGACGTGGAGTGGGACAAGCGATGCTACCTCTCGTACCCCAGAACGTAACGGCGAAACTCATGACATCACACCATATGGAAAGACGTTTTTTTGATACGAAGAATTGCCAACAACCTGCAAATACTATACTACGTAACGGGCTTCCGCGGAATCGGCGATGTTTCGACCTGAATCACACCGTTCACATCCCGGTCCACCCCATGAGCCAATGGACCGCGCTCTCATTGTATCCAAATTCAAGGATGACTCTGCTCCGCCAGCCATCGAGCGGCCTGGCGGGCGTAGTAAGTGAAAATGACGTCCGCTCCTGCACGGCGGATGGCGATGAGCGCTTCCAGAGCAACGCGTCTCTCATCGAGCCACCCATTTTGGGAGGCGGCCTTGATCATCGCGTACTCACCGCTCACCTGATAGGCCGCCACCGGTAGCGGCGTCGTTTCCCTCATGAGTCGAATGACATCGAGGTAGGGCATGGCCGGTTTGACCATCAGAATGTCCGCACCTTCCTCTTCGTCGAGCTCGATTTCCCGAACGGCTTCCCTTACATTGGCGGGAGCCATTTGGTAGGTCTTCTTGTCGCCTGACTTCGGTGCCGAATCGAGAGCCTCACGAAAAGGGCCATAAAACGCCGAGGCGTATTTGGCCGTATAGGACAAGATCGAAACATCCTGAAACCCCTTCCCGTCCAATGCATCCCGAATGGCACCCACTCGCCCGTCCATCATGTCGCTGGGAGCAATGACGTCGGCTCCAGCCTCTGCTTGGCAAAGCGCCTGCTGAACGAGCACCTCGACCGTCTCGTCATTCAGGATCCGTCCATCTTCACCCACAATCCCGTCGTGTCCGTCGCTGGAATAGGGGTCCAGAGCCACATCAGTGCAGATCACCAACTCGGGAAATTCCTGCTTTAGTGCACGGATCAGGCGCGGAATGAGGCCCTGGGGATTGTAGGCTTCTTCTCCGCGTTTAGACTTCAATGACTCGTCCAGAGCCGGAAACAACACAACGGATCGGACGCCATCCTCGAGCGCCCCTGCAACCTCCCGCTTGAGGTCCTCCTCGCCCAATCTGGATTGGCCGGGCATCGACTCGATGGGATGCTTGTCGGCTCTCTCGTGCACGAACAGCGGATATACGAAGCGTTCGGGCCCAATCGAGGCTTCCTGACATAGGTTTCTGATGATCGCGTTCTTCCGGTTCCTGCGAGGTCGTTGACGCATATCCGCTCCTTCGGTTCTTGGAAGCATCAAGACTGCTTGTTCGCGAGCTCGCGGATCTTCTCGAACATGCCAAAAAAACCCTGCGTCCTGTTCATGCTGATGGAAACATAGTTTTGAAGTTCTTCGAAGAAATCCGTGAACTGAGTACTGGTGTCATCGCTGAGAATCACCTCTGCTGATTCACCGTTGAACAGGCCCAAGAGAATGCCGAGCTCTCCTTTGACAAATGCCGCATCCGAGTCCGCGGTGTAGAACATGCTGCCATCTCGGTTCTCGCCAATCATATGGACGGTGGAAGTGCACTTCGTAACGAGATTGTCCTCGGTCCGCCGGTCTTCCGGATAGGATTCGAGTTTCTTCCCAGCATCAATCAACGTCTTGTAGGTAAGATACTCCATGCCGGCGTTTTCCATTTCTTTCGCCTGCCGAAACTTCTCCAATACCTCTTTCATCTTCGATTCGATCATCTACGACACCATCCTGTATTTTGGAAGTATGTAATACTACCTTCTTTTATGGAACCCTCCAAGACAAGGTGACAAGGAGTGTGAGCTCATGTCGAAAAACCAAGCCGTACGGATGGTCGCCTTTCTCGCGCTATCCGCCTGCTCATTCAACACCGCTTCAGCCAAATCGCTCAGCCCCGAGCAGGCGCTCAAAATAAGACGCATCTCCGACCTGCAACTCTCACACAACGGAGAGCGCATCGCCTTGACGGTCAGTGAGCCCACCGAGGGAACGGAGCAGAATCGAGACATTTGGGTCCTCGACCTCGGCCCGAAGAAGACGTGGCGGCTGACAACCTCGAACAAATCCGACCGGTCCCCGAGGTGGTCACCGGATAATGAGATGCTGGCGTTCATCTCGAATCGCACCGACCCCGCCCAAATCCACCTGATCTCGATGAAAGGCGGAGAAGCACGACCTCTGACCAAGTCCAAAACAGCGGTGACCGCCTTCGAATGGGCGCCAGATGGCCGTTCCGTAGCCTTCCTTGCCTCCCTGCCCAAAACGGAAGAAGAGGAAAAAAAAGCAAAGGACAAAGATGACGCCCGCCTGGTGGATCGAGACGACCGGCCGCCACAGCTCTGGCTCATCGACATCGCCTCGCGCGAGGTCCGCCAACTCACCGAAGGCAGATGGCGCATATCGGAGTTCGCATGGATACCCGACGGAGATCAGCTCGTCATCGCCGCCACCCAAAATGACCAACCCGAGCTATTCACGACTCGGATCTACCGTCTGAACGTGAGTGGCGGCCAGGTGGATGAACTAACCCAACCGGCAGGCCCCTTCGGAAACCTACAAGTGTCCCCCGACGGTCGTTATATCGCCTACGTGGGTTCACGTCTGGACGGCCCGACGCCTCATGATCTTTTTATTCAACCCTTGAGCGGTGGCAAAAGCTCCAACTTGACGGCAGCGTCCCTGGACAGAGACGTCGCCGATTACGCTTGGCAAACCGACGGAAGCCTCGTCATTCAAGCAGCCAGCGGGTTCACCAACCGCTTCTACGAACTGACGTTGGACGGAACCCCAAAGGAGCGGGCTCGCTTTGAGAACGTTCATCCAATGGGTTCATTCTCGGTCTCAGACAAGGTTCTCGTTTTCGTGGGAGAAGGGGCGACGATTGCACCAGAGGTGTGGATTTCCGAGGGAACAGCCGGGACCGAGCAGATAACGGATTTCAACAAGGGTTGGGCCGATATCAATCTCGTCGAGCCCGAAATCATGACATACCCCAGCTTCGACGAGACGCCCATTGAGGCCGCCCTTCTCAAGCCGGCGGATTATCAAGAAGGGGCTCTAGTCCCCTTAATCGTATTGGTGCATGGCGGACCCTCCGGTAGATGGTCCGCGAGATTCCATTCCTGGGGCCAGCTCTTGGTCTCGAAAGGATATGCAGTCCTCTTCCCGAACATTCGCGGTTCGTTGGGATACGGCCACGATTTCTTGGTGATGAACCGCCGAGACTGGGGTGGCGGCGACTTTCGTGACGTCATGGCCGGCGTCGACGCCCTCATCGAACAAGGGGTTGCCGACCCTGCGCGCCTCGGTATCGGAGGCTGGTCCTACGGTGGATATATGGCAGCGTGGGTCGTAACACAAACGGCCCGCTTCAAGGCATCCGTATCCGGGGCACCTATGACGAACCTGGCCAGCGAATACGGTACCGAAACGAGCTCCATCAACTCCTACGATACCTGGTACCTCGGATCCCCTTATGAGAACCTCGACCTCTTCATGCAACGCTCCCCTGTGGCGCACGTCAAAGCGGCAAGAACTCCGACGCTCATTCTTTGCGGTGACAAGGACGTCACCGACCCCATCGGCCAGTGCACCGAATTTCACCGGGGGCTCAAACGTTACGGCGTGGAAACAGAGCTCGTCATCTACCCACGCGAAGGCCACGGCATCCGCGAGGAAAAGCACCAACTGGATCTACTTCAACGAATCGTGGATTGGTTCGACCGCTACCTCATTGCCTCCAAACCCTCACGATAGTACGTGGACGGTGAAGTGACGCGTGTCCTGCACTTGACTCCATTGAGAGGGTCTGGGAGCATGAATGCCCTAACGAAGGAGGAGTGAAAATGGTCAAACCCGGTGTCGCGGCTCCTAAATTTCGACTCCCATCGACCTCAGGGAAAGATATCACCCTTGCGGACTTTCGTGGTCGCAAAGTCGTCTTGTACTTCTATCCCAAAGACGATACACCCGGCTGCACTCGCGAGGCTTGTGATTTCAGGGACAACCTGGCTCGGGTGCGGAGCGCCGGTGCCGAAGTTGTGGGTATCTCCAAGGATCCGTTAACGTCCCACGATCGTTTCCGAGAGAAGTTCGACCTACCCTTTGAATTGCTGTCCGATGGCGACAACAAGGTTGCCATCAAGTATGGCGCATTCGGCGAGAAGAACATGTATGGCAGGAAGGTCATGGGAACCATCCGATCGACATTCCTCATCGACGAAAATGGCGATATTGAGGCCGTCTGGTCTCCCGTCAAGGTGAACGGGCACGTCGGCCAAGTCCTAGCGGTACTCCAAGGCGAAGCTCCCCCAGCCAAGTCATCCCCTGTGAAAAAGAAAGCGGCCAAGAAGAAAGCCAAAAAGAAGAAATAATAAAGAAGTTAACGCCAAGGAGCGGAGACGCTTCTCCTCGCCTTTGCGACTCCCGCGTTGAAAAACAGTGGATTCTTTATTCTCGAGTTCTCGAGTTCTCGAGTTCTCTATTCCGCTATTGGGTCCCAGAAGGTGGTGCCGGTGGCGGAGGCTCGTGGAGGGGCTCTCCTCTGAACAATGGTTCCGTTTCCGGTGTGAGCAAGACCCACAATCCGTATATCCCGATCATCGTGCCGAAGGGAATATTCAACAGGTTGAGAATCGACAGAATGATGGCAAGGATCCGGGCCCATGGTTTGAATTTGATGAGACCGACACCCGCAATGACTCCGGGAGCCGATAGGAGCCCGATGAGGCAACACAGGCCGACGGCAAGAGCACCGAGAATGGGAATGGCTATCTGAGCGTCGGGGTCATTTTGAGCCGCAACTCCAATGAGACCCGCGAGACCGCCAAAGATGACAAGGACAATCACCGCCGCCATGAGGCCCATCACTCCGAGGACGACATAAAGCACCCCAAGAACCGTGACATGTTGGCGCATGTTACCCTCCATACTTTCGTGGTCATTCTACCCGCTTGTCCGGGGGTGACGAAAGCCGAATCTTCCAGCGGCAGGAACTAACCCAAGAACTCCTCGGTCCAACGCGAGAAGACCATCAATGGGAAGAGCTTGTGCGCGTGGTTGGCCTGACCGGCAAGATGTTCTTTCAGGTATCGGTCGACCGTCTTCCAGCGAAACAGACCCTGGCGACGGATACGTTCTTCAGACAGGAGATCCTCCATCAAAGGGCGAAGCTCTCTTTTGAGCCAGTTCTTCATGGGAATGCTGAAGCCTTCCTTGCGTCGTTCGAGAATGGAATCGGGAAGGATTCCTTTCATCGCCTGCTTCAGGATGTGCTTTCGCGTCGTGCCCTTGAGCTTCAGACTTCCCGGCATTCGGAAGGCCAGCTCGATGACGTCTCGGTCGAGGAACGGCGCCCGCGCTTCGAGCGATGTCGCCATGCTCATCCGGTCGACCTTGACGAGAATGTCGTCGGCGAGAAAGATCTTGAAATCGGCATAGAGCTGGCGATTGAGGAGGTCTCCGTTGCGTTCGACCCAGCGCCCTCACGACGGGAGACGCGGGATCGAAGAAGCCGAATCACCGGTCGGAGCTCTTCGGTATAGAGCTCTTGCTTGTCCTCGGGGCCAGATGCCAGAGCCACCGATAGTGCTCCAGGTCGGGTGACGCCGTGCCCCCGGTCAGAAAACGCTTGGTTTTGTTGATGAATCCCTTCTTTTTCTCGGACGGCGGAAAAGCCTCACTCAACGCGGCAAGCGCCTTCATCGCCCTATCGTCCCGGGAAACGATTCAAGCTCCGGCATATTCGATCGGCCAGGTACCAGTCGTAGCCGGCAAAGAGCTCGTCGCCCCCATCACCGGAAAGGACGACTTTGACGTCTTGAACCGCCACCTCGGAGACCAGGTAGGTCGGAAAGAGAGAGACGTCGGCGAAAGGCTCGTCGAGGTGCACGACGAGCTTGTCGAAGAGCTCGATGACCCGAGGCTCGATCCGCTCTTCACGGTGCTCGGTGCCGAAAAGCTGGGCCACTGACGTGAGTAGCTCGACTCGTCGTAGCTTCCCTCATTGAAGCTGATGGAGAAGGTCTTGATGGGACGCTCGGAAGCTCGACTCATGTAGGCGACGACGCTGCTGCTATCGATCCCGCCGGAGAGAAAAGCGCCCAGAGGAACGTCACTCATCATTTGAGATCTCACGGCCCGGTCCAATTGTCTCTGAGCTCTTCGACCCACTCCTCCTCGCTCTTGGTTCGTCCACCTCCGCAGGAACGTCCCAATAACGCCGGATGGCAGAGATCCCCTCTCGATGACTCATGAGATGGGCGGGAGGCAGCTTTCGGATACCCTTGGAAGATCGTGTGCGGCGCGATGATGAACTCGTAAGTGAGGAACGTGTCGAGGCCCTCGAGGTCGAGCTCGCCGTGGAACGTCGTCACGGACCAGAAGCGCTTTGATTTCCGAAGCGAAGACGATGCTTCGTGGCCCTCGTAGTAGTAGAGCGGCTTTCTCCCCGGCTCGGTCTCGTGCAGCCAGCAGTCCTTTGTCGAGGGCCGTCCCAAAGCGCGAAGGCGAATTGACCGTTCAGGCGACTGGCAACCTCGTCACCCCACTCCTCGTAGCCGTGGACGACGACCTCCATGTCGGACCCGGTCGCGAATCGATGACCTTGCGAGAGAGCTCTTCGCGGAGATCACGGTAGTTGTAGATCTCGCCGTTTCCGACGAAGGCGATGGTACGGTCCTCGTTGAAGAGGGGCTGACGCCCACCGGCGACGTCGATGATCGACAGTCGCTTGAGGCCGAGCGAGGCGCCGGGAAGCGCTCACCGACCCGGTGTCGTCGGGACCGCGGTGATGAAGACGATCCACCATCCGATCGATCTCTTCCAACGGAGGAGCGAAGGCCGGGTCGTGAGGAATGATTCCCACGATGCCACACATGGTTTATCCAGCCAACCCAGTTTTGGCAGCGACTCTTTTCTCCACCCAGCTCAACGAGGAACTTCAGGTAGGGAAAGACTTGTTTCATCGCGGCCGCATTGACGAAGCAAGGACTGGCACAGGTCGGACAGATCTTTGTCGAGAATCTCCCGGCGTCCGGCGAGGTTGTTCGGGTCGTAGTAGCAAGCGTGGGGATCGTCCGTCCGGACGTTACCGATGATGACGGCTGTTCTCGCAGTAAAAGAGGTCGCCGTTGGGGTTCAACAGGAGGCCTTGATCCATGGAGGGACAGGGCATGGCCCGGCGCATGCCGTTCTGAGAACATCTTCACGTAGGCATGATAGAGAAGCGCATCCCCGTCCGTGACCGAGGACTCGCGCACCCGTTTCCGGAAAAACTCGTCAGGCGCGGAAAATCGTCCGGCTTGAGCTCGGTAGACTCGACGAGATCCATGTTGCCGAAGGCTAGCTCCGAGTAGCGGGCGATGGCGAAAACGACGTTCAGATTCTCTTTCTTGCAGAACTCGTAAAGCTTCTCGCCGTCCTCGACGTTTTGGCTGGTGAACGTGAAGGAGACGCCGAAGTTGAAGAACTTCCTCTTCTGGAGCTCCTGCATCGCACGAACCGTCTCCATGGAACGCTCGAAAGCATTCCAAACCCGTCGGATCTTCTCGTGCGCTTCTCCCACTCCGTCGAGGCTGACCCGGGTGCCGAAGAGGAAACCTCGCTCGTTGGCCACATCGATGATCTGCTCGAGGACCGGCACCACTCGCTTGACCACGAACCCGTTGGTGTTCAGGGTCATCTTCCGGAGGCGGGGCATGTTGTCGCTCATGATGCGAACGATCTCGACCATGTCCTTGCGTAGTGTGGGCTCTCCGCCGGTGATGCCGACGTATTCGATGGAGCGGAACAGCTCGCTCGAAAAGTCTTACGATACTCCTCGGTGGTCAGGTCGTCATGATACGGAAGCTTCCACGAGTTGCACATGACGCACTTGGAGTCGCACTTGTAGGATACGTTGAAAATGAGAACCGTCGGCGGGATCGCTTTGAACCGACCGACGATCTGGGTCTTGACGAAATCAGCCGGAAGCGAAGGCAGAGCTCTGCCGGAGGAGCTTCCCAACATAGTTGTTGTTTCCAAACATCTCTGATGGTCGTCTAGGTTTCGACGGTCTCGGTTCCGCCTTCTCGCCGATCTTTCAGGGGTCTCGCGGGAACACCCGCTGCCACATAAAAGTCGGGGATATTCTTCAGAACGACGGCTCCAGCCCCAATAATTGCATCTTGACCAATCTGGACTCCGTCCGCAACTACCACGTGCGCGCCCAGCCAGCAACCGTCTCCAACGACGATTCCTTGCGAAGTCCGTCCTTGATGCGAAACGGGAATGTCGGTTCGGTCGTAGATGTGATCGCCACCCACGAGATAGACGTAGGCAGCAAACAAGACGTCTTTCCCGACCCGAACGTCGCCGGCCGAGAAAATCTCGCAGTTGAAGCCTAGATTGGCCCGTTCTTCGAGGTGGATATTGCCGTTTTTGCAGGAAAGGATCGTATTCCGTCCGAGGAAGACCCCGTCCTCAAGGTCGATGCCGTGGTTGTCGGTCCCTTTGGCGTCGAGGCAACAATTGTCGTCGACGACGACGTTGGAGCCGATTCGAATCTTGTGAGGGTGACGGAGCACCACATTCTGCCCGAACGTGACGTTTCGCCCGCACTTGCCGAGAAGCAGTGGATAGAGCTTGCTCCTGAGGAAGAGTCCCAACGCCCCAGGAACCCAGGAGGAAATCAGCAGTATCAGCTCGTATTTCACGAGGGAAGCGAATCCCGATTTCCCTATGACGAGCTCGCAATACTTCTGGATTTTGCCCTTCCGCTCATCAAAGAGCTCCTTCTGAATGACCGTAATTCGTGGATCGTGCTCTCGCATATCAGTCATTGTATTCCTTCACCGATTTCTGTTCACGGGTTACTGACCACTGCCTACCGTTCCACTGGTTTCTGAACTGACCTCTGGCTTTCTCTTCACTGGCTGCTGTTCACTTCCAACTAACTTGCCTCGGGCAAGGGCACGCATCCGCACGAAGTTAGTGTCCGACGCGGCGGACGTCCTGACCGTGCAAATGCTGTTCACTGATGACTGGCCAATGGTTTCTGGCCACTCTCCTCTAAACCCACCCCTTCTCACGATACCACTCTAGAGTCTGGCGAATACCTTCTTCCAAATCGACTTGGGGACGCCAACCCAACTTTTCCTTGGCCTTGTCGATGCGGAAAGCTCGATCCTTGAGGAAGAAATCGAGGCGTCGACGATGGAGCGGTGGCTCGATGCCCAGTGGGCGGCACAGACTCTCACACAGTACTGCGGCCATATAAACCGGGGTAACGGGGACTCGTACCCTCGGGGGCGCAACCCCCGCATCACGCGCTATCAGTTCGATCAACTCTTTGATACTCGTATATCTCTCGCCGGCCAAAATGAAGGTCTCCCCTTGTGCCTCGGGTGTCTCTGCCGCTTTGAGGAATCCCCGGACCACATCCTCCACATACGTGAGATGATAAAGAACCTCTCCTGACCCAATGAGGGGAAAACGCCCGCGGGCTACACCTCCAAAGAGTTTCAAAAAACGGCGGTCGCCGGGTCCATAGATACCCACGGGCCTCAAAATGGTGACGGGAAGGCCACGTTCTCGATGAAGCGCCAGAACGACTTTTTCCGCCTCTACTTTGGTCTCTTGGTAAATATCGCCTGGATTGTATGGAGCCGTCTCGTCAACGGGCGGCTTTTGCACTTCTCCGTGGACTCCGCAAGTGGAGCAGTAGATGAACGGGATACCCCCCTCGGCCGAGCAGACCTCGGCTAGCCTTCGGGTGCCCTCAACGTTGACATCATAGTAGACTCGATCCGATAGCTTGGCCTCCCGATAGACGGCGGCAATGTGAAAAACGCGCTCGACACCCCTGACGGCTCTCTTGAGGCTCTCGTGATCCGTGAGGTCTCCATCTACTCTCTCGAAGGGAACGCCTTCCAAAAGATCCATATTGCTGGAGGCGCGCACAAAGGCCCGGACGTCACACCCGCTCTCGACCAGCAGCCGGGCGGTATGACTTCCCGTAAAACCATTTGCACCTGTCACAAGGACTTTCACACACTCCTCCTCATCCGAACGAGTAGGCCACCGGCGCGTTATACTAACGTCCCAAAGGCATGAGAACAAGCCGGTTGGGTGGAATTTCCCACCCCCAGTGTTGTCTGGACGAATCTAGTCTAATGTGTTAAGCTAATTGGTTTTGTAGGGTTTTCTCTAGCCCGAGAGCCCAGTCAGACGAGGAGGAACGACCAAGAATGAACTTCAGACGCACGAAACAGCTCGCAGCTTCGATTCTGGCACTGGGAGGCGTTGCCTTTTTCTACGCATGCAACGGTGGTTCTGACGGCGGCGACAACAACGGGAGCTCCGCTTCCCCTACGATCTCTGCCCCTACCATCGTGAGCCCGGCATCGGGAGCTCAGGTCGGCGAAACCCGACCGACTCTCACTGTCTCCAATGCAACCGTCAGCAACGGCGCGACGGCGACTTACAACTTTCAAGTCGCTCTCGACGACGCCTTCACCACCATAGTGGCGCAACAGGCGGGTGTGGCTCAAGGCTCCGGTCAAACATCCTGGCAGGTCATGGAGGCGCTCGCGGGCACACAGTTCTTTTGGAGGGCTCGAGCGGTCGTCGGAGCAACTCAAGGGCCGTTCTCCTCGGTCGCCAACTTCACCGTCACCGGAGGCGTTTCACCCGGAGACGTCGTCGTGATCAACGATACTCTGACCACGGGCGGCTCCGCACATGCGATCGACAGGCGCGGCGGACAATTCACAGACCGCGGATGGCGAGTGACAGCCAACTCCGACTTTATCCGCTATGAAGTGAACGCCATACAAAACGGGTTCGTGATGTGGAACAACACGGGGCTTACCCGTCGCGGTTTCAATGCAGACAGTCACATGTTGTTCGGGATGTGGGACCCCAGCGCCGGCGGTTACAGAGCCAATCCGTTCCGCGTCCACGTCCAGAAACTATGGAACAATCCACACAACCCTCCTTTCCTGCGCCTGCGTTGGATATCGGGAGGGGCACTCGAAGACGCCGGAATGAACTTCCAGGATTGGCAACCCGGCGAGACCTATAGCTGGAGATTGGAATGGGGCCCCGGCGCGGGAGCCAATGTCGCGAAACTCTTCTTGGATGGCGTCGAGATCCTTCAAATACCGTACAACCGACCTTATCTTCCCAACACGCATTTCATCGAGCTGGGTGTTGCAGAGCGGAATGAGTCGGTCATCGATGCGATCTATTCCAACGTCATCATCGGAACGAGGTAGATGGGTTTCATGAAACAACAGATACATCACCTTGGATCCCTCACACTAATCTTACTGAGTCTCTTCGCAGCGATAGGATGCGGTGGCGGAAGCGACTCACCTACAGGGCCAAGCACCACCATCGGTACCCCTACCGCCATCAGCCCGAGCAGTGGATCAACCGTTGCCACGAGTCAACCCACCTTGACGGTGAATAACGTGTCGGTGAGCGACGGTAGCTCTCCAACATACACGTTCCAGGTTGCCACCGATTCGTCCTTCGGCACCATCGCCGCTCAGGCCCAAGGGATCGGCCAGGGGAGCGACGGACAAACCTCCTGGCAGGTTTCTACGCCCTTGGGAACGGGGCAACATTACTGGCGTGCCCGGGCCAGTGCATCGAACGTTGAAGGGCCGTTCTCGAGCGCCACGGAATTCAGTGTCTTCACAGCTTTTCTCTCCGATGAGCCTCGCGAAGGTGTTGTGGTGTACGACCCGCTGACCGCTGGATTCACCGTCGGCGATGTCGGCGGTGGCGAGTTCACCGCAGAAGGATGGAAAGTCGTGGCGAGCTCGAACTATATCGTCTACGACCTTCCTACCATCGAGAGCGGCTCGCTCGAATTCGATATTACCGGTCTAGACATCCGGAATCCCAATCGTGATGCCCGTCACTTGTTCATCATGTGGGATCCGAGTCTTGGTAGCGATTTCACGCGCAATCGATTCAGGGTGAGCTTGCAGAAGCTCGACGGACGTTCTTCGATCAACGACCGGTATCTGAGACTGCGATTCATCTCACAAGGTCGTCAAATCGACGACTGGAGCTCTTTTCGAGGTTGGATCCCTACTAAAGTGCATCACGTTCGTTTCGAGTGGGGTCGAGAAGGAGAGGTCAACGCGGCTCGTCTTTTCGTCGATGACGATGAGAAGATGTTCTTCCAGTACGGAAAACCTTACATCCCGGCCATCCACCGCATTGAGTTAGGCGCGGCCCTTCGAGCCGAAACTCCGGAAAATGCGGTCTATTCCAATGTGAAGATCTCGAAGAGAGAGTAGCCACCGTTAGAACTCAAGAACTCAAGAACTCAAGCCCGCCTTCGCTGAGGCGACGGCGAGGCCTCGCAGAAGCCGTTGGTTCGGAATTGCATGTACCAACGACGCTGGCGGGTGCTCGAGCACTCAAGAAGGCAGGTCATTCTTGAGTACTTGAATTCTGAGTCTATTCGAGTATCTCCCTGACGGCATACGGTGGACGGGAACGCGACTCATGATATAGGCGGGCGAGTAGCTCACCCAACAGTCCCAAACTGATGAGTTGCAATCCACTGAACATGAGCAGAATGGCGAGTAGCAGGGCCGGCCGCCCCCCTATGGGCTGCCCGAGACCATATTTGACCCACGTCAAGTAGCAGCCCATCAGGAAGCCGCCACCGCCCAAAAAGAGCCCTATTCCACCAAACATACGAAGGGGACGACTGGAGTAGCTCAACAGAAATTTGACCGTCAGGAGATCGAGCAAAACTCGAGGAGTTCGTGAGATCCCGTACTTCGATCTGCCCTGCTTTCGCGGTCGGTGAGAAACCGTGATTTCATCAATCGACACACCCATCCAACTGGCGACGGCGGGAATGAAGCGATGCATCTCTCCGTACAGGTGGATATTCTTCACGACCTCTCGACGGAATGCTTTCAACGTGCAGCCGTAATCATGCAGGTGGACTCCGGTCGTCATAGATATCAGCCGGTTTGCAATGTAGGAAGGTAGACGTCGGGACAAATACGGATCCTTCCGGTCTTTTCTCCATCCCGCCACGATATCGAATCCCTGCTCGAGCCGATTGACGAGAACCGGGATGTCTCGGGGATCATTCTGGAGATCGCCATCTAATGTGACAATGACCGAAGCTCGTGAATGGTCGAAGCCTGCCGCCATCGCCGCTGTTTGACCAAAGTTCTTGCGGAAGCGGATGACGCGGACCCGCGGGTCGTCATCGTGAAGCGCGCTCATCACCTCGTAGCTCTTGTCGGTACTCCCGTCATCGATGAAGAGAATCTCATAGCTTCTTCCGTAGGCTTGAAGAGCATCAGTGATTTCCTCGTGGAGGGCGGGGAGGTTTCTCTCCTCGTTGTTGATGGGAATGACGACGGAGAGTTCCGGGACGTCTGAGGCGTCGCTGTATCCTTCTGTCGAGGAACGGGTTACTTCGATGTCAGCCTCTCTTCCACTCATCGGTTCAAGTATATCCTATCTCAGAACTCGTAACCCAAAACCAGCACTCGGCGCGACAAAGAAAGATCGGCTATTCCGAATTCTCGTCGTATTCACAGCGAAGGTGGGCTCGAGCTCTCGATTTCTCTATTTTGCGTCGATTCACTTCCCGACCGGTTTCTCAAAAGAATTCTCTTCATGACCCAGTAGGCCAACCCGCCGGCACAACTTGCGAGAATCAGGTTTCCAACTAGGAAGGGCCAGAGGAGATACCCGAACTCGGTCCATGTTCCCTGCCAGAACTCGAGCGAAGCGAAAGACTGTTCGGGTAGATCGGGAGATTTCACTTCCATTCCCAGCACGCGTAATCCGAGCATCGTCCCCACGGAAGCCGCAGGAGCCATAGTCCAAGGAGTGTTCGTCCAGACACCGATCAGCACCGCGACTCGGTTGAGTCTGACCACAAAGGCCGCGATGAGTCCGAGTACGGTATGAATCCCCCAAAACGGTGAAAAACCGAAGAACACGCCAACAGCAAAAGCGAGAGAGATTTGATGGGGAGACTGATCGAGAAGAAGTAGACGCCGCAGGAAATCCCGAAGGCTATTCTTCCTCCACTCTCTCATCCGCGCACTTCAATTCTTGATTTCTCGAATTCTCGAGTTCTTGAGTTCCCGCCTCCGCCGTTGGTACTCGCGATTCCTAGCCAACGGCCGCGGCGAGGCCTCGCCGTAGCTTTAGCGAAGGCGGGCTTGAGTCCGGCATCGCGCGCTCTGCGATTGAAAATGATCCCACCCTGCCGAATCCAAAGCCCGTTCGGCGCCATCTCGCATATGCAGCTTGACACCTTGGTTTGATTCGGTGACAACACCAATCCGAGTAACAGCCACGCCTTCCCCGTCCGGCCATTCCCGGAGTTTTTGCTCATCGCCTGTGGTGAACAAAAGCTCGTAGTCCTCACCTCCGGCAAGCGCCTGCTCTAGGGGCGGCCTTCGTCTCACGCGCTCCCAGGCCAGAACGCCGGGGTGTATAGGAAGAGCCGTCTCTATGATGCGGGCTCCGATCTCGTTCTCCCGGCAAATTCGATTCAAATCTCGGCTCAAACCGTCGGATAGATCGATACATGTGCTCGCTAGGTTGTGCTCGCACAAGAACTGCCCCAGTTGAATTCTAGGCTCCGGATCCCGGTGAGCACGTAGACAGCTCTCTGCCAGCGGCACGGGTCCTTCACGTAGATGCCTGGGGACAAGTACGGCACCTGACGCCGATACAGCCATTCCCTCCTTGAGAAGGTCCAACCCCTGCGCCGCCGCCCCAAGCTTACCCGACACATAGATCGAGTCGCCCGGACGTGCACCATGTCGGGTCAACATCCGACCACCCAGGCTGACGCCCAGGATGCTCACATCGACAATCATGGGGCCGGGAGACTGCGAAAGATTGCCCCCTACGAGCTCTATTCCAAGTTCACCCGTTCGTTCGATGATCCCGTCAAAGACAGCAAGTAGTTCTTCAACCTCTGTCGCAGCCGGGACGCAGACTGAGGCCAGGAGCCCCACGGGACGCCCTCCCATTGCCGCTATATCACTCGCGTTGACGGCCACGGCTTTTCGTCCGATGAAGCGGGGAGGAAGCGTTTGGCGAGTGAAGTGTACATTCTCGACTAGGACGTCCGTCGATAGAAGCGCCATCTCACCTGCGGGCAGAGACAATGCCGCCGCATCATCTCCAATGCCAAGCTTTACCTCGGGACCGGATGCGGGTACGCGTTCACGCAACCTTTCCAGAAACCGGTCCTCTCCGAGCTCGGTGAGTCTCATTTTGCATACTCGACGGCCCTTGTCTCCCTAATCACCGTCACTTTGATTTGCCCTGGGTATTGCAGCTCGCTTTCTATCCTCCGCGCAACGTCTTTCGACAACCACAGAGTCTCTTCATCGCTAAGTTTTTCGGCTTCGACCATGACCCTAATCTCACGACCTGCCTGAAGTGCAAAAGCCTTGGATACTCCCCCGAAAGAATTGGCAATGGATTCCAGCCTCTCCAGTCGTTTGACGTAGGATTCGAACAAGTCACGTCGCGCCCCGGGACGAGAGGCTGATATCGCATCCGCCGCTTGAACGAGCATCGATTCCAGAGACTTGAATTCCCGGTCCAAGTGATGAGCTTCCATGGCTTGAATCACATCTTCGGACTCGTTGTACTTCCTAAGAACATCGACCCCAAGTTGTAGATGAGTTCCCTCCATTTCGCGGTCGATGGCCTTGCCAATGTCGTGCAGCAAACCGGCACGCACGGCAACATCGACATTGGCACCACATTCTCGCGCCAAAAAACCAGAAAGATAGGCAACCTCCTTCGAATGCAACAAGACGTTTTGCCCATAGCTGGTGCGATACCTCAACCGCCCTAGCATCTTGATGAGCTCTGGATGAATATCGGGAATACTCAGCTCGAGGGCCGAAGCCTCACCTTCCTTGCGCATTTGCTCCGCAAGCTCGGCCTTCACTCGCTCCACCATCTCTTCGATGCGCGCGGGATGGATGCGGCCGTCGGAAATCAACTTTTCGATCGTCAATTTCGCGACCTCGCGCCGAATCGGATCGAAACCCGACAAAATAATGGCTCCGGGAGTGTCGTCTACGATGAGGTCCACACCTGTCGCCATTTCTAGAGCCCGAATGTTCCTTCCTTCACGGCCGATAATCCGCCCCTTTAGATCATCATTGGGGAGATCGACAACCGACACCGTCGTCTCCGCCGCGTGATCGGCAGCGGAACGCTGGATAGCTTCTACGATATAGCGCCGAGCCATGGTCTGAGCTTGCTCTCGCGCCTCTTCATCGATCCTTCGTACGGCATTGGCGGCCTCGCGGCGGGCGTCTTTTTCCAAACCCCTGACGAGTTGCTTCCTGGCCTCTTCGGCACTCATTCCGGCGAGACGAGATATTCTCCTCTTTTGTTCTTCAAGCAACTTCTGCAGCTCGTCGCGAGCCTTCACTACGTCGCCTTCGCGACCTTGGATCTGTTTTTCCCGCTCGCTTATATCCTTCTCTTTCGATGTTATGACATCTGAACGCTGCTCCAGCTTCATTTCCTTCTGGGAAAGGCGCTTCTCCAACGCAATCAGTTCCCGGCGTCGGTCCCTTGTTTGTTTTTCGAAGTCGTTGCGGAGGTTGTAGGTCTTCTCTTTGGCCTCGAGAATGGCCTCCTTCTTCAGCGATTCGGATTCCTTTTGAGTTTCTCTCAGGAGTCGACCAGCCTCTTCCTCCGCTTTGGACAATGTTTCCCGGGCATGCTTTCGCCCAAAGTACCAGCTGATTGCAAGGATTGCGGCCACCAACCCAATTGAAATAGCCGTCGATAAAAATGGTAACACCATCTATCTCCTTGTTCGGTCCTCACCTGCTGTCGCGTACTCCAAGCAAGGCACCGTTATAGCAACTTTCTTACAGAGACCGCACGGATGTGCTTCAGGAGCCGTCTCCTTCACCGGGAGCATTTCCGGCTCGTGTTGACTCAATCCGGAAGCGAGCTATCGCTCGAAAGGAGGAAGGTGATGTTGGTTCGCGCTTGCAGCGAGTTTGGTGAACGGCCCCGCTTTGCCGTGTGGAGAGATCTATTTGAACCTGGAAAGCAGGGGGGTCCAGCACACTTCCGATTCAGGCTTCCCCACTAGGAGGCTTGCGCATACCGAAAGCCGACAGACCCATACAAATAGATGTTGGCTCAAAAACTTTTCTCCATCACGAACAAAGCAGGGCGACGTCATAGCTTAAATCCGTCCTTACTCGGATTCAAGGCAGTGCCCCACCGGGCTCTGCCGTCCTCTCATCTTCCTTGAGAGCGTCTTCGAGCGCCCTAGCTAGCTCGTCGGCTCTCGCTGCTACACGATCCTCAGAGTTCTTCCTTTCACGCTCTTGCTTGAAGAACTCGTCGGCGATATTGAGAGCAGCCAAAACGGCCACCTTCAATGAGTCGATGGTTCCAGTCGTCTCAGCAATAGCTGTCATTTTGCCGTCGACGTATCGGGCCAACTCCTCGATGTACCCTTGATCTTCCTCCCCCCGGACCTTGTACACCTGACCAAAGATCTCGATTTGAATCAAGTTCGCTTCTAGCTTGTCGTTCATCGTGAGCTCTTTTGCCAGGCTCCGGCGGCACCTAGTCCATTCTATTCGAGGTAAAGGGGTGGTTTCAAGAGGCTAACGGCAAGAATTCCAATTAGATGGGCAGAGGTAGCGAGCCGCTCTTCAGAGGTCCAGGCCCTCGATTCGCTCGAGCAATCTGGACACTCTCTCGCGGATCTCATGGCGTTGCCGGCGAAGACGCTCCACCTCGGCGGCAAGCTCTCGGTTTCCCGAGTCGAGTGAGGCAGCCTCCTCGCCAGTCGAGGGGTCCCTCTCCTTAGGCGTGGATTCACTCTCCTGAAGGCGCTTTTCGATGTCCTCCAACCGAGCGCTTAGGGCCCGATTGGACTCTCGGAGCCGGCCAATGAGCTCTTTGGCTTGATAGACCTTCCCACCCAGATAGTCCAGATCGTGAGCACGATCATCGGCTTCAGCCATGGCTTCGTCCCCTGTTCGTGGATTGGACGAGGAAATAGTAAGAATCTGTACGGTTACGCGACAGCTTTGCGGGCGACATCAGCCAATTGGCGAAAAGCCGCGTCGTCGTTGACGGCGATTTCCGCCAGCTGCTTGCGGTTGAGGCCAACACCCGCTTTCGTCAAGCCATGCACCAACGTGCTGTACGACATGTCGCAGGCACGAGCCGCCGCCCCAATCCGAATGATCCAGAGCCGGCGAAAATCCCTCTTTCGGCCACGCCGGTCACGGTAAGCGTAACTAAGGGATCTCTCCACGGACAACTTAGCCTGGCGGTGCAACTTGCTCTTCGTGCCGCGGTAGCCCTTGGCAAGCTTCAATATCTTTCTTCGGCGCTGCCGACGGTGAGTACCTCTTTTTACTCTAGGCATTGTTCATCTCCAACCCGCTTGCCCACCGGACAAACAGGGATGCTTCATCAATTTAGAATTTTCCAACTCGGCTGTCGAGCTCTGTCGAGACGAGGACGTCCCCTACGATCTCAGTAGGGCAACAGCACGGCGAGGCGAGCCATGTCCGACTTAGATACGAAAGCGCCCGCCCGAAGTCGACGCTTTCGTTTCCGAGTCTTTTTCGTCAGGATATGACCGGCGTAAGCATGGCTACGTTTGATCCTACCACCTGCCGTCTTCCGGAAACGTTTTGCAGCTCCTCGGTGAGTTTTCAACTTGGTCTTCATGCTGACTCTTTAGTCTCCTGTCTTGCTGGTTTCTTGGACTCTCGATGTTCTGATTCTATTCTCTACGCTTCGGCCGTCGTCGAAGCCTCCTGATTCTCGGCTTTCACGTTGTCGCCAATCCCCTTCCTGGGAGCGAACACCTGGTACATCTGATTGCCTTCCAGCCGAGTCCTCGATTCTACGAGTGCCAGTTCTCTCAACTCCGACGCCAACCGATCCAAGATGCGATCTCCGAGCTCTCCACGTCGGCGCTCTCGACCTCGAAACATGATCGTGGTTTTGACTTTGTTACCCTCATGCAAGAACCGCAGTATGTGGTTCTTCTTGAACTGGTAATCGTGCTCGTCGATTTTGACCCGGAACTTGACTTCCTTGACTTGTATTTGCTTTTGATGCTTCTTGGCCTCGTGTGCACGCTTGCTCTTCTGATAAAGATATTTGCCATAATTCATGATCCGGCAAACCGGAGGTTTTGAATGGGCAACAATCTCCACCAGGTCCAGCTCTTTCTCCCGAGCGAGCTTGAGTGCCTCCTCGGGCTTCATGATGCCGACCTGAGATCCATCCTCGTCTATGAGCCTGATCTCGGGAGCACGGATGCGTTCGTTGATGCGATCTCGATTGCGACCGTGGCTTCTATCGCTTTGACTCCCTTTTTGAATGTTTCACCTCCAGGAATACAGGCCTTACTTCCAGCCGCCACGACCTTCTAGTCAAGGTGGCCGACACCGCCATACATTATGCCGCACCCGGCAGCCGAGGGTCCACTCTAGAAACCGCGTCGGTGTCAGGGTTTGAGTGCGCGCTTCACCACCAGTTCATGAAGCTCGGCAACGAAGTCCGAAAGGGGGCTCGCGCCCCGGTCACCCTCCGACCGACTCCTCACTGCCACGCTTTCCGCCTCTACTTCTCGGTCTCCCACGACCAGCATGAAGGGAATCTTTTTGAGTTGCGCATCACGGATCTTATAGCCGGTCTTTTCGTTTCGGTCGTCCATCTTGGCCCTAAAGCCTTCATTCTTAAGTATGTTTTCTATTTTCTGGGCGTACTCACGATGCCTCTCAGCAATAGGAATTACAACGGCCTGCACGGGCGCCAACCAAACCGGAAATGCTCCGGCGGTGTGCTCGATGAAGAGCGCCATGAATCGCTCAACGGAGCCTAGGATGGCGCGGTGGATGAGTACGGGCCGTTCCCGCCCGCCATCTTCCGAGGCGTAGTTGAGATTGAACCGCTCTGCCTGAAAAAAGTCGACCTGAATGGTCGCACACTGGTGCGAGCGGCCGAGAGCATCCTCGACGTGAAAGTCGATCTTGGGACCATAGAAGGCCCCGTCTCCAGGATTCAGCTTGAAATCGGTGCTGCGGCTCCCAAGAGCGTTCTCCAAGGCCTGTTCCGCCCTCTCCCACTGTTCGGCGGTTCCAATGGAGCCCTCGGGGCGGGTCGAAAGCTCGACTCCGAACTCTGAAAATCCCAACTCCCTGTAAACCTCGTAGACGAAGTCGATAAGATCGGCCACCTCGGACTCGACTTGAGACAACGTGCAATAGATGTGCGAATCATCCATTAGAAACGCACGGACTCGGGTCAAGCCTGCCAGGGCGCCAGAGCGCTCATTACGATGGCAAAGCCCAAATTCCGCGAGACGCAATGGCAGCTCCCTGTACGAACGCAGACTACTTCGATAAACGATAGCCGCACCCGGACAGTTCATGGGCTTGACGCCGAATCGCCGCCCTTCATCCTCGACAAAGAACATGTTCTCCTTGTAATGGTCGAGGTGACCCGTCAAGCGCCATAGTTCCTCATCCAGAATAAGAGGCGTTTTGATCTCGACATAACCCTTGCGGTCGAGCTTTTCACGCATATAGTCAGTGAGAATGTTCACCACCCGAAGACCGTTGGGAAGCCAAAAGGCTTGACCGGGGGCCTCGGGCTCCAGGAGAAAAAGCTCGAGTGCTCGACCCAGTTTGCGGTGGTCGCGTTTCTTCGCTTCTTCGATGCGATGCAGGTGCTCATCAAGCTGCTTCTTGTCGTGGAAACTCGTTGCGTAGATCCGCTGCAGCTCTGCGTTGCGTTCGTCACCCTTCCAGTAGGCATTCGAGCTACCCAGTACTTTGAGTGCCTTGATGCGTCCACTCGAGGGAACATGGGGTCCGTGGCAAAAATCAAAAAAGGCACCGAGTCGATAGCAGGAGACGCGGTCTCCGCCTTTTTCATCGACTAGCTCGACTTTGAGCATCTGACCCTGATTGCGAAAGATCTCGAGTGCTTCCTCCTTGGGTAACTCGACACGCTCGAAAGAGATATTTTCCTTGGCGAGCTCCTTCATCCTTTTCTCGATGTTCTCGAGGTCCTCGGGTGTAAAGGGATGCTCCACCTTGAAGTCATAGAAGAACCCGTCTTCGATCGGCGGACCGATACCGCACTCGGTACCGGGGAAGAGATCCATCACGGCTGCCGCCAGCAAGTGGGCCGAGCTATGCCGGAATATCTCCAGCGCCTCGGCGTCTTCCGACGTGAGTATCTTCACGTCATGGTCACTTTCCAGCTTGTAAGACAAATCGACGTCGTTTCCGCTCACACTTGCCGCAAGAGCTCGTCGGGCGAGTGCAGGCGAAATTCTTTCCGCGACCTCGCGGACCGTCGAGCCGGACGGCACCTCCATCCGGGCCCCATCCGGGAGGGTCACGATGACTGCCGACTCAGCGCTCATGATGGACTTCTTGATCGATTAAAAAAGCCGCGTGGACCGCCTTCCGGATCCGCGCGGGCATTTAGAGTTGATTCCTAATGGTAGGCGCGGGCGGATTTGAACCGCCGACTTCTACCGCGTCAAGGTAGCGCTCTCCCCCTGAGCTACGCGCCTACACACACGTTCGCGGCCGGCAGTATAGCAGGGCGGATTTGTACTGTCAACTATTCAAACCTTTTTTTTGCAGAGAGATAGACTGAAAGGGAGGGAATCAGCGCGAAAACTCGTCTATAGGGTCTTAGATACCATGGTATGATGAAAAATCACACGATCGGGACCCAAACGCTCATGTCCACACCAACACAAGCAGACATCCTCTGCATCCCAAGCGCCTACGACCATTCCCGGGCTTTTGACCATACTCGTCAAAGACAAGCTCTTGACGCAGGAGCAAGTCGACAAGCTTACCCGAGCAAAGAAGCTTCAGGCGGGATCAGATGAGGATAACATCATACGGATGGGCATTCTCAGCGACGTGGAGATCGCCCAGGCGGTAGCCCGCTATGCCAAGCTGCCGTTCATGAAGATCAATCCCCTAGATCTCGACCTCGACATCGTCACGAGTGCCCTCCCAGCCCGTTTCGCTCGGAAGCACTCGATGTGCGCTATCTCGAAACACGAGTCGAGCGTTACCATTGCAATGGCCAATCCCTTCAACACCGCACCTTTGAGAGACTTACAACAGTTCGGCGGTCTAGAGGTGAAGCTGGTGGTGGCGACTCGCAAAGACATCGAGATGGTCAACAAAGGATTCTACGACCTCAAGACATCCCTCAAAGCCGCCGAGACGCAGCTCAATGAGGGTCGATTGAGCTCAATCGACATCTCAAACCAGGAGTTCCTGTCTGGCCCATCGGTCGAGATGGACCCCACCATGCAACCGGTGGTGACGGCACTAGACAGCCTCTTGAATCATGCCTTTGACCAACGCGCTTCGGATATCCACATCGAGCCCAAGCGCAACCTTGCTTTGGTTCGATTGCGGATCGACGGCGTGCTTCACGACGTACATGTCATACCCAAGATCGTCTATCAGGCAGTCGTGAGCCGCATCAAGATGTTGAGTGGCTTGAACATAGCGGAAAAGCGTCGTCCGCAAGACGGTCGCGTCAAACGCAGTCAGGGAGGTAAGGAGATCGAAATCCGTGTCTCCACCATGCCCACGGTTTTCGGTGAAAAGAGCGTTCTGAGGATCTTCGACCCCGATGTGCTCCTTCAATCCGTTGAGGAGCTTGGGTTCTCTGAGAAGGACATGGCCCGATTCATGCCCTTTTTGAGCCGCCGAGAAGGCATCATTTTGGTCACGGGTCCAACAGGGAGCGGCAAAACGACAACGCTCTATTCTGTTCTACGGCACTTGTCGCGGCCCGAAGTCAACATCGTCACGATCGAGGATCCGGTCGAGCTCATTCATGATGACTTCAACCAGGTCCAAATCATGCCGCAAATCGATGTGACCTTCGCCAACGCGATCCGCACCGTCCTCCGGCAAGATCCTGACATCGTGATGGTCGGCGAGATCCGGGACACGGTAACGGCCGAAATGGCCGTTCAGGCGGCACTCACCGGGCACCTGGTCTTTTCCACACTTCACACCAATGATGCACCCTCGGCGATAACGAGGCTCCTCGACCTCGAAGTCCCTTCGTTCCTGATCGCATCGACCGTCGTCGGCGTCCTCGCGCAACGGCTGGTGCGCGTCATTTGCCAGAAGTGCGCAGAAGAATACAGTCCGAGACCCGAAGAAGCAGCAGCTCTCAATATTCCATTCGATAAGCTCTCTGCCTACAGGTTCCGTCGTGGAAAAGGGTGCATCCATTGTCGCCAGACCGGGTATTTCGGACGAAGTGGAATCTTCGAAATCATGCCCATCTCCTCACCTATCCGCAAGCTGATTGTGTCGCGGGCGGAATCACCCGAAATCGTTCGTGTGGCACGTCAAGAAGAGATGCGGAGCCTCAAGGAGGCAGCGGTGGAAAAGCTTCTGCGGGGTGTAACAACAGTCAGTGACGTGGTCCGGGTGACAGGGCAGTAAGACAGTACTCAAGTACTCGAGAATGACAGCGACGCGAAAACTACGAGATTCAACGCCAAGGCGCCAAGAAACGGAGGCGCGTAGCAGGCAATCACGGGACCCAATTCCAGGCAGGGCTACTCGGTCGCCTTTGCACCTTTGCGATGGGAGTTTCTCTCTTTTCCCTCGGACTGTCCTCCTTCGATCTCGTCTTCGTCGTAGTAGTCCACCTTGTGCAGGGGCATCACAACGCTGGAAAGAATGTTCAGCACGTGACCCCCTATGCGTTTGTAGTATCGGGTTCCCAAGCACTTGAGCCACCGTGATACCGGCCTCACAGCTCCCATTCGGCAATTCTCTGCAGGAGCGAGTCGCACCGGTGAGCAATATCGCGCCCCTGCCGGATGAGATTGAGTGCCCTCTCCTGGTCGGCTCGGAAATGAAGACCTCGTGAGATGATAGAAGCGCTTCTTCTACTCCATGCCGGATCTCGAGGAGCTCCTGACGGATCTCGTCATCAGGTATTGGATCGTCCCAGATATCCATCACCTCTGAGAGGTTCTTGGCGTAGTCGCCCAATCGTTCCACGTCCTTGACCAGACTCATCAGGAGCAAACAATGGGGCATATCAGGTGAGTTTCCTTTGAATGTCAGGTGAGCCACTACTTGCTTCCGTACAGTGCGCTCCAGTTGATTGACTTCTTGATCCTGTTCATAGATCCGCGTGCGGTCCGAGGGCAGGGCTTTCTTTCCGAAGAATATGTCGCCCGCCTCCACAATCATCTCATTCGTGATCTGCAGCATCCGAGTGAAATTGTCGCCCATAGCACGAAGTGGATCATTGGATCGGAGGATGGAAAGCAGTTCACGGAGCATGTTGATTCTCCCTCGCTACCGAAGGGCGTTGTACAAGAATACCAAAGTCCCCGGGATGACGAAGAACATCAAGAGGACGAAGACCAAGGCGACCCAGCGGGCTTGGTACGCCCAACCGGCAAGCCACCGAGCCGCGGTAAGTGGAATTCGACGTATCCTCTGAACCGGATAGATGATGAGGATTCCACTCACGTTGAAAAAAAGATGCACCAACGCGATTTGTACGCCAAATATGCCATTCGGACCCGAAACCGCTAGAGAAGCCAGCAGCGCCGTTATGGTGGTCCCCACGTTGGCGCCAAGAGTGATCGGGAATGCCCGCTCCAAAGTTATGACACCCGCACCGGCCAAAGGAACGAGCAGAGACGTGGTGATGGAGCTCGACTGCACAGCTACCGTGGCGATCATACCTACGACCATGGCCAGTAACGCGTTCGAGCCGAGAACATTGTTAATAAAGCCCTCCACGCGACTCCTCATAGTCGAGCGCATGACTTTGACCAAGGAATAAAGTGCGAAGAAAATGAACAAGCCGCTGACCACAATCAAAAAAATGCCTTGACTCTGGCCGGAGGCAAACAATGATTCCCCCAAGCTCTTAAACAGGCTCAATCCCGCACTCAATGCTCCCTTGATCGGACTCTCAAATTTGTAGCCGCCCAAGTTCTGGAAGGCAGTTGCGAAAAAACCTGCCGAGCGTCTCAAGTAGCCCGTGGCCAATTCCAACGGCAAAAGAATGAGGACACTCATGTAGTTGAAGAAATCGTGGCAGTTGGCCACGGCAAAGGCACGGCGGAACTCGGCTTTGCGCCCCATATGCGCGAGAGAAACGATGGTTGCTGTTACCGTTGTTCCGATGTTGGCACCCATGACCATTGGGATGGCATTGGCCAAAGGGAGGGGGTTCTCCGGGGCGGCCACGAGCCCCACGATCATCGATGTCGTGACGGAAGAGCTCTGCACGATGCTCGTGGACAGAATGCCCACGAGAAGACCGATGAAGGGGTTCGAGGTCGCCGTAAAGACGGCTTCCAACACATCCCGCCCCAGCATCTTGAAGCCGTCGCCCAGCCCTTTGACTCCCATGAGGAACACGAAGAGGAGTCCCAGCACCACCAGGGCCCGGACGAGGGGGTGCATTTCTGCGCTGCGATGCTGCTCAGTTTCAGTAATCATGAATTAACGCCGATTGAATATTAACGAGCCGTTCTTGATACCTCAAGAACCGCTATGGGTCAAGTTGATAAACGAGCCTCAAAGGAAATTAACCTGATTGTAACTTCGGGGTGGACTCCACAACCCCGAAGAGAGAGCCTACGATGAGGTGGATGCAAAGTGTCACGAGAAGATCATTTCTCATCAATAACATCCGCCTCAAACGTGAAAACCTCCGTTTCCTTATCCTTCCAGGCATCCCCGGAAAGACCTGCTTTTCGGCAGGTCTCTTTCAGAAACCTCTCTCGATCCCAACCTCTCTCCGCAGCAACCTGAGGAAGGAGAAGTCCTCGATGTTGTTCGCCGGTAATCAAGAGGCCATGTCGACCGGGCTCCAAGTCTTCGATGCGCTCCAATTTGGTCAATGGTGTAAGTACCGAGACCGAGATCCGCAAGTTTGGAAGTTCTTCCAACGTCACCGGGGAAAAACGGTAATCCTGGGTCGCTGCGGCGACTGCGCAACGAGCCACAGTCTCATGCAAGGGGTAGAGGGCTTCGCTGTACCCTATACATCCACAAAGATGTCCGTCTCGATCCAAGGTGACGAACGCTGCCCCGAGTTCTTCGAGCCGGGGATCAACGGGGGCGCCATCGGACCAACACCGATTGCCACCATGCTCGAGATGGATCTCGATGCTCCGACGGGCGATTTCCAGCAGCTTTTGTCGCTGCTCAGAAGTCAACATCGAAGATACCCATACCGTCAACGGAACATCGCTGCCGAGAGATAGCCGACGACCTGGAGCTTGTCACCGGTCACGTCGCCTGAATCTCCATAACGCATCAGCCGAGCCTTCGTTGCTCCGAGAATCTTCGCGGCCATCATGACCGCAACCATAGGTCCCCCACCACATGCATGCTCGTGGTCGCTCTCCAGCAAATCCATCAGCCCTCGGTCGTCGAAGTCCTCTACGAATCGACCGACCTTTCCGTCCATGCGAGCGGCCACCTCCGCCGACTTGTAGTGAGACAGGTCGGAACTTGCAACGAGTAGTACCCGTTTGGATGTCTCTGACACCCCACCTGCAATCGCTTGAGCAATGCTCTCAACGTTTTCTCTTCTTTGGTCTCCAATCACAATAGGCACAATCGATATCTCGGAGCTCAGCACCTGGAGGAAAGGAACCTGCATTTCGAGACAATGCTCTCGATCGTGTGCCTCCACAATGAAACGGATCTCGCTAGCCCGAGCTTCTATGGCTGTGGCCAGTCTTTCATCGACCGCGATACAGCCCAGTGGCGTCTCGAACCGACCGCGCGGAAAAACAGAAGCCCCCCTGAAATGCTCATAGTGGGAAGGGCCCACCAGAACCGCTGTGTCGAAACGAGACTCCTCCAGGAGACGATAGCCCGCCGCTGCAATGGGTCCCGAGTATCGAAGCCCGGCGTGGGGGCTAATCAAACCCACCAATTCGCCAGATTCTTCAATCGGCTCGTTACCTTCGATGAGCTCTCGAATGGTCTGGCTGAGAATGTGAGGTTGACCTGGATACCAAGTACCCGCAATGGGAGATCGTCGTATGGGTGACCCAAAGGCGTTTTCGTCGGGAGACATAAGCCGGCCTCAATGAATGGGCTCGTTGTATCAGGAGCCGCCCTATTCTCCCCGATCAACCTCAATGGCTCAAGTCGGCGGATGGAGGGGGAGACTCTCGAGAATTCAGGTCAAGGGTGCCGACGGGTCTCTCTGCCGCCCGAGTCCGCCTACGACGAAACTGCAGAATCAAGCCGTAGGCGATGAAACCAACCGCTATTGCCACCAGCATCAGGATGGCTACGGTTATGTAGTTCTCCTTCACATATTGCAGCGCACGGTCGCCATATCGGACAGCCATGGCCGCCTCGAAGAAGTAGCGCGCGCCCCGGCTCAACAGCAACGCCACCAAAAAGCGTGGGAAGGAAACACCAAAAATCCCGGCGCTAAGCACGAATATTTTGAAGGGCAACGGCGGGGGCCATAAGGCGGGGACAATCAGTGCCCAAAGGCCATAACGCTGGAATGTGTCGAGAACGGATCTGAGCTTGCCTTCCGGGTACTTCCTCTTGAGAAAGCCATAGCCCTTCCACCGTCCAAGCCAATAGAGGGCGGCACAACCCGTCACGGATCCAAGGGTGGCCATCAAGGCGTAGAAGTAAGCGTAATCCTTGAATCGAGTACAAAAATAAATGATGAGGAGATCGTTGATCTCGGGAAGCGAAATGAAGGAAGAGTCCAAAAAAGCGATGAAGAAAAGACCAAAACCTCCCCAGAAGCTACCCATTCCCGCAATGATGTGTTGAAGATAATCTGGCAAGCGTAGCATCAGGGGGCTACTCTCTCTCGGGGCGTTGGGATGATGTGTAAACCGACAGCTTATACCAATCACACAAGAAACAGGGGCGCAGTGAAATTGCACTGCGCCCCCGTTCAATCCTATCGACTAGGAACGAAGCTATTTGAGCTCAACGGGAATCCAAAGGAAGCTCGAAGCACCTCGCGCCACGCGCTCGATGCGAAGAAGGAGATCGTCACCCTGCGGCACTTCCCGCATGATCCGCTCGAGATCCTCGACACCCCCGACTTTCTGACGATTAGCCTCGACGATGATGTCTCCTCGGCGGAGACCGGCCTCGGACGCCGGACCATCCGGATCGACGGCAACCAAAATAACACCGGACGGCGAAGTAGCACCCATCTGTTGGGCTAGCTGCCCTGTGAGGTCCTGCGCAGTGACGCCGAGCCGCCCCGGTTCATCGCCGCTAGTGGGCTCGCCACCCTGCGCGATTGTCGCATCCGCCCGTTTACCTAGGGTGACCCGAGCGGTGTGGAGCTTGCCATCGCGATAGTACTTCACCTCTGCCGTATCCCCTGGGACGAGGTCGGCGACCAGGTGCACCAAATGCGTATTCGACTCGACCGGCTTTCCCTCGAGCTCGACGATGATATCCCCCGCTCTGATCCCTGCCTGGCCGGCCGGCGACTCGTCTCCGAGAATATCGCTCACGAGAGCGCCTTTCTGGCCCTCCAGACCAAATCCGCGCGCCAAATCGGGCGTCAGAGCTTGGATGCTCACCCCAAGCCACCCTCGCGTCACACTTCCATGGTCGACGAGTTGGTTGTAGACCTTGCGCGCCATGTTGGACGGAATCGCAAAGCCAATGCCCATATTGCCGCCGCTCGATGACACAATATTCGAGTTGATTCCTACGATTTCGCCATTCAGATTCACCAATGGACCACCGGAGTTGCCTGGATTGATTGCCGCATCCGTTTGAATGAAATCGTCATAGTTGCCTTGACCGATGATACGACCCTTGGCACTGATGATCCCGGCCGTGATGGTGTGCCCGAATCCAAACGGATTTCCCATCGCCAGAACCCACTCTCCAACCGCCATTTGATCGGAATCACCTAGACCTGCCACAGGCAGCGGACTATCGGTCTCAATTTTGATCACAGCAAGGTCGGTCTCGGGATCCGTACCAACCACAGTGGCTTGGACCACGTTCTCGTCGGACAACTGCACGTCTATCTCATCAGCACGCTCGACAACGTGATTATTCGTGATGATGTAACCGGCCGCGTCGACAATGACCCCCGAACCTAGACTCGTGCGCCGTTGCTGAGTGGGCGTCCCATCGAAAAACCTCTCAAAAAACTCGTCGAATGGACCGCCCGTGCGCGGGTGTTGGAAGTCACCGGCAACCTGTTCCGTCGTGATATTCACGACGGCGGGTCCCACTTGTTCGGCAACTCTGGCAAAAGCCCGAGAAAGATCCGTGGGGTCGGGATACTCGACCGTTGCATCGGAGCTTTTTTTCTCAGCAGAGGGCATGGTCAGTGGTTTCGGCACCGTCTTGGGCACGCCCATTTCTGCCGAACCTGCGGCCAAAGGCCCCAAGGCGACCGCTAAGGCCAAGAATATGCCGGAGACTCCCGCAACAGCTGCGAAAACCCGGAGCCATCTCGACTGACGAGGCGGGCGGTAACCATTGGGCTGGTGTGGATTGGGATTCATTCTTATGCTCCTCGACTCGATGTTCTTGAGGCTCTGATGAGCCAGTCTAGACACTAAACCAACCAGTACGCCCTACATTATAGCAAGGTCGTGGAATAACTCGACGGCTATTAGAAGCGGGCGGTGAATCCAAAGGCGATCTGGCTGGCGTCCAAATCGAAATCACCGTAGTCCCAGAAATCACCCCCATGTTGTGCCCATACCCAGTGGCGCCGATATTCCCCGAAGACAAGGAATCCTCTCGTGACAGTGACTTCAATCCCTGCGGCAGCATACCCGCCGAATCCGATTCCGCTGTCACGAAAACGCGCATCAAAAACGTCGAAGGTCACAAAATCGATGAACTCACCCTGCTCTTTGTACTCATACGGATAGAGGCCGAAGCCACCGGCCACGTAGGGAGACACGATGCGAAACTTGCCCAGGGGTAGAAATCTGAGTCCCGTGGTCAACGGCACCACCGTCAGACTCATTTCTTGTCGGATCTCCGTCCCGTCGTCCCGCACAAATTCACGGTAGTGCGTGTTGACCCGGCGGCTATAGACATCCACACCGAAGGCCAAGTCGACGAACTCATTCAGCTCAACGGTGAACTCGGCACCACCGAAAATGAAGTTGAAGTCGCTCACGAGGACATTGAACGTCTCAGTATTCTCCAGCCATAGTTCGCTATTCCCGACCGGCGAATATTTTCCTATCCTGACGGTAAATGACCCGGCTTGTCCCGAACGCGCTAGAAATAACATCGCCACCAAAAGGAATGTAACCTTCGCTCTCATAGCTTCCTCGATTCATTTGGGGGGCCGCATCTTACCGTTGAGAGCTGCAGAAGGCATGCCAGCAACAAACAGTGACGTTATCGTCCTATTTGCAGTTACTTATCAGGGAATGAAGATATTTGAAAGCAGAAGATCGTCCTCAAGAGAGGACAATAAGAGGCAGGAAACCAACGATAAGGAGATAGGAGGAAGGAGGGTCCACTACTTTCTACTCGCTTTCTCCGGGCACGGGTGGGCGTCCCGGCTGTGCGGATGCTTCCTACTTTCTACTTTCTACTTTCTACTTCTTCTCACTTCCTGGTCTTCATTCAAAATCTTCAACATTGGATCATGTAAGGAACCATTCGATGCAAGGACGGACCGACCAAAACAACTAAACGGATCTCCGGCGATATCGCTCACCCGGCCAGAGGCCTCGGTTACCACAAGCGATCCGGCCGCCGTATCCCACGGAGCCAGTTTTTCCTCCCAGAAACCGTCGAATCGCCCGGCCGCGACGTAGCAGAGGTCAAGAGTTGCAGAACCATCACGCCGGATGGCTCTTACCTCTGCCATGAAACGGTTGAAGTGTCGTAGATTTGCCGCGACATCATCTTTGAGATCATATGGAAATCCGGTGACCAGAAGCGCGCGCCCTAGCGTCCCTTCTGCGGAAACACGGAGTCTCTGACCGTTTAGAAAGGCACCTTGGTTTATTTCTGCTGTGAAAAGCTCTGCTCTCAAGGGATCGTAGACGACACCCACCGCAATCTGGCCCTCCTGCTCGTACGCGATCGATACCGCGAAATGTGGGTATCCATGGGCAAAGTTCGTTGTGCCGTCCAAAGGATCCACAATAAAGCGACGGTCGGCATCACCTTCGCTTTCGCCTCCTTCCTCGGCCAAGATCGTCACACCCGGCATGCGACGGGATAGAAGAGAGACAATGGTCGATTCGGATTCCGTGTCGGCGGGAGTGACCAAATCCAGTTCTCCCTTGAAGGAGATCTCCATCCGGCTGCCAAAGTGCCGTTTCAAAACTTCGCCACCAGCCAGAGCCGCTTCAATCGCGGTAGCTCTCGGTTTTAGATAATTGCCCATTTCATTCCCACCTACGGTGTTTCTCTCGGGTCAGATTCATCAACACCATCACCCACGAAGTCACACGAGTGCCCTGGTTCATTATTAAGGTCACGAACCGAGGACGTCGAGGCGCCCGGATGGCAAGGCGCGAGGAGTGAATGATATCTGGATATATGACCGACGAGCAACGCGGCCAGGCGGGATGGATCAGCATTCTCGGTTCGTTTCGTGACCGTATCTTAGAACCCATTGACAGTTTGGTGGCCCTCCGATATATTCTCGCTAGCCGAGATTCATACCTTTTTTGAAGCAACTCGTCTCTGCCGGCACAGTCAGGTTCCTTAAAACGAACCATCGGCTCATGGGACGCTATTCGGCAAGGAGCGTCGGATGTCTACACCTCCCAATCCGCCCTTTGATCCACCAAGCGGCACGGAGCCCCCTTCGCCACCACCCCCCGGTAGTGGTGTCGAATCGGAGATTCACCCCGCCGTTCCCGCGGTCGTGAGCCTCTTTGCCCCTGGGCTTGGACTATTGTTTCTACCCACTCGTGATCGCGTAAAGGATGCGTTACTCATCTTCAGCCTGTGGGTTGCATCTGTCATGGCCGTCATCTTGCTGAGTATCGTTACCTTTGGCCTCGGCGTCGTCTGTTGTGGCGTTCCTTTGTTCCTGTACAACATCGCGGCAGCCATTCACTCCTACGATGAAGCCGTCTTGCTCGAAGGAGACAAACCGCTCTTGTTCCACAGAGGATTCAGAATCTTCAAGGACTGAGGTACTACATACAAAACGTGGGATGCTCCCCTGACCATCGGGGGTCGTGATGAATGAAGCATATGAGCTCGTGTTCAACATGGCAGGGCACTTCTGCCATCAAATACCCGAGAGGAGTTTTTTCGTCGGCGAAGCTCAATTCCCCCTGTGCGTCCGTTGCACCACCCTCCTCCTGGGAGGACTCTCCTCAATTGCTTTTTTGTTGGCACGCCTTCCGCTGCCGTCAATTCGACTATGCACCCTCATGGTCCTTCCTATGTTGGTCGATCTCGGCCTTACGACCCTTGGAATCAGTGAAGGCAGCAACGTTCAGCGGGCAGCGACGGCGCTTCTTTTGGGGTTCTTCTTAACCATCGGCTCGTTGAAATGGTTGGCGGACCACGCTCCCATCAGCACCTCAGGACAAGCGACGCCCAGCACTCGGCGTTCACAAGGGTAATAGGAAGGGTCTTTTGCGAGTCAGTTCGGGGCGGCCACCCTCTTGACCATCTTGACTTGGGTGCCGGTTTTCTCCGGAAAACTGTATTCCACTTCATCCATGAAGCTCTTCATGAAGAAGATGCCGCGACCATTGGCTCGAAGGAGATTTTCTTCGGCTAGCGGATCGGGGAGCTCGGCGGGATCGAATCCCTCCCCTTCATCCACCACATAAACCTTGAAGTCCGGCTCGCTGTACTCGAAGCGTACCATGACTCGTTTCGAGGGATCGTTCTTGTTCCCGTGACGCACTGCATTTGTGACCGATTCTCTGATGGCAACACTCATCCAATGCGTCGAGTCAGCGTCGAAGCCCACCTGTTCGGCCAAATACTCGAAGACCGTCTGCACCAAATCGACGAGCTCGAAGCTACTCTGGAAATCTATAGAGACTACGTTGCTTTCCATCGGGGCATACCTACTCTACTATACCTCCAATACGCGCAAGATGAAGTCACTAAGTAACACAACAGGCCACTCCGAATCAAGAATTGCCCCCGGGCGGACCGGGTGGGCATGGCTCGACCCCTTCATCCATTCCGTGCTACCATTTTTCAAATGAAATTGGCGAGCCGAGTGGTGTTGCGTGGCGGGCTAAAACTACCAGGTGACAAATCGATTGCTCATCGCTTGGCACTATTGGGGACCTTGGCTCCCGGAATCTCCGTCATAGAGAACTTTGCACCGGGCGACGACTGTGGCCGAACTCTCGATGTCGTGCGAGCCCTCGGACTCTCGGTGGAGCATCGAGGCACGACTCTATCCCTCGAAGGAAAAGGGCTATTCGCCTACCGTGCACCAAGTTCTCCGCTCAACGCGGGCAATTCGGGCTCGACGGCCCGAATGACTTGCGGTCTCCTCGCAGCCCAACCTTTCGATAGCCGTTTGGACGGAGACGAGAGTCTACGACGGCGCCCAATGGGACGAATCATCGAGCCTTTGGAGCTCATGGGCGCGAAGTTCGAGATGCAAAGCGAGCAAGCGGACAGGCTGCCGCTGATGATTCGCGGTGGAGGAACCATTTGCGGAATCAACTACGATCTCCCGGTTGCCAGCGCACAGGTCAAAACGGCCATCCTACTGGCAGGGCTCCACGCGGAAGGCGTCACCCGCGTTCGAGAACCCTATCCGACACGAGACCATACCGAGCTTGCCCTGTCCGCCTTCGGCGCTCCGGTGCGCCGTGAAACGGGAGCTCTCGTTCTTCGAGGAATGCCACGCTTGGCACCCATTCACTACCGGATACCCGGTGACATTTCATCTGCTGCTTTCTTTGTCACGGCTGCCGCAGCCCTACCCGGTTCTGATCTGGTCATTCAGGAAGTAGGACTCAACCCGACCCGAACCGGCTTTTTGAAGGTTTTGGAATCGATGGGTGCCGACATCCGCATCGAAGAGGCCTCGGATCGCTTCGGCTCGGCTGTTGGAGAACAATGGGGCACCGTTCGCGTGAAAGGAGGCGAGCTGAGGGGGACTCAGCTCGAACGCGCGGCCGTTCCGACGGTCATCGACGAGATTCCCGTTTTGGCCGTGGCCGCCGCCCTAGCTCACGGTGAAACGGCTTTTCACGGCGTGTCGGAGCTTAGGCACAAGGAATCCGACAGACTACGAGCCATTGCCGAAGGGATATCGGCCCTCGGTGCGAAAGCGGAGATTTTCGATGATCTTCTTCTCATCCAGGGCGGACGTCCATTGAGGGGTGCACGCCTCGAGAGTCACGGTGACCATCGGATGGCTATGGCTTGGGCGATCGCTTCTTTGGCGGTGAGCGAAGACTGTCAGCTCGTGGGTCAGAATTGTGTCGATATTTCCTATCCCGGGTTCCGGAAGGATTTGGACCGGCTCGTTGCATGAAGGAAGACCGGCGCCGTTCGTATTTCCTCGTTGGCTTCATGGGAGTGGGAAAAACAACCATTGGAAGGGGCTTGGCCAAACACCTGGAGTTACCCTTCTACGACTTGGATGAGCTCCTAGAACGGAGATCAGGCAAAACGATCGTAGAGATTTTCAAGACCGAAGGGGAGAAGGTCTTCCGAGCTTTGGAAACTGAGATCCTTCGTCACGTTGCGAAAAAGAACGCGGCCGTGGTGGCGACCGGCGGCGGGATATTTATTAAAGCCGAAAATCGCGATATCATTCGTTCTTCGGGGGTCAGCATATGGCTCGACGCACCCTTTGATGTGATCCTTGCTAGGAGCGGGGGATCGAACCGTCCGTTGTGGGATAGCGTGGAACGAGCGAAGAGCCTTCTCGAAAAGCGTGTTCCCTACTACAGGCAAGCAGATATTCGATTCGAAACGAAAAACTTGAACCATGAAGAAGCAGTAGAGCAATTGACCAGGATGCTCAGATCTCGCAGCGGGCATGAAATACCTAATACTCAGTGATATTCACTCCAATTTGGAAGCGCTGACCTCCGTGCTTCGCCACGTCAAGAGGAAGCGATTCGATCGAGTCATTGTGCTCGGGGACGTGGTGGGCTATGGCGCTGACCCAAACCGCACCGTTGACATCGTGAGGCGTCTCAAGCGAATGATGATCATTCGCGGCAATCACGACAAGGTTTGTAGCGGTCTCGAATCGGGCGAGATGTTCAACCGTATCGCCCTCGAATCCGCCAAATGGACGCAAAACAAGCTTCTCTCACGTCACCGTTCTTGGCTCGCTCGACTACCCAAAGGACCTGCCCACATCGATGAGCTCTTTTCGATCTCTCACGGGACCCCGATGGACGAAGATGCCTACATTTTCGGGGAGATCGAGGCGCTCAACATGTTCCGTTTTTTCAAGCTGCCTATTTGCTTCTTCGGTCACAGTCACTTTCCCGTGATTTTCAGCTTGGATTCCGAAGCTTTGACGACATACGTGCCGCACGATGCGACGTTTCGACTGAGGCTACGTAAGGACACGCGCTACCTGATCAATCCCGGCTCTATTGGACAACCACGCGATGGTGACCAGCGAGCCAGTTTCGGCATCTACGATTCCGGCAAGATGACGATGGCCATCTATCGTGTTCCCTACAAGTATCAGGTCACTCAAGGCAAGATACGGGCAGCGGGACTCCCCAAGCCTCTAGCCGATCGACTCGCTGTCGGGCGGTAGAAAGAAAGAACTCAAGAACTCAAGAAATCAAGAACTCAAGAACTCAGGAGACCGAGAATAGGATTCCTGAATTCGTGATTTCTTGAGTTCCTGATTTCTTTCATACGCAGCAAAAAAAAGCAGCCCATGGCGGGCTGCGATCAGCAGACGTTTGGTCCCTGCCGTCCTGGGGGGGTGGATGGCGAGGTGGAAACCTTGGCCGCTGTAGTGTTATTCGTTAACCGCCCGATCGATCGAGCGGCGAAGACCGTTCTCAGCGATTCCTCTACCTTCTTCGGAGGGAGTCGTTCCAAACCGAAGTACGAACCGCCCACCCGTGGTCAGGGAAAGGTGGTCGATAAGCCGCCGCGTCATATCTTTCCAGAACCAAAGCCGCTGTTTCCCCAGGGCCTTTTTCAACGCCTTGCGGAGCTCCAGGTCTTCAGTACGGAAGGAAACTTGTCCTTCCATGTCGCGAATTCCGATTTCGTAGGAGATTTCGCCGACGCGTTCAGAACCTCTGTAAATCCGTATCCCGAATTCTTGCCTATCGATCGAATTTGCCATTGTGCAACTCCTTGCTCCTAACCTTCCTGAACCACTTGAGTAGCAAGATGCATGCCTGACTTCGATGTCGTCTGAAAAAGGTCTCAGATACTAGATATCGTGTAGGGAAGTCTCCATACCACCAATATCCGCGTTTCATTTCGTTATGCGTGGTGACATTATATGATCCTTTGCGTGGGAAAAAACCTACAAAATATAGGGGTAGTGCCCCATAGTTCCCTTTATTTGCCCCAAATCAACGCATGGGCACCAATAGGCTAGGGGCAATCCCCTACATTGGTACTCACCTTTTGGATAGTGGCCCAGAGCTCATCGGGTTCGATCTCGAAAGACGAGACAAGAACCCGTCGTCCTCGAGGGGCCCAAAGCTTTGGGTCGGTAGGTCCGAAAAGCGCCCATGTCGAGGCCCCCACAGCCGCAGCAAGGTGGGTGATTCCGGAGTCGTTCCCAACGTACATTCTCGCTTCGGAAATCAGAGCAGCTACAGCCATGAGATTGAGGTTGCTCATGACCGGCAATTTCACCTCTACTCTCTCCAACAGTCGTCGAACGGGCTCGTAGTCGGCTTGGCCCTCGAGAAGCAAGACACGGAGACCGTGGTTGGTGGCCAAGTGCACGAGCCGAGCGTATTTCTCTGTGCTCCAATTCTTCTTCGAGCTTCCACTGCCCGGATGTATGACGAGAAAACGGCCCGGCACAAGTGACTCACTAGAAAGAATTTTCCGGGCCCAGGCCCTGCTGTCCTCGGGAAGGTCCAGTTCGGGGGTGGGGGTCCTACCCACCACACCCAACGGTTCAAGGGTGCGCATCAAATGATCAGCCGCATGAACTCCCGAGCCTTCGTCGGGAAACGCCCGGCTTTGAAGGTAAGGCACGCCCGAGAGCTCCAACTGCCCCTTCAGATGACCGAGTCGATCGGAGCACCAGGCGATAACGATGTCGAACGGCTCGAGGAAACCCTGGAGCTCGACGGCGGGCCCGCCTGAGAGCAGGCCGGCGAAGCGGGCCCGGTCGATGGAGTGGATGGAATCTGCATGGAGAGGACTTACGGCGACACGCAAGGGAGTTGGGTAGCCTACCAACTCGATTCGCCCCTCCCCTTCTACTACGCGTCTCACGGCCTGTAGCGAGGGCAAGCTCAGAATCGTGTCACCCAGAGCACAGGGACGAATGACCAAGACTCGGTCGCCGGGCCCGAGTCGTCGCAATCGACCCGCTCGATTTTTTGCAGGTGACGGGCCGCCTTCTGCGAGCCTGTTTGTGGTTTTCATGGTAAAATCCAAGCGATTGATCACCTATCGAAAAGACATAGCCTAGTTGGGCATCTTTGGCCGTCGACGATTAGAAGTCGAATCCGATGAGGACTTCGGCTTGTACCGGCGAGGAGAGTACTGATGAACAAGATGTTCCTAGCGTCATCCGTCGTTGTCCTGATCCTTCTGTGCACCCTATCCCCGGCTCGAGCGCAGGAACAGGAGCAAGAGGCTCAGGAACCGACAGTCCAGACCCTTGATCCTGCCGCTCAAGAGTCCTTCACTCGTGGTTTGCGGCTCTACAGAAACCGGAACTTCAGGGACGCCATGAGTGAATTCAGCCAAGTTTCCGAGTCCCAGCCGGACCGGGCAGACGTCCATTATTTGATCGGCTATTGCCACCTGATGCTCAAGGAATTCGGTCCATCCGTGGACGCCTTCCGTCGCTCCTTCGATAAAGACCCAGAATTCGACCCGCGCACGATCTACAAGAATCGAAAGTAGGGAATCGACGTTAGGTCTGGCGAGGTCTCAGCACGTCAGCTGGCGTTCGCCTTTTTGTCGCCTTTTCCGGCACTCGCGGGGCGTTCTCTCGACCTCGGTCTGGTTCCTCCGCTTCGTTTCTTCGGAATCAGATCGAACTTCTCTTGATGGAGATTACCGTCGGTTTTGACGACGACATCCTGCCCGAGCATGACTCGCAATTCCTCCATAACCGGGGCCGCTTGCTCTCGAAGAGCTCTTCCGACATCGGGGTGCACCCTTATCGTCAATCCACGAGGAAAGTCATCGAGATTCATCCGCACCTTGTCCATGATTTCGTAACAAACCGACTCCGGAGATTTGATCCAAGAGCTCCCTTGGCAGTAAGGACAAGGGTGACACAGAAGGCGTTCCAGAGATTTCTTGACTCTTTTCCTTGTCAATGCGACCAAGCCGAATTCGTTGATCTGGATCGTTTTGGTTGGAGAGGAGTCTTTTTCGAGCTCCTTCTCGAGTGCGGCGAAAACCTGCTGCTGGTTCCGTCGCTCTTCCATGTCGATGAAATCCAGGACGATGATTCCCCCCAAGTCTCGAAGACGTATTTGCCTGACTATCTCTTGGCAAGCTTCTAAGTTGATCCGGGTAATCGTATCTTCGAGTCGAGTCTCGCCGGTGTAGCGGCCCGTATTCACGTCGATGGCAACGAGCGCCTCGGTCTGGTTGATAACGATATAGCCTCCCGATTTCAGCCAAACTTTGCTCTTGAGTGCCTTGTCGATTTCCGATTGGACTCGATACTCCTCGAAAATGGGGTAGTTGCGAGAGTAGTACTTGACCCGGTGGAGCATTTTGGGCTGTATTTCTTTGACGAAGCTGGCAACCTGCTCGAACAACTCTTCCGAATCCATGCGTATGGCGGTGAAATCCGGAGACAAATGATCTCGTATGTACTTGAAAACCAGTCCCAAATCACGGTGGACGATCGCCGGGGATTTGCTCGACTCCGCCTTTCGCCCCACTTCTTTCCACTGGTTTTCGAGGAATCGCATATCAGCAATGATGGTTGCATCGTCCTGGCCCTGCGCAGCCGTTCGAACGATGAATCCCCCATTGGTTGTTCGGTTTCCCTGTACGAGTCTTCGGAGTCTCGATCGCTCTTCAGATGTCTCAATCTTTCTCGAAATACCAATGTGATCCACGGTCGGCATGAAGACGAGCAATCGGCCTGGCAGGCTGATGTAAGAGGTTATCCGTGCACCCTTTGTACCAATAGGTTCCTTGGCAACCTGCACGAGCACATCTTGGCCCTCGCTGAGGAGTTTGTCGATGGACGACTCGCCGGCGGCGGCACGAGCCGCTTCACGCTCCTCCTCTTGGATATCCTCATCGACCTCCAAGAAAGGGGCATCTTCGCCTTCCAGAACATCCGAGACGTACAGAAAGGCATCTCGATCCAAGCCAATATCCACAAAAGCGGACTGCATGCCTGGAAGCACACGATTGACGCGGCCTTTGTACAGATTGCCGACGACGCCTCGGTTTCTTTCCCTGTCCACCGAGACCTCGGTGACGACGCCGTCCTCGACAATCGCCACCCGAGTCTCCAGCGCGGTGTGACTGATGACCATCTCTTTTAACATTCGATTCACCAATTGACCTGACGAGCTCGAGAGCCAATCTTTCCGGACCGAGCATCTTCACCTTCTCCCCGGGACGCATCGGGAACAAAAGGATGCACGTCACCCCGGCCAAATACCCGCGGCTAGGTCACTAGGCTATCGATGCTTCGGTCAGTCGTTTCCTTGTTTTGAGAAACCTCTCCATCCCGAAGCCTCATCAGCCTCGAAATGAGAACTCGATCAAGAGCCGACAGCCCTAGTAGACTCAGGGACTTCAAACGGATGCCCCACGACACGACCCGTCTTCTGGCAGCGTCGACTCCTTGAAACCTTCGGGTCGGCGTTCGATATCGCCGAGACCTAGTTCGATAACTTACCACGGGAAGAACGCAGGAAAAAGTAGTTACAGCTGAACCGGGTCGTCAGGGCGCAAAGAAGACCAAGTTAGTCCACCAGAGATTTGGAGTGTGCTCATCTTCTCGGCGTCTCCGCGCATTGGCGTCTTGGCGTTCAATTCCGGAGAGAGTCTCGAATGGCTGGACTATCGAATTCTCGAGCTCTGGGCTGCGGTGCCGGGGGGATCCGTGGGCGCCTCAGTTCACAAATCGCCTCATCCGAACATTGAGAATGAGGCCGAGCCCCATCATGGTGGTCAACATCGAAGATCCACCATAGCTCATCAAAGGCAGCGGGAAGCCTTTGATAGGCACGAGTCCACCCACCATGGCCATGTTGTACAAGGTCTGAAAGAAGAACATCGACAATATACCCGCCACAAGATAGATGCCGAGTCGATCGCGGGCCCGCCGGGCGGTGTCAAGGCCTCGGAGCACGATCAGCAGGTAGAGCAGCATGACCGTGGCTACTCCGATGAATCCGAATTCCTCTGCAATGACGGCGAACACGAAGTCCGTGTGGGGCGCGGGGAGAAACTGCAACTGACTCTGAGAGCCTTCGAGCCAACCCGCCCCCGCGACGCCGCCTGAACCAACGGCGATGGTGGACTGAATACTCTGGTAGCCGGCACCCTTAGGATCGCGCATAGGATCCAAGAAAGCCTGCACTCGTTCCTTCTGGTAATCCTTGAGTAGAAAATTCCAGCCGAGTGGAAGCGCCAAAGCAAAAATGAAGCCGGCCAGCAGAATGAGGCGGGGCTTCACGCCAGCAAGCAAGGCCATAGCCACGTAGACGACACTCAAAGTCGCCGCTGTCCCGAGGTCCGGTTGGAGCGCAACGAGCAAGACGGGAAGGCCGGCTATCGCACCGGTAGTGGCCACTTCCTGAGTACTGAGCACACCCCGCCGGACCCCAGCGAAGTACTTCGCAAGAAGCAAAACCAGAATGAGCTTGGCCAATTCACCAGGTTGAATCGTCATCGGCCCAATCTCGAGCCAACGATTTGTGCCGGCTCGAAGAGCGCCAAAAATGAGCAAATAAACAAGTGATCCCAACAGCAGCAAATAAAGGATCTCCGCGTGATCCGCGAGGGCATGGTAATCCACTAGCATCGCCAGAATCATCAATCCCAAGCCGCCGAGGATCATGACGATCTGACGTTGATAGAGCTCGGGAGTGGGCCCTCCCTGAGTGGCGCTATAGACGACCGCCACTCCGAATCCTGAGGCGAGGAGAATCCCCAGAATCAGGAGCCAATCAATGCCGTACCAGAGTCGCTTGTTGAGCACCTTCGGCTCCCCGCCGTGATTTTGCCTTGAAATAGGTCTCGATCACCTGCCCGGCAATCGGGGCCGCGGATTGACCGCCACCACCTCCGTGCTCCACCAAGACGGCGATGGCAATCTCGGGATTGACCCTTGGTGCAAAGCCAACGAACCAAGCATGGTTCCTCAAATGCTCGGGTCGTTCGGAGTCTTTTGTCTCAGCGATTTTGGCCCGCGAGGCTACCTGGGCGGTTCCCGTTTTTCCGCAAACGTCGAAACCCTGAACGCGAGCTCGCCACCCCGTTCCACCCTCGTTCACTACACCCCACATCGCTTCCTGAAGAAACTCCCAAGTCGAGTCGTCCATTCGAACCCGCCTCACGGGCTCTGCAAGCAACGGTGGAGGAGCTTCCGGAATCGCGGTTCCCGTTGGATACCTTTCTAGGAACAATTTGGGTCGATGCACTTCTCCAGAGCTACCTATAATGGCAGCGAGTTGAGCCATTTGTAGAACCGTCACGAGAAGAGAACCTTGACCTATCGTCACCGAAATCGTTTCTCCCGCATACCAGGGTTGCTTGCGCACACGCCTCTTCCATTCGGGGTCGGGGACTAAACCGGAGACTTCATAGGGCAGGTCGACACCCGTCTCACTGCCCAATCCCATCATTCGCGCGTAGCTTGCGAGAGTCTCGATCGGGATTTTGGCGCCGAGAAGATAAAAATAGCTATTGCAGGACTGGATCATGGCTTCGCGCAAATCGACGCGACCATGCCCAGCGCCGCGGTGGCAGTGAAACGTCGTTCCATACAGGCGCACCGCTCCATAACAGGTCGCGCTGTGCGAGGGAGCAATGATTTCCTCTTCAAGGGCTGCCGCAGCAACAACCAACTTGAAAATGGAGCCGGGAGGATATCGCCCTTGAATCGCTCGGTTTTGTAGACGGGTTTCCGGATCGTCGACGAGAGCTTTCCACTGTTCTTCATCGAAGCGTCCAGAAAAAAAGTTCGGGTCGAAAGTGGGAAAGCTCCCGAGAGCTAGGATTTGACCGTTACGTGGATCGAGCGCGATGGCTGCGCCTGCTTTGTCTCCAAAGGCGCCCTCGAGCGCTGTCTGCACATCGAGATCAACGGACAGCCTGATACTGTCACCCCACAACGGAGGGATCTCAGCCAGCATTCTCTCCCGCCGCCCGTGAGAGTTGACGACAACCCGCTGCTCACCGTTACGTCCGAAGAGAACCTTGTCATAGACGAGCTCGACTCCCGACTGGCCAACATAGTCATTGCGTCCGGCTTCCTCGAACGGGCTTTTGCCCATCTGCTCTTCGGTAATTCTTCCTACATATCCAAGGACATGAGCTGCGAGACTTCCAAAAGGATAGAAACGCCGAGGTACAAACTGGATGATGGCACCAGGTAGCTCGAGCTGGCGCGCCTCGACAAGTGCCACTTCCTGCAGAGGAATATCTTCCTTCAGCAGCGTCGGTCCATAGCGTGGGGATTTGTTCTTGCGAGAATGGACGCTTTCGATCTCGTCAGTTGAAAGTGGCAGCAACTTGGCCAACGACGCCACCGTCAGTTGGTCTTGTTCAGGGTCCTGCAAAGTGAGATTGAATGACGGTCGGTTCTCACCCATTATCCGGCCGTGTCGATCCAATATCAGACCTCGAGGAGCGTGTTCCGGCAGCCGCCGTACGTGGTTGGCTCGAGCCATCTCACGATATTGCGGAGCTCGTACGACCTGAAGCTGCCAAAACCGGGCGCACAGGCCCACGACGATGAGGACACAGAAGATGCGCCCCCACTGCAATTTGTGGCGTAACGGACGTAGATCCTCGTAGATGTTCATATCCAAGTCACGATGGCTTCTGATTGCGGTCGACCAAACCCAACACGATCGTCCCCACCAGTCCATTGCCGGCGCAGAGGATCAAGGCCGACACTGCGTCGTCGATGACGGCGGGCCGTTCTATCGCTAGTCCAACAATGGCAAGTATCAAGAGATCGACTGCGGAAGCCAAGAAAAAAAATAAGAATCGGGCCGCCCACCCTCGAACGATCAACCATCGGCTGACTATGCCCGCCAGATAGCCGACAGTTGTCTTCGATAGGCCGTTGAGTCCGAGGAGCCCCCCCGAGAAGGCGTCCTGGATGAGTCCACCCACCGTACCGGACAACATCCCTATCGTTCGACCTCGGACCACTCCAAACGCCACCGCCGTGACGAGGAACAGGTCCAAGTAGGTCTGAAGTGGCCAAAAATAGCGTCCCCCGAGCGTTTGAACCATAAAGACGACCACCAGAGCCGCGGCGATCTCGACTACTCTCACTCCACACTCGATTCAGCATCAGCACTGGAAATGAAGTCATCGCACTCGCAAGACGGGTCGGCCAGCGATGAACGAAGGAGGTTCATCCAACTCTCTCGACGAATTGATGTTCACCATCCACAGTATTCAGGATGAATACTTCCTCCAATCTGTCGAGACGTGCTGCAGGTTCAACAGTGATGATCTTGAACAAGCGAGGACCATTTGCGACGGAAGCGACACGCCCGATGGCAATCCCCTTCGGGTAGATCCCATCGATGCCGGAAGTCACGACCAAATCTCCGATATTCACATCTTCGAGGTTGCTCACGTATTTCATCTGAAGCTCGCTATTGCCGGTGCCAGAAACGAGTCCGCGAGAGCGCCCTCTAACGAGGAGTGCACCAACCGAACAGTCGCGGTCGGAAAGTAGCTGGACTTGAGCCACGCTCGATCCCACGGCGATGACTCTTCCCACAACCCCACCTGGACCGACTACCGGAGCATTGAGCCCGACACCATGCTCCAATCCTCGATTGACGGTGACCGTCCGAAACCAGGCGCTGGCATCGAGCCCCACGACTTCCGCAACTAATGATTCAAAGGGAAATCTCTCAGCGAGATCGAGCACTTCACTCACACGATCATAGCTGGCAACGATTTCCCGCTCCATCCACAAAGTTTGTTCCAGCCGGGCCACTTTCTCACGAAGCTCACTATTCTCCTTACGCACGCCGCGCAGATCGAAGTACCCGTACCAAGCGGAGTGGATCCCGTTCAAAATCGCCTCCCCACCTCTCTGTAAAGGAGATAGAGTAGCCATTATCGCGCCTCGAAGCGCCGAGTGTCCTCTTCGTGTCGTGACTTGGGAAGAAATGAGAAGGGTATGTCCCACAAGAACCAAGAAGAAGACGAGGTGGCTTCCGCGTTTCGCTAACGTGAGTCCGCCTGTTGCCATGGATCAGCCTTGTTCAATTTGAAATCAAGAGCACCCGGCCCCGTCGAGGGCGCGCACCGCAGGGCGAGTTCGTACCGAAAAAGTGGTGATGCGGCTCGGGGCCGCGTTCATCCATCGATGTTCCGTGTTCTTCTAATTAACCTTCTGTTACCGACGGCTCAATCAAGACAAACCTTCCTGAGAAGCCGGAGATCTTCAAGCATCTTCCCCGTTCCCAGCACCACGGAGGATAGAGGATCTTCGCTCATGGAAACAGGAAGACCTGTCTCTTCTCTGAGTCTTTTGTCAAGATTCTTGAGCAAAGCGCCCCCACCCGTCAAGACAATGCCTCGATCGACAATGTCCGCTGAAAGCTCGGGGGGAGTTCTTTCTAATGCCACTCGAACGGCATTCACCAAGATGCCGACCGTTTCTTCCAGAGCCTCCCGCACCTCTTCATCCGTCACGACCAAGGTCTTGGGGATTCCTTCAATGAGGTTCCGCCCCTTAATCTCCATCGTCATGGGCTTTTCCAGTGGATAGGCGGAACCAACCTCCATCTTGACTTGCTCGGCACTGCGCTCTCCTATCAACAGATTGTATTTCTTGCGCAAGTACTTGATGATGGCTTCATCCATTTCGTCGCCGGCGACTCGAACCGAGCTGCTGTAAACGATACCGGCCATGGAGATGACCGCAATATCGGTTGTACCCCCACCAATATCCACGACCATGTTTCCCGAAGGCTCGATCACGGGTAGACCCGCGCCGATCGCCGCGGCCATGGCTTGATCAACGAGGAACACCTCACTCGCCTTCGCCCTGAGGGCGCTATCCTTCACGGCACGTTTTTCGACCTGAGTAATCTCGGAAGGAATGCCGATGACGATACGCGGGGCGACCCACACCTTGCGGTTGTGCGCCTTTTGGATGAAGTACGTCAGCATCTTCTCGGTGACTTCGAAGTCGGCGATGACTCCATCCTTCATAGGTCGTATAGCCGTAATGTTGCCTGGGGTACGGCCAAGCATTTCTTTGGCTTCCTTACCGACAGCCTCAACTTTTCCAGTGACTTTGTTGATGGCCACGATCGAAGGCTCGGACACAACAATGCCTTTGTTCTTGGCAAAGACCAACGTGTTGGCTGTACCTAGATCAATGGCTAGTTCATTCGAGAAAACACTGAATATTGAGCGTAGGTTCATCGAGGTAATATTGCCACTCGCTTTCTTTGGACCACTGTACTAATCCACTAAAGATCTGCATTGGTTGAGCTTATTCTGCCAACGCCACGGCATCTTTGCCGCGCTCCTTAACACTATACATTGCTTGGTCTGCCTTTTGAATAAGATCCTGAGGGGTCGAGCCGTGTTCGGGGAAGCAGCTCACGCCTAGACTAGCGGTTATTCTGACGTCTAAGCCGAGTTCCTTGAGAAAGGGATGACACTTGAGGGCTTGGCGGATTCGCTCCGCCACCAGGACGGAACCGGAGGCGTCCGTGTCGGGCAATATGACGACGAACTCGTCCCCGCCGTACCGGCCCACCACTTCCTCTTCCCTAACCGACCTCTTGATGATGGCACCCACCTCGAATAAGGTTCGGCTTCCGCAGAGGTGACCGTGCCCGTCATTGACTTCTTTAAAACCGTCTAAGTCCAAGAAAATCAATGACAAAGAGTTCTTGTGTCGGCTCGCCCGGCTCAGTTCTTTTCCAAGATAGGAGTTGAGGTACCGCGAATTGTAGAGCTTCGTCAGGTCATCGGTCACAGCCAAACGCTCGGCCCTTTGAAACAAAAGGGCATTTTCCAGCGCGATCGCTGCGGGCTCAACCAATGTGAGGAGCAGTTTGAGGTCTCGCTTCGTGAAACGAGTTCTCGCCTCCCGGTTCATCACTTCGACGACCCCAATCGTGTTTCCCCGTGAGACCAACGGTGCGCAAAGTACCGACCGCGTTTGGAACTGAGTTTGTTCGTCAAACCTTTTCATGAAACGCGGATCGCGGTTGACGTCGTTCACGATGACGGGTTTGCTCGTTTTGGCCACCCAACCCGCAATTCCCTCCCCAATCTTGAGTCGGATATCCCCAAAATCCTCGCCTTTCTCGCCCAGGGCCATCTCGAAGGTCAGTTCCTTCTTGTCCTCGTCAACGAGCAAAATGGACCAAGCTTCTGACGGAATCAGTTGTTGGATTTGAGACATGATAACCGCCACGACACGAGACGGCTCCAGGCTGGAGTTGGCAGTGGATACGATATCGCCAAGCACCTGTAGACGCCTCGAAGTCTCCCGAAGACGATGGGTCGCATGGGAGGCCTTCTTTGCGGTCTGGTGATGCCTTCGCGCATCAGCAAGCAGAGAGTGAATACCCTGTGCCGATGGCACTTCCGTCAAATGCAACGTGAATCTAGAGCGGCGCCCCGGCTCTGCGGTCATCCCATAGGCAACCAGTGGAACCTCGGGCAGCACCTTCCCTAGCCATCGAACCAGGTTGGGCTCCGAGTTCGTTTCATGCGGTTGCTCGACGACAATGGCATCGAAGTACTGGCTGGGATCAAAATCTGAACGGGTGAATTTGGCAAGATCGAAACGAGTCAAAGAAATGCCATCGGATCTTGCCAGAGCCTGAAAGGCCCGACTGGCACGAGTGGAGGAATAAAACAAAGCCAGGTTCACACCGTGGGCATTCTTTTTTTTGCGTCGGCTCTTCACATTATTCCGCTGCGACGAGGAGCTCTTTTGCGACTTTTCTCCGTTTGCCGCAACAACCTCACTCCTTGTCATTGTCAGTTAACTGAGATCCGCTTCCGAATATCGGTGGGGTTTCGGCCCTTTCCAATAAATTCCCAACGTCGTTCGAAGACGCTCTGACAGGTTGGGTAGTCTGCACGTCCAACGGACGGCAATAGGTCTCACCGCACAGAATAGCTGGACGGCTCTTCTCATCAGTAGCGCATCTAATTCGAGCCAATCGTCGCATAGATTGTTTTTTCAGCGGTTCCCCCGCTACGCTTGAATGCCTTGACAACGACGGCATGTCGGCCGGGACTACTGATGGTGAAATAGTGACGAAACGAGCCATCGGCCTTGACGTCCACCCTTTCGTCATTAACGGTTACAACGGCATCCGGCTCCGTGACACCATTGACGGTGATGAGGCCGTCAACGGACACAGTCGGTTGCGACAATCGAAGAGGGGGTGGCTCGAGTCGAGCGGCCTGACTCGTGAGGGTGAACTTGGAGAACTCGGAGAATCCACCCTCGTTTTTCTTGGAGTCGACAGCGCTGACTCGCCAGTAGTACGTTCCCGGTCTCAAGCCCGGGACCATGACTCTTGCCGCCGACACACTGAATTCTTGGGGCTCGGTGAAATAAGGCGTGCTATCCACCTGTACGTTGTAGCGGTTAGCCACTTCGATACGCCTCCACTTCAGTTCTATCTTCTCTCGACTCGGATCTGTAGAGACCAAGCGGGAAAGATGAGCAGGAGACTCCAGAATCGGTATTTCCGGCAACTCGACAATCGGGGAGATGACGTCCCCTCGCACCTCGACGGCCTGACTCGACGCCAAAGTAACCTCTTGACCTCCGGCCTTCAGTCGAGAACCACCACGATAGACCCTTAAATCAGCCACTTGACGCGATTCATCGAACCCCACATCGGCGACGGTCGCCTCATCGAAGGTCGCTTCCGCCGTGGGTGTTGCCAATTCGGATCGAGATCCTTCGACATTGTTGCGTGGCGTCTGCAGATTAACCTGTCCAGCAGTCAATTTGACGGCTACCTGCCTGACGCGCGTCCGTGGGTCTTCGTGCATGACCTCGATCATGAAGATGGTATCCGGTCTAACGAGATACTCGGTGCCGTCGAAGAGTCTGATTCTTGCGCTCGACTTACCTATGGTTCGAACGGTATCGTTTCTCCGAAGCGCGAATCCGCTGTCGGCATCGAGCCACTCATAGCTTCCAGCTTTGCGGACTTTGACGGTTCCTTTGAGCTCGACGAACCGAGCGCTATCGCCAGCCGGCGTAACTTGCTCCACCTCAGCGCTTCCATTCCCATCTGCTGAGGACCCAAAATAGAACCACCAAAAGAACCCTGCACCACCGAGCAGCAACGATACAATCGCGGCCGCGATGACATACACGGTTCGGTTCCGGATGGTCACCCATTCAACATGGATTCCCGTTCCGTCGCCGTATGGGGTCCGACTCGGCATAACTATAAACGCTCGTTTTACATGAGTTTAGCATAGATGTTTTGGACTTTACAACGACGATCGGGGCCTCTAATCGACCCCATGACGGTTTCGCCCTGAAGTCCAACGACAGGGAGCCGTTTTCTGAAGCTGGACTATTTTCCCTCTTCCGCAATCGCAAGCTTGATTGCGCTCGCATGATTCGATAGCATGGTCGTTTCGAGGTCGACACATGCTTAAATACCTCCGCAACCGAAAAACAATGGGATACCTGGTGGGGATCATCCTCCTGGTTCTCGTCATCTTCGCTTTCATCGTCCTCTACATCCCCGACTTCATGGGTTCCGGAGGAGGGGTGAATTCTACCGGCGAAGTCGCTAGTGTGGAAGGAGTCCCCATTACGGCGCAGCAGTTCGTCCAGCGCTATCGGCTACAGGAGAAGATTTACCCGAGCCCAATTCGGAGAACAATACAATCCTGGCCTAATGAAACAGCTTGGATTGGACGAAATGGTCCTTCAGGGACTCATCCAGGAAGTGCTACTTGCTGTGGAGGCGGATCGCCAGGGATTGATCGTGACTGACCAAGAGTTGGGCGAACAGATTCTCAAGGACCCCAGCTTTCAAAGCAACGGTCAATTCATCGGGAAGCAAGCCTACTTGACACTCTTGAGGCAGAGCGGGCTGACGCCCCAGGACTACGAAGCGCAAATGAGACAGGCGATACTACGCGACAAGCTTCAAAACATGCTCATGGATGGCGTCACCCTCAGTCCACAGGAAGTGACACAGGAATATCGTCAGCGCAACGAGAATTCCAAGTTCGAGTACTTCTTCATCCCTCGGTCGGAGTTCGTGGAGCAAGATGGGGTTGACGACGAAGACATTGCGGCTTTTTTTGAAACGCACCAAGAAGACTACTACTTACCCGTTCAGAGAAAAGCCCGCTATATGACCATCACTCCCCAATCGTTCTTGGCCACGGTGAATGTCACCGACCGGGAAGTCGAACGCTACTACAATCGGAACATCTATCTCTACGAAACGCCCGAGCAGGTGGGTGCCAGTCACATCCTCTTCAAAACCGCCGACAAAGACGAAGAAGAGGTGCGACGCAAGGCGGAGGATGTTCTCGCTCAGCTTCAGTCTGGTGCCGACTTTGCGGAACTGGCAAAAGAACACTCCGAAGACACATCCGCCGACAACGGAGGCAGTTTAGGCATGTTCGGACGCGGCGAAATGGTGCCGGAGTTCGAGCAAGCGGCCTTTTCCATGGACGTCGGCGAGGTGAGTGATTTAGTGCGATCCACTTACGGATTCCACATCGTCAAGGTCACTCAGAAGCAAGCCCCATTGACTCGGCCTTTGGATTCGGTGCGTGATGAAATCTTGAACACGCTGAGAATGGAAAAAGCTCAGGAGCAGATGGAAGAAGCCGTGGGCTCGGCTTCAGCCTTCCTCGAGGAAATGAAGAGTCTCGAGGCACTCTCTCAGAGATACCCCAATATTCAACTGCAGGAAACAGCTTTTTTTGGACGCGGTGACACGGTTCCTCAACTCGGCAACTCGCCGGAAGCAAAGAAGCTCGCGTTCGATCTCAATATTGGTGAGGTTACACCGGCAATTCGCATCGGCACCGGATATGTCTTCTTCGAAATCCTTGAGGAGAGCGAGCCGCGAATCCCTTCGCTCGACGAAATCAAGGATAAGGTGGGAGCCGACCTCGTTCAGGAGCGTGCCATGGAATCGGCCTTGAACAAGGCGGAAGAAATCGCCGGCGAGCTCCGATCCGGTCAGAAGGTGGATAGTGTAGCAAAAGCATCCGGTTTGGAGCTCAAGATATCCGAGAGCTTTGTCCGGAAAACGATTCTTCCCGAGGTTGGCCGCTCGCCAGCCGTGAGGGATGTGGCTTTTTCTGCCGAGCTCAACTCCTTTTCTCAACCCGTACGCAGTGAAAACGGCTATGTCGTGTTACGAGTTTTGGAGCGGACGGGATTCTCACCCGAAGAGTTCGAGTCGGAGAAGAACACTTTTTCGGAGCAACTACTTTCCGAAAAGAGGCAGCGCGCTTGGTCTGCCTATCTCCAAGAGCTTCAGCGAAGGTACGCCGTTCGCGTAGATCGTGAGGCGCTTCGCCAGTTAACGGGGTGACAAAGGCCCATCTCGGGTCGTTTCTGAGGGAGCGACCCTGTGGTTAGCTATACTGTGCTTGCTAGTCCCATTTTCACCTAAAGAATGGAGCAGATGGTATGAAACTCGATCTCCGCGAGAAAGATGGTGTGGCTATCCTGGAGATCAAGAGTGAGCTGACTTCAGGTGGTGGAGACACCATACTTCGAGAAGCCGTGGATACAATACTCGCATCAGGACGTAGCCAAATCCTCCTCAATCTCTCTCGGTTGCAGTCCATGGACAGTGCAGGAGTCGGTGAGCTCGTTGCCAGCTACAGGATGGTGGAGCGTTTCGGTGGTAAGCTCAAGATCCTCAACGCACCCAGCAAAGTCAAGAAATCCCTCACCTTGGCCAAGCTATTACCCATCTTCGAAATCTTCGATGATGAGCAGGAGGCGGTCGCTAGTTTCTCGACCGAGTAGGGAAATAGACCTCATTCGCGTTAATCCGCGTTCATGTGCGGCACCATTCTCGATTCTCGCTGGAACACCTGTACCCTGCCAATTGACACCTCTAACGAGCCGATGTTAAAACATCCGCATCGATATGGTCTTGTCGCATGACATCGCATTCGACTTTCCTGCAATAGCACCACCGCCCCCTTCACGTCACGAGGCCTCCCATCTTCTAGGGCCAAAAAAAGGGGACAGTCTTCGTGGGAACAGGGATTCATCCGAAACCATGAAGGTGCCGAATCGACATGTCAGCCATCGTTTTACAGAAGCGGAAAACCTGATTTCTCCCGTGCCCGTTTCCGAGCCTGAGCCCGATGGGCTCCCATTGAAAACCGTTTGCATCGCATGTGCCACAGACCTGCGTATTGGTGCTTCGGGCTGGGGCACGGGCGCGGGCACGGGCACGGACTACTGCAAGAAAAGGGACAGTCTTCCATGTGCTAGGATTCGTCCGAGACAAGGACTTATCTTCATATCAGGTCCCTTTTTCCTCTTTCCGCTTTCGCAAAAAAGGGACCTGACCCCTTTTTCTTCCCACCCATTGAAGGATTTGATGAAAATGAAGAACACGCCCATTGATTCAAAAATCGTAGAATTGAAGATCAAAGAAAATCACTTGTCTAATGTAGGAACGGCATCGATCCGCGAGATAAAAAAACTCGTCGATGACATCGAAGCTGAGACCGGCGAAAAATTCGTGCGTATGGAAATGGGCATACCCGGCCTCCCCGCCACTCAAATCGGCATCGATGCAGAAATCGCGGCGCTTAGGAAAGGCGTTGCGGCTATCTATCCGGATATACACGGGATCCCGGAGCTCAAGAAAGAAATATCGCGCTTTGCCAAGTCGTTCTTGGACATCGACATCGATCCGACCGGTTGTCTCCCCACGGTAGGCTCACTCCAGGGCTGCTTCGCTGCGTTCATGACGTTGAACCGGGCATGGGAAGGCCGCGATACCACGCTGTTCATCGATCCCGGATTCCCAGTGCATAAACAACAACTCCAGGTCTTGGGGCACAAATGGAAGAGCTTTGACGTCTATGAGTATCGAGGACAAAAACTAAGAGCCAAACTCGAGTCCTTCCTCGAAGGTGGAGATATCTCCTGCCTCTTGTACTCCAACCCCAACAATCCTTCGTGGATTTGCTTCACAGAAGAAGAGCTCGCGATCATTGCCGAGCTCGCCGACAAATATGACGTCGTCGTGCTCGAAGACCTCGCCTACTTCGCTATGGATTTCCGTCGTGATCTGTCGAAACCCGGCGAGCCACCGTTCCAACCCACGGTCGCCAAATCGACAGATAACTACATTCTGTTCATCTCCAGCTCCAAAGCCTTCAGCTATGCCGGGCAGAGGATCGGAATGATGCTCATTTCGGACCAACTGTTCTCTCGCAAAGCACCGGGGCTGAAACGTTACTACCGAACGGACTTGTTCGGACATGCCATGATCTTCGGAACACTCTATTCTTTGAGCTCCGGCGTCACTCATTCCGCTCACTACGCGCTCGCCGCAATGTTGAAGGCAGCCAATGACGGTGAGTTGAATTTCGTCGAAACCGTCAAGGAGTACGGAGAAAAAGCCAAGATCATGAAGAAACTCTTCACCGAGAACGGCTTCGAGATCGTCTACGACAAAGATATCGATGAGCCAATCGCCGACGGATTCTACTTCACGTTCTCTTACCCCGGATTCACAGGAGCCGAGCTCGTCCACAAGCTCGTTTTCTATGGCGTGAGCGCTATCTCGCTCGCCATCACCGGGAGTGAAAGATTGGAGGGTGTCAGGGCCTGCGTATCGCTCACGCAAAGAGAGCAGTTCCCAGATTTGGAATCGCGGCTGAAGAAATTCCACGCCGACCATCCCATAGGATGAGCGTCATGCCTACCCTTTGGCTTCAAGAACAAACCTGGTCCGATATCGAAACCTATCTCAAAGGAGATGATCGTATCCTTCTGCCCATTGGCAGCACGGAGCAACATGGACGGTTCGCTCCTCTGGGTACCGATACTTACGTTGCCATATCTTTGGCCGAAGACGTAAGTGCGAAACTTGGAGTGCTCGCGGCGCCTCCGTTGTGGTATGGCTGGAGTCCCCACCATCTCGTGCATCCGGGCACCGTTTCCGTTCGAGCCGAAATCCTCCTCGAAGTCATGTTCGACACGATTAAGTCCTTGGCTCAAAATGGTTTCAAGAAATTCGTCGCTATCAATGGACACCGCATCGTCAACATTTCTTGGATGCAAATCGCCGCCGAGCGAGCTCAGCGTGAGTTAGGTGTGAAGGTCGTTCTCTTTGATCCAGCCTATATGAGTAAGGAAATCGCTGACGAGCTCCACTTTGGTCCCATCGGCCACGCCGACGAAATCGAAATCTCCCACATGATCTATCGGTATCCTCATCTCATTGACCTCGACCGTGCCCGGGACAACCCACGGGTCGCCCGAGAGCTTCATCATGTGGATCCTCGGGAAAAAGGGGATACTCTGTGTTACGTGCCGGCAACGATCCAGGACTGGAAGACCGTTTACGAACGAACGGGCGACACCATCGGTGGTCGTCCGACGGCCTCGTCAGCCGAAAAAGGTAAGAGATACCACGAACACCTCGTCGAGCGATTGAGTCAAGTCCTCGAACAACTGAAAGACTGAAGAAAGAAGAAGGAGAGGAGGAAGGAGAAAGTATCTCGTCTTTCTGCTTCCTCCTTTCTGCTTCCTCCTTTCTAATTCCTCCTACAGTTAGGCGACCGCTTAGTAACCGCGGGTCGCCCACGATATTAGTGTCCTGCCGCTCCGCCGTCCGCCGGACGACGATCGATACCGGCTTCCAGCATGTCGTCTTCGTGGTTGAGCACGATCACATTGGCCGCGCCTTGGGCTTCAATCTCTCGAAGCTCGTGTCCCATCTTCTTCAGAATCGCCAGAGTATCGGGAGAGAAGCCGTAGCGCTCGTGGCGTATCTGGTCGGGTAGCCATTGGTGGTGGATCCGCCCTGCATCTACAGCGTCCTGCGCATTCATCCCGTGGTCGATGACATTGAGAATTGTCTGGAGGACGGTATTGATGATCGTGCGGCCTCCCGGACTCCCCGTCACCATGAACAACTTCCCCTCTTTGGCCAGTATGGCGGGGGTCATACTCGATAGCATCCGTTTTCCAGGTGCTGCTAGGTTAGGCTTGGTACCAATGCGGCCCCGCTCATCGGTGAGGCCAGGTCCGGCATTGAAATCGCCCATCTCATTGTTGAGCAGGAAACCCGCGCCCGGCACCACAATCCCGGAACCATAGCCAAACTCGAGCGTATAGGTCAAAGCAACCGAATTTCGCTCATGGTCCACGACCGAAAAATGGGTAGTCTCCGGACTCTCAGTGGTCCAAACAAAACTGTCCGGGGAGGATTTGGAGGCATCCTCGGTGCGGATGGTCTTCCGCAGCTCATCGGCATATCCTTTGGATATCAGCCTGTCGACCGGTATTTCGGGATTGAATTCTGGGTCACCCAGGTAGCGGGCTCGATCTGCGAACGCGCGTCGCATGCTTTCGGCCATGACATGGAGGCTACGCGCGGACCCAAATCCCGCCTCGCCGATATCGAATCCTTCGATGATGTTCAGCATTTCGATGAGCATCGTTCCACCGGAGCTCGGCGGTGGCATGGAGAGCACCTCGTAGCCACGGTAGGTCCCACGGACGGGTAATCGCTTCTTCGGTTCGTAGTTCTCGAGGTCTTCTCTGGTTATGAGGCCGCCGTTCGCGAGCATCTCCTTTTCGATGAGCTCCGCCGTCTCGCCCTCATAGAATCCAGCCGGACCACCATCGGCAATTCGTTCGAGGGTCCTCGATAAATCGGGTTGTTTCAACACATCACCCATCTCATACGGCTCGCCATTCTTTGTGAACTTCTTTAGAGACGCCGGGTAATTCTCCATACGAGGTAGGACTCTCTTCAACGAACGGGCCAGACCATCCGTCACAACGAATCCGTCACGAGCAAGGTCAATAGCAGGAGCAACAAGCCTTTTCCACGGCAAGCTTCCTTCCTCTGTCCAAGCCATATGGAGTCCCGCCACCGTGCCGGGCACTCCCACCGACAGATGGCTAGAATGGTGCCGGTCGGAATCATACGCGCCGTCCTTCAGCCACATCGTTGGCGTCGCCTTCGCGGGTGCCATTTCTCGGAAGTCGTATGCCACGGGTTCCCCTTGATGGGGTCGATAAACGATGAAACCACCGCCACCGATATTCCCTGCCGTGGGATGGGTCACGGCAAGTGCAAAAGCGGTCGCAATTGCGGCATCGATTGCGTTTCCACCTTCTTTCAGTACCTCTGCTCCCACTTCGGATGCGATGGTGTTTTGGGAAACAACCATTCCACTCTTGGTGCGAAAAGGGGCCGAGCTAGCTCCAGCAGTACCTACCTGGATCAGGGAGAACACTAGGAATCCCAACAGAACTGGTGTCACGCGCCTCATCAAAACCTCCAAATCAAGAACTCAAGAACCCAGGAACTCGGGAAGGTGGGAATCTTATCATTTCAATGCTTCGGATTTCAGATCCAGCACCAACCCGAAACGGACATCGATCAAATGAGCCACACCGCCTCAGGCCTTGGTTCGAACCCGATACCGGCCGGTCCGTGCTAGACTCCGAGTATTACACACAGGAGAATGCCATGAGAAGGACCTCTCTGACGGTTTTATCTATCGTCTTCGTCATCGCTTCATCTTCGGCCATGGCTGAGGAGACGGATGAACAACTGAAGGACATTCGTGCCTACTTGCGCATCTCGGACCGTTTAGCGACTTCCGGACAAATTCCATACGAGAAAATCAAAGAAGTCCGCGCGGTGGGATTCGACGTCGTCGTGAACCTCGCTCCCGCGAACAAGGAGCGAAACGCCTTGGAAGGATTCTTGGCTACCGAGGCCGGGATGACCTACATCCAAATACCCGTTTCGTGGAAAGAGCCTTCGCTACGTGATCTGAATCTCTTTTTTGATCTCATGGATGCGAACATGGATCGAAAAGTCTACGTGCACTGCTTCGCAAACATGCGGGCATCGGTATTCGTCTACCTATACCGGACTCTGCGTCTCGGGGACTCTGAGGACTCGGCCCGCCAGGACCTGTTAGCGATATGGGACCCCGCCACACAGGGGCAATGGGTCCAACTCATCGACCAAGCACAGAAGAAGTGGGAGCAAGAACAATAGTGGTATTAGCTCTTGAGTACTTGAGTGCTTTCTTCTCACTTCTCCCTCGCCATCTTGATCATCACATCAGCTTCTTGGCCAAAATACCGGCGCACCAGTGTGAAATAAACCGAGCTATGGGTGAAGAACTCCAGGTACTCGTTGACGAGATCGACGAGATGCGAACCCTCAGGAAAAACGAAAGCAAGGCCTTGCTCTTCGCCTAACGCTCCAATGAGCGAGATCTTTTCCGTTTTTTTCAACACCCAATAGTGAGTCAGGTCGCTGACAGCCGCATCGATTTCAGGAGAATCCTCGAGAAGCGCCGCAAACAGAGCCTCCGCCGTTGGATAGTCCGTCTTGGTCGAAAGACCGGGCACCTCTGACTGCAGCTCGACGAGCTTTGTGACGTGGGTACTGCCCTGAATGGCTCCCACCTTCTTGCCCGCGAGAACCACGGCTATGTCGTCGCCGACCAGCTTGCCCTCGGGGGCGAATACGACAATGCGCACCGGCAAATAGGGAACGGAGAAATCTACACTCTTCTCCCGCTCTTCCGTGGCCGTCACGGAACCGATGGCCAAATCGCATTGACCCGCTTCGGCCCGATGCAAGAGCTCATTCAACGTGTCCACATAATCCACATCATACGAGAGCTCGCGCCCTTTTCTGCTCTTGTGCCAAGCGAAGAAGCTGTTGGCGATCTCGACATCGAAACCTTTTGGCTCCTCTATGGTCCCCGATACGAACACACCCGTCTTCGCCCTAAAAACCATACGGAGCTTTTCGGGGCCTTCCCGCGCCGTTAAGATCCCGGATTCAAGATTCATAGCAATGGACAGAAGCACCACCGAAAGCAAGCGGAGACTCAACATGCTACACCTCGAGACTCGAAGTTATTGGCCCGTTGCACTGGTTTGATTGATTGTCGCCGTTAACTATAGTTTCGCATGAAAGAGTCCAAGTGAAAAGCCAAATCAATCGCACCCTGTTGAGACAGTGGCTTTCGCTTGATAGTCTGAGCGCGCCATCCACCACAACGGGAGATGAACATGACGCGACCAGCCGATTCTCGAATGCATATCGCGAGCCGTTTCTTCGTCTTGTCGTTAGCTGCGGCTCTTTTTCTTAGCGGCGATCGGGCGGACGCGGAAAACCATTTCAACGACGACCTGCTCCGCTTCGTCGAGTATCGAAATCTCGGACCGAGCCGAGCGGGGGCCTGGGTCTCCGATAATTGGGTGGCAACTCAGTCGCCGGCCGGTGGCTCTTTGTCGGGTCTTTCCCTCGTCCGCAGCATGGCGTCGTCATCCAAGAATCGAACCAAGCCACCCCACTCCTCATTGACTTGGAAACCGTGGGCAACATAGAAGTCGCGCGAGACGAAGTGTGTATTGATGATGCCTATTCCCTGCGAAGCCATACGCTGACAGAAGTCTTCCAGGAGCTCTCCACCAAGGCCATGTGCCCCCAGAGAATCGGTGATCGCAATGCCGTCTAGATGTGCCACATTGGCCTCCATCAGCTTGTAGCACATACCACCGACAACGCGCTCTTCGCGATCGATGACGACAAAATAACGTTCTTGCTCAGCAAGACTCATGGGCATACCGGAGTCGAGAGACAGTCGATAGAGGCGACCTATCTCAGCCGGCTCGATGGGCTCTCGAACACTATAAGATTCTCCCTGGTGGTCCCGAATATGTGAACTGACGATGACGTGCGCGTGCTCTTGCTCCCCAACCGCCACGACATCCACTGGCTGATAGGGTCGTGCCGTAGGAAAAACCAAACGGCTGAAGACCAAACGATCATCGGAAGCGCTGAGGGTGGCTTGTAGTTCCGATAACTCCACCATGTGTGTTGGTCTCACGTTGGGACTGCCAAACATCTTGTCGAGCAGACTGTCAAACGCGGATTGAATCTCCGGTTGGGCCTCTGCGAAGTACGTGTGTCGGAAGAGGTAGTACCTAGCAATATCTTGGTACCGTTCCAAACGATAGAGAAGCCGGAGCTCGCTGATTTGACGTTCTTTCGCAGAAGGCGTCGCCTTGGGATTGGACTGCTCCCATTCCAAGTAGCGCTCGACGGCACACTGGAGTGGAAGGGGTACTTTATACTCCTCTTCCAACTGGACGAGGTATCGCTCGAGGCGAGAGGAAATACCCAGGCTCAGACCCGGCAGGTCTTCATTCTCGAGCTCTGAACGCACCTCTAAGAGAATCTCCTTGGCCATAGACACTCCAAGAGCTTCCACAAAGGCATCGAACATCCAGCTCACATCCAGGTCTTTTCGGCTGGATGGATAGTTGCTGACGGTCTGAAGATAGAAGTTCTTCAGCATAGGACGGATCAGCGACATCGACCCTTCTGAGGGGCGCCAATCGGCAAGAGACAAAATCTTGGCGTCCGTCCGGTAGTCCGGGGCCGGCACGACCACATTGGCCGGAGAAACGGGCCCGGGTACGATGCGGCGTTCGCTATGTTGCCACCCCGTAATGAAAGCCGACATCCCGCGGATGAACAAATTACGCCAGTGCTTTACCGAAGGGAGAAACTCCACGAAACTCCCCCCGGCCAACTCTCTCACCCGCTCCCACACCGTAAGGTCACTCACCAATGCCATGGAAAGGGCGCCCAGCTCCGGTCGATAGCAGCCGAACTGCCGCACGACCGGCGAGGCATCGGCTCGACCGCACAAGGCGATCATCCAGTAAGTGGACTCGAGGACGAGCGCTTCATCCAAATCCTTACGAATCACAAGTAAAAGGTCGTAGTGCTTTCCATAAGTGGTATTGACACTGATGCGATAGACCAGATGATGTAGGAAGGAGAAGACTCGCGCTATCCATATACCGTTCGGGGGAATCTGCCCGATTTCGACACCTGGATTGTCGAAGGAGAGCATCACCGATTGCTTCAAGAAGGTCGTCCCTACAAGGGCCTTCTTCAGAAGCTGGATCTCCTCTTCCGTCACGCGGTCCTGAAAGACGAGCTTTCCCTCCCATTGCTCCGGCTCGTTGTCCTTCGTCGTCGTTTCGAGATAGTGCTCATACCATGCCACGAGTCGATCCAGGTGCTCGCGAGCACTTTGGGACAAATCGGGATCCGATTCGTGCAACACCCAGCTCACGAGCTCAGCCCGAATTTGGGCGTAGAACTCAGGATGGTGGCGCACGAAATTCTCGAGAAGAGAAAAAATCCCCCGAAATTGCGCCTGCATCGACGCCGGAGCCGGCCATGTGAGTTGAGTTCGATATCTCAGCAACCGCGTGCGAAAAGCGTCCAAGCGAAAACGCTCGATATTGGCGTTGGCAATCGATCGGATGGTGCCCTCGCTGAGAAAAGGCAATCCTGACATGAGAAAGGTCGGGAGAACCCTTGTGTAGTCCGGCACAGGTCCGGCCAAGAGGAACACCTGATAGGCGAGGCAACGCACGTCGAGGTTGGGATGACGCGCGAGAGCTTCCAGCCTTCGGTGGATCACGGCACTGATGCGCCTGTTGGCTTTTCGCAGGATGGTGTCCAGTCCTTGAACCGCCTGCAGCGCGTCTTTCGGGCGTGCGAAGAGCGCGGTCGTGCACACATGATTGACTTCGCTCAGAATGGGATCTCGGATCGTCGTCGGCGTTACCGTCACGGTGGGAGAATAGTCCCCCTCTTTTCGCCAAGGGAGGAATACCTGTGGAGAAACCGGCTCCATCGGCAAGTCCCAGCCCTCCTTGCAGGGGCAAAACGCAATCAGCGCGGGATTAGCCAGCCAAAGCATCGGCTGACGTGCAAACAGGCCGAGATCAACGATATCTCCCGTCAGTTTGTACTCCAGGTCGCCAATTTCCACCGAGCTCGTTTGGTCATGTCTTACCAACGAAAGAAACAAATGGGCCCGGCGATTCATCAGGCCATCGGAGTGGGCCACGATATCCGTTTCCAGGATCCCGAGGTCTCGGTAAAACCACCTTGGGATCCGAATAGAAAAACCAACCGACTGAAGCTCCACGAAGTCGCTTTGGAAGAGGTTCTCGATCGTCTCAGCGAAGTGCTCCTCGATGTTTTTCCGTCGAAACGATCCCTTGGGCGTCAGCTCGCCTTTGTCGATGTCGAAATCTCGCTCGAGAACTGCGAAGTTCACCACCCTCTCGTACGGAGCCAGGTCCTTGTTGGCTGCCGTCACAATTTGCTGGAAATACTCTACGGTTTTTTCGGGAGACGGCGCATCCTTTAACACCGGGTCATCGTTGTCGGGAACGATGAGCAGGACGTTGTAGTCACGTCCATCTCCCACGGCAAAACTGCGCAATATTCCCGGCACGTGTGCAAGTTTCTGCTCTATGGCCCCCGGTGCAACCGTCTGCCCCTTGCTGTTCTTGTAGATATCCTTGATGCGATCGACAATCTCGTAGTATCCACTTTCTCGTCGTCGGAAGATGTCTCCCGTAGACAACCAGTATTCTTCCTCCGGACCGGGATCCGGTTCATCGAGATAACGAGCGACGTAGTGTCCGGAGATCTCGAGCTCCCCCTGAGCACTGAGGCGAGCATTGATACCCGGAAGGGGGACCCCCACCGTATTGTCTTCGTACTTTCCGGGAGGTGTCATGGTGATTCCTCCCGTCGCCTCGGTCATTCCGAACCCGCTACACAATTCCACATCGTGTCTTTGAAAAAAGTGGAAGGTCGCCGGTTCCAAGGCGCCAGCAGCAGAAAGCCCCCACCTCAAACGCCCCCCCACGACTCGACGAAAAGCCTCCTCACGCAATGAGCTGCCGCCGATGGTGCCCATCTCTTCCAGACATCGGTCCTTGATCTGTTGCCACCGTCTGGGAATGCTGACCAATCCGGTCGGACGAACTTCCCTCAATCCAGTGAGCAGCGTCTCGAATGACGGATTTCCAGCGAAGACGTAGGTCCCGCCCCAGAACAACATCCCCGTCATCTCGAGATACCGCCCGAACGTGTGAAAGAGCGGTAGGAAGCAGTAAAGGACTTCGTCGGTTCCGACCTTGGGGAGTGCCGCCGCGCGGGCAAAACGCTTCGTCACTAGGTTGTAGATCGTGTATTCGACGCCCTTGGGCATTCCGGTACTACCGGAGGTGAACATCACGGTCGCCACATCCGTTAGGCTGATCCGCGACCGTCGACGGAGTATGTTCTCGACATCCTCCTTCCCTAACTGGGCCCACGCCTCGGCCAGTCTGGACTCTTTCTCGTTTCGAACATGTACTTCGGGGTCCAAGATATAGAGGTGGAAGGGCCTTCGGCAGAGCTTTCGCACAGCATCGAGACGGTTACGCAGCTCCTCTGTCTCGACGACCACGATATTGATATCGAGCTCGTCCACTATCCACGCGAGCGTTTCTGCATTGAAGTGAGGATTGAGCGGAGTAACGAGGATGTCGTAGGCAAGACATGCCAAATCACAGCAAGCGCTATCCAGACTGTTCTCTGAAACGACAGCTACTCTTGGCGGTTCGGACTGCGTCGACCAGAAAACAGCGGCAATGGAACGGAGACGGCGCGCTATCGCCTCATAGGACCAGAGTCTCGATTCCCCACCGGTCGTCTCCTGGAACAAGGTTCGCTCGGGATGTTCCCTAACACGCTGTTCGATAAGGGCTTCAAAGGAGTAGCCTGTCGATCGAATAATCGGAAACGTCGTATCCGCCCACCGAGATCTGATCTCATCGTCAGGCAAGGCTTGGAGATACGAGCAACGCCGGGTCTCATCCAGATAGCGATGCCAAAGTTCATTGGGGATGGCTTCTCCCTCTCCCGCGGCGAGAATGGCCTCCACGTCCCTTAACAACGTGAGCGCCGACGCCGCCGAGCCGACCTGGGATTGCCAATCCAAAAGAAGTTGTTCTAGTTTCTGTTTCCCGTCTGTCATCCGCTGAAGACTCCGCTTTCTACCAATCACTGGCCGCGCTACATGAGGCTCCTAAGTGTACCCGCTTGGCCGCTCCAACTGTAGTCTTATCAGCGGAAGCAGCACTGTTAGGAAGGCTTGCGGAAGCGGTGTCCAAACTGAATGGACGTCGGTCGCGTTGACTACGTCAGCACATCCTCACCTTGAAGCTTGGCGACAATCACCGCCCCCACCGAGTCACTCAACACGTTGTTCATGGTACGGAACATATCGAGTATCCGATCGACCGCGAGAATCACCGCCACTCCTTCCAGAGGCAGTCCGACGGCGCCTAGAATAATGGACATCATGACCATACCTGACATCGGGACGCTGGCGGCTCCGATGGAGGCAAGAAGGGCCGTGAAGACAATGACGAGCTGAGATGTGAACGTCAGATCGAAATTGTAGACTTGGGCGATGAAGATGACGGCCACGCACTCGTAAAGAGCCGTACCGTCCATGTTGACCGTCGCTCCGATGGGTAGCACGAAAGATGCGATTTTTTCGGACACCTTCGAATTCTCGGTGACCGCCTTCATCGTGAGAGGCAAGGTGACAACGGTAGAGCAGGTGGAGAATCCCGTGACGAGTGCCGGCAGCATACCCTTGTAGTGGAGGAGGGGGTTCTTACGCGTGATCAGATACATGAGGAGCGGTAGGTTGACGAAAGCGTGAATGGCCAAACCTATGAGAACGACGACGAAGTAGAAACCTAGTGACTTGAAAGCAGAAAAACCCGTCGTAGCAACGATCTTGGCGTTGATTCCGAAGACTCCGATCGGTGCGATCCAGACGACGAAACGCGTCATCCGCATCATGGCATCGAAAAAGCCATGAAAGAGATCGCCAAGCTGCGTTCGATAGGGCTCATGGGTCCGGGTCACGAAATAGCCCAGCAAGATGCTGAAAAAGATGACGGGTAAGACCTGCCCCTCGGCCAATGCCTCGAACGGATTCTCGGGAATGATATTGACGAGAATGCTACCGACGTCCTGCTCCATGGCCGGGATGGTCGATGGCGTTTCATCGAGCTGAATCGTCGCACCCACGCCGGGCTCCAAAATGTTGACGAGTATCTGACCCGTGAGTATGGCCACCAAACTGGAGATGATGTAGTAGCCAAAGGTTTGGAGTCCCAAGATCCCCAGATTCCTCCGATTCCCCACGCTGATCACGCCGGACGCTATGGAGGCAATGATGAGTGGCATGATCGCCATCCGGAGAAACCTCAGAAAGATGCTACCGAGCGCATCACCCAAAGGGACGATGCTCTCTCCGAAGAGCCACCCGCAGCCCATCCCCGCGAACAGGCCGACAAATATCCAAAAGGTCAATGACTTGCAGGGAATTCTCATCCTGAAGACTCCGCGCCCGTTCCGCGAAGGTTATCACAGACGAGAGGGGCTCGAAGACGAAGGCGCGTCTTGCAAGTCACTCGACAATGACCGAGCGACGGTTCATTCGTGTCTGAGCGCCTCCACAGGGTTCTTACCTGCCGCCTGCCAAGCGGGATAGATACCGAAGCCCACGCCCGTTGACGCAGCCAGCGTGAGTGCGATGACCAATGCCCAAAAACTGATCGCCGTAGGCCATCCCGCGTAGTTGGATACGACGAGGGAGGAGGCGATTCCGGCCAGGACACCGATGACACCCCCACCCCCGGTCAACAGAAGTGATTCCGCGAGAAATTGCTGGACAATGTCGAGGCGGCTCGCCCCGAGGGAACGTCGTATCCCGATTTCGCGGGTTCTCTCACTGACGTTGGCCAGCATGATGTTCATGATGCCGATGCCCCCGACGATAAGAGAGATCGCTGCAATAGAACCGACAACGACATTGAACTGGAATCGAGCCCGCTCGTAGCCGGCCAAGATTTCTTTCGGTACCACGACCTCGAAATCACTTGCCCCCCGGTGACGGCGGGTCACTACTGAGTCGATGAGTTGCGCGGAGCTCGTCACTAGATCGGCGTCGCTGATGCGCACCGAGATCTCATCGACTCGGCCTCCCGGATCAGGGAGACAAGAGATGGGAACGAGGGCCATATGATTCACATCGCGCGCGCCCAGCCTCGCCCCACGCTTGGACCTCTCGCGAGATTCCAGAGCTCCAACGACCCTGTACCATTCCTCTCCAATCCGAACGCTTTCCCCCACGGAGTCTTGATAGGGAAACAATGCCTCTGAAAGCTCGAAGCCTAGCACCACGACACGCTTGCCATCACTGACATCGGTATCGGTCAAGAACCTTCCCTCGCCGACGACCATTTCGACCGTCTGAGCAAAGGAAGGCACGGTGGCGATGAGAAGAGCCTCTCGATGACGCTCAGCAGACTCCACTTGAACCGCCCTTTCCCGAAGAGGAGCCAGACTCGCAACGGTAGGACAGACCTCAGCAATCGCCCCGGCATCTTGGATGGTGAGCCCGGGAGACTGGAGCGAACGAGCCTCCATCTCGGTCTCCATCGAGACCTGTCCCGACCGTATGGTGACCCTCGTAATTCCGAAGCGGCCGACCTCCGCCAATATTTCTCGCCGCGCGCCCTCGCCTACTGACAACATCGCAACAACGGCAGCCACACCGAAGACGATCCCGACCGCCGAGAGAATCGAGCGAAGCTTGTGAAGGGCCAATCCCTGCCAAGCCAATCGACCCAACAAACGAGGTTTCATGAAACCACACCCGTCATGGTGTTGTGTCTCTCGTCATCCGGCCGTCCCTCAGTTCCACGACACGCTCGGCCCGGCGCGTGACATCCTTGTCGTGGGTCACGAGCACGAGGGTACGACCTTCGTCGACGAGACCAGTGAGGAGGTCAAGGACTTCCTCACCGGTGCGCGAGTCGAGGTTACCCGTGGGCTCGTCCGCCAAAATCAGAATCCGGGTCATTGACCAGGGCTCGGGCCAATGCCGCTCGCTGGGCCTCCCCACCGGATAGCTCGCCGGGTCGGTGCGAGGCTCTATCCAAGATGCCCAACCTCTCCAACAATCCCAGGGCCCTTTTCCTCCAGTCTCTCTCGGGCTGACGGCTGTACAGAAGAGCCGTTTCCACATTCTCAACGACACTCATTTGTGGAATGAGGTTGAACGATTGAAAAAGGAAGCCGATGCGTTCGTTGCGAGCTCGACTAGCGGTCTTATCATCGAGACCGGCGACGTTGTCTCCTTCGAGAAGGATCTGACCCGAGGTGGGTTGGTCCAAGAAACCCAAGAGATTGAGCAAAGTGGATTTGCCCGAGCCCGACGGACCGACGATAGCCAGGAAGCTCCCTCGCTCGAGAGCGAGACTGACCGAATCGAGCGCCACCAAATCTTGTCCCGGCCGTGGATAGACTCTGGCCACGTCGATGGCCTCAATGATTGGACGGACTCGCCTGTCCATAGGAAATGGTGACCTTCAGCGGCTCGTTGAAGACGAAGGTGAGACGATGTCCATGAAATCGGGAACTATGTCACCACCCGGAGAACGTCCGTCTTCGGTGGGATCTCGAAGAAGAACTTTCTCGCCCGGCTCCAATCCCGCTTCAATGACCACGTGGTTGTCGTTGCTCGGACCGGTCAGTACTTCCTGCACTTTGGCTTTGCCGTCCCTTAGTACCCAACAATAATACCGACCGCCTTTTTCGAATACCGACTCCAGGGGCACGTATCTCGCACGATCGATTTGTTCGACGAGGAGATCCACACGAGCCGTCATCCCCGGCCGCAAACGCGAATCGACATCTCGCACCCGAATGGTGACCTGGAAATACTTGCCTGCACGCCCCCCTTGCTCTTCTCGAGCCAGCGTTCCAATGAAACTCACTTCCCCAGGGAGCTTCAGCTCGGGGTAGGCATCCACGGAGACAACGACCTTCTGGTTTTTTTCCACCTTATAGATATCGGTCTCACGAATTTGTGTCTCCACCACCATTTCCGAGAAGATCCGGTAGCATGATCAAAGGTTGGTTCGGCCAGACCTGATCGCCCACTTGGACTTTGCGTTTCTCGCTACCAAAGAACACTTCTCTGTAAATGGCCATCCCCGACACCGTGGCACGTATCTCGCAGTTGGCCACGTTTTGTTTTTGAAGCTCCATTTTGCCGGAGAGCTCCGCCACCTTGCTGACGGCCAGGTCGAGCGCCGCTTGGGCTTGAGATAGACGGTAAGATGCCGCACTCTCGATTTGTCTCAAACCTTCCTTGGCGTTGTAGAGAGAGGCCCGTCCCCCCTCGACTTCGGCAGGTCGCGTGTACTCCATATAGGTCTTATGTTTGATCTCGAGGAGCTCCAGATCCTCTCGGGCCTTCTCCACAGCCTGACGAGCCCCATCGAGCTCCAGTTTGGTGATGAATCCCTCATCGAGTAAGGGCTCGAGATCTTCGTAATTGGAGGTGGCTTTCTCTAGGTCGCGGCGAGCCTGAGCGAGCCTGACCGCGGACTCCGCTTCCGCGACCTTGCCTTTTCCTTCCGTCAGGCTCGCAAGCTCGAACTCCGCCAAACGCAGTTTGTCCCGCGCTTCACCAAGCTCTTCTTTGCTCGTGAGCCGCAACAGTTTGAGATCCTGCTCGGTTTTGACTCGCTCCGCCTGTGCTTGGGCCAGTTGTGCTTCGGTTGTCTCGAGCTCTTCCTTGAAAGGAGCGGCGTCGAACCTGACCAGGACTTCCCCTTCATTGACGTGGGACCCTTCCTTCACCAAGTAGGTGATCTTGGCTTGATTACCGGGGATGGATGAGGAGTAGGTGATCGAACGTTGCGCCTCGAGCGTACCACTCTCAACGATTTTGACCTCGAAAGGACCTTCCTGGACCACCGCCAGGAGGTGGAGGCCGTCACCGCTGTCCGGCATCATCTTGAGAAGTAGAAAAAAGGCAACGAGGCCTCCCGCGCCCCCGAAAAGAGCGCGCCGCGGATGGGACTGGGTCCAAGAGAAGGCTCGCTTCAGAGCGGAAGGGACCCCTGAGGGTTGCCCCAACCACTTCCCCAACGCCACCCCGACGCGTCCTTACCGAAGCCCAGGCACCTGCTCGCACCGACGTTGGGGCATCATGCATCTCGTGACCTCTCATGGATGGTGCCGCGCCGGCGGCAAAAACCTACCGGGCGCGAACTCCTTCTCGATATCCAACGTACCAGTGACCCGCTTCAGCTCGATGAGCGCAACGAAATAGTCGGCCAACAATGACACATAGTTCCCACGGGCATTGATGACGTTGTTCTCGGCATCGATGATGTCGAAGTTGCTCGCCAGCCCCCTCTGGTAGCGTAGGTTGGCAAGACGCCTTTGCTTCTCTGGCGCGTCGTTGAGATCATCACAGCGGCGGGGCGGCGGCGGCGGCGGCGGGGCGGCGGGGCGGCGGCGGCGGCGGCGGGAGGAGGAGGAGGAGGAGGAGGAGGAGGAGGAGGAGGAGGAGGAGGAGGAGGAGGAGGAGGGAGGAGGAGGAGGAGGAGGAGGAGGAGGAGGAGGGAGGAGGAGGAGGAGGAGGAGGGGAGGAGGAGGAGGAGAAGGAGGAGGGGAGGAGGAGGAGGAGGAGGAGGAGGAGGAGGAGAGGGAGGGAGGGAGGAGGAGGGAGGAGGAGGAGGAGGAGGAGGAGGGAAGGAGGAGGAGGAGGAGGAGGAGGAGGAGGAGGAGGGAGAGAGAGA
>CAVONV010000012.1:0-161018 GCA_963697355.1 uncultured Acidobacteriota bacterium
ATCTTTTCGTTTTTTTTGGATTTGCATCTGTGTTGCGCGATACTAGGGCTCTGTAAATCACGGTCGGGGTTGCCTCGACCGTACCTGCCGCACCTTGGCGTTTCAAACAACCGAATCTGAAAAAAGAAGCGAACTGGATTGAGAACTATGCACCGGAAGAAAACTCCGTTTCCCTTGTCGGGACTCATCTTTTCAACTCTGTTGCTTTCTGTTCCTTGGTGCGAGGGTGCCACGGGAGATTGGCCCGATTGGAGAGGACCGCTCCGCAACGGCGTTTCTTTCGAGACGAATCTGCCGACGAGTTGGTCGCCTGAAGGCGAAAACCTGTTGTGGAAGGCGCCTTTTGGCAGTCGCTCGGGGCCCGTTGTACTCGGGGACCGCCTCTACATGGTCAATGGAGTCGGAGAGGGGGCGAGCCGCCAAGAGCGGGTGGTTTGTTTGAATGCCGATACGGGCGAGTTGATTTGGGAGTACCGGTTCAACGTTTATATGAGCGACGTTCCACCGCGACGCGTCGGCTGGGCGCCACCGGTTGTCGACCCCGCTACCGGAAACGTTTACGTCTATGGCGTGGGAGCAACACTTCTCGCGTTCTCAGGAGATGGTGAAGTTGTCTGGGAACGCTCCCTCCAGGAAGAGCTCGGTGTCATCACGACCCATGGAGGACGTACCGTTTCACCCGTCATCGAAGGTGATTTGGTCATCGTCAGCAGCTTGAGCTCGGGGTGGGGAAGTCAGGCCCGCGGCTCGCAACGGTTCTTTGCGTTCGACAAGGCCTCGGGCGAGGTGGTTTGGGTCAGTTCTCCAGGAAGCCGGCCTTACGATACGACCTACGCTCCACCCGTGGCCACGGTGGTCAACGGCACACGAATACTCGTTGCCGGAGGTGGTGATGGAGCCATACATGCCTTGAAGCCGCAGACGGGCGAGCCGGTTTGGCGCTTCGCCATGAGCAAACGCGGGATCAACAGCGGAGCCGCCATCCACGGCTCGACCGCCATTGTCAGTCACGGTGAGGAAAACCTGAGCTCCAGCGAAATGGGACTCATCGTTGCTCTCGATGCCGGCGCGAGTGGTGAAGTCGAGATAGGCCAAGCCTCATGGAGCGAATTTGGATTTCTCGGTGGTTTTTCGTCACCGGTCCTCGATGGCGATCGTCTTTATCAAATCGACAATGGTGCGAACTTAGTGGCTTTCGACGTCACTTCGGGGAAGCGGCTCTGGAGCTTGAACCTCGGTACCATCCAGCGAGCCTCGCCGGTCCTAGCGGACGGCAAGCTCTACGTGGGTACTCAGAACGGCAAGTTCTATATCTTGAAACCTGGACCGGAGAAATGCGAGATCCTGGACGAGGATCTGCTCGGCCCGGAAGAGTCGCCGGAGCCCATCCGAGCTTCGGTCGCCATTTCACGCGGGCGTGTCTATGTCGTGTCCGGCGAAGCCATCTATTGCCTCGGAACAAAGGCCGAAGCAGCGGTGGAGATCCCCGGAGAGGAGCGAGCCACCTCGTCAGCCGGATTCCGACGCACGTCCAGGTTGTTCCTACGGAATTGTTGTTGAAGCCTGGTGAGACCGTTCAACTCGAGGCCCGCTTGTACGACGAGCATGGACGCTCGACGCATGGAAGACGGGTCTCCTGGTCGCTCGATGGGTTGGGGGGCTCTATCAGTGAGGATGGACGATTCACCGCCTCCTCAGAGTTGGGGGCGCAGGCTGGTCAGGTGAAGGCTGCGCTCGGTGACATTTCGGGCGCCGCACGGGTACGTGTCATACCCTCTCTTCCGTGGAACGAGGACTTCGAGTCGGTTGCCGTCGATACCGTGCCCCGACATTGGATTGCTGCTTCCGGTAAGTTCAAGGTGCGTGAGGTCGATGGGAACAAGGTTCTCGTCAAACTTGCCGACAATCCTTTCTTGAGACGCGCCCGTGTCTACATGGGACCCTCGGACTTGTCGGATTACACGATCATGGTGGATGTTCGCGCCAGTGAGAAGCGACGCCAAATGGGCAATGCCGGTGTCGTGGCGCAGCGGTACGAGCTCGTTCTTTTCGGGAACCATCAAAGGTTGGAGCTACATTCGTGGCAGGCTGAGCCCAAGCGGACGGTGAAAACGTCTTTCGCCTGGGAGCCCGATACCTGGTACCGAATGAAACTTGAGGTGGAGAACTTAGACGATGGTACGGCGCGCGCGAGGGGAAAGGTATGGCCGGCGTCCGAGGAAGAGCCTTCCGCTTGGACGATCGAAAAGATCGATCCGAATCCCAACGTTCAAGGAAGCCCGGGAATCTATGCCGATGCACCGGCTGAGATTTTTTTCGACAAACTCGAGGTGAGACACAACCCATGACCGTAAGAAAACAAATTCGACCGATCTTAGTGGTGGGAGTCGCCGGTTTGGCGCTGGTGGCGTTCGCTTTGTCACCCTGGCCGCTTGAGGCGCCTTCTGCTTCTGCATCGGCATCGGACTTCAGCACCGGGGATTGGCCCATGTGGGGCGGCACGCCCGATCGCAACATGGTCTCCTGCATGATAGGACTTCCCTCTCATTGGGACGTCTCGAAGAAGAAGAACGTGAAGTGGGTGGCGGGCCTCGGTTCGCAATCCTACGGTAATCCTGTCGTCGCCGGCGGCAAGGTTTTTGTCGGCACGAACAACGAGGCGCTGTACGATCCCAAGCAAGGCGGCGATCGAGGTGTGCTCATGGCCTTCGAGGAGTCGGATGGGGAGTTTCTCTGGCAAGCCACGCCCGAGAAGCTTGCGACCGGACGGGTCAACGACTGGCCGTTCCAGGGAGTTTGTTCCTCTCCGCTGGTCGAGGGAGAGCGTCTCTACTATGTGACCAACCGCTGCGAAGTCGTTTGTCTCGACACCGAGGGCTTCCGAGACGGCGAGAACGACGGTCCCTTCACCGACGAGAAGTTCACCTCGGAGAACGACGGCGATATCATCTGGAAGTACGACATGATCGAGGAGGTGGGCTCGTTTCCCCACAACATGTGCAACTCGTCTCCGGTGTTCTACGGAGACCTCATTTTCGTCAGCACCTCGAACGGCCACGACGAAAGCCACGTCAACCTACCTTCACCTCGCACTCCCGCCATCATCGCCGTCAACAAGAAGACCGGCAAGCTCGTTTGGGAGGACAACTCGGTGGGAGAGCGCATCCTTCACGGACAGTGGTCGTCGGCCGCGGTCGGAGAGATCGGCGGCGTTGCCCAGGTCGTGATGGGACAAGGCGACGGTTGGGTTCGAGGCTACAAGGCGCTCACCGGCGAGAAGCTCTGGGAGTTCGACACCAACCCCAAGGACGCGGAGTGGCCGGATACGCGCAACAACGTCATCAGCACTCCCGTCATCCACGACAACAAGGTCTACATCGCGAACGGCCAAGATCCCGAGCACGGCGAGGGCGTCGGCCACTTGTACTGCATCGACGGCACGAAACGCGGCGACATCACCGAGAGCGGTCGACTGTGGCACTACGATAAGATTCGACGGTCGATCTCGACGCCGGCCATCCATGATGGTCTGGTCTACATGCCGGACTTCAGCGGCTTCTTCCACTGCCTCGACGCCGAGACCGGCGAAGCTCAATGGGTACACGACACCTTCGCCGCCGTTTGGGGCTCTCCTCTGATCGCGGACGGCAAGGTCTACCTCGGTGACGAGGACGGTGACATCGTGGTGCTGAAGCCCGGGCAAGAAGAAGTCGTGCTGAGCGAGATGAACATGGAAAGCTCGGTTTACAGCAGCCCCATCCCCGCCAACGGCGTGCTGTTCATCGCCAGCCGGAATCAGCTCTTCGCCTTGGAGCAAAACCTTAGGTACTCAATCACTTTGCGTAGCAAGACACTCGCGAAGTCTGCTCTCGGCCCTTGTACTCACTTTTGCGGCGAGCGCTGAGATCACGGGAGAGCCGCCGAGGCATCGCCGGACAACTGGAGCCAGTTCCGTGGCAATCCTCGTTTGACCGGCGTCTCCTCGACACCGCTCCCGGAGGATTTGAAGCTTCTTTGGACTTATGAGGCGGGTGAGTCCGTGGAGTCTTCGGCCGCTATCGTCGACGGTGTCGTCTTTGTCGGCTCCATCCCGGCGAGTTGGTGGCGCTCAATCTGGAGGATGGAACGCCGCTGGAAGTACCGCGTCGGTGAAGAAGGGATTGGAGAGTCCTCGCCTGCCGTTGACGATGGCGTGGTCTATATCGGTGATTTGGCGGGAATCGTACATGCCGTCTCCGCCGAGAAAGGTGAACGCCTCTGGACGTTTGCGACCGAGGGCGAGATCAAATCATCTCCCGTCGTGGTCGACGACAAGGTGCTCGTCGGATCCTATGACGAGCATCTGTATTGTCTTTCCGCTCAGAACGGAGAGCTGCTTTGGAAATTGCAGACCGAGGGCTACATGCATGGTACGCCGGCGGTGAGCGAGGGGATCGCCTACGTCACCGGATGCGATGCCGTACTCCGAGGAGTCCGAATCACCGACGGCGAGCAAGTGAAAGTCATTGATTCAGGTGCCTATACCGGTGCTTCTCCGGCACTCGTCGCCGACATGGCTTATTACGGAACCTTCGACAATGAAGTTCTGGCGGTCAACCTGAGCTCGGAGACCTTGGTGTGGCGTTATGAGCATCCTACTCGTCATTTTCCCTTTTACTCTTCGGCAGCGGTGATGGACGGCAAGGTTGTTCTGGGCGGACGCGACAAGATGGTTCACTGCCTGGTTGCAGAGACCGGCGAAGCCCTTTGGACCTTCCGGACCAATGCACGCGTGGAGTCGTCACCCGCGGTGGCAGGCGGTCGCGTCTACATCGGCTCGAATGACGGACGCCTCTATGCGCTTGACCTCGAGAGCGGTGAGAAAGTGTGGGAATTCAACGCCGGTGCGCCGTTATCCTCTTCGCCGGCTATTGCCTCGGGACGGCTGGTCATCGGCTCTCTGGACGGCCGGGTCTATTGCTTCGGCAAGCAATGAGATCTTAACAGTCCGCCCGCGCCGTTCCTCCACCTAGGTAGATCATCACACGCTTGGTGTGGGCAGACTGAGTTCCGGCTGGTTGCCATGTGACAGGGATGGAAGGGAGATGAGTCAAGAATGAAATGGATGGTATTCGTATTGGGTGCGGTGGTTCTATGGGGCATGTATGGGCCCGCGCTGCATAGTGGCCAAGTGAAGCTTGGTAGTCCCATGCGGGCGCTTTTGTGCGTCGGCTTGGCTTACTTCTTAGTGGGTGTCTTAATCCCGGTTGTCATATTGGCCCGAGAAGGGGAGCTTCTCAACTTCAACTGGTCCGGTTCGGTGGCGGCAACCCTTGCCGGTGTACTAGGTGCTGTGGGCGCGGTTTGCATCATATATGCCTTTAGGGCAGGAGGGCTGCCTATGTATGTGATGCCGCTCGTCTTTGCGGGAGCACCTCTTGTCAACGTTGTCGTTTCTATGGCGATGCACCCTCCCAAAACGAGTCCGAGTCCAATGCTTTATATTGGCTTCTTGTTCGCTGCGGTGGGCGCGTGGATGGTGCTCTACTTCAAACCGGTCTCTTGACCAGGTGTCAGCGCTGGGTTTGGCGGGGAACGCTTTTCATCCTGCGTGGAGGTATTGGGGTCGGCGGTTCTCGATATCCGATGACGCTAGGTCGTTTGTGACGTTGACCTCGAGCTCCGGGCGTCTCGTTGAGCGGGTGTCATCTTCGGTCGAACACATGTGGCCGAAGACCACCGCCACGATGAAGCCAGCGGCCATCCAAGCTAGAGCTAGCAGTATAGCAGTCATAAGAAAGTTGGCTTCCTCCGACGCGTTCCAAGGTTATTCCATCATCTGTTGGCTGATAGCCCTGTGATCATGAGCGTGTGGTATTCCCTACAAAAAGCCGAGGGTAAAACCCTTCACGTGGAAGAGAAAACGAGATCATGCGGAAAAAAGGAATGCGATAATCGCAAAAAACTGATGACAGGAAGTTGTTGAGCTGCTATACTGCGTTCGCATTCAAACAACACAATTGACAGGCGCGTCCCAACCCGCTCTGTCGAAGAGGACTTCGACATGGCTGAACGACGCTTAGCATTTGGTTGGTCTCTCCTGATGTTCGTCAAACAACGCCCTGGTGTTTTCGAGCTTTTTGATGAAGAGGGAATGACGATATACATCGAGGGTGCCGCGAATATCCGTCAGTGTCTCGAACGTCATCTGTCCAAGGACGATTCAGGATACGTTTGGAAGAAAGCAAAAGTCGTCGGCTGCGACTACAGAGATGATTATCGGGAACAAGAGCAACTCATGTTGAAATTCCACCGCGACATCTTTGGAACGGAACCCATATGTAACACTCTCTTCGCGAGCAAGTCTCCAGTTCTCGATATGTGATTCTACGTTCCCGCATTGCCGTCACAGGTGACGCGAGGAGATCCCCGGTCGACCCCGCTTTTTCTATCCGTATGAACTCATGCGTTAAGAGTGAATTCCAGCTACGAACGTGCTAATCTAATTCCAATCCCCCAGGAATTGAACGAAAGGACGTCCCCAACCTCGTCCCAAGGCGTCGACGTGATGGGTTGTGGATCTCTTTCTCTGTCTCATCGCCCATCACCTATTAATCAGACCTCTGGTTGTCGAATCACGGAGAATGCGGGTTTGCATGCTTACATCGTGGAAGCGAGAAACGGTTCATCATCCGCGGAGAGCTCAAAGGACGCGGTTACTGGAGTGACCGCGGACCGGTTTACAGAGGAGATCGATCTGTAGTGGAAATTCCATTGATCGTCGGCTTTTCCCCACAACTGGGATCTTCAACCTCGGACGGTAACCTGTTGTATTCACGAGGCCAAGTCTCTTGAGACTCGATTCGAGTTCCTTCTGGTCCCCGCCTTTTAGTGGCGGAGAACTTGCATGTTCCACAGGCAGGGGAGACCGATATCGCCTCTCCGAGCAGTCTGAACAGGACTTGTGTGACTGGAGAAGTGCGACGGTGATTCGCGACTCCACTAGAACGAAGGCAAAACGATGTTTGAAGCTCATTTTCGACTCAAGACCAAGCCCTTCAGCCATGTAGCAGCACAAGGTTTTGTTTACCAAAGCCGTGAACTGAAGGAGGCTTCAGTACACTTCCAGTATGCTTTGGAGAATGCGGATGCCATGCTCTTGCTTACCGGTGAAGTCGGCACCGGCAAGACGACGGCGATCCAGAGTCTGGTCCAACTTCTGCCGGAAAACTCGTCTGTCGCGTTGCTGAGCCACAGCACCTTCACCCCTCGCGAAATGCTTCAAGAGATCGCCATGTCTTTTGGAGTCGAGACGGCGAAGCGCGAGACGAAACCCATGCTGATCCGGAAGATGGAGAAACACCTGAAGGCGCTGCGCTCAGATGGGCGACAGCTGTTGGTGATAGTGGATGAAGCGCATCTGCTCTCGATTGCGGCTCTCCAAGAGCTCAGGCTTCTATCCAACCTCAGGTTCGAGGAGACTCAGCTCATCCAGATCTGGCTCGTCGGGCAGCCGGAGCTCCTTGTTCAACTGCGAAAGCCCAAGTTAAGGTCCTTGCGCCAGAGGATCAGCATAAGGTACGAGCTCAAACCGCTTCGACGGGACGACACGGAAAACTATCTCGTCCATCGACTGAGAGCGGCGGGCTGCGAGCAAGCGGAAAAGGTGTTCTCGCCGAAAGCGTTGGACATCTTACAGGAGATCAGTCACGGTATTCCTCGCGAGATCAACGTGGTTGCCGGCCAAGCGATGCTCAATGCGTTTATCGACGACGACCACGTCGTGAAACAAAGACACGTCATAACCGTGAAATCCAACTATGGATTCGAGGGACTCGAAACCGAACTACCGCGAAGCATTGAACCGGAGAAAGAAGCTCCAGATCATTCTCCTCCTCTGACTCCAGTCCCAAGGAAGATTCGTTCCGTGTCAAGGCAACGTCCTAGCGTCTCGTCTCTTGCGTCGGAGTCAACACCGACGTGCGACATCGAGCTATCGAGCAGTGAAGGGCAACCACTATCGATCGCGCCCTCACAAGCCGAGCCCGCGCCGGCGGCCGAGCCCGAAGTCCTCGAAGCTTCGAACAGCACTGTATTTGACGATCGAATGGAAGATGGCGGGCAGATTCTACTTCCCACTGCCTCCGCCGATGAAGACGTTCAAAGCAAAGGGCTTATAACGGCGGAAACGGATGCGGTATTCGTTGATGATCCATCACCCTCCGTTTCGGAACCGCTGCGAATATTGATGGATAGCGGGCCAGATCGGGACGCTGCAGAGGCTGCCGTCGCGTGGATGCCTTTTGCACTGTCCATCAAGAAAGTCCTCCGTCTTTTTGGGGCGTTGGCGGTTTCCGCCCTCGCCGTAACATGGCTCATCTCCGCGCGGTCCACAATATCGATGCCTGAGATTGACGAGGCTAGAGACCATCCGCGAAGAGAACAGGGAGTGGGAGCTGTTTCCGCTGACGAGGACGGCGATAAGGACCCGGATGCGACAGAGCCCGTGACACTCCAGAGCAACGAAACGGCAGGGCAACCGAGAACCGAGTCACCGGTGGCAGAGTCCACGACGAGCCCAACGCCGGTCATCCTGGACAAGCGGGTCGTCGAACGTGATTTTCAGGGTTCGATGACCGTCCAGATTGCGTCGCTGTTGTCACGTGAATCAGCTGATCGCGTTCTTGCCGAAGCGGAGGCGCGGACGGGGCTTCAAGGGGTCGTCTACCCCCCAATGGGTCAGGAATCACAATGGTACGTGATCTACTTGGGCTCGTTCACAAGCGTAAAAACGGCCGAAGAAGCGGTTCGACCGCTTTTTGTTGAACAGCTCATCACCGAAGTGCTCGTGAAACCCGTCCCCAGAGGTTACGAGCCGCAATTGGCCGGGGAACTGGAGTAGGCGGTCGCTGCAGTAACTCAGACGTTTGGACTCGATCACCGCAAGACAGCAAACACCGAGAACCTTCCACTTCCTCGCCGAATCACGCTGCAAGTTGTTGGCTCACAAGCAGGCATCGTATAGCATGTCTCAATCGTGAACGATGACGGCTCGGTGAGTGTAGAGCTCCGCTGCGACATCCACCATCGGCTCATGGCCTTTGGCAAGAAAGGCATCCTCCCTTCATCGGCTCCAGTTTTTCTGTGGACCGACCTCGACAATAACGTTCACGGAGGGTACGCGGGGTGAGTTTCTTTTCGAGGCTCCTACGTCTCATTACGTTGGGCGGTCTCGCGGTCTTGGCCGCGTTGTTGGTCATCCGAGCCGGAAGTCGAGGTTTCCTCGCATTCGATCAATCGATTCTCTTCGATGGTGGATATCGAACGTTACTGGGCCAAGTGCCTTACCGGGACTTCTACATCCCAACCGGTCCCGTGCCCTTCTGGCTCCAGGCCCTCTTCTTCAAGTTGTTCTCGGTAAGTTACTCTTCGTACCTTTTTCATGCGGCCTTCGCCAATGCTCTGGCTGCCGTGCTTTCTTATAAATGGATCCGACTGCTCTATCCCTGTTCGGGTCCGTACGCCTACCTGGCTGGAATCATAACTGCGCTCTGGTTTTATCCTCCGTTTGGAACCCCTTGGTTCGAACAGACGGCGTTCCTTTGCCACCTCATTGCTTCGGTATGGCTATTCAAGGGATTTCAACAGCACATGGTCGTCTCAGCTACCGGCCGCAAGAGGGCGCGCCTCCCCTTGTTCGTAGCCGCGGGGTTCATGGTGGGGCTCGCTTTCTTGAGCAAACAGAACGTAGGGCTCCTGTCCGTCTTTGCCTGTGGCAGCGTCATCCTCCTAGCCTCCCCGGTTGCCTTCCGGATTAGACTGCGCCAATGCCTTGCCCTAGTGTCTGGTCTGGTGGCTTGCAGTTTGATCTTCGGCGCCTGGCTGTGGCGGTTCTCACATCCGGGGCATTTTTGGGAGTTCTTCTTCGTGATTCCTGCAGGGGAGGGGATGCGTAGGATTGCGGGAGGGTGGTTTTCCGATCTTCTTCTAGAGGAGTTCTCGCTGGCGGGTGCCAACCGAGCAACGCTAATGGTGAGTTTTGTCGTTGCAGCGACCGCGCTCGTCCTTGAAGCGCGGTATCGTTGGATGAAACAGATATCCTATCTAGATCCACGACAGCTTTTGGCGGCGACGACCATCGTTTCGCTTTTTTCCTTTCAGACTTTGTTCATTCACCTGACCATCAATGAGCCTGAGTTAGGATTCCCTTTCTGTGGAGTCATCCTGATCCTTGCCGTGCTCCTCGCAAGAGATCTACTGGCTCCAAGGGATCTCGCCGGAGGGGGCACCAAAGAACAGGAGGTGCAACAGCAGCGCTTGTTCGTGAGAGCCCTCCTACCGGTACTTGCTGTCGCTGTATCCTGGCTTCTGATGACACAGGGCTGGGAAGTCGCCATGTCGCGTCGAGTGCACGACATCTTTTGGCGATCGGAGTTTCGAGAAGAGGCGGTCTCCAAGGCCTTGAGCCCTGTGAAGTGGGCCATCCCCACGCGAGCTGCGAGACGAAGCCAGGAAACGATCTCAGTGGATGACGTCGACAATCTGGCTGTTTTCCTGCTCAAAGAGGAGAAGAACTTCTTCATCTTTCCCGACTTTACCGTAATGTACGGTCTGACCGGAAAGGTTCCTCCTCAGCCAATTCTTTGGTTTCACCGCGGGCTCACCTATAGTCGTACCTATAGCCCGACGCTCGACCATAGGGTCGCAAGAGATCTCATCCGCAACGAGGTGGAATACGTCGTTCTGGAAAAAGACTCGTTCAGGGGTACCCGGGAGCGACTATCCCATTTTCCCGTCGTCGAGCGATACATTCGGTCGCGTTTTCAACTGCTTCGTGAAATCGGTATTTTCCAAATTCACAAAAGGATTGAAGCCGGCTCGTGAATCCGACCGGTACAGCGGAGCTTGCGACCTTCATACCTTTGAGGTTCTTCATCTACTCTGTTGACCTCGTTCTCAGGGCGAGAACACCCGCGGCCTCATCCAGAAGGTGACGGCCCCTACCGGCAGATTCCCTGAACGAAGAGTGGCTCCTGCCCTTCGTGAAGTCGCACCTCGACGACGCGCATTTCTTCTGTGCCGATGTGAGTGATCCTGAGCACGGGCACCGGCGAAACCTCGAGCTCACTCGTCCCGCGGGACGGCACCCGAAGCTCTCGTCGAAATCCCAAACCGCTGATCGTGACGGCGTGCGGACCACCGGCGCCCGTGAAACGTAGGCGTGGCTCGTTCGTCCCGCACACGGGCAGCGCGAGCTGGACGGCATGAGTCGGCCGAAGTCGTATCGCGGCCTTTCCGCTGCGACTTCCCATCCAATCGCGGGGTTGACTCCAAAGGGCTGCGGAGGAACCGATGGCCAAGATCAGTACGACGACCGCAGCTGCAAACCTCGTGGGACGGGATGGCCAACCGCGCCGCTCCCATTGAGCCACAAGCGCCAACCCCAGCGTCAAGAACAACGGATATATCATTCGCTGCATCATCGGTTGGGGCTCGAGCACCGAGCCGAGGACCGGGGACGGATTCACGATTCCCGAGGCGAGAAAAGCAGGTCGGTCGTAAGCGAAGTTGAGCTCGTTGAGCATGCCCTGTGCGATCCAAAGCGACGCGGCAGTGGTAACGAACAACGCCGTCCAGCGAAGACCACCCTTTCTGGAACATCCCAGCCAGGCCGCCAGATAGAGAGCCAATGCCGGTACGGCTGGCAACAGGTAGCGGCCAGGTGGAGACCATCCTCCCGCGCCCCCCTGATCGTGGGAAGCGGCAATGAGCAGGTAAGGCAGATAGGTGGCTAGGGTGACGATGGTGGTGAACCGTGATTTGCGCCACAGCGCGACAATGCCCGGCAAAGCGAAAACATATAGCGGCGCATAGACCAGAATGCCATCGGAACGGCCGAGAATGAGGAAATAGAGCCCGGACAGTGTTTCCCGGTTGAAGAGTGTAGCGCCGCGTGGGTAGCCTCTCAGGACCCAGATGGCGTCGGGAAGCAAGCTCCCGGTGATATGGAAGACATAGAGACACTCGAGCCCGGCCCCAATCGACGGAACCAGTAAGCCGAGGACGCCGACCTTCCATCCCGCTTTGTCTCTCCAGGCTCTCCAGGCGTACGCCAAGAGGCAAACGCTCAAGAGGGGGAGGTACTTTGCATGAAGCCAAGGAAGAAAGGCGCCGGCCAACCCAAAAGAGATGGCCCCTATAAAGTTCAGCCGCCCGGTGAGGAGAACCGTCAGCATGATGGTCAAACAGATGGCGGCCGTCACTTCGGTATATACCTGAGAATGATAGAAGAACAGGGGTGTCGAGATGGCCACGGCGAGACCGACTCCGAAGGAGCTCAGGCGGCTTCCTGCGAAAGGCTCGACCAGCCTCGCCAGAAGGAGCGTGCATGCTACGCCCAACAACAAGCAAGTGAAGAGAAGAATCGTCAATCGCTCGGGACCCAGTAGAGAGTCCACGGCCATCGAGGGAACCAGAAGCAGTGGAAATCCAGGTAGGAACACGTAGTAAGTGCCCCCTTTTCTTCCTTGAACGACCGGGCCTCCCAGGTGACTTGCCTTTCCAGAGGGCTCGGCTCCGAGGAGCGTTCTCACGGCTTCGGTTGCCGTCTCGAGCGTGGACGGAATCCAACTCGCAACTCCCAACAGGAAGCGACCAGGCTCAACCCGCTTGCCGATGAGCTCATCGGCGTTACTGATATCGGCATCGCCGTCATGGAGCAGACTAGCCGTCATCCGAACGTAGCGCGGCTCATCTCCTGTGCCCCAGCGCTCGTCGTAGGATTGTGCAAAACGTCGCTGGGGAGTCCAGGCAAAAAGCAGCGCGAACAAAGCAACTCCAAACACAGCGTAAGACAGGCGGGTGCGAGACAAGCGGACGAGCCTCGTTCCGATGCCTGGAAAGTAACGTCGCAGCAAAGAAGCCTTGAGCAAGATGACGCAGCCCATCGCCAGGGTCAGTATCCAGGGCCTGGCATCCAGCAGGAGCCACCAACCGATCATGGGCAGCCCTATCCATGCCGGGACAAAGAGGAGAGCGAAACTCAAGAGGAAGGCGAGAGGCATGTAAGAACGGAGACTTTCGTCCCAGGCTTCTTCGCCCATGCGGAGAAACTTCCGATACAAGAATGACTCGACCACCCAGACCAAGAGAAATACTACGGTCACAATGGTCACGACTCGTACGATGTCGGGTGGTAGTAGGACGGAAGTGTCTTCCAGGAGAATCTGAGGACGAGCACGGTAGAAGGGCCCGAGCAGCCTGCTCAACCAGAAGACGACGAGCGAAGAGACGACCAGCAGCGCGCGAAGGAACAATGGCAGATACCCGAGCCTCACCGCATTGACCCCGATCCATATGAGCCTATCACCATTTGAAGAAGTTTGAGGTCGAAGCGAAGACGGACAGCCTGGCCTATCCGTTCAATACAAGTTAGGATCTGTTCCACCATGATAACCAAACCAAAGTTCATCGGTATCGTATGTTGGATGGCGTCTTCCATCGCACTCTTGTCGGGAAGCCCAAGCACGGCGCAGGAATCCGTTTGGCCTCAGTGGCGAGGGCCGGACCGTAACGGGGTTTCGACCGAGCAGGGAATCCCGATCGAGTGGAACGCGACCAAGAATATCCTCTGGAGGACGCACCTCGAGGGAAGGGGACACTCGTCTCCGGTGGTCTGGGGAAACCGGATATTTCTCACCACGGATATTCAAGGGGAAGTGATCCCCGGTGCCGAGGCCCCTCGACATGTCAGGGACGGTGAGACTTATTTGCACCCGGCCACGGGGGATGCCGACAAGAGGCACACTTTGAAAGTGCTCTCGATCGATGCCGGCACGGGGAAGGTTCTATGGACTCACACCGCTCATGATGGGCGCGTATTCGATAACCGACACCGCAACAATACTTATGCTTCGCCCACGACCGTTACGGACGGAAAGCATGTCTTCGTCTATTTTGGCTCCCAAGGACTTTATTGTTACGACTTCGAGGGTGAATTGATCTGGACCGTTGATTTCGGTGGCATCCTCACCTGGGGCCACGGCCACGGCACCTCGCCTCTTCTTTATGAGGGTTTACTCATTCTTCAAATCGATCAGGACCAAGGAGAGCGGTCCTCTCTCGTCGCACTCGACAAGGCGACCGGTCAGGAAGTCTGGAGGACGGCTCGAAACACACGACTCAACTACAGCAGCCCGATCCTCGTCGAGACCGGTGAACGTACCGATCTGGTGACGACCAGCTACCACAACGTGATCACTTACGACCCGGCCACGGGCAAAGAGCGATGGCGGTCTGAAGGATTTCTAGGTAATGCCGTTCCTACTCCCGTCGCGAACAAGACGATGGTCTTCGTGGCGTCTGGATATCCCGACAAGCTGGTCCGGGCCATTGAGATTCCGAAAGAAGGTGCGACTCCCACCGTGTTGTGGGAGTATCAGAAAGGCACGGCCTACGTGTCGTCTCCGTTACTCTACGATGGCTATCTTTACTTGGTTTCGGATAAAGGCATCCTCACCTGCCTCGAGCCGGAAACGGGAAAAGTCGTGTACGAGGGAGGGCGGCTCCCCATACCCACTAACGTCAAGGCTTCGCCTGTGGCCTGGGACGGCAAGATTCTCATTTCTGGACAAGACGGCGATTTCTTTGTGATCCAAGCGGGACCCACTCACCGTGTCTTGTCCACCAATTCGATTGGAGGGGTCGTCTACGCTTCTCCGGCCCTCGCGGAGGGCAAGCTCTTCCTTCGGGCTGAGGATTGTCTTTACGCTATTGGTCATCTCAATTGAAGGTGAGCTGGGGACTGTTTGGAGGGGCGCTAGGGAGAATAGAAGCAAGGAGGGGGCGCTGAAAATGCAACAGAGGGATGGGTTATCGGGCATTCGGCTTTGCAGCCTTCTGGTCTCGGTCTTGGCGGTTCTGCCTTTCGGGTTTGCGGAGGGAAGTTTCGCGACGAGAGTGGACACCGATGTGCGAGCTCGAATGCGAGATGGTGTGTTTCTGGTCGCAGATGTGTACCGTCCCGACGAGGCTGGGGAGTTCCCCGTGTTGCTCCAGCGCACGCCCTATGACCGGAAAGGTGACACCGAGCAGTCGCACGAGTTGGCTTCGCACGGATACATCGTCGTGGTGCAGGACACTCGTGGTCGTTTCGACTCGGGAGGAGAGTTCTACCCCTTTCGTCATGAATCTGAAGACGGGTACGACACGGTGGAATGGGTGGCGAAGTTGCCGGGCTCCAATGGGAAGGTGGGCATGTACGGTGGTTCCTACGTGGGTGCCACCCAGATGCTGGCGGCGATCAGCAAGCCTCCCCACCTAGTAGCCGTATTCCCGTTCATCACAGCTTCTGAGTACTACGAAGGTTGGACCTACCAGAGCGGGGCTCTGATGCAGTGGTTTGCCAGTTCCTGGACATCCGGGCTGGCGGTTGACACGTTGCGCCGAGAAGCGGACTCCAAGCTCCGTCCGAAAGATTGGTCATGGCAAATGCCAGTCGAGAGCTACCAACTCCTGAGTCTTCCATCGGCGGACGAGGTAGCGCCCTATTTCGAAGATTGGATAGAGCATGAGACGGACGACGCCTATTGGAAGAAATGGAAAATCTCCGACCACTATCCGGAGCTGGAGGTAAAAGCATTGCATGCCGGAGGTTGGCACGACATTTTCCTGAAGGGTTCGATCAAGAATTACACGGGCCTCAGAGAGTCTGCGAAAACGTTGGAGGCAAGAGCGGAACAGAGACTGTTGGTGGGGCCGTGGGCGCATGCTGCAACGTCCGAGGAAGGGAGAATCGGTGACGTTGTTTTCGGAACTGAGGCGGTGTTCGACTACACGCAGACCATATTGAACTGGTTCGACTACGCTTTGAAGGGTGTTGACAACGAATATGCCTCCGGAGCTCCCGTGCGTCTTTTCGTCATGGGAGAAAACGTTTGGCGCGATGAACAGGAATTCCCCCTCAAAAGGGCAACACTCACCAAGTATTACTTGCACTCGACGACGGGCGCTAACAGTATCCGTGGGGATGGCGCATTGAATGCAGAGCCTCCCAAGACGGAAGCATCCGACGTTTTTGAATACAATCCTGCCCATCCGGTTCCAACCATCGGCGGCCGCCTTTGTTGCGGAAACGCTGTCTTACCTCCGGGCCCCTTCGACCAAAGCCCCAACGAATCGCGTGGGGATGTCTTGGTCTACTCGACCTCTCCCTTAGAGAGGGCTACCGAGGTGACCGGATACGTAACGTTGGAGCTCTACGCGAGCACCACGGCGGAAGACACTGATTTCACGGCGATGCTGGTTGATGTTGACCCATCGGGTTACGCTCGTTTTATTACGGACGGCGTCGTTCGCGCTCGCTATCGCGACTCCACTTCGGTCGCCGAGCCGATCGTCCCGGGCAAGGTCTATCGTTACAGTATCGATCTTTGGGCGACCAGCAATGTGTTCAAAGCCGGGCACCAAATACGGCTCTACGTTTCGAGCAGCAACTTTCCAAGGTTCAATCGCAATCCAAACACCGGAGAGCCGACTTTGGGGGCCACCGGACTGGTCAAGGCGGTTCAAACTATCTACCACGATTCCGAGTATCCTTCGGCGCTCAGCCTCCCGGTTGTTCCGAGATAGGCCGTAGGCCCGGCTCTGTCGGGCGAAGAAGAAACGAAAAATGGCACTAGCTACCATTCTGACGGGTCGGCGGCTACTCCTGTCTAGCTTTCCTTGTTTCTCGCCCCAATGTTTCCTCTTTCCTCTAAAGGAGTGTGTTGTGAATCGCACCATACTATTTCCGACGGTTCTATTGATCTCGCTGGTGGCATTCCTGATGGCCTGTGGCGCCCAGCCGCCCACGGAGACGGCGACCACAAAACCGGCGCCGGGAAAACAGCTCTCTTCCCCGTCTCCCAACGCAGATGGGGAGGTCAGAATTCTTCTCTACTACGACATGGAGGGCATTTCGGGCTTGAATCAGATCCAGGGGCTCGACTACCAAACCGAAGAGTACGTGGCGGCAAGAGATTGGCTCACCAACGATGTGAATGCGGTTATCGATGGTTTGTTTGCGGGTGGCGCCGACGCCGTGGATATCGTTGACGCACACGGTAGCGGCAATCCCGAGCCCGATATCCTCTTGGACAAGATGGACGCTCGTGCCGAGATGATATACCGGGACGAAAGGTTCCGTCCCTATGTGGATCTCACGGAGAAGGGTGCCTACGATGCGGTGGCGGTCGTGTGTATGCATTCCCGTACCGGCGGAGGTGGCTTTGCGGCTCACACCTACACGCTCGGGATGGACTGGATCCTCAACGATATGTCCATCAACGAAACGGAGATCATTGCTTACAGCTGGGGCCGTATCGATGTCCCTCTCATATTTGCTTCGGGTGACGACAAGTTGAGGGAGCAGTTGTCCTGGATGACTTGGTTGGAATTCGTAGAAGTGAAGAAAGCCGAGGGCGCGGGAGACGCTGAGCTCCGGCCGTTTCCCGAGGTGCATGGGGAGATGCAGGAAGCTGCGAAGCGGGCTGTCGGGAAACTCCCCGAGAGCAAGGCCGTCAAATTGACAACCCCCATCAAAGCTCAACTTCGAGTTGTGCACCCGGCCCAACTCGACATGTTGGAGAACGTACCCGGAATCCAATACGCTGATCAGACAGTGACTTTCGAGGCTGCCGACTTCCAACGAGCATATGACGGTATAGAGGCCCTCATCGGGGTGGCCAGGCTTGGGTGGTTTCGCGTCCTACAAGATGTAATCGGGAGTCTCGAGAACGGCTCCGAGATTAACGAGGCGTTCTGGAACAAACTGGCCGCCGACTGGGTGGCCGTGGAATCAGGGGAATGGAAACCACCCGCTCCTGGAATGGAACGGGCTCGCGAGAAACACTTCGGCGCTCACTGAAGTCAAAAAGAACATCATTCGGGCTCAAGGGAGCTGGAGGCCTGGGACTCTGAGTTTTGGTAGTGACCCAAACCGCAGTGGCTCTGTCGGTGGCAACCTCCACATTGACAAGACGTAGGCATCTCACCTATTCTGCGTTTGTATTGCGCCTCTAGTTATGCAGCATGAAAGGACTTAGCACCGTGGTCTCTCTCCGGCTGACCTCCCTTTTCTTCGTAACGCTTTTTTTTCTCGCCACCCACGCTCCACTTTTTGCAGAGACCATGAAGTTGAGCAAGTCGGACCGCCGGTGGATCGAAGGAGAAGTTGCTGCCCTCATCACGGAGGAAGAGACGCAAATCTTCCTCGACCTCGATACCGAGGAAGATCGCAAGCGATTCAAGGAGTTGTTCTGGTTGCGCCGGGATCCGGATCTGATGACGTCTGAGAACGAGCTCAGAGAGGGGTACAAGAGGCGAGTCAAATACGCCAATCGATATTTTGGTCAACGTGAAGGAATCAAAGGCTCGGCTACCGACATGGGAAAGGTGTTTATACTTCTGGGTTTGCCGGCCACGCCAGAAGGGAAGGGGCGCGCCACGGAAGGTTCGGAAGCCTTTGCGAGCGGCCAACTCGTTTCGGCGACGGACACCTCGGCCGGAGCGTTGCCGGAGGTGAGCGGCGCGGATTCTGCGTCATCCATGCAGGCGGCGGTCGGAACGGAGCAAACGAGGTCCTGGACTTACGAGCCGAACCGAGAGCGCAGTCTTCCCGAGGGTCTCACCATCGAGTTCGTGCTGGAACAAGGCTTGGGAATGACGTTTCGTGAGCCCGAGGACGTTGTTGGAGCGTTGAACTACGCAAAGAAGAGCTTTGTTTTTCATTCGGACATCGACTACGCCCGAGATAGCGAAGGTCGATTGAAGGGGCTGCCGGTCAGGTTTGATCCAAAGAGCCCGGCGAAAAAAGCGCTACGAGAGTTGAGAGAAAAGGAGATCGTCAAAAGTGACATCGTTTTTAGCGCGGAAACCGCCTTTTTCAGAGCGACGGACGGCACCTACGTTCCTGTTAGCTTCGAGATTGCTCCTGAGCGGCTGAGTTGGAAAGACTCGGTTGCAGCGGTCACCTTGTTTGGTGTCATCGAGACGATGGAGGGTAGCTCTCTTTACCGTTTCGAGGAGCCGGTAAAACTCAGCCGTAACGACGACGGTCCCTCGATGTTCGATTTGCCGGTCCAGCTGACGCCGGGCAGCTACACCTTCAACCTTGGAATTTTGGATGACCTGTCGGGCAAGGTCGGTACCCAGAGAGTGCCGGTCTTCGTTCGGGACTTCAAAGAGGGCGCACTCGATATGTCTTCAGTGCTGCTCTACACCGAGAGTCGAGAAGTCGACGAGTCGCCGGCCACACCGGGCCACTCGTTTCAGTTCGGCCGGGTTCACTTCACTCCCGCCCCAAGTAAGAGGTTTACGCTTGCCGATACCATGGGCATCCTCTTTTTTGTGTACGGATTCGAATTGGACGCGCGGGGACAGCCGAGTCTCACGAGTGATTACGTTCTCTTCAAAGATGATGAAAAGTTGACCGATGTGCCGGCCCAACCTCTTCAAGCCGGTTCGAAGCAGGCGATTGCCCGGCTCGAGCTCCCATTGGAGAAGTTCAGCCCGGGTAACTATCGAGTCCAAATCGAGGTTACCGATCAGATCACGAACGAAGTCATCACGGATCGAGTGGAGTTCCTGTTGGAACCGGAGTTTTATCCGGTTGCGGTCTACTCGGATCTCGTGGAGGCCTATCGAGAGGGTGCTTTCGTTGAATCGGCGGAGGCGCTCGCTCGGGTGCGCCAAGAATCGCTCGAGGGAGCGGTCAGAGACTACCAAAAGAGGGCGTTAGGCGAGAACGAGCTGAAGATGGCGGCACTGCTTCATACCGAAGTGGCTTTTCACGATCGAAGGGCGGTCTTGTTTCATCTCAAGTCGGCAAGAAACTACCTGAATCGGATCGAGAACGATTCCGTTCGAACAACGTCGTTGCGCAGATGGTACCTGGCGGTATCGAATCTCCTCCGGGGTTCGATGCAAAGCTGGGCTGCACTTCATCTCATTCAGGATGCCTCGCAGGTGTTTCCACAGGACCCCGAGATCCTCCTCGCGGTAGGGTCCGTATACGATGCGGCAGGGTGGATGGGCATAACCGGTATGCTCGAGCGTTCGGAAAAGTCTTATCGCGAGATGCTTGTTACCCAACCAGAAAACGCCGAAGTCCACTTGCGCTTGGGAAGAGTGATGCAGCTCAGGGGCAGAAGCGAAGAGGCGCTGCGAGAGTTGAAGCTGAGTCTAGAGTATGCCCCCGACACCGAAATTCGTTTTGTGGCTCACATGCTCATCGGACACGTCTCCAGTCAGCTCGGGCGAATGCCAGAGGCTGTTGAGGCCTTCAGGGAGTCTTTAGAGATCGATCCGCACTGTCAAGCAGCCGTCGTCGCTCTCAGTCACGCGCTCCATCGGAGTGGTGATCGTCCCGGCTCCCGCGAGGTCCTTGGTTTTTTCCTTGCTCAGAACGGAGACTCGCCTAGACAACCGGATCGTTGGATGCGATATCTCTATGGGGGCACGGAGCTGCTGGACACCGCTATGCGGGAGACGCGCAAGGAGCTCCTGCAATGATGTGGCTCTTGCTGTTCGTCGGCGGGCTCGGATGGTTACTGCAGGAGCAACAATCCGAAGAAGTGTTTCGATTCGAGGTCGAGGTAAAGACGGTCTATCTGGATGTGTTCGTAACCCAAGACGGTGAACCGGTGAAAGGTCTGGCTGCAGAGGACTTTGACGTGTCGGATAACGGTGTTCGTCAGCAAGTCAGGCTTCTGGACCATAGCAGTCTGCCCCTTGCAACGATGCTCCTCTTGGACGTCAGTGGGAGTGTAGAAGGGAGCAAGTTGGAGCAACTCAGGGCGGCGGCGCATGCTTTCGTAGAGGGTCTCGACCCGGAAGATGAAGTGGGTCTCTTGACGTTTACCCGAAGGATGCAACTACGGATGGAGCCCAGCAGCAACTTCACCGCTTTGCATCGTGTTCTTCTCGAACCTACCGAGCAGGGCAATACGAGCTTGCATGACGCCCTCTACACCGGCCTCAAGCTCGTGGAAGCTCGAGGGGGGAGACCTCTCGTGGTGCTTTTCACGGACGGCCTCGACAACATGAGCTGGCTCGATGAGCTCGAGGTACTCGAGGTGCTCAAGGAGTCCGATGTCGTCGTCTACGCAGTGGCGGTCGAGCCGGGTATGGGTGTCTCTGTTAGGAGAGGTGGTCGTTCTATCCGTGGTCGAGTGCTACTCGAGGCCAAAGAGTACCTGAGCAGCGTGACAGGGCTGACTGGGGGGCGAGTCTTCCATATCGACCCCGGCGCCAACTTCACGGAGATATTCTTGAGAGTTTTGAGGGAGATGGAGAGTCGCTACTTGTTGAGCTATGAGCCGGCCGGAGTCTCGCTGGAAGGCTGGCACGAGCTGAAGGTCGATTTGAGGGTTGACGAAGCGGACGGGATTCGTGCCCGGCCCGGTTATCTGGTGCGAACACCTCGATGATCCGTTGACCGCCGGCGGAGTCCTCGTCAATCATTGATGACCAATTCAAGGAATGCACGACCGGCGTGACTCAACAGACGATTAGCAGGGTAGACCAAGTGAATCTTCCGCTCTACATGAAGCTCCTCGATCTGAACCTGATGAAGGAATCCTTGTTCGAGCTCGTGCTCGACACACATTCTAGGTAAGAACGCCACGCCCTCATTTCTCTGCACCAGTTTACGGATGGACTCGACGGTTGGCATCTCAAAGTCCATGTTCAAAGGCACTTTGTGCTCCCTGAACGCCCTCAAGACCACTTCGCGGTAGGGCGAGTTGACGTTGTGGGCAATGAAGGTCTCGATGCCCAGTTCCTGGATACCGACCGTTCCCTTGTCCGCAAGTCTGTGCGTAGGAGCGACGACGAAAGTCAGATAGTCCTTATAGATTTCTCTCGAGGCCAAGCGGCTATCGCCGGGATCATAGCTGATGACGCCCAACTCCAAGTCCCCATCGATGAGCTGCCGTGGTATCAAGCTGGACAGGCTTCGCCGTACTTGAACCTTGACCCGGGGATAGAGTCGACGATATTGCTGTAGGTGTTTGAGCAGGTAGAGCGTCGTCGATTCGTTGGCTCCGATGCCGAGGACTCCGGCCGCATTGTCACGGAGCTCGGAGAGAGCGGTCCCGAGCTCCCGTTGGATGTTTTCGAATCTCCTCGCGTACTCGAGCACGAGCTTCCCGGCATCTGTGAGCAACAGCTCTCGTCCTGAGCGGTCGATGAGCTTAACTCCAAGATCGCTCTCGAGCCGCCGCACCATCAAAGAAACAGCAGGCTGTGTGCGAAAGAGCTTTTTGGCTGCCCTCGTGAAACTCTTCTCGGTCGCGACGGCGCAGAATACTTGGATTGGATAAAGGTCCATGTGGCTAATAGATTTCTTTTCGTCCATAAGTATGCCTTATAGCATAAAATCTACTTATGATAACTAGAATAATTATCAATTGGACAAATATGCGGTAAGCCTCTACTCTACATTGAATTAGTAAGCGCAGCGGTAGCTCGAAAACACTTTTTGGAGAGGCTGATAAGTTATGGACAACTACATTCAAATTTTTGACACGACATTACGTGATGGCGAGCAGTCGCCGGGGTGCAGCATGAGCGTCGATGAGAAACGACGCATGGCTCACAAACTAGAGGAGCTTGGAGTCGATATCGTCGAGGCAGGCTTTCCTATTGCCTCTGAGGGTGATTTCAAGGCCGTAGAAGCCATCTCCAAGGAGTTCCGCAACATCCGAGTGGCGGCCCTCGCAAGAGCTTGTCAAAAAGATATCGATCGCGCACTTCAGGCGCTGGAGCCGGCCCAAAGGCCGAGGCTCCACACATTCATCGCCACAAGTGAGACTCACTTGAAGTACAAGCTCAAGAAGACGCGTCAACAAGTGCTGGATGAAGCCGTGGCTGCGGTTCGGTTAGCCCGGAAGCACGTCGAAGATGTCGAGTTTTCCGCCGAAGATGCGACACGCACCGATCCCGACTATTTAGAAGAGATATCCAAGGCTACGGTCGAGGCTGGAGCGAGTACGGTGAATATACCCGACACCGTGGGTTACTCGACCCCGGACGAATTCTCGGCCCTGATAGCTCGGATCGTAAGTGCCGTTGGAAACGATGCTGTGGTCAGTGTGCATTGCCACAACGATCTCGGGCTCGCCACGGCCAACTCGCTGGCCGCTCTAACGGCGGGAGCTCGTCAAGTGGAATGTACCGTCAATGGCATCGGTGAGCGGGCTGGAAATTGCGCTCTCGAAGAAGTCGTCATGGCGATCCATACACGCAAAGATCGATTGCCTTATGAGACGGGCATCGTGACGGAGCAGCTGTTTCCGGCCAGCCAGACTCTGTCGAATCTCATTACCTTCGGTCCGCAACCTAACAAGGCGATCGTCGGCGGTAACGCGTTCGCACACGAAGCGGGAATTCACCAGGATGGCTTTTTGAAGGAGCGCACCACCTACGAGATCATTCACCCCCAGATGGTTGGGGTACCCATGAGTCGACTCGTGCTGGGTAAGCACAGCGGTAGGCACGCTCTCAAGGATCGTTGCGAGCATCTGGGGTATTCGCTCAGCCGGGAAGAGCTCGAAATGGTTTACGGTCGTTTCATTGCCTTTGCCGACCGTAAGAAGGGCGTTCTCGACGAGGAAATTGTAGAGCTGGTCGGTGCGGCTACCCAGCAGTTGGCCGGTGCCGTGCAAAAGTAGTCGAGCCGATCCGGTCAGGTTACATCCTTTCGATCGTCAAAAGGCCCGATGCGGGGACGTTGAGCTTATGGACGCCTTTGCCGAGCGTCATCGATTTCTCGCTTTGCAAGCGACCAAGGCAGTCATAGGTCGTCGTGGCGACTCGGCCCAGGTTTCCATCTAGGTCCAAAACGACCGATGGACCGGCCTTTCCGTTCACAACATCGATCCGTTTGTAGCTTGCGTTCTTCAAGGGAATCACCATGTCGTTGTAGAGCCCCACGATAGTTTTTTCCGGGGTGGATGACATGATCATCGGGTAGTTGGCTGAAGGATTGACGGGGACGAAATCACCGCCGAGAAGTACTTCTCGGTTTTCGTTCCAATACCCAATCCAGAACTTCACCATTTCCTTGTGTTCGGCCGGAATCTCGTTGAGCTTCACCGAAAGTTGAGGCACACTGAACAGGATATTCAAGATTTGAAGCGCCGCCACCTCGACAGGATCCGTGTGATGCCACATAAACATGTCGGAATGGACTGCAGTGTCTCCACATAAGAGTCGAATGTCCGTGGTACGCACTCGATTGACCAACGCCATATTGGGACAGTCTGTGGCGCGAAACATGTTGCCGTACTTCCGCATCAGAGGCCCAATATAGGGCTGTCGGAACTCAATCATGATGTCGGGTCGGACGGCCCTCAACCGCGCCATGATATCCGTCATCAGCCTGTCAACCGCTTCGTCGGGCGATGCGTAGTCTCTTCCTCCAGTGGCCTCGAATACCGTCTTTTCGTCGGGTCTGAACATCCCGATGAAGTCCAATTTGAACCCGTCTAGATCCCACTCTTCCAGCGCCGTTTCGTAGGTTGTTATGATGAACTCCCGCACCTCTGGAAACCTGGGGTCCAGAACCGAAGAGCTTTGGCTGGTCCACTCCCAGAGGAACATGTCTTCAAACTTTGGATAATTCTTGGCGTTGTTGCCCATCAGCGATAGGGAGTACCAGAGGAGGAAGTTCATATCCAGTTCGTGAACTCTATCGACGCCGTGTCGACGAAACCATGTAACACGAGTGTCATACAAAAGACAATGGAAGGACCGGCAACAATCCTCGATGACTATGATATCTTGCGAATCCGGTGAATATAGGTCAGTGAGGAGTCACTTATGAAACCACGCGACTCTCTTTTGTTTTTCGCGGCGGCCTTGGTGTTCGTTGCGGTTCTCTCTTCGTGCCGGACAAAGACTGCACCGCCCAACGTTGTCTTGATCAATGTTGACGACCTAGGGTGGACCGACGCGGCTTGTTTCGGGAGTGAGTGGTACGAAACGCCGAATATCGACCGTTTGGCCTCGCAAGGCGTTCGTTTCACTCAGGCCTACGCCGCCTGCGCTGTCTGTTCGCCGAGCCGCGCAGCTATCATGACGGGTCGCTACCCCGCGCGAATCGGCATCACCGATTGGATCCGGGCCGGATTTCAGTTGCACGAAGTGGGGATGACGTTTCCGGCGAACAGGCAAAACCCGTCGGGCTACGAAGGTCGGCCGGACCGCAGGATGTTGACCCCTCGCAATCCTCTGTGGATGGAGCTGGAGGAAGTGACGATCGCCGAGGCGCTCAACAAAGCCGGGTACGTGAGCGCACATATCGGGAAGTGGCATCTCGGCTATGACGGCTGGTACCCGGAGCATCAGGGTTTCGATGTCAATATCGGCGGCTGCGACAAAGGCCAGCCTCCGACGTATTTCGATCCTTACCACAGTGAACGTTACGGAGCCGGTGACATCCCAACGCTCGAGCCGCGTCGGGAAGGGGAGTACCTGACGGATCGTGAGGCGGCCGAAGCCTGCCGTTTCATTCGTGAGCACCGCGAGCAGCCTTTCTTCCTGCATATGGCCCATTATGCCGTCCACACACCTCTCGAAGCACCACCTGAGTTGGTGGCGAAATACGAGTCCAAGCCGAGTCCCGCCGGCCAAAACGACCCTGTTTACGCCGCGATGGTAGAACGTGTCGATCGAGCGACGGGTCGGATTCTCGACACTCTCGAGGAGCTGGATCTGAGTGACAAGACCCTTGTCATCTTCACTTCGGATAACGGCGGGCTTGCGCCCTACGCCACCGACAATGCCCCGCTCCGCTCGGGTAAGGGTTATCCCTATGAAGGGGGTATCCGGGTTCCCCAGATCGTGGCCTGGCCAGAGAAGATCACCTCGGGGTCGGAGAACGATACGCCGGTCAGCGGTATTGATATCTTTCCCACCATCTGCTCAGCCGCGGGAGTCGCGCTCCCAGCGGATCGGGCCGTCGACGGTCAAAGCTTGATGCCTTTGCTCACGGGAGAGGGTATCGTTCAGAGGGATGCTTTGTTCTGGCATTTTCCCCACTACCGTGGGGAAGACGTGGTGCCTTACAGCATCGTGCGGTCCGGAAGCTGGAAGCTCATCAAGCGCTACGACGATTCGTCTTTCGAGCTCTTCAACCTAGAAGACGATCTCGGAGAGACCAACGATCTCTCCGCCGAGATGCCGGAAAAGGTGGAAGAGCTGGACGCGGCGCTCCAATCTTGGTTGGAAGCCGTTGGCGCGAAGCTGCCACGGCCCAACCCGGACTATCGAGTGGAATGACACTGCCGAGAGCCCTCCGTCGCAGCCCACCGTGATGTGGCTTCAACCTTGGGCTCCGCTCCGACCACCTCCGTTCACATGCAATCCTATTGAGCTACTGCGAGGCAAGCAACGGTGGTTACAGCGTCAGGAAGGACCACTCCTTGGTCGTTGGAACGCTTCCCTGAAGCACGCCCTTGTCCTTGGTGACGAGACAGTTGTCTGACGGATTGAAGCCGTAGCCTCCCTCTGGATTGTATAGACCCGGCTCGACCGAGAATGTCATACCTTCTTCGAGGACCGTATTGTCACCTAATGCTATGTACGGCGGCTGATGCCCCTCCATTCCTTCTCCATGGGCGGGTCGGTGGTAAATGTATTTCGCCATACCGTTGGCGACCTGGTAGTCGTGTACCGCTTTGGCGACGTCTCTGCAGACGACCCCGGCCTTGGACTCACGTGCCTGGATATGCATGCACTCTGTTTGCACTTCCCACATCTTCTCACGCTCGGGAGTCGAGGGTGCGATCTGATACCCTCGGTAGAGCTCCCCACCATAGCCGCCGATTCCGCCCCACATGATCACGTGAAGCGCGTCGCCCTTCTTGATCTTGATTGTGGTGGAATTGGTTGGGATGGGGGTAGGACGTCCCGACTCCGGTTCGAACGATCATGCCGAACGTGAATCCGACCGCGGTGTGAGGGCGACCGTCACGTTTGATGTCCTTCATGACCAGGTCGGTGCCCCATTCCGTTGTTGCCATTTTGACTTGAAAGTCGGTCGCATCGGTTCCGTGCTCGAGAATGTAATCCCGTGCGAATGCGTGGGCCCGGCTCCAGTAGTTCATCGACCGCTGAATGAGCGCGATCTCTTCCGGAGTTTTGACCATTCGCATCTCCGATGCAGACGTCATCAGCAGACTCGAATGTTGCCTTGGGCAGTACGTCCGTCATCCTGCTCATCCTTTTGACAGACGGCTGGAGATCGAGAGCGATCTTCTTGTCCCCATAGCCCAGATTGCTCGACACCTTCGAGCATCCATTCGAGGCCAGGTCCACCGGATCACCGGTGACGACCTTACCCTTGTTCAGGAAAGCCGCCTTCGGCGTGTTGGAAATCGAAATAGTACTGACGTGACGTGCTCCACCAGGTGTCAACGAGATCGCGATCGATACCAGGGCAGAACCAGTGGACCTCGAGCCCGTTCGTGGGAATGAAGCAAGCCATCGGACGTTCGGTAGAGCTGTGGAACAAGCCGGTGTAGTAAATGATGTTCCAATGATTCGTCAAAAGGATACCGTCCAAGCCGCGCTCACCCAGCTTCTGCTGCAAACGCTTGACGGCGTTCTGATGCCATTCGAGAGGCAAGACGATCGTAATCGGCCGGCTTAGGATGATCTGGATTATCGACTAAGAGACTTGCGGAGTCACCGCCGGCGGTCTGCTCTTGACTCGCGTCGGCGCAATGGGTGATGAGAGTGGCTCCCAACGCGGCTCCGCCGGTTGCCTTGAGAAAATCTCTACGATTATTCATGCCGCCTCCTTTTACTGAAATGGATGAGCTCCCGACAGTTCATCACCCGGACCCTATGTCAGCGAGCAATGGACTGAAAGCATAAGTGGGTGGGTGAGCGAATTCGGAGATCCGCTCACCCTCTTTGTTCGCAGGCGCTTCGGACTATCTATCTTCCGTTGCCTTGCCCTTCATCTTCTGCTCTTGGACCATTTTCGCAACGTCGGCGAGAAGCTCCTTGGCATCGTAAACGATGCCGTCCTTGATGGTGTATTTCACACCACCCACTCGCTCGACCTTGCCGGTTTCGTCGTTCAGCTTGACCGCGCCGGTGCCGTAGAGGACCTTGAGATTCTCAATGGGGTTTTCTTCCACGATGACCAGATCGGCCAACAATCCCGGTCGGACGACGCCGAACTCGATGGGCTTGCCCTTCGGCTCGAAGAGCGTCTTTGCTCCGTTCAAGGTTGCCGAGCGAATCACCTCGAGCGGGTGAAAACCCGCTTCCTGGAGCATTTCGAACTCCTGAATGTAGCCGAAACCATAGGTGTTGATAGATGTAGCCCGAATCGGAGCCGGTGGTCACCCGACCGCCATGGTTCTTGAAATCGTTGAGAAACTGCATCCAGCTGTGGTAGAAATTCCTCCAAGCCACTTCATCCCACGTCGTCCAGTAATACCAATAGGCCCCATGGTTCACGCGGCTGGGTTGATAAGAACTCCCACAGCGAGGGAAGAGTGTATTTGTCGTGCCACTCCGCCTCCCGGGCCCGCATGACGTCTCGCCCCGCCGAGTAAATCGTCAGGGTCGGATCGATCGTGAAACCGAGCTCGATGAACTCGTCCCTGAGTGCGTTCCACTCCTCGCTTCCTTTCTCGTGGATCAAGTTCCACTGGCGGGCCACCTGGCCAAAGCGATGCTGCTCGTCATTGAGGAGCATACCGGGGGGCCAGGGTTGCACGTCGTACCCGTCGTACATGGACTCGAAAAGACCATAGAAGTGGGTCAATGTCCCGAGACCCATCCGGGCCGCGTCGATGCCGTTGGCTCCCGCCACCATGCTCTGGCCAAGGTGCGCCACCGAGCCCAGGCCCTGTTTCTTGGCCTCATCGAGAATGGCTTCCAGTACTTCAGGGGGGAAATTGAATATTTTGACTCCATCGATTTTCTTCTCGGTGGCGGCCCAGCGGACCCACTCGCGTCCGTTCTCAGGCGTGAGGATCGGCCCACCTTTCCAGTCGTCGCCACTTCCCGGAACGTGATAGGCGAATATGCGCGGTGCCACGATCTCGTTTTTGGCGCTCCGCTCTCTCTCGTTGAGATCCCAATCCATGGGACCGCACGGCACGCCGCGAATCGTCGTTACGCCGTGGGCCATCCAGAGCTTGTACACGTACTCGATTTCCGGTGTCTTGGGATAGTCTCCGCAATGGACGTGGACATCCACGAAACCCGGCATGACGAACATGCCTTCCGCTTGGATCTCTTTCGTCGCACCCTTCGGACGACCTTTCGGATCGATCGGCAGTTTGGGTGCACCCACGCCGACCACTTCTGTGATCTTGTTTCCCTCGATCACAACGTCCGCGGGCCCCATGGGCGGACCGCCGGCCCCGTCGATCACATAGACCCCACGGATGATCAGTTTTTCGAAAGGACCGTCACCTTGGTCGCCACGATCCGGGCCGGCTTTGACGTCGCCCTCCTCCTCACCCAAAGCCAATCCTGAAACCAGAGCCAGTGCCATAAACAGTAGGACGATTCGTTTCATCTGCTTCCTCCTTGGGAACTCGAATGCCGATCGGTCCCCATCCGCATTATGTTGGTCACCTTCGAAAGATGTTCCGGCACCATGGGGGAGATAATAGCGCGGATGAGCTCGCGGGAGAAGCATGTCAGGTCAAAACGAACCGAGCCATTCGGGCAGGAGAACTCAAACCGGAAATTCCCGGCAGCCTGACGGTGGTGCGGCGTTGAGGGACAGAGAACGTGCCTTCTGGACAGCGCTCAAGCCTTCACCGACACCTTGTGCTTCGAGCTCAGGTAGACTACAGTCTTCGCGATTCCAGTCTGCCGTTTTCACAAAGGGAGGCGTCATGAAAGCGTGCGTATCACTGTTCGCAATTTTCCTAGTGGCTTCGTCTTCACAGGCTCAGGAGACGGCCCCCTACATCGACTCCATTCGCCAAGAAGAGATGAGGGCCGATCTCTTTTTCCTGGCTTCGGACCAGTTGAGAGGCCGATACCCGACGACCCGGGAAAGCCTGATATCCGCGGAGTTCATCCAAACACGTTTCGAGCGCCTGGGCTTGAAGCCGGCAGGACCGGATGGGTCCTATTACCAGCGCTACAACATGATGCACGCAACGCTGGGCGAGGGCAACTCGCTCGACATCTCACAGGGTGAGAACCGAACGATCCATTTGCGCCCCGGACAGGACTACTATCCTCTCCGATTCAGTGCCAGCGGACGGGTTCGAGGCCCGGTGGTCTTCGCAGGCTTCGGAATCACCGCGCCGAAGCTCTCCTACGACGACTACAGCGGAGACGATATCGAAGGAAAGATCGTGCTCGTCCTGGACCACGAGCCCGGCGAGCGCGATCCCCATAGCCCCTTTGACGGTTTGGTCACCTCCGATGCGTCTCGCGACTTCCGAAAGGTGGCCTTCGCCCAGGAGAAAGGTGCCATAGGTATTCTTTTCGTCCGAGATGTACACAATCATCCCGGGCCGTTCAATTTCGAGGCCTCCGCGAAGGGCTACTGGCCGGAGACGCCGCGTCGCCGTAAGCGGTTCATGCTGGCGAGCTGGATGGAAAAGGTGCGCATTCCCGCCGCGCAGATATCACCGGCTCTGGCCGAAATCCTTCTCCGAGGAACGGGCCGGACGCTGCTCGATCTCTCCCGCTCGTCGGAGACCGAGAGGGGGACTACCCCCGTGCCGGCGCCGGGCTTCGAGGTCGAGCTCACCACATCGGTCAACCGCCACGTCTTCACCGACCGCAACGTTGTCGGCTTGATAGAGGGCGCGGATGCGAGCGTCAAGGACGAGTGGATCATTCTCTGTTCTCATTACGACCATCTCGGAGCCGAGGGCGACACTGTCTTCAACGGCGCCGATGACACTGTTTCCGGGATCGTCGCCGTGATCGACATCGCCGAGGCCTATGCGGAGGCGTCCCGAGAGGGCCGGAGACCGCGCCGAAGCATCCTGTTTGCGGCTTGGAACTCGGAGGAGCTGGGCCTTCTGGGCGCCTGGGCGTACGCGGAACAGCCGCTCACTCCTCTGTCCAGCACGGTCGCCGTCTTGAACATGGACATGATCGGCCGCAACGAGGAGGTTCCAGAGGCCGCCGAAGGGACTGGATTTCGATTCCGGGGTCTCGAGGCGCAGACGGCGGAGTCGAACCGAAACGCCCTCAACATCGTCGGCAGCACCCACACTTCAGACCTCGCCGCCGAGGTGGAGAAGGCCAACAAGAATATCGGGCTCGAGCTGAGGAGGAAGTACGACAATCATGTCAACAACACCTTGCGCCGGAGCGACCACTGGCCCTTCCTTCAGAACGGGGTCCCGGCGCTCTGGATCTTCACCGGCTTTCACCCTGACTACCACACAGAAAACGACAGAGCCGAGTGGATCAACTACGAGAAGCTGGAGAAGGTCGCCAGGTTGGTGCACCAGACGAGCTGGAACCTGGCCAACCAGAACAGACGTCCGAAGATGGACAAGTGAAGCATGGCTAGATCACGGGCGGCCTCAGCTGCGATCGGAGAGTGTGAGTTTCTGCTGGGTATCGGCCAGCTGAAGGACGCCTTCATCCGCTTCACGCTTCCTTTCTTCCCAGCCCGTATCGCCGCCAGCCGGTTCCGTCCGGGCGGGGCCCGATCTGGAGGGAACGGCCAAGGCACCGAATACGACGTTCACGGAGCGAGGTATTCTGAGCACCTTTATGCCCAGCCGCCAGCCCGGCAACATCTCATTCCTTCGCTGCAGCCCAAGTGCGGACGATTCCTTGCCGAGGAAAGCAAGTGACTCGCCATTATGGCGCCTGTGGCACCCGGAGGCGCGATGCTCGTCCCGGTTAACCCAGCTTCGCCAGGGCCCACACGAACCGCTCTACGTCCTCTTCCGTATTGTAGAAGTGGGGGGAGACACGGAAGTAGTCGTCCCCAGCCCAGGATCGTGCCGTAACGTAGATACGCTGTTCCCTGAGCGTGAGCGCCATCGCCCGTGCGTTGTTCACGAAGCAGGCGACAATTGGAGATTCCGTATTCTCCGGCGTAAAGAGCCGCCGGCCGTTCTTCTTCAACAGCTCGTGAAGAAGGCGCGCGAGCGCCAGTGTGCGCTCCTCGACGGTATTCATACCGATCGCGACAATGTAGTCGATCGCCGCCTCCAACCCCTCGACGCTTTCGTAGGCTAGAGTACCGTACTCAAATCGTCTGGCCGTGTCGGGCAAAGGGTTGCTCTCCATCGTCTCCAGAGACTTGAAATCATTGGTGCTTGACCATCCCAGGCGGTCCGGTGGGAAGGCGGGAATGATCTCCTTCCGGACATAGAGGAAGCCCACCCCGTTCGGGCCATTCAGCCACTTGTAAGGGATGCTTGACATGAAGTCGACGTCCTCCGCTTGGACGTCGATCTTGATGCCGCCGACAGACTGGGCTGCATCGACGACGAGGTACCCATTGTTGCCGTGAATGATATCTGCCAGCTTCTTGAGATCGTGCCGCAGACCATTGGCGTGGCTGACATGACAAACCACGAAGGCGCGCGTCCGCTTGTCGGCCAGCGCGGCGAATTGTTCGGGCGTTTCGAGACCGTTCCGGCTGACGAACGATCCGAAGCTCCACACCCTTCCGCCGGAGGGCATTGAGGATGTGCAGGTCCGTCGGGTACTCGAGATCATCGACGACGGCATTGTCGCCCGGACGCCAGTCGATGCCGTTCAGTGCAATGTTCGAACCGCACCCCGTGCATAGGGTGAAGGCGATCTCATCCGGACTCGCGCCGATGAACGTCGCGACCTTCTGGCGTACGCGCTCGGCTCGATTCATCCATACACCGAGGATCGACGAGTTGTTGGGCAACGAATCGAACCGGAACCTTTCTTCCAGATGCCTTTCGTGGGCCGCTTTGACCTGACGCGAGAGCAGGCCGATGAATGCTGTGTCGAGATACGTCCAGGTCTTCAACGCCGGAAAGTCGTTCCGCAGAGCCGCGAAATCGACAGGTTGGCCGGGTCTCACACCGCTCGGCGGCGGGACCGCCTGCGCTTCGCCGTCCGCGGACGACAGCCGTGGCGGCGAGACAAGGGTCGCGGCAAGTCCGGCACCGGTTCTCTCGAGAAAGTTCCGTCTGTGCATCATCGCTCCCTCTTGAATAGGTTGCAGAGTATCCTGCGGCGAAAAAAAAGGGCCCTTCTTCCATAACGTTGGCATCGAACCGACCGCCGGCGTGAGCCGAACGAAACGTTCAGCGTCCGGCGTCCGTTCCGAAGCAGTACATTGTGTTGACTGTCCTCAAATAGATCCGCCCCTCTTTTCCAATGGCCGGTGTGGCGTAGCAGGACTCACCGAGATCGTTGACTGCGATAGTATCTAGGCTTCCATCAGGTTTTAGGACCGCGACTTTGCCTTGTTCGCTGGCGATGTAGATTTTGCCGTCTGCCGCGACGGGAGAAGCGTAGTACTTGTCGATGGCATCTTTGAGTCGTCCCTGAGCGATGACTTCTCCACTATCAGGCTTGAAGGTCGTCACGATCCCTCCATCATTCACCATGTACAGAACGTTTTGGTAGAGTAGCGGAGACGGTAGTTGGGGAACGGCGCGGTGGTATTGCCAGAGTATGTTGGTGTCGGTCATGTCGCCTTTACCCCCGACTTTGATAGCAAGGAGGCCGTTCGTCGATGCCATGGCGGCCTTATGAAATCCCCAATCCTCGGAATCCAAGAATCCGTCGCTGTTGAGATCCACGAAGCCAAACAAAGACTTTGTTTGCTCGTCCACTTCTTCCTTTGCTAAACGGCCGTCTCCGTCGGCGTCTTGCTGTAAGGCTTCCTCGAACGAAGGAACCTCGATGTGATTCCCCGGTTGGTTCATCGGTGAGCCATAGCCGTTGATGTAAACCGTGCCGTTGTCCAAGACAGGCGTGGATTTCATCTCAAAGGAAAGCCCGCTCACCCACCAGATTTTCTCTCCGCTATCGACGGAGTAACCCGTCAATAGAAATGATCCGGGCACGATCAACTGGGTTGAGCCGTCTTCGGGATGGTAGAGAATCGGTGTGGAATGCCCGCTCTTCGCTTCCGGACGGTCTGTTTTCCAATGAACCTTGCCATCCTCTTTCCCGAGCGCGATGACGAAAGAATGGGTGCTTTGGTCGCAAACGAGCAGGACCTTGTCTTCGGCCAGGATGGGAGACGCTCCCATGCCGTAGACGTTGTTGAAAGGTCCCAGAGGATACCGCCACCGTTCATTGCCCTCGTAATCGTAGGAGACGATCCCGTAGTCATGGAAGAAAACGAAAACGTTCTTCCCATCCGTAGCAGCGCTGGGGGAGGCCGGACTGTTTCGGCTGTCCAGTTTCTCTTCGCGATCGCGGGGCGACTCGGTCCGCCAGATCATCTTTCCTGTTTCTCGATCGAGCGCGAGCGTCAGCAGCTTCCGGCCTTCATAGGCGGTGAGAAAGATCCGATCTTTGGTCAGAACGGGTGACGAGTAGCCGGGGGGCAGAGGCGTTTTCCAGATGACGTTCTTGTCCGGCCCGAACTCCGTCGGGAGGCCCGTGGCTTCCGTCGTGCCCAAACCGTTGGGCCCCCTAAAACGCGACCATTCGTCTGCCCAGGCGTGGGTCATCGCGAGCGATAGAACGATAGCGGTCATCCATTTCATTTGTGTCATGGCAAAGAGTCTCCTTCCGGTATTTCGCAAGATGACCTTAACATATCCGTTGTGGGCCTGCATTGCGGTATACTGCGCCGTTCGACGATGAATACATCTCGTGAGGTGCGGATATGACACATTCCGGTCTTGTCGTTGGTGTTCTCCTCCTCCTGCAGGCAGACATGACAACGAGCCAAAATTGGCCTTCGTTTCGTGGACCGAGAGCGTCCGGTGTTTCCGAAGACACGGACTTACCTGACGAGTGGGATGTGGCGTCTGGAAAAAACATCCGCTGGAAAACGCCCATTCCGGGTTTGGGCCACTCGAGCCCGGTCGTTTGGGGTGACCGCATCTTTTTGACCACCGCGCTGAGTGAGGACCCGAACTCTTTTTTTTCCCCCGACCCCGATGGTAAACGCGATCAGAGATCCGACGTGTCCCGTCATAGCTGGCGCGTATATAGCATCGATAAGGCGAGCGGGGAAATTGTCTGGGAGCGCGAGTCGCACGCAGGCGTACCCAAGATCCAGCGACATCGTAAGAACAGCTACGCCACGCCCACACCGGCGACCGATGGCAAGCACTTGGTGGTGTGGTTCGGTTCCGAAGGTCTTTATTGCTACGACTTCGATGGAAATCTACTGTGGAGTAAAGATCTCGGTGTTATCGATGCCGGTGCGTCTTACGACAACGCCTACGATTGGGGTGTCGCAAGCTCACCCGTTCTCTATCAAAACCTGGTCATCATTCTCGGCGATGGGCATGGAGATTCGTTCATCGCCGCGTTCGACATCGTTAATGGTAAGGAAGTTTGGCGTCAGATTCGAGATGCCATCTCCTCCTATTCCACACCTACCATCTGCGAAGGGCCGTCTCGTGTGGAACTGGTCGTCAATGGTCCGGAGAAGGTTTACGGCTACGATCCCTTGACGGGTGAAGAGCTTTGGCAGTTGCAGGGGAGCTCGAAGAATACCACGCCTACGCCCATCATGGGCAAAGACCTCATATTTGTTGCTAGTGGTTATCGCATCAAGCCCATATTCGCCATACGACCTGGGGCGAAGGGGGACATCAGCCTGGCGGAAGGCACCCGAGCCAATGAGTTCATTGCCTGGAGTTTGGATCGGGATGGGCCTTACTTGCCGACACCCATTGTCTACGGTGACTATCTCTACGTCTGCCAAAACAACGGTGTCGTTGCCTGTCACAATGCGCGGACCGGAGAACGAAGCTATCGAGAGCGGCTGGGGGTGGGGGGCGCTTTCAGCGCTTCTCCCGTCGCCGCCGGGGGGAAGCTCTACTTCTCCAGTGAAGACGGCAACATCTTTGTCGTTCGGGCCGGACCGAAGTTCGAACACCTCGCCACGAATTTCATGGGGGAGGTCCTGATGGCGACTCCGGCCCTGTCCGATGGGCAGATGTTCATCCGCACGCAGCACCACTTGGTTGCCGTCGCTGATACGGGCTCCCCACCGTAGCGAGAGTCCTTTAAGGATAAAAAAGGGACTGACATGAAGATTCGGCGTCTTCATGGTTTCGGGTGAATCTCTGATTCATCGAAAACTGTCCCCTTTTCTTGTCCTGGAGCCTCTTCTAACTTCACAAAAACCTCGCCTTTTCTTTGGGTCGTGCGTTGGGGATTTATCTATACTGTCGAGAGGGGGGGAGTCTCCAGACCTGGTTTTTCCAATGAGGTGAGAAAGAGCATGGCACGACGTTTCTGGATTTCGCCGGTTTTTCTTTTGTCCTGTCTAGCCCTATCGTTGTCAAATCCGCTGCACTCCGCACAGGCTGCCGAAGAGTCGTCAGACTGGCCCCAATGGAGGGGTCACAATCGCGACGGAATGTCTCGAGACAGCAACCTCCTGCAGGAGTGGCCCGAGGGGGGGCCGCCCCTTGCTTGGCGGACGGACGGCATCGGATGGGGATTTTCTACGGTGTCGGTGTCCAACGGTTACATTTTCACCATGGGTGATATTGACGAATATCAATATGTGATGGCTTTGAATCAAGAAGACGGCTCGATGGTGTGGAAAACCAAGGTCGGGAACGCATGGGAAGACAAATATGGGGGACCTCGTTCGACTCCGACGGTGAGCGACGGTCGTCTATACTTGGTGACCTCCAACGGAGACCTCTATTGCGTCGAGGCGAGAACGGGCGCCGAGGTTTGGCGGAAGAGCCTTACTTCGTCATTCAGTGGGGGATTGATGCAGGCCCAGGATCGTATCGACTGGAGGTTTGCTGAATCGCCCCTGGTCGATGGCAACCGCGTCATCGTGACGCCCGGACACCGTCATGCCGCTCTCGTGGCCCTCGATAAAGCCAATGGGGAAGAAATCTGGAGAAGTGCGATTCCGGAGCTTGGTGAGAAGGGCCGTGACGGTGCCGCATACTCTTCTGCGGTCATCAGCCACGGAGGAGGTGTCAAACAATACGTCCAGTTGATGGGGCGTGGTTTGATCGGTGTAGAAGCTGAAACGGGGCGGTTTTTGTGGGGGTACAATCGTGTAGCCAACGACGTCGCCAACATTGCCACACCGATCGTGAGCGGCGACTACGTCTTTACCTCCACCGGTTATCGCACCGGCTCCGCTTTGTTGAAGTTGAGTCCCGAGGGGAATGGGATTCGGGCGGATGAGGTTTACTGGTTGGAGGCTAACATCATGCAGAATCATCACGGTGGTCTCATTCTCCACGAAGGCTATATCTATACGGGAACGGGTCACAATAAGGGCTTTCCCATCAGCGCCAAGTTCGAGACCGGCGAGGTTGCTTGGGGGCCGATTCGCAATGAGGGTGCGGATTCTGCAGCCATTGCTTATGCGGACGGACGGCTGTACCTACGTTACCAGAACGGGCTCGTGATCCTCATCGAAGCCACGCCGGAGGAATATCGTGAACGGGGCTCGTTCATGATTCCCGATGTCGAAAGGCCCAGCTGGCCTCATCCCGTTATCACGGGAGGGCGGCTCTATCTACGGGAGCAGAACAGCCTGTTCTGCTACGATGTCACTGCGGGGAACGGAGCTTCGACCGAAGCTCAACTCAGCGAAAAGAAATAGAATCACGTCTTGACATAGCTGTCAGCCGCGGCTGATGCGGAAAACGCTTCTGGATTGCTACGCGAGTCCTTCATCGTTGCCACCCGACCCGATTTGAGTCGGCAGCCGTCATCCCCTACGAGCAATTAGCAACACCAGCAGTACCGACCGAACGAGCCTACCGGTCAGTTTGAGACCGGTGGGCTTTCTGCGTTTAGGTTGTGCTACCCTGTCTGACCGACCGTCATGGAACAAGCCCATCAGCAAGTGGAAAGTGATCGTGCCACGGAGGGGCCGGTGGGTCGCCTCTCTAAGCGGACCATTGTCTGCTTGACTGCGATTATGTCCCTCGGCCTCGCAGTCCGATTGACGTACTTGCTGACGGTGACCTCGAATCCTCATTTCATCTGGATGGATCCCGACAGCTATATGGAGGATGCTCGCGATCTGGCCGGGGATGGGGAAGGGTGGCAATGGTCCTTTGAGGTCGTGAAGCACTCCGTGGAAGGGCGCAACTATACCCTGCCTCCGCTTTACCCCGTCTTTCTTTCCTTGTTCGCTCTGTTTCCGTCTTTTCCCTTTACGGCTCAAGTGGGACAAGTCCTGTTGGCGACGTTGGCCATCGCCATGGTCTTCGAGCTCGGCAGACAAACCCATTCCGTGAGAGCCGGGCTGATAGCTGCTGTCGTCTACGCACTCTGGCTGCCGAACGTCATCGCCGTCTGGTCGACGATGCAGGAGGCGCTGTATATCCCTCTCCTGCTCCTTGCCTTTGTCTTGTTGGCGCGCGCGGTGAATCGGGAGTCGGGCTGGCGCACCTTCGGGCTGGCGGGCATGGTCTTTGGGCTGGCGGCCCTCACGCGATCGATGCCGGTGTATTTCATGATGCCGGTCGGTTTGCTCTGCGTGGCGATTGCAAAGAACCGCGTGCTTGCGGCAGTGCGAGTGGCGGCTTTGTTTGGAGGATTTGCACTGGCGACGGTTCCCTATAGCGTTGCTCTGTCGTTTCATCTGGGCGAGCCGACCTTCATTGAGAACCATGGCGGACTCCGTATCATGGCCCGCTACGGAAGCGATTCGGGCCAAAGACCGGCAGGGCCCGTGAGTACAGCAAGAATCTTGGGCCAGGCGTTCCTCGAATCGCCGGTGGAGATGACAAAGGACTGGATGGGCACCGCCAGATCCGTCTTTCATGTCAATGGCGGGCGATTGCTCCAGATCTATCTGGCTGCCAAGACCTATGCCGGTGCCATCATTTGGAAGATCGTGGCTCATCTCGGCGTCGATCTCTTGTTCATCGCATGTATGGCCTTGGCCCCGTTCGGTCTCGTTGTTGCTCGATGCTGGCGGGTCACCACCCTGTTGGGGCTGTGGATCGTGCTCAACATCACATTGACCACCCTATCGGGCTTCGGCGGAGCACGTCTGAGAGCACCCTTCGAGCCCCACATGATCGTGCTGGCAGGTGTTGTTTTGGCAGGTCACTACGAGCGTCGGAGCTCCGGTTGGTTAGCGTTGAGCTCAGTCTTGGCCCTGGTCTCGATGGTCACCGTCTTGCCACAGGTCCCGAGAAGTCTCCGAGCTCGAGCGGACTATGGCGTGAGTTGGACGGGGCCAACGCGGCCCAAAACCACGCCGATTGAGGGTCGGGTCGGCTTCAATCTCTTACCCGCCAAGGGTAGGGTCTCCTTTGTCGTGAGTCTACTGGATCCCGCAGTTCTACCTACGGTTATCGATATTGAGGTGCGCCTCAATGGCAGGCTCGCTGACGACACCCAACTTGTGAGGCGAAGACGACGCTTCATCTACGAGTGGCCGGAACCACAGGTGGTCTTCGTCGAATTGACGGCAACGAGTTCCACGACCGAAGAGCCAGCGAGCTTGATCCTCAGACTAGGTCGCTGACACGCTACGGAGATTTCGATTCAGCCTGGCAGTGGGTGCCCGGACGGGCCTCAGATTGGCTCTCGAAGGTTTTGCCGGTAGAAATCCATGATGGTGGGATGGTCATCAAACCATTGGACGAGCTTGGAGAATCCCTCCTCGAATGAATAGCGAGGGCGCCAGCCGAGCGCGGACCGTATCTTGCGACTGTCTGCCACCCAGACATCGGTGTCCCACGTCCGGTTCGGCATGGATCCCCACTGCGGTACGTCTTTGATTCCCATTAATCGTCGGGCGACCTCCGCCACATCACGGATCGAGGTGGATACTCCCGTACCGAGGTTGTATACGGCCCCTTTCTCGCTCCCGTGGCGGCTTGCCGCGAGACAGTAGGCGTCGACAACGTCGTCAGCGTAGACGAAGTCTCGAGCCACTCTCGGATCGACGAGCGGGGGCAGTTTGCCCTCTTTCCCATAACGGATCAGAGTGGGAAACAGCCGAGTGGGCTCTTCGTAGGGTCCGAAAACAGAGTACAAGCGCAGGGTTGGAAGATGGACACCCGTTTCCTGTGCCCTGTATCGGCAGAACATCGTTGAGGATGCTTTCGTGACGGCATATCGGCTGTTGGGCTCGAGCGGCTCTGTCTCCGAAGGTGGGTGGTCTTTGAAACCGTACTCCGAAGAAGAGCCGGTGTTGACGAACGACTCGAAGCCGGTCTCCAAGCAAGCCTCGACGAGATTGACGGTCCCTAGGATGTTGGTCTCGACCATCTGTTGCAGATCGGTTTGTGACGGGTAGGCGCCATGGGTGGCTAGGTGAAATACCCATTCGGGACCGATGTCTTTCAAGACCTTTGAAAGAGACTCTTGGTCGGCCAAGCGAACCTCGTGCAGTTGAAGATCCGTAAGGATCGGCTCGATGCGCCACGGACGGTAGCCAGGCCGGACGAGAAGGTGGAGCTCGTGGCCATCATCGAGTAGGCGACGAGCAAGATTGGCTCCGACGAAGCCCGTGCCCCCCGTGAGGATCACCCGTTTGCCCATCAGAGCCCGTCCGTTCTCCGATCAGATGAAATTCGTGTAGTCGAAGACGTCTAGATATTGCCAGGTCCGAGCGCGTATCGCATCGCGCTCTTCGGAGGTGAGCTCCATGGCGGTGGCGCGGTTGGCTTCAGGGGTGGCGGAACGGATCGTTCCCCACGGATAGACCTCCTCGAGGACCGAACCGTTCCACGTAGGTGTCTTCAAAGATACTGCGGATTCCATGCCGAGTTTTTCACAAAGTGGTCCCAGAGCTTTCTGCGAGTCTTCGACCACGTCTTCCAGTCGAACGATGTGAACGCGTGTGGGACAAGTCCTTTGATGGAGAAGCGCATAGTATTGATTGAGGGTCCATCCTTGCATGTAGCTCGCAAGTGATAGAGGTACGGGCCGCTTCTTGGTGTCAGCATAAGCGGACCAGGGATTGCGAACCACGTGCAGAATATGCGATTGAGGCAGGTCGTTCAGGATGGTCGGGGCGTCGACGACGACGATAGGGCTGTAGCCGACGTAGAGAACTTCTTTACCGGTCCGCCTGTAGTCCTTCCACGCATCGAAGGTGGCGCGGAAAAACTTGGCGACGTTGTTAGCTCGTGAACGCCCCGCGTCGGCGATGTAGTGAACGTACCGGTCTCTGCGATCGTCGTCTGAGAGCTCCATCGGCATGTGGCGGAACTTGCTGACGTGAGGGGTTTTCGTACGAATCTTCAGTTCTTCATCGATGATCGCCTCGTAGTCCTCCTCTGGTGTGGCATCGAGAGCAAACACCGGCCACCGGTACTTGACGGGGAACATGGCCGACAGCGGATCGGCCACCAAGCGAGTGCCGAGCTGAGACTCGAAGGGATAAACGAACATTTGAGGGTGCCCATCCAAGTGACGGTGGGTGACGTTGCCGCCATTCTCGTACATGGCGCTCAAGAGAAGGAATCGCATGTCTTGGCTCATTGATTGCTCCCGGAAGGTCCTGTCGCGTAGGCATAGAACAGTTTTTTGATGCGAGACGATGTGGAATGCGTCTTGGCTGTGAAAGGGAAACCTGTGATTTTGTTGCGTGGTGCCCAGTCCAGACCAAAAATCTGATTTCCATACGGCCAGACGATGCTTCCGACGGTTTCCCCGGATGGTGTATCGATGATATGCACGCCGCATACGCTCGCATCGACGTCGAGTCCGGGGGCATATCGGCGAAAGCGAGGGATCACACGTGACGTACCGACGAATCCCAACTTGCCTCGGAAACACAATCCGCGCGTCCAACCCGGTAGAGCGATGACGGTCTCGAGCCCACCTTTTCTGACTATACCCAGCTCACCATAGCCGCTGTTGGCGACCCAGAGTGTCTTGCCCTTGAGCCGAGCCGAATGAGGTCGCGTTAGGCCGTACGCCATCGGTTCCCTGGTGGACCCATCGAAAATCACTCCACGTCGATCGATAGGGAAGTTTCGGTGCCCCGGACGGCGGCTCGAGATGTTCTGGGCGGAGGCGGAGAAGTACGAGCTCGCCACGTCGGAACCGGCCGCAATGGAGTTGAGCTGGATGTGGTTTTGCTCGAAAACGGGTCCTTTGGATGTTTCTATGCAACGAGGCCACCACACTCGCTCGAAGCTTCCATCATCGTCGAGGCGCACGACGGCGTTTTGGCCGACTGCATTGCCATGAAGCACGCCTCCAACTAGAGCCAGATCGTGGAGGTACAGACTTCCTGGGTAAAAGCGCGTCCGAACCGGTACCAGAGGACGACCTGTCGGTTGTTCAATCCGAATATCTGCGCGGGGGGTGACGCCCGTCACCGGCTTGAAGTCAACGATCTGGTTGGGATTGCGCGTACTCGCAATGTGAACAAGGTTACGTTTTCGGTCGACCACCACGCCCGACGGATGGGGAAGCGGCATATGGGTGACAAGCGGTCTTCCATTGTGGATGGTGAAGGCCATGACCAGATGCTCGTACTCACGCGTCACCAAAAGCGTCATACGACCGGCCTCGAGGATGTCCCACCAAGCCCCGCGCACCTTGAAGTCGAGTAGCTTCGGATCGATGTCTCCGGCTTCGGCCCATTGGCTTGCGATTTGGGCCGGGTCACGCCACTCGGCGTTGTGACTCTTCCAAAGGCTGTCGAGCTCCCGCCGAGATGGTGTTTTCACGGACTGTCGCTCCGCATCGTTCGCCAGAGCTCGTAGGCACCCCAGTACATTTTGAGCGCCGAGAGGTAGCTCGTCGTCGAGGTCCCCCCGTGCCTGAGATTGGAGAAGATCGGCACTTCGAGGACAGGATATCCCTCACGTCGACAAAGCGCATTGAACTCGGCATCGATCAAATCGTCTTGACGAGTTAGAGATAGAAGTTTGTCGAAGCAGCGGGGGAACACTTTCGGCGTGCCGTTGATGTCCCAATAAGACAAGTCGAAGAGGGCCCGACATTCCAAGTTGTACATGAGTGAGCCCAATCGCCGGCGCCAATTATCGCGTATCTTCCGGTTGGCTTTGACGACGACGTTCGGGTGGACCGTAGCGTAGAGGATAATCAACGATAGGTCCTTCGCGTGTGTGCGCGCAAAATTGGTGTAGCACAGTAGGTCTCCCTTGGCCGCCTCGAGTCCGAGCAAGACCGCAAGTCCCCATCCACCTTGTTCGGTGTGGATCACATTAACCGACTCGTAACGCTCGGCCAGTTCTTTGCTGACTTCCAGTGAGCGGTCTCTACATGCGTTGACCACGAGAAGAACTTCGTGGGGCGTGGGAACGTTGACGAGAGCGGACTCGTACTCCGCCAACACCGCCGGAATGTGATCGGCCTGGTTGTGGACCGGCAGAATGATGGAGACTAGAGAGTAGGTCATATCTTCATTCGGCGAGCGCTTGCTTCACGGTCTCGACCAAGACGGCGCGGGACAGTCCCTCACGATGTTCGAGGTATCCTTGTCCTCCCGTCAGGGAGCTCGGCTTTCCTTTGACCCCGCAGCGTATCAACCGACAACCGAGACCACGTTCGGCAATGACTTCAGAAACCCACGAACCAAGGCCTCCAGTGACGTAGTGTGCTTCCACGCTCAACACCAGCCGATAGCCGGTGAGCGTTCTTGCAAGTTGCTCCGAGGGCGCAGGATTGAGGCTTGCCACCACCATCGCCGCGCATGTAATGCCCGAAGAAGACAACATGTCGGCGGCATCAGCTACTTCCCGGGCAATACCGCCCGTCGCCACGATGACAACGTCCTTACCTTCACGGATGAGTTGAGCTTCGCCGAGCTCGAAACGGCCGCCGAGACCGGGAACGGTGTTTCGATCGTCTTTGCCCAAACGATAGTAGACCGGTCCGGGGAGATCCCAACTTTTCAGGAGGGCCGTTCTCGCCTGCTCGTGATCCGCGGGAGCTATCAGCGTGAGACCCGGTTGTAGGCGCATGACACCGATGTCCTCGAGCGCATGATGAGAAGGCCCGGCGGGTCCGTATTCGAATCCGCCGCCCACGCCAATGATCCGAACCGGCAGTTGGTGCAGAACCGGGCCGTTGCGGATGAACTCATACGCACGAAGTGAGGCAAAAGTGCCTATGGAGTATACGAAAGGAAGGAATCCTGCTTCAGACAGCCCGGTAGCCAGACCCACCATGTTTTGTTCGGCGACGCCTACGTTATAGAACCGGTCGGGGTGTTTTTCGACGAAAGGGTCTAGGGCCTTGTAGCCGAGATCACCCGTCAAGAGAAGTACGCGCGGGTCTCGCGACGCGAGAGCCGCCAAACCCTCTGCGAAGGCTCTTCTCAATCCGCCACCCCGATCTCGGCAAGCGCCTGGCGGTACTCATCCTCGGTCATCGGCCAGTAGTGCCACTTGATCTTGTTTTCCATGTACGAAACACCTTTGCCGAAAACGGTGCGTGCGATGAGAACATGCGGTGGACCGGTCTTTGTGTCAAGGGAGGAGACGGTCCGTTTCAATTCTTCGATGTCGTGTCCGTCGACGATGCGCACATCCCAGCCGAATGCTCTCCAGCGTTTCTCCATCGGAGAAAGGGACAAGACCTCGTCCGTATACCCAAGTGCCTGTTGTCCATTGAGATCCATGATGGCGATGAGGTTGGCGAGCCCGTGGTGGGCGGAGAACATCACGGCCTCCCAGAGCGCACCTTCGTTGCACTCGGCGTCGCTTACCAGGGTGAAGACGCGGCGCGAGGAGCCTTGAAGCCTAGCGCCCAATGCCGAGCCGGCGCCGATTGACAAGCCGTGGCCGAGCGATCCGGTGGAAAAATCGATACCTTTGAGATCGCGTTCTGGGTGTACGCCCAACAGGCTGCCGTCGGCACAGTAAGTGTCGAGATCCTCGTCCGTGATCCATCCTCTCAACCGAAGTGCGGCATAGAGCGCCAGTGCCGCGTGCCCTTTCGACAAAATGAAGCGATCTCTGTCGGTATCCTCCGGGTCGGCGACTTGCAGGATGCCTCCATAGAGAGCAGCGATGATGTCGGCGACAGACAGCGCGGAGCCGATGTGCCCCACGTCGGCGCGTCTGGACTGCTCCAGGACGATACGTCTGATTTCACGTGGAGATAGTTCGTCGTTCACGGGCGATGATGGTAGTTCGAGGCGATGTCTCAGCGCAAGCTCTCGAAGTCTTCCTCCGCTCTGACCGGCTTTCACACGGGTGGACCAAACGGTTCAATGTCCTATGCAGAATAGATGGGTGTCCGAACGTATGAAGATCTGTCCTTTGGAAACCGCGGGTGACGCTACGGTGCGCTCCTCCAATGGGTTTCGGGCCAGAATGTGAGGCTCCCGCCCGGGGCGAAGTACAACCGTTTCACCACTTTCGTTCAGAAGATAGATCTTTCCATCCGCGACTAAGGGTGATGCCGTGTAGATGCCGCCTATCCTCTCTTGCCAGACCTTTTTTCCCGTGGCGCCGTCGGTGCAGGTCACAATGCCGTTCCCGTTTGCCATATAGACCAGTCCGTCGTGGAAGATCAAAGAGGACACATAGGGGGCGCCGGTGGGAATGCGCCAGATGATGTGAGTTTTCGACACGTCGCCGCGGCCGCCGACCTTGAGGGCCATGTAGGGACCGCTCCGATAGCCGCGGCTCATGTACAAGACTCCGTTCTCATAAGCGGGTGCGGGTAGAGCATAGCGTTGGGGCTCTCCGGCAAACCAGAGAAGCTCTCCGGTCGTCGGATTGTAGGCGGTGACTCTATCGGTGGAGTTCACAATCAGCTCATCCCCGTCGGGATTTCGAACGACGAGAGGCGTACTGAACGAAGTCACACCCTTTTCGCGGTCGACTCTCCACTTCTGCTGACCGGTTCGTTTGTCGACCGCCAAAAGGTAGGAGGCGGGTCGGTGATAGCACTGGAGGATGAGGAGGTCCTCGTATAGAGTCGGAGAGCTTCCGTGCCCCCAACTGATATCGAAAGGAGAGATCTCCTTACCGAGATGTCGTTTCCAGACCAGCTTCCCAGTGAGGTCCAGAGCTACGAGCTGGCCGGTGGCAAACCAAGCGTAGACATGCTCCCCGTCGGTCGCGGCGCTCGGACTCGCCATGTTGTGTTTACTATGGACCTCGGGGAATTGACCTTCCGCTTCGAGCCGATAGTCCCAAAGGAGACGGCCGTCTGCACGGTGAAAGGCTTCTACGAGGAAAACCACCTTGCCGTCGTCAGATTCGGCATCTCCGCCACCGAGCGGCTTCTCGTCGGCCACACCCTCGTTTCGCGCCAGCGTAGGATGCGACCCGCTTCTCAGAACCCCTCTTCCGATTTGGGACGTGACGAAGATCCGATCCTCCCACACGATGGGCGACGAGACGCCGAGCCCTCCCAAATTGGCTTTCCAAGAGATGTTCTCGTCGGGACTCCACCTGTCGGGAATTCCCTCCTCTTTGGAGACACCCGTACCGTGGGGGCCCCGCCACTGGGGCCAGTTCTCGCCGAGAAGCGCCGCGGTAAGTAGGAAGTGAAAGATCGCGAAGGCTACGGAGACACGCATGCAAACCCTCCCTTTGTGGTTCCTCTGTAAGGACAAAGGAAGAGTCTATTTTATCGTCGGGGAGGTCTTCAAACGATCATTCCGAAGCGTTGAGCTAGGAGGCATCGAAAAGCACGGCCTGCTCACCTCTGTTTTCGATGAGTTTTTGAAAATGAGTGACGATCTTGTCTCGTCTTTTCAGAAGAGCCCCTATTTGCGAGGAGCACAAATAGGGATCCAGATGCTTCTTTAGAAGCTCTTCATCCAACGCTTGAAGCTTCTCCCATGCAGTTCGCTCACATAGGTAAATGCTGGCGATGTTTTCGACTCTACCCGTGACGAGGAAGGAGCGGGTGTGATCGATGAACCACAATCTCTCCCTGGAGTCGATCAGTATGTTGCCCGTATTGCGGTCGAAGTTGTAGATGAGAGCATCGAAGACGCGCATCATTTGACACTGAAACGTCCACTGTTCGTTTGCCTGCGCGACGATACCTTCTTCCACTCGCTCCGTCATGCTCTTCGCGTTCTCCACCCAGAGTTGAAGAGAACCCTTCTTACCGTTGATGGTCCTCGATACGCACGGAGGCACGTTGCCGATTCCCAGCAGGCGGCTGAGCTCGTAGGCAGCGCTCTCATTGAAGTAGCAGTCTCGAAAATCCCGATACGTCTTGCGCTTGATTTGGTGGACATCTTCCGTTCTATGGACCGTTCGGAAAATGGCGTTGGCTCGTACGCCGTTTTTTTGGAGCTTCACCTTTAGCGGGCGATTGGAGCCCGAGGAGAGCTCTTTGGTCGCGACGACTTCGGCTGTGCGCAAGAACTCGAGAACCTCTTCGTCATTTCTGAAGGGAAGAGGAACACCCTCAGGCCCCAGCCATTTTGTGGTTACCGGTGGAATATCGATTCCGGAAGCAGTGGCCATCGCGGTCGGATCACTCTCGAGCGCCACACTTTGAAAGGCTTCCGCGGTAGCTGCTGTTATCAATATCAGCGTTAAGCTCGCGATTACTTTCATCTTTCTTGCACCCATTCTCGATTCTGACCTTGTTCACCCTCTAAGACGTAATCGAAACCGAAAAGTTCCGTGGTCCGGCTCAGCAACGTATGTGCTATTCCACGTGCTAAGATGCGTCCATGGGGCCTAAACGTCAGCAGAAGAAGCAAGAAAAGGCTCCACCAGGTGCGACTCGGGTCTCGCGGCCTAAACGCTCACGGTTCCTTTGGGGTGGAATCGTCCTCGCCGTTGGGCTCGTGACATGGTGGGCCTGGGGTTTCCTCGGGTCCGTGGGCGCTTATGAAAGAAAACCCCTCAACGTCATCGTCATCACCGCCGATACGCTTCGGGCCGATCGCCTGGGCTGCTACGGTGGTTCTCGTGTGGCCACGCCTCATCTCGATCGTCTGGCAGCCTCCGGAGTTGTCTTCGAGCACACCACGACCGTCACCCCTCTTACTCTGCCCGCCCATTCGTCCATGTTCACGGGAACCTACCCTATGTACCACGGGGTTCGGGATAACGGCGGCTACTATTTACAGCCCGAGCAGATCACTCTAGCGGAGTCCCTGAAGGATCAGGGATACACCACCGGCGCCTTCGTCGCCGCGTTCGTCCTGGACTCCCGCTGGGGTTTGGACCAAGGTTTCGATCGCTACTACGACGACTTCGATCTATCTCAATTCGAAACCGTGAGCCTGGACGCAGTTCAACGCCGAGGTGACGAGGTTCTGGCGGAAGCTCTACCTTGGATGGAGTCGGTGCGGGAGAAGCGCTTTTTCTCTTGGATCCACCTCTACGATCCACACACCCCCTACGATCCCCCCGAGCCGTATCTCAGCCAATACGAGGGTGTCCGTTGGGGGCGCTACGACGGAGAGGTCGCCTATCTAGATAGCCTCGTCGGCCAGATTACGGGATGGCTCGAGGAAAAGGGGCTCGACGAATCCACCCTCGTGGCGTTCATCGGCGATCACGGCGAGAGCCTCGGCCAGCACAGAGAGGCGGGGCACGGCTTCTTCATTTACGACGCCACTGTGGGCGTTCCCTTCATCCTCAAGACACCTTATCGAAAGCTCGCGGGTCGACGCGTCGCCGCCCAGGTCCGGACCATCGATCTGATGCCCACGCTTCTCGACCTCATCGGTGCGGAGATACCAGAGTCCGTGCAAGGGCAGAGCCTCCTCGACCTTTGTTCGGGCCGGCGTAAGGACCTCGACCTCGTCGCCTATAGCGAGTCCTTGTATCCCCGTCACCACTATGGGTGGAGTGACTTGAAGTCTCTTCGCAACGGGGCCTTCCACTTCATTGCTTCGCCGGTGCCCGAGCTCTACGACGTCCGGATCGATCCGCTCCAAAAAGAAAACCTGGCCTCGCAACGACCGGACGACGTGCGCCGCTTCGAGCTCCAGCTTCAAGAGCTCCTCGGTCGTTTCAGTATGGAGGGGATCGACCAGAGGGGACCGGAAATGGTGGATCCCGAGACGCAGGCTCAGCTCGCTGCGCTCGGTTATCTGGGCGGCCCCAGTAAAGTCAATGTCGATCCCTCCGCTCCTCTTGCCGATCCCAAGGACAAGATCGAGCTTTTCAATCTCATCAAACAGGCGGGGACGGACTCCAGTGAAGGCAAGGTGGACGAAGCGCTGACAAAGATCCAGCGCGTACTTAAAGAAGACCCCGACATTTTGGAGGCGCACAACATCCTGGGCAATCTCTACAACAAGAAAGACGAGACCGAAAAAGCCATCGAATCCTATCAAGAGGCGCTGGCTCGAGATCCCGAATACAAACCGGCCCTGTTCAGTCTCGCCTCGACCTACGAGGAGTTGGGACGTCTCGAGGACGCGGCGGCGGGTTTTCGGCGGGTTCTCGATATCGATCCCCGAGACAACACGGCCGGTTACCGGCTTGCCACGATTCTCGCCGAGCGGAAGGAGTTCGAGCCCGCCGTTGAGGTGCTCTCGAGCATCGTAGAGCTAGGCGTGGAGCGCCCCCCGGCCCACAACCTCTTGGCTGAGTGCTACATCGGCCTCGATAACTACGTTGCGGCGGAGGCCTCCGTTCGGAAGGCTCTGGAAATGAAAGAGGATCTACCCAGTGCCCACTACAACCTAGCGCTCATCCTCGAAGAACGCGGCGACCTTCGCGGCGCGGCCGAAGCTTATGAGAAGGAGCTCCAGATCTCACCCGAGGACTTCAAGTCTCACTTCAATCTCGGCAAGGTCTACGCTCAGATGGGCCAACCCGCCAAGCAAATGGAGCACTTCAAGAAATCCATCGAAGTCAACGAGAGCTTTGCGATCGGCCATCTGTATTTAGCGAAGATGTACTTGGATCAGGGGAACCTGGAGCAGGCCATGAGTCTGGCCAAGAAGGGAATCGAACTGGGTCCCGAGCCCTCGATGGCACCACTCGGACACTACATCCTAGCGGATGTATACAGCCGCCTGGGACGGCCGCGAGACGCCGAGCGCGAGGTCGCCATCGCTCAGCGTCTGCAACGCCCGTGAATTTCCATCCGTGCTCCCTAGACAACATTCAAAACAAGCCCAAAGGGAAAGGTCACCTTCGTCATGCAGTGACGGAATCCAGCCAACCCTCTTGATTTTTCCAACCTATTTTTGATCTGTTATCCTTTGTCGCTTCTCGAAAAGTGGAGGTCCCATGATGAGATTACGACTGCCCTTGGTCTTCTTCCTCACCCTGTCCGTCTCGGTTGCTCTTCACGCCCAGACTCCCGACGAACCCGAGCCGGGCTCGAAAGAAGCCATTGCGACAGCGACGACCGCGCCGGAGTACCTGTCCTCCTGGGTCGACTATGTCCCCGAGCATCCCAGTGTGCCGTCGCCGACGGACCAGCTTGGACACATCGCCGGAGCACCCGGTGAACTTAGCCGAACAAGTGACATCTATTCCTATTATCGGAAGCTCGCCGACACGTCGGACCGCGTAAAGGTCGAAGTTATCGGCCGGACGGAGGAAGACCGGGATATCTTGCTCGTCATCGTTGGCGATGAGGTCGCACTGGCCCGACTCGATGAGTCGAGGAAAAACATGGCCGAGTTGGCTGACCCACGCCTCACGGACGAAGCTTCCATGGAGAAGATTGTCGCCGCTTCCCGACCCTTCTATATGTTGAACGGTGGCCTACACTCCACCGAGACGGGCAGTCCTGAAATGCTCATGGAGTTGACGTACCGCTTGGCGGTCTCAGAAACTGCTCTCGTCAAGGCCATCCGCGACCATGTGGTAGTTCTCATCAATCCGGTGGCCGAGCCCGACGGCCGAGACCGCGCGGTGGATTGGTTTTACCGCCACCTCAAAGGCAAAACCGATTTCGAGAACTTGCCTCCCACTTCACCACCCTACTGGGGCAAGTACGTTTTTCACGACAACAACCGTGACGGAATCCAGAGAAAGCTGGCCTTGACTCGTGCCATGCAAGACGCCTTTCTCGAATGGCACCCCATCGTCGTTCATGATCTACACGAGTCGATTCCGCTGCTCTCCATCTGGACGGGCACGGGACCCTACAACGTGAACCTGGACCCTATTACCACGACGGAGTGGCACACCATCGCATTCCATGAAGTGACATCACTCACTTCTCTGGGCATGCCGGGCGTATGGACTTGGGGTTTTGGAGAAGGCTGGGCTCACATCTACGCCGACTCGGTGGCCACCAACCACAACGCCATTGGGCGAGGCTACGAGACCTTCGGTAACGCGACCGCCGAGACCGTCGATCGGCGACTCAACCTGGAATGGGAGACTTATGACGGAAAGCCAGTCACCGAAGCGGATTGGTACCGTGTGTGGCCGCCACCGAGAAAGCTCCGCTGGTCCTTGCGCAACAACGTCAACTACCAACAAACCGGAGTGCTGGCAGCTCTCCAGTACACCTCACTTCACGCCAAAGACATGATGCGAAACTTCTGGCGACGGGGACGTAACGCTGTTCAGAAAGGAGCAACCGAACCTCCCTTTGCGGTGGCCATACCCGAGAATCAGGCCGACCGAAAACGTTTGGCCTCAATGTTGAACCTTCTGCGAGCCCACGGCATCGAGGTTCGTCGTTGCCAGGAGACTCTAGCGATCGAGGAGGAGAGCTTTCCGGTAGGTACTTACCTTGTCCGTATGGATCAGCCCTATCGAAGCTATGCGATGGACCTTCTCATCGCCCAGGAGTTCCCCGCCGACAAGACGAGCCATCAGCCCTATGACGACGTAGGCTGGGCGCTTCCCTTCACCATGGGTGTCGAGGCGACCCCGATTAAGGATGAATCAGTTCTTCGAGTCGACTGTCCTCTCTTGACGAATGACCTGGTCTTCAGCGGTCGTGTCGAAGGACGCGGGACTCACTACCTCGTGAAGGATTCCGGTCAAGAGGCCTTTCTAGAAGCACGGGCACGATTGGCCGCATTTGACATCGAGGTTGCCGAAGAACCGTTCGCTTCGGGCGGCGTCGAATACCCGGCCGGCACGTGGATCATCGCGGAGCAGGAGGGCCTTCGCTCCGCGTTGGAAAAAACCGCCGATGATCTGGTGCTCGACATCGACAGCGTGAGTGTTGCTCCCGATGTAGCTCGACATCGCATTGATCTGCCTCGTCTCGGACTCCTACAAACTTGGGACGATACCGAGTCCGCCGGTTGGCTCCGCATGCTCTGGGATGACGAGAAGATCCCCTACACTGTCCTCATGGACGAAGATGTTCGCCGGGGTGGATTGGAAGACCGCTTCGATGTGATTCTGTTCCCCAACACGTATCAAAGTCTCAAGGGGATCATTCAAGGCATAGACCCTAAGCACGGACCACTTCCCTATACGAAAACCGATGAGTTCCCCACCCAGGGTTATCCCACTGCCTCCGAAGACATCACCGGGGGACTGACCTGGAACGGCGTCCAGCACATCGAGGACTTCATTCGGGCCGGCGGTGTCCTCATCACCTTGGGCGGTGCGTCTCAATTGCCTCTGGACGGCGGTATCGCGCGCGACGTCCGCAGAGCCCGGGTGAAGGACGTCGCCACACCCGGTAGTGAGCTCAGAGCCCGTTTCCGGCGCCCGGAGCATCCCATTGCTTATGGATATCCGGAGGTCACCTCGGCGTTCCGAGAGAACCGACCGTTTTACGCCGTACGACATGTGGACGAGGACCGTATCGTGCTGCAATGGGGCACCAAGATTCCGTCCGACGAAGAGGACGAAAAAAAGAAAGAGGACGACGAAGAGGAGACTCCTTCTCTCGTTGTCTGCGGTGGGATCAAAGGCGCCGGCGAGGTCGAAGGCAAGCCGGCGATCCTCGACATACCCACCGGAAAAGGGAGAGTGATTGCCTTCGACTTCGACCCGATCCATCGCTACCTGACGGTATCGGACTTTCGATTCGTCTGGAACGCTATCCTCAACTGGAACGATATGTAGATGGTGATCGACAGCGCCAGGAGTCTCTAGCGGCGGTAGCGGGTGGGTCGGTCTTTGTCTTCCGCTTCGCCTTTGCTTCCTTATCTCTTTAGCCGTTGGATCGCAACGGCTGCGCGCCCTCGCTCCCGAGAGAACTCCTCTTCCGAAGAGAGACTCATGAACGTCTGGTAGGCTTCCAGCGCTTCCTCTTTGCGCCTCATGCGCTCGAGAAGCGCGCCGAGATTGAAATAACCCCGAGGTCCTTTTGGATCTACCGAAACCATGGTCTGGAATGCGTCGAAGGCTTCGTTGTTTCGTCCGATCGTGGCGAGTGTCATTCCCAAGCCATTCAGAGCGTAAACATAACTCGGGTTGATCTCGAGGGCGCGGCGATATTGCTCGATGGCCTTCTCATATCCCTTTCCCGCGCGATGCACCTCCGCCATGCGATAGTAGGCTTCCACGTTGAGATCGTCCATCGCAAGAGCGACCTCGAGCTCTTTTTTCGCATGGGCCAGATCCTTGCGGTGAAAGTATACGAGGCCGAGGTTGAGATGAAAGTCCGCGGACTCCAGCCCTCGTCGAAGTGCCTGCCGATAGACGGTCTCTGCCTCCGACCATTGCTCGAGACGCATGTGGCAAGAACCAATGTATTCATAGACCATAGGGTTGTCTTGTTCGGAGGTCAGCGCCGGCAGCAGAGTTTCTAGGGCACTTCGGTATTCTCCTCGACCGAACAGGAGGGTTCCGAGCTGGATTTGGTTCCAGACGTCCATTTTGTCTTTTGGGTCAGCCGAGGAAGAGCTCGAAGGTGGTTTGCTCCCTGAAACATATCCGAGACGGCGGAGCATGGCTTCTGTTTCCGGATCGATAGTCCGGCTGGAACGCCTCTCCTCGGCTCCCATATTCTCCAACAACGCCTCGAGACGGGACCTCATGCCCTTCACGATTTCTCCCCGTGCGGCCGCCAAGTTCTGCTGCTCTCCCGGGTCGGATTCCAAGTCGTAGAGCTCGACTGTGGGAGCAAGGATGAAGCGATACCGCTCCGATTCGAGTCCCCTTAACTCGCTCCATCCAAGATTCAAGCTCGGGTAGAGCGACTCGCTGTAGGCAACGATGTCTTGCTCTTTCTTTTGCCCTTCGATGAGAGAACGAAGCGACGAGCCATGGCCGAGGTGATTGGGAATCCCCAGATAATCCAAAAGTGTGGGAGCCAAATCGATGATACGGGTCAAATCAGTTACGACTCGCCCCTCGGGAACGAGACCGGGTCTGTGAATGAGCATCGGCACGTGGAGCGTGGAATTGTAGATGAGGATCGAATGACTTCTCTCGTCGTGCTCCCCCAAACCCTCACCATGATCTCCCACAATGGCGACGAGAGTCCGCTCTCTTAAGCCGCGTTTCTCCAATGCAGCGAGGATTTTCCCCACCGCTTCGTCGGTATAGGCCACTTCCCCCGCGTAGGGATTATCCGCGTAACGACTCTTGAAGGGCTCGGGCGGCGTGTAGGGAGCATGAGGATCGTAGAAGTGCACCCAAGCGAAGAAGGGCTTCTCGTCCTCGTAGTCTTTCAACCAACTGGAGAACGCGTCATAAACAGCATCTGCACGGCGCTCGGCTTCCAGATCCTCGAGCATGGAGATATCGCTCCAGGTTCGATCGTCGTAGACGTGGAAACCTCGAGAGAGTCCGAAGCGACGGTCCAACACAAAAGCACCGATGAACGCACTCGTCTCGTAGCCCTGGTCCTCGAGAACCTCGGCAAGAGTGAGCTGATTGTCCGGAAGGCGATAGCCACCGTTGTCCCGGACGCCATGCGTGGGAGGATAATTGCCGGTGAGTATCGAGGCGTGGGAGGGAAGGGTCAAGGGCACAGGAGCCCTAGCCCGAGTGAAGTTCACACCGCTTCGAGCCAGTCGATCGAGGTGAGGTGTTTGGACATGTTCCGAGCCATTGACGCTCATGTAATCGGCCCGCATCGTATCCAGCGTGATGAGTAACAAGTGATAGGACTCTTCGGCTTCAGCGAGAAAAGACAGGTGAGCGGCACAGACGAGGACCGTCATCGACCGCAACAGGCGTCCTATCATTGTTTTTCCTTGCATGTGGCCGACAGAAGCTCGAATCGTTCCCGTGAACGTTCGGCAAGCTCCCGCCTCGCCAGAGCCTCGGCCGCTTGAGCAAGTCCTTCGTGGGCATCTCTATTATAGGGGTCCACCTCGATGGTCCGTTCGAACCATGCGAAGGCTTCTTTAGAGTTCCCCGCTTTCATGTAGGCACGACCCAACTCGACGAGGTCATCAATCTCGGCAACGGCTTCTTTGATCAAGTTGAGATAAATCGGCACGGCTTTTTCCGGCTCTCCAGCATCGACCGCGTCCTTGGCCTCCACCCTCTTGGCATGGGCCTTATTGTGCTTGTCAAAGTCTTCTGCTTCCTTGGCTTTGAGCTCTTGGAAGCGGGCCATCTCGGCTTGCCCCTCAACGCTCCGTCCTTCGCGCATGTAGACCATTCCAAGGTTGTAGTGGACCTGCGCGTGGTCGGGGGCGAGCTCTTCGAGCCGTAGGAGGTAGTCCTTGGCCTTTTCCAACTCGTTCTCACGCACGTACATCACACCCAAACTATAGAGCGTGTTGACATTGTCGGGGTGAGCTTCGAGATGCCTCTCGAGGAGCGTCAGCAACGCGGTAAAGTCCTCGGTCGTAAGAGAGCTCAGCGCAAAAGAGGCGATAGTCTCGGCGGCTGCCGGGTCCAACTCCACGGCCTTACCGAGCGCCTCGATCGATTTCGTCAACTCCATGGTCTCGTAGTAGAGATCCCCCAGAGTGACGTACACCGGAGCCTCGCGGAAACCCAACTCGACGGCCCGCTCGCAGGAGGCGAGGGCAGCGTCGTTCCGGCCGGTTGCCTTCAAGATGATGGCGAGCAAATAGTGCAAGTAGCCCTCTTCGGGTTGAGCCTCGATGACTTCGCGTAGACGACATTCCGCAAGCTCGTGGGCCCCCATGATTCGGGCCAAATTGGCGATCCGCACCCTCGATTCCAAGGTGTCGGGGTCGGGCTCGGTCTCCAATTCGAGCACCTCTAAATAGGAAACCAGCGCACCGAAGTAGTCTCCTTCGATTCTCGTCGATCTCGGCCAACATCTTTCGGGCCGGTATGAACTTGGGGGTTTTTGCGAGTGATTTCTCGAACGCCGCACGCGCCGGCCCGTAGTCCTTCTTCATGAAACGTGCACGACCCAGCAGGTGCCACGCTAGGTAGAGCCGCTGCGGTTCGGGTTTGGTCGTGGTGGCGACCTCGAGATGTTCAATAGCGGCGTCGAAGTCTTGACGGGTCATGGCCAGCCGACCCAGTTGAAGCCGTGCCGGTCCGTGCTGCGGGTTGATCTGAATGATCTCTTGGAACAACGCTTCCGCATCCTCGAAGTCGCCAGACCGAACGAGCTCGAGACCTTGCTGCATCTTTGCGCGAATCGAAGTGGTCGGTTCTTGGAACGGTCCGGTCCATACCCAAGTGGACGTCAGGATCAAAACGGATGCACTCGCCAGCACGCGCGCGATGAACATTTTTCTATTCTCTCGGTTTTGCAGTATTGACCTCTCGCGGCGTTTCACCCCGTTTCACCAGATAGAGCCGGTCGACTCCCAGAGCCTCGTGGACTTCACGTTCTCCATCCGGCCAACGAACGCTCACGCGGTCGAGTGTCGTGCTATCTCCAACGCCGAAGTGAGCCCGGAAATCGCTCTGCGATGCGTACGTGCCTCCGGACGAGACCTCCCGCATCTGGGTCACACCTCCGGCTACGATCTCGACTCTAGCACCGAGCGCTTGCGGTGGGCCGATGGTGTCCTCTAACTGGAACATCGCCCAGTGATAAGGCGTTTCAGTTCGGTTTTCGAGATAGGTCGGTTTGGCATCTTGGTTGCTCACCACGATGTCGAGGTCCCCGTCATTGTCGAGGTCGGCGAAGCCTCCACCGCGACTCGACTCCACCACGTTGAAAACGTCGCCTGCTTCGTCGGTGACTTCCGTGAATTTTCCGTTCTCTTGAATGAAGAGTTGATTCCTCTGACGGTAAAGCTCGTGCAAGGAAGGCTCCAAATCGACTTGCGGGTAAATGTGTCCGTTGGAAAAGAAAATATCCAAATCCCGATCGAGATCAACATCGATTAATGCGGCGATCCATCCGAGAGACGAAAATGTGGGCACGGCGAGGCCGACGGCAAAGGACTGGTCGATGAAGAGCTTTCCGTTGAGGTTCTTGTAGAGAGTGTAGTAGTCATTGGAGAAATTGGTGACCAGAATGTCGAACCAGCCGTCGCCGTCGTAGTCACCAAAGTGTACGCCCATGCTCCCCTGGGTGTTGCCGTCAGCCGTATAGCCGCTTCCGGTCACAACACCTACTTCTTCGAAGGTTCCGTCACCGCGGTTTCGATAGAGGCAATTGGGAGAGCTGTCGCCGGCGACGTAGAGGTCGACGTCGCCGTCATTGTCGTAGTCGAAGCTCATCACGCCCATTCCATAACTGTCCGCCCCGACGTCGAATCCGGCTTCACGGGTCGCCTCGGTAAACGTACCATCACCGTCGTTCAGATAAAATGTGTTCGATTGCTTCTCCAGCCCTTTCGGGCCGTCAAGAACTTCGACCATCCCTCGCCACCGTCGGGTACGACGGGCCACGTGCACCTCGTCCCAGTTGGTCTCGAGATAGTTGGAAACGAACAAATCGTAATCTTTGTCTCCATCGGCATCGAAGAAACTGGCGCCGATACTGTATTTTGGGTCCCCAACGCCGGCTCGCTCGGTAACGTCCGAAAACGTGCCGTCGCCATTGTTCCGGTACAAAACATTCGGGCCGTAGTTCGTGATGTACATATCCGGCCAACCGTCGGCGTCGAAGTCACCCACGCAGCCCCCATGCCCGTAAGCGGCCACGCCAACGCCGGCTCGGCCCGTCGCGTCCTCGAAGGTTCCGTCCCCCTTGTTGTGGTAGAGGACGTTGGCGTGCTTTTCGGTTGTGCCGTCGCCGGGCAACCCGTAGGCACCGACGACGTAGAGATCGACGAATCCATCGAGGTCGTAGTCGAAGAGCAGAATCCCGTTTCCCGTAGACTCGAGGATGTGGTTCTTGTCGCGACCGCCGGAGTAGGTGACGACCGTTAATCCGGCTTCGTCCGTGCGGTCGTGGAACTTGGGAATGAGCTGAGCAGAGGTGGTGCCGACGAGGACAGAGAGGCCGACGACGCAGATGACGAAGCGCATGTTACCCGGATCTTAGTGAATGCTCGGAGATAAAAAAAGAGGGAGGCCAAACGGCCTCCCCTGACGGACAATCCCTACTCGGTTAGAAGTAGAATCCGGCCCGTATCTGTAAGCGACGAGGTTTCATCCAGGTGTCGGGTGTGAACTCGTCCCCGGCACTCTGCAACCTCAACGTGGAGAAGAACAGCTCCTGATCCGAGTTGAGCAGGTTGAAAATCCAGCCCTCCAGCCGGAAGAACGCTTGGTCTGAAATGTAGATGCGTTTTCCAATAGAGAGGTCGATGTTCTTGATCGGCGAATAGCGGTACGCCCCGATGGGCTCCATGATCACATCGATGCCGCCCTGGGCCAGGCCACCGACGCGGATCTGCCGGCTGTGAGCCCGACCGCTGCTGAACTCCGCCGAAGCAGCGATTTGGATCTCGTAAGGAAAGCGGTACACCCCTTGGGCCCGGAACATGTGTGGCCGGTCGCCCTGCAAGAGGCTATCCGTGTTCAGCCACTGGTTGGGGTCGCTTCCTTCCGAGCTTCCGTAAAAGGGATTGAACTGGGTCTGCGCGAGCATGCGGGGGATGCGTCCTTCCGAGCGTGACCAGGTATAAGACCCTCCCAGACTCCAGTTCTGGGAAAAGCGTTTGTCGAAGGTAAAGGCGACGCCGTGGTAGTTCTGGAAGTACTCGAGGTCTTCACCTCCAGGAAACGATCCCGGGCGGTTGCCTTTCCGGATGACCGGAAGCTCGATGGCGCTCAGCATGGTGTACTGGGTATTTGTGAAGGGATCGGTAAAGGGAACTTCCTCGTAGGTACCGCCGAGGATTTCCCAACCGACAAGATCTTTCGTGGTCTTGTACACGTACTGAATGCCCAAGGCGACCTCGTTCGACACCTGCTGCTCGAATCCGAGGGCGTATTGAAGCGTTCGCGGCGCTTTGAGATCCGGATTGAAACCAATGTCTTCCGAAGTGATCTCGTACAACGTCTCGTACTCTCCCGTGTCCGGATTGAGGATCTGACCTGTAAACGTCGGGAGCCCCGGCGGCGGTGCATCCCAGTTACCGATGACGTTTTGGTCATAGTAGACACCGAACGAGCCTTTGATCACGGAACGTCCGTCACCAGTAGGTTGACAGGCGAAGCCTACCCGCGGAGACACCAGGTTCCAGTTGATCAAGTCCCGGGAGACCCCAGGAACCGTTTCACCGGTGGGCGTGACAAACTGGCCGGCGAAATCGACGGTTCGCCAACCGTCAGGCGATCGTAGTCGGGAAAATCGCCCGGTGTTGTGATCGAAGCGGACCCCAAGGTTGAGGGTCAGACTGGTCGTTGACCGTGACGGAATCATCCACGAAGAAACCGAGGTCCGAGACTCTCCACCATATTGTACGGATCCCGATAGGAACGATAGAAGTAGCCAGTAGTAGTGATAGCTGTACGTCCCGTTGGGTCCACACTCCACGTTGGTTTGCGCCGAGCCTCGGAGTATTGTACGCCGAACTTGAACTCGTGCTGGCTGTTCAGGAAGTTCTCGGTGTAGTACGTGGCTTTGCCTCTGAACTGTTGCCTCCAGGTTACGTAGTCCCAGGGCCACCAAACGCCACCCGAGTAGGTCGTGGGACCGCCGTCGGGCGGGGTGTAGTCGATGAAGGGCGTCGTCGAGAGCTTCCCGTTTGGGAGAGATTGATGTCGTCCGACCACCAGCCGGCGTAGTGGAACTCCAGAAGAAGTTGGTCGACAACGTCGAGACAAGCTGGCGCCCCAAGCGGGATTCGTGCCGCATTCGGAGCCCAGCGACGATGTGGGGCGTAGAACTGGAGGAGTCGAGCCCGCCAACTCGCTCCGGTGGATGAAACCGGTGAGCTCGTGACCGCTCCCAGTCGGGCCGTGACTTTGAGGTCGTAGGATGTCATTCGGTACGTTGGTGACGGCTAGGGCGGGATCGATTACCCGGCTCGGTGCAGGAGTCTCGAGGTGCTTCACCGAAGGCAAAGAACCACATCTTGTCCTGCGCAGAAGGGACCGCCGAGTTGGAAGGTTGCATTGCAGAATTTCTTTCGGTTGAAACCAAAGTCGTCCACCATGACATTCGTGCCGGTCAGCGACGCCGTCTGCCAGAAAAGGCTTCCCCCGCCGTGAAAGCTGTTGCCGCCCTTCTTGGTCACCACGTTCAAGACCGCCCCGAGGTGATTACCGTACTCGGCAGGAGCCCCCACACCCAAGACCTCGACTTCCTCGATGTTGTCGGGATTGACGTCCCACCAGGCAGGCGCCGGTCTCGGGTCCCGAAGGTTCACGCCGTCGATGTTCCAGGAGTTGGACTGCCGGTTGGAGCCGAAGGCCACCACACGGTCCGACTGCCCGTCTCCATAGTCGGCTCATACCCGGGGACGACCTGCATGAGGTCGTACATGTTGCGCTCCGTCGGCAGCTCTTCGAGCATCTCGTTCTTGAAGCTCGTCGAAGAACCGGACTGGGTGACGTCCAGCACCGGAGACTCACCGACGACCGTGATCGTCTCGGCAGGGTGGCAATCTTCAGCGTGACGTTGACCGTAGCCGTGGTATTGAGGCGGACATCGAGGTTCTCCATGCGGACGGTATCGAAGCCTTGCATCGAGACTTCCACGGTATATGTGCCCACGGAAGGACGGAAGCCGGAACACGCCCACATCGTTGGTGACCAGGGTTCGGTGCTCGCCAATGAGGTTTTCACTCGCTAAGGACCACCGTCGCACCGGGTAGAACCGCCCCCGTGTCATCCGTCACGTCCCGCGGTACCGACCCGGTTCGTTTGCGCGATGCCGTGGAGCCGGCTAACACAATGCAGCACAGCACGATTGCGGCTGTTTTCCATCGTGACATAGGGCCTCCTTTGGAATCACATGTATTGGATTAGGAATTGGAATGGGTTGCTCGAACGGCTCGACATCTTTCATTGAGAGAGGATCTCGGAGCATTCGATGAGAGATAGGGAGTCGCAGTATGGTGAAGAACCGCCATCGGCTGGACTTCGACGCCATCACTGCCCCCCAACTCAAGATGCAAACGTATCACAATGCGGCAAAGTTGAGAACGAAAAAAAGCGTATAAATCAACGGATTCAAAAATTTGAACCGATTGCCAAATAGCTGGAAAGCGCTCGAATGAACCGTCTGCATTCGTATGTCAGGTGGCTTATTAGTGGGGACTAGAAGTGGCCTTCACAAGACAGCAAAGACTCATCGACCGATACAGTCGCCAACCCCATGCGGCGATCGCGGTTCCGTAACGATCCTATCGAAGCCACATCGGGGACGGAGCTTCCGTTGGAGCGCCTTCCTCACCGCTCGAGAATGTGACGCCAGTTCAAGAGTCCGTTCCACAACAGTCGATAGTCCGATCGGTTCAAGTCGCGATGCATGGGATTGAAATTAAAGGCAAGGACATGTCCCTTGCCCACGGGCATATCTAAGATGGCCGGTTTGCCGGCGAGTGATGCTTCCTTCCGAGCCCCGCCGCTGACGACCATGTTGTTTCCGTCTTCGCCCCCCCATTGAAGAACGACGCCACGATCGTCCGCCGGACCGTCGAGACAGGAGGTGCAATAGGCCATGGTGAGCCAGCGCCGTGGGACGTCATAAACCGTGTAGTTCGAACGAAAGACGGAGATGGCCGCCGGGTAGCCGTAGGCCAACGGATGGTCGGGTTGGGCGAAGGTGGCTTCGAGCTCCACCCCGGGAGTAGAAAATCCGTCAATGGTCACGGGGCGGACATTCCGGACCAAGCCACTCTCGAGCGCCAGCTTAGTTCCTCGGCCCATCGTTACGAGTAGACCTCCATCGTCGAGGAAGGATTGGAGATTGGCCAACCCCTTCCATCCAATCCCTCCCGTGATGTCCTCCGAAGCGACAGGAGCGCCGTGACTCGGGAACTCGGTTGTTTTCGTAAAAGGCAAGGGTCCATGTTTCCGCTCGATACCATGGATTTGCCCGGGCAGCTCGAGCAAGACGTTGCCGTACAAGATGACGTCGACGCTTTCCTTTAAATCCCCGGCTCGGATCTCCTCGTCTCGCAGGTAGGTATAAGGAATCTTCCTTTGGTCGAGGGTGTAGCGTATCCATCCGGAGGAGTCCGTGTCGGCCCAGGGAACCCACACTCCCACACGCGGTACGGCTGACTCATGTCGAGGGACATCGGGAGCTGACCTTGTGCTATCGAAGTCGAGTGCCAGCTCTGAAGCGACCGCTTCGAGTGCCGAGCTCAAACCGTCTTGTGGGGGGAGAATCCAGGAGCCTACTGGATAGGTTGCACCGTTGATCTCGAACGAGGCTTCGGCAATCTCGACCTGGAATCGCTCCAGACGATATCGAGCCGCGAGTAGCGCTTCTTGACCGGTATCTTTGAGGAGAAAGACCGGCCCGGAACCACGGACGTCACCCTTTGGATGAACAGCCTCATCGAGTGGTTCGATTGAGAATTGTTGGATCGCTTTGTCGTCGATCGGGACGGCCTCGACACCGTAGTGAACGGGTAACGCCCAGGAGATGTCATCGTAAGGGGCATTGGGATCGTCTTCGGGGAACTCCTGTGGGCTCAGAAGGTCGACGGCATAGTTGCGGTAGGGCTGGTCGAGCCGTATCACGTAACTGCCCTCTGGAAATACTCCTTCGTCGACCGCAAGCGTTGTGGTCGCCCTTCCGACTTCGATCTTTTGACTGAGAAGTCGATTGACCATCTCAGCAACACGGAGTCGATCACCTTGCTCAACAGGGACCACGAAGGCGTAAGGCTTTTCCTCGACGCCCTTCCGCCAGGAGTCGAATCCCGTGCGATAAAAATTGCGCAACATCTCCTGTGCGTGTTTCGCCGCATAGTCGAGAATCGCCAGACATCCCGTTTGTTGATAGTTGACATTGTTTCTCATGGACCATGTGACGGCCGGGTCGGGAGGCAACGGACGATACCACTCCCTGGTCGTTTCGCTGGGGGGGACGATCCGGTCCGCGGTCTCGCCGGTGGCATTACCGTATGTCTCATAGCCCCGACCGATGCTGTTATGGTTCATGGCAATCGAGTCGAGAAAATGGTGGCCGAATCCTTCGCCGAAGTTCCACGTCCATACTCCGGGCATGCCGAAGGCGGTCAAGGCGGTAACCTCGCGAAAGCTCATCTCCAGGAAAGCGCTGGTCACGATGGGATTTAGATAAGGGTTGTAGGGGCCGGTCCCGTTCCACGTCTGGAGAAAGGCAATCGCCTCGTGAAGATCGTGGATGGTCACAGGATGATACTCGTGAAACATGCGATGAACCGCCTTCGTGGGTTCCTGAGTGAGCTGGTGGGCATCGCGATTGATGTCGACGAAGACATAGGGGCCCCAGTAGGGGGGAGATTGTCGCGGCAACGTGTCGAAGTCGGTTTTTCCTTTGAGGTGTCTCACGAACCAATCCGACATTTTGGCCCGGCCGTCCGGATTGGCCACCGGATTGATGAGCACGACGACGTTCTTGCGGATGGCCTGGATCATCGGTGTCTCCGAAACGGCAAGACGGTACGCGAGCTCCATCACCATTTCGGAGGCCCCCGTCTCATCGGCATGGAGCCCGGCGTTCAAGTAATAGAAGGGTTTTGCTTCGCCCATGAGATGCTCAGCTCGTTCGGGCATCGTCACTCTGGGATCGGCAAGTGCCGCTGTCAGCTCTTTGAGGTGGGGCAAGTTACCGATGAGGGCCTCGTCGCCGACAGCGACGAGGTGAATGTCACGTCCTTCTTCGCTCTGACCGATGGTTTCCATATGGACACGGTTCGATGTGCGATCGAGCTCCCTGAAATAGCGATAGATGTCGTCGGTATGAGTCAGCTCGCCCGCGGCGCCCGCGACGTAGCCCAACACATCCGCAGGGGAGGGAACGGTCGAAGACTCGGGAACATAGGCGACCCATGGACTCGAGAAGCGCGGGTCGGTCGTGAAACGCTCGATAGCTTCAACCGACCCCGGCTCGGGCCTGTCGGGAGCGTAGAGCTCTTGAGCGGACGCGCCTCGTGTGGCAAAGAGCTGGGTGACGGTCAGCAGAACAATGAGACGCATAGTCATTCTTCGACTCCAATATCCGATCTCGGGCATTCGAGCGATCGATAACATCCTACGCTGATTCTAATTTGTCACGGCATGACGCGGCAAAGGGCCGCTCGTTATCTGACTCGTGCATCGACCTCGGCTTAGTCGCCCGGGTGCCAAGGTGATTACCGCCAAAGACGCCCTCTTTATGAGACGACTGTGAGACTTTTTTGCTATAAACTCCGGTATCCGACGATTCCAACGATCGGTAGCGATGTGATGAATAGCGTCATTGGCTTCTTCTTGCTGACTTTCGCCTTCTCTTGGATGTTCTGGATTCCTATGATCGTGTGGGAGCCCGCTCGGCCGCTGATGATGTCGATCGTTCTCATCGGTGCGTTCGGACCGTCCATCATGGGCGTTGCGTCCACTTACCGCACGGGCGGTCGCGAGGCGGGACGAGAGCTCTGGCAACGATTCTTTCGACTGCGTCGGATTCCTCTGCGGTGGTTGATCCTCACTTTGGCTCTCTTTCCAGCCATCGCCATCGTAGGCTATATCATCGATTCGGCTCTGGGTGGAAACCCGCCTCCCGCCAACATGGAGACGTTGACGCATCCCGCCCATCTGATTGGATTTTTCGTCATTATGATTCTTGGGGGTCCGTTGGCGGAAGAGCTGGGGTGGCGCGGATTCGCGCTCGAGCCGCTTCAAAAGAAGCGCTCGGCCTTATCAGCCAGCTTGGTTTTGGGAGTCGTGTGGGCGCTATGGCACCTACCATTGTTTTTCATGAAGGACACATCCCAGGGAGCTATTGGATTCGGTAGCACCATGTTCTGGCTTTGGAACATCCAGGTCATTGCGCTGGCGGTCATCTACACATGGGTCTACAACCACACAGACAGGAGTGTTCTGTCGGCGTTCCTTCTTCATTTCATGGGGAACGCGACCTTTTCACTTTTCGCTGAAGTGGGCGGTACGCTTCCACTGCAAACGGAGGTGATCTCCACCGTGCTTCACGTCTCGGTAGCGGTGGCGGTGGTCTTAGCATGGGGCCCGGAAACTCTGACTCGGCATCGGCGCCGACCCGACGCGGAATCGAGGGGGGCTCCTGGAACGGAGAAGAGTTGAGATGGACAAGCGCATGTTTTTACGACTCAGTTTGATGGGACTTCTATCGATCACACCATCGCCGATTGCCCCGGCGGAGGAACCGACCGAGCAACGCCACCTCGAGATTGAAGACTATTTCGCGTTGGAAGATCTCGCAGACCCCCGAATCAGCCCGGACGGCAAGTGGGTCGCTTACACGGTGACCACGCGAGAGCTCGAGACGAACCGTGCGGAGACACGCCTTTGGATGGTAGCGACCTCCGGAGGCGATGCCATTCCCATGACCGCCAAGGGGTGCTCGGCCACTCAACCGCGTTGGAGTCCCGATGACAAGTATCTGTCCTTTCTGTCGGCTCGTAACGATGAGAAGGCGCAAGTTTGGGTGCTGGACCGACGGGGTGGCGAAGCCAACCCGTTGACCGAGATCGAGCAGGGAGTGGAAGCCTACGAGTGGTCACCCGACGGCCGCCGCTTGGTGCTGGTGATCCGCGATCCGAAACCGGGAGAGGATGAAGAGGAGAACGACACAGAAAAGGACGCGGAAACCGAGTGGCCCGATCCGTGGGTGGTCGACCGGCTTCAGGTTAAACGAGATTACGAAGGTTACTTGGATCGTCGCCGCACTCACCTGTTCGTGTGCGATGTAGGAACAAAAAAGGCCCGGCCCATCACCTCCGGGGATTACGACGACACCGAGCCCGCGTGGTCGCCGGACGGACGTGTCATTGCTTTCGTCAGCAATCGCACGGAGGAGCCTGACACCAACTACAACACCGATATCTGGCTCGTGGAGCCCGACAACCCCGACCAAGGCAAGACCCTGGTTCGGGTCACGACCCATCCCGGCACGGACAAGAGCCCGGTGTGGCACCCGAGCTCCGATCGGCTGGCCTACTTGACGACAACGGAGTGGATCGAGCCCTTTGCACAGGTCGAGCTGGCCCTGATAACGCCTGGAGAGAAGGAGCCGACGATTCTATCGCAGGATCTCGATCGAAACGTTGCGGCCCCTCGATTCTCGACGGACGGGGAAAGGGTCTATTTCTTGCTCGAGGATGAGGGACAGGTTCATCTCGCCGCCATGCCTGTGGCCGGCGGAGAACTCGAACGTTCCATCGGAGGCTCCCGCCGATTAGCCGCCGCCGATGTAGGGCCTGAGCTGGTAGCTCTCGTGAGCGAGCCGACGCTCCCCGGCAACCTTTTTGCCATCAGTCCCGGAAGCCAAAGCGAACCAAAGCAACTCACGCACCACAACGAAAAAGCGTTGGCGGGCATCAAGCTTTCGACGCCGGACAAGGTGCGGTTCTCGAGCGCTGACGGTACCGAGGTCGAGGCTTTCATCTACAAGCCGCCCGCCTTCAATCCCGACTTCCGCTATCCAACCCTTCTCTGGATCCACGGAGGGCCGCAGGCGCAGTACGATTTCGGATTCGATTTCGAGGCCCAGTTGTTCGCCGCCCAGGGTTACGTGGTGGTCATGCCCAATCCCCGCGGCTCTACCGGCTACGGCATCGAGTTCTGCACGGCCATTTGGCGGGATTGGGGCAACCTGGATCGCCAAGATGTGCTTGCCGCTGTCGACCATGCCATCGAGTTGGGCTACGCCGATCCAACCCGACTCGGAGTGGGAGGTTGGTCCTACGGTGGCATCTTGACCAACTACGTGATCACCTCCACCGACCGGTTCAAGGGCGCTGTTTCCGGCGCCAGCGGTGCTCTATGGGTCGCCAATTATGGCCATGACCAGTATCAACGCTGGTACGAGAAAGAGCTGGGATTGCCTTGGGAGGAGCGGGACCTTTGGGAACGCCTGTCGCCGTTCAACAAGGTCCAGAACATCACCACCCCCACGCTATGGATCGGCGGAGAGAAGGATTGGAACGTGCCTATCCAGAACTCCGAGCAGATGTATCAAGCCATGAAGCGACTGGGGAGGGAAACGGTGCTGGTCGTCTATCCCAATCAACACCACGGTATCAATGTCCCAAAATACACGAAGGACCTTTACGAGCGATTCCTCGCCTGGTACGACAAGTATCTGAAGCCGGAGTAGAAGAGCCGGGTTGGTGACTCACGACGCCACATGGCGAATCGTCTACACGATGCAAGCCCAGAAAGACGCCGCCAGGATCGCCCGGGCCAACTTACGCCGAAAGGCCGAGGCCCTTTTGGAGATCCTGCGCCGCGATCCTTTCGGAACGCCACCTCGTTTCGAGAAACTGGTGGGCGACCTTGACGGCGCTTGCTCGCGGCGCATCAACGTCCAGGACCGCTTGGTTTACCAGGTTCTGGAGAAAGAAAGAACCGTCAAAGTACTCCGGATATGGACTCATTATGAATAAGTCTTCTGAAAAGCCCCATGGCTCGAGCGGCGCTCGAGCTCTATTCATTGTTAGAATGATTGGACTCTTTGTGAGCGCCGCTCGCCGCTGACCTTACGTTGACGGACCAATTGAGGAGAGCAAGAGATGATGATAGCGGGGGTTGTTCGGCAGGTCTCTAGGATACTCGTCCTCGTTGCGGGGCTGGCAGGAATCGGTTGGATGGTCTACGAGAGCTTTGATCCGGGGGAGCACTATCTTTTCTATCACCCCGACTGGACTTACTCAGGGACAGCGGTAGCGGTTATAGCCTTTGCTATGGCCGCCGAGACCGGGATTGCCTATTGGGTTCTAGGGTCTGTAGATCGTCTAAGGCGGCGAACACTTACTGCCCTAGTGGGCTTTCTTCCCCTCTGGATGGTCGCCGCCGCCCTGTCGAACCGTTCGGCTCCAAGCTTCTACTATATTCACACGGGTTGGGTATCCCTATTGCTTGCGTTCTTCGTGATGGTGTCCGTGGCGCACGGAAGTCTGTACCTCTTCCGTCGCCTTGGAAGGCGGCGGGACTCGAGTCCGGAGGTGACCGTCGAACAAACCGATGCACCTGACAATACGCAAGATAGATGAAGGAGAGCCCGCTTATGCGGCCTCACGATTGTGTTTGAAGGCAAGGGAAAAGGCCTCGCCCGTGTGATTACGGGATGGGACACGAAGCGGGTCGAAATCCGTTATTACAGGAACGGCCAGACACGGAGGTCGAAGAAGTGAAGAATAAGCGAAAGAAGCGATCCACAAAAGGCGGTGCTGACTGGGCAGGTTATTACGACAGCCGCGGTGTCTTGGATGATATCGCTGATGAAGATATTACCCTCTCGCTGGCGGACGAGCTTCGCGAAACTATCCTCTCCGGCAGTCGCAGACACAGATTGCAGAGCGTGACGCTGAGCTTGGATCCCGTTCAGGTTCGCGCCATCAAGAAGCTCGCCACCATGAAGTCCATGCCCTATCAGACGCTCATCCGGCATTGGCTGGCGGAAGACCTCAAAGACGAACTTCACCTGGTTACGAAGTAGGTGAAGCCGTCCCACGGCCGGCGGGCGAGTGCGATTGCCAGACCCGGGGTGATCATCCGCAAGATCGAGAAATTTCTCTTCCCACAGCTCGGTTGACTCCGGGAGCTGGGGGGGCTCGGCGATACCGAAGACCGCGGGGAACATTGACGTCTCTCGCGCAGCGATTTCGAGATACCCGAAAACTTGAGCTTTCGAATCAGCCGAGCGATGGGGGGGTGCTGGTTGTTCTCGCAGATGGTTCTTCACACCCTGGATGAGGGGGAGGTCTACTTGGGCACCGTCATCGGCGTGATCACCAGGACGAATGTCACGACGATCAGAATCAGCGTGACAAGTGGAAACACGTACCAAGCGACACGGCTCATGGTCGAGTGTCTCGCGCTAGTTGAGCTTTTGAGTGTTCGGTCCTCTAATGGAGCGCCCACCAGCATCATGCCCAGTAGTGCGAAGAAGCAAGATGATAGAACGAAAGTCATCGCAACGGCGATTTCCTCGATGCTTCTGGCTGAGAAACCCAGAAGAACCTGAATGCAACCCATGAGCGAGCCGATGAAGCCCGTAACCGCAAACCCAAAAGTAAAGGTCTGTCCTCCCGCGGCGGTTCCGACGAACGTTGCTATAGCAATGGTTCCGCCGAGAACGATGAGGAGAGACGGCCAGTACATCACCCACCCCCATGCCGAAAAAATCGGCTCAGTGGCATTCATGTCCGCGTTTATCAGCACCCCGACGATCATGGTAATGAACAGCGTGTAGCCGACGATATGCGTCAGGATCGAGGCGGAGATCTCCTCATTCTCTTCGGTCGGCTCAACTCGAAGATCAAGTGCACGCTGGGACCTCAACTTCAACGCCGGCACGAGACAGACCACGCTGAGAATGGCTCCATAGACGGTAGGTATCAATGAAGTGGCCATCCTCTCAGTAATCCCCTGTATACCGCCCTCCGAAGTCATGGCAACGACAAAAGCCACTAGCGTAGCTAGAGCTCCGACCATCCAGTAATTCCTGGTAGCTGATTCCCAGAAAATGGTGGATTTGTGGATCTCCGCTGCGCTTCGATTCGTTCTGCCGGTTTCTTTGAATGCGGCAACGATCTCGTGAAAACTAAAACTCATCAAGGTCAGGGCCGCTCCACCCAACAAAACGAAGACCAGACCGTAGGCATTCATGAAATTCGTGAATCGTCCTGAGAGGACGACAGCAGCGATCAGAATCACGAACATCGTTGCCCTACCCAGGAGGATTGCGAGCTTTCCTCTACTTGCTTCTGAAGACATCTTGACCGTCATCCTTCCTCGTCATCGTTCAGGAATCATGAGTTGTGATGAGATAGGCTCGTCCCAGACAAAACGAGCTTCCAGAATCTGCTCTTTTGCTGCCTCGGAATCGGCACCTTTCGACGCGAATTTCTTGATGCTCGTGGGAAGGTCGTTGCTCAAATCCACCGTCATTTCGAGAAGAGTTTTCCCTTCCGAGTTGGTGTAAACCAATGTCAATCGCTCCTCATTTTCCGTCACTTCATATCGCTTGGGTTTCCACTTGCCGTAAATAGCCTCTGACAGCCTATTCGGAGAGAGGAATCCCAATATCGGCTCGAAGAGTGACTCTTCGACCTCTTCCACGCTTTCGTACTCGTTGAACGAGTGACCAATGCGGTCGACAAGGGCGACATCAGAATCCGCGATCCATAAGCTTTTGTTGGTGTCGTCGCCTTGGCGGATATCCACGCGGATCGTCTCCGGAGCAAGCCAACGGATTGTGGCGTCGGCAGAATGGCCGTCCTCTGAGAGAAACTGGAGCCTGCATTCCATCGAAGTGACACTGAGCAAACGGTCCGATATGGCGACGGACGTATTCACAAAGGACATCGTTTCCGCCATGGCACTGCGTGCACCTGAGACGTGAAGGAAGCCACCCAAAACCATCATCAACAGAGAAAAAAAGGCCAGGACTTCCTTGGCCGGTATCCATCGCAACAGCGGCCGGTTGCCGAGATCGAAGAAGTCCTTCCAGGGCTCGGTTCGGCCGGTCGCGTCTAGTGTGGTTCGGAACTGAGCGAACCGGGCCTTCATGCTCCGCTGGACGTCGGGAGGAAGGTCATCTTTGAAGACTGTTCTCAAAAGGTCATCCGTGTTTCCGTTGTTCCTATTTGGATCACTCATTTCGAGACTCCTCGAACGATGTTGGCTTGAGATGGGCGAGCCACTCGCTTAGGCGTTTCCTTCCCCTCGACACGTGGATGCGGACCGTCGTTTCGCTGCAACCCATCGCTCCCGCAATGATGTCGTAGGGCTCGTCCTGGACGATGCGCATCAAGACCGCTACAGCCTGCTGGTGCGGTAGACGGCGGATCGCTTGTAGAACCTCTTCTTCAACCGCTTTTCTTGCCAGCTCGTTGGGGCCGTCAGTGAAAGGCTGTCCTTCGTGTGCGCTCAGTTTCGACAGGTCTTGTAGCTTCTGGAACCGCTCCCGTTTCCTCAAAGAGTCGTAGGCGCAATTCAAACAGATCTTTAGAATCAGAGCCTGGGGATTCGGGTGTCGCCGGAGACGTTCGCGCTTTCTCCAGATGATGGCAAGAGCATCTTGAAGTGTATCCTCCGCCAATTCACTCTGCCGCACCACACGCCAAATCGTGCGCATCATCCGGGACTCCATGGGAGCGATCAACTGATCGTAGAGCGCGTCGTCCGTCATTGGGCTGTCCGCGACACTCCTAGGAGCACTCTCTCCGTCAATGGAGAACTTCTGAAACGCCGCGGTTGCGCCCATATATAACCCACATGAGTAACCGTTTCGAACCAAGGATCTGTTTACCCAATCCTGGACAAAAAAGGGACCTGTCCAGACCTGTCCCCTTTTTTGTCCAGGATTGGTAAACAAACGGAGGGAGTACGACGGTTACGCTGATAGATGAGTTGGACACGAATTCACAAACGACATTAGGAGGTCAACATGAGAAGAGCTCTTACACTAGCCGTTGCAATCACCGGTTTGTTTCTTGGAGGTCCTTTGGAAGGGGCGGATAAAGCCCAAATCGACGCGAAAATCACGAAGGCCGTTTCCTACTTGGGAAAGCCTGGTGACATAGACTCCGATCCGGAGATGTCATTCAAACTGATTATGGAAGCGATCTCGCTTGCCGCGCCCGAAACAAAATTCCCACCGGAGTTCGGCGAAGATATAGAGAAAGCCAAGGGCATCTTTGATGCGACGACCATTGTCAATCCCGAGGGCGTGGCTCTCCTTCGCAAGTCCTATCGTGCGATCAACTCGGGAAGAGATTTCGAGATGCCGAAGAGCATTTCATCCATTGAGGACGCCGTTGAATACGCGAAGGTGCAACTGGCGGCAGCCGGGAAGGATCTTGACGCAGACAACGTCGACGAATGTACCCGAAAGATCGTCGAAATTGCGGTCATGGTAGTGACACCCATGGAGGCCACCGTTGGAAAGTGAGAGCAGGTTTGGGTAATTGTAGGCAACACACGGCAAACGTTTGATAAGATCTGTGGGTGTCTCGAAAGAAGAAGAAGAGAAAAAGCAATCTTGACAGCAAGATAGCCTTGCCTGAGACCATTCCACAAGCGGGCTCGAAGCGTTGGGTTCGCCGAGTGGTCTGGATAACATTGTCGGCGATAGCCGTTGTCTCCATGCTCCTCTGGATCAAGGGTGGCAGCGCTCCAGAAACATTGGAGCTTCGGCCGTCACCCAACATACTCTTGATTAGCATCGATACGCTTCGGGCCGACCACGTGGGTGCTTATGGGTCCGAAGTGAAGACCACGACTATTGACGGATTGGCAGCAGCGGGGGTTGTGTTCGATAAGACCATCTCGTCAGCACCCATCACGCTTCCATCTCATGCCTCGTTGTTTACCGGAGCCTATCCGATCTTCCACGGTGTTCGGGACAACGGCTCGTTTCGCTTGGATGACGAGCAGGTGACGTTGGCGGAAACGTTCCAGGAATCTGGGTACCGGACGGCGGCGTTCATCGGTTCTTTCGCGCTCGACTCGCGCTTCGGATTGGGTCAAGGATTCGAGCTCTATGACGATTTCTACGGGGACACGGGCGGCTACCAACTCGTCCAACTGAGGGGGAGCTCGCCGGAGTCCCGAAGCCGCGAGTTCTACGACTTGACTATTTCCGAGCGTCCGGCTGATCAGGTTCTCGAGCCGGCTCTCGCATGGTTGAACGAACTGGGGGACGAGCCGTGGTTCGCATTCATTCATCTTTGGGACCCGCACCACCCCTACATGCCACCTTCACCGTTTCGGGAGTCTCACCCTGATGATCTCTACACGGGCGAAATTGCCTACGTCGACGACGCATTGGGACGCTTCCTGAAAGGGATGGAGAAGGAGGGGAAGCTCACGAACACCCTCGTCGTACTCACGGCCGATCATGGCGAGGGCCTCGGAGAGCATGGCGAGAAGACTCATGGGATGTTTGCCTACGAGAGCACGTTGCACGTTCCGCTCGTTCTTCACTGGCAGGGGGTGTTACCGGCCGGCCGTAGGGTGCCGACGCGGGTTCGACTGATTGACTTGGCGCCGACGATTCTGGAGCTCGCAGGATTGCCACCCCTCGAGAGTCATCAAGGAGAGTCGCTGGTTTCTCTGATCCTCGGCTCCTCCGGTCAAGAAGAGCGGGAGATCTACTTCGAGGCGATGGCGAACAACCTGAACCGGAACTGGGCCCCATTGACCGGTGTCTACAGCGGCCGCTACAAGTTTGTGGATCTACCCATTCCGGAGCTCTACAACTTAGCGGAGGACCCGGATGAAAGCCGGAATCTCTACAAAGAGCAAGAGGAAACGAGTCGAACATTGCGTCCAGCCTTGCGACGAGTGGTGGAGTCCTTTTCAACCGAAGAATCACGGAAGGTTGGGCCCGCAAACCTGGACAGTGAGAGCGTTTCTCGACTCCGAGCGCTCGGCTACGTCGTGGATCCGGCTGCGCGGACCGAGTCCAAAGAGTACACGGAAGATGACGACCCGAAGCGGCTGGTGCATCTTTCCGACAAGCTGGATGACGGTCTTGCCGCCCATAGCTCGGGCCGTTCCGAGGAAGCGATCCGGCTCTTCAGAGAGATCATCGAGGAGCGTCCCAATTTCGCGAACGCCCATGCAAATCTCGCCCACGTTCTCCATGAGACCGGGAGATCGCGCGAAGCTATCGCCGTTCTCGAGAACGCACTTGGAAACTCGGTTCGGACGCGCACGATGATGGGTCGTCTTGGCTTGTACCTCCAGGAGGTGGGAGAACTCGAAGAATCCGCCGGCGTCCTCGAGGCCGTCATTGCGAGCGATCCGACCTACGCCGAGGCCTATAATTACCTGAGCGTAACCTATGCGCGTTTGGGAAGGCCGAAGGATGCGATACGAACCGTACGAAAGCTCCTCGATTTGGACCCGAGCTATGCCAGCGGCTACAGTAATTTGGGTTCCATCTTCCTCAGTGCTAATCGACTACCGGATGCGGAGAGAAATTTCCGCCGCGCTCTCGATCTGGATCCGCGTCTGGCGAGGGCTTGGAATGGGCTCGGTGTCGTCTATGCCGGGACGGGTCGTGAGGAAGAGGCCATCTCTGCGTGGCAGCGTACGACCGAGATCGATCCGGAGCAGTTCGACACGCTCTACAACCTGGGTACCCTGTTGATCCAGCTCAACCGTTTCGAAGAGGCGATTCCTCATCTGGAACAATTCGTGCGTACCGCACCACGCGATCGATACGGGAGCGACGTTCCCAAGGTCGAACGGCTCATTGCCGAGATCAAAGCAAAAGGCTGAGCTCGCTCACTGCCTTTTGGGGAAGGTTCTCGCGCATCTCGTTTCCCTTCTGCAACCACAATCGATAGTTTTCTTCGTCCCCGAGCTTGGCGTAGACGCGGGTCAGAATCTGATAGCCTAGAAGCACCGATTCCTCATCCGGCATGACCTCGATCCCCCGTTTGCACAAGGCAGCGGCCTCATCGAGGTTTTGGTTCTGCTCGAGCAGATAGTTGGCGATCATGAAGTAGGACATGTTGAAACCGGGGTTGGCGTAATAGGTCCTCCGATAGTAGGGAATCGCCAGATCATACCGGCCTTTGTTTCTCAAGAGGACGGCGGCGTTGAAGGAAGCTCTGAATTCCGATGGGTCGTTCTCGAGCTCCTTATCGTAATAATCCACGGCTTGGTCGGCGTTCCCCCTCGCTTCTTCGATCTGCGCCAAAGCATAGTAGGAGCCCTTGGTCGCCGGATTCTCTGCTAGGGCTCGACGGAGATAGGATTCCGCCGTCGCGTAGTCACCTTGGATGGCGTATATCTCCCCGGCTTTGCTCAACGCCACGGGGTTGCTCTCTAATTTTATGGAGCGTTCCAAGAGCTTCAAGGCATTGGCGAAAATCACGCTTGAAAAAATACGCAAAACCCATTTCTTCATACAAAAGAGGGTTGTCTGGAAATTTCTCGATGAATGCCCCGGCTTCGCGAATTGCCCGGTCATAGTCTCCGATATTGATGAGTGAGTTGACGATGTCGATCATGATGAGATTGAAGGCAGGATCCACCTCCGCGACATGGTAGAAGCTCTCGAGAGCTTCCCGGTACATTCGTTTGCCTTGGAGTGCTTTCCCGAGCAAGCCGTGGGCGCCCAGGAGCTCTGGCTCGCGCTGGATGACTTCGTTGGCCGTGGCGATTGCCTCGTCGTAATCTTCCGCATTCAGCCGATCCGTCGCCTCTTCGAGAAGGTTGAAGATCTCGATTTTGTTTTTTGGATCGGGAAGAGGCGTATCGTCTCTTGTATCGGATCGCACGGTGGCGTATCCCAGAGCATCGCAGCGCCTGCAGGTCTTGGCGGCTCAGAATCACTTCCGTGGGGGATGTGGCTCCAGAAGATTGCCTGTCGATGAAATTCAGAAGCCTCTCTCTTAGATCGTTTCGTCGACTCTCAGAGGACGGGTCGGAAACAAGATTGGTGTTCTCCTCTGTATCGTGACGGACCCGGTAGAGTTCCTCCTCGGGAGCGAGGATGTACTTCATCTCGTCATGATAAAGGGCTCTGAGCTCCGACCATCCGTAGTGAAGTCTCGGGTAATAGGTTTCGGTATAAGCAATGGACCGATCGGCCTCATCGATGCCGAACATAAGACCCAACAGCGATTCTCCCTGGAACGCGTCAGGAATCGGCATACCCAGGGCATCAACGACGGTGGGGGCGAGGTCGACGTGCTGGACGAGTCCATCGACCCTCCCAATGGGAAATTCAAAAGGAGCTCTGATGATGAGGGGGACATGAACGGATGGTTCGTAGACAAAGAAGCCATGCTCTTTTTCGCCGTGGTGTCCGAGCGCTTCCCCGTGATCACCCGTCACGATGATCAGACTGCTGTCGTATAGGCCGCTTTCGCGTAGGTAGGAAAAGAAACGGCCCAGGGCATGGTCGGTGTACTCCACCTCACCACGGTCAGGGTTGATCCGGATATTTGTCGAAGGGAGAAGGCGCGGCATAGGGACTATGAGGGTCGAAGAGGTGAATCCAAGAGAAGAACTGCTTATCCTTGTGGTCGCGGAGCCAGTCCTCGGCGTCTGCGAGGACCTTCTCGGCGCGTCTTTCGGTGTTGAGGAGTATGGTCCGGTATTTTGTCCGTTCGAACTCGTCCGAGTAGTGGTCGAAGCCTTGATCGAGTCCAAATTTGGAGCTCAGAACGTAGGCTCCTACGAAAGCGGATGTGACGAGACCCCGCGTCTTCGCGATCTCGCTCAGAAGCTGCACGCCCTCTGAGACGACGAAGCTACCGTTGTCGCGTACTCGGTGGTAGGTGGGATAGGTGCCGGAAAGAATCGTGGTGTGTGAGGGTAATGTCAGCGGGGCTTGTGCGATACACCGTTCGAAGACAACCCCCTCGCCGGCCAAGCGGTCGAGGTGAGGCGTCAAGGCCCGAGACCCTTCATAGGCTCCAACGTGGTCCACCCGCAGCGTGTCGATGGTAATCAGGATGACGTTGAGATCGCGTAGCTCTTCTTTCTTCTTTTCGACCTCTGGTTTGCCGCAACAACAAAAGCAGAACGAGAGGAGGAGCAGTGTGGTCTTCGTGACTCGAAAGTTGGATAACCCTGTCGGCCTCACCACGTGATGATAGTCCGCGTTAAGTCTATATGTCAAAGTGGCTTAACGGTTTTGGCCATCGCCCGTGGTCCCAAAGAAAATCCCCGGCGGCCTCCTGGCCGCCGGGGAGTGGATTCAAACCGATATTAGCCGACTAGAAATTGACGCGGACGCCGAACCGGAAGATGCGTCCGGAGAGGACGTCCCGGATCTGGTTCGCATTCGACAAGTTCTGGCGTCTGTGAATCTCGAGGACGGTATTGGCATTGGTCACGTTGAAGAGATCCATCATGGCACTCCAACGAGTACGGCCGAAGTTGAAAGCCTTCTCGACGCGAAGGTCCATGTACCACAGGTTATCGAGACGCTTGGCTCCAATTTCTGGCTGGAGGAGCACTTCGGCTCGGCCGAGGTTTCCAGCGCGGTTGTCCGTCCGGAACGTCTCTATCCAGGGGTAGCCTTGACGGCCGTTGAACTTGCCCGCAATGTTGATTCCATAGGGCAACTGGTACATGCCGTCGAGCTTGAATGTCCAGCGGGAGTTCATGTACGACGTTCCGCCGAAGAATATCTGGCCGCCGTCGCGCTTGTCGACATCGGTCGGATCGTTGATGGCCGCGTCGCTGTCAAAGTACTCTCGATTGTCGCTGAATGTGAAGCCGACGTTCATCATCCATCCGCTGGAGAGGCGCTTGTGGCCCGTGATCTCGATGCCCTGGTACCTTTGGTGGTAATCAGGCCAGTTGGCGGTCAAGTCGCCGACCCTGGACAGCCCCTCTCGGAGCTCGTAGTAGGGGACCTCTTGGCCCTCGAAGGTCTCCGAGGTTTGGACCCAGGAGTTCAACCCGGGTGGGAGGGTCGGGGAGAGCCGCCGGGAGCTCCCTGCCGTACGCGCCGTGGAAGTAGTCCGCGAAGATCATGTTCCCGAAACGCTTGTAGATATAGTTGACTCCAATGGAGAAGTTGGGAATGACCTCGCGCTCGACTCCGAAAATGATCTCGTCGGTGCGTCGGGGCCGAGGTGTCGGGATCACGTTGGTTCGGGGACGTGACGGACCCGGGATTGTCCGGGTCGACGTTGCGTGAGTACAAGAAGATCCGTGTCGTCGATCTCGTTTCTCTGGACGTTGCCGTCCCCGTTGAGATCGGTCCAGGGGTAGTCGATTTCGGCCACGAGACCGGCATTCATGCGGCTCACGTGCGGCCCGAGATTGAGAAGATCATAGATAACGGGCATAGCTCGCTCGAATAGATGGTCTCGTCCGTCCGCGCTCATGTCGTACGTGAAACCAATGCGCGGCGACAGAGTCTGCCAAGGTTTGATGGGCTCCGTAGCCGGCACCTGAACGGCAGGCAGCAGATCAGGGGCGACCATATTGGCGGTGATGGATGATTCCAGGTTGTTACCGGTTTGATGGTCGTAGCGGAGACCGAACTTCACGGTTGCACGCCCGTTGGTATAGACGTCCTGGAGGTGGAGGGCGTGGTAGGTGCCGGTATAAGCAAAAAGCCGCTTCGCGGTAGAGCCAGGCTTCCACCGGCGCGCCGGCGTCGGATACGGCGTAGACGTCACCGCCGTAGGTGGTGAAAGAGTCTACCGGGGTCTTCTTGTACTGGTATCCGAACTTGAACTCGTGGTCGCCGCCGAGAGCGTTGGTCAGGAAGTAGTTGCCGTCGAAGTTGACCGATGTAGTTCGGCCGGACGTGGTCTGGTAGTCGAGGTAGGAGACGTGCGTAGTTGCCGGTGTCGAGGTCGTAGCTCGACCTGAACATCGCGTAGCGAAGCTGTCGTCTGTAAAAGAGGCCGAAACCGCCGTCGACGAAGGCGAAACGACCGGTGAAGCAGGAAGCTGTCGTTGACGATATGCGTGTCCTCGAACTTGTAGATGTGAACCGGCCCCCTCTGTTTCCAGGTGGTCTCGAGCGGACGCGTGTCACTCGCGCCGCGGGTCTCACGGGTCTTATTGTTGTAGGCCCACAAGAAATTGAACTTGTTGTTCGGGGTGAGCTGGAAGTTGAACTTGATGTTGGCGTTCCTGAGCAGGGTGGGGTCATCCTGCAAGCAGTTCTCGTCGTCAGGATCGTCGCAGCCGGGTGTGAGGAAGCCCACAGCGCCTTTGTGGATGTCCTGGACACCGTAGTCGCCCCAGATCCAGGCCCTGTCCTTGAGGATGGGACCGCCGATGTCGAATCCGTAGTCCGAGAATATGTCTTGATGGGAGCGCCGGCTCCGGCACCCTTGTCCTGCTGCTCTGGCGTGATGTTGTCCGACTGAAAGTCGCGTTGTTGCCGTAAAACTGGGCCTGACCCTTGAGCTGGTTGGTGCCTTGCTTGATGACGAAGTTGATGCCCGTGCCGGCGGTCTGCATGTTCGGGTCTTGCCACCGGTGCTGATGCTCATCTCCTCGAAGGCGCCGAAGTCGAAGTACATCGGTGTAGAGCCGGTGGCGGCGTTGTCGGTGATGTTGACGCCGTCGTAGTTCCAGGTGTTTTGGTCGCCATGACGGTGCCGCGGTTGATGAAAACTCGACTGCTGGCCGGACTCGTTGCCTCCCACGTTCTGGCGGTCCATGACCATACCGGGTGTCTGCTCGAGGATGACCCAGGGATCGCGGGCGCTGGGGATGTTCTCCAACCGCTCGTTCTCGAAGCTCTCCGGGATGCCGGTCTGACGGACGTCGACCACCGGGTGACTCACCGGAAACGGTGACGGTTTCCTGAAGCTCGGCGATCCCCAGCTCGCCGTTGATGGTCTGGGTCGCGCCGGCCGCTAAGGATGATACCTTCGCGGATGAGGGTCTGGAAGCCGGGAAGCTCGAAGGTAATGGTGTAGGTTCCTCGGGCGAGCTCCGCGAATCGATAGGAACCGGTGTCCGACGTCACGAATGTGTGTCCAACCATTTGGATTTTACGTTCAAGAGATAGGATCTCCGGCGGTTTCGCCTGTTGCGTGAGCAGTCATGAACTCGAGATCCCTGCCTCTGATTCACTTCCCCGGTTGTAATTCTGCTGCAGCGGCACACTATTGGCGGCGGTTCAGATCTCGAATGAGATAGGAGATGAAGAAGGACAAGAACCGCACGCTCCAAGATCGCAGCTCCTGCCCGAGCGAAGAGCCAAAGCTCCGGTAGGACACTTTTCCGCCGCGCGGCGAGCGGCCGTTTTGAGGCCTTCGGCGAGCGGTTGTCCGAAAGGCACTCCCATGGCAACCGTGAATCCGCGGCCCACGGTGGCGACACCCAGCTCTTCACCGGCTTCGGCGGCAATGCGCACGCAAGCGTCGCACATGATGCACTTGCCCGGTTCGTAGATGATATCCGGGTGCGTTGAATCCTGCGTGAACTTACGCCGCTCACCGTCGTAGCGATAGGGGTCGACCCGTACTCGGTGGAGTAGATTTCGCATCACACATCCGACTTCTTTGCGGCAACCGCAGGTCATGCAGCGACGCGACTCGGTCAGAGCTTGGTCTTCCGACAAACCGCCGTCGACTTCGTCGAAGCTCGTGAGCCGCCGGTTCATGTCGAGCGTTGGTGTTTGAGGCCGTGGGCTCTTTTCGATCTCACGAAAAAGAGCGGCCCGTTCGCCTTCGTCGCTTACCGCGCGCATCTCGACACTGGTCAGGTCATCTGGACCGGTGACGGGCCTTCCCGTCAAGTACTGATCGATGGAGATGGCGGCAATTCTTCCCGCCGCGACGGCTCGGACCGCGAGGTCGGCGCCGAGGACCGCGTCACCACCGGCAAAGACATCAGGGAGATTGGTGGCGAGAGTTGCGAGTCGGCGGCAATACCCCATCGGGAGACTTCGAGTCCTTCACGCTCGGCGAGCGATGTGTCGACGGATTGACCGATGGCGGCAATCACTGACGGTACATTCGATGGTGAACTCGGTGCCGGGCTCCGGCACGGGCCGCCGTCGACCCGATTCGTCCGGTTCGCCGAGCTTCATTCGCTGGCAGGTGAGCTCGAGCCGTTCACTCGTTTTTTCTCGAGACGAAGCGGTGCGACGAGCAGGTCGATGACCACGCCTTCGTGTTCCGCCTCTTCGACTTCCTCCATGAGACAGGGCATTTCTTGGCGAGCAGCGACGATAGATGACCTTGACATCTGATGCACCAAGACGAACGGCGGTGCGGGCCGCGTCCATGGCGGTATTGCCGCCACCGACGACGATGACTTTGTCGCCGAGGGGCGGCGACTCGTTCTTGGCGACTTTCTCGAGGAACTCGATACCGGAGAGGGCAAGTTGTTCACCTTCGCACCGCAGACTCTGCGAACGCCAGGCGCCGATGCCAAGAAAAACGGCGTCGTTCGTTTGTCGCAGTTCTCGAGCGTGAAGTCGGCTCCCCACACGGAGCTCATCTGAAAGCGGGCGCCCAGACCGCGAATGGTCTCGATTTCGGCGTCGAGTGCATCTTTGGGTAGGCGGTAGGCAGGGTATTCCGTATCGCAACATGCCGCCGGGCTCGGGTTGAGCATCGTACAGCGTGCAAGCATGTCCGTTCTGTAGAAGGTAGAAAGCGGCGGCCAGACCGGCCGGGCCCGCCCCGACGATAGCCACGGATTTTCCACTGGGCTTGGCCCGATGGCGGCACATACGGTGCGGTCGGAGTCCCGGTTCATGTCGGCGGGATAGCGGTGCAAGGCGAGCAATGGCCAACCCTTCGTCCAGATCGCATCGCCGGCAACCCTTGTTCGCAAAGGCGCGGACAAATCCTCCCGAGTGAGCCGGGCAGTGCCAAGCTTGTCGAGGATGATTTCCATCGCCCGGCGCGTGTCGCCGTAGGCGATCTCGTAGGTGAATCCGGCAATGTCCAGGTCGGCGGGGCATCGTGCTCGACAGGGCGCGACGCAATCTCCGGCGTGATCGGAAAGGAGCAGTTCGATAGCCATTTTCCGGGCGGCGCGCACGTCTTCGCTGTCGGTCGTGACCACCATGCCGTCCGCTACCGGCAGCGCGCAGGACGGTGATAGGTTCGCCTTTCCTTCCACCTGCACGGCACACATGAAGCACGAGGACGACGGTTCGAGTCCCTCGACGAAGCAGAGTGTCGGGATACGAATACCGAGACGTCGCGCCGCCTCGAGCACCGTGATGCCCGCCTCCACGCTGACTGACCGACCGTCAATCGTGACTTCAACCATGTTTGTAGCCGCGAATGAACGCACATTAACGCAAATAAGCAAAGTACTTTTAGCATTCTCTGTATTCTAACTGCTAACTGCTCGACTGCTCGAGTTCTTGAGTTCTCGAGTCCTTGAGTACTCCATTAATCTACCTCGACCGCATCATCCTGACACACTTCTTCACACATGCCGCAACGCGTGCAGAGCGCTGTCGTCGATGTCGTGCTGTTCGTAAGGTTTGTAGGCAATAGCGTCGACGGGACAGGCCTGAGCGCAAAGGGTGCAACCGATGCAAGCATCGGTGATGCGGTAGTGAATGAGTGATGCGCAGCGGCCGGCTGGACAGCGCCGTTCGTGAAGATGAGCTTCGAACTCGTCACGAAAATAGCGCAGTCCGGTCAGGACGGGGTTGGGTGCCGTTTGTCCCAGGCCGCAAAGACTGCCGCGTTGGATTCCGTCCGCCAGTTCCTCGAGCCTTTCGAGATCGCCTTCGTCGCCCGTCGCCTTCGCAAAGGCGTTCGAGGATTTCCAGCATGCGCTTGGTGCCGATGCGACAGAAGGTGCATTTCCCGCAAGATTCATCCTGCATGAAACCCATGAAGAAACGGGAGATATCGACCATGCAATCGCGATCATCGAGGACCACGAGACCACCGGAGCCCATGATGGCGCCGGTGGCGACGAGCGCTTCGTAGTCAATGGGCGTGTCGGCGAGTCGGGCCGGGATGCAACCACCGGAAGGTCCTCCAAGTTGGACGGCTTTGAATTGTCGTCCGTTCTTGATGCCTCCGGCGAGGTCTTCCACGATCTCGCGGATCGTGATGCCCATGGGTACTTCAATCAGACCGCCGTAGTTCACTTTGCCGGCCAGCGCGAAGACCTTGGTGCCTTTGCTCGTTTCGGTGCCGAGAACAGCAAAAGGCCTCGGCGCCGTGCCGAAGATCCAGGGAACGGCGGCCAGAGTCTCTACGTTGTTGACGGTCGTGGGACGACCGTGAAGACCCTTTTCGACTGGGATAGGGCGGCCTCAAGATGGGGCATGCCGCGTTTGCCTTCGAGCGAAGCAATGAGTGCCGTCTCTTCGCCGCAGACGAACGCTCCTGCGCCCTCTCGAACTTCGAGATGGAACTCGAAGTCGCTGCCCATGATTCCCATACCAAGGAAACCATGCTGCTCCGCTTGCCGGATAGCTTCACGCACGTGCCGCACCGCCAGCGGGTATTCCGCGCGGATGTACAAGAAACCCCTGGAAGCTCCGGTGGCGTAACCGGCGATGGCAAGTCCCTCGAGCACGCGATGGGGATCGGACTCGAGAACGAGTCGATCCATGAACGCGCCGGGATCGCCTTCATCACCGTTGCAGATGACGTATTTGGGACCCGGTTGTTGTTTGGCGAATGACCACTTGCGGCCGGTGGGAAAGCCCGCGCCTCCTCGACCACGTAATCCCGACTCCGTGATCACCGAGATGACCTCGTCCGGAGTCCTCTCCGTGAGGCAATGTACTAGCGCTTGATATCCATCTCGGGCAAGGTAATCCTCGATACGAAGGGGATCGATTTCGCCGCTGTTCTCCAACACGATGCGTTTTTGCTTGCCGAGATAGGCGGCTGCCGGACCACTCTTGAGTATCGAGAGCGAGATCGGCGGCTTTCGGGTCATCATTCTTGGAGTAATCTTCCAAGAGACTGCGGGCCGTCCAACGGGCACGCGTCAACCATCTTTTGGGCTGAAGGTGTTTTCGGACGATCTGGGCGGCCGTCTCCGCTGAGACGTCGCCGTACAGGATGGATCCGCTCTTGTCGATGACTTCGACAAGGGGTTCGTGGTGGCACATGCCGTTGCAGCCGACGGCTTTGACACTTCCATCTGCGCCGGCCTTGTGGACAGCTTCCTCTAGAGCCTGTCGGACCATGTCCGCACCGCTGGCCATACCGCACGAGCCAACACCGACGCGGATTTCGACGGTATCACTGGAGCTCGGAGGGCCGCTCATTGAGGCTCCCCTGGCTCGGTTTCGCGAAGCGCTTCGCAGGCACTGGCGGGGGTGAGCTTCCCAACGGTGTGCTCGTCGATCATCATCACCGGGGCGAGACTGCAGCATCCCAAGCAAGCCACTCTGTCCAAAGTGAACAACTTGTGAGGATCGGTGTCGCCGCCGGAAGGAATCTCCAGGTACCGATGCATCTCTTCGCTGATTGGAACGATTCCCGACACATGGCAAGCCGTCCCGTGGCACACCTTGACGACGTGCTTGCCGACGGGGGAACGCCGGAATTGTGAGTAGAAGCTCGAGGTGCCTGCGATCTGCGCGGGCGTAATCTCCGTCGACTCGCACACTCTCTTGAGTGCTTCATCGGGAAGATAGCGGAAGTGTGTCTGGATCGCGCGAAGGATGGGGATGGCTGCCTCGGAGCTACGTCCTTCGCGGGCAATGATCTCGTCCACCACGCCTAGATCGATTCCCTCCTCTTCGGTGGATTCTGTTCTTTGGGCGACGGTAGCCTTGGGCTTGGACTTCGCCGTCGTTGAGGGAGCGGAACGGAACGCGACGAGCTTCTCCTCGGGAAGTGGGGATTCACCGTGTAGTTCGTTGAGCCACTTCATACCGGTGACAAAAAGCACCGAGCTGATCAACACGATCCAACCCAAGGCGATGTTCACCGAGTCGCGTGCGAGCGACACCTCGGTTTGTCTCTCGCGCTCGGTGGTCAGCTCGAGGGAGACCAGAGCATCGGTTTTCACCGCTTCTTCGAGGGATTCGACCCGTGCCTTATCCGTCGGGGCGTCGATGCGGAGATCGATGGTGTCCAGAATCAGAAAAGCAACGCTCAATGCCAAGATGACACCGGATGTGACAGCGATGGTTCGCGCGATGGATTGGTGCTGGTGTTTGCTCATGGTGTGGGTGCGACGGGCTCCGTGGTTGTCGATAAGGTCGTCACATCGGACCGATGGCGAGGGCAGGCGTTGTAGCAACGGGCACAAAAAAGACACGAAGAGCGGACGGCACGCATATCCTCGATGGCGCCATAGGGACAGGCCTCGATGCACAGCCCGCAGTCGAGCTCCTTGTCCGGTGTGATGGTCACGCCCGTCCAAGAGAGGCGCGACACGATCGAGAGCAAGACGCCGTAGGGACAAAGCCAACGGCAGAAAGGCCGGCCGACGAACATGCCCAACAGCAAAAAGCCGCCGCCGATCATCAGCATGTGGGCTGGACCGTCACCGCGAAAAAAGCCCACGAAGGGGTCCCAGCGGCAGATGAGAAAATCACGGCCGATCTCGGGAAGAGCCGCAAAGAGGATGGCTACGGTCAGATAGGCCCACTTGATCGAACCCAGCACTCGGTCGAGAAGACGGGGCACTTGAACGGGTTTGAGTACGACGAGCTCCTGGATGGCTCCGAGGGGACAGACGCCGCCACAAAAAACGCGTCCGAAGAAAAGCGCCAGTATCAGCGGGAAGGTAAAAAAGGCGATGACCGCGTAGGAAACCGCATATCGCGGATCGATGAAGGCAACGGTGACGTTTTGGATCGCGCCAATAGGGCACACGCAGCCGTCCCGGTAGAAACCAAAGTAGGCGAGGCATCCGATGGTTAGCGCGACGAGCCAGGTGCGATTGCGGCGGGCCAGTACGATCCAGGCGCTCAGACCCAGAGCGATGGTGAGTAGCGAAACGTCCAGAGCCTCCATCCAGAACGATCGCGGTAGGGGACGCTGGACGGGAGGCACGACGTAGTCCTCGCCGATGTCTTCTTCGCTGGGCGCCACATCGACCGGTCGTGAGTACTGGTCTTCGTAGGACTGGGCGACCGAGAAGGAGGCAAGACAGACGAAGAAGAGGGCTAAGAAGAACGTCCTAGGTGACAACAACGTGGATTCTCGCTACGGCTCCGTCTGAGTATCTTGAAAGTAGGCTTCGTCCGGACAGGCGATGGCGATCGAGCAGCGGTTGCAGTCGACGCAGACATCGTGGCGCACCTCGAGCTTGATCGATCCTAGCCCGGCGGGTTCTTTGCAGCCCATGACGCATCGGCCGCAGCCGTTACATTTCGTCTCGTCGATGATGTACTCGTAGAAATTGTTGGCCGGATCATCTTCGTCGATCCAGCCGATAGGCTTCCGCTCGATGGCGTCGCGAGGACAGAGTTTTTGACTAGGTAAGCCCTCATCGTTCACGGCACTCGTGATGTCGAAGTAGGCCGGGCAGATGTAGCAACGGCCACACTTACCGAAATCATTGACGGCACGTACGGCGGACAGGGTCACGACACACTCAGTCGAACAAAGCTCGCAGACGTCGACTCCAGTGGCCCCGAGACGGCTGTTGACGCACTTGGCGGTGTCCAGTTGCCAGGCGTAGATTCTATTCGCCTTGAGGGTGAGAAACGTCGCTGCGCCGCCAAGACCAACGAGCGTTGCCCCGCGAACGGCATGACCCAAGAACTCACGTCTCGTTTTTTTGCCTTTCTCGTCTTTTACTATGGGTGCTTTCGGCATTACTGGCCACCTTCCGATCCTTCAACATCGGGCACGAAGACATGGATTTCGAGTCGGACCGTATCGACGATGTAGACCCGGCCCTCGGAGTCTACGTCGAGATCCATGTTCTTGCAGTTCGGATCGAAAACGTCCGTGGCAATGACGGCAAGCAGATCTCCTGCGGCATCATAGACCTTGGCGCGAGGACCCGCTTTTTCGGTCACGTAGACGAGGCCACCGCCGTTGACCGTCACATTGGTCGGATTGCAGCAACCCGGAAAACCTTGTGGGTTCTGATGATCCCAACGGCCGAAATGTCCGAGCAATTCGCCTTCCGGCGTGTAGCGCTCGACGCGGTGCTTGCCGGGATTGGCGGCGTGGATGATGCCTTGATCGTCCACCGCGAAATCCACGGCACCGTTCGGAATGTTGAAGCCTTTCATGCGGTTGTCTTTGCCGATGTTGTTGACGAATTGCCCCTCGCGGTCGAAGCGGCGTATGCAGCGGTCCTTGGCATCGGCAACGAGCACATGATCGGCGATGAGACCGATGGCGGTCACTGAGCCGAGCTTTTGGGGGTCGCTCCAGGTGTCGAGAAGCTTGCCGGAGAGGTCGAAGATCTCCACCTGGCCTTCTTGTCCGACGTAGACTCTTTCGTTATCGACCGCCAGGCTGAGCCCCGGTTGGCTCGTCGGCCAGTGGGTGGTGAGCGTTCCTTTGGAGTCGAAGATTTTCACCTCGGAGTCGCCCACGGCGAAGACCCGGCCTCGAGAGTCCACGACGACTCCCCGCAGTGCGGTCGTGAACTGGTGCGGCCCTCGACCTTTGCCGCTAACAATCCCTTTTTGGTGGTACTTCATGTCGGATCCTGCGAATGAGAAATCTACTTGCCCACCTGGATGCAAACCATCTTCGAAAGATCTCGCAGCACGAGCTTTCCGTTCGAGAGCGCCATGGGACCCCACACATCGTGCCCACTGAGGACTTGGGCGCTGGCGAGCTCCTGATACTCGGTGGTGTTGGCCTCTATGAGGCGCAGCATCCCTGTCTTGCCCTCGAGGATGAAGAACATGCCGTCGGCAAGCAGGAAGCTTCCCAGGCCGAATGCGGCTTTTCCATCGCTGTCCCATACGATTTCGCCGTCCTTGTTGAGGCAAGTGAAAAGCCCTCGACGCATCCTGCCCACGGCGAAGAGATGGTCCTTGTAGAGGATAGGCGTGTGGACCTCGGAGTTCCATTGAGCCGAGGTCAGCTCGAATACCTTTTCCGCCTGGAATCCGTTGGCGCCACCGGTGACTCGAAACATGGCCGTGCCGGCATCGTAACCGGAGGTGAGGAAGACGCGTTCGTTATCGACGCCGAGGGGCGACGGGGCGACGGCGACGTTGAACTTGAAAGGACCGTTCCATAGGAGCTTCCCGTCCTCGGCCGAAATACCCATGACACCCTTGAGCGTGGTGTAGAGATACTGCTTTACGCCTCCCAATTGAGCCGGCATGGGAGAAGCGTGAGTCATGAGCTCCTTTTCAGGATTCGGAGTGCGCCAGATCTCGTTACCCGTTGCCTTGTCGAGTGCAACCAGCAGAGCATCTCCCCCGGTGGCGATGATGATGCGATTGGCCTCCATCAAAGGGCATTGGCCGTTGTACCAAGGTGGAATCTTGGCGTTGTACTCTTGTACGAGGTTCTTGCGCCACAGCTCTTCGCCGGTCTTGGCATCCAGGCAATGAAGGTTGGCTTTGGGATCGATGGTGAAAACGTGTTTTCCGTCGACGGCCGGCACCGTCCGGGTGATGGCATGGTTGGGGCGGATCCGTCGTTCTTCCGCGAATCGCCAGAGCTCTTTGCCGTCCTCGAGACTAAGACAACGAACGAGCCATTCGTTGGTTGCCTTGTCGTAGTCATTGAAATACACCCGACCACCGACAATGGCCGCCGCGGCATAGCCCTCTCCGACCTCCACGGTCCAGAGTACCTTCGGACCTTCGGCGGGCCATTGGCGCAGCAGACCGGTCTCTTTCGAGATGTTGTCGCGGTTCGGGCCACGAAATTGGGGCCAGTCCTCCGCTTGGGCGCTTGAGACCGACAGTAGGGCCAGGGCAATAATCGACGTAGTTAGATATTTAGTACAAATAGACTGATTCATAGCCCCCGTATTATAAACGGTTGAGCGCGGGTTTTCAGTTGACATGGGTCAAATAGGCTAAAAACCATGATCGAGTAGCTCGCGGCGACTCTGGCGGTCGTTTTTGCATGATCGTTTTGCGGGAGGTCATGTTACTTTGGGTCCGGCGAGACTGCCCCTTCTCGAAAACGCATGGTTTTTGATCCTGTGCTCCCATTCATCCTTGAGTTTGTATCCGATCGATCCGCGAACACATGTTCGCGGGGCGCAATGGGAGTTGTTGGCCGTCAATGACCTCGGTGAAGACTGCTACGCCACGCCAGCGATCGCCGACGGCCGGATCTGTAATATTCGGACTCGTAGTGCCCTGTACTGTTTCGGGAAGAGTCCCGCGAGCACCCCGACGGCCGCGCCTAACTAGTATTGATGAATGACCAGTGGGACGCCGGTTAGTCCCAGATGGAAGTCGGTTGACCAACAGATCTGGATGCGCCGTTTCTGCATCAGGAAAAGGCCGGCGGCGTCGGTCAGAGTTAGGTCCTGATCGGAAAACTCCCTTAGGAGCCGCGTTGCACCGGTGTGCTCGCCGGTCCAATTGCCACCAGCTCTACCGGGATCGACTCGACCATGGCGAGGAACTGCAGAGCGAGCGTTCTGTCGTAACGCTTCAGAAACCACCCGTGACCTTCGGCGACAACGAGGGTCGTGGTGATGAGATCCGGCGGTTCACTGAACAGGCGTCGGAACAAAGGGTGATAGGTATCCGAACGGTCGGCGAAAGCAATCAAGGCCGATGTGTCAACGTAGGCCTTTAGTCTTTGTGCCCATAGACGATCTCGTCGATCTTCTGACTGGCCCGGGAGTCACCAGACTCGATCATCCCGGCATACCGCATCCAGGGTTTGGTCTCGTCCACGGGGAGCATGAGTCGAAGCGAACGCCGGAGGAGCTCCGCCAGGGATATCCCCAGACGACGCGCTTCGCGCTTTGCGTCCTTGTACTCTTTTTCGGTCAGGCTTATCTGCGTACGTACCATGATAACACCTACTAGACTAATGTTATCATATCGTTCGGCGTCGCGAGCGACCGTGCTCAAGAAGACCACCTAACCAATTTGGAGCGATCGCCGAAGTCCATCTTGGGTGACAAAGTCTCGAGTTTGACCCCGTAACACTGACAAGTTACCTTCAACAGTTCGTCTGCGATTGATGCCAGAGCGAGCAGGACTGAATTCGTCCGCGTGTTCGAGACCGATCCACCGAGGAGGAGATCGATGCGACTGTTGAGGATGTTTCTGCTGGTTTCCATGAGTGCTCTCGTTCTGCCGGCCACCGTCACGGCACAAGAAGCCATTGCCAAGTCCGACGAGGCGAATGAGGCCGCAAAGCCCATCGCGGAGCCGAAGGTCTTCGTCACCTCTCATTCCGGACGCTTCGGAAATGAGACCGTGGCCTACACGGCGACTGCAGGCGAAACCTATCTTCGTGACGATGAGGGCAAACCCAAGGCCTCGATCTTCACCTTCGCCTATACGAAGGAGGGGGTCGAAGATCCGGCGTCCCGACCGGTTGCCTTCGTGTGGAACGGAGGTCCGGGTTCGTCATCGGTCTGGCTGCACATGGGTGCCATGGGACCCCGCCGTGTCGATGTGCCGAGCGATGCCACGGACGCGGGACCGCCCCCATACAAGGTGGAGGAAAACACTCTGGCGCTTCTCGACGTGACCGACCTCGTCTTCGTCGACCCCGTCGGCACGGGCTTCAGCCGGGCCCTTGGCACGCACGAGAACAAAGAGTTCTGGGGTCTCAACGAGGACGCGGATTCCATCGCAGAATTCATTCGAACTTGGGTGACCCGGAACAAGCGCTGGATGTCGCCCAAGTATCTACTGGGCGAAAGCTTCGGTACGACGCGGGCCGGTGCGGTAGCAAGTCTTTTGGAAGGACGCGGTAACGTCAGTCTGAACGGCCTCATCTTGGTGTCTCAGGCTCTCGACTACATGGGGAGCACACCGACGCACGACAACTTGATCGCTTATATCACCTATCTTCCTACCATGGCGGCGACGGCTTGGTACCACGGCAAGATCAAGGACCGCCCCGCGAGCCTGCCGGAGTTTCTCGATGAGGCGCGCAAGTTCGCCGTCGATGAATATGCTCCGGCGCTCCTCAAGGGCAGCGGCCTAGATCCTGCGGAACGTGGCCGCATCCGCGGGAGGTTGGCCTATTTCACCGGACTTTCGGAGGACTACATCGAGCAATCCGACTTGCGCGTGCTCGCGGATCGCTTCCGCAAGGAGCTACTTCGCAATGAAGGCAAGGCGGTGGGTCGGATAGATGGCCGTTACACCGGCGATGATGTCGATAGGGTAGCGGAGCGGCCTGACGGCGATCCCTCGTCTTACAAAATCGACGGCGCCTATGTCGCCGGTTTGAGTAACTACATCGCAACGGAACTGGGCGTGGAGATGGATCGCGCCTATAAATTCAGCGGTGGTCGTGAGCTGGGTCGGCACTGGAACTGGCGGCCTGTCCCCCCGGGAAGCTCTTGGGAGCCGGCCCCTGTCAATGTCGCCCGCGATTTGAGTCGGGCCATGCGCCGAAACGAGGGACTCCGTGTGATGATTGCTTCGGGATACTACGACTATGCGACGCCTTTCTTCGACGCTGAATACACGTTTGCTCGGCACGGGTACCTTCCCGAACGCATCACCTTTTTCTATTATGAAGCGGGTCATATGATGTATCTTCACCGGCCGTCGCTCGACAAGCTGATGGCCGATGTACGTGGCTTCATCAAAGGCGAGACGGAATGAACGTGGCATCACGGTGATGCACAGAAAAGTCATTCACGTACCAAACAGAGGGTTGTTCATGAAAGTGAAAGTGGGTTCTTGGAAGCTTCTTCTATTGGCAGTCGTTCTCCTATTTGCGAGCGTACCGCTTGTCAGACTCTTGCCTGTGGTTTCGGCATCTGACTCGGGTTCTCAGGACTGGCCGATGTGGGGCGGAACGCCGTCTCGCAACATGGTTTCTTCCGCGGAAGGGCTTCCCACGGAATGGGACGTGAAGGCAAAGAAGAACGTCAAGTGGGTGGCCGATTTGGGCTCGCTTTCCTACGGTTCTCCGATCGTGTCCGGCGGTATGGTCTTCGTCGGTACGAATAACGAGGTCCCGCGCGATCCCATGGAAATTGGCGACCGAGGCGTGCTGATGGCCTTCCGAGAGTCAGACGGGGAGTTTCTCTGGCAGGCGACGTCTGAGAAATTGCCTTCAGGACAAGTCAATGACTGGCCCCAGCAGGGCATTTGCTCCAATCCCTTGGTGGAAGGGGAGCGTCTTTATTACGTGACCAGCCGCTCGGAGGTGGTGTGTCTGGATACACAAGGATTCCGCGACGAAGAGAACGACGGTCCTTACAAAGATGAGAAGAGCTCCGGCCCAACGAACGCCGACATCATTTGGGTGTATGACATGATGAAGGAGGTGGGTTCCTTTCCACACAACATGACGGCTTCCTCGCCGGTCGGCCACGGCGATCTCATCTTCATCAACACTTCCAATGGTCAGGATGAGGAGGGGAACCTACCATCCCCGGAGGCTCCTACTCTCATCGCGTTGAACAAACAGACAGGAAAGATGGTCTGGTCGGACGCCTCGCCGGGAAAGAACATTCTTCACGGCCAGTGGTCCTCGGCTGCAGTTGGCGATATCGGCGGCGTGACTCAAGTCGTGATGGGGCAGGGCGACGGCTGGGTGCGCGGCTACGAGCCCCTCACCGGCAAGAAGCTCTGGGAGTTCGATACCAATCCCAAGGATGCCGTGTGGCCACAGACACGCAACAACGTCATCAGCACGCCCGTCATTCACAACAACCGTGTCTATATCGCCAACGGCCAGGATCCGGAACATGGCGAGGGCGTCGGTCATTTGTATTGCATCGACGGTACCAAGCGCGGTGACATCACGGAAAGCGGCCTTGTTTGGCACTACGACAAGATACGTCGCTCCATATCGACGGCAGCGATCCATGGCGGACTACTCTACTTGCCCGACTTCAGCGGCTTCCTTCACTGTCTCGATGCTGAGACCGGGGAGGTGCAGTACGTTCACGACACCTTTGCCGCTGTATGGGGTTCCCCGCTGGTCGCCGACGGAAAAGTCTACCTCGGCGATGAAGACGGCGATGTCGTGATTCTAAAGGCCGGCGTTCGAAAAGAAGAAGTCTTGGGGGAGATGTTCATGGAAGGCGCCATCTACGGAGGCCTAGCGCCCAGCAAAGGAGCTCTCCTCGTCGCCATAAGGCATCGACTCTACGCGCTGGAAACCGAGCCGTAACTCGGCGATTTGTAGCTTTCCCCCTGGCTTGAGCAGGCGAAACTACTCTAGAGCCCACAGCGTCAAGGTCGACTTGTCCTTGATCAGCACCCGGTTGCCCCAGACAACGTGATGCGCCCAAGTAGGGCTCTCGGCCACAGGATACTGTCGCACGGTGTCGAAGCTCTCTTCACTGGACTTCGCAATGATCAACTGCGCCTCCGTCGTGAGTAGGAACAGCACGTCACCGACTTGAAGTATGGCGGCGTTGTCGCCTTGCCGTCCATCACTCACCCAATGAGTTTTTCCACTTCGTGCATCGAGGCAGAAGAACTGACCCCGTCGCTTGTTAGAAAGGCCGAACATCAGATCACCAACCAAGACGGGGGAGCTCATGTACATCGAATGCTCGTTCGTCTCCCACACCTTTTCGGTCTTCCACGTGGAATCCGTTTGGGTGACCTTGATGGCGAAGATTCCCTTGTCGAGACCGGAGAAGATGAGGATTCCATTGTGAACGACGGGTGTCACGATGTTCTGAACGTAGGCGGTCTCGAAAGGGATGCTCCAGAGGAGCTCGCCGTCGGTGAGGGCGACGCCGACAATGTGCTCTTCGGAGTGAGTGACGACCTGAGATACGCCATCGAGCTCGACGATGATCGGTGACGTGTACCCGGGCCCGTCACCGGTCCAGCTCCATTGGACGTCACCTGTGTCGGCCGCGAAAGCTGTGAGTGCTCCTTTGCCGGGGCCCCCGATGTGGGCAATCAAAACGCCGTCTTCGACGAGTGGTGACATGGCCGTGCCGTAGAGGGGCGAGGTTGCGGGGAACTGGTCGGTGAAGTCCTTTTGCCACCTCAGCTCGCCGGTGGCGGCATCGAAGCTCGACAATATTCCACTGATGCCGAATGTCGTGATCCTGCCATTCGCTACGATAGGTGTCGATTTGGGACCCTTGCCGTGCGAAGTGGCCGCCGAGTTCATACGGTAGGGCGCGGGGTAGCTTTTCTTCCACAAGACATTGCCCGTGCTGGGATCGAGGCACGACGCGACTTCGTCTTCACCTTGTCGTGAGAATTGATAGATCTTCCCTCCAGAAACAACCGGGGCCGAGTGCCCCAGGCCTATTTCGATAGCCCACTTCTGGGTCAGTTCTTCAGGCCAATCCGACCTCTCGTCAACGGAGCGCGCCACGCCGTCGCGAGCCGGCCCTCTCCATTGCGGCCACTCTTGTGCCGGCAGGTTCATTGCCGCCGTCAAGAAGACGAGTAATAGATGCAGTTTGATTGCTTTGCTAGTCATTGCCTTCAAGCCCTTTCCGCGAAAAGCTCCCCCGTAGCTCTCCTAGATTATAGAATAGAGTCATCAGGTGTGATGTCTCATTCTCGCGAAAGGATGCTTAATGAGCCGAAACTCATCGTCTTCCCGCCAGGTCCGATGGTGGCCTGCAGTTTTGGTGCTGGTTCTCATGCTGCTTGCCATTGGATGGGCGTGGCTGGGAAGCGACTTCATACGTCAAATAAAGGTGATGTTCACCGTTGTCGTCTTCATTCTTGGGGTTTTGTTGTTGCTCACGTGGATAACGTTCTTCTCTCGGTTGCGATGGAAGGTGCGACTCGCGACGTGGGGCGTTTTTCTCATGGCTATCGCTTTGTTTCTTGGTGCGTTTCGCTATCGAGGGGTGACCGGTGACGTCGTACCGGTATTCGAGCCTCGGTGGAAAGGTGAAACCGCAACGCTCACGGGGGAGGATCTCCTCACTCCAACAACGTACGATTATTCTCAGTTTCTCGGTTCCCAGCGCAACGGCGTCGTCGAAGGCGTGAAACTGACGCGGGACTGGTCTTCTCGACCACCCCGTCTCGTCTGGCGCCGTCCCGTGGGGTTGGGTTGGTCGTCCTTCGCCGTCGTGGGCGACAAGGCAGTCACGCTGGAACAACAGGGTGATGAAGAGCGGATCGTCTGCTACGACTTGAAGACCTCCGATGTGAGATGGTCCTTCGGGTACCAAGCAAGCTACACCTCGCCTCTTGCCGGTGACGGGCCGCGGTCGACACCCACCATCGTGGATGGAAGGGTTTACGCCATGGGTGCCACGGGGCAGCTCCATGCCCTCGAGCTCGAAAGCGGGCGGAGTCTCTGGACCCGGGACGTTCTCGAAGACAACGGCGCTGCTGTTCCAGAGTGGGGTAAGAGTTGCTCGCCACTCGTGGTGGATGGCTTGGTTGTGGTGAGCGCGGGCGGCTCCGAGGGAAAGTCTCTCGTAGCCTATGACCAGGAAACGGGGGAGATCGTTTGGCGAGCCGGCGACGGCGGTTCCTCCTACGCCTCGCCCTTCGTTACGACCCTCGCTGGGGTTCGGCAAATTGTCATGCTCAATAGTCGAAGTATCGTCGGACATGATCCTGAAGATGGTCGCGTCCTTTGGAGTCACCCCTCGCCCAGCGGACAGCCCGTCGTGGCCCAACCGCTACCGATTCCCGGAGATCGTCTCCTCGTTTCTATCGGGTATGGGGTGGGCAGCAAGCTCTACCAAATCAGCGCCTCTTCCGAGGATTCATTGGAAGCCACGCTCGTTTGGGAAACGCCAAAAATGAAATCCAAGTTTGCGAACCTAGTATTGCATGACGGGTTCGTCTACGGGCTCGATGATGGGATTCTTGCATGTCTCGATCCCGAGACGGGCGATCTCCGATGGAAACGGGGCCGCTATGGCCACGGACAGATGATTCTGGTCGATGACTTGCTGCTGCTGCAGACGGAGACCGGTGAGATCGTCCTGGTGGAGCCGACACCGGAGGAGCACCGAGAGCTCACGAGGTTTCGGGTCATGGACGGCAAGGTCTGGAACAGCCCCGCACTGGCGGGCCCTCATCTATTGGTGCGCACCGAGCGAGAGGCGGCTCTTTACGAGCTCCCGTTGGAAGCGGACGAGTGAAGGTTAGATCTTTCCTGATCCGTGTTTCTTACTAACTTAGACAAAACTTAGCCTGTCCGGACCGAGTTGATCTGGATTGGGCGGAATTGAGGCTACGAGGTGGCCGCCGTGAGCAAACAGCATATCCGTATCGGTGTGGAAGACGCCGAACGCGGCTTTGAGCGCTTCTCATGGAGGCTTGCACAGGTCTGATGCCGGCGAAATCGAAGAGGCGGAAGTCCAACTGAACTTCGAGGATTTCGCCAAGCTGCTGTCCGTTTTGACACCGAAGCGCCTGATGCTACTTAGATCGTTGCGCCAACGAGGACCGTTGAGCGTGAGAGCTCTGGCAACGTAACGACAGAAAAAGGTGTTTGACACCCGAGCCCCATGGTCATAGCGTAGGTTTTGGCTTTGGTAGATATCGTCCGATTCAAACACGTCTTTGGAGGATTCACTCGATGAAGATAGCTCTATCAGCTCTCGTATGTATCTGTGTCACTCTTGCTTTTGCTTGGGGTGCTGAGAACCCGTCTGATTACGACAAATATTGGCCCCAATGGCGAGGGCCGACGGGCAATGGGGTTGCTCTGGACAACGATCCACCGGTGGAGTGGAGTGAAACGAACAACGTTCGTTGGAAGATCGACATTCCCGGTAAGGGCTCATCAACACCCATCATTTGGGGCGACCGACTCTTTGTGTCCACGGCCATACCGGTTGGTGCTGAGAGCGGAGAATCCAAGACCGAAGAAAACGGTCAGGAAAACGGCCAACAGAGCGGACAGCAAAAGGGCCGAGGACCTAGAGGCATTCAGCCGGACCGAGTCCACCAATTCGTTCTCTTTGCCATCCATCGGCCGGATGGAAAGGTACTGTGGCAAAAAACACTCCGTGAGGAAAAGCCCCATCAGGGTACCCATATGACGGGTACCTGGGCCTCGAACTCAGCCGTTACGGATGGAAAACATATCTACGCTTACTTCGGTTCCCGCGGTCTCTACTGTCTCGACATGGACGGCAACCTCATTTGGGAACGAGACTTCGGCGACATGGAAAAACGAATGAGTTTTGGAGAGGGAAGCTCCCCCGTGCTCCATGATGACAAAATCTTTGTTCTTTGGGACCACCAAGGGCCTTCCTTTTTGTACGCTATCGACAAGATGACGGGCAAAGATGTGTGGAAAGTCGAGCGCGACGAGATCACTTCCTGGACGACTCCTCTTGTCGTCGAGCATGATGGACAACACCAGGTCATCACCAGCGCGACCAACATGGTGCGCAGCTACGATGCGTCTTCGGGGGAGTTGATTTGGGAGACCAGCGGCATGACGCTCAATGCGATTCCTATGCCGGTCTACACTGACGGTTTGGTCTTGGTCACCAGCGGATTTCGAGGTAACGCGCTTCTGGCGATCAACCTTGATGCTGCCAAAGGTGACATCACTGACTCCGACGCCATCGTGTGGAAGCTCGATAAAGACACACCGTATGCGCCGTCACCTTTGCTTTACGACGACATCATCTATTTCCTGAAAACCAACACGGCGATTCTTTCCAGCTTCAATGCAAAGACCGGTGAGGAGAACTATCGACAACAGCGGCTGGACGACATGGGAACCGTTTATTCCTCACCGGTGGGTGCCGCCGGCCGGGTCTATATCACCGACCGAGACGGCAACACGACGGTGATCCGACACGGTTCGAAGTTCGAGGTGCTGGCCAAGAACGCGCTCGACGATGGTTTCGACGCCTCCATGGCGGTTGTCGACAACGAGATCTATCTGCGGGGTCACAGCAATCTCTATTGCATCGCGCGAGAACAGTGACACGTCAGTCGGGCCTCTCTTTGTTGGCGGGACTAGCGGTCGAACACCATCGTGGCCAAGCGATTTCCGTAGTGGATTGAGAGCGTCATCTTACACGCAGAGCTTGCGATCTGAAAGAACAATGCCTCCCCAGCGCAGACTCAGGTAGTTACCCTAACTGCCATGCCTTCCCAATCAGAAGAAGTCATCAAAGCCAGACTCCGTTTCCCGATCTACAAAAGTCCAAACTCGTGAGAAAATAGGACGATAACGTCCTTTGGATCCAATTTCCTATGGCAATGAAGGGAAAGCTAGAAGATACTCCTTTGCAGGAAGTTCTCCAGGTATCCGCCTATTCAGCGCGGAGTGGTGTCCTCAATGTAAACGGCCCGACCACGAGCGGGAGCGTGCTCTTTCAGGAAGGGAATGTCGTTTGCGCCTACACGGCGTCGACGCGTTCGTTACTTGAAAGAGCGGGTGAAGAAACGGATGTCCGGAACTGTCTCGGTTTGAGGCGGATTCAGGCCCTCGCGGCGTTGGTGGAGATGTTCGACCTCCGTGAGGGATTCTACTACTTCACGCCAAGCTCGGAGCCCGTCCGGGAAATAGAAGGCGTTGACACGAGGCTTTTCTATGAGCGGGGCGCTTTGGACACAGGAGATTTGCTCCTGGCCTTCGAGAGAGCCATGGCGTCTGAACAGCCTCCGCCAGTGCCCGTGAAACGTGAGGAGGCCTCGACGTCATACCAACGGCGCCATCCACGATTTGGACCCGTCATGATGAAGGCTAAGCTCGCGAACGCGGAGTCGAGTTTCGAAGGTTTTCTCACCACCGTGAGTGTGGGCGGTGCCCTCTTCCAGACCGAAGACCTGCCTCAGATCGACACGTTCTACGAGCTCCAATTCACTCTGCCGCGAGATTTAGGACCCTGCCAAGCCTATGCGAAAGTCGTATGGGCTAATGTTCATGTATCGTCCACAAAAAGGGGAGTGGGTCTCCAATTCGAACGGATGCCGATCGAGTCTTTGCAGAGGTTGAAGCGCTATCTGGAGGAGTTCCAGCAGCTGGCCTCAGACATGGACATCGATGCGTGACTGGGTCTGCACGTCATTCCCAAAACCCGCACGTCATGGTCCCAGATCAGCAGCTCATGGTCCAAATCCGCACGTCATGCGGATAGTGTTCCATCGCGTGGGGCCGCCCGGCTGCAGTCGATATCTTTGATTAGGTGTTTACCGCTCCGGGTTCTCCAGATCTGTCGACCGACCTGCGGTATAGAACCCTCGCCTTCACGGGGGTTTTACCCAACAGTTGAGAACCGGTCATAGATCACAGAAGCGCAGAGAATAAGCCGCTACCTTTGGGTCCACTGTCCATCAGCACGCGGATCGCTCTACCAAAAGAAAGGGGCGAACATGATCTTCCAAGGCACGAAAAGGACTGGTTGCTGGCGATGTGCCGCGGTCGTTTGTTTCGGTGTGATTTTTCTCTTCTCCGTCGCGGCCGACGCCCAACCCGGCCTTTCGTCGAAATACTATCGCGATAACGGAATCGAGCAGGATCCCGACGTCATCTTCGCTGAGAACTTCGAGACCGGGACGCCGGGTGACCTGGCCACGAGATGGACGGATGTCAAGAACGCCAGCGGCATGTCGTATGTGGGTGACGTCCCAACGGAAAGCGGTGGAACCCGCGCGCTCGAGATGACGTCGATCGGTGGGCAAAATACGGGCGGACATTTGTACCGAAGGCTTACCGCCGGACATGATGAGCTCTATCTTCGCTACTACGTCAAATATGCGTCAGGCGGCGCGTATCATCATTGCGGTGGATACATCGGAGGGTACTATCCGCCGACCAACTGGCCGCAGGGTGGTGCCGGAATCAGGCCGACGGGGGATGACCGCTTTTCCATCGGTGCCGAACCGGTCGAACAGTCTCTGCGGTTCGACTTCTATGTCTACTGGATGCGCATGCGGGGCTCACCCGACAATCATTTCTGGGGAAACGATTTCATCCAGGACGACAACTTGAGGGTGGTCGTGGACCAATGGATGTCGGTGGAAGTCATGGTCAAGATGAACGACCCCGTCCATGGCATGTCCGGAGAGTTGGCTCTTTGGGTCAACGGAAATCAGGTAATGCACCTGGGGGAGGGATTTCCGAATGGGAATTGGGTGTGGGACAGCTTCCACCCGGATCCGACGGGCGATCCCTTCGAGGGCTTCCAATGGCGGAACGTCACCGATCTGTCGATCAACTGGATTTGGCTTCTACACTATGTCACACAGGATCCCGCCGGCTACGTAGGCAAGATATGGTATGACGACGTCGTTCTGGCGACGAGCTACATCGGCCCCATCAACACATCGTCGCCCGCGGTTCCCACGGGACTCAGGATAGTGCGCTAGCGAAGAAAGGTGCCAGAATCCCAACCGGAGAAATGACCCTACCCGGCGCGCAATGAATCCAGGTTCGAGACGGAACAAATCCCGCGTTCCACCCGTACTCCCATAATGGTGCAGATTGCCTACAAGGAAACGGGGAGCAAGAACTTCAAACAATTGAAGAAAGGAGCAACGGAATGAGCCGATTCCGTATGATCATACTTGCAGCGACCGCACTATCCTTCGTCGTCGTTAACTCGATTGCGGCCAAGAGCAAAGATGTTCGTGAGTTCGAGTGGACGACCAAGTCAGAAGAAGCCAAAGACCAACTAGCCGAGCTTCAAAACCGCATCGAGAATTTCGAGGCGGGTCCTTCGCTGGTGGAGCTCGGACAGAAGATTGTCGCGTCAGATCCTGAATTCGCGATGGGTATGTACTACCTCTCCGCGGTCGTGCCGCCACCAGATAATCAGGCACACCTCGATAAAGCCGTGGAGCTTTCGAAGAACGCCTCGGATGGGGAGAGGAGGTTCATCGAAGCGATGGCCGTGGCTCGTCGAAACGGAGGGGCCAACTTCCAGGCCGCGGTACCTGACCTGGAAAAGCTGGCCGCCGACTATCCCGACGAGCGATTGGTTTTTATGATCTTGGGCCAAGTCTACCAAGCGACGAATGCGAGCGACAAAGCACGCAAAGCCTTCGAACGGGCCCTCGAGATCGGTCCGCCCAGCGCGCGTGCCCGCACGTTTATTGCAAACACTGGGCTATTAAATGGCCACTACGGCGAGGCGAGGGCGACATTCCAAGACGTGGCCAAGGGTCTACCGGAGAGCTCCGTTCCTTTTGCCATACGCTACGGTGTTGCCTTCAGCTACCTTTATGAAAGCAACTCCGACAAAGCCATCGAGGCTCTCGAGACCTACGTCGAGGAGTACAAGGCGAGTGGTGCCTCGCAGAACTTTCCCGAGGTGTTCATCTGGAACTCCATCGCTCGGATCCAGCTGGAAGCGGGTCGGCCGACAGAAGCCATTGAGTCCTACAAAAAGGGCTACGAGAGCGTGCCCTCTTCCAACCTATCGGAAGATCAAAAACAACTCTGGTTGGGACGTCTTCGTCACGGCAAATGCCGTGCGCTTGCCAAGATGGGTAAGCACGAAGAGGCTTGGGCGGAATCGGAGGAGATCCGTAAGATGATCGACGCCGGCGGTGAATCAGCCCAGCAATACTTGCCCGCTTACCACTACCTCATCGGCTACCTCAAGCTCGAAAGCAGTGAGTGGGACGCTGCTCTGGAACACTTGAAGAAAGCTGATATGACCGACCCCTTTCAAAAACTTCTATTGGCCCGGGCCTACGACAAGAAAGGCAGCAAGGAAGATGCTTTGGAAGCCTACAAGGAGGTCGTCTCCTCCAATATCAACGGGCTCGAACGAGCACTGGCCTATCCAGAAGCTAAGAAGAAGCTCTCTACTTCCTGATTTCTTGTGTCCCGCTGTGCAGAATCAGAATGAAGAAAGGTGCCAGGCCCGTTGTTACGCATTTTTGTGGAGACGGCCGTTCGACAACGGCGAAAGCGTGGTGAATTGGTTCCAATTTGGCGACCTACCATCGAGACGAGAAAATCTGTCGCTCGAGCCATCCGAAGAAGGACAAGGACAACGCATTCCTTGACGGCCTCAACAAATTGGATCACTCACGGTCCGGGGTTGAGCGATGTCATAGCATAATAACGGAACAGCGTGCCTGGCACCTTTCACCTACGACCGGAAAGAAAGATCCGCAACACGTACCAAAACATCAGCGCAACCGACGCAAAAAGTGCCAGCGCCGCGGCGACGTATCGGTCCTCGGGGTAGACGCGCAGCACGTTGGAGGTGTCGTAGAGGATGGCGGCCCCCGCAAGGCCGACCATGGCGACGGAAAAGTACGTTCCCAGGTCGAAGCCGAAGATCACACCAGCGACGATCAAAACCAAGGCGACAATGAATGACCAGCGGAGGATTCCTCCCAGAAAGGAAAAATCCCTCCGTGTGACGAAGGCGACTCCGGTGAGACCGACGAAAGCGAGCAGCGTCACCATGGCAGCACTTTCAATTGTTCCCGGTGCGTAGAACTGGGCGATATAGAGAAGCGGCACGAATATGATGGCTTCCGCGAAAACAAAGACCGATAGCGATAGATATTGAGCGGGAAGAGACCGGGAGCTGAGCGCGGTTCGGCTCGCAAACCAGTTCACGATCATGAATCCGCCCAGGATGAAGAGCCAATTCACTCCGAGCATGGAGCGGGCCAGCGTCTCCGCAACACCGCTCTTGAAGAGCAAGATTTCGATTCCGGCAAAGCCCAGAATGGCTACGAGCAGGTGAGTGTAGGTTCGGGTAATGAATGTGGCGCGCTCGTCCACTCCAATCGCAGCCACAGGAAGTGCATTTTGCATGGAGTACGTTTCACTCATAGTGTTTTCTCCTTGAACGAAGGCGGTGAGGCCTTCCCCCATCTTCAGGAGTATACCTCGTTCGAGGGATTCCTTGTGATACTTAGACACCGATGGGGTCCGAATCCCCCCTTCGATAACCAGAGACACCACCGGTTCCCGAATGCAGAGACCTTGCGCCGACTCGCAGACGCCTTGCGTGTGAGGGCGGACTACCTCCTCGGTCGCGTGAAAGAGCCCACCGGAAAGCACCTCGAGGCGGCGGACCCCGAAATCGCGATGCTATTCCGGCGCTTCCGTGCATAGTTGCTCGCCCTTACCTTTCTTCACGTTGTTGCCGCCACCTGCGGCCTCTACCGGTCAGGCGGTAGCGCTGGGTTGGGCTGCGAGGTGAATCGGGCTGAGTGCGCTCGATCCAGCCGCCTTCCAACGCCGGGTTGAGGTAGTTCTCACGAAACGTTGGCCGATGGGACAAACCCATCGCCTTCATGAGATCATTGCTGCCAAGTTCGCCGGTTCCAATCGCCTCGATCAACGAGGCTACTTGGTCGGTTACTTGGTCGCCCGCTTGGTCGGTAGTCACAGCTTCGTGGATGGCGTCGCGCAAGGCGCTCAACATGAACTCGATAAAGGGCGTGGCATCGGTGCGTTGATCGGCCTCGGCCAATACGTGATAGTAGGCCTCCTGCCGCTCACGGATGACGGTTTCCACAGGTAGGTAGGTCAGCAACGGTTGCCAGCTGCGCAGAATCAGGGTTTGCCAAAGTCGTCCCATCCGGCCATTGCCGTCAGCAAAGGGATGGATAAACTCGAATTCATAGTGAAAGACACAACTGGCCGCCAGCGGGTGTTCGTTGGTCTCCTCCAGCCATTTGAGCAGGTCGGCCATCAAACGCGGCACCCGGTCGGCAGGCGGTGCCATATGCAGCAGTTGTTCGCCCCGGAAGATCCCGACACCACCGGAACGGTATTTGCCGGGGTGGTCCACCAATCCAGACATCAGCAACCCATGCGCGGCCAGTAGAGCCTCTTGAGAGGTTGCGTCCCATTCCTCCATCGCCTCGTAAGTGGCAAAGGCGTTGCGTACCTCTTGAATCTCACGGGGATGTCCCAGCACCCGTTTGCCCTCGATCACCGCAGTGACCTGCTCGAGGGTTAGGGTGTTGTTTTCGATGGCCAGGGAGGCATGGATGGTGCGGATGCGGTTTTCCCGGCGCAAACGTGGTGTCAGCTTCTGTTCCGCCAGCACGGTATAGCGGCCGATCATTTCGCCAATCTCCGCGACACGATTCAGAATCGCCGGGGTGATGGTGTAGGGTGGTTGGTAGCTTTTTGATTTCGCCATTCAAGCCCCCTCCAAAGATGCGTTGAAAACCCCGACCTCTCTTGACGTATGGTAGTTTTCTTTTCGACGAAGAGTCAAAGAGGCGCCGCGAAGGCGTTGGAAATATTCAGGGCGACGCTGATCGGTCTTGCTTGAACTCCCAGAACGTTCTACTCCGAGCGGAGCGATTCCAGTAGCGGCGAGTGGATCGAAGCCCAAACGGCGATGAGCGATGAGATTAAGCCGCTGGCCAAAACCGCGAGTAGTAGCAGACCGACGGAAGGAATAGAAAAGCCCCCACCTCGCGAGGCGAGCGCCGGGGCGATGGCGATGAGTGCGCAGACGGTCCCTGTGATGACCCCTCCAAGGAGAAGGAGAGCGCTTTCCGCAGTGACCATGAGAGCAAAGTGACCTCGACGGTAACCCACGGCTTGCAATAGAGCGAGCTCTCTTCGTCTTTCCAGAATGTTCCTGAGCATCACGGCGGCCAGCCCGAGCGTGCCGAGGATGAGACCCAGACCTCCCAGCGACTGAAATGTGGACAAATAGGTATTTTCCACGCGATGGAAGTCCGCAATGCGCTCGTGGGTCGCGACGACATCGAAGCCAAAATCACCGAGCCGTTGTTCGAGGATCTCCGTGACCTGTGGCGTCGTCTGTGGCTCGGCCTCGATGAGAAAGAAGCGGAAGCCGCTCTCGTCGGGAAATGCTCGACGGAAGCTCGACTCGGCCATCAAGAGCTCACTTTGGAACAAGCTATCCGCGAGCGTGGCGACCAACTTCAAACGAAGAGGCTCACCTACCGAGCGCGGGATGGTGAGCTCCTCACCGAGCTCGAGGTGAAGCACGTAGGTTGCGGAGCCGGCATCGCCGATCACAGGGATGGCGCCGTCAGCCTCTGTCTTGGTCAGAAGCAGCCAGGGGTTTTGCCGTTCCTCTTCGGTTTCGGCAAGGGAGGACTGGAATCGAAATCGTCGGCTTGCGATGAGCGTTGGGGGGACCGCTATGATCCGTGGGTTACTCGGCCGATACATATTGAGACAGCTCGTGTCCTCTCCGGGACGGACCCCGAACGGTACAAAATGGACATCGACCAAAGGCGAGCCATCTCCGGTGGGAAGATTCAGTGCGTCCTTGCCGTCTTCCGTGTTGGGATCGTAGTAGAGAGGAAGAAGGGATTCGGCCAGCAGGGAATAGCCTCCGTTGCCCGAATGCTCGTCCAGGATGAGCTCGTGGCTCGCGTCCCGCCGAAAGGCATCGACGGCCACGATGACGAAACTGGCAAAGGCAATCAATGCGATCGACACGAGGCTTCGTCCCGGACGGTGAGTGGCGTTCCTCAGCCCGAGTCGCACCATGGCACGTGGGGCCGATCCGACGAGAAGTGATGGATTCTTCCGACGGAGCCAAGACCATTGGAACGAGAGAAGCGCTACCAGTAGCAAACTGCCGGCACCGAAAAAGCCTGCGACCTGGTTCATCCCACCAAGGATCGTCGCTAGGACCAGCGCGAAAGAGAGCAGCGTGGCCGTCATCCCGAGGACCAAGGGTCGGCGCGATACCGTCCGTGCACCGTTCGTTTCGCCTCCCATCAGCAGGTGGCGCGGGGTAGCCGGTTCGACACCACGGAGCGTCCAAGCGATGGCGAGTAGAGCAGCGAGAACGCCGCCCACACCTCCCAATGCCAAAGTGGTGTTGGATACGTGCAACGTGAGCAGCTTGGTCCCCACCGAATCGACCCACCAAGTCTTGAGGCCGAACATGATGAGCCAAGCATAAGCCACCGCGCCCGCCAGGCCGACGAGACTCCCCAATACCGCCAAAACACCACCTTCACGTAGGAAAAGCGCTCGGATCGCTTTGGGAGGAAAACCCATGGCGTGCAAGAGCCCCACTTCGCGGAGCCTCTGCTCCACACCGAGCTTGAAAAAGAGTCCCGTCAACAAAAGCGATGAGACGACCAAGAAGAAGCTGAAATAAGTGAAGTACTCGCTGAAATCGACAGCTCCACGAGACGCCTTGAGCCCCTCCGAGCGAGCAGGATAGACCGTGATCCCTAGTCGGAACGGATCCAACGCCGTCCGTAGGTCCGTCTCGAATGCTTCGATGTCAACGTGGCGGGAGTCGTAAACTCGGATGGATGTCAAGTTACCGTACGGGCTGCCCCAGAGCTTTTGCCCTTCCAAAAGTGGAACAAAGGCTTTTGGAGTCGTACCGTACTCGTCCCAGTAGTCTTCGTCCTTGTCTCGAATGCGGTCGAAATCCACGGGAAATGTCGGGTCCCAATCGACGAGGCGGAGTGACTCGGTGATGCCGGGGTAAACGGGTGCCCACCCGGGATCGCGAGCTTCACCTTTCAAGGCTAGCGTTCCTGCTACTTCGAAGCTCGCAGACTCGGTCGTGAGACGCCCCGATTCCTGCCAGATGTAGAACTCCATCGTCAATGGATCGCCGACCTTGGCATCCAGATCGTGAACGGCCCACTCGTTGAGAAAAATAGGAGTTGTGCCCACATCGGAAGGCTGTTCGAGTCCGAGGTGCTCGAAGCCCTGTGCGTCGACGGCTGTGACGAGGGAGTAAGGAGTTTGTCGATCCCCGACTCGCATCGAGTTGGCTAGGTAGGTGAAGACGGAAACCGTAGGGGCGTCCTGCTTGTCGGCTGCCTCTCGTGCGGCTTCGGCAAGCGTGTCACTCAACAGGATGCTTTCGCTCTCGACCGAGACCACTTCGGGTCGATCGAGCCGGCGCAGCTTGACTCCCACATCGTCCAACTGGAACGTTCGGCGAAAAAGATTCTCGAAACGTGCCGCGTCTCCGTTGTCGTCTCCCGTTTGCGACAAGAGGATGGAATTGACTCGCCCTTGCTGCTCGAGGTCCCTTTGAAGACGCCGCAGCGATACAAAAACGGCACGAACCGTTCCTTGGTGAGGGTAGAGGGCGAACTCCGTGAGCGAAGAATCCGGGGGCCAATCTTTTGAAGACAGGCGGAGCGTTCGGCCCAAATCCTCTTTCTGCCCGTGTAGCGAGTCCTCGGGTATTTCAGAAGGCTTACCGACACGTAGCAGGATGGTGTCACCTGAAGCGCTGCCGAGCTCCTGAGCCAAAGATTCGGTAAGGAGAATCTCATGTTCGCCGAGAGTGGGAGCGTTCGATGTTTGATGAAACCGCCAGAAACGTTCATCCACTCCATAGACCGGGACCTGCGAGCTTCGTTGGCCGCTCGATTCGTGAGTGATGAACGCCTCGAGAACGATGATGGGGCAGGCGGCGTCGATGACAGCCGACGCTCCTTCTTGTCCGGTTAGCTCATCGGCCAGTGTTTCTCTGAAAAAGAGAGGCGAAGTGATGACGAAATCTGTCGCACCGAGTCGACTCAGAAAAAGGTTCTGGAGACTGGACCGAACCGAGTCGCCGACCAGCAGTGCCCCGGCTAGAACGGCGACCGCCATGGCCACGCCCAAGATCACGGCGAGGTTCGTTCGCCAGTAGTAGGTGAGACTTCGGATGACTAGATTAGTGATCTTCATCGAGTGTGTTTAGACTCGGGTCAGCTTGCCATCAGTGAGCTCGAGCTTTACCGGGAATTTCGATGCAAGCTCCGCACTGTGGGTCACCACAACCAAAATCCTGTCCCCACGTACTTTTTCATCGAGCAAGAGCGATGCCACGGCCTCGGCGGAATGACGATCGAGATTCCCCGTGGGCTCATCGCATAGCAACAGCGTCGGCTCCCGGATGAGGGCGCGAGCAACGGCTACCCTTTGCTTTTCACCGCCGGATAGTTCCGAGGGGCGGTGATGGATTCTCTCGGTCAAACCGACCTGGCCGAGTAGCTCCCGCGCGCGCTGCTCATAGTGAGCGGCCGACGGGGCGACAAGGGTCGGCGTCAAGGTGTTTTCGAGTACCGAGCACTGAGGCAAAAGGTGATGGTCTTGGAAGACGAAACCGATGGATTCGTTGCGAAACGCCGCAAGCTTCCCCGAATCCAACGTGAAGGGATTCTTCCCTGCTATCGTGACGGTTCCAGATGTGGGTGTTTCGAGCGTTCCCAAGATATAGAGAAAGGTGCTTTTCCCGCTTCCGGAGGGACCCATGATGGCGACCACATCGCCGGCGGATAGCGAGAGTGTGATCCCGTTGAGCACCGGAATCGAGCCTCGAGGTGCCGGATAGGATTTGGTGATCTCGTTAATTTCTAACACCGGCCGTACTCCTTGATCTATGCCTTTTGGAAGGCCCGGGCTCTAAACAGGAAATCGATGATACTTCCTTCGTGGGGCTGAAGCCAGTTGAGTTTGATGGTGGGGATAGGTCCAAAGTTGAGTCGATCGATCCGCGTCGCATCGAGCAATGACTTCTGAAACTCGCCGTCCTCCGTGAAGACGCTGGCAACGAGCGTGTCTCCGATCGACGCCAACATTCTTTCTTGCGGGCACCGAACCACGGAAACGAAGGGAAACATATACTCTTTGTGGGCGAGAGCCGCTTCGGCCGAACTGCAATGGATGACCGTCGGTCGTAAATAGTCGCACCGCTCTTTCTTAACGAGTCTCTCCTGACCATCGCGGTGGCTTGCCGTGACGTCGGCCGCACCGTCCCCCTCGACCATCGAATCGATATCGTTGGAGATCGCTTCAGCGACTCCAGGGACCGTGAAGGCCGCCAACTGACTCTCCGGATCGTCGGGAGGCAAAGGAGCGATGGGGCCCAGCCGCTCGGCGAGGGCCGTCGCGATCTCTTCGGTATGTCTCGAAGCCCAAATGCCCGAGCAATTGATGCAACTTCGACCGCTGTTGACGAGAACGCTATCCAACATTAGATCTAGGTACTTTTCCCAATCATCTACCTGGTCATCCCCGAGCAGTATCTTGCTGAAACCGGGCCCATGGACCTGCACTGCGGGATTACCACGGTAACGCTCCACCGTAGGCGTTCCACCGAAGATGAGACTTCGTTGACAGGTCTCGAGCACCGCAGCACCGATGTCTCCTCCTCCCGGATAAATCGACACGGCCTGACGTGGGACCCCTGCCTCGAAAAAGGCCTGGGCCATACGGTAGGGCGTCCAGGGCTCCTGCGGCCCTGGTTTGAGAACGAGACCGATTTGGAGGGGGATGATGGGCAGCCAAAGCGTATGGACACCCGGCGAGTTCGAAGGTAAGACCATTCCCAAAACCGGTGACTGGGCTTGGTAGCTCAGAGGAACTCCCCGATCTTCCATCCCAAATCCGTGACTGAGAATCGAGAGATCCAATCCCCGCGTCAAGGCATCTAGGATCTCGCCCATGTGAGTCAGGACAAAGGCGTTCTTCTCCATGTTTGCCCGGCACATGTGCTCGGGCAACCCGGTAGTGGCCGATTGGAAGCGTGCAAACTCCTCGGGCGTTTGAGTGCCGTCTCCTAACGGTAGCTCCGCCTTTGTGTAGAGCTCGGCTGCCTTGCCCATCATGGAAAGCAGGTTGCTTATTGGAATCTCTCGCAGGAGATCGCGAGCGCGTTGAGCACGACGCATGTCTCGTTGCACGATACCGGGATTGGCCCGACTCACTTTGGCTAGCTCTTCGCCGGTCTCGAAATGGACAACAGGGTCCACATCGAGGCTGGTGTAAGGCTCACCCCAGCGAAGTACGGGAATGTTGATCATCGAAAGTCACTCTATTCTCAGTAAGAATTCAAGAAATCAAGAATTCAGGAATTCGAAGAATGGTTTGCGTTTATTCGCGTTCATTGGCGGTTACATCTATTTAAGTCAGGGCGCCCGGCACAGCCGGGCCTACATCTAATACACGCCCACCGTCGTTGTTTGGGCCAGCGCTTGAAAAGGACGGACGCCGCTGATTCCGTCCCACGGATAGGTTTCGAAAGGCGGCTCTCTCTCTCCCTCATCTCGTTCCAGAAATCCCGGTACGAAAAACTCCTTGGTCAACGTGGTGAGCTTCACACGTCCCGTAGCACCGTAATCCACTAGGTGGTCCGGTTGTTCTGGGTCGACTACTTCGATGACCGCCCTCGGCTGTGGCGCGTAGTAGGCAATTTTGTAACCGTCTCGAGCGGTCACCGGCTTCGAAGCAGCAAGACCCATTAGGGTATTACCATAGGTCGGTGTGATGTAGCTTCCGTCGAGTAGCTCTTCCACCGCGAATCGTGTCCATTGAGGGGTGAACTCGGTGCCACCTGAAAAGATGCCCGTAATCCCGACCTCCCGGAGCGTTGTCCCTCGATCTTCCAAGGCAAGCGCGAGACCTTCGAGCAGTTTCGGCGTGGCAAAAAGGCACCGGATGTCGTGACCCGCCTCGAGGACCGTCAAAGCCTGTTGGATGACGTGCTCCTTGTAAGCGTTCAGATGCTCAGTCCAACCTTTGTTGATAAGCTTGATCACCCACCGTGGATCGAGATCGACACAGAAACATATACCCCCGCGATGCTGCGCCAGGTGTTCCACCGCTAAACGGAGGCGCCGAGGTCCCGATGGGCCCAGCATGAGCCAGTTGGAGCCTTTTGGGAAATGTTCTTCGGGAAGGGTCTCGCTGAAGAGCTCGTAGTCGGTGCGGAAGTCGTCGATGGCAACTCGGCTCTTGGGAATTCCCGTCGTCCCTCCTGTCTCGAAAACAAAGATGGGCCTGTCGGCGAACGCCTTGGGTACCCAACGGCGCACCGGCCCACCGCGCAACCACTCGTCTTCGAAAGGAGGGAATTTGCGGAGATCTTCGAAAGTCTTCACTTCGCTCGGCGGATCGAAGTCTAGCTTTTTGGCGAAATCGAGCCAGAATGGAGCACCCGTTTCCTCGCTAAAGTGCCATTGGACGATTTCTCGTACGTGCTCGTCGAGCTTCTCGCGTTCTTGTTTGACGTTGTCCTCGATGTCGGCCGTCATGCTGTTTTTTCTCCCGACTCTGGAATGGTCTCGCCGTCATTTCGCCGGCAAATGGTGTCGTACACTTCCAGGGCTCGATGCGCCATTTGACGGGCTTCGTAGTGGGCCCGAACGCCATCTGCTCCTTGCTGACCGAGCCGCCGTGCCAACGTGCGATCCTTAGCGAGCGAGGCGATGCCTTCCGCCAGACTTTCTGTGTCGTCGGCATCGACCAAAACACCCCCGCCGGTTTTTTCGATGATCTCTGGGAACGCGCCGTGGCGCGGCTGCACCACGGGTACTCCGCAGGCCATTGCTTCGAACAGATAGAGTCCTTTGGGCTCTTTGTAGGGGCTCGGTACAGAGAGAACGTCTATTTTTCGTAGGAACGCGATCTTCTCCTGACGGTCGAGAACGCCGTGATAGCGGAACTCTTTGTCTAGCCCCCACTCTTTCAGTTGTCGTTCGACTCTAAGCATATAGTCTTGATGCTCCGACCCCAGATAGCCGGCGACTTCGAGTCGCAGGGAGGGTAAATCCTTCCTTTCACGAAGAAGACGGTAGGCTTCGCACAAATTGTGAAGGCCCTTTTCCGGAGCAATCCTGGCGAGATATCCGATGGTGAAGTGGTCTTTGTCGGTTGCTGGAGGCGGCTCGAAGCCCTCCGTGTGAATGCCGAGGGGTACCACGTACATTTTCTCTTGCGGAATGTGAAGGTAATCCGACATGTATTGGGCGTAGTAGTCACTGACCGCGATGAATCCATCCACCCATTCGATGTTCCGACGGATCAAATTCATTGCCTGATTGCGGTATGGCTCGCGAAGCCCGTCCAAGAACAAGTCCTCGCCTTGAAGCGTGCAGCACACAGGCCGGTTCCAGGTCTCCTTGATAGGACGGGCGAGACCAATGAGCAGCGAGTTGGGAAGATTGGTGATGTCAGGAGCCGGATGGTCCTGGAGCCATTGGAGCAACTTGAGGAATTCCTTTCGTTGGGCGCCATCCTCACCTTCGAGCATGCCTGTCGTGAGCGCTCCCAACTGGCTGGGATCCGTCGAGACGGAAAAACGGGTCGCGGCCTTTATGACCCATGAAGAGTCCCATAGGCGGTCCAGCCACCAGGGCGTCTTTCGGAAGAAGGGGAGCTTTTGTTGGAGATAAACGCTGATGCCGCCAAAGAGCACTTTCTTCTGGCTGACGTTCGACTCATCGGTCAGAGTCGGAGTGTAGGCCGGCATGAGGCTGACGTCGTGCCCGAGGGCGATGAGCTCCGTTGCTAAGGCATTGTCTCTTAGACAACTCCCGCAGTACATGCCGCCGGCGCCGGCGGTAATGGAAAGTATCTTCATTTCAGAGAATCAATTTGCAGATTTGAGCTTGCCGCCTGCCAGAGGCAGATTATAGCGCCATCATGGTTCCGCGTGAATCCCCGACTCATCGAAGACGACTCCTTCTTTCTAGTGATGCGGTCAGGACCCCAAGGAGAGCTCGATGTTGGCATAAACGGCGAAGGGATCCGCGGGAATGACCGAGGAATTGCCGAATCCGCGAGTTTCGAAATTTTGGCCGGTGAAGTTCTTGAAGTTCAGCTTGAACAGCCAGTTACTTTGTCGATAGGAAACCATGGCGTCAAAGGTGACGTAGCCTTCGATCGCGTAGCCGTTATCGGGTGCTATGTACTGGCTGCTGAGGTAACGAGCGCCGCCGCCAATCTGGAATCCACCGGGCAGCTCCTTCATGGTCCATAGGTTGAATATGTGTCGCGGTGCAAAAGGGGCTTGGTTGCCGGAGCGATCGATGACCACGAAGGGCGGTTCGCGACCCGTGAAAATCATCTCCGAGAACTGAGTCAGCTCGGAATCGTTAAAGGCATATGATGCGTTGGTCAGCCAACCGCTACAGGCTTCGACGGCCATCTCGATCTCCACCCCGCGAGAACGCTGGTTGCCGGCTTGCTGTGTAAACCCGTTGGCATCCGGGATTCCGATGTTCTGTCTTTCCAGGTCGTAGACGGCGAAAGAGATGAGACCGTTATGGCTCGATAGGCTCTTCTTGACGCCTGCCTCGATTTGCCGGCTTCTTTCAGGCTCGCGCTCGCCCACCACACGGCTCGAAGGGGGAGCAAACGCCCGCCCGAAATTGACGTAGATGGACCAGTCCCGAATCGGTGAGTAGACGGCGCCCAACATCGGGGAAAACTCACTGGCCTCGCGTGCAGTCGTTGTCACTTGATCTTCGTAGTCGATTCCATCCCAACGTCCACCCACAAATAGCTGAAGTTTCTCCGAGAATGTCAGCTGGTCCACGAAATAGAGACCGACATTATTAGTGCGTGCGTCGGCGGCGCTCGATTGTCCCGGAATCATGAAAAGAGGCTCGGACACCGTTTCCACCGGATTGTAGAGATCCATGGTTGGTAGGAGAGCGGCATCGAGTGTGAACACGTCCGTCAGCCTTCGCGCTTCGAATCCTGCCAGTAGAGTGTGCTCGACGGAGCCCGTTTTCAACGAAAAGAGACCCTCGAACTGGTTCCCCAGGACCTTCTGTCGGTCGTCGAGTAAGAGTAGGGACCGAATGACCTGGACGCTTCCGAAACCGTCCGGGAATGTGCCGGCCAGTAACGTTCCATCGCTATCCCAGGCTTGGTCCGTGAAATAGAACTTGTTGCGCACAGTAAACCGAGGACTGATTTCTGAGTCCAAGTCCAAACGGAACCGGTAGATCTTCTGTTCGGATATATCCAATGGAGTTTGGTACGAGCGGGTCCGTGGCACGTCCGGAAGCGCGTTGTTCATCAGAGGCAGACCCGAATCGGGTTTGAACTCGTTATCGACGACCTCAAAGTTGACCGTGAGGGGGGTCTTTTCGTTCAGCCGCACGGTAAGTGACGGATTGACGGCAGCTAGATGGTTGGTTTTGTCATCCCGGTAAAAGTCCGAGCCGTTGTAGAGTGCATTCAACCGGAAAGCGACCTGGCCATCGGGCTTGGCAATGTTGAAGTCTGCCATGCCTCGGAGGGTGTTAAAGCTTCCGTAGGAGAAGTTGAAGTCGGCGAATTTAGTGGCCAACGGCTGTTTGCGGGTGAGGTTGACGGTTCCGGATAGCGGATAGCCCCCATAGAGGAAAGCCGATGGGCCCTTTAGAACCTCCACCTGCTGAACGTTATAAAGCTGATAAAACGTGCTTTCGGGCTCGAAAGCGCCGTCCGTCAACACCAATCCGGTGTCCAGGGAATCAAATCCCCTGACGACGAAAAAGTCGACGACTCCGAAGTTCGTGGCCACGTTGATACCACTGACGTTCCTAATGGCATCGCCGAGGACCCGGGCCTCTTGGCTCGCGATAATCACCTCGGGCACCACGCCCACGCTGGCCGGAGTCGACTGCAACGAAACGGGGAATTTGGCCCAGGTGTTGTCCTCGCTTGGGAAATCAGGCAGAAGCCCCTCGACCAAGATTTCCTCCTCGTATCGAGGCAGTGCCTGTTCGTTCTCCTTGGGTTTTTCCTGCTTTTCCTGCTGGTCCGACGGCGGTGTCTGAGCCATCGCGACAGGCGAGGCGGTCGCAAGTGCGAGTGTTATGACGGTTGAAAACAACAGGATGTCAGCGTGTGGTATCAAGCGCTTCATTTTCTTGGATTCTCTCTGCTTGGCCGAGATTTCGCCCCGGGCGGACCCTGTATTATAGACAAATTGTCGGTGCGATGACGGGTTGCCGGCTGCCAAATCGCTTTGTCGACTGGGGTCACCCGAAGCGTGCAGTGAGAGCATTCTCGTCATTCGACAAGCGGGACGATGATCTTCGGCTGCTCACCTTTCGCCAATTAGACGTCCCTCGACTTTGGAAATCCAAGGGCTGCCGGCCGCGACCGTGCTCTTTCTTGTTTCTTACTTGTTGACAATCCCCGCGCGAAGCCCTAGATTCACATCAATCAGAAGGGTGGATCCTTATGACTGGCCAGTCATTTTCACACTACCGGATTCTCGAAAAACTTGGCGAAGGCGGCATGGGGGTGGTCTACCGGGCCGTCGACACCCGATTGGACCGATCCGTCGCCATCAAAGTCCTTCGCCCGGAGGCCGTCGGAACGACGGAGCGCCGCCAGCGCTTCATCCGGGAGGCGAAGGCGGCTTCGGCTCTCAACCACCACCACATCATCACGATCTACGACATAGGGCACCATACCCACGAGGGTTCCGAGCACGACTTCATCGTCATGGAGCACGTAGAAGGAAAACCCCTTCACGAGCTCATCGTTGGGAAGCCGCTCGGGGCGGACGATGCGCTCCGGTATGCCATCCAAATCGCAGATGCCCTGTCGTCGGCGCACCAAGCCGGAATCGTCCATCGCGACATCAAGCCCGCGAACATCATGATCACCGACAAGGACCGATCCAAAATCTTGGACTTCGGGCTGGCGAAGCTGACGGAGCGAGAGGATGTAGACGATTCCGGGACCACGTTCACAGCCGAGCTAAAGACGGAGGAGGGAGCGGTTCTGGGGACGGCAGCCTATATGTCCCCGGAGCAGGCGGAGGGCAAGCCAGCGGATGTACGCTCGGATGTTTTCTCCTTCGGCGTGATGCTTTACGAGATGCTCACCGGCGAGCGACCCTTCAAAGGGGATTCGTTCATCACGACGCGGATGGCGATCCTTCGAGATGAGCCACCGCCGATGAAGAGTTTGGTTGGTGCCGTGCCTCCAGGGCTCGAGCGGATCGTGCTCCGTTGTCTGGAGAAGAAGAAAGAAGCCCGATACCTCTCGGCAACGGAGCTACACGAAGAGCTCGAAAAATATCGGCTCAATCGGGCCACTGCGGGGGGGAAATGGAGAACGCTTCTAAAGCGGCCGGTTGTGGCAGTTCCTCTCGCCCTTGGTCTTCTCGGCGCCATTGCGGCAACCAATTGGTTCTTCGAGCGCCGGGCAAAAATCCGGTGGGCGACCGAAGACGCCCTTCCAGAGATCGCGCGGCTCATTGAAACGAATTGGCGGGATACTGGCGAGCCGTACAAACTTGCGGAAGAGGTGGAGAAGATCCTTCCCGACAACCCTAAGCTTTCCGAGCTTTTTTCCAAGTGCGCTCTGGAAATATCCATCAGAACCGATCCACCAGGCGCGAAGATTTTTGCGAAGGAGTATAAGGCTCCGGGTGATGAATGGGCATACCTCGGCGTATCGCCCATCGAGAACCTCCGACTGCCCATAGGTGTCTTCCGATGGAAAATCGAAAAAGAAGGCTATGAAATGGTATTGGCCGCCTCTTCTACCTGGGACATTGGTCTCGGAGGCCCCCTTTTACATCCCTACGAGCTCGTGAGAGATCTCGATGAGAAGGGGACCGTTCCGCCGGGGATGGTGCGGGTCCGCGGCGCGGCAACTCCGCTGGGGGAGATAGGTGATTTTTTCATCGATACCTATGAGGTCACGAATCGACAGTACAAGGAATTCATCGCGAACGGCGGATACCAGAACAGGGAATACTGGAAGCATGAGCTGATCAAAGACGGTAAAGTCCTGTCATTCGAAGACGCGATTGCGGAGTTTAGGGACCAAACAGGTAGACCCGGTCCCGTTTCCTGGCAGGCTGGAGACTATGGCGAGGGACAAGGTGACTATCCGGTCTCAGGCATCAGCTGGTACGAGGCGGCGGCCTATGCAGAGTTTGTGGGGAAGAGTCTCCCCACCGGACACCATTGGGGCATTGCGAGAGGTGAATTTACTCCATTGATTATGTGGCCTCAACTGGGGGGCTACGCCATTTTTGCCCCTTTCAGCAATTTTGAAGGGAAAGGCCCGGCTCCGGTAGGAAGCCACCAAGGGATGACGTCCTATGGCGCGTACGACATGGCAGGCAACGTGAGAGAGTGGTGCTCGAACGAAACTCCAAAAGGACGGTTAATCAGGGGCGGCGCCTGGAACGATAATCACTATATGTTCAAAGACTGGAGTCAAGCGGATCCATGGGATCGATCGACTAAGAATGGTCTTCGATGTGCCATCTATCCTGACCCGGAGAAGATCCCGGTGTCAACGTTCGGGATGGTGGATTATGGTCCTACGAGGGATTTCTACGAAGCAAGGCCGGTCGAAGATTCCGTTTTCCTGGTCTACAAGGAGCAATTCTCCTACGACAGGACCGATTTGAATGCGCGCGTGGAATCGAGAGATGAAAGCTCGGGAGACTGGATTCGAGAAGAGATAGCCTTCGACGCGGCCTATGGCGGTGAGAGGGTGAGTGCCCACCTCTTTCTTCCCAAGAATGCTGCTCCTCCTTACCAGACCGTTGTCTATTTCCCTGGAAGCGGCTCCGTGTTTCAGGAATCGAGCAAAGACATCGAAGTTTATTTCGAATTTCAGGTTTTTCTTTCTTATCTCATTAAGAACGGCCGGGCCGTTCTTTACCCCGTCTACAAGGGGACGTTCGAGCGGGCCGATGCCGCTTTGGGGCCGATCCATTTAGGAGATGATTCACACCTGTATGCTGAATGGATGATTCAATTGGTCAAAGATCTCAAAAGAAGCATCGATTACTTGGAGACCCGCCAGGACATTGACGCGGACAAAATAGCCTATTACGGAATGAGCTGGGGCGCGAAGTATGGGGCGATCATCCCGGCTGTGGAGGAGCGTCTCGGGGCAAGCGTTTTGGTGGCAGGAGGTCTCACAGGACTCGGACGTCCTGAAGTCAATCAACTGAACTATATTACACGTGTGAAGACTCCAACGTTGATGTTGAACGGTCGATACGACACGATTTTTCCCTATGAGACCTCCATAAAGCCGATGTTCGACCTTCTAGGAACTCCGGTTGAGCACAAGGAACTGAAGGTTTTCGAATCGGACCACATCGTCCCCATGAATGATTTCATCCGGGAGACGCTGGCTTGGCTCGACCGCTATCTTGGCCCGGTTGAACAATAGATAGACGAACATCTCATTTGATGGCTTCGAGCACTCGCCCCACGACCTCGTTCAGGTAGGCGTTGTAGTCTCTGGGGCTCGGACCCAGACGTACGACGACCATATCGCGCGAAGGAATGATCATCGTCGTTTGGCCCATGAATCCGGCTGCCCAGAAGGCATCTGCCGGTACCCGATCCAGTGAACCGCCCCGGTTGAGGAAAAGTCAACTTGTGTTGAAAAGGGTAAATTAGCCCTCATGATGGAATGGACTATGGAGTGTACTGTGTAGTATGATCAACACCATGGAGACCATTCAAGTCGTTATCGATGAGGAGTTGTTGCGGGCAGCCGATCGGGCGGCCAGAAAGGTCAGCGTGAATCGGTCCGCGCTTTTTCGGGAAGCTCTCAGGGACTATCTTAAGAAACTTCACTACCTAGAACTGGAGCGTCTAGACAGTGAGGGCTACGAGAGCCATCCGGATACGGGCGAGATGGCCGTTTGGGAGGGCGTCGCCGCGTGGCCGGACCTGTAGAACGCGGTGAGATTCGTCTGTACCGATTTCGACCTCCTGATAAATCGAGGCCGGTGTTGATCCTCACGAGGCGCTCGGCCATCCGGTACTTGACGAACGTTACCGTTGCTCCCATCACGTCTTCGATTCGCGGAGTGCCCTCCGAGCTCATTCTAGATGCAAGCGATGGAATGAAGAAACCGTGCGCCGTGAACCTCCATAACCTGGTGACCGTTGCGAAGAGTGGTCTTGGGCGGCACGTCGCAACTCTCGGTGGAGAACGCATGCGAGAGATTTGCGCCTCGATTGCCTTCGCACTCGGTTGTGAGGGTTAGCGTCTCTATCGACTCCTGCGGATGCCATGACCGTCCCCGGTCTCTTGTTCTCTTTGATCTTGTCCCCCTCGGAAAACGTCACATTTTTCCTAGTATGATAGTGGTCGATGGATGTGGGCTGCCGCCCAATTGAAAGGTGATTGGAGTTTGTGCATTGAGACTTAGACGAGTTGTCCTAAGCTTTCTAGGGATGATGGCCGCCTCGAACCTGGTCGCGAACGAAACAAGATCATTCGACTACATCGTCGTCGGTGCCGGTGCGGCGGGAAGCGTGCTGGCGAATCGCCTGAGCGGAGAATCCCAGATTTCACCGTTCTCGTTCTCGAAGCGGGCGGGCCGGATGATGACGAGCGAATCTACCAACCTACGGCCTTCGGCAACTCATCAAATCCTCTTTCGACTGGGACTACACGACGGAGAAGGAACCGTATCTTGGCGATCGCGAGGTCAGCTGGCCGCGCGGCAAAGTCTGGGGTGGCAGCGGGTCCATCACCGCCATGGTGTACGTTCGGGGCCACCGTGCGTGATTTCGACGCATGGGAGGAGCTCGGCAACGAGGGATGGGGATTCGATGACGTTCTGCCGTATTTCAAGAAGGCCGAGAACCAGGAACGTGGACCGTCGAAATTTCACGGCGTAGGCGGGCCACAGAACGTGGCCGACCCACGATGGGTGCCTCCCATTTCTCTGGCTTTTCGTCGAAGCCGCGGTCGAAGCCGGACTGCCGCGAAACGAGGATTTCAACGGCGAAAAGCAGGAAGGTGCCGGCTTCTACCAGCTCAACCAGAAAAATGGCGAACGGCACAGCGCGGCGGCAGCTTATCTAGGCCGGCGCTGCGGCGAGCGAATCTGACGTCGGGAGTCACGCCCTCGTCGACTCGAAATCGTTTTCGACCATCGCGTGCGGTGGGAGTAAGTACCGAGCGATCAAGAAGGGCGAGCACGAAGTGCGAGCGACACGCGAGGTCATTCTTTGTGCCGGGCGCATTGGCTCACCTCAGACTCCTCATGCTTTCAGGAGTGGGACCGGCCGAGCATTTGACGACATTCGATATCGCAGTGGTCCGACGATCTTCCGGGTGTCGGCAATGAATCTTCAGGATCATCCTCGGGTCGCTCTCACGTACGAGTCGAAACAGGCCCTTGGTTTCGATCGATGAGAGTGCGTTCGCGAGTACAACGCCGACAGGAAAGGACCCTTGTCGGGTAATGGCGTTGGAGTCGGCGCCTTCGTCAAGGCATCGGAGGATAGTACCGTTCCCGACATCCAGATTTTCCTGACCGCCAGTCCCGGACAAGACACCTTCAGCTTCACGCTGCTCTGATGCACCCGGAGAGCCGCGGGCGGATCCGATTACGGTCAAAGGCATCCCGAGGATTCCCCCCTGATTCACGCCAACTACCTTGCCGAGAGGAAGATCTCGACGGGCTCGTTCGCGGACTCGCGATTGCCCGACGGATCGCGGAGGCACACGCACTCGACGAGTATCGCGGCGAGGAATTGGGGCCGGGTCGAGAGTGAGTGAGGGTGAAGAGCTCGCGCGACTACATTCGGGAGAACGTGATGACGTTTTTTCACGCCGTCGGGACGTGCAAGATGGGATCGGATCCGATTTGCCGTCGTCGACGATGCAGTTGCGCGTCCATGGGGTGGAGGGCCTACGGGTCATCGATGCTTCTATCATGCCGACACTCATCAGCGGCGCGACTCACGCGGCCACGGTAATGATTGCCGAGAAGGGAACGGATCTTATTAAAACGGAGTGGTGAGGTAACAAAAATGCTCTCAATAAGTCGTAAAAGCCTATTCTTGATAGCCGTTCTGGCAGGTATGATTCTCGCTTGTGGAGGGAGCTCGGACGAGCAAGCTGAAACCAAAGCTCCGGTCGAGCAGGGAAGTGAGCTTCCACCAGGCCATCCTTCGACCACTCCGCAAGTGCCGGCCAGTGCGAGCAAGGGCGGACTCACTTGGGATAGGCCTGAAGGCTGGGTCGAGGAGACGCCGTCGTCGAGCATGCGCCGAGCCCAATACCGCGTACCCCACGAGTCTGGGGATGGCGAGTGTGTCGTGTTCTATTTCGGTCCCGGGCAAGGCGGCGATGCGCAGGCGAACGCCGATCGCTGGGCGGGGCAGTTCGAGCAACCCGATGGGCGGCCATCGAGCGATGTCATGGAGAGCCGGACGATCGATGTTAACGGCATTTCGATCATGATCATCGAGGTCACCGGCACCTACCATTCAGGATCCATGATGGGAGGCCCGACAACTTCAAATCCCGACTACATGCTTCTTGGAGCCATTGCTGAGGGACGGGACGCCAACTGGTTTTTCAAGTTCACCGGCCCCGAGGCGACGGTAAGAGCGCATCGAGAACCCTTCGAGTCCATACTCCAAACACTACGTTCCGGCCAGTAAGGTCGACTCCGGTTCCTCCGACTCGGTCAAGGTCGTGCCACGTCGCGTGAGTCGACCTCCGGACGCGGTGCCCATTTCCGCAATATTGGTTTACAATAAGGTATCTAGACATCTCAAGAACACTGCGGTCGTGTGGTAACCCGAGGAGGATCCACGATGAAAGCATGGTGTGCTCTCGCGCTTGGTATGGTGACGCTGATTGTCGGATGTAACGGTGGATCGAGCCCCACGACGCCGGAGACCACGACAACCACAACCACCACGACGGTTCCCCCTTCGGCCGAGCTCGTCGTTGAGAAGCGGGCTATCGATGCCTTGGAGAACACCCTCAATACGATTCTTGTGAACACCGATTTCTTCTACTACATCGAGGTGTCGAATCAAGGGACGGCCGACGCCGTTGGCGTTCAAATCATCGATGTCATACCGGAAACACTCGACATTGGATTTGTGGAGTTCACGGAACAGTCGGGATATGACTGTGGCCGCGTCAGTCGGACTGTGGAATGTACCCTGGCCAGACTCACTCCCGGCAGTACGTTCGTGCTTATTGTGGACGTCAAATCGACGATGGCGGGGGCTAGGTTGGAGAACGTTGCCGTCGTCAATCCCGGGGGTATCAGTGCGACTTCCGTCGTGAACGTGCAGTAGTCTCTTTTGCCCAATTTGCCCGCTAGTCTTGATCTCTACGAGCTTCATCGGAAATCCGCTTCCTACGTTGCCAACAAGTGTTAACTTAGTTGGCACAACTTAAATTGTTCTCAAAAATACTCTTATCTCTACACCTCCCAAGTTCGTTAACCTAGTTGGCGATTTGTCTCGGAGCGAAACGCCTCACTTCGGGTGAACCCCCCGACCACAACATGAAAAAGTCCAGCTATTTCAGTTGGTTTCCAGAATCCTGCTGGTTGAGTGGCGCCGCATTCGACATGGCACATCGATTGTAATGAAAGAGGTCAAGAGGATGAAGGAAATGACACAGCGAACTCTAGATGGTCCGAGCCAAAACGGGAGGCCCAAAATGACGCTACAAAAGCAACTGTCCCAGTCGAGTCGCGATAACCTCAATCTTGTGAAAAATGAATCTCTGAAAAATACCGACCCCCGCCGTACTTCCGTCGCGGCGGTCTTTCTGCTGGCCGTCTTGGCGGTAGCGGGTTGCTCGATGGACAACGTGACGGGTCCAGACCCCGTGCCCCCGTCGCCTGCTCCGCAGCCATCGGCCGGACAGCCCGACTTGATGATCTCGAGCACCAACCTGTTGCCCAGCAGTCCGAGACCGGGAGATGAAATCACGTTCCAAGTGCGGGTCAGAAATGCGGGCGCCGCTCATGCCGGTGCTTCTGCCATGCGCTTTGGTATCGAGGGACTACCGAACCTCTCGGAGGCGTCTGTTCCTGCGCTCGGTCCCGGCGAGGAGTATCTTTACGAGAGGAAGATCACGCTTCAGGTCGCTCAGAGCTACACGGCAAGAGCTGAAGCCGATGTCCTTGCTCAGATAGCCGAATCGGACGAGGGCAACAACATGCTCACCCGGAGCTTCAGCGTGACCGAGGCACCGGGGCAGCCGGACCTCTTGATCGAGGACGTCAGTCACCTGCCCTTCTATCCGTCAGCGTTCGAGACAACCACCTTCCAGGTGATCGTGAAAAACGCCGGTAATGCCCAGGCTGGTGCGTCAACGCTTCGCATTGACGTCGGCATCGGATGCGGGCCCGTAGATGCACCAGTTCCAGGCCTTGGTCCCGGCGAAGAGTACCATCACGAGCTCGTGGCCACCGCTGGATCCGCGCAGGGCTACACCATGAAAGCTGAAGTCGATGCACTCGGTGAGTTATCCGAATCGGACGAGAGCAACAACTTGCACGACCACTACTACACGGTCGTCCTTCCGGTGCCGAAGGTGGATCTGGTCATATCGAAACTCAACTTCTCGCCGGCCAGTCCGCATGCCGGGGATCAGATGACCTTCTGGGTGTTCGTGAAAAATGTAGGGACGGTTGGCAACTCCGTTCCTACCGTGCTCCACTTCCAAGTTGGTGGGAGTAGTCCAACGGCGGTGCCCGTTCCGGCGCTCGCTCCCGGTCAGGAGTATCGCTACGACCACCAGGTCACCTTGTCCATGACCGCTCCACTGACCTACATGGCGACGGCCACGGCGGACGCGGGAGGCCAACAGGACGAAACGTACGAGAACAACAACGTGCTCAAAAAGACCTTCACGGTCACACCGTAGACGACTTCGACTAGCCTCGGCGGCCCTTCTGGCAGAAAGCGGGAAGGGCCGCTTCCTTTCCAAAGAGCTCTCTCGAGGTATCAATCCGCTCCGTTTCTTGTCATCATGTGAGAACCATTCACGACGCGGTCCAGTCACGACCGACAGTTTGTGCCGATATGCAGGAGAAGCACGACAACACAACTCGCGGCATCGACGTTCAAGGGATCGAGAGCGACAAGCTCAGAGTTCTTTGGGATATCAGCCGCTCCCTCCATCAGTACATCAATATCGATGGCCTCATACTGCATATCATCAAACTCACCCGGGAGTTGATCGATGTTGAAGGTGTCGCGGTCATGGTTCACGACCCATCCACGGATGAGCTCGTATTCACATGGGCGGCGGATGAAAAGGTGGGGGTGGCCGGTAAACTAAAGGAAGTTCGTCTTCCTGCCCACCAAGGCATCGCAGGAAGTGTCTTCAAGAGCGGAAAGGCGGAACTGGTGGCCGACGTTGCCGGTGACTCCCGTCACTACAGAGATGTCGACAACACCACTGGCTTGACCACAGAATCTATGATTTCGGTTCCACTGCAGAAGAAGGACAAGAACGTCGGTGTCCTGCAAGTCATCAACAAACGGAAAGGAAGGTTCGTCGAAGCCGATCTTCAATTTCTCTTGATTCTCGCTCCGATCATTGCCATCGCCTTGGACAACGCCAGGATGTATACCGAACTCGACAAGGCCTACAAGGGGCTGCAGGTCGCAGACAAAGCCAATCAGCATCTGATAAGAGATACCGAGCAAGAAAATCTGCGCCTTCGACGAGAGATCGAGAAACGCTACCGATTCGATCGAATCGTTGGGAAGAGCGACCGCCTCCGGGAAGTCTTTGCTCTGTGTGAGAAGGTGATGGATTCGGACATCACTGTACTCATCGAAGGGGAAACCGGCACCGGCAAGGAGCTCGTCGCACGGACCATCCACCATAACGGCCTAAGAAGTAAGCGCAACTTCGTCAGCCAGAATTGTGGCGGTATTCCCGACACGCTACTGGCAAGCGAGCTTTTCGGGCACAGAAAAGGAGCCTACACCGGAGCCTTCTCAGACAAAAGAGGGCTTTTCCAATTTGCGGACGGAGGTACGGTTTTCTTGGACGAAGTCGCAGAAATGTCGACGGCCATGCAGACGAGCTTGCTGCGAGTTCTCCAAGAAGGTGAGGTGAAGCCGCTCGGCTCGAACCAGAACGACAAAGTGAACGTTCGAGTGATTTCTGCCACAAACAAAGATCTGGCCGAAGAAGTAAAGCAAGGACGTTTTCGGGAAGACCTGTATTACCGTTTGAGCGTTTTCGCGATCCATCTCCCACCGTTGAGAGAAAGGGACGGAGACATTTCGCTCCTTGCCAAGCACTTTCTCAACGAGTTCGCCAAGAAAACCAAAAAGGACGCTAAACAACTTAGCCGGGACGCTCTCGATTGTCTCGAGGCCTATCGATTTCCGGGCAATGTAAGAGAGCTCGAGAACGAGATCGAACGAGCGATGGCGATGGCGGGAGATGAAGATATCATTCAGGTCTCTCATCTTTCGGAGAAATTGCAGGGGCCTTTGGTTGTCGGTTCCCATGCCGTGGACACTCGAGGCTCGCTCAAGGAAAGGACCGAAGCGCTGGAAGTCGTTGTTCTCAAGGAATGCCTGAAGCGACACCGGGGGAACAAGACCAAGGTGGCGAAGGAGCTAGGACTGAGTCGAAACGGCTTGATGAAAAAGATGAAGCGATACAGCCTTTGAATGAACCGACCCATGCGGTGCACTCGTCACATCTACCCTCCTTGGAACAAGAAAGCAGCCCCATAGAACGGTGAGCGCCAAAGTCTTTGATTCCACATTTCGATTTCCGCCTGCGCGACGGCGGCCGACCTGGCAAGGACCCTTCTTCAACATCTCGTCGCAAAAGAATCTCATCAACGCTCCTGGTGCTTCGTTATCGACCCCACGAGCCGGCTACAAGCCCTCCGCGTACATGAATCCGGGCGCGATCCCCGCGAGCTTGGCGAGATTTCGCTACCTAGGTTGTCGAAAGGTGCGAACGGAGTTGTCACTTCCTAACTTGTTCTAGTGAGTGCTCTTACTGCGATAGTCAGAACATTCCGCCAACTTGGTTGGCTATCGGCCTCCAAGCCCGTGTCTTGTTTCGCGTGCCCTTTATCTCAAGCCCAGAAAGGTCCAATGGTTTCAGTTAGTTGCAGCTATCGATCCCGTCTCGCCGTCTTTCTGCGCGATGGCACGACATTTGGTTATAGAAGATGTCATATGGATGAGGAAGCGGACAACAAGGTTTTCGGAAGGTCTGAACCAAGAAAAGGAGGCCCAAAATGGCACGACAAACCCAACTGTCAGGTCGCCCCAAACTAGACTCCGCTGAGAAAAGAGCTCCGGAACGTCTCGACGTCAGGCGATGGGATCATGGTTTCCGGCGAGGCGAGTCATTCCGGACTTCCTTCGCGACAGCGCTGCTGCTGGCCGTCTTCGCCTTAGTGGGTTGCCAGAGGAGGAGCGTGACGGGACCCAGCGGCATAGTCGCTCCTGCACCTGCTTCACAGTTTATGGAGGGACAGCCCGATTTGACGATCTCGAACGCCAGCTTCTCTCCGGGAAGTCGGAGTTCGGAGGATGTGATTACGTTCCAAGTGTCGGTCAGAAATGTGGGGCTCGCTCGAGCAGGTGCCTCCACGCTGCGCTTAGCCATCGAAGGACTGCCCGACCCTCTCGAAGTATCGGTTCCGGCGCTCGGGCCCGACGAGGAATATCGCTACGAGCACGATGTAGCCTTCAACGCGTCTTCGACGTATGTCGCCACAGTGACGGCTGACGCGTTAGGCCAACAACTCGAAACGGACGAGACCAACAACATGCTCATCAAGAGCTTCGCTGTCGCACAGTAATCGGGCTTAGACTTGCCCTGCGTGAACGGCCCTTCCAGCTAGGGACTGGAAGGGCCTCTTCCTTGTACAAAGTGATCTGCTTCTGCTTGCTCTCGGTAAGTCGCGCGGCGGTCTGTTCCCGTCGAAAGCGCAACCGTACACTCCGGTCAACATTCAGGCTTGCAGCCACCATCGCCCACTAGATAGGATCTTCCTGCCTTGCAAATATGGCGTCACTCCTGAGGAGGTAGGAAATGATCTTGCACACCCTTTTGATGCTGGCCACGCTCTTGTCGACGCCGGTCGACGAAGTGCTCATGGCTCCATCGGTCAAGCAAGCCATGGAGATCGTTGACACGAATCGCGAATGGTCGATCGAGCACCTCATTGCCCTGACGGAAATCCCCGCCCCACCGTTCGAGGAAGACGAACGGGCGGACGCTTTCATGGAACGATTCCAGCAACTGGGATTGGAGAATGTTCGGAAGGATGAAGTGGGGAACGTCTACGGGGAAAGACCGGGGACGGGAGAGGGGCCCACGGTGGTTCTTGCCGCCCATCTCGATACTGTTTTTCCGCGTGGAACCGACGTCAAGGTCAAGCGCGAGGGAAAGCAATTATCGGCGCCCGGCGTCTACGACGATACCGTGGGCATGGTTGCTGTACTCACGGTGGTGAAAGCACTCCAAGAGGCTTCTGTCGCAACGAACGGCACCATCATCTTCGTGGGTACCGTCGGCGAAGAAGGCCGAGGCGATTTGCGCGGCGTCAAGTATTTGTTCAACAAGAGTCATATTAGGGATCGTGTGGACATGTTCATCTCCATCGATGGAGCAGGTGACACGAGAATCACCAACAAGGGCCTGGGTAGCCGGCGGTACAAGATCACCTACAAAGGGCCGGGCGGCCATAGCTGGGGCGCGTTTGGGACACCGAACCCGGGATTCGCCATGGGACGCACCTTGGCCAAGCTGGGCGCGCTCGAGGTCTCGACATCACCCAAACAGAGCTACAACGTTGGGGTCATCGGGGGCGGCACCTCGGTGAACTCGGTGCCATTCGAGATGTGGATGGAGATCGACATGCGCGGCGAAGATGTGGGCATTCTGAAAGACACGGAGGAGAAATTCCTTCGTTTCGTGGACGAGGGTGTGGCGGAAGAAAATCAAATGCGGAGCCGAAACGGTGCCGTTAAAGCGGAAAAGGAGCTCATCGGAGATAGGCCGTCCGGAGAAACGCCCGATGACGCCCTCATCGTCCAAACCGCGATCGAGGTGACGAAACGCCTCACGGGTGTCGACGAGGTTCGGCTTGGCCGGGGAAGCACCGACTCGAACATACCCATCAGCCTGGGTATTCCAGCCATCACGATCGGCGGGGGAGGAGAGGGCCTGCACGCTCATGCGCTCACTGAATCCTTCGACGCTACGAACTGGCCTCGAGGGATCCAGCGTGCTCTCGCCATTGTGGTCTCACTCGTAGGTCTATCGAAATAGTGAAACGACCGGAGGTGGTGTGATGAACAGGACGGCTCTCGCGTATGTATTCTTTGTTTCTCTTTGTGCCGGTTCTCTCGAGGGGGCGAGCTCAAAGGAGGACACCATTCGCTTTCTGGAAGAACATCAGTCGGAGTTTTCGAAGCTGGCAAGGGATATTTGGGAATATGCCGAGCTGGGTTACCAGGAAGAGAAGAGCATGGCGCTTCTCGTCTCAACGCTCGAAGCGGCCGGATTTCGAATCGAAGCGGGCGTCGCCGATATGCCCACCGCCTTTGTCGCCAGCTATGGCCAAGGGACACCGGTCATTGGTTTTCTCGCCGAGTATGATGCTTTGCCGGGAGTGTCCCAGGTCGCCGAGCCCGAGCCCAAACCCCGTATCGAAAACGCACCGGGGCATGCCTGCGGGCACAACCTGCTGGGCGCCGCTTCCGTCGCTGCCGCTCTTGCGGTCAAGGATTGGCTGGACCACTCCGGACAATCCGGAACGGTACGACTCTACGGTACACCGGCCGAAGAGGGTGGAGCCGGCAAGGTGTACATGGTGCGGGACGGTCTTTTCAATGATGTCGATGCGGTCCTGACCTGGCATCCTGGTGACAACAACAACGCTCGTCCGCCACGGTGCTTGGCCAACCGGTCCGCCAAGTTCCGATTCTACAAGGTCGCGGGCGCGCCGGGCGCCATCCCCATGCAGACTTCGGCTTTAGACGGTGTGGAGGCCATGAGCTACCTCGTGAATTTGATGACGAAGCACCTTACTCGCTCGTCACGCATTCAGTACATCGTCTCCGACGGGGGGCATGCTCCCAACGTTGCACCGGATACGGCCGAGATTTACTACTACTGCCGGCACGCCGAAGTCGAAATGGTCCGACACAACTGGGATCGGATCGTGAAGGCCTCCGAGGCGGCGGCGCTGGGTACTTCCACACGGGTCGAGCACGAGATCATCCACGGGCTCTATCCGTTGCTACCCAACGAAACGTTGAGCAAGCTTCTCGATGCCAACCTGCAACAAGTTGGCGGCGTGACCTACTCCCCAGAGGAGCTGGAGTTTGCGAAGAAGATCCGGGAGACCTTCTCGACATCGAAGCCTCTGGGTTCCCAAGAAAATGTCGAGCCCTATGGGCCCGGTCGCCTCGGCACTTACTCCACCGACGTCGGTGATATCAGCTGGCAGGTCCCGACCGCGCAGCTCACGGCTGCCACGTGGGTCCCGGGGACACCTGGGCATAGCTGGCAAGTCGTGGCGCAAGGCGGAATGAGTATCGGTTACAAAGGAATGATGGTGGCCGCGAAGACCCTCGCCACCGCGTCGGTCGAGCTCCTCATGAAACCGGACGTCGTCGAAGCCGCCCGACGCGAGCTCGAAGAAGCCCGTGGTCCCGATTTCCATTATGAGCCATTGTTGGGAGACCGAAAACCGCCTTTGGATTTTCGGAAATAGCTCTGACGCTCGCTATTTCGGAATAGGCATCGACTCTTTGAGGACCTCGGTCCAATTCACGATCACGTGGATTTGGCTGGAGACGTCACGGATTGTCAGGACTCAGCGCTTTAGAGGAGCGTTTTTCGCGGCCAAAGGAGAGACTTTTGCCAAGGCGTCGAAGTCGCGATCACAATGCAGTACTTCAAGCCCGTGACGGAGAGCACAAGCGGCAATGAGACAGTCGACGCTCGAGCGAATTTCTAGCCCCTTTCGGCGGGCCGAGCGGTAGAGCTCGACGGCGTCTTCGAAGACGACACGATGGAGCGGGGACTCGACGACAGGAAAAGCAAACATCGCATCGCGAGCCATCCGAAAGGTCCGCTCTTCCTGGAATCCTTGGAGGACTTCCTGGATAACTGGGAGACAGGTGACGATCTCCTCGATGTCGACCACTTTCGTCAGGTCCAATCGGGAGGGCTTGCGGAACACCTCCACCCATACCGAAGTATCAACGAGAAACACGACGGTGTCTCCGCTTGCCGGAGCCGGCTTTTTGATCACGCCGCATTTCGCTGAGATCACCCTTCCAGAGACCCGTTCCCGCCAATTCGAATATGCGCTCGGCCTTCGCTCGGCGTACAAACTCCTCGAGAGCGCGCTCGACGGCGCGAGAGTAAGTTCGCTCACCGCTCAGGCGAACCGCTTCTTCGAGCAGGTCTTCATTTATCACAAGATTTGTACGTTTCATGTGTAAAGAGTACACCTGTGTGTGTCCCGTTTCAAATCTCGCATTGGGAACCGGACACCCGGGTTGATGGTCTGGGCCGAGCTCGTCGCATGTTGGCCTCCGGGAACAGGACGGTTGGTCCTTGGAAACTCAGGGCGTGATTTTCAGATCGTCTGTGGCCTTACGCAATGGCTTGTCGAGCGTCCAGAGACTGCATTCGGAGAGGAGGGCTGAGGCAAGTAGATGCGCGTCGACCCAACCGATGCCTCGGCTGTGAAGGCGTTGGGCTTCTATCATGTGTAACACTTCTCGATGTTCGGCCACGCGAACCTGCGGTAGGGCATTTAGCAGCCCCAGGATCTCTTCGCGATTTTCTAGATTGCCGCAGGCCAATTCGCCCACCACGAAAGGGTGACAGAGCACTTGCTCGTCATAGAGCAGAGAGCTCAGCTCGGCTAATCCCGTTCTCAAGTGCTGGATCCAGACCGAAGTGTCGACGAGGATCATGCCACGCGACCGGAGCGGCGCCTTCTAGCCGGTTTGAGCTGCTTCTCGGACCCGCCCAACCGACCTAGCCGTCGTGCGCTTTCTCTGGCAATCAATGCCTCGAGCCCCAGTCGGACCAGCGACGTCTTCTCCTTGATGCCCGTCAGGGTGGACGCCCGCTTGAGGAGTGAGTCATCGATGTTGAGTGTCGTTCTCATATGTATCAGTATGCATGTTTAATGCATCTCCGTCAAGCTCTGGGAGGAGGATTTGCGGTGACTCAGCCAACCCCCGTCGTCTCTTCCAGCGCATCGGCAAGGGATCTGAGTAGACCCGCACCGTCGCCTCTCCATGCGCTCCCATGCATGCACGCCAGGGTCGAAGGACTGAGCTTTGCAAGTCGATCCAATAAGTCCCTTGCGTGTCTCGAGTGGGAAAAGTAGTCCATGGATTGCCGAAAGGCTTCGCTTGGTCCAAGGATGTCCGACTCGGTAATCGGAGGATGGTCCGAACCACCCTGCGTAAAGAGATCGCCGCAAAGGAGTGTTCGTGTTTGCTCGTCGAAGAGAAAACCGCATTCCCACGCATGAGGAAGGTGCGGCGTGTCCACCCAACGGACCGATCGACCTCCTATGGAAAGACTCTCGCCGTGGGCGAGCGATCGTGCCGGCCGATCCGCCACATCATCGATGCTCACCATGGCGGCGACCCTCCCACAGAGAGGAACCGCTTGTGGAGCTGCAGCAAGAAACTCGTTGAGAGAGCCACACTCGTCGGCTTCGAAGTGGGAAAGGCCGATGTATCGAAGCTTCTCGACCGGTAGCACTTTCCCGACGGCTTCCGCCACGATCGGAAATAGATGCCTCAGCCCTGTGTGAAAGAGTAGTGGATCTTCATCGAGTACCAAATACTGATTGAACGTGAATCCTCCTGGAACGTCCTTGAATGGTGTACTGATCCGATAGATGCCGTTCGCTATCTCGTCGAGAGTCGTTCCCGACTGTGTATTGGTCATCATGGTACGAAAGACTCCTTTTCTTCTCTGAGTCAGTTGCCCTCGTCGCTGCCGACCGCAACCACGTGACTCCGCGTTCGGAAGTAGATGGTCCCTTCCGAAATCGCCGGAGTCGCCATAGTCACCTCGTCCATGGAGTTGACGGCTAGTAGCTCGAAGCTCGGGCCGGCCCGGACGACATAGACATCGCCCGTTTCGCTCGTGTAGTAGAGCTTCCCATCGGCCGCCACGGAGGAGGCACTGAAGCCGTCCTGGCCCTGCCCGAGGCGTTCTTGGTACATGCGCTCACCAGTTGTAGCTTTGTAGCAGCTCAACACACCGTTGTCCCGACAATTGTAGAGGTAGTCGCCGTAGACCAGCGGCGTTTGCATATAGGCGCCGCCACGCTCGATGCTCCATGCGATGTGCTCGTTCGCGCTCTCACCTTCTGCCAGCGAAATGTCGCCTTTGGCATCGAGACGGATGGCGTAGATGGGGGAGGCGGGGCCATGGGCATTGGTGATGAAGACGAGATCGTGGGCTACAACGGGAGTGGGGACCGGAATATCACCCCCACCGGTGAGCTTCCAAATCTCCTCACCGGTCGTCGCGTCATAGCCGCCGATGTGTTTCCAGCCGTTGACCAGGAGTATGTCGCGGCCACCGACGTTGTGGATGGTCGGGGTGCTCCAAGTGGGTACGTCACTTCGCGGCGTACGCCACACTTCGCTGCCGTCCTCGAGCTTGAAGGCGGCCAGAAAGGAGCCTTTCATGACATCGCATTGAACGTAGACCTTGTCTCCGTGAATGATAGGAGAGCTGGCAAATCCCCACTGCGCCGTGGGTGCTACGAAGAAAGCCGAGTCCAGTACCCCGAGATCCTTCTTCCAGAGGAGCTTTCCCGAAAAGTCGTAACAGTAGAGGCCTTCCGAGCCGAAGAAGACGACCACATGCTTCCCATCCGTGGCGGGCGTCGGGTTGGCGTGGGTCGACTTTGGATGTCGCTTGACCTTGGGCTCGCCCTCGTGAGCCGTTTGTTCCCAAAGTACTTTTCCGGTGTTCTTGTTCAGACGATAAACACGCCAACGTTGCACCGATTCTCCCTCGACGGGCTCGATATCGCCGTAGAGTCCCACGCGAAGGGGAGCGTCGTCTTTGTCACCGACGGCTGAAGTTACGAAGACGCTGTCGCCCCAAATCACGGGAGCGGAATGCGCCAAGCCGGGGATGGGCACTTTCCATTTGACGTTTTCGTTCGACTCTAGATTCCAAGATGTTGGAGTGGCGTATCCTTCTGCGATACCGCGGGCATGCGTTCCCCGGAAACTAGGCCAATTCGAATCGTCCTTTTTCTCTGGATTCGCGTTCACATTGATCGTCGTGGTCAAAAGAAGACTTAGCACAAACATCATATGTTTACAGTTCATCGGCTGGCTCCTGGTCAATATCCTTGCACCCAACTAGTTACTGGATGCGGTTTTCTGTGATGGACTAATGCGATACAGCTTGGTCAACGTCCGGATGAAGAGGCTATCACCTGAGATGGCTGGGCTTGCCAGGCTCATCTCGCCAAGACTGTTCTTGCCAATCTCTTGGTAGGTTTTGCCGGGTTGGGCGACAAACGTGTCACCGTCCTCGCTCAGGAAGAACACTTTGCCATCGAATGCCCATGGGGAGCTTGCAAATGTGTGACCCCCTCCTCCGATACGCGCCCGGTACGAGCGCTCACCGGTTTTGGAGTCGAAGACGGAGAGGATGCCGTTGTCGCGCACGAAATAGAGATACCCCTGATACAGAAGAGGAGACGGGATGTAGGCTGAGGCACGAGGGTGATGCCACGCAACGTACTCGTTCGACGTTTCGCCTTCTTTCAAAGAGATGTCACCCGAGGCGCCCGGACGCACTGCGAAGACGGGGCGGCCTTCCTCACCCTGTGAGCCGGTGGCGACGTAGAGCATCTCCTCGCCAGCGAGTGGTGTCGGAATGGCGCCCGTGATCCCCGAGAGCCGCCAGATCTCCTTGCCATTGAGGTCGTAGCTTGTGGCGTGTTGGTGACCGACGGCAATGATCTCGGTTCGCGAACCGCTCTCCCAGATAAAGGGCGTGGACCATCCGTCTTTTGAATAAGGACTATCCGTATGTCGCGGCGTTCGCCAAAGTTCCTTGCCCGTTTTTCCGTCCACGGCAGCAAGGTAGGACTCCCCAAAGGTGTCCCTCAGGATATAGATACGGCCGTCGTGAACCACGGGGGAGGAGCCTGTGCCGAAATCCATGCGGACGGGCTGGGGCTCCCAGTTGAGGTCCCAGAGGTGCTCGCCGTCCATCGAGTAGCAATGAAGTCCCGCGTTTCCGAAGTAGGCGTAAATACGCTCACCGTCCGTGGCAGGAGTTTCGGAGGCATAGGTATTCTTGCGATGGCGACCACCGAACGGCTTGCCCTTGTGAGCCTCGCGCTCCCAGAGAACTCTGCCCGTGTCTTTGTCGAGGGCGTAGACCATGTAACGGATGTCTTCCGTTTCTTTCGTTAGCTCGATGTCACGTGCTGTGACTTTTTCCATGATCTCTTCTTCCGACGCTCCTTGCTGCGGTCAATTCCTCGACGTAGTCCATGCCAAAGATGCCGGTCGATGGCTCCTTGAAGGACCCCTCCGGCGAAATGGCCGAGGTGACGAAGACCCTATCGCCCCAGACGATGGGGGAGGACCAGCCTCGGCCCGGGATTTCCTTCACCCACGCCACGTTCTCGGTGGTGGTCCAGTGATCGGGCGGAGTGGCGTTTCTCCGCAACACCCGAGCTTCCCGGGCCTCGAAACTGAGGCCAATTTTGTCCGGCGAAACTGACGCCGGTGAGGAAAATGGGGATGATGAGCCAGAAAGGGGCTGAAATGAATTGTTTCTTCATGTGTCCATCCGTTTTCTATGTGATTCTGTGGTAGCAAGGGTCCCTGGATTCGCGCGTGAGAGAGTATAACCTAGAGACCGCGTTCTATGAAGATGCCGAATCTTCATGTCAGCGATCGTTTTACAGAAGGGGAAAACCTGATTTCTCCCGTGCCGAGCCCGTTCCTCCACCCGAGCCCGATGCGTTCCCATTGAAAACCGTTTGCATCGCATGTGCCACAGACCTGCGTTTTGGTGCTTCGGGCTGGGGCACGGGCGCGGGCACGGACTACCGGAAGAAAAGGGACAGTCTTCCACGTACTAGGCTTCGTCCGTGACTAGGGCTTAATCTTCATATCAGGTCCCATTTTTCCTAGAACCCTCTTTTTCCAAAATATCTTTGCTCGATCGGCCGCAGGGTGGCAGACTGACTTGAAAGGCAAGTGAGCACTTCGGATTTCGAGATCGAAGGATGACGCGCACAAAGGACTCATCACCGGGTGGCCAGGAAAAGACGACGGCTGGCAACTATTTCGTTGCCAACTATCCACCGTTCTCTTTCTGGACGCCTGAAAAACGAGGCGAAGCCCTCGAGGCCCTCGAGAGACGCCCCGAGCCGGATACACCCCTGGGTCTGTACGTCCACATACCGTTTTGCCGAAGGCGCTGCCATTTCTGCTACTTCCGTGTCTACACGGGGCGGGACGCCAAACCCGACCGTGTATCGAGATATGTCCGTTCAATTGTGCGGGAGCTCGAGCTCTATTCCCACAAACCGTTGTTCGAGGGACGTCGGCCGAGCTACGTGTATTTCGGAGGGGGGACACCGTCCTTTCTGTCTCCAGATGCTTTGACCGAGCTGTTTGGTGGTTTGAAAGACATTGTGAGCTGGGAGGAAGCCGAGGAAATGACCTTCGAGTGCGAGCCTGGAACGCTCGACAAGGAAAAGCTCGACACCCTGCGCGGACTCGGCGTCACGAGATTGAGCCTCGGCGTTGAGCATTTCGATGACGACGTCTTGAAGGCCAATGGTAGAGCACACGTTTCCAAGGAGATTCACACGGCTTACGAGTACGCGCGATCTGTAGGATTTCGGCAAATCAACATCGACTTGATCGCCGGCATGCTCAACGACACGCAGCAAAAATGGGAAGATTGCGTGCGCCGGGCGCTCGAGCTGGAGCCGGAATGTCTGACGATCTACCAGATGGAGATCCCCTTCAACACCACGATCTATCAGGGCATGAAGGAGCGCGGGGAGACGGCTGCGCCAGTGGCTGATTGGCCGATGAAACGCGCGTGGGTCGACTACGCTTTCCGGGTATTCGAAAAAGCCGGATACACGGTGACGAGCGCCACCACGGCGGTCAAGGATCCCAAAGCGTACCAGTTCCTCTATCGCGACTACTTGTGGAAAGGTGCGGATATGATCTCACTCGGTGTCGCATCGTTCGGACATTTCAGCGGCACCCACTATCAAAACGAAAAGGATTTTGAACCGTACGTGGAGCGCGTCGAACAGGGTGAGATGCCGATTCACCGTGCGCTGGCCATGAGTGACGAGGAGAAGCTGATCCGGGAGCTGATTCTACAAATGAAGTTGGGCCGACTCGACCGCTCGTACTTCGAGAGCAAGTTCGACACGGATATCGTCGAACGTTTTTCCGAGCCGTTCGAGAAGCTTCAAGAGGCAGGCCATCTGAGTATAGAAGGCGGTCAGATCGTTTTGACGCGCCAAAGTCTATTGCGGGTGGATGAGCTGTTACCCGCGTTCTTTCTACCTCAACACAGGAGTGCGAGATACACGTGAGCTCCAAGCGAATCCTGAATGTCGACGTTGTGGTTGTCGGGGGTGGGCCGGCCGGCTCGACGGCGGCTGCGCATCTTGCCGGTCGCGGCCGAAGAGTGCTCGTCTTGGAAAAGGAGAAGTTTCCGCGATATCAGATTGGCGAATCCTTGCTCCCTTATTGCTACTTTCCGCTGGAACGTCTTGGCGTGCTCGAGCGGATGAAGTCTCCACGGTTCCAGAAGAAATACGCGGTCCAGTTCGTTACGACTGAAGGCAAGGCTTCCTCACCGTTTCATTTCTCCCGGCATTTCGACCATGAAGCTTCGATGACCTGGCAAGTCGAGCGAAGCACGTTCGATCACATGCTCCTGGAGAACGCTCGAGAGCAAGGTGCTGACGTTCGGCAAGAGACCCAAGTGATGGGTCTCCTACGTCAAAATGGGAAAGTCAGAGGTGTTGCTGCAAATCCCAGGTCCAACGGCGGGGAACCCTACGAGGTGCACGCACCCATGACCATCGATGCAAGCGGACGGCAGGCACTGGCAATCACCAGGAACAATTGGCGCCGGTGGGAGCCAGGGTTGAACAAGACCGCCATCTGGACGTATTTCAAAGGCGCCGTCCGGGACAAAGGCAAAGACGAAGGTACGACCACGATTGCCTACCTTCCCGAAAAGGGTTGGTTTTGGTACATTCCGTTGCCCGACGACGTGGTGAGCGTGGGTGTCGTTGCTGAAAGAGATTATCTGTTTGGACAAACCAATAGTCTCTCCGAGATATTCTGCCGCGAAGTCGCAAAGAATCCTTGGGTCGAGGAGCGCTTGGCTTCCGGGCGGCAGTTCGGAAAGTACTACGTGACCAAGGAGTACTCGTACTCTTCCGAGCACTGCGCCGAGGACGGATTGGTTCTCGTCGGCGATGCCTTCTTTTTTTGGACCCCGTGTTTGCTTCCGGAGTCTACTTTGCGTTACGCGGCGGTGAGTTGGCGGCCGATGCCGTCGACCGCGCGCTCGCGGAAAACGACGTCTCCGCCGAACGCTTCACCGAGTACTCCGAACAGATGCTCCGCGAGGTCGAGCCGATGCGGCAGTTGGTCTATGCGTTCTACGATCGGATGTTCAGCGTCAAGACGTTGGTCAAGAACCATCCGGACGTCATGAGTGATTGGACCGACGTTTTGATTGGAAATCTGGACAAGGACTTCTCGAAGCTGTTCGCCGCCATCGGCGAGCAGGCATCTCTACCACCTCATCTTTCCAGCGGCAGGCCGTTGGCATCGAGAAGAGCCCAATCGAATGAGTTTCGAGTTCCGCACCAAACGTCGGATCGAGTTCGCCGAGACGGACATGGCCGGTATCGTTCACTTCTCCAACTACTTTCGCTACATGGAGGAAACCGAGCACGAGTTCTTCCGCTCGCTCGGGCTGTCCGTACATATGCAAATCGACGGTAAAGTTGTTTCCTGGCCACGGGTTCGCACGGAATGCGCTTACAGTGCGCCCCTTGCGTTCGAGGAGTATGTGGAGATTCACATGCTGGTTCGAAAGAAAACAAAGAAGTCGATCACGTACGATTACGAGTTTTCGAAGCCGGGCGGGTCAATCGTCGCCCGGGGCTCGGTGACGACACTTTGTGTGAAAGTGGATCCTTCAACGAAGAAGATGACTACTATTCCCATTCCCGAGACGATTGACGAGAAGATCGAGGTCGCACCCGCCGAACCGTAGAGCTCACTCGCAGTCAGTTTCCGTTGTCCTGTACGTTGGCAAGAAGTGACGGTAGTATTCCCTGTCATCGAGCTCATTTTTGCGAGCGTCCAGGAGGTATTGATGCGTAAACTCGTTCTACTCGTTTGGGGCATGTCGGTCGCCGCTTTCGCGGCGGTCGTCATGCCCGCCCAAGCCGCGGCGCAGGGCCGCGGCTTACAACCGGAGGATCTGCACCGGCTCCGCTCCGTCGGCCAAGCTCGGATTTCATCGAGCGGAGACAAGATTCTCTACACCGTTGAAAGCCGTGAAGGGGAAAAAGATACCTCTTCACGCATAAGGGTGTGGGATATCGCCTCCGGCCAATCGACGTCGCTGCTCGGTGAGAACTCAAAAGGATCCAACGCCCGCTGGTCACCCGATGGCCAATGGGTTGCCTATATCGGGAGCGAAGACGAACGTCGTGGACTCATGGTGGTGCGATCTGACGGCACTGGGCAGAAGTTCTTAGCGCCCGTGGAAGGGACCAACCATCCACTTCCCAGTATGGGCGAACGTTTCACTTGGTCTCCCGACAGCAATTCCATTGCCTTCGTCTCCGGGACTCCGGGACCGGAGACCGAGGACGCCAGCGGCGACCCGGTGGTCATAACCCGCTATCTCTACAAGCCGACAGCCAGGGAGGGTTTGACCCGGTTCAATGACAACAAGAGGCTGAACATCTATGTGATCAACGTCGATGGGAGCGGCTTCCGCCAGTTGACTGACGAAACCTACTACGAGCACTCCCTCGATTGGTCGCCATCAGGTGAAGAGATCCTCTTCGTCTCCAACCGGGAGCCCGATCCGGATCGTTTCTTCAACTACGATGTCTTTGCCGTCAAGGTTTCTGATGGCAGCATCCGCCGGATCACCGCCACCGAGAACATCGAGTACCAACCGATTTGGTCTCCCGACGGGAAGACCATCGCCTATCTCGGTACTCGACGCGGTCTGACCTCCTCGGAAACCACTATGGAAGACACCCACGTTTGGCTCATGGATGCCGATGGAGGCCATCGCCGTGAGCTCGGTGCGGCTGTAGACAACCGGCAAAGTTCGCATGGCTGGTCTCCGGACGGGAGCACGATTTATTGCACGGTTCAGGAAAGGGGAAGCCAGAGACTCTATCGCATGCCGGTCTCCGGAGCTCCACCCGAGCCGGTGGGGAGCCCCTCCTCCACGGGAACGGTTGTGACCGAGATGGGTGGTCGGGGGACGTCGTGGTCCATCGGAAAAGACGACTTGATGGCCATCTCCACTAGCTCGCGGAAGGACATGGCTCAGCTTTATCTGCTGGAGAAGGGTAAGAACGAGCCGAAGCAACTGACCGACCTCAACCGGGATTGGCTTTCCAGCCGGGAGGTTGCCGAGGTCGAGAGCGTGGTCTTCCACAGTTTCGACGGAATGGAGGTCGAGGCTTTTCTCACCCATCCCCTGGGCCGGTCCACGGACTCGAAACACCCGCTCATCGCCGTCATCAAGGGAGGGCCTCACGGTCAGAATGGACCTCATTTCGACCACAGGACGCAGGTCTACGCTGCAAGGGGTTGGGCTTCCCTCATGGTGAACTACCGAGGGTCGACGGGCTACGGTCAGGCTTTCGCCGATGCCATCTTTGGAGATCAGGATGGTGGTGAAGCCAAGGACGTCATGTATGCGGTAGACGCGGCGGTGCGCCGGAACAAATGGATCGACCCGGAGCGCCTCGGCCTTCAGGGAGGTAGTTACGGGGGTCAACTCTCCATGTGGATCATCACGCAGACCAACCGGTTCAAAGCCGCCATCCCTATGTATGGCATCTGCAATCTGCTCAGCTTCAACTACATGGCCTACTACCATGATTACCTGGCGGTAGAGTTCGGGGGTTTCCCGCACGAAGGTAACTTGATGGACGTGTTGTGGGAGCGTTCCGCGCTCAAGCACGTGGCTAATGTGAAGACTCCAACCATGCTCGTTCATGGTGAGAATGACAACGACGTGCCCATTGCCGAGTCCGAGCAGTACTACATTGCTCTCAAGGACGTAGGTGTGGAGACCATCATGGTGCGCTATCCGCGGGAAGGCCATGGCATCCGGGAGATCGGTCACCAGATCGACCTGATTGAACGAAGCATGGCCTGGTACGAGAAGCACTTTTCGACTTCGAGCGAGACAACGAGTCCCACGAGCAGGCAGTGAATGGGCCAGGCTCCCGGGCGGTGGCAACGCCCGGGAGCCTGTCGTTGCCTTACGATCTTCGAGATACGCCGGCCCCCGTAGTGAAGTGCTCTCTAGAAGTCTATGATATTTACGATTCTCCACTGGCCGTCCAGCTTCAACATGTGGAGGAAGTCGGTCACTTGTCGGCTCGAATCCACGGTAAACGCTATCCTGACCTGTGCCGCGGTACCCTCACGATCGATCTTCACCATCTCATAGTCCAGCTTGTTGAATGGAGGATTGGCAGGATCGAAGCGTTTGGACCATTCTTGCAGAGTGGTTAGATGGAGTGCGCCGTCTCGGCCCGCACTCATGAGATGAGTCTCGGGGATGCAGACCTTTTCAATGAGCCCGAAGTCCCTTGTCTGGAGACCCTTGATGTAGAGCTCCTCGAAAGCAAGGACACCACGGCCACGGACCCTACCAGCATTGCAAGCATCACCAGTGGAGCCCGGGACGATTTCTTCTCTGCGTCACGGCTCTTGGAGCGCTTTTTCTTTGAGCTCATGTGGTTCCCCGGTTCAGGAAGTCGGCTTCTCCTCTTCCTTTTCTTCTTTTCGCTCATCGGACCACTCGATCCCTCGGATGTACTTTTGCATCCAGGCGATCTCCTCGACGAGGCGTGTTCTTTGGTGGCGGGGTTCTCTCAAGCCGTGGGGCTCCCGCGGGAAGCGAATGAACCGCGTCGGAACACCTCTTTCCCAAAGAGCGTTATGGAAGTTCATGCTCTGCTCGATGGTGTCGGTGGTGTCTCGTTCGCCGTGCAAAATGAGGGTCGGCGTCGAGATATTCGCCACGTGGGTCATTGGTGACATTCGGCGATAAGCATCAGGGTTGGTCCAAGGGGAACCACCGATATACCAAAGACTCACATCGTGGTTGAAGCCTTGTCCGTATTCTGAGGTCCAATCGGACACCATGGCCCCCAGTGAGGCGGCTTTGAATCGATTAGTCTGGGTGATGGTCCAGCCCCCGAGGATGCCTCCATAGCTCCAGCCACGAATGCCCATCCGTTCGGAGTCCACGAGCTCGTCTTTGATCAGTTTATCGACGCCGGTCATGAGGTCTTGGTAGTCTCCACCACCGATGTCCTTCATATTGCCTCGAAGCAAATCATCACCGTATGCGGTGCTCCCGCGGACGTTGGGACAGAGCACGGCGTAGCCCAGGCCGGCGAGAATGTGATAGCTCGTGTTCCAAGAATTGGTAAACACACCCGCCGGGCCTCCGTGGACCTGAAGAATAAGAGGCACTCGTTCGTCGGGCTTGCGATCGGGAGGTAGGAACAAGAGGCCTTCAATGGGAAGACCGTCCTTGCTTTTCCAAGTAACGACCTCGAAATGGGCCATCACTTTGTCGCGAAACTCGGGATTCAAATCGGTGAGCTGCTTCGGTTTCGCACCAGGCGACAGGTCGATGCTGTAGACGTCGGGTGCGTGGAGGGCGTCACTCCAGACAAAAGCGGCCTTGTTGCCATCGGATGAAAACGAGACGGTCCTGGCCACGCCCGGATTTGCCAGAATTTCTCGAGACGAACCATCCGACGCATCGAGGTCGAAAATCAGCCGGTTGGTCTTGGCCCCTGCCTCAATCAAGGCTCGACTGCCATCGGAGGACCATACGAAGTTCGAGATGTCTCCCTTGAACGGACCGGATACTAATCGATGCTCCTTGATCTCCACGTCCATTACATAGAGCCGGTCCTGTCGGAGCTCCCAAGTCGTGTCGCTGGGCGCCAGATAACCGAGCTCGCGGCTGTTGGGTTTCCAGCGTACTCTCGACTCCGGCGCCTTGTTCTCGGTCAGACGGATGAGCTTGCCGTCATCCAAACGTGCCATCCCGATCTCTGCGAGATTCTGTCGGTTGCGAGCATTCTCTCTGCGGTAAACGAGGGCCACCCGCTCTCCGTCCGGTGAGACATCGAGTCCGGACACGCGCATTTGCTCGTGCGTGACTTGCTGGCACTTCTTGTCGGAGAGGTTGACTTTCCAAATGTTGGACCAACTCGCTCGGCCCTGACCGTTTGGACCTTCAAAAACATAGATCGCGTCAAACCCGTCCTTGACGCGTTTCTTCTCCTCCTTCGACTTGGGGTCGTCGGCGGAGAAGACGACTCCATCACTCGTCGGGCTCCAAACAAACTGATTCACGCCTTCGGAGACATCGGTCAGCTGAAAGGCTTCGCCGCCGGCCGCGGGTATGACCCAAATTTGGCTCTTCTCTCCGTTCTCCTTGTCATCTTTGGAAGGCGTGGCGCGGATGAACGCGACATGAGCTCCATCGGGCGACCATTTCGGGTCGCGATCCTCGGGGCCTGCCGTGAAGCGAAAAGCCTCCCCTCCATCGGCCGGCACCAAGTAGAGACGGGTCTCCCGTTCGTTCTCTTTCCAATTCAGGTCCGAGCGCACGAAGACCACCTTTTGGCCATCAGGCGAGATGACGGGTGACGATATCTGGACGTAGTTGATGTCATCGTCCACCGTGAACGCGCTCGGTTCTTGCGCTTGAAGAACACTCAAGGAAAAGGGTAAGAGAAGTAGAAACAGTCTCGGGATTCTCCACATTAGGTCACCTCGGTATGGTCGGTTCAACGGTGCATATATTAACCCTGAAGCAGAAATAATTGTGCGTGAAAAAAGGGGGCAGGCCATAAAAAAAGGGGCCAGGTCTGGACAGGACCCTTTTTTCCGCAGGGGATAGAGCAAAAAAGGGACCTGATTTTTCACCCGCGTTAATGGTCTGCCGCCGCTGGTGACAAGGATGGTCTTGCCCGGAAAGCAACAATGAAAACCAGAAAAAGATAGATTGCGGAAAGGACAAGAAAAGAAGGTTTTTGGCGTCTCGCCCGGTGATAGATGTCACCTTTCCCCGGAGCAGGCAAAGGCGCCGGGTCCCAGGGCAATCCGTAGCGATCGGACAAACCGCGAATGAAAAGCAGGTGAATGATGGGAATTTGGCGAGTCGCCATCTCGAAAACAACACCTCGTTGTTCCTTCGCGGGGACTTCTTCTATCTCATTGAGGCCCGGTTCCAGTTCGAGTATTTGTGCGGACTCACCCAAGTTTGCCCATGCCCCTCCAATGTTGACGAAAGCGCGGATGGGACTTCCTCCCGCTCGTTCCTCGTACAGGTTCATACGAGCGGCGACATTGCGTTCGAGATCGGGCTCATGGAGGAAGAAGTCTCCTCTTGTAGCTATGTCCGACTCAACCGAAGAACGAGCCTCCTGACTCCAATCTTCTGCGATGTCGTTCTCACCTCCCAAAGAGACGGCCAAAGGCTCGACATCGAGCCAACCCGCTTTGCCCAAACAAGTCTCGATGCGGAGCCAAGTGAAATCAGGCTCATTGGCGCCCCATTGAGAGGCACCGACAGAATAAATCGGAAGGGGAAGCAAGCGCATGACTTTCGCAGCCGCGAGGCTCGCGATAATGAGGGCGGGGAAGGAGCCGGATGCTCCGACCGCCACGAGGTCCCCTTCGCCTAGATTTGCTTCGTTGAAGAGTTGAACCACGAGAGCAGCCATGTTGGGATTCGTGGTGGTTCGCTTAGCCTGGAGGTCTCCCCGCGATGTCGTCACGGGGGAAAACTCGCGGCCAATGAGCCCGGTGCGATTGAGATCGGCGTCCTTTTCGATCGAGAACCCACTTTCCCTGCGACACTCTCTGACGATACCGAGAGCATCCGACATCATTTGTGAGGCCTGGAGCATTTGCGTCCGGGTGATTTCGGCATCAGGAAACGGAAAAAAGCGAAGCAGCAAGTAGACGACGATGCTCAAAACACCGAGAGCGTAAATGACACCTCGTGGGTTTTTGGTGCTCTCCTTGGGAATCCTCCTTGTCCCGATGCTGAAGAAATCCATGGTCAGAACCAAGCAACAACATGAACCAGTACGTAGGTCAAGACAGCGACCGTGACAAGTGATGCCAAAGTCGGGAGCCATCGCTGTTTTTCCAAGTTGTTGGCGAGAAGGCCGGGGATGAGCCATCCGACGACGAGGAGATCGTTCGACGCGATGCTGATGTTCACACTCAACAAGGTGAGGATTTGGCTCGATAGGGCCCCGATCAAGACGAGCGTGACGAACCTCCGCTTGCCAAATAGTATGAAATGACGAGAAAGAAGACGGTAGACGAAAAGACTCGAGAAAGCGATGGAGATCGTCATAGCAACTCGCCCCGGGTGATCCAGATGTAGGGCCACGTATGCAGGGACGATGATGCCACCAGGATAGATCTCCAGGATCTCCGTGTAGATGAGGGCGACGATGATCCCAATGAGCAGGGTCTCGTAGATCACAGTTGGTCTCCCACTCGGCTCCAGTAAGAGACCAGTTCTTTTCCGATGCCGCCCATGTTGCCCATACCTACGAGCGCGGCACTGGCCGCAACTTCTCGGGCAATTTCCTCCATAATCCTTTCGGGGGAACGCCCCCGGAGCGCCTGTGCGCTGAGTTTCTTTGCAACGATGGAAGCGTGATCTCCAACGACGAAAAGCCGTTCCAATTCCGGAAATCGATCCTTCTCTATCGCCTCTACCCACTGAAGGGTTCGGTCTCCGCGATCGCGTCTCAAGTTGAGCAATCCCACCATGGGCGTCGCGGAGGCCATGCCGCTCTTCATGACGTAGCTCAGGGCCGTTCGGGTGGATTCAGGGTCATTGGCAGCGAAAAGACTCACGGTTTGCCAGAGACTCCCCGGAGAACCAAGATCTAAGGACCAGGCTTTGGTGGCACCGAGGTCGGGTTGGGCCTTGGTCATTCCGCGAATGGCGGTCTCGCGATCGATCCCCAAATGATCTGTGAGGGCAAGGGCCATCCGCCGATTTTCCTCGATCTCCAGGGACTGTGGCTTGTGGTCTTCGTCCTCACGGTTTGCTGATACTCGGATGAGTTGCGAACCATACTGCTCCGTGAGCTCTTCGAATACAGGGAGGCACTCCTCCTCCGGTACGAGAACGGTCATGTCGTTCGAAATCGCGGTGGCGAGACACTGTGCGACCCGATCGCGGGACGAGCCCATTTGAGCAACATGGTCCACGCGGACATTGGTGATGGCGAGGACCTGGGGTTTCAGGATCTTCGTAGACTCGACAAACGACGACTCGGGATGGACGCTCATCATCTCGGCGACGAGTGCTCGAGCCTCACGATCTGCTGCGGTTTTCAGAAGATGCTTTCCTTCCAAAATGGAAGCGGGGCCTTTTCTCTGAATTTCTCTCTCGCTCCCGTCGGGGTCGATGATGACGGGCTGAGACCCTGTCGTTTTGGCGACAACCTTGAAGCCTGCCTCCCGCATGGCAGCAGTGACGAGCCGTACCACACTCGACTTGCCTCTCGTTCCGGTAATGGCGATCCGTATCGGAATGCGCCGTCGTCGACCGGCTAGCAGCCGTCGCTCCACAAGAAGGTACAGGACAAAGAAAACCAAACAGGCGCAGGTGACCAGCAGTTCTCTAATAACATGCCTCCATCGACGGATGTCGATCCTAGTGTGGGCCGGGAGCAGTAATCAACCCGGGAGAGAACAGAAAAAAGGGAGAAAGGAGAAAGTAGGAAGTAGCCGCACGGCCGGGAGGTCCACTACATCAGGAACTGACTTCGTACGGATGCCCCCTGCCCGTGCCCCTGCCCGGGGCAAGTCAGTTGGAAGGAGACAGGGGTTGCGTGCTCCGTATCTCTCCCCACCCCCAATTTCCTCTTCTTAGTCCGGGTTCTTCACCGCGTCTTTGAGCCTCCGCGCCTTCGCGTTGATATTGCTTCAGCCCCAACGGGGCTGGGCGTCCGGGTTGATGCCAAGAACGGTCTTGGCCACGAGCTCACGGGTAAGTGCGGCATTCGTGGGATGGAAACGCCCGGCGCGAGCATCTCGGAATAGACGTTCCATCTCGTTCTTCTTGAACATCCCAAATCCACCCGAAAGGTCGAGCGCCTTGTCGGCAATTATCCAGCAGGCTTCAACGGCACGGAATTTCGCTGTGACAATCTTTGCGAGCCAATTGGGGCCATGGTCTACGCCGTCCGACCAGTCCTGGAGCACTCGATCGATGAACGGTCCCAGCGATTCGAGCTCCATCCAGATGTCAGCGACGCCGCGTTGGACTTCGGGGTGGTGGGCCATAGATTCGGTGACGGCCAGGGAGGCCTTTTTGGGAAGTGCTTCTATAATGATGTCGCTGATGCGCTGGGCGAGGCCGTAGTAGACGCTGGCGAAACCGAGCAATCCCCAGGCAAAGATGGAAAGCACGAAGATATCGAGTCCGGCGGCCCCGGCTGGTACCACGCGTGCAATATAGCGGTCGGGAATGAAGACACCCTCGAGTAGCGTGTCATCGCTCCGAGTGGCTCTCATGCCGAGAACATCCCACGTCTCACGGATCGTGAATCCTTCTGAGCTCCTCGGCATGAACGCATGCACAATCTTCGGGCTCTTTGGATCGCTCGTGTCCAGGCCATGGATGCCGAGACGGGTCCATACTGGAGTCATGCTTCCGAAAGATTTTCGGCCCGAAAAACGGTATCCGCCATCGACGCGTTCCGCCTTGGTCGTGGAGAGTAAGACGGGTAAATCGTTGCCGGTTTCGGCATGCCCCGCGGCGAATACCTCTCCTTGGCCGGCCTCTTCGAGCAGCCAGTCGAGTGAGCTGTCTCCGGAGCGATGAACCTCGGCTGCGGTTCCAGTCCAGTAAACATGCATGTTGGTCCCGAGGGCCGTGGCTGGAGCATAGTAGGCGAGCCGCCTCGTTTCGCGACAGGATTCTGCCAAGGAATATCCTCGACCACCGAAGTCCTTCGGCACAGCCATTTTTAGGTAGCCCGATTCTCTGAGCTCCACGAAATCTTCGTTGTAGAAACGGTTCTCGCGGTCATAGATCGGAGCGCGTTCCCTACATCGCTTCAGAGTCGCTTCTGTAAGAATCCATTTTCGTGCGCTGGCCATCGTTCCTCCTGAGTGAATGCAAAGCAAGACAGTTGAGTCCCGGCTTCCGTCAAACTTGTCAATTCCTGAAAACTGGATGTGTTTCCCGCAGCGCTTTGCCGAGTCTAGCTTTCGAGGAGCAAAGGTTACAAGGAGAATTTGCCGGCTGGAGGATGATATGGAAAGCTCTGCTAGCTTTTCTCTTTCTTTTCTATCCTCATGGCGGCGTGACCCATTCCCTCGTGAAGGAGTCTGGCTGCCAAAACGGTCGTCAAATTGTTGATGTCCGTGGAGGGATTCATCTCGACCACATCCATACCGACGAGCTTCCAGCGACCGTTCTGGACAAAAGTGAGCACCTGGCGCGAGGTCAATCCACCGGGCACAGGGTGGGAGACCCCCGGAGCAAAAGCGGGATCCAAACCGTCCATATCCACCGTGAGATAGACCGGTGCGTCGTCGGGGATGTGCTTCAGGGACGGCATTGTTCCGGTAAGGTCTCGGGCGAACATCAGGCGAAGTCGATCGTGGAAGCGCACGATTTGTTGGGATTGTTCATCATTGAGCGTTCGGATCCCGAGTTGGGTCAGGGAAGCGACGTGGTCCATTTCAAGGAGGCGCGCGGCTACGCAGGCATGGGAGTGAGGGCTGCCCTTGTAGTCGCCATATAGGTCCGGGTGTGCGTCGATTTGTACCACGTGGATTGGATCCGCTAAAGACCGGAACGCACGCACTACCGGAACGGTTATTGCATGATCCCCGCCGACGATGAAAGGTACTTTGTTATCGCTTAGGGCGTACTCCACGGTCTCTCGGTATAGATTGGCGCTCGAATCCCAGGTGTCGCGAGGCTCCAAATCACCCAAATCCATTACGGATTCGGTGAGATCGACGCCTGATTCCGTGGTGGCATTGAAGCATCGCCCGTCGTAGACGCTACGAATGAGGCTGGGAGCTCGCGAGCACCCCCATCGATACGAGGATTGGGAGTCGTCAGGAATTCCGACGAGTGCCAATCGCGTCTTCGAGGATGCAGTCGTGGAAAGGCATCCGGCAAAGGGAATGAAGGTGTCAGGCGTAGTCATAATCCTACATCTTACCTTCAATTGCGGGTCTTCAGAAAGAAGAAGATAGGGTCTCAATTTCACGGGAGATTTGTTCGATTTGCAAATATCTTGGGATGGCGTTTTGTCAATGAGTGTCTTAAGTCCAATTTTGAGAGTAGAAACACATGCTACTCTAGCTGTTTTTTCGGGAGGCACAATCGATGGCTTTCTTTGACATCAATCCGCTGCTGGAGTCTATGCTCGATGCGTCAGACAGCGTATCAGATTTGAACCTATCTGTTGGGAGACCCCCACAGGTTGAGATTGACGGAGCGCTCCAATCGGTGTCGCACGGGGGTGTCGATCGCCTCATGCCTTACCACACGGAAGTCATTGCGATGCGGCTCATGAGGAGCAAAAGAGAGCTCATAGAACGCTTGGTACAAAAGGGTTCCGTGGACTTGTCCTATTCTTTACCGAAAAGAACACGCTTTAGGGTCAATATCTTTTCCCAGCGCGGGACGTTCTCCATCGTACTGAGGGTAATTCCCAACAAAATACCCACGGTCGAGGAGCTCAGTCTTCCGACACAGCTCAATGAGATCACCAATGAGAGAAACGGCATCGTACTCGTCACTGGACCGACGGGCTCGGGTAAGTCCACGACTCTGGCGGCTATCATCGGGAAGATGAACCGCGAACTGCCGATTCACATCGTAACCATAGAAGATCCCATCGAGTATTTACATCGGCATGACAAAGCCACCATCAATCAACGTGAGGTCGGAACCGACACCGCGAGTTTTTCCGACGCACTGCGGGGCGCCTTGCGGCAAGCGCCCAAAGTCATTTTGGTGGGAGAGATGAGAGATCGGGAAACCGTGACCACGGCTCTCGAGGCTTCAGAGACCGGTCATTTGGTCCTTTCTACACTCCACACGATTGATACGACCAAGACCATCGACCGCATCATTGGTGTGTTTCCAAAAAACGAGGAACGGCAGATCCGTAATCGATTCGCTCAGTCTTTCAAGTGGGTTGTCAGTCAACGCCTGATTCCGAAGAAGGAGGGTGGACGGTTTGCCGCTTGTGAGATCCTTCGCTCGACCTCTCGAACTCGAGAGTATATCCGTGAGGGGGAGCGGGACGGGAAGTCCTTGCTCGATGCCATCAACGACAGCAGCCTGGACGGGATGCAGAGCTTTGATTCCGTGCTCGAGGGTCTCATCAGGGAGGGAGTCGTCGACGCCCAATTGGGCCTTTCCTACGCGACCAACCCCACCAACCTTCAGCTCCGGTTGGGATTGGATTCTTCCATTGCGGGTGGGGACGAGAAAACCGAAGAGAAACCCGATGACGAACTGGTCACGGCTGACTCAATCGATACCGATTTGCAGCAAATGATAGAGAGGTGAAACGTGCAAGCAACTTGCCCTCAATGCTCCCAAGTGATTGCCGTTGATGATACCAAAGTACCGTCCGGACCCTTCATGCTGCGGTGTCCGCGTTGTCAGAAGACGATGAAAGTCATGGGAAACGGTGTCGAGAAAGCGGCGAGGAATGAACCAGCCCACCCAGCGCCTCCTCCGGCAAGTCCTTCGCCAGAGGAGACGGCACAAGATTCGCCTCCGAAAGTCGAGGAGTCGGCGTCAGCTCCTCGATCTCAGGAAGCTTCACAGCAACCGGACTCCACATTCGATGCGTCGCCTTCGGAAGCTCTGCCTCCGACTCAACAGACTTCCGCTCCACCACCGGCGCCGGCACCTCAACAGCAGCGGCCGAATGGAAATGCCCCTGTTGCCAACAAAGAGAGCAACGGAAAGCGGGTACTCGTAGAGCTTGCCGATAGCGAGCAAACGTCGGTCATGGTTCGGAGCCTTCAGCAGCAGGGCTACGGCGTTGACACCATGGACCGCTGGGACGAACGCGCCATCGAGCTCCAGCAAGGTAGCTACGATCTCGTTGTGACCCATCGAAACGGTCTGCCCTCGACACCGAAGAATGGGCTCTTTCATCTTGTGAGCGCTCTTCCGCCGGAGCTCCGAAGCCGATTGTTCTTCGTCCTGGTGGACGACAAGTACACTACAGGTAACACGAATGAGGCTTTCGCCGCCATGGCGGATTTTGTATGTCATCCAACAGATTTGCAGACCGCCGTCGGCCTCTTGAGTACGACTGCTGCCGAGAAGGGAAGACTCTATCGGACCTTCCTCGATGTCTTAAGGAAAAAGGAAGGCGGAGACCTGTAGCGGGGGAAAGAACTCGAGAACTCAAGAACTCAAGAACTCGAGAATGCACGAATGATCTATTAGCTTCGTTCGCGTCTATATACGGCTGCGTTGTCTCGGGCCTCGGTAGCTTTGCGTTGATTCCTCTCTAAGCAGCCACTACACTCCCTGGCATGAAGGTCCACCTGGTTGACGGGACCTATGAGCTCTTCCGGGCCTATTACGGAGCCCCCAGCGCTTCGAGTCCAGAGGGTATGGAGGTGGGGGCGGCTCGCGGGCTCCTACGCACTCTTTGGTCTCTTCTTCGGCAAAGGGATGTAACCCACGTTGCTTGCGCCTTCGATACAGTCATCGAGTCTTTCCGCAACGAGTTGTATGTCGGATACAAGACGGGTGAGGGCATCGACCCCGAACTGCTCAACCAATTCCATTTCGCCGAGAGAGCCGCTCGCGCTTTGGGCATCGTCGTGTGGTCCATGATCGAGTTCGAAGCCGATGATGCTTTGGCCACCGGGGCGGCGAAGTGGAAGGACACTCCCGCGGTCGAGCAAATCGTCATTTGTTCCCCCGACAAGGACCTGGCTCAGTGCGTGGAGGGGAAACGGGTGGTTACTTGGGATAGGCGGCAGAAGATCCTACGGGGTGAACAAGAAGTCATCGAAAAATTCGGCGTGGCTCCTCGATCGATTCCCGACTGGCTGGCTCTCGTTGGTGATAGCGCGGATGGCATTCCCGGAGTTCCCGGTTGGGGAAAAAAATCCTCCTCGCTCATTTTGTACCGTTACGGCCACTTGGAGGACATACCAGAAGATTCGGGGAAATGGGATGTTGACGTAACGCGCGCGAGCCACATTGCCACTACACTCAAGGAGTACCGGACGGAAGCCAAGCTCTATCGACAGTTGGCGACCCTGCGAACCGACGTGCCCATTATTGAAGACCTCGAAGATCTCGAGTGGACCGGCCCAAGACGAGATGAGCTGGAGTCGCTCTGCAAAGAGATCGGCGACGACAATCTAATGGTGGCGGTCACCAGTTAACTCATTGATTAAATGGTGTTTGTGGTGGTGACTGTGGGCCGACGCGAATTCTGGAACAAAGCCTCCCTCACCTCCGTATATACGGTCAGAGACTGGACGTGATGTCGTTTCTTGATGACGGAGGGGAATGATGAGCTTTCTGAAAAAGTTGCTGGGGCGCAAAAGCGAGCAGGCCGGTCAAAGAGTTCGTATCTGCGTGGAATGCGGAATGCCGGTGGGTGAGCACAAAGACTGGTGCGCCATCTACAAGCTGCAGCAAACCCATCGATACCAAGTCGTAGAAGCGGCGAAATAGCCGCTTCTCGGTACTCTGCCGCCGACCTGAGTGGCGGCTCAGTGCCGCGCGTCATCCTATCTACCGGCCCCAAAACGCTAAATCACTCGCTCGCCGTAAGATCCCCGAATACTCGCCCAAGTGGTCACTTTGGGCTTGGCCAAGGCTTGTCTGACGACTGGACCATCCGTTCTCACTTCGATCTCGTCGATGCGTTGGGGTGCCATGCCGGCTCGATGGGCCCACGCAAATGTTGGAATTTCCTCGGGCTCGAATCCCATCACGTGGGCCGCGACCATGTCCGTTGCCAGGGCGTTCCTTCCGGCGATGATGAGATCCATCTTCACCAACGCCCCACCGGTGGAGATCGAAGGTCCCTGACCTTCCATGGCCATCGATCCATCGACGACGACCAAACCTGGAGGCATCGCCTTGAGAAGATCCACGATGACTGCCGCGGTGCCCGAGGGATCTATGACGGAAGTGCGCTCGTGAATGTCCCTTCGTATCGAGTGGTAGACCGTTCCTGGAAGCAGACCGAGCAGGTTCTTCATACCCAGCGTGACGGTGGCGAGCTGGTGAGTTTTCATCTTGGGTACCGAGCAAAGGAGATCGACATCCGTCAAAGATCGGCAGAGAGAAAGCTCGTCGCAAACGAATGCGTTTGGAACATCTACTCGAGCGATCTCACCCGAGTGAAGGTTAACGAGGGGAGCATCTAAGGACTTGCTAAGCTCCGAGTACCCCAACTCATCGAAGACGAATTGCTGCATGGGTTCGAGAATTTCCGCTTTGTTGGTGCGGCATATTTCATGGTCGATGACGTTGAATCCTCTCGCCCCTGCTGAGCCTTCACCAATGAGCACGCTTTTTCCAGCCGTTTTCATGAGGGTAACCAAGGTTCTGATGACCTCGGGATGGGTCGTGTCCTCGCTGGTGGCATTCGTCAAATTGGGCTTGAGCATGATCTGGTCTTTGCCACGGGTCAAGGCGGCCATGCCGCCCAGAAGCTCGATGGCACTTTCGACGGCCATGTCGATGCGGCCGTTTCTTATCTTGGCGATGCTAACTACCGGCCTATCACGCCGGGTGCGGCAACCGATGGAGCCGAGACCGAGGGAACCGGCCATGACGCCGAGTGCCAGATCTTTGCCGCTCCGCAAAAACTCCCTACGGGAAGACGCGCTTCTATTCATAGCTCCCTCCCTTGTTACCCTTGAATGGCAGTGAGACGCGGTAGTGGACGGAGTGGCTCACGAAAGAGCAGAATTTACCTGCGATGAAACAGCCGGCAATCCCGCGGCCACGGTAGATGCTGATGATGAGGACTTGGTGGCGCGAGAGGGGTCTTCCGAACATCGGGGACCTCCTCTTTGTTGGAAGCGTATTCCTTTCGTCGGGCAAAGTCAAAGGTATCCAAAGATGTAGACTCTATGGGCAAGAATACCCATACCTTTTGAATTCGAATGCCGTTAAATGATTGAAAATAAATACCATAGGTGTCGTGGTATTTTGCGTTCTTTTTCGTGCAACAATTCGAGTCGTCAACCCGCCTAATAAGTGAGCAGCGGAGAACTTATGGCAGTCGCGGATGCAACACTCGTTCAAAAGACCCTGGCCGGAGACATCGAGGGTTTCGGCGAGCTTCACCGCCGTTACTACCAAAAGGTCGTCCACGTGGTGTTTGGAATCGTGAAAGATAGATTACAGGCAGAAGACATGGCCCAGGACGCTTACATGTCGGCATTGAAGGAGCTACCGCGGTTGGTCGATCCGGACCGCTTCTATCCGTGGCTCTGCCGAATCGCGGTCAACCGGGCCATTGAAGATGTGAGAAAGAGAGTTAGGCGATCTCGCTATAGTGCCAATTGGAGCGAGAAAGTCGAACAAAGAGCCGCCTCATCCGAGCCCAGTGCCCTAGATGAACTGGTCAAAGGTGAAAGGGCGGAAAGCGTGAAAGCAGCTCTACACCATCTGCCGGAGGGGCAACGGGCGGCGGTTGTACTCAGATACTTCGATGGTTTGCCCATGAAAAGCATTGCTGAGGTTTTGGATTGTGGCGAAGTCACGGCCAGGACTCAGGTTTTTAGAGGTCTTAGAAGGTTGGGAGTTCTTTTGAAGCAAATGGATCCCAGCCGACCGCATAGCGAGGGATCACAATGAACACTCACAACGGAGGATTTGCATGCGCGGAGCATGAGGCTCAACTGGAGGCGCTCCTTTTTGGCGAGCTCCAAGGGGCGGAAAAAGAAGCCCTGGAGCATCATCTCGACGTTTGCCCCCGGTGCCGGCAGGCATTCGCGGAGGCAAAACATGGGTTGGAGGCTCTGTCTTCTTTGAAAGAAGCCCCCTTGCCTTACAGGGAGTACCCATCCGCCACCGGTGAACCCGCGCAGCCGAACATTGCCTGGGTCGATTTTCAGAAGCGCCTCAGATTGACGCAAGCGGCAGAGGAAAGGGAATCCGTTCGGGCCACCAACCGTTGGTGGAATGGCTACCGCTTTGCCGCCGCCGCAGCGTTGGTCATCGTTGGCGTCGTGGTCGGGAGATGGACGACCCCTTCGATAGTCTCACCAGAACGATCGACCGACGCCAGGGTCGGTCTCCAGGATGTCAGCAGTTTGGAATCGCTCACGGTGGAAGCCCACGCCGTTGAAGCTCTAGCGCGAGCGGAGATTTTGGCCGACGTCGGCTTGCGCTACGTGACCGGTCTCCAAGACATGCTCCACGATGTGACGGACTTGTCGGTACGTGACGTTTCTGTCACCGACATGGCTATCACCCGCGAACGAGCGATGGAGCTCATCCGGGATGGAAGACTTCTCCGGCGCAGTCTCGACCAAGAAAAGGACGTGATGTTCCTCGATGCCATTGCCCGAGCCGAGTTTTTTCTCGAGGAACTGGCTGCTCTCGAAGTCGATTCAACGGGAGCAAACATGAGGATCGTGCGAGCCGCCCTCCGTAGAAGTCAATTGCCGAACAGGTTGTCGGCCTTGGATGTAGAGAACGACGTTGCTCTGGCGCTCGAAGCTTCCGGATGGATTGGCCAAGAGCTCGTACAGAGAAAGGAATTCTAAAATGAAGAGCAAAGTTGCCGTTGCCAAACGAATGCTGCCGGTCCTGTTTCTGCTAACGTCTTGGACTTATGGATTCGCCCAAACGTCCGTCGATGAAATCTACCACAATGCAAGGGATCATCTGATCGAGGAACGTTACGAGAAGGCGCTCCAAGCGTTTCGAAGCATCGTCGACAAGAATCCTAATAGTGACAAAGCCGATGATGCGCAGTACTACATCGGCTACACGCTGGAGGAGATGGGACGATATGCAGAGGCCATCGAGGCCTACGAGACCATGCTCTCGAACTGGCCCGACTCGCTTCGTGCGGAGTCGGCGCGGCTCCATCGAAACGAGTTGTTGAGCCAGCGGCCGGGTGGCAGCCCTGAGATCTATGAAGAGGTTTTTCAAAGCTCCGGCTCTTGGGAGCTCAAGCGCGATACGGCTCTCGCCCTTGCTCGGCAAGGTGATCTGAGGGGTGCCAATGTACTGGAAGAGACCATGCGGCGCGGAAGCTCAAGCCGTCAACTCGAGCTGGTGAAGATACTCGAGAGGAAAGTACAGGACCCCGTCGCTCGTCGTATCTTGATCATCGGATTGGAGCCGTCTCGCTCGAGCTCCGTGAAGCTTTTGACGTTGGAAGCTCTGGAGCCGGTGGCAAGGGACCCCGAAGTTCTTCGTGCGATCCAAAACACGGTCTCCGAACGAACCTCCTCGAGCGTCAGCATGAAGGCCATTCAAGTTCTCGGCCGGTACGTCGACAATGGACCGGTGCGCAGCGCGATTGCGAGCGGACTCAGCGAAGGGAACTCGAGCTCCGTTCAAATTGCGGCATGTGATGCGCTGAAGGGCCACTTGCTCGATCCTGATGTCCGACCCGAGGTGATTCGGCTCATGGAAGGTTCGACTTCATCATCAGTCCAGATGAAAGCCCTGTCCGGATTGGAGCAAGACCAGAACAACCCGGAGGTCGCTGAGGTCCTCAAGGCTGCCGTGGCCAATCGGAACTCGTCCAGTGTGAAGATCAAGGCCATGAGCATTGCGGGAACCTCCAGTAGTGCTGAAGTTCGTGCCGTTGCGCGCGCCGGTTTGGCAAGCGAAGCCTCCAGCAGTGTTCAGTTGAGAGCCGTCCAGGCTTTTGCTGAAGGTCGCAACGAGCCGCAAGCGTCAGAAGCTCTCGAAGAGTTGTTCCGGACGAACGGCACATCTACGAGTGTACAGCTCGCTGCACTCGGTGCGTTGTCGCACCACATGGATACTCCAGCGGCACCGAAGGCTTTGGCAAAGGCGTTGGACTTGAGTAACTCGACGAGTGTGCAATTGAAGGCCATGGAGCTGGCAGCCGAGTATATTCAACGGCCCGACGTCAGGAACGCCGTCCTCGAGCTTCTAAACGATAGCTCTACCTCGACGTCCGTCCAGCTCGAGGCCATCAAACTACTTGGACCTTCCATCAGTGATCAGGGAGTGAGTGGCATCGTGAGTGCCGCTTTGCGGCCATCGAACTCGACGAGCGTGCAGCTCGAAGCTGTCGACGCCTTGAGCTCGGTGGCAAGTTCTTCGGAAGTGCGCCAGGCCCTAATGGGTACTCTTCATAGGCAGTATTCTACCTCGGTCATTTTGAAGTCCATGGAAACACTCGACGATTACGTCGCCGAGGATGCGGCGGTTCAGGATGCCTACAAGAGGGTAATGCAGGATGAAAAAATGTCGTCGACAGCTCGGGTGCGAGCGGCTGAGCGACTGGTGCCGGGGGCCGATGGTCGGCTCAAGGAGCAAATCTCCGATGCGATGGAGGACGTCATTGTACGCCTGTCACGACGTCAGGGATTTCATGGCGACATCCTCGATGAGGCTTTCGATGTCTTGGAGGATGTCGATCCTGAGCGGGCGCAAAGTCTGGGAAATCGCTATGGAGGGCGTCGTTCCTACTTGCGGCGGGAGAGTGAACGGTTGGCTGAGAACACCGGGCTGGGTGACGTTTGGCTGAACCTCGACACTTTGGCACTTTGGGCGGAGCTGGTGAGCGGTGGAATGCCCGAGAGTGAGTCCTCGCAATCCGCGGCTGTTCATTTGGGAACGAAAGGTCTCGAGGCCGTACGGAAGAGTGTGCCGCCGTTCTTGACGGGACGGCTGTTTTATTATTGAGTCACACCGGGAACTCGAGAACTCGAGATTTAAAATCTGGCGGATATGGTGAAGAAGAAGCGGCCAGCGCCTCGTTACCTGCTGCGGCACCGAGATCAAATCTACGGCGCGTACTTCGACCGGCGCGTCGCCGGGCTTCCGATCGAGCAGGTTCTGACGGCACCCCGCCGTGGCAAAACCCGTTCGTCGAAATGCTTGTCGGATCTATTCGTCGTGAATGTCTCGACCACATGATTATCCTGGGCGAGCGGCACCTGAGGCGAATCCTTACAGACTACGTCGACTGCTATCATTTTTGCCAGACCCATTTGTCGCTTGAGAAGGACGCGCCGGATTCCCGGCCCGTAGAGCTGCCCGAAACGGGAGAGGTGGTCGCCATTGAGAAAAGTCGGTGGCCTGCACCATCTTTGCTTGCTTGCTTCCCTCCTTGCTTCCCTTCTTCCTTCCTTCCATACTGAAGTGGCGCTTATCGCGGAGTCGGGCTACTTCGGCGCGTCGTTGAGAATATACGAGATGATCAATGAGGTTGCGATTCCTGAGCCAAGCCCGTAGGTTCCACTTCGATTCGGTCTTATTTGATTCGAAGGGAGTGCCAAGACGAAGGTTTTCGTCATGATTCGCCAGTCGTTCCCGACCTTGTATAAGACCAGATAATCGATGAAGTCGCTTTTGGAGAAGCTGACCTCCACCTTGGCGATCGCTAGTGTGTCGTCGACGATGTCGAGCATTCTCAAAAATCGCACCGGAATGCATGCCGACGGTTTCGCCGAACGGTATCTTTTCGGGCCGTTAGGAGTCCGCCGGTCACGCTGGTTCAGCAACCAAGAGGGACACCCTCACGCCGGTGGAGGTCTCGACTTGCGACCACGAGACATGGCGAAATTCGGGCTTCTATACTTGAGGCACGGCAGATGGCAAGACCAGCAAATCGTTCCGGCACATTGGGTAGCCGAGTCGACTCGGAAGCACGTCTCTTTCACCAACCGCGGGAACGTTGTCGGCTATGGTTACCTTTGGTGGATCCTGGCACCTGATCCGGGTGGTCTGGGCAAGGAATACATCTACGCGGCCATGGGATTCCGGGCCCAATACATCTTTGTCGTCCCCGAACATGATTTGGTCGTCGCCGTTACCGGTGGTACCACCTCCGGTGCCGACCAAAGGAAGCCCATCGAATTCCTCTACAGTCATATCTTGCCGTCTCTGACCACTCGGACCAACGAGTGAGATGGGGGAGGGACCATTTGACTTGAACACGCCAGACAAGAGACCGGTCACCACGAGACCATCACGCACGGCGAGAGTCGTTGCACTGCCGCGAGTGGGCGGACTCCGGCACAGGTACGAATGGCGGGAGGCCGCCTGAGAGGCAGACAGAATCTCGCCGCTCTCGTTCTGAATATTCTGAACAAGGGAGCGGGGGTTGTCCTCAACAACTCAAGCCAATCTCCTTGTGCTGTCGACCAGCGCAGGATCAGCCAAACTTGCAATCCTGAGCACCGTCTCGACCGCAAAGACTTTGCGACCCCTGGTCGTCCGGATTAATAATGACGAGGGAAAACGTTCTGCAGCTTGTTCCCTAAACCGACATCTCACGACCCCAGAACAACACGCTGTTCCCTAAATCAGCACGTCATGCCGGACACAACGTGTTTTCCACGCAGCAAGCTAATGCGCCCACTTCTTCTCAGGAGATTGTTGAAGACTGTGCACCATGCCGAGTCGCAGCGGGAGTTCTTGGGTTGGGTCACGCGTTGATTGAGCTCGTTCCGGACCGAGCAAATCGTAGTCTCGGTTGACAACGGTGTAAACCGCTGCAGGCTCGGAGACTCGACCTGCAGAACGTCGATACCGCTCTATCACTTCCTTACCGTAGTCTCGTTCGGCGAGATACCCGTTGTGGCAACCACATAAAAAATGAACGTTATCAACGCTGTGGTCGTCACCACGGCCATAGGGCTTGTGGTGGTGGAACTCGAGACCTTCTCGTTCGCTACATCGCCGACCGTCTTCTGCAACAAAAGTGCACTGATACTGATCACGTTTCGAGACCGCTCGCTTGACCGCGGCCGGGATATAGCGTGACGATGCCGACGTGTCGGTCTCTTCCAAATTTTTCCTGGGGGCCTTAGTCCTCCCAAAGCGCTTCGCTTCGAGCCTCTCGAGCTTCTCGGTCACGGCCTCCTCGATGATGGTTGCTATATCCCCATCCGGGACGGACGAGCGCATGAGTGCGCGCAGTCGATCGAGCTTATCGCGGAACTCTGCGCCGGACGTGAACACGATTTTCCATCGAGCCGGAGCAATGGGTTTGACCACCGCAGGTGTGGCTCGAGGAGGAGCCGGTGGAGACGGTGCGATTTCCATTTGTGGTTTTTGTTGCTCAGGTCCCGAGCTCGGTCCAACTCGGTCCGGCCCAGAACCTCTATTGAGTCGGTAGGACGTCGGCGTCGATGGCGCGCAAAAAGGATGATACCCTGGACGCAATCTCGATTATCATGCAGCAGATCGGACGATCAACTACCAGGCTGGCGACACTATGAGGTGAAGCACATGGCGACGGTGAAGCTCGAGAATAAAGACTACCAGGTCGACGAACACGGATATCTGTATCCTCCCGAGCAGTGGGACGAGGATTTCGCCAATGGCATGGCGGCGGCACTCGGAATCTCATCGGGGTTGACCGAGCGGCACTGGAAGATTCTTCGCTATCTGAGGAAAAAGTTCATCGAGGAGAAAACGGTTCCTCTCGCAGCCCATATGTGCCTCGACAACGACACTACCCTGCAGGAGCTCCGCTCGCTCTTTCCCTCCGGGTACCATCGAGGCGCCTGCAAGATCGCAGGCATCAACTACCGTTTCCTTCCTGTCCCCGCGGCCGCCAAGAAACCCCGTTACAAGCTGGACGAGCTCGGCTTTCTGGTGGACTTCACCGCATGGGACCTCGACTTCGTCGAGTATATGATGAAGGAGCTTGGAAGAGGAAGTCCGACCGACCGGCACTGGGACGTCATCCGTTACCTCCGCGATTACTACGAACAACACCACAACCTCCCAACGGTCTACGAAGCCTGTACCACAAACGATTTCAGCCTCAAGGATCTGTTGGAGTTGTTTCCGGACGGGTACCGCCGAGGCGCGTGCCGATTGGCCGGACTGCCGTTCTACGGGTAGCCGAGGCTCGCGTTGGGGACACCACCTACCGCCCGACCTGGGCGAGGGCGGGGACGTGGACAAGTGGTTCCACTTCTGAGCATCCGAGAAGGCCTATATGGCAATGGCCATTCAGGTACAGAAATCTTCCTCATCCACCGTAGCGGACATGACCTCATGGACGGTCCCCTAGGCGGTTCGAGCGAGATTGCCCACAAGCTCGCGAAGGTATACAAAATGGGGTCCGAGCATTCTGGTAATGGTGAAGCTCCACAAGGTGTGAGGTACGTCTTCGAGAGACGTGTCAAAGTGTAGACCGGGACGTTTTTGACTCGGGTCTCCTAGCGGGAAAATACCCAACGGTCGGTGAGCCTTTGTACTCTTTCCAGCACCTTTGGAACGGCGGCTTCCACGTCGGGAGTGCGGTTTTCCGAGAAGCTCGAGAGGTCAGAAGCTTCGATGGCGAGCACGACGACCTCTTCGGGCACATGAGCAATGCCGCGATGGGTGTCAGCATTTGATCCAGCAAGGGATGCACGCGCACTTCGGATGCCGGTACCAGGGCAACATCCAAGTCTTTGTTGACGTCCGGATACGCCTGAGCAAGTCTGGCCGCGATTGTCGACATCTGTGAACGCGCTTGGTCGAGGGTGACACCATCCTTCAGCCGGCCGGTGAGAAACATCCATCGCCTTCCGCGCTCGCCCACACGCGAGTCGGTCGCAGGTATTCCATCCGTACCCTGCATACCCATGGGCTGGACTTCGTCAGCCATCATCGCGGGTACCCAAACCTCAGGAGAGAAGCCGGGCATCATACCGGTGAAGCTCGGCGGAACGACACCCACGACAGAGTACCGAATACCGTCGAGTCGGATGGACTCATCCAAGACGCTGGGACTGCTTCCTAAACGCCGCTGCCAAAAGCCATGGCTGATTAGGGCCACGGGATGGCTCCGCGGGGTTCGGTCTTCCTCGGGCGAAAGAGTCCTCCCGACGAGTGCGTCGATTCCCAGGACGTCGAAATAGTTGCCGGTGACGATTTCTCCGATCACGAGCTCCGAGCGGCCTTTTTGGTTGAAGCTCGCCACCATGAGGGAGTGGCCTACAAGGCCGGAGAAGACATCGTTCTCGTCCCGGTAGTCCACATAGTCCAGGTAGGAGTGAACGGCGTATTCCCCGAACACTCCGGCATTCGATCGGGAGGAGTAGACGCGGACGAGCTCATTGGGACGTTCTACCGGGGCGGGTCGCAGCAAAACGGCATTGACGACGCTGAAGATGGTCGTATTGAGGCCGATGCCCAAGGCGAGTGACGCAAGACGGCAACAGCGGTGAAGCCGGGGTTGGAAGCCAGCGCTCGAAAACCGTATTTGAGGTCTTTGAATATGTCTCTCATGGCC
>CAVONV010000013.1:0-337328 GCA_963697355.1 uncultured Acidobacteriota bacterium
AGATCCTCGAAGGCGATCAGGTGATCATGTGGTACGCCTCGGCCAACCGCGACGAGGCTGTCTTCGACCATGCCGACGTCATCGACATCGAACGTCCCAACGCCGACCGTCAGCTCGCATTCGGCTACGGCATCCATTTCTGCATGGGGAGCCGCCTGGCCGAACTGCAGCTCCGGGTGCTGTGGGAGGAGATCCTCGCCCGCTTCGAACGCATCGAGATCCAGGCCGAGCCGCAGCGGACCCTGTCGTCGTTCGTCCACGGCTACACCGAATTGCCCGTGGTCGTGACGCGTCGCTGAGAGCCACAGCGCGCCGCTCGACGGCGCTCAGCGGAGATCGAAGCCCGGCGTGCCCGACCTCGTGGTCCCGATCCGGGCGGCCTGGTGGCCGGCACCGTCCAGTTCGGCCAGGACGTGGGCCGTCTCGCCCGGGTCGACACCGAACACCAGGCCACCAGAGGTCTGCGCGTCGGCGACCAGCAGCTGCTGTACCTCGTCGTGGCCACCGGGGTCGAAGAAGTCGAGGGCCCACGCCAGATTGCGCCGGCTCCCGCCCGGCATCACACCGTCGGTCGCGAACTCGACGGCGCCCGGTAGGAACGCCAACGCATCGAAGTCGACAACGACCCGCACGCCGGACTCGAGCGCCATCCGTCCCAGGTGCCCGACGAGGCCGAACCCGGTGACGTCGGTGCACCCGGTCGCACCGGCGGCCAGCGCCACCTGTGACGCCACGTCGTTGAGGCGGATCATCGAGGCCACCGCAGCGGCAGCGACATCGGCGTCGGCGACGTCGGCCTTGATGGCCGTCGTGACGACGCCGACACCGAGCGGCTTGGTCAGGATCAGGTCCTGACCGGCGACGAGCCCCGCATTGGTGAGGATCCGGTCGGGATGCACCTCGCCGGTCACGGCCAGGCCGTACTTGGGTTCGGGATCGTCGATGGTGTGCCCGCCGACGATCGCGAACCCGCCCTCACGAGCGATGTCCAGACCGCCGGCGAGGAGCTCGCCGAGGAGCTCCCGCGGTCAGCGCGTCGCTGTTCCAGCCGACCAGGTTCAGCGCGAACAACGGACGGCCACCCATCGCATAGACGTCGGACACGCTGTTGGCGGCCGCGACTCGACCCCACGTGCGGGCATCGTCGACGACGGGGGTGATGAAGTCGGCTGTCGAGACGAGGGCGCGCGTGTCGTCGAGACGCCACACGGCGGCATCGTCGCCGGTGGCGGTGCCCACGAGCAGTTCGGCGGGTTCGTCGGGATGCAGGTCGCGCACGACGTGCGCGAGCTCGCCGGGAGCGAGCTTGCAGCCTCAGCCAGCGCCGTGGCTGAACTGGGTGAGGCGGAGCTTTTCGGTGTCGGTCACTCGGGTCGCCCTCGTGTCGGCCGGTCGGGCCTCACGGTACCCGGGGCTCAGGACGAGCGCGGGCTGCCCGGTGGGAACGACATCGGCATGATGCGGGGACCGCGTACCTGCCCGCCCGCCCACTTCATCGGTTCGCGATCGCTCACGTGGAAGTCGGGGATGCGCTCGAGCCAGACCCGCACGGCCGTGGTCATCTCGAGTCGTGCCAGGTTGGAGCCGGCGCAGCGATGGATGCCCGAGCCGAAGGCGATGTGGCGGTTCTTGGCCCGGTCGATGACGAACTCGTCGGGGTTCTCGAACTGCTCGGGATCGTGGCATGCTGCCGGGAAGTTCATGAGGATCTTGTCGCCGCGGTTGATGTGGACGCCCTGGAACTCGACGTCGGTCTCGGCGATGCGTGCCATCGTGACCGGGGCGTAGAAGCGGAGGAACTCCTCGATCGCGATCGGGGAGGAGTTCGGGTTCGTCGAGCAGGCGTTGCAGATCGTCGGGGTTCGTGCCGAGGTGCCACAGGGCCGAGCCGATCGAGCTCCACGTGGTGTCGATGCCGGCGACGATCAACAGGTTGGTGATGCCGACCACGACCGCTGGGGTGATGTTCGCATCGGGGTCGTCGAGCTCCATGAACAGCAGCTCGCTGAGGAGGTCGTCGCGGGGGTCGGTCCGGCGCTTCTCGACCTCGTCGCCGATGAAGCCGAGCAGCTCGTTGCGTGACCGCAACCGCCGCTCGGGGTCGAAGAGGCCGTCGCCGAGCAGATCGTTGACCCACGAGACGAACTGGTCCGCCATGCCGTCGCCGATGCCGATCAGGTGGGCGATGACCCGTGGCGGGATCTGCTGTGCGTAGTCGACGGCGCCGTCGCAGCGTCCCGACTCGATGAAGCCGTCGATGAGCTCGTGGCAGAGCGCCTCGGTGTAGTCCTGATAGCGGGCGACGGCCCGGGGCGCGAACGACGGGAGCAGCATCCGACGTGTCCACGTGTGGATCGGTGGGTCGGCGGTGATCGGCGCTGCCGCGATCTGCTGTTCGTCAGCGCGACATCTCGGGCGCGTTGGGTGCGGGGGGCATGACCAGCACCTGACGTGAGCTGAGCTCGGGGATCATCTTCGCGAGCTCGCGCACATCGTCGAAGCGGGTCGGGTTCCATGATCCGCCGAGACGCTCGGTGTGGGCGATCGGGCACGTCTCGCGCATCTCCGCCCAGATCGGAACCGGGTTCTCCACATAGGAGCGATCGCGAATGTCGAAGTCGCTCCCCCAGTCCTCGACCGGCCCGCCCGGTGCCCAGATGTCCGGGCTCGTCGCGAGCTGCATCTTCTCGTCCATGTCCAGCTGGTCGCTCATCGCAACCCCTCCCCCGTCGTCGCGCCGACGACGATCGACACAGGAGCAGCCTAATGGCCGACGTGGTAGGAGGTCGGGTGTCGAGCTCGCGACCCCGGGGATCCGCCGTCGGGCGTTTTTCATTGGTTGCCCTATCTCGATAGGGCACGCTATGTTTCTGTGATGGCAACGCAGGCAGCGCGCCACGACGAGACCCGGCGACGACTCCTCGATGCCGCAGCCGAACTGTTCGCCGAACGAGGCGTCGACAGCGCATCCATCGATGCGATCGCCGAGCGCGCCGACCGCACGTCCGGCGCGGTGTACGACCATTTCGGGGGCAAGGACGGCCTCCTGTTCGCTCTGCTGCAGAGCTGGACCGACGCCGTCGCCGTCGCGGCGGCGGCCGAGATGGAGGCAGCCGCCACCCTCGACGAGCGCATCGCGGTGTTGTGGCGGGCCGTGTCGGCCCCGGTCGCCGGAGACGGGCGGTGGATCACCCTCGAGCACGAGCTGTGGTCCTACGCAGCTCGCCATCCCGAGGCTCGTGCGCTGCTGACCAAGCGCTACCGGAACGTGTGGCGCGCCGTGTCGGAGAGCATCGCCGACTGGACCGGCGACACCGACGACATCGGTGCCGCGGTGATCGGCTTGTTGTTCGGGCTCGAGATGATGCGCCTCGTCGACCCGTCAGCGGTCGATGACGAGCTCGCCATCCGCACGCTACGCGGCGTCATAGCGGGCACGAACGCAACGCTTGCAACGCACGCAACAACCACCGACCCGACCCCAGGAGCCGATCGACCATGACCGTCGCCCCCACCATCGAGGGCATCGACCTGCTCGCAGAGACCTGGGCTGCAGGCGCGCCCCACGACCAGTTCGACCGCCTGCGTCGCGAGGCGCCGGTGTGCTGGCATCCCGAGCCCGACGGTCGTGGCTTCTGGGCCGTCACCAAGCACGCGGACGTCCGGCGTGTCAGCCACGACTGGGAGACCTTCTCGAGCGAGCTCGGGGCGACCTTCATCCCCGACCAGACCGAGGAAGCCCTCGCCGCCCTGCGGCTGTCGATCCTCAACATGGACCCGCCGCTGCACAACCGGGCCCGTCGCTTGGTCTCGAAGGCCTTCACGCCACGAATGATCGCGAACCTCGTCGACGAGATCGATCGGCGCGCCGAAGCGGTGATCGACGACGTCATCGAGCGCGGCTCGTGCGAGTTCGTCAACGACATCGCGGCGCAGGTGCCGGTACAGATGATCTGCGAGATGATCGGTCTCGAGCCCGAGCTGTGGCCGGCGATGGTCGAGGCCTCCAACCACCTCATCGGCGCCCGCAGCGACCCCGAGTACGCCCACGTCGACGCCAACCTCGCGAGCGCACAGATCTACGCCCTGTGCGACACGGTCGCCGAGGACCGCCGGGCCAACCCACGAGACGACCTCATGACCGCGCTGGTCGAGGCCGAGCTCGACGGCGAGAAGCTCGACAACGCCGAACTCAACCTCTTCTTCATCTCGCTCATCGTCGCCGGCAACGAGACCACACGGAACCTCCTCAACCACAGCCTCGTCGCCATCGTGGAGCATCCCGACCAGGCCCAGCGCCTGCGCGACGACCCGTCGCTGTGGGACACCGCAGTCGACGAGATGCTGCGCTGGGGCACCTCGATCACCAACTTCCGTCGCACCGCCACCCGCGACACCGAGATCCGTGGCGTGCCCATCGCCGCCGGCGACAAGGTCGTCATCTACTACGCGTCGGCCAACCGCGACGAGGACGTGTTCGAGGATCCGCACCGCTTCGATGTCGGGCGCACCCCGAACGATCACGTCACCTTCGGCGGCGGTGGCGTCCACTACTGCCTGGGCGCGAGCCTCGCAAAGGCCGAGATCCGCGCGGTCATGCGCCAGATCGTCGAGCGCCTCCCGGCCATCGCCGTCGACGGTCCCGTCGACCGGCTCACGAGCGATTTCGTCGACGGCATCAAGCGGATGCCGGTGTCCTGGTGACCCTCACCTCCTCCGAAAGGCAACAGCCATGCGTACCCCGATCTGTGACGAGCTCGGCATCGAGTTCCCGATCTTCGCCTTCACCCACTGCCGCGACGTCGTCGTCGCCGTGTCAGCAAGGCCGGCGGCTTCGGCGTGCTCGGCGCCGTCGGCTTCACGCCCGAGCAGCTCGAGATCGAGCTGAACTGGATCGACGAGCACATCGGCGACCACCCCTACGGCGTCGACATCGTCATCCCCAACAAGTACGAGGGCATGGACGCCGACATCGTCGGCCGAGGAGCTGGCCGAGATGCTGCGCTCGACATGGTCCCCCAGGAGCACCTCGACTTCGCCCGCAAGCTGCTGGCCGACCACGGCGTGCCCCTCGCCGAGGACGACGACGAGGGCTCGCTGCAGCTGCTCGGCTGGACCGAGGCCACGGCGACGCCGCAGGTCGAGGTGGCGCTGCGGCATCCGAAGATGACGCTGATCGCCAATGCGCTGGGCACCCCGCCGCGCGGACATGATCGACCACATCCACGCCGCAGGGCCGCAAGGTCGCCGCGCTGTGCGGCTCGCCCTACCAGGCCCGCAAGCACGCCGACGCCGGCGTCGACATCATCATCGCCCAGGGCGGCGAGGGCGGCGGCCACTGCGGCGAGGTCGGCTCGATCGTGCTGTGGCCCCAGGTCGTGGCCGAGGTCGCGCCCGTCCCCGTGCTGGCCGCCGGCGGTATCGGCAGCGGCCAGCAGATCGCCGCCGCGCTCGCGCTCGGCTGCCAGGGCGCGTGGACCGGGCTCGCAGTGGCTGATGGTCGAGGAGGCCGAGAACACGCCGGTCCAGCAGCAGGCGCTACGTCAAGGCGACCTCGCGCGACACCGTGCGCAGTCGCGGTCGTTCACCGGCAAGCCGTGCCGGATGCTGCGCAACGACTGGACCGAGGCCTGGGAGGACCCCGAGACAACCCGAGCCGCTCGGCATGCCGCTGCAGTACATGGTGTCGGGCATCGCAGTGCGCGGCCACGCACCGCTACCCCGACCAGACCGTCGACGTGGCGTTCAACCCGGTCGGCCAGGTCGTCGGCCAGTTCACGAAGGTCGAGAAGACCGCGGCGGTGATCGAGCGGTGGGTCGAGGAGTACCTCGAGGCCACCGGCCGGCTCGAGGCCCTGAACCAGGCCGCCATGAGCTGACGCAACGGTGGCGCGCAGCAGCGATCAGAGGATGCGATTGCCGTCGGGGTCGTAGACGGCGATGGTGCCGTCGTCGAGACGCTCGGCGCGATAGCCGAGGTTGCGGAGCCGGTTGTGGCAACCACAGCCGAGTCCCGCATTGTCCTGATCGGTCGCACCGTGGTCGGCCCAGGGGATCAGCAAAGATCCCGCATGCAACGAGATGGTCGCAGACCGGCATCATCACGGCCTGCTCGGCGGGCTCCGGCGACTCGGCCGAGCGGCAGGTCTCCCGATCAGGCCAGGCCGGTGCTCTCGTCGCCGGCTGCGGGGCCCGCTCCGGCAGCGTCGCGGTGGAACTCCAGGGCGAAGGTCACCGGCTCGAGCAGATCGAGATGATGGAGGCGTCCGGGCGGGATGACCACCGAGCCCCCCTCCTCCACATGTCGAGGCGCGTCGGGCTCGTCGTCGAAGACGAAGTCGAGCCCACCGGTGTGCACGACGAGTCGGGCCCACACTCCTTCCGCGACACGGTGCGCGCGACGCAGGCCGGCCGGATGATTCTCGTGATCGAACACGTCCGTCGTGCGGACATGTTCGAGGCCGGGCGGGAGCTCATCGTCCATCTGCGCATCCTGGCGCACATCGTCGTCACCATGCGGGCGCTCCACCTCGGGTTCGGCTGCTGCGCCGTCGGCGTCGCCCGAAACCCGCGATCGACCGGGTCGAAAACGCGTAGGGTCTGCCCATGCGCCCCGATCGGATCGAGTACTGGATGGCCGAGTCCTTCGGCGAACCCCGCGACGTGCTCACGCTGGCCGAGCGCGAGCTTCCCGAGCTCGAGCCCGGGATGCTCGAGCTGCGTGTCGACGCCGCCGGCGTGGGGCTCCCCGACGTGCTCATGGTGCGCGGCAACTACCCGGCGGTCCACCGTCCGCCGGTCACCCCCGGGCAGGAGATCGCCGGCACCGTCACGGCGGTCGGCCCCGGCTGTTCACGAAAGGTCGGCGACCAGGTCGTCGGCTCGACGCGCTTCGCCGAGGGGATGGGCGGCTTCGCCGAGCGCTGCCAGGTGCGCGAGAGCTCGACCTTCCGACGCCCGAGCGGCATGTCGAGCGAAGAGGCGGCCGGCTTCTGGATCCCGTTCCACACTGGCTACGTCGGCGTGATCCAACGTGGGCAACTCCAACCGGGCGAGACGATGCTGGTGCTCGGCGGAGCCGGCAGCTCGGGCTCTGCCGCGATCCAACTCGGCAAGGCCGTCGGGGCAACGGTGATCGCGACCGTCAGCTCGACCGAAAAGGCCGACTTCTGCCACTCCCTCGGTGCCGACCACGTCATCAACTACCGCGACCAGCCGATCAACGAGGGGGTCGCGCAGATCATGGGACGCCAGGGCGTCGAGGTCGTCTTCGACCCCGTCGGTGGCGCGGCGTACGGTCAGGCCGTCAAGTGCATCGCTCGCCATGGGCGAGTCGTGCTCATCGGCTACTCGAGCGGCACATGGGCCGACATCGACCCGCTGCACGCCGTGCTGCGCAGCTACTCGCTGGTCGGCGCGTTCCCCGGCGCCCGCACCCCCGAGGAGGCCCTCCTCCACCACGAGGCGCTGTGCGAATGGGCCGAAGCCGGCGTGATACGGACACCGGTCGACCGCGTGTTCCCCTTCGAGCAGGTCCCGGCGGCCATCGACCGCGTCGCGACCAACACAGCGGTGGGCAAGGTGATCGTCCGCGGCGCATAGCCGCGCAGCCAGGCTGCCGGCTCCGCAGGAACACCCTGCCTCGGCGCCCACGGTCGCCGTCCATCGGGCGCGGCGAGCGCAGGGGCGATCTACTGTTCGGCGCCATGAAGCCACTCGACGGAATCCAGGTACTCGAGCTCTCCACGATGATCACGGCGTCGTTCGCAGCCATGATGTTGGCCGAACAGGGGGCGTCGGTGATCAAGGTCGAACCGATCGACCTCGGCGACCCGATGCGGTACATCGGCTCGACCAAGGGCGGCATCTCGGCGCTGTTCGCCAACTGCAACCGGGGCAAACGATCCGTGCGTGTCGACCTCAAGACCGACACCGGGCGAGAGATCGTCGAGGAGCTCGCTGCCGGCGCCGACATCGTGCTCACGAATTTCCGGCCCGGGGTCATGGACGGACTCGGGCTCGGAAGCGACCACCTGCGGGCGGTGAATCCCCGCCTGATCTACGCAGGGGTCACCGGCTTCGGCCTCGACGGGCCGATGCGCGATGCGCCGGCGTACGACCCGATCATCCAGGCCCAGACCGGATTCACCGCCGTACAGGGCCAGGGCCGCGACGAGCCGGACTTCATGCGAGCGCTGATGTGCGACAAGCTCACGGCGTACACGGCGTGTCAGGCGGTCACCACCGCCCTGTTCGTGCGCGAGAGGACCGGCGAGGGCCAACACATCGATCTCGCCATGACCGATGCCGCGCTCTACTTCCTGTTCCCCGACGGCTTCATGCATCACACGCTGCTCGACGACGACGCCGACCATCAGCCGCCCCTGAACGAGATCCTCTACGAGCTCCAGAAGACCACCGACGGAGCCGTCACGATCTCGGCAGCGACGCCAGGCCAGCAGGTCGGGCTCCTCACCGCCATCGACCGCCTCCATCTCTTCGCCGACCCACGCTTCGACGGCATCGAGAAGATCATGGAGAACGTCGACGCGTTCCGCACCGAGATCCGCGCCGGGATCGCCCAGTTCGCCACCGAGGACCTCCTCACACGCCTGCACGACAACGACGTGCCCGCAGCGCGGGCCCTCGACTTCGACGAAGTGTTCGCGCACCCCCAGTTCGAGGCCAACGCCAGCATCGACGTGACCGCGCACGCCCGGATGGGGTCGATGCGACGTGTCATGCCGCCGGCCCGATTCGGCGGCCGACGCCTGGACCCGGCCTCGGATGCCCCGGCCCACGGCGAGCACACCGCCGAGGTCCTCTCCGAGCTCGGCCGCTCCGAATCCGACATCGCCGCGCTGGCCGCCGAGGGCATCGCCAAGGGCGCCGACTGACCAAGGACCCCAGCGGACAGACGGACGCCGGGCGAGTGGCTTCGGCGACGACAGGCTGAGGCAACGGGTCGTCGGGAGGCCCTCGACCAGGCAGCGATGGGCTCCGTGTCCCGGCGAGCGGGCGCGCAGGCGCGCCCGAGCCGGCCCCGAGAGGGGGCCGAGACGGCTCGGGACGCACGACCGATCAGAGAATGCGATTGCCGTCGGGGTCGTAGACGGCGATGGTGCCGTCGTCGAGGCGTTCGGCGCGGTAGCCGAGGTTGCGGAGCCGGTTGTGGCAACCGCAGCCGGGACCTGCGTTGTCCTGGTTGGTCTCGCCGTGGTCGCCCCAGGGGATGAGATGGTCGATCTCGCAGTCGGTCACGGGGATCCAACAGCCAGGCCAGTAGCAGATGATCGCGGTGATCCGGGCCGCGAGTGCGGCGTTGTCGCGGAAGAAGCGGCTCTTGCGGGACATGTCGATGGCGGTGCCCTTGGCGTCGACCACCACCCGGCGGATGTGGCCGACGAGGGCGGCGGCGACGGCGGTGGCGGGGTCGACGGGACGGCCGTCGAGGGTCTCGCAGCGCCGGCCGGGCCGGAGCGGGTCGTCAGGAGCCAGGGGCGCGCCTGCGTGCGCTGCGGCGTAGCGCTCGAACGTGTGCTGATCGATCACCAGGTCGACGACGACCTGGCAGCCGTTCTGGCCGGGCAGCGTCGACGAAGCCCGCCGGGCCATCTCCATCAACGCATCCCAGCGGCGCTGCTGGGGCGTGCGTGCGAGGTGTTGGGCCAGGCCATCGATGTCGCCGAGGCGCTCCTTGGCGTCGGTCCAGTCGGCCAGGAACTGCTCTTCGATGAAGCGGCGGAAGATGGCATCGAGTTCGGCACCGTCGTTGGACGCGCCGCCGCCGGTGAGCTTCCACGACGTGTCGAAGTCCTGCACGAGCTTCGCATCGCGGTTGCGGTGGTTCCGCTGGTGCCGATCCTCGGCGCCGTCTTCGTCAGCCCGATCGACCCAGCCGGCAACGAGGCGCTCGAAGGCCCAGTGGTCGAAGCGGGGGTCGAGTGCCTGCTCGACGAACCAGCCCTCGGTGGCGATCAACTGCTCGCGGACCCTCGGGTTCGCCCACGCACGTGCGATGAGGGCGATGTAGTCCGCCGAGACCCGGCCGGCCTCGAACGCCGCCTTGAACAGCGGCAGGTCCCGCAGCGCTCGGGCGGACTGATCCAACCGAAGCGCGGTCGACCCGGAGAGGCGCCCGTGGTGGCGGACCATGACCTTGGCGGACCGGTGCCCATCACGGCGGTGGGTACCGGCGCGGTCGATCGCCTCCACGGCGCTCACCCGTACCGCTTCGACCCGACGCACCTGCCCCTCCAGTGCCTGCACCAGCAGCCTCGCCGCCTCGGCGTTCGGTGCGGAGAACCCCGCCCCGAGCATCTCGTCGAGCGCTTCGGTCATCTTCGCCAGGCCGGCGACGAACCCCTCCGACTCGAGGGCGGAGTCGAGATGGCCGGTCGTGGCGGCAGCACCGGCGGTGTCGCGGGCGATCGACGTCATGGGCCTCACAGTAATCAGGGGGTATGACAAAGACGCACGGAACGAGGTCGTGTATGCTGTTAGAAGTCTCGAAGAGCCGAGATGGTCGTAAAGGGTATGAGCATGAACTGTTCGGCGCCGTCCGGCGACTCGGCCGAGCGGCAGATCTACCGATCAGGCCAGGCCGGTGCTCTCGTCGCCGGCCGCAGGTTCCGATCGAGTCGCGTCCCTGTGGAACTCCAGCGCGAAGGTCACCGGCTCGGGCAGGACCAGGTGGTGGGGCCGTCCGGGCGGGATGACCACCGAGCCTCCCCCCTCCACGCGTCGGGCGCGTCGGGGTCGTCGTCGAAGACGAAGTGGAGCGCACCGGTGTGCACGACCAGTCGGGCCCAGACCACTTCCGCGACGCCGTGCTCGCGGCGCAGCCCGGCCGGATGGTTCTCGTGGTCGAACACGGCGGTCGTCCGGACGTGTTCGAGGTCCGGTGGGAGTTGGTCGTGCATCTGTGCATCTTGATGCACGGCGCCCCTCGGCAGGGAGTCGGTGCGGAGCGGACCAGCCGATGCCGTGGCCGGCGGCCTCAGGTCTCGGCGTCGTCCCAGCGCTCGTAGCACAGCAGGTCCCCGACAGAGCGGCGGGAGAGCTTGGTGAGCCGGCGGCGGGGATGGCCGATCGGCAGGACCGCAGCGAGCGCGACGTGGTGCGGGAAGCCGAGTGCCTCCTGGGCGTCGGCCTCCTCGCCGACGCACATCGTCGTCAGGGCACCGGCGAGACCTCGGTCTCGGGCGGCGAGCAGGAGGTTCCAGACGAACGGGTAGATCGAGGCGCCGCTGATGACCCCGACCCGGTCGAGACGGCTGTCGAACGACGCCACGACCGACAGGTCGACGCCGACGCACAGCAGCACGGGCGCGGCCTCGAGGAACGCCAGGAACTCGACGGGATCGTCCGCGCCCCAGCGCTCCTCGACGTCGACGGTGGTGGGCACGATCGTGTTCCACGGTGCCTCACCCGCCGCCACCTGGGCCACGTAGACGCGCATCGCGGGCTCGGCGGCCCGACGCAGCGCCTTCTTGGTCGCGGTGTCGCGCACGGCGACGACCCGCCACGGCTGGCGGTTTCCGCCGCTCGGCGCAAAGCGGGCGAGCCCGACCATGGCCTCGATGTCGGCATCGGTGACGCGGATCGTCGGTGAACTCCCGGCAGCTGAAGCAGGTGGTCATGACCTCGGCGAGTTCCATGGGCACGATCATCGCATCCACGCAGCGACAACGGTGTCGTCCGAACATCGCCAGGGTCGGCGCTGGCCACCGAGCGCTGCACCTCTCCGACGATCGGAGCAGAGCAACGTCGGTCAGCTCTTCCGGTGCGGGGTCATCACCGCCACCGGGAGGCCGAGGCCGTGGATGGCCATGATGTGGCGGCCGGGCTGCACGGCCGGCTTCGGGTCGGTGGCGGCGTCGCCGGCGACGGTGGCGACCCGGTCGAGATCTGCTGCGCTGAAGGCGAGCCCCCAGGCGGTCGCCGGGCCCGGGCCGTGGGCCGTGTCGTCACCGACGAGCTCGCAGATGACGTCGCCCATCCAGAAGAACGACTGGCGGACGGTCGCGTCGCCTGCCGGGAACCGTCGTTCCCGTCGCAGGTCGAGACCGGCACCGACCAGCACGGCGGTGGTGCGGTCGACGTCGGGCGAGCGAACCACGAGATGGTCGATGCCCGTCACGCCGTTCGGGTTGTCGTCCGGAGAATCCCTCGGCACCGCAGCCCCGGAGGCGACCAGCGGCATGCCGTCGAGTTCGCCGGCAGCGAGGCCGTCGATGGCGATGCCCCGGATGCCCGCTCCCCCGGTCGAGACTGGTGCCGCCAGCACCAGCGTGGTCGATCCGATACGACAGGCGCCCGCTCCGCCGACCGTCTCGACGGCGAAGCCGGCAGCCCGCCAGGATCCCGGGTCGGCGGCGATGATCACCGCGGTCAGTTGGCGCACCTCCCCATCATGGCTGTCGATCGCCTACGCCGCTCCAGGCACGGCGGCACCGCGGCCCGCGGCACCGCAGAGGGCGCCGGGAGAGCCATGGCGGCCCGTACCCTGCGGTGATGGCTCCGAACCCGCGACACCTGGCCACCAGGGCGATCCGCTCGTCGATTCGGTTCGGCGCCGAGCGGGTCGCGTCGAGCGATCGGCTCATGGGCGTCGTGTACGACCTGATGAACGAGACCAACTTCGCCGGTCTCGCCGAGCACGAGGAGATGTTGAGCGACCGGGTGCGCGTCGACGCGTACCACCGCGCGATCCATCGCCATGTCCGTCCGGGTGACGTGGTGCTCGACCTCGGGCACCGGCACCGGTCTCCTTGCCTTCATGGCCAGCCGTGCCGGCGCTGCGAAGGTGTACGCCGTCGAGCACTCCGACTTCATCGAGGTGGCCCGCGAGATCGCCCACCACAACGACATCGGTGGCATCGAGTTCATCCAGGCCAACAGCCGCGAGCTCACCCTGCCCGAACCCGTCGACGTCCTGCTCCACGAACAGATGGGCGACGAGCTGTTCAACGAGAACCTCGTCGACAACCTGCTCGACGCCCGCGATCGCCTGCTCTCCCCCACCGGCCGCATCCTCCCGGCACGATTCGCGCTGTTCGTCGAGCCGGTGTCGTTCCACGAGTCGACGACGCGTGCGGCGCTTCTGGAACATCGACCTGCCCGACGGGATCGACCTCGCCCCCCTCGAACACTCGCCGGTCGCCGCCCGTTTCGACACGGGCCGGGCCGAGGTCTTCTGGGCCCGCCCGGGCTCGGTGGCGACCACCCTCGGCGCGCCTGCGCCGATCGTCGAGATCGACCTCGCGACGATCGAGGGGATCGGGGCGATCGCGACCGATCACGTCGTCGAGCGCCTCGCCGCCGCCGACACGATCGTCGACGGCGCGTGCGTGTGGTTCGAGGCCCGCTTCGACGACGAGACCGTGCTGTCGACCTCGCCGCTCGGCCCGCTCACGAGTTGGGGCAACCGGGTGTTCCGCATCGACCGCGAGCTCACAGCCGGGGAAGCGCTGCGCCTGCACGTGCACCTGGGCAACGTCGTCGACCCTGCGACCTGGACCGTCGAGATCCTCTGACAGGAGCCCCAATGCGTACCGGAGACCTCGTCGCGGACTTCGCACTCATCGACGACAGCGGCGCCACGTGGCGCCTCGCCGAGCACCGAGGCACGCCGGTGGTGCTGATCTTCCACCGCCACCTCATGTGACTGCCCTGCCAGGAGCACCTGATCGCCGTGCGCGATCGCCTGCAGGAGTTCGGTGACGCCCACGTCGCCGCCGTCACGTTCGCGCCCCCCGAGGACCTCCCGCCGCATCGGGCGCACCTCGAGCTGCCCTTCCCGATGCTCGCCGACCCCGAACGTTTGGTCTACCGCCAGTTCGAGCTCGGGCGTGGCGGGCTGCGCCAGATCTGGAGTCCGGGCACCATGCGCGCTCTACGCCCGGCTCCTGCGGCGGGGGCGGCGGCTCCGCCGACCCACCCAGGACACCCGCCAACTCGGTGGCGACTTCGTCATCGACGCCGAGGGACGGTTGGCGGCAGGCATTCCGACCGGCATCACCCGACGATCGCCCCGCCGTCACAGCACTGGTCGAGGCCGTTACCGCCGCTCGCCGATAGGGCCTGCACTGCGCCTGCGGCGACGGCCCGGAGGGCGACGATCGCCGCCGGGGCACCCGTCTCCGCCCGCCTGCGGCCCTAGCACTACGGTCACGCCCCATGGACGATCTCGCGGCAACCATCGCCCGCCTCGCCGACACCCAGGCCATCACCGACGTCGTCGGCGCCCGCTACGCGAAGGCGCTCGACTGGTTGGACCTCTCTCGGCTGAAGGGCTGCTTCTGGGAGGACGGGCACGTCGACTACGGCTTCTTCGTGGGCAACGCCCACGAGTGGTGCGATGTCGTCATGCCGATCGAGGCCTCGTCGCTGCACCGGTTCCACTACGTATTCAACGTCCTCGTCGACCTCGACGGCGACCGGGCCGCCGTCGAATCCAACAGCCTGGCGGGGAGCCGCCGGGCCGCCGGCGACGACGAGCCGGTCATGCAGAGCCTCCACGGCAGCCGCTATCTCGACACCGTCGAGCGCCGCGACGGCGAGTGGCGCATCCTCGAGCGCACGGTCCTGCTGGAGTTCACCAACCGCTACCCCTCGCCCGATGCACCGCACGGCGCGATCTCGGCCCTGCAGCTCGTCAGTGGTCTCGGCCCCGACGACCCCCGCTACCGGCCCCACGACCTCTGAGCTCTGCGCCCGACCGATGGGCGGCGGGAGCCGCGCGCAGGACCGCCGTGCACGCATTGCGTACGATCGGTGTGCGGTGCCCCACGAGGGCCGTCGCAGGGGGAAGTTCATGGACCATCCGATCGACATCGATGCCCGACTCGACGCGCTGGTCGCACGCGACCAGCACCAGCTCCGGTGCCCCTTTCCGCTGTTCGCCGACATCCGCCGGGAAGATCCGGTGCACTACAACGAGGCGCTCGGCGCCTGGGTCCTGACCCGGTACGACGATTGCCTCGCGGTGCTCCACGATCCGGTCACCTGGTCGGCACGAATGCACACCGGCCCGCGCCCGATCAACGACGTCCTCGGCGCCCGCATGGCCGAGCTGGCTGAAAACGCGGACTCGGCCGATCTGCTCGCAGCGGTCGAGCGGATCAGTACCCGCAGCCCGATCCTGGCGTCCGCCGATCCGCCGAGCCACGTGCTGCAGCGCAAGCTCGTCAACGGGGGCTTCCGGCCCGGACGGATCCGGGCGATGGAGCCGATGATCACCGAGGTCTCGCACCGCCTGATCGACGACTTCGTCGGCCGCGGCGAGGTCGAGATCGTCGGCGAGTTCGCCGTCGGCCTGCCGATGACGATCATCGCCTATGCGCTCGGTGTCGGCGATGACGACCTGGCCACCTTCAAGCGCTGGTCCGACGACATGGTGATGCCCGTCGGGAACCAGTCACCCAGCCTCGAGCAGGTGCGTGGCTACCTCCAGAGCCAGATCGAGTTCGCAGAGTTCTTCGCGGCCAAGCTCGCCGAGCGCCGCGAGCAGCCTCGTGGCGACATCATCTCCGACATCGCGAACGCCGAGGTCGACGGGATCCGGCTGACCGAGCAGGAACAGCTCAACGTCATCGGCCAGCTCCTCACGGCAGGCAACGAGACCACCACCAAGCTGATCACCGCCATTGCGCTGTATCTCGCCGAGCGGCCGGACGTGGCAGAGCGGCTGCGGGCCGAACCGGATCGGATCGTGGCGCTGGTCGAGGAGGTGCTTCGTCTCGAAGCGCCGGTCGGTGGCCTGTTCCGCCGGGCGACGACCGACGTCGAGCTCGGGGGCCGGCGCATCCCGGCAGGCGACCACGTGTGGATCCTCTACGCAGCGGCCAACCGGGACGAGACACGTTTCGTCGAGCCCGACGGCTTCGACATCGACCGTCCCGACCTCAAGGATCACCTCGCCTTCGGACACGGTCAGCACTACTGCCTCGGTGCCGGTCTGGCCCGCGCCGAGGCTCGCATCGCCACCGCGGCGCTGCTCGATCGCCTGCGGGACCTGGCGCTCGCGCCCGACAACAGCTTCGCCTACGAGGACAGCTACCTCCTCCGGGGGCTGTCTTCGCTGCACCTCACGTTCACGCCCGCCGAAGCGCCTGCGACCCGCTGACCGGGCTCAGCCGTCTGCACCCTTGTCGGTCCACGCGACCGGGCGTGACGGCACGCCCGAGTCCCGGGAGAACGCCGACACCGCGCTGCCGAGCGTGGCGAAGAAGTTCACGTCACCGATGCGGTCGTAGAGGCCGTACCGAACCAACCGGTCCTTGACGGGGCCCTTCAACTCGGCGAACGCGAACTCGATGCCACGCGCATCGAGGTCGTCGAGCAGTTGCCCGAGGACCTCGCATCCCGTGCTGTCGATGTCGGTCATCGACTCCGCGGCGATGACCACGCGGCGCACGGGACTCGGTTCGTCGTCGATCGCCTGGTCGAGCGTCTCCTGGAAGTACACCGCGTTGGCGAAGAACAGCGGCGCATCGAAACGGAACAACAACAGCCCCGGCACCCGGTAGGCGCTCGGGTGCCGTTGCAGGTCGTGGTATCCCTTCTCGCCCCGCACCCGACCGAGCACGGCCGAGTAGGGGCGCCAGCGCTTCCACACGAACACTGCCAGTGATGCCCCGATGGCGACCAGCAGGCCCTCGAGCACCCCGACCAGGACGACACCCGCCATCGCGATCACCGAGGCGAGGAAATCGGTGCGCCTGACCTGGGCCAGCCACCAGATGGTCCGCAGGTCGAAGAGCCCGAGCGCGGCCACGATGACGATCGCGGCGAGCACCGACGACGGCAGATCTGCGAGCAGATCGTCCGCCCCGATCAGCAGCCCGACGATGAGCAGGGCCGACAGCGCGCCGGTCAGCTGCGACTTCGAACCGACGGACTCCGCGACGACCGTGCGCGAGGAGCTCGCGCTCATCGGGAAGCCCTGGAAGAGCCCGGCGGTGATGTTGGCAGCACCCAACCCGATCGCTTCCCGGTTCTGGTCGACGCGCTCACCCCGCTTCGCGGAGACGCTGCGCGACAGGGCGGCGGTGTCGGCCACCGACACGATGGCGATGGCCAGCGCACCCGCTGTCAGGGAGCCCAGGTCCTCCCAACCCACCGTTGGGACGGTCGGCGTCGGGAAGCCCGACGGCAGCGAACCGACCACCGCGACACCGTCGTCGGCGAGGTCGAACAGGGCCACGATCACGATGGCGACGACCACGGCCACCAGCACCCATGGAACCTTCCGGGTGATCCGGCGGCCGACGACGATGATGAGCATCGCCCCAGCGCCGAGCGCCAACGACCTCCCCGTCGTTGCACCATCGAGGACGCCTCGGACGAATCCGTCGATGCCGTCGACGAAGCCGTCCGAGTCGCTGCTGAAACCGAAGAGCTTGGGAAGCTGACTGACGAGCACCAGCAGCGCTATGCCATTCAGGTAGCCGACGCGGACGGGCATCGACAACAGGTCGGTGACCGTCCCGAGACGCAACAGCCCCGCCGCGATCTCGATCAAGCCCGCCAGGACGGCCAGCATGCCCGCCAGTGCCGACTGCCTCTCCGGGGCTGTCACCGATGACGAGCGGGGCCACGATCGCAGCGATGACCGGAGCGAGCGACGAGTCCGGACCGAGCACGAGGATACGCGAGGGGCCGAACACGGCGTAGCCGAGGAGGGCCGCCACGGTGGTGTAGAGCCCTGTGACCGCCGGCAGACCGGCGAGCTCGGCATACGCCATGCCCTGGGGTATCAGCAGCGCCGTGAGGACGAGCGCAGCGATCGCGTCGTGTGCGAACCAGCTGCGTTCGTAGTTCCTGACCAGGCGCACACCGGGCACCCATCGGTCGATTCGTGGACCCCAACGATCGTCGACCGAGCGGTTGCTCACGGAATCGGTCATCAGCTGGTTCCTGCCCTCCTCGGTGCGGACGCTACTGCGCCGGCGGGATCATGAGCGACACCAGGGTTGTCGAGCCCGAGCCGGGTCGGGCACGTCCCCGGGCGGGGGCACGACGGTTCGTCCGAGCCGCGGCCCCCGGCGCCGGGGTCTCGACATCGGCGATACGCAGCACATCGCGCGGTTCACCCGCTCCCGTCACCTGCCATGAGCGCACCGGATGCGCACGCTAGCCGGAGCGTCGGCGGGTGGTCGTCAGCCGGGGTGTGACAGATCCCGCCGGCGGACTCGGGCCGAGAGCTGCTGGCGGATCGTGACGGGTTGTTCGGCCTCACGCTCACCCCAGTCGTAGATCTCGATCGTGCCCGACGCGACGTCGTGCAGTGTGCGTCGCTCCCTACCCAGCACCATCCCGAGCAGGAACACCGGCAGCAGGATCGAGACCGGTAGGACAACGGCACGGACAACGCCCGGCGACCGTTGGCGACGCCACCGTCACGTTGCACGACGGCGACCCAGGATCGCCATGGCCGGCGTGCGACCGAACAGCGCCACGGGAACCCAGAAGTACGCAACGAATGCCGAACCGACGGCGAGGACACCGACCGAGCGGGCCCCATCGGAGAGGCGTCGACATCGAGCCAGGCCGACGAAGAAGTAGGCGATCCAGCCGAAGACCGCCTGGAGTCCGACGGCTGCGAACACATCGCCGGCGAGGGCGAGCAACCGCGTCACCGCTCCGGCGTAGTGGCCGCTCACCTCGCGACGCTGGAGCTCGTGCTCGCCCGCAGGCAGGGCCGGGGCGACGACGACGTCCTCGGCGAGTCGCCCGGGGGCGTCGGGTCGGCGCTGGGTTCGCGACGAATGATGCGGCCGACCACGGAGTCGACCGTCGCGTCCACGCGGCAGGAGCTGGCGACGGACGAGATCGAGTCCGGACACCGCGACGTCCTGGGTCGCCCCGGCGGTGATCTTGGCCATGTCGAGTCGTTGAGCGATCTCGTTGACGTCGAGGCGGCCGACGAGCGCATCGAGATCCAGCCGTTGAGCGGACCTGGTTGACGTCGAGGCGGCCGACGAGCGCATCGAGATCCAGCCGCTGCGCGACCTGGTCCACATCGAGGCGGCCGACGAGCGCATCGAGATCCAGCCGCTGCGCGACCTGCGTCCACGTCGAGGCGGCCGACGAGCGCATCGAGATCCAGCCGCTGCGCGACCTGGTCCACATCCAGCCGGCCGACGAGCGCATCCAGATCCAGCCGTTCCGCAACCTGGTTCACATCGAGCCGCTCGATGAGGGCATCCAGATCCAGCCGTTGCGCGATCTGGTTCACATCGAGGCGGCCGATGAGCGCATCCAGATCGAGGCGTTCCGCGATCTCGTTGACGTCGAGCCGATCGATCAGCGCGTCGAGATCGAGGTCATCTGCGATGACGTTCACGTCGATCGCCTCGACCAGGTCGTTCGTGTCGATCCGGCGAACGACTGCCGGCGCCACGACGCCGATCGCGCGGCCGATCAGCCCCCTTCGATGGGGCGTGTTCGCGCCATCCGTCACGAGCGGCAGCGTAGCCGGAGACCCGGTGCGCGGCTGCGGGGGGGGGGAGACTCGACACTCTTGCGTCTCGCACGACCGACACAGCGACCCGGAGACGACCGGCAGGGTCCCCGGTCAGGGCGTGGCCGTGGGAGTCCTGTCGGACCGGCCAGGTACCAGTATCGCTACCCATCCGCTGGGCACGCACGGCGACCACGGCCACGACCGCCAATGCCCGACGACCACGGCGATGAGGCGGGCCCCACGCTGTCGAGAACGTTTGCCATCAGCGACATGATCGCGATGAAGAAGCGCGATCACGCCGAGGGCCACGAGGGGCCACGATCAGGTCGTCGAGCGCGAATGCGACGATGACAGCGGCCGAGCACGACCGCTGCGATCGCGCCGCGAAGCGCTCGCTCTCCTCCATGAACAGGAACGAGCCGACCATGAGGCCGATCGCGGCGATGGCCAGCGCGACGACTCGTGGGTGGACGGTGCCGGACGCCGCGACCGATACCGAAACGGCGGACAGCAGCCACGATCGGGGCCACGATCCACATCGACAGGTCGGTGAGCGCAACCAGTCCACCACCGGCGAGGATCACGCCAACCCCGGCGGTGAGCAGTTGGAGCGGCCGCTCGAGGTTGCGCCACAGCCCCGTCCCGATGGCCAGCACGGCGATCCCGATGGTGAAGGGGAACCACGCGGCGTCGACGGGATCGATCTCGTCGACGACCCCGCCCACGGCCAGGGCGACGCCGCCGGTTCCGATGACCCAGAGGAAGCCGCCGAGGCGTTCGGTCCCGGTCTCGCCCTGCCGCATGACCCAGCTGCCGACGACGAAACCGATGATCGCGATCGAAAGGGCGATCGCCCCCTGCCCGAGCAGGCCGAGGTCGCCCCAGTTGGGGCCGATGATGGCGGCGCCGCCTGCGAAGGCGATGACGCTGCCGAGGTAGCACGCGACCTCGGCCACGACGGTGAGCCGCTGGGGAGCGACGGGTTCGTCAGCGTGCTCGAAGTGCAGGATCGCGTCGCTCTGGCTCGCCGAGATCAGCCCTGCGCTCTCCCAGTCGGCGACGTGTGCCTGCAGCCACGACTCGTGGCGGTCTTCGACGGGCATCGTGGCCTTCCTCTCGTGCGCTACCCGATTCCTACGCCCGCGCGGGCCGACAGAGCAGGGCCGAAGGTCATCTCGCCACGGGGTGAGTGGCGCATCTCCTCGCCGGTGATGCTCCCGGGACAGGCTCGCCTGGACGTGTCGCGACCGGCGCACCGATAGCGTCGCCGGGTCAGGGCGACGCCGGGAGCTCGACCACGAATCGGGCCCCGCCGCCGGGAGCGTCGTCGATGCGGATCGCCCCGCCGTGGCGGGTGACGACGTCATGGACGATGGCAAGGCCGAGGCCGATCCCTCCCCGATCACGGGATCGGGCGTCGTCGACGCGGGCGAACCGATCGAAGACGCGCTCGCGATCCGGCAGTGGCACCCCGGACCCGTCGTCGTCGATGACGAGTGTCGCAACGCCGTCGCGTTCGCGCAGCCCGACCGTGACCTGCCCATCGGCATGGCGGACGGCGTTGTCGAACAGGTTGCGCACCATCCGGGTGAGCTGGTCAGCGGTCACCCAGCACCTGCGCGCCCGATACACCGGCCAGGTCGATGAGGTGGCCGGCGGCTCGTGCCCGGCGCGCCTCGCGCAGGACCACGTCGTCGAGGTCGACAGGCTCGCGGGCAGCGGACGAGGACAGCTCTTCGGCCTGAGCCAGTTGCAGCAGATCCTCGACGAGGCGCTGCATCGCCACCGCCTCGCTCGACACGTTGCGGAGGGTGTCCTCGGAGCCATCGGTCGTGGGGTGCGCGAGGGCGACCTCGATCTCGCCGCGCATACGGGTGAGCGGACTCCGCAGCTCGTGCGACGCATCGGCCACGAATCGTCGCTGTCGTTCGGTGGCGTCCTGCAACCGGTCGAGCATTGCGTTCATGGTCACTGCGAGCCTGGCGATCTCGTCGCCGGTGGGCGGCTCGGGCACGCGCCGACCGAGGTCGGATGCCCGTATGTCGGCGACCTGCCGACGGATCGCCTCGACCGGACGAAGGGTGCGCCCCACCAACCACCACACGAGCGCAGCGAGCAGCGCCACCGCGAGAGGGACTGCGACCAGTAGCGATGTCGAGAGGATCACGACGCTGTCCTGCAGATCATCGACGTTCTCGGCCACGTACAGGACGGCCGGGCCCGACTCGGTGACGACCGGTCGGCTCAGCAGCCGGAAGGCGTCGTCCTCGACCGGCAGTTCGTCCGTGGTGCGGACGGTCGGTCGATCCATCGTTGCAGCGACGGTCAGTGGCGCCGACGCCGGCCAGGTTCGGGGTGGAGGCCGAACACCGTGCCATCGGCGGAGACCAGCTGGGCCAACCGATCCTCGTCGTTGCTGCTCGCGAACTCCCCGGCCTCGGCGCCCGACCGCTCGAAGCCCGCCACCAACTCATCGGCTCGCAACTCCAGGGTGCGGTCCAGGTTGGCGAGCAGCTCGTGGCGCTGGACCACGACGACTCCCACCGCAGTCGCCGACAAGACGATGGCGACCAGCGCCGTCGCCACGCTGGTGATGCGTGCCCGCATCGACAAGCGACGCCATGGCGCGAGCTCTTTCACCCGGCACTCGCACCGAGGCGGTAGCCCGCGCCGCGGACTGTCTGGATGTCATGACGGTCGAAGGGCTCGTCGACACGTTGGCGCAGGCGGCGCACGTACACCTCGACGATGTTCGGATCACCGTCGAAGTCGTAGGGCCACACGCCGGCGAGGATCTCGTCCTTGGTGAGCACCTGCCCGGCACGTCGCACGAGGAACTCGAGCACGTCGAACTGGCGTGCAGTCAGTGCGATCTCGGTGTCACCCCGCCAGACACGTCTGGCGCCCGGATCGATCCGCAGGTCCCCGACCTCGACCGGCGCCGGGGTCCGCCCGGCGGTCCGCCGGAGCAGGGCCCGCACGCGGGAGACGAGCACCGGGAACGAGAACGGCTTGACGAGGTAGTCGTCGGCGCCGGTGTCGAGTGCCTCGGCCTCGTCGAGATCGCCGTCCTTGGCCGTGAGCATGAGGATGGGCGTCCAGTTCCCGGCGCGCGCAGCTCGCTGCAGACCCGGAATCCGCTTCGCCCGGGCAGCATGAGGTCGAGAACGATGAGGTCGTAGGCACCCTCGGTGGCCAGCCACAGACCCTCGTCTCCGTCGTGGCGACATCTCGACGGTGAAGCCCTCGGCCTCCAGGCCACGCGCGACCACCGCGGCGATCGCGCGATCGTCCTCGACGAGCAGCAGCTTCACCGAACCAGGATCCCACGCCCCGCTGACCCGAGCTGACCAGGCCTCGACGACCGACGACGCGTGCCGAGTCAGGCGACGGTCAGCGACGTTGTCGCACAGTGGCGTCGTGGGGTCGATCAGCGGCCCCCGAGACAGGAGACCCGACCATGCAGAACAAGACACGACGGATCGTCATCGGCACGGCAACCGCAGCGATCGTCATCGGCGCTGCGGGGGCCGGCGTCGCCATCGCCGCATCCGGAGACGATGCCGAGGCTCCCGATCACCGGCGCCGCACTCGAGCGTGCCAGCGCGGTCGCACTGGATCACACGGGTGGCGGACAGGTCACCGAGACCGAGGTGGGCGACGAGGACAGCTACTACGAGGTCGAGGTGACTCTGGACGACGGAAGCCAGGTGGACGTGCAACTCGACCGCGAGTTCAACGTCGTCGGAGCCGACGCCGACGTCGAAGAACCCGGCGACGTGGACTGAGGGGGAGGCATCATGTCGTTCCCGGACAAGCGCACCGGCGTCATCGTGGCCGTCGTGGTCGTCGGAGCCCTGGCGGCCGGCTGCGGCAGCGACGGTCCGACCGAGACCGTTTCGTCGGGAGGCGATGACCCGGCGGTGATCGACCCGGGCGACGGTGGCGACTACGCACCGGTCATCGATCCTGCGGATTTCACCACGACGATCGACAACCAGTACCTGCCCCTGCGACCGGGGGCACGGTGGGTCTACGAGGTGACGAACGACGAGGGGGAGGTGGAGACCATCACCGTCGAGGTGCTCGACGAGCAACGCGACGTCATGGGCGTCACCACCGTGGTGGTGCACGATGTCGTTGCCGTCGACGGCGAGATCATCGAGGACACCGACGACTGGTACGCGCAGGATCGCCGCCGGCAACGTCTGGTACTTCGGCGAGGACACCGTCGCCTACGAGGACGGCGTCGCCGGACACCGCCGGGTCCTGGGAGGCCGGCGTCGACGGCGCTCTCCCCGGCATCGTCATGCCTGCCGACCCTGCCGTGACCGGCACCGGTTACCGCCAGGAGTACCTGGCAGGCGAAGCCGAGGACATGGGCGAGGTCATCCGGGTCGGCGAAACCGTGCGCGTCGGCGAGGTCACCTACGACGACGTGATCGTCACCCGGGACTGGACGCCGCTCGAGCCCGACGTGGTCGAGGAGAAGTACTACGCACCGGGCGTCGGCTTCGTCCAGGAGATCAAGACCGGCGGCGGGAGCGATGTCGGAGTCCTCGTCGACCACCAGCCCGCGACCCATAGGTCCGACAGGCGTCGCTCGTGATGACCTAGGGCCCTGCCGCTGCGTCCTTGCCGAGCCGAGCATGAGCCCATGGCCCCTCGCAGGGATTGCCGCCCGACCGGATCGCCGAGTCGGGTCCGTCCGGTGAGGTGATGGGCGTGGAGGAGCGCATCGATGGTTCGCAAGGCTCCGGCAGGGTCGCCGATGCGTTCACAACGGCCGCAGGAGACCCAGCCGGACTCTCGGCCGACCTGGCCGCACGGCGGTTGGCCGAGTCGGGACCGAACGCACTGCCACCACCGCCGCGCGTACCGGCGTGGCGCCGGCTCGTCCACCAACTGGTGCACTTCTTCGCGATTCTCCTGTGGGTCGCGGCTGCGCTGGCGCTCCTGGCAGGCATGCCCGAGCTCGCCGTCGCGATCACGGTCGTCGTGCTGCTCAACGCCGCGTTCGCGTTTGCGCAGGAGCACCGCGCCGACAAGGCGGCGCAGCGCTTGCGTTCTCTCCTGCCGATGCAGGTGTCCGTGCGCCGCGACGGCCGGCGGATCGTCGTCGACGCAACCGGGATCGTCGTCGGCGACGTCGTCCTGCTGGAGGCGGGCGACCGGGTGCCGGCTGACGCCACCCTGCTCGTCGCTCACGACCTCACCATGGACACGTCGCTGCTCACCGGCGAGAGCATCGCCGCCCGCGCCGAGGCAGCCGAACCGGTGTTCGCGGGCACGTTCGTCCTCGAGGGCGAGGCCGAGGCGATGGTCACCGCCACGGGCGCGCACACCCGCCTCGCCGAGATCGCCCGCCTGACCACGGCGACTCCGGCGCCGCCGAGCCCCCTGGCGATCGAACTGAACCGCCTCGTGCGAGCCGTGGCGGCCATCGCGTTGGGCATCGGATCGGCGTTCTTCGTCGTGGCCCTGCTCATCGGGGACCCTCTCGCCGACGGCTTCATCCTCGCGGTCGGCGTCACCGTCGCGCTCGTCCCCGAGGCGCTGCTACCCACCGTCACCCTCGCCCTCGCGTGGGGGGCCGAGCAGATGGCCGACAAACAGGTGCTGGTCCGCCACCTCGACGCCGTCGAGTCGCTGGGATCGACCACCTTCATCTGCACCGACAAGACCGGCACGTTGACGCAGAACCAGATGACCGTCGTCGAAGCCTGGACCACTGCAGGTGGCGCTACCAGCGCAGACGCCGGGTACGACCCGCGAGGGAGGGTCGAGGTCCCCGACCCGTCGGCCCGCCCCCTGCTCGAGGCAATGGCCGCCAAGGCGGTGCTGTGCTCGACCGGCGGCATCGCCGAGCACGACGGGCATTGGCGACCGACCGGCGACCCGATGGAGGCAGCGCTCGACGTCTTCGCCCGGCGTCTGGGAATCGACACCGACGCGCTGCGCGAGGGGCACCACGGCTGGTACGCGCTTTCCCTTCGACACCCATCGGCGACGGATGTCGGTGTGCACCGCGACCGAGGTCCTCGTCAAGGGCGCTCCCGACGCCGTCCTCCCGCTCTGCACGGACCCGGGCGGCGCCGAGCGGGTCGTCGCCGATCACACCGCCCGAGGTCTGCGCACTCTGGCGATCGCAGGTCGTCCCCTCGGAGCACACACGCCCGGCACGGCCGCCGAAGCCGAACGCAATCTGACGCTGTGCGGACTCGTGGCGCTGCAGGACCCTCCCCGTCCCGATGTCGCACCGGCGCTCGCGGCATGCCGGATGGCCGGCCTCAGGGTCGCGATGATCACGGGCGACCACCCGGCCACGGCCGAGGCGATCGCGACCGCCGTCGGGCTCCGCGTCCCCGACGATCCGGTCCTCGTCGGCGCCGACCTCCCGGTCGACGACGAGATCCTCGCGGCAACCATCGACCGTGACGGCATCGTCATCGCCCGCGTCTCTCCCGAGGACAAGCTGCGCATCGCCAAGGCGCTGCGAAGCCGAGGCCATGTCGTCGCGATGACCGGCGACGGGGTCAACGACGGACCGGCACTGCACGAGGCGGACATCGGTGTCGCCATGGGCACGTCCGGCAGCGACGTCGCCCGGGAGGCCGCAGACCTCGTGCTGCTCGACGACCACTTCTCCTCCATCGTCGCCGGCATCGAACAGGGCAGAGCCAGCTTCTTGAACATCCGGCGGTTCCTCACGTATCACCTCACCGACAACGTGGCGGAGCTGACCCCCTTCTCGTGTGGGCCCTGTCCGGAGGGCGGTTCCCGCTCGCGCTCGGGGTCCTGCAGATCCTCGCGCTCGACATCGGCACCGACACCCTGTCCGCCGTCGCGCTCGGCGCCGAACCGCCCTCGGCGAACACCCTGCGCCGGCCCCCGATCGCGGGTCGGCTGCTGAACAGGACCGTGCGGCGCCGCGCCTTCAGCCTCCTCGGCCCGACCGAGGCGCTGATGACCATGGCTGCCTTCCTCACCGTGTACCTCACCGAGGGCTGGCGCCCCGGCGATGCCTTCGCGGACGGACCGGCAGCAGCGGCATCGGGCGCTGCCTTCATGGCTGTCGTTCTCGGTCAGGCCGCCAACGCCTACGCATGCCGCAGCGTGACCCGCACTGCGCCGGCCCTGGGCTGGCTCACCAACCCGCTGCTGGCACCAGCGATCGCGATCGGGATCGTCATCTCACTGACCACCGTGTTCGTCGGCCCCATCGCCGACCAACTCGGCCAACGCAACCCGACCGTTGCAGGCTGGCTCGTCGCCGGTGCCACCCCGATCGTCGTGCTCGTCGTCGATGCTGCGGACAAGTTCTTCCGCGCCCGGCGGTCCGCTCGACAGACGCCTTCGGGATGAGCCTGGCACCGCTCCGACACAGCTCTGACGGAGCACCGGACGCCGGACGGGAGTCGTCGAGCGATGATCAGGGCATCTTCACTACGGCATACCAGACGCGCTCGGCGACCGCCTCGACCGCGTCCGCGGTGCGGGCGAAGCGACGGTAGAGCTCGCGCCTGCCCATCTGCTCGCCCAGGTCGGAGCTGCGGAGCAATTCCGGCATGGCCCGTCGGTAGACCCGTTCGACCTTGCGTATCGCGGCGACGGCAGCGTCCGAGTGGGACGTCGAATCCTCAGTGCTTGTGCCGAGGGCTGCGATGGCCGCGACGATGTGGCGGTGCCCGGCGACGATCGCGTCGGCCATCGCGGCCATGTGATCGTCGGGATAGATGGCGATCACTTCCGCCTCGCGAACGATGTTCTTGGCCGCGTTCGAGCACTGCGTCCATCCGTTCGGAGAGTTCGTAGAGATCCTCGGCATCGAGCGGGGTCGAGAATGCGGCCCGCAGGGCCTGGCGTACGTCCCGCTTGGCGTCATCGGCCCGGTGTTCGGCATCGCGCACCAACTGCGCCTGCGACGTGTCGCCACCCGACCAACGTGCGAAGGCCTCGAGTCCTTCGAGGGTCACGTCGGCCTGCAAGCGCACCATCGCGAGGAGGTCCGGCATCTCGGGGAGGAACCAGTGCCGCTTCATGCGAGCCCCTTCCAGGCGAAGAAGAATCCGGCCGCCAGGACGGCAGTCGCGGGGAGCGTGAGAACCCAGGCGAGGAGCATCTCGTCGACGAGCGCGCCATCGCACACGCCGCCATGACTGGCCCACGCCGACGCCCACCACCGACGAGGCCACGACGTGGGTCGTGCTGACGGGCGCTCCGACCATGGCCGATCCGAAGATGGTCGCCGCCGATCCGGTCTGGCTGGCCAGACCATCGAGAGACCGGAGCCGGAAGATCCCGCGTCCGAGGGTCCGGATGATGCGCCACCCCCCGAGCGCCGTCCCGAGGGTGAGCGACGCCGCAGCCGCCAGCTTCACCCACAGCGGCACCGCGAAGGTGTCGATGCGGCCGTCGGCGAGGAGCACCAGGGTGATGACACCCATCGTCTTCTGGGCATCGTTCGCGCCATGGCTGAGAGCCAGCGCTGCCGAGCTCACCCACTGGGCGTAGCGCAGCGGTGTCGCGATCTCACGCCGAGCCCGCCGCAGCCCATGTCTCCCGATGCGCACACTCACCGCGCCCGCCACGGCTCCGATCACCGGCGACACGGCGAGGACGACGAGGACCCCGATGACCCCCGACGGTCGCAGCCCGTCCATTCCGCTCCAGTTCACCGCACCGGTTCCGGCGTCGGCGATGGCGGCGCCGACGAGGCCACCGACCAGTGCGTGACTCGAGCTCGACGGAAGACCTCTCGCCCAGGTGACGAGGTTCCAGGTGAGCGCCGCCGAGAGTGCCGCGGCGACGAGCCGCACGGCGTCGGTTGCGTCGCGATCGACGATGCCGCCGACGGTGTCGGCCACGGCGGTGCCGAGCAGGATCGGACCGAGAACGTGGAAGATTGCGGCCAGCGCGATCGCTGCGCCGGGCCGGGCCGCCCGGGTGGCGACGAGCGTTGCGATCGAGTTCGACGAGTCGTGGAATCCGTTGGTGACATCGAAGGCCAGCGCCAGGATCACGATCGTCACGAGCAGGGCCACGGGGTCGGTCTCCAGCACGGGCGGGACGCACCCGTCCGGGATCGATGGGAACTGCCGACTCTACCGATGGGTGCGGCTGCCGGGCCGGGCGCTCGTGGTCTCGACGTCTCGGTCCGTCACCGTCGGTTCCCGGGGAGGGTCAACCGCATGACCTCCGCGATCGGTCGGCATCCCCCCGCGCACCGGTGCGCTCGGCGACACGGACACCGGCGTCCCAGCCCGGTGCACGTCCTCTGGGCGGCGGTGAGCCCGCCGCTGCCAGCAGACCTGCCCGGGTCAGGGTCCAGGAGATCACCGAGTTGGAGTTCCACATGTCGCCGGCGTCGAGCTCGTCACGCCCCCAGACCGGCGCCGGTACCGACGCCACCAGGTCGAGCACCGTCCGGACGGCCTCGTTGTCGTCGCTGATCCGAACCGGGCTCGCCACCGCGTAGCCGATGTCGGGGATCGTGCCACCGGACCAGCGGCGGACCTCGTAGCGGAACACCCGGAAGCGGCCGAGCAGCCGACTGCCGACCGCGCCACCGGCTACCACGCCACGGGCGACTTCGCCGTCGTCGTCGGGTACCGGCGCCGACTCGACGATCGTAGGGGTGCCGTCGAGGTCGGCGACCAGCGCGGCGTGGTAGAGGTCGTGACGCGGGTGCCGACGCACCACGCCGTGCAGGGTCTCGTAGACGCGTCCGCTGAAGGCCACGACCGGCGTTCCGGCGCCGAGTGGGATCCAATAGAGGTCCAAGCGGCGGTCCGCGGCCTGCATCCGACCGGACGATGCACCCTCCATGAGTCGACAGTGTGGCAGGGCACGAGGCACTCCACTCCTCGCCAGCGCCCGCCGGGCGCGCCAGAGCGATCGCCATGATGGCCGTCGCGCCTCGGTGCCCGCGCCGTGGGTCCCCGTGGCCGTCTTGACCGCAAACCGGCAGCCGGGGAGGATCGAGGTGTGTCTCGTACCGATCGTCGCACCACGCCGGGGTTGATCCTCGCAGCGACGATCGCAGCGGCCATGCTGGTCGTGGCGAACGTGTCGTCGTTGAACGTCGCGCTGCCCCAACTGTCGCGGGAGCTCGATGCGAGCCAGACCGACGTGCAGTGGATGATCGACATCTACGCCGTCTTCCTGGCGGCCCTGTTGCTGCCCGCCGGTGCGCTCGGCGACCGCTACGGCCGGCGTCGCATGTTGCTGTTCGGGATCGTCGTCCTCGCAGGCGCGAACGCAGCGACACTCTTGGTGGAGACGGCCACCCCGGTCATCGTCCTCCGTGGCGTGAGCGGTGTCGGAGCCGCGTTCGTCTTCCCGGCGACGTTGTCGACGATCACCGCGACCCTGCCCCATCATCAGCGTGGTCGCGGCGTCGCGATGTGGACCGCCGCTGTCGGCATCGGCGGCATCGTCGGGATCGTCGGATCGGGCGTGCTCATCGAGAACTTCTGGTGGGGTTCGATCTTCTTCGCCATGACGATCGCTGCCCTCCTCGTGCTGGCCCTCTGTTGGCTCTTCGTGCCCGACTCGTCCGACCCCGCGGAAGCGAACCTCGACCCGGTCGGCGCCGTGTTGTCCTTCGCTGCCGCCGGCGCGTTGGTGCTCGGCGTCATCGAGGGTCCGGTCAAGGGATGGATGTCGCCGCTCGCCGCGGGTGCCATCGTGGTCGGCGTCGTCACTCTGATCGGCTTCGTCGCCTGGGAATGGCGGAATCCGCGCCCGCTGCTCGACGTGCGACTCTTCGCCGAGCGCGGGATCCGATCCGGTTCGCTGTCGATCTTCGTGCAGTTCACCGCGGCCTTCGGGTTCTTCTTCCTCACCGTGCCCTACCTGGCGTTCGTGCTCGACTACGGCCCGCTGAAGACCGGCCTCGGCCTCTTGCCGGTCGCAATCGGACTGTTCCCCGCGTCTGCGGTGGCGATCCCGTTGACGCGCCGCTTCGGGCGACGAACCATGGGCGTCCTGGGTCTGCTCGTTCTCGCCTCGGCGTTCGTGGTGGGCACGCTCATCACCGTCGAGAGCAGCTTCGTGCTGTTCGCCGCAGTCATGGTGATCTTCGGGCTCGGCCTCGGCCTGTCCTCGCCGCCCGCGACGGAGGCAATCGTCGAGGCCCTGCCACCGGCGAAGCAGGGTGTGGCGTCGGCTCTCAACGATGTGCTGCGCGAGTTCGGCGCGGCGATCGGCATCGCAGCGATCGGCTCGGCGTTCAATGCCGGGTACAGGACCACCATCGACGATCTCGTGGGCTTCCCCGATCAGATCACCGAAGCGGTGCGCGAGACGCCCGCAGCCGCAGCGGTGATCGCCCCCGACCTCGGCGATGCCGGTCCCACGCTGCTCGCAGGTGTCGCCGACGCCGTCCTACACGGCTGGGAACGGGGACTCTGGCTCACTGCCATCATCGTGGCGACAGGGGCTGCAGGCTACGCACTCTGGGCTCCACGAAAGCAGCCGGCGACACCCGAGAGCGCTGCCGTGGCGCCGGCGCATCGCAGTGAGCCCATCCTGCTCCACGCCGCCGCGGGGATGTCGCCCGAACCCTCCCCTCGCCTCGATCTTGGCGGCATCGACAGCAGCGGACCACTGGGAGCCATCGAGATCGCAGGTGCCGCCGAAGCCGACCTCGCTCGACTCGAGAAGGTCTACCGAGACCTCGAGACAACGCATCGCGCTCCTCGCTGCGCGCTCTGCGGTTCCACCCGACATGCACACCTGGTCGGCGACCCAGCAGACGATCGTCGCCGAGCGGGCGGCGCTCGCCATGGCAGACCCACTGTGGGAGCTGACCGATGCCTGCGAGCGGGCGCTGGAACGGACGATCAGCTGCGACAGCCTCGTGACCGGCGCCCACGCCGAGCTCCGCCGTGTCGGACGACCAGACCATCCGCTGGGCGAGGTCGGCGTCCGTGTCGGCCGTGTCATCACGGTCGCCCATGCAGCGACCGTTGCACTCGGGGCGTTGACCGACCGCTTCGAAGAGCTGGCGACCCTGCGATCGACCCTCCGCCCGACAGCCGACGAGCTACGCCGGGCCAGCCAGCTTCTCGACCGAGCGCATCGCGTGAGTGCGAGCTGGCTCGGCGACGCCAGCCCGTTCCAGCAGGAGTCGGGCAGCACCGCATCGCGCCCCCAGATCGAGCCGACGGCAGACCAGACCTCGTCAGGGCACGCGCCGTGAGCAATGGCCCGGTCGTGGTGGGGCTCGATGGCTCGGAGCACTCATGGAGCGCACTGGCGGTTGCGCGACGGTTGGCGGACGCGCTCGAGGTCGAGCTCGTCGCTGCGTATGCCCCACACCATGCGGCTGTGACGGAGTTCTCGGTGGGCGCTCTCGCAGCAGAGCACGCCACCGAATCGTCGATCGAGGCCGCCATCCGATCCCGCCTCACAGCAACCGACCCGACCGTCGAGCTCCGTCGAGTCGGTGACGGTCAGCCAGGACAGGAACTCTCCGAGCTCGCCGATGCCATCGGTGCCCAGATGATCGTGGTCGCCACCCGGGGCCGAGGACTCGTCCGCAGCGCGGTCCTCGGCTCGGTCGCCCATCATCTCGTGACGCACGCCGCCGTCCCGGTGCTCGTCGTCCGCTGACGACGCAGCACGCACTCGCCGGCGTGAGCCGATGGTGACGACGACGGACACCGGCCGGCCTGCGGCCCGGGTGCTGGACGACCCGGGCCGGGCGCCGGCGAACGGAGCCTGCCTCATCAGCACCGTCCGATCGATGCGTGTACCGTTCGCGGCCATGCGATCGACCCCCTCGTCGGCGTGTACGGCCGATGATCAGCTGCCCTCTCGACGAACGGCGCCGGCGCTGAGGGAACGATGACCTACTGCCTCGCCATGCGACTCGACGAGGGGCTGGTCCTGCTGTCGGACACCCGAACCAACGCCGGCGTCGACAACGTGAGCGCCTACCGCAAGCTGCACGTCTTCCGACCCACGGCCGACCGGTTGATCACCCTGCAGTCCGCGGGCAACCTCGCCACCACCCAGGAGGTGCTCGATCGCATCGGACGCGACCTGGCAGGCGCCGGCGAATCGTTGGCGACGGTCGACGAGCTGTTCCAGGCTGCGCTCTACGTGGGACGCATAGCGATCGAAGTGGCCGACCGGCACGTGACTCGCCCCAACTCGAACGCCTGTCCGAGGTCTGGGCCCGCCACGCACGCGCGGCCATCGAGGCGCTTCCCGCGGTCGAGCCCGGCGACATCGAGGTGATGGTGCCCGACTGGGCCGGTCCGGCGTGAGCGAAGCCCCGACCGGGAGAAACGAGGACCGGGCTGCGCGGCGCAGCTGGTTCGAGCGTGCGATCCGGGACCTGCATTCCCGCTACGCGGGCCTCGACGACGGCGCTCCCGCGGACTACATCCCGCAACTGGCCGCCGTCGATCCGGATCGGTTCGCCATCGCGGCGGCGACGATCGACGGCCAGACGGTCGGCGTCGGCGACGTCGACCATCCGTTCACGATCCAGTCGATCTCCAAGCTGCTCGTCTACGGGCTCGCACTCGAGACGCACGGCCGAGAGGCGGTGCTCGAACGCGTCGGTGTGGCCCCCACCGGCGACAGCTTCAATGCGATCGTGCTCGACGAGGACGCGAATCGGGCGCCGAACCCGATGGTCAATGCCGGCGCGATCGCGATCACGGACATGGTCGTCGGAATCGGCGTGGACGAACGGGTCGAGACCCTCCGAGCGATGTACGAGCGCTACCTCGGTCGTCGGCCCGATGTCGATCGTTCGGTGTGGGCATCGGAACGTGAGACCGGTCACCGCAACCGGGCGATCGCGTACCTCATGCTCAGCCGTGGCATCCTCGACGATCGTGTCGAAGAGACGCTCGAGCTCTACTTCGCCCAGTGCTCGGTGCTGGTGACGGCGGGCGATCTCGCGATGATCGGGGCCACTCTCGCGAACGATGGCCTCCACCCGGTGACCGCCGAGCGGGTCGTGGCCCCCGGTGTTGCTCGCGACATGCTGACGGTGGCGCTCACTTGCGGGATGTACGACTACGCCGGCGAGTGGGCCTACACCGTCGGTATCCCGGCGAAGAGCGGCGTCGGTGGTGGCATCATCGGCGTCGTGCCGAGCACGGCCGGCATCGCGACCTTCTCGCCCCGCCTGGACCGGTTCGGCAACAGCGTTCGAGGCATCGCGGTCTTCGAGGAGCTGTCGAACGAGTTCGATCTGCACCTCTTCGACCCCGATCGACCCTGGCAACGTTCGGAGTGACGGAAGCACGATGACCACGACGACGAATCTCGCCGACCCGAGCCCATCCACCAGCCGATGAGCTCGGCGATCGAGTTGCGCATCGATCCCCGGGATCGGCCCGTCGGCGCAGGTCGGGTCCGGCGTCTTCTCCCCCACCGGACCCGCCGCATGGTGGGCCCGTTCATCTTCGCCGACGTGATCGGGCCCGAGACCCTGGCGCCAGGGTCCGGCATCGATGTCGACGCCCACCCCCACATCGGCCTGTCGACGGTCACCTACCTGTTCGCCGGGCGGATGGTGCACCGCGACTCGACCGGTGCGGTCCAGACGATCGAACCGGGAGCGGTCAACTGGATGACGGCCGGATCCGGCGTCACCCACACCGAGCGATCCCACCCGGACGACCTGGACCGGAGCCGTGGGATCCACGGCCTGCAGACGTGGGTGGCGCTCCCCACCGACGCCGAGGAGAGCGTGCCCTCGTTCCAGCACGTGGGGGCCCACGCAATCCCCGTCGAAGGGATCGGCCGGTCGTCGGTTCGGATCGCAGCGGGATCGGGCTGGGGACTCGATTCGCCCGTCACCGGTTCCTCGCCGCTCCTGCTCGCCGAGGTCGCCCTCGAGGCCGGCTCGCCCGTCCCGGTCGCCACCGACGCCCCTGAGATCGCAGTGCTCTCGCTGGGCGGCGACGTGCGAATCAACGACGAGGCCCTTCTGTCGGGCCGCCTCGCCGTACTTCGGCCCGGCTCGAGGGTCACGCTCACAGGCTCCGGCAGTGCGGTGGTGCTCGGCGGGGAGCCGGTCGGACGACGCACCATCTGGTGGAACTTCGTCCACAGCGACCCCGACCGGATCGAAGAGGCGAAGGCCGATTGGATCGCGCAACGATTTCCGAAGGTCCCGGACGATCACGAGCCCTTCGTTCCCCTCCCCGTCTGAGACGGGTGACAATCGCACCGGTGGGTGCAGAGCGCTGCCCCGATCAGGCCCGTAGTCGGCGCAGCCGAGGATGGACGACGACGCGTCAGTCGTCGTCGACGTGCCGCTCGCTGTCCGGGCGGACGACGACCACCGGGCAGTGCGCGTGATGGACGACGTAGGTACTGACCGACCCCAGCAGCAGGCCGCGGAATCCTCCCTGGCCTCGGCTCCCGACGACCAGGAGATCGACCTCGTCCGACAGGTCGACGAGCCACTTACCGGGATGCCCGAAGTACGACACGGCCTCGACCGAGGCAACCGGGCCCTCGAAGCCGGCGAGCACCGAGTCGACCACATCTCGGACGACCCGATCGGCCTGGGGTCGAAGCCGCCGGACGTCGTCGGCCGAGAGCACCTCATGGCGTGCGCCCTGGTAGGCCTGCCACACGTACACCGCTCGGATGAGATCACCGGGCTCGGTGTGCGCGAGCGCCCACCGCAACGCCGCAGTCGCCGTCTCCGAGCCGTCAACCCCGACTGCGATCGTCTCCATCACTGCAGTATCCCCCATCTGCCGCATCATCCCCATCCCTTCGGGGGGCGACGCACCCACGGTGAAGGACGGGCATCTCGTCCGAGATCACAACGGACCTTGTCCCCTTCACCGTGCTGTGCCGGCGGGTCACCGTGAGGCCATGCAGAATGCAGTGAGCGGGGCAGTCGGCTCCGGTGTCGTCGATGCGCGGGTGGGCCACGCCGGTCGGCGGATCGACCTGGACGACGTCACCAAGCGATACCGGATCGGCGAGGTCGATGTCATGGCACTCGACGGCATCAACCTGCACGTGGACGAAGCCGCCTTCGTCGCGATCGTGGGCCCTTCCGGCTGCGGCAAGACGACGCTGCTGAACATGATCGGCGCCCTGGACACACCGACGTCGGGCTCCGTACGGGTGGCCGGCGTCGACGTCACCGGTGCATCACAGGCCGATCGGTCGAGGCTGCGGCGGCACGGGGTCAGCTTCGTCTTCCAGACGTTCAACCTCTTCCCTGCGCTCACCGCGGCCGAGAACGTCCGTTTCGGCGCAGACGCGGCACGCGCACCGGACCCGGCCGAGCGCGGCAGACCGGGCTCTGGCGCAGGTCGGGCTCGCAGAGCGCCAGCATCACTTTCCCCACCAGCTGTCCGGGGGCGAGCAGCAACGTGTGGCCATCGCCCGCGCGCTGGCGACCGGCAATCCGATACTGCTAGCCGACGAGCCGACCGGCGAGCTCGACTTCCGCACGGGTGTCCAGATCCTCAGCGTGCTCGAAGCACAGGCTCGTGCAGGGATGACCGTGCTCGTCGTCACCCACAACCGGGAGATCGCCCGTGTCGCCGACCGGGTGATCGAGCTGTCGAGCGGCCGGATCGTGTCCGATGGTCCGCCGCGGGGCGGCAGAGCCGACATCGGTGATCTCCAGTGGTGACTCCCGAGCAGAAGACGAACCACATGCTGACCTGGTGGTTGCGCTGGTCGTGGCGCGACTTCCGTGCGCACCGGGTCGCCGTGATCGCCATCGCTCTCGTCCTGGCAATCGGGACGGGCGTCTTCGCGGGCCTGGGCAGCACCGGCGAGTGGCGTCGGCAGTCGAACGACGCCAGCTTCGCCGCGTTGGCGATGCACGACCTACGCGTCACGCTCAGCCCGGGAACATTCGTCGAACAGGGCGATCTCGTCGCAGCGATCGCGGCAATCGACGACGCGGGGTCGGTGAGGGCCGCCACCGAAAGGCTGGTCGTGGACAGCCAGGTGGACACCGGCGTCGTCGACGGGGCCGACTCGGTGTTGGTGCCGGCCCGACTCGTGGGCATGACGTTCGGATCCGACCGACCCGTGGACGACGTCTGGGTGCGCGACGGCAACGCCCCGTCATCGGACCCGACCGCTCGCAGCGCCGTGCTCGAAGCCAAATTCGCAGACCAGCACGGCCTTCCCGCGACAGGGACGATCCTGGTCGCCGGCGGCCGCACCGTCGCCTACACCGGGCTCGGTGTCGCTCCGGAGGACTTCTTCTACGAAGGCCCCGAGGGAACGATATTCGCTGCAGGCGAGCTGGCCATCGTGTACCTCCCGCTGGCTGCCGTCCAGGACATCAGCGGCAACCCCGAGGTCGTCAACGACATGGTCCTCACGCTGGTGGACGACGCCGACCGCGACCTCATCGAGGAGCAACTGACCGAGGTCATCTCCGATCTCGGCGTCAGCGCGACCGTCTCCACGCGTGACGATGCGGATGCCGTCCGGGTGCTCTACGAGGACATCGACAACGACCAACGCTTCTGGAATGCGCTCTCGGCACTCGTGCTCTTCGCCGCTGCACTCGCAGCGTTCAACCTGATCAACCGCATCGTCGAGGCACAGCGCCGCGAGATCGGCATCGGCATGGCACTGGGCGTGCCCCGACCCCAGCTCGCCGTTCGACCGATGCTCGTCGGCGTCCAGGTCGCCCTGCTCGGCACCATCGCCGGCCTCGCCGTGGGGTTCCTCGTCGGCGAGGCATTCGCAGACCTGCTCGAGTCGTTCCTGCCGCTCCCGCAACACCGCACACCATTCCAGTTCGGCATCTACCTTCGGGCCGCCGTGCTCGGCATCCTGATCCCGATCGTCGCGAGCGCCGTACCTGTCTGGCGGGCACTGCGGGTCGAGCCGATCGAGGCGATCCGCACCGGTCACCTCGCAGCCAGATCGAGCCGGCTGACGGGCTGGACGGGTCGGCTCCGACTGCCCGGTTCGACGATGACCCGGATGCCGATCCGCAACGTCCTCCGCACGCCGCGCCGCACGCTGCTCACCGCCGTCGGGGTCGGTGCTGCGATCACGGCGCTGGTGGCGGTGCTGGGCATGCTCGACAGCTTCGGACGGACCCTCGACGAGGCAGACGCCGAGTTCACCAAGGGCGATCCGGACCGTGTCGTCGTCCAACTCGACACGTTCCATCCGGCCGGCTCGGGGGTCATCGCCGGGATCGCCGACGCCGCTGCCGTGGGTCGCGTCGACCCCGGCCTGCGTCTTCCCGTCACGGCGCTCGGGTCCGGACCCCGGGACGACCTCGACCTCCTCATCGAGTTCGTCGATCTCGACCAGGCCGTGTGGACCCCGACCATCGTGGAGGGCGCCCCCTCGACGCGCACAGGCGGGCCCGGAATCCAACTGGCTCGAAAGGCCGCCGACGATCTCGGTGTGCAGGTCGGCGACACCATCGTGCTGCGCCATCCCATGCGATCCGAGGCGGGAGGCTTCACGATCGCCGAGACCCCGGTCGTGGTCGCCGCCCTGCACGCCAACCCCATCCGCACCTTCGCGTTCTCGGACGTGGAGGCGGCCGCGTCATTCGGGCTCGACGGGCTCGTCAACGTCGTGCAGGCCTACCCGACCGATGACGCGAGCCGCTCCGACGTCCAGCGCGCCGTGTTCGGGCTTCCCGGCGTGACGTCGAGCCAGCCGGTCGCACGTATCAGCGAAGCCATCGATGACGCCCTCGACCAGTTTCTCGGCTTCCTATTCGTCACAGCGGGCGCAGTCTTGGTTCTCGCGCTCCTGATCGCCTTCAACGCCACCCGCATCACCGTCGAGGAGCGGCGCCGCGAACACGCGACCATGCGCGCCTTCGGACTCCCGACACGAACGGTGCTCGGCATCGTGGTCAAGGAGAGCGTCGTCGTGGGACTCATCGCCACCATCATCGGCATCATCGGCGGTGTCGTGTTCCTACGGTGGATGCTGACCTCACTGGCGACGACCACCCTCCCCGACGTCGGGATCGACGTCTTCCTCTCCCCGATCACGATCGCGATCGCAGCGAGCGTCGGCATCGCGTCGGTCGCCGTGACACCTGTGCTCCTCGTCCGCAGGCTGCAGCGGATGAACCTGCCCGGCACTCTCCGAGTCGTCGAGTGACGGCACGCGACCACCTGGCGTTCACGATGACGGCGGACCATCGAGCGTGATCGACGTCAGCAACTCCTCTTCCTGAGCGAAGTGCAGGCGCAGGATCGCGTCGAGGGCATAGAGGATCCGGCGTGCCTCGCTGCGGTCCTCGTCGCCGAACCCGTCGGCGCCGGCATCGTCGACGAGGCGGGCGAGCAACGACGCGAGATGGAAGATCTCCTGATGGGTGCGGCTCATCGGCGCCAGCGGGTCGGTGCCGCCGAGGTGCTCGGCCACACCCGGGTAGACCTGCGCTTCGTCCTCGCGCTCGTGGGGCACCACCTCGTCGGAAATCCGAGCCGACACCTCACGCAGCGCCACGAGTGCAGTCGCGTCGTCGGCGCCGTCCAGGGCGAGCGCCGTCGACCGGAGGTCCTCGAGCACCAGCCGCAGCGGCCCGTGCCCGGCCGCGAGCTGCCGGCTCCACGCGTCCGGCACGGACCGTGCGTGGCGCAGCGACCGCGGCTGGCGCAGCGCCCGTAGCGCCATGCCGACCGCCAACACGTCGATCACCTCCTGCACGAGCGCGCCACCCACCGGGGCCAGCAACCCGAACGCCGCGGCGCCCATGGCAACCATCGCCAGTCCCATGCCCACGAGCACGCTCTGGCGGGCGATCGCTCTCGCCCTCTTGGCGATGACGACACCGGATGCGAACCGGTCGAGGCGATCGACGATCAGGACGACGTCTGCCGCCTCCGACGATGCGGTCGCCCCGCGGGCGCCCATCGCCACCCCCAGGTCTGCCGCGGCGAGCGCCGGCGCATCGTTGACGCCGTCGCCGACCATCACGGTGACCCCGGGCCGCTCCGCCGACTCGGCGCGCACCAGGTCGAGCTTCTCCGACGGCGTCCGATCGGCGAAGACCTGGTCGATCCCCAACGACATCCCGATCGGCTCGGCCACCTCCAGCCGGTCGCCGGTCACCATCACCACCCGATCGACACCGGCACGCCGCAACGTCCGCAGCGCCGCTGAGGTGTCGGTGCGCAACTCGTCGGTGAACAGGATCAGCCCCGCCGCTTCTCCGTCGACCACCACGACCGTTGCGCTGCAGCCCTCGCGACGTGCTCGACGTTCGGCTGCGACGAGCCACGGCGCCCGCTCCTCGGCACCGATCGAGCCGAGCGATCCCACCCAGACGTGGTGTCCGGCAACGGTGCCGCCGACACCGCTGCCGGGCTGCTCGGTCACATCGCTCGGTCGGATCATCACCAGGCCGCGGTCACGGGCTTCTCGCACTGCCATGGCGGCGAGTACGTGGGGCGACGCCTGCTCGACCGAAGCCGCCAACGTCAAGAGGTCGCCCGCATCGGCGTCGGGCGCGGTCACGATCGCGACCACGTGGGCACGGCCACCGGTCAGCGTGCCGGTCTTGTCCAGCAAGACGGTGCGGGTCTGGCCCATCGCCTCCAACGCGGCGCCGTCCTTCACCACGACGCCGTTGCGGGCTGCACATGCGATTCCCGACACCACCGCCACCGGTGCCGCCAGTACGAGCGGGCACGGGGTGGCGACCACCAGCACGGCGAGCACGCGCGTCGAATCGCCGGTGAGTATCCAGGTGAGGCCGGCGATGAGGAACACGACGGGCATGAACAGGACGGCATACCGGTCCGCCAACCGCACCAGCGGCGCCCGACCGACGCCGGAGGATCGCACGAGGCCCACGATCCCGGCATAGGAGCTCTCCGCCGCCGAGACCGCCGCCGTCATCCGGAACGCCCCACCGGCATTCAGCGATCCGCTCCGCGCCCACTCCCCGACCTCTCGCCGCACCGACCGCGACTCGCCGGTGAGCACCGACTCGTCGAGCACGGCCGGCTCCGACACGGCGCCGTCGACCGGCACGACCTCGCCGGGCTTGACGAGGAGCTCCTCACCTGGGACGACCTCGTCGACCGGGACGGTCTCGAAGCCCCGCATCCACCAACCGGTGGGCGGTCTTGGGCGCCAACGACAACAGCTCCGACAGCGACCGCTCGGCACGACGATGCGCGTACTGCTCGAGCGCATCTCCCGACGCCACCATCAGCGCCAGGATCACCCCGGCGAGCGCCTCGCCCATGACCATCGAGGCCAGCAGGGCGACCAGCGCCACGACATCGACGGCCACGCGACCGTCGCGCAGCCGTGCGATGGTGACCACCACGAGGTTCACCGCCACGATCGCCGAGGCGAGTGTCCAGACCACGTCGGCGAGTCCCGGATGCGCCGACGACGGACGCGATCGCCCCTGCAACCAGGACGACAGCCACGAACGGCAACAGTGCACGACGAACCGCTGCACCGAGATGAGCGCTCACCGCTTCAGCCTGAACGAACCCGAGACCGCGGGCAAGAGCACATGGTCCGTGCGGCCGCCGGAGGTCGAACACCTCGATCCAGCGCGGCGGGGCGACCTCCTCTCGGACCGGACCTAGCGCACGCGTCGAAAGAGGTAGGCGAACGCCGGTTTCGTGTACGCAACGCCGCGTCCGGTGCGTTCGATCAGCTCCCTGGTGATCTCGACGGGCTTCTTCGGGACGAGGTACCTGTCGAGATCGGCGCCCGTGCACCGGTAGTCATCGCCCCGGGACACCACGCCCACGAGTTCGTAGCGGGGATCGATCGATGCCAGCGCAACGTCGCCATGACTGGGGTTCACCAGCAGCACGCCCCCGACGCGCAGATAGCGCGTGCAGTGCTGCGACACCGGGCCGGCGTAGAGCGATACGAGCAGGTCGAAGCTCTCGGCCTCGAGAGGCAACTGCCCGGTGTAGTCGCGATGGATGAACCGAACGGCTGGGTCGACCGGCGCTCCCTCGGCCGCGATGATGATCTCTCGTACCCCATCGGCGTCCTCGAAGAACCGGGCCGCCCGCCGGTCGCTGTCGACATAGGTCACCGACGGCCACACGAACGACGCCGCGACATCGCACCACGACCCCGGGTACAGAACCGTCTCTGCGTCGACCGTCTCGGCCACCGCCCCGAACAGACGATGCCGATCGCCCGGATGCCGCTCCTGTTCCGCCCACAGCTCCGCCGTCGAGGTCCGCACGGCTGTGATCCTATGGACCTGACTGCTTGCCGCTGCCGTTCTCGTCATCGATGTAGGCCTGCGTACGACGCCGTTCGAGCTGTCGGCCATCGATGAACCACGCCAGCACGTGGAACAGGAGCGCGAAGCCCCAGAACGCGATGATCCAGTACGCCCATTGGGCCCCAGGCTCGCCGACGAACAGATCAAGCAGCCAGAAGGCCGCGTTGATGATCGCGAACGCGCCGACGTGCCACAGCAGCCCCGTGAGGTACTTCGCTCGGCGAGCCGCGTGATCCCGGACCGAGGGCTCGAACTCGGTCTCCATACGATCACCTCCCTGGTCGATCGCCCATCCGATGATCGGGCCGGACCGCCCGACCGGAAAGGGTCAGAGGTCCCGGCCCCGATCACACCGAACCATCCCCTATCACCGGCTCGACGCGGCAAGAGCAGTGCTCCGTTCAGGAGCTCGTTTCCGGTGGCCGGGTGGCAGAGTAGCCCTGCGGTCGAACCGTGCGTGTGGTTCCTCAGGCCATCCGTTCGAGTGCGTCGAGGATGAGGTCGAGGCCGAAGTCGAACTCGGCGCGGAAGTCGTAGCCCGGCTGCAGGACGTGACTCGGCGGCGAACTCGGTCAGGTGCGGATAGGCGTCCGTCGGGGAGCGGCTCGATGATGGCCTCGGCCAGGTCGGCCATCTCCTCGCCCGCCGGTGGCGGGCAGGTTCGCCTCCTGGAGCGCGAAGCCGTAGACGTAGCTGTCGAGCAGCGCGTAGGCGTGGGCGGTCATCTCCACCGAGAGCCCGCCGCGACGCAGGCAGCCGAGCACGGCATCGTGATGGCGCGAGCGTCTCGGGCCCGGGGTTGGTCCGGGACTCCATGAGCGGCGCCGCCCACGGGTGGCGGCTCAGCACCTCCGGGCCGACACGGCAGCGGTGGCGCATGGCGGTCTTCCAGTCCAGATCGGTCGGGCGGCAGGTCGATCTCGGCGAAGACCCGGTCGACCATGCCGTCGAGGATGGCGTCCTTGTTGGGCACGTGGTGGTAGATGGTCATCGGCTTCACGTCGAGCGCGTCGGCGAGCTTGCGGATCGTGAACGCCTCGACACCGATCTCGTCGGCGAGCGCGACCGCGCCGTCGAGCACCCGATCGACGCTGAGCCGCGGCTCTCGTCCGGACCGCTGCTTCGTGCCAGAAGCTGCCATCGGGTCTCCTCTCGAGATTCCCGTTGCAATAGTACTAAGTACGAGCTACGGTGCACAACAGCAACCAGTACTAAGTACGAAACGAGAGGATGTCATGCAGATCACGACACAGCGCCCGGCAGAGCAGCGAGAGACCATCACCGCGCCGACGACGATGCGAGCCATCATCCAAGCGCGCCTACGGCAGTGCCGAGGCGCTCGAACTCGAAACGATCGAACGCCCGTCCATCGCGAGCCGACGAGGTGCTCATCGAGGTCGCACGCAGCCGGGCTCGACCGCGGCGTCTGGCACCTCATGACCGGCACTCCCCTACCTCATCCGCATCATGGGCTACGGCCTCACCAGGCCCAAGACACCCGGTGCCGGGTATGGACGTCGCCGGGCGCGTCGTCGAGATCGGCGCCGATGTCACCCGCTTCGCCGTCGGCGACGAAGTGTTCGGGATCGGCACCGGCACCTTCGCCGAGTTCGCGGTGGCGAAGGAAGCCAAGCTGGTCCACAAGCCCGACACGATCAGCTTCGAAGAGGCCGCCGTGTCGACGATCTCGGGGATCACCGCCCTCCAGGCCCTCACCACCGTCGGCCGGCTCGAACCGGGCCAACACGTCCTGGTGATCGGCGCCTCGGGCGGCGTCGGATCGTTCACCGTGCAGCTCGCCAAGGCGCTCGGCGCCACCGTCACCGGCGTCGCGAGCACCGCCAAGCTCGACACGGTGCGCGCCCTGGGGGCCGATCACGTCATCGACTACACGACACAGCACATCGACGACGACGACCGGCGCTACGACCTGATCATCGACATCGGCGGCCGCAACAAGCTGTCCCGGCTCCGGCGAGCCCTCGCCCCCACCGGCACCCTCGTCATCGTCGGCGGCGAAGACGGCGACCGGCTCACCGGCGGCATCGGACGCCAGCTCCGCGCCGCCCTCCTGTCGCCGTTCGTCGAGCAGCGACTCACCTTCTTCGTGAGCAGCGAATCACTCGAGTTCATCGAGCCCCTCGCCGAACACCTCGCCGAGGGAACCGTCTCCGCGACCATTGGCCACCGGTTCGATCTCGACCACGTCCCGACGGCCATCGCCGCGATGGAAGCCGGCGAGCTCACCGCCAAGACGGTGATCGTGGTCGAGCCGTGACCTCGAACATCGCCGGCTCCCCACCGAGCGGGATCCTTCAGCGGCACCGCTACGAGATCGGATTCGTCGTCGCATCGCTCGTCTGGGCCGCCGTCATCGTCCACACCGGTGACGTCGCCTGGCCCCTCGCCATGTGGATGGCCACGGCACTCGGGCCCATGTCGTTACACCGACGCCGAACCGGAGACGAACACGACACCAACACCTCCGGATCGCCCTGATCCGTGAGTGGACGGTGCGTGCGGGGCCTGCTCACACGCGACGCATCACGACGACGACGTAGGGGCGACTGTCGCCGACGCCGTCCCGTCGGTGCTCGGTCGTGTGCTCGACAACGCAAAACTCCGACCCGAACGCCGCTGCGAGACGTGTGGCGTCGTAGCGCTCGACCGGCAGTCCCGCGCACTGGTCGGGGCCGTCGAGCGCGAAGGTGGCCACGATGAGATGTCCCCCGGGCGCCAGCGCCCGCTGTGCGCTGCCCACGTAGGCGCTGCGATCCTCCTCTGCGGTCAAGAAGTGGAAGACCGCGCGGTCGTGCCACAACGCCCATGTCCTGGTCGGTTCCCAGTCTGTGATGTCGGCACGTACCCAGCCCACCGACCGGCCCGCTGATCCGAGCCGACCTCGAGCGCGAGCCAGGGCCGATGACGACAGGTCGAGGACGGTCACGTCGCCGTAGCCGGCTCGGGTGAGTTCGTCGACCATCCGACTGTCTCCTCCGCCGATGTCGATGACGGGATCCGATGGCGACGAGAATCGCTGTACGAGGGCGAGGGTGGACGGGCACGGCTCGTACCAGCCCAGATCCTGGGTACTCCTCGTCCGATAGATGGTGTCCCAGTGCTCCTCGCGCCCCATCGTCACTCCTGCCACAGGTGCTCGCTGCCGACAGGCCGCGCGCCGACGGGCGGGGCGACGTCCCGCCGTCCATCGCCGTCCGCTCCTCGCAGTGTCCGGCACGTCTCCACGACGGTCATCGCTCAGCCGATAGCGACGGGCAGGCCCGCGTCGCGCCACTGGGGGTAGCCGTCCTCGAGCCGACGTGCCCGCCGGCCGACCGCGGTGATCCGACGGACGGCCTCGTCGGCGTACACGCAGAACTGCCCGCGGCAGTAGGCGACGATCTCGACGTCGTCCGGGAGCTCGGCGAGCTGACCGTCGAGTTCGTCGATGGGGATGCATCGGGCACCGGTGATGTGACCGGCCGCGTATTCGGGCGCGGGGCGGACATCGATGACGACGACGTCGCCGCCCTCGAGTCGGCGAGCGAGCTCGGCTCGTCCGATCGGTTCGAACTCGGACCTATCGCCGAGATAGTCGACGGCGAGCGCGTCGAGCTCGTCGTGATGAGCGATCGCCGTGGCGCGCAGCGCAGTCCACAACGCGCTGACGTGGGGAGAGGCGAGCCGGTAATGGATCCGGTTGCCGTCGCGTCGACTGCGCACCAGGCCGGCCGCGGCGAGGGCGCGAAGATGGAAAGACGTGTTGGCGACGCTCTGATCGATCTCCGAAGCCAGCTCCTCGACATGACGCTCACCCTGCTCGAGGACGTCGATCAGCTCGAGACGACGTCCCGTCGACAGGGCCTTGGCGACCTGGGCGAAGCCGTCGAAGAGCGCCGCCTTCGCCTCGTGTTCTCCCACTCCCATCCGGAGCTCGCTTTCCGTCCAAGCATTCAAGCGTTCAAGCGTTCGCTTGAGAGGATAGGGGTTCCGCCCTCGCAATTCAAGTCTTTGCTTGAATACAAGGCGGCCGGCGTCCTGCCCGGCAACTCGCCTCCGGGGGCCTCGGCCCATAGGCACCATCGCCGGCGCCGGGGGCGTGGTCGGCTGAGATGTGAGGGTGACGTTCGTCGGGTGGTCGATCCTGATGGCGGTGGGGACCGCCGCCATCGTGTGGGGCGCAGAGCTCTTCGCCGACCATCTCGCAGCCGCGTCGGCGCGCCTGGGGCTCTCGACGTTCGCGTTGGCGTTGTTGTTGGCCGGTGCCGAGCCCGAGGAGTTGGCCACGGTCATCACCGCGTCCGCGCTCGGTGTCGACGGCGTCGCCTTCGGCGACGTCATCGGGGCCAACGCCGCCATCGCGACCGTCGCTCTGGGGGTCGGCGCGATCGTGACCACGATGCCCTTCGGGCCGCGGATCCGCCGCTACGGCTACGGCGGGCTCGCAGCTGCGGCCCTCGCCGGGATGATCATCTGGGACGGCAGGGTCGGCCGAGCCGAGGGCACCGTGCTCGTGGCGGGCTATGTCCTCTTCGTCGGATCGATCTGGGTGGCGGAGCGGCAGCCTCCTGCCCTCGGTGAGACCGCCGAGCTGCACGAAGCCCGCGACCACGGCGGCCCGATGGGCCGCGAGCTGGCACTCGTCCTCACCGGGCTGGTCGCGTTGACCGCTGGTTCGGTGGCGTTGGTCGAGGGCGTCAGGCGCATCTCCGGTGTCGAGGAGACCCAGACGCGACTCGGGCTGGTCGTGGTGGGGTTCGCCACCGCATTCGAGCTCGTGGTGCTCGCGTGGTCTGCAGGCCGGCGGGGCATCACCGACGCCGTCGTCGCCGGTGTCGTCGGTTCCTACGCGTACAACGTCACCATGAGCCTCGGCGCCGGCGCGGTGATCGCCCCCATCGCCGTGACCGACGCCGGGACCATCCGGACGCCGTTCATCGCGATGGCCGGCCTGCTGGCAGGCGCTCTCGCTCTCTCCGCGCGTCACGGACGCCTCGACCGCACCGCGGGGTGGACGCTCATCGCCGCCTATCCTGCGTTCGTCGTCGTCGCGGTCGTCAGCTGAACGACGATCAGCGTCAGGCTTGGTCGCACTCCAGGAGCCGCAATGAATCCAGAGGTCGATGCCTACATCGCGGGGTCGGACCAGTGGCCCGAGGTGATCGCTGCGCTCCGCCCGATCCTGCTCGGCAGCGGGCTGACGGAGCAGATCAAGTGGGCCAAACCCTGCTACTCCCATGACGGCAAGAACATCGTGATCGTCCAGGAGATGAAGGACTTCGTCGCCCTCATGTTCTTCAAGGGCGCCCTGTTGACCGATGCCGAGGGCGTGCTCGAGGAGCAAGGACCGAACTCGCGATCGGCTCGGCGCATCCGCTTCACCTCGGCCGACGAGGTTGCCCGACTCGCGAAGACGGTGTCCACGTATGTCGATGAGGCCGTTCACATCGAGGCGGCAGGCCTGCAGGTGGACCCGCCGCCCGAGCTGCTGCTCGCCGAGGAGCTCCAGCAACGCCTCGACCACGATCCGGCGCTGCGCGCTGCCTTCGAGGCGCTGACCCCGGGACGCCGACGCGAGTACAACCTGCACATCTCCGCTGCCAAACAAGCCACGACCCGACGGGCACGAATCGACAAGTACGCACCGAAGATCCTCGAAGGCAAAGGCCTTCGCGACCGCTAGCCGATGCCGGCGGTGCCGCACTCGGGTCGGTCGTCGATGAGCAGCCGCTCACGCGTTGGCGTCCTCGAACGTCGGGAGAACCCTGCCGTTGCCGTCGGCGAAGGTGAACCTGAACTCGTCGAGGGCACTGGTCGTGTCGTGGGCGAACGATGATCCGACGACGAAGAAGCGACCGGGATCGATGGAAACCACTGTGTCGATGCCGTTGCCGGTGATGCGGACCGATGCAGCGTTGTCGGCGTTGCGGCCCCACACGACCACCATCGGTCGCTCGCCGGCGGTCGGGTTGAAAGCCGGGTAGTAGTACTGGTAGCTCGATGCCGTATCCGCCTCGCCCGTGCTCGTGCCGAGCCAGGTGTAGCGGCCCGGTAGGACCTTCTCGAAATCGGAGAGGGTGAGCCGGTACCCGGTGGGTGTTTCTCCCGATGCGACGAGGAACGTGTGGTTTCCGATGTCGTGTCGAGCCACGACCTCGCCGACAGCCAGGCCGGCAGTTGCATACGCCTCGATACCGCCCGCTCCTCCACCGAGGGTGCTGGCGGCGATCGTCGACAACATCATCGGAACGGCGATGGCAACGGTCAGCAGAAGTGGCACGGCAGCTGCGAGCAGGGGTTCTCGGTCGGTCTCTGCGGCGAGTCGCCGGCCCAGTCGTCGACCGCCGGCGGTGCGGTCGGCGAGGCCGGCCACGACGGCGAAGGCGGCGTAGCCGATCATGGCGCCGGCGCTGTTGAGGATGACGTCGTCGATGTCCACCGACCGCGCCCGGGTGATGTACTCCGCGGACTCGATGAGCGCGGAGACGGCGGCGGCTCGCCAGAGCACCGCGCCGGGGCGCCGGAGCCCTGCGAACAGGACGGGGAGCAGGAAACCGAACGGGACGAACATCACCAGGTTGCCGCCGATGTTCTCGATCGCGAACTCGGGCGAGGTGGTCTGCACGATCTCGGCGATGCTCGCAAACGGTGTGAGGTTCGAGCTGCCGTGCCAGTCGTAGAAGATGATGGTCAGCGGGAACATCGTCACCTTGGTGACGAGGAGGGCCCACAGGAACAGGGCCGTCACGACGGCCTCACGAGCGACGTCCACGGGTCCCTGTCGGCGCCCGAGGTACAGCCGCCACAGCACCCAGACGATGGTGGCGGTCCAGAGGACGGACTCGGCGTAGAAGACGACCATGAGGGTTGATTCCTGTTCCGATCGGTCAACGGCCGGGCGATGCGGTGGGAAGGGTCACGGTGAAACGTGCTCCGCCGAGTGGGTTGTCGCCGACGACGGCCGTGCCGTCGTGGGCCTCGACGACCTCCTTGACGATCGCGAGCCCGATTCCGGAGCCGCCGACATCTCGGCTGCAGCGCGTCGTCGAGGCGAGTGAAGCGGTCGAAGACCACTGTTCGCGACTCGAGGGGGATTCCGGGCCCGTCGTCGTCGACATGGAGAACACCGTCACCATCTGTCACGACGAGACCGACCTGGATGCAACTAGACGCATGCCGGTCGGCGTTCTCAGAAGGTTTCGCACCACCCGCTCGAGCGAGCGACGCTCCCCGTCGATCGGAACAGGCTCGAGCGCAACGACCTCGACCCGAGAACGGAACGGGCGGGAAGCCTCCGCCGCGACGACGTCATCGAGCATCACTCGCTCGGTTGGCACAGCGCTCCGGCCGGCGTCGTCGAGACGGGCCAGCAGGACGAGATCGTCGACGAGGGACGCGAGTCGCCGCTGCTCACCCAGGACCCGCGCTGCGGTCTCCTCCCATTCGGGATCGTCGGCCTCGAGCGCGACCTCGAGCATCGCGGTGCTCGCCGTGATCGGAGACCGCAGCTCGTCCGCGGCATCCGCGACGAAGCGTCGCTCGGTCACCACTCCCTGGCGGACCCGGTCGAGCATCCCGTTGAGGGTCTCCGCGAGTTCGTCCAACTCGTCGCCGGTGCCGGGTTCGGGGAGCCGTCGATCGAGCTCTCGGATCTCGATCGCCGCAGCCTGGCGAGTCATCCGCCGCACGGGACGCAGACCCGAGCCGGCGACCAGGGCGAACATCGCTGCGAAAGCAACCGATCCGACGGGGATGGCTGCGACCAGGGCCTCCCGCACCGACAGCGGCCCGACCACGGCATCGTCGGTGACCACCATCAACGCGATCGAACCATCGGGTCGCACCGGCACAGGGCTCCCTTCCATCCCGGTGAACACATCCCAGCCGCCGCGCTGAGAAAGCGACGGGAAGAACACCACGGTGGAATCGAACAGGGTCTCGTCGAGTCCCGCAGCCGACAGGTCCACCGTCGACGGCAGGAAGTCGGCGCGCACTTCGGTGTCGAAGGTGTCGAATCCGACAACCGACCCCGCCGGCACGATGATCGTTCGGACCTGGTCGTTGCGAGGTGTCGCGACCCCGGTGGTCGCGAGCTGCTCCGTGAGCCTCGCTTCCTCGTCACGGATCAGCTCGTTCTCCAGGTAGTCCTGGACCCGTACGATCACCCCGGAACGGTCGAGCGCAGCGAACACCACGAGCCCGACGACCGCGAAGGTCACGAGCGTCACCAAGCCCACTCGCCCCCGGGTCGACCGCAGTCGTTGCCCGATCACGACGCCGGCTCCCGGTCATCGACGAGCCGGTATCCGACATTGCGGACCGTTTCGATCGATCGGCGATCGAATGGCATGTCGACCTTCTGTCGCAGGTACCGCACATACACCTCGACGATGTTCGGCCCACCGGGGAAGTCGGTACCCCAGACCCGATCGAGCAGCTCCTGCTTGCTCACCGCAGCACCGTCGGCCTGGAGCAGCGCCTCGAGCAGCCTGAACTCCCGAGCGGTCAGGTCCAGCAGCGAATCGGCCCGCCACGCCTCGGCCGTCCGGACATCCAGGCGTAGATCACCCCGCGCGAGCTGCAGATCGTGCGCCGCGGGCCCCCGCCGTACCAATGCGCGCAGCCGTGCCACCAGCACCTGGAACGAGAACGGTTTCGTCACATAGTCGTCTGCGCCGGTCTCAAAGCCCTCCACCTCGTCGAGATCGCCGTCCTTCGCTGTGAGCATCAGAATCGGCGTGCGATCGCCCTCGGCCCTCAATGCGGCACAGACCCGCCAGCCGCTCATCCCCGGCAACATCAAGTCCAGGACGATCGCGTCGAAGGAACCTTCCCGGGCCCGCCACAAGCCGGTGTCGCCGGCGTGCTCGACCTCGACGTCGAAACCCTCGGACCGCAATCCGATCTCCAACGCCCGGGCGATGTTCTCCTCGTCCTCCACGACCAGCACTCGCATGGTCCGAGTATCGCCGACCGGGGCTTGGAGCCCGCTGAGAGCCCGACGCCGCATCGGCGCGCACAGCCACCAGTGTGTATGGCGGGTACCGAGCCGTGCTCACGAGGGCGCCACGAGACGGAGTCTCCTCTGCTCGCCGCGTCCGACCAACGCGGGCGACGAGGTGTAGCGTTCGGCCCCCACCCAACGAAGAGGAGGGCCCGATGCCCTCAGGCTTTCAGCTCGCCCGGCATCAGGCGACCGCCTACGAGTCATTCACCCGCCTCTTCATGGAAGGATCCGCCCAGCTCCTCGTCGCAGGCGCCCGGATTCGCCCGGGAGACGTCGTGCTGGATCTTGCGTGCGGCACCGGCCTCGTCGCCCGTCACGCCCTTCGCGCTCGTTGCACCGAACGGCGTCCTCGTCGGCGCTGACATCAACCCTGCGATGCTCCAGGTCGCCCGCCGGCATCGACAGCGGCGTCACGTGGGTGCGATCGCCTGCCGACGATCTCCCGTTCGACGACGACACCTTCACCCATGTGATCTGCCAGCAGGGACTCCAGTTCTTCGTCGACGCGGACGCGGCGATGCGCGAGCTGCTGCGGGTGCTGCGACCCGGCGGTGTCGTGATCGCGACGGTGTGGGCGACACCGGGCCACAATCCCTACATCGAGAACCAACTCGACCTCCTCTCCGGCCTCGATGCCTCCCTGGTGGCATCGGTGCAGCGGGCGACCCCGCCGCACGCGGACGAGTTCCTCGCATCGACCGCACGGGCAGCCGGATTCCACGACATCGAGATCACGATGCTCGAACACGACGTCGACATCGCCGACTTCGGACCCTGGTTCCTCGCCCAGACCGGAGGGACCCCCTGGGGCCCGACCCTGAGCGCGCTGACCGATACCGCTCGACAGGAGCTGGTCTCGGCGATGACCGACAGGATCCAGCCGTACGCAAGAGCCGATGGCGGTCATCGCATCCCGTTCCGGTCCCACCGACTCGAAGCGCACGTGCCGAACGAGCACTAGCTCTCCGGGCGCGGGACGAAGGGACCCACGCGCCATCGGATCGGCAGGGTCGCCGGCGCCATGACCGATCGGCGCTCCCGACACCTGCACCTGAGGCAGGGGACGTGCTCGTCAGACGCCGAGCGTGTCGACTGCCGCATCGACGAACGCCCGCACGAGGGGCCGCTCGTCCACTGCGCGGCGGGCGATGTAGTGCTGGAGCGGTGGTAGTTCGTCGAGGCGGCGCCAGACCACTCCCGGGCCGGCCGACGCGACGAGGCCCTCCGTGGCGAAGTACACGCCGAGCCCGGCCCGGATCGACACGATGAGGCCCTCGAGGGTCCGGAACTGCGCAACGTACTTCGCAGGTGGGCGACCGTGACGGAAGTCGGCGCCGCTCCAGTAGTCGCGCCACTTGCGGTCACCGGTCGGGAAATCGAAGGTCGGTTCGGCCATGACGTCGTCGACGGTGAGCTCGCCGGCGGTCGCCAGACGATGCTGCTCCGCCACGGCGATACCCAGCGGTTCGCTGTACAGCGGCGTCAGCTCGAGCCCTCGGTGGTCGAACGGTCCGTACACGAAGGCGACGTCGGCCTGCCCCTCGTGGAGACCTCCGGTCGGATCGAGCTGGTCGCCGAAGCTGACCATGAGGTCGACCTCCGGGTGGCGTTCGCCGAACCGGTCCAGGGCATGGCTCATCTCGGGGTGATTGACCGCGGCGACGAAACCGACCGTCAACGTCGACCGTGTCGCACCTGCAGCACGTGTCGCGGCCACGACGGTGTCGGCGTCGGCGAGCAGGAGCCGGGCCTGGGACAACAGCACCTCGCCTGCCTGCGTCAGGGTCACCGACCGGGTGTTGCGGTCGAGCAGCTTCGCCCCGATCCGATCCTCGAGCTGGCGGATCTGGGTACTGAGGGCCTGCTGGGCGATGAACAGCCGTTTCGCTGCCCGGGTGAAGTTGAGCTCTTCCGCGACGGCCACGAAGGCTCGCAGGTGGCGCAGTTCGATGTCCACGCCGCGACATTACCGAGCCGTCCACAACCCGGCGCTGTGACTGTCACAGCGGATCGCTGCTTCCCCTCCCTCTACTCCGGCCGGATGATCGAGCCATCCGAACAACCGATCCAGCCGGCCCCGTGCCGGCACGAAGAAGGGAAGGAATCCGATGACCGCCTACTGCATCTGGGACGTCCGTGAGATCCACGACCAGGCCGCGATGGACGACTACGTCGCCGGCGTCACCGAGTCTGTCACCGCCTACGGGGGTCGCTACCTCGTCGTCGGCGGACCGTGGCAGATCGTCGAGGGCGGCTGGCGCCCCGCGTACCCCGTCGTGATCGAGTTCCCGTCGCTCGAACGAGCGCACGAGTGGTATTCGTCGGAGTCGTACGCGCCGTTGCGCGAACTGCGACATCGTGCGAGCACGTGCGATGCCGTGTTCGTCGACGGCGCTGTGCCGGCCGACGACCCGCTGTGCCGAGCAGCCGATGCGCCGCTCGCCGACGTCGGCTTCGACCTCTACCGCGACGTGCACAAGGGCATCCGCCACGGGCTGTTCACGGTGACCGAAGGCTGCGGCCACGTCGATCCGTTCGACGAGAGCGCCGTGCGCGAGACCAACGCCCGAGTCGAGGAGCTGCTGCACCTGCTCGACGTGCACTCCCGTCACGAGGACGAATTCCTGGGTCCGATCATCGGTACCCACCTGCCGACGCTTGCTGCCCAGCTACATCGGGAGCACACCGAGCTCGAGGCGCTGACGACGGAGATCCGTCGGCAGCTCGCCACGACCGCGCAGGCAGTTGGCGTCGAGCGCCGACTCGCCCAGCATCGTCTCTATCTCACCCTGTCGGAGTTCACCGGTGTGTACCTGCGGCATCAGACGACCGAGGAGGTCGAGGTGCTGCCTGCACTCAATCGGGCGGCCGGGCCAGGCGAGCTCGAGGACAGCGAACAACGCGCTCGTCGCGGCGATCACACCCGAGGACATGGACGGCTACATGCGGCTGATCGTGCCGGCCGTCAACCCGGTCGATCTGGCCGAGCTGTACGGCGGAATCCGCGAGGGCGCCCCGCCCGAGGCGTTCACCGCTCTGCTCGACGTGGCCCGTGACGGCCTCGAGCCGATCGCATTCGGCCGGCTCTCAAACGAGCTCGTCCAGGTCTGAGCACCGTCCCGACCCGCTCCCGCCAAAGCAACGTCGATGACCCGTGTCCATGACCCGTCGACAGCGGTCCCCGTGGGCCCGCCGCTGCTTCGAGCAGGCTCCTCTCGCAGAACGAGATCTGGTGTCATTGGGATCTCCTGTCGTTCGGTCACGCGAGCACGGCGACCGCCGTCACGATCACGACGGCCAGACCGAAGAACATCTGGGTCAGGCCGATCACCACCGCCGGGCGTACGGGGCCACGGATGGCGACGATGTCGAAGCCTGCGATCACGACCAGCGCCACCACCGGCGCGAACGGGATCGCATTCAGCAGCCACGCCACGGTCACCGCCACCACGGCCAGGATCTGGGCCAGGTCGCTGTGCCAGGTCGTCACCGGCCGACCATGGGCGCGGAACACCTGGGTCCGGGCATACGGAATGGCCGCAGCAGCACGGGCCGACACCACCACCCACAAGCCCACAGCGAGCTCGCCCGACTCGCCGCCGGCGAGCACGATCGCGGCGACGATCGACCCGATCCCCACGGTGCCGGCCAACTCCGGGACCAGACGTCGACTACGCGAACGCATGTCGAACCACAACTCCACGACCACCAGCGGCGCCGCGAACGCGAGCGGTACCCAGAACCGACCGCTCTCCGCCTCCATCGCCCCCCACACGCCCAACGCCACGATCACCGCGATCTCGACCCCGGCGATGCGAGCAGCGAGGCGGCTCCGATCCAGCCAGCGGTTCCGCCGGCGGTCCACCAACACCACCTTGAGCGGCGTTCGGGCGACGAACGCCAACATCGCGGCCAGTCCCAACGCCAGACCCGACCACGACCACACCACGATCAGCCCGAGCACCACCGGCTCGGCCGTCAGACTCCAACCGCCGTGCTCGGACGGCACTGCGACCTGACGCCACAGCGGCGCCGGGCGAGGCCCGTGATCTGCGACCGGGGCAGCCGCTGTCGATCGTCGTCATCGCGCCCCCTCCGCCGTCACGGCGGCCTCGGCCACCGAGGTCGCGTCGAGCTCGCGCAGCAGCTGCGCCCGCGCCCGCAGCCACGGCACGTGCAGCGCACAGGTACCCGTCTCGGTGCATGGCCGATCTGCGAGCACGCAACGGCCGGAGTCGGTCGGGCCCTCGATCGCCTCGATCACCGCCAGGACCGACACCGATGACAGATCCACGGCCAACGAGTACCCGCCGGCCGGTCCCGGATCGGAGCGCACCCACCCTTCCCGCACCAACGGGTTGACCACCTGTGACACGAACCCCGATGTCGAACCCACCGCCTCAGCCAGCGCCGGACCCTTCACACGCCCGGCACGATCGGCCAGCGCGCGTAGCGCCCGCACCGCCAGGTCGCTCTTGCGCGTAACCTCGAGTCTCATACTCGAAGACTACTCATCGTCGATGCGTGAGCAAGCCCCTTCGCCGGCCTCGCACTCCCACCCGCCGCCGCAGCAGTCGCCATGAGCCTCTCCACCATCGTCCTCGCCGCGAACGCCCAACTCCTGCGACGCCTCGACCTCCGGCCCGCCGAGACGCCCGAATCTGGCGAAGCCGTCGCGCCGGGTGACAGCACTCGGCTGCATTCGACCACCACAATGTGTCGTCGAGCGCCGTCGAGGCGTGCCTGGAGGCCTGGAACCGTGGGTGTCGAGCATCGGGTGTGGAACCGCCGACGGTTCTTGACCACCGGCGGCGCAGCCATCGCCGGCGTATGGCTCGCAGGGTGCTCGAACAGCGGCTCGAGCCGATCGACGGCATCGGCGCCGTCCGGGCAGCTCGTGGTGCCGAGCGATCCTGCGATCACCGCCCGAGAAGCGCAACGGCGCTCGTCCTCTTCGGGCTCTACCGTCGTCGATCTCGTGGCCGGCGCGCTGGCGGTGGACCTGGGAGGGATCGCGGTCGACACGACCGGCTACGGCGACAGCGTGCCCGGGCCGGTGATCCGCGTCCGTGCCGGTGACGAGTTGACGGTCCGGTTCCGCAACCAGCTCGTGGATCCGACCGTGGTCCACTGGCATGGCCTCGCGATCCGCAACGACATGGACGGCGTTCCCGGCCTCACCCAGGACCCCATCGGTGCCGGCGAGGACTTCACGTACCGGTTCGTCGTGCCGGATCCGGGCACCTACTGGTTCCATCCACACATGGGCCTCGACCTCGACAGGGGCATGTACGCAGCGATCATCGTCGACGACCCGAACGAGGCCGGCGACTACGACGCCGAGGAGATCCTGATCTTCGACGACTGGATCGACGGCATCGACGGCGGATCCCCCACCAAGGTGCTGGCCGACCTGCAAGCGGCAGGCGGGATGGCCCATGGAGGGATGGCTGCGATGAGCGAGGGAAGCGACGCCTCCGGGCGCGGCATGGGGATGAACGCATTCGGTGACGTCGACTATCCGCTTCACCTGATCAACGGCCGCGCCCCTCGGATCCGGTCACGATCGGTGCTCCAGCGGGTAGCCGGATCCGGTTGCGGATGATCAACGCCGGCTCCGACACCCTCTGCCGCGTCGCCATCGGCGGTCACGCCATGACCGTCACCCACCTCGACGGCTTCCCCATCAACCCTGTCGAGGTCGACACGGTGCTGTTGGCGATGGGCGAACGTGTCGACGCCATCGTCACCGTCGCCGACGGGGTCTCGCCCATCGTCGCCTCGACCGAGGGCAAGACCCGCGCCGGTCTCGCCTGGCTGAGGTCGACAGGATCGAGCGCAGCGACACCCGAGCCGGTGTCGCCCCTGCCCGAACACTCGGGCCGGATGCTCGACGTCTCCGCTGCGGTTGCGGCCGAATCGGTCGCGTTTCCGACCGGTGAACCGGACCGTCAGGTCGACCTGTGGCTCCGCCAGGACATGGACGCCTACCGGTGGACCATCAACGGCGCCACCCACGGCGATCACGAACCTCTCACCATCGAGACCGGCGAGCGGCTACGCCTCGTGTTCCGCAACGACACGATGATGGTCCACCCCATGCACCTCCACGGCCACACCTTCGCACTCGCCACCCCGGGCGCGGCCCGCAAGGACACCCTTCTCGTCCCGGTCATGGGCAGCGCCGCTGTCGACGTGATCGCCGACAACCCCGGGCAGTGGATGCTGCACTGCCACAACACGTACCACCTCGAAGCCGGCATGGCGACGACTCTCGCCTACCTCGCATAGAGCTCATGACCGAGGCCAGCAATACGCAACCTAACGAAGAAGAACAACAACAAACACAGTAACAAAGCCACGTATTGCTAAGGTCAAATCCTCGAACAACGAATAGTCAACGACATTCCTCGTTACGAGAGTCAAACCATTTACTTTTGCCGTAGCGGCAATCTGGCTATCGACAAAGGCAGGCGTTTTTCCGATCTTCTCGAGGCGCGCCCGCTCCGCCGCGTGCCAACGAGCCGCCTTCTCATCGTAAGGAAGGATGGGTATGGTGGTTCCCACAACCGATTCTAGATACTTCTCGATAGCGCTTCGCTTATTTGACTTGGGCAAGCGAGATGCTCCGTACTGCAATTCGTGCCATACCACGCTGGCCGTGACGATACGGTCTTCAAAGCGACGGAGACGTTGCAGCACCTTGCGATTGGGAACGGATCGCAGCGGTTCGGACAAGACGTTGGTGTCGAGGAGATACGTCGCGTTCACCAGCCGACCTCGCGCCCCTTGGTTCTATCGCGAAGGCGTTCAAATGTCCCGGGCTCGATTCCCATCGTTTTGAGGTCGACTTCGCTCTTGAACTGCACGAAGGCCTCCCAGAAGCTCATACTACGCTTCTGCAGTCTTTCGTATTCGCTAAGTGATACTAGGATGGCAACCGGCTTGCCGCGACGCGTAAGCTCGACGCTCAATCCTTTTTCGGCATCGCGAACCAGTTGGGTGAGATGGTCGCGTGCCTCAGCGATGGAATATCGATTCGACATACGAGCCTCCAAAATGGCCATTTATATGGCTATTTTAACGTAGCCTAATTCTTGAATCAACCCTTCCTTTTTCGTGTTCCCGTTTGTATTTGCTGGCCAGGATCGGACCCGGCATCGGTCGGCGGGTTCATCCGGCGCAGCAGGTCCTTGAAGCGCGGGTCGGGTCGCAGGTCCCAGTGAGGTCGGCCGAGGTACAGCATTCTGGAGTTGCGAGCTTCGTAGGACTTTTCCACCCAGTCGATGGTGCGGTCGTAGTCGCCGGCGTAGAGATACTGCTGGGCGACGAAAACGACTTTAGGGAGTTCTGACTCTTGCCGTCTGAGGCCTACGCAAGAATGTCTTTGACCTTTATCTCGACGTCCGGCAGCTCCGCGACCTGCAAAACGTCTCCAGGATGTGCTTCGAAGACTTCGCCATAGTCTCCGTCGAGGGGTTTACGGTGCACCCAGATGCGAACCGATTTGAGGTCGACGATCCACAATTCCGGAACGCCCGCCGCTGCGTAACGCGGCAATTTGACCGTGCGGTCGAACTCGAGAGTCGTGTCGGAGACCTCCACGACGAGCAGTGCATCCGTTGCCTGGGGGATCGCTCCGCTATAAACATCGTCGCGGGGCTTGAGGAGGACGAAGTCCGGATAAAAATCATCGCCGTCGGAGATTCCCAAGGGATTCTGGACGTCGACGAGAGCTCGATCTCCGACTTTCTTGAAGAGGTGGTTTAGCTTTCTCACACATGTTGCGTGGCGGTGCCCGGTGGCGGTCATTTCTACAATCTCTCCGTCCACTAGTTCGACTCGGTCGTCCTCACCAAGGACGCCAGTCTCTATCATATTGCGGAATTCTCGTGTCGTGAACAGCCGACGCGAGAGCGTGATGCTCATGTGGAACCTCCGAATCCTAGCTTAGCAGACGAAGAGGGATATTCAAGCCAAACCGACCGCTCTGCTTCTTCAAGAAGACTCGCCCATCCCGCCCGCCCCGATGGGCGTGAGGATCTCGTAGGGACCAAGCATGCGGCCGGGCGGGAGAGACATCGCCTACCGCCAATCTTCGACAGAAGTTCTGTTGGGCCATCGTAGGAGAGTTGGAGAGGGTAGTCAACCCACCGCAGCCGATTGAGCCGATTGCGACCGTGAGCAAGAACAACAGCCATCCACGACGGTGTTACATAGGCAGACGTCACTTCGTGCCCGGACCCAGTAGAACCCGTCCCGGGAGCGCTCCGGTGGGTTTGCCTTCCTCGACCACTGCGGTGCCGTTGATGAAGACCCAGTCGATACCGGTCGCATATTGTTCGGGCTCTTTGAACGTAGCTTGATCCTGAATCCGATCGGGATCGAAGACCACCACGTCGGCCTTCATGCCGGGTCTCAAGAGCCCACGATCCGCGAGTCCGAGTCGGGCTGCGGGGAAGGAGGTCATCTTGCGGATCGCTTCTTCCAGCGGGATGAGATTTTCTTCGCGAACGTATTTCGCGAGTACCCGGGCGTGGGTACCGAAGGAACGGGGATGTGGCTTTCCCAAGGCGGTTCTCATGCCGATGTTCAAAGCACACCCGTCGGACCCGATGGTGGTCCAGGGTTGGCGCAACGCCACGGCGAGGTTTTCTTCCGTATTACCAAAGCTGATTTGAAAGCCCTCTCCGTTTTGCTCGATGAGCAAATCGATCAGGGCTTCCTCAGGAGATGTGCCCCGTTTCTTTCCAAGATCCAGGATGGAAAGTCCGTCCACGTCGGGATTGTAGGAGCTGACGAACGTGCGTTCCCACCGGGGGCGGCGGGCTTCTCGTTCCTGCATCTCCTCGATGAGGGCTTTCCGCGCCGTTTCGTCACGGAGGCGGGAAATCATGGCGTCGTTTCCTCCTTCCTGCACCGAGCGAGGAAGAAGAGACTTCAAGTAGGTCCAACCGGCAATGTAGGGGTAGACGTTACCGGTCACATCCACACCTTCGCGGCGTGCTTTTTCGATTTCGGCAACGAACGCGTTGACCTCCGAGGACGATGTCGAGTTCATGTGGAAGATATCCATGGGCGTACCCGCCTCCCGGGCGATTTGGATCCCCTCTCGAAGCCCTTCGAGCCCTGGGCGCAAATGAGTGACATAGAAGCCGCCGTAGGAGGCCGCCACCTTGGTGAGCTCGATGAGCTCTTCCGTTGACGCGTAGGCGTTGGGAACGTAGGCCAATCCGCTGGCAAGACCAAATGCCCCTTCTTCCATCGCCTCGGCGACCAGCGCCTTCATTTCTTCCAGTTCCGCGGGACTGGCGGGTCTTTCTTCATAGCCGACGACACAGGCGCGGACCTGACCGGAGCCCACATAGGAGACCAGATTGGGACCGATACCGGCCTTCCGAATCCGGTCGAAGAATCCACCGAGAGTGGTCCAGTCACGTTCAATGGGTTTGGAAACCATCATTGGATCGTCCTCGGCTTTTCCTTTGACCGGTCCCGCGGAAAGATGCTCTCCAATCACCTCGGTGGTGACTCCTTGTGTCACCTTGCTGAGTCCGCGGGGATCGACGATGAGCCCGTATTCGGAGTGTGCGTGCATGTCGATGAAACCGGGGGAGACGACCATGCCGGAAGCATCGATGATGCGGCGAGGCTCAACCGAACCTCGCCCTACGGCGACGATGGTGTCACCCCGGACGGCGATGTCGGCCTGTATCCATGGACTTCCGGTTCCGTCCACGATGCGGCCGCCTCGGATCAAGAGGTCGACTTCTTCGGGACCTTGGGCCGTCGATGACGAGCCGACGAGTGCGGAGAGCAAGAGAATCAACGTGAGATGGAGTGCGTTGTTCATGAAGAGACCTCCTGGACGTATGCGTTGCGTGCGACAGCCGAAAGGAATAAGGATGATAGAGACCACTCCTGAGAGTCGAAAAATAGCATATCCGAGTTGAGGAAGAAACGGTCGCGGTGGCCGAGTCGTGGTGCAGCGGAAAAAACGTCGCTTCCTGAATACACGGCGTCATATTTGCTTCTTGATTCAGTTGTGCTAGTTTTCGTCCTGGATTGAAAGGAAACGTAGGCAAGGACCAAAATTCTAGGACAGGAAATGATTATGAAGCCATTTCGTAAGAGAGCAACATGTTGCACCGTAGCGGTCGTCGCTATGGGCCTCATCTCGGCGATGGTCGGCGCTCAGGAAAAGCGCCCGATGACGGTCGTCGATCTCATCAATGTTCCCTCCTTGACCGACCCTCAGCTGTCTCCGGACGGGAAGCAGATTCTCTATGTTCTGGCCGAAGCGAACTGGAAGGAGAATCGACGCATCAGTCACATCTGGCGGGTGAACTCCGACGGCACTGAACGGATCCAGATGACCAACGGAGAGAAGGGCGAAAGCGTCCCTCGCTGGTCCCCGGACGGCAAATGGATTGCCTTCATCGCCACGCGGGATGAGACGGAAGCGGAGGAAGACGACCACGGCCAGGTCTTTCTCCTCAGCAATGAGGGCGGAGAGGCGCGCCCCCTTACCCAGCACGAGACTCCGGCATCCAACATCCAGTGGTCTCCCGACGGCAAGTTCATCTACTTCCTGGCGGACGACCCCAAGACCGAGGAGGAGAAGAAGCGCGACAAGGCCAAGGACGATGTCTTTGCCTTCGACGAGGACTACAAACAGCGGCATCTTTGGAAGATTTCCATCGATGTCGCGAAGAGACGCGGATCACGGAAGGCGATTTCTCGGTAATCGGCTATCAGCTCTCTCGCGACGGCACGATGATTGCCCATCACCGCGCCCCGTCCCCTCTCTACGACGATTCGGACGAGGGCGAAGTGTGGCTGATGACGACCAGCGGTAGTGGCGCCAAACAGCTCACGGACAACACGGTCTCGAGTCGGCGGGGTTTTCGATCTACCGCGGCGCCCAGCTCTCTCCGGACAACTCGACGGTTCTGTTCACAACCGATTCCAGCGAGGATTTCGAGACCTACTACAACGACAACCTTTTCTTGGTGCCTGCGTCAGGCGGACAGCACCGAATGATTCTCGAGGACATGCCCCATGAGGTCATGGGGGCGACCTGGTCGGGTGATGGGAAGTCGATTATCTTCGTCGCCAACACGGGCGTCCGGACCGAGCTGTTCGTCGTCGACGTCGCCACTGAAAAGCTAGAGCAGATTACGAAGGGAGATCACTCTTCTTCGTGGCTACGACTACGCGCCGAAGATCGACCGGACATGTCGTGACGCTCAGTGATCGGACCAATGCCGGTGACATCTACATGTTCGACGGCAGAGACGGGACAGCTCCAAAGCAGGTCACCACGTCTTCGACTACCTGACGAGGAGTTCCTGATTCCGCGACAAGAAGCCATCCAGTGGAAAGGTGCGGACGGTGTGACGGTCGAAGGGCTTCTTTACTACCCGCTCGACTACGAGGAGGGAAAGCGCTACCCGCTTGTGCGTGCAGACCCATGGAGGACCGGCGGCCTCCGACAAGTTCGGCTTCGGAGGTTGGAGCAACTACGTCCACGTCTTGGCCGCCAGAGGTTGGGTCGTGTTCAAGCCCAACTACCGCGGCAGCACCGGCTACGGAGACGATTTCCTACGCGACATGGTCGGTCACTATTACGAGCAGTCCCACCTCGACGTGATGACCGGTGTCGACTACCTCATCGAGAAAGGAATCGCCGACGGCGATCGGATGGTCAAGATGGGCTGGAGCGGCGGCGGCCACATGACCAACAAGATCATCACCCACACCGACCGTTTCAAAGCGGCGTCATCGGGTGCCGGCGCCGTGAACTGGATCTCCATGTACGGACAGAGCGACGTGCGAATCTACCGCACACCCTGGTTCGGTGGCACACCGTGGCAGAAGGACGCCCCATCGATCTTTACTGGGATCATTCGCCGCTGAAGGATATCTGGAAGGTCAAGACACCGACTATCGTGCTGGTCGGCGCCAACGACGTTCGGGTGCCGCCGCCGCAATCGGTGGAGCTTTACCGGGCTCTCAAGATCGAACGGCGTCCCCGCTCATCTCTACATGGCGCCTCGCGAGCCTCACGGTTGGCGTGAGCTTCGTCACGAGCTCTTCAAGGTGAACGTGGAGCTCGATTGGTTCGATAAACACGCTCTCGGAAGGGAGTACACCTGGGAAAAGGCTCCCGGTGTTGAAGAGGATTCAGTAAGCGATAGTGTGGTCCGCTGAACTCGAGTGGCAGGAGCTTTCTCTTTCGGAGCGGGAACTCGGCTTGGAAACATGGGATCCGGAGGGATCGGGCGTCTAGTAAGAACCCGCAGACCGTGCTACGCTGCATACCAAGGGAGAATCGCAACAGAGGGACCATATCGTGCTGGAATTGCGGGAGCGTATTCGGGAAGCTCTGCAAACGGAAGCGGATGAGGTGATCGTTTCCGTCTATCTCTTCGGGAGTCAAGCCTCGTCTCGAGCCCATCGCGAAAGTGACATCGACCTGGGTGTGCTCCTATCTTGGGAGGCTTGTCGCTCTTCCAAAGACCGTTTCGAAGTGCGGGTTGGAATGTCTTCCCGACTGACGAGTGAGCTGGGACGGCTGGTTGACGTCGTGATTCTCAACGATGCGCCTCCGCAGCTGGCCCGTCGTATCGTCACCGACGGTGAGCGTCTCTTTTGTTCCGACGCCGAAGTCGATCATGCCTTCGTGCGTGACACTCTGATTCGAGCTGCCGACATCGAGCCGTTTCTTCGACGGACACGTCGCATCAAGCTCGATGCCATAATGAGATGACTTATCTGATCGAACGTCTAGCCGAGCTGCGTCGGCACTTGGAGCATCTGAAACAGATTCGGCCGCGTGTACGCGGGCCGGAATCTCTCGAGCGCGATCTTTCTCTACACAACGACATTCTCTTTTCCTTGATGACGGTCTGTCAGCTCGTCATCGACATCGCGGGGGAGCTGTCGGCGCAGCGTGGAGATCGTTTCGAGGACTACCGACAGGCGATTCACAATCTCGCGAAGGACGACCGGTTTCCAAGCGATCTGGTTCAGGAGCTGGAGAGACTTCCTGGTTTTCGCAACGTGCTCATCCATGACTACGTGGCGTTGGATATGAATCGTGTCATGGAGGCGTTGGCTCAGCTCGAGCCCATCGAGCGGTTCCTGGAGATCGTGGGGCAGATGGAATCGGGGCAAGAGAGCTAGCGCTCTACAAACCCGGGTCTCAGAGCCCTACTTGTCCAGCGGTGACGAGAATCCAACGCAAAGCGAATCCACCGATCAGCAAGAGAACAGGTGCCACCAAGGTTGCGCGCATCTTGTGGCGCGATTCGTAAACCTCCAGGAAGAGTGGGACCATCAAGCCGGCGATGACAACCAGAGACCAGAATACCGCCGTATAGGATCCCCCCAGAAAGAGGCTCGCGGCTTGCCGTCCCACTTGCCCACTTCCGTTCATGAGATCAACGAAGAATAGACCCAGCAGGACCAACTCCAACCCGATGGCTGCAATATCCAGGTTCCTTACGAGATGATGTTCATCTTTGTTGATGGGGAAGAGCATGAACAATGCCGCTCCCGTTGAGAGTCCGGAGACGAGGAAGAGGGGGCCCAGCAATCCTGAGCTCCAAAGCGCTCTAGCCCCGAGGGTGCCGAGCAAAATACCTGTGTAGGCACCCAACGCCACACCGAGTATCAAGTTGGACCACTCCAGGGCTCGGAGATGACGGATGGCAAAGTCTCGAAGCCGTCCTACGACGTTCTTCAAAGAGGTCCAACCTAGAAAGCCTGCATGGCTTTCAACCTCCGTAGGTGTCAAATAGGCCAAGCCCAACAATAAAACGGCCGGGTAGATCAAAACGAGGATCCAGGAACCCCATGACATGGGCGATGTCCATTGAAACGAGGTGTAGAAGCGAAAGACATGGGTCTTGTATTCCAGATCCAAAAGAAGGGCGAACATGCCCACGGACAAAATCAACGGGGCTGCAAAAGGTAGCCAGCGGGACCAATTCGATCGTTTGTCCTCGAGACGCCAGGCGAGTAGGGGAGCCAAGATCATCAATCCAGCGGTCAGGCCGCCTAGGAAGAGGTATACCGGAATCTCCCAACCCCAGATATGAAGGTTGGGATCAACGAGGTGACTGTTTCTGAAAATGTCGAGTTCCGTCATGAGTTGTTGCCTCTAGTTACACCCACCGCCACCTTTTTTCTTCTTGGGGACGTAGACCGCGGTTGACGCTGGAGGAGGTGCTGCAGCTTGGCCGTCTCCGGTTAACGTTTGGTAGAGGGCCGCTTGAAACAGATAACCGTTTCGATCTTCCTCTGAGGCTGCCGGTCCCGGTGGTTCCGGTACGCTCAGTGCGAATTGTTTCCAAGCCTCGAAACCGTTCTCCAAGGTAAAGATACGTCCTTGATACCCAAACGTCGCGGAAGGTATCTCTTGTTGACCCGTCTCGGTGACCACGATGAGGTCTTTGTGACCCGAGACGTACTCCAACCCAAGATTTGCTAGGTCGGCTTCCGGTACACATTCGGAGCCGGGAACCCTTTCTTTCGCACAGGCCTCTCGACCACGCACATCGACGATGCGGATGTTCCATGGCTCTTCGAGAACCCGGTGTGCCAAGGTCGCGGGACCGATGAGCTCCGGTTGCTTAATCGACGCATCCGTTGTCGGTACGGGAGCAAGCAGTGTCGCTGCCGCGAGTATGGCCACGAATCCAAACGTAGCGAAAGCCAGTCGGCGTGCGAAAGGCCGAGGCGACCGCTCTTGTGTCGGCCCCGGTTTTTCCGTCTTCTTTCGTGCGAAGATGGCTTCCACTTTTTCAGCTCCGATGAAACAACCGACGGCCATAACGACCACTCCGACGGCGAGCACCTGGGCCGGTATCCCGAGATCTCCATAGAGGAAACGTGCCCCGAGCTCACCACTGTTGTGGAAGCTTACGATGAGAGGTTGTATCTCGGAGTAGAAGAGAGACCCCAATACGACTCCGCCAAAAGTCACCCAGGCGTCGATGTGGCCCGATGCGGCACCAACCACCGAAGTGCCCGGGCAATAGCCGGAGACGATGAAGCCAACGCCAAGGACGAGACCACCGATCAACATCGGCCATATGTAGGTCCAGCTGACGATCTTCTGAGACAAGATGGGTAGGTCTGCAAGGCCCAGACCGGAGACGAGCACCAAGCCGAGCATAGCGGTGACGATCGCACTGAACATCACCTTGAAGACGGTCATGTCGGTGAAATAGAACTGAGCGGCCAGCTTGGTGGAACGGCCGAAACCGGCGCGTTCGAGGACGAAGCCGAATCCAAAACCGAGAAGGACGGCGACGATGAGTCCGAGCTCTTTATGCTCGGTGACAAGAGAATCGAATGGGAACATCATGTCCACTGCCTCCTCATGAAATAAGCCAGTGCATATCCACCGGCAAATACCGAGAACATGAAAATCCAGGCTCCCAGAGACAGAGCGGCACCACCGGTCAGGGCTTGGCCTGAAGTGCATCCCCTCGCTAGACGGGCGGCCATCCCCATCAATACGCCGCCGGTGAGAGCGAATCCCAAACGAGAGGGGACTGAAATCCTCGTGCCTCCGGTGACCTGTTTCTTGATGCGGCCCGCGGTGTAGGCGGCTACCGTGCCGCCGAGAAACATGCCGAGAAGCTCGAACATGATCCAGCCGTTCAATGGGCTTCCTCCGTCTTCCTTGAGACTCGCCATGTAAGGATTGGCGTCGACGTGCTCGGGATTGACGGCGTTGACGGCCGCGACACCGATCCGGTTCGCCGCGCCGGAGGCTCCGATGCCCTTACCCATGATGAGAAAGCTCGCGAGAAGAACCATTCCAAGGGCAATGCCGGCTAAGTATGGGTTCCAGAATTTCTCCGAACGTTCCATTTGCTCTTCTCCATCAATTAGTGGTCGCGGAGACTCCTCGCTCCGCTCCCGGCGCTCGCTCCTCGCTCGCGCCTTTACGGCCAGATTCCCTCGCTCCGCGATTCCTCCTGGCCGGCGGCCCTCCGGGCCGGCTTCCTGTGTGCATCCACTGCTTCGTTTGCCAGAACATGAGGAAGCCTTACACTAAGAAAAACTGCTGGGGCTCGGTCCCTTGCTCGGGCTGGAGGACCTTGTTTTTTCGGCTACGCTTAATACGAGCGATTTCACTTTCGGCGTCCGCCAGGTCTCCAAACGTGAGCGCTTTGGTCGGACAAATCTCGACACAAGCCGGTAGCTGCCCGTTCTCGACTCTATGGAGACAGAACGTGCATTTGTCGGCATAGCCATCGGGATGGATGAAGCGAGCATCGTAGGGGCAAGCTGCCATGCAAGCCTTGCAGCCCGTGCACTTGCGATGCTCCACGAGGACCGTTCCTCCGATGTTGACGTGACTCGCACCCGTCGGGCAGGCAGTGACACAAGGGGGGTTCTCGCAATGGTGACAGCGTTCGGAACGTATTTCCATGGTGAGGTTCGGGAACTTACCGCTCGCCTCGTTGACGATCCAATCTCTGAAACCGTTTTCCGGTAGCCGGTTCTCCGCCTTACAGGCGAGGACACAAGCGTGACAGCCCACGCAGCGCCGTGTATCCATTGCCATGGCGTATCGTTTCTTCAATCTCATGCGGCGGCCTCCGGGCTGAGGATGCGTACGAAGTTCATGTTCATGCCTGTTCCACCCATAATGGGGTCGGTCTTGTAGCGCGTGATCAAGTTGGCGTCGGACGCTCCTCGTCCTCTTGCGTAGTTGAGACCCTTCGCGGTATGGCCGAATCCGTGAACCATGTACACGCAGTCGCCGCGGATCCGTTCCGTGACCTTTACTTTGATGGGATTGCTGCGCACGCCATCCTGATTCTCGAGTACGACGCGGTCACCGGATTTCAATGGCGATTGCTCGAATCCGGGCAGAGCTTTCGCTGCGTCGGCGTTGAGCCAAACCTCGTTCTCCGAGTGACACTGCGAGAGGAATCGATTGTTGGTCGTGCGGCTGAAGGTGTGGACCGGTGAGCGACCGATGAGAAGACGAAACATCCCGACGGGCGGATCATCCGGTGCCGTATAGTTCGGGATAGGGTCGAAGCCCATCATCGCGAGGGGTTTGCTATGGAGCTCAATCTTGCCGCTATCGGTGTAGAAGGTTGGAACGAGGCCTTCCTCTTCGCTGACGGGAAGCTTTTCGCCGAGGACGACGCCGTCCTTCTCTAGCGTGGCCCAGCTCAGGTCGGCGGACTCCACTCGATGTCGTACGGCTTCGACGCCTTCCTTCCAAGGGAAGAACGACTCGAGCCCAAGGCGTCGACCTATCTCGCGCGCGATCCATGAACCGGGGCGCGAGTCGTACATGGGCTCCACCGCGGGTTGGCGCAGGGCGACGAAGGGCTCTTTGTACGCCGGGGACCACACATCGTCGTAGCGCTCCAAGTAGGTGCATTCGGGAAGAACCACATCGGCCCATCCGCAGATCTCGGTGGGAAGCACATCGATGGCCGCGATGAAATCGAGCTCCTGAATCGCCTTTTGGACTTGACGTGGATCCGGCAACGAGTGGAGCAAGTTGGTGCCGTAGACCAGCCAACCTTTCAAGTCATAGGGGGCCTTTCCAGGTATCGTGGCGTCACAAAGACCCGAAGCGAGGACCTCCTCCGAAAGAGGATAGAGGTTGGGGACCGGCTTGTCCGCGGCTTCTTTTGGAGTCGTGGGGCATGCGAGGTACGGGTAAGCGGGAACCTCCACGGCTGTTGGGATGAGGTAGCCGCCTTTTCGCCCCCAGCTTCCCAGAAGGGCTGCCAAGATGGCGATGGCTCTCGACCGTTGGGCATCGTCACCGTACCATGTCGTCCTTCGTCCCGGGTGGACGAGCGACGCCGGCTTGAACGAGGCAATGAAGCGAGCCGTTTCTCGAATGAGCTCGGGCTTGAGGCCGGTGATGGGGTAAGCCCATTCCGGAGTCTTGTCTTTGACGTGCTCCTCGAGCTCTTGGAATCCCAAGGCATGCTCGTTGATGAAGTCGATGTCATAGCGCTTTTCAGTGACGATGACATTCATCCAAGCAAGAAGAAGCGCCATGTCGGTCCCTGGTTTGATGGGAAGCCAGTAACGCGCTTTGCTGGCAGCTACAGAAAACCTCGGATCGACGACGACGAGCTCCGCGCCGTTACCCACCGCATCGGCCAAGTCCTGCACCTGGGTGTTGTGCATGTTCTCGCCCAGGTGTGACCCGATGAGCGTCAAGCATCGCGTGTTTGCGATATCGATGGCCTCGGGAGAGCCCACGCCCTGGCCGAAGGTCAGCCAGAATCCGACTTCACGGGGGCCGCGGCATTGGGCGTAAGAGGGAGCCGCCACGTTCGGCGAGCCGTAGTACGTCATGAGGTGCTTGAACCAACTCCCCCCATACCCGTGAAGAAACAAGGCGAAGGCTTCCGGCCCATGTTTCTCCTTGATGCGCGTCATGTTCTCTGCGACCACATCGAGGGCTTTGTCCCAGGTGGTTTCCTCGAAGACTTCCTCTCCTCGTTTCTTGACTCGAAGAAGAGGCACTTTCAAGCGATCCGGATCGTAGAGAAGGCCGATACCGCCCGTTCCCCGAGGGCAGAGTCGCCCTTTGGATAGCGGGTGGGCCGGGTTTCCGACGATTTTGGTCACTTGGCCGTCCTTGACGTGAGCCAGGACACCGCATTTCCAAAAACACAGCTCACAAAAAGTAGGGACAACGCGATCACCTTCGGTTCCGGGATCGTGGATGCGGTTGGCGTCGAGGCCCCACCAATTGGTGCCGAAACCGGAGAAGGCCATGGCTCCGGCTCCGGCCCCTCCGAGCTTTATGAAATGTCTTCGAGAGAGCTCACTCATTTTCGAACTCCTCCTAGAATCCAAACGAGAAAGAGATATCGAACTCCCATTCACTCATGGCCAACCCGATGGTTTGGAAGCCCGGAGCCTCCAGCGTATTGGGACCATCGATTTCCTTGCGGAACGCCCGCATCATGGCAAAGTTGATGGATTTGCCTTCACCGATCCCTTTGGAGACACCGAAGGTCAAGTGCTGCTCGACGACACCTGGAGCGACGATATTGAACAGCACCCCTCGAACATCTGATAGGCCAAAATCCCGCTGAATCCAACGGCATGGTTGTCGGCCAGCTTGACAGCGTAAGTCGGCGTAATGAACATTTGGGAGAGGTTCACGCCCGTGGGTTCGAAGCCGAATGTGCGGAAGTCGTAGTCCGTGTTCATGCCGCCATTGCCGTAGAGTGCGATTCCGAAGGAGCTTCTCTCTCCCACCATCCAGTTGGCTCCGAATCCGGGAATGGCGAATATGGGCGAACCGCTTTCTACGGTTCCGGGTGCCAAGCCGAAGGTGCCCGGGAAGCCGGAAGGATTGCCTGTGACGGTGTACTGCCGATCCGGCGTGAACATCGACACGCCCAAGTCATACCGTTTGCCGACATAAACCATCGCGGCTGGATTGGTTGAGGGTGCCAAGGTGTTGAACGCCATGGCAACGCCGGCGCCAGCCAGCGCTTTATAGAAGGTGCCGTAGCCATGTGCGAAATAGCCGTTGGTCGCATGAGCTGTCCCAGTCACGAGAATGCCTATCAAGGTGAGAACAACCAGGAATTTGGCCTTTGTCATATGTTTGTCACTCCTTAAATCCATTTTGGTATTCGAGTCCCGTCACCTTCGAGGTGAATCGGCGTCAACTGTCCGTGTCTCTCTTGGATTCCATTGCTTCTCTGCGCGTGGCGAGCTGCTCCTCCATCACTCTGCTCATGAGATCGAGAGCCTCGACGACGCGCTGATCGATCAAGCTGTAGTAAGCCGTCGTCCCCTCTACCCGTTTCTGAACGACGCCGGAGTTCCTGAGGACCGCCAGGTGTTGGGAGACATTGGCCGCGGGAACCTCCATGAGTTGAGCGAGCTCGTTCACATTGCGTTCCTGATCACGAAGGTGGTCGAGGATCTCGAGGCGCTTGGGATGAACGATGGACTTACAAACCTCAGCGTGGAACTGGTAAAAGACGCGTTTCATATTCTTTCCCCCACGGCCCCTCTTATCTGCGAATATTCGCAAATACATCTAAGAGCATATTTGGTGCCAGATTTCGGTCCAGACGGTCTCCGTCGCGCCTCGCAGGAGGCCGTTTCGCTTATCTTCTTTCTTTACAAATGGATATGTATGGTCTGGGTTGAAGTTCGAAGGTCTGACACAAGGTGGTTTTTGGTCGAAACCCATTGTAATCGCATAAAATCCATAATAACTGCGTGTTAAGACCCAACTCTGGGTCAACGACCGCTATTTCAGATCACCAGTGGAGGCTCAAGTTGGGCGAGAGTATTGGTAGTTCCCGCTCTTTAGAACAACGTCAGGGATTGTATGAGAACAAGTATTCGTGGGTGCCGTTGCGAAGCAAATACGTGTTCTTCACCTCGAATCCCGCCAGCATCCGGCGAAGATCGGGCTCGCAATACAGTGGTGAGGAGCGAACGGCCTGCGTCGAGTTTTGGTAGAGGAGTCTTTCGTTGCCCAAGATGTGGTAGCGGCGCGATCGGGCGGGCATCGACTTACGTGTCGCGATTTGAGCCAAAAGAGTGGTCCCGGGTTTGCAAAACGGTTGCACGGCCACGGCGAAGCCCACAATTTGGTGTTTTTGCAGGTAGTTCAAAACGTCCCAGGCGAGGATGATATCGAAGCGCGTTTCTTTTTCGTAAGGAAGAAGCTCAGCGAAGACGGAATCCCATCTGATCTCGTTGTCGGATCCGTCGAGTTGCTTTTTCTCGAGCTCACGAAGGAGATCGGCCACATAGAAATTGCGGGAACGGTTGGAGAAAAAATCGACATTGGTGCCTACTGCAGGACCGAGGTCCAAAACACCCTGAACCGAGTCCTCCCCAATCTGCTCCATCAGTCCCTTGAGGGCGAGGGATACGTACTCTTCTTTGTCCTGTTGCTTCATCGAAAGTGGTTTCAGTAGCTCCACAGAAAAACCTTCCCTAGAAGGGTCTGAGACCCACGAATTTCTGCAGAAACGGTAATTTTTTCCGAACCCGTCCTACGCCAAATTTGTCACGGGTTGACCTGCAATGCAAATTCGAGTTCGGTGGGAGACGGTGTCTCGAGGGTCGGCTCAGAGTTGAGTGACCGCAGTGGCATTCGAACGCGTCTTCTTGTTCTGTAGCGAAATGAGTCATTTAGCTTAGTCACCTCGTGTGTTTCATGTTTGACTCGCTCATCCGCACATTGTGTAATGTGTCGCCGTGAGTCCCGTCCAACCGCAGACACCGAGGAGGAATGTATGGACCTAGGTCTCGAAGGAAAAAACGCTATTGTCACCGGCGGCAGCTTAGGGATCGGCACGGCAATCGCGACCGAGCTTGCGAGGGAAGGTTGCAACGTCGCCATCAACTATCGTCGGCACGACAAGGAAGCTAAGGAAGTCGTTCGCCAGATCGAGGATATGGGTCGAAAGGGGCTCGCCGTCAAGGCGGATGTTTCGAGTTATCAGGATGCCCAGAACATGGTGGATACCGTCGTCAGGGAGTTTGGGCGTCTCGACATCATGGTGTGTAACGCCGGTATCAATTGGGATGGAGTCATCTGGAAGATGACCGAAGAGCAGTGGGACACGGTCATCAACGTGAACCTCAAAGGCTACTTCAACTACAACAAAGCGGCAGCCATGGTGTTCAAGGATCAAAAAGAAGGGAAGATCGTGAACATCTCCTCCATCAACGGAATCAGGGGCAAGTTTGCACAGGCAAACTACTCGGCATCGAAGGGCGGCGAGATTGCTTTGAGCAAAACTCTTGCCAAAGAGCTCGGTAAGTTCAATGTGAATGTCAACGTCGTGGCCCCCGGAATGGTAATGACTGACATGGCTCGCAGCATTCCACAGGAGTTTCTTGTCGGTGCGATGGACGAAACGGTTCTAGGGCGTTTCGCAAGTCCGGAAGACTGTGCACACGTCGTCGTCTTCCTTTGTTCCGATCGGGCGCGACACGTGACCGGCGAAGTGATCAAGATCGACGGGGGACAGTATATCTAGGAGGCGCCTAGGTTATTCAATAGCGCCTCCGGCTAGTGTGACCAGTAAACAGTAAACAGCAAACGGTGGTTAGTGAGCGGTGGGCGCTAGGCAGTGGTCAGTCAAATAGACAAAGAACGCGGATTGCCAAGAGAAACACAAGCAGTTGCTACACCGAACCTAGTTCAGGAGTGATGAGCTTATGAGTAGAGTGGGAATTGTTGGTATTGGACACGGCATCTTCGGTCGACGTAGTGACGCCACAGTCCAAGAGTTGGCCTTCGAAGCTTTCCGAGAAGCGCTCGAAGACGCGGGGTTATCACGCGAGAACGTCGATGCCTCAGTCATTGGTTCGGTACCCGAGTACCACAAACAGCGTTCCCTTCCTGGAGTGGTTCAAGAATATCTTGGATTGAATCCAAAACCGACGTGGCTCACGGAAGTGGCTTGCTCTTCGGGAAGTGCTGCCATACGAACGGCATGGATGTCCATCAAGGCAGGTGTCCACGACATCGTTGCCGTGATCGGATGCCAGAAAATGACCGAGCTCTCCACCGGGGAGATTCTTGCCCTCATGGGTCGAGTCGGTGAAGTGCAATGGGAGTCGGTATTCGGGACCACGTTTCCAGGCTATTACGCACTGTTTGCTCGTCGCCATATGCACGAGTACGGGACCACACGAGAGCAGCTTCTGGATGTGGCGGTGAAAAATCATTACTACGGAGCCAGGAATCCTTATGCTCTCTTTCAAAAAGAGATCACCAGAGAAAAGGCGCTTGCTTCCGACCACGTCTCGAGTCCCTTTCAAGTCTATGATTGTTGTGCCAATGCTGATGGAGCAGCTTGCGTCATCCTGGCGGGCGAAGACAAAGCCAAGGACATTTCGGACAAAACCGTTTGGCTGGACGGCGTGGCCTGCGCTACCGCGAGTATGTCCGTTCTCCGGCGACCCAATCTCGTTGGATTGCCGAGTGCGGAACAAGCTGCCCGAGACGCTTACAAGATGGCGGGTGTGGGACCCCAAGATATCAAAGTTGCGGATGTCCACGACTGCTTCACCATCGCCGAGATCATGGCTTACGAAGACCTGGGTTTCTGCGAAAAAGGGCAAGGTGGGAAGCTCATCGAGGAACGTCAGACCTATGTCGGTGGCAAAGTAGCGGTCAATGTGGACGGTGGCTTGAAAGCAAAGGGGCATCCGATTGGGGCGACAGGAGTCTCGATGACTTATGAGATTGCCAAGCAACTCCGTGGAGAGTCCGGTGAGCGCCAGGTCCCGGATGCCGACGTGGGTCTCACCCACAACGTGGGTGGCATAGGGCAATATTGTTTCGTTCACGTGCTGAGGAGGGATTAGGCATGTTCAAGTGGTTTGGAAAGGTCAATTTTTCGCCGTACACGAAGGTCTCGGAGTTTGCTCAGCACTTGAAAGACGGGCGGCTCATGGGAACGCGCTGCAAGAAATGTGGCGCCAAGTCGTTTCCGCCGCGAGCCGACTGCGAAGAATGTATGAGCGGCGAGTTCGAGTTCTTCGAGATGAGCGGGAGGGCCACGCTTCACACCTTCACGGAGATCGTTGCTGCCCCCACCGGTTTCGAGGATCTCACACCGTATACCGTGGGTGTGGTCGACCTGGATGAAGGAGGCAGATTGTTAGCTTGGATTGGTGACAGCATCAAGAAGGAAAACATCGAGATTGGGATGAAGCTCCAAGTGGTTCCGCAGATTTTCGACGAACTGGAGGAGATCAAGGTTTACTACAGCCTCGAGGAATCCGGAACGACCTGGGCAAAGACGAGCTCGGCTATCAGTGAAGTAGGGTAGGAACTCAAGAACTCAAGAACTCAAGAACTCAAGAACTCAAGAACTCTGGTTACTGGTCACTGGATACTGACACAGCGCTAAGGGGAGGGGAATATGGGTGATCTGGATTGGCTGCCTCGCGATAACGAGATCAAGGACCACGAGCTTTTCGGCACCGAGTACTTTGGGACCGAGGCTCCCTCGGTCATCTATGAACTGAAACCCGTCAAGGATCCAGAGGGCAAAGCCGTCGAAGGGCTTCATACAGCATGGATTACCTTGAACAATCCTGAGCAGCTGAACTCGTACACCACGAATATGGTCAAAGGTGTGATCGCCGGATTTGGGCGCGCCTCAGCCGACAGGAGTGTTGTGCTGGTAGTTTTCACCGCCGTCGGCCATCGAGCGTTTTGCACGGGCGGTAACACGAAGGAGTATGCTGAATACTACTCGGGCCGGTCCTTCGAGTACGGCGCCTATATGGATCTGTTCAACGGAATGGTCGATGCGATTCTGATGTGCAAGAAACCCGTCGTCTGCCGTGTGAACGGAATGAGGGTCGCCGGAGGGCAGGAGATCGGAATGGCCTGTGACTTGACCTTGTCCTCCGATTTGGCGATGTTCGGCCAAGCCGGCCCGCGCCATGGATCAGCCCCCGACGGCGGGTCCACTGACTTCCTTCCGTGGATGTTGAGCATCGAAGCGGCGCTCTACAACTGTGTGTCCTGTGAGCTTTGGTCGGCTTACAAGATGGCTCGGTTGGGACTCATTACCAAGGCGGTTCCGGTATTGAAGGAAGGCGATCACATCATTCGGAATCCGCTGGTGGTCACCGATAAGTATGTTGACGATGGTGAAATCGTTTACGGCGAGCAGGTCAAAGGCGATGCGGCCAAAGAGGCCAAGACAAAAATGAAGTCGCTGCCGGTGGATTTTTCTCAACTGGACGCGGAAATCGATTCGATTACGTGGAAATTCACCAACCTATTTCCCGGTTGCCTCATGAAATCCATCGACGGGATCCGGATGAAGAAGAAGTTCTTTTGGGACCAATCCAAGATCGTCAACCGACACTGGCTGGCCGCCAACATGGCGACCGAAGCTCACCTCGGTTTCAATGCTTTCAACACACGCAAGATGACGGGGAAGGATGTGATCGACTTCGTGAAATACCGTCAGCTCGTAGCCGATGGCCGGAGCTTCGATGAATCGTTCATGGGCGAGGTCCTAGCTAAACCCAAGGAGTAGTAGCCAGTCAGCCAGTGAAGTTACCAGCACCAGTGTTCAGTCACCAGTGCGGTGGATGTGACGGTTGGCGCGGGCAGGAGGTAGAGGTCAGTGAACCGTTCTGCTTTAGGACTTGAGTATTTGCTGGAATCCCTAATTAACTCTCGGATCATTAGGCGATAGATCTCGAAATCTTCGGATGGCGCTCCAATATAGAATATGTTCTTGAAGGGCTGACTCCAAGGCTTTGGCTCGCTCGGCCAAATCGCTAAGCTCGAGGAGTGATTGCTTTTCTTCAGCCGAAAGAGCGACGGACGTGGCAATTCGGTTGACCAGTCCTTCAAAGGAAGGATCTGATTCGATAGGGCTCTCGTCGACTTCCTCAACTCCGATTTCTACAATGAGCCGACTCCACAGGGACTGCAGCCGAAGTTGGCATTCCGATACTAACGCCGAGCCCTCTGGAGGAACCTGCTCGGGATGGGCGACCGTCCAACTCGTTCTATAAAGCTTCGCCGTATCCTCGTCACGCGGACCTTCGACGAGTCGCACTCTTTCAAGACCGGTGAGTGCGATATGATATCTGCCTTCTCCAAGAGACTCGTGGTGCTCGATGCGACCGATCGTGGCCGTGTTATGTACGGGCGGGTTCCCGTAGTAATCCTTTTCGAATCCGGGTCTGAGCAGCGCAACGGCAAGAAGTTTCTCCCCGGCCAGGGCGTCCTCCGTCATCTGCTGGTAACGAGGCTCGAAGACATGGAGAGGCAAAACGACACGTGGAAAGAAGACGACGTTGGGTAGGGGGAAAATCGGCACTTTCTTCATGGCTCAATCACGCCTCTTCAAACCTACTCCAATTTGAGGACTTTGGCACCACGAATTCGTCCCAGTTTGAGCTCTTTTAACGCTTGGTTGGCGTCTTCCAGTGGGTACTCTTGCACCTCGGGCCGGAGTCCCATCTTGGCGGAGAGCGCCAGGAATTCTCTGACATCACGTCGGGCGACGTTGGCCACGCTCTTGATTTCCTTTTCCATCCAGAGATGTGCGGGATAATCCAGCCTCGACAAATAATCTTTGTCGACGTCTTCTTTCCTGATGGCGTTGATGACGAGTCTCCCCCCCGGAGCCAGATTCTCGAGAGCTTCCACGACGGGTTTCCACACGGGTGTGGTATCGATGATGGCCTCGAGTCTTTCCGGACAACGGTCCGTCGTGTCCCCGGCCCAGACCGCCCCGAGCTCTTTCGAGAAGGCTCGTTCTTTTTCGCTTCTGGCGAAGACGAAGACCCTGATGTTGGGGTAGTGAAAACGCACCATCTTGAGGACGAGATGCGCAGACGCGCCGAATCCCGTCAAGCCTAGGGTTTGACCGTCCTTGATGCCTGTCAATCTCAGAGAACGGTAGCCTATGGCACCAGCGCACAGAAGGGGCGCCGCTTCCGAATCGGTGAGAACCTCAGGAATCGGGTAGGCATATCCTTCGGGAACCGTCAAGAGCTCCGCGTAGCCTCCGTCGGCATCTCTCCCCGTGGCTCGAAAGTCCCCGCAGAGGTTCTCGTTGCCCTCTCGGCAGTGGCGACAGGCTCCGCAGGACGAAAAGATCCAAGCGACACCGACTCGGGCGCCGATTTGGAACGTTTCCACTGTCTCTCCTCGCGCTTCAACTCTCCCCACCACTTGGTGGCCTAGCACGACGGGCAGATGCGGTGGCGGCGCTCTCCCTTCGATCTCGTCGAGCTCCGTATGGCACACACCTGAGGCCAGCACCTTGATCAAGAGGTCTCCTGCTCCGGGAACAGGATCGGGAAGCTCCTCCAACTCGAGCGGCGTCTCGTTCTCATCGAGTCGAGAGAGCTGCCTCAGGACCATCGCCTTCATCAGTGGGCACCTTTAACCGACGTATTCGTAAAGAGTGAAAGCGTTGCCTTCCGTGTCCACGACTTCCGCCCGCTCGAGAGGCTCTTCCTCGATTTTCATGGGCGGATTGACAATGCTTCCACCGCCTGACTTTACATCGTCGCAGGCTTTCTGGAGATTCTTGACTTCGAAGTTCAAGCCCGTTTTTTGGAAGACTCCCTTTCCTCCACCGTGAAGAGCGATGACGGCGTCGCCGAGTGACAACTCGCTCCATTTGGAATGTTCGGTCTTCACTCTCAATCCGATGACATCCCTGTAGAATGCAATGGCCCGGTCCATATCCTCGACCCAGAGCATGTAGAGAACAGATTCAACTTTCATGTAACACCACCTTCCTTGGGGAGTCATGTTAACAGAATGTTGGAGTTCCGGCTTCACGACATGCTTCGGGGCCTACACACCTATTCGTTGGGCAATTGGAAAATGCAGACGTAATCTCTCGCGAGAAACGTCTCTTCTCGAAGGAGCTCGTATCCGGCATCCTCGAACAATTCAACCACACGGTGTTTCGCCAAAATGGTGTGCCAGTCGATGACGACAACGGTTCCATCATCCGCCAGGCTTTGTTTCAGATTCATCAGAAACTCAACCGGATGGGTGAAGTCATGGAAGGCGTGGAGTATGGTGACGATATCCAGCTGACCTTTCGGCAGGAGGGGGTCGTCGATTTTGCCGAGGACGGGGATGATGTTTGTAACGTTCTCCTTGGAGCACCTATCCTCGATCGCCGCTAAAGCGTCCTTGTCGATATCATTGGCGTATACCTTGCCCGTGGGACCGACACGCCGAGCCAGCTTCCAAGCCAGATATCCCCATCCCGTTCCAACATCGGCAACGACCATTCCCGACTCGACTCCGATGGCATCGAGAATCCGCTCGGGCTGCAGCTCGTCGTCTTTTTGTTGGTAGTCGTATTTCTGTGCGAATAGGCTCGAAAGAGGCGTCGTCAGAAAGACAGTGATAAAGGCGAGAGCCAGAAGCCGAGAGTTCATCCTTCTTACCTCAAAGAACAAAGCACATGGTACAAGGTACCTAGTGCGTGGTACAAGATGCCGGATAACGGAACCCAAGGAGTGTGCCCTCCATTGAGTTCCCCCGACCAAGCCATAGCGGCTCTGTTGCGTTCCGTCCCAAAGAAGGATAGAAATTGGCTGAGTCTCGAACCAACAAAAAGGGCACTCAGAAGATCTCAAGGACCACGTCGAGAAGGAGCTCGCATCGAACGTTTCCTCGAAGCGACGGGAAGGAACAACTTATGAAAATCGATGAGATAAAACACAGGCTATCAAGGCTCGATACGGCTTGTCTGTGTGATGCCAACAAGAGTATTCGGACTCTCGACCCGGGGATCCGACCCATTCGATCCGACTTGAAGCTCATCGGGCGCGCTCGCACGGTCGTTTGCCAAGACGATTTTCTGACGGTGATTCTCGCACTCAAGGAGGCTGAGCCGGGTGAAGTACTGGTGGTGGACGGCCGGGGAGGCCGTCGTGCTTTGGCGGGTGAGTTGTTTGCTTCCGAAGCGGCCCAAAAGGGGCTCGGAGGGCTGGTGGTGGATGGCGCGGTTAGGGATATCGTGACTCTTCGCAAACTGCCCGTGCCCGTTTATTCACGTTACATCTTTCCAAATGCCGGGAGGACTCAACGGATCTTCGAGACGCAGGTGCCCATCACCTGCGGCGGCGTTTCGGTCGAACCGGGCGATATCCTTTTTGGTGATGAAGACGGGGTGATTGTGGCCTCGGTTGAGGAGCTCACGGAAGGGATCCCGATAGCGGAAGAGATTCAACGAAAAGAAGAAGACGTCCTGGCTCAATTGTCTCAAGGGAGGAGTCTTCTCGACATGGTCAACTTTGAAGAGCATCTAGAGAGTATCGCCACTCGACGGGAAAGCAAGCTCGAATTTATAGTGTAGAGCGGTGATCGACACTGGATCGTTAGAGCTACATTATCTCGATAACGGTTGCTTCTCCCTGGCCTACACCCACACATAGAGTCGCCAGGCCGTATCGCATGGACGGTCCCTCCGCCTTCCTGCGTTTCATCTCATGAAGTAATGTCGTGAAGATTCGAGCTCCGGAGCAACCCAGAGGATGGCCGAGGGCGATCGCGCCACCATTGACGTTCGTAATCTCATGGCGGAAAGAGGCTTGTTCCATAACGGCCAAAGCTTGGACGGCAAAAGCCTCGTTGAGCTCGATGAGGTCGATCTGGTCGATCGTGAGAGAGGCCCGTTGGAGCGCTTTGTGAGATGCCGGTACCGGGCCGAGACCCATGGTGCGCGGATCGACGCCCGCCGCTCCGCTGGAAATCCACCGTGCCAGTGGTTTCATTCCAAGCTCCGAGGCTGTCTCTCGGTTCATCACGAGCACTGCCGCTGCTCCGTCGTTGAGTCCGCTGGAGTTGCCTGCCGTGACGGTGCCACCTTTTCGGAAAGCAGGCTTCAACTTTGAGAGTTGCTCTATGCTGGTGTCGAGAACGCACCTGCCATCCTCGATTCGGTAGCGGGGATGCTCGTCGGTGTCGAAGATGACAGGCTCGCCTTTTCGCTGAGGAATGGCCACGGGGACGATCTCGTCATCGAAGCGGCCCGAGTTGATGGCCTCGACGGCCCGACGATGGCTTTCTAGAGCAAAAGCGTCTTGTCGCTCACGCGTTATTCCCTTGTGCGTCTCATAGATGTTCTCGGCGGTCGCGCCCATGGCTTCGAGCGGGAAGATGGCTTCCATTCGTGGATTCGGGTAGCGCCAGCCAAGGGACGTGTCCCAAGCTGTGACGTTGCCACTGCCCCAGGGTTTTTGAGACTTGGGAACCGAATAGGGAGCCCGACTCATGCTTTCCACACCACCTGCAACGAAGATGTCGCCCTCACCGGCGCGAATAGCCCGCGCCGCCTGGTTGATGGCGTTCAATCCTGACGCGCAGAGTCGGTTAAAAGTTACCGCTGCAACATGTTGAGGAAATCCGGCGAGAAGCGTTGCCATACGGGCTACATTCCGGTTGTCCTCTCCGGATTGATTGGCACAACCCATATACACTTCCTCGACCAGGGCTGGATCCACCCCGGTGCGCTCGATGAGGGCTTTCAACACGACGGCCAGAAGGTCATCGGGGCGCACCGCTGATATACTCCCTCCGTGTCGCCCGACCGCTGTTCTCACTGCATCGATAATGACCACTTCGTTCATTTGGGACCTCGTTCATATCAGGCACGCGAGAACTCGAGTACCTAAGAACCCAAGAATCCAAGAATTCAAGAAATCCGGAATGGAACGCCAAGACGCCAAGAGAGGGGTCGCGACCCCATCCTGACGAAGGCGACTTCGCGGCTTCAACGTCAAATTCTACCAATTTCCGTCCATTTGCGGCTCAAGCTGTCCGCAGAATGCACTTGCGGTTTGCTCTGACAACTTATCAACAAATATCATCAATTCCCATGAGTGAACAATTGGCTGACCGAGAGACCTTTGAATCGAAGTTCGGTGTCCTAATGACCATGATTGGTGTGGCCGTTGGCTTGGGCGCCGTGTGGCGTTTTCCTTATATGGTCGGCCGGTTCGGAGGCGCTGCTTTCGTTGTCTTCTACTTAGTTGTGGTTTTTTTTGTTGGTATACCCGCCTTGATGGCGGAGTGGATTTTGGGACGGCACACGAGGCGCGGCACGTTGGGATCTTTTGAAAAAGGAGGTTTTCCGGGTGGAAGGTTTGTCGGAGCGTTTCTTTTCTTTATCGTTTTCTGGGCCACCGGCTACTATTCCAACGCCATCGGCTGGGTTGGATTTCACGCGCTTGGCGAACTCGTTCGAGCTTTGGGTGGAGCTCTCGATGCTTCGGCTATCTTGCCTCCTGCCGACGGATTCAGTCTAAAATCGTTCCTTCTGCAGTTGACCATGACCGGCTTCGTAATCTTCACCTGTGGCATCGTTCTCGTCAAAGGACTCAGGAAGGGAATAGAGAAGGCCAGCAAATGGGTGGTCCCCGCGCTCTTCCTCATATTGATCGTGCTGATTTGCCGATCGGTGACTTTGGAGGGCTCCCGCGAAGGGATCGAGTGGTACATTGGCGGGTTCCGATGGAGCGCCTTGACGCCGTCGGTTATGGCTGCGGCTTTGGGGATGGCCTTCTTTTCCATGTCACTGGGGGGCACATTCATGGTCATCTATGGCTCCTATCTGGCAGGAGAAACGGATATCCCCACCATGGCAGTCATGACAGGGGTCAGCGCATCCTTTGCCGGGCTTCTTGCGGGGTTCGCCATTTTCCCGGCGGTGTTTGCCTTTGGACTGGAACCCGCCTCCGGACCGGGGTTGATATTTGAAACACTGCCAAAGACCTTCGCTATGATGCCGGGAGGATGGGTTTTTGGACTACTCTTTTTTCTTGGTCTTTTCGGAGCCGCCTATCTTTCTGATGTGGCGGCCTTCGAGGTTTTGGTGGGAGGCATCGTCGATAATTGGGCCGTCACAAGAAAACGGGCGGTCCTTTTCTGTTGCGTCGTTTGCTTTGTTCTCGCCATTCCACCGATGATCAACCTCAAGATCTTCATTCCCTGGGACCTCACGTTCGGATCCGGAATGCAGGTCGTCGGCTCGTTCATGGCGGTTCTCACTGCCTCCTGGTTCGTTCGAAGAGCCGAGGCTATGAAAGAGCTGTCGCAGTCGAATCGGTCAAAATACCTTGTCTTGCTTTACTGGTGGATGAGACTCATCGTTCCTGCGGCGATTCTATTCGTGGGTATCAACTGGCTCCTCGAGTCAGTCTTATGACAAGCGACACCACGAATTCTCTCTTTACAAACGTGATCCGTGGCACAGTATTTGTCGACGCCTCTCCCTAGGCTTTGCACAAGCTCGTTGCTCGTTGAACAATAGCGTGTTTGAGTATTGATGGGCCTTTGGAGCAAAGACATTATGTCCTCGGAAGCTTGTTCATGGTGCAAACAACAGATACTCCCTAGTTCGGATAGCGAGAGCACCGGTGACAACGGGATTTGCCTCACTTGTCTCTTGAGCTTCTTGAGTGGAGATCAACCCGACCGCCGTCGGGCTCAGCGGCGCCAGTTTGACATCACGCCTCGAGAGGAGAGGCGGGTTCTACCCGACCGTCGCAAGGGCTGAATAGCCTCGAGTGCGGTACAGGAGGACGAAAGGTAAAGCTCCAGAAATTGGAAAGGAACTAGATGTCGAACTGCCGGTGTTGACGTTTCCCCTCGGCGAGAACCTCGTCTACGCCTAGCATGGGTGTCCTCAGGACCCTTCTCGCACAGCGCAGATCGAGCTCCAAATCCTGGGGCCATTTGTTTCCATCCGATGGACCTGCGGTCAAGTTCGTCCGTTCCGTAACCTGCCACCAGTCGAGCAATCGGGTGCCAAACTCGGCCCGCGTCAGAACCTGTCCACCGGCGACGTTCAGGACTCCCACATACTCCAGGCTTGCTAGCTCGAGGCAGGCACGACTCAACGTCTCGACCCAAACCGGATTGCGGCGTTGGTCGACGAACAAACGGTAAGGTTGGCCGGTTCTCAAGGTCTCCACCATGCGTTGGGTTCCGCGATCCATGATGTTGAGCCCATAGATGAGTGAGGTGCGAACGATGACATGGTTGTCATAGCTTTCCACGGTCGACTCGGCTGCCGCTTTGGAATGTCCATAGGCGTGAAGGGGAGAGGGCGAACGGGACTCGTCGTAAGGCGCGCCTCGCCCATCGAAGATGACGTCGGTCGATAAGTGGACAAGGCGACCTCCCGTCATTCTCATTGCTTCTGTAATGTTTTTTGTGCCTGATCGGATGACGTTTGCGGAATCATTCGAACCTTCGGAACCGGCGGTGTGGATGATGGCATCGGGCTGGAGTCTTTGGACGAGCTCATGGACCGCTTGATGGTCCCGAACGTCCAGGTGGTATCCCGCGGACGAATCCAAGGGATCATGGTTGAAGAATGTATAGAACACTTCGTCGTCGCGGCGTGCCAGGGCTACGAGATGTCGCCCGAGATACCCGCCGCCACCCGTGACGAGGATTCGTCTATTCCGACGGGGCTTTCGCGAAGACGGTCTCACCATCGATGATGACTCGTTCGACTCGGGTCAGATAGTGGAGCGGATCACCGTCGAAGATAACGATGTCTGCATCTTTGCCTGGTTCCAGGCTCCCTATCCGATCGTGAACGCCGAGAATCTCAGCAGGGCCGAGTGTGATGGCTCGAAGAGCCTGCTCGTGGTCGAGCCCTCCTTTCATGGCCAAAGCGGCTGCCAACGGAAGCTCGCGAAGGCTACCAATGCCCAGCGACTCTTCCGTTTTGATCGCGATCTTGACGCCCGCCTGGGTCAGTCGGGCGGCATTTGCCAACTCGAGCTCCTGGGTCTCGATGCGCCGTGGTCCAATTCCAAATGGGCTAACGATAACCGGGACACTTCGCCGTGCAATTTCCTCCGGAATACGGTAACCCTCGGTTCCCCCTACGAGCACTGCCTTCAGCTCGAACTCGTCGATGAGTCGAAGTGCCGTTTGAATGTCATCGATCCTGTAGCATTCGATAAAGGCGGTAAGGCTGCCGTCGAGCAACTTGACCAACGGCTCTAACTTCAAGTCCCGTTTGGGGGTGGCCGTGTCTTCGTCCTTTTCCTTTTTTTTGTCGAAGTCCTTCCATTGATCCGAGTACTCTCTCGCTTCGGTGAGGGCCTTCCGAATCACGAAAGCACTTCCCATGCGAGTCGTCGGGAGCGCTCCTTTGCTACCGTAAGTATTCTTGGGACCCTCGCCTAAAGAGAACTTCACGCCTGCAGGTGAAAGGAGTGTCATCGCGGTGACCGTATTGCCACGAAGCTTGACGATTGCGGGCTGGCCTCCGATGACGTTTCCGCCTCCGGGTGTCACCATCGCCGACGTGATCCCCGCCATTCGGGTTTGCTTGATACTTTTGTTGAAAGGATTGACGGCGTCGAGAATCATCATCTGGGCTGTATTAGGATCCGAGGTCTCGTCCGTGCTGGGTGTTTCATAGCGTTCCGTAATACCCAGTGTGGTGTGAGACTCAATCAGACCGGGCAGAATCCATTTGCCGGTTGCGTCTATTACCTCGGCTCCACTGGGAATCTCGACAGCGGTCCCAAGCTCTTTGATCTTGCCGTTCTCGATGAGGACGATTCCGTTCGGCAATGCCTGCCGGGAGATAGGAACGACGCGACCGCCTCGAATGGCGAAGACGTCGCCGGCAGCTTCTGCAGGTGCGGAAAGGAGCACAGATAGGATCAGGACCTGGAAAACGCATTTTTTCTGCATATCGTGCCTCCTCCCTAACCTTCGTCGCCCTCGTAGACGAGTTTGCCGTTGATGAACGTTTTGAGCACTTTCGTTTGGATGTCGAAAGGATCGCCATCAAAGATAACGACATCCGCGTCCTTTCCCGGCTCCAGGCTTCCAATTCTGTCCTCCATACCTATGAGCTTGGCGGGATTGATAGTAATGGCCTTCAGAGCTTCCGCAGGATCGAGACCATACTTGATCGCGATTGAGGCTTGGTAACGAAGGAACTCTTGCTGAACGACGTCGGCGTCCGTCATGATGGTGATCTCCACACCCCGTTCCACGAGATGGCCGGCCAGGTTGATGAGGTGCCCGTCGTCATCGTAAGTGATCATCAAAGGACCGACGATCACAACGACATCTCTTTTTACTAACTCATCTGCCACCTTGAAAGACTCTTCCGCATGCCCCAACGACAACTTGTAAAAGTCGAACTCGTCGGCCAATCGAACCGCCGTCATGATGTCGTCGACACGACCGCAGTGGATATGAACCGGGATCTCCCGATTCAGTACCTTGAGCATGGCTTCGTTTTTTAGATCCCTTTTAGGTGGTGAGGCCTCGGGGTCTGCCTTCTTTTTCTCCTCGTAACGTTGCCATGAGTCACTGTATTGCTGGGCATCGACCATCGCCTGGCGGACGATGTAAGCGGTGCCCATGCGTGTCACCGGCAGTCTTCCCTTCGAGGCGTAATAACCTTTCTTACCCATCGCCATTTTCATGTCGACAGGGAAGGCGAGAACCATTTCATCGACGGTCTTGCCCGTCAGTTTGAGCGCGGCGGACAGGCCGCCGATGACATTACCGCTTCCCGGGCGCGCGATGATGGTGGTCACACCTTCCGATACCGCATCCTTGAACGAGCCCCGGTGTGGCGGCATGCCCTCCGGGTGGATGGAGTCGATGATGCGTAGCTGCGGAGTACTGGGGTCACTCATCTCGTTGTCTTCCGTGACTCCTCCACTCGGACCCAATCCCAAGTGGGAGTGGGAATCGATGAGTCCGGGAGTGACAACCGTACCGGAAGCTTCGATCACTATGGCGCCGTCGGGGATTTTGATATCGGTACCGACAGCGGTGATCTTGTCGTTCTCGATGAGGAGCGACCCGTTCTCGATGACACCGTTGGTCACCGTGAGGAGCCGGGCTCCTTTGATGACGGTGGTATCGCTCGGTTCGGTCCATCCTGTTGCAGCGAGAACGAGTGCGGCTAGTGTAATGTGAGCTTTCTTCATCGTGATTCCTCGAATGGTGGCGGATTCCCTATGCCATCTCTTGGCCTCCGTCCACACGGATGACCTGTCCGTTGACGTGACGGCTCAAATCGGACCCCAGGAAGAGTACGACGCGGGCGACGTCTTCCGGTTCGCCGAGCCGCCCCAAAGGGGAATCCTCGAGCTCTTTTTCTCGAACGTCGACCGGAACCCTTGCCGTCATGTCGGTCTCGATCCAAGCGGGCGCGACAGCGTTGACGCGAATTCCGAAGCGACCCAACTCCAAGGCAGCCGTCTTTCCAAGGGCAATCATGCCGGCTTTGCTGGCGGCGTAGTTGGCCTGTCCAAACTTACCTCTTTGGGCGGTGATCGAGGATACGAGCACGACTGCGCCTCCGCCGGTTTGCCGCAGCAAAGGCGCCGCCGCCCGCAACAAGTAGAATGCTGAATTGAGGTTGACGTCGAGGACGTTGGACCACTCCTCGTCGCTCATCTTCCAAAGAACACGGTCCCGTGTGATCCCTGCGCTGTGGATCACGACATCCAATCGACCCTGTTCGCTCTCGATCCGTTCCATCAACTCGCGAACCTCGGCCGGCCTCGAGATATCACAAGGCAAGAAAGCGGGGGCACGGTCGCCGGTTTGTCTCGGGCGGCGGTCGGGAAGATCTGTACTCAGTACTCTTGCCCCGGCACCGATGAAGATATCGACGATGGCGGAACCGATGTCGCCACTCCCACCTGCCACCAGGACGGTTTTGCCTTCGAGGTTGAATAGGGACGCCGGCATGGCCTACTCGTTCTTCCAGACGGGTTTTCGTTTTTCGAGAAACGACGTGATGCCTTCCGTCGCGTCGTGAGTGCTCATCAGCTCTTGGAGGTAGATGCGCTCGATTTCTGCCAACTCGTTGGTGAGCTGCGTTGCCAGACGGACTCGGGATGCTTTGACGGCATACCGGAGGCTCGCTGCAGAGTGTTTGAGGATGTTCTCCTTCGCATAGGTCAGAGCGGCTTCACCCGGATCGTCTCCAATCTCATCCACCAAACCCATTTTCTGAGCTTCTTCCGCGGGAATGACGCGGCCTGTCAAACAAAGGTCCTCCGCGTTAGCGCGTCCGATCCGATCCGTTAGGATCATGGAGGCCACCGGAGCGAGGACACCCAGGACGATTTCCGGTTGACCGAGCTTCGCATCTTTCGAGGAAAAAATGCGATGACAGAAACTCACGACTTCGAGAGCGCCACCCAGGCATTGCCCCCGCACGGCGGCGAGGACGATGACGTTGCTGTCCAACATCACGCGAAACAAGTTGTGGAAAGACGTGAGCATGGTTCCCACTTGCTCGGGAAGGTGCTCCGGAACACTGGCACCGAAGGAGAAATGCTTGCCATCTCCTTCCAAGCAGACCACCTTGAGGTCTTTCGTCGCTTTGGCTTTGAGAAAAAAATCCGTGAGTGCCTGCGTCATTGCTTTGTCGATGATGTTGCCCTTGGAACCGCCCAGCACGACACGGTAAAAGGCTCCGTCTTCCATCGTCTCGATGCGCAGAGGGCCATCGGCAATTAGAGATTCCATGGATCAGTCCTCCTTTGTTTCAGGAACTAGAATGATGCGATTTTGAGTTTTGCGCTCGTGAGCGTCCCAGAAGGATTCGTTGATGGAATGAAGGGGACGTCGCTCGATAAAAGGGGATAGGACCACCTGACCCGAAAGGATGAGATCGATCACCGTCGGGTAGTGCTCGGGATGACATCCCCAGTTACCCTGGACCGTACTGTCCAGAGCCATGATGTTCGATAGACAAACTTCGATCGTCTCCGGTGTAAAGCCAACGAGGGAAAGGAAACTTCCAGGGCCCAGCAGGCCGTAGGCGGTAGATTGGCCCTCGGGAGTACCTGATGTCTCGAAGATCTTGTGACGCCAGTTCGGTATGCCGCGCTGTTTGGCGAAATCGCGAACGGTCTTCTTCAGTTGCCTCGAGGTCATCTCATCGGGACATAGAGTGATCGAAGCTCCATGACGCTCGAGTTTTGCCAGGCGCTCGCGACTGATGTCCACAGCCGCGACGGCAGCGCCGAGAGCCTGCGCCACCTGGACACCGAAGCCTCCTAACGCTCCAACACCGACGAAGATCGCCAAATCTCCGGCGGAAAGACGGCTGCGACGGATGGCTTGGTAAGCAGTAGCGACGACACCGACCACGGCCAGGTCCGCTAGGCGAACTCCGTTGGGATTTGCTTCAGAGCTTTCGAGGTCCGGCAGGGGACATAGACCTTTGGCCGGCAAACGAACGTGGCTTCCGAAGCCTCCGTGGATGTCGTTGCCAATGAAAACTTGATGGGGACAGACGAGTCCTCGTCCGGCCCTACAAGCGTCGCATTCACCGCAAGGAATGACCGAAGGGGCGACCATGGTTTTACCCAAGAAGGAATCGGCTCCCGGACCTGTCTTTACGACGGTGCCGCTCAGCTCGTGGCCGAGTGTCAGCGGTAGAGGATGCCTCGTCGGCACACCTTCGAAGTAGAAACCTAGGTCGGCTTTGCAGATGCCGCATCCGGCGACTTGTAGGATGACCTCTTCAGGACCGATCTGCTCCTCTCTCCTCTGGATATCCATGGGTTCGCCCGACCGTCGAACCACCCAAGACGTTATGGGGAAGGCCACCTTCGCAACTCTCGAGATCTAGGGGCTCAACTTACAGGTTCGAATCGCGCGGTGAAGTGGCGAAGAAACGGTGCCTGTTCGACGATTTTCATGCCGCCTATTCCGTCGCGGCGCTCGTGAACGGCGAGAATGGCTTCGACGGCATAGTCCACATGGCTTTGCGTATATACCCTTCGGGGGATCGCGAGTCGGACCAACTCCATGGCTGCCGGGAGCTCCTCACCGGTTTTCGGATCTTTGCGTGCAAACATGACCGAACCGATCTCGACCGAACGTATGCCGCCTTCGATGTAGAGCTCCACAACGAGAGACTGTCCTGGGTATTCAAGCGCAGGGACATGAGGCAACATGGCTTTGGCGTCGATATAGATCGCATGTCCACCCGGTGGTTGGACAATGGGAACACCTTCACGGCTGATGTGTTCCCCGAGGTAGTGCACCGAAGCCATTCTGTATTGGAGGTAGTCTTCGTTCAGGACCTCATTGAGGCCGATAGCGATAGCTTCCAAGTCTCGCCCCGCCAGTCCACCATAAGTCGGGAAGCCCTCTGTGAGAACGAGAAGATCACGCTCTTGCCGTGCGAGACCATCGTCGTTGGTACAGAGGAAGCCACCGATGTTGACGAGGCCGTCTTTCTTTGCCGACATGGTGCAACCATCAGCATAGGAGAACATTTCGCGTGCGATGTCCTTGACGGACTTGTCGCCATAGCCCGGTTCGCGCTGCTTGATGAAGTAAGCGTTCTCGGCAAATCGGCAGGCATCGAGGTAGAAAGGGATTCCATGCTTGCGGCATACCTCTCGCGTCTCGCGGATGTTTGCCATCGAAACCGGTTGTCCTCCTCCCGAGTTGTTCGTAATCGTGAGCATAACGAGGGGAATATTCTCCGCACCTCTCTGCTCTATGAGGCGTTCGAGCCCTACTGTATCCAGATTTCCCTTGAACGGATGTTGGGTCGCGGGTTGAAGTGCTTCCGGGATGGGAAGGTCCACGGTTTCGGTACCCTGGAACTCGATGTTCGCACGTGTGGTATCGAAGTGCGTGTTGTTGGGGACGACCTGCCCTTTCTGACATGTGATGGCGAACAAGATGCGCTCGGCCGCTCGTCCCTGATGGGTCGGTATCACGTGCTCGAAGCCGAAGATGTCCTGGACCGCCTCCTTGAAGCGATAGAAACTACGACCACAGGCATAAGCTTCATCTCCCCGCATGATGCCGGCCCATTGCTCCGCGCTCATCGCGGAAGTTCCGCTGTCGGTGAGAAGATCAATGAGAACATCGTCGGATTGGATGAGGAACAAGTTGTATCCGGCCTCTTTGACGAGTTTCTTGCGTTCTTCTTTGGTGGTCATGCGTATCGGTTCTACCGATTTGATACGGAAAGGCTCGATGATGGTTTTCACTGGTTTCCTCCTTCCAACAATCTTCCACTGCAATGGGCTTCCGGCGGTGCTTTCTTCTCATCACGAGAGGACGCTGGGCGGTTCTCTCGCTTCTCCCCTGGAGTGCAAGGGTCGAGATAGCCTCTTTCTTGGGACGTCGAGTAATAGATGGAAAGGGGTCGTTTCGTCATAGCGCAGTGTAGTTTAACCCGATAACGATCGCTATGACGATCTGTAAAATATGGTAAGCGCTTGCTATCGAGCTACGGTCAGTTTAAAATTGAATTTCATGCTCACTCCTCGATCATCTGGCGTTTGTCCCTAGGAAAGACAATATGAAACCAATGTCTGTGTCCCAAAGAGTTCTCCACGACAAGTATGGTCTCGGTGTCATCACTGATGCCGATCGACACTATACGACCATCGAGTTCGACGAGCACGGAAAGAAAAAGTTCATCACGAGGATCGTCAAGCTCGAGACCTCAGACGAACCACCTCCGACACGTCGAAGAGCGCGCAAAATCCGTCCTTCTTGATCAAAGGCGACAACTGGAAAAAGGGGACAGGTCCCTTTTTTCGCCCGATCTCCTGTCGAAAAAAGGGACCTGTCCCCTTTTTCTAGCGCGAGCCCACACGGAAGTTGGAATAGGTGACTCCAACGATCGATTCCTGTCGCTCTGCGACTCCCAGCTCGATCCAGTGGACTTCAGGTCTATAGGCGTTGCGGTACAAGACTTCGATGATGAGTTGGCCGTCCAAGTAGACTTGCGCCAGATTAGCTGCGCCTGATGGTCCCCAATCGATTCGCCAGTGATAGGTGCGTCGCGGATCCCATTCCATGAAATTGTAACCGGAGTCGCGCTGTTCTCCGTTAGCGATCCATCGTAGCCGGATATAGGGCCGGTTGTGGTTGTCGTCCAGCTTTTGGACATGGACGCGGAAAGGATTGGCGCGATAGTCGCCGCGGGTGGGGTCCCACATTCCGAAGAGAATGTATTGACCGTCGGACGGGTTCCGAGGCCAAAAACCGCTGTTCTCCCACTCGACGTAGCCGCTTTCTATGGTAGGGACCACGTAACGGATATAGTCTCTGTGGCTCGTAACCTGCCAACCTCCCCGAGTGAAACGACCTCCGCTCACTGTTCCAGCCGACGATCCATTCGTCAATGTATCCGAAATCACAACACCGCCTCGAGGCTGGGGCTGTGTGGCGGTGGGAGCACCGGGGATCGAAAAGTTTGCTATCGTTGAGGGAGGGCCATAGTCATTGGCACTCCGAGCTTGAGAACCCCAATAGTATTGGCCTGATTCGAGCGGTGACGGAACCGTCCATGAGGTCTGGCCATTTGTGCCTTCCGGGATACCATCACCCCTTGCCACGATATTCGTCATTGCCTGGTCGGTGCCGACGCGGAACAAATACGATGGGGTTGACCCGTCTTGCGTCGTCGAGTTGGCAACGGTAAGAGTCGGCCGGGTGTCGCTCACCTCGGACCCCGACGCGGGGCTTACGATCCCGGGAGCGGAGATTCCGGTCGAGGTGTTGCCCGGAACGGATGAAGTGGTTGTCGGTACCGTTGGCATCGAGACCAGCGGACCTGTGGGGCTAGGAATTTCGGGCTCACTGACCTTGCAAGCCGAAATAGGCAACAAAAGTGCCATCAACAAGAATATACGTCGCATGGACGCTCCTCGTGCGTACAATCCGTTTTATTAGTACCAGGTTGTTCCGAGAGCTTAAAGTGAAATGTTAGCTTTTTGCCCCACCCTGAATCAAGTGCTTTTGTTCGGATAAGTGCGATGGCTTTCGCCTCAATCTGCGTCGGAGGAAGCCGAACAGCTTGACGAGAACGAAGGTTGAGACGGCTAGAAGAACGATGACCATGCCAATGGTCAAAATAGGGTGCGTGACGGCCAAAAACGTGAGTACGAATGCTAGGCCGTCTTCCAGCAAGCTGAGGATCCAGTTGCTGACCGGCTCCGGGCTGGCATTGACCGCGGCTCTTGTGGAAGCCTTGCTGGCGTGAGACGTTAGAGCCACGCCGCCGGCGAGAAGCGCGGCAATGACACGGTAGGTGTCCGGCATTTCGGCGAAAGCGCCGTAGGCCAGGACCGCTGCCGCTGAGGGACGGATGAAAGTGTGGACCAGGTCCCAGGCGTTGTCGACATAGGGCACTTTGTCGGCTGTGAACTCGATGACATAGAGAGCGGCCGCGATCCCAATGACGTATGGATTGGCTAGGACCTCGAGCGACGACGGCAGCTGGAAGACGTCGAAACGGTCCAATAGCCCCAAGGCGGCAACCGTTGCGTAGAGATTGATCCCGGAAGCAAAGGACGTGCCGAGAGCCAAAGCGAGTGTCTGCAAAGCGTTCAATAGAGTTCCCCTTGTTGCTAGTACGCACGAACAGGGGCTTTTGTTCGTGTCGTCACTTCAACTAATCTTGAGCCATTTCCCCAATTCTTTTTCCCGGGCAAGCTTCATGGCCAAGTGTCCGGCAATGAGGTCTTGGAATGCCAAACCAGTGGCGTCGAATAGCGTGATTTCGTCGTCGCTCGTTCGGCCCGGCTTTCGCCCCGCGAGTATCTCTCCCAATGTAGCATGTATGTCTTCGCGACCCATCAAGCCTTGAGAGACCGGATGTTGAGTTTCTCCAATGGTCGTGGCTTGGGTCACGTCGTCCACGATGACCTTAGCGCGAGGAAAAAGAGCTGCCTCGACCTCCATTTTTCCCTTGGTATCGGAGCCGAAAGCACTGACGTGGACACCCGGCTCCACCCAATTCGACCACAGAACGGGTTGGCTTCCCGGAGTGGCGGTGATGATGACATCGGCGCCCCGAACCGCATCCTCTGCGTTTTGCGTCGTCGTCACTTTGACGCCTCGGTCCCTGATTCTTTTGGCGTATTTTTCCAGCGTCGTCAGATCGGTGTCATAAGCCCGGATTTCTTCAATCGACCGGACCCGGCAAAGAGCTTCGGTTTGCCCGGTTCCCTGCGTTCCGCAGCCAAGCACGGCGGCGATCTTGGCGTTTTCTCTCGACAGTTTTTGTGCCGCCAACGCGCCGGCGGCTGCCGTCCTGATGGTAGTGATGTGATTCCCGTCCATCAGGGCCGTTGGTTGACCCGAGGCCGGATCGAACATCACCGTCGTCGATTGGTGAGCCGTCAACCCTTTCTTGGGGTTGTCGAGCCAGAATCCACCCGCTTTGAGTCCAATAACTTCTTCGTCCAAGAGATAGCCTGACTTGATACCGAAGATGCCCTTGTGATGCTGGACCTCTTCCCTGATGACTGGGTAGGCCTTCGTCCGACCGTCGGCGAAAGCGATGAAAGCTCTTTCGATGACGGGAATCATGGTGTCGAGGGTGAGGAGCTCTTCGACTTCGCTTCGGTTCAGGATAAGTATGTCTGCCATGGGCTCACCTCGGATTAGCTTCGGTGTTCAAGGGCCGAAGTTGATTCACCCCGTGATTGTAGTACACCTCGCCGGCACCAAGGTTGGAAAACTCCACGGATTGAGCTCGGAAGAAGTCGATCAGATCCTAACCGAGATCGCGGCAAACGCCGTAGTGAGAAATCCAAGGGAAACGCGAGCCGAGCCTCCTGATAAAGGCGGCCGACATTTGTGGGCTCTTCTCAGCACAAACCGAACGGCTGTTTTGGTAACCGGTGATCGGAGGCTCTTGCGGAGCTCTCATTTCGCCGGCCGCATCATCACTCCGCGCGAGTTCATCGACCGAGCTTGAAGAGGCAAAGAGAGCGAATCTACTTTGCGCCCAACACGTTTGCAGTGGTCTACGCCGCACTCGAAGATCCGGACGAGGCTTTGCGATGGCTGCAACGAGGCTTCGAGGAGCACAGCATGGAGATGTCGTGGCTCAAGGTCGCTAACGTTTATGACGAGTTGCGCGACGAGCCCCGCTTCCAAGACCTCCTGCGCCGGATGAACTTCCCCGAGTAGGCCCAGCTTCTATTGCTGCGAGGGCTCATAAGCGAGGTTTGGCCCCAACCACCTCTCGGCTTCCGTGACAGAAATCCCTTTTCGTCGCGCGTAGTCCTCGACTTGATCTTTGCCGATCTTGCCGACTGCGAAATACTTCGCCTGCGGATGGTTCAAATAGAAGCCGCTGACGGATGCGGGAGGCGTCATAGCAAAGTTCTCGGTTAAGTCCATTCCGGCGTTGCCTTGGGCTTGAAGGAGCCAGAAAAGCGTTGCCTTCTCACTGTGGTCGGGGCATGCGGGGTATCCGGGGGCGGGGCGAATCCCTCGGTAGCGCTCGCGGATGAGGTCTTGCTTCGCTAGACTTTCCTCCGTCCCAAAGCCGCAGTCTTGGCGCGCTCGCTCGTGGAGCATTTCGGCGAGCGCTTCGGCCAGGCGATCGGCTAAGGCCTTCACCATGATGGCGTGGTAGTCATCGTCTTCGCTCTCGTACTTGTCGACGAGCGCGTCGGTGCCGTGGCCGGCCGTGACGGCAAACAGGCCCAAGTAGTCACCGATTCCGGTATCTCGCGGGGCGATGAAGTCGGCAAGAGCTAGATAAGGTTTGTCGTCGCTCTTGGCCTGCTGCTGCCGCACGGTGTGGAAACTCAAGAGCTCATCCTTCCGATCCTCGTCGGTGAACAAGACGATATCGTCGCCGTCGGAGTTTGCCGGGAAGAATCCATAGACGGCCTTGGCCTGTAACAGCTTCTTGCTGACGATGTCTTGAAGGAGTTTCTTGCCGTTGTCGAAGAGCTCCCTTGCTTCTTTGCCGACGTCGGCTTTTTCGAGGATGGCAGGGTAGATCCCTCGGAGCTCCCAAGCGTGAAAGAACGGTGTCCAGTCAATGTAGGCCACGATCTCGGACAGAGGCACATCTTGGAGAGCCCGCACTCCGAGAAAGTTGGGTCTCGCAATGTCGGTGATGCTCCATTCCAATCGGAGACGCTTCTCCCGGGCCTCATCGAAAGAAACGAGCTCCCGCTGGGTTCCTTGGTAGGCTTCACGGGCGGCGGCTTGCTCCTTTGATGTTTGCTCGATGAGCGCGTTGGCTTCCGAGCCCATCAGTTTCCCCACGATGCCCACCGCACGGGATGCATCGGAGACATGAACCGTCCCGTTGTCGTAAGCGGGAGCTATCTTGACGGCGGTGTGCTTACTCGATGTGGTCGCGCCTCCGATGAGGAGAGGCACCTTGAATCCCAGCCGCTTCATCTCGGATGCGACGTGGACCATTTCATCGAGAGATGGTGTGATGAGCCCGCTCAGTCCGATGATGTGGGCCTGCTCTTTCTTGGCGGTTTCGAGGATCTTCTCGGCGGGCACCATGACACCGAGGTCGATGACTTTGTAACCGTTACAGGCAAGGACGACGCCGACGATGTTCTTGCCGATGTCGTGGACGTCTCCTTTGACGGTGGCAAGAAGGACCCTTCCTTGGTCGGAGGCTTCCGTTTTCTCCTCCTCCAGAAACGGCGTCAAGTAGGCCACCGCCTTTTTCATGACCCGGGCGCTCTTGACGACTTGGGGAAGAAACATTTTACCGGCGCCGAAGAGATCGCCCACAATGTTCATGGCGTTCATCAGCGGACCTTCGATGACGGAGAGAGGGCGGCCGAGTTTTTGTCGAGCTTCTTCTGTATCCTCGTCGATGTACTCGGTGATGCCCTTGACGAGCGCGTGACTCAAACGCTCCTCGACCGGTGCTTCGCGCCAAACGAGATCTTTTTCGCGTTCCTTCGCGTCTCCTTGGTGGGCATGGGCATACTCGATGAGACGTTCGGTGGCATCGGGGTGGCGGTCGAAAAGGACGTCTTCAACGAGCTTGCGCAGATCTTTGGGGATCTCCTCGTAAACCTCGAGCTGGCCGGCGTTGACGATGCCCATATCGAGACCGGCTTCTATTGCGTGAAAGAGAAAGGCCGAGTTCATGGCTTCGCGGACGAGAGGATTGCCGCGGAAGCTGAACGACAAGTTGCTGATGCCGCCGCTCACCTTGGCATTCGGACAGCGCTCCTTGATCTGCCGAGTCGCCTCGATGAAAGCCTTGGCGTAGTCGTTGTGCTCTTCGATGCCGGTGGCCACCGTCAATACATTCGGATCAATGATGATGTCCTCGGGGGCGAAACCGACTTCCTCGGTGAGGAGGCGATAGGCGCGCTCGGCGATTTTTGCCTTGCGCTCAGCGGAAGTGGCTTGGCCTTCCTCGTCGAAGCACATCACGACGACGGCGGCGCCGTAGCTTCGGATGGTTCTGGCTTGCTTCTTGAAATTCTCCTCGCCTTCTTTGAGACTGATGGAATTGACGACGCCTTTGCCCTGTAAACACTTGAGGCCGGTCTCGATCACAGCGAACTCGGAGCTATCAACCATGATGGGAATCCGGGCGATGTCGGGCTCGGTGGCAATGAGATTCAAGAAGGTCGTCATGGCCTTCTTGGAGTCGAGAAGGGCCTCGTCCATGTTGACATCGAGGATGTTGGCGCCGCCTTCGACTTGTTGCCGCGCTACATCGAGAGCTTCTTCGTAATGACCTTCCTTGATGAGGCGGGCGAACTTCCGTGACCCGGTGACATTCGTGCGCTCACCTATCATGGTGAAGTTGGAGTCGGGTCGAAGGGTGAGAGACTCGAGTCCGCTCAGCCGAGAGTAGGATTCGGGCTGTGACGGTACATGGGGTGCCATCCCATCGACCGCTTCGGCGATGGCCCGTATGTGATCAGGGCCCGAGCCGCAGCAGCCGCCGACGAAGTTGAGCCAACCCTCGCGCGCAAAATCGCGCAAGGTGGCCGCCATCCGTTCGGGCGTGAGGTCATAGCCTCCAAAGGCGTTGGGAAGTCCGGCGTTGGGCCAGCAGGCCATGAAAACACTGGACACTGTCGCAAGCTCCTCGACGAAGGGTCGCATCGTGTCAGGACCCAAGGAGCAGTTGATGCCCACACCAAAAAGGGGAGCGTGCGAAACAGAGACCCAGTAGGCCTCGGGAGTCTGGCCGGAAAGCGTACGACCGCTGGCGTCGACGATGGTGGCGGACGCGATGACCGGCAAGTGGATCTTTCTTTCTTCAAAAAGCCCGATGATGGCGGCGAGGGCCGCTTTCATGTTGAGCGTATCGAAGGATGTTTCGGGCAAAAGTAAATCGACCCCGCCGTCGACGAGGCCACGTGCCTGCTCGTAGTAGGCTTGTCGCAGCTGATCGAAGGTCACGTTCCGGAAAGAGGGATTCGCCACATCGGGTGATAACGACGCGGTGCGATTCGTGGGACCCATGGAGCCGGCGACGTAGCGCGGTTTGGACGGCTCTTTGCGAGTAAACTCCGCCGCGACCTCACGGGCGATTTCTGCGGACGCCTTGTTCATTGCGTAGACCTGCGGCTCCATCCCGTAGTCACTCATGGAGATAACCGTCGCATTGAACGTGTTGGTCTCGATGATGTCGGCGCCTGCCTCGAGGTAATCGCTGTGGATCTTCTTGATCATATTGGGACGAGTCAGTGACAGAAGATCGTTACATCCTTTCAAGTCCCGAGGATGATCTTTGAACAGGCTCCCGCGAAAATCGTCCTCTTCGGGTTTGAAGCTCTGGATCATCGTTCCCATGGCCCCGTCGATGACGAGGATGCGCTCCTTGGCAAGCCTCGCTAGCGGTGGGCGATTCAACTTGTCAGATGTTTCCATGAGCTCGTTTCTAGACCTCGTAGTCGTAGACCTTCTTATCATCGATGAGGGGGGCGAGCACTTCGTCACGAAACCTCACATGCTCGGCGTGGTCTTGATAGGATTGGAGCACCGTCTCGTCGTCGAACTCCATGACGAAACTGATCGGATACTCGTAGTCGGCGTTGATTCCTGTGCCAATGCGCAGGTTTTGGACGCCTGGCACGGAGCCCAGGACGTTTCGTGCTTGCTCCAAGACCCAGTCTGTTTTTTTCTTGTCTTTGAGTTTGATGAGAACAACGTGGCAAATCATTTTCACTCCTCGGGATTTCTTGAATTCCTGCGGTGTACTAGGGGTAAATAAGCACATGCCCTTGCTTATCGAGGTCGATGTGTTTCCTAACCATCTCCGAGAAGTACCATCCATACTTGGCGAGATACTGAACGGGTGAAAGCTGTCTCTCCTGCATAGAAAAGGAGGGAAAAATCGCTGTCCGTGTGGAAAAGAACTGTTTGCGCAGAGTCTCATCTTTACGCTTGATTGCGCGGAGGCTTTTGGATTCGAGTTTCTCTAAGTGGTGGAGGAGTTTGCCACGGGTGGAGCGCACGGTGGGGCCGAGTGTGGGATCGACCGAAGTGAGAATCCCGCTCCAAGGTTTGGGTTATTTCTTGCATGCATTCCTTGGCCCGCGCCATGTTTTTTTCGAGCTTCGGAGGCGCCTGCTCTCTAAGGATGCGGTTCAACAGTGACTCGTCGTTGGCTTCGAGCTCTTTGAGATCCACATTGTACTTTTCGATGAATTTCTTCTGTGAACGTTCGACGATAGTGAAACTGGCCCGGGGCGAAATGAGGGGCATCGTCAATCCGAAGTGTCGGTAGACATCCGGAAGCTGCGCGAAATAGGCTAATTCGTTGGGTCCGGCGACGTAGGATAACGTGGGAAGAACCGTGTCTTGGTACAGTGGCCGGAGCAGAACGTTCGGGCTGAATCGATCCGGCTCGCCTCGAATGAGTTTGCGTAACTCATCAGAGCTCAGGAGACGTCCGTCGGCGGCGATGCGAAAGCCCGAGTTTTCCGCCATGACATGGAAACGCCCCGGAGCGGCGTAGAAGAGATTCAAACGGTCTTCACTTACACTGGCCTGAGCGTGGAAGCCCAGTGAAACGAGTCGGTCCGTCGTTTCTTGTACGATACGACTGCTTTCGGAGCGCTCCAGCGACTCGCGTTCAAAAAGTGGGGCGGCCATAGCTTTCAGCTCGGGAGCCGCCGGGTCCACCACCGCCAAACCCGTGCTGCGAGTCATCTTCAGTAACAAGCGTCCGAAGGCTTCGCAAAGCGTCTTGCCGGGCGCGTAGCATTCTCTCAGGGTCTCCACGACCTCTTGTTTGGACTCCGAAGGAGCCAACGATGACTCCGTCTTTTCCATTAATTCCTCGATAACCGGGTCGATTTGGTGCCAGGCAACGGGAATCCGACTCTTCGGCTCTGGCGGAGCGTACCGCAACGAGACGAGCTCGTGGTGGGAGTCGATGAGTCGAACATCACGGACCTCATCGAAGTCGTGATCATCGGAATCCATCCAAAAGAGGGGGACAACGGGTCGATTCAGTAGAGCGGAAGCCTGCCGTGCGATTTCGACCGCCGTCAACGCCTTGTAGAGGGTGTAGAGAGGGCCGCCGAAGAGGCCCACTTGCTGCCCCGTGACCACGGCGAACGCTCCTTTTTCGAGAGCGTCTATGGAAGCTAGAGCATTACCGTCGGCTCCGAGTTTCCGGTTCAATCCACGGAGAACCTCCGCAACCTTTGGCCGATTGAGAGGGTGATCTTCGAGTCGTTCAGCGAGGCTTCGCCAGGACTCCGGTGCTTTGGGATCACCTGAGAAGAATCCCGATAGGCGGCTATAGTCGTGGATATAGTCCAGGAAAAGGGGCTTGTATGACGAAAGCTGTCGGTAATCCAGAGTTTCCGAGGAACCCGTCTCCATTTGCGCCTCGACCGTGCTCCGTTCCATAGCTCACGCTATCATACCTCAGCTTATAGAAAGAAAAAGGGGTGCCCGTGGGGAACCCCTGTTTTCAAAGCAGAATGGGATGAAAACGTTCGGGAGCTCTCTAAGTCTCGCCGAACTCCACCCTTAGGCAGTCCACCTGGATCGCCGGTCCGCTGCCGTTTTGCGGAATACGGTAGTCCGGGTTGACCGAATAGATGATTTGTTTTCCGTTCCGCCGGTCGAGCACGAGGCCCGAATTACGTAGGATGGTCAAGTGGTGCGAGATCCGCGGTTGCGCTAGGCCCAACCTATGGGCGATGTCGGTTACACAATGCTCTCCTTCTAGGAGAACCTTGAGAATATGCAAACGAGTACGGTCTCCGACGGCCTTGATGGCGCGGACGGGGTCCGGAAAAGCTTCCTTGGAGTCTTGCGGTGTTTCGATGTTTGGCGCCAACATGAATCCTCCCTTTTCCGCTAGCTTAGCGTGGGCAATCAAGGAAAAGTGTAACGATACTTACATATCTGCACATTGACGCAGATCAAGAACTACGCAACCCATTGACACCCCCTAAAAGGTTATGTTAGTTTAGGTTACTACCATTATAGGTGTATGTCATTTTAGTTACATCGAGGGGACGGCGCTCCAGTTGTCCTTGTCAACTCTGATCCATGAGGAGTTTCTTTGAGCATCGCTCCTGACGAAATCCCGAAACAGGTTGGACGTTACATCATAGAAGAGTCCGTTGGCTATGGGGCCATGGGCGCAGTGTACCGTGCTCGAGATCCATTGATTTCGCGCACGGTCGCTATCAAGACCATCCGTTTAGACGTTCCACCGGCGAGTCCGCAGTACCAGAGTTTTCTGCAACGCTTCTACACTGAAGCCAAAGTGTCAGGCACGTTGTCTCATCCCAATATCGTCACCCTATACGACATAGGCGAGAGCGAGGATAGGGTCCCCTTCCTGGCGATGGAATATATCGATGGAGAGACCGTAGCGGAGATGCTCGACAGCGGTGAACAACTCAAACCGGAACAAGTCGTCGGTCTCGTATCTCAAATGGCGGCGGCCGTCGACTATGCTCACGGGAAGGGCGTCATCCACCGAGATATCAAGCCTTCCAATATCATCGTGTTCGATGGCGAAAAGGTGAAAATCACTGACTTCGGTATTGCCAAGTTGATGGATGCCGAAGGCACCCAAACCGCCTCTTTGCTGGGAACGCCAAGCTATATGTCGCCCGAGCAAGCCATGGGAGAGAACCTCGATGGCCGGACGGACATTTTCTCTCTCGGTGTCGTTGCCTTCGAGATGCTCTCGGGCCAACAGCCTTTCCCCGGTAACAATGTGACCTCCATTCTGTACAAGCTGGTCCATGCTGATCCGGTTAGGCCTTCGAACTTGGAGATTCTCGGGCTTCTGCCCGATAGATGGCATCAGGTTTTTTCCAGAGTACTCGCCAAGAGTCCGATGGAACGGTACGAGATTGCTTCGGAGTTCGTTGCTGATTTGGAGCGCTGTTTGGGGGCGTGGTTTGGTTCTCCTGAGAGCGAGACCGCGGTAATAACGGCTCCAGAACTAACCCAAGCGATTAGAGATGCCGTTCACGCCGAGTCGATTCCGAGTCCGGGCAAAGAGAACGAGCCGGAAGACGAAACGGTTCTCCTCAAAAGCGATGCGCTACCGAATGTTCCTGGCGGATCCGTTGCGAACGGGATGGATGCCACTGTTGCCGCAAAATTGCCGGTCCAAGACGAAGATGTAGAGACCGTGCTTGAGAGGCCTACTCCAGGTCAGGCAGCGTTTGTTACCGCGGATGAAGGGTTGGATACGGAGACTGTTGTTTTGAAAGGACGTTCCGCCGGAACGGTCTCGTCGGTGGACACCACCATGATGGCGCCCCCGGAGCCGGCAGAAACAGTTGCCGAAACCCTGTTGGAAGCTCCTTCCGCAACGGCGGCGCTGCCAACGGAGACGACGAAGCGTCTGAGCTCGAAGTCTGGTGGTAAGAAGTATCTTGCGATTGCGGCTTCCATCATCGTCGCGGCCCTGGCGGTAACGGCCATCGCGATCGTGATGATTGGAAGGCGGATCGAACCGATGGAAATGGTACCACCTGTGCCACCTCCCCTTGAGGCCGTGCCAGTCGCTGGAACGCTCTCGGTGGTTTCCGAGCCTGAGGGTGCTTCTGTTTGGATCAACGGGGAGGAGCGGGGCGTTACGCCTCTCGGGCCGCTTGATATGGATCTCGGCGTTCATTCGGTAAGCCTGGAAAAGAGCGGTTTCCGACCTCAGGAGTTGGCGGCTCAGCTTCGGGAAGAAGAACCGGATGTCCGACTCGATGTTACTCTGGAACGGATGGTGGCTCGAAGCCCCACGCCGACCAGAGCCTATATCGCGGTCCAAATCACGCCACAGGGTGCCCAAGTTCTTCTGGACGGGGAGCCGGTTGGAACAACACCCATTGCGCGACTGGAAGCGCGACCCGGAAAACGAACTCTACTCGTGGAGAAAGAAGGCTTTGAGTCTTGGGAGACTACGTTCGAGTTGCAGGTGGGTGCAACGGAGACGATTACAGCAACTCTCGATCCCATCCCGGCGGAGCCTCCACCCGAGCCCGAAGCGCCGGCGGTCAGACCGGGAGATCTCGTTGCGCGGGGACCGGATGTCGTCGACCCAAAGTGTATCGACTGTCCCGCCGTATCCTACCCTCCGGCGGCTAACGACAAGAGACTACAAGGTGTCGTGGAAGTCAGCTTCATAGTGACCGAGACCGGCGCCATTCAGGACATCCAGATTGACGAGTCGGCGGGGCCTGCCTTTGATCCATTCGTCATCGAGGTCCTGAAGAAATGGCAATTTGAACCTGCGACGAAAAACGGAGTTCCCGTCAAAGTGCGCCTGAGCCGGCGTTTCCGGTTCCAGCGAGGTAGATAAAGCCTTGGCAAAGCTCATCATCAACCCTACCTCGGGTGCGAAGAAAGAAATTCCGGTGGGAGACCGAGTGCTTTCGATTGGCCGGGACCCCTCGAACGACTTGGTGCTTTCGGACGCTATGGTGTCACGACGTCACGCCATTATGGAGAGCCGCGGCGGCGACTTCGTGATTAGAGACAACAATAGTTCCAATGGGACCATGGTGAACGGCGATAAAGTGGTCGGCGATCAAACATTGCGGGATGGCGATTTGATCGCCATCGGCTCCGCGCGAATGCTCTTCCAGATTGAATCGGAGCAACAGGAGTCAGAGAAACCAGAATCCCTCAAGAAAACTCCAGAGGGCGTAGATGGAATAGAGAGTGAGCCCAAATGCCCTTCATGTGGGCTCGCTGCTGGACCGGGCGACCGGTATTGCCGTCGATGCGGCGAGGAGGTTGCGGCGCCGTCTCCCCGTCAGGCCGTATGCGGAAATTGCAGTTCGCCCGTGCCACTCCCCGCCGAGTATTGCGGCAGCTGCGGGAAACCGGTATTGACCGAGAAGAGTAAACACCACGTTCCAACCGAGCCTCGTCCTTGGGAGCCATTGCCTGCTGATAAGCCGCTCGTCAAAGTCCAAGAGCCATCCACACCTGCGGCATCCCGACTCACTCGGCCGCCCGGGCAATCGGAGGGAGAAGACCGTCCGGTGGTTCGTCCGTCGGGCCGGCGCTCGAAGCTGGCCAAAGATGCTCCAGCTGGCTTTTGGATTCGGTTCGTAGCCTATCTCATCGACTCCATCATCATTGTCGTGCCGATGGCTTTGACCTCGGTGCTCTCCTTGCCAGCGATGCTTGCGAGCGCCGGTGGAGGCGACACGGCGCCCAGCCCTCTCCTCTTCGTCCTACCTTTTGTGGGAGGGGGGCTGACATTCTTCCTTGCTATTGCCTACCCTGTTTACTTCTGGTCGAAAAGCGGGTCCACGCCCGGTAAGAGCCTTCTCGGGCTCAAAGTCACAGCCATGAGTGGTGCCTGTCCCATCGGAATGGGCCAAGCGCTGATGAGAGTAGTCGGTTATTTCGTCAATGGTTTCACGTTTGGAATCGGATTCCTACTCATTGCCTTTTCAGAGGACAAGCGCGGGCTTCATGACCGCCTGGCTGAGACGAAAGTCGTCCGCCAGCGTTAACTCACGACTGCATCTATAATAAGAAGAATGACAGAGCCAGTTTCCGGAGAGAACAGATCCATTGCGGTTGACGCCGCTATGACGACTGATGTGGCCGTGGCGGAGCCCGCGGATCAATCGACGCCACTTGTGAGTTCCGAAGGAGAGTCTCGCGCTCGTTCGCGGACCCTCAAGAAACTGTCCGACCTGCTCCACGATTTTGCGATTGCCGTCGTCATTTGTGTTTTGCTCATCGCCTATGTCGTCCAGGCCTTCCGCGTGCAAGGAATGAGCATGGCTCCCGAGCTCATGGATGGGGAGCGGATCTTGGTCAATAAGTTCGTTTACCATTTCAGTGAGATCGAACGTGGAGATGTGGTCGTCTTTTGGTACCCCGAAGATCCCGATGTCTCGTTCATCAAGCGGGTGGTGGCTCTTCCTCAAGACCGGGTCGAGATTGTGCAGGGTCGTGTCTCGGTCAACGGTGAGCCATTGACCGAATCCTATGTAAAGGTCGAAAACGCCGATGATCGAAACTACCCACCGAAACAGGTCCGCTCAGGACACTATTTCGTCTTGGGTGACAATCGGCAAGGCAGCAATGACAGTCGGACGTGGGGTTTCGTGCCTCGTCGCTATATCTACGGGAAAGCGTTCCTCCGTCTTTGGCCCCTCACCAAAATCGGCGTCATCGACTAGCCCCGTATGTCGTCCTCGCCCAAGGTCCTTTTTCTGAACCCGGAGAGTGGATTTGGAGTTGGTATTACGACCCGCAGGATATAGGATGTTTCCTGCGTGCTCGGAGGGTATCGAATAGAGAGCGCAACGCCGCAGACGGAGCGCACAAACGATGACGAATCGCCCCAGTCTAGAATCAGTTGTGCAAGCGCTGGAATCGCAGCTCGACACCATCAAACACTACTATGACCGGAATACGGGTGAGGTGGTCATGCTCTCCGAGGAGTTTGGGGAGTTCGGCGAAGAACCAGGGGATCTCGATCAGCAAGGCGAGCGATTCCTCTTGATCCAACCTTTCAGCAACAACGAGCGCTTCCAGCTCATGGAAGATTTCGTTGAGGCCCTACCCGACGAAAACCTCCAAGAAGAGCTGAACATGGCCCTCATCGAGAAGGGTGCTTTCCAGCGATTCGAAGAGGTTCTCGAGAAGTACCCGAACCGCAAAGAGCAGTGGCGTCGTTTTCGCGAGGACAAGGTGACGGCTCGCGCCATTCAATGGTTTCGGGACAACAACATCACTTTGTAGCAGCAATGCTGACCGCTTGCTGCTGACTGCTTGACTGCCGACTGCTCGGCTGCTTGACTGCTCGACTGCTTCTTCAATCTACATACGCTCGGGAACCGGAATACCCATGAGGGCTAAGGCCTTGGAAATCTGGCGTCGGAAAACCTGAACCACCAAGAGTCGCAAAGACTGTTTTGCAGGATCCGTTTCCTTCAATATCGGATAGCGGTGGTAGAAGGCGTTGAATTTCTGAGCGAGTTGGAGGGCGAACCGGGCTAGGTGAGCGGGTTCTTCCGTCCTCTTCACCTGTTCGGCCACATAGCCGAGGCGGGTCGCAAAGTGAACCAGGCTCCAGAGTTCGTCGCTTTCCTCTTCGGATAACGCCTTCCATTCGAGGTTTCTCATCCTATCCGGCGACAAGTCGGCGGATTCGATGGCGGAATCCAGACCCATCTTCTGAACGATTTTACCGGCTCGGACGGCGGCGTATTGGAGATAGGGTCCGCTGTCACCCTCGAAACTCAATGCTTCGGCAAAATCAAAGGCGATGACTTTGTTCTTTGTGGTCTTCACCATGAAATAGCGGAGCGCGGCTCTGGCGATAGCTCTGGCTAGTTCTTTTTGTTCTTGCTCATCCTCACCTGCGTTGCGCTTGGCGACTTCCTCCAGTGCCTTTTTTTCGAGTACGTCGATGAGGTCATCCGCTTTCACGCCGAGGCCTTTTCGACCCGAGACCTCGAGATAGGGCTTTTTCGCCTCGTCTTCGCTAACGGGGAAACCGAGCTCACGGCATGTTGCAGGTGTCAAAGCGACCATTTCGTAAGCGAAGTGGCGAGAACGCTCGCGTGCCTGCTCCGATGCTAGGAGAGCCACACCTTGTTGCACGATTCTCTGAAGGTAGGATTGTCGCGTGTCGATGACGTTATAAACGCGGTCCCCATGGCCGAATTTCGGAACCTGTGCTTCTAGAACTTCCTCCGGTTCTCGAGATGTGGTCGACCAGACCACGGCGCCACCGTCGTACCGTGAAATGGTACATAGAAAAAATCTTGACCGAGCAAACCAAGCTTCCACATTTGGTAGGCGATGTCTTTGCCCACGTACGTCACGGTGCCGTTGGAGCGAACGATGACTTTTTCGTCCGAGCCTTCGGCATCCGATTCCTCCGGCAGATCCATCACCCAACAGCCGGTGTTCTTACCCTCTTCGGTCAAAAATATCGCTTGCTTTTCCTTGAGTAGCTCGAAGGCACGGTTCCAGAACTGGAGTCTCAGGATGTCGCCCTCCCATGGAAGCAGGTCGTAGCGGACTCCGATTCGCTCCATCGTGCTCAGATGGCACAGAACGATCTGCGTGGCCACTTCATGGGCTAGAAGGGCTTCGGGTGATGTCCCTTCTTCGATGGCTTGGAGTGTTCGCTGACGGTGGATCTGTCGCTCGGGATCGGCAAGATAGAACTCGTTGACCTGGGCGTAGAGGTCCCAGCAATAGTAGTCGAATCGGTCTGACTCCGTCAGGACCTTGACCTCGTCTGCGGTCTTTTTCTCCAGATGGAGAAAACCCACCACGACGTCGGCGACTTGAACACCGGTGTCGTCGATGTAGTTTTGAATCTCCACCGTGTCCTCCAGATAACGGAGGACTCGCACGAATGTGTCCCCCAGAGCCGCGTTACGAAGATGTCCGATATGTGCGGCCTTGTTGGGATTGATATTCGTGTGCTCCACGATTATTTTTTCATCCGTGCTTGCAACCGGGTCTGGAGCCTCGCTGAACCGCTCGAGATAGAGGCGGCGGTCGAAAAAGACGTTGAGGTATCCGGGGCCGGCGATTTCGACCTTGGCCACCCCTTCGACCGAGCGGAGTTTCGGCGCCAGCTCCTCTGCGATCTTTCGGGGGGGCTTTTTGGCATGGCGGGCCAAATCAAAGGCAGCCGTAAACGCCAAGTCCCCGAGCTTGGCCTCTGGCGGGCTTTCGGGAGCAAAGTCCTCCGGGCGAACGTCGTAGAGATCCTTCACCGCTTGGATGAGGGCTTGGTTCAACTTGCTGTAGATGTCCTGACTCATGGCCTGATTTTAGCAGGTTATGGACCTGGTCTGATGTATGATCATCGGATGCAGGAGCGATTCAAGAGCTCTTCGCCTCCGAGTTCCGGCGGAAGCCCTCCAGACTACAGTCCCACCAGACGTACGGCCGTAGTCCTCGTCGGTGAGGGGACATCCATTGCCTACCTGGTGGGTGCGTACAAAGCGCTCCTTGACGCGGGTGTGCGGGTCGACTTGGTGGTGGGTAAGGGGGTAGGCGCTATTGTGGCCGCCTTCGGTGCCATTCAAGCGGGGGAGAAGCTTTGGGGTGGAGCGGGCCTTCTTTGGGCGCTAACCCAGCAACGGCCGTGGCGTTTACGCGCCCCTTACCTGGCGATTCTGATTTGTATGGCGGGAGCGTTCGGCGTCTTCATCTCACCCGCTTTGTTGGGAATGCTGCTCCTGATCACGCTTCCTCTCCTGGCCGCCGCTCGGATCATCGCCCCGGGCTCCGTGGATGTTTTCTACAACCGGTTCCAAGACACCATTGCTAGCTTCGCATTGCAGCTCGATCCCATATACCTGCGTGCCATAGCCTTTCCGGTGGCACTCGTTTTCGCTCTGATATTGATTCGATGGGTTCTGCCCGCCTTTTTTCGTCGCGGAGAAAGCAGGCGGGGGTTGGGCCGCTTTTTCGGCGAAGGTGTGGTGGACCTCGTCCCCTTCAAGGGAGTTTTGGAACGAGGCCTTTGGGAGGCGGTGCGGGGGGCATCCGTGGAAGCCCGCCCGTCACAGAGGACGCAAATTGGTCAACGATATAGGGACCTGTTGTCTGCGAGCTTTGGACAACTCGATTTCTGTGAGCTCATTTTCTATGCTCTGGATTTGAATACAGGACAGGAAGTTCCGTTCGTCTTGCTCAAAGAACGTTGGCTTTCCCGAATGCAATCCCGCGGACCGGGCCAGGGTGCCGTGGCGGCGGAACCCTTGGACCTTGCCGGTGATGCAGCCCCTTTGTTGTTCGACGCGTTGGTGTCTTCCGTTAGCCCTCCCTCTCTGGCACCGAGCCAGTCGCTTCGGCTCCCACTAGAAGGGCGTTACGGGGGCGAGGTCCATCGATTCACTTCGAGCCTCCTCGCCGGTCAAAGCGCAGTCAGCGATGCCGTGGCGGCGGGAGCTCAGCAAGTCATTTACATCAGCGGTGCCTCTGCAAGCGGTGATCCGAGGGCGGGAGGATTGACGCGCCTCTCCGATGCCGCGGTGCGCCAGACCCTCGAGAACGATCTCCAGTTTGGAAATCTCGTCCCTTCGCGGCCTGCTCTTTTTGTCGTGCGTCCCGATAAGTCTCGATTGGGTACCTACGAGTTCTCCGGCCGCTCGCTTTATGGGGAGGAACGATTGGAAATGGCGGCTTTGGTGGCACATGGTGAAAGGGATATGACCCGCATGTTCATTCAACCCTTGGTCGGTCATGTGGGGAGGCCTCAGAGTGCCGAGGGTCGTCTCGAACCCGGAGAAGCGAAGCCACCGGAGAGGGAGTCTTGGGGCACGGGACCCGAATCAACTTTAGTCCTCTGTCGGTGGCCGGTCACGAGCAGTAACCAGTGGCCAGTGAGGAGGAAGTAGGCAGTAGGCAGAGGCCAGTGAAGAAGAAGCCAGTGGGCGGTAGGCGGTAAAACAGCGACGAGTGAACAGTTGCCCAGTGACCAGTTCGGTCAGCCAAGGGCGCAAATCCAGTTCAAATAGAGTCTTCTCGAATTCTTGAGTACTCGATTTCTTCGCCGGGAATTCAGTCCCGGCTGCTTGACTGCCTGCGTGCCCGTTCCCGTGCGAAGTTAGTTGGAAGTGACCAGCAGCCGCACGGCCGAGACTGCCGACATCCGCCGCATCGGAGACCGGATGCCCCGTGCCCCTGCCCTTGCCCCTGCCCGATCCCTTCCCCTTTGCCGCTGCCAGAGGCAAGTTAGTTGGAAGCAACCAGTGACCGTGATCGGTGGCCAGTGACCGGTAACCAGTGATGGGTTATAGTGGAGGTGAGCCTTTGGCTCATTTTCACTGGTAACTGGGGACTGGTCACTGATCACTGATTAGGTCACTGGTTACATTTTGAGTGACCAAGAAATGGACGATGCACTCAACGTAACCTTCGCCCTCCTTTCCGTTTTGTTCGGCGTCTGGACGGTTATGACACTGGTTCGCTATATCCAATATAGGAAGATCGCCGGAAGGTCCATCCTGTCGTGGCTGCCACAACGACCTTGGTATTACAACCTCTGCGTCGGTATCGGATTCTTCATGTTGTTTCTTACAGGTTTGAGCGCTTTTGTTCTCGACCGGCCTCCGTTGGTGATCATTGCTCAGGGATTGATGGCGGTTTTCTACACGGCGGTATTCCCGTTGATCTTTAGAATACGCAGAGGTTTCTTCGAGGCCGGTATATCGACTGAACGGGGGTTCGTCGTCTTTTCGAAGATTCTCTGGCTCGGCTGGAAGGAGGTTCCGGAGATCGTTTTAGCCCTCCGTGCTCGGGGACGTTTCGGGGGGCAGCGCTACTCGTTCTTGAGAGTTCCCGGAGACTACTTCGGACAAGCCCGCCGCATTCTTTCCGACAGTATCAAAGAGCACTCCCTCACCTTGGAAACATCCGTGCTCGGACTCAATCCTGAAGCTCCGACTCAAGAACAGGTATGAATCGAGAGGAATTGCTGGCACGTCTCGGGGATCGACCGATCGTCTGTGACGGTGCCATGGGAACGATGCTCTATAGTAAGGGCATTCTTCTCAATCGCTGCTACGACGAGCTCAATCTCTCGAATCCGACATTGATTCAGTCGGTGCACCGTGAGTATGTCGATGTTGGAGTTGATCTCATCGAGACCAACACCTACGGTGCCAATCGCGTGAAGCTGAGGTCCCATGGTCTTGCGGACTTCGTCAAGAGCATCAACGAGAAAGGTGCACGCCTTGCTCGCCAAGAAGCCACGGGTGAGACACTCGTGGCCGGTGCCATCGGCCCCCTTGGCAAGCCCATCGCCCCTCTTGGAACCATCTCGGAGGAAGAAGCTTTTTCCCATTTCCAAGAGCAAGCGGAAGGTCTTCTCGACGGTGGAGTGGATCTGTTCTTGCTCGAGACCTTTGCCGACCTTCGTCAAATCCGACAAGCCTTTGCGGCGGTTCGATCTCTGGACTCGGGTCGCCCCGTCATCGCGCAGATGACCTTTGGTGATGATGGAAACACGCCTTTGGGAGCCAGTCCGGAGCAAATCGCGCGCGAACTGACGGACATGGGCGCCGATGTCGTGGGCGCCAATTGCAGTCTTGGGCCGCAAATGATGCTTGGCATCATCGAGCGTTTCTCGAAAGCGACGGAGACGCCATTGTCGGTGCAACCTAATGCAGGGCTCCCCGAGTATGTGGGCGATCGGGTTATTTACTTGTGCTCGCCTGAGTACATGGCTCATTACGCCAAGCGATTTCTTGAATCTGGAGTTGCCGCTATTGGTGGTTGTTGCGGCACCAATCCCGCCCATATCGACGCGATTGTCGGCGTTGTGAGGGCGCTTGGCCCTAGACGATCCACCATCGACATCGTTGTTCCTTCCGATCCCCGACCTGAAGCAGAGCCGGTTCTCAAGGAGGAGAAGTCCCAACTAGCGCGACACTTGGGGCGCCGTTTCGTGGTTTCGGTAGAGGTCGACCCACCCAAAGGGGCCAATCCTTGGGGGCTTGTGGAGAGAGCGCAGTGGCTCAAAGAGAACGAGGTCGATTTTATCAACGTTGCCGATGGTCCTCGTGCGAGCGCGCGCATGAGCGCTCTAGGTTTTGCCCTGTTGCTGGAACGAGACGTAGGTATCGAGACGATCCTCCACTATCAATGTCGCGATCGAAACCTAATCGGCATTCAGTCGGATCTATTCGGTGCCCATGTATTGGGTATTCGCAATATTTTGGCTGTCACCGGCGATCCTCCCAAGCTTGGTGACTATCCCCACGCCACGGCCGTCTTCGATGTCGATTCCGTGGGGCTCGTACAGATCCTCGACCGACTCAATCGCGGACTCGACCTGGCGGGCAATGTTATCGGTCCTGCTTTGCCTTTCCACATCGGAGTGGCCGCGAATCCAGGTGCGAGCGATTTTGAGGCCGAGATCGAGAAGTTCGAAAAGAAAGTGCGGGCCGGAGCGGAGTATTGCCTGACCCAACCCGTTTATGACTCGAGACTGCTCGAGCGATTCCTGAAGACGATCAAAGGATTCCGTATTCCGGTTCTAGTCGGGATTCTTCCTCTCGCAAGTTATCGAGACGCCGAGTTCTTGCACAACGAGGTTCCGGGAATGAGTGTCCCTGCGGCTATCCGTGAGCGGTTGCGGGGAGCGTCGAGTGAAGAAGCGGCAGAGCAGGTTGGTGTTGATATCGCTCGAGAGGCGCTTCGTGAAGCCCGCGGCATGGTAGAGGGTGCTTACCTCATGCCGGCCTTCAACAAGTTCGAGCTTCTAGCGAGAGTGCTGGAAGGGCTCGTCTGAACGGCTCGATTCCCTGAGGCATCAACGCATACCCTTTGATTTTCGGTTCGTGGGGGATAACATTGAGATGACGTCGAGCTCGAAGCTCTATATTCGAGGTAGCCATTGATGAACTTGGAACCGTTTCTCGCGATCGGTCTTCTGATGTTTGCTGCACAAGAAGAAGCCCCACCTCAAACCTACCGCTTCGAGAGTCAAGTCGACATGGTTTCGGTGCCCGTGGCAGTCACCGACAAGGAGGGGAACTTCATCAAGGACCTCAAGGTTGCGGATTTCATCGTCTACGAAGACGGCGAGCAACAAGAGATCGCGCTTTTTGCCGCAGGCCTCGAGGAGTCCTGGATTGGATTGGCGCCGGAGCTCAAAGAGCAGCTTTCTGGCTCTCAGGTGATAGGACTCATCATCGACGCCAGTGGGAGCATGGAAGAGGACATGTGGTTGGTTCGGGAGTCGGCTATCAAGTTTCTTGCCAGTATTCCCAAAACCGAGCATCTGTTCGTCATCGATTTCGACGAGAATATTCGCCTTTCCTCATACACATCGGACGACCAGCGGACGATAGCCGATCGAATTTATGAAGTCGAAGCCGAAGGATGGACTGCCCTGTACGATACCGTCGGCACTTTTCTCGAACGAGTCTATGGCTATAGCGGCAAAAAGACCCTCGTGGTATTCAGCGACGGTGTGGACTCACGAAGTGTGCTGAGCTCTTCAGAGTGTGTGGACATGGTCAAGGCCTCGGACGTTGCCATCCACACGATTCAATTCGGGAAGGATCTGGTGAGGAATCGTCCCCGGGCCCATACTCAAGGCCGTTTTCTTAGAAGGATGTCTGAGTTGACCGGCGGCTCCTATTCGTTCGCTGAGAACTTGGAAGGTATCGACGAGCTCTATGACAAGATCATCGAGGAGCTCTTCAGCCAATACACGCTGGGCTATCTTTCTTCCAATGCAAAAAGAGATGGGAAGTACAGGAAGATCAAAGTCGAAGTTCTCCGGGATGATATCAAGTGGCGGGCCCGCCAGGGGTATATGGGCCCCATCTCAGAGACGGAAGACTTGGAGAAGCGCCGGCCCTGACGCGAGATCGGCTCGACGCCCGACGCAAGGTTCTGTTCCCTATTCCTGGTTTCCTCGTGGTATAACTCCCCTGCCATGAGAACGAGCTTCGAAGTGCGTGATAGGGTTTACGACATCGAGATCGCACCCGGAGAAAGACCCGAGGGAGACCAGTTCGAAATCTACCGGGTCGCTCTTCTTGACGCCGACGGAGCCCAAGTCAATGGAACGCTCAAGCTCACTAAGACCGCTATCCTTCTCGCCGAGCAAAAGGCCGGAGAAGAGGGTGGAACACCCGAAGAGTGGTTGGCTCGTGGGTGCGGTCGCGCCTTGGCCGCCGAGATTGTGATTCGAAAGCCGAAGCCCGATTTCAGCTTTGTCATCGATCATCGGTGGATCTAACTGAATTCGAGAACTCGAGAACCCAGAACTCAGCAGATCCGGCTGAAAGGCCGGCCCCGGATGCCTGATGCCGGAGTCCCGACCGCCTCCTTCCGCTCTCCGATTCTCGAGTACTTGAGTACTCGAGTTCTTGAGTTCTCTATTTCCTACAGATCCACTGGATTGCCTCGCTGGCCTGTGAGTATAATCAAAACTATAAGTGACGATAACTTGGAGACAGGGTGGCTGGCGGCCACAGACTGAGAAAAGACCTTCCAAGTCTGTTTTGAAACAGCTAAAGAATTTCGTTTCGAAGCAGAATCGGTTCGATCTGGGTGGGAGCGGGCGGAACATGCGGCCGTCGATTCGGCGAATTGGCAATCGCGTTGCAATCGAAAGGTTATGCTGCAAAAAACAGAGGATTCGCACACCGTCGATTCGAGGAGTTTCTCCGCTCTCCTTGTATTGAGCCTTGCTGGTGTTCTCGCGTTTGGGCCCGAGGCCGGGCGAACGGCGAGTCCACTCCAGCAGCGGTTCATTTACGAGGATGACCCCGAGGTTTACTCTCTCAACCGGCCGGGAGGTCCGCGAGAGTTTTATTTCACTCGTGCCGCTTACACGGGATACGGTTTCCGCAATTTTCGGAGCTGGAAAGTGGATTTTCCCAAGGCCGACCGGCAGTTTCTCATCGGGCTTCGGCGCTTGACGAACCTTGATGCTTACGAACTGGAGAATCCGATTCGGCTCACCGATCCCGACCTCGGACGTTATCCGTTCATCTATGCAGTCGAGGTGGGTTACATGGCCCTGACGGAACCGGAAGTCATGGGACTGCGTCGCTACTTGACGGCGGGAGGTTTTCTGGTCATTGATGACTTTTGGGGAAGTGTGGAGTGGGAAAATTTCGAAATGGAGTTCGAGCGTATCTTACCGGGACATCAGATCGTGGAAATCCCACTCGACCATCCCATCTTCAGCTGCTTCTACAACGTTAAAGAAATCGTACAAGTTCCCAATGTCGGCAACGGAATGACTGGTGGACCGACCTGGGAAAAGGATGGATTCATACCCGCGGTTCGAGGGATATTCGACGACAAGAACGTCTCATGGTGGTTATCAATTGGAACACCGACTTCGGTGACGCATGGGAGTGGGCGGAAAACCCATACTACCCACTGAAGTTCTCGACTTATGCCTACCAGATGGGTGTGAATTTCATCATTTATGGAATGAGTCACTAGAGGCTCGACAATGAAGTAATAGGCATCGACGCAATGGCTTCCACATTCGAGAGCGTTTTCGAGTTCCTGTTCAAGTACCGACCCTGGGTTTTCGAGAAGGGGCAGTTTGCACTCGCCGCTACTTGGCCCCTTTACCTCGTCGGGCTTGCCATTGTCGTCGTGGCGGTACCAACCCTCCTCCGTTACCGCGATGTTCGGGGCAAGAGCCAACCTCGTACCGATGGATCCTCACTGCCCTCCGAGTGGCGGTCCTCGGCGTGGTTCTCTTTTGCTTGTTTCGTCCGGTTTTGGTCCTTTCGACCGTCGTGCCCCAGCGGAGTTTCGTGGGAATCCTACTCGACGATTCAAGGAGCATGAAGATCGCGGATCGTGAAGGTGCGCAACGGGCGCAATTCATCAACGAGACCTTCGGCCCGAAGGGAAGCCCGTTGCTCACTGCATTGGCCGAGAAGTTCAAGCTGCGCTTCTTCGGGTTTTCCTCCACCGTGGAACGAATCTCGGATGCGTCGGAGTTGACCTTCCACGGTGAACAAACTCACCTCGGGCGTGTGCTCGAGCGCGGAGCCGATGAGCTGTCTACGGTCCCGCTGGCTGGGCTCGTTCTGGTGAGCGACGGTGCCGACAACTCTCGGACTGGTTTGAGTGAGACATTGCTGTCACTTCGGGCGCGTAATGTTCCCGTCTACACTGTCGGCCTGGGCAGAGAGCGTTATGCCCGGGACATCGAGCTGACTCGTGTCGAGGCCCCGCGATCGGTCCTCAAAGGTTCTTCGCTCGTTGTGGATGTAGTGATTTCCCAAAGAGGCTATAGCGGTTCCAACGTCCGTTTGGACGTAGAGGATTCGGGCCAAATCCTCAACTCCCGCGACGTGGAGTTGCCCGATGAGGGGGAGGCGGGAACCGTTCGAGTCCACTTCACGGTCGAGGATGCGGGACCGCGAGTGTTTAGTTTCAAGATTGCTTCTCAGCCGGAAGAGATGGTGACACAGAACAACCAGAGGGATATCCTCATCAACGTCCAGGAGAATAGAGAGAAAATTCTGTATTTCGAGGGTGAGCCTCGATTCGAGCTCAAGTTCGTTCGACGCGCCGTGGCCGATGACGAGAACCTGCAGTTGGTTTGCCTGCAACGAACGGCGGAGAACAAGTTTCTCCGGCTCGACGTGGATGATGCCGAGGAACTGTCCGGCGGATTTCCGAAGACCCGAGAAGAGCTCTTCCGTTATCGCGGGTTGGTCTTGGGGAGTGTGGAAGCGAGTTACTTCACCCATGACCAACATCAAATGATTGCCGATTTCGTCTCACAACGGGGGGGAGGGCTCTTGATGCTCGGTGGCCGATTGGCCTTTTCCTTGGGCGGGTACGCCGGTACACCAGTGGCTGACGTTCTGCCGGTGTCGCTCAACGACAAGCGTGACATGGACTCGAGCGGTGAAGAGCCGTTTTTCTCGAGGGTCAAAGTTGAGCTTACGCCGTTTGGAAAAACTCATCCCGTCACCCAATTCGCTGCGGACGTGGAAGAGAGTGCCCGGCGGTGGGAGACGCTTCCACCCCTTGCTGTTTTGAACCCTGTACGAAACGTCAAGCTGGGTGCGACGACGCTCTTGGTAGGAAAAGATGAGACGTCCTCTCATGAGCAAGTCGTTCTCGCATATCAGCGTTACGGTCGAGGGAAGTCTCTGGCTTTTACTGTACATGATTCTTGGCAATGGCAGATGCACGCAGACATGCCACTCGAAGATCTGACCCATGAAATGTTCTGGCGAAAGCTATTGCGATGGTTGGTGAGCTACGTGCCCGATCAGGTCTCCGTGACGACCCCCAAGAATCGCTACGCGGTTAGGGAATCGGTCAGTATCCGTGCCGAAGTCGATGACGATCGATTTCTCAAAGTCAACAACGCAAGGGTCGTGACCGAAGTTCAAACCCCGTCCGGGGAGACGATCGGGTTCCCCATGGAATGGACGGTGGACAAGGATGGCGAGTACAGGGCGAGCTTCATTCCCGAAGAGAAGGGCATCTATGAGATCCGGGTCGATGCCGAGCGTGAAGGAAGCCTCATCGGGCGGGCAAGGATGTCCATCGAAGTTACCGACTTGGCGGATGAGTTTTTTGATGCCGAGATGCGCTCGACGCTGCTGCGACGCATTGCTGAAGACACCGGCGGGCGGTCCTACACCCCGAGTACCATCGGCCAACTTCCAGAGGATATGAGTTACACGGAGGGAGGCACGACGGTAAGGGAACAAAGGGACTTGTGGGACATGCCTGCCGTGTTTTTGCTGCTCATCGGCTTGCTGGCGGTGGAGTGGAGCTATCGCAAAGCAAGGGGGTTGGCGTGACCCAGAGGATCGCAACTTCTTTGTTGGTCTTCTTGACGACATTTCTTGTGGCTACCTCGGTGCAAGCGGCGGGGGACAGCTACCTTCTCATCATCGGCGGCCTTGGTGGAGAGGACTCCTACCGTGAGCGCTTCCACGAGTGGGCCCTTCAGATGCAGGATGCGGCTGCGGAGCGGTTGGGTGTTCCCAAAGACCATATTTGGTACCTTGCCGAGAAGCCGGAAAAGGATCCGGATCGGATTCACGCCAAGTCAACCAAGGACAACGTCGCGGGGATTTTGAAGGATCTCGCGGAGCGGGCCGGTCCGAGCGATCAGGTTTTCATCCTGCTCATCGGACACGGTAGCTTTCGTTCGGAAGAGTCACGATTCAATCTTCCAGGCCCGGACATAACTGCCGAGGAGTTCTCGATACTACTGGCTTCCTTTTCGACACAGCAAGTCGTTTTCGTGAATACGGCCAGTGCCAGCGGAAGCTTCGTCAAAGCTTTGTCCGGCGATAACCGCGTGGTGGTAGCGGCTACGAAGAGCGGTTTGGAGAGGAACGAAACGGTTTTCGGTGGGTATTTCGTCGAGGCCTACGCTGAGGAGGGGGCTGATGTCAACAAAGATGGCAAAGTCTCCGTTGCCGAAGCTTTCGAGTATGCGCGGCTACAGGTATCTCGCTTCTACGAAGAAGAGAATCGCTTGCAGACCGAACATGCCGTTCTCGAGGATCGAGGCTCCCGAGCCGCTTCCGCCTTTCTTTCGGGCGATGGTCGCGCGAGCGCGGAACGAGTGGTCGATGACCCGGAGCTGACGGCTTTGTATGAAGAGGCCCGGTCCATCGAGGACCGGATCGAGGTCCTGAAGCGACAAAAGGATGCTATGGCTCCGGACCTCTACATGAAGGAGCTCGAGACGCTTCTGCTGGAACTGGCCAAGAAGAGACGTGCACTTCGGGAGCTCGAAGAACAGAAGAAGGAGCGCAGGCAGTCATGAGTTGCACTCCTCCGGCTCTACTCCTAGCCGTCAGCCTATCCGTTTCTTCGGCGCTTGCACAGCCCCAAGAAAACAAGGAGCCCGTTACGGTCGATGGTTATCAGGAAACCATCGACAGATTGAGCGCCATCGTTGAAGGTGAGGGAGCTAACCTCCAAGCCTATCGAGAGCTCATACGAGCTTTGCGCGAAACCGGCCGCTACAAGGAAGCGGAGGAGAGAGCCCGAGAATACGAGGCCCAAAGGCCAGGCTCTAACGATCTCACCAACACGTTGGGAGAGATACTCTACGAAACAGGGCGTATCAATGCGGCACGAGACGCCTTTGCACGTGCAAACGCTTCGAGAGCTCCCGATCGCCTGACTGCGCAGCTCAACTTGGCCGTGCTCTTCTATGAACGAGGAGACATCGATGAAGCCATGCTGCGATTCGATGCCTTTATCGACATCTACAACTTGAGCGATGAGCTCACCTCGGAAGAGTTGATGGCTGTGGGAGTCGCTTGTCGTTATCTAGGTGTCAATGACCCGGATCTATATAAGGATGCTCTCAGGGCCTTTGATGAAGCGATTCGGACGGACCCAGGCAATTTGGAAGCACGGCTCGCGGTGGGAGAGCTCTTCTTGGGCAAATACAACAGCCCCGACGCGCGAGAAAGCTTCGGCGAGGTTTTGTCCTTGAACCCTGCTCATCCACGAGCACTGATGGGGATGGCGCGAGTGATGCACTTCGATGGCTCCTCCGAGGCCTATCAGTTGACGAAGCAAGCGCTCGAGATCAATCCCAACCTCGTTTCGGCTCATGTCTTCTTAGGACGCCTCGAGCTCGACCTGGAGAGCTACGAAGAGGCGGAGAGTGAGGCCAACAGTGCTCTGGAAATCAATCCCGCTTCTTTAGAGGCTCTTGCCCTTCTTGCGACGGCGCGTTTTCTGAGGGGGGATACCGACGGCTTCGAGGAGGCGCGGCAAAGAGCCTTCGGTCGGAATCCCCGTTACGCCGACTTCTACAACATTCTCGCCGATGCCTGTGTTCGAAATCGCCTTTATCAAGCCGCGCTCGATTTCGCTCGTTTGGCGGTCGAGCTCGATGAAAAGTCTTGGTGGGGATACGGAATCCTCGGACTCAATCAGCTACGGCTCGGCGAAATCGAAAAAGGAAGGCGGAACCTCGAGCGGTCGTTTTCTGGCGATCCTTACAACGTGTGGATCAAGAACACTCTAGATCTCATCGATACGTTTTCGCAGTATCGAGAGTCGCGAAGCGATCGATTCCTGACCTTCATCGATGGTAAAGAGGCGGAGATTCTCTCCATCTATGCAGTGTCTCTTCTCGAGGAAGCCTACGACTATCTTGCGAGCCGTTATCGATATCGCCCGTCGACTCCTATCCGTGTCGAGGTCTACCCGTCCCACGCTGATTTTTCGGTGAGGACCATTGGGTTGGCTGGACTGGGGGCACTCGGAGTGTGTTTTGGCCCGGTTGTGGCGATTGATTCGCCTTCAGCGCGGCAGAAAGGCGAGTTCAACTGGGGCTCCACGCTATGGCACGAGCTGGCCCATACAGTGACTTTGGGGGTCACCAATAACAAGATCCCCCGTTGGTTCTCCGAGGGGCTTTCCGTTTACGAAGAGCGACTAGCCCGGCCCGGTTGGGGCGACGATGTGAGCATCCCTTTTCTGATGGCTTACAAGCAGGGCAAGCTCCTGCCTATAAGGGACCTCAACAACGGCTTTGTGCGGCCTACCTACCCGCAGCAGATTACAAACTCCTACTACCAAGCTTCCTTGCTCTGCGAGCTCGTCGAACGTGACTACGGATTCCAATCGATTCTGGACATGCTGGCGGGGTACAAAGAAGGAAAGAGCACGGCCGAGATCTTCTCCACTGTGCTCGGTTGCGACCCGGACTGCTTCGACGAAAAGCTCGACGGCTATCTGGAGGAGCGTTTCCGACAGGCAGCGGATGCCTTGCCCGAGCCGAAGGAGGATGTTCCAGGGGAGCCGCTCACACTTCAAGAGCTCACGGAGCGGGCCGTCGATGAGCCCGAGAATTTTTTGGCGCAGCTCGCTATGGGGTCCATGTTGTTCAAGGAGGGCCAATTCTCCGAGGCCGAGCCTTATCTGAAACGAGCCAAGGATTTGTTCCCCCACTACGGTGGCAAGGATAGTCCCTATTGGTTTTTGGCCCAGATCTACAAGGATCGGGGAGACAAGGAGGCCGCCTCCGAGGAGCTTTCCCTCCTCGTCTCCATCAACGAAAGCCACTACGATGCCCACCTCGAGTTGGCGGAACTGAGACGGCAGTTGAACGACGAAAGAGGGTCGGCGGAAATTCTGGAGCGCGCCGTCTACATTTACCCTTACGAAGTCTCGACGCATCGTCGATTGGCCGAGCTCTATCAGGGTTTAGGGGACCACGGCAAGCTCATCCGTGAGCGGAAGGCGCTGGTGGCCGTGGAGGTGGTGGACCGAGCACAGGTTCTCTTCGAGCTGGCTCTGGCCTACTACGAAGCCGGAGATGCCGCTCGAGCCCGTCTGGAGACTTTGAAAGCGTTCGAGATTGCTCCTGGTTTCGATGATGCCCTCGACCTCTTGCTGAAGCTGCAGCCCGAGGGAAGTGAGGAGTCGTTTTGAGACGTTCGATCCTCGTGCTGATGCTTCTCGGCATCACCATCGTTCCTCTGATGGCGAGTCGGATCGATATCCCCGATGTGCCCTACGAAAATTTCCCCTACAACGGTCGTTTTACTTTCGTCCGTTTGAAATTCGACCCTTGGTACTGGGGCAGCGGTCGCTACGCTTGGGGACTGGATCTGAAATGGAACCACGACTATCCGCGGGGCGAACGCCACTTCACGAAGATTCTGAGCGAGCTCACTCTCCTCGAGCCCAATATGGGGGGCGGTAACATTCTCGCCCTGGACGACCCAGAGCTCTTCCAGTACCCGTGGGCCTACCTCTGCGAGCCGGGCTACATGATGCTTTACCGATGAAGAAGTCGAAAGCCTGAGGACCTATCTCTTCAAGGGTGGATTCCTGGTCATCGACGATTTCATCATGCACGACTGGGACAACTTCGAGAAGATGATGTACAAGATCTTGCCGGGGCACAAGATCGTCCGGCTCGATGTTTCCGATCCTATCTTCGATTCCTTTTTTCACATCGAGTCTTTGGATTTTCCTCATCCATGGATTCCGCGACTGATGGGGGAGTTCTACGGAATCTACGAGGACAATGATCCGAACAAGACGGCTAATGGTGCTCGCCAACTACAACATGGACATCGGGGACTACTGGGAGTGGTCGGATACGGGTTGGATACCCATCGAGCTTGTCGAACGAAGCCTACAAGCTGGGAGTCAACTACGTCATCTACGGTATGACGCATTGAACAGCCGCACCTTGCGGATGGGAAGGAAGATATGCCTGAAGGAAACGACAGAAGACGTCGCCCTCGAAGTCGGCTGGACGACATCGCTCTTGCCGATCGAATGAAGCATGCACAAGACCAGATCCTGGCCGAGCTCAGAAAGACCATCGTCGGTCAAGACGATGTGATCGAGCAGGTGCTGTTGTCACTTTTCGTCGGCGGCAACAGCATCATTACCGGTGTGCCCGGATTGGCGAAGACCTCATCGTTCATACCGTGGCGCAAGTTCTCGACCTGAAGTTCGCTCGGATCCAGTTCACACCCGACCTGATGCCCTCCGATATCACCGGGACCGACATCATTCAAGAAGATCCGACCACGGGAAAACGGGAGCTCGTCTTCATGCCGGGTCCTATTTTCAACAACATCGTTTTGGCGGACGAGATCAACCGTACACCGCCCAAGACGCAATCGGCACTACTCGAAGCGATGCAGGAGCACCGGGTGACGATTCAAGGTCGAACCTACGAGCTCGAGGAGCCCTTTTTCGTTTTTGCCACTCAGAATCCGATCGAGTTGGAAGGGACCTATCCGCTTCCCGAGGCGCAGTTGGACCGCTTCATGTTCAACATCATCATTCACTACATGTCGGAGGAGGAGGAGATCGAGGTGGTCGTTCCACCACGGCAGTGCAGGATGTGACATACGAGCACGTGGTCACGGGGCAGGACATCATGGACTTTCAGAAGCTGGTCCGACGGGTTCCGGTCTCGGAGCCGGTGATGCGCTACGCCGTCAACCTGGCCCGGAGCCACGCGCCCGGGGAAGGAGAGGTACCGGATTTCATCAACAAGTGGTTGGACTACGGCGCCAGCGTACGCGCCTCTCAGTATTTGATCTTGGGAGGCAAGGCGCGGGCCCTGATGAACGGGCGTTACCACGTGAGCTATCGACGACATACGTGCGCTGGCACCCCCGGTGTTTCGGCACCGTATCTTGACGAACTTCCATGCCGAATCGGAGCGAATCATCGACGGACAAGATCATCGAGCAGCTGTTGGAAGCCGTGCCGGTGCCGAAGTCGATGATGTAGGGAAGACGGAGCTCGCAATCATGAGCTCAAGCGCTGAGAATAGGGGAATCGATGACTTCAGGGGGGGGATCACCGAGGCTTCACCCTCGGCTCGCTTCATGGACCCCAACGTGCTCGGGAAGATTGCCAATTTGGAGCTCTTGGCTCGAACGGTCGTTGAAGGATTCATCAGCGGGCTGCACCGCTCACCCTATCTCGGCCGTTCCGTCGATTTTGCCGAGCATCGTCCCTACATGCCGGGTGACGACATTCGAAGGATCGACTGGCGTCTGTTTGCGCGAACCGACCGCTTCTATTTGAAGGAGTTCGAGGCCGATACCAATACGGACTTCACGCTTGATCCTGGATATCTCCCGTTCGATGAACTTCAGTAGCGGGGGGATCTCCAAGCTGGACTACGCACGGTATCTTGGCGCCTGTTTGACCTACTTTTCCTACAAGCAGCGGGATCGGGTGGGTCTGGTGACGTTCGACGAGGATATCATTGACTTCGTTCCTCCGCGGGCAAAGCATCTCGAGGTCGTATTGGCAACGATCGACCGAGTGAAGGCCCGGGGTGCGAGCAATCTCCACCGCCCCTTGTACAAGGTAGCCGAAACCTTGCACCGACGGGGGATCATGGTGCTCGTTTCCGATCTTTACGAGGAGCCCACGGCGGTTCTCGATGCCGTCAAGGCTCTGCGCTACAAGGGTAACGACCTCATTGTGTTTCACGTTCTCGATCCGGCGGAGATCCGGTTTCCCTTCGACGAGTCGGCCAACTACAAGGATTTGGAGACTGAAGAGACGATTCCAGTGATTCCGGACTACTTGCGGGAGCAGTATCGAGAGCTCGTGTCTCAACACATCGATAAGTTGACGCGAACACTTGGAGACAATCGTATCGACTACTCCGTTTTCGATACCTCCGTTCCTCTCGACTTCGCGTTGTTCAACTATCTATCCAACCGACAACGCATAACTCGGGTGCGATAATGGGTCTGAGCTTTCTCACACCGACTCTTCTTGTTGGGGCTCGCGGTTTTGTCAATACCGATCTTCATCCATCTCACCCATCGGGAAAAGCGAGAGGTCGTCGAGTTTCCTTCGTTGATGTTCCTTCACAAGATCCCTTACCGTTCGGTCCGCCGCCAGAAGATCCGGCAATGGTTGCTCTTTCTCATGAGGACATTGGCACTGTTGCTGATCGTGGTGGCCTTTACCCGCCCTTTTTGGTCGCGGGCGGGAAGCGCCGCAACCTCGGTCATGGGTGCTCGTGAAGTGGTCATCCTACTGGATCGATCCTACAGCATGGGTTACGCGGACAGGTGGGAGCGAGGGCGCGAAGCTGCACTCGAGGCCATCGAGACGCTGCAGGTCGATGATCGGGCGACGTTGATCTTGTTCTCCGATCGAGCGGAAGTCGTGAATCAACCCAGCTCGGACCGGGCAGCCCTTGCCAATTTCGTGAATGATGCTCGATTGGGATCCGGGAAGACAAGGTACGGACCGGCCCTAAAGCTGGCCACTAAGACATTGGCGGAATCCGAGCTCCCGCGTCGGGAAGCCATATTGATTACCGATTTTCAAAGAGTGGGATGGGAAGGACATGAAGATGTCCGATTTCCCGATGGTTCGGCTCTCTCTTGGGTCGATTTGTCGGAGCCCGAGCCCGCCAATTTGTCGATTGCATCTCTCGTGCTCGAAAGGGAATACCAATCGGGTCGGGAACGCGTAGTGACTTCGGCTCGTTTGACCAACAAAGGAGGACGACCTTTCGAGCAGGTCCGTGTCGAGCTCGAGCTCGGGGGGAGACAAATTCAGGACAAGCGAGTGAGTCTCGAGCCTAACAGCTCGAAAATGGTTGTGTTCGATCCTTTCACGCTGCCCGAGGGTATATCACGCGGCCTGGTACGGATTGGCGACGATGCCTTGCTCCAGGACAACGTTTTCTATTTCGTGGTCTGGCCCGGGCAGTCGATCTCCGTCACCATCGTGGATGGCGGCCGCCAAGGCAGACAGAGTCTCTACCTTCGCCGGGCTCTTGCCATTGGTGACAGACCTTCGTTCGACGTGGAAGTGAAGTCTCCGTCGAACCTCCAGGACAGGGATCTGAGCCGAAGCTCGGTCGTTTTCTTGAACGATATACCACCACCGAGCGAACGCATGGGGCAAAGGCTTCGCGACTTCGTTCAGAGGGGTGGTGGGCTCGTCGTCGTTTTGGGCGAGGGGTCCGGTCGAACGAGCTGGTCGGGTCCGGCGGAAGGGCTCTTGCCCGGGACATGGAGCGGGGCCAAGACCGTCGATCGATCGCCGGATTGGGGCGGGACGCTATCCTTTGTCGACTACAGCCATGAGCTCTTCGAGCTCTTTGAAGCGCCCCACAGCGGAGATTTCTCAACCGCCAAGTTTTTCCGTTATCGACCCATCGAAGTGGGGTCGGGCGCGCGCGTACTCGCTCGATTCGATGATGCGAACGTGTCACTCGCAGAATCGAGAGTGGGTGATGGCAAGGTGTTACTTTGGAGCTCGACGCTCGACACGTTTTGGAACGACTTGGCGCTCCAACCGGTTTTTCTGCCCTTCGTCCATCAAGTCACGAAATATGCGTCGGGATACGCTGAGGCTGAGCACTGGCGCACCGTAGGTGACGTTCTTGATGCATCTCGGTTCTTGGGTGTCGTCGAAACGAGTTTCTCTTTGCCATCGGGTGGAGGCGGCGCGATCGATGGCCCCGAGCTCGTGGCCACGACGCCGAGCGGAAACAGAATCGTACTCGCTCAGGAGGAACAGGAGCGATATTTGATGCGGCTCGAAGAACAGGGCTTCTACGATGTGAAGATACCGGATACCGAACCGTCCGAGGCGGTCAGTTTGGCCGTTAATCTGGATGTAACGGAGTCCGATCTCTCTCGACTCGATCCCGAAGAACTGGAAGCGGCGGTCCGGTATAGCGGTGGTTCCACTTCTCTTGCTTCCGCATCTGAATGGACACCCGAGGACCAGGAGCGTAAACAGAATTTCTGGTGGTTTCTCTTGTTGGTTGCGTTTTTGCTACTTGTGGCTGAAACGAGGTGGTCGAACCGTTTGTCCCGTTTGGCAAGGTGAGCGTCGAGACGAGGATCGAATTGCGGGGTTCAGGAGAAGAGGTGCTGTGATGTTCAACCGACCTCAAGGGTCAGGCTACGAAGATCTCATCGGGATCATCCGACAGGTGCGGAGACGTTGGAGAGCGCGGCTCGCGTTGCGGGGGGCGGCCATCGTCATCGCTTTGGGTTTCCTTGCATTTGCGGCCTCTTCCTTTGGTATGGATGTTTTCCGTTACAGCGAATGGTCCGTCACTCTTTTTCGTGTGTTCGCATACCTGGCTATGGTCGGGCTCGCCGTGAAGTTCCTCATCCTACTACCCCTGTTCCGTCGAGTAGGCGACGAGCAGGTTGCTCTCTATATCGAGGAGCATAGTCCCGAGTTGCAGCAGGCGGTGATCAGCGCGGTTGAAGCCGGTGCGGAGAAGGAAGGAAAAGCGGACAGCTTGGTGTCCTCGAAGCTCATCGAAAAGCTCGTCGGCTCTGCGGTGGAGCAGTGCGAGAGCATGGACAGCGGGCGGGGGATCGAGCACCGAAGGCTGCAGAAAGCCTCGGGCGCATTAGCGCTCTTTGCCGCGGCTGGGATGGTGGCTGTGGTTTTGGGACCTAGTTTCCTGCGCCATGGCGGTTCTCTCCTCCTGAAGCCCTGGAGGAGCGCCCAAGCCGCCAACCCCTATTTCATCACCGTGGAGCCGGGGAACATTGGAGTGGCGCGTGGCGCCGATCAAATGGTCGAGGCCCAACTTGGCGGATTCGACTCGGATCGCGTCGAGGTCGCTTTCAAGGCCGGTGACAACGAGGATTGGCAAAGATGGCCCATGACATTCGACGAAGCCACGGGCGAGTACGGCTTCTTGCTTTTCGATCTTCAGGAGCCCACACACTATTTCGTGGAGGCCAGCGGAGTGCGCTCGGACATATGGCGCATCGACGTTTCTGACCTGCCCTTTGTAGAGCGAATCGACCTCGAATTTCATTTCCCGAAATACGCGGGATTAGAGCCCCGTCGAGTCGAGGATGGAGGCGACATTGCGGTTTTGAGAGGTACTCACGTCGAGTTCACGATTACCTCGACCGTCAGGGTCGCCGGAGGCCGCATTCAGGTTGAGGGGGCCGAGCCGACGACCCTCGAGCTTCAGGAGGACTCGACCCTGACCGGCGTCATCGATGTCGAACGGGACGGATTCTACAAAGTCGAGTTGGAAGCCTTCGATGGGCAAATGCACGTCGCTTCACCCGACTACATCATTGAAGTTCTGACCGATCAGCCGCCTACCATTGCAGTCACCAAACCGGGGCGCGATTCGAAGGTCACTTCTATCGAGGAGGTTTTCACTGAAGTCAAAGCCGAAGATGACTACGGTGTGGGGAAGGTGGAGCTGATTTACTCTGTGAACGGAGGTCCGGATCAGCAGAAGATGCTATTTCGGAATGAATCATCCCCCAAGAAGGAGCTCTCCGCCGGTCACACCTTTTTCCTGGAGGATTTGGAGCTCGAACCGGGCGATTTTGTCTCCTACTTTGCCAAGGCGACCGATACGGATGGGGTCTCCGGTGCGCAAACCGCGACGACCGATATCTATTTCATCGAGGTGCGTCCCTTCGGCAAGGATTACCGTCAATCACAACAACAAGGTGGAGGTGGAGGTGGCGCCGGGGGGGCAGATGGCGCTTTGTCGCTTAGACAACGGCAGATAGTTGCTGCGACCTTCAGGCTCATCAGGGACAAAGACGAGTATGCTCCGAAGGAGTACACCGAGAACCTCACGACCATAGCTCTGATGCAGGGGCGGTTGAGAGAGCAAGCCGAGAATCTTCTCCGTCGCATGAGCAATCGCGGGATTACGGATCAAGATTCGGATTTCGGGAAGATTTCCAATTCGCTTCGTCTCGCCATGGAGGAGATGGGGCCGGCCGAAGAAAAACTGATGGAAGGCAATCCCTCCGACGCTTTGCCGCCCGAGCAGAGAGCGCTCCAGCACCTCCAGCGCGCGGAGGCGACGTTTCGTGACGTGCAAGTGACCTTTGGCGGTGGTGGTGGCGGAGGAGGCGGAGAGCAGTCCAATGCCGAAGACTTGGCGGATTTCTTCGAGCTCGAGTTGGACAAGTTACGGAATCAATACGAGACCGTCGAGAGGGGCGAAAAACAATCGGCGAGCAATCAGATCGATGAAGCTCTTCAGAGACTTCAAGAGCTGGCCCGGCGTCAGCAGCAAGAAAACGAACGGATGAAACGACGAGCCGGTAACCCACAGGGAGGTGGACGAGGTGGCGGACAACAGCGGGAACTGGCCGAAGAGACGGAGGAGCTCGCCAGAAAGCTCGAGAAGTTGGCACGTGAGCAGTCGCAACCGGACCTCATGGATACGGCTCGCCGTCTCCGAGAGGCTGCCGAAGCCATGCGCCGTGGCTCGAGCGGTGGCAGACAAGGCAATGTAGCGGAAGGCATTGCCGCCTTGGATGAGCTCAAGGATGCCCGTCGATTGTTGGAAAAGAACCGAGAGGTCCGACTCGAGAGCGATATCCAAGATGCCATTGATCGAGCCCGACGTCTGGCTTCACAGCAGGAAAAGGTGTTGTCGGAGGTCCGCAAGCTCGACCAAGAGGGAGGTGCCGGCCGAGCCGAGAGACTAGACCGGTTGCTCGAGCGCAAAGATGAAATGGCCACCGAGGTGGCGGCTCTAGAAGACCAGATGGATCGTATGGCGCGAGAGTCTCGAAGCGAGCAGAAGAATGCGTCGAGGAAGCTTCAGGAGGCTGCAAACTCGATTCGCGACAGCAAGCTCAAAGAGAAGATCCGCTATTCGAAGGGTGTGGTCCAAGGTCGCTCGGGGGAATATGCCGAGCAGTTCGAAGAACAGGTTCGAGGCGACATAGAAAATCTCGAAGACCGCATACAGCAAGCGGCTGGAGCGATAGGCCAGTCGGAGGAATCCCAAGTGGCCGATGCGATCGAAAAGACCCGGGATTTGGTCCAGAACTTGGAGTCGTTGGGCGATCGGATTCGCGAACGAAGGGAAGAGGCACGCCGTTTGGATCGGGAAGCACGAGGTCCACAGGGAGAGTCTTCATCGGAATCGGGCGAGAAGCAAGAACAGGGTCAGAATGAAGGCGAGTCCTCGAAAGCAGGCGGCGAGGGTCAAGGCGGACAAGGTCAAAAAGGGGAACGGGGGGAGTCTGGTTCTGCCGAGCCGAGCACCGAACCGGGAACCGAAGGCTCCGCCGGCTCATTGGATGGTCGGAACTTCCAACCGGGTACCCTCTCGGCCGAGGACATTCGGCAGTGGCGCAGAGAGTTTCGCGAGAGAGTTCAGCAAGCAGAAGATCTACGGAATGAGCTTCGGCGTCAAGATCTACAGGTGCCGGATCTCAAAGATATCATCGCTCGGATGAAGGAGTTCGACTCGAAACAGATCTACCTCGACCCTCTCGGTTTCGATGAACTGCAATCCGGTCTTCTCGAAGAGCTCAAGCAGTTCGAATATTGGCTTCGTAGAGAGCTCGAAGGCATCGGCAAGGATAAGCTCTTCCTCGCCGGCTCGGATCAGGTGCCTTCGGAATATAGAAAACTCGTCGAAGAGTACTATCGGTCGCTGTCTCGCACACCAAGTAAGAAGAAATAGCAGTCGAGCAGTCAAGCAGCCGACCAGTCAGTGAGAACCCGGATCATGCCGCGATCAAGATTCTTGGATTCTTGATTTCCTGAGTTCTCACTTCGTGACTCTAAAGCTGTTTGCTCATTGTCACGCTATTAATATACGATCTGCCCTGAACGAAAACCTTCCAAAAGAACGGTTCAACTTTCATGACAGTTACTAAATTCGAATCCTTAGACCTTACTCAAGCGACTCTCGACTCATTGACGGAGATGGGTTACAGAGAACCCACCGTGGTGCAGCAGGAGACGATCCCTAGAATGCTATCCGGTCGTGATCTTGTCGTCATGTCGAGAACGGGCACCGGAAAAACCGCTGCTTTCGGTATTCCGATTATCGAGAAAGTCGACCTCGAAGCCAAGATGGTGCAAGCCGTTGTGCTGACTCCTACAAGGGAACTGACAGTTCAGGTATCGAGCGAACTGGAAAGACTCGGCAAAGGCAGGAAGATACAGATCGAGGCTATCTATGGCGGCGAATCGATAGCCGGTCAAATCAAAGCCATTAGGGCCGGTGTGCAGGTTGTCGTGGGAACACCGGGTCGTGTGCTGGACCATTTGAAACGGAGGACTCTCGACCTCGGATCCATAGGCGTACTCGTGCTCGATGAGGCGGACAAGATGCTCGACATGGGCTTCGCTCAAGAAATGGCGGAGATCATGCAGTTCATGCCTGAACAAAGGCAAACACTGCTGTTCTCTGCCACGATACCTTTGGGAATCCGCGGTTTGATTTACAACTACTTGGTGGAGCCGGAATGGATCCTGTTGTCCGAGGATTTCGTCTATGTCCAGGATGTCGAGCATGTTTACATCATTGCGCCGCAAATGCAGAAAGAACAGATCCTCTACAAGCTCATTGAGCATGATCAGCCGGCATCGACCATGATTTTCTGCAATACGAGAGCAGAAGTGCGGGTCGTGGCCGGGTTTCTGGCGCAGCAGGGGCTGTCAGTGGCCATGATATCGAGTGACCTGGCTCAAAGCAAAAGAAAGCAGGTCATGGATCAATTCCGAAGCGGTAGCATCCGGCACCTCGTCGCAACTGATGTGGCGGCACGGGGTATCGATATCGAAGACCTTTCGCACGTGTTCATCTTTTCCACGCCGGACTCTCCGGAGCTTTATATTCATCGTGCCGGGCGGACCGGAAGGATCGGGAAAACTGGCACCGTCGTCTCTCTCGTTTCCGCAACGGATCTGTTCAATTTCAACCGCCTCGTGAACAGGTATCGCCTGCAAGTTCATGAGCGGCCTGTTCCGACCGATGATGAGATCCGCGAACGAAAGGTTGACCGTATCTTGAAACGCCTGAATGAGAAAGCTGCGGCGGTGAGTGAAGACGAGTTGAAAGAGTGGGGCGATGTCGTCGAAGCTTTGGCCGAGTATCCAGAGCGCCGGCGGCTCTTGACATATCTACTACGGCACGACTTCTCACCGCCGGTTGTCATCGACGAGTCGGATCTCGGAGACGAGGAGAAGCAGAGGGAAAAAGCCGAACCGAAGAGACCGCGTCGTCGCAGGCGACCACCTCGAAGGGGGCCTGGAAGTAACTCTCAGTGACCAGAGGTCAGAGGCCAGTCCGCCTCTTCGCGGCCTTCGGCGGACCCGCCGAAGCTTCCGTCAATTGTAGCAAGCGAAGGCGGGTGACCAGTTCGGTCAGCCAAGAGCGCAAATCCATTTGAGATAGACTCTTCCCGAATTCTTGAGTACTCGAGTTCTTCGCCGGGAATTCAGTCCCGGCTGCCTGACTGCCTGCATGCCCCTGCCCGGAGGAAGTTAGTCGGAAGAGTGCCAGAAATCAGTAGGCCGTAGGTCCTCGGTAGTGGGGCGGGAGGCTCCTGGGCTCTCTCCCATTTGGACCCGATGATGGTGATAGTCCAGTCCTCGGGTTGGACGATTCTCCGCTTCGTCCGCTATCCTGAGCAAGAACCCCAAAATAAGTGGAGGCCCTATGTGGGGATGTGCGAGTCTTTTCGTCCTGGTGCTTGCGGTTCCAATGTACTCAACGGCTCAATCGTTGGGTGAGGTGGCCAAGAAAGAAAAAAAACGCCGGGAAAAGAACGAAGTTCACGGTGCCAAGGTTCATGTGGTGGGCGAGGAAGAGGTCTCCACGCTGAATACAGAGCCACCCGACCGGGCAGAGTTGACGGAAGAAGAATCCGTCGATTCTTCGTTACCAACATCCGCGGACCGTTTAGACAAGGCTTCGAATCCTCCTCGTAACGACCGCCGGCAACAAGAAGCCGAGTGGCGAGCTAGGGTGAGCGAGGTCAAGTCACGTTTGAGCGAGGCCAAAGAGGAGTTCGAGTTTCTGAGCGGCTTGCATTTGGTCCCTGGAGAGTACTACGTCGACGAAAACGGCCGGCCCGTGATCACGTCTCTTGAGCAGCTCCGGGCCATGGTGGCGGAAGCAAAGACGGCGTTGGATGTCGCCCAAAAAGCGATGGACGACTTGAGGGAGGAGGCCCGGAAGAAAAGTGTGCCACCGGGTTGGCTCAGGTAGCGATAGCGTCGTAGAGTGGGCCGTCGGCAGTAGGCAGTTGACAGTGTCCTTCTCCACCGGTTTGTTGTCTGCGGGCGGCCCCCCGTCTACCGCCCCGCCTCTGCCGTTGGCGATCGTCTCAAAACCAACGGCTACCGCCTCCGTCGCTGAATCGATCGATGGGCCAGCGACTTCGGCCAGTCTCGCCGAAGCTATGCGAAGGCGGACGGCAAGGCCTCGCCGTAGCTCCGTCCTTTTTTCGTCTGAGCGGAGCGAAGGCGGGGCTGCTCACTAATTCTTGCGTTTGACTCCCACTCTTTGGTTCGCTACACTTGCCGTACTATTATGAAAATGATTTTCATTTTCATGTGATGAGCATCCATGGCAGATCGAGACACGACGACGACGCTCCCATCTGAGGTGGTTGTGTCGAAGCCAATGGTCATTGCTCTCGTGGGCAATCCTAACGTTGGAAAAAGCGTCATCTTCAGCCGTCTCACCGGCCAATACGCGCAGGTCTCCAATTATCCCGGAACCACGGTTACCCTCACCAGGGGGCGGGCACAAATCGGTGGAGTGAATGTGGAGGTTGTGGATACCCCCGGGATCAATAGTCTCGTACCGCAATCCGAGGATGAACGTGTGACGCGGGACATCCTTCTTGGTGAGCGACCCGACGTGGTCGTGCTCGTTGCCGATGCAAAGAATCTTCGCCGAACGCTACTGCTCATGAGCCAGCTTGCGGAGCTCAAGCTGCCCTCCGTGCTCGATTTGAATATGGCGGACGAAGCACGCAAACGTGGAGTCGTCGTGGACGTGCATGCGGTCTCGGAGGCCTTCGGTATTCCAGTGGTAGAGACTGTGGCTACCGAGGGACATGGCATGAAAGCGCTCGCGCGAGCCCTTCAAAAGCCTTTGGTCCCCCGCAATCCCGTGGCGGATGTAGAGACCATCGCTAGGGAGCTACACGATGACATTCAGTCCGATGGTCGTCTCCCCTTGAGCCTCTTTGCGGAGTGGCTGGTCTCGAGCGATCGGGGACTCAAAGCTTCACTCACCGCGCTCGTCGGTGCGTCGCAGGTCGAGGCCGTCGGCCGAGCCGTCAAACGATACGAGAAGAAGCACCAAAGGCCTGTAGCCGTTGCCGTTTCACAAGCTCGGATTCAGTGGATCGATGCAGCCGTTGAGAGGATGCGCCGCTTCCGTTGGGAGCATACGAGCCTTTGGGCCGATCGGATGGGTCGCTGGTGCCGTGAGCCTCTCACGGGGATTCCCATACTCTTGGGAGTCTTGTTCTTGATGTATTACTTCGTGGGAAACCTCGGTGCTGGTGTTGCGGTTGATTTTCTCGAAGAGGTGGTATTCGGCAAGTATTTGATCCCTGCTACGACCTGGGTCGTGGATCGAGTATTCCCCGTCCAATGGATTCGGGATTTTCTTGTGGGGCCCTACGGGATCGTGTCTATGGGGCTAACCTACTCCGTCGCCATTGTTCTTCCGGTCGTGGGTACGTTTTTTCTTGCCTTTGGAGTGCTCGAAGACAGCGGGTACTTGCCTCGTCTGGCGGTTCTGGCGGATCGTTTGTTCCGTTACATGGGACTGAATGGGAAAGCTGTTCTGCCAATGGTCCTGGGGCTAGGCTGCGTCACGATGGCGACCTTGACGACGCGTATTCTGCCTTCTCGCAAGGAGCGCCTCTTGGCCACGCTCTTACTCGCTCTTGCGGTACCTTGCGCGGCACAAATCGGAGTGGTTCTGGGGATGATGGCGTGGGTCTCTTTTCGGGCGGTCCTTTTTCTATTTGCCGTTCTGGCCCTTCAGATGTTGATAGTGGGATGGTTGGCGGATCACCTCCTTCCCGGTAAGCGATCCGACTTCGTCGTAGAGCTTCCTCCCATGAGGGTCCCCGTGTTCGGCAATTTGATACGTAAGACCGGGAGTCGAGTACATTGGTTCTTGAAAGAAGCCGTTCCTTTGTTCATTCTGGGGACGGCCATTCTATTTGTGCTGGATCTCCTCACCATCTTGCCCCTCATTGTAAGAGCTGCCGAGCCTCTGATGGTAGGTTGGCTCGGTCTTCCCGCAAAGACCGCAGAGGCCTTCGTGATGGGATTTCTAAGGCGTGACTACGGTGCCGCGGGCCTTTTCGAGATTGCCCGGCAGGGACTGTTGGATCACACGCAAATCCTGGTCTCCTTGGTCACCATGACTTTGTTTGTACCCTGTGTCGCGAATTTCTTCGTCATCATCAAAGAGCATAATCTCAAGAAAGCGCTACTCATGGTGGGATTCATTGTTCCCTATGCTCTGTTGGTCGGTGGAATACTGAACCTTCTGATCAGGTGGACCGGATTGGAGTTCTGAAATGAACCTAAAGACAAGAAATGACTCCAGGAATTCGTCGACTCATACCGCAAATCATAAGGAGCGAGCTCTCGAAGAGGTCTTGGAGGCCTTGTGGACCGTTCTGGAAATGGGCGGCAGTAGTCGAGAAGATCTGAACCGAACGACAGATTTCGATATTCAGGACGAGCACATAATGGAGCTCGAGGCACGATTTCTTATCGAGAAGGACGAGCACGGCAATCTTGGGTTTACGGAGAAGGGCGAAGCCAAGGCGCGGAGCATCATTAGACGACATCGCCTTGCCGAAAGGCTCGTCCATGACATCCTCGGTGTGTCGATGTCCGAAGTCGAGGCGAACGCCTGCGAGTTCGAGCATCTTGTCGCACCGGGGATCACTGAGAGTATTTGCACGCTGCTCGGCCACCCGGCTCAATGTCCTCACGGTCGACCGATTCCAGAAGGGACCTGTTGCGCGGAAGCTAGGAAAAGCATTGAGCCCGTCGTGGTGAGCGCCGAGCAAATGGCCACCGGCGAAGAGGCTCGAGTGGCCTACATCAATACGAAAAACTACGCGCGTCTCCAGAAACTTACATCCTTCGGGATTTTTCCCGGCGTGAAAGTCAAGCTCCACCAACGTAAGCCGGCTTTCGTGCTCGAATGCGATCAGACTCAACTCGCCATCGAAGAAGCTGTGGCGAAGGAGATCTATGTGTTCAGGAAGCCCCTGCAAGGTTGAATGAAGAAATGGCACGTCGAAGAAAGACCCGTCAGAGAGAAGAGTTCGAGGTGTTCGAGCGGTATATCGTTGACAAAGGACTGAAACACTCCCGCCAAAGAGATATCATCTTGAAGTTTTTCCTGGAGACCGACGGACACCTATCCGTCGATGACCTCTATCAGATTATCCAACGGACCCACCCCGAGATTGGTCGAACCACTATTTATCGAACTCTCAAGATCTTGTGCGATGCCGCGTTGGCCAGGGCGATCGAGTTTCGGGACGGAGTAACTCGTTTCGAGCATATCTACAACCAAGATCACCACGACCACATGGTCTGCACTTGCTGCGGCGCCATCGTCGAGTTTCGAAGCAACGAAATCCAGCAGTTGCAGAACGAGCTCGCGGAGAAGCACGGTTTCACAGTCGATTCTCACCGACACCAGATTTTTGGAGTTTGCTCCGAGTGCAAGCGGAAACCTTCGAGTTCGAAAAAGACCTCCCCGATTTCCAAAAACTAGGCGCAAAGCCCTCCGCGGCTCTGAACCGAAGTCCGCAACCGGTTTCTAGTTATACGCTCCCTCTCGTGAAATAACTGTTAGAATAAAGCGTCCGCGAGCAAGAACGAGAGAAGGGGAGATCCGATGGGTGCCGGGCGAATGGATCGCGAGGCGCCAAGGAATAACGCACGTGTGCAGCACGCCCTTGTTGGAGACATCTTCAGCGAAACCGACGATTGTTGACATTTCCTGCCTTGTCTCGGATGACCTCGAGCCGTTGTGGGTGCAGGAGCGCAACCTGTGGAGGGACATTCTCTATTGGGACGTTTCGCCCGTCATTTCAGCCATTCGTCGAGCCGTCGATCGGAGAACCCTGGCCGGTAAGGTGGCCCTCTCGGGACAAAACACACTCGGCTACGGCTACTACATGCGGGAAGGGCACAGGGCGGTAATCGGGAGTCTCGCTTTTTTGCCTCGAGTCAACGTGACGGAAATCGGAGCACGGATCCTCGATTCCCTCATTGCTCCGCTGGAATCCGATCCTTCTGTCACTCGCATCGAAAGTCAATTTGTGAGTTTTGGTGGAGAGAGATTGGACGCCGAATTCGTATCGCGTGGATTTGACGTCCATCAAAGGGCCTTTCTCCGACGCTCAATGGCTGACGTTCCGCTTGAGAGTCCATTGATCCCTTCCCTCATTGTCGATTTTTGGGATACTTCCTGTCTCGAGCGTGCCGCCAAGTTGATGCAGCATGCCCACGAGGGACGGGTGGATGCTCAGATGAACGAGCTCTATCGCACCGAAGTGGGGTGCCAGGCTCTTTTGCAGAACATTCTGTTTCAGAGTGGCTGCGGGAAGCTGATTCCCTCGGCGTCTTTCGTAGCTCGGGACGGCGCGGGCGAACTGGCGGGGTTCGTCGTCTCCACCGAAATCTCCCCTCGTAATGCCCACCTCGCGCAGCTTGCTGTAGGTCCCGATGCGCAGGGACGAGGTCTGGGACGGTCCATTGTGATTCGAACTTTACACGCGCTGGCCCGCCGAGGATACGAAACGGTATCTCTCATGGTGAGTGGTTCCAACCAAAGGGCGTTCTCGTTGTACGAATCTGCCGGTTTCGAAAACGTTTTCGAATTCCCCGTTTTTAGTTGGGATCGCTGAACCCCAAGACCTCGAGCTCTGTGAACTGGGGTTTAGGCTCTAGTCCGCGAAGTCGAACTTGAAGGTGTCGTGTCTCGGTCGGTTCGAAGCTCACGCTTTGGACGCCGTCTCGGGGATCTTCGATGAGCGTTAGAACGAGCTGCGCCCTCGCCGGCCATTCCGGCGGAGAGGTCCATACCCTCCGCCATCCCAATTGCCGGTCGGGGATGGATATTTCGATGTGTGTGGCCGGATTTTGCGGATATGGACCATAGTGAATGCGCAATCCGGAAACGGTGGATGTCTTCACCCATTGAATCTCGACGTGGGTCTCGAGATTGGACCCTTCGAGATCCCTTGGTGGCGCAGAATCCAAAACTATTTCGGAATCGAAGCTCGCTAGAGGAATGGCCGCTCGCGATACGACTTCATAGACGAGATCGTTACCAAAGTCACGGATCGGTAGAAGAGGGCTCCTGTTCAGCGCCAAACGGTTGAGAAGGCGGACCAGCTCTCTCGGCGGGTAGGCGTCCATATGAACAACGACGTATCGGACATCCAAGTGTTCGAGGAGTTGAATGGACTCCTCGGAAGGAAATCCTTCGAACAATGCCTCGAGCAGGTGATGAGAGGGTGGAATCGACCGGCTGGCGCCGTTCAGCATCGGGCGGAATCCGTGGTGTCGGGCATAGAACAAGTGCCCGTCGTTCCTCGCTCGATAAGGGAGCTCCACAATCGCACCGGGTACAGCCTTTTTGGCCAGCCAGAGGTAGACCTCTCGCGGCCTATCGCGGAAGGGCTCTATCTTGGACGTTACGACGATGGATTCTACGATGAAGAAGCCAGCGATGGCACAGGCGATACCCTTTTTTCGAGTGCTGCCGGATTCTTCGAAAAGCCAAGCGAGGGCAAGGCCGGAGAGAGTGGCCGAGCTCAACAGCATCAAGACGCTAAAGGGGGTTACATCACGGATCTCCCGAAAGACCGGAATGGTGTCGAACAGCCAAGGATAGACCGGAGTGTGAGGACCCAATGACACCACAATTCCACATCCTAGGAGCAGTCCGTAACACAATGCTAAGGATATGGGTCTGTTGGTGCTCGTTTCCCCGCAAATCAAGAGAATCCATCCGAAGGTACCAATAACGACGAGAGTCAATCCAGGGAATAGGGCTTCCCTGGGCTTGTGGCTATCCAGCCATTGATCGCTGAGTGCGCCGTAAAGTAGGCTCGATGAAGCGATGTACGAAGCCGGTTCAGCTGATGTGACCTCAGTGGCGGCTCGCAACGGTGCCGACAGCCCAGCTTGGCGGATCTCGAAACTGGGTCGCAAGAAAGGATAGAGAAGGGTGAGGGCGAGGGCCACAGCCGCGGTCAGAATGTAGATTGGTCCCATTGACCGAACGGACGCAGGCAAGACCACGGCCATTGTAACCGCCACGGCAATGAGGGTGACGGCCGTCCATGGGGAGCCGCAAAGGCACTGGGCGAGGATGCATCCCGTGTAACACCAAGCCCAGCGCCGATCGTCGGATTCCAGAAAGCGGTGAAGGCTTGCCAATGCTAGGGGTAGGAAGGCGTGAAGTTGCAGTTGGAGGTGCTGTAGATGGGTGAAACGATACGGGACGAAGGCATAGAACATCCCTGCCAGCAGTCCGGCGAGATGGTTTCCGGTGAGAGAAACGACGAGGATGTACATGCCCAGTGCGGAGAGTGTGGCGCAAAGGATCAATGTGACGTTGTAGGTCAAGACGAGATCGTCAGTTAGATAGAGGAAGGGAGATGCCAGGAGACTCTGTACCAAGAAATGCTCTGAGAGACAGAGAGTATTGGGTAGCGGGTAGTATTGGTGGGCATCGAACAATGCGAGAGGATCATTCAAGAGTTGGTGAGAGACCCATGAGAGGACCCAGGCGTTTTCTCGCGCGTCGGCCTCGTCGAAGGGGCCTTGGTCCCTCGGGGACAAACTGAGGGGGTAGCTGAGGATCACTGATGCGAGGAGAAATAGGAGGGCGGCTTTCCCGAGACCTCCTGAACGTTTCGGAGCCGGCCTCGGCGGATGAAGACGCCTCATGGCCGGTCTCGGGGGATACGTTCGGATTTTCTTCGTCACGAATCTCGTCATTGAATCTGAAAACGCGAGAGGGTTCAAGTCGGATATTTCCATTGATCTCCCATTGTGGGTGTGTTAGAAATGGCAACTTTGCCAAAGGTATCTACGCATTTGCGTTTTAGGAGGATTAGATGAGTAAGGACGGCAAGCATTTCTTTACATCCGAGTCAGTCACGGAAGGCCATCCTGACAAGATTGCCGACCAGATATCCGACTCTATTCTGGACACACTAATCAAGGATGACCCGAGATCTCGAGTGGCTTGTGAGACCTTGGTGACCACGGGACTCGCCATCATTGCCGGAGAGATTACGACCAAGTCGTACGCGGATTTGCCCAATATCGTGCGGGAGACCATCCGCGACGTGGGGTATACCCGGGCGAAATACGGATTCGATTACGAAACTTGCGGGGTTATTTCCACCATTAACGAGCAGTCTCCCGACATCGCTATGGGCGTCGATACGGGCGGTGCCGGTGACCAGGGTTTGATGTTTGGTTTCGCCTGCGACGAGACCGAAGAGTTGATGCCGACCCCCATCATTTTGGCCCACAAGCTATGCCGAAGACTCACTGAGGCGAGAAAACAGGAAGTCCTTGATTTCCTTCGACCCGATGGGAAGAGCCAGGTGACGGTGCAATACGACGGAGATCGTCCGGTGCGGGTGGAAGCCGTCGTCGTGTCGGCTCAGCATTCCAACTTGGTCAAGATCGAGACCGTTCGCGACGAGATCAAGGAACATGTCATCAAGCCCGTTATTCCCGCCAAGCTCTTGGATGAGAACACCAAGTACTACATCAATCCAACGGGTCGGTTCGTCGTCGGGGGACCCATGGGGGACTGCGGGTTGACGGGAAGAAAGATCATCGTCGACACCTACGGTGGAGTTGGCAGTCATGGCGGTGGTGCCTTTTCCGGAAAAGACCCCACGAAGGTCGACCGTTCTGCTTCCTACATGGCTCGTTATGTGGCCAAGAACGTCGTTGCTGCGGGACTAGCTCGTAGAGTGGAAGTGCAGTTGGCTTACGCGATCGGCGTTGCCGAGCCGGTGTCGATCATGGTCGACACCATGGGCACCGGCAAAGTCGATGAGGATGCCATCAAAGAGCTCATCCGAGCCCATTTCAAGCTAACTCCGGCCGACATCATCGAGCACCTGAATTTGCGACGCCCCATCTTCAAGAAGACTGCCGCCTATGGACACTTCGGTCGCACCGAGCCCGAGTTCACCTGGGAGAAGACTGATAAGGCGGACGCGTTGAAGAAGGACGCAGGACTCTAAAGAAAGAACTCAAGAACTCAAGAATGGGCCGGTTGCTATGGCGGTAGCCGGCCTTTTTCTTTTCTGAGTACTTGAGTACTCGAGTTCTGGGTTCTACTATGTCCTTACATTGAACAACCCATAAAGGGCGGCGACGCCAAATAGTACGTTGGGTGCCCAGGCCGCCAGCAGCGGGGGCAGCATGGCGGATTCTCCCATGTAGGTGAACACTCGGGCCGTGACATAGTAAGACAGCCCGATGGCGATGGCGATGCCGATTCCATAGAGTGCTCCCTTCTTGCCGGGCGTAAAAGAAAACGGTACTCCGATGATCACCGTAATCAATGCGGCAAGAGGTAAGGAGAGCTTGCTCTGAAGAGCCACTTCATAGCGTACGACATCGAATCCCGATTGGCTCAGGTCTTTGATGTAATCATTGAGCTCTAGGTAGCTCATCTGATTGGAAGGTTTCTCTTCCTTGATGAAGTAGTCGGGCGGCTCGACGTTCCTGACGGTCCTCTCCTCAAACGTCTCGATTCCCCCCTCGTCGTCGTCGAAACTCCTTTCCCATCCTTTCTGAAGGACCCATGCTCCGATCGTCGTGTCCCAACTTGCCTTTTGAGCATAGAGTCTGTGGCTCAGAGTAAAGTCGGATGGATCAAAAACATAGACGGCGAGACTACCGAAGGTTCTTTGATTCGGATCGTAGTGGTTGTAGTGGTATATCTGGTTTTCTTGCCCCAACATCCATCTTCGGTTCATCAAGTTTCGAGTCTGGACAGGCCGTTTGTGGATCTCGTCTCCGATCTCTGCAGCCCGGCGATTGGAATAGGGCAGTACATAGTCCTGAAGCGCGAAGCAAATCACGCTTACAGCGAAGCCCAAGAGTATCGGAGCGAGGGCGATTCGGTAGAGGCTGACCCCGCCTGCTTTGATCGCGGTGATCTCACTCGTCTTGGTCAGGATCGCGAAGTTGACCAACGTAGCCATGAGTGTTGCGAGCGGGAGCATATGGAAGAATATCTGCGGAAGAGCTGACCCGACATACTGAAAGACCAATTTGCCCTTGATCCGATTCTCGAAAACCGGCTCCATGATCTCCAAGACGATTCCCAAAACATAAACGGTAACGAGTGCCGACAAAATGAGCAGAAAATAGCGAAGGAACTCGTGAGTGATGTATCGATCGAGTGTGTTGGGGAAACGAAGCACGATGCGTTGAAAGCGAACGATCAGTACGACCCGTGAACGCGAGCCCGGTAGAGTGGTGCTCGACGCTTTGAGAGGTTTCCAGTTACGAATGCGTGAGATCAATGGATGGGCCCATCCCCCGATTGAAATGGGCCACATGTGAGCTTCACGGGCGTTCCTGACCAGAAAGGCCATACCGGTGACGCCCATGATGACGTTGACGGCCCACATCGAGACGAAGGGCGGCATTCTTCCCTGTGTCGCCATTTCCTCGCCGATTCTGATGAGGATCGTAGTAGACGAAGATGACCGCGATGCTGACGATGAAGCCCCAAGATTTACCGCCCCGGCGGTTTTGGATACCGAAAGCGAGACCCAAGATAGCGAAAACGTAGCAGGCAAAAGGGATCGAGAATTTCTTGTGAATTTCCACCAGGTAGACGGGCAGTCGAGTTCCCTTGTAGGCGTTGGTCAGTTGCGCGAAGCCCATTTCTCGAGGGCCCCGTGGAACGTTGGCGTTTTCGTCGGGAAAAAAGGATTCGCCCTGAATGGGCAGGATGGTTTCTTGGAAGACCTGCTTATTGTAATCGTCGGGATGGAGGTAGGGAACCTGATGTCGCTCCCCTTCGCGCAGGTAGAAGTTGACGGTTCGCTTTTCGCTGTCGATGAGGAGTTGACCGTTTCGAGCCAGGGTGACGCTGGGTGAATCGGGCTTCGTAAGGTCCGCTAGAAATACGTTGTGCCAACTGTCCTCGCCCGTCTCAATGTCGAGAACGAGGAACATCATGTTGGGAAAGAGGTTGTCGTAGAAGACACGCGGACGTACATCCGTTCTGACTTTCGAAGTCAGAACCTGGAAAAAGAGCTGACGTACTGCTTGGTTCGAGTCCGGAAGGACGTTGATGATCATATAGGAGGTTGCCGCCCATCCTATGGTGGCGGCGATGAGGATGGGCCGGATGAACCGGTAGAGACTGACACCGCTCGCTCGAAGCGCCGTAATCTCGCTGTCTGCCGACATTCTTCCCAGTGCTATGAGGATTCCGAGCAAGACCCCCATGGGGATCGTGATGCAGAGCACGCTGGGAAGAAGGTTGAGCAGGATTCCGAGAACATTGCTCGGGCTCGCCGCCTGAGATATCAGGATTTTTGCGTACCGAAGGATCTCGTTCAGAAGGAAAACGAAGGTGAAGACGCCCAGGCCGAGAAAGAAGCTCGGACCAATTTCGCTGACGATATAGCGATCGAGGATGCGTAGCATTTGGCGCTGACAACACCTGCGGTTTCTATAAATTAGAGCCTAAGAAACTTAGCATACCCGAAATAGAAAGGCCAGGAGCTTTCCCGGCGGTTATGGCTCTCTCTAGGACGCCGGGTGTAAGATGTTGTAGGAAAGAGGAATATCTATACTATATATAGCGTTTGTCGTTGCAGTGGAAGTCCGGGTTGTGCTAGACTCCCGCATCCAATGAGAAGGGGCTCCAAGACGGGCGCAAAGGCGGTTTCGGGGCCAGCGCAAAGCCCGAGCCGGCTTCGAGTCAGTGGGGCTATTCCCTGGATGGTTGGCGGGAATCGCTTCTAACAACATTCAGCCATATGACGGTGGAGACGTGAAGCTAGAACAAGTCGACATCTTTGGGTTCAAGAGCTTTGCTGAAAGGACCGAGTTGTCCTTTCATGAAGGCGTGACGGCCATTGTTGGTCCCAACGGTTGCGGTAAAAGTAATATATCAGATGCGATCGGCTGGGTTTTGGGGGAACAAAGCGCCAAGAGCCTGCGCGGAAAGAAGATGGAGGATTTCATCTTCACAGGGAGTGATACTCGTCCTCCGGTAGGCGTGGCCGAAGTCAACCTGCGCCTGTCGCAAGTCAACGGAGATCCCACGGGTCGATTGCGCCAGGTGATTGTCACACGTCGGCTCTATCGCTCGGGTGAGAGCGAATACTTGATGGACGGCAGTCCTTGTCGCCTTCGTGATGTTCATGAGGTTTTCATGGATACCGGCGTCGGCACCAAGGCGTACTCCATCATCGAGCAGGGTAAGATTGGCTTGATTCTGTCCGGCAAGCCGACTGATCGGCGAGCCATTATCGAAGAAGCGGCGGGCATCACGAAGTACAAAGCTCGAAGACGCTCCGCCGAGCTGAAGCTCCAAGCAGCTCAGCAGAATCTCCTGCGGGTCAACGACATCGTTTATGAAGTCGAGCGGCAGATGAACTCGCTCAAGCGTCAAGCGGGAAAAGCTCGACGCTATCATCGTTTGCGGGATGGCATCATCCACCTGGAGAAGATTGCTGCCGTCAAAAAGAGCGGCGAGATCGAAAGTCTGCTTCAACGGCTGCGCGCCAAGCTTCAGACTTTGAGTGATGAAGAGCTGAGGCGCTCTACGAGTCTGTCGGTTGCGGAGAACCATCTGGAAAGGCTGCGCCTAGAGCAGGCCGAGTGTGAATCGGAGCTTGCGAGTCATCGGGAACAACTCCACCAAACCGAGCTCACTATCGAGAGGCTGGAGAACCAAATCGAGAGCTACCGTCAGCAGCTCGGCGATCTCGAGGAGCGTCGGAGACAACTGACCATCGATCTCTCCGAGCTCGAAAATCGTTACGGCCCGTCCTCGAAACAGCTGGCTCTGCGTCTCGATGACGAGAAAACAGTTGCAGAAGAGCTCGCTTCATCGGAAGACAAGGCGTCAGCCCGACAGCAAGAATTGTCTCGGGCGTCGTTGACTTTGGCGGAAGCCGAGCGAGAGATCGAGGACGATCGTGCAGAGTTGGTGCATCGCATCAGCAAGATTGCCGCGCTGAGGAACTTTCTCCAAGGCGTCGTGACCCACGGTGAGAAAGTTACTTCCGAGATTCTGAAACTCGATGAAGAAGTACGCGAGCTGAAAGCCGAGCGCAGCCGGCTCGATCTCCAAAAAAGGGAGCTCGAGGACAAGCTCACCCAGAAGAGTGAGCAGGCACGTGTATTGGCGGGTGAGCGGGAACAGCTCGAGGCGGAGACCGAAGACAGCGTTAGTGAACTTGGCCGGATCGAGCCCGAGATGGCGCGTCGAAGAGAAGAGGTTTCAGAGCTAAACGGAAGGGTGGAATCATTGGAAGAGCTCGTGGCTGCGCGCGCTCATTTCGAGGCTGGAGCGAGACATCTTCTCACGTCGGTAGAGGCCAACAGTCTTCCCCGCTTCGTCTCGGTAGCTGATTCCATCGATGTGGACTCTCGCTTCGAACGAGCCGCGGAGCACTTTCTTGGAGATTGGTTGCAACGCATCGTGGTCGCTAACGAGCAGGATGCTCTGGCCGCGAAAGCTCTACTCCAAGAGGATGACGCCGGACGGTGCGAATTCTTGATTGAGTCGATGGCCGAGAGGGCTCCTCGAGCCGTCCCGAGCCAAATGGTCGAGGATTTGTCACGTCAGAGCATCGGTGGCGTCGTGGGGCGCCTTAGTGATGCAGTGCGTTGGATTAATGGGAACCGAGAGCTCCTCAACCGAGTGCTTCCGGATGCTATCGTCATGGAAGACCTCCATGGTGCGATCGAGGCCTTTAGGCTGGAAACGGATGTCTCGTTTGTGACGCTATCGGGTGATGTGATCCGACCGCCAGGTATTTTGTGCGTCGGGCCGGGAGGACGGGGCGAAGGATTGTTGAGTACAAGGCGCGAGATTCGAGAGCTCCACGAAACATTGGGTCGGGTTACAGTGGAGCTCGAGGGGCTGGCAGAGCGACGCCAGATGGTTCTCGCAAAGCTCGATGCGCTCAAGTCGAAACTCTCAGAGATCGTCGAAAACCAGCATACGCTGGATAAGGAAATGGTGGGTTTGGATCACCAAAGCCGGCAGTTGGAGGAAGGACTCGAGCGAACCGGTAGAAAAGCGCAGGTGCTTTCCAGTGAGCAGGAAAGGTCGGAATCAGAAAGAGGCTCACTCAGTGCCAAGCGCGTAGAGATGGAGCAGAGTCTGCTCACAGAGGAGGAAGCGAAGGAAAAGACCGAGGACCGGCTCAATGAGCTTCGATCGCTGTTGGGTGACCGGCGGATTCAAGTCGAAGACCTCCAAGGGCGGGCCGCAGAGGAAGCCTCGCAGGTGGCAGCTCTCAGGGAGCGGGCGCAGGCGGTGAAGCTCGATGTGGAGCGACTGCGTGAGGGGGTGGGCGAGCTCGAGTCGAGAATTGCGGCCTCGCGTCAAGAGAAAGTCGATCTTGCTCGGAAAGAAAATCATCTGCAGGATGAGCTCGTCAGGGCCGAGGCTGATGTCAAAGAATCGTTGCTGGCAGGGGACCATCAGCGAGAAAGCTCACTGCGGTTGGATCGGGCCGTGACGAGTTTTCGTGCCCGGAGTGAGGAGACCGAGGCCGCTCTCAAACAGCGGCGACGAGAGCTGGAAGCGGTTCGCGACCGACGGTCTTCCGAGGAAATTGCTCTAGCACGTGAACAGTCCGAGATGGATCATCTTCTCTCGAGCTTCACAGCTGCCCACGGTATCTCCGTCGAGGAGGCTGCTGCTCTGTTGAATCCAGCGGATCTGGCGCGAGACCGAGAACATCTGACGGAAGAGATCGATGAGTTGAAGCGAAAACTGGATGCGATTGGGCCGGTCAATCCCATGGCTGACGAAGAATACCAGGAGCTCCAAACTCGGTACGAGTTCCTGACGACCCAACGACAGGATCTTTTGGATTCGATCTCCACGACGGAGACGGCGATCCATCGCATTGATTCCACTTCTCGACAGAAATTCGAGACAGCTTTTCACGAAATCAACAAGCAGTTCGACGTCACCTTCAAGCAGTTGTTCGGTGGAGGTCGGGCGGGTCTCAGCCTCATCGACGAAGACGATATTCTCGAAAGTGGCATCGACATCAATGCTCAGCCACCCGGGAAGCGTCTCCAGAATGTGCTTCTCCTCTCCGGTGGAGAAAAGGCAATGACGGCTATCGCCCTCATGTTTGCCATTTTCAGATACAAGCCGTCGCCATTTTGCCTGTTGGACGAGGTCGATGCACCTCTGGACGATGCCAACGTCGGTCGGTTCATTTCCATGTTGGGCGATCTTCGGAAGACGACTCAGTTCATCGTCATCACCCACAATCGCAAGACGATGGAGATTGCCGATCAGATGTACGGTGTGACTATGGAGGAGCCGGGTATCTCGAAACTGGTTTCGGTCCGACTTCTCGAAGAAAACCCTGCCGAAGAGGTTGCTGCTCCTTCCTAGAGCTGGTGTTGGCCCCTCCGAGCGGTGTCTCGCTCCTATTCATTTGCTGGAATTTTGAGGTAAAGTACCGCGTGCGAAGTGATGGAAGAGAGCCGCAATTAGCGAGGAGTGCAGGTTCCATCCTGAACTCTGCAACTCGAACCTTGAAGCTCGAAGTGTTGGAGAAATGTCCGTGAGCTCAGGATTGGAAACCGAAGTCAAGTATCGTATTGCTTCTTGGGAGGAAGGTGAGGAGCGTCTCGGAAGCGGAGGCGCTCAAATCCGTCGGCCTCGGTACTTCGAGAAGAACGTCCTTTTCGATTTCCCGGAGCACCAACTAGAAAAAAGGGGTGAAGCGCTCCGGCTGAGAACGGCGCGAGGGAAGGCTTGGCTGACTTTCAAGGGGCCCGTCCATGGCACCGGTCGGATCAAACAGCGAAAAGAGTACGAGACCACCTTGGACGATGTGAATGCCGTCGAAGCGATTCTTCATGCTCTCGGACTCTCGGAGTGCTTTCTTTACGAAAAGTATCGGGCCGACTATGTCCTGGAGGGACTGGTCGTGAGCCTCGACGAGGCACCCATGGGTTGTTTCCTGGAGCTCGAAGGTCCGCCCGCGGAAATCGAAGCGGGTACCCGGAAGCTCGAGCTCCGACTGCAAGATGCTATTTCACTGGCTTATCCGAGGCTCTATCAACTCTTTCGAGACGAAGTCCCGGACGCTCCGGAGTTCATGGTCTTTTCGGCGGGTAAGGACACGCCATGAAGGCCATGGTACTCGCAGCCGGATTGGGTCTGAGGCTCCGTCCTTTGACGGTCTATTGGGCCAAGCCGGCGCTTCCAGTTCTGGGCCGGCCCGTTGTCGATTACACCATGAACTTTCTCCAAAAGGCCGACATTCAAGAGGTTGTTGTGAACCTCCACCACAGGCCGGATACGATCATCAAAGCGTTGGAAGACGCCCCGGCCCGTGGTCTCAGAGTGCAATTCTCTGAGGAATCGGAGATTTTGGGCACGGCGGGTGGACTCAAGAAGGCAGAGTCGTTCTTGGGAAAAGACACATTCGTCCTCATAAACGGGGACACTCTGGTCGATGTCGACCTCTCCGACCTTCTTCGTTTTCACCGAACAAGGGGTGGAGAAGCCACGATGCTGCTTCGTCCGAAACCTACGGGTAGTGGCTACACGGCTATCGGACTAGATCATAAGTCGCGAATCGTGTCCATGGGTGGTGAGCTCACTCGTCCACTCATGTTTGCAGGAGTATGGGTACTCGAACCGAGTGTCTTCGAGCGGATAAGGCCGGGTTGTTTCGGCGGGCTCGAAGTGGAGCTCATTCCTTCGCTCATGAAGGAGAAGGTTGTCTACGGTTACGAAAAGGATGTGGCTTGGTTCGATATCGGCACGTCGTGGCGGTATTTGGACACGTGTTTGAAGATGGCACGTCGTGGATTGTTCAGGGATATGTGGAGCGTGAAACCGCTGGAGCCGGGCTCCACCATTCTGGCGGGAAGCGGCGTCTCGGTGGCCCGCCGGGCTCGCTTCTTGGGAGAGTCGGTTCTGGGTTCGAATTGCTCGATCGCTGAAGGGGCTAAGATACAGAAATCCGTACTGTGGGATGGTGTGGTTGTTGGAAAGGGTGCAATGGTTCGAAACTCAATCATTGCGGAAGGAGTGGTGCTCCCTCCTGAGAGTCAGACGGAGGACCAAGTCGTTATTAGGGCCGAAGGTGATCTGAGTCGGTTCCGAGCTCGCGAACGATTGGCTGATTATGTTGTTGCCTCAATCAAACACTGAAGCGCCTTTGAGCGAGGACCGGCGGGTCCGCGGCTATCTGGAGCGTAGAGAAAAGGAAGGCCTGATCGCGAGAAATGCGGTGCGCCTGGCGGGTGACGCATCGACACGACAATACTATCGGGTAACTACGGATGAAGAGAGCCTCATCCTGGCGCTCTTGCCGGAGTCATTTGACCCGGATTCACTGGCGTTTCTCAACGTAGCGGAGTTGTTAGGTGCGATCCCCATTCGTATTCCGGTGATCCATCACGTTTCCGGCCCGGAGGGCATCCTGATGCTCGAGGATCTCGGAGACGAGCTCTTACAGAAGCGTACGAACGAAGTTGATCGAGCGCAGAAGTTGCTTCTCTATCGGGAGGCCGTTTCAATCCTAGGCCGTCTCCAGGCTCGGGGCGCTGAGCTTCGAGACCAACGGTTCTTCCCGTACCGAATAGCTTTCGATGAAGCGAAGCTGTTCGAAGAATTGGTGTTTTTCGAGGAGCATTTTGTCGTGGGATTTCGCCGATCGATGCTATCCGGCGAGGAGCGGGAAACATTGCGTGGAGTGTATCGAACCATCGCTTCGGAGCTTGCCGACCGTCCGAGAGTGCTATGTCATCGAGACTATCATTCCCGGAATCTCATGGTGACAAAAAGGGAATTGGCCGTCATCGACTTTCAGGATGCCCGAATGGGACCCGTTACCTACGATTTGGTCTCTCTGCTTCGGGATTCATATGTCGAGCACGATCTCGATTTCGTCGCCGAAATGGTCGAGGAATTTCGGCGGGGAACGAACAGCCCAGGATTCGACAGTGAGTTCGACTTAATGGCGCTCCAAAGAAATCTCAAGGCCTTGGGTACCTTCGGATTTCACATATCGGTCAACGACAGTGATGTCTATCGTCCCTATGTACCGACAACTCTCGAAATGGTTCGCCGGAATCTCGCTGGTAGTCGACGCTGGGATGGATTGAGAAAGACTCTGTCTCGGCATCTTCCCGAAGTAGCTTAAGGAGCGTTCGTCCATGAGCCAAGGAAACACGACCCACATAAAAGACTTACACAAGTTCGACACTCAGGAAGTGATGCTTCGAGGCTGGCTCGCCGGGCGTCGCACCGGCGGCAAGGTTCAGTTCTTGAGCTTCCGTGACGGTACGGGCTTCATTCAGGTGGTGGCCTCCAAATCGGAGCTTCCCGAGGGTCTTTGGCAAGACATCAAGGAGCTTACCCTGGAGAGCTCGCTCCGATTGAGCGGAAGAGTTCGAAAGGATGTTCGCGCGCCGAGCGGATATGAGCTCGAGCTCACCGATCTCGAAGTCATTCAAACAGCCGAGGAATATCCCATTTCTCGCAAGGAGCACGGGACGGGTTTCCTCCTGGATCACCGACACCTTTGGCTCCGCGCGAAGCGTCAACAGGCCATTCTGAAAATCCGACACCAGGTCATCTCCGCGAGTCGTCGGTTCTTCGATGAGCGTGACTTCGTTTTGGCGGATACTCCCATCTTCACTCCCAACGCCGTCGAGGGGACGACGACCTTGTTCGAGACGCGTTATTTCGATGAGACGGCTTACCTCACTCAGAGCGGACAGTTATACAACGAGGCCATTGCGATGGCGGTGGGGCGGACCTATTGTTTTGGCCCTACTTTCCGAGCCGAAAAGTCCAAGACTCGACGTCATCTGATCGAATTTTGGATGGTGGAGCCCGAGGTGGCTTTCGCTGAGCTCGAGGAGATCGTCACTCTAGCCGAGGACCTTGTCGCCTACGTCGTGGCGTCGGTACTCGAGAACCGTCGCGAAGAGCTCGATGTTTTGGAACGCGACGTTACGAAGTTGGAATCGGTCTCGAAACCTTTCGTCCGCCTCTCCTATGATCAAGCCGTCGAGCACCTCAAGGAAAAGGGTTCCGAGATAGAGTGGGGCAGCGATTTCGGAGCCCAAGATGAGACCCTCATCGGCGAAGAACACGACCGGCCCGTCATCGTCACACACTACCCGAGTGCCGTGAAGGCTTTCTATATGGAACCGGATCCAACGCGTCCCGAAGTTGCCCTATGCGTCGATGTGCTCGCTCCCGAGGGCTACGGGGAGATCATCGGCGGCGGGCAGCGGATCCATGACTTGGCGCTCCTTCGGCAACGGATCGAAGAGCACCAACTTCCTGAGGAAGCTTTTTCCTGGTATCTTGATTTGCGGCGCTACGGGAGCGTGCCGCATTCAGGATTCGGCATGGGCATCGAGCGCGTGATTGCCTGGATCTGCAAGCTCGATCACCTTCGGGAAGCGATCCCGTTTCCACGAATGCTCAATCGGTTATCTCCGTAGTTCACGAAAGAACTCAAGACCCCTAGAAATCAAGAACTCAGGAAATGGCGAAGAAAATAGGAATGGTGTCTCTGGGATGTCCCAAGAATCTTCTGGATTCCGAGGTCATGCTGGGGCACATGAAAGAGGCTGGGTATGAGCTGACCCACAACCCCGAAGAAGCAGAGGTCCTAGTCGTCAATACTTGCGGATTCATCGGCCCGGCCAAACAGGAGAGCATCGACACCATTCTCGAAATGGCGCAGTACAAGGAGAAGGGGAAATGTCGACGACTCGTGGTTACCGGCTGTCTTGCACAACGGTACGCTTTTGATATTGCGCGAGAGATTCCGGAGGTGGATTCGGTCACCGGTTTGGATCAAATCGAGTCGATTGTTCAAGCCTGCGAGACTCAGGAGCGACACGTCGAGCCTCTGGTGGCAGACGGAAGCGTCAAGTACCTCTATGACCACGAGACACCCCGGGTTTTGGCGACGCCACCGTTTTCCGCCTACGTGAAAATATCGGAAGGCTGTGACTATCCCTGCACCTTTTGCATCATTCCGAAGATCCGTGGTCAGTACCGTAGTCGACCGGTAGATTCTATTCTATCGGAGGCGGAGTCACTGGCCGGTAGGGGCGTCAAAGAGATTCTTCTGATCGCCCAGGACACCACGCGCTACGGCGCTGACTTAGGGCATCGAAACGGGTTGGCCTCTCTGCTCCGCCAGCTTGCCCAGGTCGATGGCATCGAGTGGATTCGTTTCCTGTACGCCTATCCCACAACGTTGAGCGCTGAGATTCTCGAGGCGATCGCCGATCAACGCAAAATATGTAGATACGTCGACGTGCCGTTGCAGCATGCCAGTGACGGCGTTCTCAAGGCGATGAAACGCCCCGGGACCAGGGCCAGTAACACTTTGTTAATAGAGAGGATACGTTCCATCGTCCCAAGAGTCGCCATCCGAAGCTCATTCATCGTGGGATTCCCCGGGGAGACCGAAGAGGATTTCCAGAACCTCTTGAGTTACTGCAAAGAGATGGAGTTCGACCATTTGGGAGTCTTCACTTACTCTCATGAGGAGGATACCGAAGCGTTTAGCCGGGAAGATAGCGTGTCTCCACACGAGAAACAAAGACGTCGAGATGAGCTCATGGAGCAGCAGGCAGCCATCTCTTTCCGGAAAAACCTCGAGCGCGTGGGACATTCCGCCGTCGTCCTCGTGGAGGGCTTTTCGGCGGAGTCCGAGCTTCTGTTGGCCGGACGAACCGAAGGGCAGGCACCAGACATAGACGGTACGGTACTCATTAATGATGGCTGGTCGGAAGCGGGGACCTTTGCCACGGTCGAATTCACGGAAGCCCATCCGTACGATCTGGTTGGGAAAGTCTTGGATCAGAGATGAATTTGGATGAATCGCCGTCCAAACATGGGGTTTGATCTCGGGCTTGATCTCGATTCGCGGCTAGACTATAGTTAACCTGCAGTCGATAGGGTCCACGAAGTGGGCAACGTGCCCACTTTTTTTATTGGCTCGAGCGCCCCGGATGGCCATTCGGGCGACTCCCGACGACAAGAGAGGTGATGGCGGGCAATCGAAACAGCACTCGAACCCTGCCACAATCTCATGTCTATGTATTCGGAGAGCTTGCTGCCCAAGTTGGAAGGCTTGGCGCGCCGCGCCGCGGAACCGGCCGGCCTCGAAGTGGCATGGGTGGAGTTCAAGAGTGAGGGACCGAGGTGGTTTCTACGCGTTTTCATTGACCGAGCATCAGGAGTGAGTCTCGAGGACTGTAGAGAGGTGAGCGAGAGACTCGGCGTCTTGTTGGATGTCGAAGATCCCATCGATTCGAGCTACACACTCGAAGTAAGCACCCCGGGCCTCGATCGACCCCTTTGGAAACAGCAGGACTATGAGAGGTTCGAGGGTCGTCTGGCACGCATTCAGACGAGGGAACATTTCGAGGGCCAAAGACGGTTTCGTGGACGTTTGGCAGGGATGGAGAACGAATTTGTTTTGCTGGATGACGACGGGCGCCAACGGCGGATCCCCTTGTCTCTGATAGAGAGCGGACGTCTAGAGGTAGAGCTCTTTTCCAAGAAGGGAAGCTCGTCTGGCAAAGCGAGAGAGCATTCATGAGCAACTTACTCTACCGGACCATCGAACAAATCAGCAGGGAAAAGAGCATTGACCCGGATGTCATCATCGGGGCGGTAGAGGATGCCATTCTCACGGCCACCAAGAAATACTATCGAGCCGAAGAAGATCTCCAAGCACGTCTCAATCGCGACACGGGTCAGATCGAGGTGTTCAGCGTTCGCAAGGTCGTCGACAATATTGCTGATCCCGAGACAGAAATCTCATTGACGGAGGCCCGGGGCATCGTGGCCGATGCCGAAGTGGGCCAAGAGATCGAGATTCACAAGCCGACTGACGTGCTAGGGCGAATTGCAGCACAGACCGCGAAACAGGTCATCTTTCAGAAAGTTCGAGAGGCAGAGAGAGACAATATCTTTAGCGAGTTTGGGGACCGAATGGGGCAACTCGTCAATGGTATCGTCAAACGTGCCGAGAACGGCGATCTGGTGATTGACTTGGGCCGTACCGAAGGTGTTCTCCCACGTCGGGAGCAATCGAGGGCGGAGGTTTTCAACCCGGGTGAACGCATACGTATCGTCATCGTTCGCGTCTCCCGTACATCGCGGGGCCCACAAGTGGTGGTTTCCAGAACCGATCCGGCGCTCCTCACTCGGTTGTTCGAAATGGAGGTCCCAGAGATTTACGAAGAGACGGTCGTCGTGAAGAACGCGGTCCGTGAACCGGGGGATCGAGCCAAGGTTGCAGTTTACTCCAAGGACAAGGACATCGATCCCGTTGGTGCCTGCGTGGGCATCAAAGGATCTAGGGTCCAGAGCATCATCCGTGAGCTTCGAGGGGAGAAAATCGATATAGTGGAATGGAATGAAGACCCGCGCAATTTCGCCATCAACGCGTTGAATCCTGCCAAAGTGAGCCGAGTCTCCATCGTCGATGAAAAAGAAAAAGTCATGGAGGTGATCGTCGAAGACAAACAGCTGTCTTTGGCTATCGGCAAGCGCGGACAGAACGTAAGACTGGCAGCGCGATTGATCGGTTGGCGAATCGACATAAAGAGCGAAGAGGAAAAGAAGCGAGAAGTCGAGGACCAGATGACCGCCATGTCTTCAGCGCAAACTGACATCGGCGCTTTAGATGGCATCGGTGAGAAGACGCTCACCAAGCTGCGCGAGTACGGGTTTGCCAGCGTCGAGCAGGTCGCAGGGACTGAACCGGAAGTGATCACGGAAGTGCCGGGCGTGGGACTGAAGACGGCCGAGAAGGTTGTTTCCACGGCGAACGAGTTCCTTGGCGTTGAACCTGCTTCTCGCTCCAGCGCGTCGATGGGTGATGCCGCTGGCGAAGCTGAGGAGGATGGGCAAGGTGCAGGCGCGGTTCTTGGTGATCCGGCAGAAGACAATGAGAAATCCAAAGAGTCGGTCGGTGGGCAGGAGGAACTGGATGGGTCGGGAGGTGAGGGCTGATGGATAAGGTCAGGGTTTATGAGCTTGCCCGGGACCTGGGCATTACTAGTCCGGAAACCATCCGTCTGCTCAAGGAGAAGGCGCATATTCGGGTAAAGTCCGCTTCCAGCACCGTGGAAGAGGATGTTGCGATCAAGCTGAAACGTATGATCCGACTGGAAGGCGCAGGTACCCTTCCCGCCCAATCTGCAAAGACCGAGGTGGGGACGAAAGAGCAGAAGGTCCGCTCAGTCGCTAAGCGCCGCGCGGAAAAGGCCCGACTCGCTATTCTCAAAGAGCTGGAAGACGAGGAGCAAGAGGAAACACGTCGTCGGACCGAAGCTGAGGAGGAAAAGAAGCGCATCGCTCAAGAAGCCGAGATCGCAGCGGCCGCTCGAGCCAAGGCCGAAGACGAGGCGGCGTATGTAGAAGCTCCGGAACCGCCAACGGCGGAACCGGTGCCCCCTGTCGAAGCGGATGTACCCATCGAGGTGGAGGTGGCGTCTCCGCCCGCTGTTGGCGAAGAGACGGTCTCTCCTGCAGTCTCGGAAGTTGATGAGGTCAGACCTGCTCCAGTGGAGCCCGTCGGGCCCGACGGGGAGGAAGTCGCGGCGGCTGCAGAAGTTGCGAAAGCTGAGGAGACGGTACTCGCCGCAGCTCCCGAAACAACACCGACAGGGGCGGGTGAGCCAGCAATTCCCGTGGTCGCTGAGCCACCAGCCACTCCAGCAATAGCGCCTCCGTCAGAGGCGGAGCCCAAGCAGCCGGTCTTGCCCGCTGCTTCGGTGACTAAAGGAGATCAGCCAAAACCGACTCCGGTTCGTCCCGGATTCGTTCCCGGTCCGACTTCCACTTACATCAAGACGAAACCGGCGCCGCGTGAGCGACCTGCCACGGCCAAGCCCGTGCCTCCTCCTCCGCGTCCGGCGGCTCCCATCAAGACGGTTTCTCGGAAGAGGCCCGACTCCAGGCCAACGTCTCATGGACCAAAGAAGAAGCAAAAAAAGGAGGCGGCAGCTCCGGGCCCGAGATTCCCCAGGCCAAAACCGCCAGAGCCACCGAAAGAGGTTATTCCAAAGGTTCTGCGCAAAATCACATTGACGGAGGGGGTGACGGTCAAAGAGCTTGCGGAGAAGATGGAGGTCAAGCACAAGGACGTCATCAAGGTGCTAATGGGCAGCGGAGTGCTGGCAACGATCAACCAGACTCTTGGCACGGATTTGGCCCTTGTGGTGGCGAAGAAGTTTGGGTGTGAGGCCGAGATACTCTCCTTCGAAGAAGACGTTCTTCGAGAGGAGATTGTGGAAGAGAAGCCGGAAGATTTGGCGACACGCGGACCGGTGGTTACGGTCATGGGTCATGTCGACCATGGTAAGACCAGCCTTCTCGATGCCATTCGCGAGACCCGTGTCGTAGAGAAAGAGGCCGGCGGCATCACTCAGCATATCGGTGCTTACAAGGTCCAAGTGAATGCCCGAAGTGTGGTTTTCTTGGATACGCCGGGTCACGAAGCCTTCACGATGATGCGGGCTCGCGGAGCCAGAGTTACGGATCTCGTGGTGCTCGTAGTTGCCGCCGATGACGGCGTTATGCCGCAAACCGTCGAAGCCATCGACCATTCCAAGGCGGCAGGCGTTCCCCTCATGGTTGCCGTCAACAAGATCGACAAGCCCGACGCCAATCCGGAGAGGGTCAAACAACAGCTTGCAGAACGCGGTCTCGTACCCGAGGACTGGGGAGGCGATACGGTTTACTGCGAAGTATCGGCGAAGAAGCGTCAAGGATTGGATTTGTTGGTGGAGATGACCTTACTCGTTGCCGACATGCAGGATCTCAAAGCCAATCCGAAGCGAGCCGGAATGGGAACTGTCCTCGAAGCGAAAATTGACAAGGGCAGGGGCCCCGTGGCGCACGTTCTGGTGCAAAACGGCACGGCCGAAGTTGGGGAGTCCTTCATTGCCGGTGCCGTCTATGGGAAGATCCGGGCGATGTTCGATGATCGGGGCCAAAAAGTGAAAAGTGCCGGGCCGTCGACTCCCATTGAAATACTCGGACTGACGTCTCTACCGCAAGCCGGGGACCAATTCCAGGTCATAGCCGACAGTGTCAAGGCAAGGCAAATCGGAGAGTTTCGCCAGCAAAAACTGAGGGATGAACAGTTGGCCCGGAGCTCCCGTCTGACTCTGGATCAACTTCATCAGCAAGTGGAAGCAGGGAAAGTTGTCGAGCTTCCTATCGTCTTGAGGGCCGACGTGCAGGGATCTGTAGAAGTGTTGACGGATACCTTGAAAAAACTGTCGTCAAACAAGGTCAAAATCAAGATCATCAGTGCCGGAGCGGGGGCGATCACGGACACCGATGTCCTTCTGGCATCGGCGTCGAACGCGATCATCGTGGGTTTCAACGTGCGTCCGGAGAAGAGCGCCGTAGAACTTGCTGCGAAAGAGGATATTGATGTTCGGCTCCACACCGTGATCTACAACGTGACTGACGAGATCAAGAAGGCGATGGAAGGTCTGCTGGAACCGACGTTCAAGGAAAGTGTCATGGGACGGGCGGAAGTGAGAAACATCTTCAAGGTACCGCGAGTGGGCATGGTGGCGGGTTGCTACATCACCGAGGGCAAGGTCACGCGAGGGGCCGATGTGAGACTCTTGCGAGACAATGTTGTCGTTCATGAAGGAAAGATTGGCAGCCTCAAGCGGTTCAAAGAGGATGCGACTGAAGTGAAACAAGGATTCGAGTGCGGAGTTGGGCTTGCGAGCTACAGCGATGTCAAGCCCGGGGACGTATTCGAAATATTTACAGTCGAGAAAGTCCAGGAAGCTGCGGTTACCTGACTGAAGGAAATGAGTCTCTAAGCCGGAAACTGTGAGAGACTCCGCGTTCATTTCCGCATAAGGTAGGTATTCCCTTTGTCCCGCAGGAAGAAAAACGGAATGGACGAGGGGTCTCCTGTTATTGGACTCTTGACCATAGAGATCCACAGCCCTCATTCCCGGTCTCTCAAAGACAAACGGATGACGGTGAAGGCCATGAAAGAACGCTTGCGAAGGCGTTTCAACGTTGCCGTGGCAGAAACGGGTTATCAAGAGCTGTGGCAACGGTCGGTTCTTTCCGCGGTGAGCGTGAGCTCGGAACGGTCAGGACTGCAACATATGATGGAGGCGATGGCCCGCGATATCGAAGAGCGCTATTCCGATGAGCTGAATATCGCTATCGAAGTGGAGCTCATCGGTTGAAGAAAAAGCAGGATGTAGAAAGGTGAAGGGCGCCTTTCTCGCTCCTCCTTTCTCTTTTGTCATCCATTCTTTGTCGTGACCTATGAGCAGAGGATCCTCCCGAGTACGGCCTGAGAGAGTGGCGGAGCAGATTAGAATCGAGATCGCCGAGATTCTGCAGCGGGAGCTCAAGGACCCGCGGATCGGGCTCGCTACTTGCACCAGGGTTTCTGTATCCGGGGATCTTGGTGTTGCCAAGGTTTATGTGAGCGTTTTAGGTAACCCCGAAGAACAGAAGAGTACCATGGTCGCGTTGGAGCACGCGACGGGTTATGTTCGCCGACTTCTGAGTCAGCGGCTCGGTCTTCGCACCTCGCCCGAGGTTCGTTTCGCCTTCGATCCGTCGGTTGAATACAGTATCCGCCTCGACGAGTTGATCGAGGAAAACAAGAAACGCTCACCTGAAGACTTTGAAGACCCCGAAGTCAGTGACCAGTCGCCAGAGGACAGTGACTAGTGACCAGTAACCAGTAACCAGTAACCAGTAACCAGTACAGACCAGTCCGAAGAGGCCAGAAGTCAGAGGCCAGAGTCCAGTCGACAGAAATCAGTAATTAGTAATCAGTAATCAGACTTCATGCGCCTCGTGGCGCTCCACTTTTCATGAGAAATAGCAGCGACTCGAACCCGGCATCTGTTGCTACCAGAAGATTCACATGCGATGGGGCACTCTCTGCAATTTGCATAACAGTAAGATCTTCACTGGTCACTGGTCACTGATCATTGGTCACTGGTGTTGAGACACAAGTGATTACGGGATTTCTACTCATTGACAAGGCCAAAGGGCCCACGTCGCATGACGTTGTGCAGGCGGTGAGAAGGATAACCGGCGAGCGACGTGTGGGGCACACGGGAACTCTGGATCCCTTTGCTACCGGGTTGTTGCCGATCTGCTTGGGACGCGCCACCAGGCTCGCCCGATTCCTATCTGCATCGATCAAGACTTATTCGGCGTTGGTGAGATTCGGGTTCGCCACGGACACCTACGATGCCACCGGGCGTCGAATGGGTTTAGAGTCGACCGTCTCCTTGGACCAGGAAGCGTTAACCCCTCTTCTCGCCTCCTTTGTTGGGAAACAAGGGCAAGTTCCTCCTCCCTTTGCGGCCAAAAAGGTACAGGGACGGCGAATGTACCAAATGGCGAGAGCCGGGATTCGGGTCGAGCCCAAACCGGTGGAGGTGGTGATTCGGAGAATCGATCTGCTCGGCATCGACGGATCGACAGCCACGATCGATGTCGAAGCGGAGGCTGGAACCTACATCCGGTCGTTGGCTCATGACCTAGGCCAGCGACTCGGTTGCGGAGCCCATCTCGAAGAGCTCAGGCGAACTAATGTGGGCCCCCACAACATCGAACGTGCTCTCTCCCTTGAAGAACTGGAAACATTGACCAAATCAGGCCGTCTCGAGGATGCTCTCATGACGCCGGCGGATGCGCTATCTGAGCTTCCTTGGATTCACCTCAGCGGGGAAGAAAGGCACAAAATCTGTCACGGGCGCCGCATACCGATGTCGGTGGACGAAACGTCGGGGGGGAGCTCACACCGTTTTGAGGAAGGGCAGTCGGTGCGGCTCATGGAGTCTGGTGGTGGCCTTGTTGCCGTCGGGATGGTAACTGATGGCCTCGAGACCATTCATCCACTGGTGGTATTGCAGCCTGGAAGCTCGAACCAACCGATTAATGTCGATTAAGCGGGACCTTTACAGTCCAAAAGCTGTGTGGTATGATGCAATTTTGGCTTTGAAGGTGAAAGTAGGGAGGAAACTTTCTTGAGTCTCACCAAAGATAGAAAAGACAACATAATCGGAGAGTATCGCATTCATTCTTCGGATACCGGCTCACCAGAGGTCCAAATTGCCATCCTGAGCGAGCGAATCGGTTACTTGACAGAGCATTTCAAGATTCACAAGAAAGACCATCACTCACGGCGGGGATTACTGCAGATGGTGGGGCAGCGTCGGCGTCTTCTCGATTATCTGAAGAAGAAGGACATTCAACGATATCGAGGGGTTATCCAGCGACTCGGAATTCGGAAATGAAAACGGTGGGGGTGGTCCGCACACCTCGGGGATTCTCCTGGTCTATCCATCGATCTCGCCAGCCTTCCTCCTTGGGCACTCCCTTCTAAAGGAATCAGGTCTTTCCAAATAGCTTGGCTGTCAAATAGTGCAAATAGTCATGAGGTTTTCCTCGCCCTCATATTTAGCGAAATCTAGAAATGATCAGCATGCCGAAGTCTGTCAATTTGACGGCAGGTGACTGGTCTATTGTAAACCGCTGTTTCAGTGGTTGTTGGAGGTTGTAGATGATATGTCGTAAAGAGATGGAGCTGGGTGGAAAGCCTTTCTCCATCGAAATGGGAAGGATCGCCAAGCAGGCCGATGGAGCAGCGTTCGTCCGCCTGGGCGACACCGTTGTTCTAGTTGCAGCTTGTGGCTCGAATCACGAGCGTGAGGGCATCGATTTTCTGCCACTAACGGTGGATTACCGAGAGGCATTCTACGCTTCCGGGCGGATTCCTGGAGGCTTTTTCAAACGAGAGGGTCGTCCCACAGAAAAAGAAATTCTGACCAGCCGTCTCATTGATCGTCCCATCCGGCCCTTGTTTCCGGAAGGTTGGCATAATGAGACGCAAATCATAGCTTCCGTGATGTCCGCGGACGAGGAGAATGATCCAGACGTCATCGCTATTACGGGTGCTTCGGCCGCTCTTTACTGTTCCGAGCTTCCGTTCACGACACCTATCGCCGCGGTTCGAGTGGGCCTAATCGACGGAGAGCTCGTAGTAAACCCAAGCTATGAACAGCTCAAATCCGCGAAGTTGAACCTGATTGTTGCCGGATCCAAGGAAGCCATCGTGATGGTGGAGGCTGGCGCCGACAACATCAGCGAGTCACAAATGGTGGAAGCCTTGGATTTTGCACACCAGGCCATCAAAAAGCTCGTCGAGTTACAGGAGGATCTCTATCAAGAGATTCAACCGGTCAAGCTCACCGTAGAGCCGAAGGAGTTCCGACCTGACTTATACCGAGCGTTGGAAGAAAAATACGCTTCTCCGTTAAAAGAAGCAATGAGCACACCGGGAAAGCTCGAGGGGTACAAGAAAGTCGGCGAGCTCAAAGACAAGCTCAAAGAGCAATTCGCGGACTCAGAACCAGAAGAACTAGCGGAAGCCAAGGCCATCATGGAGAAGCTCGAGGAAAAGGTGCTCCGCGTCGAGGTCCTCGAGAATCGCAAGCGATTGGATGGCCGTAAGTTTGATGAGATACGCCACATTACCAATGAAGTCGGAGTTCTGCCCCGCACTCATGGGTCGGCTTTGTTTACGCGCGGGGAGACCCAGGCACTCGTCACGGTGACGCTCGGCACCTCTGCCGACACTCAGAGGCTCGAATCGCTGGGTGGCGACTCTGAAAAGCGGTTCATGCTCCACTACAACTTTCCTCCTTATTCGGTGGGGGAAGTCAAAATGTTTCGTGGACCGGGCCGTCGCGAGATCGGTCACGGTGCTCTAGCTGAGCGCTCTCTAGCCCCCGTTATCCCGTCTGAAGAGGAATTCCCATATACCGTTCGGATCGTCTCAGACATACTCGAATCAAATGGATCTTCCTCGATGGCTTCAGTCACCGGAGGGGCTTTGGCCCTCATGGATGCCGGGGTTCCGTTGAAAGCTCCCGTCGCTGGAATTGCCATGGGACTCGTCAAGGAAGGCGACAATTATGCCATTTTGACGGATATCGCAGGTGCCGAGGATCATTACGGTGACATGGACTTCAAAGTGGCGGGTACCGAGAGTGGGATCACGGCACTTCAGATGGACATCAAGATCGAAGGCCTTACTTCGGCCATTATGGCGGAGGCCTTGGAGCAGGCTCGCCAAGCGAGAGTGTTTATTCTGGGGACGATGACGGAGACGATATCCGGCCCTCGGGAGAAGATCTCGTCCTTTGCGCCGCGCATCTTCACGATGCAGATCCCCACCGATAAGATACGTGATGTCATCGGACCCGGTGGAAAGATGATCCGTAGCATCGTCGAGCGCACTCAGGTCAAAATCGATGTGAATGATGACGGGAATGTATCCATTGCCTCAGCCGATGAGGAGTCGGCCCGCAAAGCCATGCAGATCATCGAAGAGCTCACGGCTGTTGCCGAGATTGGAAAAACATACCTTGGAAAAGTCCAGCGCATCGTCGATTTCGGAGCTTTCGTGGAGATCTTGCCGGGAACGGACGGTTTGCTCCATGTTTCCGAGGTGGCCGACTATCACGTCAAGGACGTGCACAGCGAGCTATCCGAGGGAGACCAAGTCCTTGTCAAGGTGATCAACATTGACCCACAGGGCAAAGTCAAGTTGTCACGAAAGGCGGTGCTTCGCGAACAAGCCGGGGAGCCCTACGAACCCCCGCCGCCACAGCCGCCGAGACCTCCCCGTGATCGCGACCGGGGTGGCAGAGGCGGCCCGGGCGGGAACCGGCGTTCCGGCGGCGGTGGTGGTCGAAGGGATCGAGGCCCCGGTGGTGGCCGCAGCGGCGGCTAAGATTCGGATTGAGAAATCAGGAAATCAAGAGCTTAGGGAATCGAGAGTTCGAGAATTGAGCACCTAGGCTCTCGATTTCCTTGTCCGAGGAAGGCGAAGACAACTCTCTGACGCTCTGACCCTCCTTATCCTCTATCTCGATTTCTTTCCCAGAGTGTTTTCTGAAGAGAACACGGGCCAGGGAGGGTTCTTGAACTTCTATCCGCCGCGCCGCTCTAGCGCTTTGCTTTGAGGCGATAGTCTTCCAGCTTCTTCGCGAGCGTGTTCCGGTGGATACGTAGAACTTTGGCGGTGCGGGACAAGTTACCGTTTTCTTTCTCCAGTACCTGAGCTACGAAACGCTTCTCGAACTCGCGTCGCGCTTCGGGGAAACGGATGCCCTTGCTGATCATCTCTTCGATGAGCGCATCGAGTTTCTGTTTTAGCACAGGACCTCCGTTGCTAACCAGAGCATCATCATCTATAGAGTTTGGTTGGCCAGGTTCTCGAGCGCTTGGCGATAGCGTGATCTCGTCCCGCTGACTACATCGTCGGGAAGCTCGGGCCCGGGTGGAGTCTTGTCCCAGTCCACCTTTTCGAGATAGTCGCGTACGAATTGCTTGTCGTAGCTCGGTTGAGAGCGACCCGATTGATATTCATCGACTGGCCAAAAGCGCGACGAGTCCGGCGTGAGGACCTCGTCAATGAGTATGAGCTCCTCGCCGGCGAGGCCGAACTCGAATTTCGTGTCGGCGATGATGATCCCCTTGGCCTCGGCCTCTCGGCGTCCAAAATCGTAGAGCTCGAGAGAAATATTCTTGAGCCGGTTTGTAAGCTCGTTGCCGAGCTCGCGAGCGACTTCATCGATGCTGACGTTGATATCGTGTCCTGACTCCGCTTTGGTGGCCGGTGTAAAGATGGGCTCTGGAAGTCTCGATGCCTGCTCCAGTGCCGCGGGGAGAGAAATACCGCACACACTTCCCTTCTGTTGGTACTCCTTCCATCCCGAGCCGTAAAGATAGCCTCGAACGACACATTCGAATGGAATGGGACGCGTCTTCCTGACCAACATGGACCTGAGCTCCAACTGTTCCTTGAAGGGCTTCAGTGGATCTGGATACTCATCGATCTTTGCCGTTAGCAGGTGATTCGTCACGATGTGTTCGGTGACGGAGAACCAGTAAGCGGAAAGTTGGGTCAGTACTTTTCCCTTGTCGGGTATTCCTGTCGGCATGACGACGTCGAACGCGGAAATGCGATCCGTCGCTACAATGAGAAGGTCATCTCCAATTTCATAGACGTCACGTACCTTACCGCGTCGATGAAGCGGGATGTTGGGTAGCTGAGTCTCGAGTATCGTCGAATCCGTCACTTGAGTACCACCTCCGACTGGGATCCCCATACGGCAAGAATGAGACACCTTAGCAGCCGCTTGCCGTAGAGCGAAACGCCGAACTGAGAGTTGTTCCCGCCCGCGCAACTGCGAATCGAGGTTACTCTCAGCGAGGGGGCGTATTTTAGGGAAGACGTGGGAATCAGTCAACCCCAAAGTCGTGGTGGTGTGTCGGTAGTTTGCGTTTGTACTAGTGTGGGAACTTACCCACATCCTGGCCGCGTCGCGCTCAATTCCTGAATTCTCACCGCGAACGAAGGGTGATTCTTCCGTCGGAAGTTTTTACGTAGATGAGGTTTCCTCCTTGTCCCATTTTACCTTTGAGCCATCGTTTGTCTTCCTGGATATCAGTGAGTCGAAGCTCCCTGACGATCCGTCCATCGGCAGTGGAGGCCTCGAGATTCGCAGATAGATTCTCAGGGAAAGTGACAGAGATTGATCCGTCAGAGGATCGAATCATCCAGTCCTCCTCGAGCGGGGGCGTTCCGTCACTGCAACGGATTTTGATGGAGCCGTCGGAAGTGATGGCCTTGAGCTTGTGGTAACTTCCCTCGAGCTCGATGCGGCCGTCCTCGGTTGCGACGTCAATGGCCCCATCCAAACCGATGCCCACGATGGAGCCGTCCGACGTGCGAGCTCGAACCTCACCGGTGATGTCGCGCAGTCGCACCCGGCCGTCGTCCGTCTCCGCGCGGATTGTACCTTCCACTTTTTCGATGACGATTCGCCCGTCTCGGGTCGTGAGCTCTAGATCCGTTTCCATCGGTACCTGAATCTCCACATCCGAACGAAGAACGCTCGGCCCGAAACCCTCCTCGTTCCATTTCCATCCCGAACCGTTTCTTACTTCCAGGCTTACCGTTTGGCCTTCTTGCTTCGCATCGATCACGAGGTGATCGAGCAACGCTCGTGCCGCTTCGGGATTAGGACCACGGGCTTTCTTTATTACGGTGACTCGGATCTCTTGGGATCGGGTTCCAACGATCTCAATGGAGCCATCGTCCAAGCGCGCGACGAGCCGTGCCGGTGGGGAAACGTCGAATTGGAAGCGCTCGACGGTGGTATCTTCTGTTCCGTGAATGATGCAGCCTCCGAGAAGAAGCGCGCTCAAAGCAGCCCAAGGTCTCCTGTTCATTGTTTGCCCAACTCCAGAACTCTTATGTCTCCGTAGCTCGTTTCGATCACGATAGGTGAAGCTCCTCCCCTGAATGCGCCACGGAGCTCGTTCATTTCTTCAGCCTGGCTTTCTTCCCAACTCGGTTGACGAAAATCCGAAGCGATGACTTCTCCGCCCTTTGCCGTCGCCTCTAGGCGAAACGAGCTCTCCGGCGGAAGGGTGAGTCGCACGTCGCCGTAGGTGGTGGTGATCTCCAGTTCGCCCCCGAGCTCAGCCGTTGAGATCGTCAGCGGAGCGTGTTCGGCTTGGACCTTCAAACTCGATCGAAAATCACTGATATTTATGGGGTGGTAAGAGCCCTCCAATTGGATCGCACCCTGGACTCCTTCGAGGCGGACGGCGCCCTGTCGTGAGTTGATGGAGACACCTCCGTCGATTCCTACGGCCGTAACGGAACGATGCGTCGTCACGATGTCGAGACTGCTTTTGATGTCGCGAACCTCGATTTCCGAGCCATGAGCTTCGATAGTCAAGCGTCCACCGACGCCCTTGACAAAGATGGGCCGATAGCTGGTCTCGATGAAAACCGTGGCTCCGAGATTCTCTGCAGATACTTCAGTATTGGTGGCTTCTATCGTCAGGTCACTCCCGATGTCGTTGGCTTGTATCCGCGATTGGCGATTCACGAGACGTGCCGTTCCGGAGATATTCTCCACGAGAAGGGAATCGTTCCGCGTTTCTCCGATCAAACTACCGCGGACTTCCTTAATGATGAGGGAGCCGTATCGGTTGCGGGCCTCCACGTCGCCTTGAACGCGTTCGATTCTCACCGGCCCTCGACGTCCACTCACTTTGAGGTTACCCTGGATGTCTTCGACTTCGATCGAATCGTTTGCAGTTGCCAGGCCGACGGCGGCCTCGATCCCGGAGACGCGAATGGGACCGCGACGATTGGACAGCGTCAAAGGTGTTTTGCGAGGGATCCAGACCTCGAGGTCGGTTTGCGTTTGGCTCGTCTCCGATGGTTTGTCCAATGAGAATCGGGCCGGGCCCTCCCCGGGTGTGTCGAAACGTACTCGAATCTCTCCGGCGATCTCGGCAGCTTTCTCCTCCGAGTGACGGTAGACCCGTTTGGTAACCTGTACTTTCAAATCGGATTCGTCCCAACCTCGGACCGAGACCGAGCCGCGATCGTTGTCTATGAGAAGGCCCAGGTCGGGGGAGCTCGAAACGGTGTTCTTCGTCGAAGCTGTAAGCCGGGCCAAAAGAAATTTCGGAATCGATGCTCTCGATGACATCGTCCAACGAGATATGGACTGGCAGGCCGGTAACGAGGGTTCGGGTGAAATGGATGGTCAAACCCGCCAACACGATGAAGATGAGCAGAACAACCTCGCCTGCGCCGACGCGAGCGGAATCAGGGTGCACGATCCGCTGATAAAGTTTGTAGATTCCCCAAATGATGAGAAGAACCGGCCAGTAAACACTGAACCAACTGAAAATTTGCTGCCAGAACCAGACGAGGGAGAAACCGAGGATGTTGGAAACGAGCAGTAAGGTGCCCACGCCTACGAGCAAGAATCCCAAGGCGAGAGTGCAGCCGCTCCTACCCGTCTGCTGTTCGGTCATGGTCCTCTTCTCCATTCGAGGATTCTCGAGATTCGTCAGGTGCGTTCATGGGTTCCTCTAGTTGATCCTCGCTACGGTCATCCGAGAACATCGGTGCGTCATCGAGTGGTTCGGATATCGAGTGTGGGTCCGGCGGTGGAGGTGCTGTCGGCACCGAGACGGGCTCCATGCCAAACAAGGAAGGCTTGAGGAGTTTGATGCCGACTACGATAAGAGCTACGGGCCAGAACTGCCACAGCCAATCAAACTCGAAGAGGTCGAAGTTGTAGAGCAGGAACATCACGCCAAGCGCAATGAGCGTTCCACCCCACCACTTCGAACCGGACTTGAGGATGGCTTCTCCCGTTTCGTCTCCGCGATTGATAGCTTGGGCGCTTCTGTGAGCATCCAGCATCACGAAGAGCCAGAAGATGGGGACCATGATTCCAAATGCGTCTGCCCCACGGTCAACGACATCGATCAAACCGACGGCAAGGAGGGCGAACACGAATCCCTTGGTCATCAAGCCGAGATAGAGGTGACCGAGGCCGGGTAATAAAGACAGCCAGAACGCGGCTGCTGGAGAGCGTTTCATATTAGACTCCTTGGGCTTGAGTGTTTCGGTCGTATCGTTATGTCCGAGAGCTCGACAGATGGCCTGAGATTGCTGCTTCTGTCCGGAGGGCTTTCACTCTTTTGCCGAGCTTCCTCGAGGTCTTTTAGGCGTTCGTTGAGTTGGTCGAGCCGGTCTTCGAAAGCCACCCCCACCGTCATCCGCAGTACGTTGAGATCATCGATGAGTCGCTCAGACCCTCGGTAGATGCGGACTCCGTAGCTGTAAGTTTGGTGACCCAACCGGCTGATCCGCGTTCCGACGCCCTGCAGAGGGGCCGGCGGCCGGAAGAACAAAAGTGCGATAAATGCCGCTGCTGCCGCCCAGACAGCCCAATTGAGACGCTTGGGTAAGGCAAATCCCGGAAAAGCTGGACTTGTTGTCTTGCGGCGGGGCAGAGCGGGTCGAGTACCCTCCAGGATACGCTCCACCAAATCGATCGCAGGCTGGGGGCGGGGAAGAGCGCTCAGGGCATCCACCACTTCCCGGAAGCAGGCCAAGAGTGACTGGCACTCGGAACAAGACCCGAGGTGGTCCTCAAGGTCGGTGCGGAGGTGGATAGGGAGCGCGCCCTCGAGATAGTCGCTGAAGAGCTCCTCAGAGCGTCTGCACTTCATGGTTTCGTCCCGTCTTCGAGTCGTTGGCTCCATTCCGCCCGTCGACGCTTCAGTTGTCGGCCGAGCTCCAGTCGACCACGGTTGATTCGTGATTTCACGGTACCCAGCGGAACATCCAGCGTCTGCACCATTTCTTCGTAGCTCAATTCCTGCAAATCTCGCAAAAGAACCGCCTGAGCGAGCTCCTTCGGAAGTCGATTGAGTGCAGAGCGAATCCAAGCGGCCAAATCCTTCTGCTCCAGTGAGACTTCGGGGTTGGACGAACGCGTAGGAGCTTTCGTTCGATGGACGAGCTCGTTTTGGTCTTCGACATTGGAGGTGTGAGAGAGCTCGCGCCGTTTCTTCCGGTAGTTGTCGATGGCGTAGTTCCGTGCCACTCGAAGAAGCCATGCTGATAAGTGGCCGGACGGGTCGAAGCTCTTGAGGGCACCCAGAACGTGCAGAAAGATCTCCTGGGTGAGCTCATCGGCTTCTTCGACTCGTCCTGTGAACTGATAAGCCACATTCCATACCTTCCGGTGGTAACGCTCGACTAAGGTCTCCCACGCCATCTCGTCGCCTATGAGGCAACGGCCTGCGAGATCCTGATCCGATAACAAACCGGCTAACTCCCGCCTATCTCCTCAACTGCTAAGAACGAGGATTGATCTCCGAAGGTTCCTTCGGATTTCGTAAATGGCTTGGTGAGACGCCCCCGAGGGCCGTCGAGCCCTTCTTGCGTAGCCACGTTCGATGAAATCACCAAAACCCTTCTAAATACAGAACTTGTTGACTTACGACGATTATTCTAGTAAATTCGTCGCCCGGTATAAAGGCTTAGATTCGTTTTCTTCTCTAGATCCTCGGATTCGATTGAGCGGTCTAGTCCCTTCGCCGTTGGAGCCCATACCGTATGCGAACGTGGCGAAATAACACAAAACAATGCTCCCAAATCTAGGATCGAAAAAGCTGCAGGCACTGGCCATGGGCTTCGTGGCCTTGGCTTTGCTCGGTTTTTTCTTCAAGGGGGCGGACCTAGCGGCGATCCGGAGGAGTCTGGCTGAGGCCGATTTGAGACTCATTGCCGTAGCCATTGCCTTGGTGATGGTGACCTATGTGTTTCGGGCGCTGAGATGGCAGGTGCTGTTGAAACCGGTTGGAGAGGCCGCCCTGGGGGCTTGCTTCGTCACAACCGTGATTGGATTCATGTTCAATTTCATCGCCCCCACGGGTCGGCTGGGGGAGTTGGTGCGCCCCTACTTGCTGGCTCGACGGGAGGGATTTTCCGCCTCGAGCGCCTTCGCGACCATCTTTCTGGAGCGAATTTTCGATTTGATCACGGTAATATTGTTCGTTGGTGCCTGGCTTCTACTGGGCCCCCCGCCGGAGGGGGCGAAGAGTGCAACCGCGATACAGGGTCTAAAAGTAGGAGGACTAACGGCTTTTCTGGGTGCAGCGGTGGGCCTAGCCATCATGTATGCCTTCGTCCGGTATCGTGACCGAGCCTTGACCTCGGCTCGTTCGTTGATACGATGGTTGCCCGGTCGACTCGAGCCTTTAGCCATGCGTTTCCTCCAAAACTTCGGAGAAGGTCTCGGTGTGCTGGCGGATGGAGGCAACTTGGCTCGCATCGGCGTCCTGTCGATCGCCTTGTGGTTCAACATAGCGCTGGTTTTGTGGTTGGGGATGAGCGCCTTCGGGATCCAAATAGAGTTTGGTGCCACTTCTTTGGTTCTGGGATTTCTGGTTGTGGGTGTCGCGGTTCCCACACCCGGAGCAGTCGGCGGGTATCACGTCATGTTTTCGCTGGCTGTGACCTTGCTCTTCGGCGTGGATGAGTCTCGATCTCAAGCAGCAGCTTTGGTCAACCACGCCATCGCCTTCTTGCCTGTAACTCTTCTTGGAATGGTGTTTTTCATCCGGGAGGGCTTGAGCTTGAAGGAGGTCAAGACGCTGGAGAGCACCGGGGGAGGCTGATGAAGTGTCCGTATTGTGAGCATCTAGCTGACAAAGTCGTCGATTCGCGGGAAAGCAAGGAAGGTGACGTCATCCGACGGCGCCGACAGTGCCTCGAGTGTGGAAGACGTTTCACTAGCTACGAGCGAATCGATCAAATTCCCTACATGGTGGTCAAGAAAGAGGGCCGCCGCGAGCGTTTCGATCGACAAAAAGTCCTCACAGGACTCCTCAAAGCATGTGAGAAACGGCCGGTATCGGTAACCCAACTCGAACAGATCGTGGACGAAGTAGAGCAAAGGCTTCACGAGAGCGCGAACAAGGAGATTGCAGCCGATCAAATCGGTGAGTTCGTCATGCTGAGGATGAAAGGGCTGGATCAGGTGGCTTACGTTCGCTTTGCCTCCGTTTATCGAGACTTCAAAGATGCCGCTGAGTTTGTGGAAACGATCCGCGGACTTTTGGATACCCAAGACAGATAGGGACAACCATAGTGGGGACAGCCCCCACTTGGCTTGCTTTTGGGGCGAAGACTCACCCGTCTTGTTGAGCTTGAAATATGCCTGCAGTACGATGGCTGGAGATGGGTACTAGAGTGAGTAGGGTATTCTGCCTGGCGGTGTCCTTCCTTGCGGCCGGAGTGCCGTTGTGGGGAGCAGATATCGTGGATGTGATATCTGTTGTCCGCAACGACAGGATCATCGTCAGCTTCCAAATGACGGATGCTTTCAGCGATGAAGTCGAAAGCACCATCGAAAGCGGCTTGCCGGTCAGTTTCCTGTTCACGGTTCAGTTGAAAAGGGTCCGGACCATCTGGCTCAACGAGAGAGTAACGACCCGAAATATCCGTACGACCGTAACCTACGACAATTTGACCGAAAGGTATATGTTGTCCAGGGAGATCGACGGCGAGATCCAAGCGACCGACGTCGTTTCCGACCCGGAAGCTATGCGACGGTTCATGGTGACCGTGGAGTCGTTGGATCTCTTCGACACTGCGATGCTGGAGGCCAACGGTGAGTATTATCTGCGTCTGAAGGGTGTCATAAGGGATCGAAATCTCTTTCTCTTCATTCCGTGGGACGTGGGCACGGGATGGACGAAGAAGTACTTTACTTACCTTCCATGATTGACTGATGGATGAAGGCTTATGGCACCGCCGGCAAGTAGTGGCAAGAAGGAGCTCAAAGACAACGTCCGTCTTTTGGCTGCCGCGGTCGTACTGCTCACTCTCATCCCAATTATCAGCACCTATCTCATCAGCAAGTCCGAATCTTTTACTCCCGACTTCCTAGCGCGAGTTTTTCTGTACGGCTTCACGTTGGTGAACCTGACCATTCTGCTGGTGTTGGTCTTCGTGTTGGCTCGCAACGTCATCAAGCTCTTCATGGAAAGACGTCGGGCGGTGCTCGGTGCGAAATTCAAGACAAAACTCGTTGTCATTTTCGTGAGCTTTGCTCTTTTCCCCTCTGCCCTCATTGTTGTCGTGGGAAGTCGTCTCATAACGACCGCTGTCGAAAGGTGGTTCTCTCACCCCGTGGAGTCGGTGCTTCTCGGCTCCCAAGACGTGGTGGAGAGCTACTATCGTGAGAAACAAGACAGCGCAACGTTTTATGCCCGAAGCCTGTCCAACGAGATCAGCCGAGAGCGTCTACTTGCTCCCCAACGGCTACGTGTGCTCTTTCGAACCATGGAGCGCAGGCTGACCGAATACCGCCTGGACATGGTCAATGTTTTTTCGAGCGAAGGAGAGCTGCTGGTGACCAAGATGCAGCCGGGATTGCCTTTGCAGGACTACAATCCCGATACATCACGGCGGTTGGCCGAGATGGGCTTGAAGGGCGAAGAGACCGTTCACCAAGATTCTCTCGGGGAAGGTTCTCTCGTAAGATACGTGTCGCCCATTTATCGGCCAGGTACCGCCGAGGTTGAAGGATCGGTCATCGTTTCCCATTTTCTTCCCAAAACGCTCGCTTCAACCATTAGTCTCGTCAATGACGAGGTCAACCTATACCGGCGAGCGGAGGCTCAGAAAGAGCCCATCCAAGACCTGTATCTCTCGTTTTTTGTCATGGTTTCTTTGCTCATCCTGTTTTCTTCGACCTGGATTGGCCTTTACCTTGCCAAGCGCATTACCGTTCCAGTTCGACAGCTGGCAGAAGCCACAGAGCGGATCATTGCCGGTGACCTGGACCACCCGGTTTCTGGTGCCGCTGTTGACGAGCTCGGGCTTCTCATGGAGTCCTTCAACAAGATGACGACCGAGCTCAAGGCTAGCCAGAGTCGGATAGAAACCTCACGGGAGAATCTCGAGGCAAAAAACCTGGAGCTCGAGCGTCGTCGACGTTACATGGAAACGGTTTTGGAGAACATCACCACGGGAATCATCTCGTTGGACCGTGATGGCGTCTTTACGACATGGAACCCGGCAGCGGTTCGTATGTTGGAGCTCGATGACTCCGTCATCGGGCGGCATTTTCGCGAGGTGTTTCATCCGGAACAACTGGCGGAGCTCGGTGCGCTCCTGGAGGTGATGGAGAACAACGGACAGCACGCCATAGAAGAAGAAGTCAACGTGATGGTGGGAAGCCGTGAGTTGCACTTGTCGGTCTATCTGACGGCGTTGACGGGTGCATCAGGAGAGACGCCGGGCCTTCTCATGGTTCTGGACGATTTGACACAACTCCTTCGTGCACAAAAGGTTGCGGCATGGCGTGAAGTCGCTAGACGCCTCGCTCATGAGATCAAGAACCCTCTTACCCCTATCCAGTTGTCCGCACAGCGGATACGGAAGCATTTCCGTTCCCGGACACCCGAATTGCCGAAAGTGATTGAGGAATGCTCAGGAACCATCATTGAGGAGGTCGACTCCCTCAAGAATCTCGTGGACGAGTTTTCTCAGTTCGCGAGAATGCCCGCCATCTCACCGATGCCGAAGCAGCTCAATCCCTTGCTGCAAGCAGCGTTGGAGCTTTACGACGGGCTGTTCACCGAGTTGACTATCAAAAGACAATTCGCCCCCAATCTTCCCGATGTCCGACTCGATCCCGAGCTTATCCGCCGGGTGTTCATCAACATCGTTGACAATGCTATCGAAGCAACCGGTGGCAAGGGATTTGTTCTGGTAACTAGCTCGTACAATCCAGACACGCAGATGGCCTGTATAGAGGTTGCCGACAATGGGCCCGGTGTTCCCCCCGGTGATCGCGACAAGCTGTTCATGCCCTATTACTCGACCAAGCGACGCGGAAGCGGTCTTGGCCTAGCAATCGTCAACCGGATCGTCGCCGAGCACCGCGGTCGGATCCGTGTGGAGGACAACAAACCCCAAGGTGCTCGTTTCATCATCGAGCTTCCCGTGGCCGAGAAACCGGTTCCCACACTGAGCTAAAAGAAAGAAATCAAGAATTTGTAATTAGTGGTCGGGAAGTTATACGATTACAGGTTAGCGACTATGGACAGCGAAATTCGCAAACCGCATCCGGGCCCTTCTTTAGACCTGGCCAACCGCGAGGAGATCTCCTCTCAAGCGGAATTGGAGCCGAAGATCGACGAGCTCATGCGCCAGGGTGACCGGCTGGTTCGTTCCGGACGATATCAACAAGCGATCCATGTTTGGACGAGAATTCTCTTTCTCGATCGAGGAAACTACCCAGCTAGAGATGCTATCGAGAAAGCCAAGAGGGTGCTGGCCGAGCGCCAGCGCGAGATCGACGTGATGGTTCTGGACGCGGCCCAGCTCCATCGTGACGGAGATCGACAAAAAGCCAAGAAACTACTCGATCACGTTCTGTCTATCGATCCGCGTCACACCGAAGGTCGGAGTCTTTGGGAAAAACTCGATGCATTGGAACGCCGAGGGGAAAACTCGCTGTCATTGAACTCCGAGCCGGAGATGGAACCCTCTCCCCGTCCGCGGCGGAGAGCCAGCAAAGGGGCCGTCACGCGAACACGTGGCAACCCTGAATTGCCGCTCAAAATGACCGCCTTCCTGTTCTGCGCTCTTTGTTTGCTCGCACTGGGAGGGCTGTATCTGCATCTGAATTGGGACTTCCTTGTAAGAGATAGTGTTTTCGCATCCTCACCGCATGAAGGTCAAGATCTGTTCAGCGAGCGGGATATCCCACCACTCCCGACGTTGTCTGAACTGCACTATTTCAACGGGGCCCGCTTGTTCGCCAAGGGGCAATACCGGGAAGCGCTCTCCGCGTTGGAGCGTGTCGATCGTCAATCCAGTGTTTCCGAGAATGCCCGCAGTCTCGTTCTTCGAATCGAAGAACGGTTGCTGCGGGATGTCATCACGACAGAAAACCCGCAATCGCCGCCGGAGAAGTGAGGTGAGTGAGGTGGTTTGTCCAAGGTGCCAAGCTGAACTAGACCCAGCCGTAGGAGTGTGCCCAAAGTGTGGTGCGCCGGCTCGACAGGCCGGTTCAGCGAACGAGCCGTCGTGGCGACAGCAGGTCCGCGATTCCGTGGAACGCCGCAAGGAGCTGCGCAATCGCCAGCTCGAAAAGCGCGGCGAAGATGGCCGGCAGCTGTCAATTTTTCCGGAGGCATCGGAGGGTGGAGAGGAAGAAGAAAAGGACCCCATTCACGAACGGCGCCGAGAGATTCGGGAACGAGTCGAGAAGAGACTGAGCAAGACGCCTCGCGCCGCCGATTTGGGCGATGCGGGTGACGTCACGATTCCGTTCGGTTCAACGGCTGCGATGGCAGCAACCGCCCCTGAGTTGGACGCACCGTTCACTGCGTTGGACGAGCCCGAGTTAGCGACTGAGGGTGGCGACGAGTTGAGTGACACTTCTGTTCCGCGGGTGAGTGAATCCTTCAGTCCAGATTTGGCGTCGCCCGGAGAGAGGGTTCTGGCCGGTTTGATCGATCTCGGGATTGTTTCTCTCATGTTGTTGACTTTGCTGTACCTCACTAGTCAAGTGGGAGGGCACTCGGTGAGGCTCTTACCGAACGCAGCCCTTGCAGCGCTTGGTGTCATCGGCACTCTGATGACGCTCGGGTACTATTTGTTTTTTTGGGGTCTTTCCGGGCAGACTCTCGGGAAGCTGCTGACGGGCTCGAGAGTTATCCGTGAAGATGGGAAGCCCTTGGGGCTGAAACTTGCCATCGCGCGTGTGATTGGTTTCCTCCTTTCTGCTCTGCCCCTCGGGGCGGGTTTCATCGGGTTATGGAGCGATTACCAGCGCCGGGGATGGCACGATCGGCTCGCGTCTTCCAAAGTCGTCCGCGCCTAGACTTAGTCACTGCATCTTTTCCATGGACCGTTTTTTTTTGGCAGCGTTGGTGCGCGAAGTTCGTCCGCGCCTCCAGGGACTCAGAGCCCGGGGGTTGAGCCCTTGGGGTAGATTCGGCTTCGCCATTTCGTTGAGCGCTCGGTCGCTGAAAAGTATCGTCGTCAGTTTGCTACCGGAGGCTTCCGGCTTCTTCCTGGGAACGCCCGAAGGTCGATCTCCCCATCGGAAACTGCCCGTGCGGCTGAGCAAGCTCATTGTCGGCTCGGAGCTCGTAGACCTGCGGGCCGCTCCTCTCGATCGGAGAGTGTTGTTCGAATGGCGGCGGTCCAGGCCGAGTGGAGCGCAAGAACACTTCGATCTGGTGGTGGAGTGGATCGGAACACGTTCGGCTGCATTTCTCCTCGACCGAGAGACCAGAGAAATCCTTGATGTTCATTCGCTTTCCACGCCCCGGAGGATCATGGGTGAGACCTACGAAGCGTTGGATCCTCCACCGGGCGCCACCCCTGAGGTGGATGGCGCTCGGTCGTTCATGGAGCGCTGGAAAGCGGCCCGCCGCGAAGGGCTCGGAGAGCGCCAAGCGATTCGGCTGGCCGGGGGGCTCAGCCCCAATCTTGCCGAAGATGTCTGGATGCTCCATGTCCGCGGGGGAATCACCTTGGACGCGGCTTTTGAGAGGGTGCGTGAGAAGCTTACCGAAGCGCCTCAGCCTATACTCATCGTTCCAAGTGGAAGTTTTCGGGACAAGCAAAGTCGTTATCGGACCTCGCTCGTATCCCTGTCTCATCGGTCCGAGTGGGAGAGGACTTTCCCAACCTTCAATGAAGCTGCACAATCATACGTTAGTGATGCCACTCGGCTCGCTGTGGCTCGCCGTCAATATCAGGCGCTTGGAACGGCGCTTCACAGGAAGCTGAAGAAGCACCGAGTGCTGCTCGAGAATGTAGCTGGAGACAGGAAACGACTGGAAGACCCTCAGACTCTGCGTCGCAGAGGAGAATTGTTGTTGGCCGGTCTGAGTTACGCAAAGAAGACAGGTGGTGAAGTCATCGTTCCTGACCCTTATGGTCCCGAGGGCGCTTTGGTCAGAGTCCCGATAGACCCTCGTCGAGACATCGTTCAAAATGCGGATCGCTATTTCGATAGGTCTCGTAGGGCGGCAAGGAGCGTCAAGAAATTGGAGGCTAGAACGATACTCCTAACCGACGAGCTCGAGCACCTCGAGACGCTGGAGTTGTCCCTCGAGAACGCGAACGACCCCGAGGAGCTTGCTGCCCTTGTGGGTGAGATGGGAGATGAGGGTCTCATGCCCCGGGTCGAGACCGGCCGCCCCGGGGAACCGGGACAGCTTGTCGGACCTCGTCGTATTTCGGGTGTTGGTGGGTGCGAGAATCCTTGTGGGACGCTCGGCTCGCTCCAATGAGAAGCTCACTTTCGAGGAAGCAAAGCCCGATGACCTGTGGTTCCACGCTGTGGGTGTTGCGGGAGCCCACGTTTTGCTTCGTAAAGCGGCGGGAGGAGAACCCCGCGAAGAGCAAGTCCATCAGGCCGCAGCCGTCGCCGCCTACTACAGTAAGGCTCGAGGCTCGACTTCCGTGGAGGTGATGTATACGCATCGCAAGAACGTCCGCAAGATTCGTAAGGCTCCCCCGGGAACCGTTCGGGTGACGCGGTTCAATTCGGTTCGGGTCAAACCGGCTCTACCCGAGGCCATCTCCAACAAGGAGAAGTGAGCAGATGTCGGATGCCGGATGCCGCTTCTCGCCAACAACCGTGAACCAGAAATCGACTTTGTCCTTCCTCCTTTATTCTCCATTCTCCACGGCGACACCTATCTATCGTGGTCTTATGTAAGTATGATTAATAGACTTGCCTATTTCATTGCCTCCTGCGGGTACGCCGGCTATTTTCCCATTGCTCCTGGGACAGTCGGTTCGGCGGTAGGAGTTGTGTTCTACCTTCTGCTGCAGGCATCAGGCTTCCCCTGGGCAATGGCTGTGGCTCTTGCTGTTGCCATCATCGCCGGAATCTGGGCTGGTGATGTCGTTGAGCGCACACTCGATAGAGAGGACCCGTCACTCGTCGTCGTCGACGAGTTGGCGGGGATGCTCCTCTCTCTATGGCTGATCCCATTGAGTTGGCGGGGAATCGTCGTTGGGTTCTTGGTGTTTCGACTGCTCGATATCGTCAAGCCCTTTCCGTGTCGGCAAGCGGAACGCCTCAATGGTGGATTGGGTATCATGACCGACGATTTGATTGCCGGTTTATACACGAACGGGATACTACGACTTGCCAGCCTCTTTCTGCCGTCGTTGTTGAAGTAACTCTAAGTCAGCAGTAACACTGTTAGAACTCAAGAACCTAAGAACCAAGAACTCAAGCAGACTTTTGATTCTTGCACGGTGACCTGAAATGAATGCCGCCATTATCATCATAGGAAGCGAGCTCCTCACGCCGGGGAGTAACGATACCCATTCGGAATATCTTACCGAGAAGCTCATGTCGATAGGCATTGCGGTGGTCAGTCGTTCAACGGTCGGCGATACAAGAGACCTTATCGCCGACACTGCGGGTCAAGCCTTGGTTCGTGCTGATCTCGTCATCGCCACGGGTGGACTGGGACCGACATCGGACGATGTGACGAGGGAAGGTTTTGCCGATGCGATGGGTCTCGATCTCGTTATCGATGAGCAGGTGATGACCGGAATCCGTAAGCGGTTCCAACGGCGGGGTCTCGAGATGCCTGATGTCAACCGTCGGCAGGCCATGGTGCTCCGTGGTGCCGAGGTCATTCCCAATCGAGCCGGAACCGCACCGGGCTTGTGGATTGACTGGAGGGGTCTTGAGAACAAATTGACAAAGGTCGTCCTTCTTCCCGGCCCACCGCGTGAGCTTCGCCCCCTATTCGAGAACCAGGTGATGCCACGGCTCCTCAAGAGCGGCGGGGGAGCATTCTACCGAACCGAGCGCATCCTGACCGCAGGTCTTTCCGAGTCCTCGGTGGAAGAGAAAATCGGATGTATCTACACAGATGTGACGAACCCGCGGACCACCATCTTGTCGTCGGGAGGTCAAGTCGAGGTTCGGCTGACGGCCCGAGGTGGAACCACCGAAGAGGCGGTCGAGCTCATCGAGCAGCTGAAGACAAGGATTCTGCGAGGCCCTGGGACACCACGTTTTTAGCGAACATGGGGAGACTCTTGAGGAAATCGTTGGAGGTTTGCTGAGGCGAGAGAGAAAAACCATCGCCGTAGCAGAATCCTGTACCGGAGGGCTCATCACTCACCGGTTGACTGAAACGGCTGGAAGCTCAGACTACTTCGAACGTGGTTTCGTGACCTACAGCAATGAGAGCAAAGTAGAGATGCTGGGCGTTCCAGAGAAGCTGCTTGGCGAACAAGGCGCCGTCAGCGATGCTGTCGCTCTAGCCATGGCTCGCGGTGCACGGGAACGGTCCGGCACCGATGTGGGCTTGGCTGTGACTGGGATTGCTGGCCCTCGAGGAGGGACTTCAGAGAAGCCGGTTGGTCTAGTTTTTGTTGCTCTAAGTGCAGATCAGGGTGAACAGGTTCACAGATATCTGCTTCCAGGTAGCCGCTCTCAGATCAAAGCCTGGACGGCTCAACTGGCGTTGAACCTTGTTCGCCTATGGCTGCTTTCGACGTGAGGAGAGAGGAGATGAGGGCTTTCGTCGCTGTGGAGATTTCGCAAAATGTGGTCCTATCGCTCGAACGCCTCGTCGAAAGAGAGAGAAAACGTTTTCCCAAAGCGCGATGGTCTCAACTCGCAAACCTCCATTTGACGCTTCGGTTCTTGGGAGAGACGAACGAACAGGTTCTCGGTGAGATGGCGACGGATCTCAGAGCATCTCTCGGGCGATTTCCTCCGTTCACCTTGGATTGTCAAGGCGTCGGCTTCTTTCCCTCGACGCGGCGCCCGCGTGTGTTCTGGGTGGGTGTTTCCAATCCACCGGCCTCGCTCGTCCAAATCCATGAGGAAATCGAGGGCATTGCTCGAACGCACGGTTTCGAGGCCGAGACGCGGAAGTTTTCGCCCCACATGACTCTCGCACGGTTTCGTGAGCCTCGGTTCGATCCCTACTTTGCGGAGATCGAAAAAGAGCTGAGGGACCACCACTTTGGGGCTTCCCGCATTCGCGAAGTCACGATGTACCGGAGCATTCTCAGACCGCAAGGAGCTTGCCACCAAGTGCTCCACAAGTTCCTTCTCTCCGAAGTTCAGTAAAACTTGGTATAATATGACACTTAGCCGATTTCAATAGGCAGTATCCACAACAGGGAAGATCCCGATGTACGAGTTGGTTTACCAGGAAGGTGGAACGGAGCATGTCGTTCCGATCGCGTCGGTAGAGTGTCTTCTAGGGCGCTCGCCCGATTGTGATGTCGTCATCAAGGACTTCGGCGTGTCTCGCCACCATGCAAAGGTGACGGTCGACGGGGATACCTGTCGTGTGGTCGATTTGAAAAGCAAGAACGGGACGCATGTGAACGGCGTTTTGGTGTTGGAGGCATTCCTCAACGACGGAGACGAAGTGTCTCTGGGCAAGTTCATGCTGCGCTTTCAGCGAAAGCTCGAAGAGAAGGTCATTCTCGATGAACAGAAACCGATGCTCGAGGAGGAGGCCGGGACCGTCATCCGGAGTGTCGGTGATCTTCAGAAGTACCTCGAAGCTGAGAAACCTCGAACCACCGCTTCCGACCTCAAACGTCCACTCACACTGGATCGCGTTCAACCCGATGAAATCGAGAAAACGAACCGCATTCTACGAAGTCTTTCCGATCTCGCAAAGGCACTCATCACAGCTCAACCCGATCAACCCGAAGAGGTCTCCGAACGTGTGATGGATGCGGTGTTCGAGTACATTCCTGCCGATCGTGGTTTTTTGATGCTGCTCGACGAGACGGGCAACTTGAGACCTCGGGTCGTGAAGAATAGGCACAGCGGGGATGAGGCCGCGAAGATCACGATCAGTAAAACCATTGCAGATCGAGTCGTCAATGACCGGGTGGCGATCCTCACTTCCGATGCACAGGTCGATCCTCGATTCTCCACCGGCGAGAGCATCCGATTTCATGGGATCCGTTCCGCCATGTGTGCCCCGCTCTGGAAAGGAGACGAGGTCATCGGCATCATGCACGTGGATAGCCCCATTCAGGCGAACACCTTCAACGAAGCAGATTTGGAGTTGCTTTCCGCGTTGTCGAACTATGCCGCCGTCGCCATCGAACAGGCTAACCTCAATAAGAAGATCCAAAAAGAGAAATTGGTCAGAGAGCGCTTCGAAAAGTACTTCTCACCTTCGGTGGTGACACGAATCCTGTCTGAAGGCGAGATGGAGGTTCAGGAGCTCGAGGCGACGGTCATTTTTGCCGATATTGTTGGATTTACGCCGCGGGCGGAAAAGATGGACCCCGCCTCGATTGCGCAACTGCTCAACGAGTATTTTTCCCGCATGGCTGACGTCATTTTGGAGTACGACGGGACGCTCGACAAGTTCATCGGTGACTGCATCATGGCCGTGTTCGGCGCTCCCTACCCTCAAGAAGATCACGCCGTCAGGGCCGTCCAAGTGGCTCTCGAAATGCGTCGGCGACTTCAGGAGCTGAATCAGGAACGACGTGGTGAGCCGCCTATTGAGATAAGAATGGGGATCAACAGCGGACGGGTGGTAGCAGGACCCATCGGATCGCTCAAACGTAAAGAGATTACCGTCTTGGGTGATACGGTCAACATCGCTTCGAGGATCGAGGGGGCGGTGGCGGAGGCTGGACAAATCGTCATCGGAGAGCGGACCTGGGATCTAGCCAAGAAACATTTCGATATGAGGGATCTCGGGACGGTTGCCCTCAAAGGCAAGGAGAAGAGCGTGCGGGTTTTCGAGGTGCTTTCCGAGAAGTAGTCCGAGGCAGCGGGCGGTCCAAGAACGATGGTGGCTCAGTCAAAAAGGCGGCGCAGGCCGACCAAACGAGTTCTCAAACGCGGGAAGCTGCTCTATTCGTTGATCCTCCTGATGCTGCTCGCTGTGCTCGTGCCCCTACTTCTTTCCAGTACGAGACTCATCAACGCCAATCGGGATACTCTTGCGACCGCCGAGCAATTGCTTCAACTGGACCAGACCCGGTCCATTGCGCAGCAGGCGCGGATCTACCTGCAGGCTACGCACGGTCAAGTCATTGCCATTGCGCGAACGTTCGAACTGGAAGGTGACGCACGATCGGTGGCTGCTCGAATTTCATCTGCTTTGACCAGCACCAAACTCATCGATTTCATCAACGAGCAGAGCCGTATCGAGATCATCAGAGTCTCGATCGACGGGGTCATTTCAACAACGCTGGAGTTTCCCTGCAGACGAACGTTATCGAGGACCATCTCCTCCAGTCCTATCTCGAAGCTTTGAAAGGGGAGCCGTGGGTCTCTCCGGCACATGTTGTGGCCAATCCCCTCTACTACACGGTGGTAGTGATTTCGGCTCCCGTTCGTTCAACCAATCGTGATGGTTCACCGGGGAGTGTCATCGGCGTGGTTTCGGCTTTGGTCAGTCTCGAGCCTTTGCAGGAAATGGTGGAGGCCAAGGAACTGGAGGGACGAGACGTCTATGTCGTCGATGGCCGTGGATTTCTCATTGCCCATTCCGACCGGAGGTTGCTTTTCGAACGCTCCAATTTCTCACAGTCCGTCATGGTGAAGGCCTTCCAAGAATCCAGAGGACCAAGTCAGCCGGTCCGTCAATTTCGAACAAATCGAGGGGGCGAAGACCCAAGCGATGGTTGGCACTTATACTTCCATCGGCGACCGCAGTTCTCGGGTACCCTTTTTGAATCGATTGGATTGGGGCGCCATTGTGCAGAGCCGAGGAGGAGGCGGTGTACTTCACGGTCCGCCAGATGGAGAGGACGAGCTATTCCGTAGCCATCGTTTTTGCCGCATTGGGCATTTTTCTCGCCATCGTGTTTGCGGGTCGGTTGTCTCGACCCATCTCCCATCTGGCGGAAGGTGCCCGACGGCTCGCGGCCGGGGATTTCTCACAAAATATCGATGTCCGGAGTCGGAACGAGAATCGGTGAGCTTGCTGATACCTTCAATCTGATGACCGCTGAAATCCGCAGCTTCATCAATAAGCTCAGAAAAGCGGCCGAAGAAAACAAGGAAATGTTCATGGGGACCATTCGGTCCTTAGCTGCGGCCATCGACGCCAAAGACCCGTACACCCGTGGGCATTCCGAGCGGGTCTCACACTACGCGGAGATGATTGCGCGGACCATGCGACTGTCTGAGAAGGAAGTGGAGGTCGTTCGCATCGGAGCGCTCATGCACGATGTCGGAAAAATCGGAATCGAAGACAAGATCTTGGGAAAGGCCGGTCCGTTGGATGAAGACGAGTTCGAGATCATGAAAACCCACCCCTCCAAGGGTGCCATCATCATCGAGCCGGTTGGACCCCTTCAAGAGATGATTCCAGCAATGAAGTTCCATCATGAGAATATTGATGGCAGCGGTTACCCCCAAGGACTTAGTGGTGAAGATATCCCCCTTTATGCCAAGATCGTAGCCGTGGCGGACACATTTGACGCGATGACGACGAACCGTCCCTATCAAAAGGCCATGGAGATTACTTACGTATTCGAGCGGATGCGCAGTTTTGTAGGAAAAAAGTTCGACAAGGAAATCGTTGACGCACTCATTGCCGCATACGAAGAGGGTCTCGTTCGACCCAACTTACCTTTGCGGCCTGCTGCTTCATCGGAGGATGCCCAGATGCCCCGGAGCCGAGCCATCGATCAGAGTCGAGAAAGAGAAGTTGTGCGTGGGGCGTCCGGATCGGGGCGTTGAGGAGGTCGATTCATGGGCCATAGAACGTGGTCGTTGGTACTCATCTCAGTATTGATGGGAGGCATTTCCCTTTCTGCTCTACCGCCTCAGAATCAAGAGGAAATCGAAGAAGCGCTCAAAATATACAACAGCGCCAAATACCTGCACCAAGAGCGCAACTACGAAGAGGCGATCAAGGAATATCAGCGGGCTGCCTTGCTGGACAAAGAGAATCCGTTTATCTTCAACTACATGGGCTTGGCCTTTTTGGCCCTCGGTCAGCACGAGAGTGCCCAAAAAGCCTTCAACCAGGCATTGAAGTTGAATCCTAACCTAACGGATGTTCACAACAATCTCGGCGTGCTCTACTCGGAAATGGGAAATACGGAGGCGGCATTCAAGGAGTTCACCCAAGTCGTGAGAGACCCGTCTTTCCCCACGCCGGAGAAACCTCTTTACAATATGGGCGATTTGTATCTACGCGAAGGGAATCTAGAGTTGGCCCTTATGCATTTTCGGCGAGCTGTGGAGAAGAACCCCAGCTTCGCTCTAGGTTACCGAGGCCTCGGGAAGGTTCATTTGGCTCTGAACGAAGTCGAAATGGCCATCGATAATCTGGAAAAGGCCCTCGAGCGCGCCGCCAATGATCAAGAGACCCTGTACGAGTTGGCTCGAATCTATGACGGGACGGGCGATACCGACCGAGCTCTAGATTACTATCGCCGTGTTGTTGAGGTCGATAGGTTCTCCGCTTTGGGAAGACTGAGTCTCCAGAGGATGGAGGCAATCAAGGGTACCCGTTAGGAACAGATCGACAACACACGGAATCACGAACTCGAGAAGCCAGATCCCAGTATTCTCGTCAAAGTAACGGTAGAGCACAACGAGCTCGAGAGATCAGGACTCCAGCCGTTGATTTCCGGTCCTGCCGCTTCCCGATAACGGGTTCTGTCGCCATTCTGGCGTTTGATAAACCTCTCCAAAATAGGTCAAAATAAGCGGTTTTGGAGGTCGGTCATTTGGTGGCCGAGGGGGACATTTGACAGTATATCAACGACTTCGAGAAGGACTCCTTCGAACAAGGGATAGACTCTCGGAGGGGCTGGGTCTTGCGACAGCGGGTGCCGAGCCGAACTGGGAGCAGCTCGAGGAGACTCTCTTGGCTGCGGATGTCGGCCTCGAGGCGACGAGCGAGCTCCTCGAAGCGGTTCGCTCCGTGCGAACTGATGAAGAAGTGCGCGACGTCCTCACCCGGACGCTGACCAACATTCTCCTGGACCCAGAATCCGCGAATCCAGAGAGTATCCCTCAAAAACCCAAAGCCGTTCTCGTCGTCGGTGTGAATGGGACAGGAAAGACGACCACGGTAGCCAAACTGGCGCACCGGGCGAAAGAAGCCGGTCGCTTGCCTCTCCTGGTGGCTGCAGACACGTTCCGTGCCGCGGCCATCGAGCAACTAGAGATATGGGCGAAGCGGATCGGGGTCGAGATCATCAAGGGACGGGAGGGCTCGGATGCGGCCAGTGTCGTACATGAAGGACTCCAAGCGGCTCGATCGGCTGGATACGATGAGGTTTTCATCGATACGGCAGGTCGGCTGCATACGAAGCGTCCCTTGATGGACGAGCTCGCGAAGATCAAGCGAGTTGCCGGCCGTGTCGTGGAAGGTGCGCCTCACCAAACGTTGCTGGTGATGGATGCGACGGTCGGAAGCAACGGCCTCGCCCAAGCTCGTCAGTTCAGCGAGGCCCTCGGTGTGCAAGGCATCGTCTTGACCAAGCTCGATGGGACCGCCAAAGGCGGCATCGTCGTGGCCGTAGCTCGAGAATTGGGCATTCCCGTTCGTTACACAGGGGTTGGTGAAGGGCTGGATGACCTACTGGCTTTCTCGGCGGCGGATTTCGTCTCTGCGATCATGGGAGTGAATGGTGACGACTGACGAGGCCATGATGAGGCGAGCGATGGCTCTGGCCTCTTTGGGGCGAGGTTGCACGAGTCCCAACCCACTCGTGGGGGCGGTCGTGGCGCGCCAAGGAACAATCCTTGGACAAGGTTTCCATCGCCGGGCTGGAGAGCCTCATGCAGAGGTTATTGCTCTGAAAGAAGCAGGGGGTCGGGCTCGCGGAGCAACGCTCTATACCAACTTGGAGCCTTGTTGTCACACTGGGCGCACGCCGCCGTGCGTTTTGGAGGTAGCAAAGGCCGGGATCACACGTGTGGTGGTCGCCATGCGAGATCCCGATCCCAGAGTCAACGGTGGAGGGTTTAGACGCCTCCGACGTTGTGGCATAGAAGTAGAGGTGGGTTTGCTGAAAGGTGCCTCCGCCCGGCTCAACGATTCTTTTACCAAGTACGTTCGCAAAAAGATGCCCTGGGTTACTTTGAAGGCAGCGGCGAGCCTGGACGGAAGAATCGCCACACGAACCGGGGACTCAAAATGGGTCACATCCACAGAGGCCCGGGATCACGCCCGCGTTCTTCGCCGCGAGAACGACGTTCTGATGGTAGGGATCGGCACCGTGTTGGCCGATGATCCCCTCTTGACGGCTCGTACTGGAAAATCTCGCCTCGTGAGAGCGGTCATGGATACTCATTTGAAGGTGCCACTGCAATCCCAACTCGTGAAGAGCCTCGAGAAGGGGCCAGTCATTGTCTTTACTGGTCCCGACGCCCCGCTCTTGCGCGAAAATGAGCTTCGGAAGCGCGGCGTGGAAGTGAGACGGGTATCGCTCCGAGGTGGGAGGCCCGATCTGCGAAAGTGCTTGGAGTATTTGGCGGATTGCGGAGTGACGCGCGTTCTGGTCGAGGGAGGTGGCGAGCTTCACGCAACGTTCTTGGGTGAGCGTTTGGCGGATCGGCTCATCTTGTATCTAGCTCCAAAGCTCGTTGGAGGACGAGAGGCCCGCCCGCTAGTGGGTGGCCTCGGGCCGCGGCTCATGACCGAGGTCGAACGACTAGCGCGGTACCGAACGTCGAGGGTCGGAGACGAGATCGTCATCGAGGCGGATCTGGCCTAAGAAGAAGGAAATCAAGGAATCAGGAATTCAAGAAATCAAGAAGTCTGAATCACTTCTCGAATTCGTGATTTCTTGAGTTCCTGAATTCCTACTTGTGAATAAGGGAAAAAAATGTTTACGGGAATCGTGGAAGAAATGGGTCGAATCGTTCGACAAAAGGAACGGGACCAACTGGTCGTTTTGACCGTTGAGGCACCGACTTTGTACAAAGAGCTCAAAATTGGGGCGAGCATTGCAGTCTCTGGCGTTTGCCTCACGGTGACCCATCTAGAGGGCAGATGCTTCGATACGGATGTATCCAACGAGACGATTAGGCGTACAGCTTTGGGGAAGCTCGATGTTGGAGACAAGGTCAACCTCGAGCTTCCTCTAAAGGTCGAAGATCGGTTGGGTGGGCATTTCGTCCAGGGGCACGTCGACGGTTTGGGCAAGATTGCTTCCCTCGAGCAACGGGGAGGAGATCGAATCATCAAGATCAATTACCCCAAAGACGACGACGGCTACATCGTGGAGAAAGGCTCCATCGCCGTGGACGGCGTCAGTCTCACAGTGGCAGATTGTGGCCGCGGATGGTTCGAAGTGATGCTCATCCCGCACACGCTCGATATCACGACGCTCGGCGAAAGATCTTCTGGAGACGAGGTTCATCTGGAATACGATATACTGGCGAAGCATTTGGTAAGGCTGGCTGAAATCTACCGGGACCAGAACGTCGGCAGGGAATAGCAGAAATCAAGAACTCAGGCAATCAGGAGTGCCAGAATTGGGAAATCAAGCTTTCTGAGCTCTTGGTTCTTTTCTTCGCAAACAGAAAGTACCGAAATGGCGGAAAAACAATCGCAGCGAGGTGAGTCCATCGGGACCATCGAAGAAGCCATCGAAGATATCCGGAACGGAAAAATGGTCGTCGTCGTGGATGACGAAGATCGCGAAAACGAAGGGGACTTGACCATAGCGGCGGAAAAGATCACTCCCGAGGTGATCAATTTCATGGCAAGCTATGGGAAAGGGCTCATTTGCTTGCCCATGACCGGCGAGCGGTTGGACGAACTGCAAATTCCCCTGATGGTGAGCAACAACACATCCACCCATGGCACGGCTTTTTGTGTCTCCATCGAGGCGAAGAAGGGCGTGAGCACAGGAATCTCGGCGGGCGATCGGAGTCGCACGGTTCTTGCCTCCATCGATCCCGAGACCAGACCCGAGGATCTGGTACGGCCAGGTCACATGTTCCCTCTGCGCGCCAGCTCGGGGGGAGTGCTCCAGAGGGCGGGGCAAACCGAGGCCGCGGTCGACCTGGCCCGCATTGCTGGGCTTTATCCGGCTGGTGTCATCTGCGAAGTCATGAAGGACGATGGCACGATGGCTCGTGTTCCGGACTTGAAGGAGTTTGTCAAGAAACATGGACTCAGACTGATCACTGTGGCGGATCTCATCAGATACCGGTTGCGCACCGAGAGGTTGATTACACAAGTGGCCGAGGCCAGACTGCCGACGCGATACGGAACGTTCCGACTCTTGGCGTATGAGACGGCGACCGAGCCAGCGACTCATCTCGCACTCGTATTGGGAGACATCCAGCCGGGTGATACGGTCCTCGTCCGTGTCCACTCTCAGTGCATCACAGGCGAAGTCTTTCATTCGGAGCGCTGTGATTGTGGTCCTCAACTCGATGCTGCCCTCCGCCGTATAGAAGAAGATGGTAAGGGCGTTCTCCTTTACCTGCACCAAGAAGGACGGGGTATCGGACTAGTCAACAAGATACGCGCCTACAGCCTTCAAGACCAAGGGATGGATACGGTGGATGCCAACAAACATCTTGGCTTCAAAGCCGATCAACGCGAATATGGCATAGGTGCTCAAATTCTGTCCGAGATTGGTGTTCGAGATATTCGATTGTTGACGAACAACCCTAGAAAGTTTGTTGCTCTGGAGGCCTACGGCCTGCGTATCGTTGAACGAGTCCCCATCGAGATTCCGGCAACAGAGGACTCGGTCAAATATCTGAAGACGAAAAAAAACAGGCTGGGCCACTTACTCGAAAAAGTCTAAGAAAAGGGGATAGGGGAGTCAAAAGGGGATAAGGGGATGAGTTTCGGATCCGGATATAAGACTAAGGACAAAGGAGTTATGCTGTCTTCATCTCCATATCGCTTTGACTTCTTGTAAGCTATGAATGCGGAGTTTCTAAAGGACGTCGAGCTCTTCCAGGGGCTGAATGATACTCAGCTCGCCGAGATTCTTCTGCTGGGTGCGGTCAAGGAATACAGCAAGGATGATGTGATATTCGAAGAGCACTCTCCCGGAGATTCTTTCTACGTGATCTACAGCGGAGCGATCCGCATCAGCAAGATCTTCGATCAAATGGGCGAGGAAGCCTTGACCGTTCTTCGTCCAGGGGATTTCCTCGGCGAGATGTCGTTCTTCCAGGACGAGCCCCGTTCCGCCCGCGCTGTGGCTCAAGAGGACTCTCAATTGCTCGAAATCCGGAACGGAGACCTCAAGAAGCATTTGGAAGCTCATCCTGAGGTGGCGCTCGTTTTCCTGTGGGCCTTTTGCCGTACGCTCTCACGTAGAGTCCGGGAGACGAACGAAAAATTCACGGCGCTCTTCGCTATATCCCGAGTATTCTAGGCAAACCCAACGTCGCCAGAAGACACCAGCCCGGTGCATATGCAACACGCTTTCCACGTCGATGAGGTGTCTCACCCTGCGCGGTGTTCCACTTTTCGCTGTGGATTTGCCGGATGTTTGTAACTTTTGTAACGAAAAGGATTATGGTGAGCCGAGGGAAGCATGTCGATTGGTGAGGCTGTTCACCTCAAATCCCTTGACAATGACGCTGTGGTCTTCTAACATTAATAGTTGCACCATTTTAAGGGGAAATCCGTCTTTTGACGGCTGAAACATAGATGTTCGAGCAGATTTCTGCCAAGATACAGGGTGTCTTCAAGAAGCTCCGAGGTGAGGTGCGTCTCACGCCTGAGCATGTCGAGGCGGCTCTCAAGGAGCTCCGGATGGCCCTGTTGGAGGCCGATGTCCATTTCGCTGTCGCCAAGAAGTTCTGTGCGCGCGTCGGCGAGAAAGCGGTTGGACAGGAAATCCTCTCTTCACTTACTGCTTCCCAGCAGGTCATCAAAATCATGCACGACGAAATGGTCGAGCTTCTCGGCGGAACTAACGCCTCTCTCGATCTGGGAAGTCGCTGGCCTGCCGTCGTCGTACTGGCCGGTCTTTCAGGTTCAGGAAAGACCACCACGACAGTGAAATTGGCTCGATGGTTAGCCGCGGAAAAGCGACACCCCGCCGTCGTGTCGGTCGATGTCCGGAGGCCGGCCGCTATCGAGCAATTGAAGGTGTTGTCCGGCCAAGCGGGTTTGCCCTGCATCGAGCCGGAAACGATGGAGCCCGCAGAAAGAGCCCGCAAAGCGCTTGGACATGTCCGCGATTCGGGCTTCGACGTACTCATCGTTGACACGGCGGGTCGTTTACATATTGACCCTGAATTGATGGAGGAGCTCCGGCAAATCGTCGAGTTGACGACTCCAGCTGAGACGCTTTTTGTAGCTGATTCCATGACCGGACAAGATGCGGTTCGAAGTGCCGAGGCTTTTGCCGAGGTGGTTCACCTCACCGGCCATATTTTGACGAAACTGGACGGCGATGCTCGAGGAGGTGCCGCGCTGTCCATCAGTGAAACGACGGGAAAACCCATCAAGTTCGTGGGTGTGGGGGAGAAACTAGACGCCTTCGAGCCCTTTCATCCTGACCGGATGGCTTCTCGGATACTCGGTATGGGTGATGTCCTCACGCTGATCGAGCGTGCCGAACAGGCCGTTGACCAGCAGAATGCGGAGGAACTGGCCCGCAAGTTGCGTCGGCAAGAGTTGACCCTGGAGGACTTTCGGGACCAACTTCGACAGATCCGGCGTATGGGATCGTTGGGCGAGCTCCTGAGCTTCTTACCCGGGGCGGCTCAGTTACCTACCGAAGTGGATGAAGGTGAGCTCAAGCGGTTTGAAGCTATCCTGAACTCGATGACGATCCACGAGCGACGGCTCCCGTCAGTCATCAACGGGTCTCGCCGCAGGCGTATTGCGTTGGGTAGCGGGTGCTCAGTGTCAGATGTCAATCGCTTGCTACGCCGGTTTTCCGAAGCCCGCAAAATGATGAAAACTCTCGCTCGCTCGGGAGGAAAAAGCAAAAAGCTCGAAAAGATGATGGGACGTTTCAGGTGAAGGCGTCACACGAACACGAAGGAGGTGGAACAGTATCTTATGTTGACGATTCGGTTAGCACGTAAGGGAAGTAAGAAGCGGCCGCACTATCGCATTGTGGTTTCCGACTCAGCACTGGGCCGTGGCGGTGACATCGTAGATAGTCTCGGAATTTATGAACCGAGACGAGCCGAGCCAGTAGTCAATGTGAAAAAAGATCGTGCAGAGTACTGGTTATCGAAAGGAGCGCAGGCATCCGATACAGTGCGCAGCCTTTTGAAGAAAGCGCAATCTTAGGCCGAGCTCATCCACTACCCAGGGCCGATTCGGCGGGAGGACGGGGATGAAAGAATTATTGGAGCTCATAGCGAAAGCGCTGGTCGACAATCCAGAGCAGGTTAAGGTGTCGGAAGTTGGTGGCGAGCAGACGACCATTTTAGAGCTGAGAGTTGCACAAGAAGATCTGGGCAAAGTGATTGGCAAACAAGGCCGTACAGCCCGCGCTATCCGTACCATTCTCTCGGCTGCGGGGATGAAACTTCGTAAACGGCTTCATCTCGAAATCATCGAATAGGAATGTCATCGAAGCCGTCTTGGGAAAATCTGGTCATCATCGGGGCAGTGGCCCGGACCCACGGAAGGTGGGGAGAGGTCATCATCAACCCCACGACCGATTTCCCGGAACGTTTTCGAGAGCTTGAACGCGTTTACATAGAGGATGACACGGGTCGAGTCGCCAAGCTTCACGTCGAGGGAGTTCGAGAGCAGAAGGGTCGACCTATCGTCAAGTTCCAGGGCGTGTCGAGCATCGGCGAGGCTGAAAAACTGGCGGGCAAGGAGCTCGGCATTCCCGAGTCGGAGCTCGTCGAGTTACCCGAAGGGAGTTGGTTTCATTTCCAGCTCATCGGTTGCCGGGTATGCGATCGCCTTTGGGGTGATTTGGGAATCGTAGAGGAGATCATGGAGACAGGTGGGACCGACGTGCTCGTCGTTCGTGACCCATCCTCTGGACAGGAACAGCTGATTCCCTTGTGCAAAGAAATCTGTCGTGAAATCGATACGGAAAAGGGGCGAATCGAGATCGAAGCGCCGGAAGGTCTCGTGAGACTCAATGCTCGTTGATATTGTTACCATCTTTCCGGATATGTTCGGAGAGGTCTTTGAATTTGGCATCGTTCGTCGAGCCCGTGAAGCGGGACTGTTGGATATCCGAGTCCATGATCTCAGGTCATGGACTCGGGATCGCCATCGGGCCACCGATGATGTTCCCTATGGGGGTGGTCCGGGAATGGTTATGAAGCCGGAACCGCTGGTGGATGCCGTCGAATCGGTCGTTCGAAGAGATATTCCGCGCGAAAGCCGGGACATCATTTTGCTTTCACCGCGTGGCAAGCTCCTGCAACAAGAGGGTGTCAGGCAAATCTCGATGAAGAAACAAATCGTTCTCGTTTCGGGACGATATGAAGGTGTCGATGAACGGTTTCTGTTTCTGACGGGGGCAAGGGAGGTCTCTATTGGAGACTATGTGTTGTCGGGGGGAGAGATTCCGGCGATGGTACTGGTTGACGGTGTGACCCGTCTGTTGCCCGGTGCCATTTCGGACCCGGAGTCCCATCGCGAGGACTCATTTAGCCGCGGACTTCTCGACTTCCCCCACTACACCCGTCCCGCGTGCTTTCGCGACATGAGTGTTCCGGAGACTCTGTTGTCGGGAAATCATGCGGCGGTCCGACGCTGGAGGAAGCACCGTGCCATCGAGGACACGATGTCTCGACGCCCCGAGCTTCTGTCAGAGGCGCGCTTGGATGACGAAGAACGCTCTATCCTAGAAGAGCAGAATCTGATCCCGTCGATGGATGGAACGAAAACTAGGAGAACTCAATAAATATCAAATGTGAGAGGCGATGAAAATGAGTGTGATGGATAAATTGAATGCGCGTGAGATGCGCAATGATCTCCCAGATCTCAGGATTGGGGATACGGTCAAGGTGCACGTCAAAGTCAAGGAAGGTGAAAAAGAGAGGCTCCAGCTCTTCGAGGGGATGATCATCGCCCTCAAACATGGAGGTCCGGCGGCGACGATGACGGTGCGCAAGACGTCGTTCGGGCAAGGAGTCGAGAGAATTTTCCCTTTGCATGCGCCAGTCGTCCAAAAAGTGGAGGTCGTGAGGTCCCATCACGTGCGCCGCGCGAAGCTCTACTTCATGCGAGAGCGAAAAGGAAAAGCAGCCCGGTTGAAAGAAAAGAGACGCGCCTAGTTATTGTTGGTGATTAGACGAGCAATGCAATGGCGATCGGCTGAGTTGAATCGAGCTTGAAATGGCCAAGCTGAACAAAGATCGGATCCAAAGAGCCGCCGAGAAATACATCCGCTCGGGCAACAACAAGAAGGCGGTCGAAGAATACGAGAAGTGGATCTCCGTCAACCCCAAGGACTGGAACATGGTCCGGTTGGCTGCCGATCTGTATGCCCGTATGGGTCAGAAAGAGGAGGCCATCAAGAAGTACACGCATATCGCGGAGTACTACCGGAACGATGGATTCAACGTCCGGGCTATCGCCACCTACAAGATGATCCTTCGGCTCGATACGCACAACGAAAGAGCCATGGCCAATTTGGCCGACCTCCAGGTCGCCCAAGGCCTTCTCATGGAGGCGAAGTCTCAATATCAGACTCTCGTTGAGCTCTACAACAAGTCGGGTCAAAAGAAACGCGCGAAAGAAGTCTTCAAGAAGTTGGCGGATATCGACCCGGCCGACCTCAAAGTTCGGTACAAATACGCGGAGTTCCTTGATCGGCAGGGTCAGGCCGAAGAGGCGATAACGGAGTACGTCGGGATCGCCGACGAGTTCATTAACAACGGTCTCGTTCCCGAAGCCATGCAAATCATGGAAAAGGGACTTCGCATCGACAGTTACAACCGCTCTTTGAGATGCAAACTCGCCCAAGCATCGGTCCTTCAGGGAGACTACGCAAGGGCAATCCAGCTACTCGGTGAGATCCGAGACAAATACCCGGAAGACCTGGAGCTTCTGACCCGGCTGGGTGAAGCTTACATGGGAGCGGGAAATCTCGCTGAAGCGGAAGCTACTTTCGGGCGTCTTGCTGAGCTAGATGCCGACAATCCGGATCACACAGCCCGGAGAGCGGAGTTGGCAATCGGCCAGGCTGATTTCGAAAATGCCCTGCAGTTGTTGACTCCTCTAGTCGACAGGTTTGTGGGGGGCGGTGACGGGGACAAGGCCTCCGTCCTGCTCCAAAAAGTCCTCAACAAAGACCCGCACCATGTGAAGACACTGCGTGAAGCTTGCTGAGATACACACGGTTCTCAAGAATGAGCAGGCGCGTCTGTCCGCCTACGACCAGCTATGCGAGGCTTACACTCAACACGGCAACTATGAAAAGGCCGTAGACGTCGCCGAGCAACTCATCGACCTCGAGCCCGAAAACTCGCAGCACAAAGACCGGCTGCGTTTCCTCAAGTCTAAACTCGGTGAAGATACCTCTCCTGCCGAAGAGCCGGTAGCCCCCTCGCCCGCATCGAGTGTGGATATCGAGCCACCGGGCCTCGAATCAATGGACGTTGTCGAGGGATTCAGTGAGCAAATCTCAGACACTGAGTTCTCGGAATTGGGGGGAACGAGAGCCAGTCGATTTGGATACGGAATCGGTCCACTCACTTACCGCAGAAGACGAGGAGAACATCAAGGAGAAGCTGACCGAAGCCGAAGTCTTCGTCCGATACGGACTGGTAGACAAAGCGGTCGATCAGCTGAAGGATATTCTCGAGAGCTTTCGCTTTCATGTGGACGCTCGGGAGAAGCTTATCGAGATTTACAAAGACCAGGGAATGAATCGTGAGGCTGGCGAACAGATGGTGTCCCTGGCTCGTGTTCAGCAGCGTCTCGGGGAACCGGAGACCGCGGAGCAACTTCTCCAGGAAGCCCGGGCGCTGGGTTCGGATGTGGAGTTTCCTGTCCAACCTACCGTTGCGGAGGAGGAAGAGATTGAGCTCACACTCACGCCAGAGGAGGATTTGAGCGGCTCCGGTCTGGAAACGGATTTCGTCGCGGAGTCGGCAGATGAAGCTTTCGAGGAAGAGGTGCCTATCTCCTTGGATTCGGCATCGTTCGCCGCACTCGACGTAGAGGCGGCCGATGGGACCGATACGGCCGCAGAGGCTGAAGGTGTCGAGCTGAACTTGGATACGCACGACGAATTCCAAATCGACGTCGATTTGGATGGTGGTATCAATGCTCCCTCTGGGGATGCTATCGGTGTTGTTCCGGAGGATGAGCTCGACATAGAGGAGGACATACCGGGCGTTTATGTAGAGGACAAGATTCGCGACGAAGCAGACGTGCCGACCGGCAAGCACGTGGCCGTCGAGGACGAGATTCGGGACCAAGCAGATGTGCCGACGGGTAAGCACTTAGCCCTCGAGGATGAGATGCCCGTCCAAGCTGACGTTTCCTTGGCGGATGAAATATTGGTCGAGGAACCGATACTCATCTCGGAGGATGTTCCAGTCGCCGAGAGCATTTCGGTCGAGGAAGCAGAACCGGCCATCATCGCGGATATCGATTCTCGAGAGAGTGCAGTGGAAGAGGATTTTGCTCTCGACGACGAGCCGATCGAGGCCTTGCAGGAGCTTTCCCTGCCGACCGGTGACGAAGACGAAGAAGCGATTGAGTTGGAGATTCCCACGGCTGAGCCGACCCGAACCGACGAAATCCCCGTCATGGATACGGGTGAGGACCTAGGAGTCGCTGCCCAGGAACAAGGAGATGAGATTTCCGTCGAGCTCTCCGATGTGATTTCAGAGTCGTCGTCAGCGGAGCTCGAGATCCAGGAGATGCTTTCCGCTGAACAGTCCTCGCCGGAGCTCGAGATCCCGGAGATGCTGTCGGCTGAACAGTCCTCGCCGGAGCTCGAGATCCCGGAGATGCTGTCGGCTGAACAGTCCTCGCCGGAGCTCGAGATCCCGGAGATGCTGTCGGCTGAACAGTCCTCACCGGAGCTCGAGATCCCGGAGATGCTTTCTACGGAACAGGCCACGCCGGACCTCAAAATCCTCGAGGGGCCTACAGCTGAACAATCCTCGCCAGAGCTCGAGATCTCAGAAATTCTTTCTCCCGAGCCTGCGCCATTACCAACGAACGAGACGGATGTCTCAGCCGAGCTTCAGGAAGTGGACGAGTACATCGCTTTGGGGCTCTATGAAGATGCTCGGGACAATCTTCGCGAGCTCTTGAAGGTGTACCCCGAGGATCCAAATATCATTGAGAAAATAGAGGAGCTAGGATTTTCGTCGGCCCAGATCAAGAAGGAAGCGGAGGTCTCGGGCATAGTGGCGGAATCCTCCGTCTCCCCGCCCATGCTCGAGATCGAAGAAGCGCATGCGCCTGTTGGCTCTCGCGCGAGCGAAGCAAAGGCGGCTCCCCAGATTCAGGCAGAGCAACCTATCTCCATCGAAGACTTGAGCGACTCGGAGCTCGCAACAGAGCCATTGGAGACCGTGCTGACCCCTACCGCAGAAGACGCTCCCGAGCCTTTTGTCGACCTCGCTTCTGCCTTGTCCCAAGAGATGTTCGGAACACAAAGCGCGGTTTCGGAGGAGGAAGCTCGTGAAGAGCCAGCCGGAGCCATCAGTGACCCCGGGCTCGATGAGATCTTCAGGGAGTTCAAAAAGGGTGTGGAGAAGCAGCTCGGCACGGAGGACTATGATACTCGCTACAACTTGGGGATTGCCTACAAGGAAATGGGCCTTCTCGATGAAGCCATTGCTGAGTTCCAACTGGCAGCAAAAGACGAAGCACGTCTCCTCGAGTGTTGCAGCATGCTGGGTTTGTGTTTCATGGAAAAGGGCATGCCCGAAATCGCTATCAAATGGTTCGAGAAAGGACTCTCGGCTTCGGGCCGTAACGAGGAGGAGTACCACGGCTTGAGGTATGACCTTGCGCAGGCCCACGAAGCCTCGGGGAGTCCGGAAATGGCTCTCGAGTTGTACATGGATATCTATCGCGTCAACGCCCGTTTCCGAGACGTCAAGGAGCGGGTTCGTGATCTACAGGCCGCAAATAACTAGCGGCGTCACGTCAGCATTCACAATCAACAGGATTGGTATGATGGATCGACATTGGTACGTGCTCTACGTGCTGGTGTGTTTAGAGGTGGGCATCTTTCTCACTCTCGTACCCTGGTCCGTCATATGGGAAAGGAACTACTTTCTTCAAGTCTATCCCACCTTGAGGCCCTTGTTCCTCGACCCTTCGCTGCGCGGGGCGGTGTCCGGATTGGGTGTGGCGAACATTTTTGTCGTGCTTCATGAAGTCATGGCGCGTCGTCGTCAATCCGCTCTATCGTCGCGAGAGCTCTATCCCGGCGGACTCCACGTAATGACAGAATCACGTCGAGAGAAGGACAACCCGGAGTCCCCCGCACTCGTGACCCAAGAAAAACGACCTTAGTACCTGACTTCTTGGATTCTAGATTTCTCGAATTCTCGAGTTCTTGATTTCCCTAGCACTTTCATGGACCCACGTGACCTTCTCCATAGCATAGGTGCCGACACCACCGCGGCCGATATAGTGACTCTGTTGGAGCATCCGGGCACCGAGGAGGCCCATATCCTGGCCGCGCTCAGGAACCGGAACCTTCCGAGCGCCGCCATCGAAGCTCTGGCGCGTCACGAACGCTGGAACGGTCGCTACAGGGTCAAAGCTGCCATTGTGAACCATCCCAAGGCTCCCAAGACATTGGCGTTGCGGCTCATGAGCCTGCTTTTTTGGAAAGAACTGCTTCGTACTTCCGCCAATTATCGTCTTGCCATGCCGATACGGATCGCGGCCGAAAGCCATCTCTTGGCCAAACTGCCAAAGTTGGAAATGGGGGAGAAAATCTCGCTCGCTCGTTCTGCACCGGCCCGCGTGGTATCACAGTTGCTCGAGGAGTCTCAACCTCTTGTGATCGATGCTCTGCTCATGAATCCTCGGATTCGGGAGGCAGACGTTGTCAGGTTGGCTGAAGACACCAATGTCCCTTCCGAAGCGCTCCGGGTGCTGGCTCGGAGTGAACGTTGGTGTTCACGATACACGGTGAAAATGGCGCTCGTGAAGAATCGCAGGACACCAGTTCACGCCGCTCTCACCTTACTGGGCTCGCTTCCAAGACGGGAGATCGAGAAGCTCGTGTCGTCCGCCGCCCTCCCTAGAGTCGTCTTGGTCAGGGCTCACCAACTGTTGGAACGGAACCACTTTCGCTTCATTGACAGGGGAAACCGCGTCTGACAAAATGACTTTAATCTATTGAGGATGCTTGTATCCAGCAATGGGTGCTCAGGGTAGGTATGTTTTCGGTGTTGACAGGTTCAAAAGATGCCCTTGGTGGGTGAAGAGCTAAGGCGGGAGCGCGAGCTCCGCGGGATCGGGCTGGAGGAGATTGCCGATGAGACCAATATCGGAATCCGTTTCCTCGAGGCTATCGATTCCGACCGGTTGGATGTCATACCGGGGGAGTTCTATCGCCGGGCCAGTTTGAAAGCTTATGCTCAGTATCTTGGCATCGATGCTGATCGAATCCTGGCAACTTATGAGTTTAGATCCGAGGTTGATACGCCAACGCCTCAGTTGCTTCACAATCAGCCTGGCAGAGGCAAAAGCCTGGGGGGAAGCCGAGCGAGGAAATGGGTAGCTCTAATCGTCGGAGCTTTGGGCTTGAGCGCCGCGGTTTTCGTGGTTTGGCCTGTGGCGGGAACTCTGAGTAGGTCTCTTCCTCCTTCTGCCAACCCGCCGGAAAGCGTGAACAGGCCGAGCACAGCTCCTGCGGCGAGCCTCGTTGACGGCAACGAGACGGCCTCGACATCAGGGCCGGTGGTTCGGGGTGAGATCGACGAAGTGCCGGCAGCCGAGCTTCCTTTGCGGCTCATTATCAGAGTGGATGAGCCCTGTTGGCTCGAGGTGCGCGCTGACCGAGAGATTGCAGTTCAAGGACTCATGCTTCGAGGATTCGAAAGAAAGATTCAAGCCGAAGACGAACTACGATTGTGGCTCGGTAATGCGGGAGGCGTCTCCATTTGGCTCAACGAACGTCCTTGCATCTCCCTAGGTCGACCCGGCCAGGTGAGGAAAGATGTTCTGATAACGCCGGAGAACTTGATTGAGTTCATTGCCTCCGAAGGGACCGAGGTTGTACCGGTCTCTCGAGGATCCGTTTAGATTCAATGGAAAGAGATTGATTTCGGATGACATCGCCGCTGGTTGAGCAATTTCGTAAAGGCGGGGTTTCTCGCGACGTTAGACTCACGGCCGCTTCGGGAGCGTTGCCGCTCACACCGAGTGACCAGGTCGAGTTGCTCTACCTACTGACCCGAGACCGCGATGAAAAAGTACGCAGTGACGCTGAGGCGAGTCTACTCAATATATCTCGGGAAGATTTGAGCAAGGTCTTGAGTGACCGAGGCACCCATCCAAAAGCTCTGCATTTCTTTGGACTGCGAATCGACGAATTCGATTTGATGCAAGTCATCATTCAGAATGCTTCCACGGAGGACCCGACCGTACAAGAGATGATCCCACGGTTGCCTACGGATCTTCTGGAGTTCGTCGTGATCAATCAGACGCGACTCCTCCGCCACCCGCCACTTATCGTAGTTTTGGAAGCGAATGATGGATTGAACACCGATCAGCGCCGCCGGATCAACGAGTTGAAACATGATTTCAGAATCGGCGCAGAAACGGATCTCCCGGCAGGGCCCGCCCCTGTTACACCGGAGGTTCTCCTGGATTTTGACGCGGGTCCGCCTGAAGACGAGGCACCTCCTCCCGTCAACGTCGAACAAGCCATCGAACAATATGGTGATGACCGAGAAGATGCCAATTTAACCGAAGAAGAGAAGCGTGAGCGACTGTCGGCCTATCAGAAATTGGTGGGAATGACACCTGCCGAAAAAATGGTGGAGGCTCTAAAAGGCGACCGGGAGGCTCGAATGATTCTCATCAGGGACAGGAACCGCGTCGTCTACTCGGCGGTGATGTCGAGTCCCAAACTGACACAAGGAGATATCGAAGCTATTTCGGCGTTGAGAAATGTCTCACCTGAAGTCTTGAGGCAAATCGGAGCCAAAAGGGAATGGACGAAAAAATACAAGATCTGCCACGAGCTGGTGAAGAATCCTTTGACACCCATCGAGATATCAATGAAGCACATAAGCCGTTTGTCTTCGATGGATCTGAAGCGCCTGTCTCGAGATCGTAACGTGGCGGAGCAGGTACGCCGGCAGGCCATAAAGATAACTCGTGGGAACAAATAGCGAGCCATGACAGAAGATAAATACTCGATACTAGGTATTCCCAAAACGGCCTCACAGGCCGATATCAAAGCTGCCTATCTCAAGCTGGCGCGGGAGAGACACCCGGATCGCTTCAAGGATCCGGTTGAGCGTGAAGAGGCTGCACGGCGGTTCCAGCTCATCAACGAAGCGTTCAATCTTCTGCGTGATGATGTGCGAAGGCGCAAGTACGACGAAGAACGAGAGTGGCAGGCGAAGCCACCGGAACAACGAGCTGAGCAGCACTACAAGGATGGGAAGTACAGGGAGCAGACCGGCCAATATAGTGAGGCGCTGAAGTACTATTATGAAGCGATACAGGTGGCTCCAGACAACGCGACATACAAGTTGGCGGTGGGTCGTTTGCTGGGGAAAGATCGTTCCAAGCAACGGCAGGCCGCCGATGTGTTCGAAGAAGTGATCAATAAGTACCCCCAAACACGGGAAGGCTATCTAGATCTCGGAGAGTTGTACACGAGTTTGGGATTGCATACTAGGGCCCGCCGGGTTTATGAGAGAGGATTGAAAGCGCTTCCGAAGGATCCAGAGTTTCAAGTGCTGTTGTCGCAATCGACGGCTGCAGCAAAAAAGGCGAAGAAATAGGTGAGGGGAGGTAGGGCAAACGATATGCGAGTCGAGTCCGGGTCGATCTCGGACATTGGGCGTAAGCGTAAATCCAACGAGGACAGCTACTGCGTCGATGATGAACAAGGTCTGTACGTCGTCGCTGATGGTATGGGGGGGCATGCCGCGGGAGAAGTCGCGTCCGAGGTGGCTGTCGAAACGATCGAAAAGTTCATACAGATGACGAGCGATAGCCAGGATGCAACTTGGCCTTATGGCCTCGACGAGAAGTTATCGTTCAATGGCAATCGCCTGAAGACCTCGATTCGTTTCGCGAATCGGAGGGTTCTCGAGAGGACGCGGGAGCAAGCTGAATACGAGGGGATGGCGACTACCGTCGTTGCGACGTTGATTAGCGATGACCAAGCGGATATTGCTCACGTGGGTGACAGCCGACTTTATCTGATCCGGCAAGGTCAAATACAGCGCCTGACGGATGACCATTCGTGGGTCAATGAACAGGTTCTATCAGGCGTTATGGATACCGAGCAGGCACGCACTCATCCGTTACGAAATGTCGTTACTCGAGCGCTCGGGGGGAAGGAGGAACTGGAAGTGGATGTGCAGACGTTGCAACTCCAATCCATGGATCTCCTGCTGCTGTGCTCGGACGGACTGACGTCGATGGTGGATGATGAACAGATCCTCAAAATCATACTGGCAGATGGGCACGACAAGAAGCGTGCGCTCGCAGGCCTTGTCGATGCGGCCAATGATTCTGGTGGAGAAGACAACACGACGGCAATTCTCCTGTCGCTTCACGACGATTGAACATGGACCGTTTCCCCCGGTCTAGGGCATTAGCCGGTCATTGAGACGTTTGAGGAGCCGGCAGGGTCTTGAGATCTTAGAATCATGGAAACATCTACGATTCCTTTCGACAAATTCAAGGTCGTTAGAAAGCTCGGCCGTGGCGGTATGGGCACCGTGTACGAAGCACAGGATCCGGCACTAGAGCGAAGGGTGGCCATTAAGACTCTGACCACTGATGCGTTCGCCGACGCTGAGTCTCGGAAGCGGTTCGAGCGTGAAGCGCGGGCCGCCGCCAAGCTCCAACATCCCAACATCGTAACCATATACGAGCTGGGTAACTTTGGCCGGAAAGACAAACCCTACATTGTGATGGAGTATCTCGAAGGAAGTGATTTGACCTCCTTTATTGGCGGTGAGCATCCGATGGCGTTCGGTGAGGCTCTCGATGTCGCTGCCCAGCTCTGTCGAGCGCTGGATTTTGCACACCAACACGACGTGGTTCACCGCGATGTCAAGCCGTCCAACATCCGGTTGCTCGATGACGGGCGGGTCAAAATCATGGACTTCGGCATTGCTCGTATCGAAGGGGGAGACCAGATAACACGCAGCGGGGTCATGGTTGGAACCCCGCACTACATGTCACCCGAGCAGATTAAAGGAGGAAAAATCGACGGTCGGTCCGACGTGTTCTCCGCCGGATGCATTCTTTACGAGATGCTGGCGGGAAGACGCCCCTTTCACGGCGACACGGCACCCACGGTTCTGTACAAGATAGTCAACGAGCCACCTCCTCCGCTCTTGAAGAAAAAGCCAAACCTCCCTCAGGAAGTCGAAGATGTGCTGAACCGTGCTCTGGCCAAGAATCCCGAGGATCGGTTCCAGTCCGCAGGAGAAATGGCCGCCGAGCTCGACAAGCTTCTTCGAGTCCATCACCTGAGCTTTCCCCGTGTCCCGGCTGATTTGCAGAAGCGCCTCGATCGGTTGGAACGGTGTCGTCGTGACCGGAACTGGTCAGAAGCCCGAGCCATGGCGAGAGAGCTTGTCACCGAACGACCGGAGTTGCCCTCGCCACGACGGATCCTCAGAACGGCAGATCGGATGCTCCGTCTTCAAGAAGAGCAAAGCAGGCTCACGCCCGCACAGAAGACGCGTGATCTGGTCGAGATCTCGGACGAATTGACCCAACTTTACGGTCCGGGCCAACAACCGACGGTTGTGGAAGCGAAGATGGAGACCCGACTCGAGGAGGAGCTCACGGCTGGCAAACTGAAGCTTCGCACGAAAGCGGCGCCAGTGCCGGAAGACGTTCGACCGAACGCCCTTCTCAAGATAGCGGCTGCAGTTGTGGTGATCGCCGTCCTTGGGATGGGCGCATGGTACATCTTTCAGAGCAGTGCAGGACCTCAGCAAATCACTCAAACTGTACGCATCTCGTCCGAGCCTCCGGGTTCATCGATCTTCGTCAATGGAGTGCAGAAGGGCGTGGTTACTGAGACGGGGCAAAGAGTAGAGGTTTTGTTGGAAGGGGAGGAGGGGGACTCTTTTACTATCGAGCTCAGGAAGGCGGGTTACAGTCCTGTCCAGACTCAAGTGCAATTGGGCGCGGCACCGCCACCGCCTCTCGAGCTTACTCTCGATCCGCTTCCGGTGGCATACCTCATTTCAACTCGTCCGGCCGGCGCGACTGTTCGTCTCGACGGTGCTCAGTTGCCGGAGATGACCCCTGTCGAGGTGGGTTTGACACCTCATGAAGCGCACGAGCTCGCGCTCTCCAAAGAGGGTTACGAAAGTCAAACCTTGAACATCGGTCCGGGAGAGGAGCCTCCAGGAGACCAGATCATGCTCGTTCCTCTCAGGAAGCCGGGAACTCTGGTGGTCAAGAGTCTCTACCCACTTTCCGTCGTCTCGAGCGGAGGGGGAACATTGGCCGGGCCGTCGACCAGCCCTTCGGTGAAGTTGGCTCCGGGGAAACATCAAATCACGCTATACGCTCCAGGTGTGTTTTTGAACAAGACCCTGTCGGTGGAGATACGGGAAGCATCTTCTGCGCCTCTGGAGGCCCCACCGCTGGGCAAAGTCTCGATCCGGGCCGTGCCGGGAAACTGCAGTGTGAGGATCAACGGTATCCAAGCCGAGGCTCCTCCCATTCTCAATCAGGACATTGTGGCGGGCTCAAACACCTTCGTTTTCGAATGGCCGAGCGGTCAAAGGCAAGTACAAACGGAGGAAGTGAGAGCTGGACGTCATGCATATGTAACGGGTCAGACTCGTTGAGGTTGTTTCTATGAAAAAGACGGTGACGAGTGCACTCGCGTTGGTGTGCCTGTCGGGATTGGCTTCCGGGGCTGGCGCCCAGTCCTCGGAGACGGCGCGCAAGCATCTGGAAAGCGGGATACAGTTCTATGAACAGGCAAGATACAAGCAGGCACTCAGCGACTTCGAGATCGTGGTCTCGATGGGAGATGAGACCTATGCTGATGATGCTTTGCTGAGGATCGGCGAGTACTATTTGGATGTGGAGGAGGATTTCCAGAAAGCCCGGGAACATTTCGATCGAATACTCCAAAATTATCCCACGAAGGACGCAGCCCCCGGGGCCTACTATTACTTGGGCTTGGTCACACTTCGTTCCAGCTTCGGGGATCAAGCCCTGGACGATGCCATTGCCAATTTCCAGCGTGTTTTGCGCCTGTATCCGCAGAGTCCTTGGGTGCCCGCAGCCCTGAGCGCGACCGGTTTGGCTCTGGAAGGGCGGAGCGGCTGGGAGGAAGCTCTCGACGCATATTTCCGAGTCATGGCGGAGTATCCCGATTCCCGATGGGCGGCAGGGTCTCAGTTGGCTCTAGGCCGGTGTTTGGCAAGACTCGGGGACCCGGTGCAAGGGATGGTCGAGATCCAACGGGTGCGCGACCGTTATCCGGAAACGAAAGAGGCGGAGGATGCTCTAGACTGGCTGACCCTTCTATTTCGCCTGTATGGCTATCCCGAGCTCGGACGTCCTGTTTCCTACCGGTCCGACCCGTCGTTTCGCCCGAGCATGAAGGACAAACTCAAGGATGTCGAATCGGTCAAGATCTCTTCTCTCGGAGTACATGTGCTCGAACGGGGGCGCAAGAGGGTGCTCACCTTTGAGTCGGATGGCCGTCTCGCAGGTACGAAGTCCTCTGCCGATCCTAAAGGACTCTTCATCGATCCAAGAGGTGAACTGGTCGTAGCAAACGAGAAGGGTCTAGTCGTCAATGAAATTCCTGTCATGCTCTTGGTGCCGGACGAGAAGGGGACACCCAAGCCTCTCGATAACATCAGAGCGGCGGTTAGAGACCGATTGGGAGATGTATTTGTTTACGACGACAAACAGAAGAAAGTGCTTCGATTCGATTCCGAGGGAGGCGTGAAGGGCTCCTTTCCCGATTCCACTCCACGTGAGATCTTGCGCCTCGAGTTGGACAAGAACGGCAACATCATTTTTTTGGAGAAAAAGGACCGCACCGTTACGGTATATTCGCCGGCCGGCCGCAGATTGGCGCGTATCCAACGTCGTGGCGAGAAGTGGGAACTCAAGACACCCGTTGATTTCGCAGTCGATCCTGCGGGGTACTTCTACTTGCTTGACGAAGATCTCTCTCAGATAGTCGTCTTCGACCCGTCTTATGAATTTGTTGCGCTGCTCACTTCACAAAGCCTCGGTGGTGGAGTTCTCAAGAAACCCGTCGCCTTGGATGTTGATAGCTCTGGAGACATATATGTTTACGACGATGGTGCGAAGGCACTCCTCCGCTTTCATTAAATTGCTTGTCGGTTGCGCTGCCGGACTGGCTCTGGCGGGATTTTCGCCGCAGCAAGAGGTCTCACTCGAAGAGCAGGAGTTGCTACTCCAGCTCTCTCAGCAGTTCTTAGAGGCGCAGCAAATCTTTGTAGACCCGAACCGCCAGAACCAATCCATCGAGTTCTTCTCCAGCATCAAAGACAGCATCGAGGATTTCCGCCGTTCTCACGGTGGCATCTCATCAGGATTGGGTGAGCTCGAGCAGAAGGTCCTGGAGCATCGGGCCAGGGCGTATTTCAACGCCGGTCAGATGCAGGGAGCTTCAGACGATTTTCGACAGCTCATCTTCACGAATCCTCGCTATATGTTGGATGCGGAAGCGCTGTCACCTAGAATCGTCGATTTCTTCGAGGACTTGAAACAGTCCTTGGTGGGGAAGATTGCCGTCACCTCCGAGCCGGCGGGCGCTCGTGTCATGGTCGGGTCGGATTTTGTCGGTATCACGAATTTTTTCCCTGTCGATGTTCATACCGGAGCTCATAGGGTGGAGATTGGTCTGGAAGGCTATGAGCCTGTCATCTATGAAGAAGTCAATATACTTCCTGGGGAGGTCGTGACTCTGGAAGTGACTCTTTTCCGAAACAGTGCCAAATTGCCGATTATTACTCAACCTTCTGACGTGGAAGTGTGGGTAGATGGAGAGTTCCATGAGAAAACCGGTGGCACACTGCCTCCGGATTTGAGGAGCTTCATTCAAACTCAATTCGATGCCGACCAGCTTTCGGCTCCACTGTATCTCAGTGCGTTGCCCTTGGGGCAACACATCATCGAGCTCAAAAAGGACTGCTACGAGCCCATCCGATATACGTTCAACGCCGAGGAGGCCAAGGATTATACGGCGCTCATCTACAAACTCGAAGATTCAGTGGCTCAGCTTCAAGTCGTTAGCAACCCTCCAGGGGCGCGGGTTTTCTTGGATGGAGAGTACAAGGGGAACACCCCTCTCGATCTGAACCAGGTGTGTTCCGGTTCACATCATTTGGAGGTCAAGCATTCTACGACCGGCAAATACGTCGAGGATCTTATTCTAGAGAAAAACGAAGTCTTGTCGCTCGAGTGCCCCATTCGACCCACGATGGCTTTCCTGGGTGTGGTGGCATCGGAAGAAGTGCCGGCACGGGATATCGAAGAAATCCGAGAGAAGCTGACAGAGGAGCTTCAAAAGCTCGAAGTCATGAACCTGGTCTTTCCCAGTCCCGATTTGCTTCGAAACTTGATCGGTGGTGCAGGTATCTCTGCTTTTGTTTCCGAAGACTTCGTCGATAGGGCAGGTCTTACACGCGAAGACGTCCGCGACGTTTCCGAGAAAGTCGGTGAAGCATTGGAAGCCGAGGCTCTTTTGGTGGGATATATCCCGGAACAGCGCCTCATCAAAGATGTGATACTCAATTTCCTCGCAGTGGGCTCGATCGCTCCGGATACCTACTCCCTCAACTATCTGGATAGGGAAGCGACGGCCTCTTTTACGAATAGGCTATCCGAGCCAACACCCATTTTCGGCAGTTGGATCGGCCTCAAAAGCATTGACACTCGGCTGACGGAAGGTCCCATCGTTTTGAGGATCGTCCCTGGTGGGCCGGCTGCATCGGGTGGTGTCGAGTTGGGCGATGTCATTGTCGAAGCGGATGGATCTCCGGTGGGGCAATCTCTAGAGCTCCTTACTCGGGTTCGAGCGAAACAACCCGGCGAAAGCGTGGTGTTGGGGCTCGCGAATGAGGGAGCGTCCCGGGAGGTTCGTCTCGAGGTGGGGCAGACTCCGGTCGAGATCCTGCAAAAACAAGGTGAGACGCTCTTCAACAAGGCCATAGTGGACCTCAAGCATCGAATGGTCGTCGACCCCTCGAATGAGCCTTTGGCTCGACTCAACCTGGCTCTCTGCCATATGGCTCTTGGGGACTATGAAACAGCTCTCAAGGAGCATCTGCCCAACGTCAATTTCGGCGATAGGACCCGAGGCATTTCGCAAGGAACCGCCTACTACTACCAGGGAATCGCATACATGAAGTTGGAGGAAATGAGCGAGGCCGCTCGGATGTTCAACCAAGCGATGAAGTACGAAGAGGCTACACTCGAGTCCGATGATGGTCCGCTAGTCGCTCCCCTTGCCAGAAGGAGACTGAGAGAAATAGGTCAGTAGCCAAACCCGCCGGCTGGTGGCCGTTAGCCAGTGACCGTTAGCCAGTCAGTCTTCAGCCTGCTCAGGAGAGTTCACCCATTGGCCAAACGTCTCATCATTCGACACGGAGAGCGCGTAACTCGCCACGAGATTACCGACCAGGCGATCGTGATAGGTCGCGACCCCAGCTGTGATTTGTTTTTCTCTGATCACAAGCTTTCCCGAAGGCACGCCCGTATGGAACCGGAAGCCGGAAAATTGAAGATCGTCGATTTGGGGAGTCGCAACGGAAGCTGGGTCAATGAGAGAAGAATCGATGAAGGGTTCCTCGAGCCTTCGGACGCCATACGCTTGGGTGGTCTACGGATCGCCTACGAGGATGATTTGGCGGCAAAGAGCGGCACTTATGATAGCCAAACCACCCAGGTGAACGCACCCAACGTTCAAGAGGCTCGGAGTGACCCCGAACCTCCCGATGACACGGTGCTCTTCATCGACTCCTCTCCTCCCGACAAGGAGAGCACAGTCGTTTTGTCAGGGTCCCCTCCTCTGGAAGAGGAGGAGGGTAGCTTCGTTTTCCCGGAAGTGAATGAGAAAGGCGCCACAACCACGAGAGTCATTCCCGTTTTGGACAAAACGAAGCCTTTGGGCGCTGGGCACGAACGTTCTGAGGCCTTGGATGAATCACCGAAAGCCGCCGCGCCAAAGGGGATGGAGGCCCGAGAGGCCGAGAATGTGCTCGTCAATGAGCCGAGGCCTCGTGGCGCCTCGACAGCGCCTCTCATCGTTCTAGCCGGTGCCTCGATTCTCGTCTATCTGCTTCTTTTTGTCCCTCTTCTTTTAAAGACAAGGAGTGATCTCTATCAGGAATCGCTTCGCCGCGGGCAATCGCTTTTTAGTTTGCTGCTGAGGAGTAACACCGATAGGTTGGAGACGGGACCGCCAGCGGAGCTATCGGTTGAAATTGTGCTGCAGGAGCCCGGTGTTACAGGCGCCTTTGTTCTTGATCTCGATGGGCGGATTGTTGCTCCTCTCGACCGACTTGGAGAGTCTTACGAGAGCATGGAAGGTATCCGCGATTTCGTCCGCGAAATCGACGGGATGAGTCAGCGCGTAGTAGACTCTGGAGACATCATTTTCGTTGCTCCCCTGATCCATGAAGGACGCCGCGTCGGTGGTTGCGTCATGATCTATTCTGTGGCTCCGATGGCCAGGGGCATTGGAGTGCCGCTACTCGTCGTCATCGGTCTTCTCGTCATCGTTGCGGGGGCGATCGTGGCACACTTTCTCGGCACAAGAGGTTCGAATCCGACTCAATCTGGAAACGCCGAGACCACACTTACCGAATCCCCTATGCCTACCGTGAAAGGTGAGCCGGCAGATTCTTTCGAAAGGGAAGATGACTAGCGACCGGTCCAATAAACAGAGTGCCGGCAGCTTCCTTCTTGTCGTGACGCTTCCAGACGGTAAGAAAGAGCAGTATCGGCTCGCGGCCCGAGAGATTTCGATAGGACGCGATCCCTCAAACCATATCCAGCTGTCACACCACTTCGTCAGCCAGTTTCACGCCAAGTTCGTTCGGACCGGGAGCTCATGTTCCCTGGTGGATTTGGGTAGTGCCAACAAGACTCGTGTGAACGGCCGTGAGATCGTGCAGAAAGATCTGAAGAGCGGGGACGAGATTGAGTTTGCCGGCGTCAAGTGTCGCCTCGTCCTCGAAGAGGGATCAATGGTTGGTCCTGCAGCTTCGATAGGGGAGAGCGGTGCTGGCGAAAAGGCTCCAAAAGGTCAAGAATCCGACGCCACTCCTTTGGAGACACCCATTTCGAAAGCTTACTTGTCGATTGGTGTCGTCTTGCTGTTTTCCGTTGTGGTGGCTCTAGCTACTCAGGTGTGTTGAAGACAATGTTGAAGCCGCATGCTCTTGAACCGGGAGCAACGATAGGAGTATGCGCTCCGGCGAGTCCGGTTCGAAAGGAATTCCTGGAACGCGGGTTGGAGGAGCTTCACCGTCGTGGTTTCCAGACTCGGCTCAGCCGTGGCCTCTACTCCCGGACAGGCTATACGGCTGGAGATGCCCAAACCCGCGTATCCGACCTCGTCGAGCTATGGGAGGATTCCGGTGTCGACGGGATCATTTGTGCCCGAGGTGGCTACGGCAGTCTCGATCTGCTCGCACGATTGGACGTTGAGATATTTCGAGAAAAACCCAAAGTGCTCGTCGGGTCGAGCGACGTGACCGCTCTTCTTTGCTTTCTGATCGCCAAGGCGGGGATGGTTTGTTTTCATGGACCTATGGTGGCGCAACAAATCGCACGCGGTAATGAGGCATACCACTCGGCGAGTCTAGTAGGGATGCTTCGAAGCTCAGAGTCGTGGGAGGGCTTGTCTTCTGTCGGGCTTCGAGTGCTCCACAAGGGAAGCGCGGAAGGGATACTCGTCGGAGGATGCCTTTCTTTGATTGCCGCCCTCGTAGGAACTCCTTTTCTTCCTAGCTTCGACGGGGCGATTTTGTTTCTCGAAGACACGAACGTTCGACCGTACCAGATCGATCGGATGCTGAGGCAGTTGAGACTCGCCGGTTGTCTCGATGGAGTACGAGGGTTGGTGTTCGGAGAAATGCCGAACTGCCAACAACATCCCGATCAGGGTTACCGGACGGATGAGCTACTTGGCGATCTGACCGCCGAATGGGGTGTGCCCGTGATGTTTGGTTTCCCTTCCGGCCACACGGTCACTCCCGCTTGGACAATTCCGTTCGGGGTCAAGGCCAAAATAGAGGCGAGCGGCCTCAGGCTTCTCGAAGGAGCGGTGACTTGATACCAAGTCTCGGTAGGGGTCGTGTTCACATGTTGGGTATTTGCGGGACGGGAATGGCCTCTTTGGCCGGAATGTTGAAGGAGAAGGGTTGTCTCGTTTCGGGTTCCGATCAAAACGTCTATCCCCCCATGTCGGATATGCTGGCCGGCTTGAACGTAGAAGTCCGGTCACCCTATTCGGCGGGGAACCTACCCGAAGATGTCGACCTCGTCGTCGTGGGCAACGCCATCTCGCGAGGCAATCCTGAACTGGAGGAGTTGCTGGATCGCAAACTGCCCTACGCTTCTATGGCGGAAGTGGTCAAAGAGGTTTTCATTCGTGGGCGACGGTCGATTGTCGTGGCGGGAACGCACGGAAAAACCACGACAACTTCTCTAACGGCGTGGGTGCTCGCGAGCGCCGGCAGGGAACCGAGCTTCTTGATTGGAGGCAAACCCAGGAACTTCGAAACGAGCTACCGGAGTGGTCATCGAGAACTTTTCGTCATAGAGGGAGATGAATACGATACGGCCTATTTCGACAAAGGTCCAAAGTTCCTGCACTACCTTCCTGAAGTTGTCGGTTTGGGGAATGTCGAGTACGACCACGCCGATATCTACCCCAACTTGGCTGCTGTGACCATTGCTTTCGAGCGGTTGATAAACCTGATTCCCAGAACGGGTCTCCTGGTGGTGGGTGCAGAAAGTGCCACAGCAATGGAATGTGCGCGCAAAGCACACTGTCCGGTGGAGACCTTTTCGGTCACGAGCGATGCAGATTGGCAGGCCCGTCACCTCGAGACATCGAGCTTGAATGTGCATTTCGAGGTGAAGAGGAAGAAGACTCATTTTGGTGTGTTCCAAGGACCCTTTTGGGGTGATGCAGCCATCCGCAACGCTTTGGAAGTCATTGCAGTCTCTCATTGGCTGGGTTTGGAGACAGAGGAGATTGGCGAAGGACTTCGCACCTTTGATGGCGTCGAACGCCGTATGGAAGTACGTGGGGAGCGGAGGGGGACGGTTGTCGTCGATGATTTCGCGCACCATCATACGGCAATACTGGAAACGATCCGGGCCGCGAGGCTGCGTTGGCCTGGGCGGAGACTCTGGGCCGTTTTCGAGCCGCGTTCGTTCACCTCGCGAAGCAACATTTTTCAAAACGAGCTTTCGGAATCTCTTGGAACAGCCGACCGAGTCATTCTGGCGCGAGTGTTCTCGAGCTCCCGGCTTCCCAAAGAGCGGGAGCTTCAAGAAGAGCAACTCATCGAAACGGTAAGAAACAGGGGAGTTGAATCTTGGTACATCCCCGAGGTGGATGAGATGGTTGATTTTCTTGCCTCAGGTTTGGTCGAGGGCGACGTTGTTCTTGCTATGTCAAACGGGGGATTTGGGGGCTTTCATCAGAAGTTGTTGGACAAGCTGGAGGAATGAGTAGGCAGTGGCGCTAGGCGGCTGGAGTCGGCTGCAATTGACCGACCTTTTTTCTCAAGCTCTTGCTTCTTGAATTCTGGAATTCTTGATTTCCTGATTTCCTTCTTTGAGTGGCAACAGAAATCGCACGTTCGTTCCCTTGCCGGTTTCGCTTGTGATCTCTATGTCACCACCGTGCTCTTCTATGATTTTTCGCGCAATAGCCATGCCGAGGCCGAATCCCTGAGGTTTGCCGTAGGAGAAGAACGGCTCGAAGATGCGATGACAGATCTCCTCCGGTATGCCACACCCGGTGTCATTGAACTCCAGAATGACTCGATCGTTCATTGACTCGGTACGGATGACGAATTTGCCGTTGCCGTTCATGGCTTGGCTGGCATTCGATACGACATTGAGTACAGCGCGTTTCATCCGACCGGGATCCAGGGGGAGAGGCCCGCTGTAGCCGAGATGGAGCACCAAGTCAACCGGGCTGCCGTCAAAGTGAGTTCGGATGGCTGGCATCAGGTCCTCAATGAAATCGCCAATGCGGATTGGATGGAGCTCCAAGCTCGAGTGGCCACCGCGGGTGAACTCGAGAAGCTCATCGATCATGGAGTTCAAGCGGTCACATTCCTCGATGGCCAGTAGTGAGAACTGATCCCTCTCCAAGGTCTGCAAATCGGTTTGGCCCAACATACCCACATAACCCCGAACCGCGGTTAGAGGACTTCTGAAGTCATGCACCAAGGACCCGATCATTTGCCCAAAAGCGGAGAGACGTTCAGTGTGGATACGTTCTTGGGTGAGATGGATGTTGGCGAGGGCAGTGGCCGCCTGCAGACACAGAATAGACAGCAGATCCCGATCCTCCTTGTTCAAGAGGGACTTGACGATCATGATGCCGAGGAATTCTTCATTTTGAGAGATCGGGACCAGATTTCGGTGGGTGCCATCCGGTAACTTGCGAAGCAGGCTCTCTAGATTGTCGGCGAAGGAGGAGACGTCCCTGTCTCCGTTTCTAGAGATCCGGATGATTTCTTTAGCGAGTTTATTTCGGCTCTCGTCGGACAGGCTGTCCGCTGAAACGGATGAGCGCCACTTGGGTTTCGAGTTGATGGTGGAAGAGCCGGTGTAGTAGACATCGATGGGAACGGAACCGACGAGCTGGCCGGCGGTGTTTGCGATTTGACTGAGAATCGACTCGATGTCGAAGCTCCCGGCCAAAGCGACACCAACACGGTGAAGAGCCTCTAGGTGCGAGGACCTGCGCTCCAAAGATTCCGTAGTGGTGGTGTTTGCGGAGTTGCGCATCAGAACCGTTTTGAGAAAATCCTGTTCAGTGCCTAAGGGATTCTATGTATTTTACACGATTTGTGTGACCCCGCACAAGGAAACGGCTACTTGGGCACACCGCCAGGGGCATGATAAAATCAAAGAACCCCCGTCTTTGTTATGCGACTATTAGAGTCTAGAGAACACTCCGAGTTTCTGTCCGGACAGATGACCGAGTGGATCGAGTCTCTGTCCGTGGTTGGACGGACCGAGTACCTGTTCGAGCTCGAGATGTGGCTCAAATGTTTCGAGCGGTATTTCCGAGTTCGCAACCAACCGATGTCCTCCGATTCCGCGCGGACCTTGGTCATTCGCAGCTTCTACGAGGAAATAGGTTTGGTGTCCCAAGCCATTCAGCGTGTGAATCAGCTCTGCACCTACTTGTCCAGCGAAGACCGGGTCAATCAAGAGCGGTTCGACAAATACGTGGAGAACTACCTCCGCACGGGTGACATTATCGACCCCTACGTGGGCCGCCTACTACGGCGGAAGAGTCCGCAAGCCGGGCTAACGCTCCTCAGAGAGAGTTTCGAAGACCTTCAACTCGTTCTCTCCGATTTGACAAAGCTCTCACGCATTCCATTTCAAACCTTCCAGAGTATCGGTCGATTGATTTATCGAGAGATTCGCCGCAATGACTATCTCGGCATGCTGATCGACAAGAAATTCAAAACGGCATACGACCGGATTTCCAATGAATCCGTCATCGAGCTTCTTCACGGTGTGACGGATCGAGAGACTCGCCGCTTGGTTGCCAAGGTCTTTCTCGAGCTGTTTCGGTTGTTGCACTACCTGGAGTTCGCCGATCCGAGGCGGAGAGAACGAAGCGAGCTTCGCACGACGGTTCTCATTTTTACCCTGATTGCTTCTGAAACCCGGAGCTTGTTGGAGTTTCTTCGTCTCCAGATGGACCGCCTGTATCTCGAGCCCGATCTCAGGGATACTATCGAGCGATTCATCTACATCATTCCATTGGAGCTCCACAAAGTGTTGGATACTGAACTGACCGACATCTCGTCATTCAAGCAGACCGATAGTGTTTACGTCTCCATTGAAAACTCACACGGTATCCTCCGTGATTGCTATCAGCACAGCGTCATACAGTTGGCGCAAGTGTTCGAGCCGGAAATAGAAGGGAAAGAAGTCTTTGGTGAATACGCGAACCGACTCGAGCAGTCCTTGGGGCTCATAAGGGATTTGACGCGGCTCATCGCAGTCGTTGGTCGTTTCAACAAGGCTGGTGAGGGACGACAAGCACGCGACGTGAAGGAGGCCGTCTCCGTCTTCTATCACCGTTCGATACGACATTTGATGTATCGCGATTGGGCGACCTTCGAGATGTTTTCTGTGGAAATCACCCATTGCGATAACATCTCGGGCTTGAAGCAAATTACCCACCGTTTCGAGACCTATCTTCGTACGCTTCTGAGGGAAGTCAGTAAGAGGAGTGTTCTGCAGGCTTCTTTGGACATGCAAGAGAAGGAAGAATAAAGGAGAAAGCACGTTCGCGGCGCGTTGCCGAGCCGCGCCGCCAACTAACGCGCGCGCTGTGGCTCAGTCGATCGCCTACCTCCTACTCTATCCTTCCTACTTCATTTATCTCATTCACTTTTGCTGTGAAGCGGTCCAGGTTTCTTCTCGAACGTGTCCTCTTCCTTGATTTGGCGCCGGATGGCCGCGATGATGCTGGGATCGAATTGCGTTCCTGAGTGGGCTTCCATTTCACGGATCGCCATGTCAAAAGGAAGTGGTGTCTTGTAGGAATGCCTGCTTGTGATGATGTCGAAGGCTTCGCATGCGCCGATGATCCGCGACCCGAGGGGAATATCGGCTCCTTGTAGCTTCTTGGGATAGCCGCGACCGTCCCATCGCTCGTGATGATGGAGGATGATAGGGCCAAGGCCCCTCCAAAAAATGACGTCCTTTACCAGCTCATAGCCAATGACGGGGTGAAGCTCGATGCGCTCGCGAGTCCACTCCCCCAGCGTATCCAGCCTCAGCAGTCCGATGTCATGAAGAAGTGCGGCGAAATAGAGCTCCTTGAGATCCGGTTCGTTCATGCCGAGCCCACGACCGAGAAGATTGGCATATCGAGCGACCCTGCGAGCATGTCCGGCCTTGGTTGAGACGTGTGTGTCCATCGCCCCGATCAGGATTTCGATCACGTGCGTGAAGTAGTTGTTCTGTGCATCTCGGAGTCGCATGTGCTCGATCGAGATGGCCGCTTGATCGGCGAGATGAAACAAAATGTTGAGATCCTGCTCGTCGAACGGAGTGCCGCCTTTCTTGTTGATCAGCTCCAAAACACCCAAAATCCTGTCCTCGAATTGCAGGGGAACACAAAGGACCGATTGAGTCCGAAAGCCGGTGGCGTCGTCGAAAGCCGAACTGAAGCGTCGGTCGGCATCGACGTCGTTGACGACGGCAGGCCGTCCTGTCGAGGCAGCCCATCCGGCGATACCTTCTCCCGGCTCAACGATGAGGGGCTGGACTTCCTTGGCCTTGGTTCCGTAGGCCGTTCGGAACCGGAGTTTCTGATCCTCATCGTAGAGGAGGATAGAGCCTGCCTCGGTACCCACTGTGTCGGCTGCTGTTTGAACGATGGTGTCGAGCAAGACGTCTAGGTGGATGATACTCCTATAGGCCTTGGTTACGTCTAGGACGGTTTTGAGCTTGTGAACGTAGATCGACTCGGGATCGGAACTCATCGTCTTTGAGTTTGGCTCGGCTGATCGGCTTATAGGGGAGGCTATCATGCTAATTCACTGAGCGTCAAATAGATTTTCGTCCGATGGTTTCCGGGAAAACGACCTTGAGGTGAGATATGCGGGATCGGTTGACACAATCGGGGGGTCATGCTATCTTGCTCATCGTTAAGGACTACTCGTCTTTCAAGGGGTGAGACTCATGTCAGGCCGGGAGAACCCTTTTGCCAAATTCCTGAGCCACTTCACCAAGGGCCAATTCGTCTTTCGCGAAGGTGAAGAGGGTGATGAAATGTACATCATCCAGACGGGCAAGGTGTCGATTTGCAAGAACATCCGGAACAAGAAAACGACACTGACCGTGCTGGAAAAGGGCGATTTCTTCGGTGAAATGTCCATTTTGGAGCGTCTTCCCCGAACGGCCGACGCTGAGGTCGTGGAGAATGCGGACCTCATCACGATCAACAGCCAAACGTTCGGCGAAATGATCCGATCCAATCCGGAGATCGCAGTACGCATGCTGCGCAAGTACTCTATGCGCATGCGGGATCTCTCGGAACAGATGGAAAATTACCTGGAGGCTCGGGACGATGCGGACTTCGCCGTGCCGTCTCTCGATGCTCCTGCCCGTCAGGAAGTGCCCGCCACCGTTCCGGCGTCGGGGAAAACGAAAGCCTACTTCATCGGCAAGAATACCGGTAAGATCTATCCTATCTACAAAGACGAAGTGTTACTGGGACGCTATGATTCGGTGACCGGGCATCGGCCTGAGATCGACCTCACCGAGGAGGACGTGAACCGGAACGTGAGCCGCCGTCACGCTCGATTGCAATTCAAGGATGGCGCCTACCTGGTGGCCGAGGAGATCGGGACGATGAACGGCACGTATCTCAATGGCAAGAAACTACCCACGGGTGTGTTGACCCCGATCAAAGACGGGGATGAGCTCTTGCTCTGTAGAGTCCCCGTGATATTCAAAATGGCCAGCTAGTTTCCGCTACGGGCCACTATTCGTTGTCTCTCTCCCGCTCTGGTTGTTGCTGCGGTTGCTGCCGAGGTGGGGTTGGTGTGGGCGCCTCGTAGATCACGGTTCCGGGAACGCCTCCCTCGATTGTGAAAGATTTGAGCTCCTCTATCGTGAGACCGGCACGCCGAATGAGTCGAGGCGTCAGCGTCAAGACGATGTCCAGTTCCTTGACTTCGTTCTTGTTGGCAGAGAACAAACGACCAAGGATGGGGATGCTGGCAAGTCCCGGCGTACCCGTCAAGCTCGTTCGTTCTTCATCACGAATGAGCCCCGCAAGGAGACTCGTTTCACCTTCTCGCAGCCTAAGAACGGTATTGACGCTCCGGTTGCCAAAGGTGGGAAGACCTCCGAAGCCGGTTCCTGAGATGGCGCTGAGTCGGAACTGCAGCGCCAGACTAATGTCGTCGTTGTGGTGGATGCGAGGCAGGATTTCGACGTTGACACCGATGTTCTCGTACTCGAAGGTCGTCACGGGTTGTTGTTCGATACCTCCTGCGGCGATAGGAGTAAACGTCGTGATGGGGACCGGCACGCGGTCACCAAATTCGACGAGTGCTGCTTGCCCATCCACGGACCGGAGCTTTGGGCTTGCCAAGATCCGCGTGTCGCCGTCTTCACGTAACAGCTTCATCACCGCTCCAGGGAGACCGGCGACAGTGATGTTCGAGCTTTGATAGAGGGTTTGGTCCAGCGTGGTGTCCGCCGGACTGAGCGTGGTCGCGATCCCCGACACGCCTTGTATCAAAGAAGTAAGCTGGATTCCGTATTCTTCGAGTCGGGCACGGCCGACTTCCAAGAGCTCCACCTCGATGATGACCTCACCGCGACTACGGTCCACGGTGGCGATGATCCTCTCCGCCGCAGCGATTTTTTCGGGCGTGTCAACGATGGTCAATGCATTGGTATTGGTATGGGGGGCAATACGACGGGCGCCCAAAGTGATTCTCAAGAGATCGATGGTCTCTTTGAGGTCGGCGGAGGAGAGATAAAAGGTTTTTGTGACGATTTCTTGGTATTCGCGGCGCTTGGCCGTTGTGTCGGGAACGACGATGACGATGTTGTCGGATTCGACGCGGTAGAAGTTCTTGGAAATCCGACAAAGCGAGCTTAGCGCGTCTTCAAAGTCGGCATCATGCAGCTCGATGGAAACCGTCCGGTCGGCGAAGTCGCCGTCGAAAACGACGTTCACACCCGCCATTTTGCCGACCGAGATCAGCACGTCGCGCAAACTGGCGTTGCGGAACACAAAGCCCGCCGGTTGGTCGGCACCGGGGTCGAGCGTGAGCTTGCCGAGTGGAGACTCCTTGGCCCGGCTTTTGATGTCGGCGATGGAATCCTGTGCTGCCGCCTCTCTTCCTTCCCGAACAGCTTTTTCGACCCGCTCGAGCTCCTTCAGGATGTGGGTGGCACCGGGATTGAATGCCAGCGCCAGCAGAAGCTCTTCTCGAGATCCTTCGTAGTCACCAGCGGCTTTGAGTTTGATGCCGCGATCGGCATGAGCCTCAGCCGCTCGCACCTTTGCGCGATCTAGACTGCGGCGGAACTCGGCGTTGTCGGGATCTTCAGAGAGCGCGCGATTGTAGTGATTGACCGCTTCGTCAAAGCGGCCTGCCTGCTCCGCTTTGTCACCGGCGTTGTAGTTCTTGTTGACGGCACACGACATCGATATGGCAGCGACAATCATGATCCAGAACTTCATGGCACATCGACTCCTATGGATGGCGAACGTTCGGAGATTCCGAGGCCGTTACGATATCGACACCGTTAGGTATGGTGAACAGGAACAGCGAATCGGGAATGTTCTTGTTTTCCTTGATATCTTCGAAAAGGAACTCGGTCCTGTTCTCTAAGCTGTCGATCAACATGACCCGCAAGAATTGACCTGAGCTTGGCTCGATCTCGATCTCGATCTTCTCGATGTCTTCGTAGCGGCGAAGGGGCAGAAGACGCAAAACCACTCCGCCACGAAGGGGATCGGAGCTCGTGCGCTCCACGGTGAAGGCTTCCTTGATCCGGCTTTGACCGGCGAGGAGGGAAAGCGGAGAATCGGGGCTCATCCCGAGGGCTCCCCCGGAGGCGTGGTTCACGAAAACCTGCTTTTCCTCGGGCAAATAGAAATATGTTTTCGATCCGTTCGTCAAGAATAGCTTTCGCTCGGGACTCATGTAGTCCCAGCGCATGCGACCCGGCTTCTTGATCGAGACGACGCCGCTTTCTTCGATGAGTTTTCCCAACAGCTGACGATGGTAGCGTTGCCTGAAACGAGCCTCGAAATCGTGGACTTCATCAAGGTGCGTCTGGATGCGGCGGACGAGCTCGTCGGTTGACGGGGTGGACTGAGTCTTCGCAGGCGTTCCCGCAAGAGCCATGGTTATGAGCAAATACCACATTACGGGTACCATTGTACTACGCCAGATTGACAACTGCGGCAGGTGACTCCTTTGCCTTTATGCCCTCTTCTAATCAACTTCCCTTGGGCACGGGCATTGCAAGCAGCAGCCGAACGAAGCTGTGCCTCGCAATCCGGTGTCTGACGGGTCATTGCTCACTGGCTTCTGACCTCTACTAGGCCAAGGCATGCCACTACCTACCGCCTACTGGCTCCCCCCGGCTCGGGCAGGGGCGCGGGGCATCCTTACGAAGTTGGTTCCTGATGCGGTGGACCTCCCGGCCGTGCTCGTCACTGACCTCCGGCCTCTGGCCTCTACCTTCCGGACATGCGGGCCTTGATGACTTGGAGAGCGTTGTTGATACGGCTGATCTTTCGGTTTCGTGCTTGTAGAGATTGGGTATCGTCCAGCGCGGGTTGTCGACCGCGTTCGTCGGTCATCACTTTTTGAAGCTCGTGCTGGAGCTGATTGAGCTCCTGGCGGTTAAGTCTTCGGAGCGTCATGGCGGTAACGAGCATGTATCCGCCCGCAATCTGGCTTGCCATGGCAAAGGCACTACCGCCTAGAAAATTTCCCATTGTCTGCACCCGCTTTAAGAATGTCGTCCGCCTTCGTTCGCTCAGGTTTCTCATTCGAACTACGGCGAGACAAATCTCACTTCGTGAGATTTGGTGGACGGCAACGGGATCGAACCCTCGACCTCGGCGTTGCGAACGCCGCGCTCTCCCATCTGAGCTAGCCGCCCATCTATTGACAAAAGATGCTACCACATGGAAGTAGCCAGAGACCAGAGACGGGTGGAGAAGTGACCAGTGACCAGTGACCAGTGAAGATCCTACTGATTGCTGGCGACTGTTGATTACCGGACTACTGATTACTGATCACTCTTCACTGGCTACGGGTCTCTATCATCGCGGTCAGAGTCTGTTTCGCCGTCTCCAGGGCTTCTGCAAGGCCGCTAAGCAATGAGCCGCCTCCTTGTGCCATGTGCGGTGAGCCCCCGCCGTTCCCCTTCACCGCAGGAACCACCATGCGCAAGAGTTCTGCCATGTCCATATCGGGTATGTTGGCGGAACACCCAAAAACGAGATGCGCTCTGCCTTGTGCCCTCGCGCCGAGTAGGGCCACTCGAGACGGATCCTTGGTTAAGAAGATCGTCAGAAGCCGTAGCTCTCCGGGATTCACATCCTCCACCTCACGCACGACCACTCTCAAGTCGGCCATTTGTTCAGCTTCTGCGAGCCAGTTCTTTGCACGGTTGTGAAGCAGCTCTTCTCGGAGCGATTGGATTTGTCTTACACGTTCTTTCTTCTCTTCGATCAGTTTCGCTGCGGTTTCGACGAGGTCCTCCTCGGGGCAGCTCAAGACACGGGCAAGGGACCGAATTCTCTCGACGGTCGCTTTGTGGTCACGAAGCGCGCGGTCTCCACAGACGAACTCGACGCGGGTCCCGCCCTTGAAACGTTCCATCGCCCGGATCATGATCGGGCCTACTTCCGCCGTCGTCTGGGGATGAGTGCCGCAGCAAGCCTGTCGATCGAAGTCCTCGATGTCCACGATGCGCAAGATGCCCTCGACGTTCGGCTCTTTCCGGAGCGCGAGTCGCTCCGCTTCCTCTGACTTGACGAAGTAGCTTCGAATAGAGTGTCCGTTTCGAACCGCCCGATTGGCTTTTCGTTCGACATCGGCGACGACTTCCGGTGCGATCGAAGCGCGATCCAAATCAATCGTGGATCTCGACGCTCCTAAATGGAAGGATCGGGTCTGAGCGAGAGCCCTCTCGAGAAAAGCGGCGGAAAGGATGTGTTGTCCGGCATGTTGCTGCATGTGGTCGTGGCGACGGTCAAAGTCGATCCGGCACTCGACCCTGTCCTTTTCAGGGAACCGTTCCAGGAAGTGCAGCACCACTTCTCCCTTCTCGATGACGCGAGTGATCGGGATGCCATCAATCGTTCCGAGATCGTGAGGTTGTCCGCCCGAATCAGGATAGAAAAACGTTTCCTTCAAAGCTACCGCCGGCCCGTCGGGTGTGTCTAGGCGGTCGACAATGATGCCTTCGAACTGAGTTGCGTAGGCGTCGATGTGGTAGAGACGTTTGGTCATGATGGAAGCCCGAGACTCCAGGCGGTTGGAAGGATCGAGTTCGGCTGAGAGCTAGACCGTCATCAGCTCCTTTTCCTTTTTTTGGAGGAGCTCGTCGAGCTGTTTGATATGCTCGTCGGTGCTCTCTTGGACTGACTTGAGCGCGCGCTTTTCGTCATCTTCCGATATTTCTTTGTCCTTCATCAATTTCTTCAATTGATCGTTTGCATCTCTGCGGACTTGACGAACTGCGGTGCGGCCTTCCTCGGTCAACTTGCTGACATGTTTGACGAGAACCTTCCGACGCTCCTCGGTCAGAGCCGGGATAGGAATGCGGAGAATCTTGCCGTCGTTTACCGGATTGAGATCGAGATCCGAGGACAATATGGCTTTCTCGATCAAGGGGAGAATAAACGTTTCCCAAGGCTGTACAGTGATGAGATTTCCCTCTGGAATGGCAAGGTTGGCTACTTGATTGAGAGGCGTGGGATTGTCGTAGTAGTCGACCATTATTCCATCCAGTATGGCCAGAGAAGCCCGACCGGTTCGGACCGCCGCCATTTCTTTTCGCACCACATCGACCGAGTTGTCCATTCGGCGTTTAGCGTCAGCAAGGATATCCTTGACCATGGTAATCTCTCCTTTTCAGCCGCGCACCATTGTTCCGATTTTTTCTCCACAAACGACGCGCTTCATGTTTCCCGGTTCCTTGACATCGAACACGATGATCGGAAGACTGTTGTCCATGCAAAGGGAAATGGCGGTCGTGTCCATGACTTTTAGGCCCTTCTCAATGACCTCGAAGTAGGTGATTTCCTCAAAGAAAGTGGCATCCGCTTCTCGCTCAGGGTCGGCGGAGTAGATACCGGAGACCTTGGTTCCTTTGATGATGATTTCGGCCTTGATTTCCATGGCGCGGAGCGCTGCGGCCGTATCAGTCGAAAAGTAAGGATTCCCCGTACCGGCCGCGAAGATGATGACCCGCCCCTTTTCCAAGTGTCTAATGGCGCGCCGTCGAATGAAAGGCTCGGCTACTTCTCGTATTTCGAGAGCGGAGAGAACGCGCGTGTGAGTTCCAAGCTTCTCCAATGCGTCTTGAAGTGCGAGTCCGTTGATAAGAGTAGCCAGCATACCCATATGATCGGCGGAAACACGGTCCATACCTCGGGCGGAAGCTGCAATCCCTCGGAAGATGTTGCCGCCTCCGATGACCACAGCCGTTTCCACGCCTAGGGCTTGTACTTGATTGATCTCCCTGGCCATCGTCTCGAAGACCTGGGTGTCGATGCCAAAAGGTTGCTCGCCCATGAGCGCTTCGCCCGACAACTTGATCAGTACGCGCTTGTATTTTGGCTTCCCGTTTGACATTTCTTCCCCTCAGTCGTTGCGGCTTCAAGCCCAACTGCCGGAAAATATCACAAAATTATCCAAAGAAATAATCGCGGAAGGAGTCAAATCGCAATGAGGTGTGAGCACTCGAATAGAGGCATTTCCGTATTCTCGAGTGCTCGAGTTCTTGGGTTCTTGAGTTCTTGGGTTCTTGAGTTCTTAGAGTTGCTCCCCACGCTCGTATCTCATGAAACGACGAACTTGGATGTTCTCCTTGAGAACCGCGATCTTGGAGGTGATGTGTTCTTGGACGGTAACGTCAGGATCCTTGACAAAAGGTTGTTCCAGCAGGACCCTTTCCGAGAAGTACTTGTTCAACCGACCTTCGACAATCTTTTCGATGACCTGAGCGGGCTTGCCCGACTGTTCGGCTTGGCTTTTTAGGATCTCGCGTTCCTTGTCGAGTATTTCTTCCGGTACGTCTTCGCGCTTGACAAAATCCGGACTCGCCGCAGCCACTTGCATAGCCAGGTCTTTGACGAGGCCCTGGAAGTCAGCGGTCTTTGCGACGAAGTCCGTCTCACAACTCACTTCGATGAGGACACCGATCTTCCCACCAGCATGAATATAGGAGCTGATGAGCCCTTCTGTTGTCGAGCGGCTCGCCTTCTTCTCGGCAGCGGCCTGGCCTTTCTTGCGGAGGATGGTGACGGCCTTTTCCAGGTCGCCATCAGCTTCGACCAATGCACCTTTACAATCCATGAGGCCGGCACCAGTCTGGTCACGTAGCTTCTTGACGACCTCAGCGGAAATCTTGCTCACGTTTGCCTGCTTTCTTTGTTGGGGAGATGCGAGCGTCGGGAAGCTATTCCCTTACGCGGGGGGAGGAGGTGCTTGAGCAGGATCTTGGCCAGCCTCACCTGCTCCTTCCCCGGAGCTCGTATCTATTGCTTTGGCCGTCGCTTCTTCAGGAACGGCGCTTTCCTTCATTTGTCGGCCAGCGATGAGGGCATCGGCCAATCGAGAAGTGAAGAGCTTGATCGCTCGGAGCGCATCGTCATTCCCCGGGATGACATAGTCGATGATGTCAGGATCGCAATTGGTGTCGACTACGCCAATGACGGGAATCTTCAATTTGCGGGCTTCGAGGACGGCAATCTCCTCCCGCTGCGAATCGATGATGTAGACCGCATCGGGAAGCCGACCCATATCTTGAATGCCGCGCAAGTTCTTGTCGAGGCGTTTTCGCTCCTTTTCCAGCCGCGAGACTTCCTTCTTCGACAACTCGTCGAATCGACCTTCGTCGGACATTGCGTTGAGCTCGCGATAGCGGCCGATGCTTTTCTGAATCGTTGTGAAGTTCGTCAGAATGCCACCCAACCAGCGTTGGTTGATGTAGTACATCCCCGCCCGCATGGCTTCCTCGGCGACCACTTCTTGTGCTTGACGCTTGGTGCCGACGAAAAGGACCGTCTTACCCTCGCGACCGAGCTGCTCGGCGAACTTGAGAGCCTCTTTGAACATCTTGAGGGTCTTTTGCAGGTCGACGATATAGATGCCGTTACGCTCACCGAAAATGTACGCCTTCATCTTCGGATTCCAGCGCTTGGTTTGATGCCCGAAATGGACTCCAGCTTCGAGCAGCTCCTTCATTGATATAGAAGCCAAAACTCCTCCAAATCACCTTTTCGAGTATTGGAAACGCTTGCGTGCGCCCGGCTGGCCGTATTTCTTGCGCTCCTTGATTCTCGAGTCGCGCGTCAAGAAACCGGCTTTCTTTAGCCGTCCTCGAAGCTCTTGGTTGAACTCGCACAATGCCCGGCTGATCCCGAGCCTCATGGCCCAAGCTTGGCCGGTCAGGCCTCCACCACGAATGTTGGCAAGGATATCGAATTTGTCCGACGTCTCAGTGAGCTGCAAAGGTTGTTTGATCACCATCTTCAGAGTATCACTGGGAAAATAGTCCTCCAGTGCCCGTTTGTTGATGGTAATTTGGCCCTTGCCAGGGCGAAGGTATACGCGAGCGACAGAAGATTTTCTTTTACCTGTTCCGTAGTGCTGTATGCGCGTAGAAGTCGCCAAAACTAATATGCTCCTCGTCTGGTTACCTTAGGAGACCTTGGTGGTTTCCTTCGTCTCCAAGGATTGGGGTTTCTGTGCCTGGTGGGGATGATCCGGGCCGGCGTAGACTTTCAATTTTCGATACATGGCCCGGCCAAGCTTAGTTTTCGGAAGCATTCCTCTGACCGCTTGCTCGACGAGGCGTTCCGGGTGATCATCCCTGACACGTTCCGCCCGGGCTTGGCGGAGTCCACCCGGATAACCGGAATGGCGGTAGTAGAACTTGTCCTTGTCCTTCTTGCCGGTGAGTGCGACTTTCTCGGCATTGATCACGACGACATGGTCACCCGTGTCCAAAAAAGGTGTATAGGACGGTTTGTGCTTGCCCGCGAGAATGGTGGCAATCCGGCTTGCCAAACGTCCAAGCACGGCGCCTTCCGCATCGACGACGTACCAGGCACGCTCGATTTCTTGTTTTTTTGCAAATGTGGTTGACATTTTATTCTTGCTGTTCCCTACAATGAGTACGCGTACCCGAGACGGGTCAGACCGCTCGACGGCAAACCGATAACTTAACTGCATTTAGAGACAATGTCAAGAGAAAAAAGCCACCAGCCTGCATGGAAAACCCCACATTGGGGGGACGCCCCCATAGGTAGTGAGTGGCCTCAGATTCGCTCTTGACCAAATCTCCTTCATGGCTCATAATGAGCGCATTACCCAGTAGGAAAAAACGGACGCATCTTTTTGCTTGACAGGCGTTCACTTTATGCAGTACGCTCACAAAGTACTTTAACATTCTCCCAGTAAATGTACATCAGATCGAGGCGAGTGAAAGGGAGTTAGACTGTGGGTCTCTTCGGCAAAAAGAAAAATCTCGTGGGACTCGATATCGGCTCGAGCTCCATCAAGGCCGTCGAGCTGAAAGCCGGCAAGGGCGATGTCTTTCAGCTGACCACGGTGGGCATCATGCATCTGCCTCAGGAAGCCATTGTTGACGGCCAGATCATGGACTCGACCTCGGTGATCGAGGCAATCCAACGGCTCTTCTCGGAGTACAAGATTAAGACGCAAGACGTGGCCACCGCCATCAGCGGCAGCTCGGTCATCGTCAAGAAAATCCAGCTTCCGAGTATGAGTGAGCAAGAGCTGGCAGAATCTATCCATTGGGAAGCCGAGCAGTATATCCCCTTCGATATTCAAGAAGTGAATCTGGATTATCAGATCTTGGAGGAGGGGGCCGGTACCAACATGGATATTCTGCTGGTGGCGGCCAAAAAGGACAAAATCAACGACTATATGAGTGTGATCACTCAGGCCGGCCGCAATCCTGTCGTGATGGATATCGACGCTTTTGCGCTTCAAAACGCCTTCGAGCTGAACTACGGCGTCGAGCCCGGCCGGGTCGTGGCGTTGGTCAACTCCGGAGCCAGTCAGGCCAACATCAACATAATAAAGGGTGAAGATTCCATCTTTACGCGAGACATCACGACCATCGGGGGCAATCAGTTCACCGATGCGATCATGAAGGATCTCAATGTCACATTCGAGCAGGCTGAGAACCTCAAACAGGGGCAGGGCGTGGAGGGGCAAAGTCCGGAAGCCATAGCGCCCATTCTGACGTCTGTGAGTGAGCAGGTGCTGCTCGAAGTGCAGAAAACGTTCGATTTTTTCAAGGCGACGACATCTGAAGACCGCATCGATCGGGTGGTGCTTTCCGGCGGGAGCGCTCGAATACCGGGACTTGCGGACTCGATGGCCGAGCGGTTTGATTGTCGAGTAGAAATCGCCAATCCTTTCCAAAATGTGAATTACAGCCCTAAGGATTTCGATGCCGAGTTCCTCGAGGAACTGGGGCCGGCCTGTTCCATAGCTGTCGGGCTGGCTCTCAGAAAGGCAGGCGACCGATGATTCGCATTAACCTGCTAGGTGTCCGGGAACAAGCGCCTGGAGTGTTCGAGGGCGAGGTCCCGGCTACCCCATCGGAGAAGAAAGGACTCCTCTTCGCCATCCTTTTGATTGGGGCGGCGCTGGCTCTCATCGCCTTCCAGTATCTCACGGCTCAGCAGACCTTGAGTCGACTGGATGAGGAGATCAATCAGCTTACTCAGGAGAAGCAGCGTTTGGCGGCGATTATTCAGCGCGTCAATGAGTATCAGCAGAGACTACAAGAGCTCGAGAAGAGGGAAGCTCTCATCGAACGGCTCAAGCGAGAGCGAGAGGGCCCGGTCCGAATGCTCGATGACTTGTCGGCCAGTGCTTCCCGATTTCGTGTGGCTCACGAATCTAACCTCGGCCGCAAACAACGTCACTGTTCGGGGTATGGCTGCTTCTTGGACCAGCATTGCGGACTACATCCAGAGGTTGGAGCAAAGCGACTGGTTCTCCAACGTCGAGCTGATCGACGCCCGACAAGGGTCTGACGACTTTACGTCCTTTCAGCTTCGAACGCAGGTCGTGACACCGGGAGCCCCGACAGGTGCGGAAACGACACCTGGCGGCACGGGCGGGGCTCAATGAGGCGTCCGCGGGAGTAGAGCCATGGCGTTAGACATGGGAAAAATGTCCTTCGGTACGCAAATCGTGGTGTTCCTGGTGCTGGCCGCGGCGATTTACGGTGCCTTTTACTACTTCGTTTACACCGGGCTCGAAGCGGAGATCGAGACCAAAGACCCAAGAGCGAAGAGAACTGCAAGACGAGGTCGAGAAAGGGAAAGTGACTGCGGCTCGACTTGCCGGAGTTTCAGGCGGGAAGTCGAACGGCGGGAAGCTACGCTCCAGGCCCTGTCTCGAATCTTGCCCAGCAACAAAGAAGTCGATGACTTGCTTCGTAAGGTCCAACAGATGGCTGCGGAATCCAGTCTCAACGTCCTGAGGTTCAAGCCAGAGGCAACCCAGCCAAGGGAATTCTACGCGGCATGGCCGATTAGCTTGGAGTTGGACGGCAACTATCACAATCTCGCGTATTTTTTCGATCGCTTGAGCAAGCTGTCTCGAATCGTGAACGTGAGCAACTTGAAGGTCAACTCGAACAAGAAACCAACGATATCTTCCACGATTCGTGCAACATGTACCGCCACAACCTTTGTCTTTATCGAGACTCCCGCACCTGCGCCGGGCAAGGGTGGAGCCAAAGGCAAAAAAGGCAAGGGCAAAGCGCCGCAGCAGAAGCGGCAATAGACCTAATTGGGGTGAGTCTCTAAAGGAGCTACGGGAGAAGAGCCATGCGGTCGCCAAGCCTTCTGAGACTCTGTTGTTCGCGTGTTGGCGCTCGCCGGTTTTCTTGGCGGGTGCGGCTGCCGTTCAGCAGGCGCCGCCGTTGAAAACCAGCAAGCGGCTGGTGAGGAAGCGCAACAACAAGTTACCGGAGAGCAACAAGAGAACGCCGAGCAGGGAACAGTCACTCCGGAACCAGTACCGGAAGGGATTGAGCTCGTCGAGGGAGCGGGATTACCGGTACGACTCCCGAGGCAGGCGAGATCCTTTCGTGAGCCTGGCGTTGGGTATGAACATTCTTGCCTCCTGAAGTGAGACCTCCGGGATTGTCCGGAATGCTCATTCAGGAAGTGAGCCTGCACGGTATCGTAAAGACGTCCGAAGGGTACATTGCGATGATCCAGGGCACCGATAACAAGAGCTACTTTGCCCGCGCAGGAGAGCGACTCTACGACGGGACGATCGACATCATCGATTCGGCGGAAGGTCGTTTTCTTGCAAGAAATCAATGATCCCCTGCGAATCGAGAAGTTCCATAGAATCGAAAAATCGCTCCATCCGGTGGAGGAGGGGAAGTGATGAAGTCGAAATGGTCATTTCTCCGGACCTTGGCGCTAGTTCACCTCGTCGTCTCTGTTTCGACGACGTCAGTGTGGGCGCAAACGGAAGACGTTCCGACGTCGTCCGTTTCCATCCATGCTGTGCGGTATCACGTAGAGCCAGGCCGGACTCGGGTATGGTTCGAGACCAGTGGGACGGTTCTGTACACGCAGTACAGTCCCGATCCCTTGACGTTGGTCGTGGACCTACCGGGAGTGGATGTTTCGAGCATTGCGGAACGAACGGTGGTTGGAAGCCGAGAGGTCGAATCCATCTTGGTGAACCGGCTGGAAGGCGTCAACGGCAAGACCCTTTCCCGGATCGAGATCAAGTTGGGCTCGCTCGTTCCGTACCAGATTTCAGCGTCCCAACACACGCTGACGATCGTGTTCGAGGGTGCTGACGCCGAAGAGGTACCTCCGGCTGCCGCGGTAGAGCCGCCGCAAGTGACCCGGGAAGATACGGGCACCTTGGCCGCGTCGGATGAGTCCATCACTTCCACGTCCTTGGCTGAGCCCACGAGTTCTGGCGATACGGCTGAGCAATCGGTGGCCGAAGAGCCCTCCGAGGAGGGTTCGGCTCAGCCGGATTGGTCCTCGTACCCTCCAGCATCATTCATTCAAAGTGTCGTGCACTCGGTTGATGGAGACGTACTCAAAGTCGTCGTCGAGGCGGACGGCAGAATGAACTATTCGAGCTTTCGACTCGAGAACCCGAGTCGACTTGTTTTCGACTTCAACGGTGTCACTAATCGAGTATCGAGAGCGACTCTGCCCATCGGTGCGATTGGTGTCGGCCAGGTGCGTATCGCGCAGTTCCGGGCCGCGAGCCCAGAATCACGCGGGTCGTATTCGACCTCGACGGGGACGTGCCTCACCGAGCGGTCGAGAAGGGTGACGCGATTGAGAATCTTGTTTGCATCGACGGATGAGATTCTAGCGCGCAGCCTACCCGTCCCGACTCAGGTAGCGTCGGACGCGAGGGACGACATGGTTTTACTCGTCCCGGCCGAAGATTCCATGTCGGGTGGTGGCAATGGTTCCCACTTTATGATGCAGGCCGAGGAGGTTGGGCTGGACACGCCATCAGGTTCCGGACTCTCGATCGGAATGTCCGACTCGGCTCACCTCGCGCCGGTGGCGGTCGTGGCGCAAAGCGCCTTGTCCGAGCTTCCCGAAGGCTCGTCGGTTCCGCTCTTACCCACGCCGCCGCAGGACACGACGCCCACTGAACAGATGCCGTCCCTCCTGCGCAACTTCGAAGGTACAACCATCGGAGCCGAAGAGAGAACCTACACCGGTGAACTGATCAGCCTGGACTTCAAGGATGGCGACATCCAGGACATTTTTCGTCTCTTTGCCGACATCAGCGGTCTCAATATCGTTGTGCAGCCGGGCGTCACGGGTCGCATCACATTGAAGCTGACGGAAGTTCCTTGGGATCAAGCTCTCGACCTGATTCTCAAAACCCACAAACTGGGCTACGTCGTCGAAGGGAACGTGGTCAGGCTGGCTCCGCTCTCGGAGCTCGCCGATGAAGAGGCCGAACGGCGAAGACTCGCGGAAGAAAAGGCCCTGGCCGGCGATCTCTCACTCTCACCCAGCAGCTTTCCTACGCGAAGGCCGGAACCATACAAGCTCTGTTGCGGCGAAACCTCTCGTCCCGCGGCGAGGTCGAGATCGATGAACGGACCAATACGCTCATCATCACCGACTTGGCGGATCGTCTGGTGACAATCCAGAGCCTCATCGCGACGCTCGACACGCCGATTCCCGGTGTGGAGATCGAAGCCCGTGTCGTCGTGACGACTCGTTCCTTCTCGCGCCAATTTGGTATCCAGTGGGGATTCACGGGGCACAAGGATGAGTACTTTGGCAATACAACCGAGCTGACCTTTCCGAACAGTGTTCTGTTGGATGGTCAAAGCATCGGCTCCGACGTGGTGGAAGAGTTCAAGTCGCCCGGCCCCATTCAAGGCGGCGGCTCCGGTGGCGCCACGACTCCCCAAAGGGGCGCGGACCGGACGCCACGCGCGGCTACGCGGTGAACTTGCCTTTTGCGGGAGCACCCACGGGAGCTATCGGCATCTCGCTGGGTAGCATCACGGGAGCCTTCGGCATCGATGCGGCCTTGACGGCGGCCGAAAGTCGGGGTCAGGCAAGGATTCTTTCGGCACCCAAGATCATTACGCAGAACAACACGGCGGCAACCATCAAGCAGGGTATTACCTTCCCCGTTCAGACGGTGGCCAACAACACCGTCACGGTCACCTTCAAGGACGCTGTGCTCGAGTTGACGGTCACGCCGCAAATCACGTCTTCCAATACCATCATCTTGGACATCGATGTGAACAACGACGAAGCGGATTTCAGTAGGACGGTCAACGGCATTCCGAGCATCTTGACCCAGGAGGCGACGACGCAAGTTCTCGTCGCTGATGGCTCAACGACCGTCATCGGAGGCGTTTTCAAGAATACGACGGACGATCGGGCGGAATACGTGCCGCTTTTGCATAAAATTCCCATTGTGGGACATCTGTTCAAGAACAAAAGTAGATCTGAAGAAAATCGGGAGCTCCTGATCTTCATTACACCGAGGATCCGTAAGGATGTTCCCATCGTTGTAGGAGGCTAGGATGAGAGCCATGTTGCGGGCAAAGACCGTTGTCCTCAGCTTAACAGCTGTGGCCATGATTCTGGCCTGTACCGCTGAAACGACGAAGCAGGACGCGACCAACACCTTCGTCACAGTGGTGAGCATGCAAGGGCTAAGCGGGCGGCGTTGGTGGGACAACTGATGATGAGCTGAACTCCGACGTTTGTTCCGGAGCTTTTGGGGGCGCCTGTACCGTAATCGAAGATCAATGTACCGTCACGATGCAAGCTCAACCCAAGAACGGGATACCAACCTTGGGCCCGTCGTATTTGAACACGGTCGTCTTCAATCGCTATCGAGTGACCTACGTGCGTGCAGATGGGCGGAACGTTGCCGGACTCGATGTGCCTTATCCCTTTGATGGGGTCATGCAGTTGACGGTCCCGGCGGATGGGACGACCAGTTCGGCGAGCTTCGTAATCGTCCGAGTGCAAGCGAAGTGGGAGCCACCGCTGGCAAACCTTGCTGGAGTGGGTGGCGCCGCGGCGATTTCCGCGGTGGCTCAGGTGGACTTTTATGGCACGGATAACGCCGGTCGCAACATCACGGCTCGCGGTTATCTCAACGTGCATTTTGCCGATTGGACGGACGACTCGAACTAGGAGAATTTTGCTGTACGGAGGCGTACATGTGGAAAAAAGTTAAGTGGGCGTTTGTGTTGGCCGCCATTCCGGCGATGCTTGGCTATTTGGGTTGCACGACGGACGACCCTGTTGCTCCGCAGCTCGCCGGGCCCTCCGAGCTGGCGATATCTCTCCAGATGACGGTAAACCCCGATCAGTTGACCGCGGACGGGTGGTCGAGCTCTGTAATCGAGGTCGTGTGGAGAGATGAAAACGGACAGAGAACCCCCGGTAAGACCGTTGACTTCGACCTCGTTGTGGGCGGAGTCTTCGGCGACGTGGGCAACTTGGCTCCCCTTTGGGGACCTCGTCCCGTTGCGGGCGGCACCGAGGCCCGGGCCGTATCAGCGGTGACGGATGGTGATGGTGTGGCTCGGGCTCGGTACTGGGCGCCGTTTCGAACGGATCAAGTGAACGATATCACCGTGACCATCACGTCTCGTCCAGCGGGTAACGATTACCGGGCGGCGTTCTACCGGCAAGTGGATATCCACCTTCGAGCCGCGGACCGGCCTCTCTTTCCAGGAGGGAACGCCTGCGCCATCAGCGTCGAGCCTCAAAAGAGCGAGTACGCTGTCGGTGAGCTGATCTTCTTCACGGCGACTCAGGCCGTGGGGGCCAGTGACCAGCCTATCGCGCGTTACGAGTGGGACTTTGGTGACGAGAGAGTGTCGACGGCGGTGGGACGGAGCGTCCAGCACGCCTATGCGCTCGGTAATGACTACACCGTGACCCTCTATACGACCGAGTCCGTCTCGGGTGCTGTGGAATCATGTACGGTGGACATAAGGGTCAGGTAAGGCACTTGGTCTAGTCTAGGACACAATGTCCCGTATCGAAGATCTGGAAAGGAGACTGGGCAAAGATCCGAGCTCTAAAATCTTTGCCCAGCTCGCCGAAGAGTACAGGAAGGCTGGGCGTCTCGAAGACGCCATACAAACCTGCCGGGATGGGTTGGAAATCCATCCCAACTACTTCTCGGCTCGCGTGGCGCTCGGTCGGGCGCTGCTCGAGACGGACGCGCTAAACGACGCGCGCCTCGAGTTGGAGGCCGTACTCGCGCAAGTTCCGGACAATATCCTCGCCAACAAATTCTTGGGAAAAACCTACGAACAGCTGGGACGGCTGGAAGACGCCGTCGCCAAGTATCGAATCGCCCAGATGCTGGCACCGGAGGATGCCGGACTGGCGGATCGGGTGCAAGCTATCGAAGCCCAGCTGGATGGGGTTCTTGCGGGCAACGAGCCCGGCTCACCTAGAGATGTGCCCCCGCCACCAGCCGTCCACGATCCTACGGGAATCGAGCTACCTGAACTGCCCGAGCTCGACGGCGCAGAGCCCCCCGTGATCCAGGAGCCGACACTAGTTGTGGATGAGTTTCCAGCCGATGTGTTACCTATGATTCAGGGGCCGGTTGGAGTGCCACGACCGGAAGGTGAGATTTTTGAGACGCCAACGACGGATGTAGCCTACTCATCGGGAGGCGCACTGGAACGAGAGCAGGTGTTCGAGTTTGGCGAATCACCTGGGGACCAGGCGTCGGCCCCATCCTCGTCAGTCCAAAGCTCAGATGAGGGCATGGTACCGGCAATGACGTCGGAACCGGAGCCGGTGTTCGAGTTTGGCGGCTCGCTCGAAAACCAGGCGCAGGACCTTCCTCCATTGACCCGAAGCTCCGGTGAAGAAGTGCCACCGTCAATCATGGTGGAGCCAGAACAGGTGTTCGAGTTTGGCGGCTCACTCGAGAACGAGGCGCAGGCCCTTCCACCGTTGACCCAAAGCTCCGATGAAGAAAAGCCACCGCCAATCAAGGTGGAGCCGGAACAGGTGTTCGAGTTTGACGAATCACTCGAGAACGAGGCGCAGGTCCTTCCTCCGTTAGCCCAAAGTCCAGATGAAGGAATGTCTCGCGAGCTCGAGCGGGAAACCGAGCAAGTCTTCGAGTTCGACGATGTTCCTCGAGCGGAGAGCCGGCAGGCCTCGACGTCCGGGGGAGAGAAAGGGCCTGATTTGGGTGACGGAGCCCTACTCGCGGACGACACTTCCGCGATGCACGACAGACTGGAACAAGGCTTCCTGACAGGCGAGGCGGGCGGGAGTACGGGTCAGACGCCGAGTCCGGCGGCGCCCCCGATGGCTGTCCCGGAATCATTCGAGATGGGCGAGACTCCAGTCGTAGAAACCCCGACGGCCGGACATGAGGAACGCGGTATTACCCAGCCGATGAACGTTGCTGGAGATGCTCCCTTGGAATCGGCTCCTCCGGAATTTCAAGCGCAGGAAATCCCGGCCGAGCCTGAAGAGCCGGTACCGCAGCCGGGCATGACAACCGCCACACTCGCGGAGCTGTATGCCTCTCAGGGGCACATCGAGGAGGCGCTGGGCGTTTACCGCGAGCTTGTCGCTTCGCATCCGGAAGACAGCAAGTTGCGCCAGCGGTTGGCGGAGCTCGCGGCACTGACGAATCAGCAAGGTGAAGAACTAACCCGTGCGACTCCGAAAGAGGTGAGCCATTCGGCAACGGAAGGCCAGTCATTGAGAGAGAGTATCCGCATTTTGGAGGGCTGGCTTGCCGCCATCCGGAAGCCTTGAGGAGCGCGAATGGTTTTTGCTGAGGTGCTGAAAGAAACCGGAGGCCGACTCGAGGGGTGTGTTGGACTCGTCGTAATGGGAATGGATGGTATTCCCATAGAGAAGCTCATTTTGGACGATGGCGTCAATTTCGAGATGCTGGCCACGGAGTGCACGACGATCCTCAGAAACACCCGCCAGGCGTCCCAAGGTGTGGGCGGGGGACGACTTCGAGAGCTCATTATCCAAACGGATGCGTTCGTCGTTCTCGTCGAGGCGATCACGGAAGACTACGTGTTGCTGGGAACGCTTCGCCCCGGCGGTCCATACGGTCGGGCTCGATATCTGCTTCGTCAAGCTTCCTCGAAGCTTGAAAAAGAGTTCCTCTAGAAACCTCACCGTCCCAAGAGCCCACGAGAGAAGTATTTGGTGCCTCCCTGGTATCTGTGCTATCTTCTCTATCTTTGTAAGCCTTGAAGCCCGAGGGAAGGAAAGAACGTGTCATTGAATTTAAGCGAACTCAAAGAGCTGCTCGAGCTCATCTCCGAAAGAGACATTACCGAGTTCGAGTTGGAAGAGGACGGCGTAAAACTCAAGATCAAGAAAGGACATCCGGCGGTGGTCGAAGCCCCTGTCCAACAGGACCCTCGAGCGATGCCCATGGCAGCCGGTCCGGTTGTCGCGGCCGCTCCCGCGCCCCAAGCAGCCAATCCCGCTGCCGAAGTGCCAGAGGACCAAGACGAGCCGGGCATGACATGGGTGACCTCGCCCATGGTCGGTACTTTTTACCGAGCGCCGGAACCGGGAGCGCCACCTTTCGTGAATGAGGGGGATCGTGTGAAACCGGGGCAGGTCCTTTGCATCCTGGAAGCCATGAAGCTGATGAACGAGCTGGAGGCGGAGATAGCCGGCGAGATCGTCGAGATCTGTGTCGAGAACGCCCAACCTGTTCAGTATGGCGACAGGCTCTTCAGTGTCAAAGTGGCAGGCTAGTACAACTTCATGTTCAAGAAAATTCTGATAGCGAACCGGGGAGAGATTGCCCTTCGCGTCATCTCCGCCTGTAAAGAGCTTGGAGTCCGTACTGTCGCAGTCTATTCCGAGGCGGACGCCGATTCACTTCACGTTCGGTTTGCAGATGAAGGCGTCTGCATTGGGCCATCTCGGAGCGTGGACAGCTATCTCAACATACCGAGCATCATCTCGGCAGCGGAGATAACCGGCTCGGATGCGATCCATCCAGGGTACGGTTTTCTTGCTGAGAGTTCTTACCTGGCGGAAGTTTGTGAAGCCTGTCACATAAAGTTCATCGGACCCAGCCCGCGGGCTATCCGTCTCATGGGAGACAAATCGTTGGCTCGCCGGACCATGAAGAAAACAGGGGTGCCGGTGCTGCCGGGCTCGAGCGGCGTATTAGAAAGCGAAGAAGAGGCTCTTCAGCTCGCGTCGGACATAAAATATCCGATTATGCTGAAGGCGGCCGCCGGAGGTGGAGGTCGCGGTATGCGGATCGTCGAGAGCGCCCACGATCTGCCGAAGGCATTCCGTACCGCGCAACAGGAGGCGGAAACCGCGTTTGGTGTTGCCGACCTCTATTTGGAAAAGTATCTCGAATACCCTCGTCATATCGAAATCCAGATTCTAGGGGACAGCAAGGGTAGTGTCGTGCATCTCGGCGAAAGGGAGTGCTCCATCCAGCGGCGTCACCAGAAGCTGCTCGAGGAATCGCCTTCTCCCGCCGTGTCGGAGCGGTTACGGCGCAAAATGGGACACATCGCCGTTGACGGAGCAAAGGCCGTGGGCTATGTCGGTGCGGGTACGATGGAGTTTCTTCTTGATGAGGAGGAGAACTTCTACTTCATGGAAATGAACACCCGTATCCAGGTCGAACATCCAGTGACGGAGATGGTGACTGGCGTCGATTTGGTGAAGGAGCAGATTCAGGTTGCTTCCGGTGAGCCGATTGGCTTCACCCAAAAGGACATCACTTTCAATGGGGCGAGTATCGAATGTCGTGTCAATGCTGAAGACCCCGATACTTTTCTGCCTTCTCCCGGAAAAATCAGCGCCTTCCATTTGCCCGGAGGCCCCGGCGTGAGGGTCGATACGGCGGCCCATGCCGATTGTGAGGTCCTTCCGTACTACGATTCGCTCATCGCAAAGATCGTCGTTCACGGCAGAGATCGCGATGAGGCCATTCAGAGGATGAAACGCGCCCTCGAGTTGACCGTTATCGAAGGCATCAAGACCACCATACCACTTCATTTGAGAGTGTTGAGTCACCGAGATTTCATCGCAGGAAAATACAACACTCGTTTTCTCGAGACCCTCGACCGGGAAGAAAAGGCAGTAGCATCGTAAAGCACTCGAGAACCCGAGCACTCAAGAACCCACGGATCCACGACAAAAACCCTCAAGAATATGTCGCGACGCGCCAAGACATAGAGCCGCAGAACGCATCGCGAAGAAGTCGCGACCATTCTGCTGGAATTCTTGAGTGTTTGAGTACTCGAGTTCCAACTGTGCTTGCTCTCACTGCTGAGCTACCCTAGGACTGGATCTCGGAGGATTTCTCTAGTGCTAAAGGTCGGACTGACTGGAGGTATCGCCTGTGGAAAGACGGTGGTCCGTGAGATCCTCGCTGGGCTCGGTGCCTTCACGTTGGACGCGGATGCGATTGTACATCGTCTGATGGGGTCGGACTCGGAGCTTTCCCGAGAGGTTGCGAAACGGTTCGGCTCGGAAGTGCTCACACGAGAGGGCGCAGTGGATCGGAAGAGGCTTGGCGGGCTTGTTTTTTCTGACCCGGAACGGCGCCGTCAGTTGAACGAGATCGTGCATCCTCTCGTCATAGAAGAAGAACAGCGGCTCATCGAAGATGCGAAAAACAAGGGGGAGGCGGTAGCCGTTGTGGACGCGGCCCTCATGATTGAAGTCGGTACTTATAGTGCCTATGACGCCGTCATTGTCGCCTTTTGCCGACGAGACCTTCAAATCGAACGCTTGATGAAACGGAATGGTTTCACTATGGAGGAGGCCACACGGCGGGTCGACGCGCAGTTACCTGCCGAAGAAAAGAAGCGCTATGCTGATTTCTTCATCGATACTTCCGGAACTCTGGAGGACACCGAAAGACAGGTTGGTGAAGTGTGGAACCAATTGCTGGCATTGTCCGAGCGGAATGAGTGAGCAGTTGGCAGCCATCGGTAATCAGTGACCAGCATCCGCACGGCCAAGACAGGCGACATCCACCGCAGCGGAGACTGACTTCGTGCGGATGCCCCGTGCCCCTGCCCTTGCTCCAGCCCGTGCCCTTACCCCTGCCATAGGCAAGTTAGTTGGAAGTGACATACAGCCAGGCAGTATTCTCGAGTTCTTGAGTTCTTGAGTTCTTGAATTCTTGAGTCCTCGGGTTCCCGAGTTCTCGGGTTCTCGAATTCCTAGTCCAGACTTACCCCCGAATCGTCGCCCGTCTCCGACTCTGTCGGCTCGAGATTAAGCCTTTCCAAAGGCTGTTTTCGAGAGGCTGTAAGCTCCGATTGCAATCGTTCGACTGTCTTTCTTGTCTGCCGCAGTCGAGAGCGAAGCCTTATCTGATCCGCAAGGGACAAGAGCGCTGCGACGATGAAGCCCGCGAGAAGAGCGCCGAAAAGAGCCAATGCGAGGGACATCTCGCCCGTATGCCAGGAGCGAGTGAAGTAGACAACGACCTTCTGGTCGAAGTTGAAATAGATGAAAATCGCCAGGAGCGCCCCTAGCAAGACGTAGAACAAGTTACGTATGGTAGTCACAGTTACCTCGAGGATGTTCAGATGAGTTCGTCCCGTTTATCCATGGTGCGAGCATAGAGGAGATTGTTCTTAGAAATAGCTCCCCAGTCTCCACAGGTCATGAAGATGAATGATGCCTGCTACGCCTCCGTTCTCGTCGGGCACAAGCAAGGAAGTGATCTTCATCTCTTCCATGATAGCAAGGGCCCGAGTGGCGAGCTCACGCCGCTCAATAGTTCTCGGATTGGCGGTCATGCACTCTCCCGCAGTTTTTCTTAAGATTTGGTCGTCTTTTTGTAGCTGCCTACGCAAGTCGCCGTCCGAGATGAGTCCGACCAATCTTCCGGATCGGTCGACCACGCTGGTGACCCCCAGTGCCTTGCTAGACATCTCGTAGATCGCGTCGGCCATGAAAGCGTCTTCTTGGACGACCGGGATCTCGTGACCGGAGTGCATCAAATTTTCGACCCGCATCAGCTTGGCCCCTAGTTGGCCGCGAGGGTGAAGCCCGGCAAAGTCTTCGGCCGTGAAACCCCTTTTCTCCAAAACGGCCATGGCCAATGCATCGCCGAGCGCCAAGGAGGCGGTTGTGCTGGCTGTGGGTGCCAAGCCCATCGGACAAGCTTCTTCGTCCACCGAAACGTCGAGCGTGACATCCGAGGATTGAGCCAGCGTAGAGTTCATTCTCCCAAGAAACGATATCAAGGGGATGCTCAGACGCTTGGTGGTTTCGAGCAGCTGCAGTATTTCCTCTGTCTCACCACTGTTTGATACCGCGATCACCACATCCGATGGGACCACCATGCCCAAGTCTCCGTGCAAAGCCTCGGCCGGGTGAAGGTACAGGGAAGGGGTGCCGGTGGAGTTCAAAGTGGCGGCGATTTTGCGACAGATGATCCCCGATTTGCCGATGCCTGTGACTACGACTCGACCCTTGCAGTTGATGATGAGCTCGACGGCTTCTTGGAAGCTTGAATCGATGCGTTCAATGAGGTTCGCGATGGCCCGGGACTCGATGCTCAGAACCTTTCGGGCGAGATCGAGACTCATGGGTGTTCCTCGACTGCCTTGGCGATGGCCTTCAAGCGCCCCAAGACGGAGGTGAGTTGGTTCAGGGGTAGATTGTTCGGTCCGTCGGAGAGGGCCTTTTCCGGTTCGTCGTGCACTTCCATGAAGACGGCGTCAACTCCGGCAGCGACACCGGCTGATGAAAGCTCCCGGATGAACTGCGATTGTCCGCCGGATGACGTGCCTTCTCCCCCCGGCAGTTGCAGGCTGTGAGTCACGTCGAAAACGAGCGGTACGCCTTTTTCTCTCAAGATGGGAAAACCTCGGATGTCGACAACGAGATTGTTGTAGCCGAAGCAGGTACCCCGTTCGGTGACGATCACATTCCGGTTACCTGTCCCGTAGGCTTTGTCGACAGCCTGCAGGATATCCCAAGGCGCAACAAATTGCCCCTTTTTGATGTTCACCGGTTTGCCGGTGTGAGCGGCCGCCTCGATGAGGTCGGTCTGGCGGCAGAGAAAAGCCGGAATTTGGAGGAGGTCAACTACGCCGGCGACGACCCCGACCTGCTCCTTCTCGTGTACGTCAGTCGTGACAGGGCAGCCGACTTCGAGACCCACCTTCTTGAGGATGGCGAGTCCTTGGTCTAGGCCCGGGCCCCGGTAGGATTTGGCGGATGTGCGATTGGCTTTGTCAAAAGACGCTTTGAAGATGAGCGGAATCTCGAGCTCGCGGGTGATGCGAAAGAGCTCTCGGGCCATGAACATCGTGTGGCGCTCGCTCTCGATGACGCAGGGGCCGGCTATGAGGACGAGCGGGGCTCCACCCCCCAACGTCACATCGCCGATTTCGACCGTTCTTGTTCTCAATTGAGTTGTCCTCGACCTCCGATACACTCGATGGCTCGAGCTCTTGACACGGTCTACCCTCGTTCGTGAACGGCCTCCTGGGACGCTTCGCGAGCCTGTTTGTGCTGCCAGGCTGCCCCGATGAAGTCTCGAAACAGCGGATGAGGTGCCAAAGGACGTGACTTGAACTCGGGGTGAAATTGAACGGCGAGGAACCAAGGATGCTCCGGTATCTCGACGATCTCGACGAACTTGCGGTCCGGAGTGCGACCAGCAATGCGAAGGCCGTGGCGGCTCAGGATCTCTGCGTACTCATGGTTGAACTCATACCGGTGTCGATGTCTTTCAGATATTTCCAGAACACGATAAGACTGGTGAGCCAAGGAACCGGGTTCTAGAATGCAAGGATAGGCACCGAGTCGCATCGTACCGCCCATGTCTTCGACACCCGCGAGCTCTCTCAACTTGACAATGAGCTTGTGTGGTGAATCCGGATCGCATTCCGAAGAGTTGGCTTCCCGGAGTCCACAAACACTGCGAGCGTATTCCACAACCGCCCATTGGAACCCGTAGCAAATTCCGAAATAGGGGACTTTGTTCTCCCGGGCATAGCCGGCGGCCAGCGCCATCCCCTCTGAACCCCGTGGACCAAATCCGCCTGGCACGAGTATGGCGTCTACGGTTTCGAGGGGTGTCATTCGATCTGAGCTCAGTTCTTCAGACTCGATCCATTTCAGATGGACTTTGACGTCGTGTGCGAAGCCGCCGTGGGCGAGGGCTTCATTGAGGCTCTTGTAGGAGTCTTCCAATCGAACGTACTTGCCGACCATACCAATAGTCACTTCTCCTCGAGGTTGTTTGATCCTCTCGATGAGACGTTCCCACTCCCTCATATCCTTCTGTTTGCCGGGAAGGCCCAGCATCTTCAGGATACTGAGGTCGAGACCTTCCTTGGCGAGGAAAAGTGGGACCTCGTATATCGACTCCACGTCTTTTGCCGTTACGACGGCTTCTTCGTCGACGTTGCAGAATAGAGCAATTTTTGATTTCAGATCACGCGAAAGGAACCGGTCGGTTCGACAAAGCAGAATGTCAGGTTGGATACCAATGGCCCGTAGCTCGCGCACGCTATGCTGCGTGGGTTTGGTTTTCTGTTCCCCAGCGGCGGCAATGAAAGGTACGAGAGTGAGGTGGATGAAGATGGCACCGCTCTTGCCTACGTCCTGGCGAAACTGGCGTGCTGCTTCGAGAAAGGGGAGACTTTCGATGTCGCCGACCGTGCCTCCGATCTCGGCGATGACGATATCAGCATTTTGAGCCACCGGCTCGAGGCGGCTCTTGATCTCGTTCGTGATGTGGGGAATGACTTGAACCGTTCCCCCGAGGTAGTCTCCACGCCGTTCCTTGGTGATCACCGTCTCGTAAATCTGTCCTGTCGTTGCGTTCGATGCTCTGGACAGGCGTACTTTTGTGAATCGCTCATAGTGCCCTAGATCGAGGTCGGTTTCCGCGCCATCGTCGGTGACGAAGACCTCACCGTGTTGGAATGGGCTCATGGTTCCCGGGTCGACATTGATATAGGGATCCAATTTGATGAAGGAGACACTGTAGCCGTGTGCCTCCATCAGCCGGCCGATGGAAGCCGATGCCAATCCTTTCCCGAGGGACGAAACGACACCGCCCGTAACGAAAATGAACTTCTTGTTCTCCGCCTCCATGGATCTCACTCCTCCTCAGCAGTCCTTCTTATAGCACAGCCAAACCATTGCCTGCCCCATTCCGTACCCTCTTGCCCGTGTTCCTGCCCGTGCCCGTGCCCCTGCCCGTACCGGTAACTGTTCTATATCACAAACCTGCCCGGTCGCGGTGTGAGCCGTCACAGGGACCTCTTCCCGAGTAGCCGCCGTACTTGCTCCAGGTCCTCGGGAGTATCGACCGAAATGGCCTGGTAGTTGGTCAATACCATGCGGATAGGAATCCCGTTCTCCAGCGCCCGCAACTGCTCTAGGCGCTCCAGACACTCGAGGGGGCTCGGCTCGGTTCGGCTGAGCTCCAACAGGAGTTTTTTGGGGTAGACGTAGAGACCAATGTGTACGTAGAAAGCCCCAGGTGAAGGGAGGTGGTCATCGCCGATTCGTTCACGAAGCGTGGCGATGTTCATGTTCGATGCCGCGTCGAAGGGGATCGGCCATCTCGAGAAGTACAACGCATGCTCTTCGCGGTCACACACGACCTTGACCGTGTTGGGGTCCCAAAGCTCTTTTGCTGAGCTCACGGCTCTTCGAAGGCTGGTGATGACGTCTCCTCTGCTCGTTTGGCAAGCAGCAACCGCCTGGTCGATAGCGTTTGGATCAATGAGAGGTTCGTCCCCTTGGACATTGACGATGAGTTCGGCATCAACGGCCTCGGCCACCTCCGCGACTCGGTCGGTCCCGCTGGGATGATCCTGAGAGGTCATTACGGAATGGCCCCCAAAAGCCGCGACCGCATCGTGAATACGCGTATCATCCGTAGCTACAATAACTTGGTCTACCAGTTCCGCTTGCTCGGTACGACGATAGACGTGCTCCACCATGGTTCGACCCACGATATCAGCGAGAGGTTTCCCGGGGAGGCGCGTCGAGTCGTGGCGGGCGGGGATGACCGCAAGTATCCGCATTCAATCAACTTATCACAAGATTTGCAGCATCTTATATTCAGAGACGGATTTTTGCAAATTCTGTCGACAAAGGGATTTATTGACGCTCGAAGGAAGAGGCTGCTATAGTCGCCCGGATGTTCCCGCGTCTCAATCTGCTGTTCCTTCTATGGGCCGGCGCGACGTCGGCCTTAGCCGATACCGCTCAGACCACGCTGGGCGCGCGCGCCACAGGGATGGGAGGGGCTTTTACTGCGGTGGCCGACGACGCCACTGCTTTTTACTGGAATCCAGCCTGCGTTGCACGAGGCCCCTATGTTAGGGTGGGCGGTTTTTGGGGGAGTAGTCACGAGGACCACAATGGGCTGATAGAACAACTGGGCGCTCAGTCCCAGGGAGAGAGCTCTTCCCTAACAGGAGACCGAGCCTGGGGATTTGCAACGGGCATCACTGTCTTGGGGGTCGCCGTATCCCGATTCTCTTACACGGGCTCCATTCTTGATGACGCCGAAATACAATCTCGAGGATTGACAACTTGGGACGTCGCCGTCACTTTTGTTCAATCCCTTCCACCGGATGACCTCATTGTGGGAGTCAACCTACGTTATATCAACGGAACCGCCTTTTCGGACTCCGTTCCCGCATCGGACTTCCAGGAGAACGAGCGGAACGTGAAGGGCGTCGTAGACCGGGCGACAAGTGGCCAGGGTCGCACCGAGTCGCAGCCTGGTGTCGACCTGGGCGTCGTCTATCAGCCCAACGAGAGGCTCCGTTTGGGATTCACGGCGCGCAATCTCAACAGGCCTACGTTCCATGCTGAGGATGGTGAAGGGTTGTCTCTCGAGCGTCATGCAAGGATGGGCGGCGCATTTTTCTTGGCTCGAGATTTCCTTGTCGCTATTGACGTCGACGTGACAAGTCGTGAATATCCTGTCACGGGAGAAAGCTGGCGCGAGTTGGCGGTGGGAATCGAAAAGTCATGGGCTCACGAGGTCTTGACTCTACGAGGAGGAGTGAGATCCGAAGTGGGTGAGCTCGGTTGGGCGCGGCCGGGTCTTGCCGGCGGAGTAGGGATTCGTTTCAAGGGTGTCTCGGTGGACGTTTCGGCCATGACGAGCACCAAAAACAGACTTGGAGCGCTCTGGGTCGGAGTGAGCTACAAGAGATGAACCTTCTCGATCGAGAACGACTCGGAGGGAAATTTCAAGTCCCGAGTCGCTGGTGGTGAGGCCACGGTCCTGCCGGGAAACTTATGAGCCTTGACAATTACTTGTCTGGAGGTTAATCTTGATAATCCGGTAATCCTCAGTGAACAGAACGGTTTAGGCTCCAATCAAGTCGATATCGAGCGGGGTGAATTGATGCCGATTAAGCTCGGCGAGCTGCTCGTCAAAGAGAACTTAATCTCTACCGATCAGCTCCAAGAGGCGCTGGCGTACCAGAAGCAGCACGGTGGTAAGTTAGGCTTTAACCTGGTCAAATTGGGCTTCATCAAGGATGAGGAAATCACCCAATTACTGTCGCGACAGTACGGTGTACCTTCAATCGACCTGAGAAAGTTCGAGGTCGATCCTACGGTGATCAAGCTCGTACCGGCCGAAACGTCCCAGAAATATCAAATCGTCCCTCTGTCCCGTGCGGGGGCGAACCTTACTATCGCCATGGTGGATCCCACGAACGTTTTTGCCATGGACGATATCAAGTTCATGACCGGCTACAACGTGGAGCCTGTCGTGGCTTCCGAGACGGCGATCATGGACGCCATCGAAAAGTACTATGGCTCCATGCACAGCCTCCAGATCAAGGAGGAGCTCGACAAATTGGTCGAGGCCGAGGCGGAGAGTGACGTCGAGGTCCTGGAGGAAGCCGAAGACATCGATCTCGATGATCTCGAACGCTCTGCAGAGGACGCGCCCGTCGTCAAGCTCTGCAATTTGATTCTGACTGACGCTTTGCGCCGGGGCGCCAGCGACATACACATCGAACCCTATGAGCGAGAGTTCCGTGTCCGTTTTCGAATCGATGGTGTCCTCTATGTGGTCATGAATCCTCCGATGAGACTTAGGGAAGCCATCACTTCCCGACTCAAGATCATGGCCAAGCTCGACATCGCCGAAAAGCGGTTACCTCAGGATGGTCGAATCAAGATCCGCATGAATAGCGGCGGCAAGATGCGAGAGCTTGATTTCCGAGTTTCCACGCTCCCCACTTTGTTCGGCGAAAAAGTCGTTTTGCGGCTTCTTGACAAAGAGAACCTGATGTTGGACATGACCAAGCTCGGGTTCGAGGTGCATTCTTTGAAGCGGTTCGAGGATGCAATCCTGAAGCCCTGGGGAATGGTCTTGGTGACGGGCCCGACGGGTAGCGGGAAGACCAATACGCTCTACTCCGGTATCAGCCGCTTGAATACTCCTGAGACCAACATCATGACGGCGGAAGATCCCGTCGAGTTCAACTTGGTGGGTATCAACCAGGTGCAAATGAAGGAGTCCATTGGACTGAACTTCGCGGCAGCTTTGCGTTCTTTCCTCCGACAGGACCCCAACATCATTTTGGTGGGAGAGATTCGAGATTTCGAAACGGCGGAGATTGCCGTCAAGGCTGCTCTAACAGGCCACTTGGTGCTTTCGACTCTTCACACCAATGACGCCCCATCTACGATTAACCGTTTGATGAACATGGGCATCGAGCCTTTTCTGGTCGCTACGTCCGTGCACTTGATTTGTGCTCAACGGTTGGTTCGGCGTATTTGTAAGGATTGCCGTGCGGCTATGGATGTGCCACCGCAGGCTCTCATCGATGTGGGTTTCACACCGGATGACGCAAAAGATGTCACTGCTTACAAGGGCACAGGTTGTAGCAACTGCAACAACACGGGTTACAAGGGCCGCGTGGGTTTGTACGAGGTGATGGAGTGCAGCGATAACGTTCGTCAACTCGTTCTCGAGGGTGCATCGGCCCTCGAGCTCAAACGCATCTCGGTCGAAGACGGTATGCTCACATTGCGCCAAAGTGGACTTCAAAAGATCAAAGATGGTTTGACCACGATCGAAGAGGTCGTGCGAGAGACGGTGAAGTAAGTCGTGAAACCCGCGAATGTTTTTGTGATGAAAGACCTCAAAGGAAGAAGTGGGTAAAACAAAATGGCTGTAAGTTTGCATCAACTCCTCAAGACCATGCTCGAAATGGGAGGCTCGGATCTCCATGTCACCAATAACTCTCCACCTCAGGTTCGAGTCGACGGACGGCTCCGGGCGTTGGACATGCCTCCTCTGTCGGCGGTGGAGACCAAACAACTTGCCTACAGCGTATTGACCGACAATCAGAAGCATCGGTTCGAAGAGAGTCTGGAGCTCGACTTTTCTTTCGGAATCAAGAATCTCGCCCGATTCCGAGCCAATGTATTCATGCAGAGAGGGGCGGTGGCGGCGGCCTATCGAACGATTCCCTACGAGATTCGCGGATTCAAAGAGCTCGGGCTTCCGGGAGTGATTGCTCAGATTTGTGAAAAACCGCGAGGTCTGGTCCTCGTGACCGGTCCCACAGGTAGCGGAAAGTCGACCACGCTAGCTGCCATGCTCGACAAGGTCAACTCTGAACGGGCGGAGCACATCATCACGATCGAGGATCCCATCGAGTATCTTCACAATCACAAGAAGTGCCTCGTGAACCAACGAGAGCTACATTCGGATACACACAGCTTTCCCAATGCGCTGAGAGCCTCGCTTCGTGAAGACCCGGACGTGGTCCTCATCGGTGAGATGAGGGATTTGGAAACTATCGAGTCTGCACTTCGAATCGCCGAAACCGGTCATTTGACCTTTGCGACGTTGCACACCAACTCGGCGGCCCAGACCATCAATCGCATCGTGGATGTGTTCCCGTCTCATCAGCAGCCGCAAATTCGCGCTCAGCTTTCCTTCGTGCTCGAAGGGATCATGTGTCAATCGCTTCTTCCAAAAGCCAGTGGCACGGGTCGCGTCCTGGCGATGGAAATCTTGGTGCCGACCCCTGCCATTCGAAATCTGATCCGCGAAGACAAGGTGCATCAGATTTACTCAGCCATGCAGACCGGGCAGGAAAAGCACGGAATGCAGACGTTCAATCAGTGTTTGGCGACCCTTTATTTTCAGAGACAAATATCGCTACAACTCGCGCTCGCCATGTCTTCCAATGTCGAAGAGCTGCAAGAGATGATCAACCGAGGGACCGGACTTTCCAGCGCGCACCGCGGAGCACCTGGGGGCCGAATGGCGCGCACTAATCAATAAGAGCCGATGTTTTCTCGGGTGTTTTTGGAAGAGTCATAAAGGAGGCATCCAATGCCGGCGTTTGTTTGGAAAGGGAAGAATCGTTCCGGTGCGACCCAGAGTGGAGAAAGGGTTGCGGCCAACAAGGATGCGGCCATTGCTATGCTCCGTCGAGAGCAGATCTTGGTCACGAGCATCAAAGAAAAGGGCAAGGAGATCAGCTTCCCTCGGCTTGGTGGGGGTATCTCCTCGAAGGACGTGGCGGTCTTCACGCGGCAGTTCTCTGTCATGATCGACGCCGGCTTGCCTTTGGTACAGTGTCTAGAGATCCTAGGGACGCAGCAGGAGAATCAGGCTTTCCAAAAGGTACTTCTTGCCGTACGGCAAGACGTCGAAGGCGGTGCCTCACTGGCGGATGCCATGAAGAAGCATCCCAAAGTGTTCGACGATCTCTTCACGAACATGATTGCCGCCGGTGAAGCCGGTGGTATCCTGGACATCATTCTCAAACGACTTGCCACCTACATCGAGAAAAACGTCAAATTGAAGTCTCAAGTCAAGTCGGCTCTGGTCTATCCGATCGCGGTCGTGTCCATTGCCGGATTGGTTGTAGCCGTCATCTTGTGGAAAGTCATCCCGACGTTTGCGGCTCTATTTGCCGGGCTCGGCGCACAGTTGCCGCTTCCGACACGCATCGTCATCGCTTTGTCGAACTGGTTCGTCCGGTTACTCCCGTTCATAGTCGTGGGGATGGTCGTCATCGGGTATGCCTTGAAAAGGTACTACGCTACCTACAACGGCCGGAGGGTGATCGACGGATTGACGTTGAAGATGCCAGTACTCGGCATGATCCTTCGGAAGATTGCCGTGGCTCGTTTCTGCCGGACATTGTCCACTCTCATCTCGAGCGGCGTGCCGATTCTCGACGGATTGGAAATTACCGCGCGTACCGCCGGAAACGCCATCGTGGAAGACGCGATCATGAAGACCCGCAAGAGCGTTGAGGGCGGCCAATCTTTGGCGCAGCCTTTGACGGAGAGCAAGGTTTTTCCGCCGATGGTCGTTCAAATGATCTCGGTCGGGGAGCAAACGGGCGCCTTGGACCAGATGTTGTCGAAAATCGCCGATTTCTACGAAGATGAGGTCGATGTGGCGGTCGCGAACTTGATGACGTTGATGGAGCCCCTTCTGATCCTTTTCCTCGGAACCGTGGTTGGGGGAATCGTCATCTCGATGTATCTCCCGATTTTCGATCTCATCAACAAGTTGACCTAGCGGAGTTGTCTCGCGAACCGGCAACGATCCGGAGAAGCATCGTAGACCATTGACCCCCGGTATTCTGCCGGTGGGGTAGAGCTCCATTGCAAGACAAACTAACCAAACCCCTCGATAGCCTGCTTGCGAAACGGCTCGTCTGGCTGATGGTGCTCAGGGTCATCGTGGTGACGACGCTGCTCGGCTCCGCGGTGACCGTCGAGGTGATCTCGGAGCCCGAAGGTCAAGCGAGACCTCTCTATTACCTCATTGCTTTAACGTACGTTCTCACACTTCTTTACGCGCTCGTCTGGCCGATTACCGAAAATTTCCGGCGACAGTTCGCCTATGTCCAGATTTTGGGAGACCTCTTCATCATCACGGGTGTGGTTTATTACACGGGGGGAATCGAGAACAACTTTTCCTTGCTGTATTTCGTGACCATCCTTGCCGCCGGCATCATCCTTTACCGTCGGGGTGGCTTGGTCGCCGCGGGTGTGGCCTCGGTTTGCTACGGAGGCGTGCTGCTCGCCGTTTTTTTTGGGGTAGTCCCCGCACACAGCCTCAGTGCCTTGAGGCCGGCACCACTCGAAGCGGAGATCCTGTATTACAGTATCTTTTTCAATAGTTTTGGCTTTTTCACCGTTGCCTACTTGACCAGCTATCTTTCTGAAAGCTTGAGAAAGACGGGGCAAGAGCTCGAGGAAACTTCAGATCACCTCGCGGATCTACAGGCGTTCAATCAAACGGTCATCGATTCCATCGCATCCGGGTTGATGACGACAGATCTCGATGGTCGTATCAATTTCCTCAACAGCTCGGCGGAGAGCATTCTGGGAGTCGAAGCCGAACAAACCGTAGGCCGTCGCGTTCAGGAGATCTTGGGCGAGAAGGAGGACTACCTCGATCGTCTGCAGGTGGTGCTCGACCAACGGAGGTACTGCCGTATGGAGGGGACCTTTGTGAATGGCCGCGGTGAACAAGCCTATCTGGGACTGAGTGGTTCTTACTTGATGTTCAGAGGAGAGAGCAGAAGTGGTTATCTGTTCACGTTTCAGGATCTCACCGAGATCAGAAGACTAGAGCGCGAAATCCGCTTGAAAGAAAACTTGGCGACCATGGGAGAGATGGCCGCCGGAATGGCACATGAAATCCGCAATCCGCTGGCCTCGATCAGCGGTTCGGTGCAGGTTTTGAAGGAATCGCTTGGATTGGACGGGGAGTGCTCGCGTCTCATGGATATCATCGTCCGCGAGTCGGAGAGGCTATCTGGAATTCTAAGCGATTTTCTGATTTACGCCCGGCCGCCACGTTTCAATCCCGACGATATCGACCTCCGCAAAGTGGTGGAAGAAACCGCCACCTTGCTCAGGAATAGCGCCGAAATCCAGGAGGAGCACGAGATCAGGCTCAAACTCCCGCCGGAACCCGTGATGCTCTTCGCTGACGCGAACCAGATGAAACAGATCGCGTGGAATTTGGCGCGAAACGCGATCCAAGCCATGCCGGGGGGAGGCTGCTTGGAGATGGAGCTCGTCGCGAGCGAATCGGGGGAAGTTGTCTTGGCCTTTCGCGACGAAGGTGTTGGTGTCGGTGATGGTGAAGTACACGAGATCTTCATACCCTTCAAAGGCGATTTCGAGCAGGGGAGCGGCCTCGGTCTGGCTATCGTCCATCGCATGGTTCAGGACTACAATGGGTCGATTCGAGTCGACAGCATATCACCGCGCGGCACCGAGGTGTCCGTGCGTTTTCCTATTGATCGGAGGACGTTCGAGTGAGCAGCATTCTCGTGGTAGACGACGAATCTTCGATGCGTCAGTTGCTCGAGATAGCCTTGAGCAAGGAGGGGTATCGCGTTACCGCCGCGCATTCCGGGGAAAATGCCATTACGCGTCTGAAGAAAGACTCTTACGACTTGGTGATCTCTGATATCCGAATGCCGGACATGACGGGTGTCGAAGTGCTGAGATACGTCAAGGAGCTGAATTCCGAAATCCCGGTGATCATGATTACGGCTTATGCCTCCACCGAGACTGCCGTAGAAGCCCTTCGGTTAGGGGCCTACGACTACGTGACCAAGCCTTTCAAGATTGAAGAGCTCAAGAACACGGTGAGCAATGCTTTGGAGAGGCGTCATCTCAAAGAAGAAGTCCTCCACTTGAAGCGAGAGTTTCGTGAAAAGCACGGCGTGGACACGATGATTGGCGAGAGCCCGAAAATGGCCGAGCTCTACGAACAGATCCAAGCCATAGCACGGACGCAGAGCACGGTTTTGGTCACCGGCGAGAGTGGGACAGGTAAGGAGCTCGTTGCGCGAGCCATTCACGTTCACAGCTTGCGATCATCAGAACCGTTCGTCTCCATTAACTGCGGTGCCGTTCCGGAAACGTTGTTGGAGAGCGAGCTTTTCGGGCATATCAAAGGCTCCTTTACGGGTGCCCATGCCAACCACAAAGGTCTCTTCGAAGTCGCCCATACCGGTACGATCTTCCTGGATGAGATCGCCGAGATGAGCCCCTCGATGCAGGTCAAGTTGCTGCGAGTTCTTCAAGAGAAGAAGATCCGACGTATCGGAGCGCCTGGAGAGATCGATGTCGATGTACGCATCATCGCAGCGACCAACAAGAACCTGGAGTTGATGGTTGGAGAAAAGACGTTCCGAGAGGACTCTGTTCTATCGTTTGGCCGTTATCCCGATTCATTTGCCGCGCCTCTCGGAACGCCGCGAGGATATTCCTCTACTCGCCGAGCATTTTCTCGGTCGAGCCAACAAACGTATTGGAAAAGCCATCAGAGGGATCTCGGATGAGGCTCTGGATTTGCTTGCCGTCCATGATTGGCCGGGCAATGTAAGAGAGTTGGAAAACGTCATCGAGCGCGCCGTCGCACTCGAGACGACACCGATGATACGGGCTGAGAGATTGCCGGAAACGCTGACGAAGCGTAAAGATCTGATGGCTACCTTGGGAGTTACAGATATCCCGAGAGAGTTTCCCGATGACGGAATCCACTTCCACGACCAGGTGGAAAACGTAGAGAAGCAGCTGCTAAAGGCCGCTCTCGAGCAAGGTGGGGGCGTTCAAACGAAGGCGGCGAAACTGCTGAACATGAGCTTGCGTTCTTTTCGGTATCTGATCCAGAAATACGATCTGAGGTGAGGATGTCCTTCTGGCGGGATAAGTGGTTGAACATTACGGCGCTCGTAGGCGCTTCGGTTGCGATGGGCCTCTTCCATAACTATGTCGTCTCTCATGAAGGCATCGCTCTGGCCCGTAACCCTCTAAAGGCCGTGAGTGGATTGGAAGAGAACTGGTTCATAGAGCTCGTCGAGGCTGAAGAAAAATGGAGAGATGGCGTGAGTTTCGTCGATGCCAGGGCCGAGGATTTCTACCGTTTCGAAGGACACATCAAGGGTGCGGTGTCTCTACCCTATGAAGATTTTGCTGAGAGCTTCGAGCGCGTAGAAAAACTCCTGCCCTCTCGGGAGCTCGAAATCGTTTGTTATTGTAGTGGATACGGTTGCGAAGAGAGTGTGGAGCTTGCTAAGTTGTTGAATGCAAAGGGTTATGGGCGCGTATACATCTACGAAGGAGGTTGGCCGGAATGGAGCGAAGCGGGCCTTCCGGTGGAGCTTCCCAGCTCGAGCGAGTGAACGAAATGAAGTGGGTCGAAAGCCGATCGGTCGGGCTGGTTTGCCGTTTGGTTCTGGGCGGTGTGTTCGTCTATGCGAGCGCGGACAAGATCCTGCACCCGGTCGAGTTCTCCAAGGTCGTCTATAACTATCAACTTCTGCCCTTCGTCCTGTCCAACTTCGTGGCCATGGTCCTTCCTTGGTTGGAGCTTTTCGTCGGATTGGCGCTCATCGTGGGGGTGCTGCGGTTCGAAAGCTCATTGATTCTGAGTGTGCTCCTGCTCGTTTTCATCGTTGCCCTTAGCGTCAACCTCTTTCGCGGAGTCGACATCGACTGTGGATGCCTCACGCTCTCCGGCGAGGGACGGAGCATCGGCTGGATGAGCGTCATCGAAGACTTACTGTTACTCGCTGCGGCACTCATCGTGGCTCACCGAGCACGCCGCGAAGAGCTCGGGATTCAAGGTAAGATGGAGGCGTGAGCCAAGGACCTCGGGGAGAACGTTTCATCATCCTCTACGACGGTCTCTGCGGATTGTGTAACCGCCTCAACCGTTTCGTTCTGAAGCGTGACACTGAGGGTCGTTTCCGTTTTGCTTCTCTACAAAGCGAGTTCTCACGCGAGATTCTCGTGAGGCACCAACGTCCGGCGACGGAGGTGAATACTCTCTACCTGCTTCGAGAGGCCTCCGCGGGACCCGAAGAGCTCCTTTCGAGGTCGGAAGCGGTCGTGACGATCTTGGACCAACTGAAAGGGTTCCGGATTTGGGTAGGGCTCATGAAGATTTTACCGAAGGCGCTCACGGACTTGGGCTACGATCTGATAGCCAAGAACCGTTACCGTATCTTTGGGAGGTACGAGGTTTGTCCTCTCCCTGGACCCGGTGAGCGAGAGCGGTTCATTCAGACATAGTGATTGAGTAGGGCGATGAAGACGAGAGAAAAAGTGGTTCTATGTGCAGTGGCGATCCAGCTCTATTGCTCGGACCAGAGGCAAACGCCGCCAACGAACCCCATCGAAGCCCCGTTGGAGACGCTGGCCGATTGTCGAGTTGTTCCGGAATACGAGCGCTCGCTGAACAGAGTCGTCATTTCATTGAGTATAGGGGACACGACGCTCGCGCTTCAGGAGAGCATTCTGGAACGGCTGCCCGACTATACGGAGATTCTTCTTTTGACTCCGGACATCCTTGTCGAGCGGATCGAGAACGAGCTCGAGAACAAGCCCTACTCCGACCGTGTTCGAATCCTCGCATTCGAGACCATCAGAATCAAAGACGGTCGTTTTTTCCTGGTCCGTCCGGAAAAGGACCAGTTGGTTCAGGTGGATACGGTAGACTCATTTCGTGCGAGACATTCGGGCACGGAGTGGGCTCAAGATCTTTTCGAAGTGATGAGAAGGCCGGGCGGCCGGACCGTGCTGCATATTTCGGAAGTCTACAAGTACTACAGCTCGGTCGATTCGAACACGAGCTCGTCCGTTTTGGCGGACAATGGGTACTTGAAGGAGATTTCGATTGCCGAGGCGGAAGTGGTGAGAGGACCGCTGGTTTTTCAGGGTGGCAATATCCTTTACGGCGAGGTTGATGGTAGAAAAGTCGTGTTCTGTGGAGGAGATGTGCTCAACAAGACACGCATGGTGTGGCGCGGTCTGATTGGCGAGGAGCTGTCGGATGCGAGAATCGTCGAGCTGATTGAGAGGATTCATGGTGCGGACGAGGTTGTTGTTGCGTCGATCGATGCCGGTGATCGTTTGCAGCCCGAGCTCTTGTACCATTTGGACCAAGCGATGATCCCGTTGGACGGCGGTGTTGTGGGTGTGGCCCGAATCGTTGGTCCATCTTCAGCCGAGGAGGCGGAGGATAGGGGCGAAAGGCTCGTCATGCAATACCTTGAAAAGCTGAGGACGAGCCTCTCGAGCTCCGGCTTCAAACTCGTCGATGTCGACATGACGGTGGAGAATCTTCAGCGCTACCAGAACTATGTCAACGCCATTCCTTATGTGGATGCTCAGACCCAACAGAAGACGTTGCTCATGCCAACGTTTTCGGGGCAAACGGATTTGGACAAAGAGATCGTCGAGAAGAACATCGAGACCTTCGAGTCTCTGGGATACCGGGTGATCACCGTTGGTACCGACGCCGACCAGGGCAAGGGCGGGATCCACTGTTTGGTGAATGTGCTCGAGTGACAGAAGAACTCAAGAACTTAAGTAACTCGAGAACTCGAGAATCGGACAGGACTCTTTCCTTGAGTACTCGGGTACTTGAGTACTTGAGTTGTTTCTTTCACGCGATGCTCTCTATGATCTGCGAGAGTGCTTCGCGTGTGAGTTTTCTAGGATTGTTGGCGAGGCGCTCCAGGTTTACATTGTCCAGGAGGAACTGGCGGTCCGCCGGCGTTCTTATTCCCACATCATGCAAGCGGGTAGGTAAGCCCAGTGACTCGATGAGCTCGGCAATCCGTTGCCGGGAAGATTCCGGCGTCCCGGGAACCCAGCAGAACTCGCACCTCGTCAATAGCGCGCCTCACGTCCTCGGCCCCTCGTTCAGACTGACAGTCCTCCGCTGTCACCCGTGAGTTGTAAACGAGCGTCGGACCCAGCGTTAGGGCGACAGCGAGGCCATGGGGAACCCCGAACCGAGATGTCATGGTGTAGGAAATGGCGTGGGGAGCGGTGGTCCTGGTGACGTCGATGGCCTTGCCTGCGAGATGGGAAGCTCTGGACATGGCGAGGCGGCAAACGGGCGTCGGCCGGTGAACCGCCTCGGAGAGGTGTTTCAGAGCGAGTCGTATCGCTTCCCGGGAATGGGTTTCGGATTGAGGGGTTGCCCGGATGGACCACATCGACTCGACGGCCTGTGAGAAGGCGTCTAGCCCGGTGACGGCGGTGATTCCAGGCGGCATGCTATAGGTTAACTCGGGATCGACGATGGCATAGGACGGCCGCATCGTCGGGTGGGCCAGCGAGTGTTTGTGGTCGTCGACATAGACAACGGCAAAGTGAGTGACTTCACTTCCCGTTCCGGCGGTCGTTGGAAGGGCCATGACGGGTGGTCCGGGCGTTCGGATGTCCTTCCGTCCGAGTACGATATCCAAGGGGGAAGAGCTTTGTGCCGACAAAATCGCAATGAGCTTGGCCGTATCGATAGCGGTGCCGCCGCCCACGGCTAGGATCAAATCCCATGATGCTTGACGAAAGAGGCTGAGGCCCCTTTCGATGTCGTCCATTTTCGGATGGGACTCGAAACCCGAAAAGGTTGCCACCTCTCTGGTCCTCAGTATGTCTTCGAGTGCCGCCTCGGCCCCGCTGGTAGAGTAGGAGGTCCGTCCCGCCACCAAGAATACTGATTGGACATTGTTCTTCAGAAGAAATGTGCCCACCTGACGGATGCTGCCCGGCCCAAATACAATGTTTGGATTCATGAGCGCAATCGTCTCATGAAGGCTTGTTTGTTCTCCAAAGGGGTCGTGGTGGGCCGTCCTAGCTCGGCGCGGGAGCCGCATTGAGTACGGATCTCGAGGAGGCTCGGTCCCTCGGAGCTCGAGAGCCTGTCGAGCTTCGAAGGGAGCTCATCGACTTTGTTCGTAGAGTCCGTCGATCCGGTATCCACATGCCTTTGCGATGGCGGGGAAATCGACATCGAATCCGGCCGTAGGTTGGCTGCCCACTGATTCGTGAGCTCCGTTGTTGATCAACAGATGCTTGAAATTTGTGGGACCCACGCTGCCGATGGTGGCCAAAGCGCCCATGTGCATGAGCAGCGCTCCGTCGCCATCCAAGCAGTAGACTTGCTTTTTCGGTTGTGCGCGAGCGACTCCAAGCGCGATGTGCGAAGCATGGCCCATGGAGCCGACCGTCAGGAAATCGGCTCCCGGCGGGTGTCCCAAGCTCGCCCGTATTTCAAAGAGCTCGCGGGATGCCTTACCCGTCGTGGAGACGATGACTGCGGAAGGGGGGAGGCGTCTCAACGAGCCGCCGAACGACCTCTTCACGGCTCATGGTGTAAGGATTGGCTGCCTTTTGCGTGAGAGAATAGGGCGCGAAGGTCCCCTTGCGGACCACCAAAGCGACGGGCCCGGAGAGACGTCTCGCATCCGCCACCGCTTCATCGATGGACGATAGCGCCTCGTCAAGCGTTTCAGGAAGCACTTTGTAGGGAATGTCGAGGCACTCCAAGAGGGGAAGGGTGATCTTCCCTTGTTTGGTGTGTTGGGGCTCATCAGCGATGGCCCGGCTCGCCGCGCCATCCGATCAATAGCAGCATCGGGATGGAGTAGACATCTGGATCGGCGAGGGAAACGAGAGGATTGATGGCGTTGCCCTGCCCTGAGTTTTGCATGTAGACCAGTGCCAACTTACCGGTAGCGAGGTGGTAGCCGGTAGCTAGCCCGATGGCGGCCCCCTCATTCGCCGTAATGAGATGACTGCAATCCTCGGCGTGATCCGTGATGTAAGCGCAGAAGCTCTTGAGTAGGGAGTCCGGCACACCTGCGAAGAGCCCGATATCGAGGTTCCGAAACTTGTCGTATATAGATTGACAGTCCAGCATACTTGCTCGCCTCCGAGTCAGTGGATGTAACCCAAAGACCGCAGTTGGTCCTTGAGCCGTTCTTCGATGTGGGCTCCGGAGAGCTCGCGGAGTGAAGCGCCCGGTTTCGTGCGTGTCCACCCAGGCGATAGGTCTTTCTAGCGACAGCGCATCCTCGAGGACCTTTCCCTCCAAGTCCCGAGCCACGGGAAGGCCCATCAAGTGAAGGACAGTAGGTGCGATGTCGTACACGGAGACTTCGGCGAGCTCGATACCCTTCCGGAATCCGGGCCCTGAAGCAATGAAGATGCCGTCCGGAGCGGACTCCTTGTGATCGTAGCCTTTTGAGGTACGCTCGAACCCGTGGTCGGAGACGATGATCACATCGGTGTCGTTGTCTGTATACTTCAGAAGTCGTCCCAGGAGCTCATCTTCATGAGCATATACGGGTTCCAACATTCGGCTGAACGCGACTTCGTCGCGTTTCTCAACGGGTAGGAACTCCCACATGTAGTGGGATGCCACGTCGATTTTTCCCAAGAGAATGGCGAAGTACTCGGGCCGGCGGTCTGTGGACAGTAGATGCAGCGCGGCATGCTCACCCCGGAGATCGTGCCCATACAGGAAAAGCGCCTGCTCCCAACGGGCCGGGGTTAGTTCGTGCTCAGATGCCGGTTTCGAGCGGTCGGAAAGAACTCTCAGCTTACCTTCTTCGAGCATGCGCCGCATCCACGGCCATTCCGTCGACTCGATTCTTGCGAGCTCCGAACTGAGCTCTCTCGGAAAAGTCGCCTCTTCCAAACGCGCTCGTTCGCGTCGACTGAACTGATCCGAGACCATGAAACCGTGCACCGGCTCCGCAGGCCAGGTAGCCCACCAATTGACGATGCCGACACTTCGGTTCGCCCGAGAGAGGATCGTCCAGAGCGCCTCGACCTTTCTGATCGAAGAGCTGACCAGAAGAGGCTCTCCGGTCTCTTCATCGACGATGTCCCAACCCGTGAGACCGTGCTCCGAAGGAGTTTTTCCAGTCGCGATGGAGGTCCAGACGACAACCGAGAGACTAGGCTCGATCGTCTTCAAGGGTGCGCGGACCCCTCGGTCGATGAGGCGCCTCAAGTTGGGCAGGGACCCACGGGCCAGCATGGGGTCGATGAAATTCCAGCTTGCACCGTCGAGGCCAACCAGGAGCACCTTGATCGAAGACGACGGCGGCGGTGACGGCGCCCCACAGCTTGCTGACAGACCAACCAGGAGTAGTCCTCGAGCGTAGCTCTTAGCTCGGCGGCCCAGACGGCCCCGCCTACCAAAAAGGAGCGTCATCTATTTCCCTCCAGGAATGAGTGTGAGGATCTCGTCGATGGACATCAAGTGGTCCTCTACTTCCTTCGCGCGGGAGTGCTCGAGGATCGTCTTCGCGGTTTCCACCATCACCGGGTAGGCGCTTCGAAGGAGATGGTTGGCATAGATCACCAATCGGACACCTGCGCTCTCGAGCTCTTCTTCTGTGACGTGGCTGTAGGCGGTCGGTACAGCCACCAGAGGAACTTGGCGCTTGAGACGGGCATATTCGGCGCAAAACTCGAAGAGCTCCTTGGGGTCTCGTTGTTTGGCGTGGATCATGATGGCGTCGGCCCCCGCCTCGATGTAGGCGGAGGCACGGGCCAGAGCATCGTAGATACCTTGCTTCAAGATGAGAGACTCGATTCTCGCGATGATCATGAAATCGTCCGTTACCTGTGCGGCTTTGCCGGCGCTCACCTTGTGGGCAAAGGCATTCTTGTCGTCCTGCCTCTGCACGACGTCGGTGCCGAAAAGCGAGTTCTTTTTGAGACCCACTTTGTCTTCGATGATGACCGCTGATATTCCCAGGCGCTCGAGTGTCTTGACGGTGAAAACGAAATGCTCGGTAATCCCTCCCGTGTCGCCGTCGAAGATGATGGGTTTGGTCGTGATCTCCAGTATGTCCTCGATCGTCGCAAGGCGGGATGTGAGGCTCACATACTCGATGTCGGGACGGCCTTTCGCCGTGGAGTCGGTGAGGCTCGAGATCCATACGGCGTCGAACTCCTTTTTGACCCCTTCTTTTTGAACAGAGGTGTTCTCTACGATGAGTCCCGTCAGTCCGTTGTGAGCTTCGAGAGCTCGGGTCATCGGTTTGACGGCCAGGAGTCGGCGGAGTCGTTTCATGCGGATCTCGGGCGTTGTTCCGATCTCGCGCAAGCTCGCGTTCAACTGAGTCGAAGAAATGCCCGCGGTGTAGGGAGGCTCTACTAGAGTCCCGCCCCATTCTTCGAGGGTTTCCAGGACCCGATGACGTGTTTCGCTTTGAACGCCCGTTTTCCAGTCGTCGCCGTGGACGACGAAGTCGGGTTTGAGTTTCTTGAGGTTGGGAACGTAGTCGAGTGTTTCCTGCGGGATGACCGTCACGACGCCTTTGATTTGCTCGACGACCGCTTTCCTTTGTTCGTAGCTCAAGAATGGCAGCCGTTTGTACCCGGCAATCGCTTCATCGGTGAGAAGGCCTACCGTCACTTCTCCCAGGTCTCGAGCCACCTTGATGATGTTCATATGGCCGGGGTGGACCAGGTCGGCGCTCATTGCGACGTATACCTTTGGCATCTTCATTTCTCCAAAATCTCGTTGATGATGCGGGCTCCTACTTCAGCGCTTCGGCCGAAGTTGTAGATGGCGGATTGCCTCAACGTTTCGAGTCGTTCGCGGTAGGCGGCCTTTTGCTGCAATAGCTCAACCACTTCCCGGTCGATCCGCGCGACGTCGCTCGGCGAGATAACCTTCCCTACTTGGAATCGCATCTTGTCTTCGAATGTCGGCAACCCAAGCTCCTTCCAGTCGGGATTCAACGTCTTGCGGGCCACATCGATGAAAATGACGGGCCGGAGCGTTCCTAGAGCATACTCGTAGGCGGCACCGGAAAAGTCGCTCACCATGACGTCGGCTTCGTGAAAGGAGTCTTCGTTGTCGATACTTCTTTCGATCTCGACGTTGGGAAGCTCCTCGAACCGTTGAGCGATGCGTTCGACGATTTGTCGGCCCTCGGGATAGATGGGAAGAAAGAAGCAAGGGTGAGGCCTAATGGCGATGCGCTTGCCCAAAGGCAAGAGGCGTTCAACGATTTCGATACCGTGGGACTCGAGTAGATTTCCCTTGCCCCAAGAGGGTGCCAAGAGGATTGTTTTTTGGTCTTCGAGCTTTTTCTTATGTGACGAGTGAGCTTCGTAGACCCGGTCGAGCTTATAGTAGCCGACTTCGTGAAGATCCGGGGGGGCTAGATGATAGCGCTCGAAATGAGCTGCGAGCTCCTTTGAATGATGGGGGCCGGCGCAAAAGAAGCCGTCGTAGTTGTCGAAGGCTCCGGGTCGGTAGACTTCGTGGATGCTGTTCAATGAATGAAAGACATAGAGACAATAGGTTGGCTTCGCGGGACGGGGGACGTGGAGTTTTCCAAGGTCCGGCATCGTGGTGAAGAAGACCTTCGAGTCACATCTGGGAACGAGGGTCGGTACGAGCCTGTCGACATAGTAAACGGACATCTTCGGGTGATGCCGCTCAAAAAGAGGGTCCTGAGGTGCCGAAGTGACATAGACAACGGATGAGCCATGGACCTCCATGAGCTGGTTCAAATAGCCCTCGACCATGGAGAAGGAGCTCACGTCCTCGCTGTAGACGATTAGCCGGCGATCGCTTGCCGGAAGAGACAAAACAGCCTTAAGGTTGTTGAACTCCCGCCAGAGGCTACGGATTCGGCGGAACCAACTCATTTTAAACATTATAATAACATATGGAGATTCAAATGAGCCGGCAGCAGGCGATGGTTGGCGGGTTGATCGTTACCGGGTCTGTCGCTTGGTTCCTACTTTGGGCTTTTCCCTTTTTTTCCTGGACAACTGATGACGCCTTCATAAGCTATCGGTTTGCCGAGAACCTGGCACAAGGTAACGGACTCGTCTTCAATCCCGGGGAAAGGGTGGAGGGATTCTCGAACGCCCTTTGGACCCTCGTCCTGTCTTTGGGAGCGCGATTTGGGCTGAATCCCCTGATTCTCTCTAAATGCCTTGCATCCGCCTGCTTGATGCTCATCGTGTATGTCTGCGACCTCGTCGCGAGACGGGGCGACATGGGCGTGGTTTGGCGAGTGGGACTTGCTCTTCTCATCACGTCGGACATTTCACTGGTCCTTTACTCTCAGTCGGGTTTAGAGACGGTCTCTTTCGGTTTACTCCTCGTGGTTTTTGCAAAACTGGCAGCCGACCATTTCCATAGTGGAAAGGACCAAACGGGCAAGCTGCTGACGATCTCGTTCCTCGTCGTCGTCTCGAGACCGGAAGGTGTCTTGTTCCCGATCATGTTTCTAGGAGCGTCTCTTGTCCGGCTCATGACCACGGGGGCTCGTGCCTATCGGGAACAGATTTGGCGTTGGGTGGCTTTCGCCGTAGCGACCGGTGGTTTGCTGCTGGTGAGGTACGGATATTTCGGGGACATACTTCCCAATACCTACTATGCCAAGCCCAGCGGATCCTTCGGAAGAGAGTTTCCCATTGGTGGAATCGCCTACATCGACCAGGCGGTTAAAGACCTGGGTTATGTATGGCCGGCTCTCGCGATCCTCTTTGCCTTTCTGAGCAAATCGAACCCCTGGATTGCATACCGCAAGATGCTAGGTTGGTCCATCCTTCCCTTGGTCTTGTTTGTTTTCTACGCCGGCGGGGATTGGATGCCCAACAGCCGGTTCCTCGTCCCCGTTTTCCCCCTCGTCTATGTGCTGGGATGGTCGGTTGTTCGAGACATGGGAGGTCGTTTCACTAGATATCGCGCGGCGGCGGCGCTGCTGATCCTCGGTTTCACGCTACTACACCAATACACCTATCGAAGCTCCATCCTGAGGGATCGCAACAACTTGCCCTACGACTTGATGAATGCCGGAGACAATGCCAAGCCGTTGGGCTTGTGGTTGAAGGCGAACTTTGAGCCCCCCTGTGAACTGGCAACGAAGCGGATTGGCGTGGTGCCCTATTACTCCGAGCTGTTGTCGTTGGATCTCTACGGTTTGATCGATCGCGACATCGCCCGATGGATCCACGAGGAAGGGACGTTCAACAACGATATCGTGGGCGCTAAGATCGCGGAATACGTTTTGGAACGACGCCCCGACCTCATCCTCCTCCATTCGAGGACGAGAGAGCCGTTCGAGCCCCATGGAAAACAGGAGGAAGCCCTGAGCGTGGGAATGGCCGGGAGCTATGAGCTCGTCGGCCAGTACGACTTTTCGGCTTCTTATCTCAACCGTTTGTTCGTAAGGAACGAAGTGGTCACAACCGACGAACTCGAGAGGCTACGCGACGATATGAGCCAAGGCTTGAGAGATATCAAGGCAGGGACGCCACCGAGACGTCGGATCCAATGTCTCAGATCGTCAACGCAGGCACAGTTGGAAGAATAGGAACTCTCGAGGAAAGCCTTTCCGGATTCTTGATTTCCTGATTTCCTAAATTCCTGAATTCTCGAGTACTTGAGTACTATCTTAGAACCTCAGTAAGCACCGCACCATCGAACTCCAGATCGTGGTCGACATCGAGGGCCTCGAGAAGTGTCGGTGCGATATCCATGAGGCTCGCTTTGGATTCGGAAATAGCAAACGGGCGAGCGTTGCCAACCGGCTTGATCAAGAGCAATGCCCTGCGGGAGGTGGACTCACTGGGAATCAGCCGGTCGTTCTCGAGGCTATAGAACCCTCCATGATCCCCATGGACCACGATAAAGGCATCGTCGAAGCGTCCGAGCTCCTCGAGTCGTTCCACGAAACTCAACAGGAGCTTTGTTGCACATCGGGTCATATCCAAGGGCCCGGATTGAATGTCAGCCCGGCCGTAGTTGCAATCAGCGTCGAGCACGTCCGGAGGGTGGGGGATGAACGTGTGGACGACCGTATAGAGGCCGTGTGCCGGAAGGAGCGGTTCTTGTTCGAGCACATTCAAGAAGCTGAGATAGGAGGCGACCGGTCGGGAGTAAGCCAGAAACCTCTCGTTCTTCATCAACCGCATATCCCCCTTGACGCCGTATTGTATGAACCATTCCGTCTCCATCAGCTGTCTCGTAAGAAACAGGGGGGCGCTGGCATAGAGCCAGAGTCTCTGGAAGGTCGCCGTGTTCAACTTCAAAAGCTCCTCTTCTCTGGCGTTCGAGCGATGAAAGACGATTTCGTCGAGTAGTGTGGCACCGAATCGATGGCCTATGGGCAGGTAAGCCAGGGTCTGGTATCCCTTCTCCCTGAGCGGGTGGAGGAACGACAGCTCGGACCGGTAGGGACGCCGCATGTAGTCCGCTCTCGCCACGTCGCGGTCGAACTCGGATCCGGTGAAGATCGATGGCAGGGACATCTCTGTCAGCTCGTATCGCGACTTTGCTTTCGGGAAGAAGATGAATCCTTGAAGAGCTTCGGAGGTCTCGGGGGTGAGCGTCAGGGTGAAGAAATCACTTTGAAATCCGTCGAAAATGATGTGATAAATGTTCGGCAGGTCTCGTCGTTCCTCGCGGCTTTGGAGCGATTGCGTCACGGGAACGGGAGGGGGCACCCGACGGGTGACGAAGGAATAGGACTCCATTGAAAGCAGAAGGAGAGCGAGAAGCGCAAAAGGCCGGGCCACGACCTCGGGATTGAAACGAGGTCCCCACCGGATCACCAACGCAAAGAACCCCAAGATGAGGACGAGAAAACCCGCTAGAGTGTCAAAAACATAACTGAAGGAAAAAAAGCCTATCGAAATCTTCTGAAGGAAGAGGAACGCCAAGTAATAAGGCCCGATCACGTAGTAGGCACAAAGGAGATAGCGAGCTGGGCGATATTTGGACAGAGTCAGAATAGCAATGCCCGCGGCTAGAGTGAAGAAGAAGAGTCTTACAAAAGGAAAGAGAACCCCAAGTTGATGATGAAGCTCCTCTTGATTGGCGAGAAACAAACCGTTCGACGAGGATAGGAACACAATGGTGGGAGTGGCTGCTAGAGATAGCAGGAGAATGAGGCGCGGCAACGGCGGTCGTTCAAGAACCTTTGCTGACATAAAGCGAGATCTCGGCTTTCTTATCGATGTTTTCCCCTGCCTTGGGACTTTGTCCCACGACTCTCCCACGGGGAAGCCCGACTTGTTCGACGTAGTGAATACGAGCGTTCGACATGGTCCCCTCGCGCGCTCGGGCGATGATGGTGGGAAGAACGTCATCGATCTCTCGACCGATGAAGTCCGGCATGATCGTGGCGATATCGCGCGGTCCTAGTGACAGCAATACCCGGACCTGGCCCTGGCCCTCACCCTTGGCATAGGTATAGGGAGGTGGATCCTGGGCGATGATCCGGTTGGCTTCGTAAGTAGGATGGTGAACCTCGATGATATTCCCCAAGTTGAAACCGCGCCGGGCAAGGATGAACTGGGTCGTCTCGAGAGTCTCGCCCTCGAGGAAAGGAACGACACCTCCTTGCGGCACGAGAGCCTCGCGAGGGCTCGAGTCGTGCCGACGTATGTCGGCAACCGCGTTCATTAGGCCGGGCTTGATGTCGAGGAGCGTGGTCTCGGCGTCCGATGGGAGCATGCCGCCGTTGGCTGCCACGCCGAAGGGTTTCACCAAAAGCAACGCTCGAAGCGATCGTGATCGCTCGTAGGGCGTCAAAGCGCCGTTTCGAGTCCTAAAAAACCCGCCGTGATCCCCGTGGATCAAGATCAGAGAATCCTCGAAGCGTCCCAGCTTCTTCAGTAGAGTTACGAACCGGGAGACGAGTACCATGCCGCACTTGGCTTGCTCGACCGGAGAGGTTTTGACCTCGTCGGCTTGAAAGGAACAATCCGCCCTCAAATTGAAGGGCCAGTGGGGGATCAGCAGGTGGATGTAGGTATAGCGGCCGCTCGTTGCCAGTCGTTCTTCCTCTCTCAAGAAGGCCTCGAAGCCCAGGTGAGACAACACTTGCGCGGAGCGGGGGAGGAGCCTGCGGTTCCCCAGAAGCCGCAAATCTTCTTCGTCCAGGCCGGTGAACCATCCTCTGTCGCTTGCCTCATCTCGGATTGGACCGGGTAGCGTGCTGTAGAGCCAAAGATTTCGAAACGCCGTCGCGCTCAAATCGAAGAGATCCCTCTTGATTTGGTCGTCGAAGCGGACGACGTAGTCCAGGAGGCTCAGGTCGCGCCCGGTACTCGCCGGATCGCGACCCTCTTGGGTTCGCTGGCCAGGGACAACGCCGAGTGTCTTGTAACCTTTTGCCTTCAGCCAATAGAGCAGGGACGTTCGCGCATTGAAGGCTTGACTCACATAGTCCAGGCGGGTCCGGTCGTAGGCATACTTCCGGCCCAGGAGGACCGAGGTCATGGACATCGTGGTCGAGTGGTAAATAGATGTGTTTCTGGAGTAGTAGGTGAAACCACCTAGAGCCTCGTCAATCTCCGGCGAGCGAGCGGCTTCGAAGAAATCTGTTTGAAATCCATCCATGACGACGTGGTAGATGTTGGGGAGGGCGGTCTGGGTCGGTCCGAGCTCGACCGAGGCGTCGGCGAAACTGGAGGCCTCTTCGGAAGGAAACTCGGCGCCACCCAAGAAGCCGACGGTTTCGGTGAGTAGGAGCAGTGCGCCGAACACCGCCGAGAAGCTCGCGAGCCGGCGTGAGTCGACCCGAACGCCCAAGAAAACGGCGATGACCAGGAGCAGGACCGGCCAAAGCAGAAGACCGCCGGTTGTTTCATAGAGCGGCGACAGAAAGGAGAGCTCGGTCTGAAGGTGACGCAAATAGGCAAACACCATGTAGAGCGGACCGGCGACGTAGTAGGCACCCAAGGCGACACGAAACGGCACGAATCTAGCGAGGGTATAGAAAAGGAGACCGGCACCGAACAACAACGTGGCGACGAATAGAAACGGTAGAAGGACTTCGATTTGGTAGTGCAGCTCGCCTTGGTTCTGGAGATAAAGGGAGCTCGCAGAAGAGACGAACAAGAGTATGGGGGTAGGAACGAGAGACAACAGAACCAGGATATGACGGAACATCGTCAAAACCGAACGTCCGAATGACAGGTTCCCCCACACCCGCTGGGACGACGATTGATGATTTCGCGGATGGGAGCGTAGTCTTCATCGGAGGCCCGAACGAAACCGTACCGAACAGACGGGTTCCAGTCGGCTCGCCCGTCCGCATCCTCGATGCGGAGCAACAACAAGGTGTCGGCGATTAACTCTTTGACGGAGTGCGGCAAGTCAGGTCGAACCGCAAAGGGCCCGGTGGGTAGGGATCTCGAGGCGTGAAACTGCCTCAAACCTCGAGATAGATTCGTACGTGCGATCTGCTCTTCCACGACGCCTGCATCGAACCGTCCCTCGAGGACGGACTCCACGACGTCGCCTCCGTGATTCAGGTTCTCTAGTTCTTGTAGCGCTCCGATCGCGAGACCGGCGTCCATCAGCTCATAGCGGGGTATGAGGTTTCCCAGGGCCGAATGTGCGGAAGATAAGGCTAGGGAGTGCCCACCGAGGTCGGAGAGTGCCGCGACGGGTCCGCTCTCGCGGGTGACGAAAACGGCCCTTGCGACGGGTCGCCCGTCTTCGCCGAGAGGTTTGACCAGAGGGACGGCGCCGAATTGCTTTCGAGCATCGAGGTAGCTCAACACTTCCAACAGCGCTACGTCAACGTAGCGTTCCTCGAGAAAGCCCAGGAGCTCTTGAGTGTTTCTTCCGATGGTCACTTGAAAACGGTAGGCTGTATGTGCCGTCAGGTGATCACTCAAAGCGCGGTAGGTTTCTGCTTCGAGCCAGGGTTTGTCCGATCCTGAGAAACCTAGATAGATGATCGATCTATCCTCCAGAGAGGACATGCTCTGCTGGTGATGGGACCCGGCGGCGAGTTCTCGTTGGTCCAAGCCGTCACAGCTTGCCGAGACAACGAGAACGGCTAACAAGAACGATCCGTGGTTCATGTTTCGATGGCGATGTGGTCCAGCGGGATTTCTAACGGCATGCAAAGGCTGCTCTTGGCACCTCGGCTGCCATTGATGATCCGAGTCTCTATTTGCACGATTGAAGGTGTACATACCATGATGCCATGAGGAGGCTGGAACGTCAATGCAGGATGTTCTTCCATAGGAACCGACAACGCGCTTTGCTTGCGCTATTGTGGAAAAGTCGATACCTATCCTGTAAGATATTTCACATCATCAATTTTGAAACTCGTAACTGTCAGGGCTCGAGATCCGTCCGATAGAGGTGTCAACTGAATGAAGGGAATGACGATTCCAGCCGCTGTGATGGTCTTCTTTGCGGCCTGCGCCCCGCAACAAGAATCTCCAACCAAGGAAGAGCGCTCGGTAGCCAAGGCGGATGCTTATAATCTCGTTGTCATATCCCTCGATACCCTGAGAGCCGACCATCTTGGTTGTTACGGATACAACCGGGACACGAGCCCCAACATCGACCGATTCGCTCGCGAATCCATCGTCTTCGAGAATGCCTACAGCACGGCTCCAAAAACGCCGGAATCTCACATGTCCATGTTCACGTCTCTCTACCCCTCCGTACACCGAGTTTTTACGATTGTCGATGAATCGAAGATCAATGTGCTGGATGGGAGCGCCGCGACATTCACGGAGATTCTGAAGGAGGAGGGTTATCGAACCGTGGGAATCCACGGTGGTGGTTTCATGGATGGGAAGTTCGGCTTCGACCGTGGTTTCGATACCTATAGGATGGGCGGTCAGGTAGGTGTGCAGAAGTGGATAATGGACAACGCTTGGAAGAACAAGTTCTTCCTTTTCTATCACACCTACCATGTTCACGACCCCTACACTCCACGGCCACCCTACGACACCATGTTCGATGCCGATTACGGCGGAAACATCGTCCACGATAGGAACGAGCTTGCGAAGATGAGCGCGACCGGATGGTACGCTGATTTCAGTAAGACGTTCTGGAGCCTCGCCGACAAGAAGGACCCGCGCGACGTCCAGCATCTCGTTGCGCTGTACGACGGCGAAATCAGAGAAATGGACGCCGAGCTAGGTCTACTGTTCGAAACGATTGATCGCTACGCCCCCGATACGATAGTGATACTGCTGTCCGATCACGGTGAAGAGTTCGGCGAGCACAACGGTGGTTTCTTACATAGCCAGATGTATGAAGAGACACTTCATGTCCCGCTCATCATCAGGCATCCCGAATATCCGGGTGAGACGAGGATTGCGGATAGAGTGAGTCTGATTGAATTGGCTCCGACCATCTTGGATATGTTGTCGATCTCAGCCATCGAGGCGTTTCCAGGAAGAACGCTCCTTGTCGACAAGGAACCGGGGCTTGTCGAAAAGGCCGTGTTCGGTGAGTATCCGCTGAAAGAAAAGTACGCTTTGATCAAGAGCGGCAGGAAGATCATCGTCTCGGAAAGGGGTTTGGAGCTCTACAGCCTGACGGATGATCCCGGGGAGCAACATGACCTGGCGGCGGGGTCGAATCAGAGCCCAGGTAGCGCGCCGGGGCTCGAAGATCTTCGGGCGGAGCTCGACGACATCATCGCGGGGAACGAGGCACGGAGCGCCATCGTGAACAAAGACCACAAACAAGATCAGCTGACACAAAAGACGATAGACGAGCTCAAGGCGTTGGGATACATCAAGTAAGGCGCTTTGAGTGTAAAGGGCTAGCTGTCGAGAACCATCTTACCGGTCACGAAATCATCATAGGCTGATTCCAAGCACTGAATGTCATCGAGAGGTAACTTTAGATGCCTGCTACTCTCAAATGCGTCGGGTCCGCCGTAGTGATCATCCAACTCACATCCTAAAGCGCGATATTTGTCGACAATCTTCACGTATAGAAGCCCCGGATTGGAACAAAACTCCTCATAATCCGTCTTGATTTGGCGGTCTTCCGGGACCTGCTCCAGTCCTTCCTCGATGGCGCGTTCTGTGTAGTAGACTTGCCCGGCGATCTGACGATAAACGTCCATATCCTTCAAAGATTTGAACTCTTTGGGCTTGACCGAGAACCATGCTTCCGTTGAGCCGTAATTATCCAATCTTGAGAACCAGATGGACTGCATGACATAGATAGGTTCCCTGGCAATTCGGATGAAGAACAGATAGGGCATACGTTCGTAGAATGACGTTAGGTTGTACTGAAGAAAAAGCCCTTTAGTAATGAATGGTTTGCCCAACGCTGATTCCACGGATGCCAGCGATCGGGATAAGTCAGCAAAATCTATGTTCTCGATCTCTTTTTCATCGACATACTCCGGCAAATACCTGGGAATGTACTTTCTCCAAAAGTGGAAGAACTCGCTTGCAGCAAGTATTCCCTTGCTCTTTCCCAACTCCGACGCATAGTCGCGGTAACTCTCGATATCGCCCAACTCGCCCATATAGTCATATTCGGGGTCAAAGAGCATCTTCTGGGTCAACGCTCCGACGTAAGGAGCATAAGCAAAACGCGACAGTAGATTGGTGGGGTAAGAAAAGGCTTGGCATGCTGCGAAAAACTGAAGTAGTACTGTCGTGCCTGATCTCGGAGACCCCAGGATGAGACCAATGGGTTCTTGGGGAATATCGAACTCGAGGTTGACTTGCTTCTGAACGGGTGTCAGAAGCCTTGACAGCTCGACTATCAGACGGTCTAGGTGCTCATTGGGTCTGAATTTGTCTGTTCTTTGGTTCACATCGGATGAGCGCTCGTCACCTTTGATCCATCTGTGAGATGTCATCCCAAATGCCAGTCCTTTTCCATATTCTTCACAACTTTGCCTGGAACTCCAACAACTGTCGTGTTCCGCTCGGCATCCTTGATGATGGTGCTTCCCGCTCCGATGCGGGACCATTCACCAATATCAAGTTTCTCCAAGATATTGGCACCGGTTCCTATGAATGCTCCTTCACCCAGGCTCACGTTACCCGATATATGGCATCCCGGCGATAGGGTGACAAAATCACCGATAATGACATCATGTCCAATGGTGCAGTCTAGATTGAGATGGACATGTCTTCCGATCCGGATATTGTTCGTAAGAATGCATCCTGCTGTGATGATACTACCGTCACCGATAGAAATGCGTTTTGTCATAATCGCTTGGGGATGCACCGGCGTGTAGAAGCTCGACTTCAATTTCTCCAGCCGCTTTATCATGTGAAATCGCAGCTCAGGAGCTCCGATGGCGCAAACAACATGAACATTTCTACTGTTTTCAACCAACCATTCGAGATCGCCGAGAATCGGAAGATCGTTGATTATCGCACCCGGCTCACCATATTGCCTATCCACGATGAATCCAAGACACTCTACTGGATCATCATTCGTTTGAATGGCCTCGATGATGTCGAGCACTTCACGTGCGAAGCCGCCGGCTCCAACGATTACAACCTGTTTCTTCTCTTTCATCATTTCTCCCCGTATCGAGCTCTTCATCGCCGTCGGTGAATTCCTGTGCCAAGTAGGATTGACCGATCTTTCTCAGGGCGGATAAAAAGCCTCTTCCTATTCTTGCCGGTCGGCACATGGTTTCGCCCGGAAGGCTTTTAGTTGCTCGCATCCGGGCTTGGCGCGCATCAGTAGTTTTGTGCTCTTAGGAGTAGCCGGGCGATGAAGTCGACATCTTCGAACGTCAGATCGTGATAGTGCGGAAGACAAAGAACCCGCCGGGAGATCTCCTCGGCAACCGGCATTTTCTTTTGTTTGACGAATTTGAGTGTTGACAATACCGGATAGAAGTATCTTCTCGGATAGACCCGATTGCGTTCCAGGGTCTCCTTGGCTTTCAAGAGGAGTTTTTCCGAAGGGTAGATGACCGGATAGTAGGAAAAGTTGGTCTCTGCCTGGTCCTTTATCCTGGGTCGAGTGACTTGGAGATTCTTCAGTCGCCGGTCGTAGTGCGACGTCAGTTCTTTTCGCCGCTCCACCAGCTCGCGGGCGAATCGCAGATTGCACAATCCCATAGCAGCATGCAGCTCTGAGTTTTTTCCGTTGATGCCGACACCCCAAAATTCCTCCGGTCCGCAATGCCCGAAGTTTCTCTTGAATGCCATTTCCTTCAACAAATCCGGATCTTTGGTGATAACGGCTCCACCCTCGACAGTATGGAATATCTTGGTCGCGTGGAAGCTGGCCGTGCTGATATCCCCGTAGAGGTAAGTCGACTTTCCCTTGTAGGTGGAGCCAAAGCAATGGGCTGCATCGAAAATCACTTTCAAGCGATGTCGGTGTGCTATGTTCTCGATCGCCTCGATATCACAAGGATTGCCGTAGACATGCGTGGCTACGATTCCGGAAGTTTCTTTGGTAATGGCCGCTTCGATCTTTGTCGGATCGATATTGAGTGTTTCCGGATCAATATCGACGAAGACCGGTGTCGATTCTTCCCATAGTATCGACGAGGTCGTTGCGATATAGGAGAACGGAGTCGTGATGATTTCGCCTTTCAATGACAGGGCCTTGATGGCGATTTGTAGAGCCGTAGTACCACTACTGACGAAAAGAAGATGCTTCAATCCTAGATGTTCTTTCAGCCTCAGCTCCAGCTCGTTGACTAGAGGGCCGTTGTTGGTCAGCCAATTTCGCTGCCATATACCCTTGACATATCGAAGGTAGTCTTCTTGCGGAGGAAGGAATGGACGGGTGATCTGGATCATTCCTGGTTAGCCTCTAGGATTGAGTTGTTTACAGTCCTTCTATTGTATAACGGTTTCAACCAAAATGGAACGTCTGCCGCGTCCTATTGAGCGGTCGAGAGAGCTCGGCCGTGACAAATCGACGGCAAAGACCAACTTGCCCGTTGAAAATCGCCATGTTATTCTGACCCACTAAACACCAATAAATCCTTGAAGAACCTAAGCCTTCAGAAGTCAGCGGTCGGCTATTCGCCAATGTTGATGTCGACTCGAGTGTCTATCGGGAGAATGCGCACAAGATGAATGCCGTACGAAAGGTCTGGTTCTTGCCCGTGCCCGCCGTTTTCTATGTGTTCACCACGGCGCCCGGGCTCGCACATGCCGATCAAGCCATCATCATCAGCGCTATGTTGAATGGCCACATCGGTAGCGCCGCCAAGTTTCACAACATTACGTTCCTCAGCGGGTACCTTTTTGCCCATCTCCTACCTTTCGGGGATCTCGCCTATCGCTGCAACTTGGTGTCGGCTTTTTTTGGTGCACTCACCATCGTACTGTTCTACTTCCTAGCCTTGCGTCTGACCAAGAGCGTGCTCGTTGCCGTTTTTTCCGCCGTTTTTCTGATGATCTCTCATTCCATGTGGTGGCACTCGACGATAGCGGAAGTCTATGCGGTGAACGCGCTTTTTTGTGTGGCCATCCTGTACTGCTTGGTCCTGTTCCAGGAGACCAACCGGAACAAATGGCTGTACGTGTCCGCGCTGCTTGTGGGACTCTCCATTTTCAATCATGTGCAAATGGGGATGTGGGTCCCCGCGCTCGGGGTGGTTCTTCTCAGGCCTCGACGAGACAAAGACGGCACGTGGGTCTCATTGGTCCTCAAGACGGCTCTATGGTTTCTGATCGGACTCTTGCCGTACCTTGCTGTCTTCATCAAAGACGCTTTTTCCGCCGGTAACATCGGTTCGGCGACTTACGGTGCGATGGGCTCGGATTTCGTTCGCATCTTTTTCACCCTCGGTTCGGCTTCCGAGCTCTTCGACGTGATCGTGACCAACAGTCGCCTGTTCGTATTGCAGTGGGGCTGGCCTTCGATCTTCTACATCTATATCGTGCTGGGTCTTTATTGGATTCTGACTACCCGCGAGCTCTCGACCGTCAACCTGGCCGCCGGGACCGCGTTTCTTGTCAACACCCTTTTCTTCGCTTTCTATCCCACATGGGACAAGTTCGCCTTTCTCCTGCCTTCGTTCATTATTCTCAACTATGTGGGTACGCTGGGCCTGAGAACCGTCTGGACCGAGTTCGTCCGCAATCGAAAGGCGTTGATGGCCTGCTTCTTGTTGGTGAACGTCTTCAGTTGCCTCTATCCGATCTATTTTTTCGAGAAGCTACCCACTATCGCCACGCATTCACATTTCTGGCGGTTCTACCAGGCCCATGCACAGAAACGCAACACGCTTGAAGACGCAGAGTTCCTAGCTAATCCGAACAAGCGCAACTACACGGCGACGGATGACTTCGCCAACGCGCTATTTGATCTGCTGCCGACGAACTCCATTTTCGTTGACCATATATCGAGGACCTACTATCAGCTCACGCTTTATTACCAGCAGATTTACGACAAGAGACCCGACATCGAAATCCTCCTCTTCATGCCCGTCAATCCCGTGACGAAGCCGTCCGATTGGCCCGGTGCATTCGGTAAGGATGAGCTGGTCGACTTTATTCGCCGGGCTCCGTCCGTGGATCGGGTGTTTCTACCTGCATTCTATGGATACGATGAGGTGACGAAGGGGTTGCTCGACAGTGGAATGACGTTGGTGGATCATCCCTTGAACGAGGAGTGGACGGTGCTTCAAGTGAAGGAGGCTGCCGAGCTCGACGTGCGCGACCTCCTGGACGATGTCGTTGTGGGGATCGACCTGGACAAGGAAAGTCCGCATCAGAAGATGGATGAGCCTTTCCGTCTGGAAGACTCGGGCCGAATGGGCACTCTCATTCGATTCAAAGAGAACAATCCGCCGGTGTTGATCCGTGTCGATTGGGAGAACCTCACTCGTGAGACCAAGTTCGCGAGCCGCCCCATGTACATACCTTACAACTGCAACCCACTGCACCTTCCCTCGAGCGCTCTCGTCAACGCTGAGGCCGGTGATAGGGCCGAAGGTCTTTCAAAAGGGAGCTGGGTCGCCCACTTGTACATGTTCGACACTCTTGCACTGAGTGTGCCCTTCCAAATCGAATGAATCGCCGAAAGTCGCACCGCATTCAGGGAGTCATGGTGTGAACTCGAGAAAGACAGCTTGTTGGAGGTAACGATGCTCAAACGGATGGTGCGACGACGAGGGCTGGCCGTCGGTGGCTTGATCCTATGCCTCTCCTGCAATGGAGTGGAGCCTGAGCAATCCGAACGATCTCAGGGGGCTGAACGGTCCACGACAGGCGCCGATATCGAGAGGCCCGACATCGTTGTCGTGGTGATCGACACCCTTCGGGCGGATCATCTCGGTCTCTACGGGTATCATCGCGCGACCTCGCCCCATCTCGACGCGCTGGCCGCCAGGGGAGTTTGGTATTCTCGAGCCTACGCCCACTCGGGATGGACCCTGCCTTCGTTTGCCAGCCTTCTGACCGGCGAGTTGCCGCACGAGCACAGAGTCGGTCGGGCCCCAGCCAACCAAAGCCAGTTCGGCCGGTTGCCGGCCGACGTTGAAACTCTCGCCGAGAGGCTCCAGACGGCCGGGTATGCCACCGCCGCCTTCGTCAACAACACTTTCCTGGCACCCGAGTTCGGACTCCAACAGGGCTTCGACAGGTACGACTACCGTGGAGCCCGCAACGACGAGCACCGTTCCTCTGACGAGACCGTGCGTGAGGCGATGGATTGGATCGATAATCAATCAGAGCCCATTTTTCTACTGATGCATTTCATGGAGCCGCACCCGTATTTTGATCCCCCTGAGGAGATTCGCGGCACGTTCTCGGGAGATGCAAATCCAAACGCCGAGCAGGCGTTTCAGGAAATGGACTACGTGTACTGGGTGGTGGGGCGGAGCACCCCAACGCCCGAGCAACTCAATAGAGTACTTGCATTGTACGACGAAGAGATCCTGACGGCTGATCGGGCGCTCGGTCTGCTGGTAGAAGGACTGGAAGCGAGGCGACGGTGGGACCAGACTCTCGTCGTGGTGACGGCGGATCATGGAGAGGAGTTCTGGGACCATGGAGCCTTTGAGCACGGACATGATCTCCATGGCGAGTTGACCCGGGTGCCCTTGGTCATTGTTGGTGAGGACGTGGGGACGGGAGAGGTCCGCGACCTCGTGGACCACCGCGGACTGTTCCGGTGGATGAAAGCGCGGGCAGGGGGAGACGACCGCGGTCCCCTCCAGCCCAACGATGCCCAACCTGACGGAGACGGGGCCTCTTTGCGGTTCTCCGTGTCGGAGAACACGCTACGCGGGCAACCGATGGCGAGTGTGGTCAACGACCAATACCGGCTGTTGTTCATGATGGAGAGCGGTGTCAGCGAGCTCTGGTCCGTCGACGAGCGGGGCGCAGAGCTCGAACCCGCTGGCGATGAGGCGGAGCGTCGACTGAAACAACGGTTGCTCGAGATCCTCACCGAGGTACGTGGTGACCTGAAGCCGGTCCCCGTGATTGGCCCTGAGTTTCCGAGTCCGGAAGTCTTCGATCAGCTGAGGGAGCTCGGGTACATCAAGTAACGGGATCGGCCTCTATGACTCGAGCTGGTGATGAACTAGGTGACAGATGAAGTTTTGTGTTTCATGCAAGAGCACGTTCGAGGCGGAAGACTGGCGGTGCAGATCGTGCGGTCGTTCGCCAGAACGCATCGATGGGCACCTTGCTTTTGCTCCCGAGTTGGCGAAGAGCAATGATGGGTATCCCGAGGAGTTGTTCCAGAACCTGTGGGCTCCGGAGAAGGAAAACTTTTGGCGGCGTGCTCGCAAAAAGTTGTTCATCTGGGCCCATCAGCGTTTCTTTCCGGGAGCTTCGAGCTTTCTCGAGATCGGTAGTGGCAACGGTGTCAACCTGATGGCTTTCAGAGCAGCCTTCCCAGAGCTCGCCATTTGGGGGTCCGATGCCTATACCTGCGGTTTGGATGCGATTCGAGACAAGGTCGAGGGTGTGAGCCTGTTCCAATCGGATGCCCGTTGCCTCCCGTTTCGCGATCAGTTCGATGTGATCGGGGCGTTCGATGTCTTGGAGCACATTGACGACGACGAGAAGGTCTTGGATGCGATGTGGCGGGCGACGAAGCCGGGGGGTGGCATTCTCATTAGTGTTCCTCAACATCCTTTCCTTTGGAGCCAGCGGGACGAGTGTCTTTGCCACAAACGACGCTACACCCGCGGGGAGCTTCTCAGAAAGATCGCTGGGGCCGGATTCGAGCTGGAACATGTCACCTCGTTCATCACTCTGCCTTTCCCGATGATGGTCCTGTCCGCGTGGAGGAACCGCAGACCGCGGGAAGGATATGATCCCCACAAAGAGGTCAAGTTGAATCGGGCGGTGAACAACGCGTTGAATGTGATTTTGGACGCTGAGAGACAGGTGATCAAGTCGGGGTTGTCTTTGCCCTTTGGTGGAACTCTCCTCGCCGTCGCCAAAAGATCTTCCTAGGCGTTTTCTCTCTTGTGGGTGCAGAACCGCAGACGATCAGCCGTTTTGGAGTCGATGATGTGTCGCGGGCGGCTCGAAGAACGCGGTGACTGCTGCTGCCGACTGCTCGACTGCTTGGCTGCTGCCGGTGCCCCTTGGTCGTCTGAAGCATCTGCCCGCGTCCAGCGGACTAAACTCAGACTTTTCGTTTTCTGACAAATACATCATACCCATGTACCGGCCGAGCCGGTCTGTACTCGGATAGTATCTTGTCCATGAACCCCGTCCGCACCAAATATTCTCTGAGGTCGAATCCCTCCGGACAGGCCTGGTTCTGATGACCCTGGCCGACGAGGATCATGCGAGGGCGCATCGTTTCTAGATCTTCTTTGAGTTCGTTCAGAAACCGTACTTCTTCGCTGAGAAGCTCATCCCTGCGGCGGTAGGGGAACTCGCCATCCTCTTTGGCCAGCGCGCCTTTGTAAAAGAGCGGGATGGGCCAGGTGACGATATATCGAGAACCCGGCCGGCGGTTCATCTGTAGGAGAACCGGAAAAGCAGCGCTCGTGCTCGTAGCGATGAACATGACGGGCTCACCTTCTTCCGTATGTTGGCCAATCGCCTGAGCCACAGGATTTCGTTTCAGGGGATCGGATCTTGTCCAGGGCGCCCATCCGACCAGTATCGCCAATGCTCCGGCGACGACGACGGTGGCCGTCATGTTCTTTCTCAAATAGAGGAAGAGGGCGACGGCGGACAACAAGACCAGCCATCCCCATGCCGGCATCGTGGCCAGCCACTTGTGAAAGGTCGCGATCGTGGCGGTCTGAACGATGATCGCTTGTAGAAAGAGCCAGATGGCAAAGGTGGCTCCCTTTTTCGCGCGCAGACGGTCGAAGCACTCGCCGACCGATAGCGTCCAGATCAGAGCGGCTCCGTAGAGGGCTGGTATGAGGTGATAGGGCCAGAGTTTGTGCTGAAGCAGAAAGCTCGCCGTGGCCCCGAACGTGAAAACAGCCAACGGCTTGGCGACTTTCGCCAGTTTGCCACCACAGTTGGCCGAGATGAACGCCATGGGAAGGGTCGCTATCACGGCAGGGAGGAACGAGGGTCGGTCCAGGAGGAGCTTGAAGGAGTTGTTGTAGACACTGTAGCGTTCCGACACGAAGGGTAGCCAGCGTCCGAACAGCTCGTTTCTTGCCACCTCGGGAATGATGAAGAAGTGCCCCAAATACACAAGGCCGGTCAAGGCAAAGGCGTAGACTTCGAGACCGAGGAGCTTCTTGGTGGAACGATTCGAGATGAGACCGTAGAGCTCGACGCCAAGGGCGATGGCAAGGAAATGAGGTTTGATGCAAGCGCCGAGAGCCGCGGCGATTCCAGTTACCACTGCCGAGAGCCGACCAAGGCTTCCCCCTTCCCATCGAATCCAACGGCCGAAAAAAAACGGAAAATACAACAGCACGAACAGATGCTCACGTTGACCGTAGTCGTATTGGAAGGGCCGGTGAAGAAGGATCAAAGACAGAAGGGAATAGGAAACGACGATAGACCAACGGGTACTCTCCTCGAAATCCAATCCCGAACGCGACAGGATTTGAAGGATGCCCAGCGCCGAGCCGATGCCTACCAGCAGGACCATGAGCTTGAAGACCAAGATGATATGGACGGACAGGGTGGAAGCGACGGCTGCCGGAACGGTATTCAGGTACATGATCAAGGGCGGATTCGTCGAGGTGAAATCCACGTAGGGTGTCTTCCCCTCGAGCAGTAGTATTCCGGTCTGAAGAAGGCTGGCGGTATCGTGGTTGATCTCGAGGGGGTGGAAGAGGATGTGGAGTGCCGTGGCCAGAAAGACTTCCAACAGAAGGATCTTCCACAACATGCTAACATTATAAGGTCCCATGAGCAGTAACCAACAATCCGCCCAGAACGAACGAGACACCGAACGTCGGTATGAAGTCGATTTTTCGGTGATCATGAGCTGTCATTTTGAAGAGAACAGCATCGAGATTTTTCACGAGCGCCTCTCCAAAACCATGGAGTCCATGGGACGGAGCTACGAGATCATCTTCGTGAACGATGGAAGCACGGATGGAACTTGGGAGAAACTTAACAAGATCTTCGAGTCGGACTCCAACGTGACGGCCATCGTTGAATTCTTCAAAAACGCCGGGCAGGCGAACGCCAAAACACCTGGAGTCCAGCTCGCGCGAGGCAAGGCCATCGTCCTCATCGACAGTGACCTGCAGCTCGATCCCGAAGAGTTGCCTCGATTGGTGGAAAAGTACGATGAGGGACAAGACATCGTGAGCGGCTACCGGAGGAAGCGGCGTGATTCTCTTTTCCGCAAGTTACCTTCTCTCATCGCAAACTTGATTATGCGCAAGGCCACGGGCAGCAAGATTCGAGATTTTGGATGTACGTTCAAGATCTATGACGGGCGGCTGGCGCGTGCTTTCGGGTTCGGCCCCTTCAAACCCTGGCGCCCTGTTCCGGTCATCGCCATGGCGGGTAGAATTGCGGAGGTGCCCGTTAATCACCATCCTCGCAAGTACGGGAAATCGGGATGGACTTTCCAGAAGCTGTTCGCCTACAACATGGAAAACCTCGTGAATCTCTCGGAGAAACCGTTTCAGATCTTGGGCGTGGTCTGTTTCTTTCTGGGCATTGTGTTCTTTCTGAGGATAGGCGTCGGGTATCTGATACCCTTTTCCGTTCTTCCTCGAGTCACGACGGGAATGATTTTGAACGCCTTGGTCGCGAGCACGTTCGTCCTCGTAGCCATACTCTCGGCGATCGGAGAGTTCGTGATACGCAATTTCTCATACCTGCAGAACCGACCGGCCTACGTCATTCGGGAGATACGGCTTCGGGAGTGCATGGACGGGTCCCGCTGTCTCCCAAGCATGGACTCCCACGGGTCGTCTGTGCCATTCCATTAGTCGCACTTCTTAGTTTCAGCTTGGCCGTTCGAGGTTGGCCCCACTCTGGTGGGATAGGATCGGAGATGAAAATGATGAATCAGCTCTATCGAATCGCAGGTTCCCATGCGGTGCTGCTCACTTTAGTCGTCGGCACCTTGTCAATGGCCTGTCAGACGAAGGAGCCGCCGGCGAAGCAGACCGAGGAGCCGGCCACCGCTCAGCCCGAATTGGAATCACTTCTTGGTCAGCCGCTTTATGCACTCGACGACACCAGAGACGGCATCAGCCAAGCGGATGCCTTTCTCGTCGAGGACCCGGAAAACCTCGCTTTAATCGTTCAGGCGGCGGTGGTTCGCGAGCAAATGTGGCGATATCTCGAGGCCATCGAGCTCTATGGTCGAGGAATCGAAGTGGCACCCGATGACTGGAGACTCTACCGTCATCGCGGGCACAGGTACATAACGACGAGACAGTTCGCCGAGGCGATCCCAGACCTCGAAAAAGCTCGTGAATTGGCTCCCTATAGTTTCGACGTTGCCTTCTATTTGGGTCTCGCTCTGTATCTCGAGGGTCGTTTTGGAGATGCCGCAGACGAATGGGGTCGCTGTCTGGGGCTCGCCGAAGATGAGGAGGCACTTGCTCTCGATTTGTCTGGGAGTTTCGGACCCTCATTCCGAAGCTGTATGGATATTTCCAGAGACAGGTCGACTCGCATCGTGATCACGGAATGGGCATACCGTTCTTTGCGGAAAGCGGATCGTGACACGGCGGCGAGTGAGCTTCTGGATACCATAGGCGGGGACTGGACTTTCGGCGATCGTCAGCCCTACTACGACCTCATCAAATTCCGCAAAGGACTCCTGAGCGAGGAGCAGGTCCTGGACCCCGAGAATCTCGGGGAGAACCGCTTCGAAACGCTGGCCTATGGGGTTGCGACGGAGCATCTTTTCAAGGGAGACCTGGCTCGAGCGAAACCGCTGTTGGAAGAGATCGTCGCCGATCCATACTGGCCTGGTTTCGGGAGGATTGCTGCAGAGGTGGAGCTCGTAAGAATGGGTTCCCTCGCAACGGAGCCCAATTAGCGGAAAAGCACCCGCACGGCCGGGGCGTCCGCCGTATCAGGAACTGACTCCGCGCGGGATGCTCAGTTAACAGTGACCAGGCCTCTGACTTCTTCTTCTTGACTGCCCCACCGCTACTTCGTGTACTTCCAACTCACATGCCTCGGGCAGGGGCAGGGCACGGGCAGGGGCAGGGGCAAGGGCACAAGGGCAAGGGCAGGGGCAGGGGCAGGGGCAAGGGCAAGGGCAAGGGCAAGGGCAAGGGCAGGGGCAGGGGCAGGGGCAAGGGCAAGGGCAAGGGCAAGGGCACGACGGGGCAGGGGCAAGGGCAAGGGCAAGGGCAAGGGCAAGGGCACGGGGCAGGGGCAAGGGCACGGGCAGGGGCAAGGGCAAGGGCAGGGGCAAGGGCACGGGCAGAGGGGCAAGGGCAGGGGCAAGGGCAGGGGCATCCGCACGAAGTTAGTCTCCGATGCGGTGGACGTCCCGTCCGTGCGGATGCTGGTCACATAACTGGCCTCTGGTCACTGGCCTCTTCTTCACTGTTTCCCTGAGCGTTGACTTGCCTAGGAGCATGTGGGACCATTGATTCAAAGCTTCAATTGAAAATAGAGGGTAGGATCGAGAATCATCGCGATTGCGATCCCATGCGTGGAGGCAACATGATCCAACTGTCCGGCCGTCGAGTTTTGCTCGTCACCGTCACTCTTCTTTTCATTCTTGGCATCCCAAGGCCGAGCTACGCCTATCTCGATCCTGGGTCGGCAAGCTACACGCTACAAATGCTCGTCGCCCTCGCTCTCTCGGCGGCCTTTGTGATCAAAGCTTACTGGGCCAAGCTCAAGCGTTTCGTCTCTGGTGTGGCGTCCTCCTCGGAGAGGCGAGAAGACAAAATCTCGGAATCAGGATCTGGAGACCGACCGTAGTCTCGGTCGAACGAGTACGAGATTTTGTAATGTCTGCACTGACAAAAATTGGTTTCCCCACAGTCGAAGGCCCGTTCGACCTCTGGGAGGCGATAGGGTCGCAATCCAAAAAACTATTTATTTATAGGTGTTTACATAAAATTCCGTACGAAAGAACGATCCTAGCGGCTCTGGCACGGGCGTTGCTAACTCTTTGAGCAAGTCTGGTCAACGGAAGCTGGCTGACGGAGGCTGGCGGGTGGGAGAGACCAGGAAGTTTTCAAAGGGGTCCCGGCGGAGGGAAACCGAATTCAGCGACAAGGAGAGGAGAAACATGAGGAACCAGAAAGGCTTTACGCTAATCGAACTCTTGATCGTCGTAGCGATTATCGGCATTATTGCCGCCATCGCTATTCCAAGTCTGCTTCGAGCGCGCGTATCCGCGAACGAAGCTCAGGCCATCGGAGACACTCGCAGTGTCATCTCGGCTGAACAGACCTATGCATCGGCCAACTGCGGCTTCTACGCCGACCTCGACCGGCTCTCGAGACCCGGTATCGGTATTCCCAACTACCCGACTCAGGCACCGGAGTTCTTGGGTCAGGACATCGGCCGGACGGCTACCTACGTGAAATCAGGCTACAACCGTGAATGGGTCGGTGGAAATCAACCTGCCACGATCCCGGCCATCTGCGACCAGGCCGCTGTGCTGTTCTATTGTTACGACGCCTGGCCAGCCCAAATCGGACTCAGTGGTGTGCGTGCCTTCCAGGGTGTCGCCGCCGGATCCATCTACGTCGATCCGACCGGAAACCGAATTGGCAACTGCCCCGCGGCTACCGGCACTGCGTTCCTCGAGTAGGTGTAGGGGAGAGTAACGAAACTGTGAACGAAAGGGCGGCGTGAAAAGCCGCCCTTTCAGTTTTCTTGGGCAATCTACCGGGGGGTTGGGTTGTGATGGAACGAGAGAGAGCCTTGTCGAGGGGATTCACGCTAATCGAGCTGCTCATCGTGGTTGCCATCATCGGAATCATCGCAGCAATCGCAATACCCAGTCTTCTTCGAGCACGCGTTTCCGCTAACGAGGCGCAGGTCATCGGAGACACGCGCACCGTCATGTCGGCGAGTGTGACCTATGCAACCGCCAACTGCGGCTTCTTCGCCGCCGACTTGACTTGTTTGACTCGCGAAGGTGGCGGAAATATCTGCATACCGAACTACCCCACGGGAGGGCCGCAATTTCTCGGTGCGGACATCGCCCGGGCGAGCCCTTACACGAAGAGTGGCTATTCACGAAGCTATCTGCCCGGCCTACAAGCGCCGACAGTGGATGCCAGCAAGTGCGATCCCAATTCACTGCTCGAGTATTGCTATATGTCCGTTCCGGCCCAATTGGGGCTTTCGGGTGTTCGTTCCTTCTCATGCTCATCCGCGGGCACGATCTACGCGAACGGGACCGGGGCTGCTATTGCCTGCCCGATTCCTCCAGGCACGGATATTCTGCAATAGTCGTTCGCGTCACCCAGGCAATGGGCAGGATGTCTGCCTTGGCTCGGTGGACCGTTCGCATAACGCCATGATATATATGACGATATTAGTCGACTGAACCCTGTTGAAAATTCAATGCCGGTTGTAGAAATCACGAACCTCACAAAAGACTACACGTCGGGATCTTTTCTCAAAAAAGAAATACGCGCACTCGATCACTTGACTCTGAATATCGAGGAGAAGGAGATATTTGGGCTCATCGGGCCCAACGGCGCCGGGAAGACAACGACGATCAAGCTACTCATGGGCTTGATATTCCCCACCGAGGGCGAGGCGCGTATCTTGGAGCGACCCGCGGGGGATGTCGCCACCAAACGTCACGTGAGCTATCTTCCCGAAAATCCGTATTTTTACGACTACCTGACGGGCCGGGAACTGCTGGATTATTTTGGGCAGCTCTTCGGTATGAGTCGTCCCGACCGAAAAGACAGAATTGAGAGTCTTCTTCGTCGAGTCGATCTATCCGACTCGGCGGACCTACAGCTCCGGAAGTACTCCAAGGGAATGATCCAGCGGCTCGGCATCGCTCAAGCGATCCTCAACCGACCCAGAATTGCGTTCTTGGACGAGCCTATGTCCGGACTCGACCCTATGGGAAGGCGCGACATGACGTTGCTCATCCAAGAGCTCCGGGATGACGGAGTGACGGTGGTTTTCAGCTCCCACATCTTGCCTGACGTCGAGTCGTTGTGTGATCGAGTGGCTATCCTCAACAAGGGTAAGCTGGTCCGCGAAGGACGGCTCACCGAGATTCTAGATGTGTCGGTTCAGGCTATCGAAGTGGTCGTATTGGATCTCCCGAGCGAGCTCGAGTCCGAGCTCGAAGGGCGCGCCGAGCGGATGCGTCGCCTCGGCCGACGCTCGCGCATCGAGTTCAAGGATGCGTCGGGGGTGGATGAAGCGTTGGAGCTGCTGCGCTCAAAGGGGGTGCGGCTGGTCTCGGTGAATCCCGTCAAACAGACGTTGGAGGAGTACTTCGTACGCGAGGTCCAAGCGGAGGGGGAGGAGCCGTGAGCAAAATCGGCCATATCGCCCTCAACACATACCGGGAGACCATTCGAGATAAGGTTCTGTACAATCTTTTACTGTTCGCACTCATCCTGATTGGAAGCTCCTATATCCTGGGGCAGATCTCGATCTACCAAGAGGTCAAGATCATCAAGGACCTCGGCCTGGCCGCCATATCGGTGTTCGGCACGGTCATCGCGATTTTCATTGGCGTCGGTTTGGTGTCCAAGGAAATTGAAAAACGATCCCTTTACAGCTTGCTTTCCAAGCCTGTCTCGAGGTTCGAGTTCTTGCTCGGTAAGTACCTCGGACTCTGCCTCACTTTGGCGGTCAATGTTGTCATCATGTCGGCAGGTCTGTATCTAATCTTGTTCTACATGACCAGGAGCTTCGATGCCGAGCTTCTAAAAGCCATCTACCTCATCTACTGTCAGCTTGCCCTGGTCACTGCATTGGCGCTGCTGTTCTCGACGTTTACTTCGTCGCTCATGAGCGGCGTGTTTACGGGTTTCTTCTTCGTCACCGGGCACTTCTCAGCGGATCTCAAGAACCTCGATACGGTTGCTGAATCTGTGTGGTTTCCCAAACTGGCCGCCGTCATGTACTACGTCCTTCCGAACCTGAGGAACTTCGACGTCAAGGCCCGCGTGGTGTCGGGCGACCCGGTTCCCTTGTCCTTTCTAGGCTACTCGACCCTTTATGGGCTTTTGTATATCGGTGGGGTCCTCATCGCGGCCCACTTGATTTTCAGCCGCAAGAACTTGAAGTAGAGGAAGCCGGGTGAAGCAAAAAAACTGGCTGGCCCTGGCCGCCGTCATCATCATCGTGGTGGTGAGTGTGGAGCTCTACGTTTGGCGGAGTGGACCGAGTGAGGAGCTTCCGGATGGTGCACCAACATTCGATCCGATGACTTACTTTCCCCGCCTGCAGCCGGGGGAGATTGCCCAGGCTTTCGAAGGGGAGTACATCGCTGGGGGCGTTGAGTCCATCAGCTATCCTGAGGACGGCGGAATGACGTTGCTCTTTGTCCTGTCTCCGTCCTGCGGGACTTGCGCGAAGACGATTCCACTGTGGAATCAATTGGCGGCTCAAATCGAACCGCCGACGCGCGTCTTCGGGTTCGTGATAGGTAGCTATCAGGGGGAGAAGAGGCTGTTGGAGGAAAAACGCCTCGATGTGCCGTTGTTGCGTTTCCCGAGTCCGAATGTTGTTCAGCAGTACAAGATCACGAGAGTACCTCAAACGATATTGGTGGGGCCCGGAGGAAAGGTGGAGACCGCCATCTTGGGTGAGCTCGACAGCTCCCAAGTGAGAGGACTGTTGAGCCGGTTGGGTGTTGGACCCGAGGAGCCCTCGGCATGAGCAAGACGAGCTCCTCGAGAACATCTCTTACCCCGGCGTCGGTCCTCCTTGTTGTCGTCGTCTTCCTCTCGCTTGCTCTCGCCGTTTTCTTGGTCCAGCTTCGCATCGATGAAGCGTTCGGTAAGTATCGCAACACGGAAGAGATCCTCTACATCGAGAATGGTGCTGTGCTCAAGAAGGTGCTTCTCGGATATGAAAGCTTGGCGGCGGACATCTACTGGCTTCGAACCGTGCAGTACTTCGGCGGCCAGCGGCTCTATGACCCTGACAAACGGTTCGACTTGCTGGAGCCTTTGTTGGAGATAACCACCGACCTCGACCCTCATCTCAAGATCGCCTATCGGTACGGAGCCATTTTCTTATCCGAACCCTGGCCCCGAGGGGTCGGGATTCCCATCAAAGGCATCGCTCTCACCGATAAGGCCATCCGCAACAATCCCGACCATTGGCGTTTCTACTTGGACAAGGGCTTCATTTACTACTGGCATCTTCAGGATTACGAAGAGGCGGCGCGTGTCTTTCTAGAAGGAAGCGAGATTCCCGGAGCGCCTCATTGGATGGCGGGCACCGCGGCGAGATCGGCCACCCGAGCGGGAGACAGGGAAACCGGCCGCATGCTGTGGCAGGCCATGTTCGACTCGGCGGAAAACGAGCAGGTTCGGGCGAACGCGAAGATGCATCTTCAACAAATTGACGCCCTCGACGCGATCGACGAGCTCACGCTGGTTGTGGAGACCTTCGAGCAACGAGCCGGTCATTTTCCAAACGGTTGGGATGAGCTTGTGGCGGCGGGATTACTGCGCGGGATCCCCGTCGACCCTGTCGGCGAGCCCTATGTCCTCAATCCCCGAGAAATGAAAATCGAGATCTCCGAGTCCTCGTTTCTCGCCGGGTTGCCGACGAGGTAGACCGACCCGTGGGTGAGCCTTCGATTCTTGCAGAAGCCCCCTGGCTGGGACCGGCCCTAGCCTTGGGATTCGGCCTTGCATTCGGGAGCTTCACCAACGTTGTCATTTGCCGTTTACCGCTCGGAAAGTCCGTGGCGTTTCCGCCATCCGCTTGCCCTCACTGCGGAGGGCTCATTCGGCCCTATGACAACGTTCCGGTTCTGAGCTACATCTTTCTTCTCGGTCGTTGCCGACGGTGTAAAACGGGTATCTCACCGAGATACCCGTTTGTCGAGGCCATGGTGGGCGCGGCATCTCTTTACGCTTACTTGCGCCATGGCCTCTCATTGGAGCTTTTTTGTGAGGTGGGATTCGTCGTCGCGATGGTGGCTCTCGTATTCATCGACTACGATCATCGCATTCTTCCCAACGTCATTACTCTTCCTGGCACAGCCGCGGGTTTGTTGCTGGCTTGGCCTCGGGAGACGATCACGCTGACGGAGGCCCTTCTCGGAGCGGCCTTGGGAGCGGGGCTATTGTTTTTGGTCTCGGAGGTTTACTTCCGTCTTCGCAACATCGAGGGGCTGGGGATGGGAGACGTCAAGATGATGGGTATGGTGGGGGCCTTTCTCGGTTGGAAGGGAGTGCTCTTGACACTGTTCCTGGGCTCTTTCGTGGGTTCTATCATTGGTCTCGGCTTGATGGTGGTGCGGGGAAGGAACCTCAAGAGTGCGTTGCCCTTCGGGACTTTTCTTGGTTTAGCGGCTCTGGCAACACTCTATGTGGGCCCAAATCTCGTTGAATGGTATTCCGGATTCTTCTAAGAATCCTAAGGACTCAAAAATGACCGAGGATGTGTTATTTCCTGCATTCTTGAATTCTCGAGTTCCCGCCTCCGCCGCCATGTCCTTTTCGGCGGCGGCTACGGCGAGGCCTCGCCGTAGCTCCAGCGAAGGCGGGCTCGAGTTCTCGAGTTCTCGAGCTCCAACAGAGTAACCATGTCCGAATGGCTTACGGGTGAAAACCGGATACGGCTCTTCCTTGGATTTCTCATTCTTGTCCTCGTCGTCGTCAACAGCCAGAGCTTGCAACTTTCGTATCAGTCCCGTAACCAATTGGTGCACGCGCTCGAAGACACCGTCCGGAGTCAATCCGAACGCATCGCATCTGCGATTACGCCTCTTTTCGAAAGCGAAATCGACACTCATGTCTTGCCGTCGCTGACGGTCAGGCTCGAGGAGTTATCTCGTCAGTGGGATGTTCGTTCCCTGTGTCTACTGGATTGGGACGGGAAACTGCTAGGGGGCTCGGAGACCTGCCGGCTCTCCGGAGCTCTTGACTTCGACCGTCTCGACCGTGAGGGTAGAAAGCGTCTGGTCGAAAACCGCTGGGCCGTCACGGGCGTTACACCATCTTACGATCTCGGAGCCGCGGTCGTATACGCCTACCGGGTTCTTCGCTTTGGAGAATCATCCAACGAGGCTGTCTTGAGAGTGGAGATCCCTGCGCCTCATCTTGCCCTGGCCAACCGTAACCTACGGTCGTCGTTGATTTATCAAATCTCAGCAATGGCACTCGTTTTGTTGAGCTTGGTCTTTTTTCTCAACAGTCTCTTGGCGCCACACCGACGACTGATGGCCGAAGCTCGGTCGGTGGCAGGCGGCGTGGCTTCGGGTGACGAGCCGAAGGATGAAAATCAGTTTCTTCTTTCCACCTTTCAAGGCGTCGTCGCACAGCTCAAGGAAAAGGAGCAACAACTCGAAGGTATGCATTTGCGAGAAAAGAACCGCGCCGATGAGACGCAGGCTCTAGCTACCGACATCATAAGGAGCATGACGACCGGTCTAGTCAGCCTGGACGGCTCGGGTCGAGTCGCGCTAGTCAATCCCGCAGCCGGAAAGATCTTCCGTCTGGACGGCTCGGATGTGGAGGGCAAAGCTTTTTGTGAGGCCTTTCCTGGGTCGCGAGAGCTTTCCGAATGGGTCGACCTCGCTATTGAGGAAGGACAATCCACGTTGCGCCGCCAAGTAGAGTATATCCACGCCGATGGGCGTTCTACATATTTGGGTGTCAGCGTCATCCCTCTCGCGGCTGCGGACGGCGCCGTTCGTGGCGCCCTGTGCTTGCACGCCGACTTGACCGAAGTGATCCAGCTTCGCGAAAGACTCTATGTCAAGGAGAATCTGGAGCGGCTCGGAGAAATGTCGGCCGGAATAGCTCACGAGCTTCGAAATGGGCTCGCAACGATTCTCGGTAATACCCGATTGCTACAACAAGCGGTCTCCTCCGAAAAAGAGACGGAGCTCGTTCACGCCGTCGTGGAAGAAGGAAACGCTTTGAACCGGGTCGTGACGGAGTTCCTGCAATTCGCTCGGCCCGACAGGTTGCGTCCCGTTTCAGCGGATATCGAGGCTCTAGTGGGGGAGCTCACCGAAGAGCTTCAGGGACGAGCGGTGGACGGCGGAGTTCAGCTGATTCTGAAGGCCGATTCCTGTCGAGCTGAAGTGGACGAGGTGCTGGTGAGACAAGCTGTCCAGAACCTGATTTTGAACGGCATCGAAGCAGCAGGAATGAAAGAAGGCGGAGAGGTCGAGATCCGAGTCGAACAACGGGAGGGTTGTGCCGTGGTTCGAGTGCGGGACAACGGTCCAGGTATTCCCGCCTCGGATCGCCCGCGGGTTTTTGCGCCCTTCTTTACGACGAAGCCGGAAGGCACGGGCCTTGGACTGGCCCTCGTCCAGAAAATCGTCGTCGCCCACAATGGGGAAGTGACGGTGGAGCCGCATGAGGACGGAACCGTTTTCTCCATCAAAATCCCCATCGAATCGGAAGATAATGCCTCCCTCGAAGAGTGGGTATAGCTCTTCCCTTCTGTTACAAAAGGTAACAACCTGGCTTCCAGCCCAACGAGCATTCCATCCGGCGGTCTTCTTAAGTATCTAGTTCTAAAATGTTTATGTTGCATTGGGTTGTCCGATCGCTTTGGATCGGGAATTGCAAATGTTGTCAGCCATGAGGTCGGATTTGATTGAGGAGAACCCAAGCGTGAGGAGGAAACGGTGAACGGCAATAGAAGACGGTCATTGGGTTTTTCAATAGTAGAGCTCGTCGTAGTGATGGCGATCATCGCCGTGGTCTCGACGATCACGATCCCGATGGGTATCAGCTATATCAGGAACTACGAGGTGATAGGAGCGGCTCAAAACGTGGCGTCTCAGATGCAAATGAGCCGTGCGCAAGCGGTGAGGCGGAACTCTCGTCGGGGATTGCTGTTGAACTTCGACTATCCCACGGCGGGTCGATACCAGTTCACGACGCTGGATGAGGATCCGGTCAATGGGGGATGGGACGGTGGGATATACCCGGCGAATCCGGGAGTCTTCGATCCTGCGAACCGCGACTACGGTTTAGCACCGAACCCTCCAGACAATGTGGCATCGCCCGGCGGGGGACTTCCGTCACCGCACGGCGTGGTGGTGAGTCTGCCTCAAGGCATGGAGTTCGTTGGGGGCAAACAGTACGGCTCATTACTATGTCGTGTCGATGGCTCTGTGGAAGCGGTCCGTGCGAACAATGTCGGGGCGCGGGTGGTGCAAGAGGTCGGGCTGAACTGGGAAGTGGAGGTCCGTCACCCAGAGTACGGCCTGACGCGAACCATCAGGATCAGCCGGAACGGTCGCGTCGTGATCGACAATCCTTGAGACGAGGAGAGGAAGCTATGAGAGCCGAAAGAAACAATGGTGAGGAACGAGGTTTTTCTCTCATCGAGGTGTTGATCGCCATCTTGATTTTGACGGTGGGTCTATTGACCTTGGCACAGACGATGGTGATTGCGACCAATGCCAATGCGCTATCGGGCCGGATGACGGCATCGGCGGCATTGGCCAAGGAGCAATTGGAGCTGCTCAAGGCGGCGCCGTTCTATACCAACCCTGCCAGCATCACGACGGGCTCGATCAACCCGATGTTGCAGGTGGGAGGCAACCTCAATTCGGATGTGACCGTGGGCCCCCAGGACTTCTTCCAGTACTACGACGAGGACGGCCAGCCCCTGATTCCCAACGTCAGCTCCGAGGCGGTCTTTGTGGTGCGTTGGCAGGTGCAACAGGTGGTTGCTCCGGGAGGCAACGGCACCTTGCCGCTGGCGATGCTCCGGATCACGGTGCGCTGCCAGGGCATGGCGCAGATGTATCGGGTAGTGGGCGATGCGACACTGACGACCTTTCGCACCGCTAATATCGGATAGTCAAAGGTAAGGAGATGAATTCAATGAGACCGATAACCAAACGCAGCCATAGCGAGTCGGGCTCGGCTTTCGTGATTTCAATACTCGTGTTGTTCGTCTTGTCGGTATTGGGCATGGCTCTAATGCTGACGACCACCACCGAGACCGACATCAGTGTGAATTACCGCTGGGGAGAGATGGCGTTCTTCAACGCCGATGCGGCACTGGAGTACGGCAAGAATGTCCTAGCGGCGTACGCCCTCCGAGACGGCGACCTTCGCGTGGCACTACCGCCTCCGCGAGCGCAAGGACAAATGGGCGCTCCGCCATCGGATCCAGTGGCTTGTGCGGATCCGAGCGTGGCGGGCTGCCGAGATTACCAGTACTCGCTTGTGCAGGGCGCCAATACCATCTACATCGGCCGGGTGCTCCGTGATGTGAACAACAGAGTCATTCAATACGATTTCCGCCAGCCGGTGGCCGGGGACACCCGTGGAGATATCGACAACGACGCCACGGGGGATGTGACCGGTACGGTGACGCTATGGATCCGCAGGCCGATTTTCGGCGACCGGGACTCCGATGACAACAGTCGTGCCATATTGACGGCGGAAGGCACGGCTCCGAACTATGAGTATGCGGCGGGTACCGGCCGGGCGGGGTCGATGAGAAGGCTCGAGATGACCGTCAATCTGGCTGCTCAGTCCGGTTTTGAAGGTGACGACCATGCGGACATGAGCAGAAACTCTCAGCAAGGCTCGGCCATCACCGGGGGCTGGGAAGTCATCCAGTCGGTTCAGTAAGAACAGACTGTTGAGGGGATAGAATCATGTGGAAACAAATGTTGGTAAGAAGAGCCACCCTTCTAATGGTAGCGATTGCTGTAGCCTTGACGTGGGTGCAAAGCGGTCGAACTCAGACGGTCTGTGTCGTCGAGCGGGGTATCGATCCGTTGGACGTTCTCAACCAAAGCGTGCGGCACAATGTTTGGATTGTGCTCGACACCTCCGGGTCCATGAGCAGCGACTTTGGTGGGGGTGTGAGTCGATTGAATACGGCCAAGCGCGTGTTGGACCGACTCATGATGAGTGAGCTGATCGATGCCTCAGGAAACCCTCTCGTCAACTGGGGTTTCGTGAACTTCGCTGTCAACGGCAGCAATGCTGACGGCTGCGTTGATCAGTTCACAGGAAGCCAATGTGTCGGTTTGAATCTCGGTCTGCTGGAGAATCCACCTCCGTGTGGTGGTGACGACAACCGCGAGGCTATCATTCAGAGGCTCTACGCGACGTCTCCCAATGGGTGGACTCCCAATGGCATCTCTCTCGACCAAATCAGCGATCGAATCGTCCAGGACGGCTATGTCAGTGGTCTGTACCCGGACCAGAGAAACTTCGTTATCATCGTGACAGACGGCGATGATACCTGTGAGTGCAACAGCTTCCTATGGGACGGCGCTTCGCCCGGACAGTTGCGCGGTCTAGACAGTAGCCCAGCGTATAGCAGCCCGATCAGCACGGGAGACGACGCACGCGCTTATAACGCCGGTCTAAAGGGAAAGATAGCTTACGATCGGATGAATCCCACGCCCACCGATCGAGCGACGGGCGAGCTGGGAAGTACCTTCGTCATCGGCTTGGGCCTCAACGCCGCATCAAGAAGTCGTGCAAACCATCTGGCTTGGGAAGCTTCAGGTGCGGCCTACAACAATCCCAACGCCTTATCGGCCCTCTTCGCTGACAACGAAGAGGAGTTGATTCAAGCTTTGAAAGACGCATTTGCCAGGATTGGTATACCGTCGACGGAATTGACACTAGGTGCACCGATTGTCGGATCGGTCAAGGAGCTCATACCCCAGATTCCGGGTCTTCGAGTGTTGGATCCCGACACGTCCGCCGTGCGTGCGGTCACCAACGATGACATTCTGGGCGACGCCGACCCTGCCAGCTACGATCTCCAAGATGTCCAGTTTGCACGGCGTCTTCGGGCGGATCTCAAAGACAACGTACTGTTCACGACTTCGGTCGTGCTTCCTGGTTTCAAAGGCCATCTGCGGGCCCATAACGTCTACTCGGTTCAAGACTACGAGACGGGAGCCGGTACGCGCACCGCGGACTACACGCTTCAATTCTGGGATGCCGGAGAAAAACTCCGAGATCGCGACCCGGATACCCGAACGATTCTGTTCAACACGAGGGCGGATGCCCCCGGTGACCCACTTCATGAATTCAAGCTGGGGGCTGACTTCACCGACGATCAGATGGCCGACTTACTTGGCGTGGATCAGGGATTTCTCAGCGAGATCGACGGCGTCGGCGCTTTGACCAAGGCTGATGCCGCCAAGATGGCGGTTCAAGTGATTCGGGGGTATCACCTCAAGACGCACCCCGTCACGGGGACGCTCTATAACAATTTGGGTGAACCGAACCTGACCAAACTCGACGAGAACAATGAAATGGCCTGGAAGCTCATGGACTCGGCGAATGTCGGGGTCACGGTCGTGCTGAATCCACCACGTTCCCCCGATGCCAATCCACCGAAGCACAACGATTACGAGTATGGTACCGGCAATTTCCCCTACGGGTACTACTGGGAGAAGCTGAACCGGGGCACCGTCGTCTATCTACCGACCAACGGCGGCATGGTGCACGGATTCAACGCCGAGAACGGTGAAGAGTTGGTGGCTTACATTCCTGATGATGCCTTGGGAGATTGGCCGGCCGGAGAGGTTCCTGGAAGCCGCAGCAACTTGAAGGATCTGGTGGGGCTCATCGTTGCCGAAAACAACGGAATTGCGAACCATCATTTCTTCCTGTCGGCATCGGCCACCGCCAGTGACGTTTTCCTTCGATCTCCCGAAGGAGACGACCAGTGGCATACGGTGATCACTTTTGGTCGCGGCAAGGGAGGCAAGTTCCTGACCGCTCTCGATGTGAGCCAGATGCCGGATTGGACACCGGGCAGGACCGCCGCCTTGGATCTAGCGACCGAAGCGGCGCCCACGATGCTTTTCAATGTTGGAAATCGGGAGGGAATTACCGACACGGACGTCAACGGTGAAAGCTATGAAGGCCTCGGCGAGACCTGGTCGTTGCCCATCGTCCGCAACGTTGCCGGTACCACCAATCCCGACCAGTGGGTGATGTTCGTCGGTGGTGGCTACGGCTGTGAGGCAGCAGGGACCAACGAGGGGCAGTATCTGTATGTACTCAAGATGGAAGACGGATCGGTTTACCGGCGATTCCGAGTGCCGAATGATCCCGCCGCTTCCATCGACTACAACGGATTGGTGGCCATGCCGGTCGTGTACAATCCACACGAACTGATGCCCAATGACGACCAGGATTATGCCGTTCGAGCCTATATCGGCGACATACAAGGCAAGATCCACAAGCTCGATTGTTCGCAACCCGATCCCCTGAGCTGGAGTTTCACGAGTGGTATCGGGAACGAGTTCTATAACGTCGGCCCGGATCAGCCCATTACGGCTCCGGTGGCCATCTTCCGAGACAACATGGATGTCTATGTCTTTGCAGGAACGGGAGGTGACGCCCGGGTGCTTGCCCCCTTCAAGTTCATAGCACTCTTGGATGAGAACAACGCATCCGTCGGCCAGCTCGTTTGGACCTATGACCTGCCTATGGGGGAACGAGTCCATGTGGGGCCGGCCGTAGGTGGCGAGACCGCTTTCTTTGCCTCCACCTTAGAGTCCCTCGATCTGGCGTTGTGCGCCTCTCAGTTCAGCAGTACGCTCTTTGCTTTGGGGGTCACCACGGGCGTCGGAACCTTCGATTTGGACACACAAACCACGGGAGAAAATGAAAGTACCGATCTGGGTGTGGGTAAGGTCACGGGGCTCTTCTATCGGGATGAGCACCTTCACGTCAGTCGTAGCGGTGGGATCCAAGCGGAAGGCCGAACCCTGATTCTGGGTGAGAGGGATGGCGAAATGGATTTGCGTGGCGGTGACGGGAGCGGGACGGGAACCGTGCAAATTCTGGTCAGGGGTTTCCGGATGTCGCCCTTCTAGGCACCTGGTTGCGCCACCAAGCTGCCGGAGGATCCCAAGGCTCGGGTTCGGGTCCTCCGGCAGCCCTTTTGGTTTGAGCGGTCACGATAGGGGTTGAGAAATCCCCTGAAAAAAGGGTAGGATAAGAAGTTAGCGGGAATAACCGTATTCGTGAACAACTAAACTCAAGGACCCGGGAGAAAGACAGATGAAGCGCTGTCCCTTTTGCGGGGCCAAGAACAAGGACCAGTTTGATTTCTGTGTCCGTTGTTCGGCGTCCCTCGAGGAGGAGGTCTCGGAGGCGAGTAGCTCCATTTTGTCGTCCGTTGTGCCCGTCATCTTTTTGATCTTGCTGGCGATCGCATTTTGGGCGACCTGGCGGTACTTGAATCCTTCAGCAGATGAGTCTCCATCTACGAGACCTACCACCCAGAATCCCACACCTCGTCGAGAGCCCAATGTTGCTCCGTCGCGCCCGTTCGACGTCGAACGAGCCCAGAGCATGGCACGGGCGGGAATGATCGCCTTTCACGAAGGACAGTACGAGAGAGCGATTATGCTCTTTCGCGAGTTCGTGGGGGAGGCTCCAGACAATCCCTTCGGACATATGTACTTGGGATTGTCTTTGTTCCAAACGGGTGAGAACGAGGAAGCCATTCAGGCGATGGAAGCGGCTTTCGATCTCGCTCCGGATAATCCTGGTTTCGGCCACTATCTCGTGGGGATGCTGATACAAAAAGGGGATATCCCGGGAGCCGAAGACGTGGTGCGTCGCTACTTGTCCCTTCAACCCGACGACGAGAAAGCCCGTGTGGAACTGATACGACTCATGCGCCGCCGGGGTGAATTGGAAGACGCCATCGCTGAAGGTCAAAAACTCATCGCCCAAGATCCGGAAAACATCAACGCCGTACTCGAGCTTGGAACTTGCCTGAAGGATTCCGGCCAAATCACTGAGGCGAAGGCGCTGTTTCTCCAGGCCGTCGACCTGGACCCCAATTCGGCCACGGCTCAACACGCGTTGGGGGTTACTCATTCCTTGTCGGGGGACTACGAGCAGGCGCTTGCGCCTCTGGAAGTTGCCGTCGCCCTCGATCCGGAGAACGGACTCTACCATCTGTCCCTCGCCCAGGCATACGAGAATCTCGATTACATCCAGGACTCGTTCGAGGAATACGAGGCCTTCTTGAAGTTTGCTCCCGACGATCCGAGAGCTCAGCAAGTCCACGAATCCCTCGAACGGGCGCGGGCGGCTTTGAAAGAACGTCAGGCTGCAGAGAAGGACCAAGAGAAAAAGAAGAGGCAGGGTGTTTGAGAAGCTCCTCGAGCTTCATGATTCATAAGGAGGTACGGTGGTGAAAGGCATGGATGTCCGATACCAGGCTCCGTGGCGCTCGTTCTGTTTTTTCCTATTGTTACTTGGTTTGACGGTCGGGCTGAGCTCGGCGCAGTCGCTTGTGGATCTTGCCAAAAAAGAAAAGGAACGGCGCTCCAAGAACCAGACCCCGGAGACGAAGGTCATAACCGACAGGGACCTACAATCTCACGGAAGACTTCCCGAGACGCTACCAACCACGACTCCGACGGAAGAAGGTTCGGAAGACGCGGCTGCCGGCGGAGACGAAGGTGAAGACCAGGAGGGGGAGGAAGACGAGACTCAAGACCCGGAGTATTGGCGGCAGCGTGTCGAGGGAGTGAACAAGAAGATTCAAGACCTCGAAGAACAGCTGAATAGTCCGGATATGACCTGGAACGAAGGCCTTCGTGACGATGTCAATCCTTTGGGGCAGAAGAATTTGTCTAGGCGACAGGAACTGGAAAATCAGCTGGCTCAGGCGAGAGCTGAGCTCGAGACCATTCAAGAGGAGGCTCGACGAGCCGGAGTTCCCCCAGGTTGGGTTCGCTAGACACCAACCTGAACTTGTTCCATTAGATGGTTCACGGAGAGAGCATGAGTGTCTCGGTTCCTCAAAAGGTCCGATCGGATGAGCCGGTGAGTGAAATATCACCGGGATGCTCGTCGGCGAATACGGATGTTCTCGTCGTGGAAGATCGTCAGTCCCTGAGGATGATGCTGCGGAGAACCTTGGAGTCCCGGAACTATCGAGTCGCGGAAGCCGCCGATGCCCGCGAGGCCGTCCGCCTGCTTACTTCGTCCAGGGTTTCCGTCGTGCTGACAGACCTCCGTCTGCCGTCCGGCAGCGGAATGGATGTGTTGCGGGCCGCGCGGGACGCCGACCCACACCTTCCTGTCATTGTCATGACGGCTTTCGGAACCGTCGAAGATGCTGTGGCAGCCATGAAAGACGGCGCCTTCGATTTCCTCTCCAAGCCTGTCGATACGGATCATCTTCTCGTATTGACAGAACGGGCCGTCGAGCAGCGCCGGCTACGGATGGAGAATCTCATCCTCAAGGAAGCCTATGCCGCCCGGTATGGTTTTCCGCAGATCATTGGCGAAGATCGGGCACTCGAAGAAGTCTCACGCGCGATCCAGCGCGCCGCCGTTGCCGATACCACGGTGCTCCTCACCGGAGAGAGCGGAACCGGCAAAGAGCTGTTTGCACGGGCCCTCCATCACTTGAGTCCAAGACGAGATGGTCCTTTTCTCGCGATCAACTGTGCCGCTATCCCCGATGCACTATTGGAGAACGAACTGTTTGGGCACGAGAAGGGTGCGTTTACCGGTGCCACGGGCCGGAAACTGGGAAAGTTGGAGTTGGCTGACCGCGGGACCGTGCTTCTCGATGAGATTGGCGAGGTTCCTCTGGGCCTGCAATCCAAGTTATTGCGGGTTCTCCAGGAGCACAGCTTCGAGCGCGTCGGCGGAACCTCTATCATTAATGTGGATGTGAGGATAGTAGCCGCCACGAACCGTGATTTGGCCCAAGCCGTAGAAGACAAACTCTTCAGAGACGACTTGTTCTATCGGTTATCTGTATTCCCCATCATGATTCCGCCGCTCAGGAGCCGGCGTGGCGATATCCCGTTGCTGGCGCGACACTATGTGGAGCGCTTTTGCCGTGAACTGGGAAAACCGCTCATGACGATTACTGAAGAGAGTATGGAACAACTGGTGTCGCACCACTGGCCCGGGAACGTGCGTGAGTTGGCGAATTGCATCGAGAGGGCTGTTTTGCTTTCCGATGAGACCGGGTTGACACCCGAGGTGCTCGGTTTTGTGGCGCGCGCGCAAGTGGCCTCTCCTCCGATCGGTTTCGATATGACCGGTAGCCTGGCTCAAGTGAGTCGACGTGCTGTTTCGTCGGCGGAGAAGGAAAAGGTACAGATGGTCATGGAGGAAGTGAACGGAGACCGAACGAGAGCTGCTGAAAAACTTCAGGTCAGCTCAAAGACACTCCTCTCAAAACTACGCGAGTATGGATTCGTGGGCAGTTGATGCTTAACAGAAAACATGGAGTTTTAGCCATGCGGAAGACGATGACCAAATTCAAGGACGAGGATTCGAGAGGTTTTACGCTCATCGAAGTGCTGATATCGATGGCCATCACTATCGTCGTCATGGGAGCCGTTTTCGGTTTGTTGACTCGAGGACAACGAAGCTTCCAGAGAGAGCCTCAAGTGGCCGAGTTGCAGCAGAGCGCACGGACCGCACTCGACATGGTATCCAAAGACGTATTGCAGGCCGGTGCGGGACTACCGGTGGAGTTTCCATCTTTTACGACAACGGCCATCAACCCGAGCGTTGGAGATGGCGGCACTGGCCCCGACGTGATCGAGATCGTGGGTTCGTCTTCGAGCGCCGGCGAGATGTACTACGCTCCCGAGCCCGTCGTTAATTTCGACGGATCCACCAATGTCACGCTGGGGCTGGCTCCCACCGGCCTGGAAGTGGGTAATCTCGTGGTCGTCTACGACAACAATGAGTTGAGTCCCAATTGGGTCATGGGGTTTGTTACCGCGGTCAATCAGACACCACCCGAAGCGATCGTGACTTTGGATGCAACCTTCGGTACCGCCATCGTTCCCGGCGGATACACGAATAACCCGGATGGTTTCACGGCGGGATTCATCACGCGGGTGTCGGTCGTCCAATATTCGACGCAGCTTCAAGGCAACGACCTGATATTGCGCCGGCAAGTGGATTTTGGGCAAATAAATCCCGTGGGTATGCTCGACGATTTCCAGGTCGCCTATCTCGTCGGCACGCAACCGCAGATAGAACAACTCAGCCCACCACCTCCCCAGCCGACCCGAGGGATTCTTATTACTCCAGCGGACATCATCTCTGGAATCCGCGTCACCGTTGCGGCGCGGTCGACTCAGGAGAACTTGGCCGGCTCGTCACAAGGAGCCTCCGGCGACTACATTCGAAAGACGTTTTCTTCGAACATCAGTCCGAGGAACGTGCTTGCCGGATGCGCGGAGCGACTAGGAACGCAGTGTTCCATTTGATGGGTCGTCAATGGCTGAGGGTTTCCAGAAATGCCGTGCCTGCGGGGCTAGGAACCGAGAACGATTCGAACACTGCGTTCGGTGTGGCGAGCTCTTAGCTTCAGACGGCCCTGACTCGACCTCATTTATCCGTGTGAACACACTCACGCTGGTCGTTCTGGGTTTCGTTGCTTTGGGATTGTCGGTTGCGGCGTTCCGTTGGATCGCGACGGGAGCTCAATCGCAGCCACAGCCGAGTCCTGCGACTTCCGTTCGTAAGCCCGGCGCCCCCGCGCCAAGTCCGACCGGTGAACCGTCGGCCGGATTCAAAGACGCCGCCGAGGCAACTCGCCTCGGAATGGAAGCGTTCCAGAGCGGCGACTACGAATCAGCCTACGCCTATTTCGAGGAGCTTGGGCGTCTTTCGCCCACCAATATCACGGCGCATCTGTACGCCGGATTGTGCATGATACGCCTGGGAGATTTGGACACGGCGGAAGAAGACTTGAAAAGAGCCGTGGAGCTTCAACCCGACCATTCAGTGGCCGTTGGTCATCTCGTTTCGCTCTTGATGCAAAGAGGACAACTGGAAGAGGCGGAGAAGGTCCAATCGGAGCTTGTAAGGCGCAACCGCTACGATGCCGAACCACTCATTGGACTTGGCCGGATCCTGAGAGAACGAGGTGATATGGAGCGTGCCCTGGAGGTCCATCGACGCGCCGTCGGTTTGGCCCCAACGGATGCCACCGCGCTTCTGGAATTGGGCGTCTTGTTGAACGAGGCGAAATCGACCGGCGAAGCCAGGGAGGTGTTTCAGGAGGTTCTCTCGCTCGACGACGCCAACGTAGCAGCCCACGCGGGGCTCGGCACTTCCTTGATGCTCGAGGAGCGCTACGAGGGGGCTGTAGAGCCGCTGGAGCGTGCCCTAAGTCTGGATAGCGAACAAGCCTCGGTGCATCTAAACCTCGCGATTGTCTACGAAAACCTCGACCGGGTGGAAGACTCGCTACGGGAATACGAAGCATTCGTCCGTCTCACCGATGACCGGGAAAAGGCGGCGCGTGTCGAAGAATTGGTGACAAGAGCCCGAGCCGCACTTGCGGAACGCCAGGGGCGCTAGTTGCGTCACCCGGACCCATTCACGGGAAAAAAGAGACCAAAGGTGAAGAATGGCATGGTCTCGGTCAAGTTTTGTGACCGAGTTTTCCCTTGTCGGCGCCTCGGTTTGCATCCTTTTCCGGATCGATTGAAAGGATATCCGCGGCTTTTCGGACGGACCCCTCCTAACCTGGCTTGACATTGCGCGGTCCGATGCCTAGGATCACCGCCGACAACACCAACTGCAAATACTGATGGAGGCGATCCATGGAGAAAACTCGAGTACTGATCATGGGAGCAGCGGGACGCGATTTTCACAACTTCAATCTGGTCTATAGGAACAATCCAAGTGCCGAGGTGGTTGCCTTTACCGCTACCCAGATTCCGAACATCGATGGACGGAGGTACCCCGCAGAGCTTGCGGGACCGGATTATCCCGAGGGGATTCCCATCCATCCCGAAGAAGATCTGAGTCGTCTCATCAGGGAGTTAGAGATCCACGAGGTCGTGTTCTCTTACAGTGATGTGCGTCATGTCTACGTCATGAACCGAGCCAGCGAGGTTCTCGCGGCGGGAGCGGATTTCAAGCTCCTTGGAGCCCGCAGTACCATGCTGGAAGCGAAGGTTCCCGTCGTTTCGGTATGTGCTGTTCGAACCGGTTGCGGAAAGAGCCAAACGACACGAAAAGTTCGGCAGATCCTGGGCGAAAAGGACAAGCGGTCCGTGGTGGTTCGGCACCCCATGCCTTACGGAGATCTGACCAAACAACGAGTGCAGCGGTTCTCCTCCTACGAGGACTTGGAAACCCACGACTGCACCATCGAAGAGCGAGAAGAGTATGAGCCTCATCTCGCCGAAGGAACGGTCGTCTATGCCGGGGTCGACTACGAGGCGATCTTGAGAGAAGCCGAAAAAGAAGCCGACGTTGTTCTGTGGGACGGTGGTAACAATGACCTGCCTTTCTATCGAGCTGATGTAGAAATCGTGGTGACCGATCCGCATCGCGCGGGCCACGAGCTCGAGTACCACCCCGGTGAGGCCAATCTGCGCCGCGCCCAAGTGGTCGTGATTAACAAAATCGACTCCTCGAGTTTGGAGAACATTCAAACGGTTCGTGAGAACATCGCGCGTGTCAATCCCAATGCGACCATCATCGAAGCGGCTTCCCCCATCTTCGTGGACAACCCGGATGCTGTGCGTGGAAAGAAAGTCCTTGCCATTGAAGACGGGCCGACCATCACCCACGGGGAGATCCCGTTCGGAGCGGCGGTGCTCGCAGCACGTCGTTTCGGAATGTCGGAGCTCGTCGATGCTCGACCCCATGCGGTGGGAACTATCCGCGACACCTATGAGAAGTACACTCACTTGGGTCCTGCGCTTCCCGCGATGGGATACGGGGAGCAGCAAGTTCGAGACTTGGAGGCGACCATCGATGCTACGGATGCCGACGTCGTTGTCTTCGCCACACCCGTCGATTTTCGGCGCCTCGTCAAGCTCTCAAAGCCGGCCGTCCGCGTCCGATATGAGCTGCAGGAGATCGGTAAACCGGACTTGAGGGACGTGCTGACAAAACTCTTATGATGCGAGCTCGACATTTCGTCTCTATCCGCGATCTGAGTGCCGCGGATGTTGAAGAACTCTTCCGCCTTACTTCGGAAATGAAGCGCTCTCCGGAATCCTACCAGGATGCCCTTCGAGGAAAGACTCTGGGAATGGTCTTCGAGAGCCCTTCGACTCGTACGCGGGTATCGTTTGAAGTCGGTATCTATCAACTCGGTGGACAAGGGCTGTATTTGAGCGGGAGCGATCTCCAGATCGGAGTCGGAGAAACAGTATCTGACACCGCTCGCGTGTTGTCACGCTATGTCGATGCCATCGTGGCGCGGGTCCGTTCCCACTCGGATGTCGCCGACATGGCGCGAAGTGCGACGGTGCCGGTCATCAATGGGCTTTCCGATTTGCTGCACCCGTGTCAAGCCCTTGCCGATTACTTCACGCTTGGCGAAAGGAAAGGTGATCTCAAGCGTCGCAAGGTGGCTTACGTGGGCGATGGAAATCATGTTTGCCATTCCCTGTTGTACGGTGCCAACAAAGTCGGCGTCGATATCGTCGTTGCTTCTCCGAAGGGCCATGAACCGAAGAGCATCATTGTCAAGAGCGCGCAGCGCGAAGCGAAGCAGTCCGGAACGCAAATTGCCCTTGTTCGTGACCCTTCAATCGCCGTGGCCGATGCCGATGCCGTCTATACCAATCGTTGGACACCGATAGGGTTGGAGGCGGAGTCCGAGAAGAGAAAATCCACGTTCCAAAAGTACCAAGTGGACATCGATCTCATGTCGCGGGCCAAGCCGGATGCGGTCTTTATGCACTGTATGCCGGCCAAGCGAGAGGAAGAAGTCACATCAGAGGTGTTAGACGGTCCACAAAGTGTTGCTCTTGACCAAGTAGAAAACCGCCTTCATCTTCAGAAAGCCATTTTGTATCAATTGATGAAAGGCTAAATCGAGTACTCGAGTACTCGAGAATTCAAGAAGACTGTTATTTGACCACCGTGTAGATTGGATCTGCGCCCTCGACTGCCCGACCGGGTCACTCTTCCCTCATCACCTGGTCACTGCTTCCTACTTTCTACTTTCTACTTTCTACTTTCTACTTTCTACTTTCTACTTCTTCTAAGTCTTTCTGCCCCTATGAATAGCGACAATCCCACCCGTTAGAAGGCGACATTTCACTTCGGAGTAGCCGGCATTCCTCAGTTTTCCCGATAGCGTCTCGGTATCGGGGAAACCGGCGATGGAGTCGGCGAGGTATCGGTAAGCTCCCTTTTCGTCACTGACGATTCGGCCGATGAGAGGCAGTATGACATGGAGATAAAACGCGTAGGGTATCTTGAGCAGGAGACCTCGAGGACGGGTGAACTCCAGGATCACGACCGCCCCGCCGCGGCGCAGGACTCGATGAAACTCACCCAAGCCAAGCTCGAGGTCTTCTAGGTTTCGTGCGCCGAAAGCTACCGTCACGGCATCAAAGGACTCCTTGGGAAAGGGAAGAGCTAGGGCGTCGGCGGCCGCCAGATGAAGCGTCTCATCCTTTTTCAACGCCTTTTTCTGGGCTAGTGTCAGCATTTCCCAAGTGAAGTCGCAAGCGAAGCAGGTGACTCGAGGAGCAATCGCTAAGGCCAAGTCGCCGGTTCCACAGCACAAGTCAAGAACTCGATCTTCCGAGCCAAGCGCCAGAGAACGAGCGACTTCTTTTCTCCACCGGCCATCGATTCCCAAGCTGAGGAGATGGTTGAGAGTGTCGTACCTCGGCGCCACGCCGGAAAACATGCGTTGAATGACGGAAGCCTTGGGCACGGCTCACCTTTTCCCGACACCGAGTTGACGGAGTGCCCAGCGGATCTCCTCGCGTGGAAAGCCCTCCAGGACGTTCACTCGACCAATGGCCGTGGGAACCACGAAACGAAAGCCTCGTCGCCCGATCTTCTTGTCGTTGTCGATGGCTTCCATGACGCGGCGGGGACTCAAGCGCCGGAGAGAGGGAAGAGACGCCAGATTTCGAACGCTCGACAGCATCCGATCTGAAATCTCTTGGCTGAGGAGTTGGCGCCGTTGTGCCACCTTGACGGCGGCAATCATGCCCCATCCTACCGCCTGGCCGTGGCTCAAATAACGATACTCTCCAGCGGCTTCGAGACCGTGCCCGATGGTATGCCCAAAATTCAGAATCCTTCTCTCGCCTCTTTCTCGCTCATCGTTCCGCACCACCGTCAGTTTCATGCGAACCGCCGCCGCCATCGCTTGGTCGAAATCCTTGGATTGTGGGTCGAATGGCGTCGTTAGCTTTTCTATTTGCCGGAACATGCGCGGAGAGCCAATGAACCCGTATTTCAGTAACTCGAATCGGCCGGATTGGATTTCGCGGAGGGGGAGAGTGGCCAGCAGCTCGGGATCAATCAACACGACATCGGGTCGGTAGATGGCCCCCACGAGATTCTTCCCCTGCGGAAGATTGACTCCGACCTTCGCTCCGATGGAGCTGTCGATTTGGGCGAGCAGGGTCGTCGGCATTTGGATGAGGCCGATGCCGCGAAGGTAGGTCGCGGCCACGAATCCTGCGGTGTCTCCGACGACGCCCCCGCCGAAGGCGATGAGCCCGTCTTCGCGGCTGATGCCGATCCGCGTCAACTCGGCATAAAGGCGCTCGACCGTGGCGAGGGTCTTGTATCGCTCTCCCTCTCCCATGTAAACGAATTGTGCTTCCATACCCGCGTGGGCCAGACTCGTGCGCAGGAGTCCGCCGTAGAGGCGAACCAGTTTCCGATGAGTGACCACCACCACGCGCCGGTCTCTCCAAAGGCGTTTGAGGAGAGGTCCCGCTTCTGCCGTTAGCCCCCGTCCCATCCAGACAGGGTAGGGGTCGTCTTTTTCGTGAAGTCTCCGATACATTGGTACGACTCGTAAAGAACTCGAGAACTCAAGTACTCAAGTACTCAAGTACTCAAGAAAGGGGTATTCATGTACCCCCGCGCAAACGGCGCCTTTCACGTTAGGTGCGGAGAAGAGGTTAACGCAAAGACGAAGAGACACAAAGCAAAAAGACGCAAGAATCCAAGCACTCGAGAATCTGGAACGGCATCTTCTCGAGTGCTTGGTTCTCGAGTACTCGAATTCTTGAGTTCTACCTTTTACTTCCAGCTACCTTAGCCAGCCGGGCAGCGCACCGGCCCTTCTGCCCCGCTCGCGAAATTCTTCAATGATGCGTTTCTTTTCTTCGTGCATGGCTTCGAGTGTTTGTTCCAGTACCTTCTCGGCCGGATCTTCTCGAAGCCTCTCTCCCGGACGTCTTCTTGCCTGACGCTCGGCAAGACGCCACTCGAGACGGCGTATTCGGGCGTCGACACGGGCCAGCTCCCGACGGTGCTTTTCTGCTTCCTTGACCCAATAAGCCTGCTCTTTGGCAAGGTTGAGCTGTGGACTCACCTTTCGGGCTTTCGGAGGACTTGCCGGGATGGGATGGGCCTCTTTCCGGTGGTATTGCCCCAGGTCTCGGTTGGTAAAAGAACGGACATTCTTCGCTGATCGAGTTTCCTGAACGGTTTGCCGTCGCACACGTTCCCTTCTTGCGGCTCCTGTCAGATCGTGAGCCAATAAGACGGCCGACAGGAAACATATCAATGCGAGCAAAAAAAAGATCTTCATTAACCACACTCCTTGATTCGAACGAGATTTGTGATCTCGCGCCTGGAGCGATGCGGAGAGAGAAGGGCCTATGGTTATAGACGACGAAATGGGGCCTAACCCTCCCTCCCATGTGTTAAAATCTTCGCATTGAAACTGACCCGTTTTTTCAGGCAAAAAGCCGCACCGAAAGGGCCGAGCAAAGATGAGTTCGCCCGCGATCGTGAGCGGATGGTCGCGGATCAAATCTCGAGACGGGACGTCAAGGACGAACGCGTCCTGGCGGCCCTCCGTAAGGTGGAACGGCACCGTTTTCTAGCCCGCGATCAATGGTCTTCGGCTTACGCCGATCACCCTTTGCCCATAGGGGATGAGCAGACCATCTCTCAACCCTACATTGTTGCGCTCATGACGGATGCGTTGGGTCTCCAAGGCGGTGAGCGTGTCCTCGAAGTCGGGACGGGAAGCGGCTACCAGACGGCGATATTGGCTGAGCTCGCAGGTGAGGTTTTTTCTATTGAGCTCGTTTCGCGTCTGTCGGAACGGGCGCGGTCCATTCTCGACGAGCTCGGATACCACGATATCCACCTTCGAGTCGGTGACGGTAGACTGGGATGGCCGGAGCAGGCGCCTTTCGACGCGATCTTGGTGGCGGCTGCGCCCCGCGAGGTTCCTGAAGCCCTCCGGGCGCAGCTCATCGAAGGCGGGCGCCTAGTCATTCCGGTGGGTGATCTCCATCAAGAGCTGGAGGTCCATAGGCGGCACAAAAGTGGATTCGCCGTGAAGCAGATTGCCGCAGTCCGGTTCGTGCCGTTGCGCTAGACCTGATGACGGGACGGCTCACTTCTCGGTGAGCGCCTCGCTGCCGCCGTCAGCAGTCAAGAAGTCTCCAGACTTTGCGACTTTGCGGCTTTGCGACTCCGCGTCGAGAATCCGGAATTCAACGCCAAGCCGCTAAGGCGCAGAGACGCAGGGGAGTTGTTCCAAACAAAAAAGGCCGGGCCTCGATGAAGCCCGGCCTTTCTCTAAGTCTCTATGGCGTTATTGCGAGGAGGTCACCAGCACTCTCAGGTGGCCGCGTCGGTTGAGGCGACGAGTCACCTCGCGCGAGTTGTCATGGGCCGGTCGCGCTTCGCCGTAGCTAATCGTGCTCAAGCGGGACTCGGCAACGCCGGCGCGGATCAAATAATCCTTGACCGCATCCGACCTCCGGACACCGAGCGATAAGTTGTACTCCTCGGTACCGATGCTGCAGCAGTGCCCTTCGATCTCGATCTTTAGATCAGAGTTCTCTTTGAGCTGGGCCGCGGCTTGATCGAGGATGCGCCGTGCCTCTTCGGTCAAGTCGTAGCGATCGAAGAGGAAGTGTACGTCCTCGAACTCGATGGCTTTGACGACCTTGCGATGGACGCGGATGTTGGTGGTGTCGGAGGCGGTTCCGCCTTGACCGTCGTCCACCGTGACCGTGACCGGGTAACTACCCTCGACACCCGTCGGGGCCGTCCAGGTCACTCGTGGGCCGGTGCCCGTGATCTTGCCGTCGGGAGCCCGCCAGGCGTAAGTCAGCGGGTCGCCGTCGGGGTCTTTGGCGTCGGCTGTAACCGTTGAGTCCGCCCCTTCCTCGACCTCGGAAGGATTCGCTTTCACGGTAACCGTGGGCGGCTTGTTCACCTTCGGCGGTGGCGGTGGCGGCGGGATGTACGCCCCACGAGTCCCGGGGTGGTAGCCAATGCTCATGTTGAAGCCGGATGCCGTCACGCCTTCTGCGGCCTGGTTGAGGTTCGAACGAATACTTGCGGTGACGAAGACACCGTTTTCCATCTGGTAGATGAGGCCTGCCAGAATGTCGACGGGATCCGTCTGGCTATAGTCGGCGCCGTTATAAACCGATCCGGTCAGCTCCACGGTCCCGCGGATACTACCTTTGCGGGGGAAGTTGAAACCGAGGCCCCATTCGAAAGCATTGCCAACACTGAAATCGATGTCGCTGTCTTTGCCGTTGCCGCGGAAACCGACATAGTACGAAGAGCCGACTTTCTCTCCAAGATTCTTGGACAGGACGAGATGGCCGCCGCCGGACACGCCTCCGGTACCGAGGCCTTCGTCTCTGCTGGCCGTGGGTGCTTTGATGAAGCCCCGAACACCAAGTCCGATGGGATCCTGTTGCATGGCCTCATCGGGGTACTCCGACATGATGTTGTACTTCAGACCAACGTAAATGTCACCGAAACCCGCTGACCAGCGCTTAGAGACCCGAGGGTCGTCGTTGAAGTACGGTGGTGGGTCTATGGCGATGAGAGAATCCTCGATATCCAGGGCCAAGATACGCCGCTGGAATTCCACGCGACCGAAGATCTCCAACTTGTCGGTGGCGCCGAAGGCGAAGGTGCCGGCAAGATTCGAGATGTCGAGGTTGAACGGATCACGGTCGATATTGTCGCGGAGAACACTCGCGGACCATTTACCCTTGAGCAGCGTATAGGCAGAGTAAACGTCGTAGTATCCCGTGTCACCCCAACGTGTGGCAATCGCCGACTCGGTCTCGTAATAGCCTCCCTGTTGCTCAGCAGCTTGCTCTTCTTGGCTGTATGCTAATCCTGAAATGCCTAGGAAGATTATTAGAGCCGTTGATAGGGCGCGCGTCCATGCATTCATCAAGACACCCTCCTTGACTTTCTTCGCAAACGGTCAAAGTGGATGGCGCTCATCCACTTCACCGGAACGACCCCATCCTTGCTGGGGCCCAAAATGGTAACTTCAACCGCAAACTATACAGACTAATTCAATTTGAGTCAATGATTTCAGGCGAGTTTCGGTGCTGTTTGGTTCTATGAATATTAGTCCGTCTCGCTAAGATTATTGCCGTCCTCCGATTCGGTTTCTCGTTTTTTTCCAAATACCGCAGCGATGCCGATGGAGAGAATGTAGAGCCCGATCATCGGAAACGCGAGCAAGCTCTGGGTGACCACGTCGGGAGTCGGCGTAATGATAGCGGCAATGACAAAGATGATGAGGACAGCGTATTTGAACTTGGCCCACAAAAATCGCGGGGTAACGATCCCAAGCCGAGAGAGAAGGAACGTCAGTGTGGGAATTTCGAACACGAGCCCCATTCCCAAGATGAACTTGCTATAAAAAGAGAAAACGGCCGAGACCGTGAGAAGGATTTCGATACTCTCTCCGCCGAACGTGGTCAGGAAGTGAGCGGCATAGGGAAAAACGATGTAGTGCCCGAACGCGGCACCCCCCAGAAAGAAGAACGTTCCCAAAAAGATGAACGGGATGGCGAAGTGCCTTTCCTTGGGATAGAGGCCGGGAGCCACGAAGAGCCACACTTGAGTCAATATCATGGGTGATGCGACGAATATGGCTGCGAAGAAGGACATCTTCAAGTAGAGCATGAAGATCTCCGGTACGGCGGTGGCGATGAGCTGTCCACCCTCCGGCAACGCTTCTCGGAGCGGTTGCATCAAGAAGTCGAATATTCGTTGGGCGAAGGTAAAACACAGCGCAAAGGTCACAACGAGAGTCAGGACCGATGCGATGATCCGACGGCGCAGCTCATCCAGGTGATCGAGGAACGTCATCTTGTCAGGCGGGGGTTTCTTCTGGGGCATCAGGCCCTTGACTAGCTTTCTCCGCCCTCGTTCGGCTCCTTTGACGGCTTCTCCGCCGTATCGGAGGGGCTGGTGTTTTTGTCCGGAGTCGCTTCGCGGGTTTCTTCTACCCGGATCTCGTCTTCCAACGTGCTGCGCAGATCGTTCGAGGCTCGTTTGAATTCGGCGAGGCTTCGGCCGAGAGATTTGCCCAGTTGCGGGAGCTTTCTAGGCCCGAAGACAATCAAGGCAATAACGAAAATAATGATGAGCTCGGGCATTCCTATAGGGCCAAACATCTGGTGCCTCCTGTCTTCTCTCGACAGAGATTATAGGATGAGGGGTCTCCAAAAACAAAGCGTGCAAGGTATTACAATTCCTTATACTTGGAAGAACTCGGTTGTTACGATAGAATTAGAACAGGGTTGATTCCCTGTACTGCGTAAAAACCTGCAGAAAGAGGCTAGGGTTCAATGAGAAAGCCTGTTGTTGCCGTTGTTGTGTGTTTCGTTCTCACGGGTTCATTGCTCGGAGGACTCTTGGGACGCCGCGCCCAAGCGACGGCCGACGAGTATTCCCGGTTCCTGCGTCGTTACACGGACGTGCTACGCATCGTGGAGAGAGAATACGTCAAGGACGTCGAGCCGAAGCGACTCGTTCATGCGTCGATTCGGGGCATGCTCCGAACGCTGGACCCCCACTCGAATTTCTTGGCGCGTCGTGAATACACACAGCTTCAAGAACGGCAAAAGGGCAGCTACTACGGCTTGGGCATCTCGGTCCAGATGATCGAGGGTAATCTCACCGTGGTGTCACCCTTCGAGGGGACCCCGGCTTACCGTCTCGGCATCCGGTCTGGTGACATTATTTCCAAGATCGAAGGGGAAGAGACACGAGGAATCGAAGTCGACGATGCCGTCAAGCGTCTGAGGGGGGCGAAGGGGAGCAAGGTAACGATCTCGATCACTCGAATCGGCTATGACCAGGCCCTCGATTTCACCATTGTACGTGACGAGATCAAACTGAGAAGCGTCCCCTATGCCTTCAAGCTCTCCAGCGGACCCGGCTATCTGCGGATATCTGATTTTACTGAGACGACGGAGAGCGAACTGGAAGAAGGTATCCAACAACTCAAACAGCAAGGCATCGAAAGCCTCATTCTCGATCTTCGCAACAATCCCGGAGGCCTGCTCGACCAAGCAGTGTCCGTTTCCAACAAATTCCTAAACAAGGGCTCTAAGATCGTTTCGACCCGGGGACGCACTCAAGGATCCGATCAAGACTTTTTCGCTTCCCGCCAAGCGACCCACGCCGACCTGCCGATCGTTGTACTCGTGAATTCGGGCAGTGCCTCGGCATCTGAAATTGTGGCCGGTGCCATCCAGGACCACGATAGGGGACTCATCGTTGGAGAAACCACCTTCGGGAAAGGTCTCGTCCAATCGATTTATCGAATCAGCGAGGGCAACGGGCTCGCATTGACGACCGCGAAGTACTTCACACCCAGTGGCCGAAGCATCCAACGGGACTATTCGGGCTCCATTGATGATTATTACTTCGCAGCGCAGCGCTCCGACGAAATGCCGGAGCCTCATGGCGAGTTGAAGCACACCGATGCGGGCCGGGAAGTCTATGGCGGGGGAGGAATCGCTCCCGACATCTCAGCCATTTATCCGCGCCCTCCCAAGGCTATTTTGGCCTTGAGTAGCCGCAGCGCTTTTGTCGAATACGCCGCCTTCTATGCGTCTAAGAACGGGCGGACTCGAGATACGGCTGGTGCCGGGGTCGTGCCGGAAGAGATCAGGACGGCTCGATCGGATGATGTGCGGCTCATCGACAGGAGTTTCCAGGTTGATGACGCCGTGTTCGAGCACTTCTTCCAGTTCTTGACCAGTGAGGAGATTCCCTACTCCAAGAAGGAGCTTTTGGAGAACAGAGACCAGCTCGCGATCAAGAATCAAAGCAGAGATCTTCTGGTCCATTTGGGGAGCAGAAGCGAGACAACGGGTGTTCATCTCGGAGGATCCTCAGGTCCAAGAAGCGGTTAAAGCCATACCAGACGCGGCGGATTTGATGAAGGACCCCAGGGCTTACCTCACCCGCTTGGCGAGTCGAGACAAAGAGGGACTCTAGTCGTTCCCTTGACCTCGGCGAGAAAAAGCCTCTCCCAACACCTACTTGTTCAGAGTACTAGATCCGGGGTGTGCTTTCTGCTAACATACCACGGGTTGTATGATTCCAACTTACAGAATGGATTGATTTAAGGCGAGGTGACCTATGGGACGTTCGCGCACATCCCTTTTATCTGCGGCGGCTGCTGTGCTGATAGTAGCTGCATCTTTTGCAGGAGCTCAAACCTTTCAAGACGAGCTGGCCAACTTACACAGTCCGAATGCGAAAACGCGGATCGCGGCAGCCAAGACTCTGGGTAAATCTCAACGCCCGGAGGCCATATCACCATTGATCGAGGCCATGCGAGATCCAGAAGTCAAAGTTCGCAAGACCGTTGTTGCCTCTTTGAGGATGTATCGCAATGTCGCAACCACGGACGGGCTGCTGGTCGGCCTTTCGGATGAGGATAAGACGGTCCGCAGTGACTCCATCGACGGCGTCATCGAGCTCTACGTCTCCGATGAGAAGCCGCGACCGGTTCTAGGTCTCTTCATGGGAGAGACGCGGCCGGACACCGCCGAGCAGGTGACTCCACCAGAAGAAAAGGTCATAAAGGCGCTCGAGACGCGTCTCGGCGACGAGGAGCCTTCTATTCGCCAACGGGCAGCCTACACACTCGGAGTACTTCAATCGGAAGGTTCGGTTGCCGCGCTGGTGCGGGCAATGCCCGATACGGTCCAATCGGTCAGAACGGAAGTCATTGTCGCTCTTGGTCGCGTCGGTACTGATTCGGCGGGGCAGGCCCTGGTGCGGGCTCTAGCGGACTCATCGAGCGAGACCCGACAGCATGCGATTGATGCCTTGGGCCACATGAAGTACATGCCGTCGGCTGGGGCATTGTTGGGTGTCTATGAGTCGGAGAAGGGCAAGGCTATGAGTGACCGGGCGCTTTCGGCGTTAGCCTATATGGGCGCTCCTGAAGCTCGCGGGGTGTTTTTTCAGAACCTCACTAACCCCAGTGTGGTTCGGAGAAGATACGCCGTTGGAGGATTGGGCCGTTTGGACGACACCAACTTGCTTCAAGGAATGACCAAGGACTTTCTTCGTGAGCCGGATGAATCGGTCCAGCTGGCTTATTGCTACGCGATTGCTCGCTTGGGGCGACCGGAGTTCATCGATCGACTGGCTTTGAGCCTTTCCAAGATCGATATGAGGGATCAGGCTCGAAAGTACTTGGTGGAGTTAGGAAGCCCGTTTTTGACGGAGTTCGTGCCCTATTTGTCCGATCCAGCCACGGATGTGAAAAAGGGAATGGTCGAAGTTCTGATGGAAATTGGAGACCCCATCGCCATACCTTACATCGAGCCTCTCTTGATGGATACCGACACCAAGGTGGCGGATCTCGCGAACCGTGCCCTTGCCCGGTTGCGTAGGTCTCAGATGACGGCGTCCATTGATTCAAAGTAAGGAGTCGCAGAATGAGAAGGGTCGGGTTCCTTATGGCCCTCATGGCCTGTGGGTTGAATCCCGCTTGTGACCAAGTCGACGCTCTCAAAGCAAAGCTGTTTGGCACGGGGGATTCGGCGAATCAAGAACCGGCGGCGCTGACCGAAGCCAAGGCTTTCCTCGAGGCCGGCCAGTTGGACGACGCTATTCAACGACTCGAGCAATTCACGCAATCGGATCCCGCTTCAGCCCAAGGCCATTACTACCTCGGCCTTTGTTACCTGGAGGCCGCGGGAAAAGAAGCCGATCCCTCCACGCCTCTGACAGAGACGGAAGAGAAGAGTCGTGACGCTTTCCAAAGAGCTCTCTCGCTCAATCCGCGACACGCGCTGGCATCCGTCGGGCTCGGCGATCTCTGGGCTAGACGTGCGTCGTCGCGCCGCCGTCGGAAAGTGGACCCGGCCGAAGATCCAAACCGGCTTAGTTTGGAAGCGTACCAGAAAGCCGTGACGATTGACCCCATGCTTCCTGAGGCTCAGCTTCACTACGCTCGCTTTCTGGATCGAACGGGCCAACTCGAGGAAGCTGACCAGGCCTATAGGGCGGCCGCGGAAGCTGCTGCCGTCATCCCCGAAAAAGCGCCTGACTATTACATGACCTACGGCCGGTTTTTGGCCGGACGGAAAGGTCGACTGCAGGATGCCATCGATCAGTACGAGCTTGCGCAAATGTTCCGGGAGGATGACCTCGAGATCCAACGAGAGATCGCCGTTGTGCGGGCAAGGATGGGGCAGGAGTATTTCAACAACGAGCAGTATTCGCTCGCTGAGCAAGCCCTCAGTGCCGCCTATGAATTGTTCCCCGACAAGAACGACCCAGAGGCACAAAAGGCCGCATCGACCCTCCAGAAGCTTCGAGGTATCCGTCGGAGGTGAAACTGTGAGGGGCCTCACAGTTTAGGGCAAATCGGGCACAATTTTCCTCAAAAGACACTTGCGCGTGGCCAGTAAATGGTGCTACCAATGACGTAGGAGCTTTGGATTCTATTGACACCGGGAACCTCCGGACAGGGTGGAGCTTGACAATGCGCATCTCTACTTCTATATGCATTTTGTTCCTCTTGACGGCCGCACTGGTGGCCGTGCCTGCCACGGCCGATAGTCTGAAAGAGGATATGAGTTGGACGAGTGTGACGAAAGAGGGCTACTCACTTGTCTTTGGCCGCCTCGCGGGACGCTTCGACGGAACAGATTTTCGTGATCGCAATCTCGAGCTTCGCCGCATGGACGACGGAAAAAAATTTGATGTGTCGGTTGGAGAAGGCCTTGGTTATTTCGAAGCCGTCTTGCCACCTGGGCACTATGAGATCAAGGCTGTCGAAGCCACCTATTCTCCCCTTGGCCGCCCTATCAATCCCCTGCGGTACCGTCCTGTACGTCAGAGGTATGGGGTGAGTCCTAAACCGTCGGAGATGACCAAACAACCTTCGATCCACATTCCCAGAGATCGCCCCGTCTACGTTGGAACGGTCCATGTCGACAACGATCCCGACGGAATCGTGTATCGCGGCCACTACATCCGTATCGTGAACGATTTCGATGAGGCGTTCGAGCGTTTGGCGAAGCAGTTTCCCAAGTTTGCCAACAGTCTGACGGCGTCCGAGATTGCACCTGCTCGACATTTCATATTGAAGCCGCAGCAACCCGACTCTCCGTTGGATATCGCCGAAGTCGAAGACCCCATCAGAAGGACTCGTGAGTATATCTCCGAAGGCAAGTATCAGCAGGCGATCAATTGGCTGAACACTTACATGCCCGTCTCAGACCAGGAGCGAAACGAAGCTCGCCTTCTCATTGGAGAGGCTTACTTGGGCGATGGCAAGTACCCGGAGGCCATTCAAAAGTTGGGAGACGTCCTAGAGGCGAACCCGGAGAACCTTCGCGCTCTAAGGTTGTTGGCGCGTGCCCATCTTTACCATAATGACCTTGATGATGCGATAAACCTCTATGGTGCTCTTTCAGACGAGCTCCCAGGCGATGCTGAGGCCAACCTCAACATGGGTTACTTGTATGCCTTACGAGACGAACCGATTCGCTCGACGGAGGCATTCAACTCGGCTTTCCGGTACGACAATGATTATCTTCTGCACGACCTGGGTCCATTTGCCGGCGCGATGCGGGCCGTGAGAGACCAGTCCTTGGAATACACACCGGCTCGGGTCGTTCGTCAGAGAGTGAGACCTCCAAGAGATTTCGAGTCTCGGCGGTCGGGGAGTGCCGGAGGCGTGGCGCTCGTGATCGACCACAATGGGAAGGTCGTCGCTGCTCAACTATCGCCGAGAAGTGGAGACTCGCTTCAGGCCATGATGCTTGCCATGCTCCGTGCCACTTTCAAGCCTGCATCTCTGAACGGTGTGTCCGTCCCTTCGATTCTTTTAATGGGCGGGGGGACCGGTGGTGGCTCCGGACAATAGACAGGAGGTCTGGGTTTTTAACGCTACGCGAACGCTCGACGAATCGGTCTGCGCCTCTCCCGGGCGCGAGATGAGAAGCCGTCGTCAGATGGCTCGCCGCGGAATCGTGGCTTGACAGAATCACGCAAATCCTGCTACCATGTAACTTACATCGGTACTTCGTTCCGTACTTCATATTGTTATTTTTAACCAGTCGTCGCTTCGAAAAAACAGTTTCCGCAGATCTTTCAACAAAAGGAGAGTCGTGGCATCCGATCCCAAAGGTCGGGTTCTGATACCCGACGAAACCGTCTCTGGTCTTGCCAACTCCATGCTCGGGGTTTCACCTCGAAGCAATCTGTCTGCTGCGAGCCCGGCAACCGTTCCCAGCCCCGGCGGAGCGGTTCTCAGGCCCGTTGCGGGCCCGACGGTCAGGTTCGCCCCTGAACCATCGCCTTTGAGGGGGCATATTGTTGCGGTCGGAGGAGGGAAAGGCGGGATCGGCAAGAGCCTCGTCACAAGTAGCCTTGCGATCAGCCTGGCTCGACGAGGTCAACAGGTGGTCGTCGTCGATGCCGACCTTGGAGGGGCGAACCTCCACACGGCCCTTGGGATTTCGACGCCCAACCTCACGCTGGCAGATTTCCTCCATCATCGGGTGGACAAGATTGAAGATGTCGTCATCGACACCGGCATCCCCAATTTGGGATTGATCAGCGGTGCCCACGATTTCCTGACGGCGGCAAATCTCAAGTATTTTCAGAAAACGCGCCTCTTGAATAGGATTAGCAAAATCGAGGCGGATTTCATCCTCCTGGATATCGGGGCCGGTATCTCGTTCAACATCGTGGATTTTTTCCTCCTCGCCGAAGTCGGACTCCTCGTTGCGATACCCGAGCCAAGCTCCATTGAAGGTGCCTACCGTTTTCTGAAGATGAGCTTCTATCGGCACCTTTGGTCCGGATTGAAAGGTGAGAAAAAGACCCGGGCCATCGTTGAACAAGCCATGGATCAAAAGAATCGGCTCGGGATCCGGACACCGTTTGACCTTCTCGAGGCGGTTGAAAGTATCGATGGAGAATCGGGCCAGCGACTCAAAGGCGTTGCTTCGAGTTTCCGACCGCGGTTGATCGTCAACCAAATCCGATTCCCTGAAGATCAGCGTCTAGGCCCCGCAATGGCCAGTGTCTGCCGCAAGCACTTGGGCGTCGATATCGATTGTTTGGGTTTCATCAACTATGATGATGGGGTCTGGCAAGCGAATCGAAGGAAAAGGCCTTTCATGGTTACTCGCCCTGATTCCGGGACAGCGAAATCGTTCGATAGAACAGCTTCTCGTCTTCTGTCACTCTTCGAGAATCATTGTGCCATGTACCGACGACTGACGAGCAAGACCATTATGAGGTCTTGGAGATCGAACCGACCGCTAGCTCAGAAGAAATCCAGACGGCCTACGATAGTGCGCGTGAGATCTACAGCAACGAATCCTTGGTTTCCAGTTCCATCTTGTCCAAGGACGAACGACGCTACATTCTCCGCCGTGTCACTGAGGCGTACCATACGTTGATCGCTGAGGACAGTCGTCGCCTGTACGACGAATCTCTTTTTGGACGATTATCACCCGAGCAAGAGAGCTCGAATGAGCCGCCACCTTCCGTCGGAGAGGAATCGAGAAGACCGGCTGCTTCGACGGAAACACCGCGGAGCTACCCCCGTCTCATCAAGGGCGTCAAGGATGAGACTCTAAAACAATCCAGTGTTCAGCTCGGCTTCAAGGAAGAAGCCAACGGGGACTTTCTTCGCAGGGCTCGGGAGTCGGCGGGATTGGATCTGCGCTCCATCGCCGAGGAAACCAAGATCGGCGTGACCGTGTTGAGCTACATCGAGGAAGAACGGCTGGATCGACTTCCCGCACCAGTGTATCTCAAGAGCTTCGTTAGGCAGTATGCCCACTGCTTGGGATTGGATGCCGAGAAAGTAGTGCGAACCTACGTTGCTCGGATCAAGCGTTTGCAGGCTAAGAAGTAGGAATTCAAGAAATCAGGAATTCAAGAAGGCCGATCTGCCTCACCGCCTCCACCATCGGCGATCGTCTCGAGACCAACGACTACGGCAAGTAGGCCAGCAATCTCGGTGCGCTGATGACCGCTAACCGGTTTCTTCATCGACGGGCCTGAGGATGGCTATTTCTCTCGACTGGTAGGATCAGGCACGTGGGGCCGCCCTGCGCCTTTTCTGAACTCTGATAAATCGACAGGATGAACGTGGACCCCGTGGTCGTTGAGGATGTCGAGGGCCTCTTTGTTTTCCGCAACGTTTCCCAGGACCTCATTTGGTGCCAGGCAGATGACATTGCCCGTGGAGGGACCTCGCTTTGGAACATCGACGATGTCGATACCGTCCGGAGAAGAGAAGGATCGAACTCCGATCGACAACACACGATACGATCGGGAGCGATAACGCTCATCGCTCCCCCCAGATGAAGATAGCCGTCGGGAACGGGCAGCACGCGCACCTCGTAGTCCATCCCCTTCAATATCTCCGAAATTTGCTCAACGCCTGTTGGGTTTGTGCGTTTGGATACTCCGACGAAGGCTACTTCTTCCGCTAGGAGAATATCTCCTCCTTCCACGGTACCGGGCTCCTGAATAGTGCCGGCGCGAGGCTCGCCCATGGATTCAAGGATGCGGGCCATCCAGGATTCTTCACCGCGTCGTGACTCGAGACCCATTCTGAGCTCGACATAACCCTTCGGTGTGCTGAGGGCGATATCACGCGTGAAGACCGAGTTTGGATGTCCTGAAAGCTCGGTGACATCTATGACTTCGGCCCCCGATTGTGCCATGACCGATTTCAAATGATCGTGTTGCTGCGCGGTCTTTTGACGATCGGGGATCTCGTTGATGTTGTGAGCCTCGAGGTCGGGGACGTGGAAGTACTCTTCATGTCGGTGGGCAGACCACGACCTTTGTGAGTCGGTGGCCTTCGCTGCGGGCTTAATAGGCATTCGGGAACTAAAGTACTCAAGAATCCGAGAATACCGGAATTTAACGCCAAGTCGCCAAGACGCGGAGTCGCAAAGAAATTGTGGCGCATGAACGGAAAGGACTTAGAGTTTCGTTCTCAAGCCTTCCACTAGGGGTTTTACCGATTTTCCCGCGGCTTTGTGCCCCGGCGCCTTTGCGTTGAATTCCTTTTCTTCCTAGACCGCTCGCAAGATTCGATCCTTCGAACTGCTCCATTCATCCGTCGTGAGGATATCCGGTGCGACTTCGATCAACCGCGGGAGTATGTTGAAGACATCGACTTGGCTCCACGGGTCGCCGCTTCGCTTGTGAAGACCTTGACGGTTGAGCTCGCTCGCGATTTTCGACAGAGGATGATCGCCGGCAATCAAGGCGAGCATCAGTTTCAGGGCTGCCTGCTCGTTGGGCTCTTCTTCGAGGTAGAGACAATCTTCTGAGACCTTGAGACCGTACGGGACTTCCTTCTTGAGCCTCTTGGGTGCCAGCCTGATTTCAGCGTCTTTCGCCTGACGAACCCATTCGATGGCCACCGGCCGCCAGCCCTCCGCCATCTTGGATTTCAAATATTCAGGCCTCGGGGCGCTGGCAAGCTCTTCCCGAATTCGTTCTGTATATTCATAGACCCACCTCCGGTTTTGTGAGTAGCAATCTATGTGCCACGGTCGCGGGTTTATAACCCATGAGTTACCAAAGCGATACGGAGTCTAGTGTCGCCTTCTTTCGAGGCGGCTGTTCGTAACCGGGATTTCCGTGGGTCGAAATCGAATATTAGTACCCCGGTTCACAATTACGGTCAGATCAAGCACCGAGAAAGCCGATGCATCCCGTCTGGCTGCGTTGCACGTCGGACATATATCCAGATATTACTCACTCCTCGCACCTTGCCAGCCGGGCGCCTCAGCTTTCTCGGTGCGTGACCGCAATTATGAACCGTGGCACACAGGCCGAGCTCTCGATCTAGAGCTTCAGATATTCCTTCAGTCGCTTCGTGTGGGAACGGGACACCGGGATCTCGGTTTCGTTGGCGTCGGACATCTTGAGGAGGATCGTCCGATTGAACCAAGGTATGACTTCTTTGATGCGCTGCAAGTTGACGATGAAGGAACGGTGCACACGCCAGAAAACGGCGGGGTCCAGGCTCGTCATCAGCTCGTCAAGTGTCCGCAGGTTGGAAGTTCCGGTGTATTTGTCCGTCGCGATGGAGACGATGCCGTCTTCGACCGTAGCGTAGACGATATCCTTCGAGTCGACGAGCATATAGTGCTCGGTCGACTTTCACCGCGACACGTTTGAGAGGGCTACCTCGTTCCAAGGCACCCAGGATGCGCTCGATTTGATCCATGAGCGGCTTGCTTTCGCCTATCTGCCGACGCGATCGAGCGATGGCTTCGGACAGGCGGGCTTTCTCCACCGGTTTCAGTAGATAGTCGACAGCGTTGACTTCGAAGGCCCGAATGGCATACTGGTCGAAGGCTGTGACGAAGATGACGCGCGGCATGACGCCCCCCCGGCTCATGAGTTGGCGGACGACCTGGAAGCCATCGAGTCCCGGCATTTGAATGTCCAGGAACAAGAGCTCCGGGCGAAGCTTCTCCGTCGCGGTGATGGCTTCATACCCGTTGGCGGCCTGACCGACCACCTCGATCTCGGAGATCGATTCCAGGAGATAACAAAGCTCGTCACGGGCAAGCCGCTCGTCGTCTACGACCAACGCGCGTATGGCCACAATCAGCTCGCCTCCAGCTTGGAGCGATCGACCTCCGGGATCTCCATCCGAGCCAGGGTGCCTCTACCGGAAAGGCTCGATAGTTGAAACCGACATCTGTCGCCGTAGATGACATTGAGCCGCTCGCTGACGTTGGTAAGCCCGATGCCAAGGCCGTCACCGTGCTCTGCCGTGAGAGGTAGTCCACCTCCGTTGTCCTCGATCTCGATGATGGCCGCTCCGTTGTCCTGTCGCGCGCGGATGATGATACGACCTCCCTCCAGACGTTTCGAGATTCCGTGCTTGATGGCGTTCTCAACGAGGGGTTGGACGATCATCGCCGGGATAACCGTTTCCAGTGCATCGGGCTCGATCTCTTTGCGGATCTCGAGCTTGCCGCTGCCGAAACGGACGGACTCGATATCCAGATAGGAGTCGATGAACTCCAGCTCTTCTTTGAGAGGAATGAAGTTGTCCTGCTCGCGGAGGAGTTTTCTGAGGATGTTGGAGAGCTTTCGGACCAACTCCTCGGGCCATGTCGGGATCGGTGCGGATGGCCGACGATATGGAGTTCAACGTGTTGAAAAGAAAATGCGGATTGATCTGGCTGGAAAGGGCTTGCAGACGGGCCCGGACTACCATCACTTCCTGATCGGCGAGCTTTTGTTCGAGACGGATGCTGTTCCAGATCTTCAGCGGTATGCCGAGGCATGCCAGGGTGGTCAAGTAAATGGCCAACATCACCCAGGCGTTCGGCGAGTACAGGTGAAAGACGTTGCCCGTCTCTTCACCAATGAAGATCCGCAGTGATTCGAGGCCCACCGTGACGGCAAAAATGACGATTTGCCAGTCGAAAATCCGATCTCTTACGGCGGTTTTTCCGATGCGATAGAGGTTCAGAAAGACGAACGGCGAAAAGCTCCAAATGTCCTCCTTGCGGCAGAGCTCTCTGACGATGCCTCCCACGACTCCATAGAGGACGCCCAGGGCGAGAGCGAACCACTCTCCCTGGATCGCCGCCGGTGCACCGACCATTAGCCCCACCGCGGCCCCCGTGAACGGACCGGTCAGAAGTCCCACGAGAACGGTTCCGGACAAGGAAAGGTCGGCGGCGTTGTAGCCCAGGAGGAGGCGGATCATGACGCCCAAGGAGAGGAGCGCCCCCGCGAGTAGCGCGAAAACAAGCTTTTCCTTGGGTGACAGCTCTCCCTTGTACAAAAGCCGTTTGAACGCCTGGAAACGCCCTAGCAGGCTCCCGATAGCAGCCATGAAACGCCAGCTTGACGAGGAGGGTAACCAGGATGAGCTGGTTCAGGCTGAGAGTCTGTTCCATCTTAGTCGGACGTTAGCATGAGATTTTTGGACTGTCAAAGAGCCAAGGGCTTGTTTTGAAAGGTGTTACGGAGTTTTAAGGTAATGGCCGGAAGTCTCCGCTGTCGCTGAGGGCCACCTTCACGAGGGGCTTGAGTCACCACTCGAGAGCCGGCATGACTTGCTCGGTTTCGAGCAGACTCCGCAAAACTGCGGCGGTATGGTAGTGGCAACAAGGACTTTCATTAAGGAGCTCGGCGATGGTCTTCGGTGTTTGGAGGTGATGCCAAATCGCGTTGGCCTCTTTCTCCCTTCTTGCTCGGACCATTGAAGCTCGACTGTCTGCTCGCTCTAAAACAGTCGTTTCGGAGGGCAGTTCCTCACGGAGTGACTCGAGCTCGTCCTGGAGTCGAACCGAGTCGAGGACCAGCACCAGGGCGGGCTCTGTGATACTCGGGTCCGCCACTTCGTCGGGCGGGAGCCATCCTTGCTGGAAAAGGAGAACTCGCCGTCGAGCTGCACTTGGAAAAGCTGGTGGATGGCCTCGTCGCCCCGGCGATGTTGGAACGACGCTTTCGCGATGTTGCCGTTCTGGAAGAACAGTACACCGGCCGTGGTTTCCTCGACGGAAAGCTTCATGACTCCCGTTTGGGACGACTCGATGAGCGTTTGGATGACGGTGGCGAGGTCGAAGTAGTTCAGACTGCCTTGCAGCTCCTTGTTACCGCCGCCCGCCGGTAGATCTTGGAGAAGTTTGATGAGTCGTTCGGCGAGGATGACGCAAAGCTGGCTGCTGAAGCCCGCATGATTGGTCAGCAGGTCCACGAACAGGTCCCGACTAATCACGATGAGCTCGGCGTGTTCCGGGACCCTCACATCGGCATGTCGAGGCGATTCCGTGAGGATGGCGAGCTCGCCGAGACAATCGCCGCGTCCGAGATAGGCCAAGGGACGGGATTCGTCTCCTTCCGAAGGGCTCAACACTTCGACGACACCGCTCTTTACGACGAAGAGGCTGTCGCCGGACTCGCCTCGGCGAACCACCCATGATCCGGCTGGATAGTACTCGGAGTGAGCCTGCAACAGGATCGTGCGGATGACGGGCTCGGGCATACTTCGGAATAGCTCGGCCTCGCGCAGGACGCCGATATCGTCCAACTCGCCAAAAGCGTTTGTTTCCATTTGAAACGGCTAGGGATTCCTTATTATACCCTACCGGCAACGACAAATGATAAGATATATGCGCCCGAGAAATGCCAATGAAGTTCTCCCAGCGTCTCCTCTTTGCTATTTACTTGGTCGGCGCCACGTAAGGCGTCCGGTCCCACTTCGTTCACCCCATGGTTCGTTTCTGTGCAGTGTCCAAGGGAGTAAGTACTATGAAGAGTATTAATCCTGGCGACGTTCGTTCTTCTCTTGCAAAGCACATGCTCGCCGATGGCATGGAATTGGTTTTCGATATGAAGCGGAGTCAAGGTGCCTACATCTGTGACGCTAGGGACGGACGTCGATTTCTTGATTTCTTTTCCTTTTTTGTCACCTACCCCGTCGGGATCAACCATCCGAAGATGCTCGAGCCCTCTTTCAAAGAAGAACTGGCTGAAGTCGCTATTCAAAACCCATCGAACTCGGACGTCTATACCGTGGAAATGGCGGAGTTCGTCGAGACTCTCTCTCGAGTGGCCATGCCCGAGCACACGCCTTATCTTTTCCTGGTGGCCGGAGGGGCACTTGCCGTCGAGAATGCTCTGAAGGCGGCCTTTGATTGGAAGGTGCGTAAGAACTTCGCCCGAGGGCTCGGAGAAGAACGCGGACAGCAGATCATTCACTTCGAGCAGGCTTCCACGGAAGAAGCGGCTATACGCTCTCGCTGACCAATACGGCCGATCCCCGGAAGACGAAATACTTTCCGAAGTTCGACTGGCCGCGGGTGCGACAATCCCAAGATTGTCTTCCCCTTGGAGGGTGTCAACCTCGAGACGGTGGTCGAAGCCGGAAAAGAAAGCCGTCGAGCAAATCAAACAAGCGCTCACGAAGAACGAGAACGATATCGCGGCGCTCATCATCGAGCCCATCCAGGGTGAGGGTGGAGACAACCACTTTCGCAAAGAGTTCTTCCGCGAGCTCCGCACCCTGGCGGATGAGAACGAGTTCATGTTCATCGTTGACGAGGTGCAGACCGGATTGGGTCTTACGGGGACGATGTGGGCTCACGAGCACATGGAAGTGCTGCCGGACATGGTTTGCTTCGGCAAGCGGACGCAGGTGTGTGGCTTTCATGGCCTCCCATCGACTCGATGAGGTGGAGAACCATGTTTTCAAGGAATCGTCTCGGATCAACTCCACATGGGGAGGCAATCTCGTGGACATGGTTCGTGCCACCCGATATCTGGAGATCATCGAGGAAGACAAACTGGTCAACAATGCCCGCGAGTAGGGGCTCAATCTGCTTTCCGGCCTAAAAGCGATTCAGGCGGAATTTCCACAGTTGATTTCAAATGCGCGTGGAAGAGGCCTCATGTGTGCCTTTGATCTGCCGGACGGGGAGACCCGCGGCAAGTTCCGCAACATCGCCTACGAGAAGGGCATGTTGATCTTCCTCCGGGCGGACCTCCATTCGTTTCCGCTCGTCCTTGACGCTGACGCGAGAACAATGTGACGAAGGGCTCGAGATAACGAAAAAGCCCTCCGTGAGATGTCTTGAACGCTCGAGCGCCAGCGGATTCGCGTTTGGTTGGAAAGAAGGCTAGAATATTTGAAAACAGCAAAGTCTGTTTGTAGGAGAAGGCAATGGAGCTCGATAGCCACGTACGCGTTTACAATGAGGCCTTGGGTGTCAAAGGTGCAAAAGGAAGGTTGGTGGCCATCAGCAACGCGGGGTACTACGAGGTGGCGCTCGAAGTCAAGGAGCGATACTACGAGGCACTCTTACCCATAAACGGTACCGTGATTCTCTCCGCGGAAGCTATCTCGGAAGAGGAAAACTCGAAGTCGAGCGTTTCTGAGCTTCCTCCATCGCCGATCACCCCTGGTCCGTGTCGCAACCGCCCGGATTCCAGTCTTGTTCTCGTGCTAGAATCTGCTGGAGCGCGCCAAATTGAGCCGGAGGAGGACAATCGTGGGTAAGACTCATCTTGTTCCAAGGTCGCTTTCCTTGCTGACCGCGGCCGTGGTTTGTCTATTTGCGGCGACTGCCCTGCGGAGATCGTCCACCTCAAGAGCGGCGATGTCTTCACGGAAATGTACGTCGGTCACTTCGCAAGAAATCACTCTGGAAACGCCCTATGGGAGTTTGAAGATTCCCAAAAACGACATTCTGCGCATCGAGTACAAAGAGGGTGAAACGAGTAAGGCGGCGGAGAAGAAACCCGCGGCAAAAAAGAAGCCTTCCCCGCCAAGGCGCCGGAGAAGAAAGAAGAAAGCTGATTTATCGGATTTGTCAACGACGCGACCGGCCATCTCCATGGATATTCGTGGTCGCTCGTTTTGGTACGCCTTCGTGTCTCCGACGGAGAGCCCCGCTGACGTCAGCATCCGACTCAGGATTTTTCTCGGTGAAAAAGAGGCCGCGATGTTGCTCGACACCAAGCCGGATACGGTCGACGGGAACACCTACTACAATTCCTTTACCTTCTCCCCGACGGACTCCAAGGTGATTCGGACCGGGTCGGGTTTCGACTGTGAAGTGTCGGAAGCAGAAGATGGCCGTGTTGCCTTGAGGCTGCAACTTCCTGAGGATCAAAGTGCGGGTCAGTATCTCATTCGTATGCTCTACCAGATCAACGAGGGAGATCGACAATTTCCTCGCTGGATCGATGCCGTATCGCGCGCTTTTACGGTTGAGATCATGCCCGGCAAGGAGTCACAAGTCACCCTCGAACAGGACGCTTCGGGGCTGGACTACAGTGGCTTCTTTCGAAAGACCATGAAGAACGTGGAGTCCTTCAGACTGGAAGTGCTGAGTGCCGAGCTCAAAGATCTGTCTCCCGAGCCCTAGCCTTGAGAGTGGACGCCTCGACCACCGAGTCGAACCGCATCGCGACCCGCCGGGTTCTCGTCATCATCCTGGCGCTGAACCTCATCGTCTGCCTTGCCAAGCTCGCCGTCGGTGCGATGGCACAATCCTTGGCCGTCATGTCGGATGGCGTCCATTCGTCCATTGACGCCATCAACAACATCTTTGGGATCGTGCTACTGAGAATGGCCGCCAAAGGACCGGATGCCGATCACCCGTACGGCCATGGAAAGATCGAGACCTTGGGAGCCTTTTCGATTGCCGGTTTCATGCTCATCACCTGTTACGAGATCGTGAAGCAGAGTGTCGTGCGGTTTTGGAAGGGGGAGACTGCTCGTTCGAGATTACCACCCTCACCTTCGTGGTCATGGGGACGACGCTCCTCATCAACATCTTCGTCGTGCTGTATGAAAAAGCGATGGCGCGACGGTATTCGAGCGAGTTTCTCTATGCCGATGCCGTTCATACGCAAAGCGACGTCCTGGTGACGGTTTCCGTACTTGGCGGGACTGCCACTGGTCATGCAAGGCTATGTGGTTCTCGATGCCCTTCTTGCGCTCGTCATTTCCGGCGTCATCGCATGGAGCGGTTTCCAAGTGCTGCGACAGACGGTTCCCGTGCTTCTCGATGCCGCCGCGGTCGATGACGGTGTGGTGCGCAAGGCCGCGGTAGAGATACCGGGGGTCGTATGTCGTCGACATTCGCAGTCGGATGCACGGTGGTCACAACTTCGTGGAGTTGACGCTGGTGGTGTCGGAGAACGATCTCCGAGAGGCTCACGACATCACCGAGCGACTCGAGAACGACGATGGTCGAGCTCTGTGGTCCTGCATCCATCACCATCCATGTCGAGCCGGAATCGTGAAAAAGAAACGATTGAACCTCATTCTCGTGCGCCACGGTCTCACGGATTGGAACGAAGAGGGCAGACTCCTCGGACGAAATCCCATTGCTCTCAATGAACGGGGCCGTGCCCAAGCGGAGGCCGTCGCTCGGAGTCTAGGCAGGCTTTCCGTCGATGCCGTCTACTCCAGCCCGCAACGTCGAACCGCAGGAAACCGCCGAGGCCGATCGCCCGAGAGCACGAGCTCACGGTGGAGACCGAGTCCGGTATGGATGAGGTCTGGCTCGGTCATTGGCAGGGTAAGCTCGTCACCGAGCTCCGTGGCGATCCCGACCTGGAAAAGTATATCGAAGATCCGACCTATGTCTGCGATGCCATCGAGCCGGCTGTTGAAGTTCAGGAGCGCATCGTCGGCTTCACCGAGCGAATACGTTCCGAACGTGAAACGGGGAACGTCGTCCTTGTCTCCCACGGCGATCCCCTACGGCTCTTGGTCGTTCACTATCTGTCGATGGATTTGGGATCGTTCCGCCGGCTGGAGATCGACAATGGTTCGGTGAGTATTCTCCGCTTCACCCCTCGCGGCCCCAGACTACTGATACTGAATTGGAAAAACGAGCTCCCCGAATACGTCCAATAATCCGCAAATCACCCCACGTCTTCGCGCTGATTCCCGAGATTCCTGAGTTCTTGAATTCTTGAGTTCTCGAGCACTGGGTGACTGGTGACTCGGTACTGGTTACTGGTTACTGGTACTGGTAACTGGTAACTGGTAACTGTTGACTGGGTACTTGAGTTCTTGAGTTCTTGAGTACTCTATTAAGGCAACCCCAGCCCCGCCTTGGAAACCAAGTCGTAGAAGCACTCCACCGGGAAGCCGACGACGTTGGAGGGAGAACCGACGATTCTCTCCACGAAGAGCCCACCTTTACCTTGGATGGCATAGGCGCCGGCCTTGTCGGAGCATTCGCCCGTCTCGACGTACCAACGTATCTCCTTCTCGCGCATCTTGCGGAAGCGGACGCGTGTTACCGACGTCGAGACGAGCTCCAGTGCTTTTTCGTTTGAAACGAGGGCCATGCCGCTCATCACCTGGTGCCAGCGGTCCGAGAGTCGACGAAGCATTTTCTTCGCTTGTCGATCGTCACGGGGTTTTCCCAGAATCGTCTCGTCGACCACCACGGCCGTATCGGCGGCAAGGACCCAGGCACCACGATGTCGGAGAGCCACCTCGCGCGCCTTTTCGAGCGCAAGACGGCGCACGTAAGTCCGGGGCTTTTCACGGGCCCGAGGGCGCTCATCGACTTCGGGGTGCTGCTGCCGATACCGGTAGCCGAGCTGCTCGAGGTAGGCCATCCGGCGAGGTGACGAAGAAGCTAGGATTAGAGTCGGTGCTTCCATATTAACGAGAGAGTTTCTTTCGATCCTCCGTGAACTTCTGGAAGAGAGCTTCCCTTTTTCGTTCACAGTCCTTTCGGGTCTCGGAAAGGCGACGGTCGTGCTCTTCTTGGATCCGACGGGTCACGGGATCATTCGCGAGCTCCGCCCTCAAGCGGCCCTCCTCTTGGGCGATGGTTCTTTCGTACTCCACCACGGCGCTCGAGATCATCCGCTCCGCCACTTGGTTGGTTCTCTCGAAGGTGAGCCGTTCTTCAGACAGCGCGTCTTGCATCGCTGACTGGTAAGTGATCCGAGCTTCCTCGATGACCTCTTGGTATTTGTTACGAGCTTCCTCTACGGTTTCCTCGTATTTTTGGTCGGCGGCCTTTCTCAGCGACCTTTGCTCGGAAAGGGGATGGCGGGAGATCTTCTCGAGATCGGCCTTCCATTTCTTCTTCGCAGCTCCGAGCGCTTTCTGACGCGTTCTGAAGGCTTTGTCCTTGGCGCGACGGTGCTTTTGTTCCGCCTTGAAAGCGGTGTTCCGCCTCTTTTCTTCGGCATCTCGGATCTCGTCGTCGCGCAGCTCGTTGGCCTTCTGGAGGGCTTTCATTTGAGCGTTTTTTGCCGAAGCCAGACCTTTGTTGTAGTTCTTGAGCGCTTTTTTGGCGGAGTCGATTTCGATTAGCGCCCGATCGCGATCTTCCTCGGTTTTGTCCCTTTGCTGGTTGCAGATCGCATCCAAAGCATCCAGATCCCGAGACAGTTTCAAGGTCAAATCGGCTAGTGTCCGTGCCACCTTACGCCTCCTTGGAATTGAGAGCCCGATAGTCTTCAGGCGTATCCACGTCGCAGTGAATGCCTGAATCGTTAACCTCGACTTCTAGTATATCGTTGGAATGATCCCATACGACCTGCCGCGCACCGACGGAATCAGGCGCCGTCAAGAGCTCTTCGAAGACCGAGCGGGAGAACAATACAGGATGTCCCCGTCGTCCCTTACAGAGCGGGAGGGCAACAGGAGGCCCGGCTTCTTCGAACCGTCGGATGAGAGCATCGATCACGGCCCTATCGACTCTCGGGTGATCCACCGGACAAATGAGGGCGCCTCCCACCGACTCGTTTTCGAGCGCTTTCAAACCCGCCCGTATGGAAGAGAGCATGCCTTTTCGATAGTCCGGGTTCACCACCGGGATGGCTTCGCCGAAGCGGATCTCGCGGCGTATACGTTCCGCCTCGTGGCCGAGCACGACCACCACCGGCTGCGATCGAGAGGCGGCAAACTCTCTCATCACGCGCTCCAGAAACGTGCTTTTCCCGTAAGCCAGGAGGGGCTTGGGCGAGCCCATGCGCCGAGACTCCCCGGCAGCGAGTATGATGGCCGCGATTCTCACGAGATAAGCTCTTTCCGTTCGTGTTCAAGGAAGGTCAATTTATATCACATGGGGCAGGCGTGAGATAATGCCCCCGTGAGTCGAACATCATACCCCGTTGCGGAGATACTCCGAGCGGTCCTTCCGCGCGGAAGTCACCGTCGGATCTTCTCCGTGGACATGATCCGCCTGAAATGGGTGGACATCGTAGGAAAAGAGCTGGCACTTCGCTCGGAGCCCTCCTCACTGGGCGTCGGTGTACTGACCGTGCGTGTCTCCGAAGCCGTATGGGGACGGATGATCCTCAAGCTACAAAGAGACATCCTCGAAAGGCTCCAAGCGCTGGTGGGCTCTAGCGTGGTGGAGAGAATTCAGTTTCTCCGCGACGGTAATGAGCCCTGGGAAGGTGGCAAGCCCCCCGGTTTGTCTCGGGAAAGGGTTCGCAAAAAGTGTTCTCAGCCCCTCCCGGCGCCCATCATCGAGGCGGCTCGCTCGATTACAGATGAGAGATTGAGAGATCTCGTGACAGGTTCCGTCGCGCGCTACCTTCAAGCGCAGGCGGAACGGCGGAGGTAGACCATGCAAGACGTCGTCATCGTGAGTGCGGCAAGAACGCCGACGGGCAAGTTTCTCGGAGCGCTAAAAGGATTCAAAGCGACCGAACTAGGTGCCAAAGTTGTGGCGGAGGCGGTCAAGCGCGCCGGAATCAAGCCTGAACAGGTCGACGAGGTCATCATGGGGAACGTGATTTCGGCAGGGCTCGGACAAAATCCCGCTCGTCAGGCCGCGCTCGGTGCCGGACTTCCGCCGGCAGTCGGAGCCCTCACCATCAATAAGGTCTGCGGGTCCGGACTCAAAGCCGTCATGCTGGCTCGACAAGCGATCCTTGCTGGAGATGCGGAGATCATCGTTGCCGGCGGCATGGAGTCCATGACCAACGCTCCCTATCTGGCGACCAAAGTCCGTGACGGGCTTCGACTCGGCCACGGCCAGCTGCTCGATGCCGTGGTCCATGACGGGCTCTGGGACGTTTACAACGACTTCCACATGGGCATTACTGGGGAGATGGTTGCCGAGAAGTACAACATCAGTCGAGAGCAAATGGATGATTATGCCGCCAACAGCCACCGCAAGGCGGCCCAGGCCATCGAGGGCGGCAAGTTCAAAGAAGAGATTCTTGCCATCGAGATTCCACAACGTAAAGGCGATCCCATCGTGATGGACACCGATGAGCCTGTGCGCGGCGATACGACCGCTGGGGCTTTGGGAAAGCTCAAGCCTGTTTTCAAGAAAGACGGCACGGTCACCGCCGGGAATGCCCCGGGTGTGAATGATGGTGCAGCGGCTCTGGTCGTCATGTCTTCTGAAAAGGCAAAGGAGCTCAGTATCCAGCCGATGGCCCGCATCGTCGCGCAGGCCGTCGCGGGACTCGAGCCCGAATGGGTGATGATGGCTCCAGTGCCGGCGGTCCAGGAGCTCCTGAAGAAGGCTGGGTGGACGACCGGAGAGGTCGATCTCTTCGAGCTGAACGAAGCCTTCTCGGTGCAGGCCTGTGCCGTGAGCAAGGAACTGATGGTCGAGGCGGAGAAGCTGAACGTCCACGGAGGCGCCGTCGCTCTCGGACATCCCATTGGGGCCAGTGGCGCGCGTATCCTCACGACCTTGCTCTACGCCTTGAAGGATCGAAAGGGGAAACGCGGTGTGGCCGCCCTTTGCCTAGGGGGTGGAAACGCCGTCGCCGTGGCTGTCGAAATGCTTTGATCGATTCCGCCACCACCACAAAGCCGCGCCGACGGGAGCTAGAACCACCACCTCGCGAGCCAGCGAGAGCCAATTGTGAAGGCCGAAAAGCTTGCTCAGAGTCCCGCGCCATACATCATCGAAGATGAGAATGGGGGATATGTGGAATGCCTCCGAGAACGGCCACAGTAGCTGGACCCCATAGGGTGGGGAAGGGTCCTTTGCCAATAGATCCAAGAATATGTGAGACAGGTATATTGCGAAGAGAATCCCGGCATCTCGTAGCGGCCTAGATCTGCCGAAGGCTCGGGCTACCAGGTAGGCACCCAGGCCGAAGAGCGCGGCGAAACCCAAGCTGTGGGAAAAGTAGTGGTGGACGCTCCGGCCCGCGAAAGGGCCAATCGCGAAATCGAGATCGGGAACGAGCGATACAGCCACACAAGCTGCGGCAAAAGGTAGGTCTTTCTTGAGGAGTTTGTCTCCGGTCGCGGCATAGACCGCAAGGCCTCCCAGCACGTGTCCCACAGGTGTCGGCATTATCCACCGTAATATACCGCAATATTCAGTGCACCATTGAAAACAGCACTCCAGATATGGTATTTTCGACCAATTCAGGGAGGTTAAGCGGGAAAAAAGTCGTCTAACTCTATTTAGGCCCGAACCTGTCCCCGACACGAGAATGACGGGAGCCTCGCGGCGTTCCTACTCATAGACTATTTGATATCCAGGGCGCTGATTGAACGGACCCTAAGCACCCTGAAAGGAGACCCATGGCAGAAGACAAGAATGGAAAGTCGAAAGCGATTGACATCGCGCTAGGCCAGATTGAAAAGCAGTTTGGCAAGGGCTCAATCATGCGTCTGGGGTCCCGCGAGACGCTAGAGGTCCCCAGTCATTCCCACCGGCTCGATTTCGTTGGATGCGGCGCTGGGAGTGGGCGGTTTGCCGCGCGGGCGGGTGGTCGAGATCTTTGGTCCAGAATCCTCCGGTAAGACCACATTGGCCCTTCATGCCATCGCAGAAGCTCAGAAGACCGGCGGTATGGCCGCCTTCGTCGATGCCGAGCATGCACTCGATGCCGTCTATGCAAAAGCGCTGGGCGTAGATATCGATAACCTCCTGGTGAGCCAGCCCGACAGCGGCGAGCAAGCGCTCGAGATCGCCGAGGTCCTGATCCGTAGTGGTGCCGTCGATATCCTCGTCGTCGACTCGGTCGCCGCTCTAGTACCCCGGGCCGAGCTCGACGGCGAGATGGGTGACGCCCAGATGGGACTTCAGGCACGGCTCATGTCGCAGGCCATGCGCAAGCTCACGGCCATCGTGTCCAAGTCCAATACCTGCATGATTTTCATCAACCAGATTCGAGAGAAGATCGGAGTCATGTTCGGCAATCCCGAGACAACGACCGGTGGGCGAGCGCTCAAGTTCTATGCATCGGTCCGCTTGGATATCCGGCGTATCGCCTCCATCAAGGATGGGGACGCAGTGGTCGGAAACCGGACGCGGGTCAAGGTCGTCAAGAACAAAGTGGCGGCTCCATTCAGACAGGCCGAGTTCGACATCCTCTATGGAAAAGGTATCTCCAAGGAAGGCGACCTCCTCGACCTCGCCGTCAGCTACAACATCGTGGACAAGAGCGGGGCCTGGTACTCCTACCAAGGAGAGCGCATCGGCCAGGGCCGGGAGAACGTGCGGCAGTTCCTCATCCAGAATCCGGACCTGACTCAGAAGATCGAGGAAGACGTGCGTAAGGAGCTCAGATCTCACCGCCGAGGGAGTGTCGGAATCCGAGTCTGAGCCCGACAAAGAAAAAACCGGCCCTCGCGAAGTCAAAGCATCGGGAGGTGGCAAAGGCTAAGAAACACCAACCTTGACTTTTTCCGCCCCTCAGCTAAGATATATCGGTTTTCCGGTTGCCGAGGTAGCTCAGTCGGTAGAGCAGAGGACTGAAAATCCTTGTGTCGCTGGTTCGATTCCGGCCCTCGGCACCAATAACTTATAATGATTTAGCGGGAACGTAGCCCTTCCCCCAGTTTCCTCGAAATACCCCCAGTTTCACCACAAAAAACCGACTATTTCCCGACTCACAATATGCAAACAGACATTTTTCAATAGGCTAGTGTTTTCATCACGGCTATTGACACTGCTCCATGATTTCGCCCTTTCACGGCGAAGACGGGGGTTCGACTCCCCCTGGGGACACCATTCTTTTCAATACTTTACAAGGATCGATATTTCCTTGAATTGACTTAGGTAGCTTCTTAGGTAGATCGCAAGCGGCGGGTTTCAGATTCCTCACGACAGGCATTTCATCTCAAAGCCCAAGCCTTGCCGGTCTCCTACCTACCTGTATCCTGCCGGGTGGCTTCCTTCGCTTCTTTTTCCGAGTCGCCACGACTCATCGTTGAACATCGATGAGTCCTGTTTTTGGTAGCCGAAGTACGGTGCGGTTCAGTTTGAGTATTGTTGCCAGCAGAATGGGCGCATCAGGACGTCGCAGAAGCGGAATCGTGGGAGGGAGGGGGCGAGTGTCGGACAATCCTATTGACGTAGTGCTGACGTTGAAGCGATTGAAGAACTTAATCGTCGTTGGGATGCTGCGGTCAATGAACGAGACATAGATGCAGTTTTAAGCTTCTACGCACGTGACCGAAGCAATGTGAAAGGAGGACACGGTGGATGAACTCCGTCTCGTTGTCCGGATTAAGATCCATAGCGGCCAACTCGACGCATTCAAAGCGGGCAAAAAGTGCCTTCTTATCGTGCGCGAAAAGGACAAGGGCACTCTGCAATACGACTGGTACTTCAACGAGGACAACACGGAGTGCGTCGTGCTGGAACGATACAAGGACTCGGATGTGTACTCCAACACACGGCGAACCTCGGTGACACGCTAGGGGAACTCTTAGCAATAAGCGACTTTCGATAGAGGTTTACGGTACTCCTTCAGAAGAGCTTTTAAAGGCTGCGGAAGCAATCGACGTTTCAGTCTATAGCTACTTTTTGGAACGTCGAGTCCATGAATCCCGGAGAGCCTAACACTGAGGAGTCAACCTTGCTCAGCAAACACGGAGGCACCATGCACAAGATTGTTTTGGCTCTACTGCTTCTTGCGGATTGTTGAGCTCAATAGCACCATCCCGGGCAGGTCAGTTCCCATCGAGAGCGACGCGGGAGCAATCCGTGGCGAGATTCGAGAGGTGCTCGATCGCTATCGGGAAGCTATGCTCTCGCGGGACTACGACGCGATGCTGAGTTTCTGGAGCGACTCTCCGGACTTTGTCTTGCGGGGATGGTCGCATCCTAGGTGGATTCGAGGAGTGGAAGGCGGAGACTACGCGCCATTATGGGCAGACGCGGAGGTGGGAACAGTGGGATTGGCAGAGCGTTCACATCGTTCCGCTGTCGGGTACTGCTGCAATTGCGACTGTAGAGTTTCGGTTCAGATGGGTTGACTCGGATGGAAGGACACGGAACAGCCGTGGGGCTTGGACTTACGTGTTTATAAAGTCCGACGGGGCGTGGAAAGTGATCGACACAAACGGTACGCATGTCGAGTTGTAAGCGCTTCATTTGAGCGCCGCCTAACACTTATCAGGCCCCCGTTTGTCGAGAGATCGCTCTCTTCTGTATGGGGGAACTCGTTTTCAAATACTGCCCACGCCAGCTACCGAACGACAACCCAAAAGACCTTTCCGTCTTTTTGGTCTTTTGAGGTAGCGAGTCCAAGCCGACCGTAGTAGTGGACTGTTGCATTTCTCTTGACTCCGTAGGGAGTCAAATCCACATCCTCCACGTAATTGGGCTCACCGTATTTGTTGCGTATCTCCGGAATTAAGGGCCTTGGCTCAGCCACGCGTTCGGCGAGCGCCGTCTCTCCTTCGCCGAAGGATCGCAACATAATGACCCGCTTCTTACCGAAGTCCTCAGGGAAAAACTCTTGGTCCAGAAGAATCCGTTCTTCGATGGGTGTGTCTTCTTCCTCAGCAATCATGGCGACGGCAAAGTGATCCAACGCCATACGGATCCCACGGTAGCCGCCATAGAAGACTGCGCTGACTACGAAAAACCACACAACTCGGCCAAACATCATCAGCCTCCGTTATCGCCTTGTGACCTCAAACAATGCGGGAAATGCCTCTCGCTCATGAACAAATCTGTACTGAAAGCGACCGCTTATGGCATCGTCGGTAACAAGCCCGCGTAGCTGGATCGTCCCTCGTTCCCACTCACTCTCGAGAAAAAGCTCACGGCCTTCCAATGACGAAGAGGAAATCATCTCATCTATCTCGCCCCAGCACAGACTCCCTTCAATGTCCTTCTCCGTTTGGGTGAGCCTAAGTTCCAGATCTACCGTCTTTTCTTCTCCATCGACGACCATGGTTGTGCTGCCTACCCAGACGCCGGCAACGTCAGTGATTGTTTCCTCACACGCGCAAAGGAAGGAAATGGCCAGGAGCACAGGTATCAGGCGCATGGTTGCCTCCTTTTCCAAGGACTGCTTACTCTGCCAACGCCGGCGTCACCTGTTTACGCCACTATTTTCGGTCTGTCAATGGACCGTTTGCATCGAATGAATGAGGGGAATGAGTGAGAATGCGCAGAAGTCACAGAGAAATACTCATCAGTCAATGCTCCCAAGAGTTTCGCTCTGACAGAAATCCAGTTTCAAAAATACCGCTGTTGTGTGTGTGGGTTTAATAGGGGGCAAGGCCGATTCGTTTGCTGGGGGTAGGGGTGTCCAGCTCCGAGGATCACGGTTCGGTGATCTGATCTCTGTGCCGGTGAGTGAGTGTGTGGCGACGGCCGCCAAGTAGGTTCGAGCTCGTCAGCTGACTCGCAGCATCCTTCTTCACCGCGCCTCACGAATAAACTCCGAGCGCGACATACCGAGCTCGTTGTCCAAAAACTCGAATGGCGCCGAAGGCCGAATCCTCGAGGACCTTCTCGATACCCGCGGAGAGTATCCCAAGGTATTGCGGACCCGCGAGGATTTCGACCGACCGCCGCTAAGCGGGGCGGCTTAGTTCAATTACGGTTTGCACGAATGCTCGCTCGGTGGGCATGTTCTCGCTTTTAGCCTCGCAGCTCGCTCGATTCCTGCAAACCGCTACTAATTATGTGGAGCTCCCCATAACAGCTTGTTCCCTGACAACGACATCGTCATGGCCCCAGAACCAGCACGTTGTTCCTTAAATGAGCACGTCATGCCGGACACAACGTTTTTTTCCACGCAGCAAGCTAATGCGCCCACTTTTTCTCAGAAGATTATTGAAGACTGCGCACAATGCAGCGAAGCAGCGGGAGTTGTTGGGTCACGGGTTGATCGAGCTCGGTCCGGAACGAGTTGGATCTTCATAGTTGGTGTTTTCTTTCGTCGTTCGGGTAGCTTGCGAAGCGTCGTGGGAACATCCGGTTTCGGAGGAAGCTCGGCGACCAGCTCACTTTCTGCTCCGATTGATGAGCCGCGCGGGCCAGAAGCGTTTCTCGGTTGGTCTCGGTTCTGCTGAATGTTCAACACCCCTGGTAGCTTTGAAGTCTTCCTAGCCGAAGAAGAAACGTACGCGCCGACTAGAGGATGAATACGCGCATTCTCGATCACGTCATGTGCTTCAATGCAGAATGCGGAGAAAGTGACTGCGCTAAGAAATTCCACTTTCGCCTCGCTAAGATCCAGTGATCTATAATCTAGGTGAATCTCTCATTTAACTGAATCAACGAACAGAATCTGGCTGGTCCAACGAGTGGGGCCGCATCGTATCCTGATTGTCCCAACGTTAGGCGCCCGGCAACGTTTCGAAGGATGGTTGACCATGTCTAGCAGAACCTTCACTTCACTCTCGATATGGAATGGTTGGATTCTTGCGTTGCTTCTCCTTCCTGTCGCTGCCCGGGCCCAGAACGCCACCACTCCCGGCCAGGTGACTACCCCCTACCCCACGCTCTCGAACCTGTCGGTGGAATGGGCCATCTCCGGGGACGACGACCTCGACGGCGTGGTCGCGGTGCGCTACCGGCCATCGGGCACCTCCCAGTGGCATCGAGGGGATGCCGCTCAGGCGGGTGCCCGCCGGTTCCAACCAGGGATTTTCCTGGGCCAACAAGCATTCGGGCAGCGTCCTGGATCTGACCCCGGGAACCGGATACGAGATCGAACTGACCCTGACCGACCCGGACGGCGGTTCCGAGACCCGCACGGTCACCGTGAGCACCCGCCCGGTTCCGTTGGCCTCGCCGACCGGAACGGTCAAGCCGGTCACCCCGGCGACCTTTTCCCAGGTGGCCGGTTCGGCCGACCCCGGGGACATCCTGGTGCTCGCCGCAGGCGACTATTCCGGATTCGTCTTCGGCCGGGACGGAACCGAATCCGAGCCCATCGTGATCCGTTCGGATCCCCCCAAGGCGGCGGTGATCAACGGCGAGGTGCGCCTGGACGGGCGCTCCTACGTTTACGTGGAAGGGTTGACCGTCAACGAGAAGATCAAGTTCAACAACGCGGTGGGAATCGTGGTGCGCGGGTGCACCATCAACACACCCAGTCACGGAATCGTGTCCTACGTCGACGGGGTGACCAACGGGTATTTCGCCGACAACATCATCCTGGGGCCCACCACCTGGTCGAATGCTTCGGTGGGAGCCGGCGGGGACAACCTGGGAGAAGGCATCGAAGTCACCGGCCCGGGCAACGTCATCGAGCACAACTACGTCAAGGGGTTCCGGGACGCCATCTCCACCATGGAAGACTCCGGAGCCAGCAACCAGGTGTCGGTGGACATCCTCAACAACGACATCGAGATCGGGGCCGACGACGGCATCGAAGCCGACTTCACCATGGGCAACTCCCGGGTGATGCGCAACCGGATCACAAACTCGTTCGTGGGCCTGAGCTCGCAGCCCTGGCCTGGGCGGGCCCGCCTACTTCATCCGCAACGTGATGTACAACATCATCTACTCGCCGTTCAAACTGCACCGGGCGAGCGTCGGCGACGTGGCCTACCACAACACGGTGGTCAAGTGCGGCGATGCGCTGGCGGTGTATACCGGCGACACCTGGTCGTGGGCGTTGTTCCGCAACAACCTGTTCATCGGCGGCGAAGGAGGCGGCGACTACGGAGGCTATTCCAACGGCACCGGAAGGGTGGCCCAGATGTCGGCGGCCGACGGAACTTGCCATTTCGACTACGACGGCTTCGGTTCGATCGGCACCGGGACTTTCCAGGGCCGCATCGCCGGCAACTTTCTCGAGCCTGTCGGAAATGCAATCCAACACCACCGAGATCCACGCGGTCCAGGTGAACTGAGTGTGTTCGCGAATTCGGTCCCCTTCCCCTCCTCCGGTCCGTTCCCGGAAGAGATCGATTCCCGACCTGAGGATCCACGCCGGCTCGGCCGCCGCCGACCGAGGCGAGGTTCTCCCCAACGTGAACGACGGCTATACCGGAGCAGCCCCTGACCTGGGGGCTTACGAGGCAGGAGAAAGCCTTCCACACTATGGCCCGCGCAGCCAGGATGGCGCTCCCTCCGCACCGACGGGGTTGAGAATAGTCAAGTGACTTGACGGTTCGTGGAAACAATCCAAGGATCGAGAACCGCGATGGAGAAAGGAACCGAAGGCTCGGAGTTCACCCAGGCGATAGTCGTCAGCGATCTACATCGGCGACCCTCAACTCTCGACACGAACAATTCGCGCGCCTGGTGAAAGGACCGATCACCAGACAGCCCTCATCCTCAACGGAGACATCATCGACAACCCATACAAGAAACTCGATGCGACAGATCAGGCCGCTACTGACTTCATCCGAGCACAGTCGATGGAGCGACGGGTCGTATGGCTATATGGTAACCACGATGAGGACTTCCGGATGAGCGATCCGGGAAGAATCGAATTTCGAAAGCACCTAGCGCTCTCCAACCGGCTCATGATCGTCCACGGTGACGATTTTGATGAGGTCATGCCAAAGAGTCTTTGGTTCATCCGCCTCTTCAAGCTGGAACCACGTCCCATCCGACTGCGACTGGGAGCCCCTCCGGTACATGTGGCGGCCCTAGCAAAAAAATGGACCCCGTTTCTCTACCGGGTTCTGACGGAGGAAGTCAGGATGAACGCGGTGAAATGTGCCATTGAAGGTCGATTCGAGGCCATCACCTGCGGTCACGTACACTACGCCGAGGATTCGATCTGCTCAGGGCGTCCGCTACATCAACACCGGGGCTTGGACAGAGTCACCTTCTCACTACTTGCTCGTGACGCCCACCCAGATTGTTCTGAAGCATCTCTAAAGAATATATCCGTCTTTGTCTTACCCAGGAATGGGACAAATGGAAGGAGATATTGAACGAAGACATCGTGCGACCCGCCGATTACGAATCTACATCCACAGCGAAGGACCAATCCACTATGAGGGCACGATACGACCCAAATCGCATCAACTCGCTCTGAGTAGTGGCTTGGGTAGCACTTTTAGCCGCTTGGCGGCGAAGTAAAGATCCATCGCCTTCTGAGCATTCAGCCAAAACCCCGGCGTAGTCCTGAAAGTGGCACCGAGTTTCAGAGCCATCTCCGCCGTCACAGAAGTACGGCCGTTCACGAGCCTATTGACGACTTTGACATCGCACCCGAGGTGATCTGCCAGTTGCTTTTGGTGTCATGCCAAGCGACCAGTAACTCCTCCTTGAGGATTTCTCCGGGACTTGTTGGTTTACGCAGCCTTCTCTTCAGATTCATAAACAGTTCTCTCAGTGATAATCTCGAATATCGACGTCCGCCGAACACAGCATCTATTTCTACGAAGCTATTGCGCCCACCCTTTCTCAGGAGATTGTTGAAGACGGCGCACCATTCCGAGAAGCAGCAGGAGTTCTTGGGTTGGGTTCCGGGTTGATTGAGCTTCGGGCCGGACCGAGCAGATCGTAGTCTCGGTGGCCGATGGCGTAAACGGCTTCGCGAAAAATCTGAGTTCATGGAAAGGCCATGCCGGCAAGGGTCTTTCTTCAACCAGCGGCCGTTGATGGCAACCTGCAGCTTGTTCCCTAAACCGACAGCTCATGGCCCAAATCAATAAACACTCTGTACCCTAAAGCAACATCCGGTGCGGCGAGAAGAGGATTGTAATGCTTCGGTCAAGCAAAGAGCTCTGCGGCAAAGTCGCCCAAGCCTACTCCGGCTGGTTCTCTGAAAGAAAACAATGGTGATCTTCCGTCGATTATCTGGTTATTCACTCAGACCAAGCCTCATCAACAAACGGCACTATCAAGATAGCTTCGGTCTTCAGCGAGCAGTCCCTCGGGCGTGATGTTCAGAAAGAAAGCCCATTTGACTTCGATCTTCCTCTCGGTGGGGGCAATATCACCCTGAGGCGTTGCTTTGCCCTCGATGGCGGGTTCATTTGGTGGCAGCCATTTGAAGTCGTCAGTAATGAGCTCAGCCCACCGTTCCCAATCCGCGTCGAGCGAGGCGCGGGCCCATTTCTCCGACAAGGCTTTGATAGCGCCGACATCTTGGTCCATATCTTGTTCATTTCGACTCCTTTAAGGATGGTCCCTTTAGGTATATGGAACCTTGTTAGATGGGAGAGAGTAGGCTCTGCGCGGAACGCCACTCCCTCCTTTGTCTATGGGCTATTCGGTGTCCTGTAGCTGCTTGATTTCCTCATCAGTCATTGGTCTTCCAAATTGTGCGGCAACTATCCACTTTCCGTCTTTCTTCATAAGCACAGAGGCTCTCAAACCATAACCCAGTGTTACCGGTTTTCCATCCGGACCACTCGCCGTATAAAGACTGAGTCGCCTCTGTATTGCGATATCAGGCTCTAGGGGCAGGGCTCCACAAACTGGCTACAGAGGTTGCAGGTCAGCTGTAGATTTCAACGAAACCGGTATCGACCCTGTCGATATCGCATCTGCTCGACCCCAAGCCACAAACCGTCGGCCGATGAGCAAAGGGCCTCCTACGTTTCAAAGCACACCTACGATAACAACAGAATAGAAGCCCAATGAAGTGCTGGGGATTCTCATGAATCGCTGCTGTAACTTTGTGCAGAATGCGAGTTTCCCTGATGGGTTGCCTCTTCGGTGAACTCGATGCACGCCTTTTCAACAAGGATTTCCACAGTCGAGTGGAAGAAATCGTTCAACTGGTTGCGGTACATCAGTTGCGGAGCGACGAGTCTACTCCCGCTCCTTGTTGAGGGTGAGCATC
>CAVONV010000014.1:0-9997 GCA_963697355.1 uncultured Acidobacteriota bacterium
AGAAGAACACAACCAAGCATTCAGCCCGGAGGTTCTCGGCATGCTCGCATCCATTGGGATTGAAAAAGGCAAAGAGTTCAAGCCCGATGCACGGATGAAAAAAATCCTGAGCGAAGCGGCCCTCGTCGGCACAGCAGCACAGCGCTCCATCATCTGGCGCAACCGCAATGAGAACGTAAAGATCTGGCCTGATAGCAAAAGCTGGGAAGTCGGCTTTGCCGGCGGAAGCCATGCATTTGATCACGACGGCGTTCGGTTGATCAACGAGCGTACCCGCTTCCATTACTACGCAACCGGTATCACACCGGTCATGGTCAAGCCTCCGGTTGGAGCAGGTTCGCAGTATGTGATCGGACTGCGCGATTCAGAGGGTGAGATTCTAGACGGGGTCAAGTCTTATTTTTCCTGTCAAATCTCCGCATGGTTCCCCGAACACGGTTAAGCTGCTGATTGCTTTCCGCTCGAATCGACGAACGTTTTCTTTCGGAGCTCTTCGACCTGCCGAGCCGTGAAAGCGTCCATCCTCACGCCCCGCCACTTGTTCGCGACAGCCAGGAGGACCGCATAGGTCAACTTGAGCGCCGCCTTCTCCGTGAAAAAATGCGGGATGACTTTCGTGCGGCGCTTGTGCTCACCGAACGTCCTCTCGAGTAGGTTTGCCGTTCGAAGCCTCTTGTGATGGGCTCGAGGAAGCTTCAGAACTTGGAGACAAGCCTCAAGGGTCTCCTCCATGCATTTCATCGCGCTGGGGAATCGACGAGAGTATCGCTCGATGACCTTCCGGCCTTTCTCCAAGCCGAGCTTGTAGCTTTTCGCATGGAACGATTCGAGAACCGCCGCCTTGAGCTCCTCGCGAACTTCCTTCGGGGCCTTGCCCAGGATGTTCTCCAGTCGATGCTTCTGACAGCGTTGCTTCAAGCTCTCAGGGAATACTTCCTCGATGGCTTTCAGCACACCCGGATTCCCGTCCGTTACGATGAGAAGCGGCGCGTTGAGTCCGCGGGCCACCATCTCGTGCAAGAAACCCTTCCAGTTCTCATAGGATTCTCGGTTGCCGGGACCGATGTGAAGCAAAACCCGCGTCCCGTCAGTACGATAGCCCGTAGCCACCAAAACCGGTTCCTTCTTCTCCGCTCCCTGGTGGTAGCGTAAATACGTCCCGTCGAGCTCGAGGTACAGCAACTGTTCGCCCGAAAGGTCCCGTTTCCGGAACGCTTCGAAGTCATCCGAAAGCCGTTCCGTCACTCGACTCACCACCGACTTCGACACTCCCTTCCCGCTCAACACGTCCTCGAACGTCGCTTCGATGTCCCGCGTCGACATCCCGTGAACGTACATCCGCGCAATCAACTCGTCGAGCATTTCAGTTCGGCTCACATAGGCATCGAGTATCTTCGACCGAAACCCCGTCTCCGATTCTCTGACTTGAGGCACCTGTACCGTCACAGCACCTTCACCGCTCAATACTCGGCGGGGCTCATAGCCGTTGCGACGGCCCCTTGTCTTCGTCGTCTCGGGGGCGTTCTCGTAGTAGCTCCGACCCAGAGCCTCGCCCACTTCCACTTCCAACGCGTGCTGAAGCATCAACTGGGCTCCCGAGCGAAAGATCTCCGATAGCGTCATCTCCCCTATGACCAAACGCTCCTCGAAATGCTTGAGTAATCTCTGACTTGGTAGTACCTTCGACATGATGTATGGCTCCCTTCTGTCCCATTCCGGGACCGGTTTTGTGTTTACCGGGGAACCATACATCATTTTTCTTTGACAGGAATTTTAGGACATCACCTCTGTCCTCGTACTCGTGGACGCGCGTCGTGTTCTTGTGGAGCTCCTAAAAAATCGGCCGAGGCTCCGCAGGATGCCTGAAACCCGACATTTCTAAATTGCGAAAACCCGACATTTGCATATTGCGCCTACACTATAACGTCCGATAAGGTATATTATGTAAAATAAAGCGAAATCGTGAGGGTTGCGCAGGCGCTCACAAAATATGTTGTAGCGGGATTTCAAAATTGAGGCGATTTACGTGGACTCGCACTACCTCAAGGAACTAGCTTGCGACACGGGTTGGGATGTCCTCGATCTCGTCAGCAAGCGATTGCTGCGCGTGCCAAAGGTCGTAGGCACTTTGCATGTTGAGCCAGAGCTCTGGTCCGTTGCCGCAATACTTACCAAGACGTGCTGCCATTTCGGCCGTCACTGCGCGCTCGCCCGAAAGTATTTTGTAAAGCTGCTGCCTACTAACACCCATTTCACGTGCAGCCTGCGCCACACTAATGCGCATGGCCGGTAGCACGACTTCGCGCAATAACGTCCCTGGGTGATTCGGTGCTCTCCCTTTAGGTAGAGTCATCGTCTGTCTCCTCGCGTTGCTGACTCATTGACTGACATCAATGGTACTGCTCTAGGTTTACGCGGTACGCTTCACCATCCCGAAATTCGAAGGTGATGCACCAGGGGCCGTTGACGTGGATCGAATAGCGCATGGGACGAAGTCCTCTCAAACGATGGAAATTGAATCCCGGAACATCCAAGTGCGACGGCTTGGTCGCCGCATTCAACGCATCGAGCATCAACAGTGCGCGCGCTTGCAGATCTGGGCGCACGCGACGACTTCGACCAGTCTCAAAGAGCTCTCGGAGCCCTTTGTGCCTCCAAGTCCGTATCACTTAGAAAAGTGTATACTATAAGTTGTCATTTGTCAATTGATAGTTGACAGGTCTCTACGTCTGAGATCCGCACCCGGGACGGCCATCTTTTTATGCAATGAAATCTCTTTTGAAGATTCCTGAGCGCTGTTCAATCCAATGCCCTATCTGTCGTCGCTCCTCGGATCCTTTTCACATGATAGTAGAATAATGTAGCACGGGCTTCGTGTCAGCTAGCGTCGGGCGGTCACTGGATTGGCCGCAGATGTAGCTCTTGAGGATAGTCCAAGCCGTAAACCGAATCAGGTCATGAAGAAATGGCCCCTACTCGTTTTTTCTTCCGTGCTTCAGCTCGAATCCTCTCATGACGACGTATGCGACGAGTGCGAAGACGAAAAATACGAGTAGCATCCAGGCGACGCTCTGAAGTGTGCCGATGATGGTTCGGTAGACTTCCAACGTCCATCGCTCCGCATTGAGAACGATGACTTCCGATTCTTCAGGACGTGGAGTGATGTATTTTTCCAAGTCCCAGATGCGGACGCCGCCTGACACTCCCACGACGTAGATGGCGAAACTGATGTACTTCTGCCACGCAGAGCTCAGTTCCTCAGCAACGATTCGGTTGAGAATTGAAGCTATAGGCTTTTTGAAGATTGTCGTCACACCGAAGCACGTCGCTATAGAAATGAGAAAGGTCACGATCAGCAACGTAATAAACATCGTCTTTCTCCGTTATATGAATCATTGTTTCTTGACGAGCATGGCGTGGTACGCGGCGGCCTTTCCGGTTTGCCCCAGGCTTCGTAGAGCTTTTTCAGCGATCATGGCGCCGTAAGCAGCAGCTATTTCGGGTCTGCCTCGAACCAGAATAAAGTGGTTTGACTTCGTATTTCCGCCCGATCAATCTTCAGAATGTCCAATGGGGAGGCGCCGCACGCGATGACGTGATTCCTCGACCGCAACAACGGCACCCTCCCTAAGGGCACCGGCAGTGTCGGCAAGAACAGAGGACAAACGTTCTATAACGTAGGACGTTCGTGTGTTTCGGAGACGGAATACAATCACACTAACGATCTGTCCCTTGGAGAACGCGGCTATTTCACCGAAATCGAGATCGAAGGTTAGTACTACGCGGTGCTCTAGAAGTGCTTTTGCGAAGATATCCGAGTCTACGAGGCGCCCGAGACCCTCTTCACGCAAGTGCTTGGCGTCGTAGCCTTGCGACCGGAGCCATTCCACAACTCTCCAGGAGACGCCCATATCTGCCAGGAAACGTATTGTAATATCGTCATCCGGCATGGATCTGTTCCTGCGTCAGCCAAGCGGCATACTCCAATGCTTGCTGAATATCTTCCCTTTCGAGATCGGGGTAGTCGGTGAGAATTTCCTCGAAATCCGCACCGTGCGCCACTTGACCTACGATTACCGACACGGGGATCCGCAATCCACGAATACACGCCCTCCCCCCCATGATCTGGGATTCAAACGTAATACGGTCGAACATTTTTTCTTCACTCACAGGTAGACTCCTTGACTTCATTCTATCCGAATGTGTTGTGCAGAGGGGACATTGTGGCTCCCGGTGTCCTGGAGCAAAACTCCGCGAACGAGACTTCCCTATTTCTCAGCAAGCATGGCGCGGTACTCGGCGGCTTTTTCCAGATTCCCCGTCTTGTCATAAAGCTCCGCCAGACTACGGACGGCATCGAGAGTTCGGGGGTGTGTCTCGCTGATCGATGCCGATAGGACTCGATGAGCCTCTAGGAGTTCGGCTTCAGCCTCTTTGTGGCGGTCTAAATCCAAAAGACACATACCGCGGACCAGCCGGGCACGCCCCGTTTTCCTGTGGTCTCCGCCCGATGCACGTGTACTCAAGCCCACTGCTTCTGCCGCGACGGTGAAACAAGACATTTGTGTATTGAAAAGGTGTCTATTTTTCAAATGATTTATTTGTTCTTCTTCCAAGCTCTTCCCTATTCAGAATCAAGCCATGCCTTGCCTTGTTCTGGTTCTGACTAGGATTCTACCTATTTTCTTCCTGAGAGGTGCCAATGGCGGCCATACAAATCAATCCGATCGTGGCCGCGTAGAAAAAACGTTTCTTAAAGATTGGTCTTGTCATGGCGGACTCCTTTCGCTCTTAGATGAGAAAGGCTTCGATCAAAAATCGGCATGGTCGGCTATGAACTTCTTCCTGCCTCTTCGACTTGCTCGGCAAGACTGTTGAGCGCAGCCTTTACTCGTGGGGCCAGCCCGGCCATCTCCTCGTTTGGTAGAAGCCCACCTAGTCCATCGTCGAGGCGTTTCTGTGTGATGACTTCTGCTTCTTGTCGAAGTTCCTTAGCAAGATCTATCAACGCCATGCTTTTCTTTCGTCTCAACCTCGGGAGCTGCGAGCGGACCTCTGAGAGGCGTTTCCTGAGCACTGCGTTGTCAGGGCTTTCGCCGAGACGACTCGCCAGGAAATAGCAATCATACAGATCTCGAGCGAGTCGTCTTTCAGTCCACGCAGCGAGCTTATGGGAAAGTGCAGTATCGAGACTCATGATTCGCACGATCTGCGAGGGTCTTCCCTGCTCTCTAGCGAATCCACCGGTGGCTATAGGAATGGCGCTGCACGAAATCTCGACGCTGGCCTCAATCTGGATAGCCGCTGAGTCCATCCGGATATCAGCCCCAAGCCTCGTTGAGTGAAGGCTGACTTTCACGTCGGCGCCTTCGAGCTCGCCCAATATCTCTCGGACTTTGGATACCACTTCCTTCTTGGATTTGTAAGGTACGAAAACGTAATCGATATCGTTGGTCGCCCGGGGGCTGTCGAGTAGGCGCAATGCCATTCCGCCTTTGATGATCGCGTGTTCTCCGAAGGCCTGCGAGAATCGGTGCATTACCCACACCATCAGGTCCTCTCGGGTGGCGGGTCGTGTGGGAAGGGCGTTCATAGAGTTCCCTTTCCATCGAGAATGCTCTCGGCAAAGGCAATGAATTTCGGATTCTCGTAGCGTTTCAAGTATCTTTCGATCCTTCGTTGATCGAGCTCCTCAAACCTGATGTCAGAGTGCAGATCAAACGGAAAAATCCGACCGCGCATGTGGAAGTACAACACATCTAGCACGGCCTTTTCCTTGTCGGCATATCTAACGCCGTCGCGTGTTTCGAATCCAAGAAAAAGATGGGGCGCAATTCCCACGTGGACGATCTCGTAGCCGAGCGCAGCATAGGTCCTCGTTCTTCCGATTTTGGCTGCGATGACTCGCCTTTCGGGACTCGTGCCAACGAGCAGGTTTTGAGCGAGCACCGTGGTGAAGCTTATATACGATTCCGGCGCTATTCTTTGGCTTAGGGTCGCCAAGTCGAAGTTCTGTGTAACATACCAACCACGCGTGAAGCGTCTCAAAACGCCATTGGATTGAAGTGCCTTCAGCCGTCGGTGGAATGCATTTCTGTGCTTTTCGTTTAGGGCCGTCTGCAAATCTACGGTCGAGAAGACTCCTCGCTGCTCGCTGCTCCACTTCTCGACGAGACGGAGGTCGGTCACGCTTTTTTTCACAATGCCATATAATACACTTTAGTGTGTATTATCTGTCAATATAATAATAAATGGCATGCCAACCGCAAACTGTTTTCCCTTGGGACTGGGTCTACTTTTCAACCTCCACCGGTAAAGCGACATGCGACGCATATCGCGTCGACCGATACACGCGCTGGGTGGCCTTCTGATAGTCCGCTTCGGTCGCATATGCTCGTTCCACGAAGGTCTGGGGATTTCGGTCGATGAGCGGGAACCAACTGCTCTGGATCTGGATCATGACCCGATGTCCCTTACGGAAGGTGTGATTCCGGCTGTTGAGATCGATGGTGTAGGCAACGACTTCACCGGGAGGAACAGGCGCGGGCTTTTCGAAGGAGTTTCTGAACTTGGCGCGTATGACCTCATCGGCGATCATGAGCTGGTACCCTCTCATCTCCGGCGGATCCGGGTAGTCCTCAGGATAGACGTCAATCAATTTCGCGACCCAATCGCTGTCCGTGCCGCTCGTCGACGCGAAGAGATGGACCTTGATGCGGCCGCTCACCGTCAAATCCTCCTCGAGCACATCGGTTTCCCAGCTCAAGACATCGGGTCTCAAGTGAACGAAGCGCTGATCCTCGACCTTCCATAGAGCCGAGGCGCCCTGCCAGAAACCCGGAATGGGCCGTCTCTGGTAAGGCACCGGATGCGCCGGATCCGAAACGTAGCTATCAAAGGCCTCGTCGTCGTCCGTCGCGGGGGCATCGAAAGACAATTGACGATCCGCGTGGAAGTAGAGTTTCTGGGTCGTCGTCAATGGCTGCTCAGGGGGCCAGGTCTCGTATTCTCGCCATCGGTTCGAACCGGTCTGGAACGTCAAGGCCTCGGGAAACTCGAGATCTCCCCTTTCCTTCAAAAAGTGTGCGAACCACCGGCGTTGGACTTCTTGCCGGAAGAAGTCGCTCGTCGCCGTCATGAATTGGATATTGCCTAACTGGTCGCCATGAGAACGTGCCCAACCGCCGTGACGCCAAGGACCAACGACCAGGTAGTTTCGGTCTTCGGCATCGTAGCGTTCCAGGGTCTCGTAGATCTTCATCGGGCCGTAGAAATCTTCGGCATCCCACCAGCCGGCGACGTTGAGCGTGGGGACTTCGACACTCTTCAGGTACTGTGTCACCTCTAATCGCTTCCAGTAGTCGTCGTAAACAGAGTGTTCCATGATGGCGTTCCAGGTGGGCGCCTTGTAATTGAGATATTTTTCGTTGGCGTTACCGAGCGGCCCTAGCTCTAGATACCACTCATAGGTGTCATAGGTTTCGAAGTCGAACGGCACGACGACATTGGAACGCTCCATCATGGAGGCATATCCGAAAGCCGGGCCCAGTCTCAACGCACCGTTGTGCAGGAAATCATCGCCCAGGTACATGTCAGATGGAGACGCCTGCGGTGAGACGGCTTTAACAGCCGGGTGGGGCTCGATCATGGCCATCACCGTGAGCCAACCCCCGTAGGAAATGCCGAGTATCCCTACCCTTCGGTTGTGGTTGTCGATGTTCTTCAAGAGCCAATCCACCGTGTCGTGCGTATCGGTTCCTTCATCGATAGATTCTGACTCGTTGCGAGGGGGGCGGAGCATGACGAACTCCCCCTCTGACTTGTATCGTCCCCGGATGTCTTGAAAAACGAAGATGTAGCCGTCTTGAGCCAGTTCCAAATAGGCCGAACTGAGGTGTCGGTGGAAACCCTGTTCATCATGTCCCAATCCGTAGGGTGTGCGTGTGAACAGGATTGGAAGTGGCTCTGTCGCTTGCTTGGGCGCGTAAATCTCTGTGTTGAGACGGACTCCGTCCCGCATAGGGATCAGAACCTCCTGCTTCGTAAAGTAGCGGCTGATGAGGGAGCTAGGTTGCGCGCCCGCGAGGCCGGCCAGGAATTGGATGGCGACAAGAACGAGAAGAGAACAGTTTTTCGTCCGCATGGTTTGTCTCCGACATCAACATAATGACCCCACTATCAAACTTCCATCTCATGACGCCTAGGAAGTAAGGGCCACCGTATGATAACCGCCTTCGGTGCAGGAGTCCGAATTCCCTCTCGAGCCATGGCGAAGCCGAGATGGACTGTGATTCGAAAAGCTTCCGGTCGGAGACTACAATAGCTTGCTCAATTCGAGACTAGGAGGACTTCTACCGTGACGAAAAAAGGTCTGCTTCTTCTTTCGCTGTTTCTAATTGTCTTCACGGCCGCGGCTGAACCTGCGCGTCATGTTCCAACCATCGATGAGCTTTTGAACATCGCCTACGTAGGCAGCGTCCAGATCTCTCCTGATGGAAAGCGGATTGCTTATACGGTGACGCAAGCCGATTTCGATGAAGATGCCTACGTTAGCCAGATTTGGCTGGCCGACACCGAGAGCAACGCCACTTTTCAGCTCACGCGAGGCAAAGCCTCGGCTACGAATCCTCAATGGTCTCCAGACGCCGCTTGGTTGGCCTTTACAAGTAACCGCAACGAAAAAAAGCAACAGGTATACGCCATCCGCGCCGCCGGAGGCGAGGCGTTTCAACTAACGGCGTCCAAGAATGGCGTCTTGGACTTTGCATGGGCTCCCGATGGAAAGAGTATTGCCTTTACGGCGGAAGCCTCCGACAACGATTCTCTCGAGAATCGTAAGGAGCACATGGGTGACTTCGATGTCGTTCGCAGGGAGTATGCCTGCCGCCATCTATGGTCCGTTGATGTAGCAGAAGCCTTGGAGGCGCCGGCTGAGGGTGAGCAGCTCACCAAGGGCGACGAGCTCAACGTGGCCGGTTTCTCTTGGTCGCCGGATGGGACGGCGTTGGCGTTGAGTGCGACCATCAATCCCGACCTCGTCAACCGCGGCACAGCGGATCTCTATGTTCTCGAACTGGGTGATAAATCGCTCCGTAAGATCGTTTCTCAGCCCGGACCCGACTTCGACCCTCATTGGTCTCCCGACGGTAAGCAGATCGTGTTCTCTACCGTCATGGGGAAAGAGCTTTATTACCCTTTCAACGATGAATTGGCAGTGGTTTCCGCCACCGGAGGACAACCGCGATTGCTGACGGAAGATTTCGATGAAGATGTGAGCGCCGTGACCTGGAACCGTGACGGGATCTACTTCCAAGCCCGTCAGAAGATGACCGCTCATCTGTTCCAACTAGATCCGGAGACTAAGAAGATAACACGTGTCACGAATCCTGACGCTCTCATCGGCGGCTCTTTTACGCTAGCCGAAGACGGGACAAAGGCGGCCTTCTACGCGGATTCCCCTACCACATTGCGTGAGGTTTATGTCTCGAATCTCGCTCCATTCGAGCCGGTGGCTCTCACGACGATGACGGAACAAGTCGCCGACTTCGAGCTAGCTTCGCGTGAAACGATCTCTTGGAAGAGTACCGACGGGACCGTGATCGAGGGCGTTCTCATCAAACCGTCCGACTTCGATCCCGGTCGGAAGTATCCCCTTTTATGCATCATCCACGGCGGTCCAACGGGAATCGATCTGCCGATTTTCCGAGGCAATCGCAATTACCCTGTCGACATTTGGACCGGCCGAGGAGCGTTGGTGCTGCGTGTGAACTACCGTGGTAGTGCGGGATACGGAGAAGCTTTCCGCACATTGAACATGCGCAATTTAGGTGTGGGCGACGCATGGGACGTCCTCTCGGGTGTCGAACATCTCATCGAGAAGGGTTGGGTGGATCGCGAGCGGATAGGGTGTATGGGTTGGAGTCAGGGTGGGTATATATCGGCGTTTCTCACTACATCGTCGGACAAATTTGCCGCGATTTCGGTGGGAGCCGGGATC
>CAVONV010000015.1:0-4689 GCA_963697355.1 uncultured Acidobacteriota bacterium
CCCGAATGCCGCCACGACAGCAGCAGCTCGCTCGGCTCGTTGCGCTTCGAACTCCGCCTTCTCGACCTGAAGCTTCCAGTGGCGCTGCAGTGCTTCGTTTTCTGCGTCCAGTTGCTCTTGCATCGAACGTAGAGCTTCGACTCCGGCAGGTTCGGTGGCTTCAAGAAAGGCTTGGACCACGGCATCATCGATACGCTTACCGCCAATAACCTGGCAATCTCTCCCACCGGTGCGCTCGCCCGAGCGCTTACATCGGTATTGCATCGTCCGCCCCACACGTCCGCGCTCGGAGTGATGACCGCCATAGCTTACGTACATTCCCCTGCCGCACAGGCCGCAACGAACGAGACCCTGCAGCAGTGCTTTTCCTTCTCGTGCGGCGCCGCGCTTGGTGGAGGCGTTGGGCTGAATCATCTGTGACACTCGGCGCACCTTGGCGAATCCTCTCAGTGATGAAGCCGGGGCAAACGGCATGCCAGCGGGGATGGCGACGGGTACGAGACAGCGCCATGCGGTCCTTCCGGAGCGGTTTTGCCTGAAAGCAGGTTCGGTACGGCGCCTGGATCGGGGGGATAGTCAATGGAGAAAAGCGTGACCGGGTGTTCACACCCCCGGTTGCATCGAACCGTGGGCGGCGGATAGCAAACGGAGAGACAGCCTTGCGTGACCCTCTCGGGTATATTCAAATCTCGCTTACCGATATCGATCTTCCCGAAGGTCCACATCCCCTTTTCCAATATTAATACCACCCGCCCGTCTCGAAACTCCATCTACCTTGCTCTTATCAGAATCGGCTACGGGGGGAGCCGTGGTGCAGATGTTTGCCCACTGAAGAAGCTTGCTTACCTCTTCGGTCGCCTTTTAAGGTTTCATACATTCTGAGACCTTTTCCTCGGGCAAAGCCATTGACGGTTTTCGCCAGCGAGTTAACAATCCGCATTTCTACATATTTCGAAGGCAAATCTTCCCATCAGGGAGCCGCCACCAGACTCCAAATATTTACTTGGCTCTTCGCGGGTTTGAGTGGGTCATTTTCGTGGCATAGATCGCAAGAGAGCTTGTACCACAAGGGTTCGCGGGCGTTGCTGGGAATCAAAACCTGTCCCAAATTTCGATGACGTAGTAGTATGACCACGTGAAAAGCCCGAAGTCGATTCGAGAGCTGTTCTCCCTTCCAGGGTTCGTAGCGCAACACAGGTTACGGGGCTTGTTCGGGGACCGGTATGCACGGGTCGTCGTCCTCCGGCGCCGAAAAAAACGGCTGTGTGCTCCTGCTGCGGGCATCGCTGCCATGGCCGCTACGACAAGCGCACCTGCCTGACGCGAGACCTCTCGGTTGCGGATTGGCGCATCTACGTTGAGTTCGAGCGTTGGCGGGTCTACTGCCCGCGGTGCCGTGCTGTGTTCGTAGAGCGGCTCGATTGGCTGGCGGACAACCCCCGCTACACGCAGCGGTTCGCGATGCGAATCGGGGCCTTGTGCCGAACGATGACCAACAAGGACGTTGCCGAGCTGGAGGGATTGCACGACAGCACGGTCAAGAAGCTCGACAAGATCTACATGGAAAAGCAGGTCGCCAAGGCGGGGTTGCCTGCCCCCCGCGTCATCGGCGTGGACGAAATCTCCATCCGCAAGGGTCACGACTACCGCATCATCGTCAGCGATCTGGATCGCAGCCGCCCCATCTGGGTGGGCGGCCGCGGGCGCAGCGAGGCGGACCTCGACTTGTTCTTCCAGGAGCTGGGGGAGCGCAAGGCCCGGCGCATCAAGCTGGTGGCGATGGACATGTGGAAGCCGTTCTTCAACTCGGTCAAGAAGAACATCCCCGGCGCGCGGGTGGTCTACGACAAGTTCCACATCATGCGGCACCTCAACGACGCCCTCGACAAGGTGCGGCGGCACGAGTACCACCGCCTCAAGGGCAGGGACCGCTCGTTCATCAAGGGCCAGCGCTACACCTTGCTGTCGCACCAGGACAACCTCACCCTGGAGGGCCGCCGGGCGCTGCGTAAGCTGTTCAAGGCCAACAAGCGGCTTAACGTGGCCTACCTCCTGAAGGAGTCCTTCGGGCAGCTGTGGGACTACCAGACCGAGGGATGGGCACGTCGCTTCTTCGACCGCTGGCGGGAAGCACTCCGCTGGCAGCGGCTCGAACCCTACGTGAAGTTCGCCGCCATGATTGAACGCCATTGGGACGGTATCGCCTCCTACTGCCACCCGGAGAACAAGTGCAGCCTCGGCTTGGTCGAGGGCCTCAACAACAAGATCCGCGTCCTCCAGCGCCGGGCTTACGGTTACCGAGATGAGGACTACCTCAAGCTCAAGATCGTCGCAGCGTTCCTGCCTCCTCTCGGTCGAGGCGCCTCAAATGACCCACTGTGATCCGCGAAGAGCCATTTACTTAAACTATTGAATTTTTAGGATTTCCATGTTCGAACTAGACACCATAATGAAATCCGGTCTTCAAATTTAAAACTCCTGTGAGTCAAGCTCTTGTCGATGCGCGGCGTGGCACCACCCCGGAGAATACCCCCGCCGTAAACACCCAGTTCGCCGTAACCGAAGTTGTCCACTGTGATCAGGACGATGTTGGGCGATTTGGCGCTCGCCGTGCTGGCCAGGACTGTCAAGAGCAGCCCGACCCAAGCCAGAGATCTCATTTGTTTTGTTTTCATCTTTGCGGCTCCTTTTCTGTGCTCTGTGATGCCTCGGCCAGATACTGATCCAGCGGCATGAGCGGATTGTTCGAGTGAGTCAATTCTTCCGAGCGCCTGAGCTGCGGCAATCATTTCCGCCGTTAGGCCGCGCGTCGCTGCGAGATTTCGTTTGGCATTGTTTTCGGGTGGCTCATGCGCGCTCGTGCCTTCTTTGGTGGTGCGGAATGTGTCAATGATTTTGAGACACTATTTCCTGAAATTTAGTGTAGTTCCCTCCATGTAAATTTGATCTAGCGCGCGCCGCTCCGTCGACATCGGTGGATCGCTGTAAGTGTTGAAAATTGGGGGACCCTTAGGTCATCCGAGGTCTCGAACGTCGCTCCTGGGGCAACCTCGCGCGTTGTTTTCGGCGGCGGCGGATTGATCCAGACTTCAGCCGCCAGAACGGGATGTTTCGGTGGTCCGTTGACGAAGCGTTCGGGATGCTCTTCGTAGAACCTGTCCAATACCCTCTGGCGCTCGCCAATGATCTGCTCTGCTCGTCCATAGTGCACGTCCTCCGGGGTGAGCAAGGCAAGAGCCGAATGATAATGGTGTTGTTGTACCACTCGAAAAATGGCGGCAGAAACTGCGATGGTCTTGAATCGAGCCGAATCGTTCGGGAAATCGGGGCGGTACTTGAGAGTTTTGAATTGGCTTTCCGAGAACGGATTGTCATCTGAGACGTGAGGACGCCTGAAGGATTTTGTCACTCCAAGGTCGCCCAGGAGCATAGCCAGCGATATGGGCCTTCATCGGCGAGCCTCGGTCCGAATGCAGCATGAGCTGTCCAGGAACGATGTCCTGTTTGCAGCAGGTCTCTTCGATGAGGTACTTAGCCAGGTTGGCGTTCTCGCGTTCGGCTACCATCCAGCCGACCACATAACGGCTGAAGATGTCGAGGATCACGTACAGGTAGAAGTAGGTCCACTTGACCGGGCCGAGCAGCTTCGTGATATCCCAGGACCAAACCTGGTTGGGTCCTGTGGCTAGGAGCTCCGGCTTTTTGTACTTCGGGTGGCGCAGCTGGTTGCGTCGCTCTCGGACTTCCTTCTCCTGCTCCAAGATGCGGTACATGGTGCGGACGCTGCAGAGGTAGGTTCCCTCGTCGAGAAGCCCGGCAAAGACCTCCTGAGGAGCCTGGTCGACGAATCTCAGAGAATGCAGTTCGTCGAGCACTTCTTGGCGTTGCTCAGTCGACAGAGCACGCGGTGAGCTTCGGAGACAAGATGTGATGCGATTATCCGAACCATTACGTTGCCGATGCCGATAGAAGGTGGCTCGAGCGATTCCCGAGTGCACCGCAAGCATTGCGAGTCCCGACCGACGTGGACAGCTCCCCGGCAGTCTGCATCAGTCGTTGCCTTCGTTGCTCGGACGGCTCAGGGGGATCCCCAGGAGCTCGGAGGTTTTTTTTTGGATTTCAATGATGGTCTCGGCTTGTTTCAATCGACGCTCGAGCTGCCGGTTCTCCCGTTCCAGCTCCGCCACGCGCGGGGCCAGTGGATTCTTGGGACTGGCCTTGCGACCACGCTTCTGCGGGCGCAGGGCCTTCAGAGCGCCTTCCTCACGCTGGCGACGCCATGTGATCAGGTTCGAATGGTACAGACCTTCACGCCGTAGCAGCGCCCCGAGCTCCCCTGGCTCTTTGCAGGCATCGGCCTTCTTGAGGATCTCGAGTTTGTACTCCGCGGTGTACCTTCGGCGTTTCGGGATTGCTGGAACTTCCGGGTCGGGAGCCGCGGCCGGTGTGGCCCCAGCACCCCTCGACGACGACCGCGCGATTTTGGTTCCGGGTCCTACGCTACGCTCAGCCTCGCTACGCTCGGCTTCGCTCCGCTCCGTCTCCTCCACCAAAATCGCCACCCCAGAATCCTTTTCTCTCAGTACTTCCACTTCAGTGCTCCTTGTCTCGCCCTTCTACTCTAATTTAAGCACCGTCAAGTGTCTCATTGATATTGGCACAGAGGGGTTGTGACCCCTGCGACAATCT
>CAVONV010000016.1:0-188596 GCA_963697355.1 uncultured Acidobacteriota bacterium
AGAGCGCACTCAGAAGATAGAAATCAGGGAATCAAATCCCGCCTTCTCGTCTCGCCGTAGCCTACTTGGTATGACATGGACGAAGGCAGAAGAATTCAGGAATTCAAGAATGGGGACTGGATTTCATTCTAGATTTCCTGATTTCTAGATTTCGTGATTTCCATCTTTAGGTCATTCCCCCGTCAACCGCTATGCACTGTCCGGTGAGGTAGTCGGAGTCTGGAGAGCAGAGGAAGGCGACGAGCCTTGCTACGTCCTCGGGGCTACCTGGTCGAGCCAGAGGTATTTTGTCGAGAAATCGTGCTCTTGCTTTTTCGGGAAGCTGCGTGGTCATTTCGGTTTCGATGAACCCGGGAGCCACCGCATTGACATTGATGTTGCGAGGGGCCAGCTCTTGGGCCAAAGTTCGCGTCAGTGCGATCACACCGGCCTTGGAAGCCGAGTAGTTGGCTTGCCCGGCGTTGCCCGTCAGCCCCACGACGGATGCGATATTGACGATCTTTCCTCGGCGAGCTTTGACCATCACTTTCGCGGCCGATTGGCATCCAAAAAAAGTGCCCTTGAGATTGATGTCGAGCACTTTGCTCCATTGTTCTTCGGTCATCCGGAGAGCCAGCGTGTCCGCGGTGATACCCGCGTTGTTGACGAAAATGTCCAAGCTTCCCATCTTTTGAACCGATTCTTGGACCAATGAATCCATTTGATCGCGCTTGGAAACGTCACAAACGATCGCCTCGGAGCGCCGGCCGAGCTTCGAGATCTCGCTGGCGGTGGATTGCGCTTGCGACTCATCAACGTCGGAGATGACCACGTCTGCGCCTCGATGTGCCAGTTCCAGAGCGATTGCCCGGCCGATGCCGCGGGCCGAACCTGTTACGATGGCTACTTTGTCTTTCAATGCTTCGGACATGTAATCTCCCTCGCTTCAAAGTGGTCAATCCGGAGAAATCGAGAACTCAAGAGCTCGAGAACTCGAGAACTCGAATATCATGTGGTCTAGGTTTCAAACAGTCTATCAATAATAGTCGCTGCAACTCATGTAGTAGTGACACCGCGGGCAGAGGAGCTTGCACCGCTCGTCTTCGAGCTCGGCACCGCAGTTGGGGCAAGTTCTCATCAACTTCTCCACGTCGAGCTCTGCGGCTCTCTTCGGCTTGAGCGATTGTCGTTTTCCACCCGGTCTCCTCTCGAGTGTTGGATGTTTCCTAGTGTTTGGGCTTGCCATGTTGGTTTACGTCCAGTCGTTTGCGATGGCGCGCAAGAACAGCACGAAAACGAGGCTCGGCTCGTAAGGGAACGAACTCGATGGCTGTTTGGGCATCGGCACGCCGCGGCGGACTTATCTCGATGGCTTTTTGGAGAGCATCCAATGCCGCCTCTCGATCGCCTAGCCTCACGTAGGCAACGGCCAATTGGTAGAAGGCTTCGTCACAGTCAGGATGATTCTTCAGGGATCGTACTAGGTCACGCACAGAATCGTTGTTTTGATTCAACTGGAGATGGGCAATACCGCGGTGAAGAAGGGCGACGTGATCATCGGGTGCATTTTCCAACGCGTGAGACAATGCGACAAGTGCTTTGTCGGGTTGCTGAGAATCCAGGAGGGACAATCCTTCGATAGTGTGGGCATCTACGGAAGTCGGTTCGATCTCGAGAATCTCGTTGGCAACGATACGGGCATCTTCTAGGCGGCCGGCTTCGAGCAGGGTGTTGCCCTTGGCAATTCGCGCATCGATCTTCCAAGGCGCTTGACGGATGGCGCGGTCGTAATGATCGTTGGCTTCTGCTAGACGACCGAGCTCTGCCAGGGCGACACCGCGATTATAAATGACGTCATCGTTGTCCGGCGTGTATCGCAGTACTTGGTCAAAGCACTCGATAGCTTCCTTTGCTCGTCCCAACTCTGTCAATATGACTCCCCGGTTGTGAAGAGCTGCAAGATGATTGGGTACGATGGCCAGCGCCCTGTCATAGTCAGCAAGGGCTTCGTGTGGCCTCTCCAACATGTCGTAGACGATCCCTCGATTGTAATACGCGAGGTTGGAGCTCGAGTTGAGGCTGATGGCCCTGTTCAGATAGCGAAGTGCTTTTGAGGGGTCATTTTGGTCTATGCACTTCACCCCCAAGTCGACATAGCGTTCATCGAGTGATATTCGATCCATGAGGTAGCCTATTCGGTCCCTAACATAGCTTTGTGCGAGCGGCCTATGCAAATTGATTCCCGAGTGAGTGACACTCTGCGACTTGCCAGCTACCGTCTCAATTCAACTTCCTTCGCTCCGATGCTGCAGTCTCCCTCGGGCCCGGCTGCAACGTTGCCTTTCACGGTAACGGGTTGATTCTCTTTGAGTTGATTTCTTTGGATAGTCGCTCTGCCCCGATGGAGGCGCGTAGCGGATCCTATGTATACCGTATAAGTCCACGGACCCGATTGAAGCTCGAACGAGTCATTGTCGATGATGGATAGGATGGTTCCTCTAAGGGTCATGAGCTCTCCAGTTTCAGGGCATGGTGTTGATTGCCCTGAAATTGGCGGGGCCGATGTGGTGGTGCGTTTAGAGTTGGTCGGAACCGATGACGTCGCGGGAGGAGTCGGAGAGGAAGATTCCGTGCGGGGCGGAGAAACTGGCTTTGGTTGAGATGGCGGTGACGAGTGCGACCGTTCGTCGACGCCGCTCACACCACGTATCCGGAACTCGTCCAGAAGAATGGCGTTGCCGTCGACGAGTCTCACCTTGATGCGTATGAACTGGCCTTTTTCGACGTGAGTCAAGTTGATTTTCCCGAGAAGAGACGATTGTCGATAGAAGAGGAGTCGGAGATTCCCTTCAGGGAGGTTTCGAAGAGTGACAATCCCACCCCCTGCGTCGCGACGGTGAGGCGTCTCACTGATCTCACGTTTTTCCTCGACCGTCACACTTAGTTCGGTGAGCGTGAGCTCTGTGTCGAGCTCGCACTGGACGGTCGCGGGAGAGAGAGTCTCCACGGGCTGTGACGCGAGAAGGAATGTTAGGACGGCAATCTTCATAATGACCCTGCTGTAGGAAATCCAATGTACATCAAGAGGAGGGCAACTGCCAAGACGAGTCCTCTGTTATTATGAGCGGTGTGAGCGTTCTCCAAAGCCGTCTTCTTGCCTGGTACCGTAGATACCGTAGGCGGTTGCCGTGGCGCGATGACCCTACACCTTATCGAGTTTGGGTCTCAGAGCTCATGTTGCAGCAAACTCAAGTCAAAACGGTTGTTCCTTACTTCGAGAGGTTCTTCGACAAATTCCCGGATGTTCAATCGCTTGCCGCGGCGGGTGAACAAGAGGTTCTCGCTGCTTGGTCGGGGCTTGGATACTACCGACGGGCCAAGGCACTCCATCGTGGTGCGAGCTTGATCGTCCAGGAGCGCGATGGTCTCTTGCCCGGCACATTCGAAGAGTGGCTGACGTTGCCCGGAATAGGGCGCTATACCGCCGGTGCTATTATGTCGATAGCCTACGGACAACGGTATGCTATCCTCGACGGTAACGTAACTCGAGTTCTTACTCGACTCTTTCTCATTCGAGGTAACCCCAAACAAAGCGAGGTCAATAAGAGGTTGTGGCGGAAATCCGAGGCAATATTGCCGCGACGGTCCGTCTCGGAGTTCAACCAGGCTTTGATGGAGTTGGGGGCCCTTGTCTGTACGACCCGAAATCCCCGTTGCCTGGTGTGCCCCTTGGAGCAAGAATGCAAAGCTCGGGGGAAACGGCTGGAGAGGGACTTGCCGGAGCTCCCATCTCGCAAAGCTTCGGTGCCGGTTCGGATGGCCGCCGCGGTTGTCCAACGCAAGGGAAGGATTCTCCTCTACCGTCGGCGGAACGAGGGCTTGATGCAGGACCTTTGGGAGTTGCCTGGAGGAACTTGTCGCCGGGAAGAAGAACCCAAGACGGGTCTCGCGCGGGAGGCCAAGGAGCGATACGGCCTGGATTTGAGCCCAACCAAGGAAGTGGCCAAGGTCAAGCACAACATCATGAATCGCAAGATCACGCTTTACGCCTTTGAGGCCCGGCTCAATGGAAAGCTGGGGCCCCGATCGAGCTCCCGGACCTGGATCCCACCTGAGGGAGTCACGGAGCTTCCTATGTCCTCGATGACCCTCAAAATCCTCGGTGAAGTGAAGAAGAACACATCCGGATAAATAGGCGATGAGACTTGCGGTAAACGACAGGAGAATATTATCAATGCCTGACGAAAAGGCCGTGAGGTAATATTGGTTTATGAGGATCCTGGGGGTTACTTGGCTGTTGTTCATATTCCTCAATATGCCCTCAGCGGCCCTTCAGTCCTCCAACGCGGGCGAGCTTTATAGAAACGGTCTGGCGGCCTATAACTCCGGCGACTATGAGCAAGCCGTTGAGGAGTTGAAGAAAGCCGCGGCCCTGAGCCCCGACGTACCGGATTACCGTTTTAGCCTTGGACTGGCCTACCTCAAGTCGGGTCGAGCCAAGGAGGCTGTCAGCGAGCTCGAGGCTGTTCGCGGGATGATTGGCCTGCGCAGGCAAACGCGCGTCAAGGAACCCCAGGTTCTGCTTCATATTGCATCGGCCTATATCCAGCTCGACAAGTTGGATTCAGCGAAGAAACGGCTCGAGATGGTTCTCGACAGGGAGCCGGAGCTGGTAGAAGCGCATTACAGTCTCGGCATCATTGCACAAAGGGAGGGCCGCCAAGCGGATGCCCTCCGACATTTCGAGCTCCTTCTTGCCGCGGACCCAAACCACCCCGATGCGAATTTGGTGGTGGCCGATTGGCTAAGAGGGCAGGGACGAGAAGAAGACGCCCTCGAGAAGCTCCGCCATGCCTCCGATGGAGCTCCTGATGACTTCTCGGTTCAGATGATCTTCGGAACAGTTGCCTTCGAACTTGGAGCCCTGGAGGACGCCGAGGAAGCGTTCCGGAAAGCGATCAAACTCGAACCCGAGAATCCGGAGGTGCAGTTCAACTTGGCGACCGTCTTGCTCGCGAAAAAGCGATATCGTGCGGCCATCCCGCTGCTCGAGCCTTTGGCCACAGGAGACCCACCTCACGATGGAGCGGCCTACAATCTTGCTCAAGCCTATCGTGCGGCCGGTAGGTCGGAAGAGGCCTTGACAGTGCTCGCGGAGCTCCTCGGGCGGGCGCTAGATTATCCTCAGGCGAATTTCTCGATGGGGTTGTTGCAGGAAGAGCTCGGGGATACCGACGGAGCAGAAAAGTCCTACCGCAAGGAAGTGGAGGTTCAGCCACAATTTCTTGCTGCTTACCTCAACCTAGCTGTTCTATTGGAGCGAAGGAAACAGCTCGAGGCAGCCGTGGAGTTGTTGAAGAAGGCCCTGACTCTGGAGCTCGAAGAAGAACAATCAGCACAAATTCGCGAGGCGATTGAGCTGCTAGAGAGGAAGTCGAATAGCTCGAGGCAAGAATCCAAGAAATCGGAAAAACAGGGTCGAGTTTTCTTTCCCGACCCCTCTTCTTGATTTCCTGATGTCTTGGGGTGGAGGGGGCGGCTAGGTTTCTTCCGCATGTGCCGCCACGCACGCATCTGATACCCGGTCGTCCGCCCCCATCCCCGTTTCATGGTGAGCTTGCAGGACCGGATACAAGCTGTCGGATCGAAGTAGAAGAGCCTGCTTGCCCACCGAAATCTACATACGCAATAGCTATGCCAAAACCTGATACACTACTAACATCATTATTTGCAATCATTTGGTGGATAACCAACTAGAGAATCTTGTCCCCTGATGGTGACGGTGTGACCCCATTAGAAGGCGCTTAGAAGGGATTCACATACAGTGTCTTGAGTGTTGATCCCCCTTTCTCCTTCCAACAAACTTGCCCCCGGGCACAGGCACGGGGCATCCGCACGACGTTGGCGGTGGACATCGCCTGTCTTGGCCGTGCGGATGCTTCCTCCCTCCTCCTTCATCTTGAACCTGCCACAAAGGTGAAGACGAGAAGGACCACCAAGCTGTGCTAAACTAGTGCGTTTTTGAGGGAAAACATGTCGAGAACGTACGACTACGAATCAATTGAGACCAAGTGGCAACAACGTTGGGCTGATGCTGGGGCTTTCGTGGCCTCGGAGGATTCCAAACGGCCGCAATATTACTGCTTGCCCATGCTCCCGTATCCGTCGGGGAAAATCCATATGGGCCATGTAAGAAACTACTCCATCGTAGATGTTGTGGCCCGTTTCAAGTCGATGCGGGGATTCAACGTCCTCCATCCCATCGGGTGGGATGCGCTGGGGTTGCCGGCCGAGAACGCTGCGCTCAAGCACGGTGAGCGGCCGGATGAGTGGACCCGAAGCAACATCGCCCACATGAAGATTCAGCTTCAGCGTTTGGGATTTGCCTATGATTGGAATAGGGAGATCGCCACTTGTGATGCTTCTTACTATAGATGGAACCAATGGTTCTTCATTCAAATGTGGAAACGGGGTCTTGCCTATCGAAAAAAAGCAGGTGTGAATTGGTGCACCGACTGTCAAACGGTTTTGGCCAACGAGCAAGTTGTTGGCGGGTTGTGTTGGAGATGTGACGGCGAAGTCGTTGAGAGGGAGCTCGAGCAGTGGTTCTTGAAGACGACGGACTATGCGGAGGAACTGCTCGAGGGCATGGAACAGCTCGGGGACTGGCCGGAGCGCGTGCTCACGATGCAACGCAACTGGATTGGCAAATCGGAGGGCGCGGAAGTGGACTTTCCGTTGGAGTCCTCGGAGTATGGGACTCATGAGGCGCCCATCCGCGTGTTCACCACCCGGATCGACACGATCTATGGCGCCAGCTTCGTGGTGTTGGCTCCCGAGCATCCGTTGATCTCTGCTTTGGCTGCGGATAATCCAGAGTTGTCCGCTTACGTCGAAAAGTCCAAGTCCCAAACGAAGGAAGTTCGGCTCTCTGAAGATCTAGAAAGAACGGGAGTTCGGACGGGACGGTTCGCGATCAACCCATTCACGAAAGAAAAGGTGCCCATATGGGTGGCAGACTATGTGCTCATGGAATACGGTACGGGCGCCATCATGGCGGTACCGGCCCATGACGCGCGAGATTTCGAGTTCGCCAAGAGATACGACTTACCCATTCCGGTCGTCGTTCAGTCTCCTGACGCCTCAGTAAGCTCGAAGTCCTTGGATTCTGCTTATACGGAATATGGAACGGTCGTCGACTCAGGGGATTTCACGGGGTTGCCGTCCAAAGAGGCCATTTCTGCTATGACCCGTTTCGCTGAGGAGCAGGGATTCGGCAAGAGGACCATCACATACCGTCTCAGGGACTGGGGAATCTCGCGGCAGAGGTATTGGGGAACACCTATTCCTATGATCCATTGTGGGAGCTGTGGTGTGCTTCCTGTGCCGGAGGACGAGCTGCCCGTCGTCCTTCCTACCGACATTCAGATCACCGGAAAAGGTGAGTCGCCACTTGCGAATCATGAATCATTCGTTCGAACGAAGTGTCACGAGTGTGGAGCCGAAGCGCGGCGCGAGACAGACACGATGGACACTTTCGTCGATTCATCCTGGTATTTCTATAGGTACACCGATCCCAAGAATGACCGGGCACCCTTCGACCCGGAAGCCGTCAAATACTGGTTTCCCATCGACCTCTACATCGGTGGCATCGAGCACGCTATCCTCCATCTCATCTATTCTCGATTCTGGACGAAGATGATGAGGGATTTAGGGCTCGTAGAAGTCGACGAGCCTGCGGTTCGGCTTCTTTCACAAGGTATGGTCCTCAAAGATGGCTCGGCAATGTCCAAGTCCCGGGGGAATGTCGTCGAGCCAGATGAAGTCGTGGGCCGTCATGGGGCTGACACGCTTCGACTCTACGTTCTTTTCGAAGCTCCCCCGGAAAAAGAGATCGCTTGGACGGACCAAAGGCTCGAGGGTCCATCACGTTTCCTGCACAGAATCTGGCGGTTGGTCGATCAGGAACTAGAGTCTCTGCAGGAAGCGGCGCCTGCCGAAGGAGGCGAGCACTGGAACGATGCGGAGACCTCTCTGAGGCGCAAGACGCACCAAACGATCATGCGAGTGACGCGCGACGTCGAAGAACGTCTGCATTTGAACACCGCTATTGCAGCCATCATGGAGTTGACGAACGAGGTCTACCGAAATCTCGAACCGCGTCCGGAGAGGGCCGAAACCTGGACAGCGCTTCGTGAAGCAACGGAGGCCATTGTCGTGCTCCTGAATCCCTTCGCGCCCCATATCACCGAAGAGATGTGGGAAATGCTTGGAAACAAGAAGCGGCTTACGGAGACGACTTGGCCCGCTTACGATCCCACCATCGCTACTCAGGAGGACGTCACGTTGGTTTTGCAGGTCAACGGCAAGATTCGTAGCCGTATATCTGTGCCAAAAGACATGGATGAGGAGCAAGTCCGACAGATGGTTTTGGAAGACGATACAATCAAATCGTTGGCTGAGGGAAAGACGGTTCAGCGAATCATTGTTGTTCCACGCCGTTTGGTCAACGTTGTCGTAGGGTGAATGATGCTAAAGACGTACTGCGGTGTTGCTTGGATACTCCTGGTGTCGGCAATGTGGTTTCCGGGTTGTGGATACAGTTTGGCAGGAAAGGGTGATTTTCTTCCGGCTCACATCAAGACGATCGGTATCCCGACCTTCGAGAACCTAACGGACCGCCATGAAATCGAAGAGATTTTCACCCAAAAGGTCGTGGAGGAATTTGCATCCCGGGGGAAGTACGTGGTTCGCCCCGACCAAGTCGGAGTAGATGCCGTCCTATCCGGTCAAGTAACGGCCTTCCAAGTCGTTCCAGCGGTCCTCCAGTCCGGTGAGGAAGTGACGGCCGATCAAGCCGCTCGCTATACAGTCGTCGTTCGAGCGTCTGTTGTCTTCATGGATATGGTGGAAAACGAAGAGATCTGGTCCGATGCCGGTTTTTCCTTCCGGGATGAGTATGAAATCGGCGAAGACGCGGAAGAATACTTCGATCAAGAAAACATGACTCTCGACCGTTTGGCCGAGGAGTTCGCCAAGACCCTAGTCAGTCGCATCCTTGAAGCCTTTTGACCTGGAGTCGAAACCGGCCGCGTGAAACTGAGCTACAAGAGCCTTCGAGAGCACCTTGACGGCGAAGTGTTTGCCCCCGCCTACTTGATCACGGGAAATCAAGACCTCTTGCGCGAGCTCGCTTCGAAAGAGATACAGGAGGCTGCTCTCAGTGGGGAAGACGCCGTCTTCAATCTGGACAGGTTCGACGGTGAAACCGCGACGATCCAGGAAGTGATCGAGGCCTGCAACATGTTTCCTCTTATGGCGGCGAGACGCTTGGTTAGAGTGAGACGGGCTTCGAAATTGACTCGAGAAGCTGATGCCACCGTTCTTTTGGGCTATCTGGAGTCTCCCTCGCCGCAATCGACGCTCCTTCTGGAGCTCGAGAAACAGCCGGATGGTCGACGGAAAACCTGGAAGGCCGTTGAAAAAAAGGCGGTTGTCGTCGAGTGCGACCCCCTCAAGGACCGGGAGGTGGAGAGCTGGCTTTCCGATCGCGCCAAACGACTTCGTCTCAAGCTGGGAAGGGACGAGCTCCGCTACATGGTTGCAGAGTTTGGTTCCGACCTCCGACGCCAGCTCCACGAGTTGGAAAAGATCTCGCTTTACTCCGCCGGAGGCAAAGCCGATATGGACGATCTTGCCGTCCTATTGGGTAGGGGAAAGGCCCAGAGCATTTTCCAGTTTACCGAAGCCGTGGCGAACCGGGATAGGAAGACCGCTCTCAAGCAACTCGGTAGGCTGCTCGCGGAAGGCGAAAGCCCTTTGCCGATCTTGGCCCTGATTGACCGCACTGTGGTGCAACTCCTCGCGGCGCAGGAGCTTCAAGGGAAAAGAAGACCGGCCAATGCCGCCGCTATGTTGGGAGTCCCCCCGTGGAAAGTCGAGCGCATCATACAGCAATGCAGTCAGTTCACGGAGGAGAGGCTTCTCGTAGCGCTCGATGACGTCCACAAGTGCGACCTTGCTTTGAAGACGACAGGCGTACCGGCAAGGTTGCTGTTGGAGGGACTCGTGATCGCGCTCTGCAAGAAGGAAAATCCTCGCCGGCGATCGACGTCCACCGGCGCTACTCGCTCGAGGCGCTGAGTGAGACCTTCCGGGCCAAACGGGAAAGATAGCGTGAGCCCGTGTTCTGGTGGATCACTCCCTTTTTGACCATGCGATCGATAAGGGATGCGGTCTGCGGTAGAAGGGCCTGAGCTGTTGTGGAGTCGTCCTCTCCCAATGCCTGACGGACTTTCTTGACCTGCGTCCGCAGTTGTGAGCGGTCGTGGCGGTTCCGAAGCCTCCGCTTCTCGTTCTGACGGATGCGCTTCACTGCTGAAAGACTATGAGCCAATGACAACCTCCTTTAATTCTCGCGGCTCAGAAACATGCCGAAACACAATACTCTAGCACATATTCCTTTTGGAAGGAAGGGTCTTTCGCTTTTTTTCCTCTTTTGAGGTATTGGGTTGAGCCCGTCGCAGGTGATCCTGAATTGTCAGGCGAAATATTTGGCAGGTAGGACCATCGGCGCGCTACACTATAAATCTTTGTATTTGACTAGGTTCACAGGTTTATAGATGGTCGCCAAACGAGGTGCAAGATACTCCACGGGGCATCCTGAGCTCGACGCGAAGCTCGAAGAGCTCGTCAAGGAGTACTGCGGAGAGCACGAGAGAGAGTACGTCCAGCAGCTGGCCGTCTCCGCGTTCAAGCTCGGGCGAGAAAAGGCCAAGCGTATCGATTTGAAGATCGCGAATTCCGCGCTCAAGGAGATGCGCTATGCCTTCAATGTGTTCACCCCCTACCGGAGAGTCCGCAAGGTCACCGTCTTTGGGTCGGCTCGCACGGAGCCCGGCCACCCCAACTACGAGCGAGCAGCCGAATTGGGAAGAAAAATGTCCAATGCCGGCTGGATGGTCGTGACGGGAGCGGGAAGTGGAATCATGGGTGCTGCTCACGAAGGAGCGGGCCGGAAAATGAGCTTTGGCGTCAACATCCGCCTACCCTTTGAGCAACAGGCGAATCCTGTCATTCGAGGCGATCGGAAGCTTCTGACATTCCGCTATTTCTTCACAAGAAAACTCTTCTTCCTCAAAGAGTCCTCGGCCATCGTCCTTTTTCCCGGGGGATTCGGCACCATGGATGAGACTTTCGAAGTTCTCACCTTGCTTCAGACCGGGAAACAAGTGCCCATCCCGGTTGTTATGGTGGAAAGCCCCGAAACGGGCTATTTCCGTGACCTGGTTCGCTTCATCCAAGGGCAGATGGTCCAACAAGCGTTGATTTCCGCCGCGGACGAATCATTGTTTCGTGTCGCCGAGACCGTTGAGAAAGCTTGTGACGAGGTGCTGTCTTTCTATCGTCTCTACCACTCCTCTCGATACGTGGGTGAACATTTGATCATACGAGTACGCCGCAAGCTCACCAAAAGCGAGCTCGGGCAGCTCAACATGTCCTTTGCGGACATTGTCCGTTCGGGGCAAATCGAGCCTTCGACGCTTTTGTCGGAGGAAAAAGACGACGCCCACTTGGGAACGCTGGCTCGGATCCAGCTAGACTTCAATCGGCGGAGTTTTGGGCGGCTGAGACAGCTCGTTGACACAATCAACAGCTTCGCGTGAACGGGGGAGAGACTAACGCTCCACAAAGGAAGGATACTTGAGACCTGTTAACGTCGTTCTTGTCACATTCGCACTCGCGCTATCCATGTCGCTGTCGGCCTTCGGGGAGAGACCGTCGCCGCCGGGCAAGGCACGCCATGTCATCTTGTTCGTGGGAGACGGCTTGGGGCCCGCACAGATCGCCCTCGGCTTGAGTTACGCACGAGTGATTGAGGGCCGCAAATTGGCTCTCGAAGAGTTGATGGAGCGCGCATCAATGGGAGTCACGCTCAACTTCACCCATGATACGGTCGTCACCGATTCCGCGGCTTCGGCCTCTCAAATGGCGACCGGAGCGCTGACCCAATCGGAAATGCTGAGTTTGGATGCACAGGGGCGTCCTAGGGAGACGATTCTCGAATGGGCGGAACGGCGTGGTATGGCCACTGGATTGGTCACGAATACACGATTGACCCATGCCACACCGGCGGCCTTCGCGACCCATCAGATCTCGCGCTATGTCGACGAGCAAGACATTGCACAAGATATCGTGGGCTCGAATGACATCGAAGTCCTTCTCGGCGGCGGAGCACGCGCCTTCGTACCGCAGGGAACATCGGTAAGAGATTCTCTCCCCGGTGTGCCCGTCGAGCTCGACGGTCGTTCTCGACGCAAAGATGATGTGAGCCTCATCGAAGTCGCAAAGCGCCGTGGTTATTCCATTGCCGACGACCGTGAGTCCTTGCTGAAGGCCAAATCGAGAAGTGACAAAGTGTTCGGGCTCTTCGCCGATAGCCACTTGCCCTATGACATCGATAGGAGCAGCGGAGCTCTGGACCGGGTCCCCACGTTGGATTTACTGACGGAGACTGCTCTTGAAGTGTTGGAGAGAAGCGGAAAGGGCTTTTTTGTCTTGGTAGAGGGAGGACGTATCGACCACGCTGGTCACGACAATGACGCGGGGACGATGCTGCGAGAGATTCTGGCGTTCGATAAGGCCGTGGAAGTTGGGATGCGATTCCAGACCCGCCATCCCGAGACCCTGATCATAGTGACGGCGGATCACGCTACGGGGGGATTTGCTTTTACCTACAGTTGGCGTTCCGAGCCCCTAGAGGTCGTCCTTCCCAGCGGAGACAAGTACCTCCGCCGTTGGTATTACCCGGGCAAGACCGAGCTCGAGATTCTGGGTCGACAGACCGCTTCGTTTGAAGCGATTCTCGACAAGGCGGGTACCGAGGCTGAGCGTTTGATGGAAGAAGTGAAACGAGGGACCGGCCTCGTCATCACTCCAGCGGAAGCTCTCGAGACGCTCTCGCGCGACACCGAGGGCCACGCGGCCCCCCATGATTTCAAGGAATTTTATGCCGACTATGAAAGTGCACCACAAGCCATGCTGGGTCGAGCCTTGGCACGTCAAACTTCGGTCGTTTGGTCCTCCGGCGGGCATACGTCGGATCCAATGCTGACTTTTGGCATAGGCCCCGGCTCGGAAGGACTGAGGGGCGTTTATCTGAACACCCACATCTACGAAGTGATTAGGAAAGCGCTGGAAAGCAATACTAATTGACAAAAGCCTCGGCGGAGCACCCCCGCCGAGGCCACCATCTCCTGACTGCTCGCGTACTTGAGTTCTCGGGTTCTCTCTTTCACCTCTTCTCTATGTTGACATCCCCGCTGAACGTCGTTGCTTCGATGTAGGCGCTGCCGTCCCCGTAGACGCCGTTTAGTTTGTGGCGCTCTCCTCCGACAGAGTGAACTTCCAAAGGAAAGTCGCTTTCGATCTCGCCGCTGAAGGATTTGGCATCGATCTCGAATCCCGTGTCGCCAGAGACGGTGATGTTGACGTCACCGGAATGGCTCTTGAACTCGTAACGGCCGGACGGCTCGAGAGAGCCGAGGTAACGAACGTCGCCGCTCACCGTTTTCATCGAGGCTTTTCCACAATCTGCGTCGGTGATCTCAATGTCGCCACTGACGCTTTCGAAAGTGACTCGGGAGGCCTCCAGGCCGTCGACCTTCACATCGCCGCTTACACTCGAAATCTCCATGTTCTCAGCGCCACGAGCGGAGTCAACTTCGACGTTACCGGAGACGGATTTGGCCGAGACGAGCTTGTCGGCATTTTGAATGTCGACTTCACCGCTGACCGTTTCGGCTTTCAACTCGCCTTGAACGTTGGTCACTTCGATGTCACCGGAAACCGACTTTGCGGAGACCTCCGTTCCGGTGGGTACGGTGACCTCGAACGCGACGGAGACCGAACTGTCATGGTCGCTCTCACTCCGCTCCTCGTAGCGGGTAGTGACGCGCAAACGGTTTCCGGTATGGGTGACTTCGATATTCACCCGTTCGAGCTGTCGTTTCGCTTCGGCGTCACTGCCTGCACGATGGACTTCCTTGACGGCCTGGATTTGGACTTGCTCGCCGGCTCCACCCCGAATGACGAGGTCTCCCGAGATGTTGGATAGAGCGAATGAGCCGTTGGGACCTATATCGAAACTGCGACTCCACTTTTCCTCTTCCTCGTATTGAGCCGTGGCAAACGAACGGGGTGCAACGAGCAAGAAGAGAGCAAGTGTCCACAGTATCTGGGTCTTTAGCTTGTTTTTCATCGTTATCTCTCCCTCACGGGGCGCTAAATAGGATTCGAGGAACCCTGGGTATCCCGCATTTCGTTGAGAAGGTCGTGGGCACTCTCACCACGTCCTTGACGAACTTCATTGATGAGCATAATGGTATTTTGGAGAAGCGTCAGCTTGTTACGAAGAGCACCAAGGAGACTTTCCCTCGCAACGATGCTCTCCGGATCTTCTTGGGCCGCAGCTCTGCTCTCGCCGATGGCTTGTTCTATGAGCTCCAGGTTGTCGTTGAGAATCGCCATGAGCTGGGGGTCCAATGTTGGTTCTTGCTTCTCCTTTTGGACGATCTGCTCGAGACCGGTTATCGCATTGACGTAGTGTGTCTCCGCCAGCTCCAATTCATTGACAACGTAATTGGCTAGCTCAGCTGGATCCGCCTTCTCGGTCCTTGATGTGAAAGAGCTCCACCACATGAACAGTCCCGCGGTTCCGATGAGGATGAGCGCGCTCGCCGCCATCGCCAAAGCGGGTGAGGACAGGCGGAGTGCTCGAGGGAAGTTCTTTGTTTCTTGGGCCCTGAGGGACACCTCTATCCGCCTCCAAGCGCTCTCCGGTGGTGTCAAGCGTGGAAGAGCACGTGCCGCCTCTTTCACGCGACCGAGGTCTTTAGCCATGGTTCGGCACGGCTCGCATGCGGCAAGGTGCGTCTCGAGCAATCGGCGCTCTGAGTCGCCGAGAGTGCCGTCGACGTAATCGCCGAGCCAGTCTTTGTAACGATCCTCACTCATGACGTTGCTCCGGTTCGGCCTTGGCCGAGGGTATCTCTTATTTTGAGCCTGGCTTTGTGGACCAGTGACTTCGATGTGCCTTCGGCCACACCGAGGATATGGGCCACTTCCTTGTGATCGAACCCCTCGACGTCGTAAAGGAGAAAGGCGGCTCGATAGGAATCGGGCAGTTGGGCAATCGAGCGCTCCAGGTCCACCCGCTCAGCTGGCGTATCTTTTGCCGCTGATGGGGTGAGGCTTTCTTTTTCGTCCAGGGAGTCCGTCACGTTCTGGTAGCGTTTTGCGCGGCTCCGCAGGTGGTCCAAACAGCGATTCGTAGCGACTCGGTAGAGCCAGGTTCCGAGAGAAGATTGCCCCTGGTAGCTGGAGAGCTTGTTGAAGGCCAACAAAAAGATCTCCTGCAGAAGATCTTCCGCATCCGACGGATTTCCTACCATGCGGTACGCGAGGTTGTACATGGGGGTGCTGTGGCGTCGGTAGATAGATTCGAAGGCACTCAAGTCTCCCCTCCGGCACTTCTGAACGAGGTCGTCATCCTCTGCTCGGGTCTTTTCTCGATTCGGACTCGAGGAAGGAAAGGCGGTCAGGCGGTGGCGCTCGCGCTCTTTGCTTGGCACGGTTGCCAGCATACCATCCATCGTCAAGCTCATGCCCATATTGCCTTTCCCATCAGCAAAGCCTTTTCCTCTCACTACCTGAGACGACAAGGCGGACCGATGCGTTTACTCGGGGGACTGTCACGGCGACAAATCTATTGGCACAAAGGATTTGTCGAGGTGGCTGTCCCCACCATGCAGCATGATGGCAGTTGTCCCAACCATGCCAAACGTGGCACAAAGTGAGCATTGACGCGGGAAAGTGTGATTTTTCGCAGTTCGCGCCTATTCTGAAGGCGGCAAGAGGAAAGAGACGCTTTTAAAGCATTGATAAATAAAGCTTTACTGTGTCAGGAGAGGTTGCCATTGGGCGGTATCGATGTTGCAATGGGCCCCACGGGGCTCTGTATGTCATACAGTAAGCTCCGCTTTTTTTAGTGCCCATGGATAGCTATCGAGAGCTCAATTCGATTTCAAATAACACCGACCCGACCCGCACAAGAGCAACGCTCTCACAAAGCGGCTTGACGGTGCCGTCTAGCTGGGGTCCGAAGATCTTCGGTTTCGAAGGAGTTTGAAAATGGAATCTCAACTTCAGAGTCTAATCGACAAAATCAGAACGGATGGCGTCGCCGAGGCTGAAAAGCAGGGGAAAGCGGTCATTGATGAGGCGGAGCAGAAAGCTGCTCGTTTGGTGGCGGATGCCGAGAGTCAGGCCGAGGGGATTCTGGATCGTGCCAAGCAGGATGCTGCACGGACGGAAGAGGCCGGGAAAAAGGCCCTTGAGCAAGCGGGTCGGAATCTTGTTCTCGGGCTCGAAAGGAACATTACCGATCTCTTTGACCGCGTCCTAAAGGCAGAAATCGCCGAGGCGTTGACTCCCGATGTCCTTGCCAGCCTCCTCGAATCGGTCATCGGCAAGTGGGGACCAGAAAGTGGTGTCGTTGTGGAGCTCAGCGAAAAGGACTCTGAGGCACTCACCAAGGGTTTGCTGGCAAAAGTACAAGAGCGTGTCAAGGGCGGTGTGACTTTGAAGTCGGTAGAAACCGTCGATGCGGGTTTCTCTATCAGCGAAAAGAACGGAAGTGTCTTTTATGATTTCACCGCCGGGGGTATTGCCGAAATTCTTGCAGAGTATCTGAACCCCATGCTGGGCGAAATCTTGAAAAAGGGTGTCAAGTAGACTGGGCGGTCCATACTCATGAGTCAGTATTACTACTTCACCGCGTCACTACCGATGCTGGAGCCGGATGCCCCACCTCCAATGAGCACCGAGGCCTTCCTCGAGTCTTGCGAGCGTCTGCTGAAGGCGTCGGATTTCCAGAACATTCAGCGGGTATCTCTGAATGCGCCCGATCCGGCCGGAACGGGAATCGAGCTACTGACGCGATTCCAAAATGCTGAGCTCGGTTTGAGGAATGAGCTGGTCAAGCTGAGAGCCAAGAAACTGGGCATCGAGCAGGATCGCTACATTCGGGAAGAAACCCAAAACCCTCTCTTGGCCGCGGCCGCGCGGGAGATTCTGGAGCAGGATACACCCCTCAGGGCCGAGCACTTCATGAACGGTGTGCTCTGGACGATTCTAGAGGACCTATCGGTCGGGCATTATTTCGATATTGACTTTCTAGCCGCCTATTTCCTGAAGCTCCAGATCCTTCAGAGACGAGCGAGCTTCCAGGTCGAGGCGGGAGAACAAAAACTAGAGTCGATCCTCAGTGGAGACAAAAAGGATGGCTAACACAAAAGGGAAAATCGTCGGCATCAGCGGTGCCATGATCTCGGTCGAGTTCGACGACCGCGTTCGTCAGAACGAGGTCGCCTATGTGGTCGTTGGTGACGCAAAGCTCAAGGCGGAGGTAATCCGCATACGAGGTAACCGAGCCGAGTTGCAGGTGTTCGAGGAGACGGGTGGCCTCAAAGCCGGTGACCCGGTGGAGTTCACCGGTGAGCTGCTCTCGGTCAGTTTGGGGCCGGGACTTCTGGGTCAAGTTTACGACGGACTTCAAAATCCACTTCACGATCTGGCCGCTAAATGCGGTTTCTTTTTGCAGAGGGGCGTTTATCTAGAGGCCTTGGATCAAAAAAAGAAGTGGGAGTTCAAACCTATCGCGCGAGACGGCGAGGTCGTCGAAGCGGGTAGTTTCCTGGGTCAAGTGCCCGAGGGGATCTTCGACCACAAGATCATGGTTCCCTTTTCTTTTCAGGGTAAATACACCGTCGATGACATAAAGCCGGAGGGCAAGTACAAAGTGGGCGATACGGATCGCCACCCTCAAGGACGAGAAGGGGATGACCCGAGACGTGAGCATGACCTTCACGTGGCCGGTCAAAGTTCCCATCAAAGCCTATGTCGAAAGACTCTTACCCACCAAACCCCTGGTGACCGGAACGAGGATCATCGATACCTTTTTTCCCGTCGCGAAGGGGGGAACGTACTGCATTCCCGGTCCTTTCGGTTCGGGCAAAACGGTCCTCCAGCAGATCACGAGTCGCTATGCCCAGGCAGACGTCGTCATCATCGCCGCCTGCGGAGAGCGTGCCGGCGAGGTCGTGGAGACGCTCCGTGAGTTCCCCGAGCTCATCGATCCGCGGACCGGTAAAACCCTGATGGAACGGACCATCATCATTTGCAACACGAGCTCCATGCCCGTGGCGGCTCGAGAGGCTTCCGTTTACACCGCGGTGACTCTCGCCGAGTACTATCGACAGATGGGACTCGATGTGCTCCTCCTTGCCGACTCCACTTCCCGATGGGCGCAAGCCATGCGTGAGATGTCAGGGCGACTCGAGGAGATCCCTGGTGAAGAGGCTTTCCCGGCTTATCTCGAGTCGAGAATTGCATCGTTTTATGAGAGAGCAGGTTTGGTGAAGCTGAAAAACGGCGAACTCGGTTCGGTTACCCTCGGAGGTACGGTCAGTCCCGCCGGTGGTAACTTCGAGGAACCGGTAACCCAGGGCACGCTCAAAGTCGTAGGTGCGTTCCATGGGCTTTCCTATGCGCGGTCCAACGCCAGACGCTTCCCCGCCATTCTGCCGCTCGAGAGCTGGAGCAAGTACAAGGGCGTGATCGACGAAGAACACGTCGACGAGCTCCACGGGGTCTTGAAGCGAGGCGACGAGGTCCGGCAGATGATGATGGTCGTAGGTGAGGAAGGTACGTCTATCGACGACTACGTCGTCTACCAGAAGAGCGAGTTGATCGATTTCGTCTATCTCCAGCAGAACTCGTTCGATGCGGTGGACTGCTTCTGTTCCGAAGAACGACAGAACCACGTGTTCGAGCTTCTCCGCGACATCGTTGGTACGACGATGAAGTTCAAGAACAAGGAAGAGGCTCGAAGGTACTTCGCGTCGTTGCGCCAAAAGTTCCTCGATTGCAACTTCGCTAAATGGGAATCCGATGAGTACAAGAAGAACGAGGCCGAGCTTGTGGCCATGGTGGAAGAGGTAAGAGATGTATAAGGTCTACAATCGCATTCTGTCCGTAGCCGGATCCGTCATTATGGTCTCCGCCGAAGGCATACGCTACAACGATTTGGCGGAGATCACCATGGAACAGGGCAAGTCGCTGGCGCAGGTCATCCGTATCGATGGGGACAAAGTCTACCTTCAGGTCTTCGCCGGCTCGAGTGGTGTCTCGACGAACGATCAGGTGCGCTTCTTGGGACATCCCATGCAAGTGTCCTTTTCCGATAATCTGCTGGGACGCATCTTCAGTGGTGCCGGTGTGCCGCTCGACAAGGGACCCGCACTCACGGAGAACCTCATCGAGATCGGTGGGCCCGCCGTCAATCCGGCCAAGAGGATCATTCCCAGGAACATGATCCGCACCGGTCTTCCCATGATCGACGTCTTCAACTCGCTGGTGGTCTCCCAGAAGCTGCCCATCTTCTCGATCTCCGGCGAGCCTTACAACCAGGTGCTGGCACGCATCGCGCTCCAAGCCGAGGTTGACATGATCGTCTTGGGTGGCATGGGACTGAAGTATGACGACTACTTGTATTTCCGACATGAACTGGAGAACGGCGGCGCCTTGAGTCGCTCCATATTCTTTGTCCATACCTCAGCTGATCCCGCAGTGGAATGTCTCCAAGTGCCAGACATCTGCCTATCGGTGGCCGAGCAATTCGCTCTCAAGGGAAAGAACGTTCTCGTGCTACTGACGGATATGACGAACTTCGCGGATGCTATGAAGGAAATTGCCATCACGATGGAGCAGGTGCCCTCCAATCGTGGCTACCCCGGGGACCTTTATACCCAGCTGGCTCGGCGCTACGAAAAGGCTGTCGATTTCGAGGGGGCCGGATCCGTGACCATTCTGGCCGTTTCCACCATGCCCGGTGACGACGTGACCCATCCCGTTCCCGACAACACGGGGTATATCACCGAGGGCCAGTTCTACCTCCATGGTGGTCGCATCGATCCTTTCGGCTCTCTCAGCCGTCTCAAGCAGCTCGTGAACTCGAAGACTCGTGAGGACCACCGTGCTTTGATGGACGGGATGATTCAGCTCTATGCCCAGTACAAGGAGACGCTCGAAAAGAGGTCGATGGGATTTCGTATGAGCGCTTGGGACACGAAGCTCCTCGAGTACGGTGAGCTCTTCGAGTCGGAGATGATGGACCTGAGCGTGAACATACCGCTGGAGCAGGCGCTGGACTTGGGTTGGGACATCATGGCCAAGTGTTTCGAGCCCGACGAAGTCAACATGCGCTCGGAGCTTTTGAACAAGTTCTGGCCGGACAAAGCGAAGTTGAGCAAAGAAGAAGTGGCCAGCGCTTCCTCGTGAGTCCCGTCGAGGAACGGGTGAGCGTGGTGTAGAAGATGGCAAAGATCAAACTGACGAAAAACGAGCTCAAGAAGCAAAAGGACGCGTTGAAGCGCTTCCAACGTTACTTGCCCACTCTCCAGCTCAAAAAGCAACAGCTCCAGATGGAAGTTCGGAAGATCGAAGAGGCCCTGCGGAAAAAGGAGCAGGAGCTCGAACGACTCCACCAGTCGTTCAAGGATTGGGTGGCGGTCCTTGGTGAGGAGGTAGGGCTGGAAGACTTCGTCGAGGTTCAAGAAATCGTCACGAGCGACTCCAATATCGCCGGTGTCGATATTCCCGTCTTCGAAAAGGCAATATTCCAACCAGCCGAGTACGACTTGTTCGTGACGCCGCTCTGGGTGGATAGAGCCGTGGAACGCATCAAGGAGATGCTTGCCGTCCAAGCCGAAGTCGAGATTTTGAAAGAGCAGGCCCGTTTGGTAAGGGAAGAGCTTACCATCACCACCCAGAGGGTGAATCTTTTCGAAAAGGTCAAGATCCCTGAGACCAAAGAGAACATCCGAGTGATCCGCATCTATATGGGTGACCAACAAACGGCAGCCGTCGTACGGGGCAAGATTTCCAAGAAGAAGATACTGGAGAAACAGGCCTCATGATCGTCAAGATGAAGAGCATTGCCGTCTTGGGACTCGAGTCCCATACGGACACCATTTTGAACGAGCTTCGGGACATCGGCGTGGTTCACGTGCGTCACGTCAAGGCCCCCGAAGGTCGTTCGCTCGAGACCTTGTCGGACGAGATCGGGCAGGCAAACGCCGTGCTGAATCTCCTTCCGGAATGGAAGGAGCGGTCTTCCTCCATCGACGAGGGCAAATCGATCATCGGGAAAGTCTTTGCCCTTGGTGAAAGGAGAAGGATCCTCGAGGAAGAGCTCAACCAGCTCCGGCGTGAGGCGGCCCGCGTTGCCTTCCTCGGTTCTTTCGGGCCTGAAGACATCGAGCAGTTGGCAGGTAAGGACGTAAAGCTGCGGTTGTTCGAGTGTCCTCTCAAGGAGGAGAGCAAGATTCCTTCCGATCTAGTTCACATCAAAGTCGGCGAACGAGACAAGAAGAGCGCGTTTGCCGCGGTGTCCTATCAAGAGCATGGGGATCTTCCCTTCGAAGAGATGCCCATTCCCCCTCGGTCGGTGAGCCAAGTTCAGCAACTCATCCAGGAAAAGGAGGCGGAGCGCGACAAGGTGGAATCGGAGCTCGAAGGATTTGCGCCGCTCCGGGGCCAAGTAGAAAAGACTCTAGTGGAGTTGGAGAACGAGCGAGAGCTCGAGAGAGTCAGGGCTGGCAAGGGTGAAGAGGAGCAAGTCATCTTCATTCGTGGTTACTGTCCGATCCCAGATCTCGAGCGCCTCAACTACGCTGCCGAAAAGAACTCATGGGGACTGGTGGTGAGTGAGCCGGAGGATGGTGAAGAGCCACCCACTTTGCTCAAGAAACCTGGTTGGGTCAAGGTCGTCGACCCCGTCTTCGACTTCATCAAGACGGTGCCGGGGTACCGCGAATTCGACATCAGTATGTGGTTCTTGCTGTTTTTCAGCGTCTTTTTCGCCATGTTGATTGGGGATGCTGGATACGGTTTGATATTCCTGGGTCTTACGGCCTTTGCTCAAATCAAGTTCGGTAAAAAGATCAAGCTCAAGGAGCCTTTTTACCTGATGTACGTGCTGGGTTTCTGTACACTCGCCTACGGAGCGGTGACCGGCAACTGGTTTGGCGTCGAGGCCATAGGACGCGCCAGCCCGTTCAGCTACTTCGTGGTTCCCTCGTTGAACGCGTTCTCGAGCGCCAGTCAGTCGACGGTCATGCTCATTTGCTTCTACATAGGGGCCATTCAGTTGAGTATCGGTCATCTCCTCGTTGCCTTCCGCTACATCAACAGTCTCAAGGCGGTTGAGCAGATCGGGTGGATTCTCGTCTTGTGGGCTGCCTTTTTCCTCGCCCGTTTACTCGTCCTGGGACATGAGCTGCCGTCCTTCTTCATGACCCTCGGGATCAGCGGTATCGGATTGGTCTTGCTGTCCATCCTGCTGGACCGTTTGAAGAGGAAGAATCTCTTCATGAGCGTGTACGATTTGGTCTTCTCGTGCATCAATGCCTTTGCCGACAGCATGTCCTACATTCGTTTGTTTGCCGTGGGCATGGCGACTCTTGCCGTGGCCCAGAGCTTCAACGAGATGGCGGTGGGAACCGTCGGCTTCGCAAATGTCTTCACAGGATTTGCTGCCGCCTTGATTCTGTTTCTGGGGCATAGCCTGAACATCGTCCTAGCATTGATGGCGGTGGTCGTCCACGGAGTCCGTTTGAACATGTTGGAATTCTCCGGTCATGTCGGTAACACATGGTCGGGATACGATTACACTCCTTTCGAAAAGAAAGCTGTGGATTAAGTAGGGAGGAACAAAAATGGATGCTAGTGCACTTGGTCTCGCGGCTGCCGGAGCCGCATTGGGTCTCGCGGCTGCGGGCTCAGCTTTGGGAACCGGTTACGCAGGTATGGCGGCTGTGGGCGCCTGGAAGAAATGTTTTGCCACTGACAAACCGGCGCCGTTCATCCTCGTGGCCTTCGTCGGCGCTCCTTTGACGCAGACGATTTACGGTTTCATCCTGATGAATACTACATTTGCGACCTCCCAGGCTTTTGCGCAGGCCGACGCAGGTCTGTCTTACTACGTGCTCCTGCTTTTCATGGGTGTGTTTGGGGGAATCGGTATTGGCGCTTCCGCAGCCATGCAAGGAAAGGCAGGCGCTGCTGCTTCTGATGCTTTGGCAGAGACCGGCAAAGGCTTTGCCAACTTCATCATGGTCCTCGGTATCATCGAGACGGTGGCTCTTTTCACCATGATCTTCTTGATGGTGACCATGGGCAAGCTCGCGGGTTAGGAAAAGTCGAGAGCTGGGAGATGGGGGGGCTACATCGCCTCCTTATCTCCTTGCTCCAGAAGTCTTTACTTGCATTTACCTCTCCCGAAACCTATGATTTCTAGCGATGACTTCTTCTCGGCCAGAGAAGACTAGCCCTTCGCTGAGTCGCATTCCCTCCTCTTCACGTACGGAGACGGAAACTTCCGGACTCCTACGTTCTGCCGGTGTCGTCGGCTTCGGCGTCATGACCTCCCGCGTGCTGGGACTGGTTCGTGAGATGGCACTCGCGTATCTCTTCAAGGCCAGTGCCGGTCTGGACGCCTTCTATGCCGCATTTAGAATCCCGAATCTGCTGCGCGACATGTTCGGAGAAGGTGCCCTCAGTAAAGCCTTCGTATCTACATTTACGGAAGTAAGGGAAAAGGAGGGAGACGAAGCGGCGAACAGGCTCGCGAACCAGGTCCTAAATGCCGTGTTGGTCGTGGTGGGGATATTGACGCTTCTAGGAATGGCTTTCGCGGAGCCCATTGTCGAGCTCATGTTCTTCGGAAAGGGCTTCGATGCCCCCCTTCCGGCTGGAGAAGGCTTCGGGTTCGAGAGCAAGAGGGAGCTTACGATCTACTTGACCCGCATCATGTTTCCCTTTATCCCACTGGTAAGCCTGGCCGCCTTGGTCATGGGTTACTTGAACGCCCGGAGGAAGTTCTTTGTTCCGGCGATGGCCTCATCCCTATTCAACATCGGTTCGCTCGTCGTCGGGGTCGCCGGGTACTTCCTTGCCCCCCGGTTTGGACAACACCCTACCGTAGGGATGGCGGTGGGTGTTGTTGCGGGTGGAGCCCTCCAATTGCTCTGGCAAGTACCTGCGTTCAAGAAGGAAGGATTTCGTTACCAGCCGATTCTCTCGTTTCGTGATCCCAAGCTCCAGAACGTGATGCGCGTCTTCGGGCCCGGTGCCTTGGCGGCCGCCACGGTTCAAGTCAACGTTTTCATCAACTCGATTTTCGCCTCCATGGGATCGGGATGGCTCTCGTGGATAAACCAAGCTTTCCGTCTGGTGCATCTTCCCGTTGGACTCATAGGGGTGGCTCTGTCTGTCGCCACTCTTCCGGCCCTCAGTCGCGCGGCGGCCGCGAAAGATAAGGACGGCTTCAAAGAAATGTTCTCCTTCGCGAGTCGCCTGGTGATCTTGTTCACCGTGCCTGCGACCGTGGGTCTCATCGTCCTGGCCACTCCCATCGTGAGGCTTGTTTTTGAGAGGGGACAGTTCCGTCCGTATGACACACAGCAAGTGGCGGGCGCGTTGATGTGTTTTTCCCTGGGACTCATCGGCTATGCGTCAGTCAAGATCGTAACGGATGGATTCTATGCCCTTCAGGATATGAAGGCGCCTCTCATCGTGAGCGCCTTAGGGATGCTCACGAACGCCGGACTCAACTACTTGTTCATATCTCATTTTGGTATGGACCATCGTGGCTTGGCCCTTGCCACCGCCTGCACCATCACTCTGTCGTTCGCGATACTGTGGCTTCTGCTTCGGCATCGAAGCGGTCTAGCGGGCTTGGGCGGCAAATCCATCTTGGGTCTGACCCTGAAGATGCTGGTGGCGTCTGCCGTGATGGGGATGGCCGTCAAATGGACGAGCGAAACCATCGATAGCTGGCTGGGACATGCGTCCACAATGGCTAGAATCGTGCAAGTTGGGGCTTCGATTTTCGTGGCCTTCGTTGTACTCTATGTGCTTTGCAAAATCCTCAGAGTTCGTGAGCTGGAGCAGGCGAAGCGGGCGCTGAAGCCGGTCAAGTCTAGCATGGAGGTGACATGAGAAGTCGCTGGTTAGGATTGTTCTTTGCCGTTCTAGTCCTCTCGACCGATTGGGCGCATGGTCAAGCGGCGCCACCGATCGGCATAGGGGAGCAGGCTCGGTTCGAGTTCGAGCTCCGACGCTGGCGAGCCCGATTTCGCTCCGAAATAAAGGTCGGCGGAGACTCCATCGATCCGAAGGCCGATTTGGGATGGTCGGATCCACGAGACTTCGAGTATGTCGGTTTCCTCCGTTTGGGTCGGTGGATCAAGATCCGGGGCTCCGGCACACTATTCAATTTCGATGCTGCAAAAACACTGGAGAGGGAAATCAGCTACGGAGGGACAACATTTCCCGAAGGATCGACGGTCGCAAGCAGCATGGATTTGAGGTACTACAAAGGGGGAGTGGAAGTCGAAGTCTTCAAGTTCCGGGAGGGATTCATCAGCTTCTTTGCGGATTATTCCGTTTTCGAGGCTGAGCCCATTATCGGTAGTCCGGACCTAGGAGTTGCCAACGCCGGCAAGCAGGAGATCAAACTGCCGACATTCGGTACCAAAATTAGGATGTACCTCACACCGTCTCTGGCAGTAACACTCGAAGGCGAAGGGATGAAAAAAGATGGTACCGGAGTGATTACCGATTGGTACGCCGCCGCCACCTATAGTCTCGGCGCAAACTTCGCTGTGTCCTTCGGCTATCGAAATCTCTACGCTAAGTGGTTGAAAGGCGGCCGCGCGACCTACCGCCTGGAAGGGTATTTCTTCTCGGGATCGGTCCGACTTTGAGAGAGTCTTTTCTGCACTACCTGGAAGTCGAGAGGGGTCTCTCGAACAACACTCTGGCGGCCTACCGCCGAGACATTGCTAAGCTGGAGCATTTCGCAGAAAAGAAAAAGAAGAAGGTCCAAAAGCTCGATTCCAATGACGTTCGGGAATTCTTGCGCGAGCTTCATCGCCAGGGTCTATCTCATCGATCGATAGCCCGCATTCTTTCCGCGATTAGGGGACTGTTCCGCTTTGGTGTCGCTGAAGGGGGTATCCGCTCGGATCCCACCGAACAGATCGACGCAGCTAAGATTCCAAGAAGTCTGCCACGATATTTGACTCTCGATGAAGTGGATGCGCTTCTCGATGCCCCTGACACTTCCACGCCCGAAGGACTGAGGGACCGAGCCATGCTGGAGACGCTCTATGCAACCGGCCTTCGTGTCTCGGAGCTCATCGGCCTACGACAAGAGGACATTCATTTGGATGCCGGGTATCTGTTGTGCCGCGGGAAGGGAAGGAAGGAGCGCATCGTTCCCTTGGGGCGCTCTGCCACAGGTTGGCTTCGTAAGTACAATTCGAAAGCCCGCCCGGAGTTGGCCCGGGAGTCTTCCTCTTGGCTCTTTTTGAGCCGCCGCGGCCAAATGACCCGCCAGCGGTTCTGGCAGATCATCAAAGCCCGTGGAGTCCAAGCGGGTATCCAACGTAAGATTTCTCCCCACGTCGTCCGTCACTCCTTTGCCACGCATCTTCTCGAGCGCGGAGCCGACCTGCGCTCCTTACAGCTCATGCTCGGACACGCCGACATCGGAACGACCCAAATCTACACTCACGTCAGCCGTGAACGCCTCCGCCGGGTCTATGACGAACATCATCCCAGGGCCAAGAGAAAGAGTACCTGATTCGTAATCAGCAGGTTCCGCCTACGCCAAGGCTACGGCGGACAAGCGGTGGTTCAAATCCCGTCGTGTCCAAAAACTCGAATGGAGCCGAAGGCCGAATCCTCGAGGGCCATCTCGATACCCGCGGAGAGTAGCCCAAGGTATTGCGGACCCGCGAGAGGCGATCGCCGAGCAGACCTTAGCTTCCGGACCATCCGTTCCAGCCAGCTGCGATGAACTCTTATGCGGCTTCGCGGTGATAGTAGTTGAGCAAGCCGCCCAATCGTTTGCGACATCGCACGTTGCCTTCGAGACTCCCCACGCACTCGTCCGCTTCGATCAACTTGTTGCCGAGCCCTTGATGGTTGCGCTCTGCGTGATAGTGAGAAGTGAATTCGGCGACAGCCCGCCGCAGCGATTGCTCACCGAAGAAAATCATCCGGTTGAGACATTCGCTTTTTATTGAAAGAACAAACCTCTCGATGTAAGCGTTCAAATTCGGGGAGCGATACGGCAAGCGAATGACGCGGGTCCCGGAATCGTCGACGAGCTCCCGAAACTTGGCGGTGAGCTTCTTGTCGCGATCCAGGACGAGGAATCGCTTGCCGAGCAGAACGCCGTCCATCAGGTCGGTCAGATTTCGACCGATCTGCATCATGAACGCGCTGTCAGGTCCGGGCGTGATTCCCGCAATGTGCACTTTCCGCGAAGAGAGCTCGATGACGACGAGCACGTAGTAGGTCACGAGCCTGCGGACCGTGGCGACCTCGACGGTGAAGAAGTCGGTCGCAGCCACGCTTTCCCTCTGGGCAGTCAGAAAGGTGCGCCACGGCGTGCGCGCACCTCTCTCCGGCGTGGGCTCCATGCCGTGTTCTCGGAGAACGTTCGCGATGGTGCCCCGGGACACTTGATGACCAAGATTCGAGAGAGCGCCTCGTATTCTCGTGTACCCCCAACGCGGATTCTCCTTGGCGAGGCGCACGATGAGCTCGGCGATCTCGACCATGACGCTGGATCGGCGTGCTCATGACCGAGGATTCTTGCTTCCCTTGGCGAACAAAGCGTAGACGCGTCTATCCGAAACGCCCCGACTGACGCGGGTCTTGAGTTCGTTCGTATTTTTGGACACGACGAGGTAGCCGCCCTCGACCACCCCAATATCGTCACCATTTATTCGGTCGAAGAAGCAGAGGGCGTCCACTTCTATGTTCTGTCCGCATGACGTGTTGGTCTAAGGAACAACGTGCTGTTCTGGAGCCATGAGGTGTCGGTTTAGGGAACAAGCTGCAGGCACCCATCACCATCAGCGGCCGGTGATTGATACAAGGCTCTAGCCTGGCATTGCCCTTCGATGATATCCACTTTTGTTTGAGTTCGTCGGGTCCAAGTTGGAAAAGAAAAAAAAATCATTTTTTGCTTGACAACTTTCTTCTGCGTTCTGAATTGAAGCAAATGATGTGATCGAGAATGGGCGTGTGCGTCCTCTAGTCGGCGTGTAAGTTTCTTCTTCGGCCAGGGAGACTTCGACGCTACCTTAGGTGTTGAACATTCAATAGACGTCATTTATCGAGACAAAAAAAGCTGCGCCTATATTGGAGTTATGAAATACAAACTCCAATCACAATCGTTCTCTATGATCTCAGATGATGAGCTGCTCCGCCGACTCACCGAGCTTTTGACAAAGTCCCGGCGCGTCGAAGCCGAGCTGGTTGCACACATCGGTGAGGTGGATGCGAGGAGGCTTTTTGCGAGCAAGGCATCGTCGATGTTTGTCTATTCGACCGAGGTGTTGCACTTGTCGGAGCACGAAGCCTATTTGCGCATTACGGTCGCCCGTGCGGCTCGAAAGCATCCGATACTCCTCGAGATGCTTGCTGACGGTAGGCTTCACTTGAGCGGCATTGCTAAGCTGGTACCTCTCCTTACCGAGACCAACCGCGAAACACTTTTGGCCCGCGCGGCTCATCAATCGAAACGCAAGATCGAAGAGTTGGTGGCCGAGCTTTCACCGAAGACGGATGTCCCCGCGGCGATGCGCAAGCTACCCGAACGACGAAAGAACACGCCTCCCATGGAGAGCCAACTCGGTCCGGCCCGAGTAGTACCGCGCTCGGGATCTGAGCGAGAGCATCCAAAGGTCGAAACGACACGAGAGTCCTTACCGGCTCCGGCTTCAGCCATGCCCGCGGTGGTCAAACCGATTGCGGCGGCCCGATGGAAAGTCCAGTTCACAGCGAGCTCCGAGCTTCGCGAGAAGCTCGATCGACTTCGCGACCTCATGCGCTCGTCTGTCCCGGATGGAGATCTCGCGGCGATCATCGAAGAGGCCGTGACCGAGAAGCTCGAGAGGCTCGAAGCGAAGCGCTTTGCCAAGACGAAGGCTCCAAGAAAGAGTGTCGAAGAGACGAATTCCTCACCGTCGTCACGCTACATCCCGGCCGCGGTCAAACGAGCTGTCTGCGAACGTGATCAACGGCAGTGCACTTTTGTTGCCGAAGACGGCCGGCGATGTAGCGAACGAGAAGGGCTCGAGTTCCATCATCGCAAGCCCTACGGCCGAGGTGGCGACCACAGCGTTGGAAATATTTCCTTGCTATGTCGTTGTCACAACGGGTATCTCGCAGAGCGAGACTACGGTAAGGAAGTGATAGAGCGGTATCGACGTTCTACAGGCCGCGTCTCCGAGCCTGCGGCCGTGTATACCGTTGGTACTCGAATCAACAATCTACTCGTTCCGGACCGAGCTCGATCGAAGCGTAACTCAACCCAAGAACTCTCGCCGCTCCTCGGCGCGGCGCAACGTGTTCAACAATCTTCTGAGAAAGAGCGGACGCGATAAATGCGTAGAAGTAGTTGTTGTGTCCGGCATGAACTGCCAGCGGGTTCGAGCACTAGAACCCGAAGAGGCGAGTGAACTTCACGGTGATGAAGCGCTCGAGGACGGCACCGCCCCGCCATGTCACGGCGCTCGGTGAAGACGACGAACAGGTCACTGAGCGGAGCGTGAATGAATCTGAACCGGGCGTTGGTGACGACCTGATTGGTGTCGGCGTTATACTGCACGAAGGCTCCCAGGTACATCTTGGTGGTAAACGCGTACTTGACTCGAGCGGTGTAGAGATCCGCCGTGAAATCGATCCCCTGGACGGAGAGAGAGTTGCGCTCGGCGGATGCCTCGATGGTGAGGTGATAGTCGGGTTGCCAGGCCACGCCGCCGACCATCGTGAACCGGTTGCCATCGAAGTAGCCGCCCCCCGAGACGCCGACCGACCCTGACACCTTGCGACCCTCGCTGGAACTGTAGCTCGCGGCAGCCTCCCCGAAGTGGTAGTCACCGATAGGAATGGAGACACCCGGCCTGACGCGGAAGGGCTCATCGAGCCGCTCGCGACGATCGTCGTAACGCAGGGAAAGGCGCCCCCCGTCTCGAAACGTTACCCCGAATCCCAGCGTCCCATCCCAGCTCACGCGGTTGCCGGCCAGGTCGGTGATGTAGTCGGCCTCGACGTAAGGATTGACCTCGAGAATGGCACGGGCCGAGGGTCGCGGCCGAGCCCCGACCGTGGCGTAGTACTGGCGGATTCCAGTCCGTCGCACGAATCCCATCCCAGGATCGAAGTCGTCCCCCACGTGGCGGAACATGGCCGACGTGTCCCACAGTCGGTCGCGCCATCCCACGGCGAGGCGAGCCGCCCCGTCTCCGCCTCCCGGTGTGTCGGTGACGGCCAGGTAGGAGTTGATGAACAATGAACTGCACCGGCCGCATGTTCAGGTCGGCACCGAAGCTGCGGTTGTAGTCGCCAGCGCTTCCCTCGCCGGTCTCCATCCGGTTCGTAAACAGAAACCCGATATCGGAGTTGCCGAGGAAGTTGCGCCGAACCCTCATGGCGGTGAAGTTCTCGGCCGGATCCTCCTCGAAGCGCTTCGACTGAACGTTCAGGAGACCAAACTCGAAGTCTCCAGCCCGCCCGGTCAAGCGGGCGCCGCCAAAAAGCGGGACAGGCTGACCCGACTTGAGGCCGATGGTCCGGGAGTGAAACAGCGTGAAGTCACGGAGTGAGGTGCCGGTGCGTGGCCCGCCGGGCGCGTCACGTCACCCAATGTGAAGATGCCGGAGTTCTCCAGGAAGAAGTCCCGCTGCTCGGGGAAGAACAGCGGAAACCGGGTCAGGTTGACCTGCTCCTGATCGACGTCCGCCTGGGAGAAGTCGGTGCGCCAGGTCAAGTCCAGGGTGGCCGCGGCGTGATGCCCCACTTGACGTCGAGGCCGCCATCCGCGTCGTTCCCGACATCATCTGCGGCAGATTCGTACCGGTCGAACGGCCGGCCAGCGCGAACGGCTTGACGGTGAGGTTGCGGCTCGGGCGACCCCGCGGAAGGTCGTGCAGCGTTCCCGCCCGCGACACGAGAAAGATGCGATTTCGCCGATCGAGCGGTGCCCAGTACGACACCTCGTTCTTGCGCCGGATGCGGCGGAGAAAGTTGACGCCCCATGTCTGGACATCGTGGGTGGGGTCAAAGCGCAGTGTGGTCCACGGGATGGCGATTTCCACGGTCCAGCCGCTCTCGTTCACCGTCGTCTCGACGTCCATGATAGCGTCCCACCCGTAGTCGCGGGTCGTGCCGTCGTTGAAGGTCTGTCCGTCTTTGATCCCGCCGCGCGGGTTGATGAAGAAGACGAAGGAGTTGCGCCGGTCGAGAAAGGTGTCGAGCGAGAACCCGAACGAGTCCATGTCCTCGGAAATGACACCGGGGTAGTCGCGCTCCAGGGTCTTCACCACCAAGCCCCGGGGCTCGGAGTCGTAGCACACGGCGCCGATGTAGAGGTTGTCGGTGTCGTACAGCAGCCGGACCTCGGTGCGCTCGGTGGCCGGTGCGCCGGTGTCGGGCTGGGCTTGAATGAAGGTCGTGATCGGGGAAACCCGCGGCCAGGCCTCCTCGTCTAGGTGCCCGTCGATGGTAATGCGCATCCCGGCCGGAGCGGCTCGCATTCCGGTCGAGGTGCCGACTTCGGGATCAGCCGGGGTCGCCGGCACGGCACCCTGCTGGGCGTAGACAAACGGCGCCACCGGAAGGGCCGTCAGAACCACGACCCACAGTGCGGACCGCCACAACCGCTGCCATCGTCGCATGCGAGAGAGGCTCCATCAACGGAGAATCGACAAGACAGCGCATGCTACGCGGATGGGACATTCAAGTCAAGCCGCCGTGAAGAAGGTCAGTGGTGGCTGACTCTCCCATTTCCTGGTAGGACGTGGCCTGCGAACGTTTCCACCGGGCTACACGCCCGCCCCCTGTATTCGTAGCGGAGGACGACAATCGGGTGTCCCTTCTATTGATTCGTCCTGGCGCATCAGTCTTGATCTTTCTCGCACGCGGGCGTCACTATCCCGTCATGATCTGGTCACTTCTGTGCTCACTCATCTCGGCCTTCAAGGCGCGTCGCTCGCTGGCGCTCGAGAATCTCGCTCTTCGCCAACAGCTCGCCGTACTCTAGCGTTCAGTGAAACGGCCGCGCCTGTCGAATGTCGATCGCGGCATGTGGGTCCTCTTGCGCCGAGTCTGGACTGAGTGGGCCAGCGTGCTCGTCATCGTCAAGCCCGAGACCGTCGTCCGGTGGCACCGCACCGGCTTCAAACACTATTGGACGTGGAAGAGCCGAGGCACCGGCTGGGTCGACCGGGCGTCGCTCCGGAAGTACGCGAGCTGATCCGGGACATGTGTCGAGCCAATCCGCTCTGGGGAGCGCCCAGAGTACACGGCGAGCTGATGAAGCTTGGCATTTCCATTTCCCAAGCCGCGGTGTCCAAGTACCTGGTTCGGCATCGAAAACCACCGTCCCAGACCTGGCGGAGCTTTCTCGGCAATCATGTCAAAGACTTGGTGTCCGCTGACTTCTTCACGTTGCCAACCGCCACTTTTCGGGTTCTGTTCGTCTTTGTCGTTCTGCACCACGAACGGCGCCGTATCGTCCATATCAACGTCACTGAATACAACTCCGTACACTAAGATCGAATGACGACGGGATGCACCCTTGATCTCGAACAAAAAGAAACCCAATAAATCCTGAACAAATTTGCTTTTCTATTTCTGTCTGACTACCCTCTCCCCATCTTACGGCCCAGTCAATCCGAGATGAAGGTGATGATTATTTGTCCCAGTGAAGGAGGATTCCTATGACGTCAAATTCCGTCGTCCGCTTCGCATTGGTCGCTGTGTTGGTTTCCGTTGCCCTGACTTGTGCCCCGCCGAGCGAGACACCCAAACCTCTTAGAATCGGTATTGCGTCCTTCTCACACGAGACCTGTACATTCTGCCCGAGGCCGACAGGCATCGAGGAGTGGGAGTTCTATGGGCCTCCGGTTCGCGGTGAGGAAATGCTTGAGAGAGCCCGCAGTTTCACGAAGGTAGCCAAGGAGTACGGACCCGTCGAGTTCGTCGGCCTTCTCTCCCCCCGCGGTGCGGTTGGAGGGTCTTTTGGAAGCTGGATCACGACGGAAGCGTTCGAAAAATACACCGGCGGCATCGTCGAGGACATCAAGCAGTTCGGTCCTTTTGACGGTATCTACCTCTCGCTGCACGGCGCTATGGCGGTTACGGACGTCCCCAAACCCGAAGCCGAGATCGCCAGGAGAGTGCGGGAGGTGGTCGGGCCGGATGTTCCCATCGTGGCGACATTCGATCCGCACGGAAACGAAGACGGCGATTTTCTGGAACACGCAGACGGCGCTTTTTGTGTGAAGCGGTATCCCCACTACGACGGCGACCTCCAGCGTCAACGCGCGGCTCGTTACATGATCCGGATGATCCGCGGTGACTACAAACCCACCACCGCTACCAGAAAGCCTGCTGTAATCACACCCAGCGTGTACCAGGGTACGGGCGTTTCCCCAGCTATGGAAATGATGGAGCGGGCGAGGCGATGGGAGAACCGCGAGGAAGATGCCTACGTTTCGGTGTTCTTCGGATTCGCCTACGCAGACGTGCCCGATGCCGGAGCATGCGTTCATGTCATGACAAACAACGACCAGGCTTTGGCGGACCGTATTGCCGATGACATGTCCGAGTACATCTGGCGGATCAGGCACGAGTTCGCGGGCAAAAAGCTCCCCAAGACTCGAGAAGGCGTTGCCTTGGCCATCGCAGCCGCCAAGGAGGGCACGACGCCCGTGGTCATCGCCGATCACGCCGACCGTAGCGGCAATTCCACCCACATCTTGGAAGAGCTGATTCGGCAGGGAGCAAGCAACTTCTGCATTGCCACTATTGCCGATGAAAAGGCCATCAAAGAGATCGAAGCCAACGCCAAGGTCGGCGACACGATTAAAGTAGACGTGGGCGGTTACCTGGACAAATACGCTGGAAACCCCGTCCCCATCGAAGGAAAAGTGGAGTATCTAGCCCCCTACGGCCGGCATGAGAACCAAAACATCGCGGTTCTTCTCTTCGGTGACAACAACCGCGTGATTTTGACCCCCACGCTCAACCAGGTGAGGACCCGGGACATCTTCGACGATCTAGGAATCGACATAGAGAAAACCGATATCGTCTCGCTCAAGTCCCGCGTTCACTTCCGGAGAGGCTTTCATGAAACGGGCTTGGCGGGAGCCATCTTCGAGGTCGATGCACCCGGTTGGGGACCTGCCGATCTGACGACGCTTCCCTACGAGAATATCCCCAAGAATCTGTATCCTGTATACACAAAGGAGTAAACCGGCTTTCCTCCTCCCCCTTTCGGGGGAGGAGGGCCCCCGTCTCCGTATTCTGAGCTACCCCGTCCCTTCTATTGACACATCCGTGGGTCTCACGCTCGATCTTCCCCCACACCAAAGACGCAAACCTGGCCTTCGGCGCCGATTGGCGCTTCGAGGAGCCGCTGTATGGTCTTCGAACTCCGGCCATGTTACCTAATGTAAAGACGAACTACTTCCCAGCTTCCAACGTATATTAAAGATGAAGGGGGAGTCTATGGATACCTTGTGGCGCGACCTACGATATGGAATGCGCATCATCTCCAAGAATCCGGGTTTTGCAGCGCTTGCGGTGCTCGTTTTGGCGCTCGGGATTGGCGTCAATACCGCCATATTCAGCTTGGTGAATGTGATGTTCCTGAAGCCGCTCGAAATCGAGAATCCGGAGGAAATTGTCGGCCTCTACAGCAAAAACACCGAGAGACCCGATTCGTACCGCCTCTTTTCTTATCCCAACTACATCGATATTCGCGACCGAAACGCCGTCTTCGGCAGTCTTGCAGCCCATGACCTGGCCATCGTCGGTATCAATGAGGGAGAGACCACGCGTCGCACGTTCGCCGAGCTCGTGACGAGCAACTACTTTTCGACATTCGGGGTTCGCCTCTTCCAGGGACGCGAGTTCACACCCAATGAGGAGAGGCCCGGGAGCGAGATCCCGGTAGCCATCGTCAGCTACGGCTATTGGAACAAGAGGGCCAAGGACCCGGACCTGGTTGGAAAGACCATAAGGATCAACGCTCGCCCTTATACGATCATCGGAATCGCACCTGAGGGTTTTACCGGAACGATGGCCCTGCTGTCACCCGACGTTTGGCTTCCGCTGGGAATGCACGCGACGAGCGGATTCGACCTGGACGGGGACAAGCGGTCGCTCGAGGACCGAGGCTATCACCAGCTCTTCGTCGTCGGAAGGCTCCATTCGAGGCTGTCGCAGGTCGAGGCCGATAGTCAATTGGGCGTTCTCGCCGCGCAACTAGAGGAGGAATATCCAGATCTCAACGAGCACCAAACCTTGATGGTGCATCCTCGCTCACGTCTTGGTCTCAGCAGCAGCCCCCAGGATCTCGCCGGAGTGACGGGGGCATCGGCACTGCTCTCTGCCATGGCAGGGGTCGTCTTGCTGATCGCTTGCTTGAATCTCGCCAATATGATGCTGGCGAGGGGAACCTCACGCCGCAAAGAGATTGCGGTTCGGCTGGCGCTCGGCGGCAGCCGGCGACGTTTGGTCCGGCAACTGCTGACGGAGGGACTCTTGTTGTCGCTTGCCGGGGGCGCCGCAGGTCTTCTGCTGTCCTACTGGGGCATGCAATTGCTCACGAGCTCGCTCGAAGCCGTCATTCCGTTCGGGGTTTTGTTCATCGCGGGGCCCGACGTACGGGTGCTGGTGGCGACTTTGGCCTTCTGCCTGCTGAGCACTCTGGTCTTCGGCTTCGGTCCGGCCTGGAAGTGCTCGCGACCGAATGTCGTTCCCGACCTTAAGGAAAGTGTTGGGGGCGACGTTTTGCATGCCGGCAAGCACCGGCGGTTTGCGGCTCGGAACCTTCTTGTGGTGGGGCAACTGGCGTTGTCTCTGGTTTTGCTTGCCGCGGGTGGACTGTTCTTCCGAGGTGCGCTGGAGGCGGCCGGCGTCGATCCCGGCTTTCGTGTGGAACGCAGCTTGTTGGTTGAATTGGACGCGGGATTGATTGGGTACGACGACCCGCGCGGGCTTCGCGCCTACTCCAATCTGGTAGAGCGTCTTCGCGCGGTTCCCGGCGTAGAACAGGCTGCGATTGCAGTCACAGTACCTTTCGGCAACGTCCGATTAGGTGAAAGGGTTCGCCCCGCGGGTGGGGCACCGGCAAGCGAATCGGACCCAGATGATCCGTCGGTGTCCGCCGGTTTCAACGCCATCGGGGCGGATTACTTCCGAGCTCTCGATGTGCAGCTCCTGCGAGGTCGATTTTTCACGACGGCGGAAACCGAGAGCGACGGAGCGCCGCCCGTTGCGATTATCAACGACGAGCTGGCCCAGCGTCTTTTTCCAGACGAAGATCCGCTGGGGTTGAACATCCAGTACGGCGACGTGGCTACAGAAAAAGGCCGACGCATCTACGAAATCGTGGGCATCGTACCCACGTTGCAGCAAAGCCTGATCCCGGCTCGTGCAGAGCCCTATATCTATGTGCCTTTTGGCCAGGACTACCGGTCCAACGTGCACATCCATTTGGGTGTCGCGCCCAGCGGAGATGAAGCGGAAGCTGGTCTCTTGCAGGCGGTGCGGAAAGAAATAAGATCGGCCGATGAGCACATGCCGGTTCTCAACGCTCGGTCGTTTCACGATCATTTCGAAGGTAGTGCGGAGTTGTGGCTCGTTAGGACCGGTGCCAGATTGTTCACAGTTTTCGGTGCGCTCGCTTTGTTTCTTGCCGCCGCTGGAGTTTACGGCGTGAGAGCCTATATGGTGGCGCAGCGCACGAGGGAGATCGGCATCCGAATGGCTCTCGGTGCAACGCGGCGTGACGCGGTGCGGACTGGTTCTGCGTGAGGGGTTTTCTTTGACCTTATGGGGTCTCGGAATCGGACTGGCTTTGGCTTTGGCGACCGGTCAGCTCCTGAGCGGTATGCTGTATCAAGTCAGCGCAACGGACCCCGCGGTCTTCGTCGGCGCCCCGCTCGTTTTGATGCTCGTTTCGCTTCTGGCTTGCTATATCCCGGCACGACGCGCCGCGGCGGTCAATACCATGGTCGCTTTGCGCTACGAGTGAGCTCTTGAATCTAGTAATCGAGGATGTGAAGTGGGACCCCGCGGTCTTGGGATTGAAACCGGCCGCTCCGTCTCGAATGTGGACGGAGGGCCAGGTTTTCAATCACGAGCTCAGCAGGTCACAGATTTCTATCGAAGCGACCTATCGGGATAGGTTTCCCATATCCCTTTTCTTGTAGCCACTCGGGGGCGTGAACTCGTCGTCCGAGATCGCGACCTCCTCGACCGACTGAAAGCGTGATCTGTCTGTCAGGTTGCCCCCCTGGAAGTTCTCGGTTATGAGCGGAAACCCGCCCGCCTTTTCCATGACGCTCATGGGATTCTCCTCGAGCGAGCTCGCGAGCCCGTCGGAACCCCCGAAGGAGCCGAACGCATCGACGATGGCGGACATAAAATCCTTCATCTCGAGACTTATCTGTTGGAGCTCATCGCCGCCGGGGACGTCCGTCCAGTTACAAACACAAGCTTTGAGCTCGACCACATCGTCGCGTGAGACTTCTTTCCAATCGCATCCCACTCCGTTGACACTATCGCTTTGTCCCAGGCTCCTGACCTGAGGTTCGGAGCGAGGCTCGGACGTGGGCATTCCCTTCATCTTGCCCTTCATCATGCGCTCCATCATCTCGCGCTGCTCGGGAGGCACATCCTTGAGCGCCTGTTCCATCTGTTTCATCGCGTCGCTCATCTGGTTTCCCAGGCGCTCGACCGTTGCCCGATCCAGGACCATGTAGGTCTTTTCCTTGTGGTCGATCACGTACATCTCGTCAGAATCTCCGAGGAAAATCATGGTGGCCGAGTCCTTCCCTCGGGAATCGGTTCGCATGCGATTGCCATCGACCTTCATCTCCGTGATCTCCAACTCGCCGCCGGCCTTCAGGTCCTCGGTTTCCACCCGAAAGACGACGCCCGCCTGGGCGATTCCGGCCAAGCTCAGCAGGTATGCTGCCATCAGACTGATTCTCAGACTCATTTCTCCTCCAGCTTGAGTTCGGCAACCCAGGCGACCAACGTAGCCAGAACCTACGGCATTCGAAAGTCCTGTACGGTCGCCGGGGTCGCTTTTTATTCGTGCTCTAATGCCAAGTGCCTGCCAAAATACCACAGACCGGTGAGCATAGAAAGCCGGTAGGGTCCGGACGGGCCGGACGAGGAGTCGCCTACAGGCAGCAGAAGCTTGGCGTTAGGGACTTGAGATCGGGTCTAAGCCGAGGAAGCGAAATCCCACAAGAACATCACGAAACGAGTGAGATTTCCTCAGTGTTGAATTGGGTTTCGGGCACCATACTTGCAGACATAGGCGATCAAATCGATGTGTTTGAAGGTGATAATTCCTTTGTAAAGAGTCACTTGAAGCCGAAAACTCGTTCTTTTCCGGATGAGGAAGATGCGCGTTTTAACCCGTCCCCGACTGAAACCCCCGCAACCCGCAACCACGACCTAGGCTCGCGGTCCGATGGAGGATCGTGGCCTGAGACCATGGCGGTGTCACATTAGCGAGACGCAGAAGGTACAGCGTGACGAAATTCGGCACCGCGGCTCGTTAGGACCGGGAAAGGTCGGATAGAAACCTTGCGGCGAAATCAAAAAAACAAAGGCAAGCGGGCCAAGGACTACTATCCTCTGGATGAGTCAGGTTACCGCGAGCTTCGGCGAAAGCACGTTCTTCGGCTCGTCATCACCTACCTTGCCCCTTTTATTCTCCTGACTGCCTACCTCTACTGGCAATATAGCGCTCTTGATCGCGAAAGCGAGCGTTTGCACCTGATGGCCATTGCTGAAAGCCAAGGAAACACGCTGGACTTGTTCTTGACGGAGCGCATCAACGATTTGTCCAATCTCATCGATGAGCCGAGAATGCCTCTACCCCCAAGCCAGACTTTCTTGGAAGAAGGATTGGAGGGCCTAAGCAGAGCGAGTGACGCCTTTGTCGACCTGGGGTACTTCGATGCATCCGGGCTGCAGGTTGCTTATATCGGTCCCTATCCGGCACTGGCACAAAGGAACTACGCTTCGGAGCCGTGGTTCCTAGCCCTGAAAGACGGGAAAGCGGGATTCGTCATCACGGACATCTACCTCGGGTTTAGAGAGATACCTCACTTCACGATCGGGGTGAGTCGCTGGATTGAGGGCCAGCTCGTGATCCTACGGGCGACTTTGACGCCGGAGAAGATGTACGAGTCGATCAGCTCCTTCGAAGGAGCCCACGAGGTGTTCGTCTCGATCGTCAACAAGGGAGGTCTCTACCAACTCGTATCGCCTCGCCTTGGAATGCCGCTGGAAGTTTCCTCGTTTGTCCCGCCAGAGAATTCGTTGCAGGACGCGAGACGGGTCTCGAGCCAGGGTAGCACTTCGACTCACGCCTACTTCTGGCTCAAGAACGTGGATTGGGCCCTTGTCGTGCGGCTTGCGCCGGGAGACACACGAGGCGTCACGGCCGATCTCCGTTTCAGAATGGTGTTGGTGGCGTCGATTGTCTTTCTTCTTTCTCTCTGTGTCATTGTGAACAGGGCGGGCAAGCTGGTAGAGGCTCACATCGAGTCGGAGCGCAACCGACTTCAACTCGGTCAGGCGGCGAAGCTGGCATCGGTCGGCGAACTGGCGGCCGGGATTGCTCATGAGATCAACAATCCTCTGGCGGCGATCAGTGCAGAAGCCGGACTCGTAAAAGATCTGATGAGTCCCGAGTTCGGAGAGTCCACGAAACCTGAAGAGCTAATGCCCTACTTGGATTCTATCCAAGAGTTGGTTCTTCGATGTCGCGACATTACCCACAAGTTACTCCGGTTCGTCAGAAAGACCGAAGTTGAGCTCAAGGAGGAGAATCTGCACGCCCTCATCGATGAGGTACTCACCGACATCCTCGGTCACGAAATCGAGCTCTCGAAGGTGGAGCTCACGAAAGAATACGATTGTGCCGTGCCGGAAATCCTCACTGACGGACATCAGTTCCAGCAGGTCATTTTGAACATGGTCAACAACTCTATCGATGCAATCGGCGAGAATCCAGGAAGGATTACGATTGCAACGAGTTGTGATGGTGGGGCGCTTTCGGTCAAGGTAGCCGATACCGGCAAAGGAATGACGGCCGAGCAGCTCGACAAGGTATTTCTCCCCTTTTTCACGACCAAAGAGGTGGGCAAGGGGACCGGTCTCGGGTTGTCGGTCAGCTACGGGATCATCAAGAGCTTGGGTGGGGAGATCGAAGTGGAGAGCGAAGTAGGTCGGGGAACGATATTCACCGTCACATTGCCGATGAGGGGCGGTCGTGTTCATTGAATCGCGATTCATCAAAAAGGTCGATTTTGCGGAGACGCCGAACTGCGACCATGACGAACGAGGTGTGCTGCGAGCCTCCTTTTTGATCTGATGGGAGACCGACATGGGAGAAAAAAAGGTTCGGGACGTCATGGTTCCGCTCGATGAGTACCCGGTGGTCGAAGAGAATGCGTCGCTGCTCGAAGTGGTTAATGCTCTCGAAGAGGGCCAGAAACGCTTGCCGTCCGGGAAGCAGCCGTACCGTGCGGTACTCGTCATCGACCCGCAGGGGAAAATCGTGGGCAAAATCGGCCAGCACGCCTTTCTGGCTGCTCTCGAGCCCAAGTACAACCTTCTCGGAGATCTCGATAGGCTTCACACGTCGGGCCTGAGTCCCGAGCTCGTGTCCTTGGCCATGGAACACTATCGATTCTTCGAAGAAGACCTGTCCGATCTTTGTCGACGCCGAAGCGCTATGAAGGCTCGGGACGCGATGCACCCTCTTTCGGAAAGCGTTGAAGAGACCGCGTCGATTTCTGATGCGATCCACAAGATCGTGATGTGGCAACATCAGTCCTTGCTCGTGACACGGGGTGACGAGGTGGTGGGACTCATCCGGCTTTCCGATTTGTATGACGAAATCGCCCTTCAAATGAAATCCCTTGCCTAAGTAGGACGGAAGAGACATATGCCGAAGACATTACTCGTCGATGACAACGACAAATTCAGAAAAGCTCTCGTGAATCGGTTGCAGCTTCGAGGCCATGAGGCTTTGGGGGTAGACAACGGAGAGGACGCCATCAAGCATGTTCGGGCGGATTCCGATATCGACGTCGTGATCTTGGACCGCAAGATGCCGGGCATGATGGGAGAGCAGGTCCTCAAGGAGATCAAAGAGTTCCGTCCCGAAGTTCAAGTCATCATGTTGACGGGGCACTCCACCATGGAATCGGCCATGGAGACGGGTAAATTGGAAGCTTACTCGTATCTCCAAAAACCGTATGATTTTGATGAATTGGTTCGAATCGTCGACTCCGCTCGTGAAGACAAAGTCCATGCCATGGCTCGGTACGAGATCCCTCACGTTGAGAGAGGTTCCGTTTGGAAGTGGTTGTTGGGCTCCCACAATTCTCGACCGGGGATCATTCTCTTGGGTCTGATCCTGTTTTCGTTGGTGGCCTTTACTCCCGTCCCGGACCGCATGCTTTTGATACTTTCATCACCCAAGACGGGGCAAACGGTCGATGTCAACTTCGGCTACTCCGCCTATCGAAAAATGAAGGAGGGGGAAACGGTCGCAGAGCATTACAGCCGATCCGCCAACATGGATAAGACGGTTATCGACGGAGCCGGTAACAAGTTGGTCGAGTCGGAATCACCCGCACGCGTGGCGTTCAAAGCCAAGGTCATGCTGGGGATACTCGTGGTCGCAGCTTTGTTCTGGGGCAGCGGCGCTATTCCCGTGGGGATAACAGCCCTGGTGGTGGGAACCGTGATGTATTTTTTTCAGGTGTTGCGTCCGGACGCGGTGGTCGCAGCACATGCAAAAGACGCCGTTTTCTTCATTTTTGGTGTGCTTGCCATGTCGCAAGCGATCAGCAAGACGGGTTTGGATCGACGCATCGGCTTGCTCTTGTTGGGGCCGGCCAAGACGCTAGGACGCTTGATGTTCCTGTTTCTGCCCCTGCTTGCAGTGACCTGTTCTTTCTTGTCCCAGCACGCTTTGATCGCTTTCCTCATGCCCTTGTTCATGATGGTCTATGTGACTTCTACGCGCGCTGCGGGTGTGAAGAAAGACAGAGCCTTGGCGGTGATGTTCGCTCTGGCCCTAGCCTATACGACCAATATTGGTGGCCCCGGATCACCGGTAGCCGGCGGAAGAAATGCCATTATGGTGGCAATCCTGGCGGACTACGGTGATGCTCCCACCTTCGGTGAGTGGGTCATGTATGGAATGCCGTTTGTCCCCGTAATGGCCTTGGTGATCGCTGCCTACTTCTATTTCGTGTTCCGCAACAAGTTGACCGTAAAGTCTTTGGATGTGGCGGCCATTGTCCGGAGAGCGTCGGAGAAAATCGGCCCCATGAACACGAAAGAATACATCACGGCGGCCGTCTTGGTCTTGGTGTTGGTGCTGTGGATAACCTCGAGCGATACCTTCGGTATGGGGGGGCCGGTCATCTTGGGTTTGGTGCTGCTCAACGTATTCCGGGTGCTCCGTTGGCGGGATGTGGCCTCCATTCACTGGGAAGTGGTGGCTCTATATGCGAGTGCAAGCGCGCTCGGGAAGGGACTTGCTGACACCGGCGGAGCGCTGTACCTGGCCGATAGCTTCTTACGTGTGCTTCCGGAATCGATGCAAAGCGGATCCGGATTGGCGATCGCATCCAGCCTATTTACGGGGATAACAACAAATTTCATGAGCGACGGCGCTACGGTATCGGCGATCGGACCCATCACTGTGCCCATGGCCACGATCTCCGGCACCCCTGTATGGATGGTGGGCCTGGCAACGGCCTTTGCCTCGTCGTTTGCCCACATGCTCATCATCGGAACACCGAGTAACGCCATCGCTTTCGCCATGACGAAGGACCCGGCCACCGGGGAGCAATTGGTGGGCTTGGGCGACTTTTTTAAACACGGCTTTGTCGTTCTTGTACTCTCGTTTGCAGTCTTGTGGTTGTGGACGATCTTGGGCTACTGGACCTGGATCGGATTCTGAGGACTGGGAAGAAGGCGAATATGGCCAAGAACATAAAGCTTCTCATCGTGGATGATGAGGTCAAGTTTCTCAACTCGTTGGCCAGAAGGCTCGAGTTGAGAGGATTCGAGGTGACCAAGGCGGAAAACGGCCAGGATGCGCTCGACTACGCCAACGCGAGCCAGTTCGATCTAGCTATGATAGATTTGAAGATGCCTGGCGTGGGTGGAAAACAGGTCCTCGAAATCCTCAAAAAGACGCACGATTTCATAGAAGTCATCATCATGACCGGCCACGGTTCCGCGGAGGCGGCCGGGGAGTGCATGAAGTTGGGCGCTTTCAGCTACATGCCAAAGCCGTATGAACTGGAAAAGATAATGGAGACACTGCGGCAAGCCTATGCCGCGCGTCTCAAGAGTGAGCATCATGCCAACTCCGAATTGATGAAAGAACTCGATGAGGTGGAGAAGCTGTCGAATCCAATGAAGGCCGTTCAGGCCATGAGCGCTCTTATCGATTGAGGTTTCGGTACTACGACGCCTTTATCCGATGGCAGGACCGACCAGATTCACGTCAACACGCGACCGATTGACCGAGGTGAGACGATGAAGAGACAGATCAAGCTTTTGTTCGTCGACGACGAAGAGAAATTTCTGAAAGGCATGACGCAGAGACTCAAATTGCGTGATCTCGTCGTCGATTCCTTCAACAATGGAATGGATGCTCTCGAAGCGGCGAAAAACGAAACCTATGACGTCGCGCTGATCGATCTCAAGATGCCCGAGATGGACGGGGAAGAGCTTCTCAAGAAACTCAAGCAGATGATGCCGGCATTGGAAGTCATCATCTTGACCGGACACGGTTCGGAAGACTCCGCCGTTAGGACGTTTCGCGATGGCGCATATGAGTATCTCATGAAGCCCTGCGAGTTGGATGAGCTGATGTCCGCGATCACTAGAGCTTATGCCAAGAGACTCAAAGCCAAGAATCAAGTGTTGAAGGACAAGACCAACGCAATCATCGCGGCCTCGAAAGACTACGCCCCCCGAGAGTTGTTGCGCATGCTGCAAGAGCTCGAAGAGGAGGATGGATAGACTCTGTTGATCATCGTCTGCTGTTTCTGGAGGTCGAACAGACCTCTTCGATCTGAGGGGCTAACATCTTCGGCGCGCTTTCAAGCACTTGCTGGGATCGGTGCTCTCGAGAAATGACGAGAGCGGACAATGAAAGTTCATGCATGCTGATAGCTGAGAACGACATTGTTGCTCTCCGATGGGTACTCAAGGAGTGACGATTGCCGAGCACCCCTATGTCGAAACTGCAGACGAAAGGTTGTTGGATGTTGCTCTTAAGAACAAGACATCTCCCGAGAAGATATATCGCGTATCGAGAGAGGGTCCGAAGTGCTCGCAAAAAAGCGGCGGTGGGTGATGCTCTTAACCCTAATCCGATGAACTGTTTGCAGGGACAAAACCCGACGGCTTGCAACAGCGGTGGCGAAGTCGTTGGTCTGTCCGGCATGAGGTGCTGATTTAGGGAATAGCTTGTTGTTCTGGGCCATGAGGTGTCGGTTTAGGGAACAGGCTGCGGGGACTACGGCAGTAGTGGACGAAACCAGTTTCCTACGTTTCGGTCTTTCCCGACGCGATCTTCTTGACCACGACTCCAACCGCTCCGTTCAACACCGTAGTGGAGAGAAATAGTTGAACTCGTCTATCGTCCTGATTGAGGTAGGCAAGCTGTGTCTGGGGCTCCCCGGTATCGAGGGTGCGTTCTACAGTATTCCTGATGGTGCAGGTCTTGCAGTGGATCGTTCCTCCACAGCCCTCAGGACGGCGTGCATAGACACATTCCATGACTTCACCACCGAGTAGTCCGGACATCTCGCGCTCGCTCTTGCCCAATAGATCTGCCATGGGCTTGTTGGCAGCCTGCACGCGCACATCCCTGTCGAACACGACTACCGGAACCTCGAAATCGTCCAGGTATTCACCGAGCTTCAATCCGTTCCATTGCTTGCTGAAATGTTCGAAGCACGGCGTGCACATACCATGAGATAAGCGATTGTCTTGGAGAGGCTCCTTTTCTCCCATGTCCTCACCACAAAACGAACAGACCACTCTCATCATCGACCCCTTTTTATTCAAATTGTTGTGTGTAGTAACTAGTATATGCGGTCACAGTTATGGGATTCGAGTATCATGGTGAAATTCCGCGATGTCGCTTCGTGCAGACGGGTGTTTCCATTCTAAATCTCCATCTCTGCAAGTCGCCTTCGACCGATGCGCATGGGTATGTAGACAACGGCGACGTTGAGAGCGAGTACCACAACGAAGGTAACGGCTGTCACGATGGCGACGATCGTCGGTGAAGGTGTTCCGCTGTATTGAAACGAAAGATATAAATAGACCGGTATGGCTTCAAGAAAGAGAACTACAGCAATGAAGGTTGTTGTGGCAATCATATAGAGAAGGCCGCCGGAGCTTCCGGCGATTTGCGTCACGTTCTCGAACTTGAATCTCGGGAACATCGCTCCCATCCCAACACCCAGCCCAACAATGCCGAAGGTCACACATACAATGGAGACCGATGCAAGCACGGTCATGAAATAGGTTGCGCCGAGAAAATAGTTGGAAACCAGAGTCAGAATTTGAGACAGCACGAGAAGCGGTGGAAGGCCAGTCCAGAACTTGCTCCAGAGAAATTGATCGAGAGAGAGGGGAGAGCTCCTTATGATCCAAAATGCCGGTCCCTCCGCAGAAACCGACGTGAAGACGAAACGAACGGCCACGGCGGACAGAACGAAGCCCGCGAGCCCGAGATTCATGAAAGAAAAAACATTTTGTAGGTAAAAGGCGGCGAAAGTGAAATTAGAAGGCAGTACGCTGAAGTTGTATAGATAGATAACAACGAGAGCCATGAGAAGCAGAAGTTGGGACCATTGTGTCGTATCTCTGAGGAAGCTTCGGATGTCTTTTAGCAACAAAGAGCGAAACTTGAGCTCGAAAGGCCTAGTGGTGAGCTCGAGAAATCGATCGAGGAGAGGAAGCGAAGAAAGAAATGCGGTCCTGGATTCCTGGGATCGGGAATAGCCCCGTCGGTAGATACCCCGTGCCAACCAGCAGCCCAAAATGACCGTCGAGACTCCCGAGCTCCAGAGCAAGGCCAACGGCATCGAGGGAAAGGCTACGTTCTGGAAGCCGGCGGACATCACATCCGTGGCCCAGGTGCTGGGAAGAATGGGCGACGAAGGCGTCCGAAATGCGGCGAAGAATTCGGCCACGTCGTAGATGGCCCGGGGCCTGAACAACCGTTCCGGTTGCTGGATACGAATGACAAAGACGAGAAGGGCAATGAAGAGGGCGCCCACTAGCATCAAGATTTCACGGACTCGACGCGCAGGGAAAATGGCGATCAAGGTGGACGTGAACATTGCACCTATCGCTGAGGCGATGACGAGCAGTGGGGGAAGAACGAGTAAGACGGCCAGCAAGAACCAGAAGGGATTGTCCGCTGTGACGGCGAATGCAATGAAAACCGGGACACTGAACGTCAGCACCATCCAGGAAGATTCCAAGAATGTGTGAATCAGCCTTGCACCGTAGAGGGCGGGAAGCGGAATAGGGCTCGACATCAAAAGGGACAGGTCGTCCGAAAGAAAATGCGTGGACAATGCGGTCACGACATTACTGGCGAAGAGGATGGTCAAAAGGAACATCGCCACGGTGGCCAGTATTTGATGCGTGAGGGGTGCTGCGAACTCAGAAAAGCCCGCGATGTAGGAGAGCATTTGAAAGAAGGCACCGAAGATACCGACCGAGAAAACGACCGCAAGCCCGCCGAAGAGGAGGAAGCGAAGCCAATCGTCTCTTCCGGCTTTCTCGCGGCGGTTTCGCATTCCCTGGAGACTGGGGCTGAGCAGCCACCAGATTTGGTGGGGCGTGAACTCGGGTGTCAAGCGTAGGCCTCGTCGACCTCACGGAAACCCAGACCTCCAGTGAGCTTGAGAAAAATGGGTTCGAGCTCAGGTCGATCGGAAGAGGCTTCTTCCTGCAATTCCTTCATGGACCCAAGAGCTATCAACTTGCCGGCCATGATGATACCGATGCGATCACACATTTCTTGAGCTACTTCTAGGGTATGAGTCGACATGAATATGGTGGTGCCGCTGCGGCAGCGCTCTCGAAAGACGGTTTTGATCATTCGAGCTCCCTTGGGATCCAAGCCCACCATCGGTTCGTCGACGACAAGGACCTTGGGATCATGGATCAAGGAGGCCGCCATCACCAGACGTTGCTTCATCCCATGGGAGAAGCTCTCCACGAGATCCGATTTTACGTGGGTCAGCTCGACGAGCTCCAAGTACTCGTCTATTCGACGCGTAACCTCCTGCCCATCGATGCCGTAGATTCCCGCTATGAATCGCAGAAACTCCGCGGCGGACAGTTTTTCATAGAGGAATGGCCGATCCGGGATGAAACCCAGTGCCGCTTTGGCCTTTTCCGGTTCTCGCTCGAGATCATATCCGGCGAGCTCGATGCGACCCGTGGTTGCTCTCAGGAGGCCGGCAATCATCTTGATGGTCGTGGTTTTTCCCGCTCCGTTGGGGCCGAGGAAACCGAAGAGCTCGCCGTCGCCGACGTCAAGTGAGAGATCCGCTACAGCCACGTGGTCCCCGTAGCGTTTTGTGAGCTTGTCCAAACGAATCATTTGGCCTCCATGATCTCTATCGTTGCCCCTCGTCCCATCAAGCTCAATACTTCGAACTGTTGCTCCAGGCCTCCCGCGAGTAGTCGAATGTGGAGCGGATCAGCAGGGAACTGACCAAACGTTGGGTCGACTGCCAGCCACATCCCTACCCAGACCTCCGGCCAAGCGTGGTAGTAGAACCGACCGGTACTCCAAGCAAGGCCGGTGCAAATGCGGGTCGGAATTCCAGCCGCCCTTGCCAGAGCTGTAAAAAGAACTGTATGTTCGTTGCAATCACCGGCTCGTTGTTCCAACACCTCGGCGGCACTGGGAATCGAGAGCGTCGGAGTCTTGCGAACGTTGCTATGAACCCAGTCTGAGATGGCGCGCGCGGCGTCGAGGTGAAAGTGGCCTCGCGCCAGTTGCTGTGCCAACTCCTGGATGTTGACGTCGTCGGCTTGAATGAAAGCATCGGAGCTGAGGTATCGCCGGCGCTCGACGTCGGTCAGCTCGTTTGTCGTCGAAGGCGGGAGGGACTCGACTTCGATGATCAACTCGTTGTTGTCTTCGACTGTCTGTCGACCTCCTGTGAGTCCTTCTTTGAACTCCGGGAATTTGTGGAGCTTCAAGCGGACTCGAGTGAGCTCCTCAGGGTGCTCCACATAACCGATGGCCGGGATGGCGGAGGCGGCTACAATTTCTGGAACGTTCGATGCGCTCCGAGCATGGAGACCACTGCCGGGCTCTTCCTTGAGAAGCGTCCAGCCCAACGGGGTCTCTTCTTTGAGGATTTGTCCCTCTTCGTTGATCCAGGCAGTGGTCGTGAGACCGGAAAACTGTGAACGTAATCGGTACGCCTGCTCCTCGTGGCCCCCCCAGTGAACGATTTCGGGTTCCATGACGGTAATTTCCACTTCTCCCTCCGTCAATGTCATGGGATCGAAGAGCTGGAGCCGATAGTGCTTACCCGCTTCCAGGCCCTGGGCGGCAACGGAGTAGTAGATGTTGAGCGGGAGGACGATGGGCCTATCTAGGGCGCGACGCTGGGTGCGTTCGCTGTCTCCAGAATTGATGGTCAGAGCCAGCTCGCTACCCTCGACGATACCCTTGACTCGGGTCTCGAAAGGAGAACGGCCTGACGCCGTCGTCAGGCGGTAGGAGAACTCATTCAGCACGCCGCCGACCGCTAGCTTAGCGGAGCCCTCAATCTCCAAGTTCCTTTCCTTACCCATCACATTGAGAGTGAATCGGCCCTTTTGCTCTGCGAGGTGTCCGTCTTCGAGCGGAGTGAGCTTTTCCCGGATGAAACCGATTTTGGACCCACGGTAGAAAACACCTCGCTGCGTCAGATTCGCGCCCACGGGAGCTTTGAGGTCGATATCCGCCGCGGCCGTGGGTGGTGTGTCGGATGGCCAGAGGTGAAGGGTGAGGAGTGTCACCCAACCACCAACGATCACGATGGCCATCAACCGACCCGGTCTCAAGTTCATGAATGGTAGCTCGTTTCGAAGGGAACAAGACATTATAACATGAGTTGTTGGTATAGTTTAGGTGAATGGGGCTTCGTCGAAAGTAGATCCGCCTTCGCAAGAAGATACGGCGAGGCCTCGCCGTATCCGCCACAGGCAGATAGAAGCGGGGGAGGCGGGAAGGTGGAAGGGGCTCGTGCAGACAGATATCCATGGGCTAATATGAGCGAGGGACAGGTAATGACGAAGCGTTTGAAGATTGATCCGGAACGGCCGGAGACGGATGTTCTACATTATGCCGCCCGTGTTCTCCGCGAGGGAGGTGTCGTTGCCTATCCTACAGAGACCTACTACGGTTTGGGAGCGAATGCTCTCGAGGCGTCGGCTTGTGACAAGATCTTGAGCTTGAAGGGGCGCCGGGAGAACAAGCCTCTTACGCTCATCGTTAGCGGAATCGAGCAGATAGACGTCTTCGTGGAATCCCATCCACCATGGTTTGAGCTGGTGGCAAGTGAGTTTTGGCCGGGGCCTCTATCCCTTGTTTTGCCGGTCCGCTCCAATGTGAGCGGCCCCATGGGCCAGTACAGCTCCGTGGTCGTTCGCGTGAGTGGTCATTCTGTGGCCAGGGAGCTCGCGCGAACGGCGGGGTTCCCGTTGACGGCGACGAGCGCCAATCCGAGCAACGAGCCACCGGCGCGAACAGCGGACGAGGTCGTCAGTTCATTCGGTTCCGGACTCGACTTGGTTCTCGATGGAGGGCCGACTCCAGGCGGGCCGTCTTCGACGATTGTCGATCTAAATGGACCTACTCCGCGACTGATACGTCGGGGGCCCATTGCCCTGGAAGATGTCGTGAAGGCTCTTAGGGAGTAAGGGTTATAAACAGCTAGTCTCTTGACTGGCGTTCGGCCAAAAAGCTAAAATACTCTTGCAGTTGCTGTCGAAACTCCTTAATCATCTCGCCGACGATACGAGTCTACTGGGTTGTATCTCGATTGCCGCAAGTATCGAATCGTGAAGCATCTTAACATTGTAATTTCTAGCGCAGCGATGGCCAACATACTACTTACGAGTTGTGCGCCCAAAACAACTTTGACTCCATCTCCGGTTCCCGGCTGGGAATATGTTGCGAACGAGTTTAATGGAGCGCAGCCGGATTTACCGAAGAGCGATCAGCGCTCCTTCGAGAACGGTTGGGATGCACTCGTCCGGGGGGACCTTCAGATTGCGAAGGAGACCCTGGAGAAGCTGGGCCGCCGTGAGAGCCAAAATGCCTCGGTCCAAGCAGCCGTCGGTTTCTTGGAGCTACGTCTTGGCAACCGCGATGTCGCTGAAAACAGGTTCTCGAAAGCTCTGGGGATCGAGCCTTCCTTGGCGGCTGCGCAAGCCGGCAGAGTACTCACCGCCATGGCCTCCGGACAGGAGGAAACGACGTTCGAGAGACTGCGACTTCTCGAAAGAGACCATCCTGACCATGTGCTGGTCCGCCACTATCTCTCGTCGCTGCAACTCAAATTGGCGGAATCGAAGTTGCAGGCCGCACGATCGTCCAAGAACCAGAAGCGGTATAGCGAAGCGGCGAAGCTCTATCGTGAAGCCCTTCTCATTGCTCCAGAAGCCGGAGGGCTCTACGCGGAAGCGGCCGAAGTGGAGCTACTCGGAGATGAGGCCGAGGCCGCAGCCGCGCACGCAGCTCGTGCCGTGGAGCTCGATCCCGATAGTGCCATAGCGCACCGCTTGTACGGGGACGCGCTGCGGCAGATTGGAGAAATCGAAAAAGCCATTGAGGCCTACCAGGCTGCTCGTGATCTTCGGCCGGATGATCCTGCTCTAGTACAGTTGATCCGTGAGACCGAAAGGGAGTTTCGTCGCGAGAATCTGCCACCTGAGTACTCTGAGATCGAGCATTCCGAGAGGATCAGTCGGGAGGAGCTTGCAGCGCTCTTGTACGTGAGACTCCGTGCTCTCATCGGGAATGATGAGGAGGCACAATCGCGAGTCATAGCTACGGATATCGCGGACAGTTGGGCCCGTGAGTTTATACGAGCAGTGGTCGCCGCGAAGATAATGAGCATTTATTCAAACCACACGTTCCAGCCGGAAGGTTTCGTCAGGAAGGGAGATCTCGCGGTTGCTCTGATTGCTGCTTGGGACTTGAGAGAAAACGGCGACGGAACAGGCACCACGATCGACGGCGTCATTGGAGATGTTTCTCCGGAAAACCGGAGATACCGCCCGGCCGCCCTCGCTGTTTCACTAGGATTGTTGTCCGTTGACGACGAGGGGCGGTTCGAACCGCTACGGTTCGTTAGTGGCCTGGAAGCAGAAGATGCGGTTGATGCCCTTCTAGAGAGGCTCGTGACCCGATGATTTCCGAAGATCTCCTGCGACAAGTTCCGTTGTTCTCGGGACTCGACGACGAGGATATCCAGAGCCTTATTGGTGCCGTAACGAGGAGGAAGTATCCGAGAGATGCGGTTATTTTCTTCGAGAGTGATCCCGGCGATGCCATGTTCATGATCATTGCCGGTCGAGTCAAGGTAACGATCCTATCGGATGATGGTCGTGAGATCATTCTTTCCATTCTTTCGGACAGAGATTTCTTCGGTGAGATGGCCTTGCTCGACAATGAGCCTCGTTCGGCGACTGCTATTGCCGTGCAAGAGACCGAGGTTGCGTTATTCATCAAAAAGACTTCCTATCCATCGTAGAAAAGCGTCCGCGTGTTCTCATCAATCTCTTGTCGGCCCTCTCGACGCGACTCCGAAAAGCCAATCACCAGATAGGTAGTCTGGCTCTGCTCGATGTGTACGGCCGCGTTGCGGGCGTTCTTCTGGAGATGGCACGTGAGAACGGGTATAAGGCTCAAGGATGGACGAATTCGGTTTCCGCGACCGACTCATCAGGAAATCGCCAACATGATCGGTGCGACCCGAGAGACGGTTTCCCGGACAATTAGCGATCTCCACCGCCAGGGCTATATCGAGATCGCGGGCAAAAACGTTATTATTCAGGACCAGTTCAGCAAGGAATTCAAGTAGCGACTCCCGGCCATTGACTCGAGGGCTGGCGGGGAGTGATGCTGTATGGAGAATGGACGGTATAGTCTAGGTAGTGTGTTAGGAGAAGCTCATGTTTGTCGGAAGGTATGGAATGAAGGAGGTTTCCACAGGGTGTGTTCGAGGCCCGAAAAGAATGTCTTTGGATTGCGTTGGTGTCGGTGTGTCTTGCGGCTCTTGTCGCCTCGGGGCAGGGCCCAAGCGAAACTCAGGATCGCCATATGGGATTTTGAGAACCACGCCGAACGGAGCTGGTGGTTCTATGACCAGCTCGGACCGGCGGCTCGCGATCATATCGATACGGCGTTTTCGGAGGATCTCGACCCTATTCGGCCCGGTTCAGCGTCATCGAGCGTGAGAAGCTCGAGATGGTGCTCAAGGAACAAGGTTTGTCCACCTCGGGTGCGCTCGATCAGCAGACCGCCGCGAAGGTCGGGCAAGCTTCTTGGGATCAAGCTACATACTTACCGGCGCCATCGACAAGTTCGCCATCAACACGACCAAGGGCGGCTTTGGTGGTATCGGAGGCAGTTACACGAAAGCCGAGTCGACGATCAACATGCGATTCATCGATACAACGACGGGCGAACGGATCGTGTCTTTCGCGCCGACGGTGACGTGAAAAAAGGCGGCGGTTTCGCGAAGGGCGCCAGCCTGAGTCGCGACGCGGAGTGGGGTATCGCCAGCGAGGCCGTCGAGAAAGCCTCCAAGGCTGTCGTGGAGGAATTCGTCTCGCGGTGACTATATGAAACGGTTCAGCGTGGGCGGAGTCATGGGCGGTGGGAGGGAAAGATCATCAAAGTCGAGGGGGACAAAGCTTGGATCAATATGGGCACCATGTCCGGATCAAGGTGGGTGACAAGTACGACATTTACAACGTGGGCGAAGCAACTGGTCGATCCGGATACGGGTCAAGTTCTCGGCGTAGATGAGACGATGACCGGAAGCGGGGAAGTTGTCGAGGTCAAGTGAGACGCTTCTGCATCATGACGGTCACTGGAACGGCCAAAGCGAAGGACGTGGTGAAGAAGCAGTAAGAAGAACTCAAGTACTCAAGAACTCGAGTACTCAAGAATCCGGAGGCGCTCCTCTCTCGAGATGAGGAGCGCTTCTTTTTTGTAGGCCCGGCTGTGCAGGGCGATGAAGAAGCGAGTGTCGAGAGTGCCGAGCCCGTGCCGGATTGACTTCGATAAAAGACCGTTCGTTTGAAAAAACGCACGATACAAAGCAGCAGCGCCAGTTTTGATATTTGCCGTTCTCGCTCTATGAATCCGGGCTCGGGCTCGGGCAGGGGCTCGGAATCGGAATCGAGCTGAGACGTTGACCGAGATTCTTGCACGTGCGTTTCGCCCGTAAACGATTGTCCTGATGCCACTTAGACTGACGCAAATCCTCGCTAACGGAGCTCTGGGCCTACTAGCTGCTTACTGGTTCGATTTTTTGGACCAATAGGCCTGTATCTTGTCTGACACGTTGCCGGCGATGACGCGGGATCGCTCGTTGAGTTTTTCTTTTCCAAAACGCGCGTCGAAACTCATCGTTTCCGGTGGCGGCATAGCGACCAACTCACGAAAACGAGGTGCCTTGCCCGTGACCTCTATCGAGTAGGTGCGGACAACGAGCAACGTACCGAATTGTTCCTCCTGGCGTGCCTCAACCTCCTCGGCGAATACCGCAATTTCGATCTCTGATGGCTCGAACTGGGTAACGGGAAGTCCTCTTTTGTCAAGCTCGGCTTGTAGCGCGCTCGTGATAGCGGCACAGGCATCGGGCACTCCGTCGCAGCTCATAGAAACGGAAGGAACAACAGGCAATGGCGCGGTCACGCCTTGTACCTGTGGTTCCACGCTTTTCGGTGAGGGTGGTGGAGGTGTTACGGGTTCAGCCGCGTGGGGTATTCTTTCTTGGCTACCCTCTGCCGTCACGGATGGAACGGATCTTCTTTGGCTCGTTTCTGCTGTTACGGATGGAGCGGGCCTCGGAACCAATGGCTCCGTCGGTTCCTGATCTCCCGACCCGAGCGAGTCTTCTGATTCCGCGCTGGGAAGCTCTTCGTTGGTCTGTGGCTCGATCCCCGACTGAGGTTGTGAAAGGGCCATTGATGCAGATCGGCTCTGAGTGTCTTCTTCTCCTCGGTTGAGAAGAGCAATGACGATGGCGGCGGCCGCAAGAACCCCAATGGCGAGCACTCCCCACTTCCAAGGGGAAGAACGGGTGTGGGGACTCCTTACCGTTATATCCGGAATCGGGGCTTCCGAAGGCTGTGAAACCGTTGTGGGGATTGGTGGTAACTGCCTCGAAGGCGCCGGGGTTTGGACTGTCGATATTTTTGTCGCGGTTTCGTAAGGAACTTTCGATAGAGCGGGAATTCCAACCGTCGGACCCTCTTCAACTCGCGATACGGTTTCAGCGGTGGAGCCAAGCGCACGAGAAAGGTCGTCTGCGCTCGCGAAGCGCTCTGACGGCTCTTTTGCCAAGCAGCGTAGGACGATGGACTCCAAGGCCGGCGCGATGTCTCCGCGGAGGCTCGAAGGAGGCTGAGGAGGCTCTTTCAAATGTTTGACTAGGATGGCGGGTACGGAAGGCGAGTCAAAGGGTACCTTGCCGACAAGCATTTCATAGAGAATGATACCGAGGGCATAGAGGTCTGCACGCGCATCGACGGATTTACCCTCTGCTTGCTCGGGTGACATGTACTGTGGTGTGCCGAGAATCATTCCCGTCGACGTGAGCGCTGGACTATCGGTCTCGAAGGTCTTAGCAATACCGAAGTCGAGAAGCTTGGGGTTTTCGTGGCCTTCGTTGTCTCGAGCGAGCATGATGTTTTGGGGTTTGAGATCGCGATGAATGATCTTGTTTCTGTGAGCTAGGGTCAGGGCGCTCGCAATGGCGCGGGCAATGTCAACAGCACGCTCCGGTTCGAAAGGTCCTTCTGCTTTGACGGCTTCTTTCAGGCTCTTCCCATTGACGAGCTCCATGGCGATGTACAGAGAGCCGTCGTCCGAGCGCCCGAGATCGTAGACCGTGACGATGTTGGGATGGTCGAGCTGACTGGCCGCACGTGCCTCGAGCTGGAACCTCTTGACCGTATCTTCAGATGTAACGAGCTCGGGTTTGATGAGCTTGATGGCAACCGGCTTGTCCAACATCAAATGCGTGCCACGATAAACGGCACCCATTCCGCCGCGCTTGATGAATCCATCGATCCGGTACTTGCCAGCCAGAACTTTTCCTATCGCTTGATCTTCCATGGAACGCCCATCTCCGTTTTTTATGGTACTAGAGCCAAGTTTCTTCATGATACGTCTGGATTCCAGGGTGGGTCAAGAAGAAGTGGTCGCTAGAAATCAGGAAGTCTTTTGGAAGCAAGACGGATATGCCCTATGATCTGCGGTCGCAGGAAGATCGAAATGTCGGTGATTGAAAAGTGTTTTCATGCTTGGGAGCGGCGGCTAGCTCTCGCTGATGATCCGGAGCGGAACGTCCGGGCCTTTGATTGGGGCGTCGGTGACTTGGGTAATGGTGACGATCCGGTTCACGACGAACGACAGGCCCTTCATGAACACGTCCGGGAGGCTCTCCGATCGAGCCACAGCTACTTCCAACCCGATGAAGTCTCGGATCTCAGAATCGAGAAGAACGAAGTGCGGTTCAAGACGCCGCTTCCTTCTTCCTGCGAAAAAAACAACACCGCTCATGGCCTCTGGTTTCCGGCCTCCCCTGGTGGTCCCGCCGTCGTCGTTCTTCCGCAATGGAACGCACGTGATGGCGCGCACGACGGTCTCTGTCGGTTACTCAACCTCTACGGAATGAGTGCCCTCAAATTGAGTCTTCCGTATCACGGCCCGCGAAAACCGGACGGCTTGACACGGGCCGACTACGCGTTGAGTCCTAATTTGGGACAAACCCTACATGCCTGTCGTCAGGCGGTTCAAGAAGCCCGTGTGGCCGTTTCCTGGCTCGTAGAGCAAGGCTTCGGACCCGTGAGTATCGTGGGCACGAGCTTGGGCTCTTGCATTGCTTTCATCGCGTTTGCGCACGACGAGCGTATTCGAGCCGGAGTGTTCAACCACATATCACCCTACTTCGCCGATGTGGTATGGCGGGGTATTTCAACACGACACATCCGAGAAGGGCTCGAAAGGCATCTCGACCTAGATGAGCTGAGGGAGCTTTGGCTTCCCATTAGTCCCCAATCCTATGTTCACCGCTTAGCCCGAGGCGACCGTCACTCTTTGTTGATATGGGCCCGTTTCGATCTCTCGTTTCCCCCGGATTTGTCCCGTCATTTGGTCGATGAGTTCGAGCGGCTCGACGCCCCTTATGAGCGGTTCATCCTTCCCTGTGGGCATTACACGACGGCCAAATTTCCCTTCAATTTCATCGATGGCTTCACCATCGCGCGTTTTCTGAAGCGACAACTAGAGAAGTAGCCAGATAGAACTCAAGTACCAAGGCACTCAAGTGTCCAAGAATGAGTTCTGCTCGAGTACTCGAGTACTCGAGTACTTGAGTTCTCGAGTTCTAGCTTCAAATAGGCGATTAGAAGAAGAGAGTAGCGGCAAAGAAGAGCCGCATCGTGCGGCGGTCAGTATTGCTCGTCAACCACCAGCGCCACTCACCCCGAGCCGCCACGTTGTTGAGTATGTAGAAATCGAAGCCGATACCGAGACTCAAGGCGGGATAGTAACTGGTCTCCGTCCAGACTTCGAGATCGATCTCGGCGGGGTCGGGAGGGTTTAGAGGGTCCTCTGGAATCAGCGCTGAAAGGTCTGTAAAAACTTGGTCCTCTCGAAACACTCCTCCACCGACGAATACAAAAGGGTGAAATGGTTGTCGGCGGCCAATGTTATAGACCAAGATTGTATCGAGGGTATATCGAGTGTTCTTAAGAGAAATCACGGGAAACACGGTAGGATCATCAACGGTGTCGATGGGTCGATCATCGTCCGCGTATTGCCGATCGCTACCAGCGTAGCTAAATCCCGCCTCTAGGCTGAAATTGTCATTGAACCGGATCCCGAAGAAGCCACCCACATCGAAGGCACGATTCAGCTCGAATACCGGATCCTTTGGCCATGCGAATCCGGCCCCGCCTCCGAGCTTGAAGTTGTCATCTTGGGCGGCTGCCGGCACTTGGGGGGCAAGGAGAATGAGCAATATCCAAAAGATGACCCCGTTTCGCTTCAGCATCCGTTACACCTCCTGCCCACAGATTCTATCAGTTCTTCCTTACAAAGGGACCTCTTTGCGTTGGATAAGATGATTCTCGGGCCCGGAGCTTGATGTAACACTCTAAGTCTCCGGTCTCTGGGTTCATGCAAACTATTGATATGCAACGGCTTAATGGCGTCTAGGGCCGGACGTACAGTTATTTGATCCGTCGAGGGCTTGTGTCTAAGATAGCGAGTCTGCTGAGGAAAGAAAAGGAGTGTAAATGCTTGGGTACATTTTGAGTCTGGCTTTGGTGTTTGGCGCGACACAAGGACCATCAGAGGATTCTCGCGACATCGAGAAGCGAATCATTACCTATGTCAAAGACAACTTGCAGCCCGGAAGACCCCTCGTTGTATCCAAGCTGTACAATGACGTCTTCACCACTACCGAAGAAAGGAAGGTTCTGAACAAGCTGAACGGAGCCTTTTTCAGGATTCCGCTTTTTGTTGTTGAGCATCAAGTGACACAAGAGAGGCTGCCGACCTTGGAGGAAATCGCGGAGCAGTTCGATTTCTACGGTCCCGAGGAAGCCGATGTCGTCCTCTCCATTATGGAATCAGATCCTCGAGTGCCCAAGTTCATCAAGAGGGACCCGAGCAGCGGAGAGTTGGTCGAGATCGATGTCGAAAAGGTCAAGGCAGATCCGCGATTCAACCAGCTCGTAGAGCGTAGTATCAGCGGTTGGGAGGGGAAGCCCCTTCCGATGATTAGTGGGACGAGCTTCGATGGGGAAGAGATCAACCTCGCGTCGCTCCAAGGGAAAACTCTATTGCTCTATGTTTGGTTCACGAACTGCCCGCCCTGCGTGAGGACCACCCCTCAAATGGTGGCGCTTCACGACAAATACGGTGAGCGTGATTTTGTGATTTTGGGGGCCAATGCGGATAAGGTACTCGAGCTTTCCTATGATGATGCCGTACGAACCGAGTATGTAAATAAGCATTCTATAACTTATTCGAACATTCATTTGACCAAGGAAGCACGTGAGTCCTTAGGAAACATCAACATCTTCCCGACATTGTTCCTCGTTGACTCGGAAGGAACCATTGTCAAGTACTATGTGAATTACCAGCCGCTAGAGGAGTTGGAACGTGCCGTAGAGGAGCTCTTGAACTAGCAGGAAAATAGGGACCTGTCCCCTTTATTCCCGCTGTACTTTCGGCCTGATTTGTTTTTGGATCAGGGTTAATTGTCATCAGATTCTCAAAAAGAGGAGGAAAGAATGAAGAAAATCGCATTGGCCGCGGTGGCCCTATTGGTTGGATTGACCGTCGCATCGACGATGGTTCTGGCGCAAGCCAATCCGAGAGGAGAAGCGACTTGTGCCGATGGTAAGGTGACCATCGACTACGGACGTCCCAGTGCCAAAGGCCGGGACGTGATGTCCATGATTAGCCCGGGTAGCTACTGGAGAATGGGAGCCGACGCGGCTACGACGCTCAAGACCGATGTGGACCTTGTCTTCGGTGAAACGACGGTTCCGAAAGGTAGTTACACTTTGGTGGCTCACTTCGTCGAAAAAGAGAAGTGGAATCTCGTTGTTGCCAAGAAGATCGGCCAAGGGAACGTACCGGAAGAAGTGGCTGCTGAGATTCCAGGTGAGCTCGTCAAAGGAGAAGAGCCCGTTGAGCAGCTGACCATCGATCTCAAGGCAGAGGGCGACAAAGCCACATTTGTTTTGTCCTGGACCTCTTACCGAATGGCGGTTGATTTCAAAGTCGGTTCGTAGAAAACGAAGAGTTTCCGAATGGACGAGGGTGTCGGCGGCCGTGAGGCAAGCCGACGCCTTCGTCACTTCCCGGGGAGTGTCGAAAAACTCGTGCTCGGCCCTTCAAACGGCTGCAAATCGTCCTTTGTAGCCACCCTCATTCGACGAGCAACGCCCGAAATCGCTTTTTATCCCTCGCCGACCGAAGTTACCGGTGGTTGGTGGTCCGGGTCGCCAGGGCGACCGAAGCATGAACGAAACCATCCAAAGAAAAGTGTCGAAGTGGCTTGCATTTGGAGCTTTCCTTCTTGCAGGCGCTAGCCAGTTACGAGCGCATGACCTGTGGATCGTTCCTGGTCGGTTTCATCTCAAACCCGGTGAAAGTCTCCGCATCTTTTTGAATTCGGGCGACGAGTTTCCGAAGAGCGATTCACTTCTTGGAGAGTTCAGAATCGCGAGTTTCAATCAGTACAGCGCAACGGAACAGATCCCCTTGACCGGCTTCCTTGCGGACGGCAAGTCGTTGACGGCGGAGATGAAAGCTCCGTCCAGAGGGACGGTCGTTCTGGGACTCGCGACAAAGCCACGGCTCGTGCGTCTCAAGGCGGATGAGTTCAACGAGTACTTGAAGGAAGAAGGACTACTTCGAGTGCTCGAGCAGCGCGAACGGAGAGGGGAAACGGCCGACGCCGTTGTAGAACGTTACACCAAATGGGCCAAAGCGATCTTGGCCGTAGGGGAGGGAGACGACTCGTGGCAGAAGAACACCGGGATGAGGATAGAGATCGTTCCCGAATACGATCCTTGCGGAATAAAGGTAGGGGAAGCGTTGTCGGTCCGAGTGTTCTTCGACAATAAGCCGCTTTCGGGTTCGACCCTGGTCGGAGCACGGGCCGGCGGGCCCCCAAGGGAGCTCGAGGCCGTCACGGATGATGAGGGTAGGGCGCGTCTCACCATCAGCGAGGCTGGACGTTGGTATATTCGCACGATACACATGATTCGATTGGTGGACGACCCGGAAACACAATGGGAGAGTTTCTGGACCACACTCACATTCGAGGTGCAAGAGTGACAAAGATACCCATTATTTTGCTCGGTTTCGGTCACGTCGGACAAGCTCTCGCTCGTTTGATCGAGCAGAAAGACGGCTTTGCAATTAGCGGCAAAGTATTGACCCTGGTGGCCGTTTTCGATCGCGGCGGGATAGCGGCGGAGGGAGAGTTTTCCTGTAACGAGTTGGTTCGGACCGAGACTCAAAAGGGTACCTTGGCAGAGTATCCTGTATTGGGAAAGCCAGGGCTGACGGTCGCGGAAGTGCTCGTGAATCATCCCGGAGCCATCTTGGTGGATGCGACTCCGACAGATCCCGAGACAGGTGAGCCGGGATTGTCTCTAGTACGCGATGCTATCGAGCGAGGTCATTCGGTCGTTATGGCGAGCAAAGGACCCTTGGTGGCAAGTTTCGAAGATCTGATGAATCTCGCGAGAGCGAGGGGAACGCGTCTTGGTTTTTCCGCGGCCGTTGGGATCCCTCTTCCAAGTTTGGAGACGGCACTTGTGGGTCTCCACGGTTGTACGTTGCGGGGATTTCGCGGGCTGTTCAACGAGACCTCCAATCGCATCTTGAGGGCCATGGAAGCGGGCGTATCGTATGACGACGCTATCGAGGAGGCCCACAAGGCCGGTGTTCTCGAAACGGATCCGCGGCTGGACCTCGAAGGTTGGGACACGGCCTTCAAGGTCGTCATATTGGCTAGGTCCTATTGGAATCCGAAGGCGAGTTATGACCCTTCCGCCGTCAAAGGAATCACGGAGATCTCGGCTGAAGAAGTGGCTGAGGCAACAAAGAGAGGCCAAAGGATACGGTTGCTCGGCGGCGCCGACGTCAGTTCATCCGGTGATATAGAGATCCGGGTCGAGCCGGTCCGTCTCGAAGTCGACGACCCGCTCTATGCTCTAGAAGCGGGAGAGAAGGGGGTGGTCTTCGACACAGATCTCATGGGACGCTTGGTCATTCGTAGCGGGAAGGCTGGCCCCTTCGCAACCGCCGCCGCCATTGTAAAAGACATCCTCAATATCGTGGACCACCCACCGCATTTGGCGATTTGAGTGGTTCGATATAAGAACTCGAGAACTCGAGAACCCAAGAACTCGAGAAGCTAGAACAATTTGCCTTGTTGGGATTTGCTGGTTGGAGTGGTCACTTCTTCCAACACTGGGTACGTCTCGACCAAGGAGGGCGGTGCTTCGACCTTTTTGCTGAAAACTCTGGATTTGATTTGGAGGGCGTTGACGGCGGCTTTTCCTCGAAAGTGGTTGTTCGCAATGACGTAGGTTTCAATAGACGTTTCTTTGATGCGGTGGATGGCATCCAGCCAAGGTTGGAGCTCCTTGTCGCTGTAAAGGTAGTTGTATCGAGCATCCCTCCCAGCATTCTCCCGGAACCAATCCTGGTAGTTTCGTCCGTGGAGCCGTACGTAACCTACTGTCCCTATGACCTTGTCGGATGGGCCCAGTGATCGTCCGATTCTCGGTTGGTCGATGTTACAAAACCCTACCCCGTTGTCGGAAAGCTCATCGTAGAAATCCGCTTGATCCCAAGAGGAATGACGAACTTCCACGACGCGAGGGTATTCCTCGAAACATTTGAGAACCTTCGTCAGGTGTCGACGCGATTCCCTCTCGTTCTTGAACGACCAAGGAAATTGAACGAGGAGGGCGCCCATTCGATTGTGTTTGACAAGAGGATCGAGGGCATCCTTGACTGCTTTTTCATCACGCGAAGAAGCGTTACGGTCATGGGTAAATGCTTGGAACAGCTTCACCGCAAAACGGAAATTCGGGTTCGCCGCTGCACGTTGTGCCCAGGAACTCGCGGTTTTGGGACTAGGGACCCGATAGAATGAGCTGTTGATCTCGATGGTGTCGAAGTAATGCGCGAGAAAAGCCAGCGGGTCGAATTTAGGGGACTTTGGCGAAGGATAAACGACTCCCTCCCAATCGGGATAAGACCATCCTGCTACACCGATACGGACCTGCTCCATACGTAGCCTCAACGGAAGAGGATTGGGCTTTCTGGGCACAGAGTTGTGCTAGTCGTTCCGGGCCATCCTCGGTTGCAGGACTGGAAGAGGCGAATCGATCGTGGTGCTAAGCTGTGAAAATCCCGAGCGATTCGATCCACCGATCGGCCCGCTCTCCGGATCGCGCCTTGATATAGGCGCGCCATTTCTCCCGAGCGTCACGACGGCGGTGTATAAACTCGTCGAAGCCGCTTCCGTCAGGGTCGGATTCTAGGACCACTGCGATGGCCGTCTTGAGCTTACCATCCTCCAAAGACTCCCAAAAAGAGTCCTGCTCCTGCATCATCTCTTCCATCGAGAGTTTGGGAATCTGAATGAAGCGCCGACCCCCGTCTGCCTCGATTTGCCAAGCCATCTCCTCGGTCTCGGGGTCGTGGTGATCCTCCAGGATGTTGAAAACCCTCCCGCTATCTCGATCCAAGTAGTAACTACGCTCGAGGGAGTTGTCGTCGAAAGCGACAATGAGCGCGTCCCGATCCAACTTCACGGATTCATTACCTCCTCTCGGTTCTTCGGACAGTTTGGCCTCTTGATTGGTTAGGAAAGCTCCCAGTGAGGTCGACCTCAACGTCGTAGTCGCATAATAGGAAAGTAGTTCCGGTGAGTTATGCTTATTTTAATCGAGCTCGGAGCGAGGATCAACCTCGAATAGCCATCGGGTTCTCCGAGCGTTTCTTTACTCCATTCCTAGAAGCGGATCTTCACGTCGTCGCCTTCGCGTACGTGGATCGTGTCTACGAAGCGGACGTAGCGGGGCGCGGTGCTCATCACGAGCGAGTGGGTGCGAGACCCTTCGCCGAAGAATCGGACACCTTGGAGAAGATCCCCAGTCGTCACTCCAGTCGCCGAGAAGATGATCTGTGAGCCCTGGGCGAGATCCTCCGTTCGGTACAGGCGATCGGGGTCGGAGATGCCCATTTTTGCCATCCGTTCACTGTCGGTATCCTTGACGAGGCGAAGGCGTCCTAGAATCTCTCCGTTCAAGCAACGCATCGCCGCCGCCGTCAGGACGCCTTCCGGAGCGCCGCCAACACCCATCACTGCATGTATGCCGCTTCCACGAACAGCCGCAGAGATGCCGGCCGAAAGATCTCCATCACCGATGAGTTTGATACGAGCTCCCACTCTTCTGATTTCAGCAATGAGGTCTTCGTGGCGGGGTCGATCGAGCACCACGATAACGAGGTCCTGTACCGAACGGCCCAAGCAGCGGGCGATGGATTTGAGGTTATCTTCCACTGGAGCGTCGAGATCGACTTGTCCTCTGGACGATGGGCCTACAACGATCTTGTCCATGTAGATGTCAGGAGCGTTGAGAAGTCCTCCCTTTTCAGCGGCCGCCATGACGGCAATTGCATTCGGTGTGCCGGTAGCGCATAGATTTGTACCCTCGAGCGGATCGACCGCTATGTCGATCTCCGGTGCTCCGGGACCCCCAGTCCCCACGTTCTCCCCGATATAGAGCATAGGCGCTTTGTCTCGCTCACCCTCACCGATCACGATCGTGCCGTTCATGCGCACGGAGTCCATGATCCGACGCATTTCTTCGACCGCCATTTGGTCGGAACGGTTGGCCTCACCCTGTCCCATAGTCCGAGCCGTGGCGATGGCCGCCCCCTCCGTCACTTGGAGAAACTCGAGCGAGAGATCGAGACCGGTCTTTTCCACCATCGTTACCCCCTTGATTTAGATGTTTGATTCTCCGTACTTTGGAAGGTTGCAGCGGGAAGGTTTGTCGACCCGATATCCCAGAGCATAATCTGCCTGCATCAGCGTATGGATTTCGCGGGTTCCTTCGTAAATGACTGCACCTTTGGAGTTTCGCCAGAAACGGCCTACGGGGTAGTCGTCAGAGTATCCATTGGCGCCGTGGATCTGGATGGCATCTGATGCCGCGCGTTCCGAGGAAACCGTGGCATACCATTTTGCCAGAGAAGTTTCCCGCGTGTTTCTGTGGCCATTGTTCTTCATCCAACCGGATCGCATCCATAAGAGGCGAGCGCAGTCGTAATCTCTCACCATATTTGCGATCATTTGCTTGACCAGCTGGTGCTTCCCGATCGGTTGTCCGAATGTTTTCCGTTCTTTAGCGTATCTGACGCTGGCATCGAGGCACGCACGTATGAGTCCCGTTGCCCCAGCCGCCACCGTGTAGCGTCCTTGATCGAGCGCGAACATTGCGAGGTTGAAACCTTCACCCTCGTTTCCCACCAGGTTTTCCTTGGGGACTTCCACGTCTTGGAGCGAGAACCACCCTGTGTTGCCTGCCGTAATACCCCACTTGCGAGACATGGTCCCACTGGTGAAGCCCTCGAAGCCTCTCTCGACAATGAAGCAGGACAAGCCACTATGGTCACGTTCTCTCTTCTTTTCGAGGTCGGTCCATGCAATGACGAGGAAGTTGTCCGCCACGTCAGCCAATGAAATCCACACTTTCTCGCCATTGAGAACGTAGTGATCTCCCTTGCACACCGCCGTGGCTTGAATGCCGACCGCATCGCTGCCGGCTGCAGCTTCGGTCAACCCAAAGGTGGCAATTTTCTCTCCCAGCGCCTGTGGAATGAGATAGTTTTCTTTCTGGTAGTCGGTGCCCCAGGAAAGCAAAGTCAGACTATTCAGCCCCATATGAACCGACATGATGACGCGGAGAGACGTATCCACGTACTCTAGCTCTTCGCATACCAAACCGAGGCCAATGTAATCCATTCCGGCACCGCCGTATTGTTCCGGGAGGCAAATGCCGAGCAAGTGCAAATCTCCCATCTTTTTCAAAATGGAACGGTCGAAGTACCTCTTTTCATCGAGCTCCTGGATGCGTGGAGATACTTCCCTTGTTGTAAAATCGCGTATCATTTGCTCGGCTGCACGTTGTTCTTCGGATAGTTCGAAACAAATCATCGAATCGCTCCTTCGAAGATCGAGCTAGAGTGTCCTTTCGAGGTGTCGAGCAACGTAGGATTCTGGCCGGGTAAGCCAAAACGAACGTCTTTCTTGCTGATATCTCTTTTAAATCAATATTTTGGGAGGCGAGCTACTCTGAAGGCAAAAAGCCCCACCTGCCCTTGCGTCGAGAGATGTTACTACAGATCCGTTCGGTTTCGTGCGCGAAGCTGGATTCGTTGACTTCCGCGAGGATCGAAGGATATCTATCGGTTCTTCCACTCCGGCTTACGCCTTTCGAGGACGGCCCGTAGTCCCTCCTGGGCGTCCTCGGTGGACATGAGGTCGTTCAAATAGATCTCCTCGACGGCTCGAAGTGCTTCGTCGAAAGGTAGGGTCAGGCCATCGGTAATCGCTTGCCGTGTGAGTCGTAAAACCGGTGAGCTAAAGGCCTTCAAGAAATCGACCAACCGTTGTACTTCTTGGTCGATGGTGTCGGTGGGGGCAGCGCGAGAAATGAGACCAATCCGTTCCGCCTCTTTGGCGGTGTAGATTTTTCCGGTCAGAAGCATCTCATGAGTGCGTCTCAGCCCGATGATCCTCGGGTATACAACGGCGGCAACGGGAGGAAATATTCCTGCTTTGATCTCTGGTTGACCGAGCTTGGCATCCTCTGCGGCAAAACTGAAGTCACAGCAGGCGGCGAGCTCACAGCCACCACCCAGAGCCATACCTTTGATGACGGACAAGCTCACAGCCTCCAACCGAAGGAGTCGGCGAATGATCTCTCCGAATGCATCAATGAGTTGGTAAGACTTGTCTTGGGTGTGGGCGGTGATGTCGATTCCACTGGAGAAGGCGGTATCGTTTCCTTTGAAGACGAGAATCTTGACGCTCGAGTTCATATCGACATTTTCCAGCGCCGCGTCGATCTCAGCGAGCATCTCGATGTTCATCACGTTGTTCGCGGTGGGCCGGTTCAACGTGATTTGAGCCACCCCTTGGTCGATTTGATACTGGATGAGTTTTGGTTCTGACGGCTCGTTTTGGAACGGGGTTTCGTAAGTTTCTTCCATGACGGTTCCTCGGGGGCAACCTCCCCTAAGTTATTCGTATCCCATGGTTTCTCTATCCAGCAGAAATCTATCGTAGCATATCTGCGTCGCGGGCATCAAACAAGCCAGAGTTGGAAGTAGGCCGTGGAGGGCGGCTGGCCGGCGCGTCGCTAGTGGGGTGTCTGGGATGCCTGTAGGCAATACCATTTTTGCGGGATGTCGATAATCGTGTGAAAATAGAATAATTGATAACTCCAGTGAGAAAGACGATTTACCTAGACAACAACGCCACCACGGCGCTGGCGCCGGAGGTGCTCGAGGCTATGCTGCCGTATCTCAAGGAACTGTACGGGAATCCGTCCAGCATTCACGCGTTTGGGCAAGAAGCGAAAGCGGCCCTCTTCGATGCGCGGGAGCGCGTGGCGGCCTTGATCAATGCCAGTCCCCACGAAATTCTCTTCACGAGTGGAGGCACGGAAGCAGACAACCTGGCGATCCTCGGTGTCTTGGAAGCGGCGGAGGGTCGACGGCGACATCTCATTACCTCGGCGATCGAGCATCACGCAGTCTTGAACCTGATGAAATCTCTTGCAAAGAAGGGGATTCCCGTCACGTTTCTCAAGGTCGACAGCTCGGGGCTCGTGGATCCAAAGGAGCTGGAGAAATCTGTGACTCCAGAAACGCTCCTGGTTTCGATCATGCATGCAAACAATGAGACTGGAGCGATCCAACCCATCGAGGAGATGGCGCGACTAGCGCACGACGCCGGTGCCCACTTCCATACGGATGCCATCCAATCGGTGGGCAAGATCCCGGTAGACGTCAAGAAGATGGGTGCGGATCTACTTTCTTTGTCGGGTCACAAGTTTCATGGCCCGAAGGGTATAGGAGCGCTTTATGTGCGCCGAGGCGTAAAGCTCCGGTCATTGTACCGAGGGGGCGGTCAGGAGCGGTCTCGCCGGCCGGGGACGGAGAACTTGCCGGGGATTGTCGGACTCGGAAAATCAGCAGAGTTGGCGAGATCTCAGCTGGAAGAAGAGGGTAGGCGTCAGTCCTCTTTACGGGACCAGATCGAAGACGGAGCCTTAGGTGCGATTTCTGGTGCCCGCGTCAACGGGCGGGATGCTCCTAGAACTCCCAATACGACGAATCTCAGCTTCGATGGTGTAGAATCTGAAACGCTCACGATAGCATTGGATTTGAAGGGCTTTGCTGTTTCCACGGGAGCCGCTTGTACATCCGGTACTGTGGAGCCCTCACATGTTCTTGAAGCCATGGGATTGGGGACGGAGCGAGTCCAGAGCTCCATCCGAATCAGCTTGGGCAAATTTACGACCGAGGAAGACGTGCAACAGTTTGTCACCGCGCTTCGGCAAGCGGTGGAGTCCGTTCGTCATCACGCGACCAGCAGGATAACGAAGAGGGACTGACGGAGATGCAGTGTCCCAAATGCGGCTTCGAGTCGGCAGGCGAGTCCTGTCCTAAGTGTGGCATCGTGTTTTCGAAACTTGCCTCCCCGCGACCGGACAGACCGATTCTCCCCGCTTCTCCCCGCACGCATCACCCTGTCGCCGGTCGGCGCCGGACCTCAGTTCTGAACATTGTCGTTGTCTCATGTGTGTTGTTGCTCGTGACCTTGGTGGGCTGGAATCTCGTGGGACGTCTCAGTCTGGAGACTCAGGAGCCCCGGTCGCCTCGGAAATCGAAGAGCCCTGCTCCCGAGTGGAGCGGACTGACGGCTACTCCAGATGAGTCCAAGCAAAGTGAAACTGAATCTTCAGAACTTGTACTACCAATCATCCGGACGGAGGCAGAGTCCAATGGCATCCAGGAGAACTCGAGACCCGAGCCGGGATCGGATTTGCCCCATATCGACCCGAGAAATATAACGCCCGCGCTACTGGACCGCGTTGTCGAACTGGGCCGCCAGTATCCCAATGATCAAAAGATACGGCAGGCGGTCGGAAAAGCTCACCTCGCCTCGGCTTACCAGTTCTATTCACAAGGACGTTACCAAGAGTCGCTGGAAGCAGCCAAAGTTGCCGATTCGTGGGGTGCCGCCCCCCGTGACGTGGCAAGAGTCTGTGCGCGGTCTTGCTTGGAGCTTCGCGATTTGGCTGGAGCGATGCAGTGGTCCGAGCGCGGCTTAGCCTTTGGGCCCGATGCGGACATGTACTTCGTACTCGGGAAAGTCCTTTATCTAAGGGAGGATATGGAGAAGGCCATCGAGGCTTGGAAGTCGGCGTTGGCTCTGCGAGAGGATCCGGAGACTCGAGCGGCTCTCGAGAAAGCCTTGAGAGAACGCCGGGTGGCCGGCGGTTTTGATCGCGAGCGGTTGTCGCACTTCATCGTAAGATACGAAGGCGACCAGATGGAAGAAACGGGTCGGATGGTACTGGGTTCTTTGGAAAGGAGCTACAGCTATCTCAAGTCCACGTTGGGCTTCGAGCCGTCTGAGCCGATCATCGTGATTCTCTATGAGCGTCGAGAGTATGCGGAGCTCGGCGGGCCCCATTGGTCGGCCGGCTTTTTCGACGGAAAGGTCCATGTTCCGGTGAGAGGCTTAGTGAGTCTCGACCAAAACGTGGAGCGAACGCTGCAACATGAGCTGACCCATGCCTTCATATTCGCTCGAGCCGGCAACAATTGCCCGCGTTGGTTGCACGAGGGGATTGCCGAATATTGCGAAGGGACGCGCTCGGAGCAGTATGGGAAGATATTGGCCCAGAAGATCGAACAGGACGGTGATCTTTCATACTGTTTGACGGGGCAGCGCTGTGATGTGCGCTTCTTCTATCCCGCTTCGACCTCGCTTCTGGAGTACATGCTCCGAAGCCGTGGGATTGGAGGGATAAGAGATATTCTTTCTCATCTGGGCAATGGAATGGATATAGACGGAGCCTTAGAAGAGGTTATGGATCGGGATGAGATCGGGCTCATTGCCGAGTGGCAACGATTCATGAGGCGCCGGTACCTCTAGACTCGAGAGCGGTCCGGAATAGCCGGGTTCGAGCCGAGGAGCTGTGCTCGGTTCATAAATGTGCTAAGATCTTAGGAAGATTCGTCAAAACTGTGTAAGAAGATGAAGAGCCAGGGGTAAGGGTTCTATGATTCGTGTGACATGCCCCCATTGTGATGCCAAATATCGGTTCGACGAAAGCCTGCTCAAGGGCAAGAAAAAGGCTTTCGCGAAATGCCAGAAGTGTGACGCGAGAATCGAGGTGAGTTTGGGCTCCGAGCCCGAAGCACCTGGCATTTCGGAGCCTCGACGCGAGACCGTTCCCCCGGAGGATCCTACAGCCAAGGTCAAGAAGATGCGGTCTGATGAGGCCACCGGGGACGGCACCATGACGATGTCCAAGAAGTTGGGGGAGGCTCTCGATTTGCCCCCCGACAAGAAGTACTCTCTGGCTGTTCTTCAGGGCAAAGCCAGCGGGCAGATTTTTGCGATTACTAAAACTCGCACGACGATTGGCCGTTCCGGTACGGAAATTACGTTGGACGATCCGGAGTGCTCACGAAAGCACGCGGTCGTTGAGATTCAAGGAGCACGGGTCACCGTTACCGACCTTGGTAGCACTAACGGCACATTCGTCGATGGGCAACGGATAGACCGTCAAGAGCTGGACAAGCACTCCGAGTTTCGCGTCGGAGAGCACGTGATGATGCTCATCGTGACGGACCGCGAATAATCTCACCCCATAAAGCCGGTTGCCTCTTTGGAGTGGCTTCTTGAAAAATCAACCCATCGTTGTGGCTATGAGCGGAGGTGTCGATAGCTCTGTTGCCGCCCTATTGTTGAAGCGTTCCGGTGGTTCGCCTATTGGTTTGTCGATGCAGCTCTACGATCAACGCGAAGCGGTTTCGGCTCGAAGCTGCTGCGCCCTCGATGACTTGCATGATGCAAGGGTTGTAGCCGCAAAGCTCGAGATCCCGTTCTATGTGATGCGGATGGAAAGTGCGTTCCAAGAGCGGGTCATTAGTCCTTTTGTATCCGACTACTTGTCGGGTCGAACGCCCTCTCCCTGTGTACTCTGTAACAGCTATTTGAAGTTCGATGAGCTCTGGAGCCGTGCGCGACAGCTAGGGGCGAGCTCTGTTGCTACCGGCCACTATGCTCGGTGCGAGCTCGATGAGACATCGGGACGGTACCAACTCATCAAAGGCATCGACCTATCAAAGGACCAATCCTACTTTCTATTCGGTTTGACACAAGAGCAGTTGGAATGCGCCGTGTTCCCCCTGGGTCATATGACCAAGACGGAGGTGCGGAAAATTGCCAGTCAAGAAGGACTGCCGGTCGCAGGTAAGAGCGAGAGTATGGAAATATGCTTCATACCGGATGGAAACGTCGCCAAATTCGTGGAGAAGGAAGCGAATCCTGACGATACCAGCGGCTTCATTATAGACGGCAATGGGAAAGTGCTGGGCAAGCATTCCGGTGTACATCACTTCACCATAGGACAACGCCGCGGTCTGGGGATTTCCCATTCGGATCCATTGTATGTCATTGAGATCCGTCCCGAGTCGAAACAGGTCGTGGTGGGGGGACGTTCTTCGCTTGGGAAGGCTCGATTCAACGTAAGGAGGGTCAATTGGGTTTCTATCTCTGAGCCGGCGATGAGGACACGGGCCGATGTCAAGATAAGGTCCCGACACACCGAGGCAGGCGCGTGGCTGGAACCGCTGGGCGATGGGCGAGTCGGTGTTGAGTTCGATAGTCCGCAGGACGCAGTCACTCCCGGACAGGCGGCTGTATTCTACCGCGGCGATGTGGTTCTTGGGGGCGGCTGGATTGAGGCGAGTAAGCAGTGACCAGTAACCGAGTGACCAGTAATCAGTGACCGGGCTGCAGCTTCTTGACGCGCTTCGGCTTTTTCTCGATGCTCAGGCTCCAGAAGTCAGAAGTCAGTGGCTTGTCTACGGTTCACTGGTCAACTAACTTCCCACGGGAACGGGCATGCAGGCATTCAGGCAGCCGAACGAATCTGTGCCTCGCAGTCCGGGTGTGCTGATGAGCTCTGACTGACCTCTGGAGTCTACCAGGCTTAGGCGCGATCTACTTTCTCCTTTCTACTAGCTTCCCCCGGGCAGGGGCAAGGGCAAGGGCACGGGGCATCCGCACGAAATTAGTCTCCGATGCGGCGGACGTCCCGGCCGTGCGGATGCTGGTCACTGTCTATTCCAGTTCCTTTGTGTCAGCCTCTTTCCTCAATTGATTGAGGGCTATCTGGGCTGCTTGGATCTCTGCATTCTTCTTTGTCGTACCGCTTGCCGAGGCCAGCTTTGTTTCTCCAATGACCAACTCGACGTGGAAGACCTTCCGGTGCTCTGGACCGGTTTCAGCCGTGACGATATAGCGGGCCTGCATAGAGTCTCGAGCTTGCAAGTATTCTTGAAGCGTCGTCTTCGCGTCCTCGACCACGGCTCGTCCAAGCTTGATGTCTTCTATGATTGGTGAGAATAGAGGTTCGAGAAATCGTCGCACGGCAACGATTCCTGCATCGAGATATATGGCTGCGATTACAGCCTCGAGAGCGTTAGCACGCAAAGCCTTCTTCTTTCTTCCCCCGGTCTTCTCTTCGCCACGCCCCAGGCGAAGATGTTGATGCAAACCGATTTTGTTCGCGAGGACCGATAAATTCGCGGAGCTGACGAGATAAGCCTTGATTTTAGACAAACGCCCTTCCGATACGGACGGGAAATCGTGGTAGATGATATCGGTAACGAGAAAGCCCAGTATGGCATCGCCTAAGAACTCCATGGACTCGTTGTGGAACGATGAATCCCCGGTTGTCTCATAGGCAAAGGACTTGTGGGTGATGGCTTGTCGAAGGAGCTCGGGTTTATTGAACGTGTGATCGAGCTCTTGTTCGAGGTTACTGAGATTGCTCTCGGAATGGACTTCAACATCGGGCGTCTGGATTGGGATCTTGACAGCCTCAGAGGTAGAACCCACCGTCCGGGAATCTACGAGCCTATGAATCCAGTCGAAAATGGTCCTAGCAGTCACAATCTTTGGGCTTCCTCATGATGGCATTTCCGTTACGCTGTTAGACGTCACTATTCCAAAGTTAGGCTGATTCGAAACAGTCGTCCATCCTCGTGACCAAGGAATCAATCGATCTTCACGAGGACCATGGTCATATCGTCATGCTGGTCTTCGCCTTCTGCAAAGGTGAAAATCTCGTCGATGATCCTTTCTCTCAAATCTTCCAATGGCTGCTGGCTGTGCTCTTCCAAGATTTCTCGAAGACGCGCTTCTCCAAAAAGTTCGGATTGTGGGTTCATGGCTTCCGACAAGCCATCTGTAAAAAAGAGGAATAGATCGCCGGAGTCGAGAGACACGGACTCTTCCGCGAGAACCTGGTCGAAACGGCCGCCGCCCCGATCCAAGGCCAGCCCAAGACCCTCCGGTGCCAATACACGGGTACGGCTTCCGTCAACGCGAGAGGAAAGCTGGAAGATCGGATTGTGTCCCGCTCGAGCGTAAGTCATTTTTCGTTCGGCCATGTCGATGACGGCATAGACCATGGTAATGAAGCTGCGACTATCTAAATTGTCGACCAGGATCTTGTTGGCTTCGATTAGAAGTTTGCGGGGGGAGTCGTATATTTTGCTGAGAGAGAGCACTAAACCCTTGAGCTCCGCCATGTAGAGCGCTGCCGATGTACCTTTACCTGAAACGTCGGCGATGAGCAAGGCCAGGCGCTGATCGCCCACGGGGATGAAATCGTAGTAGTCCCCCCCGACTTCCGTCGCGGGAAGACAAAGCGCCGCGATGGACAGTCCCTTCATGCTGACACGGTCTTTGGGGAGGAGACTCATCTGGATTTGCCGAGCGATGCGAAGCTCTTCCTCGAGACGCTCTTTCTCCGCTGATTGGCGCAGAAGATCGTTGATGCTCGTCGTCATCAAGTTGAAAGACTCGGCGAGCTCACCGAGTTGATCCCTCGAGCGAACATCGATTTTGTAGCTAAAATCTCCGTTTCGGATATGCTCCGTCCCTTGGGAGAGGGCATGCACGGAGCTTGTTATGGAGCGCGCCAAGAGAAGGCCGACGAATATCGACAGGATCTCAATGGCAAGAAACAGTCCCGCCAGGATTCCCAGCGCCAATAGAATAGCTTGACCGAGCTCCGGGAAGTTCGTGGCAAAAACTTGGAACACATTCATAAACTGAAAGTGAAAGAGTACGAATACTGCGTCCTCTGACGCATCCCAGGATTTCGTCTCTACGAAAGCAACCCATGGAAGGGAACCAGGTAGATCAGGACGCGGGCTCAACACACCGAGACCCGTCGAGCGATAGGCATTTCCCTCGGCCGTGGGCTCGGAAAGGGCGGGAAAAGCCTGTTGAATGTGAAGCTCCGTCTCTTCCTCAACTTGTGGAAAAACGGCGGGTAGAGGCAAGGTGATGAGTACCCGCATGTGGGGCCGCTTGGGGAGGGGATTCGAAATGCTCCCAACCACGACGTTGTTGCCGAACTGTACGAGTCCCCCATGGCCGCTTGACGCCCATTCAGGAAGCTCCGTTCCCGGTGGCGGAAGTCCGGGGATGTCTCCCACCACCAGACGACGCTGGGTCGTACGACCCGTTTCCTCGAAATAGATGGCAGAGGCGCCGGGGTAGGTCGTCGCCAGCGGCTCGAGTCGTCCACGTAGAACTTCCTCGATCTGTTCGTTGGAGAGGCGTGAGTTGCGGTTGCCGCGAACCCGAAGGAGATCGGATACAGCGATGTCGGCTACATGGATACCGTTGGCTTCAATTCTGTCGAGGGATGCAGCGAGGATGTAGGAGCCCACCTGACCAAAGATCAAATATGCCGTTAGGAGAAAGAAGAAAAGGATGAGGACCGTGGGAACGAGCCCGATAAGAAGATAGGAAATGATGAGCTTGCGGCGAATTTTCCAGAGGAGCTTTGCCCGCAGTTTCAGGAGTCCCCAAATGAGGAAAGCGATCAGGTAGATCCAGATCCCGAAACTAGCCAGTCCGGTAAGGGCTTTGGGTAGTATCCCTAGGGGTTGGAGAACCCGGACGGCGACGAGCAGAAGGAACAACCAGCCGAGACGGGTTTGCAGAAAAAAACGCCGTAAGCGCGCGGTGGGTTTCGTTCCCGTTCGTTCCGACCGAGTATTGGTTGGCATGGATCAAACCAGCCCTGTAGTGATTCTATCTACTACTAAAACCTACGAACTATAACATAGCGCATGGTTCGATTTCTTGTCGGTGCCGCTTGACCTCACGGCTTGGGGGAGCTATCCTCGTTGCGAGTAAGTCCATATGAGATCGGTGCTTATTGCATTCGTACATGGTGCGGCATGTCTACTCGTCGGCATGTGTTTGCCCGCGATTGGGCAGTCGTCTGGGCTTTCTCAGGGATTATCCTGGATCCCACCAGGGGTGACTCTGGAAGGGGTTATTGTCGCGTCGAATCCCGAATACTCTGTGGCACTGGTGCGAAGACAGGGAGCCGAGAGAGGTCGCTCTGTTCAAGTGGGCAAGACTATATATGGGCTGACTCTTGTTGAAGTCTCCGAAGAAGCAGCGCTGTTTGATTTGGGCGGAAGGCAAGTTTGGCTGTTCCTCGACGGCAGCGCAGTCGTGCCTTCTCCCGCGATTGCCAGCCTGGTTGGACCTGTGGGCGATGCTCCGAGCGACGCTGTCCATGAGGCGGCGGCAGACGATGACGGTGAGACTGCGCGAGAGAAGTGGATTGTCCGAGGGATCGAGAGGAAAATCCTCGAGACTTACCTCGATAGAGAAATTGACGCCAATCTAGATGAGACCGTATTGGTGCCTCGAACCGACGACGGGTGTCCCGGACTGCAGATCCAACATCTTCCCGAAGGTACGTTTCTCGCGGAGATGGGCCTTATTCCTGGTGACGTACTTTTGAGCATAAACGGCGTCGCCATCGACAATCTCTCGGTCCTTACCGGACTCTATGCCAGCCTAGGGCGCGAAGAAACGATTCGATTCGAAATAGACCGCCGAGGGCGGAATATCAAGATGGTCGTTAACGTTCACTAGTGCAAAGCACTGGCACAAAAGGGGACAGGTCCCTTTCTTTCGGCAGGGGAAGAAACGAAAAAAGGGACCTGTCCCCTTTTGTTTCCGTGCTCGGAGGGTGCTCATTGGAGATTTTGCGGCGAAGTGGACGAGCTCTTTTCAAGGCGACCGTCAATTTTGATCGGGACCATGGCTTCGACTTTGCAGCCGTTATTTCTTACTTCTCTCTTCTGTCCATTCTACCTTTGTGCATTTTGCTCGTGGCATGGGGCGCGGCCGTGATCGGCTCGGTCGACATGGCCGAGCAGGGAGTGAAATTCCTGCTCCGGGATCTCGCCAGACTATTGGGGGATGATGTCTTTGCGCAGGCGAGGGAAGTGGGTAGTCAGGCGAGCCGGTTGGGATGGCCGTTTATGCTCATTTCCCTCTGGACGGCCAGCAAGGTTTTCTCAAAAGTCGAAGGAGCCTTGGATCGCATTTTTCGAGTGGAGAAGAGGAGATCCTACCCCATCCGAAAGATTTTTTCATTCGCTCTCGTCGCCTTGTTGGCAATGACAATCCTCGTCTTGTTTGTTTTCTCGGGTGTCATGACCGTGTTGAACGGTTTCTTGGACTCGACACCATTGGCGAACGTGAAATCGAATCCCCTCTATGCTGCCGTCAACAGTGCTGTCAGTCGGTATCTTATCCCGTGGCTCATGACGGTGTTTACTTTCAGCTTCATCTACAAAGTGGTTCCGGCAGTTCGAGTACCTTGGATTGCCGCGGGGACGGCTGGACTCGTGGCAGGTTCGTTCTGGGAAATCCTCAAAAATGCATTCACGATATATCTTGGGCGCTACGCGAATTATGGGCGCACCTATGGAGCCATGGAAGCGGTCGTAGTTTTCATCATTTGGGTGAACTTGTCGGCGGTGTTGCTGTTGTGGGGAGCGGAGCTGGCAGCAGTAATAAGTGGAGCTAGAAAGGAAGTTGAGAGTGAACCGTAGCTTCTGTTCGTTGTTTTCTTGCTGAGTTCTCGGGTGCTGTGGATGCGGGCGCTAGTCTTTCTGGGATTCACGGATGAGCAAGATGATCTCTCCAGGTCGGGCGAGCCCTAGTTGTTCTCGAGCAAGTCGCTCGACCGCGAGCGGAGATGACTTCAACGACCGAATTTCCTCGAGCAGATGCTGGTTCCGAAACTCGATGTCTTCGAGCTCCTGTTCCAGAGTGACGAGCTGTTGTCGGGCTCTCAGCATCTCGAAAAAACCACGGTCACCAAAAAACGCGTTGAGGAGTGAAGCGGTGAGTATGAGAAAAAGAACCAGACTGAGAGCTTTTCGCTTCAGAGGACTCTCGTTGCTCTTCGAGGCTCGCGACCGGGACGAGCCCGTACTTTGACGTTGGGATTTCGGGGATTGCATCGCTTTTCTTTGCTACAGTTTACTTTATAGCTGAGCCGCGCAGGAATTACAAGAATAAGGTGAGGGGACAGTCCCACAGACGGGGTAGTCCCTTGGACTTCTGGGAGGGTGTCATGGCGGAGTATCTGATGGCATTGACCACTGTGGGCAATGAAGATGATGCGCGAAAGGTCGCAAAAAGTATGGTGGAGAGCAGAATTGTAGCCTGCGTCAATATTTCCGGACCCGTGAGGAGTTTCTATCACTGGGAGGGCAGCCTACAAGACGACAGCGAGTACCTATTGTTCATGAAGACTCGAGTCGATTTGTTCCCCGCCCTCGAGACCGCGCTCAACCAGATTCACCCCTATGACGTCCCGGAGTTGATCGCCATCCCTATCGAGCGAGGTAGTGCGGCCTATCTCGGATGGATGAATGAGCAGTTGGAGCTTGGATTCAAGAATGGAAGACTCGATTCTCATTGAACGTCAACTATCGGATGAGATGTTACAATTATTGATATCGAATTCATATCCAACCAACACGAGAATGTCGGCAAGCTACGGCAAGGGCAACGTTCTTGGCATGGTCATGTCTCGGAGAACAACCGGCCTATGCAGAACGGAACGATCTTGGGAGGGCTAGAAAGTGACCGAACGAATCGAGCAGAGTGAGGTCGAGGCGATTCTCCGAGATAAATTGCGTCAATCAGGACAAAGTGAGGAGGAGGTCGAGGCTTCGATAAAGCAGTACTTCTCCAAGCAGGCGGGAGGATATCGGGGCGGCCGGCCACGGTGGGAGTACAAGAGCGAGAGTTCGATACTCGGACTCCCATTGGTCCATATCGTGCGAGGTCGGGATCCCGTAACGGGTGCCGTAGGAAAAGCTTTTGGGGTGCTTGCCATTGGACGAATCGCCGTTGGAGTTCTTCCCATAGGGCAATTAGCTGTCGGAGTCTTTCCCATCGGGCAGCTGGCCTTGGGTGCCGTTTTCGCCCTGGGCCAAGGGGCTTTTGCGGGATACGTATCGGTAGGGCAATTGGCGGTGGCTTCGCGGTTTGCGCTGGGACAGTTGGTTGCTGCGGCCTCCGCGATCGGACAACTCGGATTTGGAAACTACGTGCTAGCGCAGGCGGGTTGGGGAGCCCACGTGTGGAGCACGAAGGTCCAAGATCCCGAAGCGCTCGAGCATTTCAAGACCATGTTTGCGGGACTACTTGCGTATTTCTAAGAAAATCAAGAAATCAGGAAATCGAGAACCTCCTTAGCTCCATTGTGTTCGTTTGCGGGTTATTCTTTACTGGTTTGCGCCTCTTCGACTTTGCGTTGGATTCTTGAGCAAGAATCCACGAGCTCAGTTCGTCGTCTCTTTCGATGCCTCGTTCAAGGTGTAACGCGTGATCCACTCGTATTGTCGCTTCATGCGATCCAATCGGTGGTAGTACTCCCTGAGACCATGGCCTTCGCGGGGGTAGAAGACGAGCTCCACGGTTTTGCCGCGGTCTTTCAGTGCTCGGAAGAACTCCATAGGCTGTCCGATGGGAACCCGTTGGTCGTTTCCACCATGCAAGATCAGCAGCGGTGTGGTCACTTGATCGGCGTAGGTGAGGCCGGACCTGTCTTGGTAATAGGACCAGGTTCTCTCGGACAAGTACCCATCAAAGAAAGCACCTAGGTAATTGGGGATGTCGTTGGTGCCATACATACTCGGAAGGTTGCTGAGCCCGGCTCCCATCATGGCGGCCTTGAACTTCGTGGTCTGAGAAACCACCCAGCAGGTCATATAGCCTCCGTAGCTCCATCCCATGACGGCCAGCTTGTCGGGGTCGGCGATACCTCGTTCGATGACGGCGTCAGCACCCTTCATGATGTCCCGGTAGTCACCTCCACCCCAGTCCAAGATGTTGGCCCGCATGAATTTTTCTCCGTAGTTCGTGCTTCCGCGAGGGTTGGGGTAGAGTACGGCCCAGCCTTGTCCCGCCCAGTGCTGACCGGCGTCGCCGCGACTCATCATGAACGTGTCGATGTAAGCCCCGGTAGGGCCACCATGAACAACGACGAGAAGGGGATAGCGTTTCCCCGGTTCGTATCCCACCGGTTTGAGGAGGAGACCTTCGATTTCGAGGTCATCGCTCTTCCACGTCATGGTCTCCGTCTCACCTAGTGCGAGCTCGTCGACATGTGGATTGACTTGGGTGAGCCTAGTGGGTACCGAGAAATCGAGCCCCGACACATAGATCTCAGGTGGCGTGGAAGAGGAGTCCATGATGAAAGCGGCCTTAGAGGAATCCGCGCTCATCGAGCCAAAGCTAATGTTCTTGCCTTTGGTGAGCTGGACGAAGCGTCCGGAGTCCAGTTCATAGGCAAACATCCCGCGGTAGACGCGTTCACCGGTGTTGAACAGGATGCGTTTGGAGTCGGCGGTCCACTCCGGAGAGCCGGCAGAGAGATCGAATTCGGTTCGAGAGAGATCCAGGATGTTATTGCTGGCTAGTTCATATAGCATGAGATGAGCGTTGCCAACGATTTGAGCCGGAATGCCGTCAGCGTTGGGCGGACCGGAGTTGGGCTCAGCAGCAAACGCTATCTTCGATCCATCCGGTGACCAAGCTGGGGCTCGATCGGGTCCCAGGTTCGACGTCACCGTTTCGGTGTTGCCCGTCTCGAGGGTGAGTATGTAGATGTCGTCCCGTTCATCGCGTATGAGTGGCGTCGGCGCTGCTTGAAAAGCGATTCGCGTACCATCCGGCGACCATGTGGGCTGCCCCCTAACGGTCATTTCTCGACCCTCGGTCTCGTTGGCAGCTTCCTTTGTTTGCACATCTATCGTCCACAGTTGAACGACACGAAAGTCATTTTCGTAGATGTGGGGATCGTCACGACGTTTCTGCTTCGCTTCCTCTTCATCTGATAGCGGTTTGCGAGTGGTAAACGCGATTTGCGTTCCATTGGGAGACCAGGCATAGCTGGTGACGCCTTCTTTGGCTTCCGTCAGTTTCCAGGCTTCCCCTGCGTCGGCCCTCATCAACCATATCTGAGGTTTTCCTTCTTTGCCGCCTCCACGACTAGAGATGAAACTGATGTGCTTACCATCGGGTGACCATGACGGTGAGGTCGCATCGTCTTTGCCGAACGTCAGCTGGCGTGGCGTGGCTTGACTTCCAGTGCCGGTCCGCCAGATGTGTGTGCGAGCCTCCATCTTTGCCAGCTCGCCCTCGTCATCATGCTCGATGACAGACTCCCATTGACGGACGGCGTAGAGAACCCAGTTTCCGTCCGGCGAGATCTCAGGAGAACCGATCGTCTTCATATTCATGATGTCGTCGAACGTGACAGGCCTCGTTTCCGCAGCAGCGGAAGTTTGTGTCAATACAACGAAAAGTACGACCACATGTGATGAAAAACGCCAAATGGTATGCATGTGACCCTCCACAATCTGTGAATTACCGAAGGCAGCGGCTTCTAAAAGCAACACTTGAATAACCGATTATTCATATCAGATCAAACCCGTCCTTTCTTTTGAATATGAAGTCCATCTATGTCACTATCCGGCTACATCTTGGCCAACGCAGCTTGCGTCGCCCGCGTCCGCTGGCCGAGACTCCAAGGAGGGGAACCGATGGGCTTTGAGTTTCTGAATGGAGCTGAAGCCATTTGCCGCGCCGCTGTCTATGCCGGCTGTGACTTTTTCGCCGGTTATCCGATCACGCCAGCCACCCCCATTCTGATTCGCATGATGAAGGAGATGCCGAAACGGGGCCGATTCGCCATTCAAGGGGAAGACGAGATTGCCTCCATCGGCATGTGTATCGCTGCGTCTATGGCCGGCAAAAAGCCAATGACCGCTACCAGCGGTCCGGGTATCAGTCTGTATTCGGAGAACATCGGCCTTGCCATTATGGGCGAAGTCCCGCTGGTGATCGTCAACGTTCAGCGACTGGGCCCCGCCACCGGCGGGGCTACGATTGGAGCGGAAGGCGATGTTCAGTTCTTGCGCTGGGTCACATCGGGTGGGTTGCCGATGGTGGTGCTTGTGCCGAGCGACATCGAATCGATGTTCGTCCTAACGGTTCATGCCTTCAATATTGCCGAAATGCTGCGGACACCTGTTTTCTTGTTGTCATCTAAAGACATGGTGCTATCCACACACACATTGGACGTGGACAAGCTGGTCTTTCCTGAAGTCGTCAATCGGAAGCGATACGAAGGGGAAGGTCCCTTTGTGCCCTACCGATTCGACCACGCTTCCGACGTTCCCGAATTCTTGCCGATTGGGGCGCACAAGCCCGTCCGATTCACGACCTCCATGCATGATGAGTATGGTTATTTGACCAAGGTGCCCGCTCGAGTCGAGCGGAAGCTGGTCCACCTCGATGAAAAAATCACGAAACACGCCGATGCAATCGTGTCCGTCAAGGAGGACCTCGATCCAGGCGCCGAGTCCTTGTTGATCGCCTACGGCATCAATGCGGCGGTATGTCGGGAAGTGGTCGAAAAGGTACGTGGCCAGGGCAAGAAATGCTCCCTGCTCATCGTAGAGTCTATTTTTCCGGTGCCGGAGAACGACATTGTCCGTGCTCTCAACGGGGTGAAGAAAGTGATTTTCCCCGAGATGAACTTCCGCCTCTACGCGCATGCTGTCGAGCATCTCATACCCCGAGACGTCGAGCTCGTGTCCATTCCCCGAGTCGACGGTGAGCTTCTCACTGTTGAGGAAGTGGTCACCAAGGGGGGGTTGATGTGAAGGTCGATACGTTTATCGATAGAGATAGGTTGCCATATTCCTTCTGTCCCGGTTGTTCGCACGGACAGGTGCTCGATCGCATCGACGAGGCTATGGTGCGTCTAGAGCTGGATCCGAGCAAAGTCGTTGTGGTCACCGATATCGGATGCGTGGGGTTGTCGGACCAGTGGTTCGTAACCCATGCCTTTCACGGGCTTCATGGAAGAAGTGTGGTATACGGAGAAGGTCTGAAAATGGCCTCGCCTGACCTGCATGTCATCGTATTGGTGGGAGATGGTGGTGTCGGCATCGGGCTGCATCACCTGCTCTATGCCGCCAAGCGCAACGTCGGAATCACCGTCATACTGTTCAACAACATGAACTTCGGAATGACGGGAGGCGAGCATTCGATCACGACTCCCACGGGATCGGTGACCACGACCACCGTGGCGGGGCACTTCGAGAGTCCTATGCGATTGTGCGAGACACTCCGTGCCAACCATGCGCCCTTTGTCGCTCGACGGGCCTACTATGACCGAGACCTTGCAGCGACGATCGAGAAGGCCATTGCCTTCGACGGATTTTCCTTTGTCGAGGTCTTGGAGTTTTGTGTCGCCTACTACGTTCCGCTCAACAAGTTTGACAAGAAAGAGATGGAGAGGATCATTGATTCGGGTCATTTATCTCGGATGACGTTCGTTGACGAATCGCGACCCGAGTACAGCGCGAGCTACAGGGACTACTGTGGACGTCTCGATGGACACAATGAACCACAGGGCATGCGTCTGGAGCCAAAGTTCGAGCACCATCTCGACGGCCTTTTCGGCGTTGTCATTTCCGGGTCTGCCGGTATGAGGATCGGTTCGACAGCGGCCCTTTTCGCTCGCGCAGCTATCATGTCGGGATTGCAGGCCGTCCAACGAGACGATTATCCTGTAACGGTTCGGACGGGACATTCCATAGCCTACGTCAAACTTTCGGAGAAGAAGATCGGCTATATGGGTGTCAAGAAGCCAGATGCCCTTTTCGTCCTGTCACAGGATGGATACGAGAAATCCAAGCCATTCTTCGGTGTGATGGAACGTGGACAAAAGGTTTATATATTGGACGGCTTGCCAGAAGTCGAAACGAGAGCCGAGGTTGTCAGGATCGATACCGCCAAGCTCTCGGGAAAAGTGCCCAAAGAGGGTATAGCCCTTGCGGTCATGGCCTCCTACCTGACTGCGGAAGGCCTCTTTCCAATGGATGCACTGATGGAGTCCATCCGGTTCGATTCCGACCGCAAGAATGTTGACAAGCAAATTCAGTATGCGGGGTGCGCCACATCCGGGATCTTCAACGCGACCAAATCCTAACTTCCAACTAACTTCGACGGCCAAGGGGCATTCGCACGAAGTTTCTGATGCGGCGGACGTCCGCCTGTCCCGGCCGTGTGGACGCTTTCTCCTTACTCCGGCCCAGCAATCCTGAGATGTATTCCGTAGAATCTCTGGGTAGATTCGTCGGCAATGGCCTATGGACGCTGCTGGGTTTGAGGAAGAAGCCAAGCGGCAAGAGAGAGCGGTATCGGATTCGGTCGCTCGAGGCGGCGGGGATACCATATACGATGAGTGTTTGGAGACCGATATCTGTGACTACAGATACGAGCCAAAGATAGGTGCACTTCTAGAATCTTGTGAGACAAACAATGAGCCTGAAAAATGAATTTCTGAAGATGATTACGCGGTTGAGCGCAAGCTTTGCCTTTCCCCGGATAGCCGACGTCTTTCTTCCTCCTTTCCAGAAGGGTGGACAACGAAAGGATGCACAATTCATGGCTACTGGTTCTCGAAGGAGGGGCTTGTGGAATAAGCTACCTTCTTCTCCCTGATGAGAAAATGGAACCATACAAAGCTCTGCAGCCGCGGCATCTTGTCGGAAAAGACCCAGAGGAATTTGCGCTTGAATTCGGCAGTGAGGATCCTCTCAAAGAGATCATCAGTATGGCGGCGATCAATGCGATTTGTCAGTATGTCATGAAGGAGAGCCATTTCACGTTCGACAAGGTCACGGATTCGCTGGGGCTGCTTTCGGTCCGCAGAGGAGACAGAATCGGCATGGTCGGCCTGTTCTTTGGACTGATTGAGACCATCAAGAAGGCCGGCGCTGAACTGGTTATTGTCGAAAGAAAAGAGCTTTTGATCCAGAAGCATCGCGATCTGCCCGTTACCCTTGATGTCACGCAACTGGCGACATGCAACAAGATCCTGTGTACCAGTACTACCGTATTGAACAACTCGTTGGATGAGATTCTTGCCCACTGTTCCCCGGACGCATTCGTATCCGTTGTCGGTCCTTCGGCTGGATATTTTCCGGACCCGCTTTTTGCCCACGGCGTTGATGTGGTGGGTGGGAGAGTGGTGGAGAACAGTGAAGAGTTTCTGCAGTGCCTAGCGCGAAGAAAACGTTGGGGAAATACCACCTCGAGAACCTGTTTCCAGAAAGAAACCTATAGAGGCATCCTCGATCGAGGGTAACCATCAGCAAGGTCGATAGAGAATTTTCTGAACGAAGTTGTAGACGATATCCCTCGGGCAGGAGACGGGCAGCCGAAGTTCAAAAAACTACTGTAACTAAACGCGGCCTCACATCCGGCGCCACGAAACGTCTACTGGGGAGGTAGCAGGCCGATGCTGGGTTTCGGAACCCTGGGCCGGTAGATACGGCGGAACTCGAAACCCGCGATGTTCAATGTCGGCAAGGCTCCGCAGATCAAAATCGCCTGTCGAAGGGCCACTCCACCTGCTGATCCCCAAGAGTGCACCCAGCGAGCCAAGGTAGTGGACGCTGACCTGGGTCGGGGAACTATATACGATGGACATCAAAACGATGGGGGCGGCGAGACCCAAAATGAGGTCGCCGACGACGAAACTGGCGTTTTCGAAGGAGGCGCTCCGCCGATTCTCTCGAGTCGGGCTCCCGATAAGCCGACTGCAGAAAGAAAATGATGGCGAGCACCTCGAGAACCACTAAGACGACCGCTTGGAGCGCCATCGTACCCACCGAGTCAAAGGCGAGCCCGTCCACGAACAGGATCATGCCCAGCATGATCGCGAATTGTCCGGTCACGAGGGCGGAGATCACGAACACGACCGGCAGTGCCCCCGAGCGCCAGAACGGTATTCCTTTGGACGCACTCAACAGAATGCCCGTGTAAGCCGCCGTTCCCAGGGCAAATAGGATCCCTAGTGACGCGATGACGTTGATGAGCGTTCGCCCGCCCGCCGATTCGCCCACGCTCGTGAAACGATCCAGTACGAGATGGAAGAACGACAGGACCAAGAAGATCGAGATGATCCAAAAGCCGCGGGCTATCCACGATGTTTTCGGCTTCACCCCGGCGAGTATCGCCCGGGTAGGTACGCCCAAGTCCGCGACGAGGAACACGGATCCTACCAACACGGCTGGGAAGGCAATCCATAGACCGACAGTCGCCGCGGTCTCGACACCTCCCAAGAGTCCATTAAGAGCCGCGATCACATACGCTCCGGCCCCGAGTCCTCCGAAAAACAGGTAGGCTGCGAGAATCCAGCCCCAACCGTGTTGAAGCTGACCATGTTGAAACTGACCATTGTATTTCGGATCCATATCGCTCTCCCGGTACAGTCTTCCGATTTGCTCGGATTCGATTTCGCTCCGTGGAAACTATCGCGGGGCGAGATAATACACTTTCGGTTTGTTGCCGAGCTCGGGGTTCAACACCTGCCCCCGCTCTTTCTTGATGAGAATGGACACCTCGCTATCGGGATCATCGAGGTCTCCAAAGATTCGCGCGTTGGCCGGACACGCATCGACACAGGATGGGTTCTTGCCTTCGGAAATCCGGTCCAGACAAAAATCGCACTTGGTTGCCACGCCGACCCCGGATTTCTCTTCGAACGCGGCTTTAGTGAACTCCTCATAAGGAGACAGCGGGAGACCCTCCGGGAAGTAGCTTTCCCACTCCTCCACGCTGTAGCGTGCGCCATAGGGACATGCCATGACGCAGTACTTGCATCCCATGCATTTGTCTTTCTCCACGATCACGATCCCGTTGTCCAGCTTCTGCGTTGCCCCGGTGGGACACACTTCCATGCAGGACGGTTCGTCACAGTGCATGCATAGGACCGGGAGGGTCTGTCGGACCACATTGGGGTAGCTTCCTACCTCGCCCTGGAGAAGCCTCGCCCACAAGACACCTGGTGGTGTGTGGTTCGACGTTTTGCAAGCCATTACACAGGCGTAACAGCCGTAGCATCTCTTGAGATCGATGACCATTCCGTATCGTGGCATATTCAACTCCAGCCGAGCGCGAACCTGCGGCAAAGCCAATTCCGTCGAGCCCATTAGTCGGCCTTGCTGATCTTGACGCGACAGCATATGTCCTGATTGAACGTAAGCGGGTCGGTGTGTGACAGATCCATTTCAACAAGATCGTTGAAAAAAGTACCCTTGCCCTCAGCGATGGGCATAAATTTGCCCCAGTGCCCCGCCACCGCGGCGATTGCCAGGTGATGGGGCTCGATACCATCGGTCAGCGAAACCCATCCTTTGACGCGATGGCCCTGTGGATTCTCGATCCAGACGCTATCCCCGTCGGCTATTCCCTTCTCCCGCGCAGTACCCTTGTGCATCTGGATCGCGTAGACGTGGGGGTCTTCCTGCGACATTTCGTCGAGATAGGGATTCTGCTGCGTCATCGAGTTGCAGTGCATGACCGCACGCCAATAGAACGTATTCATATCGTATTCGGAGCTTATGTTCTCATCATGCGTCGGGCACGGATACCAATCAGCAAGCGCTTTGAACCGGGACCAGTCGAAATCGAAGAAATCCTTGCCGCCGTACTCGTCCCAGAGATTTTTGATCTTCTCTCCCGAATCGATGAAGTACTCGAAGTAGACCGGCACGCGAGACGGATTGAACCATTTCCAGTAAACGTCCTCCTTTTTCTTCGGCCAAGTGAACACGCCCGTCTTCCGGACGTGTTCGAGACCATGTTCGTCCCCGAAACGGTCCTTGAGGAGACGGTCGCAGACATCTTCCCAGGAGTGAAAAACGCTCCCGTCCTCCACGAGCTTGTTTTTCTCGTCCATCTCACCGCCGTAGCGCATGGGTATGGAATCGTTGAGTCCTTTATAGTACTTGCCGAGGATGCCGAGACGTTTGGAGATATCCAACATGACTTCGTTGAAATCCCGGCGTTCAAACAGAGGCTCAACGACAGGCTGCCGAATCGTCCAGCCCCAATCGTCCTCCCCTTGCGGATGGGAGAACGTCGACGGGAAGCTGACCGCCGGCGTAAAACGCTCGAGGTAACAGGTATCGGGCAGTATGATATCTGCCACTGCCTCTTCGAATTCGGTGATGTAGAGCTGAAACGAAAAGATGAAATTGAATTTCTTGAGGAAGTTCTCCGTCACCACCTCGGCGTTTCCCATCGTCATGACGGAATTGGAGCCGAAATTGATCATGACGTCCGGCTTGTAAGGGATTTTGAATCGCTCCAGTAGCTCGAACCATCGAGGGCTGGTGATGGTGAAGGCATTGTAGATCGACGTGGGGAACATATCATGGAGGTCCAACCGAGTCGGCTGTTTCGGTTCGTGCATCGGATAGGGCAAGTGATCGTACACCCAGGTCTTTGCCACCAGTAGACCGTCCGGGCACGGATAGGGTATCTGGTAGGGTTTGCCGGTTCCTTCGTACCCGCTGCCCACCGCCGCTCCGAGACCCATCGCTGAGCCGTAGGTGTCGGCCGCGCCCACGATGTGGTTGACCATGTCGATGGATAGACAGGTCCATCCGGAGTTGGTGTGCCCCTGGCTCCCGCGGAAGAAATGAGTCCCCACGGGACGTCTCGGAACCTTCTTCGGACCTTTGCTGGTTTGAATGGTAACCGTCGAGCCGATCTCGGCTGCTTCGCCGAATTCTCGAGCGATGCGGCTGACGGTCTTCGCCGGCACCCATGTGATCTTCTCGACGTACTCCGGCGTGTATTTCTTGACATGCTCCTTCAAGAGCTCGAATGAGGGACGGCACTTCTCACCTTGCACTTCGTACGTTCCCGTGAGAGCCACTTCGTGCGCCTCGTCCTCGTACTCGACTCGAGTGACCGAAGGATCGTTGTGAACTTTGGGGCCGTTGTCGACCAGATCCCAAACGAGGGGTTTGTTGGTCTCTTTGTCCCGAATGTAACGCCCGTCGGAGGGGCGGATCAGATAGGGAGCGTTCGTCTTGTACATCAAGTACTCGGCATCATAGATGCCGTGCTCATTGATCAACGAATTGACCAGCCCGAGAGCCAGTGCGCCGTCCGTACCGACCCGGATTGGAACCCATTCATGCGCCTTCGATGCTTGGGCGCTCTGGAACGGGTCGAAGACGACGTTCTTGAAGCCGCGCGCCCGCGCGTCGGCGACTTGCGTGGCATTTTGAACCGCCACGTGGCCGGCACCATGACCCTTGGAGCAGCCGAAATTCAAAGCGTAATTGCAGTGAGCAAAATCCGGGATGATGGACCATGCGACATGCATGATACCGTTCATGAAATGGGCACCGTTGCCGCAATGGAGACCACCGCCGGAGACCCAGTAGTTGGGTGTCCCGAATCCCTTCATGAAGCCAATGACACCGAAGCGGATTTCCGAGGCCTGGGTCGTCGTAGCCTGAAAAAAGACACCGCGCGGGTCGCGCTCCCTGCACTCTTGCAACTTCTCAACGACAGTGTCGAGAGCTTCTTCCCAGGAGATTCTCTTCCACTTCGGGTCGACACCAAGACCTTTTTCTGGATTGGTTCGCTTCAGTGGATAGTTGACACGATACGGGTCATAGAGAAGATGGGGTCCAGCGAGGCCTTTGACGCAGATACTACCCCGTCCGGTCGGTGCATCGGGGTTCCCTGCGATCTCGGTCACGACTCCGTTTTGGCGATGAGCCTTGATACCGCACATGCAGTAGCACTGTCCGCAACTAGTAGGGATCCACGTATCTTCCACCGGTTGCTTATCCGGTGCGTTCGGGCGACGAGTCTCAACAATGTTCTCTGCTTTCATAATCTTGGATGATATTGCAGCAGCCATTTTTTGTCCACAGCAATATAGTGCCTGGTGGGACGGACTGGACGAGCGCGAGGAGGTCATAATGAGAACGGCATGGGAAGTTGACGCAGTTCTAGATATCTAGACTTGTAAGTTGTCTGTATGAAAGAACCGCTATTCGAGGCCGCGCCGGTCTGCTCAGGTCACCGCACGGGTCTGCTTCGGGCGCTGAGTGGAAGAGCACTGCCGGACTGCTCTGGAAAAAGTCAGGGCCAAAGGGCCCCTCGAAACTCAGTTCTGAAGTGATGAGCTTCGTTGAGGATCGATTCGAACGAGGTGACGAAGTCACTGCGTCTGAGCTGGTTGAAGCCTCCATAGACAGCCGAGTAAGCCAACCGACCACCAACAGGATCACCTATCCGAAGCGGTCAACTGAAGGCATTGCATCAGCCTCCTTACGCCTAGCTCACGATACGATCGGCTCCCGCGTAAACGTTCATCGACTCACCCCGTAGAAATCCCACCAGGATCATCCCCGCCTCTCGTGCCAAGTCGACCGCGAGCGTGGACGGGGCGGAAACGGAACATACCACTGGGATTCGAACCGCGAGGGACTTTTGCACGATCTCGAAGCCTCCTCTGCCACTGACCATCAGGAGGGTGTCCGTCAGCGGCCAGCAACCGGACAGCAAAGCCCGGCCGACCACCTTGTCGACTGTGTTGTGCCGGCCTATGTCCTCAGCAACGAAGAGCAACTCTCCCTGCCGACTGAAAAGACCCGCGGCGTGGAGCCCGCCGGTGCGAGAGAACACCGGCTGTGCCGCACGGAGTGCCTCGGGGAGTCGTGCGATGAGGCTTCGTTGTACTACTAGATCGGAATCGAGCGGAGTGAGCGTACGGATCGCATGATCGACCGTCGCCCGTCCACACAGGCCGCAACTGGAGGTGGCGTAGCGGTGCCTACTGTCCAGATCGCGAGGAACCTGTTCCTCATCCACATAGACGTTCACGATATTGCCAATGTGGAGATCGTCGGGATCGCCGCAACGCAGTACATCGTACAAATCGGCGGGTGAGCGCAGGATGGACTCGGTGGCTAAGAATCCAACCGCCAGCGCATCGTCCTGACCGGGCGTGCGCATGGTGACCGCAGCGGATAGATCATTGACGCGGATCTCCAGCGGTTCTTCGGTGACCAAGAAATCCGGCTTCTCGATCTCGGTCCCGCCCTTCCACGCCCGCACTTCGGTCTGGCGGTACATTTTGTTATGGTCTTCGTCCATAACTCGTATTGTAGAAAACTCCTTCGTCAGGGGCCAATGGTCCTGTCCACAAATCAGCTTGTCATAACACTAATACACATTTATCGAACGTTACTTTCCAGCCCTTCTTGGTGGTCCCATTTCCGCTCACAATCGTCTCACGTCGAAGATGTTCAGATGATTCCTCTTTCTCTGTAGTCGTCCAGTCTCAGCTGGTCGAATTCGAGGACATCAGTCAGGATCTCGTCCGTGTGCTCGCCGAGGCGCGGAGGAGGTCGCCTGATGGTTGCCTCGGTGCCCGAGTACTTGACGGGAATCCCGGCCATCTTGATCTTGCCGGCGGAAGGGTGGTCGACCTCGACGAGCATCTTTCGGTGCAAGACTTGTGGATCCGAAAACACCGCGTCCATCGTATTGATGGGAGCACAGGGCACACCCTCCGCATTTAGAATGTCGACCCACTCCTCGGCGGCTTTAGTCTGCAAGAGTGATGTTAGACGGTCGATACACTCTTTGCGATTCTGGACACGCAAAGGGTTGGTAGAAAAGCGGGGATCCTCGATGAGCTCCGGTGCGCCGAGGCCCTTGCAGAGCTTGGCCCAGAGATTATTGTTGCCTGCGGCGATGATGATGTACTTGTCACGGACTTGGAAACCCTGGTACGGCACGATGCTTTCGTGGGCCGTACCCCAGCGTTGGGGAATCTGGCCTGAGATGAGGTAGGAGCTCGCCATGTTGACCAGAGCCGCCACTTGCGTTTCCAGAAGAGACAAGCTGATCTGCTGGCCCCTCCCGGTCTTCTCGCGGGCATAGAGGGCCGCGCAGATGGCTCCATGGGCGGAAAGGCCCGTGCAGACGTCCGTGATCGCCACTCCTACCTTGACGGGTGGACCGTTGGGCTCGCCGGTGATGCCAACCAATCCTCCCAGAGCGGAAGCGACGACGTCGTAGCCGGTTCGGTTCTTGTAAGGGCCGTCGGGACCGAAGCCGGTTATCGAGCAATAAATGATCCCGGGATTGACGTTACGAACAACGCCGTAGTCGATCCCGAGCCTCTCCGTCGTTCCCGGAGGGAAGTTCTCGAGGAGAACATCCGACTTGCGCGCCAAGTCCTTGATGATCGCGACACCCTCGGGTGTCTTCAGGTTCACCGTGATGCTACGCTTATTGCGATTGATAGAGATGAAGTAAGCGCTTTCTCCCGAAGCGGTAAAGGGAGGTCCCCAGCTTCGGGTCTCGTCTCCCGCTCCGGGGAGCTCGACTTTGATCACATCGGCCCCAAGATCACCCAGGATCATGGAGCAGTAAGGCCCCGCGAGGACACGGGATAGATCGAGAACCTGAATACCGTCGAGTGCGCCTGACATCAGTGCTCCTCTAAAGAAAAAGCCGGGGGACTTGAGACATTTGAGCTCCCCCGGCTTTGAGAATCCTTAGTGAATAGCGGGACCTGCTGATGATACGGACCAAGGAGTGCTGGGTTTCTCGAATCGCGCAGGGACTATTATCCAAAACACCCTCGAGTTCGTTTACAAGGACTGTGCCATTGGAACTATACTGCTTTAGCTCTACTCTCGGACGCTTCAATCCACTGAAAAAAAGTCACTTATCTCTATGGGTCGACTCAAGCGTAACGAGAAATAAAGGGACGCGAGTGGGTCTCACGCCCCAGGTTATGGCGATTTAGCTCAAGAAGGGATGACGGGGACGGTCCCTTGTGGGCTATCCCCTGACCAACCAGACAGAGACCTAGAACCTAAAAGACACACCGGCCACGATCCGGTTTAGATCTGGATTGGTGTCGATCTGGATGCCGGTAAGAGGGATCACGAACTTAGGATCGTTGTCGTCCGTTTGAAGCGAGAACCGGCGATAGTCGAGCTTGATGCCGATGCTATCGGTGACATAGATCTTGGCGCCAAAGCCAAAATTGAACGCGCCAACGGTTCCGCCGAAATTGTCGAGTATGTCCGCGTTGAGGCTGGTGCTTACGAGTCCATAGCCGACCGTTCCGTAAGGGTAGAAGACACCCAACGGTATTTGAAGGACGATGTTACCCATGAGATTGAAAATCGAAGCTCCAGTGTCGAAAGGGCCAATCTCAAAGGTGGATGAAGGCGAGTACTCCATTCCAAATTCGACACCCAAGAAACCCCCGAATATCCCAATGGTGCCGCCGAAAGTGGTCATGTTGGTAAGGCGCAGGTCGGTGGCAGAGGTGCGACCCAGGTACAAAGAGGCTTCTCCTTTTGCGTCCGCCTCCGTGACACCAAGCAGGAACATCGTGGCAGCGACAATAGTCACGACAAGAGCCTTTTTCATTTCTTTTCTCACTTCCTCGGCGCTCCGACACCTCTAATTTACCGCAGAACCTGCTTTGATGAAACGTAGTATTTAGGGGTCTCTCGAGTCGAGTTGGCTTTGTTCCGCCGAAATGTCTGGCCTCGTGGCCAGCCAGAAGGCACGGCTAGCTCCTTCAGAAGCTTCCCTCAGGAGGCGGACGCCGAGGCGATGAGACAGCAGAAGCTGATTTGCAGTTGCTTCTCCTATGCAACATGATTCGATCATGATTTGGTCAATTGAGTGCACGCGATGTTGTGAAGCCTATCCCAAGGACTTCCTTGGTTTTCGATGCAGGTGCGGTGGTCCGTTGGAGATTCGTTTCGAGACCGTCATGATACGAGATGACCTCACGCCCTCTCAAACCCTCTGGAGGTACCGGCGCGCTCTTCCTCTCGAAAGAGATGCTTCCATCGTCAGTTTGGGAGAGGGGATGACGCCTGTTCTCGAAGAGACGGTCGACGGGTCTTCCGTGGGCCTGAAACTAGAGTTTCTAGCGCCAACAGGCTCGTTCAAAGAATCGCGGTGCCTCGGTGTTGCTGAGCCGTCTCAAGGAAATGGGAGTCGAAGAGATTCTAGAGGATAGCTCGGGTAACGCCGGGTGCTCTCTCGCTGCTTACTCTGCGGCAGCAGGGATTCGTTGCCGCGTGATGGTCCCGGCCGACATACCGGAAAGTAAGGCGGTCCAAATTGCGAGCTACGGAGCCATACTCGAACGCGTCTCAGGCACCCGCGATGATGTGGCAAACCGCGCACTCGAGCGCTCCCGCGAGACATTTTATGCCAGTCATAACTGGCAGCCGTTTTTTTTGCAGGGGACGAAAACGTTTGCCTACGAGGTGTTCGAGCAAATGGATCCGCTTCCTGATTACATCTTTTATCCCATTGGTAATGGTTCGCTTCTTATTGGGAGCTACAAAGGCTTTGAAGAAATGAAAGCCATGAGATGGCTAGAGAAGGTTCCGGGCCTCGTGGGTGTCCAAGCCGTTTCCCATTCTCCCATCTACGCCGAAATCACCGGAAAAAGGGCGGAGACCAAGACCAAGAAAACTCTCGCCGGCGGCATTGCGATTGGAGAGCCTGCACGACTTCGGTCGGTGGTCGAAGCGATACGAGCCACGGACGGTACGGCGGTCGTCGTCAACGACGCACAAATTCAAGCCGCCCAGAGATGGCTGGCTCGAAGAGGATACTTGGTCGAGCCCACCTCTGCCGCTGCTCTAGCCGGCTACCATGTGTGGCGGGAGGCGAATCGAGATTTCGGCGGGCGCGTTCTGATTCCTTTGACAGGCCTTGGCTTGAAGGACCTGGAGTCGTTGTCGCGTTTGGTATGAGTTGCGTCTAGCCAACCCGAGTGGGAGTAGTAGAAAGGAGTAAGTAGAAAGTAGCTCTCGTATTGACGACTACTAGATCTTTTCTTTTGTTCTCTCTTCTTTATTCTTTATTCTTTCTCCTACTTTGATACTTGATCGCTCCATACAGCCGGGCCTACTTGAGTGCTCGAGTACTTGAGTTCTTGAGTTCTTTATCGGAGTTATGCTTAACTATGCTCAACGATAGAAAGGAACCTCATCATGACCGACCCGGGCTCGAGTCGCCGCGATTTCATCAAGCGATCCTCCAAAGCGGGCATTGCCGTGCTGACAGCCGGTGGTCTGGGCTTCTGGTTGCGATCTCGCAGTGAGCATCCTCAACAAGAGGTGTCTGCGTCAGGCCTTCGCGATTACAGAGTTGATGTTAGTCGGCCAATTCCCGACATGGTGGTCGCTTCAGATGGATCTCCCGAGGACATCACAAAGGCTGCGATCAATGCGCTCGGTGGGATGGAGACCTTTGTATCTCGAGGTGACGTCGTTGTCCTGAAGCCCAATATCGGTTGGGATCGTGTACCGCAACAAGCGGCCAACACCAATCCGGAAGTCGTCAAAACCGTGGCCGAGCTTTGTTTCAATGCCGGTGCAAAGAAGGTCGTGGTCACGGATGTCTCCTGCAACGAGCCGCGAAGGTGTTTTCGAAGAAGCGGCATAGCGAAGGCGGCGGAATCCGTGGGTGCCACCGTGATCTTGCCGGAGGAGCGGAAGTTCCGGGATATTCGGATCAATGGCGAGGCTCTTACCGTTTGGCCGGTTTTCACGCCGGTCATCGAGGCGGACAAGATCATCAATTTGCCCATCCTGAAGCATCACAATCTTGCTCGAGCCACCATGGCCATGAAGAACTGGTACGGAATGCTGGGCGGGCGGAGAAACCAACTGCATCAAAACATCGACGTCAGTATCGCCGACCTCTCGACGTTTCTCCGTCCTACGCTGACGATTCTGGATGCCTACCGCATCTTGATGACGAACGGACCACAAGGCGGAAACCTCGAGGACGTAAAGCTTGCGAAAACCCTCATTGCGAGTACCGATCCCATCGCGGTAGATGCTTTCGGGGCTACATTTCTCGATCTCCATGCGGATCAACTGCCTTTCATTACCATTGGCCACGACCGTGGGATCGGGAACAAGAATTATCAAGAGCTCGACATCGAAAGAGTCAGTTTGTAGGCAGTCGGCTCGCTCGCCTTGCCCAAGACAAGTGCAAGCCGTTGATGAAGTGAGAGTGGAATCATGGCAACCGAGAAGAAGCAGACCACGTGGGAGAAGTTTGTAGACGCTTTTAGAGCCAAGAAGACGCCTGCGGAACCCTCCGCAGAATTTCACAGTTGTTCTTCTTTGCTTTTCCTGTTCCTCCTGTTCAGAACGGATTTTCCTCGTTACGGTGGAGGCGGGGAGTGCGGAACCGATACGATTGGCTATCCGGTCAGTATTTTCCTCGAAATGGATCCGTTGGTGGCCTTTTCGCCACGTCCATTTCTACTCATACACTCTACAAGAACACATCTGGGCACTGGTCATCATTGCCGGCACGCTCGTGGTCGGCCGTTTCTTTTGTGGGTGGATTTGTCCTCTTGGGCTCGCTCAGCCATTTCTTCTCGAGCTACAAGCCGGAGCGACGGGGCAAGAAGCGGATCGAAGCCAACCGATACAAGAAATGGATGTCGACGAAGTACTACCTGCTCATCGGCGTTCTCGTCATGTCGCTTTTCACTTCACTCGTGACGGGCCTCATCGATCCCATACCTTTCCTGGTTCGATCGCTCACCGTTTCGATACTTCCCGCGATGAATATCGTTATTGGTGGCGGTCTCGATGCCCTCTATGGTACGGAGAATGCGGCTCTGCAGTCGGTCGCCGACGTCGGCTACAAGTTGTTTGCGACGAACATCTTGACTTACGAACCTCGCTACTATCATTGGGGTTTTCTCGTTGGCCTCATCTTTGTCGGGGTGCTTCTGCTCAATCGATTCATTACACGCTTTTGGTGTCGGGGCATCTGTCCGCTCGGAGCCCTAATGGGGCTACTCTCTCGGTTCTCTATATACGGCATGGAGAAGAACAACGCGGCTTGCGATGACTGCAATCGTTGCCTCCTGCATTGCCAGGGAGCTTGCGAGCCGCAAGGGGGTGTGGCCTGGAGACAGGCGGAATGCCATCTGTGTTTCAACTGTGAGACCGAATGTCCGAACGACGTTATCAAATTCAAGTTTTATCCCAATCTCGAATCAGTTCGTACGGGAGCAGATTTGAAGCGACGGAAAGTCCTCACCGCCTCGGCTGCCGGTCTGGTGGCTCTGCCCATGTTGCGCGCCACCACGGGTTTGGCCAAGGACTACGATGCGCGGCTCATCCGCCCGCCGGGATCGGTCGAGGAAGATGAGTTCTTGGCTCGTTGCATTCGCTGCGGAGAGTGCATGAAGGTTTGTCCCAACAACGCGATCCATCCGACTTTGTTTGAAGCGGGCTTGGAGGGTATCTGGTCTCCGACTCTCATCATGCGCGTTGGATACTGCGAATCGACATGCACGCTCTGCGGACAAGTGTGTCCCACCGGCGCGATTTGGGAAATCACCGAAGACGAGAGGATGGGGCGGACGAGCCCATCCGACCGAAAGCGATGGATTCCCGGCTGAAGAAGGTCAACCTGTGAAGATCGGGACCGCTTTCTACGACCGAGGCCGGTGCCTACCCTGGGCGATGGACATTCCGTGTATCGTCTGCGAGGAGTTCTGTCCGACTTCACCCAAAGCGATTTGGGTCAAGGAGGAAGAGGTGACTCGTTCCGATGGGACGACCATTGTCGTACAGAGACCGAGAGTGGATGTGGATCGTTGCATTGGTTGTGGCGTCTGTGAGCACGTTTGCCCTGTACAGAACAAACCGGCGGTTTATGTGACCAACATAGGGGAGACGCGATCTAGGACGAATCAGATTAGGTTGGGGAGTAGTTGAATCGAGAATTCGAGTACTCGAGTACTCAAGTATTCAAGTACTCAAGTGAAGAGGGGTTTATTTATGTGTCTTAGAAACATCATTGCTTCTTTTGCTTTCGTGGGATTGATGATGGCCTGTGGGGGGGGGCAGCCGGCTGTTGAGGAAGGAGTTGTTCCGGAGGTGACATCGGGCGGCTCTGATTTGATCGCGCTCTTGCCAGCGGATAATGCCGTGTCGGATTGGACCAAGACGGGCGAGCCCAGGTTCTTCACGCCCGATAACCTCTGGGAGTTCATCAACGGAGCTGCCGATGGCTACGTGATGTATGGCTTTGAAGAAGTCGCGACGGCCGATTATTCGATGGGGACGACTGATCAGCAAGCCGTCATCGACATCTACAGGATGCAGGATCCCCTCCATGCTTTCGGCATCTATTGCCAAGAACGGAATCCGGACTACGAGTTCCTCGATATCGGAGCCGAAGGCTATATCGGTGGAACGGCCTTGAATTTCTGGCACGGCCCGTACTACGTGAAGTTGACTGTGTTCGAAGAGAGCGATGAGCTCAAGGAACAACTGACGAACCTCGCCGAAGCGATCTCTGGAAAGATCGACCATCAAGCGGTCGAGCCTCGAGAAGCAGGGTACTTCCCAACGGAAAACCAGAAAGCTCGGAGCATCCAATTCTTACCCCGAGATGTATTGGGCCAGAGCTACCTCAGAAATGCCTTCGAGGTTCAGTACCAATCCGATGCCACCGATTACAAGATCGTGGCCGTACTGGCGGAGGATGCCGAAACCGCAGCGAGTGGTCTGAGCAAGTACAAGGAGTTCCTCTTGGGGAGCGGCGAACAGACTGTTCTCGAGGGATTGGGAGACGAGGGCTTTGTTGGAGAAGATAGGTTCTACGGCAAAGTCCTGGCCGTCCGTTCCGGCAGTAACCTTTTGATTGTTCTGGGCCCGCCTTCGGAGGAGGTGGGAAAGAATGCACTTGCCGCAATGCTCAGCAAAATGAGTACAAGCTAGAGCAGTTAGAAAACGCCCGCCTTCGCCCATGGATTTCAGAGTATGGCTACGGCGGGTCCGCCGAAACGTTGGATTCGCGAGACGTCTGCCAACGGCGTTGGCGGAAAGGAGTGTGTGATGAAAGGAAAGGTCTCTGATTGTAGTCGTCGAGAGTTCCTGTCTCGTACTTCCGTCGGCTTGGCTTCAGTGAGCCTGACCGGTTTCACTACTGTTGGCAAACCTCGTGGCACTCTCGTCCAATCGGACGCAGGGATTATTTACAGAACTCTTGGCAAGACTGGAATCCGTCTTCCTATCGTGAGCATGGGAGTGATGAACGCGAACAATCCCGAGCTCATTCCGCGCTCCTACGAAATCGGCGTGCGTCTCTTCGACACGGCCAAGAGTTATCAGGGAGGCCGGAACGAGGAGATGGTGGGAACTGGGATCGAGAGGATGAAAGTAAGGGACAAGGTCACCATTGTGACGAAGATCCCCGCACCAGGTCGCAGTAGGGACGGTTTCCCGAGCACAATGGGAAAGGAAGCCGTAAAAAAGCAATTTCTCGAGGATTTCGCGGGTTGCGCGAAGAGGCTCCGAAGCGAGTACGTGGACGTTTTGATGTTGCACAACATCCGAACCGCCGAGGATGCGCATAATCCAGGCGTCGTCGAGGCTCTAGCGCAACTCAAGAAGGAAGGCAGAGCCCGTTTCGTCGGTGTCTCAACGCATGCGGGCCAAGACCTCGTCCTGAACGAAGTGGCGGGTATGGATTTCTACGACGTGGTCCTTTTCTCCGTCAATTTCACCATGGCGGACAATGCGGCTCTGTTCGAAGCCATCGAGAACGCCGCCCAAAAGGGCATCGGCTTGATCGCCATGAAGACCCAGGGTGGGGGACGCCAACGCAAGAACCTAGGGCCCATCAACGAGACGGCTGCGCTCAAATATGTGCTGCGGAACGAGCACATCACGACGGCCATACCGGGCTACACGAATTTCGATCACATGGCTCAGGATTTTGAGGTCGCCCGTGGTTTGGATCTCAATGAAGAAGAGAAGGCGTTTCTCGAAAGCAAGGAGATCAAAGTCACAACGGCATTCTGTCAGCAGTGTTACAAGTGTGTCGAAACTTGCCCCAAATCAGTGGATATTCCAACCCTCATGCGTACCCATATGTATGCTGGGCAGTATTCCAACTTTTTCGAAGCGCGAGCGACCTTGGAAGGTATCCCAGTGTCCGAAGGCCTGGGAATGTGCACGTCTTGTGCTACCTGCGAGGCACGGTGCGCCCATGTCGTCGATATCGCTCACAGCATTGCTGAGCTCAAGACGATTTATGCGTAGAGTAGCAACAGTGCAGGAGAAAGTAGAAAGTAGAAAGTAGAAAGTAGAAAGTAGAAAGTAGAAAGTAGAAAGTAGGAAGTAGCCGCTTCTGGGTGATTACCCGGCGAAGCCGGGCGACTTTCTCCTTTGTACTTTCTCCTTCCTCCTGACATCGTTACTCACCAATCAACGATGTAACTACTTCTTCTTACCGTCGATAGCTTTCAGTACTTTCTCCGGTGTGATGGGAAGATCGTAGATTCGAGCCCCGATGGCGTCGGCCACAGCGTTGGCGATGGCTCCGAGCACTGGAAGGGTTGCTCCCTCTCCGACTTCCTTGGCGCCAAACGGGCCTTCCGGCTCGTAGCTGTCGACGAGGGATGAGTCGATAATAGGGACATCGTTCGACGTGGCCATCATGTAGTTATGCAGGTCCGCATTGATGGCCGTTCCTTTCTCGTCGAACACTTGATTCTCCAAAAGTGTCTCACTCAATCCCATGACGACGGCGCCCTCGACTTGACCTTCGACGGCTAGCGGATTGATAGCAGTGCCGCAATCATGTGCATCCCAGAAGTTCAGCACTCTGACTTTTCCCGTCTCCATGTCGACATCGACTTCGCAAACGGCGGCGGAGAACGAGTAAGCGGGGGAAGTACCCACGGCGGCTCCCTTGTATTTTCCGCCAAGACCTTTAGGTGGTGCGTAATGTCCCCGTCCGACAAGGGGGCCGTTGCTCGAGAAATATGCCGTCGCAGCTTCTTGCCAAGGGATGCTCTTTTCAGTGTCGTTTTTCTTGAAGATCTTGTTGTCCCCGACGTCCAAGTCTTCGACGGGTGCGTCGAGAATGGCGGATGCTACAGTTAGGACCTGTTGCTTGACCTCTTCGCCCGCCATCTTGGCCGCGTTGCCGCCCATCAAGGTCACACGGCTCGAGTAGGCGCCGAAGCCGAGAGGCGTGATGTCGCTGTCAGCAGAAACGACATTCATCCGATCGAGCGTTATACCCATAGCCTCGGCGGCCATTTGAGCGAGCACGGTGTTCGAACCTTGTCCGATATCCGCTTCCCCGGTGAAGAGCACGGCTTTGGATCCGTCTTCTTCCACTTTGATCATGGCGTTGGAGTGGGGAAACTGAGAGCGATAGATGGGATAGCCGGCGCCGGAGACGAAACCACCGCAACCGATGCCGATCCCGCGACCGGGAGGGAGCTTGCCCTTTTTGTCATCCCATCCGGATCTTGTTCGGACCTTTTCGAGGCAGGCTTTGAACTCGCAAGAGTGGATGTCGAGGTCATTGCAGGTCCGGGTCTCGGGTTCCATAGCGTTCTTGAGACGTATCTCGATGGCGTCGAGGCCGATGTCTTCGGCAATCATGGTGAGAAGGGATTCGAAAGCAAAACGCGGGTGAGGACAGCCGTGACCTCTCATGGCACCGCAAGGAGGAAGATTCGTATTGACCCGGTAGCCGTCGTACTTGTAGTTGGGAATCTTGTAGAGGGTTGGAACCATCGAGCCGGCGTAGTAAGTGGTAACGACTCCGAAGCTGGAGTAGGCACCACCCTCTAAAACCGCTTTTTGTTGCACCGCCGTAATGGTGCCGTCATTTTTGACACCAATCTTGAGATCGATGGTCTGCTTGTGCCGACCTCTCCCGTACAGATACATTTCCTCCCGGTTGAATCTCATCTTCACGGGGCAACCCACTTTTTTTGCCAGGAGGATCGACAAGATCTCCAGAGGACTCGTCGCTGCTTTTGCGCCGAAGCCGCCTCCCGTGTGATACATGACCACCCGTATTTTTCCCAACGGCACATCGAGGATCCGTGAGAGTTGGTGGTGAACGTAGTGAACGACTTGAGTTGACGTGTAGAGTGTGACCTTGCCATGGTGATCCCATTCGGCGATCGAACAATGCGGTTCGATAGGGTTCTGGTAAACCCGGTTGCCGACGAACGTCGCTTCCCTGATGTGGTCCGCCTCGGCGAAACCTCTGTCGACGTCGCCAAAGTGGTGGTCGACTCTCGTGTTGATGTTGTTCTCGTACTTGTGATCGAAGAGCCGAGGTGCGCCCTCTTTCATGGCTTCATGGGGGTCGAATACTGCCGGGAGCTCTTCGTACTCGACATCAATCAAGTCGAGAGCTTTGTAACAGGTTTGTTCATCAACGGCGGCGACGGCGGCGACGACGTCCCCTACATATCGAACTCTGTCCTTTGCCAGGACAGTCTCATCGTAGCGGGCGGGGGAAGTGCCCCATGTGACATCGGTAACGTCATCACCCGTTAGAATCGCCTTGACACCGTCGAGTGCCCGAGCCTTGGACGTGTCGATGGATTTGATGACGGCGTGGGGAAGGGGGCTGAGCAGAAGCTTGCCGTAGATCATGTTGGGAAGGACGATGTCATCCGTGTAGATGGCACGCCCGGTCGCCTTATCGGGAGCGTCTGGTTTCGGGAGGCGTTTCCCGACAACGGATAGACCGACAGCCGATTTCTGAGGCGCGTATTCGAGAGCCGCCGGCTTCTCTCCCTTGAGATATTGCGCGGCCGTTTGGACGGCCTCGATGATTTTGGTATATCCCGTACATCGACATAGATTTCCACTGAGCTCCAAGCGGATCTGTTCTTCAGACGGCTCGGGATTGGTGTCGAGAAGGGCCTTGGTTCGCAGTATCATGCCGGGGGTGCAGAACCCGCATTGGATCGCACCCTTCTCGACAAAGGATTGCTGAATGGGGTGAAGCCCCTCGCCGTCCGCGAGCCCTTCGATCGTGATGATGGGTTTCCCCTGGGCCTCGAGCGCCAGAGTCAAACAAGAGTTCACCGCCTTACCGTCCAAGAGGACCGTACAAGCCCCGCAGTCGCCAAGCTCACAGCCTTTTTTCGTTCCCGTGAGTCTCAGCTCGTCACGGAGAATGTCGGCAAGAGTGGCGCCGGTACGGACAGCGACTTCATGAAGTGTGCCGTTGACGTTCAATTCGACGATCGTTTTCATTGTTGTGACCTCTTCGCGCGGTCGAGTGCCTCGATGAGGGCTCTACGAGCCAGAACCGCCGTGATCTCCCGCCGAAAACGGGCGGTGCCTCGGATATCGTCGATGGGCTCTGCCTCTTCGGCCACTGCCGCACCGACGGATGCTTCAGAGATCCCGGTAACGGGCTTCCCCTTGACGAGTCCTATCGCGCCTCGCGCGATTTTCGGCGTAGGCGCTACGGCTCCCATGACGAAACAAGCATCTTCGCATAGGCCGTCCACGAGTCGGACCATGGCCGCCACCGACGCCACAGAGATGTTGGCTGCTCCTCGCAGCCCAAATTTCTTGTAGGCTGCTCCTGTTCCCTGGATTGGTATCGGCAGCACGATACGCGTCAGGATCTCGCCCTTCTGGAGAGCAGTCGTCCGGTGGTCGGTGAAGAATCCACTGAGCGGGATCGTTCGCTCATTCTGCGTACATGTGAGTAGCGCCTCCGCACCGAGCGCGATGAGCATGGGAGCGGTGTCCGCGCAGGAAGCGGCCGTACAGAGGTTTCCTCCGACGGTAGCGGTATTTCGGATCTGTTCCGTGCCTATAGTCTCCGCCGCCTCTGCCAATGCAGGGCAGTGCTGCCGCAGGACGGGCGAGTCCGCGAGCCCGTTGTGGGTGACACAAGCTCCGATGAAGATCTTGTCGCCCGAGAGCTCAACCGCCTGCAGATCGGGAATATCTGTTATTGAAATGATGCTGGGATGATGGCGTTTGCCCTGTTTCAAGTCGACCAACAAGTCCGTACCGCCCGCGAGAATGGCTCCGTCGGGATTGCTTTCGAGCAATCGGCAGGCTTCGGCGACCGTTTTGGGCTGGTGATACTCGAAATCCGAGATATACATGTTTTTTCTCCCGTTGACACGACGAGACAAGCGCCAAAAGACTAGGGCGTTTCGTCCTTTCCGTCAACTGTGGCAGAATTGGCGCTGCCGGAATTCGATCGAATAGGTCGACTTCTCGATGATTGAACGTGATTGAAAACCACCGAGCACTATTGAACACTGTAAGACGAAAAAACTAACGACCTTTCGGCCAGCATGGAAGGAGTCTTCTGATGAAGATCGGTGTCATTGGCTCTGGGTCCATTGGGCCCGACCTGGCATATGGGTTCATTTCCGCCATTTCCAGAGGCGGTGGCAAAGTCTATCTTCTTGACGTGAAGAAAGAGGCACTGGATGCCGGTATCGATCGCATCAGGGGATACGTAAAGAAAGGCCTTTCCAGGGGCAAAATCAATCCCAAAGCGGCAAAAGCCATGGAGGCGGGTGTCATCCCCACGATGGAGATCAAAGATCTCGCCGAATGTGATTATGTTATCGAAGCCGCTAGCGAGAACCTGTCGATCAAGCAGGCCATTTTGAAGAGTTTGGAAGAGGTGGTCTCGGCGGATTGTCTGATTGGTTTTGCGACTTCAGGAATTCCCCGATCACAAATCGCTGCGAATGCCAAGCATCCCGAACGCTGTTTCGTCAATCACCCCTTCTTTCCCGCCTGGCGAGCCCTTCCCATGGAGGTCGTGCTCTCGGGAGACCAGAGCTTCGGTGACCGTATGCTGGCCACCCTCAAGCAACTGGGCAAGGTCCCCATCGTGACCAAGGACGTTGCTTGTTTTGCCGCGGACGACATTTTCTGTAACTACTGTGCAGAAGCCGCACGTATCGTCGCCGAGGGGACGGCCACTCCGGCTCAAGTGGACAAGATCGTCAACGATGCTATTGGAGGAGGAGGACCCTTCAACGTCATGGACTTGACGAAAGGCAATCTGCTGAACATTCATTGCCTCGAGCTCATGAGAGATGCACCCACGGGGAGCCCTTGGTTCGAGCCGCCGCCGATCTTTCGAACGCAGGCGAATACACCTTGGCTCGACCCCAAGAATCCGGGAGATCCCAGCCACGACGAGGCTTTGGGTAAACAGGTGCTGGATTGGATTCTCGCCGTCCTCCTCGGCCGGACTTACTTCGTCGTCGACAACGAGGTTTGCGATCCGGCCGATTTGAATTGGCTCAGCAAGAACGCATTGGGATTTCGCAAAGGACTTCTGGACCTGGCGGAGAAGTATGGTGCAGACAAGGTCAAAGAAATTTGCACGACTTACGCGGAAGAGAACCAAGGATTCGAGGTGCCTCAGAGCATCCAGGAAAAAAAGCTCGTTTCCTTCTACCGCAACGTCAAGGTCGAACGCGATGGGGATATTGCAGTCGTCAACATCAGCCGGCCTGAGGTCAAGAACGCACTGAACGACCCGACGATGAACGAGATCGAGTCCGCATTCAAGAAGCTCGATGCCGATGCGAGCGTGAAGGGTGTGGTTCTCACGAGCTTCGACGGTTCGCTCGCGGGTGCTGACATCATGGAGTTGGCGGCGCTCAAGACCGCGGAGGAGGCGGAGAAGAAATGCCTCAGTGGACACGAGGTTCTTTCTCAGATCGTCAACATGAGTAAGCCGGTGGTGGCCGCCGTGGATGGCCCGGTGCTCGGCGGTGGTGCGGAAATCTCCATGTCCTGCCACGCCCGCGTCGTGGGACCTCAACTGATGCTGGGACAACCCGAAGTCAACCTCGGGATCATTCCCGGTTACGGCGGGACACAGCGGCTGCCTCGCCTCATTGGTCTCGAACGGGGGTTGGACCTACTGAGAACCGGTCGTCCCGTCGGCGCGAAGGAGGCCTGCGAATGGGGCTGGGCGGTGGGGGAGCCTTCTCCCGATGTGGTGAAAGCCGCAAAGGATCTCATTCGTGACCATATCGATGGAAAAGTGAAGCTTGCACCCGTGAATCCGGAGCCCATGGCGTTTCCAGCAGTGGTCCCGAAACTGGATATTGGGCAGCATTCGGTCGCCGTTGACACCATTATCGTGGACGTCATCAGAAACGGCATCACCAAGTCTTTACCGGAAGGACTGAAGGTCGAAGCGGCCGGGTTCGCGCGCTGTAAGGAGACGGTCGACTACAACATTGGTATGACGAACTTCATCGTCAACGGCCCCCGGGTTCCGGCGGCCTTCATGAACGAGTAAAGGGGAGGAGAAACCATGGGTAAGAACGGATCCATCGTCATCCTCGACGGTGCGCGACGGACGCCACGAGCGGACATACTCATCGACAACAAGAAGCCCGGGCTCTTCTCACGCTTCTCCACGACTCAACTCGGTGGCATGGCCATCCAGTCGACTCTGGAAGCAACGCCCGTCGACAAGGGGCTCATCGGTCATGTGATCATGGGCATGTCGGCCCACAGCCATCGAGACTCCATCTACGGTGCCCAAGGTATGCGCTGGAGAGGTGGGCTCGGTCAGGATGTCCCTGCATTGACCGTGGCTCGCATCTGCGGCTCGGGTGCCGAAGCGGTCGCCGTGGGGGCTGAGATCATGACGGCCGGCCTGCGACACGATCAAGCACGTCCTTTCATGGTAGTCGGGGGAGCCGAAAGCATGCAGTACCCCTTCCAGCTCTTCAACGTTAGGGGGCGTCAGCTGGGAACGGCGGTGCAGAAATATGGCCCCATTGATGCCAAGAGTCTGCCGCCGGGAACCCATCTGCAAGACTCGTTGCTGATGGGGCTTTACGATCCGGGTGCCGGAATGGCGATGGCCAATACGGCGGAAGAGTTGGGCCGACGGTACGGAATCACCCGCGAAGAAGCCGACCAGTTCGGTTATCGGTCTCACACGAATGCCAAGAAAGCACGAGACGCAGGCTGGTTTGATGAGGAAATCGAACCGGTCTCTGTCCAAGAAGATGGAGCGAGTGAGCCAGTCACATTGAAGTACGACACCCACATCCTCGACAACGTGAGCATGGAGAAGATGGGACGACTTCGTGCCGCCTTTGAGCCGGGCGGCATCATTACCGCCGGTAATGCCAGTGCCGTTGTTGATGGAGCAGCAGCAATGGTCATTGGAAAGGAGTCCGATGCCGAGAAGCACGGCTACAAACCGCTGGCTCGCCTAGTGGGTATGGGAGTTGCCGCATGTGACCCGCAAATCATGGGTTGGGGGCCCGTTCCGTCAACGAAAATCGCGTTCGAGAAGACCGGACTGAAAGGCACGGACATCGATCATGTGGAGCTCAACGAGGCCTTTGCTCCTCAAGCCCTGGCGGTCATCAAAGACTTCGAGGATATGGGCATCGATCCGGAAAAAGTCAACCCGGTGGGAAGCGCTATCGCTCTGGGGCATCCCTTGGGAGCGACGGGTGCGATTCTAACGCTGACCTGTGCCTATGGACTCCGCCGCGCCAAGAAGAAATACGGTTTGGTGACCATGTGCATCGGCGGAGGGCAGGGGATTTCACTCGTGCTCGAGTCGATTCACTAGGAGCACAACCGAATATCTGAGTTGAAGCCCGACGACCTGAAATAAGATAGATGTAAGGAAATCTTGGGTTGAGGCGATGAGGACGACCCTCTTCATCGTACTGCTCGGAGGTTGGGCTGCGGCAGCGTTCGCCACGGCATCCGAGGCGCCGTCTCCATCGGGAACCGCAGCTTCTCCCACCATGAACGTCCACGCCGAAGATCTGCTGCCGAGCGCAGCATCACGCTCTCGTATGAAGCCATTCGCTGGTGGTGCCTGAAGTTCGGTCCCGACTACGCCCGGGCCCTCAAGTGGCGCCAGGATCGCCTGGGCGACACGTGGTACTTGGATGAGGTGTTCGTCACTCTCCAGGGTCAGGCGCAACGATTCTTATCGGTCCATGGCGTCATTCAGAACGGCGGAATCGACCCGGAACGCAATGAAGAGTAAAATCCCGAGCTGTGTTATCGATGATCGGTAGGGAGGTGGAGAATGAAGGCTCGATGGCGAAAGGTGATGGGGATCGCGTTGGTGGTCATGTGCATGGGAGTGCTTCCGTTGGTAACCGCTGCCCAAGGGGTCGACATTCACGGCGCCTGGAAACCCGAGACCTATTTTTTGAAGGACGGCTCCCGGCTCCAGGTGGAAGGACGGATATTCTTCACCCAAACGGACTGGACCGTCTTGTTCTTTGTCATCGATGACGAAGGAAAACCCCGGCGAGGTTCGGGTGAAGGAGGGACCTACACTTTGGAGGGAGAACAACTCGTGTTCACCCACCTCTTCAACCTATCGGCGGGAGAAGAAGTGGGGTCGCTTCCCGCCAGTCCCTTGCGCTATGAGGTTCGAGATTCATCCGAGGCTCCCACCGAGCCCTGCCGGGTGGAAGCAAGCGGTGACCGAATGTCGATTCATTTCCCCAGTGGGAACCGAATGAGCTTCCAGCGCAGTTCTAGGTTTTAGTTAGGGGTGGCTTTTTTTCTCAACGACGTCATCCGAAATAATCGCTCGTTAAGAGGGAAAAATGAAAGTCGATGAAACTCAGATTATCCGGACGACCAGTTGGTCCGCCGGGCCCGGCTGCCATGGAACCTGTGGCGTATTGGCGCATATCAAGAACGGAAAACTCATTAAGATAGAAGGAGATCCGGAACACCCCTGGAATCAGGGTCGGCTATGCGTCCGGTGTCTGGCGATGACCCAGTATGTCTATCATCCCGACCGGCTGACCCGTCCGCTCAAGCGAGTGGGGAAGCGTGGGGAGGGGAAGTGGCAGGAGATCTCCTGGGACGAAGCCTATGATTTCATCGAGGAAAAGATGGGCAAAATCCGGGAAGAGTACGGCCCGGAGAGCGTTGTCTTCTCGATGGGAACCGGACGGGACATCGGACCCTGGATATGCATGCTTGCCTATGCCTTCGGTAGTCCCAATGTCATGTTCGCCATGAGTGGAAATGCCTGCTATAGCCCGAGAATCGCGGCGGTGGAAACGGTCTTGGGGGACTACTGTGTGCCTGATGCCTCACAATGGTTGCCTGACCGCTATGACGACCCAAGGTACGAGGTCCCGGAGTGTATCATCATCTGGGGCTACAACATCCCGAACACTTGTCCGGACAACATTTTCGGACACTGGTTCATTGACCTCATGAAGAGGGGTACAAAGATCATTTGCATTGATCCCAGACTATCCTGGTTTGCCTCCCGGGCGAAAAAATGGCTCAGACTTAGGGCGGGGACGGATGGAGCTCTGGCGATGGGCTTTCTCAACGTGATCCTCAACGAGGATTTGTACGACCATGAGTTCGTTGAAAAATGGACGAATGCTCCTTTCTTGGTGAGATGCGACACGGGAAAACTTCTTCGCGAGAGCGACCTTGCTGAGGCCGGTTCCTCAGCCAACTTTGTTGCCTGGGACACCAAGAAAGGGGCACCCGTTATCTGGGATTCGGCTTCAGGAAAGTTCAAGCTGGACGGAACGAAACCCGCCTTGAAGGGGAAGGTCGAGGTCGATCTAGCCGGCGGGAAAAAAGTCGACTGCAAAACGGTTTGGGACGCTTTTGCGGAACGAGTGAGCGAGTATCCGATCGGGCGCGTTGCGGAGATAACCGGAGTTGACGGGGATAACATTGCCGAAGCGGCACGCTTTTTCGCCAAGAGCAAACCGGCCGCGATTCACTGGGGTTTGCCCATTGACTCCACACCCGGCATTACCCCCACCGCTCAGGCCATCACCGATCTTTGGTGTATCACCGGGAATCTCGATGTTCCGGGAGGGAACATCATCGCCCGACATGCTTTCGATGCGGTTGCTTATGCTCTCCCCGGAGCCGAGGGAGTCATCAAGTTAGCCAGCGAGGAAATCGATGAGAAGCGGATCGGCGCCGATCGATATGGGCCTTTCAAGAAGTTCATCTGGCGGGCTCAAACCGATTTGACGTTGAATCAGATATTCACCGAAGAGCCATACCCTATCAAGGGGTTGTGGATGCAGACCGGCAACCTCATCGCCGGCATTGGATTCGAACCGAAGAAATGGCGTGAGGCCTTCGAGAAACTCGACTTTATCGCTGCCGTTGATTTGTTCATGACACCGACAACTCAGTACGCGGACGTCGTTCTCCCCGCGGCAAGCTTTCTCGAAAAGGAAAGCGTCCGGAGCTGGTGGATTCCATTGCAGACCATCAACAAAGCCATAACTGTGGACGGCTGTAGACCGGATGTCGAGATCAACTTCGAGCTCGCCAAAAGGTTCGATCCGAACCTCCGCTGGAACAGCGTTCATGAATTGTTCGATGACATCATCGAGCCTTCCGGCATGACGTTCGAGCAACTCCAGGGTAAGGGGTGGGCTTTCCCGCCGGAAGGTCACCCGAGTGCCCCATACCGGAGGCATGAGAAGGGATTGCTTCGAAAGGACAGGAGATCCGGGCTTTCAAACCCCATCGGGTAAGGTGGAGCTCTATGCGACGCTTCGTGAAGAGTGGGGGCTGGACCCCATGGCGAACTACGAAGAACCGCCGTTCACGCCTGTCAGTCGTCCCGATCTGGCCAAGGAGTATCCCTTGATCCTATCCACCGGGAGACGTTCGGTGGCGTTTTTCAACGCCGAGCATCGGATGATTCCATGGCTGCGCGAGATTGATCCCGACCCCGTCGTCGAGATTCACCCAGATACCGCCCGTCGGCTCGGTGTCGGCAACGGAGAGTGGGTGTGGGTCGAAAATTGGCTCGGCAAACAGAAGTTCAAGGCGAAGGTCACACTCGTAGTGTCGCCGGATATGGTGATGGTACCCCACGGATGGTGGTTTCCTGAGGAGCCCGGGGAGGAGCCGTCCCTTTTTGGAGCCTGGAAGTCGAACGTCAACCAACTGATTCCAATGGGCAGCCAGGGCAAAGACGGCCTAGGCGCACCGCTCAAGAACCTTCTCTGTAAAGTCTATAAGATCAACGGCAAGGATGCGGACAATGAGTGACAAAAAGCCTGAGTATGGCCTGTTGATTGACTACGAGTACTGCACGGGGTGTCACGCTTGTGAAGTCGCCTGCGCTCAGGAATTTCACAGGGAAGCAGGAATCATCAAAGGTATCGAGGTGCTCGAGGTCGAGCAGAAACTGCCAATGAACCGGCGTACCTCGCTTATATACCGTTTCCGACTGAGCAATGCATTTTGTGTCCGCACTGCACCGAGAAGGGGGATCGACCCGGCCTGCGTGAGACACTGCATGGCAGCTTGCATGAAATACGGGCGCATCGAGGAACTGGCGAAGGAGATGCAAAGGAAACCGAGAATGGTGCTCTGGGTACCACGGGCGTAGCAAGACTATTTGTCGATGAGCGCTTCGGCTATGGCGATCCGCTCTCACTAAAAAGACAACGCCTGATCCATCGCAAGCGAAGGCCTTGCTGCTTCGCCGCAACCTACCCGTCTCGGAATGGAGCAGGAGTCACGCTGGAAATTTCAGCTACTTCCGTGAACGGTCCTCCGTCGTCGTCGGATCGTAAAGAGGACGAAGGTCGCGCTTGCCCCTTTCGATGTAGGGCACACCCTTGGCCATCCACTCGGGCAAAGGGCCTCCCTTCAAGTGGTAGTCGAAAAACTCGTCCATGTGTACGGTCCAGTGCTTCTGGTTCTCGCGGTTTCTCAGGCCGTGCTCTTCTCCATTGTAATTGAACATGTAGGCTTCCTTGCCGAGCCGGCGCATGGCGGAGAAAAACTCGATGCCTTGATACCAGGGAACCGCTCCGTCGGCGTCATTGTGAATCGTCATGTAGGGGGTATTGACTTTCTCGACCCAGAACAAGGGTGAGTTCTCGATGAACTCGAGCGTATTATCCCAAGGCGGTCCTCCGATCCGGCTTTGAGTCCTCTCGTACTGGAACGCCCGTGACATACCCGACTGCCATCGAATGCCACCATAGGCACTGGTCATGTTCGTGACGGATGCTCCGCCTTGCACCGCGGCAAAAATGTCGGTTCGTGTAATCATGTAGGTAATTTCGTATCCACCCCAGCTATGGCCTTGAATGCCGATGCGCTCGGGATCGATGAATCCCATATCCACCACTTCATTGACCGCCGGGATCACGCACTTCAGAGAGCTTTCACCGGGATAACCGATATCGTAGACAATGTCCGGCTGCAGCACGACATAGCCATTGCTGACATAGCGAGTGATGTTGATGCTCGTTCCCGGAGCGGGCTCGCGGTATCGATGCAAACCATCAGTGAGCCTTTCATAGATGTACACCATGAGAGGGTATTTTTTCGTCGGGTCGAAGTCCTCGGGCTTGGTGAGGATGGCCCGGAGGAGTTTCCCATCCGCATTTCGATAGTGGATCAATTCCGGTTTGCCCCAGATGTAGCTCGCCTGTTGGGGGTTGGCGTCACTGACCTTTTTCATGCCGGCGAAGCCACCGTCGCTTACCCATAGATCGGGAAACTCTTCAAAGGTCTCTAGCGAAAAAGCCAGCCTGTCGGCCTTTTTGGCTTTGATCAGGCCGCCGAACGCTTTGTCCAACATCACGACCTCGACGGGATCGGCGTCCTGCGAGAGCGTGACCTTGTAATAACCGGAGGCCTTGGTGCGATCATCCGTGGTCGAGAGCAAAATGGGTTGATTCGAAGGGATTGTTTTTTCGTCGGGGTCGAGACGTTGATATCGATAAATCCGCTCGTTCTTGCGGCCCATCCCCCGAGTCACCATGTGGGCTCCCGAGCCATCGGGCTTCATTTCCCAGATATCGTATCGGTCGTAGAGCAACACCGATCGGTCTCCGTCGGTCCAGCCGGCAATACCGTAGGGGCGAGGTTCGTTGGGACGGTCATTCAGTTCATCGCAAAAAGCAACGCCCAGACTCGACGTGAGATCTGTCTTTACGCCGTCACTCGTACGGACTGTTACCCAGTGGTCGTCGGTGTGATCGAAAAAGAGGGCATAGCTGCCTCCCGGAGAAAGGCTCGCGTCGTGATGTGTTTTTTCGATCACCTTCCGTCGTGAACCGTCCCCGAGGTCGACCAGATAGTGGTCGCTATATTCCATATCCCAAGAGATGATATCCGATGCTCTTCCTGTGAATCATCGCTCCTCCTCTGGGAGCGTAATTATACTGGATAGAGCTCTGCTCCACCGTGGACGTTTGAGGTTTACCTCGCCGTAGCCTCTCCGGTGGCGAAGGCGGGTCAGACGCGATCGTGGACGTGAGGCAAAAGGTAACACCCATACATGAACGGAAGACCTATTTCTTCACGCCTTCCTAGTTCAAACGAGAGCGGCGCTCAATCCGCAGCTTCCTTAGGCTTTTTGACCCCGAGTGGTCCTCGTCATACTATCGTGGCATTTCAAGAGAGATGACACGTATGCCCGATATTTCTAAGAATGACCTTGAAGATAAAAGATTCCTCATTATCTCCTCTGAAGATCTCGAGCAGATGCTCGGAGAAGCGGAACTGCTCGAGGAAATCGACACCCGTTTGAACAAAACGATCCGGCTGCTTCAGTACCGTGGTCGGCTGATGCTTCAGGAATATTCTTTCGAAGGCGACATTATCGTGAGGCCGACGGAGTCCCGTGAGATGGCCGACGCGTTCGTCCAGTCGCGGCTCGATACGTACGATCGAATGTGGGACGGTTGCGGCTGCAAGATTGATTTTTTTGAATAGGCGGAGTGGCGCACCGATGGAAAGAGTAAACCTGAGCAAAACGTAATCACTCCAGGTCGGTTGGAGGTTCGGCGAGCGACACAGTGGACCATGACTGGATTCAGTGATAAACAGTTTTAGGAATTCTTGCGCTGCGGAAACAGAGAGGAGCAAACACATGTTGCAGAATGAGGGAATGAATCGCAGGAGGTTCTTGAAAAACGCCGCAATGACCGCACTTGTGGGTGCCGCAGGGGGAGGCACATCACTTGCGATCGCGGCCGACGGCGAGAAGAACGAATCAGAGGGTGTCAAATACGATTTCGATGAGGTCTATAACCGTGTTGGTACCGACTGCATCAAATGGGATGCCCAGATCGAGAAATATGGCAAGGAGAACATCGAGGTTCCCATGGGCATCGCCGACATGGATTTCAGAGTCGCGCCGGCTATTACCAAAGCTTTGATGGCGCGCGTCCAACACGAAAATTGGGGCTATCTGGATATGCCGCCTTCCTATGTCGAATCCATCATTAGATGGAACAAACGACACCACGATATCGACATTAATCCCGATTTGCTCCTGCATTCCGACGGTGTCCACCCGGCCCTATTGAGCTCGCTCAAGGCTTTTTGCCCGCCAGGAAGCAAGGTGATCGTTCAGGCTCCAACTTACAGCGGCTTTTTTACGGACATCAGAATTATCGGTTGTCAAGAAGTGGAGAATCACCATAAGCTGGTCGATGGTCGCTACGTCATGGATTTTGAAGATCTGGAGCGTTGCATTGACCATGACACCCACGCATTGATGCTCTGCAATCCGCAAAACCCGACGGGCAATGTCTGGTCACGTGAGGACCTGATGACGCTGGGTGAAATCTGCACCAGGCGTCGCGTCGTGGTCCTCTCGGACGAGGTTCACTGTGACTTCATCGCCAAGGGGAATACATTCACTGCCTTCAGCTCGCTCGATAACGAGGAGATCGTGAGGAACAGCATCACGTTCACATCGACGAGTAAAGCATTCAGCTTGGCGGCCATGAAAGTCGCGTACATGTTCTCGACCAATGCAGACTATATAGACAAGGTGAAAGCGACCGGCCACCGACAGTCCCTCAATACGCTGGGCGTCGTTGCAGCGCAGACCGCATTTGACGAATGCGAGGATTGGCTCAATCAGGTGGTGGCCTATATCGATGGCACCATGGACTATGTTGAGTCCTTTATTGGCTCGAGCATGCCGCTCGTCAAATTCGTGAAGCCTCAAGGGACGTATGTGGCCTGGTTGGATGTCAGCGAGGTCGTCGACAGAATTGGTGCGAAGGAAACTGCCGCTGAAGAGAAAAAGAACCAAGACCCTGCATCGAGTCCGGTTACGCCAGAGATCATCGTCCAGCGTTTCTTCGTAGAGAAGGCGAAAGTTCACTTGAACCCCGGATCTTCGTACGGATACGGCGGGGCTGGCCGGATGCGCATGAATCTCGCCACGTCCAGAAAGCTGGTTGAGTTGGCACTCAACAACATGGCAAGCGCTCTGCAAAAAATATAGTTATCGCTAATACCGGTTTCTCGTTAGCGCTGGCGAATCGGGCCGACCGTCCCTTCGACAGTGAGCGGAGACCGAGGCATGACTCGCAGAGAATCTCGTCTAGACGATATTTCTGTACCGGAAAGTGCCACAGCCGGCACAGGGGAAACGTTCGCAGAAGCGGCCGAACTGGGTACGGTCAATCGCGGATAGTAAGCGAACCCGTGTCACGAAGGGGGTGATAGGAGCTCGAAGCCTTGCTTCTCGAAGTGCTCATCGAATGCAAACGCGGTTTGAATTCCCCGCTTGCGCATGATTTCGAAGCTCGTCCAATCGGTAAGACTGATTTGCCGCTCAGATGCAGCGAGTAGGTCGGCCAATCCGCGTTCATAGATGTCGCTGGTGATCCATTCCATATCTAAAACAGGAAATACCTTCTCTTGGAACAACCTTACCGCCGCCATGCCGATGCGGGCTTGAAGAAGTGCCAGGGTCTCGTGAAGGACGAAAGAGGACGAGACGAGTGCGACGTCGGTCGTGCCGAGAGACACCAGAATGGAGCTAGCAGGCCCGTGCTCGGCGTCCTCGGCGACCAACAAGGCATAGATGGCCGAAGTATCGACAAAGACGGCCTTCACCGGCGGTAGACTCCCGTCAAGTAATCATCGTGCCGGCGGGCTACGTCCTGGGCGCCCTCTTTGTCATGACATTGGCCGACCGCTTCCAAGAGTCGAGACAGCCGACCCCGACGTTCAGCCTCGCCCAAATATAGCTCCACGCTTTCCCTAACGAGTTGAGATATGGACTGTGAGCGCTCCACGGCTAGAGCCCTCAGTTTCTGGTATTGGATTTCGTTCAGCTGCACTTGTGTCCGCACCATGACATCATGTTATCACATTAGCGATAACATGCCAACATATGGGGGTGAGTCGTTCTTACGGCTATCCCATACGCGGGTCGTTCCTACGGTTGTCGCCTGCAGTACTATCTAACCGTCGCTTTCCGGGCCGCATCGACCATCTTCTTGACGTCTTCCAACATCGTCGGAGCGTGATAGACGATGCCGTCCTTGATGGTCCACTTCACGCCGCCGACCCTAACCATTTTTCCATTCTCCAGTGCCAGAGTTCCGGTGGGATAGAGATACTTGAAATTCTTGAGAGGATTCTTGTCGATAACAACCAGGTCGGCTAGATAATCCTTCCTCACGCGGCCCAGTTGATCTTCCATTCCGAGTATCTTCGCGTTGTTGCCCGTGGCGTGCATGATGACGTCAATGGGATGAAATCCTGCTTCCTGGTGAAGCTCGAATTCCCGTATGAAGGCAAATCCGTACATCTGATAGATGAATCCCGCATCATCGCCCATCCCGACGATGCCGCCTTTCTTACCGAAATCACGAACGGCTTTCATCCAGAGCTTGTAGTTCTCTCGCCAGAAGACCTCGTCCTCCGTCGTCCAATTCCAGGCGTATGAACCGTGGTTATCTGGATTGGGCTCGAAATAGTCTGCCAGAACAGGATGAAGATAGTCCTTGTACCAGGGCTGGTTCATGGCTCTCAGCAGATCCCGATTAGCTTCATAAATGACGAACGTGGGAACCCAGGCCACATGGTTGTCGACCATTCCCTGTAGAACCTTGTCCAGTTTTTCCGGGTCGGCTTCCCTCCAGAGGTGTCCCGCGTAGCCGAAACGGTCGTACTCGTTGTTGTAGCTATACCAGTAGGGAAAGTTCTGGGAGCCGTCTAGAGCGGCGTCGGGAATTCCATACCAGTGTTCGATCGAGGTCGTGCCGAAGGCGATGTCATCCCAAGCGTCCGACTCATTGACTTTGTGATCGTGCGCTACCCTGAGGCCGAGCTTGTTGGCCTCGTCCATCGCCGCCTGGAAGACATCGCGATCCCTGAGGCCGGACAATTTCACTCCGTCTCCTCCGCGGTCCTTGATCGCGCGTATCTGCTCGCGCGCCTCCTCGGGAGTTTCCCCTATGGGCTGTTCTCTCATATAGATGAAGATTCGCGGTGCAGCGATTTGCCCTTGTTTGCTCTTCTCCCTTTCAATGACGATTTTTTCTTCATTGCTGCCAACATCCCTGACGGTAGTAATGCCGCAGGCGAGCCATAGCTTGTAGCAATAATCCAAAGGCATGGGGACTCCGGCGCGTTCATCGTGAGTATGAACGTGGTTATTGATGAAGCCGGGAAGAACATACATCCCCGTCCCGTCCAATACATGAGCCTCGCTCTTGTAGTTGTCTGAACTCTTGGGACTGGTGACCGAAGCGATCTTGTTGTGACGGAGAACGACATCCATGGGCCCTCTCGGAGGAGTGCCTTTCCCGTCGATGATCACGACATTCCGTATGACCAGTTTGTCGTACCTGTTTCCGTTTTCTACGCCTCTCGTCTGACTTCTGACTGCCCGAGTCGAAAACAGGCAAACGACAAGAATGAAAACGAATCTGAGAGATGGTTTGGGGAGCATCAATTCGTGCCTCCTTCACTGTGGCGTGTCTCTTTCCATGACTTGAGAATGATCGGAGCTTGCGAACTCTGCGATACTAATCTATTGGGAGACCGACCTCTAGTCGTGAGAGATCTCATCCCAGTACTCTTTCGACGAAGAAATGGACGAAGCGGTCGGCATCGACGTCGATGGCGATCTGAGCGTTGGGCTCGACGGGTTGTCTTCCAATCACTCGCATCTCCGTTGGACCTTCCTCGTGGACGAGGCGGTATCCGCTTCGGTTGGCGATGGTGGCTCCGCGAGTCTTGTCACCACTCGTCTCTACTTCGACGAATGCCGACTCTGTGGAGACGAAACCGGGGTCGACAACGATCCCCACCGCGAGAGGATCGTGGAGGTAGACCCCATCGGCACCGCGCGTGCGCTCGTGATATTTGAGAGCGTTCTCGAGTCCCTGCTCGACATCAACGTTTCCCGCCACTACCGTGATGGCTTCTACGCTGAGCTCGGGCGATCGTAAAGCGAGCAAAATGGCCAGAGCATCGTCGATTCCCGGATCGACGTCCAAGAGGACGGGAGTGGGTCTATGTGATGGAATCATATCGGCTCCCATCATAAACCAAATTCTGTTAAGCTTCGGACCGCGAAGGAGGAAGAATTCATGGGGTCGAACAAGCAATACAAGGGCTATCAATCGTTTCAGTACTTGGAAAAGGGAAGCGACTACAGAGATTTCAAATTAGCCAAGGAAATTGACCGAGTCCCGTCCACAAAGGTCGAGGTCACTGATGAAGAAGAGAAACGAGCTCAAAGGCTCATCGCTGACAACATCGCCATCTCGATGCATGATCATCCCACTGTGACTCCGGACGATGTGACGGAAATCTTCGCTCAGAAACGACATGGCAAGGATTTTACTGGTTTCGCGGGCTTGGCTGCTTCTGGATTGGATTGTGTTTTCGATAACCTCATGGATGGGATTTGTACCATCACCTCGTCCATGGGCTGGAAATGGAACGACCTCCTTCACGATTTGGGAATGAGGCTCTGTGACCTCGCCCACCAGGATTTCGTCGCCGTCTGCGATGGGGTCAAGGACATCAAGGTGGCCCACAAGGATGGCAAAGTGGCGCTCGTGCCGACGCTCGAAGCGGCTACAGCCATCGAGAACGAAGTGGACCGAGTGGACATTTTCTATGGTTTCGGAATTCGCAGCATGGGCATCGTCTATAGTGAGGCCAACGCTTTGGGGGGTGGTCTCAGAGAATCGGGCGATGGGGGACTCACCGACCTGGGGCGTCAAGCCGTTCGCCGCATGAACCAGCTTGGCATCGTCGTCGACGTCTCGCACTGCGGCGATCAAACATCGCTCGATGTCATCGAGGCGAGCGAGCAACCCATCTTCATCTCCCATGCCGGAGCCCGAGCACTTTGGAATACGAGACGATTGAAACCCGATAACGTCTTGGAAGCCATGGCCCGAAAGGGAGGGGTCTTGGGTATCGAAGCGGCCCCTCACACGACACTCACCAAGAACCATCCGCATCACAACATCGATAGCTTCATGGAGCACTTCGAGTATGCGGTGAAGCTCATTGGTATCGATCATGTGGGATTTGGACCCGACACCTTGTTCGGAGATCACGTCGGACTCCATCATGCCTATGCGGCTCAACTATCGATTGCAAAGTCCCATGCCGGGGTGACGTTCGAAGAAGTGCCCTACGTCGATGGGATCGAGAATCCGGCGGACTTTCCGAACATCGTCAGATGGATGGTCAAGCACGGCTATTCCGACGAGGACATCATCAAGGCGATGGGTGGCAACGCCCTGCGTGTACTCGAGCAGGTGTGGATACGTTGACGTGAACCTTTCTCCAATGAATGCGCCGCCCGCGGCCGCGCGTTCTTTCCGGTAATACAAGGAACGGACAATGGCGATAACAGGTGATGTCTTGACCCGGCTGATGATCGATGCGGCTTGGCTGTCGGTGCTTCTTCTTGCCGGAAAACTTCTTCGGACGAGAATCGTCTTGTTCCAGAAGTTGTTCCTGCCAGCTTCCATTATCGGAGGTTTTATCGGCATCTCGCTGGGTCCGTACATGATGGGGAAGGTCTTACGCTTCCAAGTCATTCCGTCGGAGACTCTGACGACTTGGAGTGCACTTCCAGGAGTGCTGATCAATGTTGTATTCGCTTGTCTGTTTCTGGGATTCGCCATACCGTCGCTAAGAGCCATTTGGCGAGAAGGCGGTCCGCAGTTTTGCTATGGGTGGACCGTAGGGATGGGCCAGTATATCGTCGGAGTTGGGATTTCGGTGCTGCTGCTCGGGCCGCTGTTTGGCGTTCCCGCTTTCTTCGGCTGTTTGCTGGAGATCGGATTCTCGGGAGGGCATGGAACCGCCGCAGGGATGAAGGAAGCCTTTACCCAACTCGGATTCCCAGCGGGCTCGGACCTTGGCTTGATGTCGGCAACGGTGGGGGTCATAAGCGCCGTGGTCTTTGGCATGGCCATGATCAACCTGGCGGCCCGAAAACGGTACACCAAAGTCATCAAGTCACCTGAGGAGCTGAGCCTAGAACAAATCCGCGGCCTGATACCGGAAGCGGACCGGAAGTCGGGCGCGACGATGACCGTGTCACCCGATGCTGTGGAACCGCTGGCCTTCCATGCGGCGTTCGTGGGAGTAGCCATTTTCATCGGTTGGTATTTATTGGCCGGCAATCAAGAGTCTGAGCGCCCAGGACGGAGCTCGATCTCTTCGCCAGCTTTCCGCTGTTCCCGCTCGCCATGATCGGAGGAATCATCGTGCAGGTCATCTGCGCAAGGCTCCGGATCGCAAAATACTTCGATCGCAGGACCTATAATCCGCATTCTGGGACTGGCACTCGACTTTTTGGTGGTATCGGCCATAGCTTCCATCAAGCTGGATGTTTTTATTGCGTACTTTTGGCCTTTCGCTATTCTTATGGCGGCGGGTCTAGCGTGGGTGATCTTCGCCACTTGGTTCGTTGCGCCCCGTATGTTGACCGGACGCTTGGTTCGAACGCAGCATCACGGAGTATGGAATGCAGACGGGCGTGACCGCGCTGGGGCTTCTGCTCTTGAGAGTCGCCGATCCTCAGTTCGAAACAGAGGCAGCCGAGTCCTTCGGATTCAAACAAATTGTTTACGAGCCTTTGATGGGTGGTGGCTTCATCACGGCGTCGGCTCCCATCCTCATCGTCAGTTTCGGAGTGGCGTTCAACCTTCATCGTGGGACTTGCATCCATAGGGGTGGCACTGGCGATTGCGTACTTTTCGGGCTGGATTCGGTTTTCGCGGGATCGAACACAAACGTAGGTGGACGAGAGCCTGGATCTGTTACTCAAAGTAAAGAGAGCTCGCACTCGTCTGTCTAGCCGGCGAGATAAAACGGACGCCGCGAAGGCCGCTTGGAAGCGCGGTGACTGCTGACCCGCCTACGCCGAGGCCTCGCCGTAGCTCCGCTCTAGGTTCGGACGTGCGGAGCGAAGGCGGGCTGCTCGACTGCCGCAGGCAGGGCGCTCACCGGATATACGAAGCGCCCCTTGGCTATTACGTCAAGGGCCAAAGAGAATACGGACCAAGAACAGGCCGACAAAGCTCAGGATGAAGTAGCGACCTGGCCATCTCCACTTCAGTAGCAGAGTGATATTGAAAGCACAAAAGCAGGCTAGAAAGAAGAGCATAGCTGCGGCGGCAAGCCGGAAATGCCACCCCGCATCGTACCATGCCATGTGGTACATTCCGGCCACCGATAGAGCCACCCCCATGAGGCCGAATAGCACCCGAATAACGACCTCTGTGCGTTTAGAGGCGTTCTTACTGGAAAACATAGCGTCCAGCAGACCTTCGAACAAATCGTCGAGCACAGCTCACTCCTTTGGTTGGGTATGGTCCGCGGTCGATTCAAAGGGATAAGACTATTATGGGGGATGGTTGTCTCATGGACAACACACCTGCTCGAGCGTGTTCGTTGGTATTTGGCCTGGCCATCGTGAAGGACAGGTATCGGTAATTCTAACGCCGCTTCAGGACAGTGGTTTTCCCGAAGCATCATGTTCTGACACTAAGTAGTGGGTGATCTCTAGAGATATGTCGAGAGCACCGGCACGCCATAGCAGATCGGGTGGAAAGGCGTCAGTCTGAGCCGCCACCTCGCGCCATCGAATGCCGAAGTCGATCGAGACCCCCTCTACGCCGGGAAAACGACCTAGTCGTCTGAGCTCTTCTTCGTATTCATCGAGAAAACTCATGGCCTGAAGGATCTGTATCTCGATCTCGTCGATGGTGGCGTCGCTAACTGTGAGGTTGAATCCTGAGAAGGTTCGATCGGATTCTTCCGACCTGCGAGGATCGCGTTTTTCGTAGACGGAGTCCGGCTGAAGGGGACTGTCGTCAAAGAAATCCGCTGGTTTGAACGTTTCACCAAAGGCTCGAAGGACACAGCTCATCTGAAGACCTGAGACGCCGCCTGAATTGATGGCGGCGCCTGGAAGTTGGAACTCAGAACTCAGAACTCAGAACTCAGTAAGAATACAGGAGAAAGGAGAAAGTAGGAAGGAGAGCATGGCCCGTGTGCCCGGAAGCCAGTAACCAGTGACCAGCCGCCTACGCCAGGGCTACGGCGGACAAGTCGGCGGACCCGCCGAAGCTTGAACGGTGGAGAACGTTAGCGAAGGCGGGTGACCGGTTACCGGGTAGCAGTGACCAGTGAAGAAAGAGGCCACACTGGGCGGTAGGCAGTAAATAGTAGAGAAGAGGCCAGTGGGCAGAAGCCGGAAGCGAGTGACCACAGTCAGAAGTCAGATGGTCAGTAGACAGTAGACTGACTGCTCGACTGCTGACTGCCCGTTGAGTGCGTATCAGTTGGCCAGCTTGATGGCTACAAGGGTCTTGATACTCTTGAGGGCTCGAGATGACTTGACCGGAACAGATAGTCCTCGGCCTTCGACATAGCGTCTTGCGGCCCGGAGCTCTTCCAGCAGTTTCTGGGGAAGTGGGCTCTTTTCGGCGGCAGCCACTGCCTTGTCGCCAAAAACAAACGACAAATCGAAATAGCCATCATGGGGTATGAGATAGAAGATGGTTCGTTTCTTCTGAATCACCTTCACCACCCAGCCGGATTTCTGGCCGTAGTGTTTCCATTGTTTCCGGATTTCCCCATATTCAGCATCGAGGTGAGCGCTAATCTGCTTCCAAACGGGCTCTGTGTCTTTGAGTACTCGCCCGAGACTCTTGTCGTCAGGTGTTTTGGATTTATCGTCAAACACGCTCGTAGCCATTCGGACTGACCTCCCGTTCTTGGCACAACCCGACTCAAACCTTCCGAAGTGCTTGACCCGGTTTTGCTCCCGTGTGTCGGCCGTTCTCGACGACGGTTTTCCCGTTGATGATAACCTGCTGGATTCCTTTCGGGTAGCGGTGGATCCTCGAAAGTAGCGCCGTCCATGACCGTTTCGGGATCAAAAAGCACGAGATCGGCCTTCTTGCCTCGAGCGATACGACCTCGATCTCGAATACCGACCTGGTCGGCGGGCATGGAGGTCATTTTCTTGACCGCCGTGCTCCAATCGAAGATCTCTCGTTCCCGGCAGTAGTAGCCCAGGACACGGGCGCAGGTGCCGTAGGAACGAGGATGGGGTCGGGTTTTTGCTGCCGGCCCTTCCGGAGCCATGCTTCCGCCGTCTGAGCCCACCATGACCAAGGGATGTGCCAGCACCCTCTCGACGTTCTCAGAACTCATCCCGTGGCCTATGAAGCCCACCGCGCCTTGTTCCTCGACCACGAGTCGGAGGAGTGCGTCTATCGGCTCCATACCCCATTTTTCGCCGATTTGAGCGAGGTTCTCGCCGATCAGCGACTGGTTGGTGTCGGTGCGCAAACTGCTGATGACGATGAGATCGTAGTCTCCGGGGTCTTCTTTGACCCTCGACATGAGCTCATTTCGGATGCGGCGTCGGTCCGAAGGTTCTTCGAGACGTTGGGCCAGGGCGGGGTAACCACCATCCATGGCCCAAGCGGGCATGAAGATGGTGAGCCCCGTGGAATAGGCCGTGTAGGGGTAAGCGTCCGCCAACACGGGAACACCGGAGCGACGGGCCGAGGCGATGAGGTCGAGAGCCGCCTGCTGCTTCCCCCAATTGGGCTCGCCCGCCGCCTTGAGGTGAGAGATCTCGACCCTGGCGCCGGTCAGTCGACCGATTTGGATCGCTTCGTTGACGGCTTCGAGCAGCGTCGATTCCTCATTGCGGATGTGAGAAGCGTACAATCCGCCGCGACGAGCCACGGCGCGGGTCAGAGCAACGATTTCTTCCGTGGGGGTGAATCTCCCGGGTACATATTCCAGCCCGGTGGAAAGGCCAAAAGCACCGTGATCCATCGATTCTTCGAGAGACTGCAGCATGATGTTCATTTCCTCGGACGAAAGCGGACGAGCCTCCCGTCCGATGGCGTTCACCCGAAGGATGCCGTGGCCGATGAGAAGAGCGTGGTTGACGGACATGCCGGGTTGATCCAGCGTTTCGAGGTAGGAGCCGACGTCGGACCAGGTGACCTTGATGCCGTAGTCCTCTTCCAGGTCCGCAGTTTGCTCCTGGCTACCCGGACCGAGCGGAGCGATTGAGTAGCCGCAGTTGCCGGTGATCTCGGTGGTAATGCCCTGTCTGACCCGACTGTCGGCAGTGGGGTAGCGGAGAATGCTGTCATCGGAGTGGGTGTGGATATCGATGAAGCCCGGTGAGACGTAGAGTCCTGACCCATCAACGACTTTTCTGCCTTGTTCCGGGTCGATGGAGCCGATGGCTACAATTTCCTGCCCCACAAGACCAACGTCCGCTTTCCAGGGAGGTCCGCCCGTGCCGTCCAAGAGGGTGCCTCCGCGAATCACGACATCGAGGCTCGAAACCGACTGGATCCGAGACAACGGCAGCACTGCAAGGCCCAAGGTTGCTGAGACACCGTCCCTTAAGAACTTTCTCCTGGTTACTCTTGTTGGCATCAGTATCCTCCTCAGTGAATTTAGGCTAGGATCTCCCGCATCCATCCGATAGCGACGGAGGTTCTCGGTATGACAAGAAACATCAGGAAGTACCGTATTCTGGTAGTGACCATGCTCATCACGTTGTCGTTCGAATTCCTAGTGTACGGGGATTCGAGAACCGATCAAGTGGATGCGCTTTTCGAGAAGTGGGACAAGACCGATACGCCCGGCTGCGCATTGGGTGTTATACAAGACGGCGAATTCGTCTACAAGCGCGGCTACGGCATGGCCAACCTGGAGCACGGCGTTCCCAATTCGCCATCGACGGTGTTCCGCACCGGTTCGGTGTCGAAGCAATTCACGGCGATGAGTGTTGTCCTTGCTGACGCCGAAGGCAAACTCTCCTTGGACGACGACATAAGAAAACACCTTCCCGAGATGCCGCAGTACGAAAAGACCGTGACCATTAGACACTTGATCCATCACACGAGCGGTATTCGAGACTATCTGGTGCTCATGATGCTCGCCGGAAGGCGCGAAGAGGATTACTACACCAACGAAGAAGTGATGGAAGCGCTTGCGAGATTGGAGAACCTCAATTTCACCCCGGGCAGCGAGTACCTCTACAGCAATGCGGGGTATTGGCTGTTGTCGCAGATCATCGAGAGGGCAACGGGACAAACTCTTCGTCAATGGGCCGAGGAGGAAATGTTCAAGCCCCTGGAAATGAAGAATACGCATTTTCACGACGACCCCAGGATGATTGTGAAAAATCGGGCCTCGGGTTATCGCCCCAAGGACGACGGCGGATTCGAAATCGATATGACCCCTCTTGAAATGGTGGGTGACGGCGGTGTCTTCACATCGATCGATGACCTTCTCGAATGGGACGCCAATTTCGACCGGAAGACGCTCGGGGGCGAAGATGTCATGACAGAAATGCTGACACCCGGGAGGTTCAACAATGGAAAGGCCCAGGACTACGCTAGCGGCCTACGAGTGAGTGATTACCGAGGTGTTCCCATCGTCGAGCATGGTGGTGCGTTCGTGGGTTTCAGGGCCGGCATGATGCGTTTTCCGGAGCAGGATTTTTCGGCCTATTGTCTCTGTAACGTAAGTGAGGCAGAGCCCACCGAGCTCCTCCTCGGGATTGCCGATATCTATCTCGACGGGCATTTTCAAGATGAGGTGATACAAGCGGTATCATTGCCCGAAGGTATCCTCGAGAAATGGGTAGGAACCTACTGGGATGACGGTAGTTCGCAGTTGCTGGAAATCCATCTCGATGAGGGTCAGCTTCAGGTCTTAACCGGGGGGCGTCCTCTACCTCTCGTCCCGTTGAGCGAGACTCGCTTCATTACCGATCGGAAGCAAGATAAGGTCGAGTTTCAGTTCCACGAGGGGCGCGATGGCAAACTTCCCCGAATGGAAGTGCGGAGCGAAGGGCAAAGGCCGTTCGAGTACGAGAGAGTGCAGCCGTCCGAGCCGAGCGCTGACGAGCTCGGGAACTATGTGGGTAGCTTCTTTTGTCGGGAGCTCGATGCAACCTACCACGTGAAGGTGAGTAAGGACTCAACAAAGCTCGTTGTCGACTTTGCTCATTTTCCTGAACAAACTTTGGAGCCCGTATTTCCCGACGCGTTTCGATACGAGTATGGGAACGCCGTTTTCGAAAAGAGCGAGGCCGGTAGAATCACGGGATTCCGCTTGTCAGCTGGGAGAGCTAGGAACTTCGTCTTTGTCAGAGCAGATTCGACGGCTCAATAGGAAGTCAAGAACTCAAGAACTCAGGAACTCAGAAGCGAGTCTTCTTGAGTGCTCGGTTAATTGGGTACTCGAGTTCTCGAGTTCTTTGTTTAGGGCTGTGCGGAGGCCACTGGGCGTTCGACTTGGGCTAGTTTGAGCAGCTCTATTTGTTGACGATACTGGCGCCGCAGGTTTTGACGGAGCGCGGCGACTGTGGTGCCCTGGTTTTCAGCGGTCCGTGCCAACTCGATCTCGGCGTTTCGGACGCCCGGCCAAATCTCGCCCTTCAACGTCTTCAGCAGATGTTCATCGTAGGTGAACCCGAAATCGACCATGCTTGGCAAAGGGACTTGGTACTTGTCGGACAGTCCAAGTGCTGCGAAAGGAAAGCCTTTGGCCCAATCCGTGTGATAGCCGATGAGCATTTTCTTGGGATTGACGGAGATGAGCCCGTGGGGAACACATGTGGTATCAGCGATGTCATACTGGGCTCGAAGCATGTCGGTCAAGTTGAGACCGGCTTGAATCTGTGCCGGCGTAAGGATTTCCTCGCCTCGGGCCCGAGGGTCCCAGCGGCTTTCGAAACAGACTCCGAGGAAGCTCGCACTGAGGTTTAGATACCGATAGTCTACATCGGCCCAAATGGATATCCCGGCGTGGCTGGCCACGTGTGAATCGATGACCAAACGATACACTTGCCCGTAGCGATCGATGAAGTAGTTGTAGAGGTTGCGTCTCGCTATCCAGCGTAGGAGATTGCGGCTGGTATCGAGGATCTCTTGGTTGAATCCGGAACGAAACGGAGCGATGTCGTATTCGCTGGTGTGATAGACAATCCCTACCGGCGTTTCCCTGAAAATCTACCCCCAGCGATTCATCCCTCGGAAACAGCACGTAGTTGCGCATCTCGGTCCGGGACTCGTACGTTGTCTGAACCCTGAGTCCATTGCTCCAAAGCTCCTCGTCACCTTCGGTTGCGACGAGCCAGACTTCCTCCGGGGAAGAACCGAGTCGTTCGCCAGGGTAGTCGGGCTGCACACTTCCTGGGGTGGTCGTAGGGGATGCCAGATTAAGGAGTGGAGTATAGAGGCCGGCCACATACACCCATCCTATCTGAGCTCCTCGAAAGGCCACTTGTCCCATTCCGTAGCAAGCAACACTGGTTGCGGTGAACAGGACGGTCAAGATCAGATAGCGGATTCTTATGCAAGAACAGGAACGGCTGGGGACGGAAGGTCAAGGGACCTGGTCGTCTAGTCAGCTCTGCAAAGGATTCGACCGCAAGATAGTAGAGTGTCCAAGCTCGGATGATGGGAGTCCGGGTCAGGAGCGCCGACTTTTCTTGATAGTGCTCGAGTGTGCTCTTGATGAACCAGAGCTTGTCGTAAGGGTCTGAGATTCGATCAGAGAGTTGTTCCAGCGTTCTGCGGAGACGCGTGCTGGATAGAGGAATAGCGGGCATCTTCTGTATGAACTATGCGCGAGGTGGCGGCAAACCGCAACCTATTTTCTGGGACTGTCTCCCGCCTAGCTGTCGTAGACCGCTGCCATGAAAGCGCCGCGGGCAGTAGCCTCCATCGGATGCGAGGACAATCTGACTTCCGAGACCTTCACCGGACAGTGAGATCCGGACAGAGCTGCCTCGAATTTCTCTCTGAAACCACGAGGTCGTGCCGTGCCTCCGGCGAGCACGACAGGGATGGCCTTGTCAATCTTGGTCGACTGATCGTATGTGCGGCTCAAGGACTCGTTGAGGTTGGCTACCAACGATTGGATGACGTCGTCATAGTAGATATGCAGTGCCTCTTCTATTTTGTCCTTTGGAGCCCTCGCAAGGTCAAGCGATTGTTCCTTGATCATCTTGACTCGGGTCGCCGATTCACCGGTGACGGAGCCTACGCTCTTGTCGATGTAGTCTCCTGCCTTTGAAATGCTGAAGGAGACGACCGGAACCGAGAGATAGGCAAGACAGACGTTGCACATCCCGCCGCCGGCGGAGATACCGATGCCGGAGAAGCTTTCGTTCTCGAGCTCTGAGAACACGATAGCCAATCCTTCGTTGATGCTTTTTGCTGCGAAGCCGAGCTCCGTCAAGAAATTCTTCAGCAACTCCTGGTGGTAAATGAGGTCACTCGGTGCCTCTACCGGAGCGCCTGGAACCGAGAAGCAAATGAGATCGTTCTTTGACTTCGGCTTCTTGACCAATCCTTGGATAATGACCTTGATCAGCGTCAGCGCCGAAGGCTCGTCGGGATTGATCAAACCTTGGCTCATAGGGCGCCGCGTAGAAGCGTTGAAGAGGCTTGCGAATTTCTCCGCGCTGTTCCCGTAGACAAAGAACTGACCATTTGATTGATAGTAGTGGACCTTGTTCTGGAGCAGAATGTTCTCAGTTATGCGTGAATGGGGGATGTTGAAGAAAGCATTCGTCTCGGTGACGGCTTTGAGCTCGTTGCCTACGCGACGAACGTTGAGGATCTTGCTGGTACCGATGTCGAGGCCGATCCGTCCTTCGCCGCTGGGTACGACGCTCTCGGGTTTGGGGTTAGGGTTCTTGTCCATCGATGTCCTCCTTGATCTTCATTGGTGGCGGATCAATTCTCGTACATGGCTGCCAACAGGGCGCCGCGTGCCGTGGCTTGCATCGGATTGCGAGCCAGGCGGATTCCGGAAATCGGAATGGGCAGTTTTTGAGCTTCGAGAGCCCGCTCGAAGCGGTTCTGAAACCCCTTGGGGAGCGCGCTACCGCCGGCCAGTACGACAGGAAGAGGCCGATCGAGCTTGGGCATGCGATCGGTTCGCGCAAGTGCTTCCTGTATTCCCTCCACCACCGTGTTGATGAGATCCTCGTAGTAGATCTGCAATGCGCCGTGGACCTTGCTTCGTGGTTTCTTGGCAAGATCCAGGCCGTCTTCCTTTATGGCACGAATACGGGTCGCCGTTTCTCCGGTGACCAGACCCACGGCTTCGTCGATGTCATCGCCGCCTTTTTCGATTGCAAAGGTGAAGACGGGTACGGATAGGTAGGCGAGACAAACGTTGGTCAGCCCGCCACCGAAACTGATTCCAATGCCGGAGAAGTTGTCCTTTTCCTGGCTCGCGAATACCACGGCCAAGCCCTCGTTGATGCTCTTGGCCTCGTGGCCTAGGCCTTCGAGCATTTGTTTCATGAGAGCTTCGTGGTAGACGAGACTCGTAGGGGCCCCCAGGGGGGCGCCTGGAACACTGAAAAACAATCTTGATGCCGTGAGCTCTGGGTTTGCCGAGGAGCTTCGTGACGATGACTTCCAGAAGCCTTTGTGAGTAGGGCTCGGTGGCATTGACTAAGCCGTGTCGCATAGGACGCCGAGTTTCTGCATTGAACATGTTGGCGAACTTGGCCGCGCCGTTACCGTAGACGACGATGTTCTTCTTTTCTCTAATGAAGTCGATCTCATTTTGCTCGAGGATCTGCTCGGTGAACCTTGAAGGGGGTAGTTCGATAAACGCGTTCAGCTCGGCGGATGATTGGACTCCGGAACCGTTTTTTCGTGCCGCGACCACAGTGCTCGTCCCGAGATCGAGGCCTGCTGGTTCAGGTTTCGAAATCCGTGGCGTTGTTTGACGCGTGTGGGTACTTCGGCCCCGAGACGACTTTTTGGGAGACTTTTTGATTGCCATGGCAACCTTCTTTTTGAGACCTCAACAACGTGGAATGGAGGGAAAATCCCCCAATGTAATCACACGCATGTGAGGCCTGCCTAGAGCTTAGAATGGGACTTAAGAGTCAAAAGAGTACAAAAAAAGCGTAGCACCAAGCCCACTTCATGTCAACAACCTCAGAATTTACTTAACGCCGACGGGACTGTCCCTTGAGTGGACTGTCGCCTCCACCTTTTTTCACCGAGGGAGCGTCCCGTGGGTGGAGGGTCCCCCCGCACCCGTTTCTCGAAAGGGGCTGTCCTCCATCCAGGTAGGTTCCCCGTGTCAAAACACCACTCAGCGTTTAAACCTTTTGCTCCGCAGCACGGTCCAACCCTTTGATTGCGGTGGCAGAATCCTCGTCAGCCCCGGCCTCAAGAGTGACTTGTCTTTTCGAGGAGTGTCAATGCCTTGGCGTAGTCTTCAGGCGTATTGAGATTGAACAGAGCTGCCCCTGCAGGGTCGAGCTCCTTCAGCTCGTGACCTTCCACCCAACGAACATCCACATGGGAGAGAAAGGTTCTGGCTTCGAGAACCCCGCGGTCGAGCGATGTCTCGACGGAAGGAAGGCAACGCGTTGAATAGAAGGCACATACAGGAATAGGGGTTCGGTCTTGACGGGGGACAACGGCGTCGTGGCCTGGAACCAGACCCGCTAATCCTCGGACGAAATGGGAGTTGATGAAGGGGTAATCGCATCCGACGACGAAGGTGGCTTGGTGCTTCGTCGTGGATAGGGCGGTGTGAATTCCACCGAGAGGTCCTGAGTCGGGTCTCATGTCGATGAGAACGGGGATCTCGAGCGACTCGAACGCACCCATCTCGTTGGTGATGATTCGGACGGACTCAAAGGGTCCCGATAGTATCCGCACGAGTCTGGCGATTGTAGACTCATTCCCGAACTCGAGCCACGCCTTGTTGCGCCCCATCCTTTGACTTCTGCCTCCTGCTAGGATCGAAGCGTCAGCTCTGAGTTTTGAATGGCTATCGGAGGAGTGGCGGATCAATGTTATAATGCCTCCACATATTTCAAATCATGATAGACGCACGCCGGAGTGGAGGCAAGGGCTGTATCTTTGCTGGTAGTGCCATCCTTCAGTGTTTCGTCCAATCGTCAACGTTCCTATTCGAGAGAGAGGCGTATGAAGGACGAAACTTTCGTTGAGCGAAAATTCGTCGCCAGCCTACAACGTGCCTTAGAGGATGTTGCCCCGGAGCAACTCGAGGTCTTTGCCAAATGGTTCGACCCGGGCGATAGACGCCCTCGTTTTCATATCGCTTCCGTCATTGGAGCGGTCGGCTACCTGCGAAAGTCACCGTCATTGTACTTGGATGTCATGAAAACAGCCGGTGAGTATGCGGCGCAATGGTGTTGTTTGGAGTTGCCGCAGTTCCAGAAAAAACTCATGAACTCTTGGCTGCGCCTCGGGAGGCAACGCCTCGTGCGGCGTCTTTTTCGCGGCGGCATCCGAAGTATTCACCGAGACGCACAAATGGAGTTTAAACGAGATGAAGAGCGTCTCGTGGTGACGGTTTCGAATTCCGTATTTTGTCGAACAGCAACACCGAGCGGAGATGGCCCCGTTTGTGTGTATTATTCGACCTTTTTCAATGGACTCTTGGCCTGTACTGCGGAAGCCTACGCTTCTTTCGAGGAGTCTGACTGCCGTGCACGGGGGGACGCCTTCTGTCGATTCCAAGCTTTGCCAAAGGAGCTCGAGGCCGAAAGGGAAGATGTGGATGTCGAGGCCGAGACGAGGGTGTAGCTCAAACGAGGTGAGCTGTCGTTTTCCGTAGGACTGCAGCGCCTTTTACTTCTGTCATGGATTCAAAGACCACAACCGTTGTCATCTCATTGTTGGTCGTGAGCGTCGTCACGCTGGCCGTCATGCGCATGACGGTGCATTCAACGCCATCCGTTGGAGTGTCTTCGAAGACGGTACCGTCTTCGGTCGAGCCCAACGAACCTGCAGCATCCCAGGAAGAATCCGTCGCGTCCAATTACCAGGCGAGAGTCACAGCTTTGCCGGAAGAGGAAGACCCGTTGGCCAGGGTGTTGGGGGATCCTCGAGACGAATCATCGTCGGAGGGATCGCCGGCATCAGATGCCTATCTTCCGGGATTGGTGGAATATGCCGTCGGTAGTGACCTGGGTCGAGAGCTGGCCACGGAATCGCGAGCCGTTGGCTTCGTTTCCTCTCTTCAAGACCGAGTGAGTGAGGAGGAAATGGCCAGAGCTTTCGAGCTTCTGGGACAAATGCTGGGCCTTCCCGAGGTCAGTCCCGAAGAGCTCAAGAAGAAAGTCGAGGTTGTCGGAGAGCTTCAATTTCTACGCCGGGTGCCTGTCGATTTCATGTCGCGAGAAGAGCTGGCGCAGTACATAAAGCAGCTGTTCGAAGAAGAGTACTCCGTCGATACCGCCAAACGTGAAGAGAGGGCATTGCGCGCCCTTGGATTTCTCAGTTCCGGGCAAGACCTACGCTCCATACGCTTCCGAGTCCTCAATGAGAACATCGCCGGTTTCTACGATGAGCGACCCCATGTGAAAAAGCTCTTTGCCATTTCATCCGGCCAAAAGCTCAATCTGATGAATCAGCTCGTTCTGTCGCACGAGCTCAGGCATGCCGTTCAGGACCAACACCTCAACTTGCGCCAAGTCTTCGGTGCGCGCAGCGACTACGATGACCGCAAACTGGCAGCTTTGTCTCTTATCGAAGGCGATGCCACGTTACTCATGGAAAGATATATGTCCAGCGGCGGCGGACAACCGTCGACCGGTTTTGAGAGCCTTCTTGGCGGATTGCGTGAAGAGGCACTGGACGGCCGTGGCTTGGCAGAGATGTTTGCCGGTCCAGAGCTGCGCAACGCTCCTCCGGTTGTTCGCGAGCAGCTTATCGTGCCCTATCTGGAAGGGCGAAGGTTGGCAAACGAGATCCATCGGAGAGGGGGATTCAGGCTGTTGAATGAATACCTCGAACGACTGCCTCGGTCGATGGAGCAAGTCCTCCATCCGGAGAAGTACCTAGATCAGGTTGAGGAACCCATCGACGTGAGTCTCTCCGAGATTGCCGGACAGAAGCTCGAGTTCGAAGGTACGGTTGGTGAGGCTTTTTTAAAGGTACTTTTCGAGTCTGTCTTGTCTCAGGAAGATGGAAAGCGCGCTGCGGTCGGCTGGGGGGGAGACCGCTACGGTCTGTGGCGTGATGAACAGGGCCGGTACCGGTTGGTTTGGCGCACCGTCTGGGATACGGATCGAGACGCCAACGAGTTTTTCGAGGCGATGGCACGATTCAGCTCGGTTCGTTTTGGCCACGGCCCTACTCCTTCGACGGATTCCGACAAAATCGAGCTCACAGGAACAGATGGGAGCCGCAGTGTCGTGACCCGGCGCGATCGAGAGATCGTTGTCGAAAGGACGGGATTCCAATAGAAAGACCGTATGCGAGGCTTTGCCTGGCGCATCACCGGTATCTTGGCAGGCTAGCTCGCTTACTCCCACCTCAAGGCTTCGACGTACACGGCGTCATTGCTGTTCCAACCGTCCATGGTGATCGATGTGGAGAGGCCCACAGAGTCGACTCCCGGTATCTGCTCGATGCGTCGGAGGATTTGCTCGTGGGCTCTGGCGGTTTGCTCTTCGTCTGCAATCTCAGCCGCTGGGATGGAGATTTTGAGTGTCAACACTTCCTCGGGACGGACGAATCCGGGGTGCACTTGGCGAAGAGCTTGAAAGCTCCGGATCATGAGGCCCGACCCAATCAAGAGGACCAAGGCCAAAGCGATTTGCGAGACGACCAGTAGGCTTCGGGCGCGATGCCGCTCCTTGCCTTCACTCGAAGCCCGTCCCCCTTCCTTGAGGGCATAGACCAATTGGGGTCTCGCATACTTGAGAACGGGGACGATACCGAAGAGAAGTCCGGCCAAGACCGAGATGACGAGAGTGAACAAGAGCACCGATGGATTGACGGTGATGGCCTGGAGACGGGGGTGTTTTCCGGCCCCAAAGCGATGAGGAGCCGGATTCCGCCGTAGGCCAGCGCCAAACCAAGGAGGCCTCCCATAAGCCCCAAAGCAGTCGCTTCGAAAAGAAGCTCTCGGGCCACTTGACTTCGGTCTGCTCCCATCGCGATCCGGACGGCAAGCTCTTGCTGACGGCCTTCGGCACGGACGAGAAAGAGGTTCGCCACGTTGGCGCAGGCGATGAGCAGAACCATGGCAACGGTTCCAAGTAGAACCCAAAGAACGTTTCCGACGTCTCCCACCGCATCCTCTTTGAGCGGGTGTATTTTGGGACCGAATTGAGCATCTCTTGCCATGTCGAAGGTCAATCCGCCTTGAAATTTCTCGAATACCAAGGGAAACATACGCGCCACGTCGGCGTTTGCCTGTTCGATGCTGACTCCCGGTTTGAGTCGTGCTAATGCCTGGTAGCTGAAGTTCCCGACGTACACCTCAGAGCGGTCAAACCGGAAGGGGAGGAACAAGGCCGGGTCGTACCGTAGGAACCGGAAATCCGAAGGCATCACTCCGATGATTTCGCGAGCGCTTCCGTTCACGGTGAGTGTCCGTCCAATCACGTCCCGATCTCCGCTGAGACGGCGCTGCCAGTATCCGTGGCTCAGAATGACGGTTTCAGGGCTGACTGGAGAGTCGTCCTCGGCGCTGAAGTGTCGGCCGAGTATCGGTTGCATTCTGAGGAGGGGAAACGTTCCATCGGTGACCCTCAGAGCCTCGACCTGTTCCGGCTCCTCGAGTCCGGTCACCGACACTTGGGTGTTGTCCCACATGCCGATGTCTTCGAAAGTCTGACTTTCTTCGCGGTAGGTGAAGTAGGTGGCCGGTGACTGGTTGACCTGGTCGAAACCGAGCCCCGGTGCTTTGTGCCATGCTCCTACCAGGGTTTCCGGTTGGTCGAAAGGTAGGGGTTTCAACAGGACCCCGTTCACTACGCTGAATATGGCCGTATTGGCGCCGATGCCGACCGCGAGTGTCAACACTGCAATGGTTGTGAAGAGAGGCGAACGCGCGAGCTTACGCGAGACGTATCGGATTTGCTTGTGAATGGACAGCATGACTCACCTGACCTTTGATCCTGTTCGGCAAACTCATGCGCATAAACGTATCCACGACTCATAAGGTTCCGAGGATTGGAAGTGACCGGTAGACGGTGGTCTCTTGGCCGAACGTAAACTTGGGGCCGACACCAGTGCCATCCGACGACGGCTCCTATCTGGGGCAGCTATCTGCTCGCACTCCGACATAGGGACTGCGAGACTTATGGATGAAGTGTAAAGCACAAAGAGAACAAGATTTTGCTCTGTTCGTTTCTTAAGTTGTCCTACCTCTTCGCCGCGTCTTGGCGACTTGGCGACTCCGCGTCGAATTCCGAATGCGGCACGGGACACCGCACGGATCCGACGTGTGGCAGATCACCGTCCTCGAGCGAGACTAGGCCTTTTTCTTCAACAGTTCGGGTGGGGGATTGAGCTCACCTTCCATCCGTGCCAGGAGCACCGCAGCCGTCGAATCGCCCATGATATTGACCGTTGTGCGGGCCATATCCAGAATACGCTCCACTCCGAGGACCAGCGCGAGACCCTCGAGAGGAACTCCGATCTGGGTCAACACCATGACGAGCATCATAAAGGCGGATCCGGGAACACCCGCGCCTCCGATGGCAGCGAGCGTTGCAATCAAGACGATCATGATTTGATCGACTGTGGTCAATGGGATCCCATAGACCTGGGCGATGAAGACCGCAGAGACGCCATGATACAGGGCCGTCCCGTTCATGTTGATGGTGATGCTGAGTGGTAGCACGAAGTTACAAATACTCTCGGAGACCCCCAAGCGCTTCTCGCAGGTGTCCATCATGATGGGTAGGCTGGCGGCGGAAGATGACGTGGAGAAAGCAATGCCCATCACGGGCCACACACCTCTGATGAAGCCAAAAACGTTGAGCGGGGAAAAAAAGTAGGTCAGAGGGATGTAGGTTGCCCATAGGAAGAAGAGCCCGCCGAGAGTGATGAGGGTGTATTTGGCGAGCAGCACGAGGAGATCGAGCCCGAACTGCCCCACAACATCCGCAATGAGGGCGAATACCGCGTAAGGTGCGATCTTGATCACGATGTTGACCATCGTGAGCATGGCCTCGAAGATGCCTTCGAGAAACTTCACAACCGTATTCTTGGAGTCCCCTTTGATGATTGTGAGTGCGACCCCCATGAAAATGGCAAAAAACACGATCTGAAGCATTTCGGGAGGATCGGAGGACATGCCGGTGAAGATGTTTCTGGGAACGATATTGACCAGGGTATCTGAAAGAGTCGGCTTCTGAACAGCCTGGACCTTGCTCTCCGCCGTTTCACTGTAGCTCGCGAGGAGCTTCTGTTGAGCCTCTTGGCTCAGGCCTTCTCCTGGCTTCAGTGTGTTGGCCAGCGTGAGGCCTATGGTGGCACCCACGATGGTATAGAGCGTGTAGAACGCGACGGTGCGGAAGCCGATGCGTCCCATCCTTCGGATATCACCCAAGCTCTGTGTGCCTACAACGAGCGAGGCAAATACGAGCGGGACGATGACCATGAAAATCAGGCGTATGAAGATCGTACCGAGCGGCGCGATGATGCTGATTTCCGGGCCGACGAGCATTCCTCCGATGGTGCCCAGGGGAAGGCCGATGAGTATTCTCGTGGGTAGTTTGAAGGGGAGTATCCCCAATACCAGGAAGGATAGCGGCACATAAACCGCCATGATGAGCTGCTTTGTCGTCAGCGACGGGATGAGACCGAGCGATGGACCCAAGAATAGAACCAGCAGGGCGGCAAGCCAAATGTATAGGTAGGTTCTCCAGAAACGAGATAGTGTAAGTGTCATTCGGGCTCTCCAGCTCTAGCTTCCACGATCGTTACGGGTACAAAACAGCACTGAAGGATAGTAGGTCAGCGGCTTTTTTTCAAACTCAGACTTCTAGAGACGTCAGTTCCGGTAGAAGTCCGACCAAGATGTGGGATCAGCCCGTGAGCTTTTCCATCATGACTTTGCCCGATCCCTCGAGCCGAAGATTGAAGGCTTTGCCGGTGTGCGGATACATCAATTCCTCTAACGCTTCGTCGTCGACGATGCTTGGGGCGAGCTCACCGGACCAGGAGATGATGTTGGCGCTCGAGACGTTTATCGGAAACCCGGGAGTCACATCGACGACCAACGGATTGGTCGTGACCGACAACGCGAGCATGCCCGTGCCTTCAATCGAGAGGACCTGCAGACGGAGCTCCGGTGCGTCTTCTTTCCTGATGAGGGCGTACCGTGGCGTTAGAGTTTCTTGGCAGGCCAGCAAGTGAGAGGGTTCGACGAAGACTTCTTCGCCGTTGATTTTCAGCACGGTGATATCGCGTTGGCGATCGCTCAAGAGAAGCTTCCCGGTACCGCTCACGATCACGAGTGGCGAAACGGCTTCTTCTCTTTGAGGTTTGACCCAAAAGGTCAAGTTGCCGCTATAGCTGTAGATCGTTCCTTGCTTTACGAATACCTTTCCCGAGAAGTTGACCTCCATGAGGTTGTCTTCGAGGTACCGGAAGATGTCATCTCGTCGACGTAGTCGAGAGTAGAGCTGCGTGGAGTCTTTTTCTGCTTCTGCTGACAATGAAAGATGTTGGCGGAGGGGAGACGATTCGGGGCGGATCGGTTCGTCTTTCAAAATACCGAATTTAGCCGTATCTTCATCCGATCGTTCCGATCGCCGGCCAGGGCCGGGACTCGTCGGGGGCGATGTAGTGAAGAGGCTCGATGTGGCGCTTGTGGGGACTTTGCTTCTTGCCATTTCTGTAAGGGACAAATCGGGGATGACCGGCTCGGTCAACTCGACAACCGTTCGATTGGTCTGGGCGTCCGGAGTTGTCTCGGATGGTTCGTCAGGAGACTCGTCTGGACCCCTTTGCGAGCGCGCATCCTGTTGTGCCTGTTCCTCTTCCTCTTGGGAGGAGGATGGAGTCTGCGAGTCCTTGGCCGGAGAATCAGGTGTGGCCAGTGAGCTATAAGGAGTTTGTTGAAGCGCACCTAGAAAAAGCAACCGGTCAATGTGGTCCACGGTGACCTTGGTTTCGGGCTGCGACGTCTCTTGCTCACTGGGCAGCTTCGTCGAAATGGGTGACTCTACGGGGGTACGTCTTCTGGGCGGAAGTGTTTCTTCACCGCTGGTGCCTGATGCTTCTTTGCGTTCCGCTTCGATTTTGACCTGAACCCTCTTCACCATTATGTTGGCGCCGGCTTTTCGATACTGAAAAATGGCGTTGTAGAATTGCTTCTTTTTTTCGTAGATGTTCCCTAAGTAGAAATTGACCTTGGGATTCTCTGGGACGAGCTCGAGGGCGCGCAGGAAGGCGGCTTCTGCCCTGTCCAGAGCGCCAAGCTTGAAGCACACCAACCCCTGGTTGAAATGAAGAACGTCGGAGATCGAGTTGACCTCGATCAGTTGGCGGTAGATCTTGTCAGATTCCTGATATTTCTCCAGCTTGAAATAGGTGAGGCCCAATAGATTCAAGACGGTTTCGTCCGTTGGACGCATTCGCCTGGCTTGGTTGAGCTCTTGGGCCGCCTCACCATAGTTGCGTTTTCCGAAGCACTCCTTTCCTCTGTTCAGGTGAACGAGGAACAGTCCTTGGTCAAAGGGGGTTGGTGTGTCACTCGACCTAGCCACTGTCGTCGACCTTATCGTTTCAAGATTTCGAAATTCGTGTGAGAAGGTTTGTTTCTGGTGATGTAAATCACGCCGTTGTCGTCCTTGTACCGATAAAAGACCGGTCCTTCCCGGGCCGAGTCGCCGCCATTGCCTGATGGGCTCGAGAGCTCGAACCCAAACGCGTTCGCTTGTGGCGAATCGGACTTTCCGACCATTTGTGCTTCCGCCTCTGTCCCTGCCTCTGCCGCAGCGAGTGTTCTTCGTTTCTTTGACGTGTTGTCGGCCTCGGCACTCGGAACCGATGGTGCCTGCTCGATAGCACGACTAGAACTGGTTTGAGTTTGTTGGCGTGCCGCGGCGGCGATCTGTCCGAGGCTCATGTTGTCGTCCCAGCTGGTGCGGCGGACAGATTTCGAGTCTACAGGCGCCGCCGTCCCAGGAGAGGGCTGAACGGTGGTCTTGCCCCCTTTTCTGCTGATGGAATAGGTCTGGCCGCCCTTGGTTATCGAGATCTTGGAGCCCGCTCGATAGATGGCCATGACCTTCCGAACGTAGTCCCTTGTCTCACGATAGGGCGGGATAGTCTTGTATTTTCGAACCGGTGTGGCTCCCGCGTTGTATGCGGCCAAAGATAGATGTACGTCGTTGAACTCGTCGAGAAGATCGCGCAGATGGACCGAGCCTGCTTTGATGTTTTGCCAGGCATCGTAGGGATTGCTCACTCCGTACCGTCGGGCTGTGTCCGGCATGAGCTGCATGAGGCCCATGGCTCCCTTGTGAGAGCGAGCAAAACGATTGAAACCCGACTCGATGGCGATCACGGCTTTGATCAGAGCCGAATCCAGTCCCGCGACGCTAGCGGCTTTCAGGATAAGGGTGTCGTACTGCCCACTGTAGCGCCAGACGCGTCCCTCATCCTCGGGATTACCTTCGACAATGAGCCTCATACTCGTGTCGGAGGGAACATTGGAGAGGATTAGAACGCCGCTCTCGTCAGTATACCCGTAGACTTGGGCTCCCGAGCTGCTCGTTGCCATACCCAGAGTGGCCAAAAACACGAAGACCGATACCAACCGCTTCTTTCTCACATCAACCCTCGAGTGCCTCTCGAACCGCTGTCAGCCCTTCTTTGTACAGTTCACCGATCCGGTCAGGGTACTTGCCACCGGCTTCGGCTCGTTGGGGTTTGCCCCCACCACGGCCGTCGATGAGCGGCAGGAGGCGCTTCATGAGATGGTCCGCTCGGAGCTTCTGGACGAGATCGGGCGAAATCTCAATAATGAGAGAGACTTTGCTGTCATCTACGGCTCCTGATATGGCAACCCAAGATCGCCCTTGATTTTCGCTCTTGAACGCATCCACAAACTGCCTGTGCTCCTTCTTATCGTAATTCCTAAGGGGCTCCGGAGTCCAGACGCTAACATCGCCGATCTCGGTGATCGCGGACTTGGACACAGAGACCGATCCCGAGCTGGTGGCGAGTTGGAGCTTGAGTTGTTCTATCTCTTTTTCTCTCTTGCGTAGCTGATCGCGGAGTTTGTCCGCCGTCGCGACGAGCTCGTCAGGTTGAGCCTTGAGAGTCTTGCTTACCCCCTCTAGGATGCGTCGCTGGGAACGAACGTAGTCCATGGCCGCCGGACCCGTCAATGCCTCGACGCGGCGCGTTCCAGAGGCGATGGACGACTCCGCCGTGATGACAAACAAGCCGGCTTGACCGGTTCGGTGTAGGTGCGTTCCACCGCATAGCTCCATGCTGAAGTCTGGAATGTCGACAACCCTCACGCTATCCCCGTATTTTTCGCCAAAGAAAGCTATGGCTCCTCGCTCCAAGGCCTGATCGATGGACATGTCTTCGGTTTCGACGTCGATGTCTTCCCGAATCTTTTCATTGACTCTCCCTTCGATGGATTGGAGCTCCGAGGGCTGAAGGGGTGCAAAATGAGAGAAATCGAAACGCAATCGGTCTGGAGCAACGAGGGAACCCGATTGCTTGACGTGGAGCCCGAGAGTTTCCCTTAGAGCGGCGTGGAGCATGTGGGTCGTAGTGTGGTGTGCAGCCGTCGAGCGCCTCAAATGTTCATCCACACGTGCCACAACCTTCTGCTCTCGGCCGATACTTCCCTTGAGGACTTTCACGTGATGTGCGTAAAGGCCGGGCAAGGGCATTTGGGCGTCGACGACATCAGCGACACCGTCCGGGCCTGCCAGGACCCCACGGTCGCCCACTTGTCCACCCGATTCTGCATAGAAAGGCGTCGAGTCTAAGAAGATCTCGCCCACCTCACCCTCGGAGAGCGATGCCACTTCTAGACCATTGTGAGTCAGGCCCAGGACATGGGACTCTTCGACGACCGTGAGCTCGTAACCCAAGAACCGCGTTTTGAACCGTTCCCGCAATTCTCCGTATGTGCTTTTGTCGGGTACGATAGCTGTCTTCTTCCAAGATTCACGTGCCCGTCGACGCTGCTCCTTCATCTCCCGATCGAAACCCCGAGAGTCGATGGACACATCTCGTTCGGCGGCAATTTCGGTCAGCATGTCGAGCGGCATGCCGTAGGTGTCATAGAGCTTGAAAGCGTCTGTGCCCGCGAGCACATTGTTCTGACTCTCCTCGGCTCGAGTCAACACTTGCTCGAGGGCCGCTATTCCTGTGGTCAGTGTGGTCTTGAAACGCTCCTCCTCCGAATGAACGACTCGGGAGACCAACTCTTGTGAAAGAACGAGCTCGGGGTAGGCGTCTTCCATGAGATCCACGACGGCCTGCGTTGCTTCAAACAAAAACGGTTCTGCGAGGCCGAGTTTCTTGCCGTGTCGCATGGCCCTTCGCATGATCTTCCTGAGAACGTAGCCGCGACCTTCGTTGGTCGGCATGACGCCGTCCGTGATGAGGAATGTCATGGCCCGGAGGTGGTCGGCAATGACTCGGATAGATACATCCTCTGAGATGGAGTCACCGTAGTGAGTGCCCGACATCTTTTCAACAACGGAAATGATGGGTGTGAATAGGTCTGTGTCGTAGTTCGATTCCAGTCCCTGGACAACGGCGGTCATGCGCTCGAGACCCATTCCCGTATCCACACTTGGCGCCGGCAACGTCTCGAGTTTTCCTTCATCGTCCCTGTTGAACTGCATGAAGACGAGGTTCCAGATTTCGAGCCATCTGTCACACTCGCAAGCGACACCGAGACAGTCGTTACCGGCCTCTTCTTCGGCGCAAGGGAGGTGATTTCCTTGGTGGAAATGTGCTTCGGAACAGGGACCGCAAGGTCCCGTGTCGCCCATCGACCAGAAATTGTCTTTGCGACCTAGGGCTTGGATGCGATCGGGCGGAACGTAGCGGCTCCAATGGTCCGCCGCTTCATTGTCGCGGGGAACCTCTTCGTCTCCTTCGAATACGGTAACCACCAGACGTTTCGGGTCGAGCCCAAATTTGTCGACGATGAGCTCCCAAGCAAAATCTATAGCGTCCTTCTTGAAATAATCACCGAACGAGAAGTTGCCGAGCATTTCGAAGAACGTATGATGACGGGCCGTTACGCCGACGTTCTCCAAGTCGTTGTGTTTCCCACCTGCGCGTACGCACTTTTGAGCCGAGGCCGCGCGTACATAGTCTCGTTTTTCGAATCCGAGAAAGACGTCTTTGAACTGGTTCATTCCGGCGTTGATAAAAAGCAGTGTCGGGTCTTCCCGTGGTACTAGAGAGGAGCTAGATACCACACGGTGACCGCGTTTCTCGAAGTAGGCAAGGAAGCCCTTACGGATATCGCTCGAGTTCATTTAGTCTTCATTCTCCTGGATGAACTCCGCGGCGCCCAGGGCGTCCAATATCGCTGCTGGACTGAAACCTCGGCCCAGCAGATGCCGATAGGTTCGAGCTTTCTGCTGTTCGATGGTTCCCCGGTGCCCATCTTTGCGTCGGAAACGGGCCAAGGCCTCTTCGAGTACCTGGCGTTCTCCTTCCGGGAAGACCTGAGTTACAGCCTCTTCAACGAAAGCGTTGCTCACGCCACGCTCTCGCAGCGCCCTTATGATCCGGCCCGGCCCCAAGCGTTTGTACACGGTTGCCGAGCGGGCAAAGGCCAAAGCGTAGCTACGGTCGTCGACGTAGCGCCAGTCTCTTAGTTTAGCAAGAGTTGCAGTGATTTCGTCAGAGGAATAGCCCGCTCGTCTCATTTTCGAAGCTAACTCACTTTCGCTGTGAGCACGCCGGGCTAGCCTAGCGAGGGAGAAAGCCAGGGCGGACTTGCTCGTCCGTCCTGGTCGGCTCATATCAGTTGATTTCGAATGGTGAATCTCCGCCACCACCATCGCTGAAGTCGGTCATGCTCTTTTCCATCTCCTCTTGTGCGAGATCGCTGGTGGACTGGATACCCTGCATCTTGAGCTTGAACTCGTCAGGATTGCTGGCTCGCCGGAGCGCCTCATCGTAAGTGATGAGGTCTTTTTTGTAGAGGTTGAAGATGGATTGATCGAAAGTCTGCATTCCGTATTGCGATACGCCGGCTGCGATAGCCTCGTGGATGAGTTTGGTTTTGTCCTTGTTGATGATGCAGTCTCTGATGAAGGGTGTGGCGATCATGACCTCCACCGCCGGGCACACGCCCTCGTCCGTCGGAACGTGGAATCAGGCGCATTGAGATGACAGACTTCAGTACGCCGGCGAGCTGCAACCGGATTTGCTTTTGCTGATGGGGTGGGAAGACAGAAATGATCCGGTTGACAGTTTCTGTGGCATCCAGTGTGTGCAGTGTGGAGAGCACCAGGTGACCGGTTTCGGCCGCGGTAATGGCGGTTTCAATCGTTTCGTAGTCACGCATTTCACCGACGAGGATGACATCGGGATCCTGACGTAGAGCGCTTCGCAGTGCACCGGCGAAATGTCTTGGTGTCAACCTCCACTTCGCGTTGGTTAACGATGGATTTCTTGTCCCGATGCAAGAACTCGATCGGATCCTCGATCGTCATGATGTGCTCGCATCGGTGCGAGTTGATGTAGTCGATCATGGCAGCCAAGGTTGTGGACTTACCCGAACCGGTAGTACCGGTGCAAAGGATGAGACCCCGTGTTTCTTGAGCGATCTTCTCGAGAACAAGCGGCAACCCGAGCTCGCGAATGGTCAAGATCTTCACCGGAATGACGCGGAGCACCAAACCGACGGTGCCTCTCTGCTGGAAGACGTTGGCTCGGAACCGACCCAGACCGGGAACGCTATATGCGATGTCGATTTCCAGGTTGTCCTTGAATTTCTGTTTCTGCCGGTTGCTCATGATGGAGAAGGCCATCGCAATCGTGTCCTCTTGCATGAGGCGCTTCATCTCGACCAAAGGTACAAGCTCGCCATTGATTCGAAGCACGGGATGGCTACCTACCTTGAGGTGTAAGTCAGATGCCTTTCGCTCCGATGCGATCTTCAGGAGATCGTTGATGTGCATGGTCTTGCCCCTTTCACGTCTTTCTGGAGCCCGGGACTGCCTGTTCCAGAGCTTGAGCTGTTTTGCATCAACTCAGCCGATTCGACCGAGCCCCGGCTTCGCTGACAAACCGACCTCTCGGACTGTAGGCTCACGAGCAATACGAATGTTTGTGTCAGTGGCTACGAAAACCCTAACAAACTATGCTAGGGCATAAACCCCAGTTCTGTCAACAGGTTCGCCGCTTGAAATCGAGGACTCAGAGACTCGGGACTCAGAAGCTCGAGTATCGGCGGAAAACTAGACGCTCTGAGTAACTGAGTGCTCGTAGTTCTACGGGCGCGGGGCGATGGCGAACCCGGCGAGTTCTACTGTTTTTCACCGCAGAACGGACAATTCAAGGCTCGTGAATGAAGCGGTTTGCGGCAATTCCAGCAGAATCCCGCCGGCGTCGGTTCGCGAGCTTTGAGACGCTTGGCGGATATCTTCCATTCGCGAGGCACGGTGATCGATCTCAGATGCTGTCGACGAGGTCATCGAGGAGTTGCCCCGACTTGCTGGTATCGGTCAGGGTACTTCCGGGGCGAGGGCCTTGAGAATGATTTCTTCGATCTCTGTGGGAATCGCACGATTTCGCTCCCGTGGACGCACCAGTGCGTCCCGAAAGGGCCATCTTTTCCAACTGACGGGGATTGACGCTGAAGTAGGGCAGACTCCCGTCATCATTTCGTACATGATGACCCCAATGGAGTAAATGTCTGACGCGAAAAGTGCACGACCTTGGAATTGTTCTGGAGCCATGTAGGGAGGGCTCCCGATGATCGTCGAGGCGTGAGCCGCTACTTCGAGGAAAGCGTGATGTGCCGAAATCGGTGATCTTTATGGAATCATTTTCTGTGACGAGAACGTTGCCGGGACGAAGATCACGGTGCAGGACGGTCTGCTGATGCGCGTGCTCCACGCCGGTGCAGATCTGGCGAGTGAAATCAAGAGCTTTGGGAATCTGTAAAGTCTTGTCACGTTCGAGAATCGTTTCTAGATTCTCTCCCTCCACGAACTCCATGACAATGAAGAAGTAGTCATCGGCTTTTTCTGCGGTCACGATGCGGACGATGTTCTTGTGATCGAGAGCCGCCAGAAGTCGGGGCTCGTGCAGGAGCTCGTTGAACTCGCCGCTTTGTTTGTGAGGAACTTTGATGGCGAATTTCTTGTCGATCCACGTATCTTTGACGAGGTAAACGGTTCCAAATCCACCGCTCCCCAGTGTTTTGAGGATCTGGTATTTTCCGAGTTGTTGACCGAGGAGAAACATAAGGCGCTAGGTTGCAGAGTATAGCATAAAGGCAAGAACCCACTGGAGGAGAATGTAGAAAGTAGAAAGTAGAAGTTAGGAAGTAGAAGAAAGCCCGCACAGCGGGCGCTGTGCCGCCGAATTGGCAACTAACGTGCGTGGGACTGGTAGATGCCGACACTGCCAATTCGGGAACATCGTTTACTTCCTCCTTTCTCCTTCCTACCAGCTTCCCCGGGCACGGGCACCTCCTTTCTACTTTGTACTTCCTACTTCCTCCTTCCTCCTTCCTTCTTACGTCCACCCTTGAGATCTCCTAGTTCCCATTGCAGGACCGACGCGACTGTGACTGCTGCTGTCTCTGTGCGCAACGTCCTTGGGCCCAGATTCAGTTTCTGAAAGCCGTTCGCTGTGGCCCATCCGACTTCATCGTTGCTCCATCCGCCTTCCGGTCCTATCAGCGCAATGCATGCAGGTATTGAAATGGGCATCAATGGTGGTGTACCCGTGGGGGTGATCAGAATGCGGTGGTCGGGAAGGTCGAGTTTCGAGAGATCGGGGAAGGATATCGGAGGTTCAATCTTGGTCAACCGGCTCCTGCCCGACTGCTTACAAGCTTCCAAGGCGATACGACGCCAACGTTCTGCTTTGTCTTTCGCTGCGGCAGCCGAGGAGAACACCGTTCTGTCCGTCATCAACGGTATGACACGAGATATACCCAGCTCGGTGAGCATGCGAACGATGAGAGCCATTTTGTCGCCCTTGGGAACCGCCACGGCGAGAGTGATCTCGAGGAGAGATTCCGATGTTGGAAGCTCTTCCAGCTTTCGAGCAGCGGCGAAGTTAGCGGTTGCTCCGGCGATCACCGCGCGAAAATGACGTCCCTGTCCGTCGAAGACGACGATCTCGTCTCCCGGGCGGAGCCTTAGGACGTGGAACAGGTGATGAGCTTCTTCACCGTGGATCTCAACCTCTCGATCTCCACGGAGATCGGGGACGAAGAATCGTCTCTCACGCATCACTTGTTTTTTGTATCAGAAGTGCCGCCCAGTCTCCAGCTGTTCGGTGCTCGACGAGCCGTTGTCCAGGGGGAAGTGCTTCCAGAAAGCCGTCCGTTTGCTCGAGCAAAAGACCGGAAGCAATCAACAAGCCTCCGACGCGAAGCCACTTCGAGATCTGCGTCCAAGAATCACGGAGAATACCGATGTTCAAATTAGCCAATACTAAGTCTGCGAGGTTCAGATTGGCGTCTGAGATTGAGCATTGGTGGACTCGAACAACTCGAGCCAATTGATTGCGCAGGATGTTGGCACGCAAACAGGCCGCTGCGTCCGGGTCTATTTCGATGGCATCAATCGGACGGCATCCCAACAGGGCTGCAGCTATGGAAAGGACGCCAGTGCCGGACCCCGCATCGATGACCGAGTCTCCAGCTCGAGCGAAATCCTCGATGAGCTCGACCGAAAGGCGCGTCGTATCGTGAGTGCCCGTGCCAAAGGCCCGTTCCGGATCAATATGCACAACGGTGCGTGGAGTGGAGGGCGCCTCTTCCCACGATGGAAGGACAAAGAATTTCCTTCCCAGGCTGAATCCGTGAAGCTCCTTCTTCCAGGTTGAAAGCCAGTCTTTGTCTGGAAGTGACTCTACGACGACCGACGAGAGAGTGGGGAAGTCGTCGACCAGCCGCAGGTGAAGGTTGGAGAGGTTAGAGCCCGGCGGGAAGTACGCACGAAAGGTGGAGCTGTCCACCTCATCCGTTCCGAGACATCCGGCTTCGAAGAGAACAACGGACGCTATTTCGAGCTCTTCGTGCCGGCCCGAGAGCTGTAGACAGGGGTAGCTTACTGGCGATGATTCCATGCGTTGTTGCCATTGAGAGTCCGGGGCAGCATCGCATCATCCAAAGATTCGCTCAAAAAGGCCTTTGTCCTTCTCCATGTTCTCGGTGTCGATGGTGATAGGCGATGTGACTTCCTTCAACTTTTCGAAGATCTTTCGTTGCTCCGTGCTCAGTCGTTTCGGCGTAACCAGTGTGACGGCAACGAGTTGGTTTCCTCGTCCGTTTCCACGCACACGCGGAACACCTTTGCCTTTGAGCTTGAAGATGGTGCCCGTCTGTGTTCCTTCGGGGATGGTCAGTTTTTCCGGGCCGTCAATCGTCGGCACTTCGATCTCGTCACCCAAAGTTGCCTGAGGAATGGTGATAGGTATCTCACAGTAGATGTCGTCGTCTTGACGCCGAAAGAGCGGGTGTTCCTCAACTTGGATGGCGACGTACAAGTCACCTGGTGGACCGCCGCGCGTACCGGCCTCTCCCTCGCCCACTTGGCGCACCTGCATTCCTGTATCAACGCCGGCTGGGATTTTGATTTTCAGATCTCGTTCGCCAACCACTTGCCCATGACCCGAACACTCGGGACAGGGGTTGGGAATGATCTGGCCGGCACCCCGACAATGGCTGCAAGTACGGGAGACGAGCAGAAAGCCTTGTTGGTGCCGCACCTGTCCTTGCCCTTGGCAAGTGGGGCAGATTTCTTTCTTTGTTCCTTGGGCCGCGCCGCTTCCGTCACAAGTCGAGCAGGTATCAGCGCGCGGGATGCGAATACGAGTATGGGTTCCGTTGACCGCTTCTTCGAAACTGATCCGCAGATCATAGCGTAAGTCGGATCCGCGACTCGGTCGATTGCGGCGGCGTCCGCCTCCGAAGATATCTCCGAATCCGAAGAAATCCTCGAAAATGCTACCACCGAAGATATCCGAGAATTCTCGGAAAATATCTTGATTGAACTGTGGACCGCCTCTCAGGCCGGCTTGACCGTATCGATCGTACGCCGAGCGTTTGTCCGGATCCCCTAAGACGCTATAAGCTTCGGCGGCTTCTTTGAATGCCTCCTCGGCATTCTTGTCTCCTGGATTCTTGTCGGGGTGAAGCTTGACGGCGAGCTTCCGATAGGCGCTCTTGATCGCCTGTGGGCTGGCCGAACGCTCCACGCCTAGTATTTCGTAGTAGTCTCGATCGCCGGCAACTGGCAATGCATAACTCCTCTATCAATATTGATGCGAAAGCTTTCTTGAGAAAAAAGGTTTTTAGCTAAGGCGAGGGCTAACCTCGCAGCATGGCTTGACCCAAGGTCTCAGCCGTCGTTTCCAGACGTGCTAGAGCGGCTTTGAGTCCCTCGAGGGTGCCCTCCTTGGCTTTCCGGGCGTCTCCAAGGGCCGCGCAGGCCTGAGCTTTCTCATCCTCGGTGAGCTTGGACGAAAGCAGGTCGTAAGTTTTTTGTGTGCTGCCAATCAAGCCCTGGAGCTGGCCGGCAACGCGATCCCTTTCTTTGTCCGAACGTTCTGCCAATTCGAGCGCTTCTGTCTCTTGACGCAAACGGTGGACTTCCGTTTCAGTCAAACCGCTGGCAGCGCGGACAGTAATGTTTTGTTCTCTGCCTGTCGCTTGATCCAATGCCGATACTTTGACGATACCGTTCACATCGATTTCGAAAGCCACCTCGATTTGAGGAACACCTTTGGGTGCCGGTGCAACATCGGTCAATTGGAAACGACCCAGCGAGGTGTTGTACGCGGCCATGTCGTTTTCACCCTGCAATACGTGGACCTCGACCTTGGTTTGGTTGTCAATAACCGTCGTAAAGATACGGCTCTTCTTCGTCGGTATGCTCGAGTTTCGTTCGATGAGCGGTGTGAAGGTTCCATCTTTGGTCTCGATGCCGAGAGTGTGGGGTGTAACGTCCAAAAGAACGAGGTCCGTGACTTCGCCCTCTAAGATACCCGTTTGTATCGCGGCACCGATCGAAACCACCTCATCCGGATTGACACTTCGGCTCGGTTCCTTTCCGAAGACCTTGGTGACGACCTCTGCCACCTTGGGTGTCCGGGTTTGGCCACCGACTAGAATGACCTCGTCAATGTCCTTGGGATTCAACCCGGCGTCCTTCAGGGCCCGATGGCAGGGTTCGATGGTCCTTTCCAGAAGGGGATCGATCATTTTCTCGAAATTGGTCCGGTTCAGGACCGTATTGAGATGTTTCGGTCCACTCTGATTTGCGGAGATGAACGGGAGCACAATTTCGGCCTGCGTCGAGTTCGATAGCTCGCACTTGGCTTTCTCTGCCGCTTCTTTCAGGCGTTGGAGGGCCATGCGATCCCCCGTCAAGTCGATGTCCGTCTCTTTCTGAAATTCTTCGACGAGCCAGTTGATAATCAGCTGATCGAAATCCTCGCCTCCCAGATAGGTGTCACCACCCGTGGACAGAACTTGGTAGATGCCGTCTTGAAGCTCGAGGATGGAAATGTCGAATGTGCCTCCGCCAAGATCGTAGACGGCAACTTTACCCAAGCTCTTCAATGTCATGCCGTAAGCAAGCGCCGCGGCCGTGGGCTCGTTCAAAATGCGTTGCACTTTCAGCCCTGAGATCGTTCCGGCGTCTTTCGTGGCTTGGCGCTGGCTATCGTTGAAGTACGCCGGTACGGTGATGATGGCTTCCTCGACGGGTTCGCCGAGGTAGTCTTCAGCAGCTGCCTTGAGCTTGGTCAGAACGATGGAAGCGAGCTCAGGCGAACTGTAGACTCGACCCTCGATCTGAATGTGTGCGTCGCCGTTTTCCGACTCGACGATCTCGTACGGCAGTACCTTCTTGGCCGCTTGAATCTCGGGAGAATCGAAACGTCGGCCAATGAGACGCTTGACGCTGTAAACGGTGTTGCTGGGGTTGGTGAGCGCCTGACGTTTGGCAATCTGGCCGACGAGGCGCTCGCCCTTACTTGTAAAGGCGACAATAGAGGGAGTCGTCCGAGCCCCTTCTTGGTTTGGAATGACCTGAGGGTTTCCCCCCTCCATCACCACGATGCACGAGTTTGTCGTGCCGAGATCGATGCCCACCACCTTAGCCAATGCCTGGCTCCTTTCTCGACCGGTTGACGAATATTGTCAGCCTCCGAATGTTCCTCAATCCTTGGAATCTCATCGGTTTCAATCCCAAATCATATGTTCATTGCCCGTTCGTTATGTCGAAGTAGCATCTTGTGCTTGCTCGTTCTCAGCCGCCATATCCTCTTTGTCGGATTCATTGGTGTCGGATTTGTCCTGCGGGAGCTGTGCCACATTGACCAGGGCAGGCCTCAGCATCCGATCCTTGAAAAAATAGCCCTTCTGATAGACCTCGAGGATCTCACCTTCGCGGTGGTCCGTCGTCTCGACGCGTCCAACAGCTTCGTGCACATGAGGGTCGAAGTCCATTCCCAAAGCCTCCACTTCATTGAGCCCGGCTCTTCTCAATATGTCACGAAACTGTCTTCGAACGATCTCGATGCCTTCACGGAATCGATCGTCGGTTCCTGTATCCGGGGCGTCGAGAGCTCTTTCTAGATTGTCGAGCACCGGAAGAATGTCATTAACCAACTCCGCAGCTGCGTGGTTGACGAATTCACTACGTTCTCGCTCAATCCGTTTGCGGTAGTTCTCGAACTCAGCATGTTTGCGACGCACCAAATCACGGATATCTTCGAGCTCACTCGTGAGTCTTGCTACTTCATCTTCGGTTTCGCTTTCCGGAGTTTTTGCCTCTACTTCCACGGTCTCTTCCGTCTCCTCGACTTCACCAGAATCTTCAATCTCGTCTTGCACTTCCGGCGCCACTTCCAATGCATCCTCCGGAACAGGAAACCCATCCTTGTCGGCAGAGTTTGTCTTCTTACTTTTGCGCTTGTGTTTCAGAGGTTCTTCTCCTCTCGAATCAATAAATAGTTCCGTCTCGTGCAAAAAATGCTCATGGCAGCCTCATCTCCGCGAATCCGGACCCGTTGCCCGGGCGCCTGACAGATGGATGGCCTGTGGATATTACATTAGTTTCTCGTGTGCGACTCATAGTTCCTAGCTAGTCACAAGCTAGTGGGCTGATTCATTCCCCGCTCGGCTGATAGCATCAGAAAGTGAGTGGGCGATGTAGTCAACAACCGAGACGAATTTGGCGTATTCCATGCGAGTTGGACCCACGATACCCAAAGAGCCGAATTCTCTGCTTCCGAAACTATATCGGGCCGCGATGAGAGAAAGTCCCTCTAAGTCGGGAACTCTGGTTTCCGAGCCAATGATGATCTGGAGGTCCTGCCCTCCCAAACATGCGTTCAGAATGTCGGCGAGTCGACTTTTCTCTTCGGATATGGACAGCAGCTTTCTGGCTTGCTCAATATTAGACTTGAACTCGGGTTTCTTCAGCAGTCGAGACGTTCCTTCGAGATATATATCTCGTGGTGCTAGGACCTCGGTGAATGTGGCCTGTCCCAGACTGAGAGCGTTCTCCACGACTCGGTTGTACAAAGCCCGCACTTCTCGCAGGCGCGAAAGAAGCGCCTCCCGAATCTCGAGAAGTGTGAAATTGCTGAATTCATCCATCAGATAACGGGCGGATTTCTCGAGCTCCACATCGCTCAAGTCTTCGGAGAGCTCGATGACCCGATTGGTAACTTGTCCCGTCTGAGAAACCAATACGACCAGGATCCGGCGTGGCGCAAGTTTTAGAAAGTCAATATGACGAAGAACACTCTGTTGGAAGTCCGGACCGATGACGAAACTGACGTGATCGGTCATGTCCGACAGTAGTCGAGAAGTCTGTTTGGCCAGTTCATTCACATCGAGGGCTGCTTCCTTGAGACTGGTACCGATCAAGTCTTGCTCGTCTCTCGTGAGCCCCGGGCCTCGCGCTAGATTGCTCACGTAGAAACGGTAGCCTTTATCCGTTGGGACCCTTCCTGCGGATGTGTAAGGTTGGTAGACGTAGCCCGTTTCTTCGAGATCGGACATGATGTTCCGTATCGTTGCCGGAGACAACCCTTCAGGATTAGATTTGGCCAGAGTACGAGAACCGACTGGCTCCCCCGAGATGATAAAGGTATGGATGGCTTGTCGGAGAATGTCCTGGCTGCGTGGGTCGAGTTCGTCTGACTTCATTCTCACTGTTAGCACTCTCCCGAGGAGAGTGCTAACCCTTTATTTAGCAAATAGCCCCCAAGAAGTCAAGGCATCGCCGAGAAAGCTCACCGCCTCCGGATACTGCCGCTTCGTTGTTCAATCTGGATAACTCCCCTAAGAATATAACAATTGGGCACATTTTGAAAGTACGGATGCCCGAGGTGGCGATGGGACCCCCCATGATTCGCGGTCGTACCGCACTTTGCCCATGAGATGCTTCATCTCGCTTCCTAGATGTCTATTGGGTGGCGGTCCCTATTCCACAGAGGTGACGAGTATTTGTTGCGGGCTAATCGAACCGCGAGTCCCATTTCGCTTTCAGAAAGCGTATAGGAAGAAGCGGGTTCGGCGAAGAGATGCTCGAACTGTACGACGAGTTTCCGGCTTATCGTATCTCGGTCCACTGGACCCGACAACAAATGGTTGATTCCAACGGCTCCGAGATCGGTCTCCTGTTTCAAGCCAGTTGCCCTGCGCCATAGTGACTCGTCGAGGTCGACAAGAATGGAGCCATGCTGAAGAAAACCTTGGCGGGTCCATTTCTGGGCGGCGCCGACGAGCTTCCTACCGGCGCTCGTGATCTCGTGACCGGTAGGCACGGCCAGACAGGGCAGCTCAGGCCTTTCCTTCCTTGATTGAGATCGGAGCTGCTTGTGGTCTCTAGGGGGAGGGTCGACCGGTATCTCCAACGCTAGCAGAGCAGCTCTGATGGCTCCAGTGACCCAAGAATACACCTCTCGCACTGACAGGCCACGGAAAGGACCTTCTGACGCCGCGGTTACGCAATAGGTGAGCTCGTGTTGGTGCAGAACGGCTCTGCCTCCACTAATCCGGCGAACCGTTTCAATGCTCAGCTCTCGACAAACGTCGAAGTTGCAGACTTCGTCGAAAAGTTGACTATAGCCAATAGACAAAGAAGGGGTTTCCCATGTGTAGAGGCGAACGGTGGGTAGGGAAGAATGCGATAGAGCGGAGCGGAAGAGCGTTTCATCAACCGCCATATTTGTGGCGGCATCTTTTGCTTCGTCCAGCAGAAGGCGCCATTTCATTTCCTATGTCGATCCAATGGTGTGTGTGCACTGGGCCGTCCAGGCGCCTTCGCTCAAGCTTCGGCAAGGTCTCGCCGAAGCCCAGAGGGCGTAGGCGGACGAGACCTTGCCGAAGTCTGATTCGCCTTTCAATTCAATGGCGATCCTGGTTTCGTGTCCTTTGGTTCGGGACCTTTATCGGCAGTGGAAGGTCCTCCTTTCTTTTCTGCAGATGTTGTGGGTTTTTCTGTTGAAGTCTTCTCATCCGAAGTCATGTTGCTGGCTCCTCGGAAGATCGCACCTTCGGCCACCGCGATTCGCGGCGCACTAATATTGCCGTAAACTTGTCCCGTTCCGGTGATTTCGACTTTACCCGAGGCGACACAGTTGCCCTCCAACTTACCTCTAATGGATACGGTTTGAGCTTCGATCTCGGCTTGGACTTTTCCTTTTTCGCCAATCACGACCAGCTTGGTGCTCTTTATTTTTCCCTCGACGGTTCCGTCGATTTGAACCGTGTCGGAGCTCATGAGCTCTCCCTTGATTTGAGCTGCCGGACCAATGAAGGTTGCTGCAGTGGCAGGGGGCGGGGAAGACGGGTTGCTCGGACGCGGAGCTGGCATGGGTGCTGGCTTATTGACCTCAGGTTTGTTAAAGAATCCCACCGGGACCTCCTTTGTATCTAGTTTCATTCCGTCTAGTGCGGCGGCACGGTCTTCTTGAACCGGCCCTCCGGCTCGAACCACCAAATGGGTCCGGAAGCATTTTCGAACCTGGCTGAATCATATCAGTTGGCGGAGGGACGTTGCACATTCTAGGTTGGACCATTGAGATGCCGGGACCTGTGATGTCGCGAGCGTTGAGTTGAACCATGTTCGAGACGATGAGTTGGAGCGGGCGACGGGATTCGAACCCGCGACACCAAGCTTGGGAAGCTTGTACTCTACCAACTGAGCTACGCCCGCCCAGCCGTCAACGTTGCCTGATTATATCAATACAGGCATGCCGGGGACAGTGCTTATCCGTCTTCGCGGTGCCCGGCTCGGCTGAAATCGGTCACTACGGATTTGTCGCCGAGGACCGTTCCCCCGTCCAGCTGAGCATGGCGACCGATATGGCTGTTCTTGCCTATGAGAGCACCCCGGACTCGAGCTTCGGCCCCTACCCGTACATTGGGCCACAAGACGGAGTTACTGATGGTGGCACCTTCCTCGATGCGGCAGTTCTCGCCGATCACGGCGAAAGGCTCTATATGAGCTCCCGACTTGATGGTTGCCTTGGCTCCAATGAACGACGGTCCCGATATTCTGACGTCTTTTTCGACCGAGGCACTGGGATCGACATAAGTACCGCCGGCATTGGTGCTAAATCCCTCCAATTTCAAATCGTCACGCAAGATGTCTTGGTGGGCCTTCAGATACTTCTCGGGAGTTCCAATGTCGATCCAGTAGCCGCGATGGACGAATGCAAAAAACGGCTCCTTTTCGCGGAGAAGGGTGGGGAAGAAGCCTCGCTCAAAGGAATAGTTCCTTCCCTTTGGAATGTACTTCAACATTTCCGGCTCGAGAACGTAGACACCGGCATTGATCGTGTCGCATGTGATCTCGTCATAGCTCGGTTTTTCCAGAAAGCGACTCACACGACCGTCTTTGTCGGCTTCGACGAGACCGTAGGCCGAAGGATTGTCCACCGGAGTCAGGACGATGGTCGCTTTGGCGCCCTTTTTCTCGTGGAACGCCAAGACCGAGGGCAGATCAATATCGCTGAGCACGTCCCCGTTGAAGACGACGGTGCGGCTCGACAGAAGAGCATCGGCGTTCTTGACTGCGCCGGCCGTGCCCAGAGGCTCCGGCTCGACGGTGTAGTGGATCTTGACGCCAAGCTTTCTACCATCACCAAAGAGGTTCTCGATACGCCTCGGTTGATAGGACAGAGATAGGACGATGTTGACGACCCCGGCGCGACGTAGAAGCTCTATCTGGGACGTCAAGAAAGGGCGATCCAGAATAGGGACGATGGGTTTGGGAGTGTGAAGAGTCAGTGGTCTCAACCGGGTTCCCTTCCCCCCAGCCAAGATGACCGCGTTCATGAATGGGTAACCTCCTTCAGCATAAGCGCTAAGAAATGTACCATGCGAGTAGGACCTGCTTCAAGTATAGATAGCCGTAAGCAGTTGAGGTACAAGCGATAGTTTGACATGCTGCACTTCATTCCGCTATACTCGCCGGCCGTTCCGAACCACCAGGATCGTTGATGATGCGTGCAAAAATTATTAGGGAGAAGATTGCAGACGGCTCAGTCAAAGTGGCAACGGTCGGCCTTGGCTACGTCGGTCTTCCGCTGTCGGTCGAGTTCGCCTCTGCCGGAATATCGGTCACAGGTATCGATGTCAATTCTGGGAAAGTCTCTTCGATATTAGGAGGGCGCTCCTACGTCCGGGACGTTCCATCTGACGTTGTTGCCGCCCTCGTCGGCTCAGGGCATCTTTCTGCCACGACCGACTTCTCTGTTCTCAAAGACCACGATGCCATCATCATTTGCGTTCCAACGCCGCTTTCCAAGACGAAGGACCCCGACCTGTCTCTGGTGGTCAACGCTACCAACGAAATCTCTAAGCGTCTTCGTGCTGGACACCTCGTCGTACTCGAGAGCACGACCTATCCGGGGACCACCGAAGAGCTCATTCTTCCCATTCTCTTGGAAAGTGGCCTCAAGGTTGGAGAAGACTTCTTCCTGGCGTTTTCCCCGGAACGTGTCGACCCGGGAAACGAGACCTGGAAGACGCACAACACGCCCAAGATCATCGGTGGAACGACGCCTGTTTGTACAGAAGTTGCCTGGGCGCTCTACTCGAAAGCCGTTCAGACCGTCATACGGGTCTCATCGACCCGTGCTGCGGAAATGGTCAAGCTTTTGGAGAATACGTTCCGCAGCGTCAATATCGGTCTGGTCAATGAAGTCGCTTTGATGTGTGATCGGCTGGGTGTCGATGTATGGGAAGTGATCGATGCGGCGGCGACCAAGCCCTTTGGCTTCATGCCTTTCTACCCAGGTCCCGGATTGGGAGGGCACTGCATACCTATTGATCCCCTCTACTTGTCCTGGAAGCTCAAGACATTGAACTATCGAGCTCGGTTCATCGAGCTGGCGGGCGGAGATCAATTCCGCGATGCCGTACTACGTCGTCAACAAGATCCAGGATGCCTTCAACGAAAGGGAGAAGAGCATCAAGGGATCGACTGTTCTTTTAGTTGGGATTAGTTACAAGAAGAATATCGACGACGTTCGGGAGTCACCGGCCCTAGACGTATTCAGAATCCTGGAGAAGAAAGGGGCGGACGTGATATATCATGACCCGTTCGTTCCCGAACTGGATTTGGACGGCGCGATATACAAATCCAAGAGACTCGGGGAAGTGCTGGAGACGGTTGATTGTGCCGTCATTCTGACGGATCACAGCAGTATCGACGTCGAGAACATCGTGGAAAAAGCTCGTCTCGTTGTGGACACGCGAAATGCCACCGAGGGTTTCGTTCGGACAAAATCATAAAGATCTAGTTGTTTTAGTGCGATGTACGCATGACAGGCGGTATTCGGGAGACATGAAGCTTCCCAATCTTCCCAACACCCTCACACTGAGCCGCATCTTTTTGGTCCCTCTCCTCGTCGTGGTCCTTTTGACACGGACGGAGCGTTGGGAGCTCATTGGTGGGGCCATCTTCGGTGTGGCGGCTTTCACCGATTGGCTTGACGGATATTTGGCCCGGCGTCGGGGACAGGTCACCACTTTGGGAATCATGCTGGACCCGATTGCCGACAAATTGCTAACGTCGGCGGCTTTCATCAGTCTCGTTCAAATGCAGCTGGCGCCGGCCTGGATGGTCGTCATCATCATTGGACGCGAGTTTGCCGTCATGGGCTTGCGTTGTATTGCGGTTTCTCGCGGCATTACTATTCCTGCCAGCACTCTTGGCAAGGGGAAGATGACGACTCAAGTCATTGCGATACTTCTACTCATCCTCGGGAAGAAATTCCTTGGGCCGTTGTACGTCTTGGGCCGGGTGGCGCTGTGGTTGACGGTCATTTTCGCACTTGTCTCCGGGTTAGACTACTTTCGGCGATTCCATAGGAATATCACCAGCGAGCTCCCCGGCGATGGTCAAGCATGAAGCGACGTGAAGCGGCGCCGACAAAAGGGCAGTCGTCGCGCAAGGTGAAGCCGGCACGCTTGATCGAGCGCGCACCCGAAGTATACCTGGGCCCGAGGGCATTGAGCTCACTTCAAGGGGGGAGCGGGATTCTCCAAGGAATGCAGAGGCCCGGTCGAGTGGACCTCTTGGAATTTCAGCCTGTTTTTCGGGGGGGATATCGCAGACTCATCGAGGCCCGTTTCGGAGAGGCCGGTGACTGGGAGAACGTAGGTATCGTCTTGGGGATGGAAGAACTGGTTCGTCGTCGGGTTGCACTGACCCGGGATCTCGTACCCGGAGATATTGTTTTGGCCTGTTCGGAAGGCGGTAGCAAGCCGGCAACCTACGTGAATGCCGGTGACGCACTTCTACCGGCACGCCTCAAGGTCAGCCGTACGACGTTGGTGTCTACTTGAGCTCGATTTCGTCGCCCACTATGATGTAGTCGTAACTGTCGATGATCTTCGCGGTTGCCGTCTTCTCCCGGACCGTCAGAATCACGAGCTCTCCGAGCATTTTCCTTTGCACACCTTTGTAGAGGTAGCGAAAGATCGTGAAGATGTTCCCGGGGATTACGCCGTCGCGTTCTCCGACGTTGAGGCCTACGAGATTGCCCTGGCCCAAAGTGATGACTTCCTCGAGAGAGGCAATCAATTCACCTCGTATTTTTCCGGTCTCCGGCGTAAGGCGAGTCGCGACCTGTCGCCGCGTTGGAATCAAAGGCACCGGTATCTGCTCAAAAGGCGTAAGGTAATCCTCTACGTGGATGTCGATGCAGGCCTGAGTGACTTCTGCGATGGCGGAGCGCTCTTGGGATGCCAAAACAGTGACCCACCCGGACCGTACGATGTTCCATCCGCCGCTGACTTTGTGTCCCCGTCTTTGAAGGTAATACATGTTCCCAGGGGAGACCCCGTCATCCGTGCCGCCGTTGATGTAAACAACGTCGCCGCGTGACAGTGCAATTTTGCCACCAGGACCTTCTTCACTTCCCATGACCTTGAGATGTTCGTCTTCTTTGTCGGCTACATAGCCGGCGCATTGAATCGAGACCTCTTCGTATGCAGGAAGGAGGCTTGGGATGGGCCGTCCATCTGGACCCAACGGCGCGCCTGGCGCACCACCCGGCGTTTCCTCGCCGTAGCCTGGAGCTCCTGGTTCACCCTCGGCTCCCGCTTCTTCGCCGGCTGCTCTGACGACATCCAATTGGGGAATGACAAGAGGATCGCCGGGGTAAATCCAATGCGGATTCGTGATGTAGCGATTGGCGTCCCAAAGTTGTGGCCACAAAAAGGGATTTTTGAGGTATTGATTGGACAAGTCCCAAAGAGTGTTTCCCTTTACTATGATGTGGAGCTGGGTACCTTCGGGATAGCTCGTTGGGGCCTCGTAAGGCGACCAATGAGGCGGTACGGTGATCGCATTTTCCGTGATCTGTTCAGCTTGGATTTCCTGAGCCTCTTGAGCCCAGGCCACGGATACGCACAAAAGGGTCAACAGAGGCGAATACGCTCCAAGCGGTAACGCGCTGTCGATCGCGTTTTCACGGCACACCTCCACGTGGAAAGGGACACTTCAGTAAATGAAACAGTAACAGCCGGAACACTCAATTTGTCAAGAGGTTTTTTCTAAAAAGCTTAAAGTGCTACTTGAGGGATGTCGGGGTTGTAGGATCTGTGCTTTTTTGTCGTTTCCGGCGGCTTCCAATAGCTTTGTCAGTCTATCCTCGGCATCTTTCCGATGTTCGCTGTCGGGATAATCGTCGATGACTCGTTGATAGTAGGCAGGGCTTCTGAGGGACTGTTGCACAGCTCGTAGGCGCTTCACCGAGATGGATAGTAGACCTTGTCTGCTCCGCTATAGGTTGGGTAGGTTTCCAGGATCACGCCTTGCAGATCGGGGAATTGCACCCCGACACCATTTCCGGGTCTTGAGTAGAATTGACCGATCTAGAAACTCTGCTCGGCCAGACGCTCGTTGCATTCTTGGAGAAGCGCGCCCTTCTTCGGCGTAGAGGCTGTTTCGGTAGAGCTCCGTAAGCTTGTTGAGCTCTTCGACGGCGGTGCGGGTGGGCTCCTGATCCCGTTCCGCGCCTGTGGATCTGTTTGTAGTATCCAAGGGCGATTTGGTACTGGGCGTAGTCCGCTCTGGGGTGGTTGGGGAAGAAGGTGAGGAAGTCACGGTACTCGGCGATTGCGAGAACGATATTTCCGCTTCCTCGTTGGAAGAAGTAGGAATCGGCAATGCCGATCCTCGCGTCTCCGGCGAGCTGACTTCGAGGGTAAGTGTCCAGCAATTGCTGAAAATAGTTACGGGCGTCCGTCCAGTCTTTGTTCTCGAGGGCCCTTTGGCCAAGTTCCACCAAGACGGTGTCCGCCGGTCTTCCTCCCAATTGAGAGTCGCTGAGTTGCTGTTTGCTACCGCCGCAAGACAATCCGGCGAGAACACACAGACCGATCGAGAATTCCCGTCGATGGCTCGTAGCTTCTGGTCTTTTTTCTCATCAACGCCAATCAACCTGCTGCAAAGGCAGCTCATCTGTCAAATTATAGCCCATGCGGAAAAATGCTGATGTGGCCGGTCTAGGCCCCCTTCGATACCTTGCACAGCCAATTCCACTCCTCCTCCAGTCCCTCCCGGAGGGTGACCGAAGGTCGATAGTCCAGGTCTTTTCTCGCCCGGCTCGTGTCGGCATAGGTGTCACGCATGTCTCCTTTTTGAGAGGGTTCGTGGCGTGACTGGATTTGGGCACCCGTCACATTTTCAATTTCTTGGATGACTTCCGAGCATGGACACTCGAGAGCCGCCGCCGACGTTGTACACCCCTCCATGGCGGCCTTTCTCAGCGGCGGCCAGAGTGGCTTGAACCGCATCTTTGACGAAGGTGAAATCACGGGTTTGTTTTCCGTCACCGAACAGCGGGAACTCCTCTTCGAAGAGCGTCGCCCGCAACAATCGATGGAAGGCCATATCCGGTCGTTGACGGGGCCCATATACCGTGAAGTATCGAAGCGAGACGGTGGGCACGCGAGTGGTTGACGAAATAGAGGTGGCAGAGCATCTCGGCCGCCAGTTTGCTGACTCCGTACGGAGAGACCGGATGGAGAGGAACGTCTTCTCTCATCGGTAATTCCGCATTGTCGCCATAGACGGAAGAGGACGAAGCATAAACGAACGCCTTGGAGCTCTTGTCCCAACCGAGGCTTCGAGCAATCGCTGCGTTGCCGAGACGTTGTTCTCGGTGTATATGGAAAACTCTTGCCCCAGCTTGCTCGTACGCCCGCTTGGGCCGCCAGGTGAAAAATGGCGTCTACCTCGGCCACGAGTGGCCCCAAATCGATATCTCCGAGGGGCTTCTCCAAGAGTTGGAAAGTGTCTTTTTTGCGGAGCCCGGCAATGTTGCGCTCTTTCATTTCTCGAGGGTAGTAGTCGAGGAAGCAGTCGACGCCGATGACGTCGTGCCCCTGCTCAATCAACGCCTCCGCCACATTCGATCCAATGAAGCCTGCGACACCCGTTACAAGTGATTTCATTTCAACAGCCTCGCGATTTCTTTCGGTAAGCGGCGGGGTTTTCGATGGTCTCCGATGGCAACGTGATGGGTGGTTCCGGTGGCTAGGAGCTCTCCACCTTCCCCGCGATGGATCTCGTATTCGAAGTGGAGCCGTGCCCCGTTGGGCATATGTGCTCTCGTCGTGATTTGCAGCAAGTCGTCGTAAAGAGCCGGCTTGACATATCGGCAGTGCGCGTCAACGACGGGGAGGAACACGGATTGGCTCTCGAGCTCTTTGTAGCTCATACCTTTTTGCCGCAAATGATTGGCTCGACCAACCTCGAACCAAGCGAAATAGTTCGCGTAGTACGCGACACCCATCTGGTCGGTCTCGCTATAACGAACCCGGAGTTGGCAAGTCGTTTGGTTCACGATGGTTTGGACTGGTCTTGGCTCATGGCAATGAGATCCCGCATGGCTTCCGCGGGATCGGGAGTCTTGAAAACAGCGGAGCCGGCGACCGCCACGTCGACACCCGCTGCAACGGCTTCTCGGACATTTCCGGAATCGATGCCGCCGTCCATTTCAATTTGGACTGACAGGCCGAGGTTGTCAATCATCGCTCTTAGCCGTTTGGCCCTCTCGAAGCTTCCAGGAATAAACGCCTGGCCACCGAAGCCGGGATTAACGGACATGATAATGGCGTAATCGATGTTTCGAAGAAGCTCCTCCACCATGTTCAAGGGCATGGCGGGGTTGATTGCAATACCCACCTTCTTGCCCTGTTGACGGATATCGTTGAGAGTCCGGTGAACGTGGTAGAGCGTCTCGGGATGGACCGCAATCATGTCCGCCCCGGCCTCCGAGTAGGCCTCAATCCAGCGATCGGCACGTTCGATCATGAGATGCACATCCAAGTTGAGCTTCGTGGTTCGGCGAACGGCGCTCACTACCATCGGGCCGAAAGTCAGGTTGTCGACGTAGTGTCCGTCCATGACGTCGAGGTGGAGTTGATGGGCTCCCGCCTCCTCGACGCGCCGAATTTCCTCGCCGAGTCGGGAGAAATCAGCGGAAAGAATAGATGGTGCAATGCGCATGGTCAATTGGCCTTACTCACGAAGAGCACGATGCGGTCTCGTTTGAAGACTTTGGTGCCCCCCGATGGGGTCTGTCTGACGACTGTGCCTCGCGGCACTCCGAAGTACTCTACATACCTCACCTGTGAGATCCGATGGCCTCCCCGCCGCACATAATCGTACACATCGGAAATGTTCTGGCCGATGTAGTCCGGCATGACGTAGGCGTTGTCTTGATATCCTCGCGACAGCAATACGTTGATCTCGGAGGCATCTCCTGCTTCTTCATACGGGGGCGGATCTTGAGCAATGATCGAGTCGGGCGCGTAGGCTTCGCTGTGAACCTCGACGACTCTCCCCACCGTGAAACCTTCCTGTTCGAGGATGAGCTGCGCGGATTGGAGAGATTCCCCCTCGATTCGGGGAACGATGCGCCGCTCGGGTCCCAGGCTCGTCCAGACCTTTACGAATCGCCCTTTCTTGAGAAATGTTCCAGCCCGTGGCGCTTGAGTTGCGACGAGATCCGGCGGGATCGACTCGTCGAAGCGGTTCCCTTCATGTCGGACGTTGAGCTCGGACTGCGCCAGGATTTGTCCTGCCGTGGCGAGGCTGCTACCCACCAGATTAGGGACCTCGATCTCGTTGCCGCGGATGGCCATGGTGAAGGTGATGAAAGCAGAGATGAGTGCCGTCGCCATCAAGCCCGCCGCAATCGCCAGAACCTCGACGGTCTTTAGGACTTTCTTGCGTACTGTTTTGCGCCCCCTTGATACCTCTCGTTTGGGGGTTTCCGAGCGTTTGGTGGCACGGTGCTCGTCAGTCGAAGTTGTCGGTGTGTCTGAAACCATCACTCAATAATTCGTTCGGGCGGCACCGTTTATTGATGCCACACACAACCTAATATGCTAACACAAACGGCGCGCCTCAGGCGCCCGGTGGCACAAGGCTGGAAGCCAGTGACAAGGAAGAAAGTAGAAAGTAGAAAGAAGTAGCACTTTCCTTCCTCCTTTCTCCTGCGCTAATCTCCTGTGTCTTTCCTTTCGAGGGCTACGGCGTAATAGCCGTCCATATGATCCCGCTCGGGGTAGATTCTCAAGGCTCCCTCGTCGTCGAGGAGCTTTCTCGCCTCCGCCGGGAACGATGACGGTGGTGAGGCGATTCGAAACTCCGGATGCTGTTCGAGAAACTCGGCGATCAAGTCTTCGTTTTCTTCGTGCTCGGTCGAGCAGGTGGCATATACGAGGCGGCCCTCTCGATCGAGAAGCTGACAACAAGATTCCAGGAGCTGGTACTGGATCTTGCTCAAATCGACGAGATCGGACTCTTGGATTCTCCACTTGATGTCCGGATTTCGTGCCAACGTGCCCAGACTCGAGCAGGGGGCATCCAAGATGATGTGCTTGAATGTTGCCCGAAAAGGCAACTGGGCTGCGTCGCCACCAACCGGTCGAAGGTTCGAACAGCCCAGGTGTTTTGCCAATTCGGACATGAGGGTCAAGCGCGCCAAGCGTCGCTCCACCGCAATCACCGAACCCGGCACACACCAGCGTGACAGTTCAGTAGCTTTGGCTCCAGGTGCCGCGCAAGCGTCCAACACATCGTCGCCTGCTTTCGGGCCGAGCATAAAGGGAATGAGCTGGGAGCCAGCCTCTTGTATGAATATTTCACCGGAACGATGAAGTGAGGTTTGAACCGGCTTTCCGGAGAAAACACGCAGGCAGCCTGGAACCAGATGAAAGGGCTCGGATTCGATGCCTTCATTCTCGAGTGCCCGACGGACTCGTTCGGTATCCCATGGTGGCTCGACTCTCACATCGGATGGAGGCGGACGGTTATGATAAAGACATCGAGCTTCTGCCTTGTCCATGCCCAATCGTAGATATCTGCGAGCCAACCATTCCGGGTGTGAAAGCGCTACGGTGAGGTAACCGAGCGGGTCATCTTCTTTTGCGGGTAGCGTCGGTCGGTCGGGCTTCCGGCAGGCCGAGCGGAGCACCGCATTCACAAAACCTTCCGCCCCCCGAGGTCCATGAGCACGTGTCAGTTTGACGGACTCATCGACTGCCGCCCTCCAAGGGACACGAGTCAAGAAACGGATTTGATAAAGGCCCATCCGAAGAGCCAGCAGGACCGGCAGATCGACTCGTTTGGCGGGACGGTTCGAAAACGCTTCGAGCGTATAGTCCAGCCGATTCTGCCAGCGAAGAACGCCATAGACTAGTTCGGTCGCCAAATCGCGGTCCTGGGCTTTGAGGTGGTCGAGACGGGGATGATGCAGAAACGATGCAGGATCTCCTTTGGCACGGGCCACTTTGCGAAGTACATCGAAAGCAGCCTTTCGGGAGGCAGAGGGGTCCGATTTACTCATGAGGCATCAGGTATCCTTGCGGCCATCAGAATACAGCATGTTAGGTGAATAGTTCAGTCCGCCTGTACTGGGGGCGTTCGACATCGCAAGAGCGACTTGTTGGCAAGACAGCGGTCAGAGCAAACCAGTTGCGAGGGCGTGTCTCATTCAGAGTTCTCGAGCTCTCGGGTCCTTGAGTTCAACTTCCAACAGAGCTAGCATAGGGCCGCAATCTTGAAGGGAAGAAACAAAGGAGGGCCAATGTCAGAAGAAAAGTCGTATTCCGAGGTTCCAGTTGAGAAGTTGCGATGGCGATGTGATCCCTCGGTCTTCCCCTTCGAGACGACCGACGAGGTTCCATGCTCTTCTGAAATCATAGGCCAGGAGAGAGCGATCAACGCGATAAAGCTGGGGCTCTCAGTGGCATCACGGGGATACAACGTCTACGTCCAAGGCCTGACCGGCACCGGTAAGGAAACGACCGTCAAGTGCATCTTGGAGCAGGTGGCCACCGAGTCTCGTATTCCCGATGACAAATGTTATGTTCACAACTTCGAGGATCCCGACCGTCCCATTATCATCAGTCTTCCTGCCGGACAGGGGTTGGCGCTTCGAAGGGATATGAAAGCCTTGGTGAGCTATCTCCGCCGCACAATTCCCGCGGTACTGGAGTCCGAGGAGTTTCAAAAACGGCGCAATCAAATCGTCGAGCTAGAGGGTCAAAAGGGCAAAGAAGTCATCAAGCCCTTTGAAGAGAAGATCAAGAAAGAGAACTTCGTTCTCATGGAGATCCGCTACGGGCCCATGACGAAAACCGAGATCGCGCCGCTCATCGATGGTAAGCCTCGCGCTCCGGAAGAACTCGAGAAGATGTTGGCAGAAGGGGGGATTTCTCGGGAGGAGTTCGAGCGTGTCACCGATGCGGGCGAGGCGCTCGGCGAGGAGCTACAAGAAGTACTCAAACAAGCGAAGGCCGTCGAGCAAAAAATCGGAGAAGCACTCAAAAACCTGGTCTTCGGTTTCGGCGCGGAAATTGTCAATCCAAAGATCGACGAGCTGAAGCAGAAATACACCGGCGAAAAGGTGGGCAAGTATTTGGAGAGCTATCGTATCTACGAAGAAATGGACGCCTTGAATGAGACGTTCATAATTCGCGACGCGTTGATGGAGCGCGGCCAAGAAACACTTCATTCTCGAGAATGACCTCATCATGATGAACAATGGGACCCGTGGAGCTATTTCCAAGCCTGATCTTCAAGATGATGGAAACTTCGAGATTCAATCTGAAACCCTTGTGACTGCGACACGGACATGCGCGGGACTACGAGAGGTCAGGCCAAGGTCTGCCGAGTTCATCGGTGCTGATGTCGATGAAATCGGATCACCGGGAGATCCACCGAGGATGAACTTCATTGCCGACGGTTTGGAGCTGAAAGAGGGCGATGAAATCATCATGTCCAGCATGGAGCATCCGGTGGATCAATCGTGGGGACTGAAGGCGAAGCGCTATGGGGTCAAAGATCAAGGAGTTCTCTCAAACTTGCCCACAAGGGATGTGGACGAAGCTGGTCCTCGTCTTCAAAGCAACAGATGACTCCGCGAACAAAGTCCTCTTCCATCAGCCACGTGCACAAGTCCGCATTGATCGTGCCATTGAACAAGCTGAGCCAGCGGCTCACGAACGAGAAGGTTCCGCCGCGATGCAGCACACGCCATCGGACGTTGATCTCGACATGACTAATGGGTGTCGATGCCTGCGGACGAGCCAAGCCGGGTCGGGGGCGCCTCCTGGCGTGGGCGCGCCCGACGTCAACAAGGTTCAAGACAAAGTAATGGCTGATAATGATCCCTAGTTCGGGACGGGAATACCCGTAAGTCGGGGCAGAAAGTTCGAGACGTGGAGCGAGCCGACGCCTCATCATTGCTGGAGCATGGATTTTCAAAACCATATCGGGAAAGGAAGAATCGAATGATGTGTCAAGATGCTCGCCTCTTTATCTCAAGGAGAAGTTGGAGAAGATACCAGGAGCGGAAGCCTTCACACGAAGCAAAAGACCCCATTGAAGCGGTGGACCGACCGCCTTTTCCGTTGAAGGCGTGGAGCCTGGCTTACATCGTGGACCACCTGCGTGAGAAGTATAAACCTCGTCATAAGAACCATCGGGTACGGAGGGAAACCGTCTCCATGGCGTTCCAGAGCTTCGACTCAGATCACACATCCATGAAAGATACGTGGACCTGGTATTGGAAGGGGTGCGAACATGGATGAAGAAGACTGGTATGGAGGAAAGTAATAGCATCGAGAACTGAGTAGATTCCGCTGGGCTCTGGGTTCTTGGGGTCTTGACAGTTTTTGATCTTCTCGTTTCTTCGAAATCTATCTTCATCAGGTCCACAGTGTGCCGGGAGTGATTCTCTGGCCGCGGGGCGAAGGTATCGCGGCCATCTTCTTTTTGCCTTGCGCTTGGACCTCGAGCAGCTCGAAGGCTGGTAGCGGAACCAACATGCGACGACGATCCATCTCGTCCGTCGACCACTGAGCCACACCCGGTGGGCTATTGGAAGAGGTAGTCCACCTTTGCCCTGTGAACTTTGACGGATGGCTCCTTCTCATTCCTCTGAACAAGCTCCGGGCCACGGTTTGAAAGCCCTGGATCGACGCTCGATTTCATCCGCGCGTAGTTCCAATCGATTCGAGCGTGCTCTTTCTGATGATGGGAGCCTTTGTAGCTAGGGAGTCATCTGGGGTCGGGGGCGTGAACTCCCCTGCTCCCAAGCGTTGAGTGTCTTATTAGAAGCCTTGTCCCCCAATGCGCCATTCTCACCTAGGCTCCGCCCGTGCTTCGGGACCGATGGATATCTTTCTCGTGAGTAGGGAAGGCCTGGATCCATCCTTCGTCCATGAGCATGGTCATTACGCCTGTTATTTTTGCCTCGAGCGATTCGACGACTGGATGGGTGCGGAATCCTCGGTAGGCGGGCAAAAAGAGCCGTGAACATTGATGATGCCCTGGGGCGGGACGTTGAATATCGACTTGGGAACGATTGACGATAGTGACTACGACGATGTAGTCTGGTTCGATTTCCTCTGATCAAGTCCTCACATTCCTGAGCACGGCCTTGGCGGTCGGTGAATGGGGATTGCCGCTCATAGCGATGGAGTTGTTGGTGGCATTCGAAGGGCATGCCCCAAATCTGCGGCTATCCGGTCGGTGACAAGAGCCAAGACATCGTGCGGTAGTCGAGGAGTGCCCGAAAGGAGGGGGACGGCGAATTCGCGGCGGAGCCCATGAAGATGAGCCTTCACGCAGTCTCCCTTCTCGATCATTTGCGGACCTCCGTTTGATGAGATCGTGTTTCAGGATGCCGAGTCGCATCCACGAACAGTTTTCATTCAAATGGTTCGGTTCATGGCAAAAGGCTCGAGCGAGCAGACCCGCGCCTTCTCGAACGATTGGATTGCCTTGAGGTCCTGCTCACGGACTCGACCAGGCTGGGTGCGCTACCACTCCGTGGTGGCCCGGCACGGAAAGCAGCCTTCTTCTTCCCTCTGCTCTCCCTTCATTTCGATGATCCGGGTTGGTCATGACGATGGGTCGCTTGGCATCTCGCTGTGCTGCGGTGTCGATGACGAGCAATCTGACGTCGACTGGATTGGGGTGGCGGCGAGGCCGACACCGGCAAGCGGCATACATGTCGGGGAGCATGTCCTGGGACGAGTTCCTCCAGGAGTCGGCAGCCTCGGTGAGGTTTGGGTCGCTTCGTGAACACCGGGTCCGAACTGACGATGGTCGGATGGTCATTCCTGTATCGTTTCGTCTTGAAGAAACTTGCTCGACTCGTTTGTGTGATTTGATAGTTCGATAACGTTTGCGGTAAGCTATCGCTCTGAATTTTTCCATCGCGGCTTTGCAAGAGTCCAGAGCAACTCATGGCTTTGGGATGCATTCGGCGGCGGGCACGGCGCAGGGTATCGGACCTGTATTCAGCCGCGTCTGCGGGCTCCATGGTCTTTATGTCCACGGATCGGAGGGGTCTCATGAGCGAAGACAGGGGTTTCATGTGAATCTTGATAAGGAGCTCTTCGCCGTTGGTGATACCTCTTCGATGCCGCCTGCATTGTTGTCGTTCGTTGGAGGCTGTCATCGGAAGTACAGGCTATCCCGTCACCAAGCTCTGAGCCTTGAAGCTCTGAAGATCTCGCCCCTCGTCAAAGCCAAGCGGCTTCGATGGCGGAATCGACAACATCGCTCGCGCCAGCATGCCGTTGAGCCGTCTGTCCCATCGCGTCAAGGAACGAAGCCCCGTGGAGGAGTGTGGGCTATGACTTTGATGACTCCTCCGAAGAGCAATCGCCCTCACTCGCGGCCTGGTCGATTTGCCTCATCATTTCTTTCTCGAGTTCTCCGTCCGCGCAGCTGAGCGGAGAGTCTTCGGGACTCAGCGATATCCTCCCACGCTACTTCCGAAGAGTCATCGGAGCGGCGAGCGGTCCCGATGCCGATGACGTGACTGCGAATCTCGCATTTGAAGTGTCGTAAAAGCTGTTTGGCCAATGAGCCGGCGGAAACTCGCGCTGCGGTTTCTCGGGCGCTCGAGCGCTCCAATATGTCTCGGAAGTCGTCCACGCCGTATTTGAGGGCGCCGGCAAGGTCGGCATGGCCCGGTCGGGGATGCACCAACTCCGGGATGCTTTCGGTGTTCTCTTCAGGGTAAGGGGATAGTTTGTTCTTCCAATTCTCCCAGTCCTTGTTTGGGATTGGGAAGCATATCGGGCCGCCCGTGGTCATGCCGTTACGAATACCACCCAGGACTTCGGCGCGGTCTTTTTCAATCTTCATTCGCGCGCCGCGCCCATACCCAAGTTGACGCCGTGCCAGCTCATGGGTGGTTGCGTCGAAGTCGATCGGCATCCCGAAAGCCGGAAGACCCTCGAGAATGACGGTAAGAGCTGGACCGTGTGACTCTCCGGCTGTTAGAAAGCGAAACATACCTTCAACCTACAATAGAGTCTTCATTCCAGTCAATATATCAGCGTCGATTTGGGAGGCGGGCGTTATAAGCGGGAAACCTAAGAGTGAAACAGGAGCCCTTGTCTTCGGTGCTTTCGACCTCGATGGTTCCGCCATTGATCTCTTTGTCAGCGTTCGTGCAATGGACAGACCCAACCCCGCACCGGCGTTTTCACGGTTACCCGCGACCCGGTAGAACCGATTGAAAATGTCCTCGAGGGATTCAGCGGGAACACCACAACCGGTATCTCGGAATCGACTTCTATCGAAGTATCTGAGCGTCTGACCTCGATGGAGACCTGGCCGCCCTCCGGGGTGTATTTCAGGGCGTTCTCGACGATGTTGGACAGCACCCGTTTCAAATGTCCTTCATTCGCCTCGACATAGAGATGCCGTTGCACGTCGACCGTGAAATCGACACCGCGGCCATCGGTTTCCTATTGCTGGCGAAAACCATACGCTCGGGTATTCATTTCGAGACGAATGGACCAAGGTGCACCAAGATTTCGAGAAGGTATTGAAAAACACTGTGGAATAGCGGTGCCGGTTTGGGACCGTACATGAGAGCCCAAATCCGCAGGCAAAATCCACTCCTCCCGTTGTGCCCGTTTCACGAAGCTTTCAGACCCTGAAACCCGTAATCGCCAAATGCCTTCCGGAAGGGATGCTGTCTCTCCTGTGTGAGAAAAAGAGATCCGGCCGGCACGCGGTGCAGAGGTTTGCAGAAAAGATGTTCTCGTCCGGAATCCCTAACAATGATAACTCGTGCCGATTTGCGCCAACGAGATCGAGTCGGGTTGATACCCTGCCGGTTGGGTTGCGAGATGGGCCCCTGGGAACCGTTGTGATAAAACGATCCGCTTCGGGCACGACTTGCCTGAACGGCTTCAGAACCGTATCGTCCACCTCGTAACAACAAGGACCTATGGCCGGACCCAGACCGACTTTTAGCTCCCGGGGATCCGCCTTGAAGCGTTGTATGAGCGTGTCGAGGACCTTCCTGGTGATCCGAAGAACAGTGCCTCGCCATCCTGCATGAATTGCTGCTGAAATCAGACGGATGGGATCCAAGACCAGAATGGAAAGACAGTCTGCTGTCTTGACCGCGGGGAAAATTCCAGGCCGTGTGGCAATTATGGCGTCCGCCACAGGCGGTGAATCCGGGACGGCGTGTACTATCTCGATGGCGTCACCGTGCACCTGCCTACAAGTCGCCACCAATCGTGCATCGATTCCAAGGCCGGCGGCCAGTGCTTCCAGATTATGTTGCACGTTCTCGCGGGTGTCTCCGTGGGCTGCGGAAAAGTTGAGGGAATCCAAGGGGGGGAGAGACCGGCCGCCTGTCCGCACGGAAAAAGCCATCACCGCGTTGAACTCCCGCGCGATCGGGGCTACCAGAGCCATCCCATCGTTATATGCTGTCATGTCAAGAGAATACATGTAGGAGAGATCCGCCGCAAACGTTTTCCGCACGTGTTCCTCTCTGATCGCAACTTCCCATGAAAATCGGTGCTTCCCCTCATGCAGGGCATCCTCTCCCGGACCGGCCAGATGCCGGTGCCACCAATCCTGCCGGCGACTAAGCAATCTTCGTCCTTCGTTGAGGCACTTTGCGCTATGGGTGTTGGTGCGAGCCACGGGAACACGTACGAGCCTTTCCATGCGCCGACCGGATGTTCTCCGTATGTGCTGCGTCGATTCAGCTCTCTGTTTTTTCAAAGTAATTGAGCCATTCCTCAACATCCACCGGGTCTTCCGTCACGGGTCTTTCTCTCTTTGTTTGCGCTTTTCCCGCACTGTCCAACATGGTTCTGAATTTTCCCGAGCTGATTGTCCTGCTCCCCTGTTTGCTCGCAAAAGACACGAGATCCCGGTCCGATGAGACCACTACCATGTCGCGCTTATATGACGCTCCGCGCGCACGATCTCCTTGATGCGGGAATCGGCATCGGATCCATATCGTGCGTAGAGGATCTGCACGCTTCTGTATTTGGTACCGTCGGGAAATTCTTCGTCCGGTCGGCCGTCGAAAACCACTTTGATTTTTGCCCGGTGGACAGCGATGAATCGAGACAGATCGCGTATCAGGCTTTTTCGGGCCGCACGCTTGTCTTTGTGCCATCCCACTGTCTGAGCCATCACGTTGTTACCATCAACCAGATAATGCATAAGCTTCGAGAACGCCGGTTTAGGACCTTCGCCATCCTTCGTGATGTTTCCTAACCTTGGAGCACTTAGTTTCCAAAATACGCAGTGAATGCGCCAACTCCATCCCCTGACTTCATGGAGTGACGCATCCTGCTACGACAGTCTCCGTCTCACAAGGCCCGGATACTCCTGTTCGCGGAACCACGAGCTAGTCACGGACAAATCCAACGTACACGAGCACGAGAGCGAGAACTCCCAAGGCACCCAGAAATTGGATCAACTGAGACAGGTTTTGTGTACTGGTAGGATAAAGATAATGCACGACGAGACTGCCACCCATGAGTCCGCCGACCGCCAGGGCGAAGTATTTCATTCGCGCGATGACGAAATAAATGAATGCTATAACGCAGGATCCGATAAACACCGGGTGAAAAATAAGTTCCGATGGTCCCTTGACGCCAAGGGCTTTATTGATGGACTCGAAAAAGTTTGCCAAAGCCTCCATGATGTCACCTTTCAGGCACAGGATGCGGTGTAAAATCAACCTGATTCTATCACGTGGCCGGACGAAAAGGCAACTCATATTCGGAGAGCAACCGGCTTGACAACATTGAAATAACATGCCAAAAAATATGCTTGTTTCCTTCACAGCTCGTGGGATGAGCCGGACTGGTGACCCGGGAGCTGATCGCACAACTTCACGCATTGCGAGAATCGCATTACGGCACCGCTTCCACCGACATTCCGCGGCATCGTGGAGGCTGCCGGGATGGTGAGGTGCGAACTACCGACCTCGTACACAGTGTTCGGTTCATTGGAGTTAACGTGACAAAAGATCTTAGTAAAATCAGAAACATAGGGATCACGGCCCATATTGATGCGGGAAAAACGACCCTCACGGAAAGAATCCTCTTCTACACCAAGAAAATCCACAGAATAGGTGAGGTTGATGAGGGCTCGGCCACCATGGATTATATGCCCCAGGAACAGGAGCGGGGCATCACGATAACCTCCGCTTCCACTGCGTTTCAGTGGAGAGGCATTGAGATCCACTTGATCGACACTCCAGGGCATGTGGATTTTACCATTGAGGTAGAGCGCTGCCTACGAGTCCTCGACGGAGTGGTCGCTGTTATCTGCGCGGTCGGCGGAGTGGAACCGCAGACGGAAACAGTTTGGCATCAGGCCGAACGGTACAAGGTCCCGAGGATTGCTTTCGTCAACAAATTGGATCGAATCGGTGCGGATTTCCATCGCGCCGTGTCGATGATGAAGGAAAAACTGGGGACACGTCCGGTCCCTGTGCAAATTCCTATGATGGAGGCCGGCGAGCTTCTCGGCGTTATCGATTTGATCAGAATGAGAGGGATCCTCTGGGATAGGGATACGCAGGGTGTGGAGTACGAGTATATCGACATACCTCCTCAGTATCTGGAAGAGGCCCAAGAGGCCCGCCAGTCAATGGTCGAGGCCATCGCGGAAATGGACGAAGAACTCGTGGAACACTATTTGGAGCACGACGACCTGGATGAAAAGCAATGCCTACTGGGGCTGAGAATTGGAACTCTGGCCAATAAGATCGTACCTACTTTGTGTGGTTCGGCTTTGAAAGAACAAGGCGTCCAACCGGTCATTGACGCGGTTGTCGATTACTTGCCGTCGCCTCTGGATGTCCCGCCCATCCTTGGGATCAACCCCGAAACAGGCCAACAGGAAAGACGGTTGCCAAAGATCAAGGATCCGTTGTGCGCTCTGGCTTTTAAAGTGACCATGGATCAAGGTCGGAAAGCCACGTTCGTACGTGTCTACTCGGGCGAGCTTCATGCGGAAAAAGAGGTCTATAACGCGACTCGCGGGATTCGAGAGCGAGTGGCGAGGCTCTTCTTCGACTCACGCGAACAAGCGCGAGAAAATCAAGTCCGCAGGAGCGGGAAATATCGCCCTTGCCGTGGGACTCAAGGAGACCAAGACCGGCGACACCCTCACAGACGTGTCGGCCCCTCTGGTCTTGGAGTCTTTGGACGTTTACACGCCGGTCATCTCCATCGCGATAGAGCCGAAAACCAGGGCAGATCAGGAGAAACTTCTCGCCTGTCTCGAAAAGATTGCCACCGAAGACCCCACATTCACCTTCAATGAGAGTGAGGACACCGGACAGTCTGCTCATATCCGGAATGGGAGAGCTGCACCTGGAAATCATCATCGATCGACTCAAACGGGAATACGGTGTTGAGGTTCAAACCGGAAAGCCTCAGGTGGTCTACAAGGAGACCATCGAATCCACCGGAAAAGCTCACGTGGTTTTCGCTCGCGAGATTCATGACGCACACCACAGAGGCGAGGTGACTCTTGCGGTAGCACCGGCTTCCAGAGGCGAAGGGTTTGTGTTTCAGACTGCCGATGGTCTCAAGGAAGCCCTCAGCGAAGAAATGATCGGTCATGTGGAGCAAAGTACCAGAGAGGCTACACTCGCGGGAGCGTTGGCCGGACACGAAGTGGTAGATATCACGGTAAATTTTGAGGCAGTTGGCGACGACCCGTTGTCCATGACCGGTCTCGGGCTGAAAGTGGCAGCATCCCAGGCCTGCAAGGAAGCCTGTGAAAAGGCCTCACCTCGATTACTGGAACCTTACATGACGGTGGAAGTCGTGGCTCCCGATGAATTCGTAGGAGAGATCATCGCTGATCTCAATAGTCGTCACGGCAGGCTCGAGGAAGTGATACCCCGCGGGAAAAACTTCAGTGGTCAGGGCTGTTGTGCCGCTCATCACCATGTTCGGCTATTCGACTTCCTTGCGGTCGCTCAGTCAGGGACGAGGCATTTTCACCATGAAATACTCCCATTACGACATAAAAGCGTAGATTCGACAGCCCGGCCGTTCCATAGCACATTGCCGACTCTCGGTCAGGAACTGTCACAGGACACACCGTGCAACAGTGCTCAGACCAACCTTCATGCCCGGGCGCCGGGCACAAGCGAACAATGAAGAAGCGTTCTCAAAGAGGTAACTTGGGGTCCAGGGGAGCGAACGAAGGAACCCCACAAGCCCCATATGCGTTAACTTACTACGCCCGTGGTCTTCGTACGTCATTCCGGCGAAAGCCGGAATCCAGGAGAAGAAGACTGGACCCCGGCTTTTGCCGGGGTGACAAGTAAGGAAAGAGGTATGGACATCTTATGTTCGCGCATATGCCCCCAAGCCCTCCTTATATAACGGGGCTTAGACGAGATTCTTCATCTGACACCTCTGCACGCCGATAGTACGCAATTGATCGAGAATTCGTATCAGCTCTCCCCGCGTCTCTGCTGTTCGCTCATCCGTCCTTTCCGAGGGTTACTTACGAAAGAGACTCCCGGGGACCTCCCACATTGCTGAACGCTGAGTTGAAGTTGCGATACAGGGCATGATAGTTCTCAATCCGGTGCCATTTTTTGAGATAACCGGGCGGGAGATCATCCCTCTCCTCAAGATTCTCCCAACGCCCCGGCACAGGAACGCGTAATAGGGCAGGTCCTTTGGAATGCCCCGAATGAGAACTACCTGGGGGATCACCCATTCCCGCATTGCCATATAGACTCTGTGCATCCCATCATTAATGATGAGATGGACCGAGCCGTCCCGCTCAATTGACTCTTCAACGATGGGGGGCAAGAGATCCACCGGCTCGGGATACTCTTCCAACGTCAAGCGAACAAATCCGTTCAGCTCGAAAATGTCGACATCATGCTGCTCGAGGGCCCATTTGAGTTCCCGAACTTTTTTCAGCTCTTCACGCAGGATGTAGTTTTGCGGTGGAGAAAGGCTTTGGGTCGAGATTCTTTCCAACGAGATAAAGGACCGCGTGTAAATCTTGACCTCCGGCGCTTTGAGCATGGTGACCTTGCGCAGATTCTCAATGAGCTTGTCTTCCGAGAACCTTTTTACCTCAATAATATGCATGTGTTATCTCCCAGAGACGAATCTGTTTCCGTTTCAGGCATAAAGAAGGCACAGAGTGGTTGCGATCGTGAGCCTGAACCTATTGCAGTGTGCTTTCATGCACTTGACATTCGATCGACGGATATTGGGCCCTTTGAGGTGGATCTCCTCCGCTACGGATCCATCACTCTTTTCAAGGATTCAATGCGCAACTCCTGCGTGTCCTGGGGTGACGTGGCCGGTATTCTGCGTGCAGAGGAACCCCGGACAACGTCAAGAACCATCTCCAACGCCTCGTTTGACACGCAAATCTGCTCGAACTTCTTCACGCCTTCATGAGACTCCATGATTCTCCGCCAATAACGGTCAAACTCCTTGTTCTGTGACTCGTAGGCGTGCTCGAAATAGATCTCCTCTATTCCCGCCTGGACCAACTGCTTAAAGCACCAGTTGCACGGTTCCAAAGTGCAATAGAGCGCAGCGCCCTCCAGGGCAATTCCAAAACGAGCGGCCTGATCGATGGCATTTACCTCCGCGTGACTTGAAATACAGTAGTTGTACTTGTCCGCATCATGTGCGCCTATCGAGCGTCTCAGACAGAACTCGGGTCCCTGATCGATGCAATGGGGGGCTCCATGAACCGCTCCATTGTAACCAGTTGATAATATGCGATTATGTTTCGTAATCACCGCCCCTATCTTTCTCGAATTACAGGTCGATCTCACACTGACGAGTTTCGCCAGCATCATGAAATACTCGTGCCAAGAAGGTCTGTTCATCGCGCTCTTCCTTTTTCGTATCCGGAAGGCACCAAAACAAGATGCCTGTTCCCGATCAGGTGTCGATAGGTTGAATCCGGTCTCTGATCTTTCCCGATTCCACCGCTTCCATGAATTGTTCTCCAAGAATATCACTCAGTTGAGCGACAGTGTCCCATCGCCGGATTCTTTCCTGCGGATTATCCACGTACGCGGAGAAATCGTTCCGGTCCGGGAGACGGCCGTCGGGAAGAAGTTGCACAAAGTCGGTTCCAGGATAGACCTGCACAACCCGATCGAGGCTGCCTCCAGGGGCCTTTTTCCACCAAAGCTTCTTATCGAACCAGCCGGGGATTATGCGCTCCTGATAGTGGAAAAACAGGATGATTCCATCGTCCCCCGGACAGTAGTTCGCATTGAGCTGATAGTCCGTCAATCCCCCGTCCCTGTACACTCCCTGCCGCGCGTTGGGGATGTCGTGAACTCCCGAAACAATGTACGGGAGAGATCCGGTGGCCAGCGCAACCATCCGAACATTGTCCGAGGAAAGTCTGTACGATTTGCCTTTGAATGAATCCTGTACAAAGTGCGGTTGCTCGGGACCGGAATAGAAGACGACTCGCTCGAAGAAGAGATCCATGCCCCAGGTGGACACCGCATTCAATAGGGCTGCCGCCATGAGTGCGGAGCCTTGAACGGTCCGCTTCTCGGACGCTGCAGGACCTCTCCCTCTCACCACGTGCACTGCCAAATCAAAGATCGGATGGTTTAAGACAAACGGTATGCTCTCCTCATCAAGAAAGTCGTGAACGTTTCTTTCAAGGGCTTGCCCAATGCTCTGCGGTGTATCTTTTCTGGTAAAGACGTTTCTCGAGTTCCACTATTCGGAGTCTCTCGTGTGCGTCCAGCGGCTCCTTGCACGCCATCGTCATGCAACGCCATGCACCGGCGGACGAGCCTGCCAGCAGCACTCTCTTCCCGCTCTGTTCCAGAAATCGGCTCTTCATAAGCGCTCTGTCGAATCCAACGGAAACGAACCACTTAGGTCCTCCCGCGGGTGCCGCGAACACGCGCACCGTACGAGGATCCAAGCCTTGCTCGCGAATCATGGCGTGTGCCGTATGGCCGGCTCGGTAGTTGAGGTATGATCTCATGATGGGCTATAGATACCACTAGCAGGGAACTTCGCCAACAGCTAAAAGGCCGGCCTGAGCCTGCTTCGTTATTATGGTAGAGATTCCGAAACGTTGATGGCTCATCAATGTCATCCATACCCTGCTTTTGACTTTCTCATACTCATTCGCTTTCATACGAGTGACATTCCGCCAGCGCCTGTGCAGCCGTTTGTGGTGGATAAACGCTGCAGATCGTTCGTTGGGAAGGGTCCGTTGTGAAAGCGACATGGTACGAGATGGGGGGGGGGGGGGGGGGATACACGCTGGGATGTCACGGGTGGTGAGTGTTGGTGCGTCGCGGGGGACATTGGTCTATGCATGCACAACATTAGGCAATACAATTCGTGTGTTATACAAGAAACCTGATTAGGTGGTTTAGTTTTGTCGTCTAATCTTTCAAGATAGAAAATGGTTCACGTTTAATCAAAGTTGATCATTACATAATCGACCAAAACTTTTGAGATTCAAGCATTTTTTTCTTGACATATCTTCCGAAAATATATTTAAGCAATACCCGTGAGTTCGAGCTGGGAGAAAGAGTGGTGTGAGAAGGGAAACCACACAATATATTGCTATGTATGGTTTTTCTATCTTCATGCGACGAGGGGAGTGCCCGTAGACGTCTGACACCGTGCTCCTCCCCCATACTCTCACCATCGAGGGGCTTTACACTCTCCTCTCTTCTCTTACCCACGGCGAGCGCCGAGCCCGTGTCGTTCGACCATTCTCATGGGCGCAGTCCTGAAGGACTCGCGCATCGAGGCACCGAAGACTCTTCACGGCTCATCGGCCAAGGCTCGGTTTTCCTGTGACAACAAGATGATTCGTCGTGTGCGAGGGTTACTTCACTGAGCTGGGCTCAGTCATCTGAAAGAACCGAAAGACTTTGAATGGCGCCGATACTGAATGTCCTCTAATGCCAGGGCTTTGCACACCCTACCTTGATTGAATGTCCACTCTCAGGGAACAGTGGGTGAGAAAAGCTCCCTCCATCGGCGCCATTCCTTCTTTGCCGTCAGCCATAAAAACGAAAAGCCCGAACACGGCTACTGGTAGCCGCCCCTTTCAGGGCTTTTCATGAATGCGAAAGGGTATGTTGAGAAGTGATTCCCTCCTATCACATCTGCGCGTTCAAGCAAGTCTTTTTTTCGGAGAAATGAAGAATACTTGCTGCACGACAGATGTGCATTGTATTTAGCCGTTACACTTTTAAGCTCGAAATGATCTCGTTTCGTGTTTCAACTTCTTCTTATTCCTAATTGTCTTGCCGTACATTCCGATATCGACTTGCGAAAGAGTCTTTTGTCAAATTCACCGTTTCCGGTTGAAAAAAAGACCCCTTCTAAGTCTATTTACAAACGTTTTCCACTGTGATATAGTTAAATGGGTCTGGCGGTGTGCCGTCCATTGTCTGCATTTATCTACAAGGAGGTTGCAGGGATGATCGTTACCGAGGAATCGCGACGTCCTGAACCAAAGGGTCTAAGGCCCATGGTGGGATGGACCAGCCTACATTCTTGGATATTCCTTGCGATCGTGGCTCTTGGACTCATTCTGATCGGTACGCAGAATAGATATCATTACCTCAGCCCTTTGGGTCTCGGAAAGGCTTACCGAATCGACAGGATATTCGGCGGCATCCAAGAATTCGACCCGGGAAGAGGTTGGATAAAGGCTGAGCTTGCTTCCGGGCCCCCCTCCCAGGCACTTTCAATGATGCCCCCGGCCGGGCCCCCCGCGTCTGAGCCCCCTGCAATGAACGTCCCTGGGGGGCCTCCTCAAATGGGAATGCAGGCACAGCCTAATCTGCCCCCTTCGATGGGTCGAGAGCAGCAACAGCTCTTGTCGGTCCCTAGAGAGGAACCGGTGACCGGCAGCCCGAGCGCGAAAGCTGCCGGCCCTGCTCAGCCGGAGGAACCCGCAACGAAGCCGGAAATGACGTCTGAGGAAAAATTCGCGGCTTTCAAGAAAGTCTTCCCTGATTTCGGCAAGGACGAGTTCTTGCTGGCCAACGACGATCTGTATCCGCATTGGAAGAAGAATCTGAATCCGAATGGAACCTGGCAGGAGTTTCTCGGCGTTTACCAGGACTTTATACAGTGGTGGAACGACTCGGGATCGCCCCCCGAAGCCGGTTTCAAGCTCTGGCAGGAGTTTCTCAAGTCCAAAGAAAAGACGTAGACACGTTCGCAGAGATCTACCGGTTGCCGATCACGTGCCTGGGGGGAGATGGCTCGGCAACACGCGATTCTCAACATCGCAGTGAGGTTTTGCACGAGGAGGTTTTTCCCGGCAATTCTATTATTTTTCTTCCTTAATGACCGCGAAAATCATGCGTCCGGCCGCAGTTTGCAACACGCTCGTCACGGTTGCCTCCACGGTCTTCCCCAACTGGCTTCTGCCGTGATCCACTACCACCATGGTGCCGTCATCGAGGTACGCTACTCCCTGACTCGGCTCTTTTCCTTCCTTGAGGATCTGAACGTGCAGGTGTTCGCCCGGAAGGACGACAGGTTTCAAGGCGTTGGCGAGCTGATTGATGTTGAGGACTTGGACTGCGTGCACTTCTGCGACCTTGTTTAAATTGAAATCGTTCGTGAGAATCGCGTACCCTGTTTCTTTAGCCATACGAATCAGTTTTTGGTCCACCTCTTTGATCGACGGATAATCCGTCGTCTCGATCACGATATTCACGTAGGATTGCTTTCGTATTTTATTCAGTATGTCCAGTCCCCTCCGGCCTCTCGTACGCCTCGTTGTTTCCGAGGAGTCGGCGATTGCTTGCAGCTCTTTCAGCACGAATTCGGGAATAATGAGATCACCGGTGACGAATCCGGTTTCACAGATATCCGCAATGCGTCCGTCTATGATGACTGAAGTATCAAGAATACCTGCTATTCCAGGAGCTTGGTTGGCCTTCTGCTCCGATTGTCTCTTGCGCTCTCTTGCTTTCAGGGATCCTACCTGCATCCCCACGAGGCTCAAGACACTGAGCAGAAGGATGTAGATGGGAACAGCAACTTCTCGCGGCTCGATTCGATCTGAAATTGCGGAATAGACAATGACTGCAAGTATCCCTCCGACGGTCGCACCGATCGCTCCTCCAACTATCTGTTCGAATTCCTGCCTCAGCCAGACTCTCATCACGCTCAACGCCGCGAGCCCAAGACAGATCCCCCCTACGCAAAAGAGCAGTGTACTGTGTGAGTTTCCATAAAGATAATGACCGATCAGACCGCTGAACACAACGCACGAGCCCAGGAGGACCGTGGACAAGGTTGTGCTAGGCTTCAAGACACGATTCCTTTCGAGATACAGCAAGAGGATTGCAGGAAATTGGGTCTATGGACTCTCTTCGCCGAATCAAACTGGTGGGTCTTCCGGGCTGAAGATTTTGCTGATGGTTATTTCTATCTCTTGTTCATCGGTTTTCTTTGCAATTGCAAGTTCTTTGATCAGGAGATTCCTCGCCTGATCGAACAGTCTCCGCTCGCCATGGGAGAGATCCTTGTTCTCTTTGAGCAGGCTCAAATCTCTGAAAACCTCCGCTGCCTTGAAAATGCTGCCGCTCCGCATTTTCTCCTGGTATTCGCGATGTCGCCTATTCCAGGTCTGCGAATCGGTTTTCATGCCCCTTTTCTTCAGAATATCGATGACTTTACCCACTTCTTCTTCCGCCACGATTTTGCGTACCCGATTGGATTTCACCTTGTCTACCGGCAGCTTAATCACTGGTCTCTACATTGGCCGTCTTGATCTCGGTTTCCAGAATGTAGCAAAGCTGGTCCGATCTTCCTATTTTCTCCTTTTTTATGTCTGTTATTCGCGCTACTCCATGTATCGGGTAAACTACTACGTCTCCGATCTTAAACATTTCCCCGGGCTCCCTTCTTCATGGTGCAAGTTTATAGACTGGCCTGATTACATGAGTGATCGATGCCCCCCTGATAACCTTCTGATAAAGCTAGATTTCTGACTCAGAGGATTCCTGACCCCACGTCATGTGGGACTTGCCTTTCTTGCCACGGAAGTGGTTAGAATCTGCCGTGCCCGTCTCCCGACCTCAGATGCGCCTCAACTCCTGTAAACGAGAGGGAGCATATACAAGGTATTGTGGTTTGTCAACCAAAAAGCACAATATGGAGTAAATATGGGTCCATACATCGTGTGCCTTGTTACCATTGACGATTTTGACAAGCCGCGACGCGTATGGGTCGAGCACTCGTTGAAAAAAGGCTTGACAGCATGTGTAAATATTTTACCGGAGATTCGGTCCATTTACTCGTGGAAGGGTGAGATTTGCGACGATAGCGAACGGTTGATGATCATGAAGACCAAACGCGAGTTGTTCGACGCTCTCCAGACCCAAATTAAGGCGTTACATCCTTACGAGGTACCTGAAATTATTGCACTTACTATAGAGGATGGCTTTCCCCCTTACCTTCGGTGGATGGATGAGGTTACGCAACAAAGGGACTAGTCCTGTCCGTGTCCTCAGAGAGGGGGGCCGATTGCTCGGTGTTTCCCTTTCCGACGATGCTGCATCCATGATGATTCGCTACATTGCGTTGCTCCGACAATGGGGGACGCGAACCAACCTCACATCATTGACAGATCCTGTTGAAATTGCCGTGCGTCATTTTCTCGATTCGATGACTGTGTTCAAGGTCCTCCCTCATTCGTTCGGGTTACGTATTCTTGACATCGGAACCGGGGCCGGGTTTCCCGGGATGGTGATGAAAATTGCGGATCAGTCTTTGCACATGACACTCTTGGACAAGAATCCCAAGAAAATTGTCTTCCTGAAGCATGTCGCCGCGGGAGCTGGGTCTGTCGGGAATACGGTTCGTGAACATGGAATTGCAGCATTTCCTGTGTTCGGAACGATTTGAGCCGGTCCAAGTCGTGGTATTCAGGGCTCTGCCTGTAGAGCCTGCATTTATGGATTCCGTTCGCGAATCGCTTAGCTCGGGGGGATCTTTGATTTGCATGTCGGGTCCTTCCAACAGGCCCGATGATCACGTTTGGAAGGGGTTCCGACTCCACGATCTTTGGGAGGGTTCCCTGCCTTTTTCGGATCGATTCCGGCGGGTGCACCGATACGTCCTGGCGGCTGATTCGTGATCGGGATTGTTCCTTTCTGATTTCAATATGTTTCAGGCATCCTATGGTTTTGCCCGTGAAATCAGGGTCCCGGCGTGGTACGGGAATGACTTTTTCCTGAGAAGATTGGTCGGTCTCCCAGGAAATTTCCGTCTCATGAACGCTCGTGAAAGAATTTGCGTTGGTTCCCGGAGCTTTTTGTGATATGAGGGTCACCCGGGTTGAAAGAACACTATATCTTGTGGGTGATGGACAATGGGACGCGTGATTTGCGTATGTAACCAAAAGGGTGGGGTGGGCAAGACCACCACGTCGGTAAATCTCGCATCGTGCATGGCCCTGTCGGAAAAAAGGACTCTACTCATAGACATGGACCCCCAGGCCAACGCTTCAAGCGGTCTCGGGATCCGCCTCTCTGCAGGCGAGCCATCCATTTATAGTCTGCTTCTTTCCCACGAACATTCGATGAACATCGTTCGTCGTACCGCCTTGGATCATCTGGAGCTATTGCCGAGCACGCAGGACCTTACGGGCGCAGAGGTCGAATTCGTGTCGCTTCACGGTCGTGAGAGAATCCTCCGTACCGCCATACAGGACCTGCTCGATTGTTACGACTACATTTTTATAGACTGCCCTCCGTCCTTGGGCTTGTTGACCCTTAATGGCCTTGTTGCAGCTCACTCGGTGTTGGTGCCGATTCAGTGTGAGGACTATGCCTTGGAAGGGGTCGGCAGTCTTCTCAAGACCATTTCGAGAGGTACAGGCGGGTCTCAACACCTCATTGGCCATCGAGGGCTTTCTGCTCACCATGTTTGACCCGAGGAACAACCTGAGTCATCAGGTGGTGAGCGATGTTCGTCGAAATCTGGCTGATCACGTGTTCGATACCATTATTCCCAGGAACGTGAAGCTTTCCGAGTGCCCCAGTTTTGGCAAGCCCGTAGTATTATATGACATCGCGTCGCGGGGAGCTATCAGTTATCTTGCGCTGTCAAAGGAGATAATGGATGCCGAAGGCGATGGAAACGGCAAAAAGACGTACGGCATTGGGACAGGGCCTTGATGCATTGATTCCGCTGGAACAACCGCTCGAAACAAGGAGCACGGACCGTACCATCGAGTACGTGCCTGCAGACGCCCTGTTGCCGAATCCTTACCAACCCAGGCGGTTTTTTCCGGAAGCGTCTCTTTCCGATTTGAGTGAATCAATCAAGGAAAGAGGGGTCATTCAGCCCCTCATCGTTCGCGTTTCAGCACAGGGCTCATATGAGATCGTGGCCGGCGAAAGACGGTGGAGGGCGGCTAGGATGGCTGGATTTCATACGATTCCTGTCATCATCAGGCACTTGTCCGATTCAGAATCCCTTGAGATAGCGCTCATCGAGAATCTTCAGAGAGAGGATCTTAATCCGTTGGATACAGCCGAGGCGTATGACACGCTCATCAGGAAATTCTCCTACACGCATGAGGACCTGGCAAAGAGGATTGGGAAGGATCGAACGAATATAACCAATCATCTGAGGCTTTTAAAGCTTCCTGATCCCATCAAGGAACATCTGCGCCAGGAGCGGTTGACCATGGGCCATGCCAGGACGCTCCTTGCTGTGGAACACCTCCCCACTCAATTGAATCTTTCGGGCAAGGTCATCAATCGCAAATTATCGGTACGGGACTTGGAGCGGATCGTACAGAATTACAAGACGAAACAGGCCAAGAAACAGGCTCCTCCGGAGACCGAGGATTCGGGCATGGCCGATCTGGAACGGGGGCTTTCCCGGCATCTGGCCACGAGGGTGGTTGTAAGACAAAAGAATAATGAGTCCGGTAAATTAGAAATTCACTACCATTCACGGGATGAACTTGATCGGCTCGTGGAGTCGCTTGGCTATTCCGAAGATTTTGCTTGAAATCCTGGGTGTCATGTGGTAACGTTAAAAGGTTGTATATCATTAACATTACTATGCTTTTTGTGGGGTTATGGACACCATCTGGGAACGCTGCAAGCAGTTGCTTCGAACCAAAGTCAAGGAACACGCTATGTCTACTTGGTTGGAGCCGATTGTCTGTGAAGACATTTCTGAGACCAAGATCACTCTGTCTGTTCCCAACAATTTCTTCATCACCTGGATACGGGACAACTATCTGAGTATCATACGTGAATCGTTGCAGCAACTCACCGGACGCGGTTACGAGATGGAGTTCAAGTCCCGTGACTTATTCAGCGGAAAGGACTTGGAAACGGTATGTGAGCCTGACGTTCGCGGCCTTTTGCAGTCGTCGCTCAATATCACCTCGGAGTTCTGTCTCACCCGCAATATCAACCCCCGCTACACGTTTGAAAGCTTCGTTGTAGGGAATTGCAACCAGTTTGCCCGAGCTGCGGCCCTAGCTGTAACGGAGAATCTCGGCGGCACGTACAATCCCTTGTTCATCTACGGCGGGGTGGGACTAGGCAAGACACATCTCATGAGCGCTGTGGGATATGAGGTCCTTTCAAAAGACAGAGAACAAGAAAGTCTACTTCAGCACGTCCGAGGAATTCACCAATGAAATGATCAATGCCATTCGGTACGACAAGATGGCTGCTTTTCGTAATAAATACAGGACGGTAGATCTGTTGATGATCGACGACATCCAGTTCATTGCCGGCAAGGAGCGCACGCAAGAGGAATTCTTCCACACGTTCAACAGCATCTACGAAGCACGGAAGCAGATCATCATTACGTCCGACAGGTTTCCCATCGAAATCTCCGACATGGAGCACAGACTTCGGTCTCGATTCGGTTGGGGGCTTATAACGGATATGGGGGTGCCTGATTTGGAAACGAAGGTCGCCATCCTGAAGAGAAAGGCATCCGAGGACTGTCTTGAGCTTCCCGACGAAGTCGGCGTATTTCCTGGCCGAACAGGTTGAGTCCAATATTAGGGAGTTGGTAGGCTATCTCATACGGGTTGTTGCAATGAGTGCGCTTCAGGGCGCTCCTCTCACAAGAGATCTAGCGGAGGAGGCGCTCCGGGAAATCTTGCATCGCAAGACCAAGATCATAACCATTGAAAGTATCATCTCGCACGTGGCCAAGGCCTTTAACGTAAAACCCGCCGACGTTAAGTCGAAGAAAAAGCACAAACTCTATTCCCTGCCCCGGCAAGTGGGCATGTACCTAGCGAGGGAACTTACCGAGATGTCGTATCCGGAAATCGGCGCCGCTTTTGGTGGAAAAGATCATTCCACGGTCATATACGGAGCCAGAAAGATCGAGAAAAAGATCGAACAGGATTATTCTCTGAAGAATCAGGTGGAGGCCATCAAGAAAGAAATCCGAGCGTGAGTACTTTTGACGATTTCATGTGGAAAGGTTGTTCACAACTGGGGTGTCTTTTTCCGGCTCTCAGTTATCCACACGTTATTACTGAAATCGTCAACAGAAATTTCACAGAGATCTTTCCGATCGACAGCGACTCGGAGTGTCTTTTTCACAAATTCACAGCACCTTCTACGAGGACTCTTTTCTTTTATTTATGACCTTATTAAGAAGGAAGAGGATCAAGATGTTTTTTGAGGTTGAAAAAGATTTGTTGCTTGAGGGATTATCGAAAACAGTCCCTATCACGGAAAAACGGACATCCCTTCCCATCCTTTCGCATATTCTGATGGAGGTGTCGGAGTCCGAACTTACCCTCACGGCTACAGATCTTGAGGTGGGTCTCAGGATTACGTGTGCTTCCGATGTCAAGGAATCAGTACCCTGGCTATTCCGTCAAAGAAGCTCTACGAGATCGTCCGGGAGTTGTCCCCGGGCAAGGTGAGCGTGAAATCTGCCCAGAGTAACAGGATTACCATTGAGGCAGGGCATAGTGACGTTCGAGTTGGCAGGGATGGATGCTTTGGACTATCCGGCCTGGCCGTCTTTCGAGGACGTGGAAACGGCTTCTGTACAGGCCGAGAAGTTGTTGCACATGATAGATAAGACGATGTTTGCCGCGTCCACCGATGACTCACGATTCAACCTCAACGGAATTTTCTTCGAGCAAGACGAGGAAAAGACCAGGTTGGTAGCCACAGACAGCCATCGTCTGGCCCTGATGAACGAGGACATCGGGATCTAGCTCGAATCGAACGTGGTCGTCCCAGGAAGGGAATAGGTGAGCTGAGAAGGATCCTGGAAGGCTTGAAGGGGGAAATCTCGGTCGGGTTCGAACAGAAGAACCTTTTTGTGCGCACGGATCGATTCATGATTACCGTGCGCCTGATAGACGGTGATTACCCCGATTATCGAAAGGTCATTCCCCCGGCCAGTGAGATGATCGTGCGCGCCAATCGTACCGACTTGGTCCGAGCAGTGAAACGGGTGGCCGTTCTGACCTCGGAACGCAACAAGGGGGTGAATGTCCAGGTGGTATCGGGCCATATGGAAATCACCACGGTGCATCCCGACCTTGGCACAGCGAAGGATGTAGTCGATATAGAGTACGAAGGAGAAGAGTTCACGGCCATCGTCAATGCAGCCTATCTGATCGAGGCGCTCGGGGCCATTGATTTGGAATCGATTTGTCTCGAGTTCCACGGGGAAGGTGCCCCCATAATCATTCGTCCTGATCCTGCCAACCAGTATTTCAATCTGGTGATGCCCATGCGGAAGTGAGAGTTTCAGCTTCCGGGTGCAACATTAAGGATCTGAAGAAGGAAAAGACAGACTTGGAAACGGAAAATACATACGGTGCTGAGCAGATCAAAATCCTGGAGGGGCTTGAAGCAGTTCGAAACACTCCGGGAATGTACATCGGGAATACCGGGTCCGAAGGACTGCACCAGCTTGTCTGGGAAGTGGTGGACAATGCGGTGGATGAGGCCTTGGCCGGATACTGTAACCAGATCTCGGTTATCGTGCATCTCGACTCATCGGTTACCATCGAGGACAACGGTCGAGGAATTCCCACGGAAATGCATCCGACTGAGGCAATCCCCGCGCCTGAAGTGGTCATGACCATGCTGCACGCGGGCGGAAAGTTCGACAGTGACAGCTATAAGGTCTCAGGGGGACTCCACGGTGTCGGGGTTTCTGTTGTGAATGCGCTCTCGGAGATTCTGAAACTGGAGATCCGGAGAGCGGGTCAGGTTTTTAGACAGACCTACCGCCGCGGTAAGAAGGCAACGGACCTTGAGATTGTCGGCACGACCCGACGGACAGGGACCAAGATCACATTCAAGGCCGACTATCAAATCTTCGGTGAAATAGAGCTGAGCTACGAACTGGTAGCCGCTCGTCTCAGAGAACTGGCTTTTCTCAACAGAGGACTCAGGATAAGCTTCGATGACGAGCGCTCTCAGAAACCTCAGGCGATCTTCGAATATGAAGGTGGCATCGTCTCTTTCGTGGAGCACCTGAACCGGGCGAAAAAGACGATGGACAAGGAGGCCATCTTCATCTACGGCGAAAAAGACGCCAACATCGTAGAGTGCGCCATTCAATACAATGATGGATATGCAGAGACCGTGTTTTCTTATTGTAATAATATCAATACATTCGAAGGCGGGACGCATCTATCGGGATTCAGGGCCGCTTTGACGAGAACCATCAATCAGTACGCAAACTCTCATGGACTCCTCAAAAACGGAAAGAATCAACTCTCGATTAGCGGTGAAGACCTCCGAGAAGGGCTGACGGCAGTCCTCAGCGTGCGCATGCATCACCCTCAATTCGACAGTCAGACCAAATCAAAACTCGGCAACATGGATATTAAGGGCATTGTCGAGCAACTGATCAACGAAAAGCTTTCCGAATACCTGGAAGAGCATCCTCAGATCGCCAAGTGGATCATACAGAAAGCTCTGGAGGCCAGTAGAGCCAGGGAAGCAGCTCGTAAGGCACGGGAATTAACGAGGAGAAAGAGTGTGCTCGAATCCTCCGCGCTTCCCGGAAAGCTCGCCGACTGTCAGGAAAAAGATCCAGCGCTGTCGGAAATCTTCATCGTCGAGGGTGAATCTGCCGGTGGGTCTGCGAAGCAAGGGAGAGATAGAAAGACCCAGGCGATCTTGCCGCTCAAGGGAAAGATCCTGAATGTGGAGAAAGCTCGTTTCGACAAGATCATTCAGAGCCAGGAAATTCGTACTCTGATCACTGCACTCGGTACCGGCATTGGAAAAGACGATTTCGACATCTCGAAGATACGATACCACAAGGTCATCATCATGACCGATGCCGACGTGGACGGATCCCACATCCGAACCCTCCTGCTCACCTTCTTCTTCAGGTGCATGCCGGAAGTCATCAATCACGGGTATCTGTATTTTGCGCAACCCCCGCTCTTCAAAGTGAAGAAGGGTAAGGAAGAGTTTCTATGTGAAAGATGAAAGTGCTCTCGATGACATAATCCTCTCGTGCGGTCGCGAGAACGTAAAAATACGTATGAAAAACGAACGGATGTTGGAAGGGTCGGTTTCTCATAAATGTTGTCAAGAACCTATTGAAAATGGAAAAGATTCTCAACGTTTATGAGCGAAGGAACATGGAGAGATCGGTGCTGAAGGCCTTTGCCGCAGAGGGCCTGACACAGGAGTCACTATCCGAATTGGAGCAGATAACGCACATCGTAGAGCGAGTTCGAGAACAAATCAAGGCCCAGTATCAAAATCTCGAACCGGTGACCATGACTATCGCGAAGGACGAAGAGGAATCCAAATACTACGTGGAAATCAGATCGCAACGCAACGGGCTCGCCAGACGGACTCTAATCGATTTCAATCTTACCGAATCCCCGTCGTATGGTGAAGTGATGACGATCATCAAGAAGGTGAGGGAGGTTGGAGAGCCACCATTCACCACTGAGGCCGATGGCATGGAAATGGAGGTGCCGTCGTTCTCGGGCTTGGTCGATCTCATCTTGGAGCAAGGTCGCAAGAAGCTCTCCATTCAGCGCTACAAAGGGCTCGGTGAGATGAATGCCGATCGAATTGTGGGAAACCACAATGAATGCCGAGAATCGGCGAATCCTCCAGGTAACGGTTGATGACGCCGTCAAAGCAAACGAGATCTTCTCCACACTCATGGGTGACCAGGTGGAACCCAGGAGGGATTTCATAGAGAAGAACGCCTTGAACGTCGTGAACCTGGATTACTAGAAGAGTTTTCCCGAAAGACCCTTACGAAGTGGGGAGTCGTTGTAAGCGTTTACCGATGAAGTGACACGCTTGAGCCCTCCTCCTGCGTTCTCCTTAAAATAGATTCGGAATTCCCCACTGCTCCAGCAAAACTGCGGTACCGCCCGGAACGAGGTGTTTCCACGGCTCCCCGCGAATCATGCGCCTGCGAATTGCCGAGCCGGTCAAC
>CAVONV010000017.1:0-22154 GCA_963697355.1 uncultured Acidobacteriota bacterium
TGTGTCTCCTTCGTCTCCTTGGCTGGCTTCGGCTCGGTTGGTCTTTGCTACTCCATCCGTCCCCTGCATACCCCATGGGCTCCAATCCTCAGCCATCATCGCGGGTACCCAAACCTCAGGAGAGAAGCCGGGCATCATCTATCCGGTGAAGCTCGGAGCCACGACACCCACGACAGAGTACCGAATACCGTCGAGTCGGATGGACTCCTGCGAGACACTGGGACTGCTTCCTAAACGCCGCTGCCAAAAGCCATGGCTGATTAGGGCCACGGGATGGCTCCGCGGGGTTCGGTCTTCCTCGGGCGAAAAGTTGCTCCCGACGAGTGCGTCGATTCCCAGGACGTCAACGAAATGTGCCGGTGACGATTTCTCCAATCACGAGCTCCGAGCGGCCTTTTCGGTTGGGCCGCTGACCACCATGGAGGGAGTGGCCTCCGGCCGGAGAAGACATCGTTCTCGTCCCGGTCAGTCCGCATAGTCCAGGTAGGAGTGAACGGCGTATTCCCGGACCCTCCGGCATTCGATCGGGAGGAGTATGACGCGGACGAGCTCATTGGGACGTCTCTACCGGGGCGGGTCGCAGCAAAACGGCATTGACGACGCTGAAGATGGTCGTATTGAGGCCGATGCCCAAGGCGAGTGACGCGACGGCAACAGCGGTGAAGCCGGGGTTGGAAGCCAGCGCTCGAAAACCGTATTTGAGGTCTTTGAATATGTCTCTCATGGCCATTACCTATTCGATCGGTCGATTCCAACGTCATTATCCATAACGGGATTGCGGTCGGTGAAGTTTCCGGAGTCTGCCGTTTTTCGCGAACAGAAGGAAGCGGTAGAATCCGTCCCAACGTGAAGAAGCCGTGAAGATCATCGCGGTGCTCACGGACCCGAAAGTTGTCGCCCGCATCATCCTTCATCCACAGCAAACCGACCCGCCTGCGGCACCTCGAGCTCCTCCACCCCTCCGCCATCTCCTCAACTAAACCGGCCAAGACAATCCATGGTTATCCGTGTGTCTTTCTAGGGTCTAATCATCCGAAAAGACGACACCACATGCGCCCCCTCAACTCGCATTCCGGTAGTCCCGAACGAGTCTTCGAGGAGGGGCTCCTCCACTCCCCGAGGCCCCAACCACAACTCCCACGACCTCAGCTCGAGGACGCTACAAGCTCCATCAGCCCGGTTTCTCATCCCAGGCATCACATTTCGCGGATCTCGGGAGGTCGATACAAACCTCTATTGAGTTCGCTGACGATCCACGCCTGTGATAGTTTTGTGCGCCAAGTACCTGTATCTGATAGGGAGGGTCTCATGAGACGTTGGTGCAAAGGTTTGCTCCTACCTGCCGCCATGGCGGTGGCAATTCCTAACACTGGTTTGGCTCAACGGCTAAAGAAGGGCCCTGCGGAAGACATCGTGGAATTTCTCAATAAGCCTCGGTTGGAAAAAGCGATCGCCGATCTTTTCGTTCCGGTCTCGCTTATCAATAAAGCCCACGTCATCATGCTTGCAGAACAGGAGATCATTTCCGATAACGAGGCGCGAGAGATCCTGCGGGTGTTGACTGCAATTGAGCGGGAACCTCGTGATGAGTTGCCTTGGGATGAGTCGAAAGACCTCTACATGAATGTCGAAGCCTGGGTTATTGATCGCGCGGCGAACGATGTGGGCGGGAAGATCCACACCGGACGGAGTCGGAACGATCTTTACGCGACCGCATACAGGTTGTCGGTACGCGACAAACTGGAGAAAGCGATGGAAACGTTGATTGAGCTCGAGAGGCAAGAGCTCACTTTGGCAGAACGACACTTGAACACTCTCATGCCGGGTTACACGCATCTCCAACACGCGCAGCCCATCACGTTCGGTCACTATCTGGTAGGCCACGCGCAGGCCTTGTCCCGCGATCTGGAGCGGCTCGAGCAGTCCTATGCCTTTACCAATCTCAATCCGTTGGGCGCAGCGGCTCTGGCGACGACCGGGTTTCCCATTGATCGTGAAAGGACGACAGCTCTTCTAGGATTCAACGCGCCGATTGGAAACTCTCTCGATGCCGTGGCCTCGCGAGACTACATCCTCGATGTCCTATCCGCGCTAGCGATCACCCTTTCGGATATCAGCCGCCTAGCGGAGGAGCTCATTCTGTGGAATACGCTCGAGTTCGGCATGGCGGAAGTCGCCGACCAGTACGCTTCGACGAGTAGCATCATGCCTCAAAAGAAGAATGCCTCATCGCTGGAGCATTGTCGCGCCAAGGCCGGGCACGCCTTCGGGAACTTGATGGCGGCGCTCACCATGGTAAAAGGAGTGCCCTTCATGCACACACGGGATACCGGGACAGAGATTTACAGCACCCTCTGGCCGGCCTTCAAGGAGTTCGACATCACTGTGAAGTTGATGACCGGGGTGCTTGCGACGCTCGAGGTGAAGAAGGACATCATGGCAGAGCAATCGGGCCAAGGCTTCACGGCGGCTACCGAGTTGACCGATCTTATTGTTCGGAAGGGGAACCTGTCGTTTCGGACGGCCCATCACATAGTGGCGGCTGTCGTGGCGGAGATGATGGGGGAGGGAAAGGGACCCGAGGCGATCACGAGTCAAATGTTGGACGACGTCGCGCTGGCAGAAACCGGCTCGGGATTGAACTTGGAAGAGCAAGAGGTGCGCGACGCTCTTGACCCGCGCAAGAATGTAGAAGCAAGAAACGTCCTAGGTGGTCCTGCACCGGGCCAGGTCCAGCAGGCGATCGCAAAACTGACAGTAAAGCTAGAGGACGCCAAATCCAACCTCCAGCGTCGTTCCGATCAGCTAATGGAAAGCCAAAGAACACTAGAGGCGGCGGCGGGCAGCTACTTGCAATAGGAAACCCAGCGTTGCAGAGAGTCGTGGAGTGACCATGCCTCGTTGGTGAGCTTGACGACGGCGCGTCTCAGCTTCTTATGTCCATCGAACAGGCGCACGAATTCGGATTCTCTACGACCGCCTTTGGCTCGTACCACACGGGTAAGGTCTCGTCTTTCTTCGATGGAACAATACGATAGCGGCGGAGTCATTCTGATGTCGAGCGTCCTCACGGCTCGCAACGGAAGCCATGCTGACGGGTTCGCCGAACGCTACCTGTTCGGGCTGATAGGCATTGGCCGTCACATACCCATGTCTTGCCCTCACTGACCAATAGAACCAAGGAGTGAAGTGGAGTCGAGTCGATTGAAGACGGTGTCTCCGTACCGCTTTCTTGTTTTAGAACCTGGCCGAGATCGTGAAGAAGAAGCGGCCGGGGGGCTCGTCGTTGATTCGATCGAGGTTGAAGCCGTACCCGAAGCGTAACGGCAAATTCAGAAACGGCGCCAATAGACGAAGCTCACCTCCCGCATCGTATCGAAGCACCGGGAGATCCGTGTCCGGAAGATCGGTGGCGTAGATGTTGCCGACGTCGAAGAAGCCCACCAGGCGGATTCGCTGGGAGGCCACGAACTCGTATTCCGCACTCGCGTACACCAACTGATCACCGCCGATAGGAACTCCTTCGGGTGTTTTGGGACCTACCTCTCGGATGGGAAACGCACGCATATCGCCTTCGCTACCTAGAAAGAGCCGCTCGAAGCGGGGTAGACCGTTGTCTTCCGTAATTCCGAAAGACCAGACCGATTCCGCCCGGCCGCGCAGACTGACGAGGTTTCGGCGGCGGGAGCCATCGAGCGGGATGATGGTATGTGCGCGCCCTCTAATCTTGATGAGATCGACGTCGCCACCCAGTGGACCACCCACCACTTCGGCGCCCAAGAACCACTGCGTCCCTCGCGTGGGAAAGATGGCTTGGTTTCGACCCTCATATCCGAAATCGAAATTGACCCGTTTCGTGCGAAATCTCTGACCAAGGAAGGGCGTGAGAAAAGGTACCGGTGTCTCTAGCGAGGAGCTCAGTGTGAAGCCGGCCCATTGAAATCCGCTCAGAAGTCTCCACCGGGTCGCTCCCAACCCGGAAAGCCGAAGCGAGAAGCTCGTTTGATCGTCTGAGGTCTCGTCAGGGTATTCGATGTTCTGCCGGATGAACGATCCGCTCCATGAAAATCGCCGGCCCAAGGAATGGGGATCCAGATAACCCACACTCACGTTTCCAAGGCGATTTCCAAGCTCACCGTCAAAGCTCCAAGTCTCTCCTTGTCCAATGAGGCTTCGGGCGACAAGGCCGAGATTTCCGGAAACCCCTTGTACGCCGTTTGCGCCTCCGCCCACGAAGTACTCGAATCGCGGTGGCTCCTTTACGTGGTAGGTGACGTCGATGATGTTGGTATCCAATCCCACCCGCGTCTCGGGCGTTGCCGCTTTGACCAGGCCGAGCGTTGTCAAGGTCCGGACATCCTCGTCCATGGCGGCAAGGCTGAACCGTTCCATCTCCATCGCGGTGAAGTATTGCCTAAGATGTCGGTCGCGAGTCCACTCGTTGCCGGCGATTTCGATACGTCCAAACAAGTGGAGTCGACCCGGACGTACGCGAATGGCGACATCCGCGCGACGCGAGACCGGGTGGTATCTTTCGTCGACGTTGATTTGTGCGGCTCCATATCCGCGATCACTGTAGCTTTTCTCGAGAAGTTCCTTGGTTCTTCGAACCGCAAGCGCATCGTAAGGCTCTCCTTTGACTAGGGAGAGCCACGAACGGACGGTTTCTTCTTTGACGAGGGAACCTGGTTCGACGAGGATCAAGTTGGTGAGGTATATGGGCCCTTCTTGTATAGGGATAGAGAGTCGAATCGGACCACCTTCTCCCTCGACTCGTGCAGGACCGACCACGACGGCGAGATGACCGCGTTCGAGGTACAGGTCGCGAATCCGCTCCAAGTCTTTGTCTAGGTGTTCCCTGTCGAAGCGATTGCTCCTCGTGAGCCATGTCGTCCAGCTTGATGGCTTCAATTGCATGGCCTCGAGAAGCTCGGATTCCTGGAAGGTTTCGTTCCCCTCGAACGCGATCTCCCCGAGTCGGTCTCCTGTCTCCTTTGCGATGACCAGGGTGAGACCGACGCGACCCGTTTCAATATGGGCAAGATCGGCGGAGACCTCAAAGCTCGGTCCGACGGCCTGTCTCAGAACCGCGGCAACTCTGCGAGCGTCATCCTCACCAAATGGTTGACGAAGCCGCAAGTCAACCCCAAATTCGGTGAGTTTTTCTCTGACCTCCTGCTCATTGCGGTAGGGTCCCTTCCCCTCGATGCGGACCTCGGTGAGCCATGGCTTTTCTTCGACTTCGACGATCAGGCGTGCCCCACCCGTTGGAGACTCTTCACGGCGAAACTGGATATTTTCGAAAAGCCCCGTATCCCACAGTTGACGAAAGGCCATCCCCATGGAGCCGTCGGTGAGGGGCTTGTTCTGGACGGGCTCGAGGTAGTAGAGAATGGTCTGGTCGGAGACGGTTCGACTTCCGACGATCCGGATCTCCGCCACTTCATCGGCCTGTGCCAACGTAACGCTCAGGAGCAAGAGGAGTGTCGTTGTCAAGGATCCTCGGTGTCTTGGACCCACTCGCCAAAGTGAGTCTTGTCTTCTACTCCGTCATGGCGGGAGCACAGATCTGATCCAGGCGCTCAGGGTCACCTTGCAGTGCTACCCGCTGCATATAGTGATGAACGCTTCTCATCCCGCCCAGTTCTTCTCCGCCTCCGGCACGTCCCGGTCCTCCATGAACGAGGTGTGGCATGACGACGCCGTGACCGGTGGACTCAGGAGCCGCCTTAGCGTTCATTACCATCAAGCGTCCATGATACGGCGCCACCCCAAATGTGACTTTGGTGCAGAAATCCATGTTCTCGCTGAACATCGACCCGACCAGGCTACCTCCACCGCGACGGGCAAGATCAATGGCCTGATCGACATCGCCGTAGCCGATCACGGTGGCGAGAGGACCAAAGACTTCGATCTCGTGAACCAGTTTGGAGCTTTCTGGATTCGTCGAATGGAGTAGCACCGGTTCCATAAAGGCACCCTTGGCTCCATCCACGCCCTCGAAGTTCGTGCGGTTCGGATCACCGAGAACGATCTCTGCCTCCTGGGTCAGAGCTTGGATGCCGTCGCGCGCCGATTGTACGGCATCGCGGTCGACGAGAGGCCCCATCTTCACGCCTTCCGTTGCTGGATCTCCGACCTTGACCGCCGAGAGTTTCTCTCGCAGGCTGTCGATGACCGCCTGCTCCTTGTCCTTGGGGACGATGACACGCCGGACAGCGGTGCACTTTTGACCGGCCTTGATGATCATTTCGTTGACCACTTCCTTGATGAAGTAGTTGTAGGTCGGTGATTCCGCAGGCACGTCGGGTCCCAGCAAGATGCAGTTCAAGGAGTCCGCCTCGATATTTACACGCACCGCTTTGGCTACGATGTTCGGATGGGAACGGATCTTTTGACCCGTGGTTGCCGAGCCGGTGAAAGCAACGACGTCTTGACATGTCAGATGATCGAGCAGATCGCCGACGGAGCCGGAGAGAAGCTGTAATGTCCCCTCCGGCATCACACCCGATTCGATGAGAAGCTCGACCATGCGGAAGGTCAGCCATGCGGAAGTCGTTGCCGGTTTGACGATATTGGGTAAGCCGGCCAATAGCGACGGGGCGAGCTTTTCGAGCATACCCCAGGATGGAAAATTGTAGGCGTTGATCTGAACGACGACGCCTTCAAGAGGTACGTAGACGTGTCGGCCGACGAAGTTGCCCGGTTTGGAGAGTCGCGAGACCTCACCATCGACGAGGAACGTGCTCGCGGGGAGCTTCTTGGAGCCCAAATGCGCGTAGAAACCGAGAGTGGCAATGCCACCATCCACGTCGAACATGGCGTCACGTTTGGTGGCTCCGTAAGTTGAGGCGATCCGGTTGAGCTCATCTCTATTGTCGTTGAGGACGCCAGCCATATTCTTGAGGAGTGCGGCGCGGTCGTGGAATGTCATAGCTCGCAGTACGGGACCACCCTTGGTTCGCCCGTGCTCGAGCATGGCGGCGAGATCCAATCCCTCGCTACTGAGAGTGGCGATCTCTTCTCCAGTAACGGCGTGATGGAGAACGCGCCCTTCGCCCTCTCCGGCTTTCCACTCACCGCATGCGTAGCTTCTTAGCTTGTTCATTTAAACCTCATCGCGTTAGTTGAGAGTCACGCTTCTGCGAACGCTCCCTCGAGGAATTCAAGAATTCAGGAATCATTCCATTCCCATTTTCTCACCTATTCTGCTGCTTGGAGCTCGGCCGCGATACGCTCTACTTCCGACCAGACGCGCAGTAGGTTGCCGGAACAGATCTTCTCGATGTCTTCCTCGGAGTATCCTTTCTTGAGGAGCTCGTGAATCAAGTTCGGATAGTATGAGACGTCTTTCAAACCCGTGGGAAGTGAGTCTCCCACACCGTCGAAATCGGAGCCTAGGCCCACATGGTCGATTCCAGCCATTTGAACCACATAGTCGATATGCGCAACCACATCCGTGACATCGGCATAGTCGATCCCCCTTTCTCGACGGAGCTTCTGGCCTTCTTCCGAGTCCAGGTCGATGCCTTGTTCTTCGGCGTAGGCTTGGAGCTCGTCCATGGCTTCCCGGTAATCACCCCTCAAGAAGGAAGAGCCGAAGTTGATTTGAATGACGCCGCCGTTTTGAGCCAGCCGCTGGATCATCTCGTCGGACATGTTGCGCTCCCAGCCGGGAGTGAAATATCGACACGAAGAATGGGAGGCAATGACGGGCGCCTGCGATAGCTCCATGACCTGAAAGAAGGCTTCGTCCGTAATGTGAGACCAGTTTACGAAAATTTGCCGTGGTCAATGCTACGGCGTGATACCCGGCATCACCAATGCATTGAATAATAGCTTAAAAGTGGCGTGCGTTTGGGCCCGGTGCTGGGGACGGAGTCCGAAGAGCACGATCCTGCCTCCTTGTGCAAAATCCACCTGGACCGCCGCAGCGCGGCCCGCAATGTAGTCGGCACCGCGCACCCAACCCGATGCGCGGATGTCTTGGTTCGGGTAGCGCACGGCCACGCTGGCTTTCTGACTGCTGAAGCTATCCGTCAACGTAAAGACCGGATTTCGGCCGAAGTAGGCGTGAGACGTTCTGGGCATACCCCACGCTAAGGGATGACTTGGGTCTGCCTGGATGTTCAGGATGGATCCAGGGATGAGGTAATCCTCCTGTTTCAGGTCTTCCACTACGTTGCGGACCGGCAGCGGCCAGTGTTTCGTGAAAACGCCCGTCGCATCTCCCATGGCGATGACCGTTCCACCGGCATCGATGAAATCGCGCAGAGCATCCAATCCGTCTTTGCCAATACCGCCCCGATATACGGACGGGATGATTTTGTAGTCGCTTCCGTCGATGATGTCGTCGGCGCCTTGATGGGTGAACAAGATGATGTCGAATCGCTCGGCAAGTGGTTTCGCAACGACTGCGGAAGGAGCGCGCTCGGCCACGTGGGACGGCCAATCCTTTCGTGCCTCTTCAGATATTTGATGGGATTCAGTCGAGCCGTTTCCGGACGCGGCGCGAAGATCTTGTGGATGAAGCGTCGTGTAATCGAAGTCGAAATCTTCGACAACCCACCGGGTCCATCCTTCATCCATGTTGGAGCTCCACGGCTGATAGATAGCAATGCGAGGCTTGCGGATGTCGATCATGGGAACCTTCGGCGCTCCTCCAGCCGCGTGAACGGTCAGGCCCAGCTCCTTTGCCATAGAATCCATTTGTTGCTTAGGAACGTTTTGAAAGACCCAGGTCCCGGCGGCAAATTGGTGCCTCCCACCCGAAGACCCGGTGCTAAAACTGTTCCGGACGCGGCGGATTCGTGCGCGGGTCTCATAGAGTCGGTTGGCTACTTTGAAAGCATCGTTGTGGACCGCGTCGATGAGGAACGTGTTTCCGCTTCCCACGACGCCGGTCACCGGCAACTGGATGTCTTCCAGAACCTCGAGCTCGGCATCGAAGGGTTTGTCGACAACTGTGGTGTCCACGCCCATGAGCATCCCCAAGGACCAGGCCGTCGTGTCGTAGGGCGGTCGTGCCGGTACGTTGGGCGCAGGACTGATCTCGGGATAGGTTTGTGTCTCCAGTAGGTCCTTGGCATATCGTCCGAAGACTTGAGCCAGGCGGATGACGAAGGTGCCGGTGGGGTAAGTTTTGCCTTCGACTTCGAACTCCGAGGTTGCGCGCTCGACGATGACTCCTCCGCGGTCGAGGAGCTCGAGCATCTTGTGTGCCGTCGTCACATCGTGTTGATCCGTTGGCACGATGATCGCGTAGGGTGTGCCTGCCGCTCCAGCTGCTCCCTCGAGAATGCGTCCCGTGTCGGGTCGCTCGGCTGGGATCGAGCCTGGGATGGCGCCGTAGCCGCCTTTGTCGAGCGCTTCCTCGCCGTTCACTTCGCCCTTGACGAACTGGCCAATGGTGTCGTGGTTCACTTGGTAGATCTGGCGGACGAGTGATGCCCTTGTGTCAGCCGCTGTATTCAAAAGACCCATGGCTGCGATGAAGTCGTATTCGACGATGTCCCGAAGTGTCCACTTGCCACCCAACCAAGGGCGCGGGTAGTTCGTTCGTGGCTGAACATCGCGAGGAGCAGGTTGGGGTTGGTTGGGGTTTTCCATCATGCGTCGTCGCATCTCGCGCCGGTCGGGACTCGGCCCCTTAGGTGGTTCACCCAACTTGGCGAGGTGCTGCTCGGTCGGTGTGGCGGTTCGAACGCTCGCGAGCTCGGTCAACATTCCGACTTGGTTGTGCCACCATCCGGTCCAAGCCATGGCTCCAACCCAGAAGTTGGTGTAGGAATCATCATAAATGATGCCGATTTTCCCTGCCGCCTCGAGAGCGGCACCTTGAGCCTGGCCATAGATTCCGTTGAGTCGATAGATCAGTGGATGGACGTTGATGTTGATGGGATCGGTCGCGGGCATGACGAATATACGAGCCCCGCTCGAGCCCATTTGATGCATGTCCAGCCAAATGGAAGGAAACCAGTCTTTATAGAGGACTTGGCCGATCAAGCGTGTCTCGGCCTGGGTGTACATGTACATATCTCGGTTGTTGTCGTGGCCGACGTAAGGTTGGTAGAGCCATGGCATCGACACGCCTTCGTGATCCGTCCCAACATGTTTGCTGTACCACTCGGCCACCATGGCCAGCCCGTCGGGATTGAGACTGGGCACGAGAAGGAGGATGACGTTGTCGAGGATCTTCTTGACTTCCGGAGCATTCGAAGTGGCAAGATGATGCACCAATTCGAGGCTCATCTGCGCTGCACCGACCTCGGTGGCGTGAATGGAACAGGTGATGAGGACGACGGCCTTGCCGTTGTCGAAGATGTCCCGGCGATCGGTTTCGTTCAGAACGGAGTCTGGATCCTGACCGGGGCGGTGATCTTGAAAGTAGAGGCGACGTTGTAGCGCTTTGTACTTGTCGATCTCCGCAACATTGGCCTCGCTCGAGATCTCGAGCAAGAGGAAAGGACGGCCTTGGGTGGTGGGGCCGACCTCTCGAAAATGGACCCGCCCCGAATTCTCGCCCACCATTTTCATGTATTCGACGATTCCGTCCCAATGGACCAGCTTGCGATCGGCTCCAATGACGTGACCGAAGTGCTCCTCAGGCGAGGAGATGGCGGACGTCTGTCCGAGAACGAGCGGGGAAGTGAGGCCAAGGGAAGATGTAAGAAGTGCTGCACCGACGAACCTTTTCATCATCAACCTCCGAAAACGCGCTGGAAAGAGAGTATTTGATACAACGGTCGCATGTAATTAACAGAGATCCGAGCTGAATTCAAGAAATGGAACATGGCGCCGGAGGTAAAGCTATAATCGTCGCGACATGAAGCGGATCGCAGTAAGTGTCGTGCTCCATCCCGAAGGGGATACGCGCCAGGTACTCCTCGTCGAGAGAAACCCGAAGCTCAAGTTCTTCGGCGGGTACCACGCCTTTCCTGGAGGCGTTCTGGACGCGGCGGATGCTGGCGTTCCTATCGAGAACCTGCCCGTTCACGAGGCCGCCGGTGAAGACTTTCCCCGGTTCGTGGCGGCAGCGGTCCGAGAAGTCCTAGAGGAGACCGGCGTCTGGATGGGGCGTGGAGCCCGTCCGATCGAACCGGACCGTCTCGTTCGTTACCGAAACCGCTTACTCGCCGACGAGATCAGCTTGGCAGAGATTCTTGCCGAGACCCGGCACCATATTGATGGTCGTGATTTCGAGCCCCTTTGCCGGATAACGACACCACCCTTCGTTCCCGTTCGTTACGACACGTGGTTCCTGCGCTCGCGACTGCCAAAGGGGGCGGAGGTTAATATTATCCCCGGCGAGCTCGTGGGCGGCGAGCTCGTTGAGCCGGCGCCCGCCCTCGATCGCTGGAGAAAAGGTGAAATACTCATTGCCGCGCCGAACATCATCATGCTGGAAGAGATGTCTCGCGGCGACGGTTTCGAGTCTCGTATATTGGAGCTGACAGAGTCTTACGAGAGGGGCAAACTGCATCGAGTCTATTTCACGCCGGGTATTTTGTTGGCACCGCTCGCAACACCCACACAGCCCCCGGCAACGCACACCAATACCTACATCGTCGGTCACGAGCGTCTATACGTTGTCGACCCCGCGCCCTACGACCGTGTGGAGCAGGAGAAGTTGTGGGAGCTTCTCGATGAGATGCGAGATGAAGGTAGGTCATTGGCAGGTATTTTGTTGACACATGCCCATCCAGACCACGTCGGAGCCGTCGTGGAGTGCAAGAACCGTTACGGTCTTCCCGTTTATGCCCATCGGGATGTCGGTCGACACCTGCCTCAGGTCGAATTTGTCGATGAGCTCGAGCATGGGGACTCGGTGGAGCTGGGGCCGTCGCCCGACGGACAAGCCGGCTGGAGCTTGCAGGCGTTTCACACACCCGGCCATGCGCCGGGTCATCTGGCCTTCAGAGAGAGCCGGTACAAGGCTCTCATTGCGGGTGATCTCATCTCGACGCTGTCATCCATACTCATTGATCCCAGTGATGGTCATTTAAGGACGTATCTCGAGTCACTGAAGTCCATGGAACCGGTCGCTGATGGTACGGTCTACCCCTCACACGGTCCGGCGGCTCGCGACGGCCGCAAGGCTATCCGGCAACAGATACGACATCGCCAACAAAGAGAGGAGCAAATCCTCGGAGCCTTGACCTCTCAGCCCCGACCGGTCGAGGACCTTCTCGTCAAAGTCTATTCGGATGTCGACATAAGCATGCACGGACTCGCCCGCCGCTCGCTCCTCTCCGGACTCATCAAGCTCCAAGAGGACGGCAAGGTCCACCAAGACGACGACCGCTATCGATTGACCTAGGGGTGCCGCGATGTCCTGCGAGCGCCCCGACCGTTGCAGTCGAGCCCGCCTTTGCCAATGACTACGGCGAGGGCTCGCCGAAGCCGTTGGCAATGAAAACGGTATCCAACGGCGGAGGCGGCCAGTCGAGCAGTCAAGCAGTCAAGTTCTGCACAGGTATCTGGCTTCTGGAGTCGGGCGTCTTGCAGAAGCTTTGATCGCTCTTCCCTGCATGCTAAGATTTTATAGATCCCTAAAATCTGGAGCGAAATATGAAACGCTGGATAGCAGTGGCGGTCGTGTGGTCTCTGGCTGCTGCTGCATTCGGTCAATCGCTCGGTAGCGTGGCAAAGAAAGGAAAGGGAACGCCGTAAGGAGAATCAGGACAAAGGTGTCGAGAGCCGGGTTGTGACCGAGGCCGAGGTCAGTACTCGACCGCCAGTGGCGAGCACCGAGGCCGCCGAGAGCGAAACGAACCACCCGAAGTGGATGTCGAGGCAGCCATCAACGGTGCCCTGGGAGGTTCGGAGTCCGGGTCTTCTGCAGCGACGGTCAATGCGACTCCACAGGTACTCGGAGTGGCTCCTTCGTTCGATCTTCAAGATGGGACGGGCCGAAGGTACTCTCTCCGGGATTTTCAGGGCAAGCCCGTTCTCATCGACTTCTGGGCAACCTGGTGTGGCCCATGTCGCAGTACCATGCCACATGTGGAGAACCTGCATAGAAAATACAGATCGAGAGGACTTCAGGTCGTGGGCATCAACATCGAAGGAAAGAGCGAGGAAACCCTCGATTTCATAAGCCAGTCCCGTTACAGCTTCTTGGTGCTCTTCGATTCCGGGAACTGGCAATCTGAAGTGGCGAAGCAATATGGAGTCAGCTCGATCCCGCAGACATTCCTTATCGATGGACAAGGGAACATCGTCTTTTCCGGCCATCCCAACCGATTGCCAGAATCACTGATCGAATCCACCCTTAATTAAAGACGCGGGGGCTGTGTCCCCTTGGTGGACTGTCCCCGCCACCTGTTTCCGGCCTGTTCTCGCCGTCGTCGGGCTCGTCTTGGTTCATAACGGCCCTCTCGCGCAGGTGATTACGGGACGCCTGGTGGTCACCGTGCCGCGGAGAGACCGGTGCGGTTCCTCAGCAACCAGTTCCGGGCGACTTCCCCCCCGATGTGGGATAGCGCCAGTGCATGACACTCAGCCACGATGAAGTTTGTTAGTAACGGCTCTACACGCCTTGTATTCCAACGGCTCAGAGTCGTCTTTGCTCGGTGTTCTTGAGGGACCTGTCAATTGACGCCGGCGGGGCCAGGCTATCGAACCCGCGTTCGTCCGCTCTAGGCTGTTTCTCAGACGGTGGATTCCAGGTCAGCCCGTCACCGTCAGCTGCGCCGTACACTGAGGGCACCGGGTCGCCTTGATAGCAATCTCAGAGAAACAGTAGTTGCATTCCTTGGTTGTCAGCGCTGCCGGCTTCTCCTCTTCCTTGCGCTTCAAACGATTCACCTGTCGGATCACCAGAAAGATCGCAAAGGCAACGATGACAAAGTCCAGAATCGTGTTCAGGAAGACTCCATACTTTATGAGTGGCGCGCCGGCTTCTTCCGCAGCCGCCAAAGTCGCATGACCGCCACCGGAAAGGTCGATGAACAGGTTGGAGAAGTCCACGTTGCCGAGCAGTCGACCAATGGGTGGCATCAACACGTCACTAACGAGCGACGTGACTATCTTCCCGAAGGCGCCGCCAATAATGATTCCAACAGCCATATCCAGTACGTTGCCCCGCATGGCGAATTCTTTGAATTCCTTGAACATTGCCTTACCTCCTTACCTTTAATCGCCCTGCACCTCGATCAGGCAAGTACAGTATCAGAATGTCTTTCGGGCGGCGAGAAGAGGGAGTCGACGGTGACTCTCCGCCTTGAATGATGTGTCAATTTGGGGAATAGGCTGCACATTATCAACGCGGGCCGTTCCGTGCGCCTACGACCGGAGATCGAAGCAGCTGCTCAGTCCGTTGGCGGAGACTCACGCCGGCAAGCCCCAGATTTGCTTAATCTCTATTAACGCGCTACACCATGAACCAGCGGGTAACATGTGAATTCATGCTGAACTACGTCCGGAAAAAGTGGCCTATCTTACTCCTTCTCGCATTGGGGATCGGTGTCTTAGTCTTTGTTCGTATTGGATCCGACGCTGCTCCTCCCGAGCTTGGCCGGGCTCAGTGGCAACGGTTGACTCAACTTTGGATTCGGCAGGCGACGCCGAAGAAGCCGTCGCCGCCGAAGCGAGCAGAAACGTCGCATCCCGAGGAAGCGGATATTCCGGTGCTTCCTCAGCGACTGGCGATACCTCGGCCAAGCCCCGACGTACTGAGCCGGCAGGCCGAAGCGTTTTCCGCCCGTCGGCCCAAAACCGTCGTCGACCTCCAGCCGTTTCGTGCGAGCGCCACCATCGAAATCCGGGGCGAGAACGATCGCCAAGGCACCGCGACACTCATCAACCTCAATCCCACGTGCAACACCTGGTATCTGCTCGAGCTCCAGTGGACGGACCGGGAATCCGATTCCTATCACGTTGAAAACGGCCGTCCGAAAAGCCAAGACCTGATTTTGGACTCCTCGTATCCCCACGGGCTCAGAATCGTGAATTCGAGCCGAGACGTTCGCTGCGATCTCGTGGTCTCCCGAGTCCACGATGAGCCTCCGGGAAGCGACCACTTCCCGGTCTCCCTACGTATCACTTTGTAACGACGAGGTTACACTGCGCCTCGAGACGGCAGGTAATCGCACGGCCAAGGAGTGGACGACGGACTTTCTTCGAGACTACATCTGGGGTGGCGAGAAAATCACGGTCTTGGTGCGTGAGACGTTCTTCCAGGACGCCTACCTCTATACAGCAGAGGCCGAGCGGGCCGCGCCCATCGTTCCCGAAAGCGAGCCGCCTGATCTGGACTGTCCGACCCCGGCGAGCGTCGACGTGCAATATGCCGACTCCACCCTGGACCCGGTCGGGCTCGGCATCGAGCCGGACGCCCCTTTGGACGAAGGTCTGCTCGTCGGCCGTTGGTACCCCACGCGTCATGCTCCCGGCACTTTTCTGAGCGTCATCGAGCCCGGTCTCGTGTCGAGCGACATCCTCCAAAGCCACAAGAGCGCGGTGAACGGTCTCGACGAGGTGGAGCGCAAAGCCTTGGTCCACTTGATAGCTTTCGATCTCGATCAGTTCGAGCTCGGCTTCGCACTCGGCACCAAACACCCGCGCGTCGGCTGGTCGGAGCGCAGTCTTGAGTCGGTTCGCGATCCGTTCTTGCCTGGACCCGATGGTATCGACACGATCGCACCATTGGTTGCCACCGGCATCATCCCTCCCAACGTCGCACCCCACACGGTCGCCACTTTTGTCGGGGGATTCAAGCGCTCGCACGGCGCATTCAAGGCCGCCGACCTGGCAACCCAGAACTACGGCACCCACTACGGCTTCATCGAGAACGGCGTCATACTGAGCAAGCTCCAGCCCGGGCTGGCCACGCTTCTCGTTATGGAAGACGGAGGGGTCGAGATGAAGACATGGACGCGGGAAGACGATGCGCTGCTGGAGAACGTGCGCTTCGCCCGCCAAAACGGCGTACCGATCATCGAGCCTGACCGCGAGACGGGCTCGCCCGTGCCGGGCAAACTGTTGACGAAGTGGGCGATAGGTAATTGGTCTGGGTCGTTCGACGGCAATCTCCGCACCGCCCGTGCGGGAGTGTGCCTCCAGGAATGCGGAGACGAGCGGTTCCTGCTCTACGCCTATTTCTCGGGGGCGACTCCCTCGGCGATGGCCCGCGTCTTTCAGGCATACGAGTGCCGCTACGCTATGCTGCTCGATATGAACGCGTTGGAGCACACCTACCTTGCCCTCTATCACGTACAGGATCAAGAGCTCGTCGTCGAACATCTCATCGACGAGATGCGTGTTCTGGACAAAGAGGTCGACGGCGAGACGCTCCCCCGGTTCCTGGGATTTGCGGACAACCGCGATTTCTTCTATGTTCTTCGTCGTGAGAACGGTGAGCGGACAGCCGGCCCAACGACAAATGGTGCCGTAGTAACGGCAACGACTCGGAGCAGATGAAAGGAAAGGCAGCGTTGAGGTTCTGGAGTCTGATTTCTCTCGGTGTAATGGTACTTTCTGCGCAGCCCAGTGGTTCAAACGCGTTGAGGCAACACAACGAGCTCCTCCTGCGTCGACTCCAAGAGGTGCACGGGCTGAGCGACGAGCAAATGGAGGCGGTCCGCACCATCTTCGCGCGGTCCGGCTTCATCGGACAGGGAAATCCCGCCATCACCGCTCACCCCGTGACACCGGAAGCGTGCCGGGCCAAGTTGGCCGAAGGCGAGAGCGTCTATGAAAATCCCGACTTCGAAGCGATTTGCGGCGGGAAGTACATGGCGCCTCTATATGACCCGTCCAAGGAGGAGCCTCGCGAAGCCCGCACCTGTATCGACCAGTTCGAGTTTCCCGACATCCCATGTACCTATCCGGTCGTGTGGGTTCGAGCTCGAGAAGCTGCCGAGCTTTGTGAGGCCATGGGCAAGAGGATCTGTGACGCTCACGAGTGGGAAGGTGCCTGCGCGGGAAGCCTGGAAGAGCCCGACTACTTTTTTGATTTGGCAGAAGGGGTGGACGCCGCAGCAGCCATCCCACGTATGCGGACCGCCCACAACCGCATCTACGATCAAAAAAAGGTCTGGAGCTACGGTCCCAGCTACCGAACCGGTGTCTGTGCGGCGACGAGTCAAAAGAGCCCGTCCTGCGAAGGAGGGGGCTGGACCCAGTGCGGCTCCAACACCTTTCCCACCGGCTACTACCCGGAATGCGTCAGCCCGCTCGGAGTATACGACCTACACGGCAATGCCGCCGAGCACATGAACCTACCTTTGAACGAGTCCCAAATGGCGAGCCGCGGTAGCGAAACGTTGGGCTACACGGAAATGAAGGGGAGCTGGTTCATTTTCGATCACTATAAGGCGCATGAAGACGCTTGCCGGTGGCGGGCGCCGTTCTGGCACGGCTCGAGAGTCATGGACCCCAAGAGCCACCACAACTACCATCTAGGGTTTCGTTGCTGCAAGACGCTGGGAAACTAGCGGTGCGGCGTCTGCTTGGGTCGACATCAGATCGCGAACGCGTATCACCCCTTCGTCGCTCAGAAGCCCGGCGAGCCCTGGGTCCTCGAGCACGTCGAAAATGGACCTGGGGACGCCGTCAACCAACACGGTCGTGCTGACGAGCCGGACACCGTGGCTGTAGTCGGCGTAACGGGCGCCGTGAACCGTGCTCAGGCTCTGAATGGGCCGACGATTTCCCCGGTGCCATCCATAGATCGCCACGCGGCCGGGCTTCCGCCGCAACCGGTTCGTCAGGACGAGATCCTTCTTATGGCCCGAGACCAGATCACCCGTCGCACGCCTGTCTCGTTGACTCTCGATCATCCGGTTGTGGGTCCAGAAATGAAGCATGGAGCACATCTCGGGGCCGGGTCTCATCGGCTGCGGCTTGAGATGTAGAGCGGACTCGCGGTAGATGGCATCGACCATCTTACGCGTGGGCAGCACGCAGTCGAAACGGACCGCCACGGCACGCGCCGTCGGAAGCGCTATCGGCGTTCGGACGAAATCGTCGTCCGTACCGACGGACAGATAGTCGGGTGACACCCAAATGGTTGCCGACATGGCACGGCGCTGCTTTCCGCTGAAGGTCATGACGACCGGTTTCAGCTTCCGCATGAAGTCCGGGATGTTCCCGTCGGAAAGCTGCCGCCATATGGCGACTTCCCTTTCCCCGCCGCGCATATTCTTCGTTTGCTCGACGAACTCCGAGCCGGTCGGCGCACTCGATCGACGATGCGGGATACTCTCCGTGAACTGCGAGGCGGGCCCGAGTTCCGGAGAATCAGTCCGGAACTGGATGATGCAAGCCGCGACCACGGCGGGTGCCAACATCGGCAAGTAGTAGTAGGAGGTCTTCACTCGGTATTCCTCTCAGCCCACAAACTTGCATTATACCTCGGGCGGGTCGTCTTGTCTTTCACCTCTCGGCGTGGCAACGGGTTGGCTGTGAGAGCCGCGGTTCGGAGACGCTCACGCCGTTGTCACGGGTTAGAAACTGGCATCATCCGAAAAAGACGACACCACAGGCTCCTCCACTCCCCGAGGCCCCTCCCACAACTCCTACGACTTCAGCTCAAGGTCCATCACAACAGGTGAGATTCGGCCTCTACGGCATCACGGTGGGATTCTTCTCGCGACCGTCACCATCGTGGCGAGCTTGCTGTCGGCACGACGCGCAACCCGCATGGACCCCGCAGTAGTGTTGCGGCAGGAGTAGTATCAATACGCAGACTACCTGAGCTGCTGTTGAAGATGAAGTTGGCGTTATGTCTAGACGCCTAGTTTGACGCTCCAGCCAACCCCACGTTAAGCTCACCATCGGCCAGCTAGATGAGGTGTCACGTCATGAAACGCTTGCGGAATTTCCTGGTCGGACTCAGCGTTCTCCTTGTACCCGTATTGATGGCCGGCTGTACCGAAAAGGTCCCCGCATGGGAGACAGCTAACCCCATCGTTCCCATTCCCGACTCTCCCCTGGGCATCGATGCCAAACTGACTGACCTGCCGGTTCCGCCGACTCCAGAGCGGGTGCGGTTGGGTCGTTGGCTCTTCTTTGACCCACGGATTTCGAAGGACGGCACGATTTCGTGCGCGTCTTGCCACCGCCCTGAGTACGCCTTTTCCGAGCCCACGCCTGTGTCGACAGGGATCGATGGAAAAAAGGGGAACCGCAAATCACCCTCATTCATCAATCAAGCTTGGACACTCTACCCGCATTTTTTCTGGGATGGTCGGGCTGCCTCCCTCGAAGAGCAGGCTTTAGGGCCGGTCGAAAATCCTGTCGAGATGGGACATACCATAAACGGGATGATCTCGACCCTCGATCGGATCAAGGGTTACAAAAGGTACTTCAAGGAAGCCTTCGGCAGTGAAGAGATCACGCGTGAAAGAGTCGCCCAAGCGATTGCCGATTATGAACGCACCCGAATGAGTGGGAATTCGCCCTGGGATCAATGGAAATATGGGAAAGATGAAAGCGCCGTGTCGGATCTCGTCAAGAAAGGTGACGAGCTCTTTTTTGACAAGGCGGGCTGCAACCAATGCCATCTAGGGCAGAATTTCACTGATAGCTCGTTCCACAACATCGGCGTTGGCTGGGACGCGGAGACCCAAGCATTTGCAGATGAGGGCCGATACGCGGTCACCAAGAAAGAACAAGACATGGGGGCATTCAAAACGCCGACGCTCCGTGATGTGGCTAAGCATGGTCCCTTCATGCATGATGGCTCTATGAAATCGTTGCGCGAGACGGTCGAAATCTATGACGACGGCGGCCATCCCAATCCTCACCTCGATCCAAAAATCAAAGAATTGAAACTGACCGAGGAGGAGATAGACGCGCTCGTCGCGTTTCTAGAAGCCTTGAATGGTGAAGGGTACATGGATACGCCACCCGCGGCGTTTCCCCAATAGTCTGTCCTATCGAGTGTTGGTGGGCTGTTCGAGCATAACTCTCCCGCGATTCGGTCCTCTCGAGAAACGCCATATTCACTGAACTCGAGGAGCGAGCTTTACGTCTAACGATAGAGGTGCTTCGCTAAACAGGGGGAGTTCTTGACGATGGATAGACCGCTCCAAACTCTACGCATAGGTTTGCGTTCCCTAATGAAGAGCCCAGCCACTACAGTCCCCGCGATTTTGTCACTGGCTCTGGGAATCGCCGCGACCACGACGATCTTCAGCGTCACCGACATCGTTCTATTCCAGCCCCTTCGCTTCCAGGAGCCGGATCGTCTGATGGCAGTATGGGGCACCCATTCCGAGCGCGGCTGGAGGTTCCAGAGATTCTCCATGCCCGACCTCCTCGACCTACGCGAACGGGCTCGGACCCTCGACATCGCCGGCTATCGGTCGCACGGCGTCAATCTTTCGGGTACCGAACAGCCCGAGCGCCTATCTGCGATGCATGCAATGAACAACATTTTCTCTGTCATTGGATTCAAACCGATGCACGGACGAGCCTTCAATCGTGACGAGGAGATCGAGGGGCCTCACCATGTGGTTGTTCTGGGGAATGACCTGTGGAAGCGGAACTTCGGCGCCAAGACAAACGTTGTTGGACAAACGGTGAAGCTCGACGGAATTCCATACACCGTGGTAGGTATCATGCCGCCTGCCATTCCTTATCCCTTCTGACCAAGTGGACGCTTGGCTGCCGCCGGGGGTGAGCGCCGACGAACACCGTGGTTTCCGATCCTGGAAGATGGTTGGCCGGCTGCGTGAGGACGCCACGCAAGAATCGGCGAGCGCGGAACTGACGGCCTTGGCGGATGGTCTCGCTGATGAGTTTCCCGGGGTGAACGCCGGCATGGGGGCACGACTGGTTCCCTTGCGCGAGGATGTCTACGGCGAAGGGCCTCGATATGGATCGGTCATCCTGCTCACCGCAGCCTTGTTTGTGCTCCTCATTGCCTGCTGCAATGTGGCAAACCTGCTTCTGGCACGAGGATTCGAACGGCATCAAGAACTCGCGATAAGAACGGCATTGGGTGCTCGCCGGGGCCATCTGGTCGGGCAGTTGCTGACCGAGAGCTTGCTTCTCGGCCTCGGAGGCGGCCTGGCGGGAGTCTTCGCTTCGATCTGGGGGATTCAGGCCCTGCAGACTATCGTCCCTGCGGATCCACCCCTCCCACCTTTGAGTCTCGACCTGCGCGTTATCGGATTCACGGCCGTCGTGACCGTACTGGCAGGGATTCTCGTAGGCATTGTTCCGGCATTCCGCACTTCGCGGCCGGATCAGAAGGGCGTCTTGACGGCCGCTGGGCGGGGCTCTACTTCTGGGGCGCGCAAGCGCCGTATACAGGAAGTCTTGGTGGCCTCACAAATCGCTTTGGCGCTCGTGCTTCTGGTCTGCGCCGGTATGTTAATCCGCACCGGGATCGAAATGCAGCGATCCGATATGGGATTCGATCCTGACAACCTTCTTTTGTTCCGCATCAGCCCGCCGGAGACGAAGTATCCGAAGGCCGATTCACTGCGCCTGATGTACTCTGGTCTGATGAAGGACCTAGAGGCGCTACCGGGTGTAAGCTCCGTCGGTGCAGTGAGCTCACCACCTCTGACCGGACGCAACACGAGCGAGAGATACGCCCCCGAGGGTAGCACCTACGAAGAGAAAGCGGACTGGCCGGTGTGTTCGGTTCGCTGGGCCGACTCGCGCTACTTTGACGCTATCGATGTTGCCGTTGTCCACGGCCGTGGATTTCGAGAGTACGATGGCGAGGGCTCTCCCCGAGTGGTTGTGGTGAGCGAAGCTCTGTCAACGAGGCATTGGGCCGACGAGAATCCATTGGGTAAAAGGATCGAGTCGCTCGGGGAAATCTGGGAAGTCGTTGGCGTCGTCAAGGATCTTCGCCACTTCGGTCCGGATTCGCCACCGACTCCGATACTCTATTTTCCCACATCGCAATCGGAACGGCGTGTGATGTCGATCCTCCTGAGAACAGAAGGGATGCCGGAAGGTCTCATCCCCTCGGTTCGCGCAACGGTCCTGAAGATCGACCCCGACCAACCGATCTTCGAGGTCACGACGATGCGAGAGCGTTTGCGCGTCGAATTCGAGGGCTACCGTATCGTCTCAGACGTGAATGCTGTGCTGGGGATGGTGGCATTGATCATGGCTGTCGTCGGTGTCTACGGTGTAATGGCTTACTCGGTGGCGCAGCGGACCCCTGAGACAGGCATTCGTATGGC
>CAVONV010000018.1:0-4891 GCA_963697355.1 uncultured Acidobacteriota bacterium
CTTAATGAACGGAGCGAGTCTAGCTCTGTTATCGATCAAGGACAACGTCGATGCCTTCCAAGACTTCCTCCAAGAGACGTCTCGGAATACGACCGACGTACTCGGAGAAGAGGGCAACATCAACAGCAATGATTTGTGAGACCATTGCTACCGAATCCTTCGGAAGGTGAGAGGCGCGCTTACTGAGAGGGACATTGCCCGGTGCTCCCATCCACTTGAGATTACTCGTCAGGGGCACGCAGACTATGGTTGCCAGCCGGCTGCGATTTAGCGGATCGCCCTGTACGACCAAGACCGGACGTCGAAAACCTGGACCGGCGCCTTGCGGAGCAGGAAGGTCGCACCACCAGACATCACCCTGGCGGATTACCACTCGGTCCTTTCCAGCACTTTATAGGCAGCGGAGGAAACAAAAGCGTCTCCCGAATCCCCGACTTCGTCAAGGACACGATTCATCGCGCTGGTGATTGCTTCCGGCCGACGCTTGTTGACGTATTTCTCCACGGCTTGGCTGTACAATTGGCTTCGCGACATACGGAGTTGTCGTGCAAGCTTCTCTGCCCTCTTGAAAACCTCATCTGGAATCGAGATTGCCGTTTTCATACCGTTAGTATAACCGTAGAACCGATCGAGTCAAAAACTGAAAAGCTCGATGAGGCGAGAGGCGTGGTGGGTCAGTTTCGTCTGGGCTCTCGAGTCGACCCGACACGAGCGGTGAAATATCAACGAAAGTTCTCGACGAGCATGATGTCGGATTCGGGTTGGCCTATCCTTCCTGAAAAGAACATCCAGCGGCCGTCCGCGGAAACGTCGAGCCCAAAGCAATATCTTCGATCGTTGCCGAGGTCGGCGAGGATCGATTCTTCCCCGGTGGTCAAATCGACGGATCGGATGACGATACCCGTTTTGTAGTCACCGTCGTGAATGATGAGCTGGTCGTTCCATAGCGTCCAATACAAGTTGCCAATCTCCCGTTTCTCGTAAACAGGAGTTTCCTCGCCGCCGTCGATGGGAACCTTCCAGATATGATGCTTGAGGGGTCGTTCTTCATGAGGATCGATCGGTTTCAGATAATAAACGAACTGACCATCGGAAGACTCGAGCGGATGTCGCCCACCGTCGTACGTCAACCTCGTGGGCTCTCCTCCTTGCGAGGGGATCTTCCAGATGTGCCGCTCGAAGGTGTAGTAAATCCAGTCCCCATCCCGAGACCAAGAAGCCACACTACCGTTGGTCAATCGGCGACTAAATCCGCTATTGACCTCGATAACAAAGATATCCGGTTTTCCAGATCCCCCAGCTGTGTTGAAAGAAAGGAACTCACTGTCGGGGGACCACCTAGGTACTACTCCCCTCGCGGCTAGCTCAGTGCAGTCTTGACCCTCGCTGTCACAGGCCCAAACCGCCGGACTTCCAGAACGCCGTGACGTGAAGGCAATCTTCGAGCCATCGGGAGAGAGCTCGGGCAGCCAGTCCATTTGTGTGGAGGGGATCCATGGCTCGGGCTCGCCGCGCTCGGTGACGGCGGGACCGTCCATCCGCCATAGGTTGCAATCGGCAATGAAACGCGTTGAGTAGGCGAGCAGCCCCCCGACTCCTACGTCGATGGTTTCGGCGTTCTCGCCGGCGTTGAGGGGAGAAAACTCACCGTCGTCCAGTGAGACCCTTCCCAGTGCGATCCGGCCGTTGATCTCATGGGACACGAGCAAGGACGATCCGTCGGTGACCCAGTCCACATCGTAGAGAACGCCGCTCGGTAGCTCGAAAAGCATTTTTTGCTCGCCACTCTCGAGCTCATAGAGATAAACAGCGTTGTTTGCAAAGCTCTGACCTTGAAGAAACGCCAGTCGCTCACCGTTTGGAGAAAAGGCCGGCTGATGGTGAGGGGCACCGGTCTCTGGCGCAGTCAACCTTCGCTTGTCACCGGATTCTGTAGAGACAAGAAAAATGGCCGCGTCGTCTTCGGCGGAGTCACGATCGGACACGGCAAGCCAATCCCCGTCCGGCGACCAATCCAATCCGGCGGACCAGGTCGGCCCGCCAAACCACATCTTCGTCCGCGTTGCTCCCAGCCGCCGCTCTTCACCTCCAAGGGAAGAGACAACGAAGATCTCACTCCCGTCTTCGACTTCGCGCAGGAGCGCAATCCTTCTCCCATCAGGAGACCAGGCCGGACTCACATCAGGAAGTGGACTGCTGGTGAGCTGAAGCGGCTCGCCCCCCCCGATGAGCTGGACGTATATGTCGAATGCCCCGTCACGGTTCCAGGCGTAGGCGATGCTCTTGCCGTCGGGGGAGATCGCAGGGTCTCTTTCCAAGTCCACGGAAGTGGTGAAGGGCATCGTCCGAGGCGGTGTGTCGTCAGCGGGTTGACCTCGAGTCAGTATCCACGCCGTCATCGCCAATCCAACGAGGGCGACACCCGCGGCAATAGCAAGCCACGTCTTGCGCGATTGGCCCGGACGTGCTTTTTGAACGAGCTCCGCCGAAACGAAGCTTCCCGACTTGACGGTCTCTTGGATTTCCAGAAGCTCCACCCGGAGGTCACCCATCGATTGAAACCGCCGTTCCGGTTCTTTGCGGAGACATCGTGTGGTGATTCGCTCCAGGTCGAGCGGAACCGACGGAACGATCTCACTGACCTTCCTTGGTTCGCCCCGAATAATGGATGCCATCACGCCGGCTATGGAGTCTTCGGGAAAGGCTCTCTGGCCGGTGACCATTTCGTGGACAACGCAGCCGAAAGAGAAGATGTCGCTGCGAGAGTCCACTTTTTTCCCTTGGGCTTGCTCGGGCGACATGTACGGGGCGGTTCCAAGGACGTGGCCTTCTTTGGTCTGTAGATCCACGTCTCTCGTCGAGGCTTCCGTCAGATCCTCGGGCTCAGCGAGCTTGGCCAGACCGAAGTCCAAGATCTTGACCAGACCGTCGTCGGTCACCATGAGGTTGGCCGGCTTCAAGTCACGGTGGACGATCCCCTTGTCGTGAGCACGTGAAAGACCGTCGGCAATCTGGGTGGCATAATCCAGTGTTTTGTTCAGTTCGAGAGGACCCTCTTTCAACAGCTCGCGTAGAGTTTTCCCTTCCACGTACTGCATCACGATGAAGCTGTAGTTTTCCCCCTCGGTAACTTGTCCGCCGAAGCCTTCCGCCTTCGCCGAGGCTTCGACGGACAGGCGGCGAAGGCGGATATCGTGGATGGTGATGATGTTGGGGTGATCCAGCGCAGAAGCTGCCCGTGCCTCCTGTTCGAAGCGCTTCAGCCGCTCCGGATCGGAAGCGAGAGTCTCCGGCAAGATTTTGAGAGCGACGTGGCGATTCAGCTTGGTGTCGAGGGCTTTGTAGACATCACCCATGCCGCCCGAGCCGAGGGTGGACTCGATCGTGTAAGTCCCGAGCCCTGTCCCCGGAGATAGCGCCATGGTTCACTAATGTATCAAGGAATTCGCCGTGGATGGTAGGCGCTTTCCTCCTATGAGATAGTTGAATCTCAGTGACCATGTGATCACTGCTCGCCCCATCCTCGCTTTGATAGTGATCACGTGATCGCGCGTCCAGACTGACCACAGCGCCTGAATCCGCAGAGGAAACACCGCCGCCGTAGCTCGTCCTGCCATCCCTCAGAATGAATCCGCTTGCTCCGGTCGTCGGTTCCGACAGAGGCAACGGCTTTTCAATCACCCCAAACGGCCCCTCCCAAGTGAGACCATCCGGGGCACGGCCGCTGACTTTGAGAATGCCGGTCGTTTTTGCGTGGTGACAAACTGCACAGAGCGTTGTCTTGTTCCAGTCTTCATCCGGACCACCCTGGCTTCGAGCCTCGATGTGGTCCCCTTGAAGAGCCGTCCGCGAACGGCACCCGGGCCGCGTGCACTTCCAACCGTCGCGTTCTGCAATGCTTCGGACGAAACCGCCATCATCTTCCTTTTCGGGATCGAAGGGCGGTGTGGTGGCGTAGGTGCACAGGACCTCGGCGCACATGAGGTCGAAGATTTCGATGTCCGTCAACGTCTTTCCCGCGAGACGATCACAGGCTTCCCGAGTTTGCTCCCACACATCCAGCATCTCGCCTTCGAGCACCAAGACCAGCGTCTTCTTCTTCACAGGTGGCAACGCTTGTTTCACTTCCTTCTCTATTTGACGATTGGTCATCGTGAGACACTTCTTCACCCACTTCTGATCCGTTTCGGGTGTTGCGACCTTGACGGCCTCTCGTGCTTTGGTCCAAGGAATGGCTCCATTGCTGAAGGCCTTCTTCATCTCGGGAAGTACCTTGAAGCGACGGGCGATCTGAAGAAGGGACCATGTCTTTCGATCTTCGAAACCAAGCCGCTCCCGAGCATAGTCCACCGTCGAGGCATGGCCGTACTCGATATAGAGCTGCCGTTCTTCGACCTCTTGGAGGTAGAAGCAAAGGGCGGCCTCGAGCCGACGGTGAGCCTTGGCTAGAATCATGAGTTTGCGGTCGACTTCCACCGCCGTAAGCCCTTTTTTCATCGAAAGATCAGACTCGGAGACGAGCGCCACATTTGTTGTGAGTGTAGCCATGACCGAAAGCTCCTTTTGATTGTAAAGAAAAGACTTAGAGGAAAAAAGCTTACCCACAATATAGGTGCATATGGATAGAAAGTCAAGCTGGAGGGCAAGTCTAAGTCTATTAAATACAATGCTTTACAAGTTTTTTTCTGTGAGGGCTGCGGATCGTCGGCCGCGTAAACTGTTTAAATTAATAGGTTTATGAGCAGGCGGTTGACGCGCTTTGATGTCGTGTTTTCTCTTCGTTAGCGAGAGTTCTCAACCAGCATGATCTCCGATTCCGGTTTGCCCATCACGTCTGAGCTCGTCTGACCCCAAACGTCCACACTACTCGGGGACGGATTGAATGATGGTG
>CAVONV010000019.1:0-14955 GCA_963697355.1 uncultured Acidobacteriota bacterium
AGCACCTTGATCGCCACGTCTCGTCCCAGCTTGTGATCCTTCGCTCGGTAGACCTCTCCCATGCCGCCCGACCCGAGCAGAGAAGCGATCTCGTAATGGCCGAGTCGGGTGCCGATGGATAGGCTCATTGCCTTGAATCTGCCATCCAGTTCAACACAACGGTGATCGAGGAACGCTCTTGTGTGATTGTTGTTATCAGGAAACGCTGGCCGTCTCCAGTCACATCGTAGGCACCACCGAACGGGCGAATACCTGTCTCGAAGAGCGGCTTGGGAGTGCCAATTTGTAAAGCAGGATCGGTCGGATCTATCTCAACAGACATGAGCGCCTGGTCGAGACGGAGGTAGAAAAGTTCCTTCCCATCCGCTCGCCAGCGGGAGTCGGTTCCGCCGCCCGTTGAGACCTGCCATTTCTCACCCGAAGATGGAAAGGGCTGGACGTAAATCTCGGGACTTCCCGATTCAACCGATGTGTATGAAATCCATTTTCCATCCGGGGAGAACCGACCCTGTCGCTCATCGAACGGTGTTTCAGTGATTGGAAACGGCTCTTCATCGTCCGAGAACGGCAGGAGCCACGAATCCCACGAGTCCACTCTCGACTCGCAGAGGAGGTGACGGCCATCTGGCGACCAACTTGTGGCCCGTATCGCATTGTTCAGTGTGCGGACGGGCATCCCCTCTCCGGTGCTCCTTATCGGCTTATGAAAGACGTTCCAGTTTCCATCTCTGCTGGAAGAAAAGGCGATTTGTTGCCCATCGGGCGACCAGATCGGAGCTGTGTCTTGTGAAGGATGCATTGTGAAACGTGATGATGTCCCGCGCAGCAAATTGGTGAGCCAAATGTCTACATTGCCTGTCAAAACATCAACTCGTTCTGCAGCGAAGCTCCGGCCGTCGGGAGAAAGACTGACGATGCCGGGGTCTGTTGCGTCGCCTACGTCGTACACCCCCGTAGGACCGGCTGCGCCTACGTTGGTACCATCTCGATCGAACCAAAGTGGTTGTTGGAGGCCGGCGATCTCGCCACTGTGATAGAGCAAGACACCGTTGTCCGAGACTGAGAAACCGGCAAGCCCGAGTCCCGGGTTATACCGAACGGATTCTGCGACGGTGAACGGATCGCCAGTGAGCTCGAACGAAGTTGAGTCGAATTGCTGCGCTGTCAGTCTGTCCTGGTTCGCGACAAGGAGATATCCCGGTGGCGCGTATTCCGCATTCAAGTGGGCGCTCAATAATCGCTTCGTCTCTTGTGATTCGGTCGAGCCAATGTAGACACCGCTGAGGCCCTCATCCGTGCTGCGCGCGAGATAAAGGAAATGGCGACCATCCGGTAGGAAGTAGGGATGGAGGTGACCAGTTTCTTTACGAGCATGATTGAGCTCTACCACTTGGACCGGCTGGCCGCCTTCCGCTGGAATCAGCTGCAGTCGGCCTTCGGAACTGAAGACAATTTCGTTATGTCGGCCCCACGTGCCACCGCGGTGGGAATGTGCATCGCAAAGGATTTCCGGAACACCACCCGCGGAAAGCACTTTCTTCAGCTTCCCTTCGGCGAAGAAGCCGATGAAGCGGCTGTCCGGTGACCAGAAAGGCAGGTTTGCATCGTCGGTGCCAGCCAACAACCGTGGCTCCACAGAATCCAGGGGGCGCACGTACAATCCACGCTTGCCGTCAGGGGTGATACCGACATGAGCCAGCATACTGCCGTCCGGCGCTACCGCGAACTGCACAAGGCTGAATTTGACGTGAGACGGTGGGAGAATCGAGAGACGAATGGGCCGTACGGCCATCGATGGTGAAGTGAAATGCCAAACAGCTACGACCGCGCTCAACAACCCTAGGGCAGCGGCAAGCGCCCAGGCCACCTTTTCTCGGAACCTTGTAGCGCTTAGACCTTGGGCCTGTCGTCGTTGTCCGTCGGCTTCCCCCCACTCCAACTCTCCGTGAGATTCCAGCTCAATGCGGACGTCCGCGATGTCATGTATACGGCGATCTGCTTCCTTGTGGAGACAACGACGAAGAAGACTCTGTATCAGGATAGGTGTCGTTGCGGGTAGTGCCTCCCAGTCCGGCTCGCGCTCCACGATCTTGGCAATCGTGTCCGTGACGGTCTCGCCAAGGTATGCTGCCTTGCCAGTCAATGCCTCATACAAACAGCAACCAAAGGCCCAAATGTCGGTTCGCTTGTCAGCGGCCTTACCTCGCGCCTGTTCAGGACTCATGTAGGGAGCGGTACCGAGAAGGACACCTGTTTCCGTAGCGTCTCTGGTGATGGTTGGGGACTCCGACAATTGCTGCGTGGGCGTCTCTCCCGCCATCGCCTTAGCCAATCCGAAATCCAAAACTTTGACCTTGCCCTCGGGCGTCACCTTGATGTTGGCTGGTTTCAAATCCCGATGAATCACACCTTTCTCATGTGCCGCTTCGAGACCTTCGGCGATTTGCTGGAAGAGAGGAAGAGCTTCATCAATGGGAACAGGACCTCGTCTGATGCGCTCCGCCAGTGTTTCTCCCGGCACATACTCCAGTGCTAGGAAGTGCACACCATCGGATTCCTCGAGCTCGTGGATGGCGGCAATATTGGGATGATTCATTGAGGCGAGCAGTTTAGCTTCTCGCTCGAATCTAGCGAGGCGTTCTTTGTTCTCGGAGAATGCTCTTGGCAGGACCTTAACAGCTACTTCACGATCCAGTTTGGTGTCCTTGGCAAGGTAAACCTCCCCCATTCCACCTTCGCCGATCTTCTCTAAGACCTTGTAGTGGGAGAGAGTCCGGCCAATCATGACTCTAGCTTCTTTCTCGCTTCCTCCACCCGCTCGCGATCCATGTCGCCGTCTTTCCAGTATTCGTGGAAGCGACGGTAGTACTCACGGGCCTTTTCCACGTCGCCTTGGTTCTCGTGGATCTTTCCTAGGAAGTAAAAGCTGCGGACGTAGGGGATGGGCCACTCGACACGCTCGGTCGTGCTTTCGATGATCCGTTGAAACCACTCGGCAGCTTTTTCTTCGTCGCCGGCAACCATATGAGCAGAGGCCAAGGAGAACCAGATGGGAACGTGCTGGGGGCGGCGCGGATTGGCCCAGTCGCGCAATGCCCGGGGAGGCAGCAACGACTGAGCGCGTTGAAGCTCCTCGAGAGCGTGAGAGGTATCGCCACGAGCGAGCGCGAGCTCTCCTTGTAAGTGATGGTAACGCCTCGTTTCCTTCTGCGTTGGAAGCGCCTCCGCCTTGGTCCTGAGCTCCTGAGCCGTCTTTTCGGCGTCACTCCAGCGGCCGAGCTTGGCCAGAGCCAGCGCCGTCAAATAGAGTCCCTCCCACTCGGGAAAGTTCCCCTTGCCCTCCATCCGTGCTCTTTCAGTGAACTCCAGGCTCCTTGCAGCCTGACCTTGCTCGAGAAGCACGTATGCCGCATAGTTGTGTGTAGAACCGTGTTCGCTGTCCGGTTCCTCGTAATCGCGAAGGGCTTCCTCGAGGATATCCATCCCCTCTCGTACCCGGCCGTGATAGACGCGGGTGATCGCCTGGTATCGACTCCCCTCCAACCTCCAGGCCGCTACTTGTAGCTCGGTCAAGCGCTTTGCCGCTCGAACCGCCCGCTCCCAGTTGTCTTGAAGGGTGAAATAAATCCAGAAGCCAATCTGAGGTTCTGAAGAAAGCGGACTCAAAACCTCAGCCCTTTGCAGGGCCTCCAATGTCTCGGTGTCGAGCTTCCCGCATCCGATCAAATACAGACCGAGATTGGAGTAGCCTCTCGGGTTGTCAGGGTGGTTGGCCAAATACTCCTGAAGCACCTGGAGCCCCATTTCATACTGCCCCCGCTGAGCGTAGCATTGCGCGAGACAAAGGTATGTATTAGGGAACGGGTGCCCGAGCTTCCTCAACTCCTCGAACAACTCAATCGCCTCATCGAATCGTTCGAACATCGTGAGCCGGCGCGCCATGTTGTGCCGGGGTCCCCTGGCATCGGGATCGAGCTCAATGGTCTTGCGGTAGGTTTCAAACGCGCGTTGCCAGGTCTCCTCGCTCAGAGCGTAGTACCATCCTTCCACCAGAAGGCGCCCGGGTACCGTGAGTCGATCGACTTGATCCAGGGCCCTCCGAGCGTACTCCTTGGCCTGGTTCCTGTTCCCGAGGTTGTTATGGACTATGGACAGCCTGTGGAGCGCTGCGGCGAACCGAGGGTCCAGCTGGACGGCTTTCTCACAAAGGGGAATGGGCTCTTCGCGCAGGCCGCGTAGATTGCAGTCCACGCATTCCGTGTAGTAGCGGAAAGCCTCGACCGACGAAGTGGTCACATCTTCGATGGCCAGATCATAACTGGTTTCCTCTGCAGTCTTGGGCACCTCCAGGCTCGCCTTGATTTTACGTGTGAGCTCGTCCACCAGGGGGAAGATACTCGACTCTCCTGAACCCTCGATTCTTTCCGTGTTCAATATCCTTCCGGTCGATGCATCCTGTATTCTTATATTGATACGGATGATGTCTCCCGACTTCATGTAGCTACCGAGGACGACCGTCCGGCTGTTCGCCCTTTCGGCGATCTCTTGAATGATGTCCAGAGAGGTGATGTGCTCGTCGAGCTGTTTCATGTCCCGTAGAATCTGGTAGAGCCTCTCTGTGCTCAGAACACTGAGGCTCGGCGATTGGGAGAGATCGGTCACCAACATGTCGGTCAAGCCGGTGCGAAGCCATTCGAGATCCGGTTCACCGGAGGCGTTCTCGAAATGCAGCACTGCAATGGAGGGCTTGGAGCCGGCAGCAGGCTCTTCTTCCAGAGGTGAAGTTTGAGGTCGCAAAACGAGCCATCCAATGATCAACAAAGCTATGGCTCCAGTCGCGGCAGCCAGGATACCGAGTTTACGTCGGGGCACGGAGATGACCGGAGAGACAGAGCCTGATTCAAGGTGGCGTCGCGTGGACCGAAGATCGATCACCGTGTCGTGGATCGTTTGATATCGCTCCGCGGGCTCTTTGGATAGGCACTTGTCGACAATATGTTGGAGCTCGAAGCGCGTTTCGTCCGCTGCGTTCGAGCCCAGATGGGTCAGTCTTGGAGCCGCATCGTTCAAGATGGCATGGAGCGTATCCAATCCACTCTTGCCCTCAAAAGGAACCCGACCGCTCAGCATCTCGTGGAGTACGATCCCGAAACTGAAGATATCGCTCCGGTGATCGACCTTTCGTCCGCGGGCCTGTTCAGGCGACATGTAGGAAACGGTCCCCATGACCTTGCCCGGATCCGTTTCACCGCTCCGCGTGAGGGTCTCGATGTCGCTCCCTTCCCCGGCTAGAGGCTCTATGAGTTTGGCTAGGCCAAAATCGATGATCTTGGTGTGACCGTCGTCGGTCACCATGATGTTGGCCGGTTTCAAATCCCGGTGGACGATACCTTCATCGTGAGCTTTGGCAAGTCCTTCACCGATGTCGGTAGCGATTTCCAGTGCGCGACGAAGAGGCAAGGGGCCCTTGGCAATCGTGTCGCGGAGCTTCTCGCCCCGAATAAGCTCCATGGCGATGAAGGTGACTCCCTCAGCCTCGTCGATCTCGTGCACGACACCAATATGAGGATGTTCGAGCTTCGCCGCAGCCTTGGCCTCCTGGACGAATCGGCGTTTGCGCTCGGCGTCAGCGACGAGCTCAGGCGGGAGAACTTTGAGGGCCACCTCGCGGTCGAGTTTCAGGTCGAGGGCACGGTACACGATACCCATGCCGCCTCGGCTGATCTCAGAGAGGATTTTGTAATGCGAGAGGGTGCGCCCGATCATGGGGAGACCTCCGCTTGCGTGAGGATAGTTCTTTACCCTGTGAAAAGTCAAAGGAGAGAGGGGTCTGAAGGCATTTTCCGCACCGCTCAAAGCTCTCGACACACGTGCTTAGTCATGAGCCTCAGGGTACTTCGAGAACGAATGGCATCTCGTGCCCACAGGGAAAAGAGACAGCTGCAGAATAAAGGGAGGTCTCCAGCAGTGCCGGAGACCTCAGAATCCAGTAGAGAAGAAATCAGCGCTTTGCGAACCTCACAGTTCACCAACGACATCGGTGTTTGGATCGGAAGCGATAGACCACGTTTGCCAAGTCGCCGCTGACGTAGATTGCACAAACTGGGTATCAGTTGAGGAATCAATCGCCTGCGGCATGCGCGAGCGCCGAGGGTGTCTGGCACCCGACGATCGCCGGAGCCTCGTGGATGAGTTCGTCGTTCTGCAGGGCCTCCACCATGAACAGGGCGAAGTCCACGCGGCGGGTGCGGTTGCTCTCGAGGATGGGGTCGCCCACGTGCCGGCTCCAGACCGGCACGCCCTGGCTCTCGCCCTCCTCGAGGTCGCTTCCGCGCACGACCGTCCAACGGGTGTCGCTCGCGAATACCCGTCGACAGGCCTCCACCTGGTCGTCGAGCTCCACGACGCGAAGGAGTTTGGCGAGCCAGCCGAAGGCCTTCACTGCCCACAAGAACTTCCGCGAGTATCGGTCCTTGCCATCGCGCGTGATGTGCCACCCGCACGAGAACACGAGGCGCGCTCCCGGCTCTGCGTGATCGAGCACTGCCTGGGCCGTTCCGGACGAGTACTGGTGGACCCCCCAGGGGACCAGCACGACAAGCACCGCATCGCACCCGGCCACCGCGCGCTGGATGACCTCGGGGTCGTTTGTCGCTCCCGGAACGACCGTGATCCGCCCCTCGAACCGGTCGAGCTTCTTCACGCTCTTCTTGCGGCACACACCCACCACCTCGTAGCCCCTGTCCAGCGCGTGCTGGACCATGTACTGCCCGAGTTTCCCGGAAGCTCCGATGATGCTGACCTTCATGACGTTACATCTCTAATGCGCTGAGCCATGATGCGGCTCAAAACCAACGCGAGGCCGTTGTCTGGTACCTGCCGTCACAAAAGAGACATCTTACCCCAAACAAAATGGGCTATTCACTTGGGACCGTCTCTACTCCCTCCAACCTTTGACTGTCATCCTTGAAAACGAGTATTCTCATTCCAAACGTGGAGGTCCTCCATGATTGGCCGGACTCTCTCCCACTACAACATTCTCGAGAAGCTCGGCAGCGGTGGCATGGGAGAAGTGTACATCGCCGAAGACACCAAGCTCAGCCGCAAGGTGGCGCTGAAAGTACTACCGCGGGAGATGGCCGAGAATGCTGAGCGTCGGGCACGATTTGAGCGTGAGGCCAAGGCTGTCGCCGCTCTCGACCACCCCAATATCGTCACCATTTACTCTGTCGAGGAGGCAGAGGGCGTTTACTTCTACACGATGCAGTGGGTGAAGGGAAAAACGCTCACGGAGTTGATACCCAAGAAACCTGCTATGTCACTCAACAAGTTCATTGAGATTGCGATTCCTCTGGCCGATGCGGTGAGTGCCGCTCATGAACGAGGGATCATTCACAGGGACTTGAAGCCCGACAATCTTATGGTGGGCGGTGATGGGCGGCTCAAGATTCTCGACTTTGGCCTGGCGAAGTTGAAGCCTGGGCATGCGGAGTCCGGCATCAGTGAGCTACCCACACAATCGGCTACTGCTGAGGGACGCATCTTGGGTACGGTCGCTTACATGTCACCGGAGCAGGCTGAGGGGAAGTCGGTCGACCATCGCTCGGACATCTTCTCGATCGGCATCATTCTCTATGAGATGGCGACCGGTGAGCGACCTTTTAAGGGTGAAACTGCAGCGTCGGTGATGTCGTCGATTTTACGCGACGATCCGCCCGAGGTGGACACGCTGCGCGATGGTCTACCCCACGACCTCGCGAGAATCGTCCGCCGCTGCTTGGAGAAAGACCCTGCTCGACGCTTCCAGTCGGTCTTGGATGTGCGCAACGAACTGGAGGACCTCAAGCGGGCGATTGAATCGGACGCTAACGTGATCACCCAAGCCGGCAGCTGCTCGGCTTCGCCCGCCAAAGAAACTGTGGCTCGGTGCCGTCGCCGCTCTGATACTGGTGGCTGGTGGGACCAGCCTGTACCTTGCAAGGCATCGCGAACTCCCGCCTTCCCAAGCGATCGATCCCTCCGCGATCGCCTCCATCGTGGCTCTGCCCAGTCGCGTTTTCGGACCCATGGACGAAGGCTACCTCACCGACGCCATCCCCAGCACCCTGTCCACCCACCTGTCACGCGTCGAGGGCCTCGAGACGAAGGTGCCACCCACCAGCTTAGACTTGCAGCGGGTCGGTGGCGACGTGAACAAGGTGGTTAACGTCTATGGAGTCGAGGCGTACGTGTTGACGTCCATCACAGCCGAGCCAGAACGTTTCGTCCTGACCACGCAACTTGTCGACGCCGGGAGCCGCAGCCTTCTGTGGAGCGGGGAGTACGAGGGGACACGAGGAGCGTACATCGATCTGGTAAGGGACGCGGCCAATGGCCTTTGCTCGTGGCTACGGCCGAGAGCTTCCCCGCTGTTGCTACCCAAGGGTGCGAAGAGCTCCGAGGCCGAGCTCGCGTTGCGGCGCGGACAGTATTTCCAGAACCGCTACAACAACCTGCACAAGATGGAAGACTTCGAGCTCGGCCTCGAATCTCTCCAGCAGGCGCTGGAGATCAAGCCCTCGCTCGCGGAGGCCGCGGCGTTGATCGCGTTTTTGTATGGATCTCGATGGGAGGCCGGAGACCGGGCTGCCCCTGCCGAGCTCGAACGGTGGGCAAGGAAGGCCGTCGCGCTCGACCCCCGCAGTAGCCTTGCATGGATGACAATGGCCTGGGCACGGGAGGCTACTTCTTCTGAGGACGTCACAGGTATCCTCGAGGATAGCCTCAAGGCAGCCAACCTCGGTCCTCGGGAGGCGATTTCCCAGCACGCGCTCGGCTCATCATTCGACCGTATCTCGACGCGACTGTCGCAAGTCGCGTTCCGCGAGGCGATAAAGCTAGAACCTCTCTACCTCTTTCCTTACAACGCGGTCATTATGGATCTCTGGTTTCTCGGACGGCCCGGGGAGGCACTACCTCTGGCCGAGAGCATGATCGATCTGGAGCCGGACTCCTTTGGATTGGCATCAAAGTGGCTGCTGCTTCAGGAGCTGGGCCGTACCGAGGAAGCAGACCGTATCTTCGAACGGGCCTTCGCCCTCGCCAAACCCTTTCCGTTGGTCAGCGAGTCATTGCAAGCGCTACCTAGCACTGAAGCGGCCGGACATCGCTCCACCCGATGCGCTCGAGCTCACGATGAGCCGACTTGGCGATCCGGACTACCACCCCTTTCGCGCACGGACCGTGGCGTGGTATCTCTTACCTCCGGCGACCAGCACCGGGCAGCTGGAACTCGCCCTCCGCATCATCGCCCTTCTCGAAGAGCGACAGCAGCCACTGCCGTACGATCTGCTGATGCTCAGCCCGGTCTTCGATCCACTACGCGACGAAGAGCGGTTTGCCGTCGTTCTGGCCAAGGCACGCACGAAGTTCGGCACCTACCTCGAGCTACTCGACGCCGCAAGGACCCGCGGCGAGTTGCCACCGTACCTGAAGCAGCCGCTGACCGATCTCCGCATGCAACTCGGCATGTGATTATTCACGGCTTCATCTAAGGTGACCGCCTCGCCCCACGCGTTGGTGCCCGTCCGGAACGCCACGCGGATGAGCGGCTCGCCGACATCTTCCGGTCTCATCGTGCTATCTGAGCCGAGTCGAAGTAGAAGTAGACATCTGGATGCTCACCCTCAACGAGGAGCGGGAGTAGCCCCCTCGCTTCGCAATTGCTGTACCGAAACCAGTTGAACGATTTCTTCCACTCGACTGTGGATATCCTTGTGGAAAAGGCGTGCATCGAGTTCATCGAAGAGGCGACCTACCAGGAAAACTCACATTTTGCACAAAGTTACAGCAGCGATTCATGAGAATCCCCAGCACTTCATTGGGCTTCTATTCTGTGGTTATCGTAGGTGTGCTTTGAAACGTAGGAGGCCCTTTGCTCATCGGCCGACGGTTTGTGGCTTGGGGTCGAGCAGATGCGATATCGACAGGGTCGATACCGGTTTCGTTGAAATCTACAGCTGACCTGCAACCGCTGTAGCCAGTTTGTGGAGCCCTGCCCTGAGCCTGCTATCGCAATACAGAGGCGACTCAGTCTTCATACGGCGAGTGGTCCGGATGGAAAACCGGTAACACTGGGTTATGGTTTGAGAGCCTCTGTGCTTATGAAGAAAGACGGAAAGTGGATAGTTGTCGCACAATTTGGAAGACCAATGACTGATGAGGAAATCAAGCAGCTACAGGACACCGAATAGCCCATAGACGAAGGAGGGAGTGGCGTTCCGCGCAGAGCCTACTCTCTCCCATCTAACAAGGTTCCATACCTAAAGGGACCATCCTTAAAGGAGTCGAAATGAACAAGATATCAGACCAAGATGTCGGCGCTATCAAAGCCTTGTCGGAGAAATGGGCCCGCGCCTCGCTCGACGCGGATTGGGAACGGTGGGCTGAGCTCATTACTGACGACTTCAAATGGCTGCCACCAAATGAACCCGCCATCGAGGGCAAAGCAACGCCTCAGGGTGATATTGCCCCCACCGAGAGGAAGATCGAAGTCAAATGCGCTTTCTTTCTGGACATCACGCCCGAGGGACTGCTCGCTGAAGACCGAAGCTATTTTGATAGTGCCGTTCTAATGAGCCAGCTTGGTCTGAGTGAATAACCAGATAATCGACGGAAGATCACCATTGTTTTCTTAGAGAACCAGCCGGAGTAGGCTTGGGCGACTTTGCCGCAGAGCTCTTTGCTTGACCGAAGCATTACAATCCTCTTCTCGCCGCACCGGATGTTGCTTTAGGGTACAGAGTGTTGATTGATTTGGGCCATGAGCTGTCGGTTTAGGGAACAAGCTGCAGATTGCCATCAACGGCCGCTGGTTGAAGAAAGACCCTTGCCGGCATGGCCTTTCCATGAACTCAGATTTTTCGCGAAGCCGTTTACGCCATCGGCCACCGAGACTACGATCTGCTCGGTCCGGCCCGAAGCTCAATCAACCCGGAACCCAACCCAAGAACTCCTGCTGCTTCTCGGAATGGTGTGCCGTCTTCAACAATCTCCTGAGAAAGGGTGGGCGCAATAGCTTCGTAGAAATAGATGCTGTGTTCGGCGGACGTCGATATTCGAGATTATCACTGAGAGAACTGTTTATGAATCTGAAGAGAAGGCTGCGTAAACCAACGAGTCCCGGAGAAATCCTCAGGGAGGAGTTCTTGGTGCCGCTTGGCATGACACAAAAGCAACTGGCAGATCACCTCGGGTGCGATGTCAAAGTCGTCAATAGGCTCGTGAACGGCCGTACTTCTGTGACGGCGGAGATGGCTCTGAAACTCGGTGCCACTTTCAGGACTACGCCGGGGTTCTGGTTGAATGCTCAGAAGGCGATGGATCTTTATTTAGCCGCCAAGCGGCTAAAAGTGCTACCCAAGCCACTACTCAGAGAGAGTTGATGCGATTTGGGTCGTATCGTGCCCTCATAGTGGATTGGTCCTTCGCTGTGGATGTAGATTCGTGATCGGCAGGTCGCACGATGTCTTCGTTCAATATCTCCTTCCATTTGTCCCATTCCTGGGTAAGACAAAGACGGATATATTCTTTAGAGATGCTTCAGAACAATCTGGGTGGGCGTCACGAGCAAGTAGTGAGAAGGTGACTCTGTCCAGGCCCCGGTGTTGATGTAGCGGACGCCCTCGCAGATCGAATCCTCGGCGTAGTGTACGTGACCGCAGGTGATGGCCTCGAATTGACCTTCAATGGCACATTTCACCGCGTTCATCCTGACTTCCTCCGTCAGAACCCGGTAGAGAAACGGGGTCCATTTTTTTGCTAGGGCCGCCACATGTACCGGAGGGGCTCCCAGTCGCAGTCGGATGCGATGCATTAGCTTGAAGAGGCGGATGAACCAAAGACTCTTTGGCATGACCTCATCAAAATCGTCACCGTGGACGATCATGAGCCGGTTGGAGAGCGCTAGGTGCTTTCGAAATTCGATTCTTCCCGGATCGCTCATCCGGAAGTCCTCATCGTGGTTACCATATAGCCATACGACCCGTCGCTCCATCGACTGTGCTCGGATGAAGTCAGTAGCGGCCTGATCTGTCGCATCGAGTTTCTTGTATGGGTTGTCGATGATGTCTCCGTTGAGGATGAGGGCTGTCTGGTGATCGAGTCCTTTCACCAGGCGCGCGAATTGTTCGTGTCGAGAGTGAGGGTCACCGATGTGCAGATCGCTGACGACTATCGCCTGGGTGAACTCCGAGCCTTCGGTTCCTTTCTCCATCGCGGTTCTCGATCCTTGGATTGTTTCCACGAACCGTCAAGTCACTTGACTATTCTCAACCCCGTCGGTGCGGAGGGAGCGCCATCCTGGCTGCGCGGGCCATAGTGTGGAAGGCTTTCTCCTGCCTCGTAAGCCCCCAGGTCAGGGGCTGCTCCGGTATAGCCGTCGTTCACGTTGGGGAGAACCTCGCCTCGGTCGGCGGCGGCCGAGCCGGCGTGGATCCTCAGGTCGGGAATGGATCTCTCCGGGAACGGTCCGCTGGAGGGAAACGGCACCGCGGTTGCGAAAACACCCATGGTCACCTGGACGGCCTGGTTCTCGGTGGTATTGAAGAGCAATCCGGATAGGCTCGAGAAACTGTTGCCGGCGATGTTGCCCGAGAATGTCCCGGTGCCGATGGAGGCGTAACCGTCGAAGTTCAAGTCGCAGGTCGCGTCGGCGTCCGGGACTTGGGCCACCCGGCCGCTACCGTTGCTGTAGCCCCCGTAGGTCCCGCCTCCCTCACCGCCGATGAACAGGTTGTTTCGGAAATAGGCCCACGATACCGTCCGGCCGGGTACGATCATCAGGGCGTCCCCGCACTTGACCACCGTGTTGTGAAACGCCACGTCCCCGCTGCTGCCCCGGTACAGCTTGAAGGGCGAGTAGATGATGTTGTACATGACGTTGCGGATGAAGTAGGCCGGCCCGCCCAGACCAGGTTGAGAGCTGAGGCCCACAAAGGAATTGGTGATGCGATTGCGCATCACTCGGCTGTTACCCATGGTGAAGTCCGCCTCGATGGCGTCGTCGGCTCCCACCTCGATGTCGTTGTTGCAAATGTCCACCGAAACCTGGTTGTTGGCCCCGGAGTCTTCCATGGTGGAAATGGCATCGCGGAATCCCTTGACGTAGTTGAACTCGATCACGTTGCCCGGGCCGGTGAGCTGGATCCCCTCGCCCAGGTTGTTGCCGTTGGCCCCCACCGTGGCGTTGGACCAACCGGTGGGCCCCAGAACGATATTGTCGGCGATGTAGGCGTTCTCCACTCCCGAGCTCATCGACACGATCCCCGAGTCCGGGGTGTTGACGGTGCAGCCGCGTACTACGATCCCGAATGCGTTGTTGAACTTGATCATCGCGTTGACGGTCAGGTCCTCTAGGTACACATAGGAGCGGCCGTCCAGCCGGACATCCCCCGAGAACACCGCCCCTTTTGGATTCTCCGCCCGGATAACGATGGGCTGGGCGGACGTACCGTCTCGTTGAAACGTGAAGCCCGAGTAGGTGCCGTCGGCTAACAGCAGAATGTCCCCCGGCTGCGCGGCGGAGGCGACCGAAGAGAAGGTGCCTGGCGTGGCCGGCTTGACATTGGCGTTGGCCGCCGCTTGGGGAACCGGCCGGGTCCTAGCAGTTACTATACGGGCGTCCGATCCGCCGTCTGGATCGGTCAGCGTCAGCTCGAGTTGGTACTCGGTGTCCGGCTCGAGGTCCAGGACGCTGCCGGAGTGCTTGTTGCCCCAGGAGAATCCCTCGTTCGTTCCCGCCGGCACCCGGCGCAGCGGCAGGGCGTCCTGCCATTGCGCCGCACCCGACGGCCGGAACCGGACGGTGACCACGCCGTCGTTGTCGGCGTCCCCGGAGATGGCCCACTCCACCGACAGGTTCCTGAGAGTCGGGTAAGGGGTGGTCACTGCCCCCGGGGTGGTGGCGTTCTGGGCCCGGGCAGCGACAGGAAGGAGAAGCAAAGCAAGAATCCAACCATTCCATATCGAGAGTGAAGTGAAGGTTCTGCTAGACATGGTCAACCATCCTTCGAAACGTTGCCGGGCGCCTAACGTTGGGACAATCAGGATACGATGCGGCCCCACTCGTCGGACCGGCCGGATCCTCGTTCGTTGATTCAGTTAAATGAGAGATTCACCTAGATTATAGATCACTCGATCTAGCGAGGCGAAAGTGGAATTTCTAGCGCAGTTACTTTCTTCCGCATTCTGCATTGAAGCACATGACGTGATCGAGAATACGCGTATTCATCCTCTAGTCGGCGCGTACGTTTCTTCTTCGGCTAGGAAGACTTCAAAGCTACCAGGGGTGTTGAACATTCAACAGAACCGAGACCAACCGAGAAACGCTTCTGGCCCGCGCGGCTCATCAATCGGAGCGGAAGATGAGGAGCTGGTCGCCGAGCTTTCTCCGAAACCGGATGTTCCCACGACGCTTCGCAAGCTACCCGAACGACGAAAGAAAACACCAACTATGGAGATCCAACTCGTTCCGGACCGAGCTCGATCAACCCATGACCCAACCCAAGAACTCCCGATGCTTCGCTGCATTGTGCGCAGTCTTCAATAATCTTCTGAGAAAAAGTGGGCGCATTAGCTTGCTGCGTGGAAAAAAACGTTGTGTCCGGCATGACGTGCTGATTTAAGGAACAACGTGCTGTTCTGGGGCCATGAGATGTCGTTTTAGGGAACAAGCTGTTATGAGGAGCTCCCCATAATTCGTAGCGGTTTGCAGGAATCGAGCGAGCTGCGAGGCTAAAAGCGAGAACATGCCCACCGAGCGAGCATTCGTGCAAACCGTCATTGAACTAGGCCGCCCCGCTTAGCGGCGGTCGGTCGAAATCCTCGCGGGTCCGCAATACCTTGGGATACTCTCCGCGGGTATCGAGAAGGTCCTCGAGGATTCGGCCTTCGGCGCCATTCGAGTTTTTGGACACG
>CAVONV010000020.1:0-7336 GCA_963697355.1 uncultured Acidobacteriota bacterium
CTGTTGATGGCCGGCACCAAGAACACCACCCGTTTCCGAATGACGGAGTCCTTACGCCGACTCCCGGTTGCCTTGGGCGGCCGACCGCTATCGAGTTTCCTATTATTTCCGCTGATCCAGACGATGGCCGAAGATGGCGTTTTGACAACCCTACTGCCCCTTTACTTTTGCTCGTTGTCCCGTGCGGCGCCAGCTCCGACCTGAATCCATCTTTCGCACCGTACGCGGCGTTCGGTAATGAATGAGTCAGTCTGATACCCGTCTTATATTGTTGATCATGAAAATATCATACAATATATGATGAAGGTGACAATATGGTTAGAAAAACAGTGGCCTTTGATGAGGGACTCGTCCGGGATCTGAACATTCTTGCGCGAAAAGAACAGCGTGATTTTTCCGGGGCAGCGCGATATGCGCTACGAAGAGGCTCTCTTGTCGGTGATCGGGATAAATCGAGGCTGACGGTTGAGGAAATCAAAAACATACTCGAAGCCAAAGTCGACTATGAAATGGGGAGTGTGTCGACATTGAATCTGAAAGACGTCTAGATGAAGCTCGTTGAAACCTCAAAATTCAAAAAACTGAGGAAAAGGATCGTATCGGCTCTATGAGAAAGCAGCATTGAAGAAAGCCGTAGCTAAGATAATGGACGATCCTGAGGCGGTAAAACTCCTCAAAGGAGAATTTCGAGACTTACGATCTTTCAGGTATTCAGTGAAGGGTCAAAGCAGGAGGCTAATCTACAAAACTGAAAAAACCACTGTCATCCTATTCTCTTTTGGTCCAAGAGAAGGAATCTACAAATAGGGTTTTGCCGCTATTCATTCTACTCCGGGAGGTTCATGCGGCGCAGGATGTTTTCGATGCGCGGGTCGGAACACAGGCTGTCGCAAGCCGGCAAACCTAAATGAGGAATGATCGGGACATTCAGATCCAAGCCTTTTTCCAACCACACACCACTCCTCGCCCAGGTCGACACCGCCGCCGGGTGGTCGATTTGCGAACGCGACGATCGTCCGGAGCGCCCCGTCGGGAGCGGAGAGATCGCGCTTGAACTCCAGCGTCTTACCCTCCGAGCGTTTCAGCAGATCGACCAGGTCCATGTACTCGGAAGTATACTCAGAAGTGAAAAACCGCGTCAAGCTTCCGAGCTGGCCGCCGTTGTCCAGGCGCTTGGTCTGGCAGCCACGAGTCACCAAATCATGACAGCGTTACTGAAACAGTAACCACTGGCGTATCTCGCAACCCCGTCTCGCCCGAGGACCGCGTCCGATGCGCCAAACTCCAATGGGCTGCAGAAAGGGCAGGGAAGAGCATGCACGCGTTGTCGCGATCGCACTCGAAGCCGTCCGGCAAGCCGTCGAGCGTGAAGTGCGAAAGTATATCGGATGAGCTGCGAATTCGAGGGGAGCAACAGCGACGGGCAGGGGTGTCCAGGACTCGATTTTTCGGCGCTACGACACCGAAACGAGAAGCCGCTGGACCATGAAAAGTCATGGCGCCGGCCGCCACACAGGTTCGTACCGCCTCAGAATAAGCCCATCTTGATGAAACGCGGGCTGCGATGGCTACTCAAGATTTTGCAGCTCCTGGAAGACCTTATCGTTGAATCCGATATGGATCTCGAGAAAAGTGGTGGGGCGGTTGCGTCTGAGTGTTGATTGCGGTCACCATCAACGGCGAGCACAGGAGGGCCGCCGCCACCGGGCAGACGACACTGCGTAATCTCATTTGCTTGTCCATCATAGCTGTCCAGAAGATATTCTCCTCGGCCCTTCTACCGAATTAGTAGGCATTCGATGGAGAAAGTTCCGACTCGAAGGGAAGGCAGTGAGCGTTTTGGCCAGGCGACTTCGGAAGGATCTACGAAACTTGAGACACCTATGACCATGAGCTTTTCCGTGGACGTACGCTTTGAGGTAACCTCAATGGTTGCCGTGTCACACCGGCTCACACGACGGTCTACCGAGAGTCAGGTGTTTGGCCTATGGCACCTTGGGTTGGAATCAGAACCACCGGGATCGCTATATAGTCTTCTGTGGGACAGTCACTCGAGCGCATCGACTCGCTCCAATCTGTCGAAGTTCGGTCTGTCAAGGCAACACGCTCCTGGAGGCATTCGAAGAATGACAATGAAAACCATTTTAGTTACGCACCTTTTCATTCTCTTAGTAGGACTTCTTGCTTGTGACAACGAGGCCACCGATCCCAACGAGCCTCTGAGCGCCCGCGTGGATTTCTCCACCGGTCAGCACGGTTGGACGGCCGGCTTCGCGGACTACCCAGTGGGAGAAGATGACTTCTACGAGCTCGAGTCCGACTATCGGGCTCTACCGGCCCCGCTCGACACGTCTCGGCGCGCACTCTACATATCAGGCAACAACCACAGCGATGACCTCTTCATGTTCTGGAAAGGCCAGATCGTGGGTCTCGCTCCGAATACGAGCTACCGGGTTCGCTTCGAGGTCGAGTTTGCCACGAACGCTCCCGCCGGTTGCGTCGGCGTTGGAGGTTCGCCGGGTGAGAGCGTCTGGGTCAAAGCGGGAGCCTCACAAGCCGAGCCCGAGGCGGTGGACGTGGGCGGCTTCTTCCAGATGAGCATCGACAAGGGAAACCAGGCCATCGGGGGCGAGAAAGCTCTGGTCCTAGGAGATGTGGCGAGTTCGCAAACTTGCGGGCAAGGGCAACCCCAATGGGAGATCAAGCAGCTTACGAGCGGTGCCGAGACGATCACGGTCACGGCGGTTGGTGACGGACGGGTTTGGCTCCTCATGGGAACCGATTCCGGCTTCGAAGCGACCACCAGCCTCTACTACACTCGGCTCCTAGCGACGTTCGAGCCGACATAGAGAAAGCGGGAAGCTCTCGGTACAGACCAGTTGAGGTAACTGGGCCTATTGCGCTGACTGGAAATGGACAGAAGAAAGAGAAAGGGGCTCCTGGAAGAGTTCCAGTCCTTATTGCCGTCAGTGCAACAATGTTGCGCTTGCCGGTGTTTTGGATGGGCTCGAACGATTGGACGACCTCATCCAGACCGAGTCACCATACCGGATGAGCTCGCCTCGCGATACAGCTGCTTTTTGACATCAGATTCATTTGGTCGCGGCGGAACCTGTTGTGTAGAATGCCCGCGTGGGGGCGCAACAAAAACGGCTGTCGGGCGTGTCCGACGTTGACTGGCAAAGCTTGCCGATCATCCGCACCAAGCTTCGTCGACCCCGGCTAGCCGCGGACTTGGTGACTCGCCCTCGTCTGCTCGAGCTCTTGGACAAGCCCCTCGAGGAGCCGCTGACCCTGGTTTCGGCACCCGCCGGCTACGGTAAGACCATGCTCGTCAGCCAATGGGCCGAAAGGCAAGAGCTTCCCTGTGCGTGGTTGTCGCTCGACGAGAGCGATAGTGAGCTGGAGCTCTTTCTAACTTACGCAATCTCCGCCATCAAAACCGTGGCGCCCGACGCTTGCCCCACCACCTGGAAGCTGTTGGGAGCGGACCGTCTACCGCCTACAAAGGTGATAGGCGGGCACCTCATCAACGAACTGGATTCCATCGATTCGCCGTTCGTCCTCATACTGGACGATTACCATCGCATTGGAGCGTCGTCGCCCGTCCACGAGCTTCTCGAGCTCGTTGTGAAGAACCGGCCGCGGTCCCTGCACCTCGTGATCGCCGCCCGCCACGATCCACCTCTACCGGTGGCATTGTTGTGGGGGGACCGCCGGCCTACAAGCGTACGGCTGGAGGACTTGCCCGCGTCTGCCATAGCTTCAGCACTGAAAGCTGACGTAGGAGCTCACCATCGAACGGTGTTGCGGCGAGACGGCAGAGGTCGTAGAGATTCCGCACCTTCACCCGCTGAAACGCGGCGCGCACCTTCTCGGCGAGCATCTCGATGGTTTCCATCGCGGGCACCTCGAAGAACTCGACCTCGAGGTAATTGAAGTACGACTGGTGCTGCATGGCCTTCGGTAGGACCGGCAGCGTCGGCCGCTCCCGCAGGCTCACCTGCAGCCGAAACCGGCCGGCGTCGTTCCAGCTATGCGTGTAGAGGACATCGCCGCCGAAGGATGTGTCGTTCTCGGTCTTGTAGTACTCGTCGAAGGTGAACGTGATGCCGTAGTACTCGCGGTTGAAGACCTCGACGATCTCCGTAAGGACATCGTCATCGGGCCTGTCGGTGTCAAGAGTGAAGTCGAGGTCCTCGGAGAAGCGACCGGTGGAACCGAAGACGAGCTTACGCAAGCACGTGCCGCCTTTGAATGCCAGATGGTCCATCACGCCGACGTCTAGAAGCGCGCTGAGCGCGTAAGTCAGCACGATGTCCCGCTCGGCGACGAGCTTGTCACGGAGCCCGCTGTTGCGCGCGTAGAGGTCGACGAACTTGTCTTCGATCACGAGGCCGACTCCCTCTTTGAGAAGACCACGCGGCGACGGGCCTTCTCGTTCGTCGACGAGAGCACATCGCGCGGGACGTTTTCGATCACGTTCCACGGTCGGACGAGCTTGCCGGAGGATCCCCACCTGCGGCGCGAACCGAGCTGGATCTTGCTCTTCGGGCGTACCAGCTCGAGTAATGAATTCCGCACACGGTCGGGAAGCTCAGCCCCATGCAGGTCAACGAAGTAGCCCAGGCGCTGAACCAACGCAGACGAGCCCCACTTTCGCACGAGACGGATGAGCTCATCCCAGGAAACCTTGGCGGCCGCCCGCGCGACGATCCGTGAGACCTCACCGATACCGCCCGCGTACCGAGGACGATCGATGGCATCGAGCACGGCACGCTCGGCCGTAGCCATCTGGACGGGATGTCCGAGCACCACGAACTCTTGGAAGCCGAAGAACCACTGCTGCGGGACGTGGACGAAAACGTAGCGCTTGTCGCGGATGGTTTCTGGCCGACGATGCTCCTGGCAAGCCAGGTAGACCTCCGAGAAGACCTGCTCGGTAAGCCCGTGGTGCATGCATGCAGTGCCGAAGGAGTAGAAGTATGGAGAGACCAGCACGGCCCCGGCAGTGAGAGGATTCGTGTCGGCCACGCCCTCGCGGCCACGCTCCGCGGGCACCAGCAGAAACAGTCCGGGACGGAGGCGCTCGAACCAGCCTTTTTTCACCAGTCCGTGAGCGAGCTTGCGGGCGTAGACCTCCGACACCCCGAGCGCTTGGCGCAACTCGACCAAGGTAATGGTCTTCTGGTTGCGCCACTCGAGGTCAAGGACCACTTTGGCCTCGGTCTCGGAAAGCGTCCGCTCCATATTAGACCTCGTACAGCTCGCGAACTTTAGAGCTCAGACCGCAACGGATTGACCTCCCTTAGTTGCATACTCGGCGATTCGTTACTCTTTTAATGACTATTAGCAGATTCTGCAACCGGATGCAAAACCTCTGAAGCGTTACCAATATAGTAACGTTTCGCTGATTCTGCAACACTTGAAAGCGCTGTCTCTGGAATTTGTTTGCATAACATAGTGATTATAGCTAGAATATGCGAACGGATGGAAGCGAAGGCCCGAGCGTACATAGAACGGCAGCTGGCCCGGGGCCGGCACACGTTCACCCGCGGCGAGGCGGAAGAGGCACTCGGGTCGTCCGGCATCGCCACGTACCATTCCCTCCGGCGCCTCCAGAAAGCTGGCTGGCTCGTTATGCCCCGTCGGGGGTTCTACCTAATAGTCGATCCGGAGTATCGCGAACTTGGTGCACTGCCCGCCACTGCCTGGATCGACGACCTCATGAAATTCCATGGGGCGGCTTATTACGTGGGCCTGCTCTCCGCCGCGGCGCTCCATGGCGCCGCACACCAGCAGCCGATGGAGTTCCAGGTCGTCGCCGGCGTAGTGCTACGTTCCCTGACCGTGGGCCGCGTGCGCATTCGCTTCTTCTTTAGCCGGCACATGGATGTCGCCGTCACCGAGCGAATAAAGACCTCGAGCGGATACATTCCGGTCTCAACGCCCGAGATGACCGCCTACGACCTAATCCGCTACCGGAAAGGGGCCGGCTCAATCGATCACGTCGCCACGGTGCTCTCGGAGCTCGCCGAGCGCATGAACGCGAAGCGCTTACTCGCAATCGCAAAGCAGGGAGAGAAGATGCCGGTCGTGCAGCGACTCGGCTACCTGCTCGATCTGGCCGATCGCAGCGAACTCGCAGAACCCCTGACCAAGCTGGTAGACGACAAGAAGCCGAAGTTCGTTCCGCTCGAGCCCAAGAGCCCTGAAGCAGTCTCGGAACGTAATGCGCGCTGGCGGGTGCTCGTCAATGCGACCATCGAGGTGGAGATTTGATCCCCTCCGACTTCATCGTTGAGTGGCGCGCGTCCACGCGGTGGTCGACCAACGAGCAGGTCGAACAAGATCTCGTGCTCTGCCGTGCGCTCGTCGAAATCTTCCAGGATACCGACCTTGCCAGCGACGTCGCGTTGCGCGGCGGGACAGCGCTTCACAAGCTTCATTTATCCCCGGCCCGACGTTACTCGGAGGACATAGACCTTGTGCAGCTTCAACCCGCGCCGATCGGTCCAACGGTCGATCGGATCCGCGCGAAGCTCGACGGCTGGCTTGGGAAGCCCAAGCGCGAGCGCGGTGAAGGCTTTCGACTTATCTACCGCTTCGAGTCAGAGAACCCGCCGGTCGTGCGGTTGCGTTTGAAAATCGAGACCAACACGAGAGAGCACCTCGCCGTCCGTGGCACGACGAAGCGACGGTTCGCCGTCGAGTCTCGCTGGTGGCAGGGACGCGCGGACATCACGACGTTCGAGATCGAAGAGGTTCTGGCCACCAAGCTGCGCGCGCTCTTCCAGCGGAAGAAGGGACGCGATCTTTTCGACCTGTGGACCGCGCTCGAAACGGGTATCGATCCCACCGCCGTGGTCGAAATCTTCCGCATTTACATGAAACAGGGGGGCCACCAGATCACACGCGCGCTCTTCGAGGAGAACCTGGCAGGCAAGATCGACATGCCGGCGTTCACCGACGACATCCCGCCGCTCCTACCCCCCGGTGTAACATTCGAACCCAGCAAGGGCATCGAGCGCGTCCTGCGAGAGATGATTGCACGCGTGCCCGGCGAGCCGTGGAAGGGCAAGCCAAGGTGAAAGCCGCCACGGCACCCGTCACAAAACGATTAAAGGTCGCATCTGCCCACCGCGGGGTAATCGGTGAATCGTCTAGACAGCCGTCTCCAAAACGTCTCCAAAACCGGGGAGGATTCCGGAGGACTCAGGAGGACTGGAGAGGACTCAGTTGATGACCGAGGGCGTTATCGTTGAACCACTTACTGACGAAAGTCGTGCGCCATCAGTTTGTTGGAAAAGTGGTCCGAACGAATCCCCCCTTCGGC
>CAVONV010000021.1:0-707928 GCA_963697355.1 uncultured Acidobacteriota bacterium
TGACGACGTTCTCATCGCGGTTGCGGAAGAGGATGGTGCGCTGGGCGGCGGTGCCCACCGCTGCCGCTTCGGCCAGGATCTTCTGCATCCGGGCGTCGGGCGCGAAGGGTTTGCCCTTCTGGATGCCGATCGAGGCCAGCAACCCGAGAATCTCCGGGTCCTCCGCCGAGTTGGGCTCTTCCTGAACGGTGATGTTGACCTCTTTGAAGAAGGTGGCGTCTTGCGCGTGCAGCGTGTTGAAATCCTCCATGGCCGTGTTGACCCAGTTGACCTCCTTGGGCGCACTGCCCAGCGGGTAGAGGCGGAAATGGTCCTTCATGTTCTTGACCACGGGCTCGGGGTCGAAGTTGGTCATGAAGCCGCGCATGGCCAGCCAGTGGCCGTAGGTCCTCGATTTCTTGACGATGTAGCCGTCGGGGATCGTGCCTTCATGGTCCGGCGGGACCAGCAGGAACTTGCCGCCCTTGCCCTGGTCCGGGCCGGCGTTGCCGAAGTCGGTAAGGTAGTGGAACCAGGCGTCGTCGATGATGCCCAGCACGTTGGGCGGCGTTTCCATGACCATGGGACCACCCTTGAGGTCGATCCACATGAAGGTGTAGACCACCGTGGTGTTTCCGGTCAGGAGCAAGCCCTTGGAGTCCAGTCGACCTCCCCAGTAGATCATGGTCTCGTTGTCCGGTCCCCACTTCTGGATCCCTTTACGGAATCCCTGCAGCGAGGCCGCAGGCGTGGTCATGATCATAACTTCCACGGCGCGTGAGAAATCCATGTGGTCCCAGACCTTCTGCGCAGTAGCCTCCGTGGGATATCCGTCGGTGAACTCGAGCGTCCCCAAGCGGGTCTCGGTGCGGTCGGGGGTGATGACGTCGGCCGGGATTTCGGTGGTGTACTTCATCTTGGGCGATTGTGCCGCGGTGGCCGCCAGGCCGGCCGCCACGACTGCGACAAGAAATAGAATGAGAGTGATTTTGCTTTCATGGTATTTTCCTTTTCTCCAAAGATTTCGATGACTATCTCCCTTTTTTTGTTGATTACTGGACCAGCTCGAGCTCGCTGGGCCGCCAGGTCTTGTCGAGCCAGGGCTCGAGCGGACCGTAGGCGCGGAAGATGATGAACCAGCTCTTCTCGGGGATGGTCTGGATCCAGTTGTTCTCCATTCCGCTCGGGCGCCTTCGGGGCGAAGTAGATGTCGATGGATCCGTCCGCGTTCGTCTTGATCCCCTCACCCAGGCTGTTGATGCCCGCGGATTGCTGATCGGTCTGCAGCATGGAGCGGGTCTGGGTGTCGTAGATGGTCACCGACCAGTTGTCCTTCACCGGCACGTTGGGCGGCAGGTGCAGCTTGTAGGTCTTCGCACCGTCCAGCGGCTGGTGCTTCGAGTCCATGCCGGCGATGCCGTAGTCGGAGCCCACGCCTGGCTTGATGCCGGCCATGGCGGGCGTGACGACGACGGCGTTGTAGTGCATCCACAGGCGCGCGTCGTAGCGGCGGGCGCCGTCCACCAGGAAGAAGGCATTCCTCGTCCGGGAAGGCCATGACCCACTCGCTGTCCGGGCCGTACATGCGCTGCCCGGGATCGCGCGGAAAGACGGTGTTGGCGCGGGCGTAGGCATTGCCGATGGCGACGGCCTCGGTGAGCAGCTTCTTCATCCGGGCGTCGGGCTTGAAGGGCTGGCCCTTGACGATGCCGATGGCCGCGATCAGGCCGCGGGTTTCGGGTTCGATGAAGCTGATCGGCTCTTTCTGGACGATCTCGTTGAGCCGCTCGAAGTAGCTGAAGTCGTTCGGCGGAACGGTGTTGTAGTGCTTCCCGGTCATGTTGACGAACTCCGTCTTCGGCGGGTCGTCCTTCTTCGCCAGCGGATAGACCTTGAGGTTGTTCAGGATGTTGTCGGCAGACCTCTTGACGTTGGCGGGGTCCTGGACGCTCCCCCGCACGTAGCCACGCATGAAGTTCCAGACCACGTAGCTCGTGGACTTGACGACGAAGTAGCCCTTCGGCACGTCGCCCTTGTACCCCGGCGGCAGGACGAGGTACTTGCCGCCCTTGCCCTTGTCCGGACCGGCCGCACCGAAGTCGCTCAGGTAGCGCATGTAGCCATCGTCGAAGACGCCCAGCACGTCGGGCGGGGCCTCGACCACGGTGGGTCCGTCCTTCTCCAGATCGAGGAAGCCCCAGGTGTAGAGCGACGTGTTGTTGTAGGTCAGCACCAGAGACCGGGAGTCCCCCAGCTGCTCCCAGATCAGAATCTGGTTGCTGTCGCCCGCACCCATGTCCCGGTTCCCCTGGAGCAGGCTGTAGGTGGACACCGCCGGGATGGTGGCTACGAAGACCTGCGCCGCGCGGGCCCGGTCCATGTAGTCATAGACCTTCTCTTTGGTGTCTCCGATCGGGACGCCGTCGAAGAAGCCCAGGGTGCCAATGGGGGTCTCCACCTTGTCCGCCGTCGTGATCGACGCCGGGATGTCGGTGGTCATTTTCATCTTGGGAATCGCCTTCGTTGTCTCGGTCTCGTTGGGGGTCTCGGCCGGCGGCGCGCACGCGGCAACAGCGAGTGCAACGCAGGCTGTGATCGCCATCAGTGTCTTCTTTGTCATTTCAATCTCCTTTTCATCCAATCGGTGTTCCGATTACTGAACCAACTCGATCTCACCCGGCCGCCAGGTCTGGTCGATCCAGGGCTCCAGCGGGCCGTACATCCTCAGGGCGATGAACCAGCTCTTGCCCGGAACGGTCTGCAGCCAGTTGCTTTCCTGGCCTTCGGGCGCCTTGGGAGCGAAGTAGATGTCGATGGAGCCGTCGTCGTTCTTCTTCATGCCCTCGCGGTAGCTGTCGAGGGTCGGGAACTGCTGGTCGGTCTGGAGCTGCGAGCGGGTCTGGGTGTCGTACATCGTGACCGCCCAGAAGTCCTTGACCGGAATGTTCGGCGGCAGATGCAGCTTGTAGGTCTTCGAACCGTCCAGCGGCCGGTGCTTGGAATCCACCGCCGCCATGGCGTAGTCCGAGCCCTTGCCGGGAACCGTCACCGCCATGGCGGGGGACACGCAGATGTAGCCGAAGTGGAAGAAGACACGCGCATCGAGATTGCGGGCGCCATTCTTCGTGTAGGTCGTGTCCTTGTCGGCATAGCCCATGACCCAGGCGCTGTCCTTGTCGTAGATGAACTGACCCGGATCCCGCGGGGAGTAGCTGATGGCACGGGCGGCGGCGTTGCCGATGGCGGCGGCATCGGTCAGGATCTTCTTCATCCGCGCGTCGGGATTGAAGGGCTTGCCCTTCTCGATGCCGATGGCGGCCATCATGCCCTTGGCTTCCGGACCCAGGTAATCCTCGGGCTCCTGCTGGATCAGCGCGTGCAGCTTCTCGAAGGCGCTGAGTCGTTGGGCAGCACCGTGTTCATCTCCTTGCCCGAGATGTTGATGAACTCCATCTCCGGGGGATTGGATGCCTTCGCCAGCGGGTAGACCTTCAGGTTGTTGCGGATGTTCTCCGAGGCGGCCTTGATCCCCTTGTCGAGGTAGCCGCGCATGAAGAGCCACACGCCGTAGGTCTTCGACGGCACGACGAAGTAGCCGTCCGGCACATCGCCCTTGTAGCCCGGAGGAAGCACCAGGAACTTGCCGCCCTTGCCCTTGTCGGGGCCGGCCACGCCCAGATCCGTCATGTAGAGGAAGGCCATGTCGTCGAGGATGCCCAGCATGCCGGTGCGGAAGGTCGACGACCGTGGGGCCGTCCTTCTCGAGGTCGAGGAAGCCGATCGCATACATGGTCGAGGTGTTGCCGGTCAGGAACAGCGACTTGGAGTCCATCAAGGTGTCGAAGATGCAGACCTGGTTGCTCGTGGCGCACCCGGCGCTCGCCTGCCCTTCCCGCAACGCGTTGATGGACAGGGCCGGGATGGAGTTCAGGTAGACTTCGACCGCCCGCGAGCGGTCGAGATAGTCATAGACGGTGTCGACCGTTTCTTCGTCGGCACGCCGTCGAAGTACTCGAGGGTGCCGATCGAGGTCTCCACCTTGTCCGGGGCTGTGACCGACGCCGGGATGTCGGTGGTCATCTTCATCTTGGGGATGTCCTTGGTAGTCTCGGTCTCGGTGGGTGCTTCGGCCGGTGGCGCGCACCCGGCGACGGCGAGTGCAAAGCACGTGGTGAGTGCGATGAAGTAGGTCCTTGTTTCGTTCATGATTGCCTCCTAAGTCTCTTTTCCAAAAGTGATCTCGGCGATGTTCATGCTTCGTCTGCGATCTGCTCCACCTTGAGGATCGGCAGGTGAAGCGAATAAAGGGTTTCGAGCACGCCGCTCAGCTCGGCTTGGTCGCGGATGCTGCCCGACCAGGGTCGTTTGAGGGATTCTACCGGCCTGACTGGTGGCGGTGATCGCCAGGCCGCCGAGCCGGTCGCTCCAGTCGGCGCTCAAATCGCCCTGGACCACGATGCGATAGGTGGCGGGTCCGCCGAATTCGATGTCCTTGTGATGATCCGACGTCGGCATGATTGAACCTCCCGTCATTTCGCCGCGATCGGGAACATGAAGTTGACCTGGACTCGGATTTGGCTGCCGGCGGCGCCCTCCGGATGTTCCGAGTTGTAGTAGTAGCCGAAAAGGAGGTTGACGGGGCGTGAGCCGAAGCGGGTCACCTTGGAGACCTGGAGCCCCCAGGGGATCGTCCATCGGTTGCCGGAGTCCGCCTTCCAGTTGGCGGTGACGATCGGTACCGTTCCGATGGCCCAGCCACCTCCGAAGTTGTAGTTGACGAAGTACTGGGCCGTGAATTGGTTGGTGTCGTCACGGTCACCGTCGCCCGCCACCGACCACACATTGCTCACCAGCCCACCCATGGTCCAGCGTCCGATCTGTAAAAAGACGACCCCCGATGGGCCTAGCCCGAACTTGCCGGAGCCCAGGACCTCGGGATTCGAGGCGCTGGGGAGGTTGAAGGAGGGTCCGACTCCCCAGGTCAACTTGCCGCTCTTGGCCGGTGACAAAAACAAGGTCATGTTGGTGTCGCCAAAGCCGAAAGTGGAGTCGGTCTCCCCTTGCGGCACGCTGTTGACGGGGATAATGGTGCGGGCGATGACGTTCCACTTCTCGCCCGGAAACGGGATCACCGGCTGCACGTTGAGGTTGAACAAGGTGCGCTCGTACGGTCCGGCACCCAAATTGTAGTTGGCCTGCATCGGCAAGGTGACCAACGTCGCGAGGGGGTTCTGGGCCGCCTTGGCCAGGGCCGCCGCATCCGTTGCCGCCTCCTGTGCCGTAGCAGCCCCGCACAAAGCCGGCGAGTAGATCATGGCCAGCGTTAGTAGTGGTATCAGTGGTATCCAAGCTCTCATGCCGTTCCTCCCTGAGGTCACAACGTCCGTGTCGGAGCCGAGTGCCATGACGGCCCCCAGTCACAGGTGAGTTTAGTCGCTACCGCCTGTCTGCGAATCCCTAAAGTGAGGGGAAAATAAGGGGGTTTGCAGAAAAAAACGGAACTCAGCCCGAATGGCGATTCAGGATCCCCATTGCTTCAAAGATTCTCCGGTATGTTCCTGACGGTCGAACGGTTTTCCGGTGAGGTAAAGGAAACCGGTCTTCCCGCTCGCATGCCGCGTCGGAGTCTTTCTCTCGCGTTGCTCGATTCCTGCTTCTACGGGAAGCAATACGCTATCCGGCCTTCCGCCGCTGGAAGTAGGAAGATTCGTTCCAAGAAATCTCCGCTTACGCCTGTAATCCCTTATTTCCCCCTCATTTCCCCCTTGTTTCAGGGGATTCGCGGCTGCACATCAACACGTAAACTCATTTGTGGACTCAGGGTCGAAATGCCACTTCGGCGCCGACCCAAAATTAAGGAGTGACAAAAATGCCGAAACGTTACCACGTCGTCTCTGGTCTCCTGTGTTTGGCTCTGGTCGTGGCCGCTGGCCAGGCCCAGGCCCAGTTCTCGGGCGCCCACACCAAGGGCGATTTCGGGATCCAATCGGGGAGCCAGGCGGCTCCCGGCTTCTACCTCGCGGTGATGGTCCTGCGCTACGACGGCGATACCCTCCGGGACCGAAATGGTGACCCCATCCGTGTCGACCCCGAGGGGCGGGGTTCCCTCGTCGCGAACGGTTTCGCCCCGGGCATCGTGTTCACGAGCGACTTCAAGATCTTTGGCGCGAACTACGGCTTCATGGCCTTTCCCGCCCTCACCAACAACGCCCTGGAGATCCCCATCTTGGACCTCGAGAGCCGCACCGATACCGGCTTCGGCGACACGTACCTCCAGCCTCTCAACCTCGGCTGGCATACGGGACGGGCGGACTTCATCGCCGGCCTCGGGCTGTATGCCCCCACCGGGAGCTACGACCCGGACGCCTCGGACAACCTCGGCCTGGGAATGTGGACCTTCGAGCCGTTCGTCGGGACGACACTCTACTTCGACGAAAAGAAGAGCTGGTCCTTCGCAGCCACCGCCTTCTACGAGACCCATACGAAGAAGAAGGATACCGACATCAAGGTCGGTGACGTCCTCACCCTGGAGGGCGGCCTCGGCAAGTCCTTCATGGAAGGTGCTCTCATCGTGGGCGTCACCTACTACGCGCAATGGAAGGTGACCGCTGACGACGTGGGTCGGGATCTCGAGATGCTGCTGGAAGGACGAATGCTCGGAAAGAACAGGGTGTTCGGGATCGGGCCTGAGGTCACGGTACCCATCGCGACCAAGAGCAAGCTGATCGCGCTGATCGACGTTCGCTACTTCTGGGAGTCGGGTGCGCGGACGACGGTGGAGGGGCAGAACCTCGTGGTTACAGTGACCTTCCCCATCCCGAGCGTGTCACTGCAGTAGGGACAGATGATGATTGAGGTCCGCGTAACGGCCGAAAAGTAAATACCCGATGAGAGGTAATAGCCGCAGTCGCGAAACGTTCCCTCGTGACTTTGTTCTGCTGCTTTGTGCTCTTCCTTGATCATTGTATTCTTGCCCGTTTCCTCTGCCAGATTTCGGAAGTTCTGAATCTTGCTATGCAAGCCAGAGGCTTTCATCCGTACACTCGCGCCTATCTGCAAATCCCCGGAAACGAGGGGGAATGAGGGAGATTAAGTCACAAATCAACAGACCTCGTGACGCTTGCCTGAAGGCGACACGTCACTTAAAGAATCATAGGCCCGGATGGCTTCATGGGAACGATGGGGTATCAGGGCAGAGGCCTTGGCTGGGTACGTGAATCAACGGGGATTTAGGATCTTTAAGGTGACGGCGCGGTCGACCGCTTCCCGGCGGCCCGTCACTTGAAGCTTCTCGTAGATGTGCTTGAGGTGGTCGTTCACAGTGTGGACCGATATAAACAGCCGCTCTGCGATCTCCTTGTTCTGGAAACGGTCGGCCAGAAGCTCGAGGACGTCGATCTCGCGCGGGCTGAGGGCATCGAGCTCGAGCATACCTGTTGTACGTGACGGTTCAGCGCGTGGCGTCGGCGATGTCTCGGCGGAGGCTGCCGCACCTCCGTACTCGAACGCGGCCAGTACCTGGCGGACGAATCTCTTCGTGCTCGCCTTCGAAGTCTAGACGCTCGAGCATCCCCTTCATCACCGGCCCGGCCTCGACGAAGGGGCGGACCCATCCCCCTGGTTCCGCCATAGCCATGGCTTCTTTCAGGAAATTCAGAGCCTCGTCGGCGCGTCCCTGCCTTTCGAGAGCCAGAGATTGAAGAACCGCGACCTCGATGGTCTGGCACGTTAAGTGCCAGGTCTCGCATCGTTGGCGAAGGGTCGCGAGCCGCTCGGTCGCCTCCTGAAGGTTGGCATTGGACCCGGCCGCAATCAAAACTCTCGCCTGCGTGATCCAAGGGACCTCGAGCCAGATCCAGAGCTCGTACATCTTCGCGTCGCGCGGAAGCGTTCGCGCCCAGTCGACCGCGCGCGCCCGATCGCCCCGCAGCAGCGCGATTCGGGCACGGCACGAATCCGTGACCGACTGACAGGACGCGTCGCCCGTCTCGGTGGCAAAGTCCCGCAGACGAGAGACCACCTCCGCGGCCTCCTCAGACCGCCCCTTCAGCTGGTGTGCAAGCGCCAGCCCTGCCAGGGCATCGACCGCCCTGCGGGGCCATAGCCATCGGAGCTGTGACGAGGCGAACGCAAAGTGGCGCACCGCCCCATCGAGCTCGCCGGAATGCCAGTAGCTGCAGGCGAGCAGGTAGTCGGCCCAGATTTTCAAGTTGGCGGCACCGCTCTCGGTCGCGAGCGACAGTAATCGTTGAGCAGCACTCCGAGCTCGAGCGAGCTCGCCACCCAGCAGGTGAACCACGGCCAGCGCAATCCATAGAGCAGCGCGGTACTGAACCGCGGATCCATCGACTTCCGCGATCCGGTCCTCCAATCCTCGAATCGCTTGCTCCTCCTGGCCGGCAAGGGAACGCGCCAGCGCCAGTTGCGTGTGGACGAAGCGCTGGATGAGCAGTTGCGTCCCCTCGAGCAACCTCGAGGCTTGTTCGAGATAACGTACGCTTCGTTCGCCCTGACCGTCCCAGTACCGGAGATACCCCTTGAAGAACGCGACCTCAGCGGCGAGCTCCCGATCGTCAGGTTGGCCCTCTTGGACAAGCGCATCGACTCGCTCGATAAGAGGCGCGAGTCGCTCCGTGGTCACCTGGGGGTAGAGTATGAATGCCTCGGTCAGAAGCAGCTTGAGTCGCTCTTTTCGGGTAGCTACCGGAAGCATGGCGAGCCACCGAGCGACGACGTCCAACCGACCCAGATTGATCTCACCACTCCGGTGCCTTTCGACGATATCGGCCGCACGCGCGACATCCCTTGCCGCCAGAGCATGCTCGATCGACTCGGTGATCAGCCCCTGGGACTCGAACCACGTACCGGCCCGGGAATGAAGCGTCGCGATCTCCGTCGCGCCGGTGCTTTGCTGCAGCTGCCTCCTCAGGAGATTCTGAAACAGGTGGTGAAACCGGAACCACTCGCTTCGTGCATCGAGGGATATGATGAATAGGTTGTTCCGCTGTAACAGCTCTACGAGCTCCCGGCCACTGAGCCCCGGCGGTGCCGAGGTCGCATCAGGGAAGCAGACCACGTCGAGGACCTCCGGACAGAAGCGGTCGAGGATCGAGGATCTGAGGATGCAGTCTCGGACCTCGGGCGGCTGCCCGGCCAGCACCTCCCGGAGCAAGTACTCCTGCGTGTGGGGGAGGCCCCCGTGCAGGTCATTAATAAAGGAATCAGCGTTTTCGACGTGACGCAGAGCCAGCGACACCAAGTGCAGACCGACCGCCCACCCCTCCACCTCATTCTGCAGGTTGGCGAGCGCGTCCTCACTGACCGCGATCTTCGCCGTCATTGCCAAAAGCTCGGCGGTCTCCGATTCGGTGAACCGCAGATCCTGCAGCCGCAACTCCCTCAAACGGTTCCCTGCACGGAGCGCCGACAGCCCCAACGGAGGATCGTGCCGAGTCGTGAGGACCAAACGCAGAGGATGGGGAGGATGCTCGAGGAGCTGGGTGAAGAGCTCGTGGACGGTCGACGACGGTGCAATGCGGTGATAGTCATCTAGAACCAGAACGAAGGGCGTGTCGAGAACGTCTAGCTCGTTGGCCAGGCTGCGAGCCACCACCGGGACCGGGGGCAGATTGGCGGCGTGCAACAGCGTGGCCGTCTCCCGGCACGACTCAGGGAAAAGACTCTCAACCGCGGCGAGGAAGTAGGCGACGAACGGTTCCAGCTCACTATCTGTCCGGTCCAGCGACACCCAGGCACAAGGATGATCCAGCGACTCGGCCCAGTGGCTGACCAGCATGCTCTTGCCATAGCCGGGTGGCGCCGAAACCAACGTCAACGGCGTCTCCAACCCGAGGTCCATTTGCTCGTGCAACCGCTGTCGGCGCACGATATCCCCGGTCACCTTTGGACGGTGCAGCTTGGTCCGCAGGATCGAGTCGCCGTAACGCTCCCCTTTCTTTGTCAAATGACGCCTCCGAGCAAAATTCAACGCAGAATTGTCCCATATTGAGCATTAAAATGCAGTAGATTCTGCAACCCCTCATTTCCCCCTTATTTCTGGGGATGCGCGGAGCGGCGGCGCGATGCAAACTATGAGGGTCGGCGAAGACCCGACCCGCCTGGCTCGTACCGCCCCGAACATTCCGAGCGGTGGGTCGAGAAAACGAGGTTTCCGAATGTGGATAATAAAGCGCTTGGGATCGTGGCTTCCAGTTATTCTGTTTCTTAGCCCCGGGCAGTCGGCCTCTCCGGAGGAAAAGGCCATCGAGCCCAAGGCCGAACAAGTTCTTCGCGAGGTGGCCGACTACCTCACCGGCAGCTCCGCCCTCGCCTTCAAGGCAGAGGCGAGCATCGACGAGTTTCATGAGACGGGACTGAAGATCCAGACCTCAGCTCGCCGTACGATGGCGGTTCGACGACCTGACCGGGCCGCATCGAACCTCGACGGCGACCAGGGTAGCCGAAGCGCCTGGTATGACGGCAAGACCATCTCCGTTCTGGACAAGCGTCACAACACCTATTCGGTGCTGCGAAGCACCGGACTCACTCGATGCGGCGCTGGATTTCCTAGCCGAGGAATACGACATCGTGCTCCCGCTGGCGGACTTCTTCGGGACGATGTGTATGAGTCCTTATCGTCGGCCGCGAATTTCGGTGTTTACGTGGGACTGCACGACGTCGACGGCGTCTTGTGTCATCACCTGGCGCTCGCCAATGATTTTCTCGAATGGCAGATCTGGGTCGACGCGGGAAAAGAGCCGCTGCCACGGAAGATGGTCATCAACTACAAAGATGAACCGGGGGAGCCACAGTTCACGGCTCGTTTCCTGTCCTGGAATCTGTCTCCCGATCTGCCGGACGACCTGTTTCAATTCACTCCACCCGAGGGAGCCCAAGAGTTGAAACCGGAAAGCATGGCGTCCCGAATCGGCCTCATCAAGGAGGAAAAACCATGAAGGCTTTCATCCGATTTCTGGTGTTTGCTCGTGGGGATGAGTCTTTTCACGGACGAGGCCTTCGCACAAAGGCGACGACGGGGCTCGGTGCGCTACGCGAGGCCCGACGGCACCCATAGCCGTGAGACGCGGCGGGGCGGCAACATCCAATCGACGCAAACGACTCAGGACAATCGCCGCACCACACAAACGACCGCGACGGGTCGCGGTGGAGAAAGCGTCACCCGCACACGGGATGTGACACGAGAAGGCGACACGATCAAGATGGAGACGTCAGGCCCAGGCGTCAACCGGGGCCAGCCGTGAGGTCTCGAAGGAGGTCGAGATCGACGAGGGACGAGTCGCAGAGTGCCGAGCGCGAGTCGAGCGGCCACGGGACGTTACGGCGAGACCGTGGACCGGGAGCGGGAGGTCGAGCGTGAAGGCTACGGCGCTGCGAGCTTCGAAGGCGAAGCCAAGACCAGCACCGGTCGCAAGGCGGAGGTCGAGGGTGTCGCCGGTTACGGAGCCTACGGACGCCGCGGTGCCGTGGCCAACGTCGATACCAAATACCGAGGCGACTGGACGGTTGCCGCGGGGCGGGGACCCTATGGCGCCGCCGTGACCCGGCTTCCGCAGGGCTATCGCCCCTATACCTACTACGGTCGGTCCTACTACCATTACGGATACGCTTACTACCGGCCTTACACCTATGGAGGGGTTCCCTACTACTTCGTCGTTCCTCCACCTTACGGCGTGGTCTACACGACGGTTCCACCGGGCGCCGATCATCATCACCATCGCCGCCGTGACCTATTACTATGCAGACCATGTCTGCTACAAGAAGACCAGCGAGCCAGGGGTCCGCGGCTACGAGGTGGTTCCTCCGCCGAAGGGTCTAAAGGCTTCCGATCTTCCGCCCGAGCGCGCCACGGTGACGGTCTCGGGATACGACGCTATTACTACTACAAGAACACGTTCTATCGGCAGATCCTCCGAGAGGGCAAGCCGCAGTACGCGGTCGTCAACGAGCCTCAGGGGCTCGTCACCGTCAATGCCCTTACCGGCGGAGTTCGAGATCATGCAATCGTCCAGCGGCGCCTCCTATTTCGCTCACCAAGGCAAGTACTATCTTCCTTACCTCGAGCCCAACGGCAACGAGACCTACATCGTGGTCGACCCTCCCAGGCGCCACCAGCCCAGGACCGAGGTCGCCTCGTCTCGAAGGCCGATTCGCAGAGCGCTCCTTGACCGTGCCGGCCGGTACTTCATTCCGGTCCGACTCGCTTCCGAGCTGAGCTCGGCGACGAGTCAGACCGGGCAACGTTTCACGGCCTATCTCGATGACGAGATCAAAGTCGGCGAGATACTCGCCGCCCACAGGGCAGCAAGGTCTATGGGGTGGTTGCCGAGGTGCGAGCGGCCGGCAGTATGTCGGGCCAGTCCAAACTGACCCTGCGCTTGACGGACATCGACGTCAACGGACGAGTCATTCCCCTGATGGCCGCACCCATATCCGTGCAGGGAGCGCCCGAGTCGAAAGATACGGCGAAGAAAATCGGTGGAGCGTGCGGCATCGGGGCGTTGATTGGCGCCATTGCCGACGGCGGAACGGGTGCGGCCATCGGTGCCGCTGTCGGTGCAGGCGCGGGCACCGCGGCCTCCGCGGCGACGGCGGGGAAACCAGCCGGCATCCCCGCTCAAACCCGAATCCCCTTCGCTCTCGGACAACCACTGACGGTACCCATCATGGTCAAGGTATCGAGCACGACCGCGGATGCTTCAATCACGTCACCGGAGAGGGTTCATTCTCTACAGGGTCCCGGTCCAGCAAAGAGAAATGTGCGAAGAAAGGTACAGGCCAAAAATTACTCCGTCCAGGTTTGAAGGACCTCCAGCAGGTCATATTCAGGTCGAAGCTCATCGGACATCTCCGTCTCATCCTTCTTCTTCATAAGTCTCTCTCTCAGATCGGGTCAACTCGCGAGCACTGATAATGCGAATGCGATCGCCGCTCTCCGTATGTGCCACCATTATGAGACGGTGGTTAATGGGCATGCCAATGGTTATATACCTGTTCTCGTTTGTCGAGTGATCGGGATCTCGTGCGGTGGTATTGACGGCATCGCCGAAAACTGTTGCCGCCTCACCGAACGAAACCTTATGCTACCGAAGGCTCTTTGCCGTTTTTTCCAAGTCCCACTCGAATACCACAAAACAAGTGTATCGGCTTTTCTTACCTCCGCCAACTGAAGGTGCGGCTGGTCAACCGTTGAAGCTGACGTCCGCGATCGAAATGTACTTCGAGAAAAAAATCTCCCCCTTGACCTATCGCATGATTCCTCCGGTAAGCCGACGTGTCGTGACAATCAGCACTCAACCTTTCCCCTAGCGGAACAGCATGACCAAGACGCCTTTGATTTTACTAGCTCCCGTTTGTCGTTGAATCCCTAGTGTCCTGTATCAGTAATTCGTCATCTAAGTCTCGGGCCCTTTTGCGCGCTGACTTCGTTGCGCCTCCTCGAAATATCACGATAGTTCTTCGTCGGCACGCCTTGCCAGCACACAAAATGACCTCGAGCCTTCTGCGGGGACGTCGGATTTGTGTTCACGTTCAACATGGTTTACGATTATTTATGATAATGCCTCTTTAGGGCATTAGCGATGATGACAATAAACAAAAAGACAAAGCGCCGCCTCGGCGATCTGGAGCAACGACTCCTATCGTACGTGCAGTTCAGGGGCATGACCGTTGTCCGTTTCGGTGAGCTCCGGTCCATTCTTGAGCTGACAGCCGAACAGGAACGAAAGGTGCTATCGCGTCTCGCCCGCGGCGGCACAATCGTGCGTCTCAAGCGCGGGGTCTACCTTATGCCACCACGACTCCCGCTAAATGGCGTTTGGAGTCCAGGCGAAGCGCTCGTTCTCAGGGAGCTTATGAAAGCTTCCCGAAACGGCCGCTACCAGCTTTGCGGGTGGCCCGCGTTCAACAGATACGGGTTCACGGAACAAGTGCCTGCGCGCCTTTATGCTTACAACAACCGGATCTCGGGGGATCGAATCATTGTCGGGACCGAGTTCTGCTTCATCAAAGTCCCCGACAAACGCCTGGGCGCCACGGAAACTGTCCAGACCGCTGACGGACCCGAGCTGATCGTGCCCACGAAAGCCCGGGCCTTGCTGGACGCGGTCTTCGATTATGCACGGTTCGGCACACTTCCCGAGGCCCTGGACTGGATCCGTGTGTCTCTCACGAAAGAAGAGGTTTCGCCGGACGATCTAGCTGACACCACCCGACTTTTCGGCAATCAAGGCACGATTCGCCGAATCGGTTTCATTCTATCTGGATTTACTATCTCGCAAAGAGCCGTTCGACGACTGCGTCGTGCTCTCACCAGTAATGCATCGCTCATTCGCCTTGTACCCGGTCGCCCAGCTAAGGGGCCCGTCGACCGGGAATGGGGAATCATCAACAATGAGTAACTTCCTGGCCGAAGCAACGGAGTGGCTGGACGACCATGCTCTATTCCGCGAAGCCGTGGCACGGACGGCAAGGGATACGGGATTTGTGAGCCCATTGGTTGAGAAGGACGTTTTCTGCTCCATTGCTCTGGCAGTCCTGGGATCGGTACTCCCGGCGCACGTCATCTTTAAGGGCGGAACGTGTCTGAGCAAGGTCTACAGCGATTTCTACCGTCTGAGCGAAGACTTGGATTTCGCGATTTCTATACCTCTCCATTCGAAAGGATCGAAGCGTCGCGCGCTTATCGAACCCGTCAAGGATATCGTTGGCACCATCCCTACTCGATGTCCCCACCTTGAAGTCCGGCAAGCGCTTCGCGGAGCCAACGTGTCGACTCAGTATGTGGGAATCTTGGAGTACGAGTCTCGCATCGATGGCAAAACAGCTGAAATTAAAATCGAGTTCGGTCTTCGTGAGCCTTCGCTACGTAGCACAGTATTGAAAGATGCGGCGACTTTGCTCTTGAATCCAATCACCGGCAAACGGGCGCTGCCTCCCATTCCTATTCGGGCCATGGCTCCGTTGGAGGTCTGGGCAGAGAAGGTACGAGCTGCGCTCACACGCCGTGAGGTCGCCATCCGTGACTTCTTCGACCTGGACTACGCACTCCAGCAGGCGGGAGTCAACATGCGTGACCCGGAGTTCTGCTCTCTGGTTCGGCACAAGGTCTCCGTCCCGGGTACGGAACCGGTGCAATTGACCCCGGAACGTCATGCTGCATTGGACGCCCAGATCAGAACAAGGCTCCGACCGGTCCTCCGTACGCCGGACAGGGAACGCTTCGATCTGAACCGAATCTGGCAAGCTCTACTGGAAATGGAAGAAATCCTCAAGAGATAGCCCGTCCTGTGTAAGCCCATCGGAATCGCATGTTTTTCATCGGGAAGTTGGCAATGGACGGTGGTGTCGTAGTCGCAAAAGAGTACGGAACTCAGCTCGAGCGGGGATCCAGGATCCCCTTTTCGTTGGCGCGGTCCACCGCCTGCCGGCGGTTGGTCACATGAAGCTTCTGGTAGATGTTCTTGAGGTGGTCGTTGACGGTATGGGTGGAGATGAACAGTCGCTCTGCGATTTCTTTGTTCTGGAAACGTTGCGCCACCAGCTCCAGGATGTCGAGCTCGCGCTGAGTCAGGGCGTCGGGCTCGGGGCGATCTCTTGCGGTTGAAATCTCGGCGCTTGGGGTGGGCAGGGCGTCCACCGACACCGTCGCACCTCCGCTCTCGAACGCCGCCAGCAGCCGTTGGATGTAACTTTGTTCACTCCCGGCCGCGTCCAGGCGTTCGAGGAGCGAAGCCATCACCGGGCCGGCTTCGACAAACGGTCGGATCCATCCTCCGGGTTCAGCCAGGATCATGGCTTCTTTCAGAGCCTTCACGGCTTTTTGGGTGCGTCCCTGCTTTTCGAGGGCCAGGGACTGCAGGACCGCGACCTCGATCGTCTGGCCGGTGTACCGGCACGCCTCGCTCTACCTGCCGAATGTCGCCGCAGCAACTCGGTCGCCTCCTCCAGGCTCTCTTCGGACCCAACCGCGACCAGTACCCTCGCCCGGGTGATGAACGGCACTTCCATCCACAGGAACAGCGCGGCGGACGCCGGGAGCTCGTCGCACGACCGCGCCCACTCGGACCGCCGCGTCCGGCTCGCCCTGCAGCAGGGCGAGCCGCGCCCGGCAGGACCGGGCCACCGACAGGCTGTCGGGAGTCGTTCAGCTCCCGGGCGAAGTCCATCGAGCGGTCCGGCCGACCCGCTCGGCGTCGTCGGGCTGCCCCAGGAGCTGCCGGGTGAGGGCCAGCCCGGCCAGGGCATCGATGACCGCCCGGCTCTCCAGCACGTACTGCAGCTCCGCGGCCTGGGCGAAGTGGTCGGCGAGCCGGCATCCAGCTCGTGGGTGTGCAGGTGGGGGCACGCCCTCAGGTACCAGGCCCAGGCGTCGGTGTTGCGGAGGCCGTTCCTCCTCGCCACGTCCTGCAGCTGTCGCGCGTCCACCCGCGCCCGGGGCAGGTCGCCGCTCAGCAGGTCGATCAAGACCAGCCCTCCGATCAAGCGCGACAGCAACACGGCCTCGTCCGGGTCGGTGCTCCGAATCCGGTCGCTCAGCTCCTGGATCGCCAACTCCTTCTGACCGATCATGCAGCGAGCCAGGCCGAGGTGGAGGTCGGTCTCTCCACGGAATCAGCTGTTGCCCCTCGGGGATCCGTTCCAGCGCCTGCTCGAAGTACTGCCGGGCATTCTCGCCCTCCCCCTCCCAGTAGGAGAGGTAGCCCCGGAAGTAGTGCAGCTCTCCCAGACAATCCCGGCTCCGTCGTCGCTTCGTCGACAAGCGGCTCCACCTGCTCGAGAAGCGACGGGATTCGCTCCAGCCGCAATTCGAAAAAAGGCCGCCCACGCCTCGGCGAGCAGGAGGCCCGGGCGCCGCAACTTGATCTCTGCCGGTAGGCTGGCCAGCCACTTGTCGACGACGTACCACCGGTCCGCATCGAGCTCGTCGTGTCGGTGCCGCTCGACGAGCTCGGCCGCCCTCGACATCCCCGGCCGCCAGGGAGTGCTCGATCGACTCCGCGATGAGGCCCCGCGACTCGAACCACTCGCTGGCCCGGGAGTGAAGCGCCGCGATCTCCTCCGCGCCGGCGCTCCTCCGTCAGCAGTCTCCTCAGAAGGTCCTGGAACAGATGGTGATAGCGGAACCACTGGCCTCGCGCGTCCAGGGAAATGGTGAAGAGGTTGCTGCCGCTGCAGTCAGGTCCACGAGCTCCCGGCCACTGGGTCCCGGCGGTGCCCCGTCGGGGAAACAGACCGCCTCGAGGACCTCCGGGCAGAAGCGGTCGAGGATCGGAGGCTTTGAGCATGCAGTCTCGGATCTCGGTCGGCTGGCCCGCCAGCACCTCCCGCAGCAGGTACTCCTGCGTGTGCGGGAGGCCCCCGTCGCAGCTCGCTCAGGAAGGACTCGGGTTGACGACGTGACGCAGGGCCAGCGACACCAGACGCAGACCGACCGCCCACCCCTCGACCTCCTGCTGCAGGTTGCCGAGCGCGTCCTCACCGACCGCGACCTCACCGCCGTGGCCAGGAGCTCGGCGGTCTCCGGCTCGGTGAACTGCAGGTCCTGCAGCCGCACCTCCGTCAGGCGGCTCGCCGCACGTAGCGAGCACAGCGACAACGGCGGGTCGCGCCGGGTCGTGAGAACCAGCCGCAGGGGTTGCGGGCGGATGTTCCAGGAGCCGGGAGAAGAGCTCGTGGACCCCCGACGTCGGTGCGATCCGGTGATAGTCGTCCAGGACCAGGACGAAGGGCGCGTCGAGGGCGTCCAGCTCGTTGGCCAGGGTGCGGGCCAGCACCGGCACCGGGGGCAGTTGGCGGCGTGCAGCAGCCCGGCCGTCTCCTCGCACGACTCGGGGACGGCCTTCTGAACCGCGGCCACCACGTAGGCAGGAACAGCCCGAGATCGCTGTCCGTCTCGTCCAGCGACACCCAGGCGCAGGGCTCGTCCAGGGACTCGGCCCAGTGGCTGACCAGCATGCTCTTGCCGTAGCCCGCCGGCGCCGCGACCAGCGTGACCGGCGTCGCCAGCCCGAGGTCCATCCGCTCGTGCAGCCGCGTCCGGCGGACGAGATCCCGGGTCACCGGAGGCCGGTGCAGCTTCGTCCGCAGGATCGGGTCGCCGTAACGCTCCCCTTTCTTTGTCAAATGACGCCTCCGAGCAAAATTCAACGCAGAATTGTCCCATATTGAGCATTAAAATGCAGTAGATTCTGCAACCCCTCATTTCCCCCTTATTTCTGGGGATGCGCGGAGCGGCGGCGCGATGCAAACTATGAGGGTCGGCGAAGACCCGACCCGCCTGGCTCGTACCGCCCCGAACATTCCGAGCGGTGGGTCGAGAAAACGAGGTTTCCGAATGTGGATAATAAAGCGCTTGGGATCGTGGCTTCCAGTTATTCTGTTTTCTTAGCCCCGGGCAGTCGGCCTCTCCGGAGGAAAAGGCCATCGAGCCCAAGGCCGAACAAGTTCTTCGCGAGGTGGCCGACTACCTCACCGGCAGCTCCGCCCTCGCCTTCAAGGCAGAGGCGAGCATCGACGAGTTTCATGAGACGGGACTGAAGATCCAGACCTCAGCTCGCCGTACGATGGCGGTTCGACGACCTGACCGGGCCGCATCGAACCTCGACGGCGACCGGGTAGCCGAAGCGCCTGGTATGACGGCAAGACGATCTCCGTTCTGGACAAGCGTCACAACACCTATTCGGTGCTGCAAGCACCGGACTCACTCGATGCGGCGCTGGATTTCCTAGCCGAGGAATACGACATCGTGCTCCCGCTGGCGGATTTCGTTCGGGACGATGTGTATGAATCTCTATCGTCGGCCGCGAATTTCGGTGTTTATGTGGGACTGCACGAGGTCGACGGCGTCCTGTGTCATCACTTGGCGTTCGCCAATGACTTTCTGGAATGGCAGATCTGGGTCGATGCGGGAAAAGAGCCGCTGCCCCGGAAGATGGTCATCAACTACAAAGATGAACCGGGGGAGCCACAGTTCACGGCTCGTTTCCTGTCCTGGAATCTCTCTGCCGTGCTGCCGGACGACCTGTTTCAATTCACTCCACCCGAGGGAGCGCGAGAGTTGAAACCGGAAAGCATGGCGTCCCGCATCGGCCTCATTAAGGAGGAGAAACCATGAAGGCTTTCATCCGATTTCTCGTTTTGCTCGTGGGGGTGAGTCTTTTCACTGACGAGGCATCCGCACAAAGGCGACGAAGGGGCTCGGTGCGCTACGCGAGGCCCGACGGCACCCATAGCCGTGAGACGCGGCGGGGCGGCGACATCCAATCCACGCAAACGAGTCAAGACAATCGCCGCACCACACAAACGACCGCGACGGGTCGCGGTGGAGAAAGCGTCGCCCGCACACGGGATGTGACACGAGAAGGCGACACGATCAAGATGGAGAGTCAGGCCCAGGCGTCGACCGGGGCCAGCCGTGAGGTCTCGAAGGAGATCGAGATCGACGACGGGCGAGTCCAGAGTGCCGAGCGCGAGTCGAGCGCCAAGGGACGTTACGGCGAGACCGTGGAACGGGATCGTGAGGTCGAACGTGAAGGTTACGGTGCTGCGAGCTTCGAAGGCGAAGCCAAGACCAGTGCCGGCCGCAAGGCGGAGGTCGAGGGTGCAGCGGGTTATGGAGCCTACGGACGCCGCGGTGCCGTAGCCAACGTGGATACTAAATACCGAGGCGACTGGACAGTGGCCGCGGGGCGGGGGCCCTATGGCGCCGCCGTGACCCGGCTTCCGCAGGGCTACCGTCCCTATACGTATTACGGCCGGTCCTACTACCATTACGGATATGCCTACTACCGGCCTTACGCCTATAGAGGGGTTTCCTACTACTTCGTCGTACCTCCGCCCTATGGGGTGGTCTACACGACGGTGCCACCAGGCGCCGTCATCGCTCACCATCGCCACCGTGACCTATTACTATGCAGACCATGTTTGCTACAAGAAGACCAGCAGCCAGGGAGCCGCGAGTTACGAGGTGGTTCCTCCGCCGGAGGGTCTAAAGGCTTCCGATCTTCCGCCGGAGCGCGCCACGGTCACGGTCTCGGGAACGACGTACTACTACTACAAGAACACGTTCTATCGGCAGATCCTCCAAGAGGGCAAGCTGCAGTACGCGGTCGTCAATGAGCCTCAGGGGCTCGTCAGCGTCAATGCCCTTCCGGCAGAGTTCGAGATCACGCAATCGTCCAGCGGCGCCTCCTATTTCGCTTACCAAGGCAAGTACTATCTTCCTTACCTCGAGCCCAACGGCAACGAGACCTACATCGTGGTCGACCCTCCACAGGCGCCACCACCCAGGACCGAGGTCGCCTCTGTCTCGAAGGCCGCATTGGCAGAGCGGAACTTGACCGTGCCGGGCGGAACGTCACTTCCGGTTCGAACGGCTTCCGAGCTCAGCTCAGCGACCGCACAGCAAGGGCAACGTTTCACCGCCTATCTCGACGAGGACTTGAAAGTCGGCGAGATACTCGCGGCACCCAAGGGCAGCAAGGTTTACGGGGTAGTGGCGGAGGTCGAGACGGCCGGCAGTATGTCGGGCCAATCCAAACTGACCCTGCGTTTGACGGACATCGAGGTCAATGGTCATGTCATTCCTCTGTCCGCAGCGCCTTACACCGTGCAAGGGGGGTCCGAGTCAAAGAATACGGCGAAAAAGATTCGGCGGAGGTGCGGCTCTGGGAGCTTTGATTGGCGCCGTTGCCGACGGCGGAAAGGGTGCGGCCATCGGTGCCGCCGTGGGTGCAGGTGCGGGCACCGCGGCCTCCGCGGCGACGGCAGGGAAACCAGCCGGCATTCCCGCTCAAACCCGAATCCCCTTCGCTCTCGGACAACCACTGACGGTACCCATCATGGTCAAGGTATCGAGCACGACCGCGGATGCTTCAATCACGTCACCGGAGAGGGTTCATTCTCTACAGGGTCCCTGGTCCAGCAAAGAGAAATGTGCGAAGATGACGTTCGCCCGAAACGACGACCTTCTCCTTTGACCTTGGGTGTCGAAATCCAAGTGGCGGCGCCGGTCGTCGCCTTTCTGATCTCCGTCCAGGGAGCGAAGCTAGGGAAGTTGTTCAAGCCGCCCCATTTGCAAGGGCTCATGAAATCGGACTGAAAATGTTGAGACACAGCCTCTCTTGGAAACTCGTCGGCCTCCTGCTCATCGCTTGTATCGGCTCGATTGCCGTTCTGGCCGCGCTCGCGGTCCGGATCGGCACGACCGTTCTCACTGAACAAGAGCGGGCTGCGTTGGAGGCGGTGCGAACCTCACGCCAACACTACATCGAGAAATACTTCAAGATCATTCAAGGGCAGATGTTCACCTATTGCCAGGATCGCATGATCACCGAGGCGATAGTCGAAATGGGTGCGGCCTTCAAACGTGCTCCGACACAAGTGCTCGACGACACCGGCGAACGTGGTGAGCTCGTGACGGCGCTTCGCAACTACTACGAGCAAGAGTTCGCGGCCCGCCTCGAGGCCGCCGGCTCGGCGAGTCGTGGGGTGGAGACCTACCTGCCGCAATCCGCAGCAGGACGTCTCCTGCAGTCGATTTATATCGTTCAGAATCCGAATCCCATCGGCGAAAAGCGCCGTCTCGATCGCGCCCATCAAACGTTTGACTACAACCGTCTACACCGCCGATATCATCCACTCATTCGCGACTACCGAGAGACTTTTGGCTACTACGACATCTTCCTCTTCGACTTAGAGGGCAACCTGATCTACTCGGTTTCAAAAGAGACCGATTTCGGAACGAATTTCCTCGACGGCCCTTACCAAGCCACCAATCTCGCGGATGTGTTCGAGCAAGCGTATCTTTCGGAGGTTCCGGGCTCGGTGTTCATGGTGGACTACCGTTCGTACGAACCGAGCTACGGCGCCCCTGCGAGTTTCACTGCCGCGCCGGTATTTCAAGGTGACGTCAAGGTCGGCGTGGTCGCGTTCCAGCTTCCCATCGACGAGATCAACGGCATCGTGCGCGAGGCTTCCGGACTCGGGCAAACAGGTCAGGTCTACCTCGTCGGCGCGGATCGGCTCATGCGATCCGGCAGTCGCTTCCGCTCGGATCAGATCTTCAAGCAAGACGTGTCGACGGAGGCGACGACGCGAGCCGTTGCCGGGGAAACGGGGACGATAAGACAAAACTCGTACATGGATAAGGACGTCCTGGCGTCCTTCTCTCCGATGCGGATCGAAGGGCTCCATTGGGGCATCGTGGCCGAGATCGAAATGGCGGAGATAGAGGCTTCTGCGCTTCTCCTGCGGAATCGCATCATGGGGTTCGGATTGGCAATCGCCGTACTTCTTGGTGGTGGTGCATGGTTGCTGCTGAACGGCCTGGTGTTGCGGCCGGTAGGTCGGTTGGCGAAGGGTGTGCGTCGGGTTGAAAGCGGTGACTACTCGGTGCGTGTCGGCGTCCAGACCAAGGACGAGATTGGTCGGCTCGCGAGTGCCTTCAACCACATGACCAGCGCCGTCGAGCAGGATGTCGAGGCCCGAAGGAAGAGCGAAGCCGACCTTGCCGAAGCCGAAGAACGAAGTCGATTGCTTTTGGAATCCGCGGCGGAGGGAATCTTCGGTGTCGATGTCGGCGGACACATCACCTTCGTCAATCCCGCGGCGTGCCGGATGCTGGGATACAGTGCAACGGAGCTCATCGGCGCAAATCCGCACTCGCTTTTTCACCATAGCCGTCCCGACGGGAGCAGCTACCCTGTCGAAGAATGTCCCATGAACGCGGCCTTTACGCGCGGCCAAGCCGCACGGGTTGCCGACGAATGCTTGTGGGTGAAAAACGGAGAGGGGCTGGACGTGGAGTACGGCGCCACGCCGGTTCTGAAGGATGGCGCGATCACCGGAGCCGTGATCAGCTTCACCGATATTACTGAGCGGAAACAAGCGGAGGATGGGCTTCGCAAACTGTCGAGTGCCGTAGAGCAAAGCTCCAGTACGGTGGTCATTACAGATACCGAGGGGTGTATCGAGTACGTCAATCCGAAGTTCACTCGAATCACGGGCTACACGCGCGAAGAAGCCATTGGAAACAACCCCCGAGTCCTGAAGTCAGGAAAGCACTCTCCGGAGCTCTACCGAGACCTGTGGCAAACGATCACCTCAGGTAAAGAGTGGCATGGGGAGTTATGTAATCGGAGAAAGAGTGGAGAGCTCTACTGGGAAATGGCATCGATCTCCCCAATCCGAGACGGGAAAGGCAGAATCACGCATTTTGTGGCGGTGAAGGATGATCTGACTGAGCGCAAGCGGGCGGAGGAGGCACTCAGGGAGGCCAAGTTGAAGGCTGAAGAGGCCACTAAGACCAAGAGCGACTTCCTCGCCAACATGAGCCACGAGATCCGGACGCCCATGAACGGGATCATCGGCATGACCGATCTCGCGCTCGACACCGAGCTCACACCCGAGCAGCGGGACTATCTGGACACGGTCAAGTCCTCCGCCGATGCCCTGCTAACGCTGATCAACGACATCCTGGACTTCTCCAAGATCGAGGCCGGCAAGCTGGAGCTCGAGCCCATCGACTTCGCGCTGCGCGACGCCCTCGCCGATATGCTCAATACGCTTGCGAATCGTGCCCACAGCAAAGGCCTCGAGCTCATCTACGACGTGCCGTCCGATGTGCACGATGCCCTGATCGGTGACGTCTACCGTTTGCGCCAAGTCATCGTGAACCTCGTCGGCAATGCGATCAAGTTCACCGAAACGGGGGAAATCATCGTCGGTGTCGAGCAAGTCGAGCGAACGGACCAAGACGTGACCTTGCGCTTCTCGGTGCAGGATACGGGGATCGGCATTCCCGCCGACAAACTCGATGCCATTTTCCAACCGTTCTCACAGGCGGATGTTTCCACGACGCGCCGGTACGGCGGAACGGGTCTCGGCCTGACCATCTCCGTTCAATTGGTCGAGCTCATGGGTGGGCGCATTGCAGCCGAAAGCCAGCCGGGTCGCGGTTCGATATTTCATTTTACGGCCCGGTTCGGGCTCGGCGAGGATACACCCACGGCGGAAGCACAGGAAAAGCGCGAACAGCTCGAGAGCCTGCCGGTCTTGATCGTCGATGACAACCAGACGAACCGGCGCATCCTGGAAGAGATGCTCCGGAACTGGCGGATGATTCCCGAGACCGCTCCGAGCGGCAAGTCGGCTCTGTCGGCGTTGGAGCGGGCTGCGAACGCCGGCAATCCGTTCCGCCTCGTTCTCTCGGACGTGAATATGCCGGAGATGGACGGCTTCGACCTCTTCGAGACCGCTCGGTCCCATCCGCCGTACCGTGACGTACCGTTCATTCTTCTGACCAGCGCGGCCCGCCCCGGCGATGTGGCCCGTTGTCGCGAGATCGGTGTGGCGGCACATCTGATCAAGCCGGTCAAGCAGTCGCTTCTCATGAATGCGATCGTCAATGCCGTGGCCGGAAAGGATGCCGCGGCGCCCGCGCGGGAGAAGCCGCAGGAGGCAACCGGTGCGTCCACTGCCGGCCGTCAATCTCCGCATCCTGCTTGCCGAGGACAACAAGGTGAACCAGAAGTTCGCCATCCGCGTCATCGAGAAGGCCAACCACAAAGTCGTCGTCGCGAACAACGGTCGTGAGGCCGTAGAGGCTTGGGACCATGGTCAATTCGACGTCGTGTTGATGGACGTGCAGATGCCGGAGATGGATGGCTTCGAAGCCACCGTCTCGGATTCGTGCGCTGGAACGTGATCGCGAAGAGGCTCGCGCCGCACGCCCATCATCGCCATGACGGCCAACGCGATGAAAGGTGACAAGGAGCGCTGCCTCGAGGCCGGCATGGATGGATATATCTCCAAGCCGGTGAAGCGGCAAATCCTCTTCGCCGAGATCGAAAGAGTGCTTGGCGACAAGTGAGTCTTGTGTCAACCGAGGAGTGCGGGAGAACCGTTATGGCAGATATTTTCGACGCGAAGGCCCTCATGGAGCAAATCGATGGAGATGTGGAGTTTTTGGGAGAAACCGCTAGAGATGCTGGACGAAGACAGCCCAAGCTTGCTCGAGGAGGTTCGAGCCGCCGCCGCGTCCCGGGACGCCGCGGCTCTCGTCAAACCGGCCCATATGCTGAAGGGAATGTTGTCCAACTTCTGCGCCGAGCCCGCTGAGGCCGCGGCACGCGAGCTGGAGGTGATGGGTCGCGAAGAGCGTTTGAACGACGTAGAAGCGGCGGCCGACCGATTGGAGCGTGAAACGGAGCGGCTGAAAGAAGCGCTTCACGAGTTTTTGTCGAGGGGGATGAAATGAGAATCTTAGTCGCCGAAGACGAGCGGATACACGCTTCGAACACTTCAGAAACAACTGGAAGGTTGGGACCACAGCGTCGTTGCTGCACAAGCCCGCTGAGGCCGCGGCACGCGAGCTGGAAGAGATGGGTCGCGAAGAGCGTTTGAACGACGTAGAAGCGGCGGCCGACCGCTTAGAGCGCGAAACGGAGCGGCTGAAAGAAGCGCTTCACGGTTTTTTGTCAACGAGGATGAAATGAGAATCTTAGTCGCCGAAGACGAGCGGATCACGCTTCGAACACTTCAGAAACAACTGGAAGGTTGGGACCACAGCGTCGTTGCTGCACAAGACGGCGCCGAGGCCTGGGAGCAATTCCAGCAGCAGCCGTTCGATATCGTCGTGACCGACTGGGACATGCCGCGCATGGATGGTCGGGAACTGATCCGGTGCATCCGCGGAAGCGATGCATCGAGCTACACGTACTTGATCATGCTCACCGGCCGATCGGAAAAAGCCGACCTCGTTGCCGGGATGGAAGCGGGTGCCGACGACTTCCTCGCGAAGCCTTTCGATCGTAGTGAGCTGCGCGTACGTCTAAATGCGGGAGAAAGGATCATCGAGCTCGAGCAAGAGCTGGCGGCACGAAATCAGGCACTCTCAAAGGCCAATGAGCGGATGACGCGAGATCTCAATGCCGCCGCCGACATGCAGCGCGACCTATTACCCAAGGAACTGCCTGCCGGACTGGGGGCCCGATTTGCCTGGCATTTCGAGCCGTGCGACGAACTAGGTGGCGATATCTTGAACGTGCTCCCGCTTGACGAGCATCACGTGGCCATTTACCTATTGGACGTGACCGGTCATGGCGTCCCGGCGGCGCTGCTATCGGTGACTCTCAGCCAAGTGCTGACGACGAGAGATCCCCGTTCCTCGGTCCTGGTCACTGCAAACGGTGAGGACGACACTCTGGTCGTCACACCGCCGCGCGAGGTGGCGGCGCTCTTGAACCGAAAGTTCCCGATGGAGGCACAAGGCAATCGTTTCACCACGATGGCCTACGCGGTGCTCGACACCCGGAGCCGAATTCTCCGGTATACCAATGCGGGTCTCCCTCACCCCATTCTGGTACGCCAAGGCGCCTCTCCGGAGCTGCTGAACGTCAGCAGTCTCCCGATAGGGGTTTTCGAGAATTCCGAGTTCGATGAGACGAACGTCCAACTGGAGCCCGGCGATCGGCTCTACTTCTTCTCAGACGGCGTCACCGAAGCGGCGAACGAGCAGGACGAGATGCTGGATACCGAGGGTCTCATCGCGCTCATCGAGAGCACACGCACGAGCTCGTTGAGCGAGGGCCTAGCCACCTGTGTCGAAGAGCTCAAGCGCTGGTGCGACCCCGTACCGTTCTCGGACGATGTGTCGTTGCTAGCGGTCGAGCTACCCAAAGCGGAGGAATAGTGAACCCTGGGTGGAGACAATCGATTATCAAGGAGGAGACTATGAAGCACACTGGGATGATTCTATTGCTGGGTTTGTTGGCTCTCACCGCATGTAATCAGGCAACGTCGCCGAGTGAGCTTGAAAAGCCCCAGGGATTCTGGGCTCTTCAAGCGCTTGGGGGCACACAAATTCCAAACCCCCAGAACTTCACCGTCCGCTTCGGCTCCGACGGTCAGCTCAGCGCCAGGGTGGACTGCAACAACTGCACCGGCAGCTATGAGGTGAGCGGCAATCTTCTGTCGATCAGTGAGCTTCTCGCCTGCACACGTGCTTATTGCGGGGAGGACTCCTTGGACAGGGAGTACATCAACGCTCTCACCAGTGCGTCACGATATGTCCGTCGGGACAGCCGGCTCGAGATCCAGTACGCCGGCGGCACGATGACCTTTACGGTCGCCCAATGATGCTTCAATTACAGACCGCTAACCCATGAGCTTTGGGGAGGGATTTCATGAAAAGGATAGGCAAGAACACGCCCGACGTATAAACGTGCAGTGGTCCCGCTACGACAATGACACGGAAAGAACGGAGCCAGCAAAATGACGGACCTGTTTGGAAAGCTCGTCACGCTCATTGATGCGAGAAGGATTGAGACGATTGGAGTAGAAGGTTTCGCGGCGGTGGTCATTCTCTTGTCCACCTTATGTGTTTCGCGAATGCTGCGACGGTACATGGATCGTCGACTCAGACAAGGCGCCGGCACCGACGAAGACACCATTCGCACCTATAAGAACGTTGCCCGCTTCATTACCGTGATACCCGGCATTCTCCTCGCACTGCACGTTTTTGGCATCAACCTCTCGGCATTGTTCGCGACGGGCGGTCTGTTCGCAGTGGCGCTGGCCTTTGCAATGAAAAACCTCTCCGAAAACCTCGTTTCGGGATTGATCCTCAGGCTCGAGCGATCCATCAAGCCCGGAGATGTGCTGGAGACCGAAGGTACCATGGTGATGGTCAAGACCATAGGATTCCGGGCCACGGTGGCGAGAACGAAGGACGAAAGGGACCTCGTGATCCCGAACGCACAACTCGTGCAATCTCGGGTCGCAAACTACACACTCAAAGATGCACTTTGTCGAGTCGGAACAACGGTCGGAGTCGCCTATTCCTCTGACCTGGTCAAGGTTCGGGAAACTCTCGAGAGCGTCTGCGACGAGCTCGATTGGACATCTTCCCAACACAAGCCGGCGGTAATTCTATCGGATTTTGGGGTTTCCGCGGTGAACTTCAAGGTCTGGGTCTGGATCGAAAATCCTTGGGAGGCCGGGCGGCGACAATCGCTGCTCAACGAAGCCATTTGGTGGGGCCTGAAGGACGCGGGGATCGTGATCGCGTTTCCACAGCTTGATGTGCATCTCGACCGGCCGAGGCTGGTGCCCGGTGGATAGTCGAGCTCACAAAGGTGCAGCAACTCGCCCGGTTGATTTTCCTCCGTCAAATATGCCGAAGGGATGGTGAGAGATGACGACGTAGCTTCAGTGCTACCGTATCGCCGAACATCTGGAGTCCGTAGAGACCGAATCGGTACATGAGGCAATCCAAGCGGGTAAGTCCCCGCTGTGGTTGGACATCGAGTCCACAGGCATAGATGCTTTGGAGACGCTACTCTCGATGGTCGAACTGAATCCCATCATGGCGCAGTGCTGCCGTGACGCGGGCGAACGGCCTCGAGCGATCCCCTGCGATGACGCTATCTTCTTTGAGCTCCCCGTCTATACCGGAGTGAGTGCTTCCGGTACCACATCTCTAGTGGTACTGTGTCTTCGGAATTTGATGGTCACGATCCATCCTGAACCCATCGAAGCCCTCGTTGCGCTGGTAGACAATCTCCGGAGTCCATCACCCTTACTCCCGGTGGCCTCGATTTCCAACCTTGTCTGTGTGTTGCTCATTCAGCAGTCCGACGGGAATCTCGACCGTTCACTCGGAGCACGCCGCCGCATCGACAAGCTCGATGTGACGATGGATCGCGACCCGGATCTGGTGACCCTCGAGCAAATCCTGGACGAGAAGGACACGGTTCGCGTGTTGGATACCGTCAATGAAGAAAGTAGTGTCGTCTTCAACGTCCTCAAGGCGATGAGCTCCACCCATCTCAACATGACCGAGCTACAGACCTACTACCAACTTGCGCTGAGCAATACGGAGAATCTCACGCGGAGTATCGAGCGCCTGGAAAGTCGCCTCAGTGACTTGAATCAGCGGTATGTCGGAAACGTACAGGACAAGACCAATCAGCGGTTGGCTCTACTGACCATTATCTCGGCGATCTTCATGCCCTCGACGCTTCTCGCCGGAATCTATGGGATGAACTTCGACACGATGCCCGAACTGCACTTCGCCTACAGTTATCCGGTGGCTTTGGGCATCATGGCGGTAATCGCAGTGGGCATGTGGATCTACTTCAAACGGAAGGGGTGGATGGGTTGACAAAAGCCCAAAGACGGTGGGACGGAGGCAAGACGGGAGGCTGTCAGAAGTACTGCGAGTGTGAGGTCTCTCATCACGCTCTCAGGAAGTAGTCGATCGCCTTGTGGAACGGCCAGTATTTGATTTTCTCTAGAAACGGCGCTTCCTTGTTGCGGTAGGAGTAGAAGATTTTCTCCATGCAGGAATTCATCTGGGCACCGCTGGCCAGCCAAAGTAGAATCCCGAGGATTGCTGGGTGACTCATAGATCCTTCCAATGGAGGCTCGTTCGGAGGTGGTTCCTCACTCCGCTTGGCAACGTTGGTTCGACATGCAGTCCTAACCTCATAAGCGTTTAGTTGGTCCATAGTACATCTCGCTTTCGGCGGCGGAAGGCCGGCGCGGCCTGCACGCCAGTTCGGTGCAGCCCGCTCCGCTAGGAATCCTGCCTCCTTTTTCGTGGACCGGCCTGCCACCGCAAAAGGCTCAGGCTCAAAAAGAGAATGAGTCTGATGGCCACCGCATCCCACGCAATGGGGGATAAATGAGGGGGTTTTGCTTTCGGTTGCCGCTGATAAGCGGACTTGTTCATTCGTTATCATGTTGCTCACACACAGGGGTAACTCAGGGTGTTGCAGTACAGCTCACCATGTTCAACAACGCTTTCTTAAAAAGAAAAGGCCGCGTTGTTTTTTTCTTGCGCCACTTGTTACCTATGCGTTACCTACACGCAGAAGCCCCATAAAAATTGTAAGCTAAGTTATTGATTCCACTGGAGCCGGCGAGTGGATTTGAACCACCGACCTGCTGATTACGAATCAGGGAACCTGTTTCTTCTTGCATCCAATCACTGCGAAACCAGGTAACCGGCTTTTTGGGCTATGAGCCAACGAGCTACCTGACTGCTCCACCCCGCGTCAACATCGTGAAGCAGTTATTAGCCTAGTAAGGCCGACTGATTGTCAACTCTATTTGACGTCATCAGTCACCGGTCATTGGCTGTATGGCTATTTCGCGCCGTTTTGGCTCTCGAGCCGATATTCGGGTTGCTCAATCCGCGCTCGGACCGCAACTTCATCCCGTTTGAGCTTGGCGGAGGGGAAACAGTAGAAACGCTGGGAGGACTTTGCTCGCGCGGGTGTCAAAAAGGGATGACCGCGATTCTATTGGTCCATTCTTCAGCTTCAGAAGCTGTCCAAATCAAAAGCAGCTCTTCAATCGCGACCGACGCGCCAATCTTTTGGGAGATGATCACAAGGCCCGGACTCTTTTTTTGGAGAATGAAATCTGCAAAATGATATGGCATCGTCTTGAGGTCGTGAGTAGCAAGAAGCCGTCCGTCTTCCGCCGCACGCGCCAGCACCTGATGGTCATCCAGACCACGGAGCCCGGCTTCTGTTGCGGTTTGAAAGTCGATGCCCGGCTCGCGCCGAAGTAAGCCGGTGACGATGTCTTCATCGAAGTCGGCGTCGGCTTGGAAACGAATCTTCAAGGCTGTCTAGTAGGCAGATGGTTCCGGGCAGCTTCCAGCCTCTTGTGGAATTCGGGGTCTGCGTCACGGGCGGATGTACGTATCCGTTCCAGCTCTTCTGCACCGCGCGCAAGATATGCGTCGATCTCAGGCTTTTGAGCAAGGTAAAAAGTTATCGCTCCGTAAACCTGTTCCAGCATGAGCAGGGGAAACGATCGCTGGATGCTTTCCGGCGACGCTCCGCGGCGGAAGGCATAGATTATGGAGTCGAGCGAGATACGTGTGCCGGCAATCCAGTACCCGCCCTTGCGCTGTTCGACGTAGTCTTTGTTCATAACGTCTCTCGATACCGTATCTGCTACTAGTATAGTCTGCTGCGTGGGACGTATCAACGATGCGTTCCGACCCATATCGTAGCCCGATACAACGCTTCGCCACTATGCGCGATGGATACCACGAGAGGGGCAGACTTTTGCCGACTTGCTGGACAAAGCACCTGGTGAGGACCAGGTGGTTGAAAAAGTTGGCACCAAAGGTTGGCACCAAAACGAGTCTTTGGTTGAAGGAACCCCGCAACCCACTGAAAAAAATGGCGCGCCAGCGCCGAACCAAAAGGCCAGCCCCCGTTGACGCCGGTGCTAAAGTGGCGCGCCCTGTACGACTCGAACGTACGACCTACAGATTCGAAGTCATGCTGATGGAGCGAACCAACACAAGGTATCGAAACGGCGGTTTCTTCTAAAGCCTTCGCGTTCAAGGAAGAGGAAGGAGACGCGAAACGCTACGTCATCCTAGTTCGCCTTCATACACTACGTAAGTTCTGCTGGGTTCTGCACGTTTGGCACCAAGTTGGCACCAAGATAATCCACTGTTTGTCAATGGTGACGGGATAGTAGACCCGAAAACACGAGCGGTCTTTGATCGATACAACATCACGGATGAGATAGAGCTTCGGAACGCTGTGAGCCGACGTCGCCTAGCAGCCAACCGAGCCCGACGTTGTGCCGATGGAGTCGGTCGGGAACTCCAAACCAGGCGCAAAAAATCGGACAAGATTGGGACAATTGCCTGATGTCGAATACCGAGAGGTGCCGCAAACGTTTGCCCTACCCGGCACATAGGTAACACTCCATTCCGGAGACATGGGTAACACTTTTCCCTTCCAAGGGAGGGGAAAATGGCATGGAAGGAGTGCAACAAAGTGGAAGAACGTCTCCGGTTCGTCGCTCGATTGCTGGATGGCGAGAAGATGGCGGTGCTTTGCCGGGAGTTCGGTATTTCCCGGAAGACCGGCTACAAGCTCTTCAACCGGTACAAGGACAGCGGCCTAGAAGGTCTGACCGATCGCTCTCGGCGTCCCTACCGTCACGCCAACCAGCTTCCGTTCCAGGTCGAGCAACTCATCGTTCAGCTGAAAAAGGAAGAGCCAAACGGGGGCGCTCCGAAGATTCGCGAGCGGCTCCGGCGGCTTCATCCAGATGTCCACACCCCAGCCAATAGCACGGTCCATGCCGTGCTCGACCGCCATGGGCTCGTCCGGCGTCGACGTCGGCGACGCCACAAGGCTCAAGGAACCGCGCTTTCCAGGCCACACCAGCCCAACGAGTTGTGGTGTGCCGACTATAAGGGCGAGTTCATGCTGGCCGACCGACGCTACTGCTACCCGTTGACCATCACCGATTATGCGAGCCGCTATCTCATCGCCTGTGATGCACTCGCCACAACGAAGGAAGGCTACGCTTTCACCGTGTTTGAACGGGCTTTCAAAGACTTCGGCTTGCCAAAGGCGATCCGCACCGACAATGGTGTGCCCTTCTCATGCGCGAATGCTCTGTTCGGTCTGAGCAGGCTTTCCGTATGGTGGCTGCGTCTAGGCATCGACATCGAACGCATCAGGCCCGGCCATCCGCAGCAAAACGGCCGGCACGAACGCATGCACCTAACGCTCAAGCTCGAAGCCACCAAGCCCGCCGCCGGCAACTTCCTCCAACAGCAAGCTAGGTTCGACGACTTCATCGATTGCTACAACAACCAAAGGCCCCACCAGGCACTAGGGATGCAATATCCTGCAGAGCGCTATCAGCGCTCCTCAACCCCTTATCGTGGATTGGACGAGCTCAACTACCCCTTCCACGACGCAACCATCACCGTCACACAGTGCGGGCGCATCTGCTTCGACCGGCTCAAGATCAACCTGAGCACCATCTTCGCAGGTCAGAACGTCGGCATCAAGCAGGTCGCAGACAAAATCTGGCTCGTCACCTTCATGAATTACGATCTCGGTTACTTCGACCACGAGACCACTCTCAAAAATGATGCACATCGCTTATGATCACCGCAACTGCTGGGTGGTGCGCATCCGGTCGTCTAAGGTCCTGTTTCTTGACAAAGTACCCCCAAGGAGGCGGGCAGTCTCATGGGCGGGCCATTCGCGACGACGAGCTGGAGCCAGGTGCTTGCGGTGCGCGACGGCTCCCCGAACGAAGCGCAGCAAGCGCTGGCTGCGCTATGCGAGGCATACTGGTATCCCCTCTATGTGTTTGTTCGGCGCCAGGGCATTGACCCGGAGGACGCTCGGGATCTCACGCAGGCCTACTTCGCCCAGCTCCTCGAAAAAGACTACCTTCATGATGTCGATCCTTCGGAGGGGCGTTTTCGTGCCTTTCTGAAGGTGTCCTGCAAGCATTTCCTTACCAAAGAGCGCGACAAAGCGCGCGCGCTGAAACGAGGCGGGAAAGCGAACACGATTTCCCTCGCGGCAGAAGAGGCCGAGGGCCGCTATCGGTTCGAGCCCGTGGACCGGCTCACGCCCGAGGAGATCTTCGAGCGACGATGGGCGCTGACGGTCCTCGAGCGAGTGCTCGAGAAACTCCGGCAAGAATTTTCTGAGGCCGACAAGGAGGAGGAGTTCGTCCGGCTCAAGGGATGTCTAACCGGGGAGGAGCCCCGCATTCCTTACCGTCAGGTGGCCACCGAGCTCGGCAGCTCGGAAGGCGCGGTTAAGGCATCGGTCCATCGGCTGCGGCAACGATTCGGCAGGCTGCTGCGAGAAGAAATCGTCGAGACAGTCGCTCACCCCGGCGATGTCGACGACGAAGTACGGCACCTGCTGGGGGTCATCGCCCCCTGGGAGCCCCGGCAGGCGTAACTTTTTCCTCTCCTTTCGTCACCTGTATTTAAGGATGACCGGTATGGTTGGAGTCGACCACTGTCCCGTTTGCGGGACCGACTTGCCCTCGGATCCCGCAACTGAGGGCCTCTGTCCCCAGTGCCTTCTGAGCCTCGCGCTCGTGGACCTCGAACGGAGCGAGCCCCGCCGTGTCGAGGAGCTGCCCACACTGCACCGTGCAGGCGATGGAGTTTCTCCGGGACAGATCCTGGGAGAGCGTTACCAGATCCGTGCGCTCTTGGGTCGCGGGGGCATGGGTCAGGTGTGGCGGGCCTTCGACCTGAAGCTTCGGGTCGAGGTCGCCTTGAAAGCCTTGCGGCCCGAGCTCGTCGCAAAAGAGCGGGCGCGGGAGCCCTCCGTGACCGAGCCTTCGATGAGTGGAAAGAGGCGACATGTGCGTATTGAAAAAGGAGAGAACGCAGGCTCTGTTTCGGCCTAAGCTACTTGGTGGTCGTTAACTTGACAGTACCGCTGCTAGCGACGCGTCGGACTGTTTTGTTGGGTGTGTTTCTGGTACGCTTCTTCCAACACCTGTTTTCCCGATTCCAAGGCAAAGGCTAATCCCTTACGAGCTTCGGACTGTGCGGTGCTGCGGACGATGCCGCCGAACAGGCCAGGGTTGCCGACCACGCTATCAAGGCGGCTGCGATAGATCTTGTAGCAAATGAGGTCATTAGCATTTCTCCTATTCATCATTACTTGAGTCTTTTTCTTTTCAGACGGGCTAGTGCGACGAGCTAGGCGCGATGGGCCTGTCCGGCATCACGACTCCAGCATCGTGCAAAAAAAGCGACTGCAGCTTGTCCCAGAAGTCGCCGCCGAGCACGAACAAGCTGGTCAACAACAAGATGTCCCCTATTATGGCGAAGGTGCGTGGGTGCTCGTCGAATCCGGGGATATGGTGCCCAAAGTACGGTGAAGCCCAACCGAGTAGAACAGGCAAGGCAAACATCACCAAACCGATGGTGTAGCGAGCTCGAGTGACTGTCTTCGGCGGGCCGTAGGATTTCAAGAATCCGAATACCTTGGATTTGATGAAGGCAAAGCCATCTTTCCCCGCGATGGCTGCCCCGGCCAAGAGCATGATCTCGGCCACAACGATCATGACACCCGTGAACGCGGCGACCGACGTACCGGGAACACCCAGGAGCGGTAGAATGGGTAACAATACCGGCCAACCGATGCTGGCCACAAAGATCACGAGTCCCGCCTTCACCCTCCAACCCGCCCCTATTCGCTCGTCTCTCATTGTGGTCTCCTTACTGTGAACGGTTCTTCATCGAATGGCCCCCTCAAAAAACACCACCTCATCAAAGAAAGATCGATGCCAATCGGTCGCTATCGATGACGTCGATCCTAACTAGTCATATAACAACAACTTGAAGCCACGTTGGGATTTCTCACTATCCGTGACAGCGCTTGTTTTTTCCACAGCATTTGGTGGAACCACAATATGCTGTGGCTAGGCGAGCTGACGGAGTGCTGTGTAAGCTAGGATAATTGTTGAGCAAGAAGCTGCAAGGTAAGGATTGGATTTGGCGTCGGGTGGACTTGGGTCGCTCAGTCCCGAGTTTGCGCATGCGGAAACGCAGCGTATTCGGATGGAGCTTCAATAGCTCGGCGGCGCCACCACGGCCTTCAATGCGCCATCCGGCGTGGGCGAGGATCCGCTGGAAATAGTCCCTTTTCAACATCGTCGAGACTCCCCTGGTAAACCTTTTGTTTGTCGGGATCGGTTTTCCCGTTCCGAAGGCGCGCGGCCAGGCGCAGCGTTTGGTCCTTCGTGGCAATCACCGCCTGCTGGATGACGTTTTCCAGCTCGCGGACCTTGCCCGGCCATGCGAAATCCACCAATTCGTCCAACACCGGTTGAGGAATATGCTCGATGCGCTTGCCTTGCGCTCGGGCGAATCGTTGCACGAACGCGTTCACCAACAATGGGATGTCTTCCTTGCGCTGCTTTAGGTTGGGAACCGTGATCGGATAGACATGAAGTAGGAAGAAAAGGTCTTCCCTGAATCTTCCGTGCTGGAGCTCCTTCTCGAGCTTCCGGTTGGTGGCCGCAATGACCCGAACGTCCACTTTTGACGTCCGGTCTCCGCCGACTCGTTCGAGCTCTCCTTCCTGTAGCACTCTCAAGAGCTTGCCTTGAAGCTCCAAGGGCAGCTCTACCACCTCGTCGAGGAACAACGTTCCGCCGTCAGCCAGCTCGAAACGACCCCGGCGGGTTCGTGCCGCGCCGGTAAAAGCGTCCCGCTCGTGACCGAATAGCTCGCTTTCGATGAGATTCGCTGGAAGGGTGGCACAATTGACCTTGATCAAAGCGCGATTCTTGCGGGTGCTACGGCGGTGGATGGCCCGCGCAAAGAGCTCCTTTCCCACCCCCGTTTCACCTTCGATCAGCACGGCCGTGTCAAGAGGCGTCAAGCCACGAAATATTGTGGTTCCACAAAATGCTGTGGAAACAGATCGCTGTTTCTGGTTCTCCATAAGATTCGACTATCTATTTAAATCCTTGCATTAAACAGTTTAGCGCTCATTTTCTATCGAATCCTGCGTTTGGCACATACCTTTCTTAGAAGGGCTGTCAGATGGCACTTATAACGATCATGGTCGGCTCTTTCTGGGGGTGTTTCCTATGATAGGTAAGGTCAGACAAATCTACTTTTCTCTCCTACTTCTGCCGATAACGGCCGCTCCGGCATTGACACAGCCCAAGACACGAACTGAGGAGATCGAGCAGATCCGTCGCGACAAGATGGCCAGACTCTGGCCGGAACGACAATCCCCGTTGGTCGACGAAGTGAACAAGCTGGTGGAAAGGGGACTGTTGAGCGGAACCGAGACCGGCAAGGGCGCTAACGGGTGGCAAGTCGTCTTGGGCGGCATGCGGTCCGGGCAAGGCGCGACGGTTGGTGTGGGTTATCGCCGGAGTGACTTCTGGCGGGATCGTCTCGACTGGCGCGTGACGGGACGGATGACCCCCGAGCTTGCCACGATGGTCGACTTCCAATTGGATTTCAAGAGCTTCCGGTCTGAGCGCACGTTCTTGACCTTTTACGGCAAATACGAGAACTCTCCTCAAATGGACTACTACGGCCAGGGCATGTCGGCGAGCGTGGACGACCGGTCGAGCTACAGTTACGAGACCACGCAGTTCGATTTCAATGCCGGCTTGGAGATCTTCAAAAACTTCAGGATTGCGATTACAGGCGGTGTTTTAGGGGTCCATACGGGAAAAGGGAGGCGCGGTGGCGTTCCGTCGACTGATGAAATCTTCGACTCGACGACGGCACCAGGCTTGGGCGAGAACACGGTCTTTGCCCGTACGGGAGGCTTCCTCATTTACGACTGGCGGGATTACAAGCAAGGGCCCAAGGCCGGTGGCCTTTACGGATTGCGGTGGCGCCTGCATTCGGACCGGGAGCTCTTCAAGTACAGCTTCAAACAAGCTGAGCTCGAGTTTCAGCAGTACATTCCCTACTTCAACAAAACCCGAACCATCGCGATTCGTGTCGCATCGGTACTCTCGTTTCCTACGGAAGGAGACGCCGTTCCTTTTTACTCCCAGCCCACCATAGGCGGCAACGACGATTTGCGGGGTTTTGCACGATACCGCTACACGGACGATCACTCCATCTTCGTCAGTGTCGAACACCGGTGGTACGCCTTTTCGGGTCTCGACATGGCGGTGTTCATCGATGGCGGAAAGGTGGTTCCGAGGAAGAAACTGATCGATCCCCAAAAGCTCAAGTACAGCGGTGGCATCGGGTTTCGGGCGCGACTCGCCAATGCCGTCATCATGCGAGTCGATATGGCCTATGGCGACGAGGGCTTTCGATTCATGTGGACCTTTAGCGACATCTATAAGTTGAGGTGGCGGTGATGCGAGCCAGAAGAGTTCCGAGCAGCGTGCTGTTATTGGTCCTTGTGGGTCTTTGCCTTTCGGCTCCCAATCTGTATGCCCAAAAGTTCTATCCCGACGATCCCTTGGCGAAGGAACCGCCGCCTATGCCGGTGATCGATGCCGAGCCTCGAGAGCTTTCAGAGATTTTGGAGTGGGTGAGCAGCCAGTTTGGAGACCCGGGTGAGCGGCATCCCGAGACCGGCGTCATACCGGGTATGGGGGTCAACACGCTGGGGGAGGTCATGGATGGACCTTGGTACCAGAACCGTCATGGCAAGAAGCGGATGAGCCTAGAAGAATTGAAGCGGGGTACCGGAGACGACCGACCCCCTCTGAGAGACGAACCATGGAAGGCCCTGACGGTAAAGGCCGTCGGCGTGCGCCCCGGTATTCTCATTGCGGACTCCAAATACCAGCTGTATCTGCTGCGGTTCGATCCACCCGACCACCTCGAAATGTCCACGGGTGCGACGATGGTGGCAACGAAGATCATGTACGCCCTGGGCTACAACGTGCCGGAGAACTACATCGTGTATTTCGAGAGGGATCAGCTCGTCGCCTCGGACGCCGGTGAGGACGTCACGAGTATGGGCGAACGCCGGGACCTTACCGAAGAGGACATCGACAACTTTCTGAAGAAGGTCGCACGGGATCCGGAAAAAGGCTATCGAGCCGTTGCCACTAGGGTGGCCGGAGCGTGGGAAGGACTGCTCGGCCCCTTTCAAGTGTTCGGGACGCGCAGCGACGATCCCAACGACATCGTGCCTCACGAGCACCGCCGGGACTTGAGAGGGCTTTTTGTTTTTTCCGCCTGGCTCAATAACGCCTATATGAGTGCACTCCATACGCTGGATGCTTTGGTCATCGAGAACGACGTTCCCTACATAAGGCACTACCTCGTGGATTTCTACACCGCGTTGGGAAGTGCTAGAGACAGCCGCAAAAAGGCCCATGAGGGAAACGTTTTACTTTTTGACCGTGGCCAAACCCTCAAAAACATCGCCGGGTTGGGCTTTTACAGCCAACGTTGGATGCGAGCCAAGTATCCCAAGTTCTCCTCTGTCGGCCGTTTCGAGTATGCCACTTTCGAGCCGGAGAAATGGACGACGGAGTACGAGCTCGCTCCTTTTGCCAATCGACTCCCGGACGATACCTATTGGGCAGCCAAACAGGTCATGGCTTTTACAGACGAAGAAATTCGAGCGTTGGTCGGCACAGGACAATACAGTAACCCGGAAGCCGAAGACTGGATTGCGCGATGCTTGACGGCACGGCGGGACAAGATTGGGCAAACCTACCTGAAGAAAGTGCTTCCTCTCGATAACTTTAGATTAGAGAACGGTGAGTTGGCATTCGATAATCTCGAAGCGAAATACGGCTTTGTGTCAGCTCCTCAAAGCTACAATGTCCAGTGGTCTCATTTCGACAACGACCTCGAAAAACATACTCCTATTGGAGGGAAGGTGACGTCCTTCGAAGTGCCTTCCATCGTGGAGACGGGTGAGGAAGGAGTTTACGTCGCGGCTAAAATCTGGGCGGAAGATCCTCAAACGTCCGTCAGCGTCTTTATGCGCAAAGAGTCCGGCGATCTCAAGGTCGTGGGCATCGACCGCAACTGGCCGGACAAGCTCCTCGCCGATGCTGCACAGGATTTCGACACCGGTAGGAGTCGATACATCGATCTGGAGCAGGTCCAAAAGCACTTGTTTGATCCCTATGCCGAAGCGTACAACGAGAGGGCGGGACGCTCACTGAGCCCTCAGGAGTATTTCGACTCGATGACCATATCCGAGCGGACGACGTTCGATGCGGTGACACATGCCTTGATCAACTCTACGCTCACCGACGAGGAGGGTAATTCGCTCGGGAGGGCTATCGACCTCGTGAAAGGTATCGAGCGGATAGCAGGTCAATATTACGGTCGAGGGGGCGATCAGCAATTCCGTCTCTATGTTTTTCTCGAGCCCAACACGAGGGAAACTCTCGAAAAGTCCAAAGAGTTCTTCCTCGGCCATGAGAATACGGTGTACCACGTGGGCTATCCCACCTCCTTCCGGCAGGAAGGAAAAGTGCCCAACATTCAGTTCTCAGTTTCCGACGACAGTACGAGGGCGGACATCGACGTGGACTACCGCTCGAGCAAGATACCCCAAGCCATGTTCAATGGCCACTTGACTTCGGCCAACTCTGACGTGCGAGCCGGCGACAACCACGAGAAGCACAACGGACGCTGGGGAGGATTCGTCGCTTGGTGGCAAGGTATCTTTGGTCAGTTTAAGGAGCGAGACGAAACGGTCCAGCGAGACATCCTGTACACGGAGCCCCCGGAGGAGCCGACGCCGCTGCCGCCCAATCGAGCGCGAGGTGTAAAGATCGACCAGATTCACGATGCGGTGCAAGAGTTTCTAACAGACTGGCTGGTTCGAGGGGACGTGGAAGAAGCCATGGAGTTCATGTCGCCCCGGTCTTACGCCTGTCTGAACTTGGATGACGATGCACAGGACGAGGCCCTTGATGCCCGTCAAGCTCGTGAGACGCTCAAGGACTTGATGGAGCTAGCGGTCGACGAACTGGGTGACCGTGACAACTTGACTGAAGCCATTGACGAAGTGATCCCTCGGAGCAAAACAACGCGCGTGATCTCGCATCCCTACGAAAGAGACTTCACCGTGGACGAGATGACCAATGAGCTTGCGGAACAGTATGTTTGCGGCGACGTGCCCGCTCGTCCCGCGGGAACGGGAGATCAGTACGGGACCTATTGGGGTGTCATCTTCCGGTTCAAAGACGAGAGCTCGGGCATACTCGGATTGCTGTGGACACGTGAAGAGGGCAACTGGCGGATAGTCTCGTACAAGTCTTTTCCACAATAAGTGAAGGGAGTCTTCGTGTGCTAAGGGTTCATCTATCGTCTCTCGGTACACGGGAACGAATCCCAGAAAGGTGCAGCAACGTGGCCCGTCGCCGGTTAGCCGGTAATCCGGGGAGGTTAAGGATATGAAAGGATTCTTTCGTTCATTCGTCGAGGGTTTCTTTGTTCTCTTGCCGATACTGATCGCGTACTTGCTGCTGGGCCAGCTTTTCGACATGACGATGGCCCTGACGCAGCCCATTTTGGACGTTTTGCCAGCCCGCCTCTTTCCGGGCGAGTGGTCCTACAAATTTGCGGCCGCGGGGATTTTGGTCGTGGTCATCGCACTGGTTGGCCTTGCAAGCCATTCTGCTTTGGCGCGGCGGTTTGGTGCCTGGTTCGAGAGCACCATTCTCGTACGGTTTCCGCCCTACAATATCCTGAGGAGCTTGTCCGCACGGATCTCCGGTAAAGGTAAGGATGCCCCCGACCAGCTCCAACCAGCAGTCCTTTCCGTCTCTTCTGACATCCGCATGCTCGTGGCGATCGTGGAAGAGCTTCCCGACGGCCACCTGACCGTCTTCGTGCCTCTCGCGCCAACCCCTGGAGTGGGATTTCTACAGGTTGTGAGTGGTTCCAAAGTCGAGAAGCTCGACGCCTCGATGATGGATGCCTTGGGATGGATCTTGAACTGGGGAGAAGGGACCGAAAAGCTGCTCCAGTCGCAAAGGCAGCCCAATGCGACTCCTGGAACGCAGGCATGAAGTTTCCCCTGAGACGCCTTTTTCTATCAATAGTATCTGTCCTGATATGGATAGCCACCACCGCCGGTGGACAAGAGTTGGAGCCGAGACTTTACAGCAACACGCCCGTCGGCGTGAATGCAGTCGCGTTGAGCTATGGCTATTCGAGAGGAAACGTGTTGCTGGTTCCCGCGCTTCCTCTTGACAATGTGGACGGATCCCTCAACCTCGTTGCGTTCACTTATCTCCGGGCCGTAGACCTCTTCGGAAAGGCAGGAAAATTCGAGGTGACCGTCCCCTACGCTTGGGGAAAATACGAAGGCTTTTTTGAAGAAGAGTTCCGTACGCGCAAGCTCGTCGGGTGGGGAGACCCTCGCTTCCGGTTGGCGGTCAATCTGACGGGAGCCCCGGCTCTGAACGTCAAGGAGTTCGCCGACTATCGGCAGAAGACAATCGTCGGGGTGGGTCTTCAGGTGTCCGCGCCTGTGGGTAAATACGAACCGGACCGTTTATTCAACCTTGGCGCGAACCGGTGGTCCTTCCGACCGGAAATCGGCGTCTCCCGAGTGTGGCGTAAGTGGTTCTTCGAGCTAGCGGGGGGCGGTTTGTTCTTCACGACCAACGACGATTTTTTCGGCGGGCAGGTTCTGGAACAAAAACCTTTTTACGCGATCAAGGCCCATGCGATAAGGCCGTTCCGGCCGGGCCTTTGGCTGGCCATCAACTTCGGTTACGGTACCGGTGGAGAGTGGAAGGTCAACGGGGAGCCTCGCGGCAACATCCAGCGCAATTATCGATTCGGTTGTACACTCTCCCTCCCTTTAAAAGGCGGGAGCTCTATCAAGATCATTGGGGCCAGCGGTGTGGCGACCCGTTTTGGCTCGGACCTTGACGCCATTGTCCTTGCTTATCAATACACTTGGGGTGGAAAAGGCAAGTAGCCCCTGGGAGAATCCTGTAAGGCAAATTCAAGAGGAGTAAATCATCATGAATTCATTTTTGGGAAAAGCCCTCATGGTTGTTTTGGTCGCGTGGTTGGCTGCGCCGCTAAGCGCTGTCGGTCAAACTCAGCCGCGTGAGCCGCACACCTTTCTCATGAAGCATATCGGATTCAAGCCGGCCGATATCAGCGAAATGGAGCAAGGTAAGGTCGTTACAAAAGTTCTGAAGACTAACGAGAAAACCGAAGTAGCTGTTTTCGGCATTGTATGGATCGATGCGCCCATGGATTGGTTCGTCAGGTGGCAGAAAGATATCGAGACGCTCGAAAGCGGTGATGCGGTCCAAGCCATCAAGAAGATCAGCGACCCGCCCCAGCTTTCGGATTTTGACGAGTTGTCGTTTCCTGAAGAGGACCTGAAGGCCATTCCCAAATGCAAGGTGGGTGACTGCGAGGTCAAAGTCGATGAGCCGGCATTGGCGCGGGTCCAAAAGGAACTCAACTGGTCCGCCCCCGATGCTCATGACCAAGCCAACCGACTCATACGTCAGATGACGCTGGAGGCGGCTCAGGAATACCACAAGAACGGTGATGCCTCCTTGGGAGCCTACCGTGACAAGAAAAGGCCCACGTTCTTGGAAAAGGAGTTCGACGGACTCTTGAAGAACTCGCCCTTTCTTGTCGAGTACATCCCCGAGTTTCATCGCTACCTGGACGATTACCCGAATGCAGAGCTACCGGGTGCGGATAGCTATTTGTATTGGTCACGTGTGCAGTTCGGCCTTCGTCCGACGGTGCGGATGAACCATGTTGTCATCTACCCCTTTGGAGAAGGCGATGATGCCGCCGTGGCCATTGGCTCGAAAATGCTCTACGCCAGCCACTACTTTCATACCGCGTTGGAACTGAAGTTCCTCGTCAAGGACAGCGCCAATCCGAAGAAGGAGGGCTTTTATCTCATTAGTCTGAACCGAAGCCGATCGGACGGCTTGACGGGTCTTTTCGGTGGCATCGTCCGTAGTTCGGCGCAGTCCGAGGCTCGGAAGGGCCTTGCCTTTGCTTTGGAGTCTGGTAAACAGGTTCTGGAGGAAGCGTACAGCAAGTACACCTCGCCATAGACTCGTTCTTGGCTTTGCGATCCCTTGTGTTCGTTGGAGGACGAAGGACAGCGAGCAGTGGATTCCTTCGTCTCCGGCGCCAAGAGCACCTCCAGTGCCACGTCCGAAAACCAGGCCTGGCATGGATAGACTACCGTTTCCGATGTCACATCACTGATTCGGAGTCTTCAGGAGAAAAAGTTCTTCAGGCCGCCAAGCATCATCCCAGTCTGGCCATGTTGGCGGCCGGTATGTTCTGTTCGTCAGCAGTTGTGTTGAGCTCGGCGAGTTTCTTGGCGGCGTTGAAAGGGGCGAGACGGTCGTCAAACGCATGCCATTTCGACGCGCGCCCATCGAGATGAGCATCGTAAGTTTCGCCATGGAGTCGACGCCGTCGTCGCCATCCTTGCGATAACCGACCGTCTCGTGAACATAGCGAGTATCTTAGCGGTGGCTACCTTGATCCGGTGGCTGTTCGCACACAATTCGCCGATTACATGCTGCGCAATCCATCGATGAAGTACGTCACGTCGACCTTCCTCATTTTGATTGGGATGACGTTGATTTTGCAGGGCTTCCAGATTGATTTTCCCGGGGAGGCGTTCGGATTGGGGCTCCTTGCCGCCATTATCGTGCAGACGGTGCACCAAAGGCGCCGCGAAAGGAAAGTTGCACGCACCGGGGAGTGAGATGCGCAAGGGAATCGCTCGGCCGATGCTTGCATGTCCTCCACCAGAATACGGCTTGTGGGTGCACGACGAAGTTGGAAAACAGCCTAACGAACCGGGGAAGAGCGGCCTCGCGCATTTACACGTGAATTGCGCACTTTGATTCGATCCCGTGTGTGAATGTTCAGGACCAACCCACACGGCGCCAGACATTACCCCGTTTTTTGCCCCCTTTCAAAGACATTACCCCTTTTCCGCCATCGAGCACCGCGCCCGGTTCCCTGACTCTCGATTTTACCGTCGTTCCGAAGTTGCCGGAGAACGCGGCGCACCATATCGCGACTGACTGCTGGACAGGCCTTTTGCAGCTCCGAAACGGTGAAATCCTTGGGCATTGACCGAATGGCTATCAGAACTTGCTCCGTTTTCGCCCCGCGCGGGCTCTTTAGTTGGCCGACGCGTTCCTCGAACTCCCGATAAGCCTCTTTAAGGACAAAGAGCATAAAGCTGATGTGAGGCCAAGGGTCTTGGCGGCCTTCGTGCCACCCTTGCGATCCAATCTCCAGAGTCTCGTAGTAACGATCCTTGTTCTGCTCGATGACTCGCTCGAGGCTGATGTAGCGCCCCACATGGAAGCCCAGGTGATAGCACTCGAGCAAAAAGAGCAATCGCGATACACGACCATTCCCGTCGCGAAAGGGGTGAATACACAGAAAATCCAGGCTGAATGCTCCCAGTGCAATAAGCGGGTGCACCCAGCGCTCGTCGATACACCGATTCCAATTTAGGACAAGCTCCTTCGAACATCGGGGTGTTTCTGATGCCGCGACCGGTCTGAAGCGCACCCGAACGGATCCGTCAGGATAGCGTTCGATAATGTCACTGTCTTTCCTTTTGTATCGTCCCGCATCCCCAACTCCGCCTCGTGCAAGCCGGTGGAGTTCCCGAATCGTACCGATCGAGATCTTCACTTTTTCATGGCCCTCATGAACGAGTTTCAGAGCATCGCGGTAGCCGCGAAGCTCTTCCTCATTCCTATCCCGCAGTTGCGATTTCCCTAACACGACCGTTCGCTGACGTGATTGGTCAACCACCACTCCTTCGATTCGGTTCGAGGACACGGTGCTCTCGACGAGGGCATGCTCACGCAGAACCTTAAGCGTTTGCGGGGACTGGCGCCGGAACAGGGTCTGCTTACCCCGGGCTTCACCGAGATCGGCCAGATACCAACCGATGGTTGCCGGAATATCGTCTTGGCCTGTTTCGAACATTTTGAGTGTTTGCATCGATCCCCTCGACATGTTCTGCGAGCTTTGGGGAGATAAAACTCTCCAAGCTAGGAGGATGTTATCAAATGTCAGTACAGGAGGGTGGGACTCGATCGCGAGCCCGCAGTCGCTGCATGTGGGATTGGGGCTCCTTGCCGCCATCATCGTTCAGACGGTGTACCAACGGCGCCGCCTGAGACAGACTGCACCTCATGGAAGTTGAGGAAGATAAGAAGGACCGTATCCAAAACCGAGTCGGGCCAGCAAGCGCTCAGAAAACTGACCTTGATGATTCTCAAGTGTGACTTTAGAATTCTCAAAAAAGGAGAGGAGTCATTCCTCGCGAACTGGGCAGGGAGCTTCGCATTGGTGCTAGAGGACTGCTACCAAAGCTCACGACGATTCTCGGAGAGCGCTGTGTCGATGCACTCATCGTGCACCCGGCGGCTGCTTCGGGACCTCGCTTGGCGAGCGTAGCTCCCGGCGTTCGTGCTGTAACGCTAGAGGAGTTCCTACAAAACTTTCCGGATAAGATCTAAGACCTTGGCCGAAGCAGGTAGAATGGCAGAGGATTACACTGAACTGTGGAAACTGCTGGCGAAAGGCAGCAAGTTTGGCGAGGCGAAATCACATTCGTTGTTGGAGGATGAACTACATGTCGTACGTATCGAAGTCCCGAGTTTTTTGCACCGCGCTGATCGTCTTGTTTTGCTCCACCACTGAAGCATCTGCCGAAGGCGAGGTCACCGGTGTCCTCGGCGCGCTTCTTGGAGGGAACCTCATAGTCAATAGGGACTTATCGACAGAGACCAGCTTCGATGATGCAGTTCTATATGGATTCCGCAGTGGTTGGGTGAGTGGCCGTTTCGGAGTCGAAGGCAGTTTTGTTCGGAGCTCCACGGGCATCAGAGCAGAGGCTTTCGAGGGTTTGTTGAATGTGGAGACGCCGACAACTTATATAGAAGGCAATGTCCTCCTCATCTTTCTCAAGGGTAACGTGTCGCCCTTCTTGACGGGAGGAGCAGGACTCCACCGCATCAAGTTCGAGTTCGCCAACATTATTGAAACGCCCAATATCGACAAGCTGGGCTACAACTTCGGCGGTGGCGTCAAAGCCAACATCAACCGGGTGACCATCCGGTTCGACATTCGGGACCACTTGACTCCCTTCAAGGCAGAGGACTTTGGTGTCTTGGGTCCCATCGCCGAGATCTTCGGACTGGATCTAGAATCAAGACCTCCACAATCTGGAAGTGTCCTTTGGCATAGGCGTCCGGTTTTAGGTTACAGCACCTGAACGATACCGGCGTCGCGGATCCTTTGATCGCGCGTTAGCAGTGTGGCGCCCATTACGCGGGCCGTGGAAACGATGATGCGGTCTGCCGGGTCTCGATGGAAGGTGTCCGGCAATGCTGCGACCTCCGCAGCGATAGCTGGGGTGACGCCGGCCGTCCGGACAAGCGGAGGGGCGGTCGCTCTCTCGAGCCAATCACGCAAGGGTAGATCGAGATCGATGCGGCCAAGACTATTGAGTGTTGCGATCTCCCATAGGCTGATATCCGAAATCCACAAGGGTGACTTCTCGTTTGCTGCATCGATAATCCCACGATGCTCACGCGAAAGAACATTGCTCCCTGAGATCCAATGTACGAGTACATGCGTGTCCAGAAGAGGGATCACGAAGAGCCTTTCTCTGCCTCCCAATCATCGGCTGGCAGTACAGGTTGGATGATGTCGCCCTTGATGCGAACCGTCCCGATGATTTCTTCCTGCGGATAGCCCTTTCCCCACGGAACGGGGGGCACCAGCTGGGCAACGGGGCGGCCCCGTTTGAGGATCGTGACGGGTTCGCCGGTGCGAGCGACCTCGTCCAAGATCGCAAGACACTTGGCCTTGAACTCCGTTGAAGTCAACGTTTTCATATAACCAGTCTATCTGACCGGTCATATATTGTCAACCGTTGACGCTTGGTAACAGTCACCACTTATCTAGATGTAAATGTGAGGCTTACAGTGACTGTCACCGTCTCTTACTGCAATAGCGCGTTGAAGAACAATTTGAACGTTCCGTGGGTTTGAGCACGGTTCTGGGTCCTGAATCCGATTAAGATCACTTTCCCGTCGCCGTACTTCGAAGAGACCATCGCCGCCTTCTTGGCGATGTGTTTTTCCCCGATGAGCCAGCCGCTTTGAAGGAGATCCCGATCGGCATAGCGGACGATCGTCTCGTAGTGCTCGTTGTGGCCGGAGGGGATGATCTCGAACACCGGGCTGTTCCAGTAAAGAACCAAGCCGTCGGACGGCATCCCATAAGCTAGTGGATGGTCATTATAGAAAGTCGCTTTGATGGTCGAGCCCGGACAGAAGAATTCTTTCCGGTCTACATTGGCGACGATGTTCCGGACGCTCAACTCGAACTTCTCGATGCCGAAGGCCGTGGCTTCGCCGAGCGTCACCAATGTGCCGCCCTTTTTCACGAAGTCCTTGAGAGCTTCGACGCCCTCTTTGCCAATGCCGCTCATGTACTCGGGCGGATACACGGTGGGTCGCCCACCGAACCCTTCTTCTTCTCCCTCGCCGGTGATCATGCCGGTCGAATCGTTCGGCAAAACGATGACGTCGTAAGTGGCGTTGAGACCGCCTTTCTTGATCTCTTCGTCCTTTAGTGACGTGTAGGGAAAAGAGAATTGCTCGAGGAGAAAGCGGGTCCAGCCTTCGTCCATGTTGCCGCCACGGTATCGTTGGTACATTCCGACGCGCATCTGTTTGACGTCGTGGGTTCCTCCCGTGACGTTGCGCGCAAGCGCATTGAAGTCGACTCCCGTTTCCGTCGCGACGTTATCGAGGTCCGACTTTGATCCACCGGAAACGATGAAGTCTCCCGGACGGAGGCCTGATGTTGTCTTGTCCACGCGGCGAACCGTTACACCTTTGTCAATGAGGAGATTGACGGCCTTGAAGCTGGCATTGAGTCTCCCATCGAGCACCCAGTTCGAGCCCTCGGCGACCTTCCCAACGAGCGGCACGGCTTCAGTGAGAATTTGTAAGTCTCTTTTGACCGCCACATCAATCGGATCAACGCGGACACCCATGAACTCGTTCATGGTATGGGTCGCGGAATCGTAGGGCCGGAGCGGAGAGCCATCTCGGGCTCGAGTCCATTCGTTATCGGGATAGAATGTTTGTCCCAGCAAATTTCGGATCAAACCCATTTTGGGCTGCGCGAGCGAAACCACGAAAGAGCCTGCTTCATAAGTCATACCGTCGATGGCGAACGGCTTCTGCGCTTGCGAGATCTCGATGTCGGATTGCATCAACGTGTTGACCATCTTCACGGCGGTCAATGGGTCATGCTGCCTTTTGGTGATCACGTAGGCCTTGGGCGTTCCGTTGGCACCTCGTTCGGTTTGTCGCTTGGCTTTCAAGTAAGCGTTCCAGAGTAACGTCTCCCGGTGACGGGCCGCGATGTCGAGGAGCGCCCATGCGGCGATCTTCTTTTGCTCGACAACGTCCCGGAGCCTCCACCAGCCTCCCGGCCAGGGACTTGGCATGTTCGTCTGGGCTTCATATTCGGGCAGCTCTCGGGCTCCACCGCGGAGTTGATCCGGGTGGATGTAGAGCGGCGAAGCTAATCGGGCACTCGCCGACTCGGTGAGCATCCCGGCGATGTTGTGAAAAGGAGTGATCCAGTGCCACCCAAAATGGCCCCAACCCGGATACTGAGCTTTGTTGAGGATACCTTTCTTTCCGCCTTCCTCTAGCTTGTAAGCGATATGGCCGCCAAAGAGACTCATCTCCCGCCAGACGAGCGGGTCGGCGTAGGGACGAATGGGCTCGCTGTAAGGCGGGACATAGAACCGAGCACCGTAGCTACCCATGTGGTGGTGATCGATATAGGCCTGGGGTTTCCAGTCTCGGTACATGATCCTAGCCGCGTAAACGGATTCGATCATGTTGAGATAATCTCCGTCCCGATTGTTGTCGTGGCCGACATACTTGTGGTAGAGCCAGGGCAAGTTGATCCCCTCGAACTCCGTTCCGAGCGTCTCGTTGTACCAGTCCGTAACCATGATTTGGCCGTCCGGATTGAAGGAGGGAATCATGACGAAAATCACGTTATCGAGGATTCGTGTTGTTTCTTCGTCCTGCTGAGTGAGAAGGTCGTAGGTCAGCTCCGGCGTCATTTGGGTACCGCCGATCTCGGTGGCATGAAGGCTCATGGACTGACAAATCACCGCCTTGCCTTCACCAACGAGCTTTTTGACTTCGGCCTCCGTCAACCCTTGCGGGTCGCTTAGCTTTTCATTGACCTCCTGCAAACGGTCGAGGTTGGCGATGTTCTTGGCTGAAGAGATGAAGACCACGAGAAAAGGGTGCCCCATGGTCGAGGGCCCCATATTGACGACTTTGATTTTGTCGCTTTCTTTCTCGACGAGCTCGAAGTACTCGATGATCTTGTCCCAGCGGGCGATCTTCTTATCCGCGCCCATTTGGAACCCGAAGAAGTCTTCGGGAGAAGGGATCTCTGCCGAAGCGATGGGAGCCAGGCAACAAGCCAGTAGTAGGATGCAAATACACGTGGACCGAACGTTTCTACAGTTCATTGGACCCTCACTTGATAAGGCGGATTCGGGGTTGGTATGGCCATCAGCCGCACTGATTCTACGAATTGGGACCACTCGCTGACGCGATGGGAGGATACCACAACAAGATCTGAAGGGGCGAACGGACGGACGGCTGATGTTTCGCCTATCTCGGCGCTTCGAGCCAGGTTTTCTTGACCCATTGGCGCCCGCCCTTTGGTTGCGAGAAGATTTGTCTCGAGTTTACTCACCATGCGTCGTCTCGATACAAGCCGTTTGAAGCATCTCTGGAACAAGCTGCGAAATATTCCCATTGAGTGGGACCTCGCACCCTATGAGCAGCACCTCTCCGAAATCGCAACCATCAATCTCGGGGACGCGTCGGATGACGAGTTGAGAAGTAAATCCGCGGCCCTCATCAAGCGAGCAACGGAAGGAGAACCTGTCGAAGATTTGTTGATCGAGACCTATGCCTTAGTACGAGAGACGGCCAAACGCAGCATTCGGTTTGCGGCCCTTTGATGTGCAAGTCGCGGCCGGTATCGCCATGCATCAGGGCAAGCTGGTCGAAATGAATACGGGCGAGGGCAAGACCTTGGTCGCGGTCTTTCCGGCAGTGTTGAATGCTCTGTCAGGACATGGTGTCCACATCCACACGTTCAATGACTACTTGGCTCGACGAGACGCGGCTTGGATGGGGCCGATATACGAGTTCTTGGGGTTGAGTGTGGGATGTATCCAGGAGGGCATGTCACCCACCGAGAGAAAGCAAGCTTACGCCTGCCACGTCACCTATTCGACGGCTAAGGAAGCCGGCTTCGACTACCTCAGAGACCATTTGTGCTACACGACGGAAGACCTAGTGCATCGGGCGTTTCACTTCGTAATCGTCGATGAAGCCGACTCCATATTGATTGACGAAGCCCGCGTTCCGCTCGTAATTGCGGGAAGCACAGAGAAGCCGCAGGCGGACCCTGCTCAGCTCGCACAAATCGCCAAAAGCCTCCGAGAAGGTGTCGATTTCGAAACGGACGAGGGGAAACGGAACGTCTATCTGTCAGATACAGGGCTGAAACGGATTGAGGATTTGCTCCGCTGCGGAAGTCTCCATTCTCGAGAAAACCTGGATTTGCTGACACGGGTGCATCAATCGCTTCACGCGGAGTACTTGCTGCCTCGGGATGTCGACTACATCGTCCGCAACGAGAAAATCGAGATCATCGATGAGTTCACCGGTCGAGTCGTCGAAGACCGCCACTGGCCGAACGGCCTTCAGTCGGCGGTGGAGGCCAAGGAAAACCTCGTGCTGGGGTCGGGAGGATCCATTCTCAGGATCTATCACTCTGCAGCATTTCTTGAAGCTCTATCCGAAGATCAGCGGGATGACGGCGACGGCGCGACCCTCGGCGGGGGAGCTCCAGGAGTTCTATGGCCTCAACGTTGTTGTTGTTCCCCCCCATCGACGTTGTGTGCGAGACGACCACGCCGACGAGACCTTCACGCATAAAAGCGCGAAGGTCAAAGCCTTGATTCAAGAGATCGCTTGCTGTCACGAGAGCGAGAGACCTATCCTTGTGGGAACGGCGAGTGTGGGAGAGTCGGAAGAGCTTGCCTCGACGCTGGAAAACACTGGCATTTCCTGCCAAGTGCTCAACGCCAAAAACGACGCGCAAGAGGCCGAAATCATTGCACGCGCCGGACGGCTTGGAGCGGTGACCATTTCAACGAACATGGCCGGTCGAGGCGTGGATATCAAGCTGGGAGGGGAAGGGGAGCAAGAACGCGACAGGGTCGTTCGGCTCGGTGGGCTCTATGTGATCGGCACCAACCGGCATGAGAGTCTCCGGATCGATCAACAGCTCCGTGGACGTGCCGGACGCCAAGGCGACCCGGGGTCCTCTCGCTTCTTCGTCAGCCTCGAGGATCCTTTGATCGAGCGCCACGGTCTCCGCAAAACGTTTCCCAAGAAATACCGTAAGCTGAAACAGGAGCAGGCCATAGAGAGTCCGTTGGTCGCGAGCGAGATGGCGCGAGGTCAACGTGTCATCGAGGGACAGAACTTCGACATCCGAAAAAAGCTTTGGGAATACTCCGTTTTTATCGAAGACGAACGAAAGATCGTACAAGGGATGCGTCAAAGCGTCCTTCTCGATGAACTGCGGCTGGTCTCTTTGCCCGATGAAGCACCCGAACGTTACAGAGAGTTCGAGTCGCTTCTCGGTCGGAGCGAGGTCGACCGTATCTTGAAGCAGATCACTCTGTTCCAGATCGACCGGTGTTGGCGGGAGCACCTTGCGTTCATCGCCGAGGTTCGAGAAGGTATCCACTTGGCCGTCGTTGGAGGAAGGTCTCCTTTGGATGAGTTTCATAGGATGGTCCAACCCGAGTTCTCCGCGCTGAACGAAAAGATAAAGGAAGCCGTTGTCGAAACGTTTCGGTCGCTTCACGTCGGCCCGGATGGGGCCGATCTGGAAAGCCAAGGGATCCGAGGACCGTCCTCCACCTGGACCTATCTCGTAAGCGATCACCAATTCGGCTCGTGGGTGGGATTGATCCATGGAACCAACATCGGCGCCGCTTCTGTGGCCGTTTTCGTCTACTGGCCTCTCTACATAGCGATGGCACTCGTCCAACGGTATTTCAAGAAAAAAGATTGAGTATATGCACGTTGGGGGTTTACCTCGCCGTAGCTCCACGCTACGTTTGCACTTCGTGGAGCGAAGGTGGGTCAGACATAAACGTGAATGTATTGTTGAAGTATTGACGAACCGTCAGTTTTGCTATGGAATGCGACGGCTAGGACAGCTCAAACGATCAGGAAGCTATCGTGACTAAAGAAAAGACGACTTACGATCGACGTTTATCCCTCTTCGATGGCACGATGGTGGTCATCGGCGGCATCATTGGCGCCGGCATTTTTTTGAATCCCGCCATTGTGGCCGAGCGTACCGGGACTGCCGGACTCACGCTGCTCGCGTGGGCTATTGGCGGGGCCATCGCCCTTATTGGCGCCTTGTGCTTCGGAGAGTTGGGAGCGCGTCGGCCGCAAGCAGGGGGGAGCTACGTCTACCTGAAAGAGATCTTCGGTCCCCTTCCCGCTTTTCTCTACGGCTGGACCTATCTGCTGGTCGTCAATACAGGCGGCATTGCGGCGGTGGGTGTGACGTTCGCTGGATATGCCTGCAATCTCGTTGGCCTACCTGTCGATGCGATCAAGCCGCTAACCGTGGCGGCTATTGTCTTCCTCTCATGTGTCAACTACGTCGGAATCCGCCCTGGAAGCATCACGATCAACATCTTTACGATTTTGCGTCTCCTTGCTCTCGCGACATTAATAATTGCCGGATTGATGGCGGTGGGAGCGGGAGCGCCTGCGCAAATAGGCTCCTCCCCCGTGGCGTCGCGAAACCTCTTTGCCATCATCGGTGTCGCTCTCATTCCGGTACTCTTTGCCTATGGCGGTTGGCAGCACGCCAACCACATTGCCGGTGAAATAAGATCGCCGGCCCGTAACCTTCCCCGTGCGCTTCTCTTGGGCGTCATCGTCGTCGTGACGTTTTACCTCCTGACGAACATCGCATACTTGAATGCTCTGGGACTGGACGGCCTGGCGGCCAGCACAGCTCCCGCAGCCGATACGATGGAAGCTGTGCTCGGCTCTCTGGGCGGAACCCTCATAGCGGCCGGCATTGCCTGCTCGACTTTCGGCTTTCTAGGCCTGGCCATCCTCGCTGGTCCGCGCATCTATCAGGCCATGGCCGATGACGGCGTCTTCTTCAAGTGGGCGGCTGATCTTCATCCCAAGTACAGAACGCCCGGGGGAGCCATTGTGTTTCAAGCGGCCTGGGCGATTCTGCTGACGTTGAGCGGCACCTACGGTCAGCTATTGGACTACGTCGTCTTCGGAGACTGGATCTTCTTTGGACTCACGGTGGCCACCATTTTCTTCTATCGCCGGCGTGAATCGGCAACCGAAGAAGAGTCCGCAGTACGTGCTTGGGGTTATCCCGTCCTCCCGGCCCTCTTTGTGGGGGCGGCCGCGTACACCGTTGTGAGCTCCATTGTGTCGAATCCATTCAATGCACTTCTTGGCGGCGGTCTCATCGCTGCCGGGATACCCGCGTTTCTCTATTGGAAACGGCGCTAGGGGGCTCACCGGGGCCAGAGTGACTTCGACCACCCAACAAGGTGTATGATTGCCGTCCGAGCCAGTACCGTTCACTTGGAAGTACGTAGACATGCAGTTGTTGAGCTCGCTTGTCCTGTCGGCCGTCCTATCGCAATCCGCTGCAGTGAGCACACCTGAAGCACCGGCTCATCCGGTCTTTGACGTGAGCAACTCCCTTGCAGAGGAATGAAGGACGCCGATGCCGTGTTTTTGATGCCGGCTTTGCCCGAATCAGTTTGAGGGAGAGAAGGCTCGCGACGAATATCAAGACGGCGGAGCCAATCAACGTTGATCCACCGAGGCTCGTGTACAGAACACTTGATGTTCGTGCCAGAGCCAAAGCCCGAGAAGGAAATCTCATTGTATTCACAATTTGTTGTGGACATGAAGACTAAATGTCTACAATCCGTCGTAAGGGAGGAATCGAATGAGCCAGCAAGACGAATCGAAAAAGACGGTTATTGAGGCCACGACGGATGGCCCTTATGTTGTGAGGAACCCGCCCACACTCAAGAACTCCAGGGACGAGGTGTTGGAGACCAAGCCGGTGACCGCACTTTGTCGTTGCGGTCGATCGGACAACAAGCCTTTTTGTGACGGCACGCATAAGAAGGTTGGTTTTTCCGCCGCCCGCGAGACGGATGGTTCGACCAACAAGCACGATCATTATGAAGGCAAGTCGATTACCATCAACGACAATCGCGGTGTATGTGCCCACGCGGCCCGTTGCACCGATGGACTCAAGCCCGTGTTCAAGTACGGTGAGGAGCCCTGGATCGATCCCGACGGCGCCGATATGGAGGCCGTCAAACAACAAATACGCCAATGTCCGTCGGGTGCTCTCAGCTATACCATTGACGGTGTCGAGCACGACCAGTATGGGCAAGAACCCGGGATCGGCATCGTCAAAAACGGACCTTACCGCATCACGGGAAGCATCGACCTCGACGACAAGGTTTCCGGCCAGAAACCGCAAACCCAAGACCATTACACCTTGTGCCGTTGCGGCGGGTCTAAGAACAAGCCTTTTTGTGATGGAACGCACTGGAAGGGGTTCAAGGACGACAAGAACTGACTACAACCGCTCTGGCATCAGCCCGGCGCGAATAAAGCTACGCTGCTTCTTCGGAGATCCCGACGGCCACCTACTGGAGATCAGCGAAGCTAAATAGAAGCCAACTCCACGATTGGTCTGCCAGCGTGAGTGACAAGGGACGCTCTTACGGACGCCGCCAACGTGATGTCACAACACACTTGAAACAAAGGCACAGAAGAGAGCGTTTCATCGAAAGACATGCCTTTTGCATATAATGGCAGTCCTTTGATAAGAGAAACGGCGATGATTCACCAAGGCCTATCCATCTGCTCAGTGCGCTTGACGACACTCCTCCTGGCGACCTTATTTTTCGGGATCGTTGGCTGCCGGGGAAAAGAAGATGCCCCCGAGGAGACAGAAGTTCCCGCAAAAATCCAGAACCCCGTGTCGGAGCAGAAGCTGACGACGATACGGCTCAGTCCCGCTGCCGAAAAGAGGATTGGCATCGAGCTGGGTCAAATCGAGCCGAAAGACGTCGGGCGTACACGACAGCTCGGTGGAGAGCTGGTCGTTCCACCGGGATCGTCTGTGACGGTCACTGCCCCAAAGGCAGCCACCATCCTGGCGCCTGAGAACGCCGAGATTCCCGATGTAGGAACGCGCGTTCGAGAGGGCCAACCTCTCTTGCGACTGGTGGTGCTTCCTGCGGCAGGTGAGCTAGCTCGGGCACGCGAAGAAGGCGCTGTCGCGGAAGCGCGTCTTGCCAACGCTCAACTCATCGCGCGTCGCGCGGAAGAGCTTTTTGACAAAGGGGTGGGCAGCGAAAAAGCCAAGGAAGATGCCCGCGAAGAGCTTCTCAAAGCGGAGGCCGTTCTGCGCACCGCGCGGGCTCAGCTTCAGGTCTTGCTGACGGGCCAAACGGGTCCTAACCCCCTCGAGCTCACGCCCATAACCCTGGCGGCGCCTGAATCGGGTGTCATACGAAGAGTGTTTGCATCTGCAGGCCAAACGGTTGCCGATGGGGCTGCTTTGCTGGAGATCGTCAACGTCAATCCGATATGGGTTCGGGTGCCTGTCTACGTCGGCGATCTCTCTAAGATCGATCCGAAGGCACGCGCCTGGGTTTCCGATCCCGGTGCGTCCTCTGATGGCACGCGCTATTCTGCGAGTCCCTTGCGTTCCGTACCCATAGCCGACCTACAATCGTCGTCGGCTGACCTCTTTTATGAAGTGCCGAATGTAAACGGACTTCTCCGTCCCGGACAACGGGTCAGTGTGACCCTTTCGCTTGTCGGTGAGGCGCGCGAACTTGCTGTCCCTTGGCCCGCCATACTCCACGATATCTACGGCGGGACTTGGGTGTACGAGGCCCTCGGAGATCACGTTTTTGCGCGGCGGCGTGTTGAAGTCAAAGATGTGGTCGACGGCGTCGCTGTTCTGACACGGGGACCGGAACCGGGAACGAATGTGGTCGTTGTGGGTGCCGCCGAGCTCTTTAGCACCGAGTTCGGCACGTCGAAGTAGGATACCCCTTGGGCACGATTGTCCGTATTGCACTTCAGCTTCGATGGATCGTTGTTGCTTTGGCCCTCGGGCTGATTCTTGCAGGTCCCGGAGCGCTAAGAAATGCCCCGCTCGACGTCTTTCCGGAATTTGCCCCCCCTCGGGTCGAAATACAAACAGAGGTCCCTGGTCTCTCCACCGAAAACGTCGAAGCGCTCGTGACCGTCCCTATTGAGAACGCCGTCATCGGAACGTCCTGGCTCGAGACGGTTCGCTCCAAATCGGTGCTCGGCCTCTCATCGGTGGTTTTGTTCTTCGAGCGGGGCACCGATCTCTTGGAGGCGCGGCTGCTGATTCAGGAACGCGTCTCACGCATCGCGGAGTTACTTCCAGATGCGGCCAGCCCTCCCGTCATCCTTCCACCGCTTTCCTCCACCTCTCGCGTGATGAAGATCGGCATGAGCTCTCAGAAGCTGTCGCAGATGGAGCTTACCACGCTCGCTAAATGGACCATGCGTCCCAAGTTGATGTCCGTTCCGGGCGTCGCCAACGTGGCGATCTGGGGTCAACGTGATCGGCAATTTCAAATCCTGGTCGACCCTGACAGGTTGCGAGCGAACGGTGTCACGTTGGAGGAAGTGGAGCGTGCAGGACGAGAAGCGATCACGATAGGAGCAGGCGGGTTCGTGGACACGGCGAACCAGAGGCTGGCCGTTACTCACCATGCTCCGATCACGCAGCCGGAGGATCTGGCGCGTATTCCGGTCATCTACAGACAGGGTGCGCCGGTGACGCTGGGCGACGTCGCCGACATCGTCGAAGGCTTTCCACCGCCAATCGGCGATGCCATCATCAATGACGGCCCAGGACTTTTGCTGATCGTCGAGAAGCAACCGTGGGGCAACACGCTCGATGTGACGCACGGTGTGGAAAGAGCCCTCGAGACTCTTGCTCCCGGTTTGAAGGATGTCGAGATCGACTCCACGATCTTCCGACCGGCCACGTTCATCGAGATGTCACTCCAGAACCTCAATCGCGCTTTGTTACTCGGCTGCGTTTTGGTCGTCCTTCTTCTGAGCTTCTTCCTGTACGACTGGCGGACCGCCCTCATCAGCCTTCTCGCCATTCCCCTCTCGCTCCTCTCGGCGGCGATGGTGCTCAGATTCCAAGGTGTCACTATCGACACCATGATTCTGGCCGGTCTCGTGATCGCCATTGGTGAAGTGGTGGACGACGCCATCATCGACGTAGAGAACATCATTCGGCGGCTTCGTCTCAATGCCACTCTCGACGATCCGCGCCCCGCCTTTCGAGTCGTTCTGGATGCGTCGATCGAAGTCAGGAGCGCGGTGGTTTATGGAAGCTTGATCATCGTTCTCGTTTTTCTCCCGGTCTTCTTCCTGGAGGGATTGGCGGGCACTTTCTTTCGACCGCTCGCCTACTCCTATATTCTCGCCATTGTGGCCTCATTGGTGGTGGCGCTCACGCTGACACCGGCTCTGTCGTTGATTCTTCTACCTGGGCGCGCAAAGGTCCGCCGAAAAGACGCTCCCGTGGTTCGGTGGCTCAAGACGGAATATCGAAAGGTGCTGCCGCGATTCATTGCGCGTCCAAGGACAGCACTCGGCATTGTTGGGACCTCGCTAGCCGTGGCTGTTTTGGTGACTCCGTTTCTTGGTGAAGAGTTTCTGCCTCGATTCCAGGAGTATGACTTTTTGATGCACTGGGTCGAGAAGCCCGGCACATCGATCGAGGCGATGAACCGGATCACGCTTCAAGCAAGCCGCGAGCTCCGTGCCGTCTCCGGCGTTCGCAATTTCGGCTCACACACCGGCCGGGCGGAGGTGGCCGACGAAGTGGTGGGACCCAACTTCACGGAGCTTTGGATCAGTCTTGATCCGTCCGTTGACTATGGGCCGAAGGTACGCGAGATCCAGGCCGTGGTCGATGGCTACCCCGGCTTGTATCGGGACCTTTTGACCTACCTGCGCGAAAGAATCAAAGAGGTGTTGACCGGTGCCAGCGCCACGATTGTCGTTCGCATTTTCGGTCCCAATTTGGACCGGCTCGAAGAAACGGCCCATGAAGTCGAGCGGGCTATTGCCGACGTCGAAGGTGTGGTGGATCTTCATGTTCAACCACAAATCCAGGTGCCACAGATCGAGATCCGGTTCAAACCACAAGTTGCGGATCAATTCGGTCTGACCCCCGGCCATGTGCAGCGTGCGATTGGCACCCTCATCAAGAGTGCCAAAGTCAGCGAATTCTACGAGGACCAGATGGTTTTCGACATTACCGTTTGGGGTGTCGAAAACGTGAGGAACAATCCCGCGGCACTTCAGCGGCTCATGATCGACACACCTTCCGGAGGCCAAGTGCCCTTAGGTGAGGTGGCGGACGTTCGGATCATCGCCATGAGGAACGAGATCACCCGCGAGGAGGCTTCCCGCAAGATTGACGTCACATGCAACGTCACAGGTCGCGATCTGGGCAGCGTTGCTCGTGAAATTGAAGAACGGGTCAAGTCTCTAGAATACGACGCTGCATACCACCCCGAGGTGATTGGAGAGTTCGCCGAGCAAAGAGCCACGCGAAACCGTCTTCTCGGATTGGCCGTCCTTTCCCTTGCCGCGATCTTTCTCATCCTTCACGCGGATTTCGATAGCGGTCGTCTGGCCCTTCTCGTTTTTCTTGCCCTTCCGTTTGCTTTGATTGGCGGTCTCGTTGCCGTGATATTCACGGGAGCAACGCTCTCGCTCGGGTCTCTAGTCGGATTTGTCACGGTCTTGGGGATTGCGGCGAGGAACAGCATCATGTTGATCAGCCACTATCGGCATCTTGAAACGGAAGAAGGCGTGTCGTTTGGACGCTCACTCGTCCTCAAGGGCTCCGAAGAACGCTTAGCGCCGATTCTCATGACATCGCTCGCCACAGGGCTTGCTCTATTGCCCATCGTCGCTGGTGGCGTTCGGCCGGGGTGGGAAATCGAGCACCCCATGGCGGCCGTCATCATCGGCGGACTTCTAACGTCGACGATTCTCAACTTGCTGCTGCTACCCACACTCTACTTACGATACGCCCGAGCGACGAAGGGCACGGTGAACCACATCTAGTTTGGTCTAACTAGGGATGGAGATGGTTTGCACCGCTCATTCTTTGAGCGGGTTCTCCCATCTAGGCTCGGGAAACCGCAAGAAATCAGAATCACAAGAAACGAGGGCAGCTCTATACGAGATGGCCAATGAAGCAAGGTGAGCGTCGGTCGTTAGGTTCCCCGCGGTGCCCGTTGTCTCCAGTAAACGTTTCAGAACTGGCCAGTGCCCGTCGGTTTCGGGTACTACCTTAGTATTGGCATGGGAAATCCAGGCCTCAATCTTCGTCACCGCTTTCTCTGGTGTTAATGGATTGGGAAACACCCTAGGATTGGTAGTGAGTCTTAGGAAACCGAGCAGTACGATCCAGTTGAGTCCGATCGGTTCGTCGTCGCTGAGCGCGCGCTCCCACCACTCCGAGCTGCTGAATGACGGGGCGCATCACGGTTGATGGCGTAAAGAAGAATGTTGAGGTCAACGATCTTCATTTGCGTAGCGACATTTTTCTGAGGATCTCGTCGTCCTCCAACATTGACGATAGGACCAGTGCCTTCGTCAAGTCGGCGGCCGGTTCGCCCATAGAAAACACCTGCTCTCGGTGTCGACAGCCAGGTTTTTTGTCGACCGTTGTCGCTGCCAGACCTCGTCTCAGAAGCCTGCTGATCATTTTCGTCAGCGAAAGGTTCTCCTTCCGAGCGCGTTTCTTGATCTCCATCATCAACTCGTCGTCGATTCTGATGGTTGTGCGCATGAAGACATCATAGCATCAACACATTTGATGTAATAACATCAATGAGTTCATCCAGTCGGGTCGTTCCTTAGCTAGACGACAAATGGTCTCCGAATCCTCCCACCCAGTAGAAATAGTGCCAATAAATGACGTGCTGCTCCCATCGGGAGGCACTTGCCGCCTACTTCAAGGCCGCTCGTTCGTGTTTCTACGGCGTTGATGTTATTTGGCTTGTATCGACTGGATGTACTCTTTGGACGTTAGGACGACTTCGTCGATCATCTTGAACAACACATTGGCCTGTTCATTGATCTTGACCGCGTCTTTCTCGAGACTCGCCACAGACTACCTTTCCGGCGTTAGGGATTACTTCTTCGGGACGTTCTTCAAGGCCTCCAACAACCATGTATAGAATTTCCCAACGGATTCAATGTTCACTTTTTCGTCGGGTGAGTGCGGCGCGACAATAGTCGGCCCAAAGGAGATCATGTCAAAACGCGGGTAGGTCCCACCCAATAGTCCACATTCCAAACCGGCATGGATGGCTTTGATCTCGGGCACCTTGCCGTAAAGCTGCTGATAGGTGTCCTGCATCACCTTCAAGATCGCGCTGTCCATGTTGGGCTTCCACCCGGGATACCCGCCGCCGAAATCAACTTTGGCACCGGCTAGCTGGAAAACACTACCGATGGAGTTCGCAAAATCCTGTTTTGCACTATCTACTGATGAGCGCAGCAAGCATTGAACGGTGATGGTCTGTTCCTTTAATTCGACCACGGCAAGGTTCGAAGATGATTCTACAAGTCCGGGCATGTCCTGGCTCATGCCAAGCACTCCGTTGGGGCAACCATAGATGGCCTTAGTTAGTCGGTCTTGAGTATCCTCGCTGAGGACTGTTTCCGGCATGTCGGTTCCTTCAATGGCGATCTCGAGGCCGGGGTCGACAGAGCCCAGCTCACTTTGGATGAGCTTTTTCAGCGCTGCCACACTCTCAGCGAGTCGGCTTGAACTGTCCGAGGGAATGACGAGCGTGGCGAATGCTTCGCGAGGTATTGCGTTCCGCAGGCTGCCACCCTTGATAGCCCCGAGGCGAATGCCCAGTTCCTTCTGGTACTCAAACAAGTAACGGAAGAGGATTTTAATGGCATTGCCGCGCCCTTGGTCGATATCGATGCCAGAATGGCCGCCTCTCAAACCGGTAACACTAATCTTGTAGGCGTCACAACCTTTGGGAACGTTTTTGAGTTCGGCATCAAAAGTGAAGTTCCCGTCGATGCCCCCGGCGCAACCTACGTACAGATTGCCTTCGTCTTCTGAATCCAGATTCATCAAGATATCGCCCTGCAAGACGTCCGGCTTCAATCCAAACGCACCGGACATTCCAGATTCCTCATCAGTGGTGAACAATGCCTCCACCGGTCCGTGGGCGATATCTTTTGATGCGAGCACCGCCATGGCTGCTGCCACGCCGATTCCGTTGTCGGAGCCCAGTGTCGTGCCATCTGCGGCCACCCACTCACCATCAACGCGTGGGCTGATGGGATCCTTTGTGAAATCGTGATCTTTGTCGCTGTTGGCCTGTGGAACCATGTCGAGGTGTCCCTGAAGAATCACACCCTTGAGGTCTTCCATTCCGGGGGTGGCCGGTTTGCGGATAATCACATTGCCCGCTTGGTCCTTGATTGTTTCGAGGCCCAGCCCCTCGCCGAACTTCACCATGAAGTTCTGTATAGCTTCTTCGTGCTTCGACGGGCGAGGTATTTGGGTCAACTGATAGAAATACTCCCAGATCATATTGGGCTCTAGCGCTTTGATTTCGGTGCTCATTGACTAATGTCCTCCTACAAAAGTGGGCCCTCGTTCCCGTATCTTAACGCTGCGGCGCTCACGGACGTAATTTCATTGTTTATAGCAACAGTTCACCGACTCCCGCAGCCAATAGCACGACGGCCCAAGATGGCCATCGCCACACCATGAGTAGAAGGGCGGAAATCAGAACCACCACAAAGGCTGTGGCCCCATCGACGGCCGCTGTCCACACCGGATGGTAGAGTGCGGCGAGGAGAATCCCGACAACGACGGCGTTGGTCCCCTTGAGTGCGGCTTGAACGGCCGGAGCAGCCCGAGCGCGGTCCCAAACGGGCAACACGCCCACGACCAAAAGCCATGACGGCAGGTAAATTGCCACAAGACAGATGAACCCCCCGAGAACGCCGTTTGGCGGCAGCTCCAGCGCCGCTCCCAGATAGGCCGAGAAGGCAAAGAGTGGGCCGGGTAACGCCTGTGCCGCGCCGTATCCAGCAAGGAAGACATCTTGGCCCATCCAGCCGTGGCCCACGACTTCCGCTTCCAGCAGAGGCAGGACGACATGACCGCCGCCGAAGACCAGGGAGCCTGAGCGATAGAAGCTGTCGAAAAAGGCCAAGGCCTGACTGGGGATCATTCTCGCCAACCAGGGGAGGGTGACCAACAGTACAAAGAATCCGAGAAGCCCGATGACAACTGGAGCATGCCGATAGGGAGTAGGTTGGGGGGCAACAACGTTTTCTGCCGCCTTGCGGAACAGAAGCCACCCTAGCCCAGCGCCGGCCAGAATCAAGGCGACTTGCGTCCATGCCCTAGAGACCGATGCCATCGGCGCCAGAAGAAGAATGACCGCCGCAGCCACTGCCAAAGTCGACCGGGTGCCGTCTGGGCACAGACCCTTCGACATCTTCCAGACGGCCTCGGCCACGACCGCTACGGCAGCTATCTTAAGCCCCCGCAGCCATCCTGCGCCTTGAATATCGGCGAGATGCGTCACGCCAAAGGCGAATGCGATCATCAAGGCCGCAGACGGGAGAGTAAACCCTAGCCACGCGGCGAGCCCGCCCAGAACACCTGCGCGCCTCATCCCCACGGCAAAACCGACTTGGCTGCTGGCAGGGCCCGGCAAGAATTGGCACAAGGCCATCAAATCACCAAACTCATCGTCGGTCAGCCAGCGGCGTCGTTCCACGTACTCGCGCCGGAAGTAGCTGAGATGTGCGATCGGCCCACCAAATGAGGTGACGCCGAGTCTCAGGGCGACGAAAGAAACTTCTAATAGTGACTTTGTCACGGTTTCCAACTGGCTCGAACGGACGTATTGTTACCTCGTGGCGATTAGGCGATGCTCCCAGGGTGTAACGATCAAATTCCCCGACATGTATGTTACAAGTCTCATGTTCTGCACAAAGAAGCCATGATAGTGAGGGCTCCAGCGACTGCGAGATACTTCCCGTCGGTTCCGCCTCTCATTAATTGAACGGCTCCACCTTCGGCGGGAACATCGTCGCTTCATCACACGTTCGCACTTTTCAAACTCGCGCTTGCACGGATGATTCAGCCTGCACGCAACGTATGCCTTCGCCCTTTCGGGCGGGGCCGAAGCAACCGAGACAGGAAACACAGTCAGCGCGACGACGATCGCCCCTCTGCCAGCGCGCCGGCAGTTCCGGTTCGCGGATGAGCGGTCTCGACAAGGAGAAATAGTCGACCGTGCCAGATTCGAGTACCCGATCCATCACTTCGAGGGACCTGAGTCCACCTACGAGCATCAACGACACACCGGGCGCCGCCCTGCGAATGGCCTCGGCTTGGGGTAGGAAATAGGCCTCATCCTCTGGAGCCTCGATGTTGGGTCGCGCCGCCCCGAGCTTGCCCGAACCGGGCGTTCCTCCAGAGACTTCGATGGCGTCGATGCCTTCATCGGCCAAGGCCGACGCCAAGAGGCAGGCGTCTTCCTCGGTCGTGGATCCTTCCATGAAGTCGTTGGCGTTGAGTTTGATCATGACGGGGAAGCTGGGGCCCACGGCAGTACGAACAGCTCGATAGACCTCCAAGCACAACCGCGATCGGTTTTGAACCCCTCCGCCGTAGGCGTCCGTGCGCCGGTTTCTGAGTGGAGAAAGAAACTGCGATAGCAAGTAGCCGTGGGCTCCATGGAGCTGAACACCGTCGAAGCCCGCCTCGACCAAACGGCGAGCCGCCGCGGCAAAATCACTGATCACCTCATCAATCTCGCGGGCGGTGAGCTCAAGAGGGACCTCTCGATACCCGGGGCTCTCGAGCGCGCTCGGCGCCATCGGTTGGAGCCCCCCGTTCTGCCGACGGTCGGCCTGCCCGCCGCAGTGAACGACCTGGCCCACTATCTTGCCTCCCCGAGCGTGGACCTCTCGAGCAAGTTTCGACAGACCGGGGATTGAAGCGTCCGTGTCTACACCGATCTGTCCCACAGCCTGTTTGCCGACGGCCTGGATGTAGAGATAGCTGGAGATGATGAGGCCGACCTCGCCTTCAGCAAGCTCCTCGTAGATGCGGGTCAACTGAGGGGTCACCCGACCCGAATCATCCGCCAAGCCTTCCCAAGTGGCCGAGCGCACGAGGCGGTTACGGAGCTCGATACCACTCAGGTTCGTTGCTTCGAAAATCGCTGTCATAACGTTGAGCCTTTCTTCGGTCAGTGGACACCGTTGCTGCTGGTCCCCGATCTCTCCATAGTGTAGCAAGGGTCCAACACCGCGACCTGGAGCTCACCACGCATTTTTTGATATTACAGGATAGAATTCTTCATCGAAACTCGGTTTCCATACCGCCCTTTCTGGAAAACGAGATGATACAGTTAATAAGGAGGCACCATGAGTCAACCTAGCCGAACCGCAACTTGCAACCTTGGCCGCCGGGAGGCTTGCAAGAAGGTGACCGTCAGCACCCTAGCTGCCGCCGGCATGATGGGGAACGCGACCCTCATGACGGCTGGCGAGTCTCCCAACCGAAGAACGGCATCGGTTGGGGAGGACGCAGTGCCCAAGAACATCACAGTTAAGGTGATTAGTCAGAAGGGCACCTGCGGTCTGGGACACAAGGTCGGCGACACGATCTCTTTTTCCGAGAATGAAGTCGACGGCCGGCTTTGCATTCACGCCATGTACGCCATACTTCCTAAGATATTCGCCATGATGTACGACGCGAGGTTTCCGTGGTTGGAAGATCCTGATGTGTCGACCTCGGCCTGTCCGGATGCCGTGAATCCAGTGGTTTTCGAGATCAGCAGAAAGAAAGCAGATTAGACGGAACGGAGAAATCGATGACTTCACTTGCATTCCTTGGGCGGGTCGCTTCAGCTTTTAGTCTTGCGGTCACGATGCCTCTGTTTTTGGGATTGGCGGAACAAACACCAACCCCTTCTTCATCATCAGTGGCGGAAGAAGTGACGGCAAAGAGAATACTGGAATACGAGGATTCCGGTTCAAAAAGAACGGCCATCGAAGAAGTCGAGCTGCCTCGCGACGCGCACTTGCCACTTACCGGGCATCCCGAAGAGAGGTTGTATTACTTCTTGGATGGTCGCGGAATCATGAGTATTTACGAGGAAGGCCCCGAGGGGGATGTCTATGAAGTGCGACAGGACATCGCTGTCTATCTCACCCCCGGAATCAAGCACGAGATTGTGAACATGGGCAATTCACCACTTCGCTACGTCGTCTTTCTGGTGAAAGGGGGCGTTTTGCCGGAGGGGGAGTTGTCATGGTCGGCGATCTCTCAACGAGGGGTCACCGTGGACAAACCGATGGTGGGCTCAGGCGTCGCAGTCACAAAGGTGTTTGATGAAGGGTCGAATCCCTCCCAAAGGGAAGGTCTTCATTTGCAGATACGCGACATCTGGCTGCGCCGGCCCCAATTGTTCTCTAATGCCGAAGTCATCACCATTGCACCGGGAAGGTCTACCCGGCTTCACACGCACCATGACTCCGGTGAGACCTGCTACATCCTCTACGGCGAGGGCAAGTTTGTTTGGGATGACAAGGAGATCCCTTATGAAGCCGGTTCGAGCATCAGTTATCCCATCGGTGTAAACCGTAAAGTCGTCAACACGGGTAAGTATCCCGCGTCATATGTTGTGATCTCCTCTTTCCTCAAATGAAGGCGCGGAACAACAGAGGCTGAAGCGTTCGAGACGTTTGGACTTGCTCTATGTTGACGCCGAATTGGGTGAGCTAGACCGAGCGCGTGCCTTCTCTTGGAGGATCTGCGGCTGACTTCAGGATTCGCCCGTCCGGTGCGACCTCGCCGGGTAGTTCGAGACCGGCAGAGAGCTCCATCAACCGATCGAAGAGTCTGGACCGCTCTTCCTTGAGCCGGCGAATCGAGTCCGACCGACGCGCTTGTGTGAGGCGGACTCGGATGGAACGCATCGTCCGGGTCACCCACCTCTGATACATGAGCGCAACGACCCCACCCAGTGCGCTCAGCAGGAAAGCAAACAGAGCGGTGATAACCGGTGCGTTAGGTATCTGGGGATAGAGTGTGTGGAGCCGAGTTTGTCCCCACGCCACGAGAAGAGCCACGACCAGCCAGGTGAGAGGAAATGCGAGGGTCCCGACCAGTACTTTGACGGAAGCCTCGTCTTTGTAAGCTCTGGACGCCACCTTGGACAACGCCGCAAGCGCGAGGGCCGTGGGGAGGTTCACAACGAACCCGATGATCAATAGGGGGGGCAAAACGAACCAGATGACGATCGCTTGCAGAATGAGATTCGCGGTCAGCCAAAGCGAAGCAAGCCTGGGGCCTTCATCAAGCTCATGGTCCTCGACCCCAAGAGCTCTCATATCCTCGTCGTACTCGAGCGCATTTTCGAGTAGCTTCTTGGTCTCTTCCGGGTGGGTACCTGCCCGCACATTGTAGCCCATCCACAAACGCGAGAAGGCCAAGACCCGCTCAGCCATGTCCGGCCGACGCAGCGCGGCACCCGCCCTATGCGCTCTTTCCGCGCGGACGAGCTTACGGCCTCGTTGCATGGCGTGGTGGATCTGCCAGCTCGTTGTCGCCTGAACAGACTCGTGTAGAGCGCGTCCAAGCTCGGCGGTGAGTCGACGGAACTTGCGCCGCCGGTCTTCGTCGGATTCGTCCGACGTCGGCGGGCTCGCCAGCTCTGGAGCGAGTTCGAGAGGGGCGTGGAAGGCCACCAGCGCTCTAGAACCGAAGACTCCCTTTTTGTTGTAGTGAAGGCCGACCGGGATGATAACGGGAGCCGGCATGCCGTCGGGTGATAGCTCGCAGGCCCGGTAGTACAGCCGGGCGGCACCGGTCTTCAGCTCCATGGGATAGGGCTCATCGTGGCTCAAACCTTCTGGGAACAGAGTGGCAAAGCGACCGTCAGCGACCGCTCGAGCCAGTTGGTCAATGCTCTTTCGGTTGGCGGCCCTTCTGTCCGAATCGTCCAGGTCTACAACGTCCTCTTGCCGGTAGATCGGGACGGTTCTCATACTACGCATCAATAGCCCGAGTAGAGGCCATTTGAAGAGTCCGTGCCTTGCCCCCAGAACGATTTGACGCGGAAACTGAGTCAAGATCAATCCTGGGTCGATGAGTCCGTTGGGGTGCCAAGAGACTAATACACCACCGCCCGTCTCGGGGATGTGCTCGAGGCCCGTGACTTCTATCCGGCGAAAGAAAATCCGGGCCAGCAAGCGGCAAACGGAGATGGCGAGACGATAAGTGATTGGTTGCTGCGCCCTCATGGATACCATCCAGTGAGGTCATGATGCTACCAGAGTTTCTGCAGTAATCACCAGAGAAACTCGAGTGTGAGTTCTTTGGATTGCACAGGACAAAAAGATATTTGACAGTGAGGTTGGTTCGACCGATACTGTGTACTGAGTGGTCCGACCGATCGGTTTGACTGGATCATTAGACCAAGCGGTCGAATCTCCTGACACCTTTTAGAAAGAGGACCAAAGTGGCACGGCCGCGCTTCAAGAATCTCGAAACGGAGATGAGGAACCGGATTCTCGAGGCCGCGGCTGTGGAGTTCGCCGCGCGCGGCTTTGAAGGTACGTCCCTCAACCAGCTACTCGACCTTCTCGGTATGAGCAAGGGTTCCTTCTACTACTACTTCGACAACAAAGAGGATCTCTTCACGACGGTCGTCGATCATGCCTGGTCAACCCTGCTCCCTGTCGAGAAGCTGGAGCTCGGAGTGCTCGAAGCATCCACTTTTTGGCCTACCCTTCAGTCACTAATGCGGGAGGCCCGCGCCAGGATCCACCAAAATCCGTGGTTGGTGGGCTTCACACGACTCATGTACGACCCCCCGGAGACCGTTGGCGTTCGCGAGGTGTTGGCACAGAAATTCGACCAGGCGCGACGGTGGCAGGCAGGTCTGATCCTCCGTGGCCAGGAGGTCGGGGCCGTACGCTCCGACTTGCCGGCCGAGCTTCTCCAGGTGATGCTGGTCGGTGCCGACGAGGCCGGTGATCGGTGGATGGTCGAGAACTGGGCGCGACTCGAGGAGAGCGAAGTGGAACGGCTCCTCGAGGAAATCTTCGCTATCTTTCGACGGATGCTGGAGCCGCCGCCGTTGGTAGAAACAAGTCAGAACCATAAAGGAGAGATCGAATGAACCGAACAGCGGCTGTCGTATCGTTGCTGCTGGCGGTCACCGCATCGCCGCTGGAGGCGCAAGATCCCACCGAGATCGTGCGGGCCGCGTGGGACCATTGGCGAGGCGAGTCGTCCGTGAGTGAAATGACGATGGTCATCCACCGGCCTTCTTGGGAGCGTTCCATGTCCATGAGCGCCTGGACCCGTGGCTCGAAGCACTCCTTGGTGCGCGTGACCGCACCCAGTAAGGACGCTGGAAACGGCACCCTGATGGTGGACAACTCCATGTGGACCTTCTCGCCCAAGGTCAACCGCGTGATCAAGGTTCCGTCGTCCATGATGGCCCAGAGCTGGCTCGGTTCCGACTTTTCCAACAAGGACGTGTCGCGGGCCGACGACATCGTCGACCAATACGACCACACCCTCTTGGGCAAGGAAGAGCATGAGGGTCACGCCGTCTATGTCATCGAGTCGATTCCTCACGAGGAAGCGGCGGTGGTCTGGGGTAAGGAAGTGCTCCGGGTCCGAGATGACCATGTTCTGTTGTCACAGGAGTACTACGATCAGGATGGAGTTCTGGTAAAAAAGATGAACTCACTCGAGGTTGGAGAGATGGGCGGGCGGCCCCTCGCCATAAGGATGCGGATGGCCAAGGTCGACGCCGAGGATGAGTGGACCGAGATCCGCACCGACAGCATCGAGTTCGACGTCAATTTGTCTGACAATTTGTTCACACGATCTAATCTACGCAACCCCCGGGATTAGCTTATGAGCATCAGCTTTCGTCTCGCCTGGAGAAATCTCTGGAGACATCCGCGGCGCACTTGGCTGACGGTGGGCGCGATGGTCTTTTCCAACATCATCCTGGTGTTTCTAATCTCTCTGCAAGTGGGGATGTACGGGATGATGATCAACAACAGCTTGCGCGCTCAGACCGGCCACCTTCAGGTCCAGGCGCCTGGTTACAAGGACGACCACAAGATCCGGCAGGTTGTTCCGGATGTCATCGGGCTCGCCGCTGAGTTGCGATCCGGTCTCGGCACGGAGGAGGTCGCAGCGCGCGGCTCGGCGTTCGTTTTGGCGTCGAGTGCCGACCGTACCTACGGGCTTCAGATCACGGGAGTGGAGCCCGAGTTCGAGTCCCGGGTCTCGAGTCTGCCCGGGCTGGTGAAGGAGGGGCGATTCTTGGACGACATGTCGGCAAGCGAGATCGTCATCGGCCGTGTGTTGGCGCGGAACCTCCAGGTCCAAGTGGGAGACGAGCTGACCTTTCTCGGCAGCGGTCTCGATGGGTCGTTCGCCGCTGCTGCGGTGACGGTCGTGGGCATCTTCGAAAGCGGGGTGGCCGACGTCGATCGCGGATTCGCCGAAGTCCCGCTCGGCTTCTTCCAGGCAACTTTCGCCATGGGAACCGCCGGTCACGCCGTTGTCATCATGGCGCCCGACCTTCTGCATGTCGGCTCCGTGCAGTCGCGTACGGCGGCGTTGCTTCCCGAGAACGAGGGTTTGGTGATCCACGACTGGGACGCTTTGTTGCCGGGTGTCAAACAAGCCATCCAGGCCGACATGACAAGCGCCTGGTTCATGTACGCGGTCCTGGTCGTGTTGGTGGCGTTCAGCGTGCTCAATACCCAGCTCATGTCGGTCCTCGAACGCACCAAGGAGTTCGGCATCGTCATGTCCCTGGGCGTGACACCGAGGCGGCTGGGGCGCATGGTGATGCTCGAAACCACGTTGATGAGCACAGTGGGGCTGTTTTTGGGCGTGCTCATTGGCGGAGCGATCGTCATGTGGCTGAGCCAAACCGGCTTCAGCTATCCGGGGCTCGAGGATATGGCGGGCAAGTTCAACCTTCCGGACCGGATTTACCCGCGAGCTCTCGGTCATCGGACTACTCCTGGGACCACTGGTGGTCCTGGTCTCGAGCGTCGGTGCGTCTTTGTATCCTGCCCTACGGCTTCGATGGTTGGAGCCGGTGGCGGCCATGAGGGCGGCATGATGAGAAACTTCAGAATCATACTGCGTTTGGCCTGGCGTAACCTGTGGCGCAATCACCGCCGCACGCTCATCATGTTGGCGGCCATCGTGGTCGGGGCTTGGGCGATGATCTTCATGACCGCGTTGATGCGCGGCATGGTCGACGACATGGTCCGGGACGGGATCCGTGCGCTTCCCGGGCACGTCCAGATACACCACCCCGCGTACCGTGACGACCCGACCATCTCCAATTCGTTGATGCCTCCGAGCGATAGGTTAGTGTCGGCGCTCGATAGCGAACAGGTGGTCGCCTGGACGACACGGGTACGGGTGCCCGCCGTCGTCTCTTCGGAGCGGGACACGCGTGGAGTCACTTTGGTCGGCATCGATCCGGAGCGAGAACGGGGCATTTCCTTTGTCGCCGAGGACCTGGTGGAGGGACGGTTCCTCGAGTCGCCGGAAGACAATGGGGTCGTGGTCGGGCGCAAGCTCGTCGAGAAGCTCGAGACCGGGCTCGGTAAACGTATCGTGATCATGAGCCAGGACCGGGAGAACGAGATCGCCGACCGTGGCTTCCGCATCGTCGGCCTTTTCGACTCCAAGCTCGACCAGTACGAGGAGATGTTCGTCTTCGCCGGTGAGAGCACCGTGCAGCAACTGCTGGGCGTCGGTGACGCCGTCTCCGAGGTGGCCATTCTGGGCCGGGACTATCGTGACGTCAGCGGGCTCACTCAGATGGTCAGGGACGGTGCCGGGTCTGATGTCGAGGTGCTTCCCTGGAACGAGATAGACACCTACCTGGGCTCGATGTTGGCGATGATGGATGGATTCGTGTGGTTGTGGATCGTGGTGGTGTTTTTGGCGCTGTCCTTCGGGCTTGTGAACACGCTCGTCATGGCTATCTTCGAACGGGTGCGTGAGATCGGACTGATGCTTGCCCTTGGGATGAAACCGCGCTCCATCCTGCTGCAGATTGTGACGGAGTCCGTCTTGTTGCTCGCCGTTGGCCTCGCCATCGGAAACGTCGCAGCCTGGGCGAGCATAGAGCCCCTCAAAAGCGGTATCGACGTCTCGATTGTTGCCGAGGGCATGGAAATGTTTGGTGCCGCCAGCGTGCTCTATCCGGCGCTCCACCTTTCCGACGTAATTCTTGCCAACGTCATCGTCATCGTTCTCGGATTTTTCGCCAGCCTTTCTCCTGCTTGGCGCGCTTCCAAATACGATCCTGTGCGAGCCATTACAAAGGTGTGACCCATGAGTACAGTGCGTTGTATCGATTTGTGCAAGACCTACCGACAAGGTGATTTGGAAGTCACAGGTCTCGATCACGTGAATCTCGAGATCGAGGATGGTGGTTTCGTTTGTTTGTCGGCTCCCTCGGGAGGCGGCAAGACCACGCTTCTGAATGCCATCGGCGGCCTCGATACGCCCGACAGTGGGAAGATCTGGGTCGCCGGCACCCGTATCGACCATCTTGATAAGGGCGAGCTGGCTGACTTGCGACTCCACAAGATCGGATTCGTGTTCCAGGCCTACAACCTAATCCCCGTTCTGACGGCCCGGGAGAACGTCGAGTTCGTCATGGAAGTGCAGGGTGTGCCGGCCGCGGAGCGCAAGAAGCGCTCTTCAGAGATTCTTGACGTCGTCGGGCTCGGAGGCCTCGGTGACCGCCGGCCGGCGCAGATGTCAGGCGGCCAACAGCAGCGGGTTGCCGTGGCCCGCGCGATCGCTTCCCGGCCGGCGTTGGTGCTGGCCGACGAGCCCACCGCAAATCTCGACTCGCAGACCGCCGATCAACTGATGGAGCTCTTCGTCGAGCTCAACGAGAACCACGACACGACCTTCGTCATCGCCACGCACGACCAGCGCGTCATGGGCTATGCGCGCCGTGTGGTCCGGATGCTGGACGGGCGCATCGTTGGCGAGGATCGACGAGAACTTGGGAGCGCGTGAGTGGCTAATCGCCGGGCAGCGATTGCCACGGTTCTGCTCTTGGCGGTCGGTATCGCAGGTGGGGCGTTTGCAGACGACACGACCTTCGATCTCGGTGGCCGCGTTAGGCCCCAGTTCGTCTTCACCGGCTATCCGGACAACAGCATCTTTCGAGATGTTTTTGGATCAACCTCCGAGGACCTCAACCTCGATGCACGAGTCGTGCTCGGGATGGGTCATGGTCGTTGGAGTGTCGACGTCGACTACCAGTTCATCGCACTATACGGGGATCGCGTCGAGTTTTCCCGTGAGCTACCCGAGGAGCTCCGAATTCTCTATCCCCACCTGCCCACGGATCGCACCCGACTCTTCGACCTGACCTGGGTGCTCAACGATTCCGGCAAGACGGCGGCAATCAACCGCCTCGACCGGCTGTCGGTCGGTTACACCACCAACAAGGTGGTCGTGAAGTTCGGCCGGCAAGCCATCAGCTGGGGAAATGGTTTGATTTACAACGCCATGGACATCTTCAATCCATTTGATCCCGCCGCAGTCGACAAAGAGTACAAGACCGGTGACGACATGCTCTACGGCCAGTACCTTCGTGACAGTGGCGATGACCTCCAGGGTGTCGTGGTGTTTCGACGCAACATCACGACCGGTGACGTCGAAGCCGACGCCAGCTCGTTGGCGTTCAAGTACCACGGCATGGTCGGTGCGGGGGAGTATGACGCGTTGGTTTCGCGGCACTACGGCGACACGCTGGTCGGCGTCGGCGGCAATCGCGGCATCCGCGGCGCGGTGTGGCAAGGCGACTTGGTGGTGACATTGGGCGAGGACGCCACAGTTCCATCGTTGGTCACCAACCTGACCTACTCCTGGACTTGGGGCGGCAAGAACTTCAGTGGTGTCGCCGAGTACTTTTATAACGGTTTCGGGCAGGCTGATGGCTGCTACTCTCTGGAGTGCCTAAGTGAGAATCCAGAGCTCTTGAACCGAATCGCCCGGGGGGAGCTCTTCACCCTTGGCCGAAACTATGTCGCTCTAAGCGCGATGATCGAAATCCATCCCCTCTTCACTCTGACGCCCAACCTATTCACGAACTTGGGTGATCCCAGCGCTCTCTTCCAGGTCATGTTCCGAATTGACCCGCGGGAGAGCTTGGTGCTGTTGAGTTCCATCAACTTGCCTATCGGCGCCGACGGCACCGAGTTCGGCGGCTTGTCCACCGAGGTTCCCGGCCTCTATCTCTCCACCGGTCCCAGCGTCTTCCTGCAACTCGGCTGGTATTGGTGAGAGCGAAAGCAACAAGACTCTCGCCGCATGATGGGCGGTCACACCTCGTCTCCTGCAACAACAGTCTCCAAGTCAAATGATATGAGTCCATTGGAACCAAACTAAACTGAGCACGTCCTTCAGTTGGCCGTAACCGGGTACGTGAATCGACTTCCGCGTGCAACATTCCGGGGAACTCCCGACATCTATAGAAGGTGAGGGAGCACGACCTTTTGAAGGGAGGAGATCCGTATGAGCTCCATACTTGCCGACGCCCGATTCGCCATTCGGTCCATGCTGCGACGTCCCGGATTCGCGTTGATCGGTGTTCTCGTTTTAGCCATCGGCATCGGCGCGGTAACGGTGATGTTTAGCACGCTAAACGGCGTTTTGCTTCGACCCTTACCCTTCCCGGAGCCCGAACGACTCATTTGGTGTTGGTCCACCAACGAATCGGGTGGGGACAACTCGGTCGGCGCGGTGGACTATTTTGATTACCGTGAGCGGAACGACGTCTTCTCCTCGCTTGCCGCCCATCTCTTGTTCAAGCCGGCTCGTGTCATTACCGGCGAAGGTGAGCCTGAGCGCATCACCTCAACGATCGTGTCAGCGAATTTCTTCGAGACGCTGGGTCGTCACCCGCTTCATGGCAGGAGCTTTGTCCCCGAGGAAGAAATCGAGGGAGGTCCCGGGGTTGTTGTTTTCGGGTACGGCTTCTGGCAAAGGAAATTCGGCGGAGACCCCAAAGCTATCGGCCAAGCCGTGACCATCGACGGAGGCTCTTTCGAGGTCGTGGGCATCATGCCGCAAGACTTCGCCTATCCAGACGACGTAGAGCTTTGGTTTCCCATGAGACGTGGTGGTGGTTATGAGAGCTCTCGTTTTAACCGGAACTTCCGAATGATAGGGCGCTTGAAAGATAGGGTTACCCTCGAACAGGCCCAAGCCCAGATGGGGCTTATCGCAAAACAACTCGAAGAGGAGAATCCAGAGGACAACCGCGCTTGGAGCGTACGGCTCGAGCCGCTCCACGAGCGCTTCGTCGGCTATCTCCGCACCGGCATGTGGATCCTCATGGGAGCCGTCACCCTGCTGCTGCTCACGGCATGTGCCAACCTTTCGTCCCTCTTTCTCGCCAAAGTCACCGCGCGGGAAAACGAGCTTGCGCTACGTTTTTCACTTGGAGCTTCCCGATGGGCGGTTGGTCGTCAACTCCTCGTCGAAAGCCTCCTCATCACAACGGTCGGTGCCGTGGCCGGCATCGCTCTCGCTTTCCTTGGGCTTCACCTCATCAAAGCATTTGGACCCGGTGACATAAGGCGGCTCGATACCGTGAGCATCGACATCGTCGTCCTCCCTTTTGTTGCAGCGATTTCTATTGTCACTGGAATCCTCTTCGGCATCCTACCTGCACTGAGAGGTACTCGGGTAGACCTCGTGAAATCCCTGAAAGAAGGCGCCCAGTCGACGGAAACAGGAGGAAGCCTCAAGTCACGCTCGATACTCGTCTCCGCCCAAGTCGCGCTTTGTCTCGTGCTTCTCGTGGGATCGGGACTTCTGATGAGGAGCCTGTATCGGCTGCAAAAGGTCGATCCGGGGTTCAATCCGCGCGGGGTGCTCACCATGGAAGTCCAACTACCGAACGACCACTACAGTGAGCCCTTCGAGCAAGAGCAGTTCTTCTCGGACGTTCTAGAGAGGATCCGTACCTTGCCAGGTGTTGTGGAAGCTTCTGCCGTCTCCAGGTTTCCTCTTCGGGGAGGCTACAACAACTATATCTATCCCGCGCATCGACCGCCCCGTGTTCCGTCCGAGCAGTTCACCGGGGTGCGTCGTCGTGCGATGGAGGGCTACTTCCGGACGCTCCAAATCCCTCTACTCGCGGGACGAGTGTTCGAGCCTACGGACCGTCTGGATTCGCAGTCGGTGGTTGTCGTCAGTAACACGTTGGCTGAAAAGTTATTCCCGGGAGAAGACCCTCTAGGGAGAACGTTGGTCTTGCCGAACTGGGGTGACAACGGCTTGCACCTCGAGATCATCGGTGTGGTGGGCGACATCAAAGATTACGGCTTGGCTTCGGAGAACCGTCCGGTCTTTTATATTCCCTTCCGGCAAATTCCAGGACCTCTGATGAGCCTCGCCATGCGAGTTGATGGTGAGCCAACGGATCTGGCTCCGGCCGTCCGAAATGCTATTTGGGGCATCGACAAAGATGTGCCCGTATCCAGTATCGGTACACTAGGCGTCCGGGTTTCCGAGTCCACTTCGTCCGAGGCGTTTCAGGCACTCCTGCTCGGCACATTTGCGGGCGTTGCGCTCCTTCTGACCGCGATTGGCTTGTACGGTGTCCTGGCGTACTTCGTCACCGAACGCCGGCGAGAATTGGGAATCCGTGTGGCTTTGGGGGCCAGCGGGTCATCGGTGATGGCTGAGGTCATGCGAAAAGGCCTCGTCATGACGGCGGTAGGGATTGCTTTGGGTGTGCTGGGCAGTCTCGCGGCTTCGCGGCTTCTTCAGAGTCTTTTGTTTGAGACCGCTCCAACGGACCTGCCAACTTATGTTCTGGTCTCCTTGTTCTTGATACTGGTGGCGATTGCCGCTTGCTTGGGACCCGCAATGAAAGCCGTTAGAGTGGATCCCATCAAAGCACTCAAAATGGAGTAATCCTCAAGAGTTCTATCGCCGTCCTGCTACTTGTCGTTGACGACGCCTGGAAGATCCGAAGTATTGGGAACCTCGACGAGAACCCGTGCTGTGATCGTAAGGTCTTCAGCCATCAAATTTGTTGACGTGTGGCTATTTACAACCGAGAACGCGAATCGTTCGATGTGGAGCCGGCCCGTCCGGCATCTGGGACGTTCCCGGAGGATGTGGTCATGGCTACTCGGGCTCCCGCAGCCGAGTTGGCGCCCCGCGGAAGCCGACCGTGTCCCCGCCAGTTATTGACCCCATTATCCGGCGCGACGGCGAATCATGTCGCAAAGGGAAAGCCTATTTGTTGTTGGACTCTTTTGTCCCTTCCTTAGAGATAAGAGGAAACCGTTCCGGGTGTTCAATGGATTCAACGGATAGGTCGACATCCAAATCCGGCCAATATAGATGCAGATGGTGAGGGAGCTCGACATTCAGTATGGAGCCAACTGACGCATTTTTGAACCAGGGAAACTCCAAAAAGGGCACGAATAACTCTCGCCCGCCGATCAAGAGCCAGAAGCCATGCTGAGAAATGTTGGTGACCTCAGCGGCCGAAGTGCTTTCACCAAGCGCCTCGGATTTCATCGACATGCTCCTCAATCAAGTTACGGGCCTCGCATCGCAGTTGGAGGACTAACCAGCCTTTTTTTCGTCTTTTTGATGATGGACGTCCGCCCAACGAAGATGCTTCTTGAGACGATTGCAGCTCGAATCCCACGGAAGCATCCCCTCATGCTGAAGCCTTCCCACCACGACGCCGGGAGCGATATCAACGGCGTCGGCGAAATCAACAATTGCAACTTTCGTGAAGTCGGCTTGCTTCACAAAGGTCCTGAAATCTTTTGGAGGAATCAACAATTCGGCCGCGAATCGATTAGCCTCCTCCTCTTTCGCCCCTTCGCTCCGCTTACGGCCTTCAAGAAAAACCTCCTTCTTTCCATGTTTCACGATGTGCCCTGCTTCGTGGAAGAACGTAAACCACAAGTGGTCGTCAGTCTTGTATCTGAGGCTAAGCTGAATCAGGGCCTTGGATTGTGAGACCCACTGTGTGGCGCCACTGGCACGGCATCCTTGTGGTGCCGGTACAAAGACGGTAGCGACTCCGGCAGCGGCACAAAGCGAGGGTAGCGAATCTTCGAATACCCTCGGGTGCTCTTTTGTCAAAGCTCTTATTTTCTTCAGCGCCCCAATAAATGCTTCCTTGCTGAATGGACTTACTTCGATCCTTCTAGCCTGGACTTCACCCTGGCGTAACCATGCCGCGACAGCCCCTCGATGAATCTCGAAGGACGACGATTGTCTGAAGTGGACCCGCCGACCTTCGAATACTCGATCCCACTCCGTGGGTGAGGAAACACCAAAGAACATCAACATCTCTTTAACTTGCTCAACGTTGTTCTTGCATCTGTTGATCCAGCCTTTCTTGATCATGAACGAAATCGGAAGCTCTTTGAGCCATCCGACACACTTGGCAAGCTGCCGTTCTTCATCCTTTCGTGCGAGATATTCTCGATAGTTTGCCTCGCGACTGTTCCAAAAGCTGGCCGGGACACGGAGAACGCGCTCCAGTTGGAGAGCAGTCTCCGGCGTAATCGCCGCCTTGCCCTGGACAATTTCATTGATCGTCTTTTTGGGGCGTCCCGTTCGCTCAGACAGCTGGGCTTGAGACATGCCCTGCTCGTCCAACAATTCCTGCAGCGTCTCACCTGGCGGAGAAACCGTGTCAGGGGTATATTCGTTCTTGGTACGTCTAGTCATGGTAATCCCCTATTTCAAGAATGCGAACCATCGTCACCTGACTCCAATCCAGTCCTCCATCGTCCTTTCTAGGGATTGGATTGTCTGCAGGCTCCAAGATAGGACGATCACCTCCCTCTAGGTATAGAGCTAGCTGTCCAGCCCGGTCTCCCCGTAACTCATGGCACTTCCCCGGTAGATTACGGAAGTCCGCAAGTACGCTGGCGGCTCTTAAGTCGTCTAGTCTACGATGCAGAAGCTTGGCCTGTTTGTTGCTGTACTTCTTTTGCGCCTTCTTTGGGTCGTTGCATAGGTCGCGTAGCTTGTTTGATGAGAACATTATATCCATAATTTTCGATTAGCGCAAGTTCGTGTTAACGGTAAAGGTTAACATGTTTGTGATTGCAGTGATAGCGTTACCTTCGATCAGATAGAAGCAATAGCTTTCCCTTTTTTGTGCTCGGCCTGCAATGCATGGCGTCACGGCTGCTTCGAATGTGCGCAAGCTCCACGCGCAGCAGCTGATTTTCAAGGCTCCTCCGAAGTTATGGATTGAAGAGCGCGTTTCGACAATCCAGAAAGTCCTTGAGAAAAGAACTCAGAAGTCGGCTTTGCTGCTTCGTGAGTTCCTGGGGAGGATTCAACTCAAGCCGACTCGTGGTGCTATTGGTTGTCCCTGTTACGTGGCGAAGTCCAACCTCCATGACCTGTTGTTGTTGAAAGGAGATACGATGGGTCCTTAGTCAGCCGAAATGCTTCTTTGAAAACGCTCGTCCCGACGGCGACTTCAAATAGCGTTCGAACCTGCCGGCAGTATTGTGGTCTTCGAATTCCATTCCGACTAGTAATATCCATGGTCGATGCTCTGCAGTGTGCGTGGATTGTCCCATGTTGTGCGCCTTCAACCTGCTCTCGGGGTTTGAGGTGAGCCCAACGTAGTGTTTGCGGGGATATCTCACGCTTCGAATGATGTAAACGTAGCGTCTTTCTTTCATACAGTGGTATGACGAGAAAAAGGGGAAAGCCCGCCTTCCCGCCTTCGCCTCACGGTAGCAAATCTGTTCGCTCGGCTTCGGCGACACGAGGCGCTGCCGACTTCTTTCGTGGTTAGCCGCCTACGCGACGCAAATATTCTGCAAATGTGGAGAAATAAGGAGTCCGCCTACGCTGGCTGTAGCGAATTCACACAAGCCAGCTACAGCGAGACAGAATGTCGAGAAGTCTGTACAGAGGATCGAAGAGCCCGCCTTCGTTCGCTAGAATGTCCTTCATTGAGCGAACTACGGCGAGGCAAAATTCTCGGCGGAAAGCTCCAAACCGGAAATAGCCCGCCTTCGCCCTTTGGGCTACGGCGAGGCAATTTTTCGCCGAAGGCGAAAGCAGACGGTCCGCCTTCGCTGGCTGTGCCGTATTCCCATAAGCCAGCTACGGCGAGACAAATTTTCGCCGAAGGCGAAAATTTGGTGGAGGCGGCGGGAATCGAACCCGCGTCCGAAGATCTTTGCTCGGAGCGTCTACATGCTTGTCCGGCTCCAAAAGTTTTCGCTCCGGTCGGTCAGGAGTCGGCAAGAATCCGACTGGAGCTATCCCCTAGTTCTCACCCGACCATCCGGGGAATGACGGCCGAGCCAGCCTACATTTGCGGCGCCCTGTACCGGCCCAGTAGGCGTGGTCCGGAGAGGACGTGGCCGTCTTATGCGGCCATTGCTAACGTGTTGTCAGCAGTTGTTAGTTTCCACCTGTTTTACGAGAAGTGGGTTCTCGGCATGCAACTCCGGGCTCAATTACCTCCGTCGAGCCCAGTTCGCCCCCGTGAAGAAGGCTTCACCCGTAAACTATAGACTTCTTACGAGATGCATGCAAACGCGCCTTAGGTGAAATACATATTAAAGGGCAGACAGCGGAATGCCTTTGTACATCTTGACTTACGCCGGAACATATCAGATAATAATTTAGCTGTTTTTTCGTAAGTGTAAGATTGAAGGGGTTTTTGCGACTCCTGGACCGGGTCTCTCGCTTTCTTACCAACGACAATAAAGAGGACGGCGCATGAACCAGGACCAGCTTCGTGCCAAAGCTTTGGCGCTCTTCCATTCTTTGGTCTCTACGTGGGCAAACGATCTGATCGGCAACGTTGTCGACGTACAACATCAACTCAACCGCAAGCTCGACGAGCTGCAAGAGATGATGGCCAAGTATGAGGAGAGTATAGATGAGCAAGAGGTCGTTGCCTTCACCGAAGAGGCTATGGGAGCCGTCGATGGGGGCCAAGATGGCGGCCTCGCGCAAGTTCGAAAAGCGATGGCTAAGCTTGAAACAGGCAGTTCCCTGACGGAGATCCTAGGCCACCTCGTCCAAGAACTGGCTCACTTCGCTCCGCGCGTGGCGTTGTTCGTTCTGAAGGGCGGATCTTGTATCGGCTGGCACGGGCGAGGATTCGATCAAACCCCCGGTTTCAGCAACGATCAACTCAAACGCATTTCAGTTCCCGCCAACGCTGACACTGTTTTTCGTGCCGTCGTGACGTCTCGGCAAAGCTTCTTGGGCGAGAGCACAGCCCATCGAGACAACGTACAACTTTTGACGCGGATCGGAAACGTCCTGCCATCGAACATCTTTGCCATGCCTCTCCTTCTTCGGGATCGCGTGGCGGCAGTTGTATATGCGGACAGTGGCGACTCACGTGAGGTTTTGAATCAGACCGAGGCGATCGAGATTCTCTCGCTTTATGCATGTAAGTTGCTCGATTTGACGGGTGTAGGAAAGCCGGCTCGGCCGACCGCGGAGATGCAGAGAGAGCGGATTAGCGAGTCGCCGCCATCACAGCCGACGGTGCAGCCCCCTGTGACACCGCCCCCGGCGGTTGTCAGGCCACCAGTGATTTCCGAGCCCGAGCCGGTGATAACGGACGACGACGAAGGTGATTCGGGCACCGTCATGCTCGACTCGAGCAGCCTTCCCCCGATGAGCTCTCCTTCCGTTGATGTGCCGCCACAAGTTGTAGGACCTCCTGTGGGGGAGGCTCCCGTCGACGACAAACAGCACGAGGACGCAAAGAGATTCGCTCGGTTGCTGGTATCCGAGATCAAGCTTTACAACGAAGCCAAGGTTCAAGAAGGTCGGAAGAACAAAGACCTGTATCAACAACTCAGGGACGATATCGAGAGAAGCCGTAAGTTGTACGCTGAACGCCATCCAAGCGCGCCAACGGGCTTTTTCGACAGTGAGTTGGTGCGGGTGCTTGCCGACGGCGACGCCGGTGCCTTAGGGCAATAGATGTAGCTGCGACTGCCCGATTCAAGCTCACCTCTCTACTTAGGAGCTCGTGTTCCCGGTGACGTGACGGATTCCTTTTCTAGTACTTGCTGGGCCATGAGGCGTTTGGGACTCCGATAATACGATTACCCAAGGCTCGAAAGAGCAAAACATAGAGTCCGCTAAAGCATCCAAGGCGACGACAGAGGTGCCTCTTTGGATGATTTGAGAATCCGTAGAACCCAACGCGGGGAATGAGAGTCGCGATGAAACCAAAGGCTCGACGTGAAACGAGTAACAAAGCATCACGTCTTGTCGTTATTGGTTTGGCGTGTCTCTTCTTAGCAGGGCTCGCACTGGGTTTGTTCGCCGCATCCTTTTTTCCGCGTCCTGTCGCATCCTCTCAAGAGAGCGCGTCGAAATCCGCGGAGCTTCCGTGGTTGGTGTTGGATCACAGTCCGGACGGGGCGATCGTGCGGATCTCGAAGGTGATCCTCGACGAGCACAGCTCGGATGATGACAAGCTCATTAAGTTGACCGAGACGGCCGATCGTGATGACGAGCCTCCGCGAGTCCGTGGATTGGCGTCCTTTGCTGCAGGCCACCTTTTCCTAGAGGCGAAGCGTTTGGATGAGGCCGTTCAACGTCTATCCGCGCCGGACATCGCCGCAACCGAGCTTTCTTCGTACGCCTTGTATCTCATGGGACGAGAGCTCTCAGAAACCCATCCGGAACGCGCTCGGGACATCTTCATGCAATTGGCCGAGGGTTATCCGGATTTTGTACTCATCGACGAGGCTCGCCTGCAGCTGGGGCGGATTCTTGCCGACGGGCGAAATCACGAAGAAGCGGCCCGTCAATACTCGGTCGTTTTGGAGCATGGCCGCAGCGCCGTGCGAGGAAAGGCATTGTTCGAGCTCGGGGAAACACTTATCGCTCTCGAGCGGCAGGTGGATGCGGTACCACTGCTCGAGGAGCTGTACTACGAGATGCCAACCGACCGCTTCTCATCCGATGCGGGCAAGAAGCTCCGGGGACTCAATAAATTTCGGCCGTCTCGAAGCGCGGAGGATTCCTATCGTGTGGCTTTTGAGAGAGCCGAGCGTTTGTATGAAGCGGAAAAGTACCGTGATGCTTACGCCGACTACGATCAACTGCTGAAACAATTTTCTGGTCAAGTGGACCGCGAGTTGGTCCATCTGAGACGTGGTGTCTGCCAGTACATGCGACGTCAAAACCGCTCGGCGGAATCCACGTTGGGACGCATTGAGCGGGATGATCTCAAACCCGAGGCGCTCCATTACAGAGCTGAGGCCGCTCGGCGTCTTCGAAAGATTAACACCTACCAAGTTAGGTGTGACGAGCTCCTCGAGCTTACGCCTCGTGGACCTTGGGCCGAAGAAACGCTCTGGAGTCTAGCCCGATACTACCTCGTGGAAGACGACATGGAGCAGGCGCTATTCTACTACGGCCGACTCGCAAAAGAGTTCCCCCAAAGTCGTTATTACGTTCCAGCTCAGTGGCGCATCTTATGGGAACAGTATCGCAGCGGGCGCTATGCGGAGGCGGCATTGGGATTCGAATTGGCCGTTCGAGAGCACCCCAATTCAGACGAGCTAGCTCGATTCTTATACTGGGGCGCCAGATCGCACGAGCGCTCGGGCCGTCCTGATCGCGCCGAGGCACTCTATCGGCAGGTTATTTTTGGTTACAAGAACACCTACTACGGGCGTCGAGCAGGTGAGCATCTTTCGAAGCTTCGAGGTTTTCAGGCGGCGAAGATGGCCATTGAAGAAGGACGAACCTCCATCGACCTAAAGGAAGGACTCGAGGTGATCCGCAAGGATCGTCTCGAACGCGTCGGAGAGCTCATGGCGGTTGGGCTCTACGATGAAGCGGAAACGGAGGCCCAGAGAGCCGTCATGGGGGAGGACGACGACACGGCATTCCTCGCGCTCTCGGCTTGGATCCATTTCGAGCAAGGACAATACCGGGAAGCGATCGTTGCCGTCAGACGCGCCTTCCCCTTTCATGTGTCGGCGACAGGGGACCTTCTTCCCGAAGAAATCTGGAAGATGCTCTATCCGATCCGGTACTGGGACATGGTCGAGCGCTACTCGAAGGACCACGAAGTGGACCCCTACATCGTCGTCGCGCTCATTCGTCAGGAATCGACGTTCGACCCTCGGGTGCGTTCCAGTGCCGGCGCAAGAGGGCTCATGCAAATCATGCCTCGCACGGGCCGCACGTTGGCTCGCCAGCATCGTCAGCGTTACAACACCAGAGATCTCTACGATCCCGAGATCAATATCCGTTACGGCACCCATTATTTGAAAGAGGTCCTGGATAGGTTCGGTGGACGCGTGGATTATGCTCTCGCGAGCTACAACGCAGGGCCGCATCGCGTGAAGGCTTGGACGGGAATGGACCTGACATTGGACTCCGAGGAGTTCATCGAAGAGATTCCCTTTACCGAAACCCGCAACTACGTCAAGCTGGTGCTGCGGAACGAGATGCTATATCGTCACCTCTACCATCAGTCTTCGGCTGCCGTTGACTGAGCCTCATCTCGTATCAGGAAAGGCCATCGACATGGAGAGACCACGCCTGCCTTGTGGTTCCAAGAAAGCAGCTTTGTTCGCGGAATCAGTGATCCGTGAGATGACTCGCCTCGTGGGTATTCACGGTGGGATCAATTTGGCGCAAGGGTTTCCGGATTTTCCAGCACCCCAGGAGATCAAGGATGCGGCCGTGGCCGCGATTGGGAAGGACATCAATCAATACGCAATCACGTGGGGCGCGAAATCGTTTCGAGATGCCATTGCGGAAAAATACGAGCGGGTCTATGGAATGGTCGTCGATCCGGAGCGGGAGATCACGGTCTGCTGCGGTTCGACGGAAGCCATGATGTCGACTCTTTTGGCTATAGTCGACCCCGGTGATGAGGTGATTGTCTTCGAGCCGTTTTATGAGAACTATGGACCGGACTCGGTCTTGTCGGGAGCAGTGCCTCGGTTCGTGACACTGCACGAGCCGGACTGGCGGATTGACTCTGACGAACTGGCGGCGGCTTTTGGCCATCGAACTCGGGCTATCATCGTAAACACACCCAACAACCCAACAGGGAAAGTGTTCGATAAGGCCGAGTTATCCCTGATTGCCTCGTTGTGTGAGAAGTGGAATGCGGTTGCCGTCACCGATGAGATTTACGAGCACATCATCTATGAAGGGAGAGAACATATCCCGATTGCCAGCTTGGCCGGCATGCGGGATAGGACCGTGACCATCAACAGTCTCTCGAAGACCTATTCCGTCACGGGTTGGAGGGTCGGATACGCCATTGCGCCACCGGTCCTGACGGACGCCATCCGCAAGGTACACGACTTTCTCACCGTTGGAGCGCCCGCACCGCTGCAGGAGGCGGGAGCCGCGGCTTTGAGGCTTCCCGAAGTGTACTACCATGATTTGGCCAACAGTTACCGCGCACGGCGCGAGGTACTATTGAAGGGGCTTCGGGCGGCGGGATTCGACTGTTCGATACCTTACGGCGCGTACTACATCATGACGGACATCTCGAAGTTCGGATTTCCCGACGATGTCGAGTTTGCCCGACATTTGGTCGAGGAGATTGGTGTGGCCGGAGTGCCCGGCTCGAGTTTCTACCACCGGCCCGAGCAAGGTTCACAGAAACTTCGCTTCACATTCTGTAAGCGTGAGCGCACTCTTCGCGAAGCGGCGGAGCGCCTCGCATCGCTGCACATGGATGGATGAGGAACAATTTGATAAGTCGGATGAAATTCACACTTCTGCTGCTTCTGCTTTCATCGAGCGCGGTTTTTGCACAGGAGAAGGCGGAAAAAGCGAACGCTCATGCTCTAACGGTGCTTGCTGAAGGCGATGCTAGAGGAGCCGAAGCTTCTGCTCGTCAGTCTCTTGCCGCCTCATCTCGGTTCGACCCTCAGGCAGAGATTGTCGACCGACCCGAGAAGGGCATCCTCTTCGAAGACATGATCACCGAGGCCCGAGAATCTTACAAAGAGAGGCGCGGGAGGTATTACCTGACTTTGGGCCGTGCGCTGACTCGCTTGGAACGCTGGAAAGAGGCGAGGAAAGCCCTCCGAAGGGCGTCATCGTTGATGGCTTTGGCGGACCCATATCTCGTGATGTCGTCCCATGCCGATTTGAGCGTCAAAGAGCAGATCGATCTTCTCCTAAGAGCCTACTTTTCCACCGGAGCGGATCCGGAGGTCGTCAAGAGAGCCATGTGGGACACCGGCGCCTTCGTGGACACCAACGCTCTTCAGGCGCGCATCGACCAGAGACGTATCGAAGTCGAGATCGCTCCGGAGTATCCGGATACAGAGGTCAGACTTGGGTCGCTGCCCGAGATCCGATCGGCTACTCAACAAGGTATGTTCGTCTCCACGGAGCATCTTCGCGAAGGGAAAATCTTGGCGCTCTACATGCCGGCGGTCGGCTGTGGGCGTTGCAGCGAAGAGCTCGACGGTCTCAATCGCGCAATGAGAGAGGCGAGGGGAGCTGGAATGCCGGTGGTTCCGGCTATGTTTGTGGACGCGAATGACCTCGCTGCAGCGAGGAGGATTACGAGGCTGCTTGCCTTTCGCATCGAAGTGGGACGCTTGGACAAGGTGCCTTGGGAGCTTGGGCAAGAGTCTGATGGTGCCATTTGGGTTATGGGGAGTCGAGGTCTACTCCAAATCAGAATCCCTCTCGGAGATCGTCCCCACGGCCGCGAGGTCAGTCACCGTGTCGAAGCGGTGCTGAGACACATAGACGTTGGAAAAGAAGATGAGGAAGCTCCTGCTGACGAAGCTTTGATGGAGATCCGTCAACTCGAGCTGAAGGGCCGCGCTCAATTGCTGACCGAGGCCATCGCTCTTGCAGCTCGTCGCGAAGCCGGGCCGGCTTCGATGGAAGAGTTGTATTCCATTATCTTGCGCTCGACCCGTTCCAAGCTGGAAGATGCCGATGACCCACTGCAGGTCATCGAAATTCTCGCCGAGCTCTCGGCGCTTCATGGGGCAGGGGAAGCCAAAGCAAAGGCATTGACATCATTGGATGATCAAGTGGGAAAGAAACTTCTCGATGCTGCCCGAACGGTGCAGCCTGGTATCGACCGTCAGGCATCCGCCCAAAGCGGTATCTTCGAGCTTTTTGTCTCTCAACCGATAGGTGAGGCCTCGGAGCGTCAGATCGTGCTTCGGAGATCCTTCAGGGGTGTCGAAACCCTTTCGCTCCAACATTTCAATTTCGTTTTGCGCACGGGGTCTGAGGGAGTCGACGTGATGTGGGTTGGGCTCGAGCGGGAGCAGGTTCGCGGGCTTGGCCACGCGGCCGGCGCCGCTTTTTTTTTCTTTGAACGGGCTGGTGCCTGCAGCGGCCTGCGGCTGGTCAAAGATGGCGCATTAGGCTATGAAGGATGTCCCGCTCGCGTCCTCGAGGGCAAAGTGGTCGAGGAAAAGCCTGTTCTCATCGATCCCTTTGCTGCCGGGCCCTCACCAACCTACTTCCAGGAGATATCCGACGAAGCATCCGAGACCGCCTTGGAGCGGGGACGAGACTTGTTCGATCGGGGGCAGTATGCAGCCGCTGCTTCGGCTTTCAAGGAAGCCGCTGCCGAAATCGATCCTCTTGCGCCGTATGAAGAAACCGATCTCCGATACAACCGCGCGCGCTGCCTGGAAGCCGAGGGGAAACGCCGCGAAGCACTGACTCTTTTCGAGAGTATCGGTGACGTGACGTACCAAGATCTGGTTGATGAAAGGATAAGGGCTCTTGGTGGCGGGGTCCGCTAGCCCAATATGATGGGGACAGCCCCCACCTAAAGCTTTGGTGATAAAGCGTTTGCAGTGGGGCTGTTCCCAATACTAGTCATGCTTGCTGTTGTCCTCGATGGAAAGATAGAAGTCCGAGAAGTACCCGAACCGAGACCGTCTGCGGATGAGGCTTTGGTTCGCGTTCTCATGGCGGGGATCTGTGGCACTGATCTCGCGCTTCTTGATGGGTACAAGGACTTCAAAGGGATACTCGGGCACGAAATGGTGGGGATCGTTGAAGAGGCTCCCGATCCCCGTTGGCTTGGCGCGAGAGTCGTTGCCGAGATCAATGTGTCATGTGGCACTTGCTCTTTGTGTCGTGAAGGGCAGCGAAAGCACTGTGAGAACCGCGAGGTCGTCGGCCTGATGGTCCGTCCGGGTGCTTTCGCGGAGCGTCTCACGGTTCCCTTAGCGAACTTGCACCGCGTCCCCGACTCACTATCCGACGAGGAAGCGGTTTGGACGGAGCCATTGGCCGCTGCGATGGCTGTGGCGGAGTTGGGTGTTCGTTCCGGCGACGCCGTCCTCGTTTTGGGAGACGGCCGGCTGGGCTCGCTCGTCGCCCTGGGACTCCAATACCGTGGCGCCCGTGTCGAAATCGTCGGGAAGCAGGAGCGCAAGCTCGGTCTGTTGGAGAGGATCGGTCTCCGAGTGAATAGGGGAGAGCCTCGGCCTATTTATCCCTGGGTGGTCGAAGCGACGGGCACGGTCTCCGGACTCGACCAATCCCTGGCCTGGACCAGGCCGAGAGGCACTCTAGTTCTCAAATCCACTTGCCACGACCTAGCGAGCGTCAACACATCGAGAATCGTGGTCGACGAGATCCGGGTCATCGGATCCCGCTGTGGCGATTTTCAGCCTGCTCTCGAAGCGCTTCAATCGGGCCGCATTCCTGTCAGGAGATTGGTATCCAGCGTCTTTCCCCTCACCGAGGCGAAAGAGGCCTTTCTTGAATGCGCTAGTCCCTCCGTTTTCAAAGTCCTTCTCGATCTCCGTGATCTTGACTAGCCAGAGCAGCAACTCCGCCCCGAGTTCCTCGAGTGTGCCGGTGCTATACTGAATTTCCGTTGCCTGGGATCAGATATGAGTGAGCTCAAACGTCTTATACCGTACCTCAGACGCTATCGTGGGCGTCTCGTACTGGGGATGCTGTGCTTGCTCGCGGGGAAGGCAGCCGCAGTGGCAGTGCCTCAGGTCCTTCGAATGACCATAGACGACCTCACGATCTCGGTTACCGTGGGGAAACTGGCACTTTATGCAGGACTCATCGTCGGCTTGGCCTTGGTGGAGGGTTTCTTCCGCTTTTGGATGCGCCGCCTTCTCATCGGCGTGTCCCGCTACGTCGAGTACGACTTGAGAGAGGACTTCTTCGCCCATCTTCAGCGTATGAGTCCCTCCTTCTTTCAGCGCTGGCGCACGGGCGACCTCATGTCGCGTGCTTCGAACGATATTTCGGCGGTGCGTATGGTGCTGGGGCCGGGAATCATGTATCCGGCAGAGACGGTCACCCTTACCGTGGCGGCAATCGTCTTCATGCTCTACATCAGCGTTGAGTTGACCGTGGTCTCCCTTGCCATAATGCCGGTGGTCTCGATACTGGTGAAGAAGTTCGGCGCCGTGATCCATCGACGCTTCGAGGCTATCCAAGCGAAGATGAGTGACGTTTCGGCGCTCGTTCAAGAAAACCTCTCGGGTGTAAGAGTTGTCAAGGCTTACACACAAGAAACGTATGAGCAGGAGAAGTTCGAGCAAGAGAACCAAGAATATCTTCGTCGCAACATTGGCTTGGTCAAAGTGTGGGGAGCCTTCTATCCGCTCCTTGCGGTCTTCATCGGTCTAGGGTCGGTGATAGTGCTTTGGTGGGGCGGGAACATGGTGGTCCAGGGTGAGATATCGCTGGGGCAGTTCGTGGCGTTTTTCGCCTACCTCGGTATGTTGACTTGGCCGATGATCGCCTTCGGATGGGTCATCAACATCTATCAGCGAGGGGCCGCTTCGATGAGACGGTTGGCAGCGATCTGGAATGAGGTTCCGGACCTCGTCGATGCGGACGACCGACAGGAAGGTCTAGCTATCAAGGGACGGCTCGAGCTCCGGGGTGTGAGTTTCCAATACAACGGTGTCTCCGTGCTTCGCGGTATCGATCTGACGGTCGCGGCCGGCCAAACATTGGCCTTGGTGGGTCGAACGGGAGCGGGCAAAACAACGCTCGTGAACCTCATCCCTCGGCTCTATGATGTGACCAACGGACAGGTTCTCGTCGACGGAGTGGATGTGCGTCAGTTGCCCCTCGCGGATTTGCGGCGAGCGGTCAGCCTGGTGCCTCAAGAGAGCTTTCTGTTCTCGGAGACCGTAGGTGAGAACATTGCTTTTGGTCGTCCTGAAGCATCTCAGGAGGAGATTGCAGGTGCTGCACGAGTGGCCGGTCTCGCAGACGATGTCGAAGAGTTTCCTCAGACCTACGACACCGTCGTCGGAGAAAGGGGTATTACCCTTTCGGGGGGACAGCGGCAAAGAGCCACGATTGCACGGGCGCTTCTCACGGATCCGCCGATCTTGATCTTGGATGACGCGCTCTCCAGCGTTGATACGGAGACCGAAGAGAGAATTCTCTCCCAATTGAGAGGTGTCATCCAGAAACGAACCACCATCCTGGTCTCCCACCGTATCTCGACGATCCAAGATGCCGATATCATCGTGGTCTTGGATGAAGGTCGAATCGTAGAACAAGGCAACCATGAGGAGCTTCTCGAGCATGACGGCATCTACGCCGGATTGTATCGAAAGCAACTGTTGGAGGAAGAACTAGAGCGCATCTAAGAATATTCTGACTGCTGACTGGGCAGGTAAGTCGCCATTGCGTGATCATTCGGCGACTCCATGATTGACATGAGCATCCACGAGGAAGAATCACTCGGCAAGGTATATGACAGCCGCCTCATGGCGCGACTGCTGACGTACCTCTCCCCCTACAAGCTCGCCGTCGCAACGGCGTTCTTACTCATTCTCGTCATATCCTCGCTCAAGTTGGTCGGTCCTTACCTCATCAAGATCGCCATCGACGAGTACATCGCTCGAGGTGATGTAGCCGGTCTCAACCGGATCGCCGGCCTTTACGTTCTCGCCCTCCTCGCTGAGTTCATCCTGTCCTATTGGCAGACTTTCCTCATGCATATGACCGGCCAGCGCATCATGTTCGATATGAGGCGGGAGATTTTCGCCCACATCCAACGCCTTCATCCCGCCTTTTTCGATAGGAATCCCGTTGGCCGACTCCTTACTCGTGTGACGACGGACGTGGATGCACTCAATGAGCTCTTCACGTCGGGTGTCGTAACGGTCTTCGGTGACATCTTCATGCTCTTGGGCATCATGATCGTGCTCATCGTTCTCAACTGGAAGCTGGCCTTGGTGAGCTTTGCCGTGCTGCCGGCGCTCTTCGTCGTCACTATCATTTTCAAACGACACGTTCGCGAGACCTATCGAAAGGTGCGGACGCGCATCGCCCGTATGAACGCATTCATTCAAGAGAACATCACCGGTATGCAGGTCGTACAGCTCTTTCAGCAGGAACCTCGTAAGCTACAAGAGTTCGACGAGCTCAATCGCGAGCACATGGAGGCGAACCTGCAGTCCATTCTCTACTACTCCTTTTTCTATCCTCTCGTGCAGTTCTTCGGGGCCGTCGCCATTGCGCTCATCATCGGCTATGGCGGAGGTCAAATACTGGTGGGCGGCCTGACACTCGGCGCCCTTGTGGCCTTCATCCAATATTCTGAAAAGTTCTTCCGTCCTATCAGCGATCTCACGGAGAAGTTCAACGTTCTTCAAAGCGCCATGGCTTCTTCGGAGAGGATCTTTGGCTTGCTGGACACCACTCCCGCGATCGCCGATCCCGAGTCGCGGACAGGCTCGCGGCCCTCGGCGGGCGAGGGCCGTGAGACCCATCATTCGATTCGAAGACGTCTGGTTCGCATACAACGACGAGGATTGGGTGTTGAAGGACATCGATCTCTCGATTGAACCGGGAGAGAGGATTGCGGTCGTCGGCCACACCGGTGCCGGCAAGACGAGCTTGACGAGCCTGCTCTTGCGGTTCTACGACGTCCAAAAAGGCCGGATCCTTCTCGATGGAATCGATATCAGGGATTGGGATCTGAAGAAGCTACGCCGGCAGTTCGGTATCGTCTTACAGGATGTCCATCTCTTCTCAGGAACGATAGGCTCCAACATCCGCCTCGGCGATCGAGAGATCGACGACGACACGGTGAGCGAAGCCGCCGCGGCCGTCCACCTGGACCGACTTTTGGAGCAGCTCCCGAAGGGCTTAGACGAAGAGGTTGGGGAGAGAGGGGCGAACCTATCCGCGGGACAGAAGCAGCTTATTTCTTTCGCACGAGCGCTGGCTCACGATCCCAGAGTTCTCATCTTGGACGAAGCGACCTCGAGCGTCGATACGGAGACGGAGATCCTCATTAGAGAGGCACTCGACCGACTCATGGTGGGCCGAACCAACATCGTGATCGCCCACCGGCTTTCCACCATCCAGAGTGCCGACCGCATCGTCGTCATGCACAAGGGCTCGCATACGGGAGGTAGGATCGCACCAGGAGCTTCTCGCAGCGCGCGGCATTTACTATCGTCTCTACCAGCTCCAGTATCAGGAACAGGAAGCGGCGGTGCAATCTTGATGCGGAAGGGTGTAGTATAGCGCCCCCTGGAGGATCAAGTGTCGGAAACTCGAGGAATAGTCGGAGTGGAGCGCGAATCGTCGGTCGCGTGGGCGAACGAGCGTTTGCTGCCAAAGACGCAACAGAAGCTGTCCGACTACGGCCAACTCGTGAAGTTCCGGCTCACTGTGATGGTGCTTTGTTCGGGGCTCGTCGGATTCTGGCTCGCCTCGGGAGCCACGCCGGATTGGTCACGGATGGCCTGGTTTGCTTTAGGCACCTTCTTGATCATCGGCGGCGCCAACGCGTTCAATCAGGTCGCGGAAAGATCTAACGATCGATTGATGCAGCGTACCGCATCACGGCCGTTGCCGGCTGGGCGAATGCAGGTCGTCGAAGCCGTTATAGCTGCTACGACGATGTCGGTCGTCGGGTTGGGCGTTCTTCATTACCGGACGTATCTGCTGTCGGTCATACTGGCCGCCATCGCTATGGGGGTTTACTTGCTGGTTTACACACCCTTGAAGCGACTTAGCCACTGGTCCACGTTGGCGGGAGCTGTCTCCGGTGCCATCCCGCCGTTAATGGGATGGAGTGCGGTACGGAACGGTTTGGACCTGCCTGCCTGGGCCTTGTTTGGGATCGTCTTTTTATGGCAGTTCCCCCATACCTGGTCCATTGCATCGGCTTATCGAGAGGATTTCACGCGGGCGGGTTACCAAGTGCTTCCCCTCATTGACCCCGAGGGACGTCGCACGCGAGTTTTGGTCATTCTCCTGTCGTGTCTTTGGCGGGCGGTGAGCCTGCTACCCGGCCGCCCTTGGAGCGGCCGGTACCGTTTATGTTGCTGGGGCGGCCATCCTTGGAATCATTTTCATCGGTTACGCCATCCGCTACGGTCGACAGCGGACGCGGAAGCCCGCCATTCGACTCATGGCCGCATCGCTCTTCTACATGTCTCTCATCCTCACTCTCCTGCTCGTCGATCGCAGGATCGTTTGAGAACGCCGCAGTGGTCAACTCGGCGGCGCACCGTAGAGAATTCAAGAACTCAAGAATTCGGGAATTCAGGAATCCTGCGTCCTTAAGTTGAAGGATAGGCCCAATACAGCATCCAGTAGATCAGCACTCCAGTAGCGGAAACGTAAAGCCACAAAGGGAGTGCCCACCGGGCGATCCGGCGGTGACGAGCGAAGTCGCGGCGCAAGGCACGGCGCAAGGTCACAATCGCCAAGGGAAGAATAGCGGCGGCGAGGATGATGTGCGTGATCAAAACAAAGAAGTAAAAGGGGCGAGCCCATCCCTGACCTGTAAAAGCGACTGAGCCGACGTGGTAGTGGTAGACGAGATACGACACGAGAAAGGCCGCAGAGGAAACAAAGGCTAGGAGCATTGAGACCCGATGTCTTCCGACCTTCTTCGAGCGGATGAAGACGTAGCCGATAGCGAGGAAGCAAGCAGCGGTCGCGTTCAGCGCCGCGTTCAATGGGGGTAGATCAGAAGGAGACATGTCCAGAAAAGCTCACGTACCGCTTTTCATCGGGCTCAGGTGCAGGTGAGTGCGAAGCGTGAGAAACCAGCACGAGGCCAGAAGGAGCGCCCCCGTCGCCACATGGGCCGTCGCCGGAAGCGTAGCTCGTGACGTCCAAACGATGGTTCCACCCAAGAGGATCTGCAGGGTGAGAAGTGATCCTAGCGCGAGTGCGATGGGAAGGTAACGGCGATTGTCTCGGCGCCGATTCCAAATCCTTGCGATGAGCCAAACCAGGCAGACCGTCACAACCACTGCTCCCAAGCGGTGGATGAAGTGGATGACCACTCCCGTTTCATTGAATGGCGGTATCAACCTACCGAAGGCCAAAGGGAAATCGGGAATGGCAATGGCGGAACCCGTATGCCGGACAACCGCGCCCAGAATGAGCTGAATGTAGACTGCGGCCGTGGCTGTCACCGCAAGGCGACGGAGCCCCGAGACGTCTTCCGACCTCTCTCCGGCCTCCTTCCACTCACGTGATGTGGCGAAGGCGATCAGAACCGTCACACAAAAAAAAGTTTGCGCCAGTGTGGCGTGAGAAACGGATACGGGCGTTGGGAGGAGGTAAAGGACGGTGATGCCACCGAGAATCCCTTGTGAGATGACCATGGCGAGCGCCAACAGCCCGAGCCGACGCAGCCATCGTCGTTGTTCTCGTCGCCATAACCATATCGCCAAGATCACGGTCAACATGCCTACAAATGTGGCGATCATGCGATGGCCATGTTCGTAGAAAATCCCGCCGACCATGGGCGGCATCAGCATTCCGTAAGAAAGCGGCCAATCGGGGACGGCGAGTCCGGAATCGGTGCTGGTAACGAGGCCGCCGGCCCATATGAGCAACCATGTAAAGAAAGACGTTAAAACGGCAAAGCGATGCATCCACAGGCCGTGAGTGGGTTGCTTCATTTCGCTCATTTTATTGGGACGCACGGAAATTGAACGTGACCTCCCTCGTCTCCTTTTCGGCCAGGGTGATGTCTAGCCGTTGGGATCCGAGCGTTTCGTGCCACGCCTCGAGCACATAAGCGCCGGGAGGCAGCTTGGGAAGCTCGAAAGTGCCACCGTCTCCCGTCACGGCATAATAAGGATGCTCGACGACGCCGACGTAGCTGCCCATCCATTTATGAACGTCGCACTTGATGGGGATCATGATCTCGGGGTTGTCGAATGTCCGGCTGACCTTGTGGCCGCGACGTGGTTGTCCGAGATTGAAGGGAGGATTGTGTTCCGGTACGGCACGGACATTGTGCAACGTGTCATCGTCATTGAGGATCTCCAACGTCTGTCCCGTCATGATGCCCAACACGTGTGGTATGTAGACGCAGCCTTGTTGCGTGAGGACGCGAGGCTCGGCGGGTGGCGCAAAGCGACGATCCTCGAGACCTTCCTTGATATAGACGAAAACATTGCGAAGCGAGCCGTCTTCGTTCACGAGTACGAGCTCCGTTTTGACTTCGTTCATGTGCATCCGAACGCAGAACGGATCGGCCGCCATGGAAATGCCTTCTTGCTGCGGGACGGTTCCTTCCAAGATCGCCTTCCCACTGAGCATCGCGACGGTATCGAGGTCGATCGGTGGTGAGACGGGTTCTCGAGACAACGTGGGTTCCGTTGTGGCCGTGTCATCGCCTCCGCTTCCGGCACAAGCAACGGACAAGGATAGAAGGAAGAAGGAAAGATGCAGTCTCATCATGGAGAGCCTCCGTGGGGGTGAGAGCAGAAAGCGCCTGTCATCTGTTTCAATCGCTTGCGCGTCTCCCATGGATGATGGTTTCGGCAGGCCGCGCCTCCCGGCCGAGGACCCGTAGTATATCCAAATCCAGGAGGACGCGCACAAGGAGCGAGTCCTCCTCAAGTAGGAGGATAAAGCTGGCGGAGAAGGCTCGATTCGCGTTTGAAGAAGCCCTCGGTGTGGAACGACTCGCCTAGATGGAGATACTCGTAATCGAGGTGGTGGCAGAGCTCGTGGAGGAGTGTTCGGAGAAACGTCTTGAACTTGACGACTTGTACGCGCTGGGCGGTACGCATCCACACAGATATGACACGAGGTCCAAGCTCACCGGCTTCATAGAGGCCGTGAAGCTCACCGGTCGTCCAGGAGGGTCGTCGTTCCAGGACCTTGACACGTAAAGGGCTCACCCCCAATGCTTTTGTCAATTGGTCGATCAGGTTCTGGGCCGCCTTCTGAGTTGCGGCGCGACGGCCGTGCTCGAGCCACTTCTCGAGTGTGGCCACCGGTTCTCGTAGCGTAGCGGGCTCTGGGATCTCGATATTCTCGATCCGGTCGCTTTCCAGGTAGATTTTCTTGTTGTGCGTACTCAGTTTCTGATAGTAGGCGAATGGCATGGATCGTTCATCAGTATTAAGATTTTGGTCGACCGCTCGCCAAGGTTAGCATAGGTCCGTCATGGGTGAAGAGGAACCTGCGGAGTCGAGGAGAAACAAGCTCGTCCGTCCGCCAGGAGAGACAGGATGTCGAGTCATGGATACCGGATCATAACCGCGAGCTTATTGGTCGCTTTGTACCTGGGGTGCGAAAAAGCAGAAGAGTCCCCGGCTCGGCCGATCTCGTCGCAGTCTCAGAGCTCCTCTGAGAGTGAAGTTTCGGTCCCTTCTCAGTTCGAGTACGAGGTCGTCGAGGTCCCCGACGGCGGTCAAGTTCGAGGAAGAGTTCGCATTTCCGGTCCGCCTCCGAACCTGGAGGACTTGCTGGTTGAGAAAGACCAAGGAGTGTGCGGTGAGACCACACCCAATCGGGCCCTTCGCCTGGGTCCAGAAGGGGGTGTAGAGGACGCTATAGTCATGCTCGCAGGGATAACGAGTGGGGTAGGGCTCCGGCCCCTCCCTGGAGCTGCCAAGGTCGAGATCACAAAGTGCCGGCTGTTCCCGCACGTCCTTCTTGTTCCTCTCGGGTCCACGCTCGAGATCGTCAATAACGATTCCATTTTGCACGATATTCGGGCCCACCTTGGCGAGACGATGCTCTTCGATGTGGCGTTGCCGATTCGGCATTTCCGAGCCCAGCACAGGCTCGAGCTGCCGGGCATCGTAAAGCTGACGAGCGGAGCAGGCCATACCTGGGTTTCGGGCTATGTCGTGGTCAAAGACCATCCCTACTATGCGAGAACCGATGCTCGAGGCGCCTACGCCATCGATGCCGTCCCCCCGGGAACCTATGATCTTCAGGTGTGGCACGAGCTTCTGGAAGGGGAGGAGTCGGTCTTGATCGTTGAGCCGGCCGCCACGGCGACCGTCGACTTTGGTCTTAAAGCTCCCGCTACCGACACTTCCGGGACCAGGAAATAACGGGGCCACCTCCGCGAGTTGGACTCACTAAGGCGAGCTAGGGTCAGTCTTTTTCTTCGTGCAGCCGTTGCTCAAAGGTTGGCGGCCTGCAAAACCGGCATCGATCTCGTGCCAGAATTCCACTTCCGACTCGCCCAGTTTCCAACAAAGGAAGACTTCTCTGCCTTCCCATACCGTGGGAAAGTCGATGAGACCATCCTCCAAGTCTTTGATTTGGCAGCCCTTTGAGTCGATCTCGGATGCGACGGCCTGAAGACTGCAAATGAGGTGGAAGTACCGGCCGTCAACCGGCATTCCGCCGTTCGATTGAATGTCCTGCGGGGAATGGGTGCGGTTCTTATAGGACCGGTTGAGCTCGTCGTAGAGGTTGCGTAACTCCTCGACTCGCTCGGTGAGAAAAGGAATGAGCGCATTGGCTTCGCTGACCGTGAAGAATATCTTGTTCATCCATTTCAGAGTTTAGCCAAAAAGGGATCTCCGGACAAACAAACCTGAAAGTAATTCCTGAGCTCTCTCTACGAGGGCTGCCAGTCGTTGCGCGATACCAGAAAACGAGTGCTGTGACCATGCGGTCAGCGCGAAGGAGCATCGGAGCCGCGTGCTATAATGGGCTCTCCGTGAGGGTTTGCTCTCGCGCGATGCGAAAAGACCACAGATGGCGAAGACGGCTTGTCGAGGCGGGGCTTTTCGCTGGTTCCGTTGTGAGCCCTCCTACCCTCGCGTCGCTTCCGATTGGCTGGCTCGATGTTTCGTGTCCCTTAGGGGACGAAATGGAAACAGAAGGATAGAACTGTGCGTGGAAAACCCTTTGTCTTATCAGTACTCATCATGACTCTATCACTGGGACTACTGCCGGCCCAACAAGGACAAAAGGACGATCCCTTTCAGTTCAATGTGGGCGTGGAGGCTGTCAACTTGAGCGTCGTCGTGACGGACAAGAATGGACGGTTCATCCCCAATCTCGAAGCCAAAGATTTCGACGTTGTGGAGAACAACGTCGCGCAGGAGTTGAGCTTCTTCACCGCGGAGGTGACCCCAGTCACTGTGCTTCTCCTCCTGGATGCCTCCACCAGCATCCGGCCCAGCGTCGAGGGGATTAAGGAAGCTGCCATAAATTTCGTGAGCAAACTTTGGGATGGTGACAAAGCCATCATCGCGGATTTCAACGAACGCATCCGCTTCAGCAGCCACTTCACGGATGACATCGACCGGCTGATTGGAAGTATCCAATCTTTGTATCCTTCGGGCTGGACGGCACTCTACGACTCCGTTCTGATTTCCTTGGACAAGGTTTCAGACGCTGAGGGAAGAAAGGCTCTTTTGGTCTTCACGGATGGCGATGATTCCCGCTCGAGCGGGTACGGTAGTGAAGCGACCAAGAAGGACGTTCTCGCAGGGTCCAAATACTTCGAGGTCACCATTTACTCCGTTGGATTCAAGGGCAGAGGAAGTGGCGTCAACAAGGGATTCCTCAAACGCTTGTCTCAGGACACGGGCGGTGCGGCTTTTTTCCCGGGGGATATCGGCGAGCTCAATGAGAGCTTCAACCAAATTCAGGAGGAGCTTCACAGTCAGTACCGCATGGCCTACATACCCAAAAACGCCGAGCGAGACGGGCTCTGGCGTCAAATCGATGTGCGCGTCAAGGACCGGGACGATCTCGTTGTTCGGACACGACAGGGTTACTACGCTCTTCCAGCTGCGGGCAACAATCCGTAGAAGAGTCGATGAGGTGACGGGTCCGCCGTGGCTTCATTTGACTAGCCCAACCTTCCTCACGGTGGATATCGTTCAACTCGCTTCGGGATCCAGGCGAAAAGGCTCCTTCAGGTAGCGCTTCGCCAGCCTGTGCGAGGCCTTGTCGGCGTTGAGGTCTATAGTCGTTTCATACTCGGCTCTCGCTTCTTCCCGGCGGCCGAGCCCGTCATAGGATTGGCCCCTTCGCAAGTGCAGCATCGAGCGGACGCTGTCGGACAAATCGGGACGGTCCAAACCACTGTGAAAATGAAACAGAGCTTCCTCGAACTTCGCATCGAAGAGAAAGCTCTCTCCCAGTCGCAACGAGAGGACTGAAAGAGGAATTCGCTCGAAGTGAGGTGTCCCGAGGTTCCTTTTTTGTCGGACTTCGTGATAAACACTCCGAGCGGCTGGCCAGTCTTTCTTAAGCAAGAAGACCCACCCCTTCTCAAATGTGAATAGAGGATTCCTTGGAAAAGAGGACTCCAGTTCCCGGAGGTATCTGAGCGCTCGGCTGTAGCGCTTCTCTCTCGTATCCAAGATCACTAGAGACAGTCGAGCGCCCCAATAGGCCCGGTCTCCATCCGCCGCCTTGCGGATATACTGGCGGCCCTTGTCTTTGGACCCTCTTACCCCGATAAGGAAGGCGAGAAACTTCAGCGATCTATGGAGTGAAGCCGTGGCGTATTCATAGATGCCGGGCACCAAGTAGGCGTCCACGAAGGACGGGTCGAGCTCAATGAGCTTGTTGTGCCACTTCCGTGCTCGCCGTCCCGCTCGGTAAGCGGCGAAGTAGCGACGCCTTATCGTGGCTTCGAAAGCGCTTTTGACTCCTTCAGTGGCTCCCAGAAAATAAAGTGCTTCCACATCATTGGGGTGAGATTCCAAAACGGCATTGGAACGTTCAATGGCATCCGTGGTGTACGACTCGAATCGTGCGAGTCGTTCCGGCGACAAAGAATCCTGTCGAGTGCGTGTCCAATATCGCGAGCTCTGGAACGTTTCTCCCGCCATCCCGCCGCGGAGCGTGAGCTCCTCCATCCACAAGGTCGAGGCCAAATAGTATGGACCGGCCGGTGATGACGGGCTCTCCAGTGAGAGTTGCTCGAACACCGCGAAGGCGATCTGGAATTCCAGGTTGTAGACGAGCTCGATACCTTTTTGTTCTAGTGGACTGAGCGCTGCGAGCAATACAAGAGCGAGCAGGTGCATATTCCCAGGGTTCTCGAGTTGTTGGATTCTTCAGTTTCTAACGAGGCGCCGCATCATGCGGGACGGCGCGTTCCAAGTTACACTCTACCATGGACCTCGGGTTCCCACGGTCTGGATATCGAGGGTAGAATCGACCCATGGAAAACAAGACCACATTCAAGAAGCTCGAGCATCGGTCGGTCTATCGCGGCCGTGTGCTCACACTCGAAGTAGATCGGATCATCGAGCCCGGCGGCATAGAGGTCGAGCGAGAGATCATCCGGCATGCCGGAGCAGCCGTGGTTCTTGCCGTAACAGAAGAACACCGTCTGGTGCTCGTCAGGCAGTTCCGGTACGCTGTTGAGGATTTCCTTTGGGAAATCACGGCGGGCCACATCGAGTCCGGCGAGTCTCCGGAAGAAACGGCGCGACGAGAACTGACGGAAGAAACGGGATATTACCCCCGACGTCTGGAAAAGCTCTCTACGTTTTATCCATCGCCTGGGTTTTCGGATGAAATAATGCATCTCTTCCTCGCCACCGATTTGGAGTATCGTTCCCCCTGCCCGGAGGAGGACGAATCGATTGAAGTGGGATTGTTCACCATGGAGGAAGCGCGGTTGATGGTTAACAGAGGTGAGATCTGCGATGGGAAAACGCTTTTAGGGCTGATGCTTCTTGGTAAGCGTTGAGAGTATCCCGTAGATGGTTCCTGAGCTGAGGACGAAGCTTGTCGGTGGGGTGGCGGGGGTCGCCGTCGGTTCAGCCCTCATCGTGCGCCACACACTCCGAGTCCCGATGTCCGAGTCTATCGAAGCACCGGAGTTAGTCGCGTCGGTTCCTTCAATATGGATTTGGATCACCGTCGTCGGCCTATCTGGACTCGTCGGAGTGCTTGTGGGTCGTTGGCTCGAAGGATATGGTGTTGGAAACACACTCCTGCCTCTTTGGGTCCCCGGACTAGCCGCAGCCGCGTATGTGCCGGGAATGCTCAACGCGGTCCCCTTTGTGGCCGCTTTCTCAGGAAAGCTCCTCGACATCACACTCATCGTTTGCACGAGCTTGAGTCTCTGGAAGATCTCCTCAAGGGTTGGCTCGTCCTTTTCTCTAAGCGCGGGTCCGGTCGCTCTTCTCGCCTTCCTTATATACTTGGGGATCGGATATCGCCTCCAGGAGGTGGTAGGCATCTCAGGTGATGAACCTCACTACTTACTCATTGCTTATAGTTTGATTCATGATGGCGACCTCGCGGTGCAGAACAACTACGCGGCTGAGGATTTCCGACATTTCTTCAACGGGAGGATGGGTGCCCACCTTGCGCATGGCTCGCCTTACTCGGTCCATGGTGTGGGCCTTCCGCTGCTTCTGCTTCCGGGATACGCACTCCTCGGCCTCGGTGGGGTCCTCATAACAGAGGCGCTTCTGGGAGCGCTTACTGTACGAGAGATTTTTCTTACGGCAGAGGCCCTCGAGCTGGGTCGGCCGGCAGCAGGCATTGGTGCCGCCGGCTTCGCCTTGACGGTGCCAGCCTTGTTCCTTTGCGTTTCGGCTTATCCGGAGCTCCCGGCCGCATTTATTGTGGCCGCCACCTTCCGAAGGGTTGTGGGGCCTTCTCCTCCCGGTGGATGGAAAGCTTTCCTCTGGGGACTGGGGCTCGGCCTTCTCCCCTTCTTTCACATCAAGTACATTCCTTTGGCTGTCGTCCTTGGACTCGGAACGATGTGGTTCTGGCGAAAACAACGCTTGCGGCTCGCCGCCGGGTTGGTATTGGGTCTCCTTTCTGTGATGGTCTTCTTTGCCATACTCCAGGGCAATCTGAACCCTCTCGCTTCCTACGGTCGACAGCGAGTATTCTGGGGACAGATCCCTTTGGGTTTGGCCGGGCTCCTGTTTGACCAAGAATTCGGACTTCTGCCTCACGCCCCGTTCTATGGCATCGGTCTGGTTGCGCTAGGCGTGCTCCTGAGGCGACGCCCCCAGCTAGCGATCTTCGCCATTGCAGTTGTATCATCGGTAGCTATTCCCGGAGCAGCACACCCCCTTTGGTCGGGGGGAACTTCGCCACCGGCGCGTTTCCTCTTTCCCGCGTTGCCTCTTGTCGTTGTGAGTGCTGCAGCTGCGTGGCGTTGGGAGCGGCAAGACAGGTGGAGAAGCTGGACATCGTGGTTGCCGGTGCTTCTCGTTTTGAGTGTCGGGTTAGGCGGTTTCATGGCGATTGGATCCGATCTGCCTTTGCATCTCAATCAAAGAGACGGCACGGGTCGTCTATGGGTTACGCTCGGAGGCTCCTGGGATATTACTCATTACTTACCTTCGTTGGTGAGTGCCGATCTCCGTTCGGTGGCGATGTCCATACTCGGTGCGATAACGCTTGGTGTTGGATTCTTCCTTTGCTGGAGGGGCTCGAGTTTGTTCTTGCCCCCTTTTGGTGTCGTCGTTCTGTGTTGGGCGATTTTCATGGATGTTTTTTCGCCGGGAGCTGTTGCCTCCGGGTCAGGCAGACGCTGGATGGAGAGTCTCTTGACAACCCTCTCGGAAACGACCCATCGCGCATTTCTTCTCCTTCCTTCAGCAACGTTTCTCTCATATATGGATGTCACAGATAGGATTGACGTTCCTCTCGAACGGGCGCGTTATCCGGAGGAGACCCTCGAGTCTGTGCCGATCCGTCTTCCGGCAGGGCGGTTCAAATTGAAGGGAGACCCCAAGATTGCAGTCCAGATTTGTAACGGCGAAGGGTGTTTTGGCACGACACGGGCCGAACGCTGGTTCGACTCTCGAGTGGCGCTTGCTCGATTCTTCGTACGAAGCGCGAATACCCAAACGGAGTGGAGGCTCGTTGCCCAAAAGGTGGTCGGTGCCGAGGACGTTGCCCTTCGGACATTCGCGTCCGTTCACGGACTTAGGCTCCATTCGCTAGACGAACACGCATATCTCGACCCCATCGGATACTGGGTTCGTGCCGGCCATCGAGCACAGTTCGTTATTGAGGGCGATTGCGGCGGAACCTGCCTTTTGACCGTTGCGAATGGTGGTCAGGAAAACTGGGTGGAGGTGACTTACGAAGAGACCGTCCATAGCTTCACTATGGGGCCGTGGGAACGGCGGGAGGTCGCTATGACGGCGGATGGCGATGTTTTGTATCTGAGTGTAAGAAGTGTTTCCGGGTTTCGGCCTTCTGAGGTCGAACCCTCGACCGATGATTCCCGGCTTCTTGGGGTGCTTGTCACCTTGTCAAAAGCCGACCATAACGATTGAGAAGCGGAGGAGTCGGACAGTTCTCCTCTGGGCTCATCGTTGACTGCCCTTCGTACCTTCCAGATAATAGGACCTCGAATCTTTGCTGCCACATGGCAGCGTTTTGAATGGTGTGTCCCGCCAAAGAAACTCCTTTCGCGTTGGCTGGGACTCGAGGAACGGGGCCATAGTGACAGTAACGTCCACGCCTGATCATTCTTTTCTCTCAGGGCCCGAGCCCCGACTCTTCGCACATCGAGGAGCCAGTGCGGTTGTCCCCGAAAACACTCTCGAGGCCTTCCATGCTGCTTTGGAAGTTGGTGCACCCTACCTAGAGATGGATGTCCACATGTCGGCCGACGGTCACGTTATGGTGATCCATGACAGCTCCTTTTCTCGAACCACGGGGCGTCGTGGGCGTGTCGAGAACGTGACGCTCGACGCTATACGTCAGCTGGACGCCGGCCACCAGTTCACTCCCGATCGCGGGCGAACGTTCCCGTACCGCGGTTGCGGCTTGCTCATTCCGACATTGGAGGAAGTCTTGCGGGCTTTCCCTGAGGCGCGACTGAATATCGAGATCAAACCATCGCGTGAAGGGATCGAGGCCGCGGTTCTGGAGCTCATTTCGAGATACGAAGCTTCAGAACGAGTCGTGATTGCTGCTCACGAACACGAGATTCTCGAGAGATTTCGCGCCTTGGGATCCAAGGTCCTCACGAGTTTCAGCAAAGTAGAGGCCCGCGAGTTTCTCTCTAGGACTCGCTCCAAGAAAGACATGAGTGACTACCGTCCACCGGGATTTGCGATTCAAGTGCCGGAGTACTTCGGGCTGCGTCGCGTCCTTTCACCGTGTATGATCGAAGCTGCCCATCGACTCCGACTCGAGGTTCACGTTTGGACGGTGAACCAGCCGCTTCAAATCGCGCGTCTCCTCGATTGGGGCGTCGATGGAATCATGACGGACGATCCCGGCAGGGCCCTGAGGGCCGTCGATGCGCTCCAAATGGCCTCGCTCGAGAACCGCTCCTCGCGGAGTGATTGATCTATGCGCAAGAATCCCGTGAAGGTTGTTTTCTCGCTCTCGCGAGGGTTCCTCGCGATCTTCCTGTTCGCCTTTGCTTGCCACGAGAATCTATCGGCTCCGACAGTGGGACAACCTGTCTCGGAGATCGTTCTTCCGGATCTCGATGGTAGGACTTTCCGCCTATCGGAACACCGAGGTAAAGTCGTCATCATCAATTTTTGGGCATCCTGGTGCCCGCCCTGTGTCGATGAGATGCCTTCTCTCGAGAGGCTTCATCGGGCTCTGCGTGACAAAGGACTCGAAGTCGTTGCCATCTCCGTGGATGACAGCATTGAAGTCATCGAACGTTTCCGACGAGAAAACGAATTGAGCTTCACGATGCTCTTCGACGAAGATGCCAAAGTGGCCCACGGATTTCAGACGTTCAAATACCCCGAGACCTATATCGTCGACAAAGAAGGCAGATTACTCTCGAAGATTGTGGGCCCGAGGAATTGGATTACCCCTGCTATCATGCTCGAGGTGGTGGGATTGCTTAAGTCCGATAAGCCGCTCGCACCGACGGGCGGTTCGGAAGGAGAGTAGTACCCATGCACGTTGGCAGGCACATCATTCAGGAGCTAGCCCTTAAATTCGGCGAGCCGGTTGTGGAACGGTGGAGTTTCCCCATGGAGGCTGGAGAGTTTGCCGAACTAAAGAATCGGCTCGCGCTCGGCCGAGCACATGACGTCACGACCGTCATCACTCGAGGAAGTCACGTGGTGGTGGTCCGAAAGCATGCTTACCCAATCGATGCATACCGGACGCCTTCGGGAGGTGTGCATCCCGAGGAACCCTTTCTCGATGGGGCCGTTCGTGAAGCCAAGGAAGAGACGGGACTCGATATCGGGATCGAGGGCTATCTTCTGTACATCCTTGTTACCTTCACGCATTTAGATGATAGTGCGAGGTGGTCGACCCATGTTCTTCTCGCCCGCCTCTTGTCCGGTCAACTCGATCCTATGGATAAACGTGAGATCGCGGATGCACGGTGGGTGAACTGGGAAGAGTTGTTGGGCAAGATCAATTCAAGCCTCCAAGGAACAGGGTTGGGAGGATTGGCCTATCGCGCGCAACTGCATGAGAAGATCCATGAAATTCTGGCCGACCGGGGGAAGATCGACAGAGCAGACCATTGATGGAGACCGCAGGTTTCCACTATCAGATGTGAAGAAGGAAGGCCCCAATGTCAAGCGATGGATCCTTGATGCAAGCAGCCAAGCTCAAAAAGAGCGGCCGCCTCGAGGAAGCAGCCCAAATCTATCGTGAATGTCTCATCCGGTCTCCTCGAGACGTCGAATCTCGACGGGAGTTGGCGGACATCTTGCTGGAAACGGGACGAGCGGACAGCGCCATCTCGGAATTTGTGAAAGTCCAAGAGATACTGGCGTCGCGCGGTGACGTTCTGGGAGCCATATCTGCGGGACTCAAAGTGATGGAGCTCGATCCGCGCTTCGAGAATCCCTTGTCTTACGTCGCCAAGGTGCACACTCAAACGCTGAGAGAGGAGCAGGAACGGCAGGCCAAAACCATCCCTCTCGCCTATTTCAAGCCTGTGACCGAAATAAGACTCCTTTCCGATCTCGATCCAAGAGAGCTGAGTGCCGTTGCCGAAATGATGCGTTCTCACAAGATGGAGGCAGGCGAAACGGTGTTCAGGGAGGGAGACGTCGGCGACTCGTTGTTTTTCGTCACACGAGGCGTCGTCGCCGTCACATCGGGGGATCAGAAGCTAGGACAGCTCGGGACGGGAGAGTGTTTTGGCGAGTTCTCCTTCCTTGCCGGACAACCTCGTACCGCTTCGGTGCGGACGCTCGAGCCGACCGAGCTGCTCGAGCTTTCGGCAGCCCAATTGAGGTCGGTTATCGAGTCCCACCCGCGGCTCGAAGATGTCCTTTACAAGATGTATCGAGAACGGGCCTTGTTGAACGTCCTGGCTCACTCTCCCTTGTTCAAGATGCTCGGCGTTAAAGACCGAGAAAGCGTCGCGGCCCGAGTGGAGCTTGTAACTTATGACGCGGGCGAGACCGTGTTTCAGAGTGGAGAGCAAGGTAGAGCCGTCTACTTGGTCAAGCGTGGCAGCGTGGAGGTTCGTGCAATGGGTCCCGACGGCGTAGAAGTGAGTTTGGCAATCCTTCGACCAAACCAGTTTTTCGGCGAGGTCTCCTTTCTCACAGGTGTGCCGCGCACCGCTACCGTGGTTCCCCTGGAGGATTGCGAGCTTCTAAAACTCGGTGAAGAGTCGCTCCGCCAACTCGTGCGGGATTACCCCGACCTCGAGCAGGTCCTCCATTCGTTCCACTTGGATCGGGTTATGGCTACCGCGGAGACTTTCAAAGCGTTCCTGCGGCAGAAAGGTGTCGAGGGGATTCTGCACTAGAAATCTCGATCTAAACGGACTCGTCGTCCTCCTGTGGCTCGGTTGTTTCTTCGTCCGAAGAAGTCTCCAGTAGGCCGGGAAGTTGATCCAAGGTGTAGAATGGCACCAGCCCTGCCTCGACCTCCCGGATGGCGATTGCAGCCGGTTTGCGGGAGTCAGTCTTGAACAAAGGGGTTGCGCCCTGCATCAACTGTCGAGCGCGCAGGGCAGCGACATTAACGAGAACGAAAGTGCCCTTGTCGAATGGTTTCGTCAACATATCCTCCTAACTAAGAACTCAGAACCAGGTATTATAACATAACTTGTGTGAGAGGCTGTTTTCGGGCATCTTGGCGTGTCATAATCATGGCTCAGCCGCGTAACGCTCACGCGGCGCTCTTGGGGAGCGTCCAGCCGGTGAGCATCGACGGACTGATGCACTAGGAGTTGCAACAGTGACACGTTCAAAAGTGGCAGTTGTTCGAACCCGTCCAGAGTCCGTCTTCGATGACTACGCCCGCGCCATGCGAATGGCCGGTTACCAAGAGGCTCTTCCGAAGGACAAGGATACGGCGCTCAAGATCAACATCTCATGGGGGAAGTTCTATCCCGCCTGCTCGACGACGCCTTGGCAACTCGAAGGGGTCATCCGAACGTTACTTGCCGACGGTTACTCCAGCGACTTGATCCACGCTTGCCACAACCGGACGGTCGTTGTGAGTGCTCGTGCCGGCGAGCGGAAAAACCGACAGAAGGTCGTCGTGGATCGGTATGGACTACGCAATGTCCACCTCTACGAGAAGGACGAGGAGTGGATTCGTTACGAGCCCAAAGGCGAGACCAAGGTCTTACACGAAGTTTTTCCCAAGGGGATATCCATTCCGAAGCGACTCATCGGCGAGAACGTCATTCATCTCCCGACGATGAAGACTCATGTTTTCACCACTATCACTGGAGCCATGAAGAACGCCTTCGGAGGATTGCTCAACGAGAAACGTCACTGGACCCACTCCGTAATTCACGAAACCCTCGCCGATTTGCTCATGATCCAGAAGGAGATCCACCCTGGTATCTTTGCTGTCATGGATGGTGCGGTGGCCGGTAGCGGCCCCGGCCCTCGCTGTATGGACGTCCATATCAAGAATCTCGTCCTTGCCTCTGCAGACCAGGTGGCGATCGACGCGGTGGCGGCAAAGATCATGGGCTTCGATCCGCTGAGCTTGGATTTCATCCGTTCGGCCTATGAACGGGGTCTGGGAAAGGGCGACCTGAAGGAGATCGACGTGGTTGGCGAAGACATTTCGGAAATGAACTGGAGGTTCGAGAGTGCCCAGACCGTTGCCAGCCACGGCCAACACGCGATCTATCATGGGATTTTCAAGCCTATAGAAACGCTGCTGCTTCGTACACCGCTCGTGGTTTGGGCGTACGTTGCTTCTTGGGCGTACCACGATTGGTATTGGTACCCTTTCATCGGCAGACGCCGCGTGGCCCGATTCATGGAGACGCCATGGGGAAACATGTTCCAGCGATATGGTGACGAAGGGGACCTTCCGTTAGGCAGCGGCGAGTCATCGATCGCCCACACCGACTAGCATGTCCCCTCTCCCCCGCTAGATTGTTCGTATCCATCTGTTTGGATGCGAAATGCGCTTCGCAATTCCAAAATCACTGAATTGGTAGGATAATAGGGCGGGATAAATAAGGAGAACTATCTAGGGAAGAACCTGTGCCTGGGCTCAGGGAAAAGAGCCAGTCATAACAGGGAATCCCTTATTTGTTGACCAAGCCAGTACTGCGGAAAGGTGGAGATTACATGCATGCAGAAGTTGGGCAGCGGATCCGCAAGCTGCGGCTGAAAAAAGGGATGTTGCAGGAAGAGCTCGCTCGCAAGGCGGGGTTATCTCCTTCTGCCCTTTCCAATTTTGAGCAAGGGCGGCGGAGGACCTCATTGGATTGGCTTCGGAAGATCAGCAAGACTCTGGGCGTTCCCATGTCGGATTTGATTCCTGAAAGTCGCGTCCGCAAGCCTTTGGCAGAGTCTGAAGAAGAGGAAAGACTCCTGGCCGTCTGGAGGAAGCTGGGAAGCCCAGAGATCCAGGATCAGCTGCTCGATGTGATCGATATGACGGCGTCCAAAGTGAACCATCGCGGTCCGAAGAAGGCCCGTTCCAACACCAGCAAATCGTAAACGGTCCTGGAGTTCAGCTCGGCGTATCGAGGGCGCTTTGCCGCGGTGACGGTCGAATATCGCCCTAGCCGTCCATCCTGCCTGGGAGGAATCAGCTCATTTTGCCCAAATGGGCCGTTTGAGCTCTGCTCTCAGTGCCCCTTGAGTTCCGGGGCATCTTTAAGAAAGCTATTCGTGAAGAGGAAAGTCAGCTCTTTGACGAGAATCTCTTCCGAGAGGCGACCGTCCACCTTGTACCACTGGTAAATCCAATTCATAGCTCCGAGCAGAAAGAATGTCGCGGCAGTAGCGTCCAATTCTCGTGCGAGCCCCTCTTCTTGAATGCGGATCAAAAGGTCACGAACATAGTCGATATAGGCCTTTTTTCTCTGGAGAATTTTCTCACGATAGAGTCCCGTCAGAGCGGTGCGCTCGTGCAGGATGATCGTCACTTCGCGGGGTCGGTGGATCACCATGTTGACATGGAGGACGATGAGCTTGTTCAGCAATTCAACGGAGCCCTCGACGTCCTTCAACGGTTCCAATACGGTTTCATCCAGAAGGTCCAGCCCGTAGTCGGTGATGAGGTAGAGCAGGTGTTCCTTGCTCTCTACGAAGTAGTAGAGCCCAGCCTTTGTGATCCCCACCGCATCGGCAATGTCACTCATCGACGTTGAGTCGTAGCCCTTGGCACAAAAAAGATGAGCCGCTTTCTCCAGGATTTGGGCCCTTCTCTGACTGAGATGGGACGGGCGTTCGTCGTTTGTTCTTGGGTTCTTGCTCAATGAAAACTCCGTTTCCGTTCAAATCCGTACCTGGGTAGTAACCTCTTAAGGTAGGGTCTGTCAACCTCCATACCTTTGAGCGATGGATGCGTGGTCGACTAACTCCGGATCCCGTATGTTAGATTGTGATCAATAGGAGGAGGCACGATATGAGTTTTTGCGCCAAACGAGCAGTGCTGTTGTCAGTATTGGTGGCCGCTTCCGGGGTTTGGGTTGCCGCCGGCCCCTCAATGTCCGTGGTTGAAAAAGGAGACGAGGAGATTCGGGCCCGGTTCGAGGCGTTCAATCAGGCGTGGGAGCGACGGGATATGTCATTCGTCCGGGACTACTATGCCCAGGACGAGGATATGCTCCTCTTTTTCGAGAGGCGGCAGCTTCTTGGTTGGCCCCGCGTCGAAACGCTTTACGAGAATATGTTCGCCCACGCTTCTCGGGGACGAGTGGAGTCGACCACTTCGAACCTTCAGGTGAAAGCCTTTGGGAATGTAGGGTACGTTGCGGCGAACTTCCATCTACAAGTGACCGAGCCATCGGGTGAGGTTTCGGCCGACGTGGGGCGACAAACGGTAGTGTTCGAGCGTCGGGAGGGACGATGGGTCGTTATTCATCGTCATACCTCCTTTCAGGCTCCACCGGGCCCTCAACGCAGAGTTCCTCTCCACACGGAACCCGGTCCCTTGTGGAGCCCAAATCTCGAGGGCGCCTGGAAACATGGAACAGGAGGAGTCCTTGTGGCTTCCGCTTCTCATCTCGCGTTTGCGGGGGCCGAAGGATTGCCCGCGAGTGCCCGTTATCATCGCGATAACGATGTCATCCATTTGGAGTCGTTTGCGGGAACGTCAATCGGCGTAGACCGCTTGGAGCTGGTGGAGCTAAGCTCTCGGCAGCTGATCTTCCGGCTTCCGGGTCAGGCAAAGGAGTGGGCGTGGGAGAGGCTTGAATAGAAATACGGTGGAAAGGAAAAAACCATCCGCGCGGCCAAGACAGGACGTCCACCGCTTCAGGACCTGACCTAGTGCGGATGCCCCTTGCCTCGTTGGTTGGTAGTAGGAAGCAGGAAGTAGGGTCAAGTTCTCCTTTATTCTTTCTCCTTCATGAACTTCAATAGGTTTCCGTCATTACAATCTGATCCAACCAATGATCCTAAGGAAAGATCTCCCGATCGATTTCGGCCCTCCTTGGAGGTGGGATGTCCAGCGTCACCGCTAGTTGTTCGAGCCATTCCTTCTCGAGCACTGAGACCTTTTGATCCGCTAGAGCTACAAGAGCACCGAATCTGTAGAGCAGCTCACCGTCCTCGCCGCTCGATACCAAGGAAGCCAGTTCCTTGTGAGACGCGGGAAGGACGAGGTCTTTGTGGATCTGAGCGATTTGGCCGGGAGCCAGTCCCGACTCACCAAGGTGCTTGTGAATCATTTCCTTTTCCTCGTCGGCCATATGTCCATCGGCAAGTGCCGCGGCCACCATGGTCCTCACGATGGCACAGAGGAGGTCTGGAGGAAGTTCCTCGGCGCCCGAGGCGACGGTCTCGGTGGGTAAGGGTGGCAGAGCAGGAGGTGGTGCCGCTTCTTGCGTGGACGGACCGGGAACGGGTGGCAGCGGTGGAGGTGGCGCAGCCGACGAGCCGCCGGGAACCGGAGGAGGAGATGGGGATTGCGAGCCCATTTTGTCAGCCGCAAAGGCTCCCGCCAAGGCGGCACCTCCCAGGAGCAAGATGTTCTTTCCTCCTACGGTGCGAACAAGACCTCGGGCGTTGAAGCCCGTTGAGCTTTTGACGAGATCAGCAACCACCTTATCGAGAAATCCCATGAGCAACCTCCGCATGCATTTCAATCAACCCTTTTTGCGTTCCAAGCCCAATCTACGATCAGAAGTCCCACTCCTGCCATGATGGCCACGTCGGCCACATTGAAGATGCCTGTCCTTACGGGACCAATACCCATATTGAGGAAGTCCACCACGCGCCCGTCAGAGAAGATGCGGTCTGCGAAGTTGCTCACACCCCCTCCCCAAATGAGTGCCAGCCCAATCATCTGTCCGCTCGGAGCGGTCCGATGCCGCCACATCCAAAGGCCAATCCACGACAGTAGGACACCATTGCCCACCACAAAGAGCCCAAAGCGCACCGATTCGTTCCATGCCTTGCCTAGACCCAGGAAGGCGCCTTCGTTCTCCGCGTACTCGAACCTAATGGTATCTCGCAGGTAAGCTTGGCGCGGCGCATCTCTGAGGTGAGATGTAGCTAACCGCTTCGTCGCCTGATCGCAACTGACGACGCCGACGATCAAAATGAGCAGTGCGTAGAACTTGGTTTTCAACATCAGCGGTATCGAAGGGCGTAAACCGAACCCTTTAGACTACCAATATAGAGTACCGAGTCTGCGACGCCCAAACCCCGCGGCATTCCGTCCACGGAATGGCTCCAAACTGTAGAGCCGTCTGTGTTTTTCAAAGCGAGTAGTTCGCCGTCTCCGCTTCGGTGCGTTTGGCGGATGACTGCTCCCGGGCGTGGTTCACCGGACGGCGGATACAGGAACTCGAAGGTCCAGCTCTTCACCCAACGCGGTCGACCCAACGGCTCCAAGAGTGAAAAGACGTCGCCTGGTGCTCCCTCGAGCTCGAAGGATGCCTCCTTTTCGATATGCAGGGCCTCAAAAGATGCTTTTTGCCCGCCGAAAGATGCGGCGGCAGCACCAACGAGAATGAGAAGAACAATCAGTGAAGCCCTGGCAATTCTATTCATCGCTTGGCTCTATGCCTTTCCTTGGGTGTTGAGCAGCAAAGAGATGTGCCGAGCGGCCTCGAGGGAACCGTCAGTGGGTATACTTGGCCAAGACGGCTCCTCCCCCGTTTGGTCTCAACCGAGTTGCTACGTGGAGCTGCAGCTCGAAGTGCTGTTCGAGCGGCATCTCCGGCCAACCAGTTGATGTCCAGACGCGGCACCTTCCTGCGGAGTGCAGAGGCAATGCGGAGATCTCGAGTCACCTGGCCGAGGCTCACGCGGCCGCTGATGAAGAGAACATTTTGTTGGGACACGTTCTTTTAGGCCGTCCTCAATTGATCTCTTCGGGGGAAGGCGAGCGATCACTGCTTTTTTGTCGGATGGAGACGCTTGGCGATGTCAGCAACCCGCTTGCCGAGAGCTTCGCCTTTAGACAGGAATTTGGGATTCTCTTGATTCGTAAAGGGCTCTTCTTCCGTGATGCCCGACGCACCAAAAGCCTGGTTCCAGGTTGGTCCCCCCACCACAATCATGTTGTAGATGAGCATGCTGTGAAGGATATTGAGCTGCGCCAGTTCCTCTCCCGATGATATGCCGCCCCCGGTGACAAAAGCAGCGCCGATTTTGTCTTTCATTTTTTCGTCCCAAGGCATATGGCTCAAGAATCTCTGGATCGGTGCAGCAACATTGGCGGAATGCACGGGGCTTCCCACGATGACCGCATCAGCCCAGAGCAAGTCTTCGTTGGTGGCCTTGTCAACCGAAAGGAGTCGCACCTCGGCGCCCGATGAGGTGCGCGCACCTTTGGCAACAGCTTCAGCCAACGCTTTGGTGTGGCCTTGTTCCGTGTAGTAGACGACGGCCACATTTTGTCCGAAGAGGCTCGGTGTATCGAAAGGCACGAAAAACACAAGAAGAATGAACCCGGCTTTGGATAGTCGAAACACGACATCAACTCCTCAGGTTCCAATAAACTCGAGCAGCTCGACAGGCATACCATTGTGGAGAATCATAGCGACCTTCACCCCATTGGAGGGCGAGGACGGCTCTCCGAGGAGCGTCTTACCGACGAGCGCCTGCTCCAAATCATCGACTTCGAAGGCAATATGCGGCACCGTGCGAACGAGCTCGGATATGGGGCTCCCCGGCTCGAATCGCATCCATTCGACGCCATAGGGGCTCGTGCTGAAGCCGGAGACATACATACCGTACGCCTCCAGATACTGCTCGCCTTCACGCGGTTGGTCCGTGGGGATGCCCATATGGTGATACCGCCAACCCCATTCGACGACGGCCGTCGGCGGTTCATGATCCCTTCGTCGCGACATGAGTGGATCGGACACTCTTTCTTCCTTCATGGCCTGTTCCTTGTCTTTTTTTGCTTCCTGGTAGTCTTTTAGCCGATCGCTCGACGCTACGCAACACGAGATGGTGGGTGATAGAAGGATAATAGCGGCGGAGAAGGGCGGCGGCGCCACCTGTGCTTGCAGCGCCAACCGCCGATATTGATGTTGAAAGAGGCCCGAAACCTACTCGAGCGGGATGAGCCTCTTGTTTTTGACGAGCCATTCGTCGAACGACTGCAACGAGGGATTCAAGTCTCTCGACGTGTCGATGTTGCGCGCCGCTCGGAAGTCCTGATTGAAGTCGCGCTTGAACTGGAACATGTTACCGAGATCCTCGGCGCCTGGAAATCCAAAGCCACGGTACACTTCAGGTTCGACGGCGTTGTATTGCACGGATTGACCCAAGGCGTTGCTGAGTGCTGCCGCCATCTGCGCGCCCGTCAGGTGCTCGCCGGCGATGCCGATAGTTTTGCCGATGTAATCCTCACCTTTTTGGAAGATGCCGTAAGCGCATTTGCCGATGTCCTCGGCTGCAATCCCGGGAAGCTCCTTGTCGTCCATGGGCAATGTGATCGCCAACTGACCGTCGGGTCCCTTTTTGGGGCCCATTCCGAAATAGATCATGTTGTCCCAGTAAAACGACGTCAGCAGGAACGTCGTCGGAACGCCTGCATCGGTGAACACTTGGTTGGCTTCGCCCTTACTGTCAAAGTGAGGCACCTTGAATTTTTCCATCAATGTCGGCATTCGGTCATCGTCGAGTGGAACCCACTTGCGTGTATCTTCCAGGGTGGACCAGATGACGTGCTTCACGCCCGCAGTCTTTGCCGCTTGGGCCATGGCCCGAGCGTGATTGAGCTCCTTTTCGGGCGAAAAATGCTCCCAGAAAAAAGTGACACAATACGCACCGTAGGCACCTTCGAACGCTCTTTTCAAGCTCTCGACGTCTTCGACGTCAGTGGCAACGACCTCCGCCCCCAGTTTTTGTAGCTCCTTGGCTTTGTCCGAATCAGGGTTTCTCGTGAGAGCCCTCACGGCGAAGGGGCTCCCTTCATCGTTCAAGATGGCGCGGACCAATCCGCCGCCTTGGGCGCCGGTCGCACCAACTACAGCAATTATTTTTTTGTCAGTCACTGTGCTCCTCCTTGCGATGGTGATCTTTGAATTGACAGACGGCACCTGTACCTTGGACTGAGCGCCTCGGGAGAGCGCTCGAGATTCCGCCTCAGTTTGAAATCGTTCGGATTCGAGCCGATTGCCAGTCGGGCTTCAGTACCGCCAAGTCATGTAGCTTGATAAGATAATCCCCAAAACTTCAGGAAAGTGCAAGGGAAGTTTTTGTGCTCTTGCGACCAACTAAAGGCCGAGACTATTCGTTGAGAGCGATGCTCGGGCTCTCCGATGTGAGGAGCTCGCACCGGGTTCGTCCTCCGCAGAATCGTTTGATCGCTTCGGCAAGCTCCGCGCTGATGGCCGTCACCTCTTCCGTCGTGACCGGCGGAAGACCGTCCACGTTGAACTCGATAGCGGTTGTCGTGGGTAGGGTGAGGGTGTGGTTGGCTTGTCTCCAACTCCATCGGCGGGTCAAAACGGTTGAGCCTTCGACGAAAACGATCTCTCCGGGCTCTGGATGTTCCGTTTGATGGGAACCAAAGGGAATGAAGACTTCGTCTCCATGGGCTGGACGTAAGCAGATGTCTTCCTTGATGACATCGATCGCGTGACCGCCGGTAGGCACGATGTGACGCAAGGAGAAGACGTTTCCAATATCCACCAGAGCATTGATGGAAGGCAGTTCCTGATCGCGAAGAACGCGTCGAAGCATGCCTTCGATCGAAGATCGAAACTTGCCGGGGTTGGCTCCGAACGAACGATAGGCCTCGCGCCAAGAAGCAATGCGCGGGTGGTTGGCGAGATCGTCCAAAATCAGCCGTTCTCGAGCGGATGATTCGGCTGCTCGTAAGAGCTCGATGAGCTCGTTCGACGAGACTCCATTTCCAACGTCGTAGGCCAATACGACACCGCGTGTGTAGCCGGGAAAGCGGCGGAAGACTTCGTCATCAACGGAATAACAAATGCTATCTAGCATCGGGGCCTCCAAGGTTCGTCGGCTCGTTGGGAGATGTCACCCTTTCGATGTGATGTGTTTGATAATCTGGACGCCGTGGAAGCGGCCGTTCTCTATGAAAATTCTGTTGGCCTGGCGTCCCGCGGCCATTCCTCCGGCAACATAGAGGCCGGGAACGTTCGTTTCCATCGTTTCCGGATCGTGAACAGGCTCGCCGTTCTCGGGCTCGATTTGAATCCCCATGGACTCGAGGAACGGGTAGTCGGGGTGGTAGCCTGTGAGTGCCAATAGGAAGTCGTTGGGGATCTCGAATCGCTCTCCCCTCGCATTCCTCAATCGCAGTTTGTCACGGTGGATCTCTTCGACCTCCGTCTCGAACAACGCCGGGATCTCCTTCCGTTCGACGCGGTTCACAATGTCGGGGCGAACCCAGTACTTGATGTGAGATGAGAGTTCCTTCTCCCGGTGGATGAGCGTCACTTTGGCTCCGGAGCGGAATAGTTCTAGAGCCGTCTCGGCCGCCGAGTTGGCTCCTCCGACGACGGCCACCTCGAGGCCAAAGTAAGGGTGGGCTTCGTGATAGTAGTGTGAGACTTTGGGCAAATCCTCCCCAGGCACATTCATCAGGTTGGGATTGTCGTAATAGCCGGTCGCGACCACCACATTGTCGGCTTCATAGGCTCTGGCATCGCCGAGACGCGACGTGGTACCCAACCGAAACGAGCCGTTCTTCCGCAGAACAGAATCGACTTTCTCGTAGAGATGAAGGTTCAAGTCGTAATACGCCGCCACGCGGCGATAGTACTTGAGGGCTTCAATGCGGGTCGGTTTCTCATGGGGTGTGACCAATGGCATATCCCCGATCTCCAGAAGCTCTGGCGTCGTGAAGAAGACCATGTGGACGGGGAAGCGTCGAATGGAATCGACGAGGGCGCCTTTATCGAGAACGACATGCGAAAGGCCTTGTCGGACACATTGGATGGCAGCCGAGAGTCCAGCCGGTCCGGCACCGACGACAGCCACATTGACCCTATCCATTAACGTTCCTTCCTTTCTTCGCGGACTTTGCTCGAATAGATGGGCGTCAGCGGCTTTTCTCTGTCTGCCTCGGTCGAAAGAGGCTCGGGCTCCGCTGCGGGTTTGTCGCGTAGGGTGACGGATTGAATCTCGACTCGTTCGGTGGCCATCTGTTTTGGGTCGGCGGGAACTTCCGAGATCTTTTGGACCACATTCATGCCTTCCACCACTCGGCCGTAAACGGTGTACTGGCCATCGAGAGAGGGTTGGTCGACGACACAGACGAAGAACTGTGCGCCGGCACTGTCGTTTTTTCCGGGAAGACGAACCGCGGACACCGCGCCTCGCGTGTGCTTCTCCTTGTTGAACTCTGCCCGAAGCACCCCCAAACCACCCGTACCATAGCGATGACGCATGTCGGGATCCTTGGTGACGGGATCGCCGCCCTGGATGATGCCGTGGAGAATCACCCGATGGAACGTCGTGCCGTCATAAGCACCTTCCTGAGCCAGTTTCATGAAATAACCCACGTGGTTCGGTGCCATCTCGGGAAGAAACTCGATGGCGAAAGTTCCCATCGATGTCTCCACTACCGCCTGTTTGTCCTTCATATCCTCGATGCCCAACGGCGTGGAAAAAAAGTCTCCACTTGATTGCAGAACGAAGAGCAGTGCAGTAGCGAGTAGTATCTTCATAAATCCTCCACAGATTCAGGAACCGGGAGGTAATTCGGGACAGGTAATTGATATTTGGTCCTCATGTCCTTCCAAATATTGATTACCTGTTCGCGAATTACCGATTGACTGTCTCGAATTACCTCCGAATTGCTAATTATAGCGCCTGGGCTTGAATCCTGGCCACGGCGTATCTAAGATTGGGGTTTGTCGTCGTCCCCTTCAGGACGGCTGACGCGCAATGCAATTGAGAGGATGGTGAAAGATATGCGCCCAGATACTTCCGGTCAAGAGACCGGCGGTTCCAAGATTCCCAGGATCGAGTTCCAAAAGTTCATGTTGGCCAATGGGCTCGATGTGATCCTTCATGAGGATCGCAAACTGCCCGTGGTCCATGTCAACCTTTGGTATCACGTAGGTTCCAAGAACGAGAGATCGGGGAAGACGGGGTTTGCGCACCTCTTCGAGCACATGATGTTCGAGGGATCGAGGAACCTGAAGGGCGAGTACGTGTCGCTCATGGAGAAGGCCGGCGCCAATATCTTCCAAGGTGGTGTCAATGGGACGACGGACTTCGATCGCACCAACTACTTCGAGACCGTGCCGTCGGGGTCGCTAGAGTTGGTATTGTGGGCGGAGTCGGACCGGATGGCTTACCTGCTCGACGCGCTGACCCAAGAGAACTTGGACAATCAGCGGGATGTGGTGAAAAACGAGCGTCGCCAGGGTATGGACAATGTGCCTTATGGACGCTCGATGGAGATGCTCTTCGAGAATCTTTTCCCCAAAGGACATCCCTACTCCTGGCACATCATCGGAAAGATGGAAGATCTCGACAACGCCTCGCGCGACGACGTCAAGGAGTTCTTCCGAACCTACTACACACCCAACAACTGTACGCTGGTCATCGCCGGCAATTTCGATCCCAGTGAAGCCCGCCGCCTGGTGGAGACCTATTTTGGCCCTATCGCTCCAGGTCCTCCGTTGGCGCGACCGGAGAGGTATGTCGTCGCGCTCGAATCCAACCGAAGGTTGGTGGTGAAAGACCGCGTTCCCCAAGAGCGGCTGTATCTCACCTGGCCCACGGTTCCGTTCTTCGAGGCGGACGACGCGGCGCTCGACATATTGTCCAACGTCCTTTCTGAGGGAAAGAACTCTCGACTCTACAAGAGGATGGTCTATGACCAACAGGTTGCCTCAGAGGTGAGTGCTTTCAATTACTCACTCGAGATTGCCGGTTTGTTGGGGATCATTGCTACGGCGCGTCCAGGGGTACCCCTCGCCAAGCTGGAGAGCTTGATTCATGAAGAGATATCGCGGATCGCCAAGGAGGGGCCGACCGAGGAAGAATTAGCGCGGATCAAGGCAAAACGGGAGTTCGACTTCATTTCCGGACTGGAACGCATTGGTGGTTTCGGTGGCAAGGCCGATCGACTGGCCATGTACAACACGTATCTAGGCGCTCCCGATTTCATTAGGGAAGATTACGAGCGGTATCAGAAACTAGGTTGCGACGACATTAGCTCGGCTGCCGAGCGCTACCTAATGACGAAACACCATCTTGCCATGTCTTTTGTGCCGGAGTCCGCGAACATCCCGAGGGTTTCGGAACCGGATCGGTCGAAACAGCCGGACGTTCAGCCCGGTTTTCATTTTTCGCCTCCCATGGTGGCGTTGGAGAAGCTGGACAACGGCCTCGAGATTCGTGTCGTGGAACGTACGGAGATTCCCAAAGTAGCGGTAGGCTTGTTGGTGAAAGTGGGCGCGGCCTCGGACACCGCCGGAAAATCGGGCTTGGCGTCCATGACGGCGGAAATGCTCGATGAAGGGACTGAAACCCGTTCCGCTCTTAGAATCGAGGCCGAGCTCGAGCGCATGGGAAGCTACCTCTCCACGGGCTCGAGCCGTGAGTGGAGTCTTGTTTCTCTCGATACGCTAGAGCGTCATCTCCCGGCTTCCATGGAGCTCATGGCCGACGTGCTCCTCCGTCCTAGCTTTCCTTCGGAGGAACTGGAACGACTGCGAAAACAGGTGCTTGATGCCATTCTCCAAGAAAAAGCCAACCCAAATGCGACGGCCGGACGGGTGGTTCGGAGGGTTCTCTTCGGCCACAACCACCCCTATGGCTGGCCGGTGGGAGGAGATGAGTCGTCAGTCGACGTTCTTCAGAAGGCTGACCTGGAGGAGTTCTATCGTGCCTACTACGCGCCCACCGAAGCTTGCCTCGTCATGGTCGGAGACGTCTGCTTGGATAAAGCCAAAGAACTGGCGGATGAGTATTTTTCTGGCTGGAGGAGTACCGCGCTGCCCGAACGCAAAGTGGAATCTGTTCGTGTCTCGGGGCGTAAGGCCTACGTTGTTGACCGGCCGGGTGCCGCCCAATCTGAGGTTCGTTTGGCGATGCTCGGGCCGCCGCGTGTGACAGAAGATTACTTTGCGCTACAGGTTCTCAACAATGTCTTGGGAGGTGGTTTTTCGTCCCGGTTGAATCTGAATTTGCGTGAGAACAAGGGCTACACTTATGGAGCTTTTTCGGCGCTTCGATTTGCCAAGTTCCAAAGCCTCTTTCTGGGCATTGCTCCTGTCGAGACTCGAGTCACCAAGGAAGCCATCGAGGAGTTGGTTTCCGAGTTCGACGCTCTCGCCAGTTGGAGCCGGCCGGTGACAGAGAAAGAGCTGGATGATGCGAAGGCAACGCTCAGTCGGGGTTACTCGCAACGGTTCGAGACGATGGCTCAAATCGCAGGTGAAATCGCAGAGCTCAGTGGTTTTGGACTTCACATGGATGAACTAGCGCGGTACAGCGAAGGAATCGAGGCCGTGGATTTCGCTCAGATTCAAAAAGCGGCGAAAGAGTACGTGAAGGTTAACGACTTCGTGCTCGTCGTCGTAGGAGATGCCTCACAGGTGGAACCCGGACTGGAGTCGCTCAATCTCGGTGACGTCGTACGAGTGGATGTGGAAGGAAATCTGGCCTAGCGTAAGAACGCCCAAGTAAGAACTCAAGAAATCGAGCACTCAAGAATTCGAGAATAGAAGCATCCACTGCTTCCGGAGCATTGAATATCAATCTTCTGAGTTCTTGAGTACTTGGGTTCTCGAGTTCTTGATTCAGTCTCTTACCTTCTCGAAGAGCTTCATCTGTTCACGGCTTGCTTCTGGAATCGGGACGGGGTATTGGTTTGTAAAACAGGCGGAGCAGAAGCGATCGGAGTCGTTTCCGACCGATGCCATGAGTCCCTCGTGAGACAGATAACCCAAAGAGTCAGCTTTGAGATGCTGGCGGATCTCTTCGACAGTGTGGGAAGAAGCAATGAGCTCTTCTCGTTTCGGCGTGTCGATGCCATAGAAGCAAGGTCCAACAGTCGGTGGGGACGAGACGCGAAAATGAGTTTCTCGAGCCCCGGCATTCTTGATCATGCCCACGATCTTCTGGCTGGTTGTTCCGCGTACGATGGAATCATCGATGAGGATGACGCGTCGCCCCTCTAGAACCTGACGTACGGGGTTGAGTTTTACCTTGACCCCGAAGTGGCGAATGGATTGCCGAGGCTCGATAAAGGTCCGCCCCACGTAGTGGTTCCGGATGAGGCCGAACTCTAGAGGAATCCCAGACTCCTGAGAGTATCCCATCGCGGCAAACACCCCCGAGTCGGGTATGGGAACCACAACGTCGGCTTCTATCCCGGTCTCCTGTGCGAGTCGCCGCCCCATTTCCATCCGGGATTGATAGACGCTGCGGCCAAAGATCACACTGTCCGGTCGCGAAAAGTAGACGTGCTCGAAGACACATTGATGGATCGACGTGGGGCCAAACGGAAAAAAGGAGTGAATGCCCTCCTTGTCGATGACCACAACCTCGCCGGGCTCCACCTCACGCACGTAACGAGCATCGATCAAGTCCAGAGCGCAAGTTTCCGAGCAAAGGACGTGGCTGCCATCGAGCTCACCGAGGACCAGAGGGCGAAAGCCTCTGGGATCGCGTACGCCATAGAGTGCGTCCGGCGTAAGGCTGAGCAAGGTGAAGGCTCCCTCTAAGGGTCTCAAGGCGTCGAGCAACGCGTCGGTGACGGCTCTTTGGATCGAACGAGCGAACAAGTGGAGAATCACTTCTGTGTCACTCGTCGTTCTAAAGATAGAGCCGCGGTCAACGAGCTCCTTTCTCAAAAAGTGAGCATTGACCAGGTTGCCGTTGTGGCAGACGGCCATCTGTCCGAATTTGCAGTCGATGTAGATCGGCTGGACATTGCTGGCCGAGTTCTCACCGGATGTCGAATAGCGGACGTGACCGATAGCGGCGCTACCCTCGAGCTCCTCGAGGACATCGGCGTTGAAGACGTCCGCCACGTGGCCTTGTGCTTTCCGGCGTTGTAGGCCCTCACGGGTGGAGGTCACCATTCCCGCGCCTTCTTGTCCTCTATGCTGAAGCGCGTAGAGACCGAGGTACGTCAGGCGAGCGGCATCAGAGTTGCCGAAGATGCCGAAGACGCCGCACTCGTCATGGAAGCCGTCTTTCATGGGTGGAGGGCTCTCTCGATGGAGTTCCACCAGGTGTCGAATAGCTCATCGAGACGGATCGAGATCGCATCGACACCGTTGATTTGGAGCTGGAGCTCTTCTCCACCTGTGACCCCCAGTCGAGACAAAGGCACGTTGTAGTGTTCCGCAAGTCTCTCCATTGATTCGGCATCGCACCTTTGAACGCTGAGGAGCATCCGACTCTGACCTTCCGAGAAGAGAAGCCTATCAACTCGACCCGGACAGTCGAAGGCGACCGATGCGCCGGTTCTTTCACCCAGAGGACCGAACAGGCACTCGGCAAGAGCTACGGCTAGGCCGCCGTCACTCACGTCATGGGCCGAACGGAGGAGTCGCTTTGCCGCAGCTTCTCGGGTGAAAGCCTGAACCGTTCTTTCTCTTTCGAGATCCAATCGCGGTGGCAAGCCCCGTATGATTTGGTGGCTGATCTTCAAATACTGGCTTCCCCCCACTTCGTCAGTGGTCTCTCCGGCAAGGTAGATCAAATCCCCGTTGCCTTTGAAATGGTGACTCACCTTTTGGGTTTTGTCTTGGAGAACTCCCACGACACCAATGACCGGTGTCGGAAAAATGCCGCGACCTTCGGTTTCATTGTAGAAGCTCACGTTACCACCGGTGATGGGAACATCGAAAGCGCGGCATGCATCCGAGATGCCGTCCACTGCGCGAGCAAACTGCCACATGATCTCGGGTTTTTCCGGATTTCCGAAGTTCAAGCAGTTGGTGGCTCCGATGGGAGTTGCCCCGGTGGCCGATAGATTCCGACAACACTCTGCCACGGCGATAACACCACCCCGGTATGGGTCGAGATAAGTATAGCGACCGTTACCATCCAAGCTCATGGCGAGTGCCATCGGCGTTCCCTTGATGCGGATGACCCAGGCATCCGAGCCTGGGAGTATCAGAGTGTTGCTCCGCACCATGTGGTCGTATTGTTCGTAAATCCAGTGTTTGTTCGCAAGGGTGTGTGAGCCGAGGAGCTGGAGTAGGGTTTGCGAAATGTTCTCTGGTTCGGGAAGGGAACCGATATCCAGCTTCGACGTTTCGTCCAGGTAGGAAGGACGCTCCATCGGCCGTTCATAGAGTGGTCCCTCATCCGCCAGTGCCTTGTTCGGCACAACAGCGATTCTTTCGCCGCCCTGGTTCACCCGCAGAAGACCGTCTCCAGTCACCTTCCCGATGGCGACCGCGTTCAGGTCCCATTTGTCGAAGATAGCCTTGACCTTGGATTCGTGCCCTGCTTTGGCGACCAGCAGCATTCTCTCTTGGGACTCGGAGAGCATGATCTCGTAAGAAGTCATACCCTCTTCACGTTGTGGAACGTGCTGCAAGTCGATTTCTATGCCTAGATCCCCCCTGGCTCCCATCTCACATGTGGAGCAAGTAAGGCCTGCTGCACCCATATCTTGAATGGCGACGAGCGATCCGCTATCAAAGAGTTCCATGCAGGCTTCGAGTAGGAGCTTCTCAAGAAAGGGGTTTCCCACCTGGACGGTAGGTCGCTTTTCTTCTGCAGCCTCGTCGAACTCTGCCGAGGCCATCGTGGCGCCGTGGATGCCGTCTTTTCCGGTTCGTGCGCCGACGTAGAACACAGGGTTTCCGATGCCTTCGGCACGCGCCAAAAAAATCCGTTCTTTTGGGGCGACACCGAGACAAAAAGCGTTTACGAGCGGGTTGAGGCTGTAGCAATCTTCGAAAACGACTTCTCCTCCACCTGTCGGAATGCCCATGCTGTTGCCATAGTTGGCAATGCCAGCCACCACTCCCGAGAGAATGGAGCGGTTTCTGGGAACATCGAGTGGACCGAACCGTAGCGAGTTCATACAGGCAATAGGGCGCGCACCCATGGTGAAGATGTCGCGAATGATCCCCCCAACGCCGGTTGCTGCCCCTTGGAAGGGCTCGATGAATGATGGATGATTGTGCGACTCGATCTTGAAGACGGCGGTCAGTCCATGCCCGATGTCGATGACTCCGGCGTTCTCGCCCGGCCCTTGTACCACCCGTGGGCCCGTCGTGGGCAGACGTTTCAAGTGGGTTCGCGAGCTCTTGTAGCTGCAGTGCTCGGACCACATGACAGAGAAGAGGCCAAGCTCGGTAAGATTTGGCTCGCGCCCCAGTTTATCCACGATGCTGCGGTACTCGTCCCGCGTAAGGTTGTGAACCTCTAACAGATCGTCAAGTGATTGCTTCATTCCAAGTTCTTGATTCTCGAGTTCTTGAGTTCTCGGGTTCTTGAGTTCTTCCGTTGAGCTCGGCTTTGTCGATTACGGTCACCGAGCTTCAATCCACTTAATCAAGCTTTCAAATAACTTTGTCCCATGATCTGTCCCTAACTCCGGTTCGTAGCAACGATCCGGATGGGGCATCATGCCTACCACGTTGCCCTGATCATTTCTGATGCCTGCTATATGGAGTAGAGCTCCGTTAGGATTGGCGTCTTCGCTCAGGTTGCCGTTCGAGTCGGTATATCGGAGCACGATGCGACCATTGGCCTCGAGATCGCCGAGAGTCTCGCTGTCGGCGAAGTAGTTACCCTCGGCATGCCCAATCGGCACACGTAGTAGCTCACCTTCCCGACAGGCAAAGGTGACCGGGGAGTCCGCCTTCTCTACTCGCAAGTTCACGTATCGGCAGACGTAGTGAAGGCTCCGGTTGAGCAGCATTGCACCGGGCAAAAGTTTTGCTTCCTGCAAGATTTGGAAGCCGTTGCAGATCCCGATGACCGGTTTGCCGTTTTCCGCGGCTTCCACGACTGGCTTCATGACGGGCGAAAAACGCGCAAGCGCGCCGGGTCTCAAATAGTCGCCATGGGCGAATCCTCCGGGAAGGATGATGGCGTCGAACCCGTCAAGAGAAGTCTCCTTGTGCCAAACGAGCTCTGCGTCCTGGTCGAGCACGTCGGCCAGGGCATAGCGGACATCTTCCTCGCAGTTGGAGCCGGGAAAGACAACGACGGCGAAGCGCGGCATCAGTCGGCCACCTCGACGTCGAACGTCTCCAATACGGGATTCGAGAGGACTCGCTCGGCGATCTCCCTCGCCTGGGATTCCGCCTCTTGACGGGATGTAGTTTCGAGCGAAAGCTCGAAGTGTTTCCCTTGACGGACCTCTTTGACGTTTCTGTATCCAAGCGTGTCCAGGGCGGCCCTGATCGTCTCACCCTGCGGATCGAGAACTTGCGACTTCAATCGAACAATGACATTGGCTTTCAATTTTTGAAGACCCTCTCATAAATGGTGTCCACGTACTTGAGTTGACGATCGAGATCAAACGCGGCTTCCAACTCTGCGACGGAGAGCCATTCTTTGATCTCGGGATCAGTAGTCAGGAGTGATTTGAAGTCTCCTTCACCTTCCCAAACCGCCATGGCGTTTCTCTGCACGATGCGGTAGGCATCCTCGCGCGACAGCCCCTTGGCCGCCAGCTCCAACAAGACCTGACCACTAAAGACCAATCCCTTCATGGAATCTAGGTTCTCTCGCATGCTCTCGGGATAGACGAGAAGCTCTTTGAGAACCTCGGTCGTGCGGCGACAAATGTGGTCGGTCAAGATGAAGCTCGAAGGAATGATCATCCTTTCGACCGAGGAGTGAGAAATGTCGCGCTCGTTCCACAATGCTACGTTCTCGAGTGCCGCCTGGAGATTTCCGCGGATGACACGGGCCAGGCCTGATATCTGCTCGCTCACGACGGGATTGCGTTTGTGAGGCATGGATGAGGAGCCTTTTTGCTTCTTGGAGAAGAATTCTTCCACCTCTCTGATCTCGGTGCGTTGAAGGCTCCTAATCTCGACGGCGATCTTGTCGAGCGAGCTGGCCAGGATGGCCAATGCGGAGAGCATTTCGGCGTGACGATCTCGCTGTAAGACTTGCGTGGAAATGGGAGCCGGAGTCAACCCGAGCTTCTTGCAAACCCTCTCTTCAATCGACGGGGGGAAGTGGCCGAAGGTGCCCACTGCACCCGAGAGCTTACCCACGGCGATTTGCTCTCGGGCGTGCGCCACGCGCTCGCGGTTTCGTTGCATCTCGGCGTACCAGAGCGCGAGTTTCAGGCCAAAGGTCATGGGCTCGGCATGAATGCCGTGAGTGCGTCCGACCATGATGGTGCGTTTGTGCTCTTGGGCGCGGACCTCGAGGACCACCGACAAGGCCTCGATGTCGCGGAGAATGAGATCGGCGGCTTCCCGTAGTCTCAGCCCGAGAGCGGTGTCGACAACGTCGTAGCTGGTGAGTCCGAAGTGGAGAAAGCGAGCGGATTCTCCCACGTTTTCGGCGACCGCTTGGGTAAAGGCAACGACGTCGTGTTTGACTTCCCTTTCGATCTCATCGATGCGATCAATGGAGAAGGTCGACTTTTCGCGGAGATCACGCGCGGCCTCTTCTGGAATAATGCCATCTTCTGCCATGACATCAGCGGCTGCGAGCTCGACTTCCAGCCAGGTCTCGAACTTTCGTTGCTCGCTCCAGATGTGTCCCATTTCGGGTCGCGTGTATCGGTCAGTCAGCATGTTATCCCCTCGCGTACAAGTTCGCACGCCCGTTTTGTTCCCGGGATCTCAATGTGAGGCACGTTGCTTTTTCCACGTTCTTTTTCTAGAAGGCGAGGACTCCCTGGGCTTCGGTAACCGTCGCCGACCGACGTTCGGTCACCCGCACAAGTCGAGTGGGTCGATCCTGGTGGCATACGTGGATAGCGAGTCCTGCGTCGCCCCTTCGCTGGAGCGCCGTTCGCGCGGATTCGAGTGCCAAGCTCTCGTGGTTGTTGGTTCGAGATAGGTGCGCCAGGACCAGCTGGTGGACCGAGTCGGGGAGTCGATTTTCGATATAGCGGGCCAGTGCTTCATTGGATAGGTGTCCGTAACGGCTGCCCACACGTTGCTTCAATGACTCTGGATAGGGTCCTCGTCTCAACATATCCACGTCGTGGTTCGACTCGATGAGAACAACTTGGCTGCCCTGCAAGCTCTCCTCGACCGGTCTCGAGATGTGCCCGATATCCGTCACGTGGGAGAAGACGATTCGTCCGCGGCGGAACCTAAAGGATACGGGTTCTCGTGCATCGTGGGGCGTCGGGAAGACTTCCACGACGAGTCGGCGGAGCTTCAGACTTTGGTCCGCTTTGAGTCGTAGCCAGTCGACCTTGCCGTTGAGGTTCTTCCGCAGTGCTCGAAAGGTGCCCTCGGTCGAATAGACGGGTACGCGATGCTTGCTGGCAAACCTTGGGGCTCCCTTGACGTGGTCTTGGTGCTCGTGCGTCAATAGGATCGCATTGATGGAGCTGGGCAAAACGCCTATGGAGGCTAAACGCCTCTCGAGCTCTCGACAGGAGAGACCCGCATCGACAAGGACGTTCTCGGTACCGTCAGAGACAAACGTGACATTGCCGGCGCTTCCACTGGCAAGGACTGAGATCAGGAGACCGATGGCGAATCCCCCTCCCGTACGAGCTGACTCTCGTCGTCCGCGGTGATGGTTCCAGAAATCATGGCACGGCTATTATGCACCGAAAACCCTTCTCTGGTGCCCACAAAGTTGCTCTCTCATGCGACCAATGTCTCTCCCAACTTCTCGAGTGGTGATAGTTTCCCGACCGCCGTGAAGGCGAGGAATCTTCCTTCGATCAACTCCGTCGCCAAATTCAGTACCTGTTCTTGAGTGACACTCTCTACTCGGTTGAGGATTTCTTCTATCGGGATGTGCCGGCCGAAGACCATCTCGTGTCTGGCCAGTTGGGACATGCGCGAGCCGGAACCTTCCAACCCGAGCAAGATACTGCCTTTGAGGTGGTCCTTGGTTCGGCGTAGCTCTTGCTTCGTGACGGGGTCCTTCTTGATTCTCCTGAGCTCGGCCATGACGAGATCGATGACCTGCGTCACGTTCTCAGGGCTCGTGCCCGCATAGATCGTCAGGTTGCCGGCATCCCGGTAGCTGGTAATCCCGGAGAAGACGCTGTAGGCAAGCCCGCGCTCCTCACGTATGACTTGGAAGAGCCTCGAGCTCATCGTGCCACCGAGGAGCGTACTCAAAACATACCCGACGTAGCGATCTTCGTGTGTCTGATGGGGGGCGATCGTTCCGATGACCAAGTGCACTTGCTCGATGTCCTTTTCCTTGCAGCGAATGGCGGTCTGGACCCGTGGCGGGGACTCGTCGAAGGGACTCGGCCGCAGCTGGAGAGCATCGAAATGCCGGTGAAGGAGGTCGACAAAGTGTTCATGCTCCAAGTGGCCCGCTGCAGAGATCACTAGGTTTTGTGGTGTGTAGGCTTCCCGGAAGAATCGGAGCAAGTCCTGGCGCTGGAAACGGCTGACGCTTTCGCGGCTTCCAAGAATGGATCGGCCCAGCGGATGATCGGGCCAAAAGGACTCCGTAAAGATCTCATGGGCTAGATCGTCGTAGGTGTCCTCGACCATCTTGATCTCCTCGAGAATGACTTTGCGTTCTCGCTCGATCTCTTCGGGGTCGAATCTCGGGTTGAGGACGATGTCGGACAGTAAGTCCATCACTACGGGCAGATGTTCGTCCAAAACCTTGGCGTGGAAGCTGGCATATTCCTTTGTGGTAAAGGCATCGGATTGACCACCAATGGCATCTAGCTCCTGCGCTATCTGGACTTGGCTTCTCCGAATCGTTCCCTTGAACACCATGTGCTCTATGAAATGAGAAATGCCGCTGTCCTCGAGCTTCTCGTGTCGGCTACCCCTTTTGAGCCATATACCCACGGCTACCGAACGAATGTCGGACATGGTCTCTGTGAGGACCGTCAGTCCGTTGTCCAAAATCTCTTTTCGAATCATTGACTTGATACACCCCGACCCATTGAGCCTTCATGGAAGCCCCGGAGATTAGCATAGCCCATCCCGCCGGTCAATCTGACCAGAAGCCGTCGGCCGGTGACCAGTGACCAGCATCCGCACGGCCGGGACGTCCACCGCATCGGAGACTAACTTCGTGCGAATGCCCCTTGCCCCTTGCCCCAGCCCGTGCCCGGGGGAAGCTAGTAGAAAGGAGAAAGGAGAAAGTGGATCACCCAAGCCTGGTAGATTCCAGAGGTCAGTCAGAGCTCATCAGCACACCCGGCCTGCGAGGCACAGATTCGTTCGGCTGCCTGCATGCCCGTTCCCGTGGGAAGTTAGTTGGAAGTGGCCAGTTAGCTTCTGGCCTCTGGCCACTCACAGAGATACGAGAAGAGCGTGCTACCATGGGTCCGTGGACGAACGACGTAACCTCTTTGGATTGAGGCGCGAAGAGCTCGAGGCCGCCATTGTTGAGATGGGGTTGCCTCCGTATCGCGCCCGGCAAATCTATCGGGCCATGTACGCCCGTAGGGTTGCCGGCTTCCATGAGATGACGGATCTGTCGAAGTCACTCCGCGAGGATCTAGAAAAGAGCTTCTGCATTTGCCGTCCAGAGATTGCGAAACATCAAAGCTCAGAAGACGGCACCATCAAGTATGTCTTCTCCCTCGATGATGGACATACGGTGGAGGCCGTTTACATTCCAGACACCTCGTCCGGGAACTCGTCCGATACTCCTTCACGGGTCACACTGTGTTTGTCGACTCAGGTGGGTTGCCCACTCGCCTGTTCGTTTTGTTTTTCGGGTACGATTCCTTTTGCCCGCAACCTCACCGTGGGGGAAATCCTCGGGCAGTTCGTTGGTGTGATGGAGGAGAACCCCCAATCTCCGCCTCGTGTCAACGTCGTCTACATGGGGATGGGAGAGCCGCTTTTGAACGCGAAAGCTGTTTTGGGTTCCCTGGAGGTGTTGACCGACTCCAACGCGCTTGCGGTCTCTCCACGCAGAGTCACTGTGTCGACCGCGGGGCTCGTGAAAGAGATCGAGTCGTTCTTCCGGGAAGCACCAACGGTCGGCCTGGCTGTCAGCCTTCACGCCACCGACGACGGCCTTCGTGGGCGCCTCATGCCGATCAACCGAAAGTTCCCCATCGAGAAGCTAATGGAGGCTATCCGCCGTTTGCCCCTTCCTCGTCGCCGCAAGATCACGTTCGAGTATGTGTTGCTGGGAGGGGAGAACGACTCAGAACAGCATGCCTTCAAGTTAGCGCTTTTGCTTCGGGGCGCCAAGGCCAAAATCAACTTGATTGCCTATAATCCTTGGCCCGGGGCGCCGCACAAGGCTTCCTCGTCAGCCGCCACGGAGCGCTTCATGAAGGTCTTGATAGACAAAGGCTACACGGTGAGCTTGCGGCAAAGCCGCGGTGCGGATATCCTCGCCGCTTGTGGCCAGCTAGCCGGCGGGGACCCAGCCTTTTCCTGAGATCGCATCCGAAGCTGCTTCGACGCCGGAGGCCTTGCGAGAACGCCAGGTCGAGATCCGTTCACTCAATTCTTTGTCCTGAAGAGCAAGGATTTGAGCCGCCAAGAACGCTGCGTTGGTCGCCCCTGCTTTGCCGACAGCCATGGTGGCCACGGGGAATCCGGCGGGCATTTGCACGGTTGCCAGCAGAGCGTCGAATCCCTGAAGCGGCGTGGAGGCCAAGGGTACGCCGATGACCGGAAGGGGAGTTCTAGAAGCCAGAGCGCCAGCGAGATGCGCTGCGGCACCTGCACCCGCAATGATGACTTGGATGCCGCGCGAGGCCGCTTCGGTGGCGAACTGGGCACTTCTTTCGGGGGTGCGATGAGCCGAGTAAATGCCGAACTCGAAGGGTACTTTTAGATCCCGAAGCACTTTGGCGGACTCTTCCATGACCTCGGCGTCGGAATTACTGCCCATGACGATTGCTACTTGCGGATGACTCATGATGTCTCTACGTTCCTCCCTCGATTCGGGCCAGGGCTTTTCGCCCAATGTCCCTTCGGTATTGCGCGCCCTCGAACCGGAGCTCGGCAACGGCATTATAGGTCCGTTCGATCGCTTGTTTGAGGTTTTGACCGAGGCCTGTTACTCCCAGCACTCTCCCCCCTGCGGTGACAAGTTGGTCGTCAACCATCTTTGTTCCGGCATGAAAGGCATGGACGGACTCAGCGACTTCGACTCCTCGATCGTTGGATAGGCCTTGGATGGGCTTGCCGGTCTCGTAGTGACCCGGGTAGCCGGCGGAAGCCATCACCACGGTGACCGCTGGCTCACGGCTCCATTCGAGCTTGTGCTGATCCAGGTGACCGTCGGCCGCTTCTTTGAGCAAGGGCAACAAGTCGGCTTTGAGTCTCGGGAGTATGACCTGGGTTTCGGGGTCTCCGAAACGCACGTTGTACTCGAGCACCTTGGGGCCCTCCTTGGTGATCATCAAACCGCAGTACAAAACGCCTTGATAGCGGCGGCCATCCTCAGCCATACCGGAAATCGTAGGGATGACAATTTCGCGGACAACACGCTTGAGTGTTTCGGCATTCAAGATGGTTGCGGGACTGATACACCCCATACCCCCGGTGTTGGGTCCTTTGTCATCGTCGAATGCGGTTTTGTAGTCTTGAGCCGAAGCGAGAGGAAGAACCTTGCTGCCGTCTGAAAGCGCAAAGAAGGAGACTTCGTCACCGGTCAAACACTCCTCCAGCACCAACCGGTCCCCGGCACTACCGTGAGCCCGCTCTTTCATCAGCTTCTCGATGGCAGCGCGAGCTTCATCCGCGGATGTGGCCACCGTGACGCCCTTGCCTGAGGCCAATCCATCCGCTTTCACGACCAACGGCCAACCTATCTCTCCGTTCTTGATCACCGCTTCTGCTTCGTCCAGCGAGTTGGCGATCCGATAGTTGGCCGTCGGAATGTTGTAACGGCTCATGAAGTCCTTTGCGAACGCCTTGCTCCCCTCGAGCTCGGCAGCAGCTCGGGTCGGCCCGAAAACTCTGAGCTCCCGCTTGTGAAACTCGTCGGCCAAGCCCAACATGAGGGGAAGCTCCGGTCCCACGACGGTGAGATCTACGGAGAGCTCCTCTACGAAGTCGGCGAGCCCCACGATATCGGACGGGTCGATTGGGACACAGTCAGCTAGAGAAGTCATCCCCGGATTGCCGGGTGCACAGTAGAGGTCAGAGACGATCGGACTGTGACTCAGTTTCCAGGCAAGTGCGTGCTCACGTCCTCCTGAGCCAACGACCAGAACCTTCATGGTCTCTCCAGAGTGCCGGAATAACGAGGCTATCGGACCCCGGCCGCTATACGATCACCCTTATGCCACGAAAACCGTTCAATATGAGTGAGTTACGTGCCTTCAAACGGCCATGATTATCCCACAGAGGCTGCGAAGGTGTCAAGAGATCCTTGCTCTCGACCTCCTGCGCCACCAACAAATGTCCTTTCATGAGCGGTCGTTGCAATTCCTTGTTCTGGAAGGACTTGACAAGGTCAAAGGAGTTATCTATAGTAAAAAATTCTGCGGAACTGCATGGGTCCGCGTAGCTGAAGGTTTCCGACTGGCCATTCCAATTCAATCTCATTCTTTGTGGGGGACGATTGGTGCCACCGGAGGCGCTTCGGGCGCTCACACTGAGAGTTGAAGGGAGGTGTAAATGAGTGGCCGAGGTCAGGGTAAACGAAGGTGAATCGATTGAGAGTGCTCTGCGTCGCTTCAAGCGGCGGGTACAGCAGGAAGACATCATCAAGGAAGTCAAGAAGCACTCGTATTACATGAAGCCCGGAGACAAGCGAAGGGCGAAGCAAGCACTGGCTAGAAAAAGACAGCGCAAGAAGATACGCCGAGAGCAGGGCGGCGAGTAGCTAGCAAGTGTCAATCCAGTTCAGAGGCCATCACTTCTGTCCCGCCTGGATGGAAGTGATGGCTGCTACATTGACGATGTCCTCCACGCTGCATCCCCGCGATAGGTCGTTTGCCGGTTTGGCCAGACCTTGAAGAATCGGCCCGATCGCCGAGGCCCCCGCCAATCGTTCAACCAGCTTATAGGCGATGTTACCTGAATCAAGATCGGGAAAGATGAGCGTATTGGCCTTTCCAGCTACCGGGCTGCTCGGTGCCTTGCGGCTCCCCACTCCGGGAACGATGGCCGCATCCACCTGAAGCTCACCATCGACCGCTAGCGCCGGTGCTCTTTGCTTGAGTGTCTGTAGCGCATCAGTGACCTTTTTCACTCGCGGGTGGTCGGCGCTACCCTTGGTGGAGAAGGAAAGCATCGCAACTCGGGGCTCCTCTTCGAGGAACAAACGCGTATTGGCCGACGTCAGCAGGGCTATCTCGGCCAGCTGTTCGGCGTTTGGGTCCGGGATCACGGCGCAGTCGGCGAAGACGAATTTGCGTTCATCCGGTAAGACCATCAAGAAGAAGCTCGAAAATCGCCGCACACCCTCTTGCGTGCCGAAAATTTGAAGTGCTGGGCGCACCGTCTCCCCTGTCGTATGGACGGCGCCGGCAACGAATCCCGCTGCGTCCTCGAGCATGACCATGAGCGCCGCGAAGTGCAATGGGTCCTGGATGACCTGCCGCGCCTCGTCCAGTGAGACACCCTTTGTCTTGCGGAGCTCGTAGTATTGCTCCGCATAACTTTCCAGGGAGGCCTCGTCTGAGCAGGAGCGTATTTCGACGCCGGCTAGGTCGACTTCGGCCGCTTTGGCCGAGGCCGTGATTTGTTCGGGCACGCCGACGAGAACCGGCTCTGCTACCCCTTCTTGTTTCATCATGACCGCCGCTTTCAGGGTTCGAGGCTCGGTTGCCTCGGGAAGGGCGATGCGGCGTCGGGAGGAGCGGGCAATTTGTCGGAGTTTTTCGATATAGTTCATAGCGACGGGGAGTCTAACATGAGAGATTGGGTGGCGCCAATCTTCGAGCTTGTCGAGCCGCATCGCTCGGAGAATTTGACAGTGGAGAGCTTTCGTGATAACTCTTAATGGTTCAGAGCTTTAGTGATACACCCGTACTCCGGGAGGAGGATGCATATAAATGAAGATCGATGAAAGAAACGAGGGTGGCGTCACCGTTCTCGACTTGCAGGGCAAAATGCTCATTGGTGAGGGTGACGAGCTTCTCCGTGACAAGATCAATGTCCTTGTAGATAGTGGAAAGACCAAGATCGTTCTCAATCTCGCTGACGTCCCTTATGTCGACAGTGCCGGGCTTGGTGAGATCGTTCGCTGCTACACGACCGTCAGCCGGCAAAGTGGCCAACTCAAGCTGTTGAATCTCACGAAGCGCCTCGAGGATCTGCTTTCCATCACGAAGCTACTAACGGTCTTTGAGACTTATGATAGCGAGGAGGAAGCCCTAAAGAGCTTTTGAAGAGCTTCAGAGGGGCGGTGCATCCACGAGGATTGGGAGAAACGACGACTTCGTCCTGTAGGAATCGGAAATTCCCCGCGTGCCCATCGGCGAACAGCTATATCAGTTATTTCTTTCCCTTCGGCCCCATCAGTGGACCAAGAACCTCTTGGTGTTCGCGCCGTTGCTCTTTGCTCAGCAGCTTTTTCACCCACCATCGGTCATTGCGGCGGTGGAAGCATTCTTTTTGTTTTGTCTGTTATCAGGTGCGGTTTACATAATCAATGATTTGGTCGATTTGGGGCGGGACCGATTACACCCGGTCAAATGCAAGCGGCCGCTCGCGTCCGGGCGTCTTTCAACCTCGGTGGCAAAGGGGGTGATGTGGGTCATCCTGTTAGCCTCTCTAGGTGGAAGTTACGCTCTGGGAACGTCCTTTGGGCTTGTTGCTCTGGTGTATTTCGTCTTGATGGTCGGCTATTCGTTCGTGCTGAAGAACATAGTGATCTTGGACGTTCTCACTGTTTCGATGGGTTTCGTGTTGAGGGCCTTTGCCGGAGCGGTGGCAATTGACGTGGCCTTCAGTAACTGGCTTTTGATTTGTACGATGTTGGGTGCGCTGTTTCTTGCTCTGAACAAGCGTCGCCATGAACTGACGCTGCTCGCTGCAGATGCGGCCGAGCACCGGAGGATCCTGGGAGAGTACAGCCCATATCTACTGGATCAGATGATCGCGGTGGTGACTGCGTCGACGGTGGTCTGTTACGCCCTTTACACCCAGGCGCCGGAGACGGTTTCTAAGTTCGGTACGGATCGATTGGTGTGGACCCTGCCTTTCGTGCTGTACGGGATTTTTCGTTACTTGTACCTTGTCCACAAGAAAGACGAGGGGGGTAGCCCCTCGCGGGTCTTGTTGAACGACCGACCATTGGTCATGGACGTGGCCCTTTGGACAATTGCCGTCATCGCGCTCATCTACCATTTCGGCGAAACGGGTTAGCTCTTCCCTAATTGACAGAATAACCGACAGTTTTCTAGCACGCGTTGCTCCCGCTCGGGCCACCGGGCTCCATGGGTGGGGTGGCAGTCGCGGGTCTTCAAAAGGAGGAGCATGTCTACCTTTAGCGTAAAAGGAACCGACGTGGACGTCGAGTCCATCATGTCGACGATACGCAAACGGGTTGAGGAAAAGAGGAAGGGGCTTTATACCGAAGACGAGATTCGGGAGATCGCCGAAATGAAGCTCGACTCCGTTCTGGATGCGAGTGAGTTCAATAGCGATTTCGTCACGGCCTTTCGTGACCGTGATGATCAGTGGAACTACAGCTTCGGCCCCGATACCATCTATGCCTCTTCGCGAGGAGAGGCGGGATCCTTCATTCGGTTTGCCCGAAAGCTACTTCATCCATTTCTCAAACTGCTGTTCAACCCAAATCCGATCATTAGCGCCTTGTCTCGGCAGTCGGACTTGAACCGTTACTACGTCTCGCTACTGCACAATATGGCGGTCGAGATGACCAAGATGAACATGGAGGTGACCAACCTCAAGGCTCGGTTGAGGTCAATGGGTATCCGAGTCGAAGTCCAAAACCGCCGTGAAAAAGTACTCGAGGACATGACGACGTCCCGACAGGGAGTGTCGTCTTCAGCGGGCAATGACGGGTCCCAGCGTCGGCGCCCCCGCGGAGGACGCCGAAATTGGCGCCGACGCCGTGGCGGCAAGAGCGAAGGGGAAGACAGAAGCCAGACCCCCACGGAGTCGCGGAGCTCTGAGAGTCAACGCGGGGAAGACAAACCTTCTTCGTAAGGGGACGGGGAGTCTGACTTAAACCGGTGATAGAGCGAGGCCGACCAAACGGGGAAGAGCCTAGGCGAAACGAGAGACCGAAGATCCGTCCGTTCCTTCTCTCCGACTGGCTCTCGTGGTGCAGCGCTACGGAAATGCGGTCAATGGTGGTGCCGAGTATCACTGCCGGTTGATCGCAGAGCACCTCGTACGCCAGCACCAAGTCGAGGTCATTACTTCGTGCGCGAGAGACTACATTACCTGGGCCAACGAGCTTCCATCCGGGCTGGAGTTCGTCAATGGCATACCGGTGCGACGATTCAAGGTGAAGAAGCCCCGCAACCCGGATCGGTTTGGGCGGATTTCTGAGAGAGTCTTTCGATCCTCTCATGATGAACGAGATGAGCTTCAATGGTTGGTTGAGCAGGGGCCGTACTCCCCAGCGCTCGTGCGTTATTTGCGACGCAATCGAGACCGCTATGACTATTTCGTTTTCTTCAGCTACCGTTACTATCACAGTTATCACGGTATGGCGGTTTTAGCGGATCGATCGCTGCTTGTGCCAACAGCGGAGAATGACCGGGTTCTTGACCTCTCTCTGTTCCGTTCCTTTTTCAAGCTTCCCCGCGCCATCGTCTATAACTCCGTCGAGGAACGAGAAATGATCTGGAGCGCCACGGATAATCGGGATGTCCTTGGCGACGTCGTGGGAGTTGGGACTGAGATTCCTGAAACAGTGGAGCCGGCTCATTTTCTCGAGAGGCACCGCGTCGGAGGACGCTACGCCTTATTCGTGGGCCGTGTCGACCAAAACAAGGGTTGCTCGCAGCTTTTCCACTTCTTTCGTCGCTATTTGAGCGAGGCGGATTCCAAACTTCGACTGGTATTGGTCGGAGGAAAGACCATGGATATACCCGACGATCCTTCTATTTACTACGCTGGGTTTCTTCCTGAACGGGAGAAATGGGGGGCACTCGCGGGCGCCGAGCTTCTCATCATGCCCTCCGAACTGGAAAGTCTGTCCATGGTAACTCTCGAGGCCTGGGCGGCCGGGAAACCTGTTTTAGCCAACGGCCAGTGTGATGTCCTGCGGGGTCAGTGCGTCAGGTCGAATGCTGGTTTGTACTACACGAACTATTATGAGTTCCGAGAAGCTTTGGCCATGCTCGAAGGCAATGCCAATCTCCGCCACGATCTAGGCGAGAAAGGTCGGCGCTTCTTTCACGACAACTACCGGTGGGAAGTCATCGAAGGAAAATACAACCGGCTACTCGATCGACTGCAAAGGGAAGACCGCGACGGTGAAGGTATGTTGCCACCTCGACGTTCGAGCTTCGCACGAGGCGGCTGGTCGAGCGCGCTGTCACGATGGCTTGGACGATCCGGTTGATATCTCGGCAGAGGATGCAGAGCGAATGCTACTAGCCCTATTCAAATTCCGGTTCTGATTGTATGCAGATTCATCAAATGCTCGCGGCGCTTTCCTATGGCGATGCTATTGGGAATGAAGCGCTGCAGATCCAGCAGATATTGAGACAACAAGGGTTTGACTCGGACATATTCGCTGAGTCCGTCCACCCCGAAATGGCAGGGAAGGCTCGTAAGCTTTGGGATTACAGAAACATATCAGCACCGGACAACATTCTAATCCTCCATTTTTCTATTGGCGCCGGCGTGTCCGCCTACGCCCATCACCTCCAGGATCGGATCCTACTCATCTATCACAATATCACTCCTGCCCGTTGGTTCACCCCATACCACGAACACCTAGCCGGGCTCTGCTACCATGGGCGGCGCGAATTGGCTGCTTTCATCGAACGCACCAGCCTGGCTTTGGGCGATTCCGAGTTCAATCGAGCCGAGCTCGAGGCCGTCGGTTTTCATCCCACAGGAGTCCTGCCTCTGCTGTTGGATCCGAAGCAGTTGGCCATACCTCCCAGTCGAACTGTCCTGGAGATGTTCGATGACGATAAGACGAACTTTTTGTTCGTGGGCCGGGTCATTCCCAACAAGTGTTTCGAAGATATCATCAAGGTTTTTCACATCTATCAGAAGTTCATTGATCGCAATAGCCGTTTGCTTCTCGTGGGAGAGTGGAAGGGCTTCGAACGATATTTTGATTCCCTGGTGCGACTAGTAGATGACCTTGGACTCAAGGACGTTGTCTTTGCGGGTCATGTGGATACGGATGATCTGGTCGCTTGCTACCAGGTCGCGGACCTTTTCCTTTGTCTGAGCGAACATGAGGGTTATTGTGCTCCCCTGATAGAGGCGTTTCGTTTTGGCGTCCCGGTCATGGCGTTCGAGGCCGGCGCCGTTGCCGAAACGTTGGGTGGCGCAGGGATTCTAATCCGTGAGAAACGCTTCGAAGAAATCGCCGAGATGGCTCACATACTCGTCCACGATCATGAGTTGCGCGAGCGAATCCTGGACCGACAGTTCGAGAGCTTGAAAAGAATCGACACTCGGGACGACGCGGGTTTGCTAAAGGGATTCATTGACCAGGTCGTGGCCGCGGGCAGATGCGAGGACTGAGGAATGAGGGCTGACCAATGGCTGCCGGCAGCACACTTCGGCGATGCTATCGGCGACGAGGCGCTGCGCTTCAGAAATGTACTTCGTCGCGCTGGGTTTCAGTCCGAGGTCTACGCTCTCGACGTCGACGATGATGTGAGAGAAGAGTTTCTCCCTTTTGGCGCTTGTCCCGAGCCGGGACCAGCGGATTTGACGATTCTGCATTTCGCGGTCCCATCCCCGTTGACGGATGCTCTTCGAAACGCACAGGGAAGGAAACTTCTCATCTATCACAACATTACACCGGCGAGCTACTTCTTGGGGCTGGATGATGAACTTGTATGGATTGCCCACAAGGGAAGGGAAGAACTCGCTTCACTCGTCGATGTGGTAGATCTCGCCTTGGGTGATTCTGAGTTCAATCGCGTCGAGCTCGAGAAAACGGGCTACCGACGAACCGGAGTCATGCCGATTCTATTGGACTTCGAGCGGTACTCCCGCGAGCCCAATCCAGTGCTGCTTGAAATGCTCGACGATAGCCGCCCCAATTTTCTTTTCGTTGGGAGAGTTTTCCCCAACAAGCGGTTCGAGGATCTGGCGCGCTTGGCATTCTTCTACAAAAAATACGTTTCGGAGAACTTTCGCTTCTTGCTGGTCGGCCGTTCTGGTCGAATGGTCAAGTACCAACAGGCGGTTGAGGCACTGTCCGACTATTGGGGTCTTCGTACGAGCGAGTTCAGTTTTGTCGGACATCTTTCTTGGGATGATCTGTTGTCTTGCTATCACTCAGCAGACGTCTTCATCAGCATGAGTGAGCACGAGGGATTTGGTGTTCCTATCGTCGAATCCATGCTGTTCGGAGTGCCGGTGATGGCCTACGCGGCCGGCGCGGTACCGGACACCATGGGCGATGCGGGAGTTTTGTTTCACGAGAAGCACTACGAGGAGTTAGCGGAAATGGCTCACCTTTTGGCAACCGACACGAAACTCCGAGACAGCGTCATTTCGGCGCAGGATCGTCGCGTCGAACGGTATCGTCCCGAGCATGTCGAATCGGAGTTCCTGAGCTACGTCGAGGAGGTGTGTCGATGAAGTTGGCGTTCATTGTGCAGCGCTATGGGCGCGAGATCCTGGGCGGGGCGGAGACCTTGGCCAGGCAAATTGCGGAGCGGCTCGCGCGCCGGCATGATATCGAGGTCCTCACGACCACGGCTCGGGACTACATCACTTGGCACAACGACTATCGGGACGGCGAAGAGAAGCTGCGCGGCGTCCGCATTAGGAGGTTCCCGGTCACAAAGGAGCGGAATCTCGAGGAGTTCAACCGTTATTCGGACTGGATATACAAGAACGAGCACACCCATGAGGACGAGCTACGCTGGCTGGATATGCAAGGACCAGTCGTTCCCGGACTCATTGACCATCTACGCCGGGAGCACGGACGTTACGATTTGCTGGTCTTTTTTACTTATCTCTATTACCCGACGTACTTCGGTCTCAAGGTGGCTCCAGAGAGAAGTGTGCTCTTTCCGACGGCCCATGATGAGCCCCCTCTAGCGCTCGAGATATACAAGGATGTCTTTGGACTCCCTTCATCGTTCATCTTCAACACTGAAGCCGAAGAGCTTCTGGTACTCGAGCGCTTCGGTGCCCACAAAAAGATGCGCGAGACCATAGGGATCGGTATAGATCTGTTGGACCAGCCCGATGCCACCGCGTTTAGGCGCCGCCACAAGTTGTCGGGGCGATATCTCCTTTACGCCGGCCGCATTGATGCCGGAAAGGGTTGCGAAGAGCTCATTCGCTACTTCCGTTTCTATAAGGAGGAGCGACCGGCGGCCGGCAGCCTCCAGCTCGTTCTCATAGGGCAGCAGTCCATGACGCTTCCCAATGCGAGGGACATCCGGTACCTTGGTTTTCTCGACGAAGATGAGAAACTCGCCGCGATGGCAGGCAGCATGGCCGTTGTTGTTCCGTCACGCCTGGAGAGCCTTTCGATCGTTGCGTTGGAGGCTTTTTCCGTCGGATCTCCCGTCATCGCTCATGCCGGCTCTCGTGTCCTGGTGGATCATTGTAACAAGGCCAACGCGGGGCTCTATTACGCGGACTATGATGAGTTCGAGCAGGTCCTCGACTTGATGTTGACAGACAAGAACCTCGCCCGTGGGATGGGGCGTCTGGGCCAGCGTTACATAAAGGAGAATTTCGGGTGGGAAAAGCTGCTGAACCAATTTGAGTCGACTTTTCGTGCGTCGGCTCGTGCACCGCGGCCGACGGCCCGTAGCATCGACGAGGTGGAAGAAGCCTCTGGCGAGCCTCAACTGACGTCCGAGGCCCCTTGCAAGGACAAACCAGAATCCGCGGAGGCCGCCGATGCTGCCAATGCTTCGCTGGATGTCGAGAAGAATCGAGAAGCTGGCGCCGTCGAGGAATCTGAATCTGCGGCGGAAGCTATGGAGCTAGCTGCGAAGACACCCGAAGAGAAGCCTGAAACGGAGATTGCTCCAGCCGCGATGGGGCCGGGCTCAGAGGAACGTGAGGTGGTACCAGAAGAAATCCAAGAGAGTTATGAGGTTCACGGCTCCGAGGAAGATCCACCTGTTGAGGCAACATCGGTCACTAAAGATGTTTCGACTGAAGAGGCCACGGTATTGGACGGTCTTGACAAGCCGAACGAACCGGAGGAGGGTGGGGCCGTCGAGGAGGAGGCGTTTGAGATTCAGGAAAATGCCGAAGAGACCCAGGAGATCTTCGACTCGACGTCCACAACGAGTCTAGACGAGGAAAAGACAGGTTCCGAAGATGGCAAAGAGACGGAAGAAGACCAACGTCGAGAGGAACGTAGCTGAACGCATCCGGTGTTCTGCTTTCGCCCAACTGATATGGAACGCCGTTACTCGGATGAGACCGCCTTCTGAGCCAACCATCGTTCGGTGAGTAGTCATGAATCCTGAGGCCTCCGATATTTGGCCCGCTGCCGCCGATGCCGCTGAAATGGTGGAGTCGGGAATGGTCGTCGGTTTGGGGACGGGCCGGGCCGCGTCCATGTTCGTTCGCGCGCTTGCCGGTCGAGTGGTAAGAGGACTCTCCATTCGAGGTGTTCCAACCTCCAAGAAAACGGAAGCACTCGCCCGGGAACTGGCGATTCCTCTTGCCTCCCTCGAGGAAGTCGATCACGTCGACATCGATGTCGATGGGGCCGACGAGGTCAGCCCGGAGCTCGATCTCATCAAGGGCCACGGTGGGGCACTTCTTCGCGAGCGGATCGTTGCGTCCTTTTCCTCTCGATTCGTTGTGCTCGTGGGGGAAGAAAAACTCGTGACCAGATTGGGAGATCGGGTTGCCGTGCCGGTGGAGGTCATACCCTTCGGCATTTCGGTCGCCCAAAGAGCACTCCAGCACATGGGGGGCACGGTGAGTTTGAGGCAGGATAACGACGTCGCTTACCGGACGGATAACGACAATGCGATCCTCAATGTGCGATTCGATGTCATAGAGTCACCAAGGGAACTCGAGCAACACATCCGCCTTGTACCGGGTGTGGTGGATTGCGGTTTGTTCTTGGGAATGACGGATCTGGTTCTCGTTCAAACAACGTCTGGTGTGAAACGGCTCGGGCGCCGGTGACCAGTGGATCCCGAGACAATCCGGCACGGCGGCATTCCTAGTCACGACACGAGCGCTACGGTGGTCGAGTTTCGATCCGTCTCCAAATTCTATTCTCACCATCAAGCAGCCCTTTCTAACGTGACCTTCCAAGTCGAGCAGGCGGAGACACTCGTATTGCTAGGGTCGAGCGGCTCCGGGAAAACAACGTCCCTGAAGATGATCAACCGCCTCGTCGAGCCGGATGAAGGTTGCGTTCTCGTCGCTGGTAGGGAGGTTCGTGAGTGGGATCCGATCCGACTTCGGCGTAGAGTGGGATATGTCATTCAGGAAGTCGGGCTTCTTCCTCATATGACGGTGGAGGAGAACATCTCGCTGGTGCCTCGATTGGAGGGCTGGAATGAAGCGAGACGTCGGGTTCGATCGCGCGATCTTCTCGAGTTGGTGGGACTTTCTCCGAAAGAATTCCTGGACCAACGTCCGTCGCAACTATCCGGCGGTCAGAAACAGAGGGTCGGGGTAGCGCGAGCGCTCGCCAACGATCCTCCCATTCTGCTCATGGACGAGCCTTTCGGTGCACTCGATCCCATCACCCGTCGACGACTGCAGGACGAATTTCGAAGGCTCGAGCATGAGCTCGAGAAGACCGTGGTCTTCGTAACTCATGATGTCGTTGAAGCGATGCGGCTCGCGGATCGTGTCGCCGTCATGGACGGCGGCAAGATCGTACAAATCGGAACACCGCGTGAGGTTGTGGAGGAGCCGGCCGATGAGTTCGTGCGAGAGTTCGTTCGTCTCGATGTGCTCAGCAAGGAAGATTTGTTGGATCACGGATGAGGATTTGGGGCGAAAAGTGACTATAGGCTCGAGATGCCAGATGCCTGTTGCCGCATACCAGGTATGAGCCATGCAACCGGCATCTAGGGGTGTAACGTAGGCTACGGATGAGGGACTTTTTTGTCTTCATACTAGAGCGTCGTTCAGAGCTAGCGGCCATGACCGCGGAGCATGTTCTACTGGTGCTCGCTGCAACCGGACTGGCGGTGGTCGTTGGAGTTCCAGTGGGTGTCGCCTTGACAAGACGTCCGGCTCTGGCACGACCGGTGATTGGATTCGCCAGCATCATGCAGACAATCCCCAGTTTGGCACTTTTTGGATTTCTGATCCCCGTCCCCTTTCTCGGGGGGATTGGTAATCGGACAGCCATCGTGGCGCTGCTGCTCTATGCTCTCCTTCCGATTCTCCGGAACACTTACACCGGGGTCTTAAACGTGGACCGGGCGGTTGTCGAAGCAGGTCGAGGCATGGGAATGACGGATTTCGAGCGATTGCGCTTTGTCGAGATTCCTTTAGCTCTACCGATGATTATCGCGGGCATCAGAATCGCCACCGTGGTTTCAGTGGGACTTGCCACTATTGCAGCGGCCATAGGAGCCGGCGGATTGGGGAACTACATCTTTCGTGGGCTTTCAATGGTGGATCATCGGCTCATTCTCGCCGGAGCCATCCCCGCCGCGTTGTTGGCTATTGCGGCAGATTCTGCGCTCGGCTCACTGGAGCGCAAGCTCGTGAGAGGTAGATGACGACTCTGTCTCGAGCTTCTCGACAGAAACTCGCTGCCGGTCGAAAGACCATGCTCCGTTATCCGTGTTGGCTCATAATCGGACTATTTTGTCTGGGTTGCTCACGGCCTGCGATCGTCGTGGGCTCAAAGAATTTCACCGAGCAAGTTATCCTGGGCGAGATGCTCGCCCAGATGCTCGAGGATCGAGGCGTGCCCGTCGAGCGTCGCCTCAACTTGGGAGGTTCTTTCATTTGCCATGGAGCACTCGAATCGGGGCAGATGGATGTTTACGTGGAGTATACGGGAACCGCTCTGACGGCCATCCTCAGGGAACCTATCCTTCATGACTCCGAAGAGGTGTATCGGAAGGTCAGGGCCGAGTATGGGAGACGGTTCGGCTTGGCATGGGGGCCGCCCATCGGATTCAACAATACCTATGCTCTCGCTATGAGGCAGGAACAGGCCTCCGAGTTGGGCATCCAACGTATTTCAGACCTCTCTCACCACCTAGGCTCCATTCGAACGGGTTTCGGCCATGAGTTTCTCGAGCGGAAGGATGGATACGGGGGCTTCACAAGCGCCTATGGGCTCGATTTCTCACTTCCTCCCCGAGGTATGGAGCTCGGACTCATTTATCAGGCTCTGGAAGAGAAGGAGGTCGATCTCGTGGCCGGGAGTGCAACCGATGCGCTCATCGAAAAGCTCGGGCTGACGGTGCTGATAGACGACCGGGACTACTTTCCACCCTATTTCGCGGCGCCGGTCTTCCGACCGGACGCGGTCGAGGTCTATCCCGCGCTGGGCGCCGTGGTCCGGTTGTTGGGTGGCCAAATCGATGAAGACACGATGAGGAAGCTCAACTTCGCTGTGGATGGCGAGCGGCTGCCGGAGAGGCGAGTTGTGCGGGAGTTTCTGATGGGCCGAGGGTGGATAGGCCAAACGACGACGGGCAAACCGGGGAAGGGTAACTAGTTTTTGCTCCAATCATTTGCGGAATGTTGATTCCGGGTCCCTGGTTTGCACTGAACGTGTCTATACTAATGGTCTGGGTGTCGGAACCAGGAGGAATGTGAATCCAAACCATCAATAATGGAAAGAATCATGGCTAGGCCCCAATGGTTGGTACGGCTAGTTAGCTTCGCGATCCTTTTGACGGCTACTTCGGCGCCATGTAGGTCCGACGAGGTTTGGGGATATCTTTGGGAGCTTCGGACGCGTCAACTCCACGCGCTGAGTGGCGATTCGGTTCGGATCGGCCGCTTGGCTCAATCCGATGTGGTCCTTCGGGACCCACGCGTCTCGCGGCGGCACGCAGAGATACGTAAAGGAGCGGACGGGATTGTGGTGCTTGACCTCGGCAGCTCCAACGGCAGCTATATCAACGGAACGCCCATGCCACCCTCTAAAGCGTTTGCTCTCGAGTCCGGGTCTTTTCTGATCTTCGCCTTCGAGAAAACGATCTATCACAGTGATAGAGCTGAGCTGTGGGAAGAGGCTATTCAGCATACACTGCTGGGTAGCCTCGTGCAGTTGCGAGTGCCGGTGCTGAGCGATCGAAAAGTCAAATCGTTGGGGAGGGAGCGGATCGTTGACGCGGTTACTCTTGCCGCCGTGGACACCGAGAACATGAACGTTCGGTTGAGCTATCCGGGCGACGATGTTCCGGAGCAAGGCGGTTTCCAGCCGGATGAGCGGGCTTTCGTTGGTAACGTGAGCCTCGAGGAGGGAGAGCTGCGATTGAGCCTTTGGGGTCTCGCGCGAGGAGGCTCCCTCGTTTCTCGGCGAGCTTCCCTGACGCACTTGAAACATGGTGAGCTGCGCATCGGGCTGGCAGGTGATGACAAAGGTGAGGCGCGAAAGATCTTCGAGAGCCGTTGGGCCGAGGAGGGGTTGGCGTTTCTTCTGCCATTGCTCGAAGGTGTGTTTGGTCTAACCGATCGCGAAGGTTTGCCGGTGGCAGTGAAGCTCGCCGAAAGCCTTCTGGAACAAGACGGCATCACGGCATACAGTGATGCTCGAAAGACGACGGCGGTTCTACACCATCTCGCGCCAGCCGACAGCTCGTTGCCTCTTCTTTCCGCGCGCGCGGAAGCCAGTTGGGTGAACGAAATGCTGGAAACACACCGTGGGAGCATTTCTGAGGAACAGAGGGAGGAGATGGTCGCGGCATTGGCACGCGGTAAGATGTGGCTGGAAAAAGCTTCCGAGCTCGACGCCGACAAGAAACAAATCCGGAAAGTTGAGAACCAGATCGCCGAGACGGAGAAACGTCTCGAGGGGACGTCGTGATTCGGGTCGTGATCGTCGCGACACTCGTGGTGGGGCTCGCACTCGCCACCGTTGTCCTTGCACTTTCCCAGAGTCCCATTGATAACCAGGATCAGCGTCCCCGCTATCAGGTTAGCGTCGATATGGTGAGCCTGTCGCTCACCGCGTTCGACGAAAAGCAGCGGCTCGTAACTGACCTGGAGCAAGACGAGTTCAAGATCTATGAAGACGGTGTCCTGCAAGACGTCAAGATCTTCTCCAAAGAGAATCTCCCCCTTCGTCTCGTCATCCTTTTGGACACATCCTCGAGCATGAGGATGAAGATGGATATGGCCAAAGAAGCGGCCATCGAGTTCGTAAGGTCTTTGAAATCAGAGGATCAGTTCAAGGTCATTGAGTTCGACGACCGAGTTTTGACTCTGGTCGATTTTACTGTTGACCTCGAGAAAGTCGAGAGTGCTATAAACGGGGCGGTCGCCGACGGAGCGACGGCGTTGTACAACGCCGTCTACATTTCTCTGCAGAGTCTCTCTCGCCGGCGGAATGTCAACGAGCGGCAAGCTGTCGTCGTTCTTTCCGACGGCAACGATACCGGCTCACTGGTTACATTCGAGGATGTGCTCGAGCTGGCGCGTAAGACGGACGTCACCATCTACACCATCTTCCTGCGAGGCACGGAAAAGGACCTGAAGAAAAACAAATATTTCCAGGCCAAATACGTCTTGGAACGGTTGGCTGCAGAGTCAGGCGGCTCGGCCTTCTCTCCAGAGGACATCAAGGAGCTATCTGGGGTTTACAGTGACATCGCGAACGAGCTCAAGAGCCAGTACAACCTGGGGTACATCTCGACCAATACCAAGGCGGATGGAAAATGGCGGAGAATCCAGCTGGTTTGTACGCGCGTCGGCATGGATCTTCGGACAAGAAGTGGTTACTTCGCTCCCCAGCCCGGCAGGCGGAGAAGGTAACAAGGCACGAATTCAATTCTTTATTGTCTGTGGACTAGATTTCTTCCCATTTGCCGGTTTTGAAGAAGTTCTCCATTTGATCGATGTAAGAGGCGGTATCGTAGCCGTTGTCACTCAACCACTCTCGGTTGTAGTACGTGTCGAGATATCTATCCCCGGGATCACAGATCAGGGTCACCACAGAGCCAGGCTCTTGCTTTCGATGCATCTCCGCAATGAGTTGAAACGCCCCGTACAAATTGGTGCCCGTCGAACCTCCGCACATGCGGCCGAACACCCTGTTCAAGAAATGGATGGTTGCGAAGCTCGCTGCGTCGGGCACTTTGATCATGTGGTCGATAACATTCGGGTTGAACGAAGGTTCCACGCGTGGCCTGCCGATCCCTTCCACCATTGAAGCACCGGCGATCGTGAAGTCACGGTCGCGGGTTCGGAAGAAGTCGAAGAACACCGAGTTTTCCGGGTCGACAACGCATACCTTGCTGTCGAACCCGCGATACCGAACGTAGCGGCCGATAGTGGCAGAGGTTCCTCCAGTACCTGCGCTCGCCACCACCCAACGGGGAAGTGGGCAAGGCTCCGATGACATCTGCTCGAAAATCGACTCGGCGATGTTGTTGTTTCCGCGCCAATCCGTCACACGTTCCGCATAGGTGAATTGGTCCATGAAATGACCTTTGGTTTCTCTGGCGATTTGTTCAGACACCCGGTAAATCTGCGAGGGGTGCTCAACAAGGTGGCACCGACCACCATAAAACTCGATCTTGGCGATCTTTCCCGGCGAAGTTGATCGCGGCATCACCGCTACGAAGGGTATGCCCAGGAGGCGGGCGAAATAGGCCTCAGAGACCGCGGTGCTGCCTGAGGAGGCTTCGATGACTGTTGTCGATTCGCCGATCCAACCGTTGCAAAGGCCGTACAGGAAAAGGGATCGTGCGAGTCGATGTTTGAGACTGCCCGTGGGATGAGTCGATTCGTCCTTTAGATAGAGAGCGACCCCCGGCACGCCCGGGATATCCAATCGGATGAGATGGGTATCCGCGGAACGATTGTAGTCTGCTTCGATCTTGCGGATCGCCTCGACAACCCAAGAGCGGGAATGGGCCATGTCACACCTCCGGCCCTAGAGTGTACTCGAAGTCGATTGCTGCGCGAGCGGTTTAGGCTCCACTTTGAGCCACTGCTATCGAAGTCTCTGATGATCTCCATTTGACCCATGAGCTCTGCGATCGCGACCGGCATCTGTTTGCCTTTCAACATGTTCGTCGAGATGACTCAAACTCCATGTGTCGTCAATCGAATCCTATGGCTCGGATTTGAGGACGAAAAGCCGTTCCCTCTGGGTCCCTTGGATCATCTTCCTGGTTTTGCGCGGCGACTTTCGGTGCGATCTCGATCGAGGCAGCTCTGCCTCCCAAACGAACGAATCCCATTTCCGCTAACTGGTTCATTATTATCGCGAGGGTGGGTGCCGGTATCTCGAGCTGGCTCGCCAGAGAGCTCACGGTGCGCTGTCCATCGATTTTGGAAATGATCCTCCATTGCTCGGCGTTCATTTGGAAGGGTTCGTCGATGCCGAGCTTCGACTCCAACTTAGGTACTTGGTTGTATTGTTCTTCCTTAGTTTGCGCCTTTTCTTCAACCGAGACGATCCCAATGTTCATGAGGTTGAAGATGATGCTTCCCGTATCGAAGAGATCCAGTCCCGATCGATCTGCGATATGGCGGATGCTCGTTTGACCGTCAATGTGGAACAGGATCTTCCAGTCCTTGTGAGTGAGTCGAAAGGACTCCGCCCGCGAAGAGGCCACCCGTCTCGGGTAGGCGTCAAAGCTCTGGATTTTTGCCGAGATCACATTCCACTCATCGAGCCTACGTGTTGCTTCTATGAGAAGGTTAGTGCCGGATTTGTCAATAGTCGTTCGGTGATCTGACGTGCCAACGCGGAAGCTAAAAGTACCGCTTTTCCAAAGAGTGAGGTCGTAGAAGGCGGCCTCTCCCTCAGTCTCTCCGAGCTGAGCGTGCTCAACGAGACCTTCTTTGAGGTATACGCGCCCTTGACGTTCACCGTCTCGAAGGTGGAGCACACCGCTTTTTCCGTAGGCCATGATGAGCTGCATGGCCTCTGGAAAACATAGATCGGAGAGTGATCCCGAGACGGCGTGAGCTTCTCGAAGTTGATGCTGCCCACCGTTGTTTCCACTGGGTTCCGGCGGCTGAGCTTCATAGCGTTTGGTGCGTCTCAGGATCATTTCGATGCGCGCTTGGAGCTCTTCGGGGTCCACGGTCTTGACGACGTAGTCGTCCGCGCCCTTCTTGATACCTTTGACTTTGGTGGCGGTTTGTTCGATGCCGGTGAACATAATGACTGGAATGCGTTCTGTGGCTTCATTGCTCTTGAGGCGCTCACAAGTCTCGAAGCCGTTCATGACCGGTAACTCGAGATCCAAGAGGACCAACGTCGGCGGTTTGGCCTGCACCTTTTCCAATGCCTCTTTTCCATTGGTCGCCAACTCGACTTCATATCCCCAGGATTCGAGAAAATAGCGCATCATGACGCGGCTATCGAGTTGGTCGTCGACTACCAAGACAAGGTCCTTATTCATCAGCTTCTCGCATCGGTTTTGGAGCTAGGCTCGTGATGCATCTTTTTTCTTGAAGATTGATTCCCCCCACCTTCGGCGATTTTGATGGGTAACTAGTGACAACGTCATCGCTCCAAGACTCCATTAGGAAAAGGGTGAGTCAGAAGATCTCCGACTCGTCGCCGACGGCAACTACCTTCTGTGGCAATGAGTCAACCCTCGATTGCAAATGGATTCAGCACTTTGTTCTACGTGAATTGAGCAATATCCGTACCAAGGGCGGTCGTTTCCAGAGACCCGGTCAAGGCCCGAAGTGGGCTCGGCCGGGGCGTCCAAGTTGTTGACTCCATGGCGATTGTTCAAATTGACAACGGGGAAGCTCGTGCTGGTGAAATCGGTAGGTCACGACCCTTTGGTGGGTTTTCCCTTCAAGCTGTCGGCGTTACCCCACAAACGCCCTCGTTGGTTCGAGCTCCACCCTCGAACGACCGACTATGGTGCGGGAAGCGATTCGAAATGTCTCGCCCATGTTCAATGGGGGAGAAATCCTATGGAAAAGGGGGGGCTCCGGGTGGAAATCGCCGCGAGAGGTATGAGCAGGTACCGGTTCCCGAATCGAAGTCGAGTTGTTTAAACAATTGATTCCATTGAAAGAAGCGAACTGGATGACGTGGGCCGATATCGGCGGGGCATTGGCACAAGGGTTGCAAAATCTGATTCTTGAAAACAAAACTGGAGGCTCGCAAGGAGAAAGTTGAAGATGAGGCAGGCGAATGTGACAGAGGTTGTCAAAAATTCCCCGCTAGCCTTCAAAATCCTCGACTATCTGCGCCGTAATCCGGCGGCGAAAGATTCAGTCGAGGGGATTGCCAGGTGGTGGGTGCGAGAAGATCCCGTTGAGGTTCGTCGTGTCCTGGAAAAGCTCGCCGATCTCAATCTCGTGGGAAAACGCTCGAACGCCGCCTTTGACCTCTACTATGCGGTCAACGGCAACGGGGAAAGTAAGGACTGACGTCGTGCGTAACTCGTCGAAACGACACGAAATCGACGTCGGTCAAGAAAAGCGATGTGATATCACGAGCCGCCCCCCCGAGCGGCACCGTGATGAACTAGAGCAAGTGCTCCTACCTTAAACCAGCTAATCCCCCATCCACTGGTTCGAGACGGACCTTTGTTCCTCAATGAGGAACAAAGAACAGAGCCAATGTGTGGCCTCGGAAGGCCGTCGCATCAGGGACTGGCGTTGTATCGAGAACGGACCGCTCGGGTCTCGCTACGGGCTGCGTCTCCGTTCGTACGAATCGATCCGGCCGTCTTTCAGGCGGATGATATTCTGTGCGTGGCTGGCCACCTCGGCTTCGTGCGTGACGACAATCATCGTATGTCCCTGATGATTGAGTCTGTCGAACAATGCAAGAATCTCGCTGCCTGTCGTCGAGTCGAGGTTGCCCGTAGGCTCGTCGGCCAAGAGGATCGAGGGATTGTTTACGAGAGCTCTCGCAATGGCCACCCGCTGACGTTGCCCGCCCGAAAGCTCGTTGGGCCGGTGCTTCACGCGATCTGCCAAATCAACGAGCTCGAGAGCACGGCGAGCACTATCCAATCGCTCCCGTGACGCGACACCTGCATAAATGAGCGGGAGCTCAACATTGTGAAGAGCCGTCGCACGAGGCAGAAGATTGAAGGTCTGAAAGACGAAGCCGATCTCTTGGTTTCGTATATGAGCCAGCTCATCGTCATCCATTGCTTCGACTTCGCGGCCGTTCAGCTTGTAACCGCCCCGGGTGGGTGTGTCCAGGCAGCCCAGGAGATTCATCAATGTTGATTTGCCGGAGCCGGAAGGTCCCATGATGGCAAGATACTCGCCTCGTTCCACGGCGACGTCCACCCCTCGTAGGGCATGGATCTCCTCTGAGCCCATTTGATAGGTCTTCCATAATTCTCGGGCTTCTATAAGACTCACTACATTCCTCTGGTCTCGGTGCGTCGAACGTTCGACGTTTCTGTCTCGGCGACCGTTGGAGGATCGTCCCACCGTCTTCCCTTTTGGAATGGGATGTCTCCACGCCGCTTTTTCATGACCACCATTGCATAACCGATGATGCCAAAAATAACGGTGACTTGACCCAGAACTAAGAAGGCATCAATCGTGTTCGCTCCCATGAGCAAGAAAGCAGAAATTCCCAAGCAGACGTTGACGAGAATGATAATGGCGACGGCCTCCTTTTTTCGGATTCCTAAACTCAGCAATCGATGATGAAAATGATCCCTACCTGTATATACGATCCATTCGGTGAAATTGTTGACCAGTCCTTCACGGATTCGCATCACCGTGGTGAGAATCATGTCGAAAACAGGCACCGCCAGAATCAAGACAGGTACGATGATGTCCTTCGGGCTTGCCTCTGCCCAATCTCCCATGACAGCAAGGCTGGCTAAGGTGAAACCTAGAAATGTCGATCCGCTATCTCCGAGAAAGATCGCCGCAGTCCCTCGCCGTCGGTGGGGTTGGTAATTATAGGGCAAGAAACCCAAGGTTGCCGCCGACAATACTAACGACAGAAATGCGAGGCTGCCCTGTCCGGTGGCGTAAGCGTAGGTCCCAAGGAAGAAGCTATTGACCGCCGCCGAGCCACCGGCGAGTCCATCTAGACCGTCCAGAAAATTGAAGGCGTTCGTTATGCCAACAATCCACAAAAACGTGAGGACCCACTCGCCGGTAATTCCCCACCATGTGGGGGGAAGGAAGGTCAGCTCCACGCCGGCCCGGATGAGTATCATGACTGCGATGGTTTGAAAGATGAGGCGCACTCGCGCCGAAAGCCCGCGTGTGTCCTCGATGGCGCCGACGATGAAAATAAGTGAAGCGGAAAGGAATATTCCTCGTAGCTCGCGCGAGCCTAGAGCGCAAGGTGCCACGCACAATGCAAAGGCCGCGTAGATCGCGACCCCACCGAGGAGGGGGGTCGGTTGCTGGTGGATTTTCCTTCCGCCAGGCCGGTCGATGGCACCGAAACGACGGGCTAGATGTCCTGCAGCCGGAGTGAGTGCGAACGCGATACCAAAGGCCGCTATCACCAGCCAAGATGCTCCTGCAACCGGAGTTGCCACCTCCGGATTGTGCTCCATGTTCCGCATGAGCACAGCGCCAGCAACGACAGGAGCTAGCAGAATCGAGACGAAAAGCCCAGTGCTCTTCATCGATCAAATCCCGTTGGAACCTTGCCGGCCCTTTGTGTTGAGTCGATCACGTGACGGGCTTCTTCCTTTGTCAAGGCCGGGTACAAGGGAATGGAGACGGCCCGCCGAAATGCTTCTTCGGTCCCGGCAAAGCCATCGAGCTCGAGATAGCGGTGGAGGGGTTTGAACACCGGCCGGCGTGCTTCCACGCCGAGGCTGTTTAGCTGAGACAAAAAGCGACGGGCGCCGCGGTGGACCCGAAGGACATACCGGTAGTAGATGTGATGTTGCCCGACCTCGGGCAACTCCCAGGGTCCTGTTTCCAAGGCTCGCCTGTAGCGGGATGCCAGGCGTCGTCGGCTGCGAATGAAGCTTGCCAGACGGTTGAGCTGGGCTTGTCCCAGTGCCGCTTGCAGGTCCGTCATTTTGTAGTTGTATCGAGTCCGATGCCGTCGGTGCCCATCATAGCTCCTTAGATCGCGTACCTGTCGGAGAAGCGACCAACGGTCACCTAGAACCATCCCGCCTTCTCCTGTGGCTATCATCTTGGTGGCGTAGGATGACACAATACTTAGTGCTCCAAAACTTCCAACCGGCTTGCCTTGGTATTCCGCTCCCAGCGACATTGCGGTGTCCTCTATCACCGGGACACCGTGACGGGATATGTCGTCTATCTCTGCGGCAAGGCCGAACATGTGAGGCACGACAATCGCCTTGGTGCGAGGTCGGAGACGGCGACGAAGATCGTCAGGGTCCATGTTGAAAGTCGCGGGGTCGACATCGATCAGCAATGGGCGTGCACCCACCATACTGACGGCATGAAGAAGCGAAGAACAGACGTAGCTCGGAATTGCAACCTGGTCCTTTTGACCCACACCTAGTGCGATCAAGGCCAGATGCAATGCTGCTGTACCAGATTGAACGGCGGCGGCGTGCTTTCTTCCTATGACAGAGGCCATGGATTTCTCGAACGTTTCGACTTCCTCGCCTTGAGTGAGCTGCCCGGACGTGATGACGCGGCGGAGGGCCTGTCTCTCGGCTCGACCGAGAAGGGGTCGTGAATGAGGAATGCGTGTCAAGGCGAGTCGTCGTCCTCTTTCGCTACGTTGATGAAGAGACGAAGGGAAACAAAGCCTTCCGCGTGCTTAGTACGAGCTTGGATGCCTCGGGAAACAGCAACGGCGTTCGCGATGTCCAGTATGTTGAGTCCTGGTATGTTGGTTTTCTCCGTTTGAGAAGCGTATGCGGTGAGAACCTGGAGCTTCCGGTCCAGGCGGCCGCTGATATCCACGAAGACATTGGGGTTGAAGTCATTTGATGTCGGCCCTTCGTAAAACAGCACGTTCCTCACATATCGCGTCGCTGAGATCGCGGCTTGCGCCAGAGCTCGGTGGTCCTGGTGTGTATCTTCTTTGTGGTGGATGAAGATGAAGGCCGGTTTCACGGTCTCAATGGCCTGCTCGATATCGTGGATGAGGGCCTTGTTCAGGTGTATCTCCGTATCTTTGTAGCTGCCCCATAGGATCTCCTCGACGCCCATCATCTCCGCCGCCCTTTCCGCCTCTCCGCGCCTGACGGCGGTATCCCCCCCCATCCCGCCTTCGGAGGCGATCATCATGTAAACACGGTGACCGTGCTCGACGTACTTCATAAGAGTTCCCGAGCAGCCGAACTCGATGTCATCTGGATGAGCGCCGATGGCCAAAAGATTCATGTTTCCTCACGCTCCTTCGTGTCGCCCTCCGCGAATGACATCCAACGATCTCCTGCCGTGGTTGAATAGCAGGTCCAGGACGGAGAGCTGTGGCGAGAACTCAGCGAAGAGCTGCTCGTAATCAGGATGGTGATAGTTCTGAAAGACGACCTTCGTTTCGGTCTCTTTGTACTTTTCGAGCTGCATGTACAGACGGCCGCCGGCTCCTGCAAGATAGGTATCGGCCCCGAACCGTTTGCAGAGCTCGATTAAACGCTCGTCTCTGCCTTCGGGCAGGGGATCCATCTCTGAAGCGACGGTGATTCGCGTGCCGATACCGAGTCTCGAAGCGAGAGTTTGCAAGAGAGTGATGTTGAGCTCGCTGAGCTTGTTCCACTCGCGGGAGACGGTTTCGTCGTACAAGGCAAAGGTCTCCTGAAAATAGGGTGCACGACTATAGCACGTCCTAAGCGTTTGTTGGTGGCGATGGCGCCAGTTGTTGTCCTCAGCGATACTCACCTCGTTTATTTTATCCCCGAAGTGAAAGGAAACGGGAACCGTGAGCCATTGGGCTCCGTCGGCGGCTTTGACTCGATTGCGATTCTGCCATTCGTTCTTTTTGAACTGGACGTTGTCAAGGAGTACGAAAACATCGGCGCGATCCAATTTGTCGAAGAACCCGAGCCAGGGGGCGAACTGCGGCTGATGGGCGGCAAGGATCAAGTCTGCTCCTCCTGGGGTAGGTTCATCGCGCGACTCCTTCTAGAACGTCCATGAGTTTCGCCACCGATCGTCGCCACGTGAATGCTGAAGCACGCTCGAGCCCCGCTTGGATCTGCTGCTGTCTCAGCATGACATTTGTCGACAAGTCGAAAATGGCTTCGACCCATGCTTCTTCGTCTGTGGGCGCGAGCATCCGACCGGCCTTCCCTACGACTTCGGGGAGAGAACTCGTGCAGGAGCTCACTACCGGTGTTCCACTCGCCATGGCTTCGAGAACAGGCAAACCGAATCCCTCGTATAGCGAGGGGAATGCAAACAGCCGGGCTCCTGCATAAAGGGCAGGAAGATCCTCATCCGAGATCAGGCCTGGCATGAGGACTCGTTCACCGATTCCCAGTCGTTGCGCCGACTCGCACAGTCTGTCGGACTCGTGGGTCTTCTTGCCCGCAAGAACCAGCGCCGTATCCGGAATCCTCTCGGCAACTCGGGCATAGGCGCGGATGAGGAAGTCGCCGTTCTTGTGGGGTCGGAAATTGGTCACCGTGAGGATGTAATTCTCGGGGATTCCGAGCCTGTTGAGGATGTCGGAAACTTTGTCCCGTCCTTTGGGAGTGAACCGTTCGGAGACGCCAAGCGGCACAACTGCAATTCTAGCGGGATCGATGCCGAGGAGAGTCACGAGCTCGCGCTGGGAATGCTCGGAGTCCGTCAAGACCGCCGATGCCCGTGAGGCGATGAATCTCGCCCACGGTTTGAAGATGGCGTTCTCGATGCGCTGTCCGCCCTGCTTCAGGAACAAAACATCGTGAATAGTGATCGCCGTTGGGCAAGGCGAACAAATCGGTGCTTTGTAATATGGAGACCAGAGAACGTCAATATCGTGGCGTGCAAGAGCTCGTGGCAACTCAATCTGATCGAACCAGAGCGTGGTGGGTTGCCGGAGAACGTGGAGCTCGGTGGCGGTCCCTACTTCCGCCGCCCTGGTTGAGTCATCAGCAAACAAGACGAGTCGGAGGTTTGATCGTACTCTAGGCGCTTCGCTGATGACGGCCTCGACCATGCGACCGATGCCCGTTCGCACGCCGCGTTGAAGCTCGCGTACGTCCACGCCGATTCTCATGCAAGGCGGTCTCCTCGACGAACAGTGGGTAACGTGGCGGCATCCAGAGCTTGGGACTTCTCGGTTTCGGGAAGTGCTACGACGAGAGCTGTCAATAGCCAAAAAGGCTCCATGATACGAACGATGATGAACGTGTTCGCCCCGATGCCATGGACCAACATGGCAACGTAACCCGCCAAGAATCCCAATGTTAGCCCCCTCGAGAATCGATCGGAGGCGTTTCGGAAACGATCGATGGCAAGGCGCCAAATGCACCAGGCCAACCAAGCGAAAGCCGCTAGTCCAACGATCCCCGCCTCAGTGAGGATTCTAACGTATTGGGCGTCCATGAAGTAGTAGCCCGCCACGCCATAGCCGGTCAAAGGACGCTTCGCCCATCCCTCCAAGCCAAACTTCCAGCTCGCGATGCGCGCCGACGATGATGTGTCCAATCGCCAATTGCCTACGGTGACTTGGCCTCGTGACTCCGGCTGGCGAAAGGTGAACTCAATGCGTTCGATGACCGGTTCCGGAGCCAGGACCGGAAACAGCACGAGCGCAACGGCACCTGCGGTGACGAAATGTGATCGGCGCGGACCGAAAATCAAAAAAGTCGAAACCATGCCCGCGGCGGCAATCCATGAGCTTCTCGACAATGTAAAAAGAAGAGGTGCTGCGAGAAGGGCTCCGAAGGACAACCAAGCCATCCTCTCGCGGAATGACGAGGCCGTCAGGTAGAAGCCGGTGACGATGGCTAACATGAAAACGAGATAGCCCCCGAAGGTGTTGGGCTCGCCGTTCTGGCCTTCAAAGGGTGCTGAGACACGATGACCGCTGGGAATTTGAACGATCCCTATGAGGGCGACAATCGCGCATGTAACGAGAGCTGCCGTCAGATAGCTCTTGACGTCGGAGCGTGTCTTGATGTTTGTCAGTACCAAGAGGTACAGCACGAAGTACTCGAGGTATTTGGCGAGAAACATCAACGCACGGAGCCAGTTGGTTTCGGAGGTCAACCCACTAACCAGTGTGGCAAGGAGAGCCGCAAGGCCGTATGCGACCATAGGTTTGTTTAGAGGGCTTTTGCCTAGGAGCCCGAGTTCTTTCTTATAGGCGGTGCGGGCGAGCCACGCGAGTCCAACCACGATGAGGAGGAGATCCTCTAGACGGATCGTGATGTCTCGGCCCCCGGCACTAGCGCCGGTCCCGATTTCTGGTGAGAGAAGCATACTGAAGATGATGAGGTAGATAGCGACTCTAGTGTGGAGGAAAGTCACGATGACGACAAGAACTGCGGCCAGGCCCCAGATCATCCAAGACAGAGGTTGTTCAGCGATAAGATGAGACAGGAAAACGGAAACCGTTAGCCCGATCAACGCAAGCATCAAAGGGGAAGAGGCGAACCGGTTCGTAGCGGAGCTCATGCTTGATAGAGTCTCCTAAAGGCTTTGTAGGACAGGAGGATCAAGCGCCCTGCGCCTCCCTTTGCTCGAGTTTACCAAGGATACGTTGGGCGATAGCCTCGAGGTTGCGGGCGGCTCTTGCCCTTGGATGGTGGACGACAAGAGGTTGCCAATTGCAGATGGCGCGACGAACGGTGTCGTCCCACGAAACAACGCCTAGATTCTCTAGGCGAACTCCCAGATATTCGCGTGCGATTCCGGCGAGTTTCTCGGCAACCTGATCGCCGTTTCCGTTGTCGCACATGTTGACCACGATCCCGACCTGTATGCGTCGAATGAGTTCTTCTAGGTCACCGGCGGCCGATCGATTGTAACGGGCGATCTGGCCAATCAAGCTTGGCACCTTGTCGGTTGAGTCGTTGCCGCGATGGTTCATGGCGCTCTCGATCATGTCAGTGAGTCCGCTCTCACCCTCGAACAGCAGGCGGATTCTTCTGTAGACCGCGGCACGTAGGAAGCCGTAGGCATTCTGAATTGCCGTGGGCTCAGGAGTCGTCACCAAGATACCTTGGTCGGCGAGACTAAAAAGATCGAGGTTGAAGAGTGATGATCCGGCTCCTAGATCGAGAATGGTGGTCCCGGTTTGGAATCCGTTCAGGTCCTCCAAAAAACGTCTCCGGTGCTCATCCGTGAACTCGGTCAAACCCACGATATCCGAGGCCCCTCCGATAAAGTGGAGTCCATTCGATCCGGCTGATGATGAGAGATCTCCGAGAGACGTGCCGTTTTGAAGAAATTCGTTGAGCGCAAATCCGGGGTGGGAGATCCCGAGGCCGGTGTGAAGATTGGCTCCGCCAAGATCAACGTCCACCGCGGTTACTGGCGCGAGACGGGTTTCGGCAAGCGAAAGCGCGAGGCTGGAGGAGACGACGGTTTTACCGACGCCGCCCTTGCCGCTTCCCACCGCGATAACCCGATGACAGCAAGCATTGTCTTGGAGAGAGTCTTCCGGGTCGGGTAACGCCTCCAATTCAGCCTGCCAATGGAGGTGAGGCTCTTCGCCAGCGGGGAAATGCCTAGGGGTTTCCGGCAGCGAAAGTGCCGGAGGGGCTGGCGATCGAGAATCGAGCAACTGACCAGCCAGAGTGGCGAGTTTCTTGAGCATGCGCTACCTGAGCCCCACCATCAAGTGCGGTCTGGGTCATTGGTCACTTTGAGGACGTCTTCGTACTCGGAACCTCCGTCGCCGGTATTCCGGGAATGTTCGGCATCAGAGGAGGATTGTCCGTGTCGTGCGGGGCGGTTGCCAAATCGATGGCGCACGTTATGGACGGCCTTTTGTAGGGGGCCTTTGGGTACTGCATCCTTGTCGTCCGTGTAACGTGAGTAATATTGGTAGTAGTACTCTGCGGGCGAGAAATCACTGACTTCGGCCTTGATGTCGTTCAAGACGACTCCTCTTAGGTCGGCTTGCACGGTTTGGAGGTGGCTCTTCGCGCGTTTCAAGAGCCCGCGCCCGGCTCGGCCGAGCTGATACACCAGCAGTACCGAGTCGACTTGAGAAGCAAGTACGGCTGCATCCGTTACCGGAAGAACCGGCGGGCTGTCAAACAGAACGACATCGAACTCATTCGTGACTTCTTCGATGAACATCCGCATCGGAGCAGCGCCGAGAAGTTCCGCCGGATTGGGGGGAAGCGTTCCGCTGGTGATGAAGGACAGATTCTCCATGCCTGGTGTCCGTATTAAACTGTCCATATCCAGCTTGCCCAAGAACACGTCGGCCAGGGACCGCACGGCGTCGCGCCAATCGAGCGTTCCAAGCAACACTTCCGTGAGCCCGGGTTCTCGAGTTAGACCGAAGTAGGTATGAATGAGGGGACGTCTCAAGTCACTCTCGACGATGAGCACACGCTTACCGCTTTGAGCCAGAGCCAGTCCGAGGTTGGCGACGGTCGTCGATTTTCCCTCTTCGAGTGTTGAACTGGTCAGCAAGAAGCTCCGAGCCGGACGGGCAAGTTTGGAGAACTCGAGATTCGTTCGTAGCGAGCGATAGGCTTCTGCGACCGGCGACTTCGGGTGAAACTGGGTCACCAGACCGGCGTATCGCGTGAGAGATTCTCTGGATAGGTGAGTGTTTTGCCTTGCTAGAAGATCCAACACACCATCTCGGTCGATGTGGGGAATGACTCCTAGTACCGGAACGTCTAGATAGCTTTCGATCTCCTCGATAGTGGCGATCGAGGTGTCCATGCTTTCGGCAACCAATGCGAGAACGAATCCAAGCACCAACCCCACGAGCGCGCCCAAGAGGCTCTTGGAGATCTTGCTGGATTGAACCTGTGGTACAGCAGCCGTGGCGTAGTCGACGACGCTCACTTCTCGGATTTTCTCGGCTTCTCGAATGGCGGCCTCTTCATACTTGGTTTTGAGAAGTGTGTAGGCTTCGTTGGCAACTTGCTGGTCTCTTCTCAAGCGGTTCAATTCCGCGTCGTTCTGTGGGACTAGGGCAAGCTTGTCAGTCAGGTTGGCTGTTCGCTCTTCAAGATCGTTGATCGTGGCCTGGTACTCTCGAGATAGGTTGGACAGCAACGTCTGGATTTTGTCTTCAATGGCGTTGACTTCTGGAGATCGCTCCGTTTGATAAACGAGCAGACGCTCTCGGTCCAGTTGCAGCTCGATGAGCTCGTCGTTGAAGCGCGTAAGGTTGTTGTCGCCGAGCTCGGTACTGGAGATCCAATCGATGTGGCCAGTTCCGGCGCGTCGTCGTTCGTCGAGTTGCCCCACTTGGCGACTAAGAATGCTGGCTTTTTGCTGCAACTGCTCCTTTTCTTGTTGCAGTCGCGCGATATCGTTGTCAGAGAGTGATAACTGGTCGATATGGGCTTCTAGAAAAGACTGAAGGCGATCCTCGGATTCTTTGAGGCGTCGCTTGGCTTGATCCAGTTGCGAAGAGATGAAATCTTTGGCCTCGATGACTTGTCGGTTCTTCTCCTTGAGGCTCCACTCCACGAACACATCCGCCAATCCGTTGGCGACCGCCTTGGCTTCATCGTCTGTCGCGGCGTCAGCCGTGATTTGAACGATGTTGGTGGAGCCTATCTGTTTTGCCGCCACCCGTGATTGAAGGGTCGCGAGTTGACTCACATGTTGGGGGTTTTCAAGTATCGCCTTGAGCTCCAGATCAGCGGGTACGCGGCCCAAGTTTTGTGCCAACTTGGCCATCATGGGCTGGCTCGTCAGTATCCTCGTTTGAGTGGCAATGTTGTCTCCCGAGGAGTAGGTGAAGACTTGAAGCAACAAGCCGGCCATGGTCGTTGATTGCGAGATCTTGATGCTCGCGGTCGCTTGGTGGTTCACCACGGGAGCCGGTGTGAGCAGATAAGTGAGAACGGCGAGAAGCAGCGGTGGACCAATAAGGTAGTACCGATGCTTTCGGAGGATCCGAATGTAATCTCTAACGTTGAGGTCGTATTGTGCCATTAGTCTATCTCGGGTCGTTTCATTTGGATATTGCTTGAGCCAACACCGACGTTGTCACCAAGATGTTCAACGGCTGAGCAAACGCTCTCATGATGTCATTCCACGTTGCCAACTTGCGGCGGCCGACGAAAACCAGATCGCCGTTCTCCAGCATGAAGTTCTGGGAGAGATCGCCTTTCTTGAGCTCTTCGAAGTTGGAGGCAAAGATCTGTGGGTTATCCAGGTTGCCGCGAACCACAACAATATGACTCTTGTGAGCATCTGTTGTGAAACCACCTGATTCCGCAATGACCTCGGCGATGGGAGCCTCGCTCGGCAATTCCAATAGGCCTTGCCTGGTGACTTCACCAAAAACGAAGTACTTGCGGCTGGTTCGGGAAAGGGGCGGGAGATAGATGAGGTCTCCCTCGTCCACGATCGGGTTCTGGGACTCATCGCCTTCGAATATCGCGCGGGAAAGGTTGTAGATGTGACTTTCCCCGTTCCGGATGAGTTGGGCGTTATTGAAGTCGGCTTGCGCCGTGACGCCGCCGTGCTCGGTGATGAAGTCAACCAACTGAATACGTCCGGGAAGCGAGTATCGTCCAGGCCCCGTTTCGTTCCTTTGCGTCGCGCGTATCTCACCGAGTAGCGTCGCAACACGTGCAACTCGCTTCGTGATGATGACTTCCGCTGCAGGTTGTCGGTAGGAATCCTTGAGGCGCTCGATAATCTCATTTCGAAGTTGAAGTGCGCTCAGGCCGTCTACCTTCAAGCTCGCCAGGCCGATGATCGGTAAAAAGATGGCGCCGTCCGATTGGACGGTGACCTCGAATTCCTTGGCTTCTACTCCAGTCCATATTCGGATCCGGAGCTCGTCTTCATGTCCGACCCGATACTCCGGGAACCCGCTTGCAGTCGTGAAGGCGTTCTTCTGCTCCACTTGTCCCGACGGCGGTTCTTGGAGGGCCCACATGGATGGAGACAGACACAAAGTAATCGCCATGAGACTCGTTGCCGCGCTAATGCGTTTGTAGGTTCCCATCCTAACTCCCGAGAATCTATGCTCGAGGAAGCTGGTCCTCGTAAAGCGGTTTGTCGATGAAAAGATGAGGGCTCTTGGCCAAGTCAACGGTCTTTTCTTGCTCGATCGGTTCCCTGCGTGAAGTCCATAGGACCTCGACGACGGGTCGCATCAAGTTCTTTGTGTTGGTGGAACGGACGATGCAAGTCTCTCCAGTATTGAGTTGGACCCAGCTCCCAAGTGGGAAGACCGTCAAGGCATTCATGAGGGCCTTGATGTATCGAGGGTCAAAGGAGTCTCCTCGCATCTCGATGAGCTCCTGCAGAGCATCGTAGGAGATCAAGGCTTTGCGATAGGCGCGGGGGTGAGTCAAGGCCTCGAACACATCCGCCACGGAGAGAATCTTGGCGAGCTCTTGAATCTGGTCGCCCCTTAATCCCCGTGGATATCCTTGACCTTTTTCCCGCTCGTGCTCCTGGTAGACGACTTCTACCAGCATCTTGGGCACTACCGATTTCAGCATCTCGCAAGTGTGCCCGGGATGTTCCGTCACCACTCGAAACTCCTCGCGCGTCAGCCGTCGCGGTGCGTAGAGGAGTGATGAAGGGACCTTTGTCATTCCGAAATCGTGAACCAACGCCAGCAAAGAGAATTGCTCCGTCAAGTCCTGGGGTAACCCGAGCTCTATAGCCAGAGTCAATCCGATGACGGCCACGTTGACGTGATGGGCGGCGAGGTCTTCGATTTCCGTTTTCTCCAGCGCCATCTCGATGAGGGCTGGCGAACCATCGAGCTCCTGCAACAAATCCCTTGAGGCCGCTCGGATAGGGTGGATATCGACGCTAGCACCTTTGCGTACCTGTTCGAAGCCGTTGTTGACGATTTCAAGGGTTCTGGAATAGCGGTTTCGTGCCCTGTCGGCATCGGCCGATTCGACTTTGGATTGAGAGCGTTGAAGTCGTTTCCCGTTCTTGCTCGACTGCAGTCGAGCGCGTCTCAACATGGCGGCCAATCTCAATCTGGCGTCTTCTGCGTCGAGAGGTTTAGCGATGAAATCATCGGCGCCCGCGCCCAAGGCAGCCAGGCGACCCTCTCGGTCATCGCCCGTACCCATGAGAATGACCGGGATGGAGCGGGTAGCTTCGTGTTGACGAAGACGTGCGCAAAGAGCGAAGCCATCGAGGCCGTCTAGTTCCGTCTCTGCCAATACGAGAGTTGGAGAGGCTTGTTCGATGAGCTGGAGCGCACGTGTGCCGTCATTTGCACAGACTGCCTCGAGACCCAACGCGGTCAAGACCGGTTGAAGCTGTGCGAAGACATCGCTACTTTGATCGGCCACCAGGGCCAATTTCACAGGACGCATGGTTTTTTTGTTGATTACACAATATTTTACGGTCTTTGAAAGCCATAGTCAATCCCAGGTCGGGGGTGATTTCCCACGGTGGATTTCAGTGGCGTGGGGGCGAATCCCCTCGATTAGATCGCGTCACTCACTGCATCGAGGGACATTTGCAATTAGCGTGCCTAGCCGGGATTCAGAATCGAGGCCGGTTCGACGAGCGGTGGCCAATGTTATAAGTGGTTTATTATAAACAGGATACCGCGAAGTGGCACCTCAAAAGGACATTTGTTCGGTTCGTTTGGGCTCACCGTTGCGGCAGAAAATGTGATCGTGGGGACGAAACAAAGGATCGGGAATATTCTCTATACCGGGTAGGGTTTTGTCGTGGGGCGCCGCGGCCTTTTCTGAATCGAGTACCGGCGAGGCGCCCACCACCCCAATGCTACATGGGAAATGGCAATCCACCGATTCCAATCGATGTAGAATGCTCCCTTATGACAGCTTTGCTCTCAAACGCCAAGTTCCTCCTCGTTGACGGTAACTCTCTTCTTTATCGTTCCTTTTTCGCTATCCCACGTCTAACGAATCGGGACGGGATGCCGACCAACGCGGTGTACGGATTTGCGACGGCGCTCAGGAAGATCTTAGCCGAGGAAAAACCAGAGCTAACAGCCGTCGTCTTCGACGCGCCCGGAAAAACCTTTCGCCATGAGCTCTATACGGAGTACAAGGCCAACAGGCCTGAGACGCCGGACGATTTGACGGTTCAGTTTCCTCACGCCCGAAAACTGTGCGATGTCCTGGGTCTTCCCATCCTCGAGATTGTCGGTGTGGAGGCGGACGATGTCATCGGTACATTGGCGACGCGTGGTGAAGAACAGGGATATCGAGTTTTTGCGGTGTCGTCGGACAAGGACTTTCTGCAGCTCGTCTCGGAAAAAGTGTCAGTCATCAATCCAGGAAAGGACGTTCTCTACGATCCGGAGGCCGTGATCGAGAAGTTTGGTGTGCCGCCGGATAAAGTGGTGGACGTCTTGGCTCTCATGGGCGACAACGTGGACAATGTTCCAGGGGTTCCCGGCATAGGTCAAAAGGGGGCGGTGAGCCTCATTCAAAAATGGGGCTCCGTCGAGGCTTGCATCGAGAATGCTGAAAAGATCACCGGCAAGAAACAAAGAGAGAACCTCCAAAACTATCGTGAACAGGCCCTTCTTTCAAAAGAGCTGGTCCGCATCGCGGTTGACGTTCCGATGGAGGTCGAGCTCGACAGCCTCCGGTATCGCGGTGCCAAGCGGGAAGAAGCCTTTGCCTTTTTCGAAAGGCTCGGTTTCACCTCATTGATGAAGGAGTATCTCCCAACGGAGGAAGCTGTTTCCGCTGCGGCGTTTCGATCCATCGACTCGCTATCCGATCTTGCGGATGTTCTAGAGAGGGCAAAGAAAGTGGGAGAGCTGTCTTTCGCTCTCAAGGTTTCCAGCGCAAAGGACCTGTCCTCACCTCTTTCTGGTATCGGAATCGCCGTGGAGCAAGAAACGGGTTTCTTCGCTTCGGTGGGAGGCGGGTGGTCCGAAATCGATCTCTTGACTCAACTAAAGCCCGCTCTTTCCGAAGGCGCTCTACCGAAGTTGGGGCATGACTTGAAAACCGCGTGGAAGATCTTGAAGCACCGAGACATCGAGCTCGGAGGACCGGACTTCGATTCGAAGATTGCGTCCTACGTGCTCAATCCCAGCAGACGTTCCCACGAGCTCGGCGACCTTGCATTGGAAGTACTTCAGAAGACCTTGACGGCATCGGAGGACGAAGAAGTCGAGCAAGCGGCGCTTCCCGGCTTTGGCGCCACACGGTTGCACCGAGACCTGCGTCCTGCTGCTCAGGAAGCGCAGATCGTACTCCAGCTTCGGGAGCGTCTCGCGCCGCGCATCGATGAAGAAGGGTTGACCAGGGTGTATCGGGACATCGAGCTGCCGCTGATAGGAGTCTTGGCAGATATGGAGCTCGCCGGTATCGCGATCGATGTGGAGTTACTCCGATCGATGTCGGTGGAGCTGAGCCGGGAGCTCGAGCGCCTCACGGAGGAGATTTACGAGCTTGCAGGGACAGAATTCAATATCAACTCGCCAAAACAACTCGGAGAGATACTGTTCGAAAAGATGAACCTTCCCTCGTTCCGCAAGACTCAGAAGCAGCGCGTCGCCTCGACGAGAATGGATGTACTGGAAGAGCTGGCTGAGCATTTCGAGTTGCCGAGAAGAGTCCTCGACTACCGGAGCTTGAGCAAATTGAAGAGCACTTACGTCGATGCGCTGCCAACGTTGGTGGACACCGAGACCGGCCGCATCCACACCACCTTCAACCAAACGGTAGCAGCTACAGGACGTTTGTCGAGCTCCGACCCCAATCTCCAGAACATACCTATCCGAACCGAGCTCGGACGACGCATCCGCGGAGCCTTCATCGCAAAGCCCGGGTGTCAGCTTCTTTCAGCCGACTACTCCCAGATCGAGCTCCGGGTGCTCGCTCACATGAGCGGCGACCCTGGCCTCATCGAAGCTTTCCGAAGCGGGGAGGACATCCACCGCAAGACGGCTGGCCGTGTTTTCGGCACCGATTCCGAACTTTCCGAGGCGGAGCAGAGGCGAAGGGCCAAGATCATCAACTTCAGTATCATCTACGGAAAGACGGCTTTTACCCTAGGCAAAGATTTGGGGGTGTCCCATCGCGAAGCGCAAGCGTTCATCGATGCTTACTTCGAGCAGCATCCCAAAGTCCAAGACTTGCTCGATAGGATCATCCGGGAGGCCCGTCTCACGGGCAAGGTGAAGACTTTGAGCGGGCGACACCGCTACATTCCCGAGATCGGGAGCCGCAACCGGAATACTCGCCAGGCCGCCGAGCGAGTCGCCGTCAATGCTCCGATCCAGGGAACGGCGGCGGATCTCATCAAAATAGCCATGGTCGAACTGTGGAACGAACTCAAGACGAGGGGGATGCAGAGTCGTTTGCTACTTCAGGTCCACGATGAACTCGTTCTCGAAGTTCCCGACGGTGAGACGGACGAGGCCACGAAGTTAGTACGAGATATCATGGAAGGGGCCTTTCCACTGGATGTTCCTTTGAAAGTAGACCTTTCTGTGGGACGGTCTTGGCTTCACTAGTGGAGGGAATCGGTGTTTGGGGGCGCCAGTCCTTTTTCAGTGGCCACTTCGTTATAGAGTTGAAGAAGTAGCGACTCCATCCGGTTGAGAGAGAACTGTTCCGCACGTTTCCATCCCTGCTCGCCATATTTTTTTCTCGTTGAGGAGTCCTGCAAAAGCTTGATGAGTGCCCGAGCCAGGGCTCCGGGATTCTCTGGGGGGATCAGGAGTCCCGACTGTTGGTCTTCCACGACACTGGGGATCCCGCCTACTCGGGATGCCACGATGGGAAGGCCGGCCGACATGGCTTCCACGATGGCTCTCCCCATGCCTTCGTTGCGAGACGGGGCGGCCAGAACATCAGAGGCGGAAAGATATAGGGCGAGTCTATCTTCCACACCCGTGACAATGAGCCGAGAATGAACGCCCTCTCTTTTGGCGAGATCCTCCAAGGCGACTCTTTCCGGTCCGTCCCCCAATAGCACCAAGTGACTCTGTGGCACCTCCTCGAGGACTTGCGCCATCGCCCGGACTGCCAGATCGAATCCTTTGACGGATACGAATCGACCCACGCCGAGTATGTAGGGGTCGTCAGCGTTCCATCCCAACTGTCGACGCGCCTCCTGCTTTGCCAAAAGCTTGGGGCGAAGGCCGGCGATATCGACTCCGCTCGGAATTGCGACGAATTGATCAGGTCGTCCGATCCCTCTATCGAGATGTTCGCGGACCCCCTTTTCGGTCAAAACCACGATGCGGTCGGTCATTTGAGCCGCCCACCGTTCCATATGAATGAAGACCCGAGTCAAAGTGGCTCCGTAGTAACCGTGGAAGATGTGACCGTGAGGCGTGTGGATAATCACTGGAACACGACAAAGGTAAGCTGCGAGTCGGCCGATGAAGCCTGCCTTGGATGTGTGGGTATGTACGATATCGGCCTGTTGTCGACGGATGAGCCGGATCGTCTGAACGAGGGCCTGCAAGTCTTTGATGGGAGAGACTTGACGACGAAATGAGCTGATGAAAGCTATTTCGCAACCCGTGCCGTTTGCCGAGTCCGCGATATCTACCTCTCTCCCACTCGGTCCGGTTGCCAGGATGGTTCGGTATCCTGCCCGAGCAGCAGCAGCCGCGCTGTCAATGGTGTTGCGTGCTGATCCACCTAGAGTGAGACGGGTAATGAGGTGGATGAGCGTCATGATAGACCGTTCCTGTTTTCATGAACAGGAGGGGAGTCTTCTTGAACGGGATGAGGACGGCTGCTCATACGAAGAAGGGTCGCGATTTCTTGCTCGAGCCTTTCCACGTGGTTATCCCATGAGAAGTACTTCTGGGCGTACCTGCGGCAACGCTCGCGGTAGGCATTGTCGTTGCCCAAGGGCAGTGCCCGGGAAATGCTGTGAGCCAGAGACCGAGCGCTCGAGTCCGAAGCGAGTAGGTTCTCGTCGAGAGGTTTGAGAATCTCAGGTGTCGCGCCGACCGGCGTGGCTACCACGGGTGTCCCGCAGGCCAGTGCTTCTACGGTCACCAATCCGAAGCCTTCGTGGGCCTGAGTAGGGAGAACGAAGACATCGGCCGCCTGGTAATAGAGCGGAAGTTGTTCCTCGGGAATGTGGCCTAGGAATCTCACCATTCCTTTGGCGGCCGACCGGGAAGCGCGTTCTTCGAGGTAAGCACGCAATGGACCTGAACCGCCAATGGCACAGAAAAAGGGAGTGTCGGTTTTCACGGATGGCAGCGCGTCGAGGAGCGTGTCGATCCCCATTCGCTGTTCTAGGTCCCGGATGGTGAGCAGAAAGGAGGTGTCAGTGGGGATGCTGATTTCCCTTTTCGTCTTGCCTCGGTCAACCGAAGGCCGGAAGTGGTCCAGATCGACGCCTCCTGGAATCAACACCACTTGGGGTGAGGACCTGCCATGCTGGTCCTCAAGGAGATCTCTGGAAAAACGGCTCAGGACGACGACACGGTTTACGTTCTGGAGCGCCCTATGCTCGAGTCGTTTCAGGAGAACCGAAATGACCCTCGCACCGAATCCGCACCTTCCCGTTCGGGGTTGGGTTGCCCGGAGTCGATATTCGACACCAGCCGGTGAGTAGAAGTAGTAAAGGCATGTTTGCGAGCTTGGAAGAATGGGACGAATCCCTACGGCCGAGAAAGGCTGGTGGAAAATGACGGCATCCCACACTTGTTTCCGAAACAGGTGCCGATAGGCTCTTTTTGCTCCGTAGAGAGAGGTGACGGCATAGGCAAGAGGATTGTTCCTTGCTACACCGTAGTGATGGACGCGAGCGTCTTCCAACCGTGAGTCGATGGGTACGTCACCGCCTGGGTGACGGCAGACAATGGTGAGAGAGTGACCACGACGGGAGAGACCGAGAGTCTGTTCTCTGATAGCTCGGGCCGAACCCCCAGCTCTTTGGAGAGGAGAGACATCCGCGATCATGAGGATGCGGAGTCCGTCTCTACGCATCAAATCGTTGACTCCTCCTGCTTGGATGTTGTTCTTGCGATGATACCAGAGATCGCCGCCTTCCTTTTTTGAGGTGGACACAGTCAGTCATTCGGACAGTCAACAAAGCTCTACGGCAGCGAGGACATCGCCGAGCTCAATTTGATGCATGCAGAAGTTCAGACCGCGCCAGCACCTTTGGGAATGAAAGTAGAGCTGACACGGACTACAGAAAGGCGACTGGTAGAGTATTCTCATGTTGCCATCTTCCATCGTCACGCGCCGGGGGTCGACGGGGCCAAACAAGGCCACCACCGGCTTGTCGAGAGCACGAGCTAGATGCATGATGAAGGAGTCGTTGCATACGGCAACAGACGAAGCTTCGACAATGGCGGCCAGCGTCGGGATATCACAGCCAACGATCTTCTTGACTCCTAGGCCGGTAGCGGTAGCGATGCGCTGAAGCATAGGAAGATCCCTATCGGAACCGACCAGAATCGGTGTGCGTGGGTTTGGTGCGTGGAGAAAGGCTTTGGCCAAGGAGACCCAACGAGATTCGGGCCACCTTTTTGGGGGCCACTTTGCTCCGGGGTGAAGGATTGCGGCGCGTTGTGGGTCCACGGCCTGTGCACGAAACCAATCCATTGCCGCGTGTCGGGCTTCCGGGGGTATGTTGAACGTCAACCTGTCGCGTGTTTCCGAATCCAGCCATGGTCGCCCCAACGAATATACCAGCGAAGGAATGTGATGCTGTTCGGAGTAGGGATGGGAATCGTCATAAAAGCGCGATATGTCGAGTGTGAATGAGCCGGCTTGGACGGTTCGCGAAAAACCTCTGTTGGAGATGGGTCGGAGCATTCGTGTCGCGCAAGCCGAACGAAAGTCTGCTGTGGCGTCAATGATGAGATCGTATGGTGCTAGCTGCTGTTGCCTGAAAGCGGACCAGACTCGATAGCCACCGCTGGGAAGAACCAGGACCGATTCGACAGTGGTTTGGCATTCGAAAATGGATTTGTTGACATGAGTGGCGAGAACATCAATGAGGACGTTAGGGAATCGACGTTTTAGGCCCCCGAGCAACGGTGTCGTCATCAGTGCATCGCCGATGGCGTTCCACTGAATGATGAGGACTCGCTTACCGTTCAGATCCTTCGGCAACACGCCCCGTGGGCGTTTGGCCAAGCGCGCCGCCGCCAACCAGGGGATGGCCCTTGCCGTATTGCGGATTCTTCTAAGTCGTTCGCGCATCGAGTGTCCTTGCGAAGAGGCATTCCATGTCCGTGGCAATCCGCTCCCAATCCAGACTCGACGACAACTCCAAAGCTCCTGCCTCGAGGGTAGTTCGGAGCGCGGAATCATCGCGTAAGCGTTTGATAGCCCTCGCAAGTTCAACTGGTGAGTGAGTATTCGGCCACAGCATATGCTTCCCGTTGACGAAGTGTGAGATGGGGATGCGTGGCGGTGTCGTAACGACCGGCTTCCCATGCGCCAACGCCGCCATCAAAGAGCCTCGCCGGTCACTCACGCCCGAAGTATAGGGCAGTACGACGATGTCGCTGGCTGCCAGCAAGGCGGAGACGTGGCTGGCGGGAACCCTACCGGTCCACCGAATTTCCTCTTCCAGTTTTGCTTCGGCAACCATCTGTGCTCGGGCGGCGCGGTAGGGCTCATCGTCCGAAACGCCACCACCGACACACAGCAACTGAAACTCGATATCGAATTTCCTTTTGAGAATGGACGCGGTATCGAACAAGGTTTTCATTCCCTTGCCGGGGTAGGTCATCCCGAAGTAGGAAAGCACGAGTTTGTCGTCCGATATCCCGTATTGACCGGCGGTGTCCTTATCACCTTCGAGTTGGTCCGGCGTGATGTTGGCTCCAATGGGTATGAAGACGGTTCGCTCGACATACCAAGGCAAGTGTCGCGCGAGGAGGTAGAGGATCTCCGAGTTGGTGGCAACAATTGCATCGGAAGCTCTCAGAAGTCGCCAAGCCGCAAAGTAGTTGCGCTTCGGGCCTCCCCACAAGGTGTGGAAGGCGGTTACGGAGGGGAAGGTTGAGGCCAGCAACGGCCATGCAAGGCGTTGTGGATTCTCGAACATCGCCGGTGAATACTGTAGAAGGATGAGATCCACCGCGCGGCTCTTGAGCTCGCCTTGCCAACGGCGGGCCCATCGACGGTTCCATGGCTCGGGAGATCTGAGTATCGTGAAGTGTTCGTCCGTTCCCGATTCTTGTTCGGGACCGCTGGCCACGACGATAACGTCGACGCCTTTCTTGACCAAGGCCTTGGCCAGTCGCTCGGTATAATCTTCGATACCACCCTGCCGCGGCGAAGGGGGATAGTTGTAACAGAAGAGACCTATTCGCATCGCTTCACATTGTTTGTCGCGTCACGGAACATCGATCGGTGCCCTGCGTTTCGAGTATGTTCGTGCTGCTTCTGAACGCTTGGGAGGGCTTCGTTTCCGAGCGCGGAGAACCAACGACACCATGTTCGGAAGATCTCCACGTGAATCCTCGTGAGGTATGGACGGGTTTCAATCGACATTCGGATAATACTCATCTTAGCGGATGTTTGTCATTCATCAAGCGTGACCGGGAGAACCGGGGTTTTGGAGTAAGGCTCGTCTTTCTCTGTGCGGATGAGCGCGGTGTCGCGATTCGGGTACACTAGCTGTGACCCAACAGGAAATCTTTGAGACGTCACCGTGAAGAGACTGTCGCGCCCCTCTCAGATCTTCGTGAGCGTTTGGCTCGTCTATCTCCTTTTCGTCTATGTCGAGCCGGAGTCCATATCGGGGCAAATGGTGGACCTGGCCGTTTCGATGGTGGACCATGGCGACGTCGTCTTGCGTCATACCATTGATTTCAAGGATGTTAGCTCTAGAGACGGGCACTATCTTTGCGGGCATTTCCCCGGAGCGGCAGTTCCGGTCGCACTGATGTATGCGGTGGCGCGACCGATGCTCGTGGGGCTTGAAGGCGCCGCAAGATTCTATACGGTTCATTTTTTGGCGCTCCTCTTTGTCTCGACGGTCATCGGGGCAGGGACGGTCGTGGTGTTCGACGCTCTGCTGGGCGATCTCGGTTGGGCGGGGCGTCGTCGTCTTTCGTGGAGCTTCGTCTTCGCCTTTGGGACCATGAACCTCAACTATGCAACCTCGATTTACAAGGTCAACCAAGTCGCTCTATGCGTCCTCACGAGTTTCTGGCTGTTCCATCGGGCGGGCAATCGGGACGAGTGGAGCGCGGTTCGGTTGTTCGGCGGTGGTCTCCTGTTGGGAACGGCGGTTGCCACACACCCGCCCTATGCTTTGATCTCGGCGGCACTCTACGTTTATGCGTTGCTCTCCTGCGGGTGGAAGAAGAGCTTGCTCGTTGTTATGGGGGCGTCGGTGCCGGCATTTCTGCTCGGGGCTTATTTGAATACAGCTTTCGGCTCTTTTGTGGCAAGCCCCTATTCCTTCCGCCTGTTTGTGCCATCTTTCGTCATCTCCTATCCTCGTTGGCAAAACCTGCTATACCTGCTGCTGAGCCCCAGGGAGGGTTTGTTCATCTTCGTTCCGGTTTTGATGTTGGGTTTGTGGAGTGTGCGGGCATTGCTCGAGAACGTTCGGACGCGTCGTGAAGCCGTTGCATGCCTACTCGCCGCCTTCTCCACGGTGGTCTTCTTTGCGGGATACATCGTCGGTGACGGAAAGACTAGTGTCGTTAGCGCTCACGACGCGAGTATCGCGATCCGTTTCCTCGCTCCGGTATGTCCATTTTTGATGGTCCTGGGTGCACCCGTGGCGGCAAGGATGAAGGGGCGTGTGCTCCTAGCGTTTGGCGCTCCGAGCGTTTTCTTTTCGTATCTGGGTGCTCGTGCGGGATTCCTCCCAGGCGGGAGCGGCGAGCAACTCGCCTATTCCATCAAATCCTTCTTCGCTGGTACCGGTATGACCAGTCTATTCGCGAACACGCTGCCTCGTTGGTTGGGTGTGGAGACTCTGCCGACCTATGTGGCGCAGCCAGGCCGGGAGATATACACACTCCTGTCCAGCTTGGATATGGGCCGGGTCCTCTCGTTGTTGACATTCCAGGCGTTGGTCTTTGTGTTGTTTCTGGGCGTGGTCCTTTTGGTGTTACTTGCGTGGCGATGGATCTGGCGTGAGGGGCTGCCCCGTTAGTAGGGTGGCCCGTAAAACGGTCCTTCAAGTTTACGTTGCGAGGGCATCAAGGGGTTGCGAAGACGACAGCGATATCTCGCATGAAGTGGTGCCCAGCACGGGATTCCAGAGAACACCAAAGCCGGTCGTAGACTTGGCTCGTCCAGCGAACAGGCCGCGTGGCGCCAAGCAAGGGCAGCTTGCTCACCTTTTGCGAGAGACTTCGAAGCAGCCACATGGGCTCGAGTGGATGCAGCCAATATCCGTAGCCGATCGCGGCTATCACTTGCAATCCGAGGCTGTCGCCAAGGGACCGCAACGCTCGAAATGAGAACTCGGACTCGTAGCCCCAGGGCCAAGTGCCTTTCCGGATACGGCGACGTTTGGCAAGGGTGTAGGCGGTGTATTTCTGGGGAACACTGATGATGAGACGTCCTCCCGAACGCAAGACTCGGCGTTGTTCCTCGACCACTGGTCTCGGGTCCGAGAAATGCTCGAGGACTCCCTGACTGAAGACGAGATCGAAGGCTTCGTCCTTGAACGGTAAGTCGTGTGCGTCCGCCTGGGCGAGCCCCATGCCCACTGTGAATGTGCTGGATGCCTCGAGTGCCGTCTTGATGGCTTCGATGGATAGATCAACACCGTGGGCGCGGCAATCCGTTGCTTCGGCTAGGGCAAGCGAATCGATGGCAGTTCCGCAGCCGACTTCCAGGACGCGAGGACGGTCTCCATCCTGGCCTTTGCCTACGTTGGAGGTCAGTAAGTCGTAGAATCGTTTCCTCTCTCTTCGATGCCGTTCTATGATGTCGGACATGCGGTGGAAGTCGCCGTCGGCGTATATCCGATCGAAATCCCGAACGGTTCCGAAATTGCGGTCGTCTCTCCGCCGAGGGTTTGGATTCGTGCCGAGCGTCTGGGCCGGTCCATCCCTCATCGGATTGCCCTATCCGCCCGACTCAGAATCATGACCGGCATAAGCCCCATGCTATTTCCCCACGATGTGTCCCGTTCTCCTAGTGACTAGCTTTCTAATGCCGGAGGACGTCAGACCGTCCAAGACCAATATGCTACCCAGATACGACACTGAACCGAAGAGAGCGAGAACACCGAGTCTCACGCAGGGCGACGGGTAGAAGCTCGCTGGCCCAGCGACGACAACGAACAACGACATCACTGTTGAACCGAACAACGGCAAAAGCAAGGCTTTGAGCACTGCTGATACCGGCAGATCGATCTCTTTCATGAGGGCACGGAAGTGCCCAATCAATGGAGGGAGAGTGCTGATGAGGACGCCGATGGCGGCCCCTAGTAGTTGGAGTTTCAGGATGAGAGGAACAATGAACAAGACCATCGCTAGAAGCTGGGCGATCTTCCAGTTGGTGTCGATCCTAGGCTTACCCAAAGCGTAGAAAACGGCACTCGCAGTTTCGCTAATCGCTTTCAGCACCCCCGCGACGCATAGTACCCGAACAGCCGCCACAATGGGGAGCCATCTTTCACCGAGGATGCATCGAACAAAATCCTCCGCGAGAAACAAAGCCGCGAACATCAAAGGGATCGTAGCCAAACTCGTGAGCTTGAAAACCTCGAGATAGGCTTCTTTGAGCCTGGGCAGATCGTCCTTGAGTTTTGTGTAGGCGGGAAACAAAACGTTGAACAGTGTGTGGGTGAAGTGGGTAACCGGAGCCTGCGAGATCTTGTAGGCCATTTGGTAGTAGCCCAGCATCACGACACCGAGTAGTTTCCCGACGAGAATGTCGTCACCTTGAGTCAGCAAGAAGAGCAGGACGAACGAGGCCAACACCCATTTACCGTAGCCGAACAGTTCTTTCGCCTTGGAAAGCTCGAGGCTGAGCCGGGGTCGGTAGGGAAGAATGATGTAGGACACGAGGAGTGTTGTAGCGGCGGCAGCAAGAGATCCCGCGACCAACGCCCATACGTTTCTCGTGATGAACGCCATCGAAACCGTCACTACCGCTCCTACCAGATGTCCCGTCAATCTGAGAATGGACAACTGGCGGTAACGCAAATCCTTTCTGAGGGCGACGACCATTGGATTGACGAGGACTCTGAGAAGGATGAGTAGAGCACAAACCCGCACCACGGCAACGGCTGACGGCTCATCAAAAAAAACCGCGACGAGAGGGGCACTGAGAATCAGCATTGCGGAAAGCGCCGACGCACGGAGGATCTCGACGGTCCATGCGGTGTCGAGGTATTTGATGAACTCTTGCCGTTTGTGAATGAGGGCTGCTTCGAATCCAGTCTTGGAGAAAGTCTCTAGGATTCCGAGCGACAGAACGGCTACGCCCATGAGGCCGAAGTCTTTTGGCAACAGTAGGCGTGCCAGGATGATCGTCTTGATGATGTTTACGGCTCGCTCGGTAACCGTGAGGCCGAGCGTCCAGGCCACGCCGCGGGTTGCACGCGGGCCGACGGATGGAACGGCTTTGTCTGCTCCGTTTTCCATAGCCGAGCGCTATTGGACCTCAGAGGTGAATGGGGATCTTCGTCCGGTGAACCGGCGAGATACCCTGGAAAAAAGCGGGCTGGAAAAATTTAGCCTGTGCGTCCGTTCTTGGGACCATCATTTGAGTCGTCGGTACTGCTTTTGGAGAGATGACTCTAGTATGTAGCACGCTGCCCCTGCGTGCAAGGACGATCGGTCCCTCCAGTCTCGCCTTTGGGTGCGGTTCGAGGCACGTTTCAGCGACAACTCTCACTCACCCATGACAGCGTGATGATCGTTGATTTCAGGTTACAATCCCCGGACAGGCAATGGTCTTCAGTTGCGTTGTCGTGGGTATGGTTAGCCGGTCCATGATTCTCCGGCGGCTTTTTCTTCGGTTCAAGGTTAGTATGGTGTCATCGACACATGAATAAGGAAAGAGCCCGCATTCTCTATGTTCATCATCGCGGCGAGATGGGCGGCGCCGAAAGAAGTCTTTTGTCGCTCTTCTCGGTGTTGAACCCCACTCAATTCGAGGTGGCCTTTGCCGGGCCGAAAGGAGGACGTTTCACCGAAGCCATGGCGGAGGAAGGGATGTCGCATTTCCCGTTCCAGTTCTCTGGCCTTCGTCACGTAACATTGCTTTTCAAGAACGTCTTTCTTTTGTCAAAGCTCGTGAGGAAGCACCGCATCGCGTTGATACATAGCAACGGTCCCCAAACCAACCTACCCTGCGGTTTGGTGGGAAAGTTCACCGGCGTGCCGATTGTTTGGCACGCCAGAAACCTCCTCCAACCGGGCGTGACGGACTGGGATCGGGTTTTCTCGTCTCTGACGAATCACATCATCTGCAACTCGCAGGCGATAAGGAACCGGTTCGAGAACAAAAGGGTATACCATACCCATACGTCGGTGGTGCTCAACGCTGTGGACCAGGCGCGGATTTCGTCGGAGGTGTCGAGCAAGGCTGCCGCGAGAACGAAAGAGGCGTTGCCGGTAGGTGGCTGGATTATTGGAGCGTTCGATCGACTGGACCCGGTCAAAGATCACGTGACTATCTTGCGCGCCTTCAAGGAAGTCCACCGCGTTAATCCAAGTGCTCATTTGCTCGTCGTCGGGGAAGCTTTCGATGCCCACTCGCAGATAGGACGTCAGCTCGTCGATCTTGCGACAGAGCTCGACCTGGGGAGATTCGTTCACTTTCTCGGATTTCGTCGGGACGTTTTCTCTTTGATGTCGGCCTGTGATGCAGTCGTGCATGCATCCAAACTCGAGGGCTGCAGCCGCGTCTTGTGCGAGGCTCAGTCGGTGGGCCGGCCCGTAGTGGCATCCGACGGTGGAGGTAATCCGGAGCTCGTAGAAGATGGAAAGACGGGATTCTTGTTCCCGGTGGGTGACCATTTGGCACTTGCAAAGCAAGTGCTGCGCATCCTCGCCGATCCGGATCTGATGAACAGCTTGAGCTCGGCGGCGAAGAGTAAGGCAATGCGGGATTTTACATTGGAAAGGTACGGTCGTGAGACCGAGCGTGTTTACCGTTGTCTCCTTTCCACAGGGTCACGGGAGGGAATGTGACCCCGTTCCTTTCTCCTGAGGAAGGCGCTCGTAGGATCTGCCCGCAATCTCCGTGTGCATCGGATGAGAATCTGCGGATTGACTCGATTGACTCTTGCGCATGGCGCAAAAGGCGGCTTGGAGGTCCATGTCAAGACGCTAAGCGAAGGTTTGGTGCAGTATGGACACGATGTCACACTCGTGACGACTCCCCATCCCGACGGTGTGGATTCCGACGTGAACAATGGTGTGAGAACGTATTACTGTCCCAGCACTGAGCCGGCGCGTTACTCGGATCTTTGGTGCGATGAGTCATTGCGGCTATTGTCCAACCTCCACGCGAGGGAACCATTCGATGTCGTTTGGGGCGAGCACGACGGCGCCTTCTTTTACCTGAAATATGCCAAGAAGAACCTCCAGATCCCGACGGTGACGATCCTTCAGCAGAGCTTTTTGGGTGGACTGCGCTCCCAATGGGCGGAGGTGAGAAACAACAAGAATCTGGCTCTGCTTTTTATGAAAGAGTTGCCACGCCGTGCTTACGACTACGTTACGAAGGACCTGGTCTACACGGGGCGAGCGGATGCGGTGATTGCGCCCAGTGAGCAGAGCGCGCGGGACGCAAGGCGAGAGTACTTTCTCGGGCCCAACCGTATTTTCGCCAGCGTCAACGGTGTCGACGTGAGCCGATTTCGTCCACTCGGGGAAGAAGGTAAGGTGGCTCGGGCCAAGCTCGGATTGTCTGGTTCGAAACGAATGGTGTTCACGGCGTCCCGCCTCATTAGAGGCAAGGGACTTCATTTGTTGATCCGTGCGTTCAGCGCCATTCTGCGTGAGGTTCCTGAGGCCTTTCTGGTCATTGCGGGTGTGGGCCCCGCCAAGCAACAACTCGTGAGTCTGGCCGAGGAGACGGGCATTGCGGAGCATGTGCTCTTTTTGGGTTATGTCTCACAAGAGGAGCTGCCCGCCCTCTATAGCACCTGTGATTTGTTTGTCTACCCGACGATGCTTTACGAGTCTTTCGGAATCTCCGTGGCGGAGGCCATGTCCTGTGCTTGTCCGGTCGTGGCGGCCCGAAGCGGAGGTATCGCCACTTCCATCGATCACAAAGTCAACGGCTTTCTCTACAGTCCCCACCGGGCGGAGGAGCTCATACACTGGAGTGTCGAAGCGCTCGTGAACCAAGAATTGGCGAAACGCGTTGCAAAGGCGGCGCGGAGGAAGGCCGAACTGGAGCTCAGCAGCGAACGGATGATCCGGGACACCCTCGGAGTGTTCGAGTCGGTCACTAGTGTCGGTGATTGACAGCTGGGAGTGGCGCTCACACCGAAACCGGCACTAATATCTGTGGTCGTGGAAACAAAGGTTTTGGAAGCGATAACTCTTCGGCTGAGGTGTGTTCGATGACATCGAATTCCGGAAAACTGGAGGTGCGGGTAGTTGATCTCGAGGCACAAAACGAGCCTTTGCAGGACGAGCTCCTTGCGGCTCTCGGTCGCGTCATCCGCTCCCAGTCGTTCATATTGGGGCCTGAGGTCGAAAGACTCGAGAAAGACATAGCGTCCCTCAGCGAGACGGGATTCGCCATTGGCGTATCATCGGGAACCGACGCTTTGCTCGTCTCGATGATGGCGCTAGGCGTCAGACCCGGTGACGAAGTCGTGACGACGCCCTACTCGTTTTTTTCAACAGCAGGTTCCATCGCGAGACTCGGAGCCCGGCCCATCTTTGTCGACATCGAGCCGAGGACCTACAACATCGATCCAAGTAAGATGGATGCGGCAATGACGTCCCGCACAAAAGCCATTGTCCCGGTTCATTTATACGGTCAGTGTGCAGACATGGATCCAATCCTCGAGATCGCCCGGGCTCGCGGTGTTCCAATCATCGAGGATGCGGCTCAAGCCATTGGCGCCGCCTACAAGGATCATCGGCGCGCGGGCAGCATGGGAAGCGTGGGGTGTCTGTCCTTCTATCCGACCAAGAACCTTGGTGCACTTGGTGACGCCGGAATGGTGCTGACCAACGATGTCGAGCTTGCCGAAAAAATTAGGATACTAAGGGTTCACGGAGCAGGCCAACGTTACCACCATCGCGATCTCGGAGGGAACTTCCGTCTGGACTCACTGCAAGCCGCGGTCCTCAATGTGAAGCTTCGGTATTTGGACGGCTGGACGAGAAAGCGGCGCGAGAACGCAAAGCGATACAACTCTTTGCTGGAAGAGAGTGGTTTGTGTGAGGAGCCCGGAATAGAAGTGCCTTACGCAAGCTATGAGAAACAAGACGTGGCTGACTATCATATTTACAATCAATATGTGATACGTGCTCCAGGTCGTGATGCGTTGCGCGAGTACTTGGCATCGAGAGGCATTGGCACACAAGTTTACTACCCGGTGCCACTCCACCTTCAAGAGTGTTTCAGCGACCTCGGTCACGAAGTCGGTGACTTTCCTCACGCCGAGGAAGCTTCCCGCGAGACTCTTGCTCTACCGGTTTACCCGGAGTTGACGGCAAAACAGCAACAGAGAATTGTGGCGGCGATTGGTGAATTCTACGCCGGGAAGAAGTTGAAGAAGTGATAGGAGCTCGTGACAGGGTCCTGGCAGCAAGCGTATAATCATGGCAAGACAGACATGTCGTTCCCATAGTTACAGATCTTTCTGAAACAGAGTCGAATTATGAATCAGGACGATTCCAAGGCCAAGAGTCGAGTGCAGCGGGACCGGGAAGCCCGTATTTACGACTCATCTTTTGTGCCATATGCCCAAGCCGTGGAGATGCCATCCACTCTACGTCGGATAGGTGCGAGCGAAAGCGATCGTGTTCTCGACGCGGGGGCCGGTACGGGGAGACTCACTCTGGAGTTGGCGGCCCAGTGCAAGGAAGTCATCGCTGTCGATTTTTCTTTGGAGTCCCTCAAACTCTGTCGAGAGAAATGTGGGCAATCGGCTCGTGGGGGAGTGTATTGGGTTCAAGCAGACCTCGGCAAACTCCCGTTCAGGTCGGGAGTCTTTGACAAAGTCGGGAGCACTCAGGTTGTTCAAGACCTGCCTTCGGCGGACGACCGCATGCAAATGCTCAGCGAGCTCCACCGAGTGATGAAAAAGGGTGGTATAGCAGTCCTCACAACATTCAATTACCCCCTTCCGGAAAAATTAGGCCTCGTGAAGTATGCGGGAAAGAAGGAAGGCTATCACCACACGGGCGGTTCAATTTATTACTACAGGTTCGACTACCGGGAGTTCAAGGATTTCCTATCCAGTTGTTTCAGGATCGTGGAATTGTGTGGCATCAGGAACATCCCCGCCAAACCGTTGGGTGAATGGATGCGCCGATGGGGCCTGTTGAAATTCGCCACGGCCGTCGATTTCATGATTGAAAAGACTTTCGTCTCGAAACTGACCGGGCGTTTCTTGCTAGCCAAGCTCGTCAAGCCATGAGTGGTAGCGAGTTGCATCACGTCCGTTGCAACCTCTGCGGGCAAGATGACGCGGAGTTGCTGATCCTTAGTGACCCGTCTCCCGTTGTTCGTTGCCGGAGGTGTGGCTTGGTCTACCGTAATCCTCGTATGTCGTTGACAACGGAGGTGAGCCAATACGAAGAAGCGGTGTATACCCAAGAGTACATCGCCAATTGGAGCAAGTTGAGACGTTTCGACGAACAACTCGAGAAAATCGAGCAATATGCTCAAAGGGGCAAATTGCTCGACATCGGTTGTCAGTTCGGAGAGTTCCTGAAAATGGCGACCGACGCCGGTTGGGAGGCGCAAGGTGTGGATCCATCCGTTCAGACCCGTGAGATCGGGAAGAAGCTGGGCTTACGGATATTTCGTGGAACACTGAAAGAAGCGAGCTTTGACTCCGGCTCATATGATGTGGCGACGATGCTGCTGGTTCTGGATCAGATCCCGGATCCGAAAGCGGAGTTGTTCGAAGTAAAAAGGGTCCTCAGGAAGAAGGGATTCCTTTTCATTAGGGTTCCCAATGTGGATTGCCATCTCCTTGCGCACCGATTGTTTGAGGTTCTTGGTAGACTGTCTCTGTCACGAACAAACCCCTCCGTCTTTCACATCTATGGTTTCTCCGCTGCCACGCTTCGAAGACTATTGTTAGAGACCGGGTATCGGGTGCACCAAATCAAGAACTCGAAACCAAGCAAGGCCGACCCCTATCGCACGAGTGGCCCCTTCCATGGCGCTGGGGTGGAGCTTGCCAAGACCAGCGTGCATGCATTCGCTCAACTGTTGTACTACGCGAGTTTCGGCAAGCTTCACCTAGGTAGCTCGATCGAGGCCGTGGCTCAGATTCCTTGAAGAGACCCAAAAGGGCTTCCGGCCCGGCATTAGCTCGAGAAGATAGAGTCGAGCATCTTGTTCATATGACATCGATGGGTTCCTCCCCAGAGAATCTTGTCGCAGCGGGGACAGCGCTTGAACTGACTCTGCGTGGAATAGACGTAGGGGGGAACCCTCTCGCGAACCTCCTCGCGTGAAACGGTCTCGAGAATGGCATTGCAATCCACGCAGCGAGTAAAGAGGGACTGGTTTGGCTCGATGCCGTAGGTCTCGACGACTTGACGTAGCTGTTCTCGGAAATCCACGCTTTCCACGAGCAGGCATTGAGACTCGTTGGCGCCGGAGGCAAGTGGCCGGTCTCGGGTAAGTAAGATGCGGTTTTCGCTGCGAGCAAGCGCAACCAATTGGTGGTCGTCGAGGGAAGTGTCGTAAATGACATCGACCCCAAGGACTCGGAGCCACCGAGCGAGCTTGCCCACCATGGCGTCAGCGACAAATCGATGTGTTCCGGATTCAACCACGGCGAGGGCAGAAGGTGTCTGGAAGATGGCCGGCGTTGGGGAGCAAGAGATCCGGTGACGCTGCTTCCAGCGCTTCTCGAGTGACGTAGGCACTCATGACGCCAATCGTGAAGCTTCCCGTTTGTTGACCCATCGCTATATCCTCGGGTCGATCACCGACGTAAACGGATCTAGAAACGTCGGCTCCCATCCGCTCGAGAGCGGTTACGAGAGGGGCGGGATGGGGTTTCTTCTCTTTCGTGTCCTCGCAGTATACCCGGGTGGAGAAGAAATCCACGAGTCGATGTCGTTCGAGCTCTGGGATGACGCGATCACGGTTGCCACTGGTGACGAGTCCGATGGCATAACCGTTTCGGGTTAGGGCTTCCAGAGTCGCGCGGGCGAAGGGATAGAGCTCGGGGGGGTATTTCCCGTAGGTCCGGCGCCAAATTTGATCTGCGCTGTCCCATTCCGATCGGGGAATGCCCAGCCGCCGGTAGGTCTCGTACCAATTGGGATTGTAGGTTTCGTGGAAGCGTTCTTGGTGTCCCTTTATCCCAAAATACCGGAAGACGGCCATGGAGGCTTTGAATCCTGAAGGGAAGGAGTCTAAGAGCGTGCCGTCCCAGTCGAACAAGACAGCGTCTATGTTCTGCACTTTGCAAGTCTAATACGACGAGCGGTGTGACACCAGGTCAACAGGTTTGGAATCCAAGAAAACGACTGTTGCTTGTATAACAAGTTTACAGTTGTGTTTGTGTCTATCGATGTCGACGGGTCGCCAAAGGCTTATTTCGCAATGTGTTATGATGATAGGATGTTCGGGTCGTGCTGGTACGTGAATTGCAGTATCGAGGAAAGTCACAAAGCCAAGAGATAAGGAGTTTGGAATGCCTCGCTCGAATTCTATGAAGGTGAAGCCCCCGCGCCCGATTCTGGGTGGTCCCGAAGGCATCCCCATCAGTCCGGATTGGCTGCGACGTGGCCTGGCCTCTTTTCTCTGGGCGTCGAGCCGGTCCATGGCATCCCTCCATCACCATGCTGCCTCCTCCTTGAAAAAGGTGTGTTTGTCGAGCGGCGTGACTGACGGCACTCGTCTTCAGCTAGCCGGGTCTCTCGTGCAGTATCTCTTCGAGAGGCACGGCATGAGTCGTCTCCGTCTTTTCTTCTACCGCGCGGACATATTGGGTATCGAGTCTGCTGCGCGAGGGGCCTTCGGAAGGGGATTCTTCGAGCTCGAGCTCGAGTGGGAATCAATGCTGAGCGCGATGGACGCCTGAAGAAAGGCGGCCGTCTTCGATGAGCCAGAGATTCACATTCGCGTTCATTTGCGGCTTCTCAAATCTTTCATATTGGGTCGCCTTTTTTCCCCTCAACCCGTCCGACCTTGCTTCCTCACGTTTCCCAATTGTGGTATGAGGTACACAGATATAGGACAGTGCTCAGAAGCGCCAGCGTATCCGCTCGGCTTCTGAGGGTCGTCCCTTCCTGAGAAAGCCGCATGGGAGAAGTGCTTTACCGTTCCAGCCTCGAAAGCCCGATCGGGAAGCTCGAGTTGATGACGACCAAGAATGGTCTCGCCGTGCTGCATTTGGGCAGGTTGACTCGTCGTCGCCTGGAGGGGTGGGCACGACAGTGCTTTCCCGACGCCGCAATTGTCGACGCCCGGAAAGAGCACCGGCTCTTCACCAAGCAACTTGGCGAGTATTTCTCGGGCCGAAGGCGGATATTCGATATCCCCCTCGATATGCGCGGCAGCGAGTTCCAGAAGGCGGTCTGGACCGAGGTGGCTAACATACCTTTTGGCTCTACTGTCACATACGGGGAGATAGCTCACATGATTAGCCACCCGCGGGCGAGTCGAGCCGTAGGAGCCGCCAACGGAGCTAATCCCGTTCCCATCGTCGTTCCTTGTCATCGCGTCATTGGTTCAAATGGTTCGCTTACCGGCTACGGAGGTGGCCTTGCGAGGAAAAGGTGGCTGCTCGCCCATGAAGGGGTCTTGGGTGCAGAGCCCGTCCAGATGGGGCTCTTTCGCTCACGGTCCGTCTAGGTTAGAAATGACATTGGTGGCGCTTCCCGAAGATGTGCATTAGACAACCTGCGCGTGGATCGGGCATACTCCCTGCGTCAACTTTAATGGTACGTAACAGGAGGTCCTTGAATGAATCTGAACAAGTTTATCGTCGGCGTTGTCTGCCTCGCAGCGGTTTTTGGGGCCCAAACAGGCTTTGCTCAAGACAATCCGGTGGTCATCATCGAAACGAGCCAAGGTAACATGACGGTGGAGCTCAACAAAGAACGTGCACCCATCAGTGTGGAGAACTTCCTGCGATACGTTGAGGAAGGCTTCTACGATGGGACTATCTTTCACCGTGTCATCCCCAATTTCATGGTTCAAGGCGGTGGTTTCACAGCCGATATGACAAAAAAGCCCGTCCATGAAGCCATCAAGAACGAGGCGCGGAACGGTCTCAAGAACAAGAAGGGCACTCTCGCTATGGCCCGCACTGGTGAGATCAATAGCGCTACGTCCCAGTTCTTTATCAATACGAAAGACAATGCATTCCTCGACAACAAGGGGATGACGGCCAATGATTTTGGCTATGCGGTTTTTGGGAAAGTGACCGAGGGGATGGACGTGGTCATGAAGATCGAGAAGGTCAAGACCGGGAGTAAGGCCGGCCACAATGATGTCCCTCTCGAAGCGGTGACCATCAAGACGATTCGCCTCAAAACCGAATAGGTTCCGTCTCCGCAGGAAAGCGCAGATAGCCCCTCTTCGTTTCCGCTTCGTTGCGGCCAAGTAAATGCCCTCTCCCCTAGAAGGGAGAGGGCATCACGGCCTAGTATGTTCTACATCACCCTTCAGGTTGGTAGTAGGGATTCCGTCCCGAAGCGTGGTCTGTGGTGTCCATGATGGCTCCCACGTCCGGCACCGACGTTCGAATGGCCTTTTCAATCCCGTTCCGCAACGTCACATTCGCCATCCCGCAACCCTGGCATCCACCCCCCATCCGGATGAACACCTCGTTGCCCTTCACATCGATGAGCTCGACGAAGCCACCGTGTGCCGCAATGGCCGGGTTGATCTGCTTCTCGAACAGCTCTCGTATCCTCTGAGTGAGCTCTTCTGCAGGAGGTAGCGAGGAGAGGATGTTCGCCGGAACCGGAGCTTCATCGGATTGGAGAACAGACCGAATGATAGCGCCAACTTGCTTGGCCAAAGGCATCCAGTCACCTCCGGTTTGGGCGGTAACCGTAACGACATTGTCTTGTATCAGTACGGCCTCTACACCCTCTAAATCGAAGAGTTTCGCGGCCAGTGGTGAGTTCGCGGCTCTTTCCTTGTCGCCGAAGTAGACCGACGCGCCTTGGAAGAGAGGTTGGTCGACGATGAACCGACAAGATTCCGGATCTCTCGGTTCTGCGGTGATTTTAGTCTCTTGGGTCATTTCCCACCCTTTCTTTGCTCGAAGTCCAATTTCCTCGTCATTATAGGCTCGAGCTGATGGGCGGGCAAACCAACCTTTCAGGCTCGAAGATGTCAGAGGCACCTAGAGGTCGGAGAAGGGGACCACGATGTCTCCCGACCGGACTGCGGACGACCTGCTGACGCCCCCGCTTTGGGCAAGCTGGAAAAAAAACAACTCAGGGTACATAATCGCACGGTCCATAGGTTCAGAGGTTAGCTTGACGGGTTACAACGTTCCGAAACAGCTGGGTTTCCTTGCGCTAATCGTGCCTGCTTTTGCTGGGGTGGGCTTCCCGCAACAGCAGACGGAGCGCCCCATCGTGCTCGAGGCCGAGTATCAGGAGCAACGCGAAGAGGGCCACGTCGTTGCTCGGGGCTATGTAGACGTTCAGTTCGGTGACATCCAACTGCAGGCTGATTCCTTGGAGCTCTGGGATGTGGACATGCGTGCCGTTGCTGAAGGCAACGTCGTTTTTCAGCAGGGGGATCAGAAGATCGTCGGTTCTCGTATGGAAGTCAACCTCGAGGATGGGACCGGGAGGTTCTACAACGCCCGCGGCGTCATGGGTAACGATCTGTACTTCTTCGGCGATATCGTTGAGCGAGAGTCAAAGGATGTCTATGTTATCGAGGGCGGAGCTTTTACATCCTGTGCCCAGCCGACGCCGCGATGGCATTTTACCTCCGGCAAGGCTCGAGTTCGCCGCGATCACAACGTGCAGCTTCGAAACGCATTCTTGAAGGTCAAGTCCATTCCTGTGTTCTATGTCCCCTGGATGTACTACCCTATCAACGAAGAAGAGCGCTCTACTGGCTTTTTGCTGCCAAATATCGGTCAGTCCTCCCTCAAGGGTTTCATGATCAGCCAGCCCTTCTTCTGGGCCATCAATCGGTCCATGGATGCCACGATTTCGGTGGATTGGTTCTCCAAGGCAGGTGTGGGAGCCGGAACCGAGTACCGTTACTTGCTTTCGGAGACCTCCCGCGGCGAGTTCATGAGCTATTACATCAAGGACAAGATATCGGAACAGAAGGAGTACACCCTTAATTACTCCATGAACCAGGACATTCCTGGCGGCTTTCGTGGTGTCGTAAGGGTGGATTACTTCAGCAGCTTCGAGTTCCAGCAACGGTACCAGGAGAACTACAACCAGGCCACGCGTCGTTCGAAGCGCGCCTCGGGCAACATTTCTCGTTCTTGGTCTCAGTATAGTCTGCGCGTTCTTTTTGATCGCACCGATACGTCGTTCAGCAACCGCATTGCCGTTCGCCAGATACTTCCCCGGGTGACGCTCAGCTCGCGCGCCACGAAGCTGGGCCCGACGCCTTTGCTCTTTTCGTTCAGCACGGAAGCCTCTCGGTTTGCTAGAACGACTCAAGATACAGAGATAGAGTTTCAACGGTTCGACGTGCTGCCTTCGATATCCTATCCCTTTACGAAGCTTTCTTATCTGACGTTCCGAACCACGTTTACCGGGCGCTACACCTACTACACGAATCGTCTGGACGGACCGGCGAACTACGTCGACGAAGGGGTGGACCGCCGCTATTTCGAGGTGCGGTACGACATGCGAGGACCAACCTTTGGACGGGTCTTCAATACTCCCGGTAACTTTTACGCGGACCGTTACAAGCATGTGATCGAGCCCCAGTTCGTATGGAGCTACCGGACGCGAGTGGATGAGTTCGATAATATCCCAAAGTTCGATTCACAGGACTACGTGCCGGGGACCAACCAGGTCGCTTTCAATCTGGTCAATCGCTTTTACGGGAAACGCCAACCGAAGGGCGGGGCTCCCACGGCACCCGTTGAGTTTCTCACGTGGGTGCTGTCACAAAGGTACTTCTTCCAGACTAATGCCAGTCTTTACGATCCACAATTCTCAACACCCTACTTCACACCTCTTGGGACCCCCAGTAGCTACTCTCCCATCACGTCAAAGTTGAACTTCCGACCGAGCCGGAACCTTACGGCGAGTTGGAATTTGGAGTACGACCTCAATTTCAGTCAACTTCGCTCAGTGAGTCTCTTGGGAACCTACGCGAGTCCAACTTGGGGCTCGGTGAGAGGGATGTGGAGCAAGAGAAATTTGGTCGAAAGAGGCCTATCGCGGAGTAACCTTCGGGGACTCACCAACGTGAGACTCGGTGAACGTATTCAAACCAATTTCGACATCGCCTACGATGTGGAGCGGAGAGACATGACGCAAATTCGTGCCGGTGTAACCTACAACGTGCAATGTTGCGGGTTCCTTTTCGAGGTTTCTCGTTTCAACTATGGCATACGTCCGGATGAGTTCATGTTTCGTTTCGGAGTCACATTGGCCAACATCGGGACGTTTGGATCATTCCTTGGTGGTGGCGGAAGTCAGGTGCAATAGCAAGATGCGAAATATGTTCTCCTTTTTTCCGACACTCTTTTCAAGACGGGAACGATTGCTGTTCTCGTCGCTTCGGTTGGAAATATGAAAGGATTAATACTAAGCGGTGGCAAGGGCACACGCCTGCGACCGCTCACTTACACCCGTGCTAAACAGCTCGTGTCCGTCGCGAACAAACCGATTTTGCATTATGGCATCGAGGCTATTCGGAATGCGGGCATAACTGAAATAGGTATCATCGTCGGAGATACGGCAGACGAGATTCGGCAATCCTGCGGAGACGGATCTCAGTGGGGAGTCGACATCACCTACATTCAGCAGGAAGCACCCCTGGGATTGGCTCATGCGGTTTTGACCGCGGAGAAGTACCTGGGTGGCGAGTCTTTCGTGATGTATCTGGGGGACAACATCCTGGCGAACGGTATCGTTGGTTTGGTGGAGGAGTTCCGGCGGGACGAGCCCACGGCACAGATCCTTCTCGCAAAGGTGCCTCACCCCGAGAATTTCGGGGTCGCCGAGCTCCATGAGAACCGAGTGACACGGCTCGAGGAGAAGCCGAAACGGCCGAAGAGCGACCTTGCCTTGGTGGGCGTCTACATGTTCAGTTCTCCCATCTTCGAGGCGGCAAAAGCAATCAAGCCCTCCGGGAGAAACGAGCTCGAGATCACGGACGCCATTCAATATCTCATCGACAAGGGATACACAGTCCGGCCTCATGTTGTTGACGGATGGTGGAAAGATACGGGTAAGCTGGACGACATGTTGGAGGCCAACCGACTGGTCTTGGACACGTTGCAGGCCAACATCAAGGGAAAGGTAGACGCGGAATCCCGCGTCGAAGGGAAGGTCGTGATCGAAAAAGATGCCGAGATCACGGAAAGTGTGATCCGCGGACCTGCGATCATAGGTGCACGTAGCCGCATCGAGCGCTCCTACATTGGCCCCTTCACTTCCGTTCATGAGGACGTGCACATTCGTTCGAGCGAAGTGGAGCACAGCATCATTTTGTCGGGAAGCGCCGTGCTCGAGCTGGGTAGTCGGATGGAAGGGAGTTTGTTGGGACACAACGTACGGATCGAGCGGACTCAAACCAAACCGAAAGCCTACCGGTTCATGCTCGGGGACCGCAGCGAGGTGGATGTCATCTAAGAGGAACTCGAGAACTCGAGAACTCAGAATAGGAACGAATTGAATACACATGTTCTGGTAACGGGTGGGGCGGGATTCATTGGCAGCAATTTCGTACATTACCTGTTTCGCCATCATCCTGATTGGCAAATAACCAATCTCGACAAGCTTACCTACGCGGGAAACCTGGGAAACCTGAAAGAGATTGAAGGACGCGACGGCTACAGGTTCATCAGGGGTGATATCTGCGAGCGAGAGGTGGTGGAGCCCGTCGTCGCGGATGCCGATCTCATTGTCAATTTCGCTGCGGAAACACATGTCGATCGATCCATCCACCATGCCGGGGAGTTCATTCTCACCGACGTCTATGGTACCTATGTCCTGCTCGAGGCCATGAGAACGCACCCGCGGGCGAGGCTTTTCATTCAGATATCCACTGACGAGGTCTATGGTGAGATCGTGTCCGGATCTGCCCGAGAGACGGATGCTTTGATGCCGCGCAATCCATACTCAGCGAGTAAGGCAGGCGCCGACCGGTTGGCTTACTCTTATTTCACTACCTATGGTCTACCGGTTCTCGTCACGAGAGCGTCCAACAACTACGGACCGCGCCAATATCCGGAGAAGGTCATTCCTTTGTTCATCACCAACGCTTTCGAGGACCAGAAACTTCCCCTCTATGGTGATGGAGGACAGGTGCGAGACTGGCTGTATGTTGAAGATCATTGCAGGGCTCTCGATTTGCTGATGGCGAAGGGTGAGCCTGGTGAGACGTACAATATTGGCGGGGGAACCGAAATCACTAACCTGGAGCTGACCCGACGTATCCTGGCGTTGGTCGGCAAGTCAGATACGTTGATCCAGAAGGTCAAAGATCGTCCCGGCCACGACCGCCGCTACTCTCTCGATACAACGAAACTCGAGCGACTGGGGTGGAAACCGGAAAAGCCCTTCGACGAAGGCCTTGCCTCCACGGTGGATTGGTACCGAGACCACTCCGATTGGTGGCAGTCTATCAAGTCCAAGAGCTCGGAGTACCGCCAGTTCTATCGAGACCACTACGGCAAGGAGCCGGAAGACCGTTCATGAAGATATTGGTAACCGGTGCCGAGGGGTTGTTGGGAAGAACGTGTCTCGATCTGGCGAGCGGCAACCATGAAGTTTCGGGCCGCGATATCGACAACCTGGACATCACAGACCGCGATGCCGTTGAACGCTGTCTGACGGATATTGAACCGCAGGCCGTACTACACTGCGCAGCTTACACGGACGTGGATGGGGCCGAGACGGAAAGACACAAGGCCTGGGACGTCAATGCCAAGGGATCGGAGTGGGTGGCTCGATCGGCGCGCAGGGTCGATGCCCTAATGGTCTACGTCAGTACGGACTACATCTTCGATGGAGAGGCGACGACACCATACCGGGAGTCCCATACGCCTCGGCCGATTTCCAGCTACGGCATCTCGAAGCTCGAGGGCGAGCAGCGGGTATCCAACGCCTGTCCGGAGAAGCATCTCATCGTTAGGACCGCCTGGCTCTATGGTGCCGGCGGCGGATTTGTCAATTGGGTGTGCGAGGGATTGGAGGCCGGCAAGAGCCTTCCTCTGGTCGAGGATCACAAAGGAAGTCCAACCTTCGCCGGGGACCTAGCGGGAGCTCTCCTCCGATTGGTCGAGCAAGACCATCGGGGAGTATTCCACTATGCCAACAAAGGTGAGACCAATTGGTACGAATGGGGTCGAACCATCGCCGAGCTGACCGGGAAGCCGTTGGACCGTTTGGAGGCGATTTCAGCCAATGAACTGGGTCGGGCCGCAACGAGGCCCGCTTATTCGGTCATGGCGATGGACAAATATGAGAAAACGACCGGAGACGTCGTTCCCTCTTGGCGAAACGCCTTGGAGCGCTTTTTGAGAGCCACTGGCCGGTTGGCCTGAGGAGAGGTCTTGATTGTTTATTGATGCGGGGGGAGGACACGTTCACCCTGCGGCTTGAGATTTGGAGGACAACTTGCGTGTATTGATCACCGGAATAACTGGATTTGCTGGTAGCCATCTGGCGGAGTTCATTCTAAAACACCATGCTGGTGAAGAAATCTATGGAATCATGAGGTGGAGAAGTCGCACCGAGAATATCGAGTCTATTCAAGATCAGGTCTCGCTCATTGAATGTGATTTACGTGACGCGACTTCGGTCAAGCAGCTCATCGGCAAGGTGCGACCGGACAGAATCTTTCATCTGGCGGCTCAGAGTTTCGTGCCTTCGTCGTGGAATGCTCCGGCCGAGTCCTTGACCACCAACATTCTCGGACAGCTCAACATTTTCGAAGCGGTGCGAGAGGTCGGCATCGACCCATGGATTCAGATTGCTTGCTCGAGTGAAGAGTACGGCTTGGTCCTGGAGGACGAGCTCCCGATCAAAGAGACGAATCCACTTCGCCCCCTTTCCCCCTACGCCGTCAGCAAGGTGGGACAGGACTATCTTGCGTACCAGTACTACAAGAGCTTCGGGATGAAGGCGGTGCGAACCCGCGGATTCAACCACGACGGTCCGCGCCGTGGAGACGTTTTTGTTTCGTCCAATTTCGCCAAACAGCTGGTGGAAGTGGAGAAAGGAAAGAAATCGCCGGTCATTCATGTCGGCAATCTCGAGGCCAGGCGTGACTTCAGTGATGTGAGGGATATCGTGCGGGGATACTGGTTAGCCCTGGAGCGATGCGAGCCAGGCGAGGTGTACAACATTTGTTGCGGTAAAGACTATTCGATCCAAGGAGTTCTCGACCGACTCATCGAGCTCTCCGGCGTAGATGTCAAAGTCGAGCAGGACCCGACACGGCTTCGGCCCTCGGATGTTCCGGTGCTCCTAGGTGACAACTCGAAGTTCAAGGCTGCTACAGGCTGGGAGCCGGAGATTCCCTACGATCAAACCCTTCAAGATATGTTGGATTATTGGAGGGAACGAGTCGTTTGAGAGCTCGAGAATAGGAAAAGAGTGGGGAGGCGATCTTGCGGGCGTTGATAACGGGGTCGGCGGGATTCGTCGGAGCTCATCTCGCGCGTCATCTTCTCCGGCGAGGGTCTACGGTGGCTGGTATAGTCCTTCCGCAGGAAGTACGAAGAGGATTGGATTCGCTTCCCGAGGAGGTGGAGGTCATCGAAGGGGACATCCTCGATGCAGAAAAGTTGGCCCAGACGGTCACTGATTGGAAACCTCTAGAAATATACCACCTGGCCGCCTTTTCAAACCCGCAAGGATCTTGGGCACAATCCCGACGGACCTTGGAGACCAACATCCTGGGCAGCCACAACCTACTTCAAGCTGCTGTCGAGACCGGAGAGGACACAAAGGTGTTGCTTGTCGGGTCTTCTCAACAGTACGGTCAGGTTGCAGAAGAGGATCAACCGATCCGCGAGGAGCTTGTCCAAAGACCGCTGACACCCTATGCCGTGAGCAAAGCCTCCCAGGAAATCTTGGGACTCCGGTTTTTCTTGTCGGAGCAGCTCCCCGTCTTCTTGGTTCGCTCCTTTAATCACACCGGCCCCGGGCAGGCCCCCTCCTACGTGTGTTCCAGCTTCGCTCGTCAGGTCGCCGAAATCGAAGCGGGACTTCGTGAGCCCAAAATAGAGGTGGGGAATCTGTCGGCACGCAGAGACTTCAGTGACGTAAGGGACGTCGTTCGGGCATATGCCACCGTTATGGAGACGGGTAATCCAGGTGAGCCCTACAACGTGTGCAGTGGCAAGGCCTTCGCCATCCGTCTCATTCTCGATGCCCTTCTCGAGTTGACCGAGACTGATGTCGCGGTTGAGATCGATGTCGCTCGGTATCATGCTCTCGATGCATCTCTCATTTTGGGCGACAACTCTCGACTTCGCTACGAGCTGGGCTGGGAGCCGCTCTTCAGTTTGAAACAGACACTCTCCGATCTGCTGGGCTACTGGCGCACTCAACTGAAGAAGTAATCGGTGGACGTTAGCCAGAAGTCAGTTTAGTTATCTGGCAGGGCTTTGTATGTCTCATCAGCGAGAGTACGGCGTCATGGCGAAATGTACTTTTGCTGCTCTGTCTGCGCTTCTCCTTCTCTCCGTTTTCGGCGGCCCCGAGCTTCTTGCTCGCACCGGGCTGGGCTTCCTTGGACGTTGGGGTGCCTGGGTTCTATGGCTGGCGGCGATTGGCGCGTTTTCGGTCCAGGGGCGGTCTAGCGTTGTCCGATGGCCAGGCAGGAGCCCAGAGTGGCTTCTTGCCTTCGCGCTGGTTCTGAGTTTTGTTCTTCGTTGGCCCATGGCGAGTCTCGATCTGGAGCATTATGTGGGACCCGATGAAGGCGAGTTGGTGGAGGGCACACTCGAGATGATGAAGACCGGGGACTTCCATCAGCGTCATCCTGGATATCCGGGATTGTTCTTCTATCTACAGATGGTTCCGGTCACGGGGCATCTCATGCTCGCCTCAGCCAGCGGTGAAAAGGCTTCGATTCGAGACCTTCCACGAGAAGGTTTTTATCGAGTGATACGTCAGATGACTCTCGTGGCGGGTTTGGCAGCGGCATGGGTGGTTTACCTCGTCGGACGGGGTTGGGTGGGGCGTGGAGGTGCGGTTTTGGGAGCGGCTCTGGTGGCGCTCTCGCCGCTCGCTTTCCGCGAATCAAAAGTCGTGAACCCGGACCTGCTTTTGATGTTCTTTGTGTCATGCGGTCTCTGGCTTTCCCTTCGTGCCTGGAGAGAACCCCGGACCCGGAACTTCGTCTGGGCCGGAATCGGCATTGGTTTGGCCGGCGCCATCAAGTACACGGGTGCCGTGCTGGTCGCCCCCTACGTGGTTGCTTGGTGGCTCAGTGGCGAACGACGTCGGACGGTGGGTCCGGCGATACTGGGGTTGGTGCTCTCGGCAGTTGCCTTCATCGTGGCCAGCCCGTACTCGCTGCTCGACATACCCACCTTTCTCCGCGGCTTGGACGCCCACTATGGGTACTATCAAGCAGCTCAAATGAATGCTCCGGCGGAGCTCAGCCGCATTCTTGTTACCGTGGGATTAGGTGTTCCGGCGGCGATAGCGGCTTTCATTGGGTCGCTCCGGGTACTGATCCGATTGGAGAAGCAAGGTCTGGTGCTTCTTTCGTTCCCGCTGGCCTATTTACTGCTTTTCTCTTTTTTTCAGCGAGCCTATCCACGTCACGCTATCGTTCTTTTGCCGACGATGGCGGTACTGGCTTCATGGATTGTGGCCTTGTGCTTCGAATCGAGGCGCTACCGATGGCTCTCATTACTCGCATTCGCCGTCGTTCTCGCGAATCCTTTGCTCTCTACGATCCGCATGGGTCTCGCCGCGCGTCGCACGACACCGGCGGAGGAGACGCGACAATGGATCGAAGCGCATATCCCAAGTGGCAGTCGTATCCTGGAGGATCAACTCACGCCGCGGCTCGATCCCGAGAAGTACCACGTCCACCGCATGCGTGTGGAAGAAAAGGTGTTTGCCGGCAACTATGATTGGGTGCTCCGTTCGGGCTACCCGCCAGGCTTGCCGCTGGAAGGCTTGCGAGAGGTTGTGCGCTTTGCTCCGGAGAAAAGCCTGGGCACGGGTATCACCTTGTACCAAGTACCCAGCCGGGAGACTTTGATGGGTGCTACTCTTGCCGCCGAGGAAGATGACGCGGTTCTCATGGCCGGTCATTTGCCCTACTTCGGCGAGGGATGGCGCTCTCCGACGCCGAGTGCCTTTGGCACGACGCGTCTCTCGCGAGGATTGGCCTCGGAGCTCTTTTTCGTTATCGAAGGTGATGGTTTCCCGATGGACCTCATGGCGGAGCTGCGAGTATCTTGTGTCGCTGCCAAGCGACCGGTGGCGATTCAGTTGGAGCTAAACGATCACCCAATGATGAGTCTAGATCTAGAGGGAGCCGCCCCGAAGGAATATCGGTTCAGACTACCCGGACAATCCGTTCGTATCGGTCTCAACCGTTTGGTGCTGCGATATGGCGAGACAGTGCGGCTCAATCGTCGCCACCGCGAAGCGGCAATACGTTTTTATCGTCTGAGATTGAGTAGGAGGGGGGACAAGTAGAAAGTAGAGAGTAGAAAGAGGCCAGTGGGCGGTAGACAGTGCACAAGGCAGAGGTCAGAAGGCGGAAGACACTCCGCGACTTGGCGCTTTGGCGTTGAGTTCTGAATTTTCTAGAGTTCTCGAGTCCTCGAGTTTTTCGGCGGAGAATTCAGTTTCGACGTCGACTGCTCAGAGACGACGTTTGGTTACTCGAAGGGCTTGTCGTCCGGTAGGGGCTCCGGCTCATTACTCTGTCGCTCGAATCGCCCAACGACGACTCGAGCGGGCCTCAAGAGCGCACCCTTCAGCATGTATCCTCGCTGGAGCTCACTCAGTACGATGTTGTCTTGTGCTTCCTCATCGACGGGCTCGATTGCGGCAGCCTCGCTGTGGATTGGATCGAATGGTTGGCCGCCAACGAAAATCTTCTCGAGTCCTTCTTGCCGCAACAAAGATACCAGTCGGGATCTCAAGAGAATGATTCCCTGGAGAACGGAGTCGGAGTCGAAATTGTTCTCGATGGAGTCGATGGCGCGGTCCAGATTATCCAGTACATCGACGAACTGCCCGATAAACTCGTTCTTGGACTTCTCGAGATTCAGCTTCTGGCTTTTTTCGATGCGATGGCGGGTCTTGTCGGTCTCCGCTTTCAAACGACGGTAGGCGTCTATGACTTTGGCGAGCCGAGCGTCTTTATCCGCCGACTCCTTTTGGAGCCGCTGAACCTCGCCTCTCAGTTTGTTGGCCTCTGCGCCATTTGCTTCAGGCACCTTTGGAGCTTGGCCATGCGCAGGTGGTTGCTGGGACCTCGAGTTCGGGCGAGCCGGTGCCTGCTTGGCGTCAGGCTGCAGATCTTCCTTATCAGCGGGGTGTTCTCCACTTCCTTCGCCCAAACCACAACTCCAATCTAAGAAATGTCGTGAATCTATTTATTCTAACGAACACTCTACTGCTTCTGCAACAGCAGGCATTTCAAGTAGTGTGTCTCCGGCATCGTGAGCAATACGGGGTGATCACGGGACTGCATGCGTTTTTCCAGCAAGATGAGTCGGGCACCCGCGTCGACCGCGGCGGAAGTCACGATGTCCAGAAAGTCGGGCTCCTTGATGTGATAGGAGCAGGTTGATGTAATGAGGTGCCCTCCTGGACGGAGCAGCTTCAAAGCGCGAAGATTGATCTCCTTGTAACCGCGAGCCGCCTGTCGCACGGCGGCTCGATTCTTGGCAAAAGCGGGTGGGTCCAAAACGACGAAATCGAAGCACTCGCCTTTCTCCACCAACTCTCGAAGTAGGTCAAACGCGTTGGCTTCGATCGTCTCGATGTTGGTCATGTTGTTGGCCTCGGCATTGATGCGAAGCCTACCCAAAGCCTCTTTGGAAATATCAACGGACAGCACATTCTCGCAAGTCCGTGCCAAGCTAAGAGAAAACCCCCCATCGTAGCAGAAGACATCGAGCGCCCGGGCGCGTGCGTGGCGGCGCGCGGCTGCACGGTTTTCTCGTTGGTCGAGAAAGAGACCGGTTTTTTGTCCTTCCCAAAGATTAGCGTGAAAAAGAATGCCTTCTTCTCGTATGGTTATCGAACGAGGTACGTCACCGTGAATGGAGCGTTTGACCAGAGGTAGCCCCTCCAGAACTCTCACTTTGGGATCGTTCCGCTCGAGGATTCCTTTGGGTTGCACCAAATCAACAATGAGACGGACGAAAGTCTCCTTTAGTCGATCTGTTCCCTGAGACAACGTCTGCAGCACGACATAGTCGCCGTAGCGGTCGATGATCAGTGAAGGGATACCGTCCGATTCGCCGTGTACCCAGCGGTAGGCCTCTGTAAGGGAGCCAATCTCTTCACGAAGCTTCAATGCCCTTTCGAGCTTTCGCCCCCAGAACCCAGGGTCAACGTCCTCGCCACGGGTGGTCAACATGCGGAGTGCGATCTGGGACTCATGGCTGTAAAAGGCCTTTCCCCAGAGCTCACCTCGGTCGCCTCTCACCTCCACGACTTCTCCGGATGTGGCTGTCGAATTCCTGACGTCTGTCCGATAGACCCACAGATGCCCTCGCCTTATACGATCGGCTCCCTGGCGGCTCACGACGACACGAGACACAAATCCTCCTCGATGTGTGTTGATGCTTTCCGCCGCAGTGCTTTTGGTCGCGCCGGAACCAATAGGATTGCTACAATAGCCTTTTGCGAAGAATGAAGCACATTATATAGTAGGACCGAATCGGACAAAGTCAAAGTCTTGTGCTTTTTCGCTGGCCCCGGGGCTCGAACAGCCGCTGGCTGCCGGTCTTCGACAAGGACGGCGAATGCGAACGGACGCATTCTGAGGAGAGTTGCAATGAGGCGGGATCTGGAGCGTTCACTTCTCGATATCGACCCGGAGGTTGCCGGGGCTCTCGAGCAGGAGTTTCATCGGCAATCTGACACTTTGGAGTTGATCGCCTCGGAGAATTTCACGAGTGCGGCGGTGCTCGAGGCCACCGGCTCCGTCTTCACCAACAAGTATGCGGAAGGCTATCCGGGACGGCGGTACTACGGAGGTTGTGAGTTCGTCGATGTTGTCGAAAGGCTGGCGATTGAACGAGCCAAAGAGCTCTTCGGCGCTGAGCACGCCAACGTTCAGCCCCACAGCGGCTCGCAAGCCAACATGATCGTCTACATGGCCTTGCTCGAGCCGGGCGACACCTTCATGGGAATGAACTTGGCCCATGGGGGACATCTGACGCACGGCCATCCGCTCAACTTCTCTGGGCGCCTCTACAACGTCGTACCGTACGGGGTGCGTCAGGACGACGAGCGGATTGATTACGAAGAGGCGGCACGACTGGCGCGGGAGCACCGACCCAAGATGATCATGGTGGGCGCGAGTGCTTATCCTCGTGTGATCGATTTTGGACGGATGAGAGAGATAGCCGATGAGGTGGGTGCGCTGATGGTCACGGACATGGCGCACATTAGTGGGTTAGTGGCTGGCGGTGCCCATCCGAGTCCCGTAAAGGACTCCCATGTCGTTACATCGACAACGCACAAAACACTTCGTGGTCCTCGATCGGGCTTCATTCTCTCCAAGGAAGAGCTTGGCAAAGATCTGAACAAGCTCGCTTTCCCGGGCGTTCAGGGTGGTCCTTTGGTTCACGTCATTGCTGCCAAAGCGGTGTGTTTTCGACAAGCCATGACGGACGAGTTCAAGATCTATGCTGGTCAGATCGTGTCGAACGCGAAGGTCCTTGCGGAAGCGTTGGCTGGCGAGGGGTTTCGCATCGTTTCGGGCGGCACCGACAACCACCTTATTCTCGTGGACGTGGGTGCCGGGGGCGTCACGGGCAAAGACGCCGAGAAAGCTCTCGAAAGAGCCGGGATCACCGTCAACAAGAACACGATCCCCTTCGACACTCGCCCGCCCCTTGTAGCTAGTGGTGTGCGCATCGGAACGCCCGCGGTAACCACTCGTGGTATGAAAGAAGACGAGATGCGTTTGATTGGACGCTGGTTCGCGACGGCCATCCGCGAACGTGGGGACGAAGCCGCCCTAGGGAGAATTGCGGGCGAAGTCAAGGATCTCTGCGCAAGCTATCCGTTCGCGGCCCATCTTTTGCACGCCGGTGTGACAGGAGCCGGCTCTTAAGTTCGGCAGACGTCCCAACGGATCATTTCGGCTCGAACCCGACAGTGGAACAAGAGAATCAAGAAACCCATCCGGCTCTTCTCGACGGCGAGGAGATAAGCGACCTGCTGGGCCCGCAAGGCCCCTTGTCAACGGTGCTGGCCGGCTTCGAGATGCGCCATTCTCAGATGGAAATGGCAGCGGCCGTTGCCGATGCGTTTAGAGAAGGAGAGGAGTTACTCGTCGAAGCCGGTACGGGTACCGGAAAGACCCTTGCCTACCTGATCCCAGCCGTACTCTCCGGACAGCGAGTCGTGATCTCGACTGGAACCAAGAATCTACAGGAACAGCTTTTCTACAAGGACATTCCCTTGGTCCGCCGAGCGCTGCGGAGGGATTTTTCCGCATGCCTGATGAAGGGTCGGGCCAACTACCTGTGCCGTCTCAGGTTCGCTGAGTTCTCCTCGCAACCGACGTTTCGCATTTTCGGGGAGGCCGAGCACTTTGACTCGTTGGTCCGTTGGGCTCGTATGACCAAAACGGGTGATCGGGCCGATGTGCCGGGGATGCCCGAAAACCTCGAGTTCTGGAGCAAGATTTCGGCACGTAGCGACAACTGTGTGGGGCGAGAGTGCCGGGATTTCGAACGCTGCTACGTCACACGCTTGAGGCAACGTGCCACTGAGAGCCATATCGTCGTCGTCAATCACCACCTTCTGTTTGCCGACTTGATGATTCGCGAAGGTTCCTACGGCGAAGTGCTCCCTCCGTATGACTACCTGGTCGTTGACGAAGCGCATCAAGTCGAGGATGTCGCTACTCAGTACTTTGGCGCGGCCGTTAGCAACGTTCGTGTCGACGAGCTGGCTCGTGACGCCGAGGCCGCGTGGGACCAACGCAAGAAAGGGCATCGCAGACCGATACAGGATCTCCGCGGTTTACGTCGGATCTCGCAAGAGTTTTTTGAGCTGTATCGTGGTCGAAAAGACCGATACCGGGTTGGTGGGGAGGCGGAGCCGTCGGAGCGGCTCAGAGCCTATGGCAATCTTCGCTCCCGACTCGAGCAAGTGGGGGCTTCCCTCAAGACCATTCCCGAGCCGGACGAGTCCACGGTGGCGCTTGGCCGCCGCTCTGAGGAGATAGCGTTCGACTTGAAACGCATCTTGGAGGCCTCAGAGCCGGAAACCGTGTCGTGGTGTGAACAAAGGGAGCGCTCGGTCGTTCTTCGTTCGTCGCCGATTAATGTAAGTGAGTTAGTCCGGCGCTACTTGCTCGAGCCGAAACGGGCGGTAGTGCTAACGTCGGCGACGCTGGCAGTGGAAGGTTCTTTTGACTATATTTCGCGTCAGCTCGGAGTGCAGTCTCGAGACGAAAGGATCCTCCCTTCGCCCTTCGATTTCTCCCGACAGACCATCCTGTATGTTCCACGTCATATGCCGTCGCCGCGCCATCACACTTTTGCCGACAAAGCAGCGGAGGAGGTGCTGGCTCTGACAGGGGCTAGTCGAGGCCGGGCCTTTGTGCTATTTACCAGCTTCGCCAATCTGTATGCCGTCAGAGACCGCATCGAAGCTCAGCTGGAGTTCCCCCTTCTCGTTCAGGGCGAAGCACCTCGTGGTGAGCTTCTCGAGCGCTTCAAGTCAACATCAGGCGCAGTGCTGTTAGCGACCTCGAGTTTCTGGGAGGGGGTCGACGTCGTCGGAGAGCAACTCTCTTGCGTGATCATTGACAAACTACCGTTTGCCGTGCCCGACGATCCCTTGGTGTCGGCTCGTATCGAGTGGGTGGAGAATCAGGGAGGCAACGGATTTCAAGATTTTCAGGTCCCCATGGCCATTCTGGGCTTGAAACAGGGCTTGGGGCGTCTCATCCGGTCCAGAAGCGATCGAGGTGTCCTGGTTGTGCTCGATAGCCGTATTCTCAACATGGGTTACGGGCGGCGGTTCTTGGCAAGCCTTCCACCTTGCCCCTTGACTCACGACCGCCAGGATGTCGCCGAATTTTTCGAAGTCACGGAGGCAAATGCGTGAGCGAACTTTTGTATGAGATCACCGTCGAGGTCTCTTTCTCGGCGTCCCATCAGTTGCGCGACGACAAAGGCAAGGTCGAGCCTCTACACGGTCACAATTTCCGCGTGCAGGCTTCAGTCGCATCGCTTGAGCTCGATGAGCTCGGACTTGTCGTCGATTTTCTCGCGCTCGAGGCGATGCTGAAGGAGGTCATTTCACCCTTCGACCATCGTCATCTGAACGACCTACCGCCCTTCGATGAACTGAATCCGTCAACGGAGCACATGGCCCGGTTCTTCTACGACAAACTCCAGGATAAATTGACTTCACTTGGACTTGGGGTGCGGTTTGTGCGTGTCTGGGAAGCGCCGACCTTCAGTGCTTCCTACGGAACGGCTTGATCAAGCTCTGGTCGAGTCTTCGTCGGGTCAACGCCTCCGCCAGGTTGTGGTACGTGAATTGTTGACGAACCCGATTTATAATCATTGAATCGTCTACTAGCATCCCAGCTCGTGGAGATCCGGTTGTGCCCCGTTGCTAGCCCGAACCGTCAGCTCGGGGCCGGCTTTGTTTACGAACCACATAAGAATCAGGAGAAAGCGGAGCAAGTCTGCTCGACTGAATGCAATGACGATTGAGTCGCGATTCAACCAAATTCGTGATCGTGTGGAGGCCGCCGCCGAACGCTCGGGACGACCGGGGAGCTCGGTACGGATCATTGCGGTTTCTAAACATCGGACCGTAGAGGAGATCGAAGAGGCGCTTCGCGCCGGCGTGATGGAGATCGCCGAGAACCGTGTCCAGGAGGCCGACCACAAACACCGGTTGTTGAAGGACAAAGAATTGATTTGGCATCTTGTGGGACATTTGCAGGGGAACAAAGTCAAGTATGCCGTCCAGATGTTCGATTGGATCCATTCACTGGATAGCGTCAAACTCGCCGAGAGGATCGACCGGTTGGCGGCGGAGATCGGGAAACGGCAACGAGTTCTCGTTCAGGTCGATTTGGCGGGAGAAGAGACGAAGTCCGGATTGCCCGCTGCCGGGATCTTCGAGGACCTCGAGAAAATGGGGAAACTCGAGCATTTGAGTGTGGAAGGTTTTATGGTCTTACCCCCGTTTCTCCCGGACACCGAAGACGTCCGCCCGTACTTCTCGCGACTGCGGGATCTCCGAGATGAAGCAAGAAAGCGTGAGATCTTTGCCGGGCCGTTGGCAGAGCTTTCAATGGGGATGACGCATGATTTCGAAGTTGCCATAGAAGAAGGCGCCACCATGGTGCGTATCGGTACGGCGCTATTCGGTGAGCGTCCGTCGAATCACCCGACTTTGACCCAGAGCGGAACCTTATTCCAGGAGGAGAGAAAATGAAGCTCACTCCACTCGATATTCAGAGACAAAGTTTCCAGAATAGCTTCAGAGGGTTTGACCGCGACGAGGTGCGGACGTACTTGAACGTTGTGGCGGAAGAGATGGAGCAGCTCCGATCCGAGAATGAGAGGCTACAGGAGGATGCGCGAAGGCAGTCACAGCTATTGGCGGAACATCACGAGCGGGAGCAGATTCTGAAGAACACGTTGGTCGCTGCACAGAGGACTTCGGAGGAAATCAAGGAGAACGCAAAGAAGCAATCACAAATGGTTCTCAAGGAAGCGGAGCTCGCGGCCGATCGACTCGTCGAGGCTGCGCAAAGCAAAGCGCATAGCATTGAGAAGGACATCATCGACTTGAAGCATCAAAAGCGACAAATGCTCAATTCCATATTGACCACCATTGGGAACCTGCGGAGCCTCATTCAGTCGATGCACGAAGCCGAGGCTCAGCAGGACAAGGTCTCCTTCTTGAAGCGTCGCAGCGCTACCCCGGAGAAGAGCTCATAGGTACTCTGGACTGTCCGGCTCTTTCCAGAGCAGCCGGGGGGACGCTCGCACGGCTCAAGGTTCATCCTAGAAGTCGGCGGGACGAGATTTCCGATCTCGACTGTGAGATCCTTCGAGTCAAGCTCACGGCCCTCCCGGTCGAGGGAAAGGCGAACCGAGCGCTAGTGCGGTTCCTTTCGAGAACCCTGGGCGTTCCACAACGGGATGTCGTGGTGGTCTCCGGGCAGCGATCTCGCCAAAAGACGATAAGGATAGACGGCTTGTCGCCAAGTGAAGTCCTGAGCCGTTTGAGCCGTAAATAGAGATGAACCATGTCAAAAGCGGATCTGATTGTCTATAACATTGGAGCTCTTTATGCCTGCAACGGCTCGGCTCCTCGCCGAGGACCAGCTCTTCGTGAGCTTCCTTCGATTGCAGGTGCGGCTCTTGCCTCTCACGAAGGTCGGGTCGTCTATGCCGGTCCGGAGGCTGCCCTGAATGACGCCCTAAACGAATCTCCGCAAGCGGTCGCCATTGACGCGCGGGGACGGGCCGTCCTTCCGGGTTTCATTGACCCTCACACCCATGTCATTTACGCGGGACAACGTCTCGGGGAATTCCGGGAAAGACTGGCAGGGGCCACCTATTTGGAAATCGCCCAAAGAGGCGGGGGCATTTTATCGACGGTACGACAAACAAGGGAAGCCACCGCGGATGAGTTGGTCGAAGCCGCGAGACCTCGTTTGGACCGAATGCTTCTCTGCGGCACGACCACATTGGAAGCGAAGAGCGGCTACGGACTCACGACAGACTCCGAGCTAACAATGCTCGAGGCTATCGACCGGTTGCACAAGAGCCACCCCATCGATCTCGTCCCCACGTTTTTGGGGGCCCATGAGTTTCCTCCTGAGTATCGAGAAAGACGTTCGGAGTACGTCGATTTGGTGGTGGAAGAAATGATCCCCGAGGTGGGACGGACCGGTCTAGCCGAATGGTGCGACGTTTTCTGTGAGGCCGGCGTCTATACCGTGGATGAGAGCCGCCGCATTCTGGAGGTTGCTCGAGACAATGGCATGAAACTTCGTATTCACGCGGACGAATTTGCCGACACAGGAGGGACGAAGCTTGCCGTCGATCTCGAGGCGCGGTCAGCGGATCACTTGATCAAAGTGTCTCCGGAAGGTATCCGGGCGCTCGCAGCTTCTGACACGGTGGCGACCCTTCTGCCTGTTGCAAGCTTCTATTTGAAGCAGTACTACGCGCCGGCTCGGGCGCTGATCGACGAGGGGGCCGTCGTGGCTCTCGCCACTGATTTGAATCCCGGAGGAGGGCATTCTCCTTCGATGCCGTTCACGATGAGTCTCGCTTGCCTGGCGCAAGGGATGACGCTCGAAGAGGCCATTATGGCATCGACCGTCAACGCGGCCTTTGCCTTGGACAGATGGGAAGAAGTGGGCAGCCTCGAGAAAGGCAAGAAAATGGACGCCCTCATTCTAAGTAGCGATGATCCGGCTTGCTTGATGCAGGTCGGTGTTTCCACGATTGACACCGTTATCAAGAACGGAAAAGTCGCCGTGGAAGGAGGACGCCTCGTCCGCGAAGCGAGCAAGAAAGCGCAGTCGCGGATAGAAGCAAATAGCTAATAGGGTCCCTGCGTGCTCGAGTACTTGAGTACTTCCTGACGTGCGCCTACATTTCTTACCAGCCGAAGATTCCCGACAACGCCATCCAGCAAAAGTGTGCGAAGATACCGGCTCCGATACCTCCTAGCGTGTGGGAAGCGATGGCGCGTGATGTCAACTTCCTGTAGCCGAGTGCGTCCAGCATGGCGGTGTGGGTGCTCAAGTAACCGCTCCAGCACATTCCCATAGCGGTGAAGACGGCGATGTCGTTTCCTGTGACGATGCCCTGTTCGATGAAGGGTGGCACCAACGCGATCGCGGCTCCCACAGCTCCCAACGCGGTCATGGGAAATGCAATGAGCGCGGCCGCCTGAAACCCCAGTAGGGGTTTGAAGAGCCAAGTGAATTTTTCACCGATCGCTTGGAGAAGAGGAACGCCCTCGTAGGCGAGTCCCTGGTAGCCCGCGGTCGGGTCGGAGGGCTTCCCGACGAACATCATGACAAGAGTCGTGATGATCAAGACGCCCGGTATGATAGCAAGTCCCAGAAGGACCCCATCCTTGCCGCCGTCGAGCATGGAGTTGAGGACTCGGAGAAACAGATTGGGTTCGTCTTGGCTGGTTTCCTCTTGGGTCTCGGCCGCGACTAGCTCCTCCCTGGCGGGGTCCAGTTCTCTTTTCGGCATGCGGTTCTTCACGAGGACCTGCATCGTTCTAGTGCTAATGGCTCCTCCTACGACGGCCCCAGCAAGACCCACTAAAGCCGGCGCTACGAAGCCTTGTCCGATCATAAATGTGATGACGATCAAGCCCATCCCGAAGGCGGTACCGAAGTTCACCAATGAGACGAGTTGGTATTCCTTGAAGTAGGAAGTGAATTTCTTGTCGTGGGCAAGAGCAATGATGGCAGGATTGTCCGAGAAGAACGTGACCAAAGCTCCAAGCGCGGCTACTCCCGGAAGGCCGAATATGGGCTTCATGAAGGGGGCCAGCAGTTTCTCGAGGAGGGCAATGACGCCGAACTCGATCATCAGCTTTCCGAGGGCCCCCGTGAGCACAGTGATGGCCATGATGAAAAAGACCACGTTCAAGAGTAAGTCGTGAGCCGTCGCCATAATGGTGCCGGACATCTTGTCCACGCCCATGTGATAGCCGAGGTATCCAAAGATGATCGCGAACACCGCGAGAAAAATGAGTGCTTCTGCCGTACTTCCTTTTCTTAGTGCCATCCCGTTCTCCTGCTGACTATCAAATTTGCTCCAAATACTTGTGCGAGATCGTAGAGGATATCATTCTTTCGCGGGTGGACCGAAGGGTAGGATCCCTAGTGTTGAATGGGCCCTTAATCAGCGTTTGGCAGTATGAAAGGATGTTCGCACGGTCGGCAGTCCCTGGCCGATGATAGCGCCAACTGGGACGTCTGCCATGATTCAATGGTGCCATAGTATCGGGTATTTTGTGCTAGATATCCTGGGTTGGTAGAGTCGATCGAGCCATGCAGCGACACAAAGAGGACTCACCAGCATCTGAGGCTCTCCCCATGTGTTTGCGAATCACATGCAGTCGACCTAAAATTACAAATTCCGCAGAGTTCTCACGTGGGGAACATGAAACATCATCGAGCGCATACAACGGTTCATCCTCGACCTTGTCCGGGATCCTTGACGCGTCCTTCGGCACGAAAGTGATCGAGCTCGGATGTGTTGACATTTTTATGGAGGTACTGCAATGAATCTGTTTTCTGAACGAACGATGCTAATTGACACCGAGAATGCCTTCAAGGTCGGTCCCTATATTGCCGGAATCGAAGCTGACGGACACAAGGTCATCAAGTGCAACCTCGGGGAGCCGGACTTCGCCCTTCCAAAGCACATTCGAGAAGAGGTCAAACGTCAAATCGACAACGATTTGACGCACTATTGCGATCCACAAGGTATCCTCCCTCTTCGAGAGACTCTTGCCAAAGACATGAGCGAAAAGCGGGGGCTCGATATCACGCCGGATCGTATCGTTGTCTTCCCAGGTGCGAAGCCGCCCATCGGTCTTGCCCAGCAAACCTATACGAACCCAGGGGATGAGATCATTTATCCCAGCCCTGGTTTCCCCATCTACGAGTCGTTCATCAAGTACGTTGATGCTCGCGCCGTTCCTCTTCATCTCGAGGAGGACAGAGGCTTCAGTTTCGGTGGAGACGATTTGGCCAAGCTCATCACGGATCGAACGCGTCTTATCTTTATTTGTTTCCCTTCGAATCCTACGGGGGGCGTCGCCAGCCGCGAAGAGCTCGAGGGCATTGCGGCGGTCATCCGCGAAAAAGCTCCAGAGAACTGTCGCGTATATTCAGACGAGGTCTACGAAAACATCTTGTTCGATGGAAGCGAGCATGTCTCCATCGCCTCCTTGCCTGGGATGGCCGAGAGAACCGTCATCGTTTCTGGTGCTTCGAAAACCTATTCCTGGACGGGAGGCCGGATTGGATGGGCCGCCTTTCCAACGGTCGAGGAAGCCCAAATCTTCAAGAATCTCAACATCAACTATTTTTCTTGCATCTCTGCCTACAACCAGATGGGAGCCAAAGTCGCTGTCGAGTCGCCGGAGAGCAAACCGGAGATCGAGAAGATGGTGAGTGCTTTTCAAGAACGCCGCGATCTCGTTGTCAAGGGGCTTAACGGCATAGACGGTGTGACCTGCCAGAATCCAAGAGGTGCCTTCTACGTCTTTCCCAATATTGGTGGCGCCTGCGAGTCGCTGGGTGCCGTCGAAGCCTACGAAGGTCTTCCGAAGGATGTCAAGACCAAGAGCAGTCCGTCGACACTCTTCCAGATGTTCTTGCTCTTCAAGTACCACGTCGCAACGATGGACCGAAAATCTTTCGGGCAAATCGGAGCCGAAGGCAAACACTTCCTGCGCATATCCATAGCGACAGGGATTGACGACTTGAGAGAAGGCGTCGATCGCATCGCACAGGCTTCCGGTGACAAGGATGGCTTCAAGGCCTACATCAACGAAGGCAACCGATTGTACTAGATGTGTTGAAGTGGAGTAAGAGGACGGTCTTGACATAGGAAAGACGTCATCAAGAAGGAGTTCGCTATGGGTTTATCACTTGGGCCGCGAAGGGGTGAGTACATCGACATCAGCGAGGAGATGGTGGGAGCATCGGAACCGCTCTCTCCTGAACAGCTCTCTCTTTTCGAAATGCACGATCTAATCTACCGATCACTTTGCACGTTGCTCTTCAATTACGTTCCTACTTCAGGTCACCCCGGTGGCTCCGTATCCTCCGGAAGGATCGTGGCCGGAATCCTTTACGGCTCAATGGATTACGACTTCTCCGATCCCGATCGAGAAGACGCCGATCTGATCTCATACGCGGCGGGTCATAAGGCGCTGGGACTATATGCCATGTGGGCCCTTCGAAACGAGATTGTCCGGGTCGGTGCTCCGGAGCTCTTGCCCAAGGATGTGCGGCATCAGTTGCGCCTGGAAGATCTCCTCGGCTTCCGGAGAAACCCGACGACCCCCACACCTTTGTTCAATAGGTTCAAGTCGAAGTCGTTGGATGGTCACCCAACGCCCGCCACACCGTTCTTGCGTTTATCGACGGGTGCTTCCGGTGTTGGCGTCGCTGCTTCGCTTGGATTGGCTTACGGTGCCAAAGACTACTACCGAGAGAAGGCTCCGCGAGTCCATATCGTCGAAGGCGAGGGTGGTATGACTCCGGGGCGCGTTGCCGAGGCCTTTGCCGCGGCCGGTACGGCTTGTCTCGACAATGCCATTGTCCATGTTGACTGGAACCAGGCTTCCATCGATTCGAATCATGTCTGCCGTGACAACGGAAAGGCCGGAGACTACGTCCAGTGGAATCCCATGGAGTTTGCCTATTTTCACGATTGGAACGTGATCTTCGTTCCCGAAGGGTCCAACCTGCAGCAAGTGTTTGCAGCTCAACAGAAAGCCTCCGAGCTCTCCAACGGTCAGCCTACGGCGATCGTTTATCGGACGACCAAGGGGTGGCAGTACGGTATCGAAGGCCGAGCCTCCCACGGGGCCGGGCACAAGTTGTGTGCGGATGGATTTTTTGAAGCCGTTGCGCCCTTCATGGAGCACGTTGAAGGGGCCTTGCCTCGGTGCGAAGGAGGGAACCAGCGGTGCGAAGGTGGAGCTTCCAAGGAGATCATCGAAGAGTGCTATTGGGAGGCCCTCGGTATCGTTCGCAAGACTCTCGAAAAGAACCAGCCCCTTGTCGGCGAGTTCGTTCAGCGTCTCAAAGCATCGCGAGGACGACTCGATGATGCCGGACGTGTCCCAAGACCCGATGCTCCGCGTATAGAAAGCCTCTTCGAGGCTGTCGATGGAAAAGCGGCAACGATTCCGGACGGCCTGAAACTGGAATTGGGGTCACAGACCGCACTTCGCGACCAGCTCGGAAAGGCTTTGAACCACTTGAATCAACAATCCGGAGGCGGTGTCTTTGTGGCGGCCGCGGACCTCCTCGGCTCGACGAGCATAAACATTGCTGCGCAAGGATTTGCCGAGGGCTACTACAACGCCAAAACGAATCCAGACGCCCGGGTACTTTCCGTGGGGGGCATCTGCGAGGATGCGATGTCCGGTATCATCGCCGGCCTATCGACCTACGGTCGCCACGTAGGTGCCGGCTCGTCTTACGGGGCCTTCCTGGCTCCGCTCGGGCACATTGCTGCTCGACTGCATGCCATCGGTAACCAGGCTCGTCAAGAAATAAAAGAAGAGCCCTTCAAGCCGTTCGTGCTCGTCTGCGCTCACGCGGGGATCAAGACCGGGGAGGACGGCCCCACCCATGCAGATCCCCAGCCTTTGCAGCTTCTCCAGGAGAACTTTCCGTTGGGAACGGTGATTACGCTCACTCCATGGGATGCTTCCGAAGTTTGGCCGCTCTTTGCCACGGCGCTGGAGAAACGACCTGCCGTGGTGGCACCTTTCGTCACGCGTCCGAGCGAGACGGTTCTCGATCGAATCCGCTCTCGGCCTGGCACCGGCGGAAGACGCTGTGACCGGACTCTATGCCCTCAGACGAGCGAATGGAAAGGGAGAAGGTACGCTGGTTCTTCAGGGGAGCGGAACGACCTATGCCTTCTTGGAAGAAGCCTACCCACAGCTTCTCAAAAAAGGTGTCGACCTCAACATCTACCACGTCTCCAGCGCTGAGCTCTTTGATTTGCTACCTCGCGCGGAGCAGGAACGCCTCTTCCCCGCCGAGCATGCGAGGGAAGCCATGGGTATCACCGGCTTCACGCTCCCCACGATGTACAAGTGGATTCGCTCCGAGGAAGGGCTGGCCCGGACGATGTACCCCTTTCAAAAGGGACGCTTCCTTGGCAGTGGGCAAGCGGCGATGGTTCTTCTCGAGGCGGGCATGGATGGCGATAGCCAATTCAAAGCGGTCATGGAATATGTGAAGGCGAGGAAATAAAGGTATCGCGCAAAGACGTTGAGTCCGGAACACAAACCGAGCCCGAAACACCTGCGGAATGCCCTCCGCCTACGAGAACGGTGGGACCCGTGAAGGACACGACTCCTGAGGCGCAACTCGCCTTATGAAACGCGGTCGCGAAAAAAGGCTCTCTTCTACTCTTTCGGCTTTGTCAAATCTTCGAACGGTATGGGTTGTGGATTCTTACGATCACTCCAGTCGTAGAAACCACGGCCCGTCTTGAAGCCGTCCCAACCTACTTCCCGCATCTTGTAGAGGAGTGGGGGAGCTATGTAGCGAGGGTCGAGCGTGGCCCTGTACAGCTCTTCGGCCACGAGAATCGTGGTGTTTAGCCCGATGAAGTCTGTGAGCAAGAAAACCCCTTGCGGATGTCCCAGTGAGGATTTGAGGGCTTTGTCGATGTCCTCGGTGGTCGCTTGCCGGCGCTCTAGCATGTTGGCGTAGTGGATCATCCACGGAATGAGCCCGTTGTTGACGATGAATCCAGGTACGTTATCCGTTACAAAAGGATCCTTGTTGATCGCTTTCAGCATCTCGAGCGTGAAGTCCAATACGCCTTGGTCCAGCTTGGGATGGCGGACGACTTCGACGCCCTTCATCAAGTGCACGGGATTCATGCCATGGGTTCCGAGGAATTGTTCCGGCCGGTCGCTCGCATCGCCCATGCGTTCCACGTCCAGGCAAGACGTGTTGGTCCAGAAGATCGTATCGTTGGGCATCAAGTCGCCTAGACGCTTGTAGGTATCCAACTTGAGCTGCAAGTCCTCGAAGATCACCTCCAAAAGGACAGGAGCGCCACACTCAGCCAAGTCTGTCTCTTTCTCGAGGATGTTCAACTTGGAGAAAGTTGAATCGACATCGCCATCCCACTTGCCTTTGTTCTTGAGACTCTCCAGGTAGCCCTTGACGCGCCCTTTGTTCTTGTCAGCAACTTCCTGATTTGCCTCGTAGACGAAAACTTCCAGACCGCCCAGCAAGAGAGCAGTACTCCAAGTGTGCCCCATGGTGCCGAAACCCATCACTGCCAAAGACTTGACGTCGCTTGCTTTAGGAATACTCATTCCTCCCTCCTTTAGTCTGGCCTGGTTCTATGTTCGATCTCATCGCGGAACATTGTAACGGGGTTTGGGGTTTGGAGAAAGTATGACAGCCATCGGTTCGGTTATTATTTGAGCGCGATCGGTTTTTCTGACGCCGAGATCATTGCCCCGGCCACACTCGTCGGCGTCGCGGAGATGTACATCCCCGCTCTGCTGGTGCAGGTGGCGACATTGCCGTCTCGTTTCTTCATTGCGACGCTATCGATCTCGCAGCTTATTTTTTTCTCGGCCGTGTCGCCCATGATGATTGACATGTTTCGGGAATTGCCTGTACGAGCCTCCGAGCTTCTCGCGTTGTTTCTGATGAGGACGGCGGTATTGATTCCTCTTCTCGCAGTCGTCACCGCACTACTGCAATGGGCAGGAGTATTCGGATGATCCGAGTTCTTGTATACTCGAATTCCTCCGGACCGGCGTCCTTGCGTTGTTGAAAGGACACCACCATTCGGGTGGGCCAAATGAGGAGAGCTATTCTTAGTCGGGCCGCCGGATCAAAAGATCGTACTCTCGGCCACCTCGTCGACGTTCCACTTGTATTCCTTCCCCGGTAGCCATTGGACGCTCAGTTGGTATTTGACCTGGATTCGCGTATTGGTCGGTTGGAGCGTAACCGCGATTTGATCCGTTGCAATAGGAAGTCCCAGCTGAGCGGCTTTCCGGGTTAGTTCGGTTTTGATGCTGTCGGCGTTCTTGCCTCGTGAGAACTTTGCTTGTTCTGCGATGGCGTCTTTGAACTCGTACTGAGCGAATAGGACAGGGCCGAATTTGATGCCTTCGTAGACTAAGAACGCGAGGATGGCCATGGCTAAGAGGCTTCCGACACTGGCTCCCCCGCGGGGGCTCTTGAAACGCTTCATCGTGAATCCTCCTTGTTCATGAGTTGCGTTCATCCTTGTCCGCTCGGAGTGCATATTCTAGTGTACCAAATGGAAAAAACGATCCCAACGGGTACGACCGAAAAAGTGGACGGCCACGGAAAAGAGCCCCTCGATCTGGTCCACCCAACTGGTGGCGAGATAGGCTCCCGACGGCGCATCATAGGACCAATATACGATGAGCGCACGGCCTTTGACCAATTCCTCAGGCAAGGTACCCCAAAACCGACTGTCATGGCTGTTGTCCCGATTGTCTCCCATGACGAAATAGTGGTTGTCCGGCACAACGAGCTCCGGCATATTGTCCCGGCGGGTGTCGAAGAACACTCCAACCTCGAGTTCCCCGGGTGGGTGAGAGTAGTAGACCATCGGTTCGTTGAGCGGCTCGTCGTTGATGTAGACTTGCTTGTCCTCGATGCGCACCTTCTCCCCGGGCAGTGCAACAACCCTTTTGATGAAGTCTCGATCCGGCTCCATGGGGAATTTGAACACGACAACGTCGTGGCGCCGGATCATGCGCGTGGGAGTCGCCGAGCTCTCGAGTGCCGTCGTTGTTGGAGCATAGAGCATTTTGTTGACAAGGAGATGATCTCCCACGAGTAGATTGGGCGTCATCGATTCGGTCGGGATCTTGAACGCCTGGACCACGAAGGTGCGAATGAACAAGGCCAGGATGACCGCGACACAGATGGACTCAAAGTACTCCCTCGAGGTAGATTTCCGATTGTCTTGGGTTTTCTTGGGTCTCTTACTGTTTCTCGTCACGCTAGGAGGTCTCCGTACTCAATATTGCCATGAATGCTTCTTGAGGTATATCCACGCGACCCACTGTTTTCATCCGGCGTTTCCCCTCTTTCTGCCTCTCCAGAAGCTTCCCTTTGCGAGAGATATCGCCGCCATAGCATTTTGCCAGGACGTTTTTGCACAAAGTGGACTTGCCGTGATCGATATGGGCGATGATGGAGAAGTTGCGAATGCGAGATGGATTCATGAAATGTCAGCGCAGAGGTGCCGTTGGCCGCGACACGATCCGGACGACCTCGTGGACGGCCCGCTCGAATCCAATAACGAATGCCCGTGCGATGAGACTGTAGCCGACATTGATTCGGTGGAGACCCTGAATGGCCAGCAATGGCGGGATGTTCCTGACGCTGAGCCCATGTCCGATGGCTACATCTAAACCGAACTTTGAGGCGAGTCGCGCTGCATCCGATAGTCGCTGAAGCTCCTTGTTCTTCGCATCGTTTCCCCGAGCGGCGATATATCCGTCGGCGGAGAGCTCGATACCCTGAGCGTCGACGCGGTGGGCTTCCTTGACTTGATCCAAGTCCGGTTCGATGAAGACCGAGCACCGGATCGAGCCTTCTTGCATCATCCGTATGAGCTGTCGCAATTGAGAGCTGTTGAGGATGACGTCGACACCGGCATTTCCGCCGAGCTCTTCCAATCTCTCGGGTACGAAGGTCATGCGATCCGGTTTGTTTGACAGAGCGATGTGAACGAGTTCTTGACTCGGCGCAGCGACCATATTGAGCTCCGTTTTCACGGTCTCGCGGAGCAGGTTTACGTCCCGTTCTTGTATGTGGCGTCGATCGTTTCTGAGGTGCACGTTGATGGCCGAGGCTCCCGCCTGCTCCGCCAGGAACGCGGCCATCACCGGATCGGGGTCTCGAGCCTTCCGGGACTCCCGGAGAAAAGCGAGTGAGTCGAGAGTTACACCAAGCTCTTTCATGAGTCTCCTATGGCACGACGGGCGGCATCGCCGACGGCGTTGGAGAGCTCGAGGATCTCCGCCTCGTCAGGGCCTTCCATCATGATACGCAATAACGGCTCAGTTCCAGAATACCTAATGAGCACGCGACCCCGGCCTTTCAAGCGTTGCTCGGCAACTTCCACAGTTTGGGCAATTTCAGGAACCGCGACGATTTCTGGCTTGTCTTTGACTCGGATGTTCAGCAGAACTTGGGGAAATGGTTCCAACTGGGTGAGCTCGGCTAGGGACTTGCCTTCGAGAGCCATGACGCGGAGGACTTGGAGAAGGGTGAGAAGGCCGTCTCCCGTCGGTGCGTGCTCGGAGAAAATGATGTGTCCAGATTGCTCACCACCTAGAGGTAGCCCCTGTCGAGACATTTCTTCTGAAACGTATTTGTCGCCGACTTGCGTTCGACACAAGCGTATTCCCTCCGATTCGAGTGCCTTTTCGAGAGCCAGATTGCTCATCACGGTGGCGACGACCCCCGGTCCGGGAAGGCGATTTTCTCTTTTCAATCTTCTGGCGCACATGAGGAGGATGGCATCGCCGTTGATGATGTTTCCTTCGTGATCGGCCAAGATCAAACGGTCGCCGTCTCCATCGAGTGCCGCGCCGAGGTCTGAGCTCGTTTCAACAACCCGGCGCGCCATGTGCTCGGGATGTGTTGAGCCGCAGTTCTGGTTTATGTTCCGGCCATCGGGCGTGACGCCGATAGACGCCACCGTCAAACCGAGTGAGGAAAGAAGGCTCGGTCCCACTTCATACCCGCCCCCGTTCGCACAATCTAGGACGATGCGAAGGCCAGCCAAATTGGGAGACGACGATAGTGTAGACTCGAGGAAGGATGTGTATTCCCTTCGGAGAGTCGGATCCGGCGTCGGCCTCGGCGTCTCTACCACACTCAATTCGAAACGGGTATTCAACACTTCGGACTCTATGGCAGATTCCAGCTGATCGCTCGACTTGTTACCGTTGGAAGAAAACACCTTCACGCCATTGTCGGGGTATGGGTTGTGCGATGCGGAGATCATGACACCGGCGGAAAAACCAAAACGACGTGTGAGGATGGCAACGGCTGGCGTCGTCAGAACTCCGGCGGAGACGGTTTGTCCCCCGCCGGTGCGTATTCCCTCTTGAAGCCAAGTTTCGAGGTCCGCACCGGAGGAGCGGGTATCACGGCCAATCAAGATTCGGGGATTTGGCTCCGACAGGTGGCGCGCGAGAGCGTAGCCGACCCGGATGAGTGTGGGACGATCGAGTGGGGCGGCACCGGCCGCGCCGCGAATTCCGTCTGTACCAAAGAGATGTTTCATCACTTCTTCTCCGTCGGTCGAACACGAACACGCACTTGAGCAGGATCGAGAGAAAGAACGGTAAGCCCGGAAAGCCCTTCACGGAGAAATATCGACTCCGGCTTCAACTGATAGAGACCCGGATCGAGGTCTTCAACTGCCACGCGTAGCTCGATATCGTCTTCAGTTAGATCCTCCACTAAGCTGCGCGGCCCTTCGACCTCGATCCTTACTGAATCGGGAGTGATGCTCGTATTCGCGTCGGGAGGGTAGCTGGTGACGATTAGGTCGGCAAGTCTCCTGCGAATTCTTTCCTCTCTGACATCAAGAGTGACCTCTACTCCCCTGGGATCGACGGGCCGGACATAAAGGTCGTCGAGCATCACCTGGACTGTTTGGGTATAGGGTTCACGCAGTCCCTCGACGGAGATCGGTTGAGTGGTGACTTGCTCCAAGTCCTTGAGGCGGGAGGCTGGTCCCATGACTTCAACGTCCACGGAATCCAGCCAGATGTTCGCAAGTACGAAGCCCGAGGCGGGAGCTCCGATGACACGTGGGACGACGTGCAACCGCCGATTGTCCGTTTGATCGAGCTGAAAATTGACGGAAGCCGGAGTCACTCGCATTACCCGCACACCGAAGGGAGATGCGACGTTTTCCGGAGATAGGTAAATGGTGAGCTCTCCTGCCTGCGCACCGGATAGATCCACACTGGCTTGAATTTCCTGGGGAGTGAGTCGTCGAAGGATCTCGGAGGACCCGCTCAGGCGAATGTCCACTTGTTGGACGGATTCCTCAATGACCTCCATTCCCTCTGGAACGTTCCGGAACTCGAGAGGAACAGGCAAGACGAGCTCGGCTCCCTGACCGCCGGCGACGATGTACCACAGGGAAAAGCCCAAAACAAGAGAAACGAGCTTCAGCCCGAGGCTGTCGAACAGGGCAGGTCTCATATAGCTGTGCCCTCGCGTGTCTCGGACTCGAGCTCGGGTGAGGGGCGGGCTCCGCTTGGTCCTAGTGCTTGTCGGAGCTTCGCCCTCAATGTGTCGCCTTCCATGTTGCTGAAGATTTGGCCGTTTTCCACGTAGCTCGCGGTGCCCGTCTCCTCTGACACCACGATCGCGATGGCATCTGTGTCCTCGGTAATGCCGATGGCCGCGCGGTGTCGAGTGCCGAGCTCCTTGGGAAGATGAGGGCTGATAGTGAGGGGCAAGAAACACGCCGCGGCGGCGACCCGATTCCTCTGTACGATGACTGCACCGTCATGAAGGGGTGTCTTGGGGTTGAAGATGGAGAGCATAAGATCGTAGGTCAGTACCGCGTCGAGAAGGATGCCCCCTTCGATGTAGCTTCGTAGGCCGATGTCACGCTCTATCGCGATGATGGCTCCGGTCTTTCTCCGGGCAAGGGCAGTCGTGGCGAACACAATTTCGTCGACGGTCTCGTTGTTGCTCGGTTGGGAGAGGATGCGGAATAGAGGTGCTTTGCCCAAGTTGGCGAGCACTCTTCGCAGTTCGGACTGATAGAGAACGATGATCGCGAAACCGATATAAGCGAGGCTGTTTCTTAGAAGCCAATTGACGGTTTCGAGCTGGGCCCATCGAGAGGCAAAAAAGACCAAAATGAGGATGATCGTACCCACGACCATTTGGAAGGCCCGGCTCCCTCGTATGAGCTGTAAGAGCTTGTATATGAGAAAGCTGACGAGGAGAATGTCGATGGCGTCAACCCAGGAGAACTCCGTCGATTGGCGAAAGGCCCCCAAGTAGTCCCAGAGCGCGCTCACGGTTGCACCTCTGTCTCGCGGATACCCTGAACCGACTCATTCAGTATGGAGTCCGCCACTCGGCTGATCTGGACCATCTCCGTTGTGTCATGGACCCTGACGATGTGGGCGCCATTGATAATTGCAGCCATCACCGTGGCTGCTGTGCCCCAAAGCCTGCCTTCGGGCGGTAGATCCAATACCTTGCCAATGAAACTCTTGCGTGATGTACCCACCAACAGAGGTTTTTCGAAACATGACAATGCTTGCAGTCGATTGAGGATCTGCAAATTGTGCTCTACCGTTTTTCCAAAGCCAATCCCAGGATCTACAATGATGGATTGGGGAGAAATGCCGGTCGCTTCTGCCTGGCGAACGGCGGTTTCCATAAATTCCCTTATCTCGACGATGACATCGTCGTAAAAGGGATCCTTTTGCATGGTCTCGGGTGTGCCCCTCATGTGCATCAGCACGACACCGGCGTCGGCTCGTGCAATGAGCGGAGCCATTGCGGCGTCGGCGGTGAGACTCGAAATGTCGTTGACGAGATCTGCGCCGAGGTCCAAAGCTCTCTCAGCAACGCGTGACTTTCTCGTGTCGATGGAGATAAGAACATCAGATTGTCGCCGCAGTTCAGAAACCACTTTCTCCGTTCGGCGAAGCTCTTCTTCGATCGGCACCGGGTGAGCGCCAGGACGAGTTGATTCTCCACCGATGTCGATGACGTCGGCGCCGTTTTCGACCATCTCCAGAGCGAGGTCTACGGCCTGCTCAGGTTTCATCTGCCGACCGCCGTCGAAAAAAGAATCCGGAGTCACATTGACAATACCCATGACCGCGGTGCGACGGCCAAGTACGAATTGCCTGTTGCGAGCTCGAAACGTCAAGAGCGGGCGAGTCGCTGTGGTGGTTGCTACAGTCACTTGCTTTCTTGGGAATTCAAGAATTCAGGAATTCAAGAATTCAGGAATCTTTTCGACCAAATTCCACGTTAAGAAATGAGCGGGACTCGTTTCTTCGCGTGAGACGGTAACACCGAGCTCGTTCGAATGCGTTCATACCCGTAGAATTGGGTGCCGCCGAGCTCGTTCGACTTAGCTTTGCGGGACGCTTTTTGGGTTGGGAAGCATCGGCGGTGTCAGTGGCGCCTTCTCCTCTTCGCTCTTGGGTTCTTCCCCAGAGGCCTGCGCTTCCTTGCGCGTCAAGGTCCGGTGCTTTAGAGGAATCCCGCCAATGACCATATTAACCTCTTCAGCATCCAGGACTTCGCGCTCGAGTAAGGTCTCCGCCACTTTTTCCAACAGCGGGCGGTTCGTCGTTAGTATGTCCTTTGCTCGATGATAGTTGCGTTCCACAATTCTTCGGACTTCCTGGTCGATCTTGATCGCCGTGTCCTCGCTGTAGTCCTGATGTTGGGCGATGTCTCTTCCCAGAAAGACTTGTTCCTCTTTATGGCCGAAGGTCAGCGGACCCATTTCGTCGCTCATCCCCCACTCACAGACCATCCTTCGGGCCAGGTCGGTTGCCTTCTTGAGATCATCGTGGGCGCCGGTGGTGATTTCTTGGAGGACAATGTCCTCGGCCAACCGCCCGCCCATTTTCACGGCGATCATGGCTTCGACGTATGTTTTACTGTGGCTGTAGCGGTCGGACTCCGGTAGAAGTTGAGTGACTCCCATCGCCATGCCGCGCGGGATGATGGTGACCTTGTGAATAGGATCGGCATCGGGAATGAACGTGGCGACCAAAGCGTGGCCCGCCTCGTGATAAGCAGTTGTTCGCTTCTCTTCTTCGCTCATCATCAATGAACGACGCTCGGCTCCCATGAGCACTTTGTCTTTGGCATTCTCGAAGTCGCGCATTGCGACGGCTTTTTGCCCGTAACGGGCGGCGTCCAAGGCAGCTTCGTTGACCAAATTGGCGAGATCGGCACCAGAGAATCCCGGCGTCCCTCGAGCCAGAACGAACATGTCCACGTCGGACGACAAGGGAATGCGGCCGGTGTGGACCTTGAGAATGCCCTCGCGTCCTTTGACGTCGGGAAGTGAGACGACCACCCGACGGTCGAAGCGGCCCGGACGAAGCAAAGCTGGATCCAAGACATCAGGCCGGTTGGTCGCCGCGATGAGGATCACCCCTTCGTTGGACTCGAATCCGTCCATTTCCACTAGCAGCTGGTTTAGTGTCTGTTCGCGCTCATCGTGCCCGCCGCCTAAGCCAGCCCCTCGATGTCGCCCGACTGCGTCGATTTCGTCGATGAAAACGATGCAGGGTGCGTTCTTCTTGCCCTGCTCGAAGAGGTCACGAACTCGACTGGCACCTACGCCGACGAACATCTCCACGAAATCAGATCCGCTAATGGAAAAGAAGGGCACATTAGCTTCACCCGAAATGGCCCTTGCGAGAAGGGTCTTTCCGGTACCGGGCGCGCCCATGAGAAGAACACCTTTTGGTATTCGGCCACCGAGCTTCTGGAACTTTTGCGGCTCTTTCAGGAAATCGATGATCTCCTGAAGCTCTTCCTTGGCTTCGTCGACTCCGGCTACATCTTTGAATGTGACTTTCTTCTGCTGGCTACTGGTTAGTTTTGCCTTGCTCTTTCCGAAAGACAACGCCCGATTCCCGGAGCCTTGCATTTGACGCATGAAGAACACGAGAAAGGCAATCATGATGAAGATCGGAGTCCAGTTGATGAGATGTGCTATCCATGACGAACCGTTGGATTCGCGGGCGTCGACTGCGATTCCGTGCTCGAGGAGCTTGTCCACTAGTGCTTCGTATTGAGGGGGCGCAAAGCTTCGAACGGAATCACCATTCTTCAGCTTGCCGGTGATTTGACTACCCGCAGCGGTCCCGGTCAATGTGACTTCGGCAATGTTGTTCCGGTCAACCTGAGCCAGAAATTCGCTGAAACTGAGTTGTCTTTCTTTTTGCTGGATGCGTGACGATACGTTCCAGAACAGAACGATCACCAAGGCCGCCACCATCCAGAACATTAGATTCTTCATGGTCGAGCTCAACGTTTCGCCTCCAAAAAGCGGTGCTGCCCCCCCGTGTCGTTAAGAAGCATCTTTGTCGATGAGGCCCAAGTACTTGGTGCCTCGGTAATATTCGTGATGAGCAAGACCGTACCCGACCACGAAACCTTCCTTGTCTAGTCTGAAACCGGTGTAGTCGACGGGGCAGTCCACTTTGCGGTTCACCACCCGGTCGACGAGGGCAACGACTTTGAGAGAGCGTGGTTTCCAATCCTCGAGGATATGCTCTGCGATGAAGTTCATCGTGACTCCGGTATCCACGACACCCTGCAAGAGCAGGAGGTCACGGGAGCCCAATTGCGTATCTGCGCCAAAGGCGATGTCGATCCGCTTTCCCTCGCTGGAGCTGGCGACTTTGAGAAAATCGCATATCAAAGGGAGCTCGATGGTGCGAATAAGATCCGCCATGAAGACCATTGCGTTCGGCAGTATCCCAACAACGGCGATCTGCCCATCCCTGTAATCTTGGGTAATCTGCTGGCCTAGTGCCCGAACTCGCCCTTCAATCTCCTGCTCCGTGTACACAATCTCAGGTTTGACTAGTTCGTTCATCCTTGCACCCAACTCAATCGGACCATTCGTCGGCTTTCTGGAGCAATCCGGGAAAGCTCCGACACTCCGTAACCCACGACCCAGAGGACACGTCGCTCTCCATGCACTACCAAAGGGATCATCCCGCGACGATCTCGTTCCACACGGCGATCCATCAGGTAGCGAGACAGCGACTTGCTGCCGGGTGCGCCGAGCGCCTGAAAGCGATCACCACGCTTGGGGCTTCGAACTCTCAAGTCGATCGCCTTACCCCGCTCTTCGGGCAAAGCAACCACAACCATCGGCCCTGATGCGGCGGGAAGTCCTTCATTGACAGTGTCTTCCGCCTGGATGCGGCCCCCCGCCTCGGGAATCTCCAGTCTCCCCGGTACGGGAAGCTTATACTCATACCTATTATAGCTGTCTTGAGACAGAATCTCAGGGTCGGACTCCAGATCTTTTCGGTTGGAGTTGTGACGATTGTGTTGAACTCGCCGGAACCAAAGCTCCTCGAAGGACCGGAAGCAATCGACGCCTGGGAGCGCTAATTGTCGTCCGCTCTTGCCTGTAGCCGAGAGTCGAAGTACTTCATCGATGTGCTGTAGACCGAAGCCCCTCAGATGTCCACGGACCCTTTTCAGCGCTGCTCGGATAACCCGACGTGAGATAGCGGGGTGAAGACTCTCAATCCACGATGCGGGAAGGTGAAGTTCTTCTGCAACTTCTTGCGTGGAAATCACTTCATGAAGAAGGTCCGAAGCCGCTTGCTCCATCCAATCCTCTTCATCCTGGAGCAAGCGAGCGCTGCGAGCCAATGTGTCGACAAGGGCCGGATTGAATTCCTTTTCAAGAAAAGGCAGAGCGCGGCGTCGGATGCGGTTTCTAAGGATGGAGCAATCATCGTTGGTTGGATCGAGACAGAAGGGGATCTTCTTTTCGTGGAGAAAATCCATCACCTCCCGGCGCTTGAGATCCAACATAGGTCGGATCATAGAGGCGTTCCTTACCGGATACATTGCTGCAAGGCCCGTTGTGCCCGAGCCTCTCAACAGGCGGAGAAGGAGTGTCTCGGCCTGGTCATTTTGCGTGTGTCCTAGGGCAATGCGCGAGCATTCTAGCCGGTTGGCTTCATGCTCCAAGAAACGATAGCGAGCATGCCTTGCCGCTTCCTCCAATGAGCGTCCGTAGTGGCGAGCTTCATGGGCCACATCAGCTCTGCCGGTCACGAGCTTCAAACCCATTTGTCGGGCGAGGTGACCGCAGAACTTCTCATCGTCATCAGCACCATCTCGAAGGTTGTGATTGAAATGAGCGAGGATCATGTCGAAGGAAAAAGAGGACCACTCTTGCTTGAGCTCATGAAGTGCCCAGCTCAAGGCCACCGAGTCCGGGCCGCCCGAGATGGCCAGGAGCACCCGATCGCCGGATGGGATCATGCGGTATCGTGCGATGGTCGCCGCCACTCGACGAACGAACTTCGACACCATGGCTCCCGTGATCGATTTCGACGAATCGCTGTTCATGGATGTCGGATTGCGCGCTACCGGTAAAAGGCTGCAACTACAGCATTGCTCAACGAGGGTGGGCACAAGCGCGTGTGAGACGTAATGAGCTACACCGTCGTTAGGTCCATGGTGGAAACCCACTAAATACTGTATATTAGTGTTGTTTACCGGAAAATGTCAAGAAAAGTGGGACCCGTTTCATCGGGCCTCCACTTCAACCAAGGAGAGTTCCTTTAGATGGATTGCTCGATCTGTGGTGTAAGTGACGAAGAACGGTCCCTGAAGAAGTGTCCGATTTGCTTCAAGCATTTCTGCGACGAATGCGCCACCAACCGAGGCGGGCGTTTGTTTTGCTCCAAGATATGCTCCGATTACTTCTTCTTCGGCGAAGAGGAGTGAGACCCGGATCCTGATTCGGGCGTGGATTCAGCGGCAGGGGTGTTTGAGGCGAGGCGATTACCTCCCTGGGCTCGTACGGGTCGCGCTTTGACGCGCACTACGCGCCTCCGGGACACTTTGTCGACAGTGAAAATCACACCACCTTCTGCAATCTCTTCTCCCTCAACGGGAATCCTTCCCAAGCGAGACAAGATGAACCCGGCGAGAGTGTTATAGTCAGGGAGCTCCGGAAGATCCACTGGAACTCGGTCATTCAGGTCTTTGACGGATATCACCCCATCCAAGAGGTACTCCCCGGTTGGAAGTCGCTTGATTTGCGGCGTCTCGTGTTCCTGCTCATCGAGGATCTCGCCGACAATCTCTTCGAGCAAATCCTCGAGCGTCACTAAGCCCTCGACGCCGCCGTGCTCGTCAACTACCAGAGCCATGTGGATATGGAGCTTTTGCATCTGCTGGAGCGCGGATTCCACCTTTGCGCTATCCGGCAAAAAGAATGGTTTGCGAAGAACCTGGTTCAGGCTGAAGCGGACCTGGGTTCCCCAGTAGGCGGTTATGTCTTTCGAGTAGATCAGGCCCTCGATCGTATCCAGTGTTTCTCGATAGACTGGCATCCTCGAGAAGCGGCGGTGCTGGATGATCGAGACGATCTGTTCCAGTGAGGTCCCTGCCTCGACGGCCACGATTTCTGTCCGCGGAACCATCACCTCTGACACTCTATGTTCGCCGAGCTCGAGTACTTTACGGAGCATTTGCCTTTGTCCCAGCGGTTCATCCCCTGCGTCTCCTCCCGCGAACACGATGGCCTTGATCTCTTCTAGGGAGATCTCCAATCGGAGGGGCCGTGATCGCTCGCCCAGGAGTCTCAGGAAACCGTTCGCGATCCAGGTCAGGAGCCAGATAGCTGGGCTCAGGATCTTGATGAGGAAAACGATGGGACGAATGACAAAGAAAGACCATCTTTCGGGGTGGCGAGCCGCGAAGCTCTTCGGAATCATCTCCCCGAAGACGAGGATCAAACTCGTCAGAATGACGGTTGCGATGGAGATGGCCTGAGCACGTTTCTCGGGAGCAGAGACAGCAAGGGTGACGCCGTAGGTGATGAGCGCGCCGGCAGCTGTATTGACGAATACATTTCCGGTTAGAATCGTGCCCAGGACTTTTTCGGGGTAAACAAGGGCTTCCCGGGCCATTTTAGCGGAACGCTTGGACCTCTCGAGGTGTTGGAGGCGATACCGGTTCAGGGACATCAGCGCCGTCTCCGACCCCGAGAAGAACGCAGAGAGAGTGAGGATGAGAAGCAGGCTTACAATTGCGGCGATTAGCATCGGGATGGAATCATTGAGCGAATCTATTATGGGCGTCGCCGATTGCCGGGTCAAACCTTGTGCCCCGTTTCATAGTTACAGTCGCGCAGCGAGAAAGCCGAGGCGCCCGGCCGGGTGCATCGACTATCGAATGCTCCGTTGTTGTGGTGAATCGGGCACTTAGCCCGCCCCACGCCGGACGACTCGTTCGAGTTCCCATTACCTGCAATCGAGGCTAGAATGAGCCGCCGAGTTTCAACGGAGCCGGGCTCGATCCTGGAATGTTGGGCTGTTCCTTGCCTCGTTGGATGCAAGAATGACAGACAGTGGCCGCGAGTAGAAGAATGCGAATATCGATTATTGGGTCCGGAACTTGGGGAACCGCCTTGGCTCGACTGATCTGCCTTCGAGGCCATAGCGTCAGGCTTTGGGCCCGTGAGCCTGAGGTGGTCCAGTCCATTCGTAGCCGCCGCGTCAACGAGCTCTTTCTTTCCGATGTTGAGCTGCCATCGCAGATCGCTGCTACGGGAGATTTCATGGAAGCCGTCGAGGATGCGGAGATCGTGCTCCTAGCCGTCCCTTCACAGCATTTCCGAGTGGTTCTAGAACGGCTGACTCCTCATGTCCCTGTTAATGCATTCTTCGTCAGTGCAACCAAAGGGCTCGAGGAGGGTACATGCTTGCGAATGAGCGAGGTGATCGGCGAGGTCGCCCCTCGTTTCAAGACTCGTGTCGTAGCCATCTCCGGACCGACATTTGCCCTCGAGGTCGTCAAGGGATATCCGACAGCCTTGGCAGCAGCGAGTGCCGAGCAAGGTCTGGCTAGGATCGTGCAGACGGAATTTTCGACCACCAGCTTTCGAATCTACACCAATGACGACATTATCGGGGTAGAGTTGGGCGGGGCAGTCAAGAACGTGATCGCCATTGCCTCTGGCGTGGCAGCAGGCCTGGGCCTGGGTCACAATCCGCTTGCTGCTCTTGTGACACGTGGACTCGCGGAGATGTCTCGTCTTACCGAAGCCCTGGGGGGAAGGCGCTACACCTTGTCCGGTCTCGCTGGAATGGGAGATCTCCTGTTGACCAGCACGGCTCAACTCTCACGCAACCGGACCGTGGGCTACGAGTTGGGACGTGGAAGGCGACTCGATGAGATTCTTGCCTCGATGCACTCGGTCGCCGAGGGAGTTCCCACCACAAGGGCGACGGTGACTCTGGCGCAGAAGCACAGCGTGGAGATGCCGATCACTTTCCAAATGGACCGCCTTCTCAGGGACGAGACCACACCTCAAGAGGCGATTGTCGAGTTAATGAGCCGGCCTCTCGGGGAAGAGTAACTGGCGGCGCCGTTAGTGGCCAGAAGCCAGTGAAATATCCAGTGCCCAGTAGTAGTCACGGGTCACCTGCCGAGAGACCCGCTAGCGCTCGATGGGTAGCCCGTTTTTTCGCCATTCCCCCATGTCGCCCGCCATAAGGGCCAGATTTTGGAAGCCCAATTTGCTGAGCAAGCCGATTGCGTATCGCGCGCGGCCGCCCTTCTCGCAGTAAACGATGATGTTTCGTTCTCGGTATGGTGCAATCTCGGAGACACGACGCTCGATTTGCTTGTGGGGAATATTGAGGGCGCCGGGGATGCGCCCCTTCTCGAACTCTTTGGGGGTTCGTACGTCGAGCGAGAATCGGACCGTCGTTGGAGGACTCGAGTTGAGCCACTTCTTGGGGGGCAAGAACGGGTATTTCGATGTCTGCGGGTAGCTTTTGTTCGCATCCGGAGAGCGTTATCGTTAGGAGCAACGATGTCAGTAACGTTTGGATGTGTTTCATCTTCGACTCTCAGCCAGTGAGTCGAAAGCCGCGACGGCTCTCGCTTCGGTGGATCGTAAATCTATTAGAAGCCGGAGGCTAGTCTCGTCAAAGGAGCTCCACCTCCGCATGACTTTCCGTAAGTACCGTGCTCTCGAGCTCGGCACCGCAGAATCGTTCCAGGCGGTTCGCCAAATCCGACATGGCGGTCTCGAGTTCCAACCGACGAACGGGAGGAAGAGACTCGATGACGAAGACAGCACGGGTCGTGGTCTCGCTGATCTTGGTGCGGTCGGCCTCTTTCCAGTTCCACCTACGGCAGATCGCACCTAAGTCGTCTTTGTAGATGACTTCTCCTGGGTTGGGCGGTCGAGGGTCTGTCTCTCCGAGTAGCGTTACGGGTTCCTCGACGTCGCCGGCAACGGTCAGACGAATGTCACCTACGATTTGAGCGAGGTCTTCACCACCAACGGGTAACAAATGGCGAAGCGAAACGGTATTGTAAATGTCGACGAGCTTGCTGATGGGTCGGATGTCTTCCCCCTTCAAAACTCGCCGGACGAGGTTCTCAATAGAAGACGGATGTTTTTTGGGCTTGGCTCCGAATTTTCGGTAGGCTTCCCGCCAAATCGAGATGCGGGGATGCTCTGTGACCGGCGTCCCCTGAAAGGAACGGCGAAGCTCGCTTTGCGCCTCCCGGAGCTGGTCGAGGGTGTCAGGTGACTCGCCGGCATTGTCCAAAGCACTTGCGACGATGACACCGATCCGGGCCTTCGGATATCGGTCGAAGATGACTGAATCAACCAGGAATAACATGCTCACCCTCTGAGTATCCCGCTTGAAGCCTGCGGGTCCCGCACACATAATAGCAAGATAAACCTACAGACCGCGCGCCAAGGAGGAACGGCCCATGATAAGTGTGCGGGTCGGGATGATATCAGGGACCCTGTCGCTACTTCTCGGTCTCTCGGCTGCGGTGGCAGAAGACCGCCCCCCATGGGCGACCGCCAAGTACGAGATTCTTCTCGAGGGTACGCGCATCGGGAACGAAAAGGTCGACGTCTTTAAGTACAAGAAATATGAGGTGCGGTCGGAAGCGACTCGCTTCTGGCCCGAGCCGAAACGATTCGAGCTACGTTATGAGCTCGGCCCATCGTTCGCCCCCAAGAAACTAGAGGTCAGCGCGTCACAAGACGGACAGATCCTCGAAATGGAGCTCAAACACCGGCAAAAAGACTGGAGGAGTGAGGTCAAGGGCAAAGGAGTGAAGAAGCGCCGCCAAGATCTCGGGCCTCGAGAAGGCGCCGAAATCGATTTCGATTCCCCTTTATTCAACGGATTCATCGTTCGGCGATTGAGCCTCCGCCCAGGTGAGGAGCGTCTTGTTGAAGCGATCCAATTCGATGTTCCAGAGCTCACAGGGACCCGACAGCGGCAAACTTATCGTCGCCTCAATGACGCCGAGGTGGAGACCAGAGCTACCGGGCGAGTTGTGGCTGCCGCTTATGAACTCGTGAGCGGCGAGACGACCCACCAAATCTGGACGGACGAATCGGGCGTCGTTCTCATCATGCGAACGGAGCTGCCGGAGGGCTTGTTGGAGTACGAGCTCGTCCGTCTCGATTCGAAGGCGGGTGCTTGGGAACCTGTCAAGTAACGATGGTGGTGATCAGCGCGTCCGGCTTCAGCAAAGGCGGATGATCTCGTACAAGGTCGTTCGCTGCGCGGGGCGGAAACCGGCCTCACGAATGAGAGTCTGGATTTCTTCGACCGATGTCTTGTTGATGAAGCCTGCACAAGCGTGTACGTTTTCTTCAAATAGTGTACCCCCGAAATCATCGGCTCCCCAGTGAAGGGCCACCTGTCCGGCTTTCTTGCCCTCAGAAAACCAAGATGCCTGTATGTGCTGGAAATTGTCGAGGTAGAGACGGGAGACCCCTAAAATGCGCAAGTACTGATTCGGTCCGGCATGGCGGGGGTATTTCTTGAGAAGAGGCGTGTTCCCGGGCTTGAAGCTCCAAGGGACGAATGCCGTGAAACCTTGGTGGAGGTCCTGGAGCTCACGGACACGTTCCAGATGCTCAATGATATCCTCCTCCGTTTCAACGTGACCGTACATCATCGTGGCCGTAGTGCGGAAACCCAATGAGTGCGCCTCTTTGTGTACTTCGAGCCAAGCCTCGGACAAGCCCTTGTTGTGGGAGACCTTTCTGCGAACTCGGTCGGACAGAATTTCCGCCCCTCCCCCGGGGATGGTGGTTTGTCCGGCCTCTTTCAAGCGAAGGAGCACTTCCCGGACCGACAGGCTGGAGACTTCGGCGATACCTTGGATTTCGGGAGCCGACCAAAAGTGCGGCGTGACTTGGGGATAGCGCTTCCGCACGGCCCGCACCATGTCCAGGTAGTAATCGAGTGGCAGATTTGGGTGAACACCTCCCTGCATCAGTACCGTGGTAGCACCAAGCTCTGCTGCTCTGCCGATCGTGTCCAGCATCTCTTCGATATCGATCGTATAGGCTTCTTTGTGTCCGGGAGGGCGGTAAAAGGCACAAAACGTGCAGTCCACGTTGCAGACATTGGTGTAGTTCGGATTGGTGTCGACGACGAACGTCACCAAAGGCTCGGGGTGGAATCGCCTTCGGACGGCCATCGCCAGTTGACCCAAGTCGAGGAGTGGCGCCTCGCGCAATAGATAGAGTCCGTCCTCGTGGGACAGGCGCTCCCCCAACTGAACTCGTTCAGCAATCGCTTCGAGCCTCGTAGTCGTTCGCATTGTTCTTCCTCAGATGGGCTCGAGCAAATCCCGCTGCTGAACCAGACGACGGAACTCGGCGAGTCCCTGCCATTCATCGGGGCCTAGCCGGTAGCGGAAGTTGCGAAGATAGCTGGCGAGTTCCCTGGCCGTTCCAAGCTCTCCCGCGTAGCGCGCAGCCGTCTCGTCGATTTGTTTTATTCCCGTGTCGAGGGACCGTTCCAGCAGCTCCGCAAACTGCTGCTTGTCCTCATCGGGAAGGGTTCTTCGCACGACCCATAGCGCGAAGACGAAGGGGAGGTTCTTCCAGTCCCACCATTGAGCGGCCAAGTCGAAACGATGGATGAAGCCGTCGCAATGAGCGCGCCCCCGGCGGAGCGCCTCGTCCCCAATCACGAGAAATGCATCTGCCTCTTCCTGCAGGTTGCGTACGTATTCTCGGGGCCGGATACCGCTTTTCGCTTCGAGCAGCAATCGCAGGAGGCGCACTGAGGTGGAGGTCTCTTCAGTCACTCCGACCCGAGCTCCCCCGAGCTCCTGCATCGCGTGGCGGCTGAAGAGCAGAATGCTTCTCACCTCCTCTCGGTTCGCGACACCAAGGTTCCCTATGGGCTCGTAACGATCCTCGAGCCGCAGGTAGTCAACCGTGGCCATGATACCGGCATCGATGGATTCCCTCTGCGCCAGTTTCCCCAGCTCTCGTGGCGGCATGGCCACCATACGGTGTTGGCCGAGGAGTGGATAGAAGGGTTCGGAGTTGAGAAACGGTATTTTTCCTATGAGTAGTTTCATTGTGTCCAAGAATTCGAGTACTCGAGTACTCGAATACTCAAGTATTAAGACATATCACTTTGAATCTGGACCTGATGTTTGGCTTCACAACTTCAGTTTTTGTTGTAGACTCGGAGCACGTTGTAAAGGGCGTCCCTCTCGACCGGGACTTTTCCTGCTTCCGTGATTATTTCGACTAATCGATCCCGAACCAGTCCCACTGGACTCTTGGCAAGTGCGGCGTGTGCAATGCGTTCCTCACCAATTGTTCCATCGAGATCGTCGGCGCCAAAGTTCAAGGCAACGGCGGCGGTCTCCTCGCCCAACATGACCCAGTAGGCCTTGATATGAGGAATGTTGTCGAGTAGCAGTCGCGCACAGGCAATCGTCCTGAGGTCTTCTAGCGCAGAAGCCTGACGTTCCACTATCCCCGTGTTGCCGGGCTGAAACGCCAAAGGGATGAAGGAGAGAAATCCCGGCTGGTTGTCTTGTGCTGCTCTCAGTTTGAGCAAGTGGTCCACCCGTTCCTCGTGGGTTTCGATGTGACCATAAAGAAGTGTGGCGTTAGAAGGGATGCCCATCCGGTGGGCAGTCTGATGCACCTCGAGCCACCGCTCTCCTCCAATCTTGTGCTGGAACAGAGCCTCGCGGACTCGGGGAGAGAACACTTCGGCCCCGCCTCCGGGTAAGGATGCAAGTCCAGCTTCTCGCAGGCGAGCCAACACCTCCTCGATCGAGGCTCTTTCGATCTTTGCGAACCAATCGATCTCGACCGCCGTCCAAGCCTTGATTTGTATCTTTGGGTGATCATCGTGGATCGCTTTGATGATGTTCAAGTACTGCTCGAATTTCCAGTGAGGATGCATGCCGCCGACGATATGGACCTCGGAGATCTCATCGTTGATGCGGCCGAGTATCTCTTCGACGGTCATTTCATAGCCGTTTGGGTCTTTGACCTTGACGGCAAAATCACAGAAACGGCAATCGAGGACACACACGTTGGTCGGATTGATTTGACGGTTCATCACGAAATAGACGAAGTCCCCGTTCTTAGTTCGCCTGACGTGGTCGGCCATCTTTCCCAAGGACGTGATATCCACCGTGCGCAAGAGAGCGAGACCGTCCTCGCGGTCGAGCCTTCGACCTTCGACCACTTTGTCCCATATGGGGGGGAGAGCTCGATCTTGGAAGGCTATGTCCTGTGCACGCAGAGGTTCCCCGCTCGTCATTGATGTGCTCCTAGATTGTCCCGCCTATCCCGGGGCGCACTCGCCCCTAGATCCAAATCCTGCCGCAAACTGACTGACCTGACAGAATAGAGCGTCTCTTCCACTCTAGGCAAATCATCCGTACTCTGAAAAGGCAGGGAACCTTAGATTCTTGATTTCTTGGGTTCTTGATTTCTTGAATTCTAACAAACGGCGCTAACCGAGACTCGCCAGCGCCATCAGTCAATGCCATATTCCCCCCATCGTCGGTTGACCCGTTCGACTATATCCGGGTCCATCACGATGGGGTTGGGATATCCGGTTTTGAAACTGGCATCGATCCCCAAGCAGCCACGGTGAACCGGCCATGCTCCGCGCAGGCTGGATTCGGCGAAAACCACATCTCGAGCGGCATCGAACCGCGTGAAGATCCCCCAGAGCAGCTTCTCGCGGTCGTCGAGATCGATGTCCGGACTGACGGCGGTGATGATTTTGATCGACGCGAGCTCTGGCCTCTTAACGAGTTGCTGAACGACCTTGCGAGGCTCCTCTTCAACTTGAACGACCAGCATCGTGTCTCCCAACACCTGAAAAGCTCGGACCCGGCGATCCAACGCTCGGGGTTCTATGGAGGGAAGACGGTGGTGTTCAGGTGCTTCCCCTTTTGCTGTGGCGTCGAGGATCATCTTGCTGCCGAGGTTCAGCTTGAAGCTCGTGAAATCCAGTGTGTCCAGCGGTACGCCGGGCAAGAGAAGGAAGTCTTCTGCTGGGTTGAAGTAGTTACGAATCGATTCCAGCACGGCATCGAAGCTGCGGACGTCGACACCGGCGCTGACGAGGACAATGGCCTTGGTAAGGGCGAGTTGGCCTGTTCCAAAAAGCCCAAGCGCTGTCTTCAAAGCCTCCTTTTCGTATCGTTCTTCCACCGCCACGACCAGCAGATTGTGGAAGCCCGCTTCGTAATAGGCCCATAGGTCTCTGACTTCAGGGTGGATCAACTTGAGCAAGGGGCTCGTCATTTTTTGGACCGCGTCACCCAGATAGCGATCTTCTTGCGGAGGTTGACCGACAATGGAGGCTGTAAAGATCGCTTCACGTCGCCGCGTGATCTTCTTGATGTGAAAGACGGGAAACGGTGACTGGTGAGAGTAATGTCCGAAGTGATCTCCAAAGGGGCCCTCCAGTTCGCGCTCATGAGGCGGAACCTGGCCCTCAAGGATGAACTCGGCCTGGGCCGGCACTTCGAGATCCACCGTGCGCCCTCGCACGACTTCCGTGGCCTTTCCGCGAAGGAGACCCGCAAAGGCAACTTCATCGAAGCCCTCGGGTAAAGGTGCGACAGCGGCAAGGAGAAGTGCTGGATCGGTTCCCACGACCACCGCGACGTCCAGCGATTGGCTTCGCTGCTCGGCACGATAATAGTGGTAGCCCCCCCCCTTCATGATCTGCCAGTGCATGCCGGTCTTATCCGGTCCGAAGACTTGCATGCGATAGATGCCTAGATTGCCCACCTTCGATTCGGGATCCCGTGTAAGGACCAAACCCAACGTGAAGAATCGGCCCCCATCCTCGGGCCAGCACTTGAGAATGGGAAGGCTCTCGAGGTTGGGAAGCTCTTCGACTTCTTGGCACGGTCCACCGCGAGCCTTCTTCTTCCGCATAGATAGGACGCGCCGGAGAGCTTTCCGACTTTTAAAAAGACTCGAGAGTGTAGGAGGATTCATCCTTTGGGCGAGCTGGAAAAGCTCTTGTCCGAACTCATCGGGGGGGCGACCCAGGGCCCAATCGATACGCCTTCGTGCGCCGAGGACGTTGACTGCAAGGGGAAATGGACTTCCCTTGACGCGCTCGAAGAGGAGTGCCGGGCCCTCCTCTCGGACGACCCGGCAGACGATTTCCGTGATTTCGTACTGAGGATCGACCTCGACTCGGATCCTCCGAAGATCGCCCCGGCGCTCCAAGACGTCTAGGAATCCCCGAAGATTCGTGAAGCTCACTCGATCTCCTCGGCTCTCCATCCTCCTTTGACGGAAACGCCCAAGATAGGCAGCGTTTTGTCAATGAATCCGTTGACGGCTTCATCCATCGAGGCAGGATGTTTGTAGTAAGGAGGCGAGATCGGCATGATCACCACTCCTTCACGGGAGAGCTTGAGAGCATTCTCGAGGGCAAACGTCGACAGCGGCGTTTCTCTGAGAGCCACAATGACCTTGATTCGCTCCTTTAAGGCGACCTGCGCGGCGCGGGTGATGAGAGTATCTGCAATTCCGTTGGCGATCTTGCCCAGCGTCGACAGGCTGCAGGGGATGATGATGAGCGCATCATAGCGATTCGAGCCGGAGGCAAAAGGTGCTGCCAGATCGTCATCGGGAAAGGTCTTCTTGACGAAGGGTGAGAGTTCCTCGATGTCCATCCCGACTTCCTCTCGGATAACCTCCTGGCCCCATTTGGAGACGACCAAGAATTTGTCCCCGGGACAGCGCTTCAAGAAAGAAACGCCGTAAATCGCTCCAGATGCTCCGGTTATTCCGACCAAGAATCGCATAATATCCTATGAAAAGCTGGCGCCCGTCAGACCGCTGTACACGAGAGCGAGAACCACGAAGCCAAGAACGGCGTTGATCTTAAAGAACCTCAACTCGACATCATCGGCTTTGCGATGTTCGAGAAAAAGAAGAGCACCAGACACCAACAGTAGGAGTCCCGCAACCAGACCCTCGAGTTGCATCCAGTACAAAATCCCAAGGCAAGCAAAGGCAGCGATGTGAAACACCATAGAAACCGCGAGCGCCCTCCGTTGTCCCAGGCAGGCAGGCAAAGAAAAGAGCCCGTGACCACGATCATACTCTTCGTCGAGAGTTGAGTAGATGATGTCGAATCCGGAGACCCAGAAAAGTGTGAAGGCGGCCAAGCTCAGGATGGGCCCGGTGCCATGGAAGCTAAGTGAGGTGGCGTACCAAGCTCCTAGTGGCGCTATGGAAAGACCAAGACCAACACCAAGGTGCGCCCACATAGTGACGCGCTTGAGCAATGGGTAAATAACAAAAACGGCGAGAGGTATCGGGGCCAGCAGCAAGCATCGAGGAGAAATCAAAGTGGCGGCGACAAGATAAAGTATTGTACCAGAAATAGTTACAAGCCACGCCTCGCGGTGATTCATGGTGCCGTTGGCGAGGGCCCTCGAAGCGGTGCGGGGGTTGTCTCGATCGAACCTGCGATCGAGGATCCGGTTCAATGAAAGTGCGGCGATGCGAGCTCCGGTTCCAGCCAATAGAATCAGTACTAGCGTCCTGAGAGTGAGGTGCTCGTGGCTTGCGAGTAAGGCTCCACTCAAGAGGAGTGGAAAGGAGAAAAGGGTGTGCTCTATCTTGACGAAGCGAGCATAGGTGCGAATCCGATTCATCATTTCTTGCTTTTCAAATGACCTTCATTGTATTAAAAACACCTTTGACACTTCAATGAAAGGGTGCTTACAATGCTCGAACGAAAAGGAACCCATCGGTGACAACCGATCTCCATGGCAAGGTCGTGTGGATCACCGGTGGGGCTAGAGGACTCGGTCGTGCACTTTCCCTTGGATTCGCACGAGAGGGCGCAGACATCGCCTTCAGCTTTCATCAATCCGTCCGTGAAGCCAAGCAAACTGAATCCGATGTTCGCGCTTTTGGTGTACGGTGTCGGCCCGTAAAGGCCGACCTTGCTCGAATGGAAGATATCCGATCAACGGCGAGGGAGATTGACGAGACGTTGGGCCGTATCGATGTCTTGGTCAACAATGCTGGTGTTTTCGAACGCACGCCTATTGACGAGATGACCGAAAGCCAATTCGACCGGATGTTCGGAGTCAATCTGAAAGCAACTTTCTTTACGAGCCAAGAAGTGGCCCGCCGCATGAAGCGAGGGGTCGAAGGCTCTATCCTCAATATCTCATCCGTCGGTGGATTGGTCCCGTGGAGTGGCTACCCTTTGTACTGCGCCTCCAAAGCAGCCGTGCAAATGGCGACTCGAACCTTGGCTCTGGCCTTGGCTCCACGGATTCGAGTGAATAGTATTGCACCCGGGATCTTAACCGTTCCGGAGAATATGGAAGCCGAGGAGGTGGAACGACTCAAAGAATCTATCCCGATGAGGGAGTTCGGTCGTTTCGGCGATGTTGTCGATGCGGCTTTGTTTTTAACCAAACAAGGACGTTACATCACTGGTGAAACCTTGGTTGTCGATGGAGGTAGGAAGCTCAAATGAAGAAGAAAAAGAAAAAGAAGAAGACCACGGCCAAAAAGGAAGTCAAACGGTTTGCTCGAAAGGTTAGAAGCGCTGCCAAGAAGGTAGCCCGAAAGGCGAGGACGGCCGTCCGCAAAGCCAAGAAGAAGGCAGCAAAAAAGGCCAAAAAGAAGGCCACAAAAAAGAAGGCCACAAAGAAGAAGGCCACAAAGAAGAAGGCCACAAAGAAGAAGGTAGCTAAGAAGAAGGTAGCCAAGAAGAAAAAGGCTACGAAGAAGAAGAAGGCCACCAAAAAGAAAGCCACAAAAAAGAAAAAAGTCACCAAAAAGAAAGTGGCTACCAAGAAGAAAATAGCAAAAAAGGCCCAACCCAAGAAGAAAGCGGCTCCGAAGAAGAAGGTGGTTCCTCCTCCAAAACCAGAGGAACCCGAGGTGGTCACGACTGTGAGCCCATGGACCACCCCTGAGCCCACACCGGCGCCTGATCAGGGCTGGACCGAGTCGGAGCCTGGATTCGGGGACAGCCCGGACGATGACGACATGGGTCCGGATCGCTCGGGGGGCGGTTTCGGTGGCTTTGGCTCCGATACCTAATCGAGGTGGCGGCATAACCTTTGTCTTCGGCCGTTAGTGGCAGAAAGACGGAGGGGAAGCCTAGTGGCGGGGAGCCTTCCATTCGATGGCTCCCTGCCAGAGGTTTAACGGGCCTCGAGAGAGCCGGGTTTGTACGCGGCCGCGATAGAAGGTTGGCGATAAAGGGGCGTCGAGCTTCGGGTGTCGTCGGTGCTCACTCGTCGAGCCTGAATTTGCCTCCCTCAGCGTAGTATCTCATCTCGCAAGTCGGACAAGAGACATACTCGCGGTTACCTGTTTGAGCAATCAGCCCCCCGACATCTTCGGCTTCTATGGGTTGGCCACAAACGCAGTAGAGGACGCCCTCATTGAGAAACACATCATCTTCTGCCTCGAGCTCTTCGCTCATTTGCTTTTCCCCTGTGGTTGTCGCTAAGGAACTCATAAAAGTATAGCATGTGTTTCGCCGAGGGCAGATCGTAGTCTCGTGGTGCGAGACATGGTAGTATATGCGGGTTTGATCGAGTTTATGGGAGCAGGCGGGTCTTTGGCGAGATCATCACGGATCGCCAACGACACCGACTTTGCGAGTTTACAGGAAAGGGAATCCCGACGGGATTGCGGTCCTTTGCTTGGAGGTTCCTAGGAGTTTCATTTCGCCAGAGCCAGTCTCGAATCGAGTTCCAAGTCGTGGGGGAGCGGAACGTTTGGAGTTCGAGGCTGCTTTATGAGGAAGGTTACCCATGAAACTGACGCAACGAATCGTATTGCTGGCTGTGGCTGTCGTCTGCGGGTCATTCTTATCCGGCTGCGGAGAGACGGTGGTTGGAGTCACGAAGGGGGAAATCAAAATAGGCACTTGGGCGCCCTTGACAGGGCCGGCGACTCACCTTGGTGTGAGCGCCAAGGCTGTGGATGCCTATTTCAAGTACATCAATGAGGAGGAAGGCGGAGTCCATGGTCGCAAGCTAACGCTCATCACGAAGGATGATGCCTACGACCCCGCCCGTACCCCCGAGGTTGTCAAGGAACTCGTGGAGCAAGACCTAGTGTTCGCCATCGTTGGTGGCCATGGTACAGCTAATTGCTTGGCGGTAAAGGATTACTTGGCTCTCGAGATGATCCCTTGGATCAACCCCGGATCGGGTTCCAGAGTATGGGCCATACCCGTTCAGGCCTATGTCTTCTCGATCTATCCTTCGTATGTGACTGAGGCCCGGGCGCTTGCCGAATACGCTGTTAAGGAGCTAGGGGCTGACAGAGTCGGAATGATGTATCAGGACGACTCGTTTGGACGGGAAGGACAGGAAGGCGCACTATTGGCCTTGGGGAGACTCGACAAAGAGCTGCTCATCTCCGTGCCTTACAGTGTTGGTGAGACGGATTTTTCTGACAAGGCAAAGGAATTGAGAGACAAGGTCTTGGATACTGTCATGCTTTGGGGGATCCCGTCCCACGTTGCACCCCTGCTCGAGGAGTTCAAGAAATATAATGATACGGTGAAGTTCCGCAGTATGGAATTCCACCCGACACTCTTGGGAAGCGGAGTCCTTGCCGATCCAGCCATGTGGGAGGCCGCCGGGGAGCTCTGGGAGGGTGCCATTGTAGCCTCTGGTGTTCCCAATCCAGATTCCGACGAGCCGGGCGTGGTGCGTGCTCGCGAGATCATGTCCAAGTACGCCCCAGATGTTCCTTTCGGGTCTTATGCTCTCATGGGTCTGGTGCGGGCCGAACTGCTCGTCGAAGGTATCAAGAGAGCGGGGCCGAGCATCAATCGCTTGAGATTGATCTTGGCCCTCGAGAGTCTCGAAGAGTGGTCCGATAACTTCTTGGGGCAGCCCATCACTATCAACAAGGACAACCACCAAGGCTTCGATTCCGTCCAGTTGATGAAAATCGAAGGCGGAAAGCACGTCTCGGTTACAGGTTGGGTGAAACCCTAACGACCAACGGGCCGGGGCAAGGAATTGCCCCGGTTCCGCTTTCAGCTTGTTTCTTCCTGCAATCAACTCGATCGAGTGAGCTGCGCCATCCTTGTTATTGTGAACAAGGGAGACAGCATATGAAGTTTGGGAAGACGGTCCGAAAACTGCGTGAGGAGAAACAAATCAGTATCGCGCAGTTGGCAAGGCAAGTGGGGATGAGCCCAACCTACCTCGCTCCGATCGAACGTGACGTTTTCCCGCCGCCTGCCGAAAAGAAAGTGGTCAAGATCGCAAAAGCCCTAGACCAGGACGCTGATGAGCTCCTTGCTCTTGCGGGCAGAGTTGCTTCGGATCTCCATCGCATCATTCGCCAGATGCCGGCCCCTGCAGCGCGACTCCTAAGGGCTGTATCTGGACTCCCCGAGATCGAGATCGAGAAAATAGTCAGGGCGGCCGAAGCGCGTCAAAGGTCTTTGGTTTCTCGGCGTCCAACCACGAAGAAAACCCGCTAGACATCCTGAAGGGTCAGGCCCATGAAGGGTCCGGCCTCTCCGTAAATCCTTCGACTGAGGCCTGACCCTTCACGCTGACCCTTTATTCGTGTTAACATTCTGCACTTCCATTAGACGGAGCTCGTCATGTCAGGACACTCTAAGTGGCACTCAATTAAGCACAAAAAGGCTGCGACCGACGCCAAACGAGGCAGAGCTTTTAGCCGAATCAACAAGGAGATCACCGTGGCGGCTCGCATCGGTGGGGGCGACCCGGGTTTCAATCCACGTCTCCGGTTGGCCGTTGAAAAAGCCAAGGCCGAGAACATGCCCAAAGACACCATCGACCGCGCCATCAAAAAAGGTACCGGTGAGCTGGAGGGCTACGATCTCGAAGAGGTACAGTACGAAGGGTACGGTGCTGGTGGAGTGGCAATGCTCATCGAGGTGACGACGGATAATCGTAATCGCACCCTCCCCGAGATACGGCACCTCTTCTCCAAATACGGTGGAAACCTGGGGGAGCCGGGGTCGGTCGCTTGGATGTTCCAAAAGAAAGGCTACTTGGTGATCGAGAAGGATAAGATCGAAGAGGAAGAGCTCCTCGAGATCGCACTCGAGGCCGGGGCCGAAGACGTCAATGAAGACGGTGGCAGCTGGGAGGTTTTTACACCACCGGACGCCTTCGAACAGGTGCTCGAGGCGATCAAGAAGAAGGATGTCCCCCTCGCCGTTCAACAATTGGGCATGTTTCCCCAGAGTCATGTCAAGATCGAAGGTAAGAATGCACAGCAGGTTCTCAAATTGATGGATTTTCTGGAAGACCATGAGGACGTGCAAAACGTATGGGCGAACTTCGATATTGAAGAAAAAGAAATAGAAGCCGCGATGGCTTAGCAAAGCGTGTGGCAGTATCGACGGCGCGCGCGAAGAGAATTCAAGAACTCAAGAAATCAGGAATTAAAGAAGCGCACGGTAAGATTGACAACTACAGATTCCGAAAATTCTTGAATTCTCGATTTCCTGATTTCCTACTTTGTACCCGAGAACATTTTGATAATCCTTGGCATTGACCCCGGCACTGTGGCAACGGGCTATGGGGCTATCGAATCGGATGGTGACCGCCATTCGCTTCGAGACTACGGGGTCGTGGCTCCGATGGCTTCTCTCTCGTTTCCCGAGAGACTCTACTTCATCCACACCGAGCTCATGAAAGTCATTGTTGGTTGTCGTCCCGATCGGATGGCCGTGGAGAATCTGTTCTATGCTGCCAACGTCAAGAGTGCGTTGAGGCTTGGACATGTTCGCGGCGTTGCCATTGTTGCCGGTGTGTCGCAAGGTATCCCCATCGACGAGTACAGCCCGTTGGAGATCAAACAAGCCGTCGTTGGCTATGGACGTGCCGACAAACGTCAAGTCCAGAAAATGGTGGCCCTCCTTCTCGGTCTCGATGCGCCTCCCGAGCCTCATGACGCAGCTGACGCTCTGGCGGTGGCGCTTTGTCATGCGCACCGATTTCGATTCGCACAAAAAGTCGAGCTAGGTAGCCGCGCAGGCACGAGTCGGCGGCGAGCTACCCCGAGGGCGAAACCGTGATTGCTCATCTCCGTGGAACCCTGTTATCGAAGAGGCCGGGACAGGTCGTGCTCGAGGTGGGTGGGGTGGGCTACAAAGTATTCATCCCCTTGTCGACTTATTATGACCTAGACGGCGAGGGGGCGACCGTTGCCTTTAGAATTCACACGCATGTTCGGGAAGACACGATGGCTCTCTACGGCTTCCTGACGGAAATCGAGGACGTGCTGTTTCAGAAGCTGATTGGTGTTGCTGGTGTCGGTCCGTCTCTTGCCTTGAAAGTGCTCTCTGGTTTGGAGCCTCGTGATCTGGTGGAAGCCATTCGCCTTGGTGACCTGAGGCGGTTGAGCTCGGTCCCCGGTGTGGGGAAGAAAACAGCGGAGAGAGTCGTGGTCGAGCTCAAGGATAAGATGCCCGAAGTCATGTCGTTGGCCGGTGAGCCGACTATAGGTGAGGAGACCCCCGACATCCAACCGTCTCTCGGTGATGACCTACTTTCGGCCTTGGTCAACCTCGGTTATCAAAGAAACCAGGCCGACAAACTCGTCGCTCAGGTGCTTCATCAGGAGCCAGAGTTATCCTTCGAAATGGCACTCAAGAAGGCCCTTCGCCAATTGTCCAGGTAGTTCCTACCCGAGAGAGCTCGAGAAATGTCGGACACGAATCCGCAGGACGCCCGCACACAATATGAATCCCATCTCAATGCATACCGCGTCCAGGCCGCTCGCTTGAAACAAAGAGCAGGCCGGCTCTCCAATGCTCGGTTAGCCGTTTTCCTTTTGGCCGTGGTGATGGCTTGGTTCGTCTGGGAGACCAACGATATCTCAGTCATTTGGATGGCCCTGCCTCTGGTGTCCTTCTTGGTATTGATGATTTTGCATGCGGGTGTCATACGGTCACTCGATCGAGCGAAGCGCGCCGTTGTTTTCTATCAGAAAGGATTGGGGCGCCTCGAAGGTCGGTGGGCGGGCTCGGGAGACGACGGGTTGAGATTCTTGGAGGAGTCCCATCCTTACGCCCGAGATCTCGACCTCTTCGGGGAGGGTTCCGTATTCGAGCTCCTGTGTACGACTCGGACACCCTGGGGCGCTCGCACATTGGCCGGGTGGCTCTTGTCGCCGGCATCGAAGGAGACCGTCGTTGCTCGCCAAGCGGCGGTCCGCGAGCTCGGGGCGAAACTGGATCTTATAGAAGAGCTTGCCATCGTTGATGAAGAGATCACGCCGGAGGTCGACCCGCAATCGTTGGTTCAATGGGCCTCTTCACCACCGACTCTCACCTCTCGTGTGGTCGGTGCCGCAGCCTTTGCTCTGGCGGTCGTATCGGTTGCCGTGGTCCTGGGGTGGCTGGGGTCCTACATTCACCGATCGGTTGTCCTCACGGTTCTGGTCATTGAGGCGACCTTCGCCTTGTGGCTCCGATCAAGGGTGGAGGAAGTCATCGCCTCGGCAGACAAGCCGGATCGCGAGTTGGGCATGCTTTCCCGGATTCTCAACCGTTTGGAAAAAGAGTCGTTCAGCTCAACGCGTTTGATAGAGCTTCAACAACTGCTCTCCGTGGGCGGTCTTTCCGCCTCACGGCAAATCCACCGGCTCCGGCGCCTCATCGAGCTCATGGATCTGCGGCTCAACAAGATGTTTGCTCCCGTGGCCATGCTTCTTCTTTGGGGGACGCAGTTCGCCTTTGCTCTGGAATCCTGGCGTTCCCGTTCGGGGCCGTCCGTCGAGCGATGGCTCGAGGCGCTCGGCGAGATGGAAGCGCTCATTGCTTTGGCCACGTTTTCCTATGAACATCCTGACGATCCCTTTCCCGAGCTCGCAGACGAGGGACCTCTTTTCGAAGGAGAGGGCATCGGTCATCCGTTGATCCCGGAAGGCCAACTGACCCGAAACGATCTCCGGCTCGGAGAGCCACTGCATCTTCTCGTAGTGAGCGGCTCGAACATGTCGGGCAAGAGTACGCTGCTTCGAACCATTGGCATCAACAGTGTGCTCGCCTTGGCTGGTTCGCCGGTACGGGCCCGACGTTTACGGTTGTCGATTCTCGCCGTCGGAGCATCGATCCGGATCGTGGATTCCCTTCAAGAAGGTGTTTCCCGGTTCTATGCCGAGATCAAACGCCTGCGCCAGATCATGGATTTGACCGAAGACTCTCTCCCGTTGGTCTTTCTTTTGGATGAGATCTTCCATGGCACCAACTCTCATGATCGGCGGATCGGAGCAGAGGCGGTCGTGCGAGGCTTGGTGGAGCGCGGTGCCGTAGGTCTCATCACAACCCATGACCTCGCATTGTCCAAGGTCGCAGACTCGATGGCACCGGCCGCTCTAAACGTTCACTTCGAAGATCATCTGGAAAACGGAAAGATGGTGTTCGACTACCACCTACGACCCGGCGTGGTGCAGAAGAGCAACGCCCTCGATCTCATGCGTTCGGTAGGGCTCGAAGTGTAAAGAGGCCTTCTCGGGCCTGGACCGGAGTTGTGAGGACGGCTGCCGTTTTGCGCCAGGCAACCCGCTTACGCCGTTGGCAAAATAGACGAATTCAACGGCTACGGCGAGGTCTCGCAGTAGCTTCGCCGATTCTTGCTTGAGGGCGAAGCAAAGGCGGACAGCCGGCTTCGACGGGCGAGCCTAAACAGCCTGTTTGGTGGTCAGGCTCCGCCTGACCTACAATCCCCCAAAGCCATGGACAATCGACTGGTTACTGCGGGACGAACCGAAGAGGACCTGTCTCTCGACACGAGCCTCCGCCCGCGGACATTTGCAGAGTATATCGGTCAGGAAAAAGTCAAGACCCAGCTCCAGATCGCCGTTCAGGCTGCCTCGGCGCGGGGCGAGGCGATGGATCATGTCCTTCTCTATGGTCCGCCGGGACTCGGTAAGACGACGTTGGCCCACGTCATTGCCAACGAGTTGGATGTTGACATCAAGTCGACGGCTGGCCCGTTGATCGAGAAATCGGGCGACCTCGTTGCGCTACTTACGAATCTCGAAGAGCGCGATGTTCTCTTCATCGACGAGGTCCATCGGCTGCACCCGTCCATTGAGGAAGTTCTCTATCCGGCGATGGAAGATTTCAAGCTCGATATCATCATTGGCCAGGGTCCATCCGCCAAATCGGTGAAGATTCCTATCGCGCCCTTCACACTGGTGGGAGCAACGACGCGAGCGGGTCTTCTTACTTCTCCCATGAGGTCTCGGTTCGGTCTCGTCCACCGTCTCGACTTCTACGAGGAGAGTGAATTGAGTTCGGTGATCCGAAGATCTGCTTCTCTGCTAGACGTTGCGATCAACGAGAAAGCGGCCAGGAAATTGGCGGTCAGGTCCCGCGGGACACCGCGCATCGCCAATCGGCTCCTGCGCAGGGTTCGCGACTTTGCCCAAGTCAAAGCCGACGGGAAGATCAACGAGTCAGTTGCTCTCGATGCGCTCAACCTTCTCGGGGTCGATGAGCATGGGTTCGACGAGATGGATCGGAAAATTCTCTTGGCGGTCATCGAAAAATTCGGTGGTGGTCCGGTGGGGCTGAGTACCATAGCGGCGGTCATCAGCGAGGAGCCGGATACCATAGAAGATGTTTACGAGCCCTTCTTGCTCCAAATCGGCTTCCTCGAGAGAACTCCGCGGGGGCGTATGGCGACCGAACGAGCCTACCGTCACTTTGGCCTCGAACAAACGAACGGACAGAACCGACTTTTTTAGCGACTTTGAGTAGGAACCAAACTGCAACTCTCCGATTTCGATTTCGACCTTCCACCGGAGCTCATTGCTCAGGAGCCCCTGCCGAAACGTGATAGCTCACGCTTACTTCGTGTTCCAGGACTCTCTCACCATGAGTTTCGTGAGCTACCGCAGCTATTGAACCCTGGTGACCTTCTCGTCGTGAACAACTCCCGTGTGTTTCCAGCTAGGCTGTTTGGACGAACGGTAAGGGGTGCCTCGGTAGAGTTACTGCTTCTTCGTTCCCTCGAGCCCGGCCATTGGGAGGTCCTTTCCCGGCCGGCCAGCAGACTCGACGAAGGCACCGTCTTCGAGCTCGGGGGCGGATTGATTCGTGGGAGAGTGATTGGCTGCGGCGAGTATGGAAAGCGTACCGTGGAGCTACAGTGTGAAGGAGACATTTACGAGACGGTCGAGCAGATAGGCCAAACTCCTCTACCCCCTTACATCAAAAGAAAGGGAGCGAGGCTTGAAGCCGGGGACAGGCAACGCTACCAAACGGTATACGCAAAGGACCGTGGGTCGGTGGCGGCACCCACGGCAGGTCTGCATTTTACGCCCGAGGTGCTGGAGGCCCTGAAGGGCCGAGGCGTCGGCTATTCGGAGATCACGCTCCACGTGGGCTACGGTACGTTTCAACCCATACGAACCGACTCTGTGGAGGAGCACCAGATGGGGTCGGAGTTCTTCACGATTCCAGAAGAGACGGTCCAAGCGTTGGAGCGGGCGCGGGCACGAGGCGGAAGGGTGGTCGCGGTGGGTACAACTGCTGTCCGTACCTTGGAAAGTGCGGCGGATGTACGAGGCGTAGTAAGGACCGGCAGTGATGAGACGGATCTGTTCATTTACCCAGGGTATCGTTTCAAGGTCGTTGACGGCTTGCTCACCAATTTCCACCTTCCAAGGAGCTCGCTTTTTCTTCTCGTGTCGGCTTTTGGCGGGGGGGAAGTCATGAGGCGGGCGTATCAAGAGGCCATTCGCAAAGGGTACCGCTTCTATAGCTTCGGCGACTGTATGCTCATCGATTAGTCTTACGCCCGAATTTCGCCTTATAATCCAGCCGTGGATATCTTGAAGATCCGAAGCGTCGTTTCGGAAAGTCTGGAGCTCAAACGGTCATTTTTCGACGAAACGGCGCCTCGTGTGTTGGAAGCGGGGGAAATGCTCGTCGGAGCGCTCCAGGCGGGACACAAGGCCTTGGCATTTGGCAACGGCGGAAGCGCCGCCGATGCGCAGCATTTTTCATCGGAGCTCGTCAACCGATTCGTCGCCGACCGACGCGGTTTACCGGCAATTGCCCTCACCACGGACACGTCAACTCTTACGAGTGTGGCCAACGATAGCGACTATCGCTACGTCTTCAGTCGGCAGGTGGAAGCGCTTGGAGTTGCCGGCGATGTGGCGCTAGCCATCAGTACGAGCGGTAACTCGGACAACGTTCTCGAAGCGGTCAAGGCTTGTGGCCAACTGGATATGCGGACGATCGGACTCACCGGTCGCGATGGCGGCAAGCTGAGACCTTTGGTCGACATCTGCTTGAACGTGGAGCACCATGAAACCGCCCGCGTTCAAGAAGTCCATGCCATGATCATCCATTTGCTTTGCCAAATGGTTGATGAGTCGTTTTCACGAGAGGGTCAGTAGATGCCGGACTATCCTGTCGAGCCTCTCGATTTGGCCGGCCTCAAAACCTATCCGCTCAAGTCCCGCAAAAGTAAGGTGGGAGTCGACGAGTTGGCCGGCATCGCGCAACCCGGCGGAAGCTTCAAGGATTTTTGGGAGAAGTTACCACGAGTCCTGGCGGCCCAGGATCTTCGGGAGCTCGTCGCGCGAGTGAAGAAGGCGCGAAATGCCGAGCAGGCGCTTTTGTGGGGAATGGGCGCCCATGTGATCAAGGTCGGCCTTTCCCCTCTCATTATCCACCTCATGCACGAGGGCTACGTCGATGGCTTGGTTTTGAACGGTGCCGGCATCATCCACGATTTCGAAATGGCACTCGTAGGTCAAACTTCTGAAGAAGTCGAGGAGGGTCTGGGGTCAGGTGAGTTCGGTATGGCCGAAGAGACCGGTCACCTCTTGAACCGAGCCATCGAGGAAGGCGTCGAGCAGGGAACCGGCATTGGGGAGGCCGTGGGAGCGTTTCTCGATCAACACAAACCTCAGTTCATGAAAAAGAGCCTTCTATGGACCGGCTATCAGCTATCCATACCGGTGACGGTCCATGTTGCGATCGGAACCGACATCATTCACATGCACCCGCAGGCGTCTGGCGGCGCCATAGGCGAGGGGAGTCATCGAGATTTTCGTCTGCTGGCTTCCATGGTGAGGTTGCTCCATGGTGGTGGGGTCTATTTGAATCTAGGCTCGGCCGTGATTTTGCCGGAGGTCTTCCTAAAGGCCGTGAGCGTGGTCCGCAATCTAGGCAACCCACTGACAGATTTCTCGACGGCGAATTTCGATTTCATCCGGCACTACCGACCACGCAAGAACGTGGTGGAACGTCCCGTGACCGGCTCGGGACGAGGCTTCGATTTTGTGGGACACCATGAGATTCTCATCCCTTTGCTAGTTGCAGCGCTTCTTGACTCGTAGCAACCGTTAGGTCTTGCTCGCCGCCCAATGGATCGTCCACTCGAACGCGACGGTGATATCCGGACCCGCCTCGGAAACATCTTCGGCGAGCCGCCATTCGAACTGGAATCGGTCAGACTTCCTCCATCTTAGGCCCAAGACGAGTTGGTGGGCGGGGTTAGCGAGAAGGGGGAGTTGGCTCTTCAAAGAAGGCTGTTGCACCTCGTATTGAAGGACCGCGGCGACGGTCGTTCGAAAGCGCCAATCGAAAGCGGCCATGAGCGAGAGATAGTCCTTCGTGTCGAGGTCGTCAGTTTTTCCAAGAAAGTGGTAGTTGATGTTGAAATAGCCTCCAATGCGTTCTCCCACCCGGCTCGCTGCCAGTCCGATGCCGAAATCCGTCTTGCCGCTCCCGGCTAGTTTTTCCGGGCTACCGGAAGGAAGCTTGACGGCGGCGCGCAAGGCCACCGCGTTTTTGTCATTCTCGAGCAACGTTCTTTTTGCTGAGAAGGTGATATCCCCAATGGCGATCGATCCTTCGTTTCTTTCAAGCACCGGGGACTCGTCGACTTCATATCGGTACTGGAACAGGTTATGGGGTGTCCGTCCTCTCACCTCGTTCGGGAATCCGAATAAGTCGTGGTAGCTGGAAATAAAGGGATCGAGAAAACCACCGTACATGACATAGAACGGGAAAGCCACGCCTATCTCCAGGCCCTTTCCTAGACCAACATGGAACCTTACTTCTGTGCTCAAATGCTCCACGTCCAGGGATAGAGATTCTAGGTCGTTGAATCTATCGATGATGGTGTTCGAGTAGTCGAAATTGAATACGAGACGGAAGTCGTTTTTTGCAAGGACGGGGGCGCTCTCTGGCTTCAAGCAGATGAATTGGAGGGCGACGGGAAACTGGTTCCGATTCGAAAGGGGCCTTCGCCAAGAAAGGTCTTCGGCTCGTCCAACAGGTACGCTCAAGACGAGTGTGAGAACAACGGTGGTGGTGATGGTACTCCGGTGCGTTCTCATCGGTAAAAGGGCGAAATGCAATATAGCAACTCGCCGTGAGCAAAACAAAGCCCGCAATGCTTGATTCGTAACATGAACGTTTGAAGTTGCGAATTGGAACGGATGTTAGTATTACCGGTCCTCTAGTGGATGAGACCAAGAGCAATGTCTCAACCTCGTGCCGCAACTGCGGAAGGAGCGTTTGAAGAAATGAAGTTCAAGCCATTGATTTTGTTGGGCTTTTTCTTGGCTTTGGCAGGGCTGGCACCTGCGCAGGCCGATGAGCCGATTCTCATGCGACAACCTACGGTGAGTCGCACTCACGTCGTTTTCGTGTACGCAGATGATTTGTGGATCGTCGGGCGTTCGGGAGGCTCGGCACAGCGGATGACGACGCACTTGGGCGCTGAAGCCGATCCCTTCTTCTCTCCTGACGGCGCATGGGTGGCCTTTACGGGTAACTACGACGGAAATACAGATATCTATGTCGTCGCCGCATCGGGGGGTGAGCCCCAACGATTGACCTATCATCCAGGTCCCGATCGGGTTGTCGGTTGGACTCCGGATGGGCGTCAGGTCTTGTTCAACTCCGACCGTAACAGCTATTCCTTTTTTGGCAGGCTTTTTACTATCTCGGTCGATGGCGGGATGCCAACCGAGGTCCCCCTACCCATTGCCGTTCAGGGGACCTTCTCTCCCGACGGCTCGCAGATGGCTTACGTCCCATTCGGCGGCGCGTTTCAGGTGTGGAAGAGGTATCGCGGCGGTCTGGCGTCACCGGTCTGGATTGCGGACCTCTCGGACTCCAGTATCACCAAGGTCCCGAGAGAAGATTCCAACGACTTCAATCCTATTTGGTTGGGTGACACGGTGTATTTCTTGTCCGACCGGAACGGGCCAGTTTCTCTTTTCGCCTACGATAGGGGAACGAGCGGGGTCCGGGAGGTTTTTGCGAACGGAGGCCTCGATATCAAATCCGCGTCGGCGGGGCCGGATGTGATCATCTACGAACAGTTCGGAGAGCTTCATTTTTACCATCCCGGCTCAGGTGCCGTTGAAAAGCTCGAAGTCAGCGTGGCCGGCGACTTACCTTCGACCCGGCCGAGATTCGAAAAGGTGGCGGACAACATTATGAACGCCACGCTTTCACCCTCTGGAGTCCGAGCGGCGTTTGAGGCGCGGGGTGAAATCTTGACGGTTCCGGCTGAAAAAGGCGATGTTCGTAATTTGACAAAAACCTCGGGTGCTGCAGAACGCGACCCCGCCTGGTCACCCGATGGAAAATGGGTGGGCTACTTTTCCGAGGCTTCCGGCGAGTACGCCCTTCACTTGACGGACCAAAGTGGTCTCGGCGAGACCCGTAAGATCGACTTGGGCAGTCCACCTTCTTATTACTATGCACCCGTCTGGTCTCCGGACAGCCAGAAGATTGCGTACACCGACAAGAGGTTGAAGCTCTGGACCGTCGACCTCGAGAGTGGGGACCGAGTGGAAGTTGATGCCAACACCTATGACAGCCCGTTCCATACCATGGACCCGAGCTGGTCTCCGGACAGCATGTGGTTGACCTATACGAAACAGCTGCCGAGCCATCTTCATGCCGTATTCATCTACTCGCTGGAAACCGGGGAGAAGCATCAGGTGAGTGACGGCATGAGTGACGCGCGCTTTTCCGTTTTCGGCAAGGGAGGAAAGCACCTCTATTTCACGGCTAGTACGGATGTGGGGCCCACGACGGGTTGGCTCGACATGTCGAGTGTCAACCGGCCGGTGTCACGGAGCGTTTACGTCGTCGTTTTGTCGAAGGACGGTCCCTCACCGCTCGCGCCCGAAAGCGATGAAGAGAGCGTGGAAGAAGAAAGTGAGGAAGGTGAAGACAAACCAGGAGAGGAGGACGAGAAGGAGTCCGAGGAAGACTCCGTTGATGTTCAAATCGACATCGAAGCGATCGACCAGCGCATCCTTGCTCTCCCCCTCCCACCGAAGAACTATACGGCGATGTCCGCGGGTAAGCCCGGAAGCATTTATCTGTTGGAAGCCCCGCCGGTCATCACCGGCCAGGCGACCCAGACCTTACACCTGTTCAAGTTGGAGGATCGGAAGGCCGAGAAGATCCTGGAAGATATCGACGCATTCGCCATATCGCACGATGGCGAGAAGATGCTCTACCTGCAACAAAAGCAATGGGTCATCACTGCTGCTGGACAAAAACCCGAGCCAGGTAGAGGCGCGTTGAGCCTCGATAGCATGGTGGTTCGTGTGGATCCTCGGGAAGAGTGGAAGCAGATGTATCGCGAGACCTGGCGGATCGAGCGTGATTTTCTCTATGACCCGGGTGCGCACGGCCTGGATTTGGCCCAGGCGGAGAAGCAATATGAACCGTACTTGAAGCGATTGGGTAGTCGCGATGACTTGAATTATCTCTTCCAGGAGATGCTGGGCAACCTCGTTTTGGGGCACACCTTCGTTGGCGGCGGGGACAGACCCGAGGTCGAGCGTGTCCCGGGCGGTCTCTTGGGTGCGGATTACGAAGTCGAAGGTGGCCGCTATCGATTCACCCGCGTCTATTCGGGTGAGAACTGGAACCCCGACCTCAAGGCGCCCTTGACGGAGCCGGGCGTCAACGTTCGGGCGGGTGAATTCTTGATTTCAGTCGATGGTCGCGACGTCCGGGCGCCGGACAATCTCTTTCGTTACTTCGAGAACACGGCGGGCAAGTCTGTCGTTTTGAAGGTGGGACCCAATCCAGGCGGGACTGATGCTCGTGAAGTGACGGTTGTGCCTGTCCGCGCTGAGCAGAGCTTGCGGAACCGAGCTTGGATCGAGGACAACCGTCGTCGAGTTGAAGATGCGTCAAACGGCGAGCTGGGGTATGTCTATCTACCCAATACGGCCGGTGCCGGCTACACCAATTTCAATCGTTACTACTTTGCACAGATTGGCAAAAAGGGCATCGTCGTGGATGAACGATTCAATGGGGGTGGTCTTGCGGCCGACTACATCGTGGACTACATGAAGCGACCGCTGATGAACTATTGGTCGACGCGCGAGGGTGCGGACTTCACGACGCCCCAGGGAGCCATCTTTGGTCCCAAGGTGATGATTATCAATGAAGCTGCAGGCTCGGGCGGCGACGCCCTACCGTGGTATTTCCGCAAGGCCGGCGTCGGCAAGCTCGTTGGAAAGAGGACCTGGGGAGGGCTCGTCGGGATCTACGACTACCCCCCTCTCATCGACGGTGGTTTTGTCACGGCCCCACGGCTGGCCTTCTGGAATCCCGACGGTACTTGGGATGTGGAGAACCGCGGCGTGGCGCCTGACATCGAGGTCGAGCTCGATCCAAAAACCTGGCGTGAGGGTCGCGATCTACAATTGGAGAAAGCCATCGAGGTGGCGCTCGAAGAGCTTCGGGCCAATCCACTACCCACGCACAAGAAGCCGGCTTATCCGAACTATTATAAGAAGCATTAGCTTGTGGAGCGGTTGCAGCCGTGAGTCCACGCGCAGTCGCGGAGTCGACGGAGCGTGGCGACCGGCGAATCCGCCTCCGCGTAAAGCTACGGCGGACCCGCCGAAGCTCGGTGATGGAAGGAGTTAAGCGTAGGCGGGGAGGAATCAAATGGGACTCTTCAAAAATGCCCTGTCCCACTAATAAAAGGAGACACCTACATTGACCGCAAGAATCATCGACGGTGAAGCGGTTGCGAGCCGCATTCGAGAGCAAATCGCCGAGGCAACGGCGAAGATGGAGGCCGAGCATGGATTCCGCCCAGGACTAGCCACCGTCTTGGTCGGCGAGAATCCCGCATCGGCTCAGTATGTTCGCATGAAGCGTAACCGCTGCAAGAAGGTGGGGATTGAGTCCTTCGGTCACGCGCTTGCCGCTGATGCGCCAGAGCAAGACGTGCTGAAGTTGGTGCATGAACTGGGCGAGGATCCCCAAGTGCACGGCATTTTGGTCCAGCTTCCCCTGCCGGACCACATCGACGAAGAGAAAGTGTTGGGCACCATTCCCTTGACGAAAGACGTGGATGGATTCCACCCTATCAATATCGGGCGCCTTGCCATGAAGGGCCGAGAGCCCCTGTTCATCCCCTGCACGCCCGCCGGGGCCATGAGGCTCCTCGAAGAAGCTGGGGCGACCTTCGACGGCGCCGAAGCGGTGGTTCTTGGCCGGAGCAACATCGTTGGGATGCCCGCAGCGATGTTGCTTGTCCATCGAAACGCCACCGTGACGGTTTGTCACAGCCGCACCAAAGATCTGCCAGACGTGTGTCGCAGAGCGGACATTCTGATTGCCGCTGTGGGGCGGCCGCAAATGGTGACGAGAGATTGGGTTAAGCCCGGCGCCTACGTCATCGACGTCGGAAGTAACCGGATCGATGATCCGAGCACGGAGAAGGGATACCGTTGGGTAGGTGATGTGGACTTTGATGAGGTCAAGGCGGTTGCCGGTGCCTTGACCCCCTCGCCGGGGGGAGTAGGCCCCATGACGATTGCTGGATTGCTCCAAAACACCCTTCACGCCGCGGAGTTGAGAATCGAGGCCGGTGTTGAAATATAGTCCCTGTCACCAAAATACTTTTGCGCGCCATCAAGCGATTGCCTATGATACGTGTTCTTTTGATTGCGTCGCTGCCATCATGAGTTGCGGCGGAGTAAATAGGTCGCACGTGAGAATTCCAACGTTACCGGTTGGGATCTGCCATATTTAACAACCGACAAATCAGGAGGTAAGACAATGATAAGACTGGCAGGCTTACTGCTCGTCCTCGGGCTCGCTGGATGTTCTTCTATGACGGTCGAAAACGATTGGGCTCATGAGGCGGATTTCTCGAAGTACAAGACGTTTCAGTACAAAGCAACCGAAGGGAACGTGGCCGACTCGAATCCACTCGGCGACCAGAGGCTCGTCGCCGGCATCAAACGGGAAATGACGGCTAAGGGCTTGACCGAGGCTGGCTCCAATCCCGACGTCTACGTCACCTATCACGGCGAGGACAAAGAGGGCATCACGCTCGACACCACCCATATGGGCTATGGCGGCTATGGCTTGGGCCCCGGCTGGGGTTGGGGCGGTGGTATGGGCATGGGCATGGGCACGTCGACGACCAACGTCCGGACCTACACACAAGGCACTCTTATCGTCGACATTTGGGATGCCAAAGCCAAGCAACTGGTGTGGCGCGGTGTGGCCAGTGATACCCTTAGTGACAATCCCCAAAAGAACCAGGACAAGGCCACCAAGGCCCTTGCCAAGATGTTCAAGAAGTATCCGCCGACGGGGTCCTAGGCTGACCATCCGTTCCGACGATTGATAATGTGAAGCGTCCCCGGCAGCGGCCGGTGGCGCTTTCGCTTTGTTCTCACCTCAACAACCAGCCCTGACGCAAAAACCAACGCGACCAGAAACGGCGAGCAAAAAGGGGGCAGATCCCTTTTTCGCTATTTCCTCTTCCGAAGTGGGCGAGCTACCTTTGACAGGTCGGTGAAGCATAGCTGAACTCCTCTTGGTCGAGAATCGAGGAGCTGGTGCTTGACCGAAGCGAAAGAGTCAAACATGATGTGCGAGAAAAAGCGGTCCCTTCCAGCGACTCGAGAGATTGATGATGAGCACTTTGAGGCAAAAAGTCGGCAGCGGCGTTGCGTGGGAACGAGACTATGGTTACTCACGAGCCGTGAGAGTCGGAGCAGCTATCCATGTTTCGGGTACCACGGCAACGGGGCCGGAGGGTGTGGTTGCGCCGGGTGACGCGGCCGGGCAAACGAAGTTCATTCTGGACAAGATCGAAGCGGCCATATCAAAGCTGGGTGGACGTCTCGAGGATGTCGTTCGAACACGAGTCTATGTGCAACACATCGAAGATTGGCGCGTCGTCGCATCGGTTCACGGCGAACGGTTTGGTCACATACGGCCGGCTAACACGTTGGTCGAGGCTCGCTTGGTTGGAGATGAGTATTTGGTCGAGATTGAAGCAGAAGCTGTTGTGGGTTCGGGCGAAGGAGGCGATTGAAGCATGCGATTCAGTATTCGTCTCAACAATGACTTGAAGGTGTCCCAGTATATCGAGCTTGCGCAGGCTGCAGAGTCGGCGGGATTCGATCAGTTTTGGGTGAGTAACGATCTGTTCTTGAGAAGCTCTCCCGTCGTCTTGAGTGCCGTTGCCACCGCGACGGAGAGAATCGAGGTGGGGACTTGCATTTTGAATCCCTACAGCATCAATCCCGGCGAGATTGCCATGATGTCAGCCACGATGGATGAGCTCAGCGGCAATCGTTTCAACTTAGGGCTTGCCGCGGGAGCCGCAGATTTTCTCAAATGGGTTGGCATTCCACAGCCGAACCCTTTAACCGCGGTGCGTGAGTCCATTGGTGTCATTAGGGCGCTGCTCTCTGGACAGCCGGCCCCCATAGAGGGCAAATTTATCGATTGGACGAGTGAAGCCTATCTTCGATTCGAATCACCTCGAGTGACTCCCATCTACGTCGGGGCCATGGGCCCCAAAATGCTTCGGCTTGCGGGAGAGGTTGCCGACGGTGTTCTGCCACTCCTGTTTCCACCCGAGCACTACTTCACCGTCAAGCCATTGATCGAAGAAGGGCTTCAGTTAAGAGAACCGGAACCGATCGAGCTCGACCTTGCCGCTTGTATCTGGGTGTCCCTCTCCGATGATCGCAAGGCGGCGCGCCGGGTTCTGGCCGAAAAGATCGCCTACTATGGTTATGCCATGAGCCCCCTCATCCTGAAACGCCTCGGCCTCGTCCGCAAAGACTTTGCCTCCATCGAGAAGGCTATGATGGTGGAACGGGATGTGGAGAAGGCCTGCAAATTGGTAGACGACCGGATGCTCAAAATCGGTGTCGTCGGTAGCCCCAAAGACTTGATAAGAAGGCTCGAGCCGCTGGTCGAAGCAGGAGTCCGTCATCTGAGTTTCGGGCCGCCACTCGGTCCTGACTTGTTGGCGTCGGTCGAGCTCTTGGGTCGTGAAGTTCTCCCGTACTTCCAAGGTTAGGTGTGACTTCAAGGAGGCCGGAGCGTTCGTGAACAAGGAAAGCAGAATCGTACGTATCGCCAATGCGGGCGGTTATTGGGGAGACGATCCCTACGCGCTTCGTCGCCAAGTGTTGGGAAAGCTACCTCTCGACTACGTCACGATGGATTTCCTCGCCGAGATCACGATGAGCATCCTTCAGAAACAGTATCAACGGGATCCGAATGCGGGCTACGCTCGGGACTTCGTCCGGCAATTGGAGCCTCTTCTTGGAGAAATCAAGAAACGGAAGATCAAAATCATTACCAACGCCGGGGGCGTGAATCCAACGGGTTGTGCGGAGGCGCTCTTCGCAGCTGCGCGCCGGCAGGGGTTGAGGTTGAAGGTGGCCGTCATCGAAGGGGACAACATCACATCGCGGATTTCAGAGTTGTGTGAGAAGGGCATCGCCCTCGACAACATGGAAACCGGTGAGACCCTCGGCGATTGTGCGGAGCGGGTACTCTCAGCAAACGTATATTTGGGCTCCCTGCCAGTGGTCGAGGCGCTCCGTCATGACCCGGATATCGTTCTCGCCGGGAGAGTGACCGACACCGGAATCACCTTGGGTGCACTCACTCATGAGTTCGGCTGGGATATGGATGACTATGACAAGCTGGCCCATGGCATCGTCGGTGGACATATCATCGAGTGTGGTGCGCAGGCGACCGGCGGGAATTTCACTGATTGGTCCAAAGTCCCGAGCTTCTTCGACATCGGATTCCCCATCGTCGAGTTCAGCGAAGAAGGGCACTTTGTCGTTACCAAACATCCTGGTAGCGGAGGGCTCGTCTCCTGCCCGACGGTCCGGGAACAGCTCCTGTATGAAATGGGGCATCCTCAGGTCTACATCACGCCCGACGTCATTGCCGACTTCACCACCGTCCAGTTGGAGGACGAGTCCATGGACCGGGTGCGGGTGTCGGGTGTCAAGGGCCGTGCCCCGACCGATCTCCTGAAGGTAAGTGTCTCCCTGTCGGATGGCTACAAGGCGAGTGGTTCGCTCATCATCTGCGGTCCTTATGCCAGGAACAAGGCGGAAGTCATCGCCGGTGTTCTATGGAGTCGGCTTGCCTCAGAGATGCAGAGCTCGGGATTGGAGCAAATCGAGGCGACCAGCACCGAGTTCGTCGGTGACGATGCCACTCATCGCGGCTTGACCCCTAAGCATCAGCCCACCGAGATCCTGCTTCGTCTCGGGGCCCGCGACCACGATCGAGGCAAGCTCGAGATGTTTCGAAAGCTGCTTCCCAGCATGATCTTGAGCGCCCCTCCGGGCGTGGCTGTGACGGGGGGTGCCCCTCCTATTTCCGATGTCATCCGTTACTGGCCGGCGCTTATTCCACAGGATGAGGCCTTGCCGTCGATCCGGGTCCTGCTGCAGAAAGCGGGGCACGAGAAGCCGGAGCTGGTGGCCGAGGTCGCCGATCTGCCGTGGCCCAAAACAGGAGGACTGGCCGAGGCGAAAGAAGATCCCGAGGACCCTTATCCGGCCTCATTGGCACAATTTGATAACGTTCACGAGATTGAAATCCCTCTCATGCGTATCGCTCACGCGCGTAGCGGAGACAAAGGCGATACTGCCAGCGTCGGCCTCATTGGGAGGAGTCCCGCGTGCTACGTTTGGATGAGAGACAACATTTCGGCGGAACGGGTCAAGAAGTGGTTCGAGAGCATCAGTCTTGGAGAGGTCGAACGACACCTAGTGCCCAACCTCTGGGCTATCAATTTTCTGCTTCATGAATCCTTGGGTGGCGGAGGTACGATTAGCCTCTACATCGATGCCCAAGGCAAGACCTATGGTCCCGCTCTCTTGCGCTGCAAGGTGAATGTTCCTGAGGAGCTTCTTAAGACGATCACCCCTGAGAATGAAGCCACGCTTGGAGAGACAGGATAGGGCGGACGCCGGTAGGGAGTTTTTCCATGGAAGATTTTCCGGTTGAGAAGATCGATTTCGAAGGCTCGAACATTCGTGTCGAGTCCCTTCCCTTTGGTGTGAAGCGTCTGGTCTTGAACCGGCCTCAGGTTCGTAACGCCTTCGACGAAGCAACGATGTCGGAGATCAAGGAACAGTTGGATCACATGGCGGTGGATCTCGGGCACGAAGACATGCGGTTGTTGGTCTTCGCGGGAGAGGGGAAGGTCTTCAGCGCTGGTGCTGACGTGGGTTACATGCGTCGGTTGGCGGAGCGAGGCGAGGACGAAAGTCTCGAGGATGCATTGGAGTTGGCCAAGCTATTTCATCAATTGGCGGGCTTCCCAACGCCCGTGATCGCGGCGGTGCGGGGAGCCGCCATTGGGGGCGCGTTTGGGCTCGCCGTCTGTACGGATTACGTCTTGGCTGAGGAGAACGCCGTCTTCTCCACATCAGAGGTGCGCCTTGGTATCGTTCCGGCCGTCATCAGCCCCTACATCGTCCGCCGGATTGGTCTTGCCAACGCAGGTTCGCTCATGATGAGCGGCCAGCGTATCGGGGCAGAGGAGGCCCGGCGGATCGGGCTCGTCCAGAGCGTTGTACCGCCCGAGCTGTTCGATATTGCCCTTCAGGACGTGATCCTCGAGTTTCTGCATGCGGGACCACACGCAGCCCGCCGGACCAAGGCACTTCTCAAGAAGGCTTGTCCTCTTCCCGACCACGAGCTTCTGGAATTCACCGCCGGCCAAATCGCCCAGGCCCGATGCTCGGAAGAGGGCCAAGCGGGTCTGAAAGCTTTTTTTGACAAGGAAGCGCCACCCTGGGCAAGACGCGTGAGCGAGCTTCAGAAGAAGCGGCGGTCTTAGAGGGCAACCGTAATCGTGGTTTGTTCACCAATCGGCAGTCAAGGAGGAGTGCAATGACGCGAATCGGGGCGCTACTTACCTTGGGGCTCCTTTGGGTGCCCTTGACGGCGACCTCCCAAACGAGGACGGTGCGCGTTCGTGCCGATCAGGACTGGACGCCCACGAATATCGTTGTACAAGAGGGAGAGCGACTGTCGTTCCGTGCTCGCGGCAACATCGTCTGGAGTATCAAGTTCGGGGAGTCCACAGATCCCGATGGGGTAATGGTTGAGGCGGCGTACTTTCGTCCATTGAGTAAGGTCGGCGTCGGTGCGCTCATTGGTCGCGTTGGTGAACAGGTCTTTTTCATTGGATCGATGAGCTCGGGTAACGCACCTGCAAGCGGTGAGCTCTTCCTCGGTATCAACGACGACAAGTTCAGTGACAATGAAGGTCAATTCAGCGTCGATATCCGATCTGAGAGGGGGGAGTCCTCCAGAAACTGGGCGGGTGACCCCGGGGGTAGTGATTGGAACTCGGGTTGGCAAGGTGGCAGTGGGAACAGGCAAGATGCCTGGGGAGATCCTCGGGACGGCCAAAAGGAGTCTTTTCAGTGGCGGGGTCGTGTGGACGGCGTTGACGATGTCGTGATTCGCGGAAAATCCGTGCGTATTCAACATCATGAGAACAAACCCATTCAGAATCAGGATTATCGATTCTCATCACCGCTGCCGCGGAGAGAGGTTGAGATTGATCTGCGGAAAATCGTGGGTCGAGGTCGCGTTCGGCTCATCCAAGAACCGGACGCGTGGAACGACTACACCGCCATAGTGCGTCTCGATGACGGCGAAAAAATGGGGGACGCGGAGTACGAGTTCGAGCTCGTGTGGTTGCCAGACCGATATGACAGTTCCAGTGGCCGTTGGGGAGAAAGTGGCGGGTCGTCACGCGAAGACGGTGCCCTGTTCGTTTGGAAAGGCAGGGTCGACATCGGGGCGGATATCGTGATCCAGGGGCGCCGGCATCGTGTCGAGGACAAAGGTGGTCAGGGGACACAAGAGCAAGGCGCACGTTTCAGTGAGCCGTTGCCCTCCCGTCCCGTCCCCGTCTCCTTGAGGAAGCGTGATGGACGGGGCCGAGTGGAGCTCGTTCAGGCCCCGAAGTCCAGCAACCAGTTTACGGCTATCGTCCGCATCGAGGACCCGAAAGGCGGCGCGGACACCTATGAGTTTGAGCTCAGTTGGGCGCGGCAGTAGATGTCCCACCGTCGCCGTGATTTCGCTGAAGGTGACGGCGTGCGAGCCCTCAATGGAAGTGGTTCAGTGGAGCTATCCGCCGGCGCTCCTAGAGAGAAGCTCCTGTTTCGTGCCAAAGGTGCCCGCCGGTGAGTGTCGAAATCTGCCGCACCAGTCAGCCTTCTGGACGTTCGGCCATCTGGACTCCTCGCCTTCTCGTGTGGGCGGATCGTACCTGCACTCCAGTGCCAACGATGAGAAGAAATTGCAGTTGCCACACACCTTGTCGCTGGACTCGAAAACAGGCAAGGATTGTTGTTCGACTGATCTCATTCTTGTATCCCTCAAACTGGTTGGACGACGAATAGGATCTGCTCCGCCTGGACCTCGGCGGAGTCTTCGGCACGAATCTCGACGACCTCGGCGCGATGTGGGAGATTCTCTCCGCCATAGGTGATGGCCGAGAAGCATTTCATGACTTCCACCATGGCTAGAGTGTTGCCTTGTTCGACGACCTGTCCGCACTCCACGTAAGCTGGGGCGTCGGGGCGGGGTCGGCGATAAAACATGCCGTGAGTTGGTGAGGTCACGGCAAAGCTTCCTTCGGGTAGATCATCTGCTGCTGAATGTGCGGTGCTTTCGGCCGCCGCTTCAGCCACCGAGGCATCCACCGGCGCCAAGACTAGAAGGACGTGGCCGTAGTCTACCGGATCCCGGCGGTTGTGTAACATCAGTTTGCTGACGCGGCCAGAGACTTCTTTAGGGAGCACTAGTTCAGTGGTGCGACCAAGTGCAGTGATTCGACCCACACGGCTTCTGGAAACGAGAACCTCCCCGACTCTTGGCACACCCGCGAACATTCCGACGGCCGGGCTTCGTAGGAGGAGTTTGCCGGAGCGGCTGTGTTCTTCGACGAGAACGTCAACTTGATGATCTCGGCTCACCGATCCTCCTCTCCCAAGATCGCGATGTCGTGAAGAGACCAGATCCGCGAGTTTTTTACGCGACGATAGCCATATCCTTGGTAGGCGGCTTCAAGAAAAACCTCTAAGTAAGGGCGAATTTCATCGAATCGGATCACTTCGTCCGTATCCATTTGGCTGGCGGCCTTGATGGGGTCCATATCCGCAGTGATACGGGCTTCTACCCCTTCCATTCCTTGGTGAACCTTTTCCCTCTCTTCTTCCGTCTCGGCAACGATCTCGAAGTTGTCATCGAGTTTGGTGTTGAAGGCGCCGATAGCGAGTGTGCGCCCCTCCATGACCGCTAACCGGGAGATGGTCGTTGCGAGCTGGGCTACGGGGTCGTAAGGCATTCCCGCCATGGCGTAATAGCCGGCACCAGAGGCCTTTCGAAGGAGAACCGTGAACATGGGGACGGTATTCGTGGAGTTGGTATAGATGAGGCTCGAGCCGTAACCGAGTAGGCCGTGTTTTTCCGCTTCCAGTCCGATATCGAACCCCGATATGTCGTGGAGCCACACAATGGGGATCCCGTCGTCGTTGCAGCAGCGGCTGAACTGACTGATTTTGGCAATGCCTTCGCGATAGAGAAGTCCCCCGGGGCGTTTTTCCCCGTGGAGCACGGGGTGAGCTGTGAGCTCCGGATTGTTGGCGATGATGCCGGCCCAGAGCCCTCCAACCCTTCCTACGCCGCAAATCATCTCGAGACCCACACCTGGTGTCACCTCACGGAAGAGACCGTCGTCCACGAGGCGGGCGATCACCTGATACATGTCATAGGTCTGCCGGTAGTCCATCGGAAGGAGACTTTTTATCTCCGTTGCGGGAAAGCGGGGTAGAGCGGGCTCCACACTCCGTCGATAGTAAGTGGCTGCACTCGTGGGCAAACTCTCGACTTCTTTGCGGATCTTCATCAAGCAGGTTTCGTCATCGGGAACTCGAAAATCTGCACAGTTCGATAGGTGAACGTGGATATCGGGGCCACCGATATCGAGACTGGTTATCTTCTGACTCCTTCCCCCTTTCACCAATGCTGCTCCCGCAATCACCATGTAGGCTTGCTCGGTCATGTACACCACGTCAGAGATGATGGGCATATAGCCGCCACCGGCAATGCAGTCGCCGAAGACACCGGCGATTTGTGGCGTACCGGAAGCGGAAAGCCGGCTGTTCATTTTGAAGATGGCTCCCGCGCCGGTCTTTCCTGGAAAGGTATGTCCCTGTTCGGGAAGATAGAGGCCCGAGCAATCGATCAAATATATGACGGGGATTCGAAGCCTGAGAGCCATCTCCTGGGCGCGTTCGATTTTCTCGGGCGTCTTCGGCCACCACGAGCCCGATGCGACCGTGTTGTCGTTGGCGATGACCATCGTCAAGCGTCGGTGAACCCGAACGAGTGCCGTGACGACGCCAGCACCAGGTGAAGTTCGTCGGTCCGGACCAAAGGTAACACCGTAGTTGACTAAAGTGCCCACGGGAAAGACCTCGGTGTCGCTATCCTTGAGTTTGTCGATTCTCTCCCAGGTCGTGAGTTTTCCCTTTTCGTGGACACGATCGATGTACTTCTGTCCCCACCCGGCACGAACCTCTGTGCGTTTTTGCTCGAGCGCGGCTTCCAGAGCCGCCAAATGTTCGGCGTTTCTCTTCGCCTCACCTTGGTCGAGAGCTTTCTCGAGAGGCTCACCCAAAGAGTGGAGGATGACCTTAGCCATATCAGTTCTCTTTCAAGAGCCTCTCCAGCCAAGTCGTGTCGTAACGGCCGTCTCGAAAGTCTTTCTCGGCTAGTATCCGCTGGTGAATCGGGATGGTGGTCTCGACCCCTTCGACTCGGAAGGACGAAAGAGCTTCGCTCGAGGTCTTTATGGTGTCCGTTCTATTGGGGCCTCTGACGATGAGCTTGGCGATCATGGAGTCGTAGAACGGTGGAACCCGGTAGCCAGACTCAACGTGGGTGTCGACGCGGATGTGCTCACCATGGGGGAACTCGACGACGCGCAGTTCACCCGGGTCAGGCCTGAAGTCCTGTTTGGGATCTTCGGCGTTGATGCGAAACTCGATAGCGTGCCCTTCCATCTTGATGTCAGACTGGCGAAGCGACAACGGTTCATTGGCCGCTACCCGGATTTGTTCCTTTACAATATCGACACCGGTGATCATCTCGGTCACGGGATGCTCGACCTGAAGCCGGGTGTTCATTTCCATGAAGTAGAGGCTGCCGTCAGCATCGCGGAGAAACTCCATCGTACCTGCCGATGTGTAACCGATGGAGAGTGCAGCTTCGGCGGCCAGTTTGCCGTACTTCTTACGCTGTTTGGACCCGATTACCGTGCTGGGCGACTCTTCGAGGAGTTTCTGATGGCGCCTTTGTACGGAACACTCACGTTCACCCAGATGGATAGCAGATCCGTAGGTATCTGCTAGGATTTGAAACTCGATGTGACGTGCGTTGACTAGGACCTTCTCGAGATAGAGACCCGCGTTTCCGAAGGCCTTCTCTGCCTCGATAGAGGCTTCCTCGAACGCGTTTCGTAGTCCCTTCTCGTCGGAGCAGTGGCGCATCCCCTTGCCACCGCCGCCGGCGGTCGCTTTCAGGAAGACAGGATAGCCGAGTTCAGCCGCCGCGTTCAGAGCTTCCTCAACATTGGCCAACACGTCTTGGGTGCCCGGTATGGTGGGGAGGCCGGCAGCTTTCATGACACGTCTAGCCTCGGCCTTATCACCCATTCGAGCAATGGCCTGGGGCGGCGGCCCCACCCACGCGATCTGTTGTTGACGTACCCTGGTGGCGAAGAGCGCGTTTTCTGCGAGGAAACCGAACCCAGGGTGGAGTGCTTGGCAGTCGTATTGTTCCGCAGCTTGCAGGATGGCGTCCATGTTCAAGTACGAAGCTGTGGCGGGCGGTGGCCCCAGACATACCTGCCGGTCGGCAAGGCGAAGGTGTGGGGATTCGGTGTCGGCCGTGGAGTGGATGGCAACGGTTTCGATGCCTAGCTCACGACAAGCTCGAATGATCCGCGCTGCGATCTCTCCGCGATTCGCAACGAGGAGACGTCCAAACATCCTTGTCAGTCTAACCGATCCAGCGAGCGAAACGGTACCGCTTCGTCGATTGTCAATTGCTGCCGGCCGATGTGCCCACTATGCCAGAGAGCCGGTCGAAGTAAGACTGGATTGTTTTCAAGTCGCTTGTCTCACCTAGCGCGGTCATGAGCAAGATCCTAGCTTTGAATCCGTCGAGATCCTGACCAGAGACGACACCAAGCTGTTGTTCTGGCTCTCCCAGAACCACCCTGCCGCCTCTTGTACGCGTTGTGAAGACGACGGTCACATCTTTCTCCCTGGCCTCCTTGATAGCCTCAGTGACTCTTGGTGGTACGTTGCCTCGGCCAAAAGTCTCGACCACGATGCCTTTGGCCTCTGCTGCGACTGCCGCACGTATCAGGTGGCCATCACTGCCGGCAACCAACGTGATCAAATCGACACGCGGCTCGACGAGCTTCGCTTCAAGGGTTAATCGACGGAGTGGTCGCCCAAAGAAGTAGATGTCTCCTTCGTCTATCATGCCGATCGGCCCCGCCCACGGTGACCGAAACGCGTTCAAAGCGATGGAGTGCGTCTTTCGTACTTCACGAGCCGCGTGTATCTCGTCGTTGAGTGTGACGAGAACTCCCATGTTGCGGCTGAAAGCCGATGCGGCGAGTCGGATCGCGTTCAGCAGGTTCCGAGGTCCGTCAGAGGCCTTCATTCGTGGTGGACGTTGGGCCGCGGCAAAGACAACGGGTCGTTCGGATGAGAGGAGTAGATCGAGAAAAAAAGCCGTTTCCTCCAAAGAATCCGTCCCGTGAGTAATGACGATCCCTGCAAGGTTTGGTTCTTGCTCGAAAAGGGAATTGACGCGCTGCGCCAGCCGGAACTGGAGATCTGGAGTCATTCGAGAACTACCTATGTTGGAAAAGTCTTCCACGGTGAGTGTTGCGACTTGGGCGAGCTCGGGGATGAGGCGGAGGAGATCGTCACCCTGCAGTGGCCCAGTGGTCCCTCCTGCAATGGTGCCCCCTGTCGCAAGCAGGTGAACCCTGGGAGGCTCCGTCATTTGAGAGTGTACGCGCGTACCAGCCAAAACCAACAATGGGACGGCAAGCACCACCGAGATGAAGTAGCTTCGTCTGAGATTCCAGCGCCACATTCGAAGGACCTCCCTTTGAGTACCTGTTCCGGTTGACGTTGTCAAACTATCGCTGAGCGTGTTTCCTGTCAAATGAACTTTGTCAAGCTGTTGACAACGATAGCCTTATGGGCCCATCAGATATGTCTGCTAAGTGGGAAAACCCCAACGATACGGATCACAGATTTTAGAAACGTTATGAACCAAAATCATAGTATCCGCCACGTAACCTGAATGTTCGCACGCTGAGGTCGAGGCCGCTTGTCTCTGTCGCGGTTGGCTTGTCGCCCATGGGTCGTCCTTGCCCGCGGGTGTTACGGTCCTCACCTCCGTTCCATTGCCGGATGGGATGCGGACCGATGGATGGAAAATGAAAACCGTACTTGATCTCATCGGAGAGTTCGCCATCTTGAACGATGCCAAGGTCCGTCACGGGGGGACGCTTCCTCCCGAGCCGGAACATCGTTGGGAAGAGCTCAAATCGTTCTACGACCTGCTGATGGCGCAAAACGGGCTCTCAAAGAGACCTGTAACGGGACACTTATCCACTGCCAATATTCAGAAAAACGTCACTTCGAGACAACGGCTTAGAGTCCCCGCGGAGTTCGATATGATCTTGCGCGTTAGTGGAGTCTACCAGGCCGTGAGAGTGATGAATGTGAGTCGATCCGGTGTTTTCTTGGCTTCCGACACGCTGTATCCGACCGGAACACGGATGACTTTGTTCATCGCGAGTGCCGATCGTGGAGGGGAAAGAACGTTTCAGACCGAAGGGGAAGTCGTTTGGACCAGCGAATCTGGGATTGCCGGCTCCGAGCTCCCCCGGGGTATGGGAGTGCGCTTTGTAGGGGACCAGCACGAGGTTCGGAAGCGGCTCGACGCCTTCGTCCTCGAGACCTTGGAAATGCGTTTGTCGGGTGTCGATGCCAATTCGCTGACTCTCGATTTCATTGATCGCGAAGAACTCGATCTCTAGTGGCTCGGTGCCACAAGACTTCGAGAGTACCTCGTCAGAGAACTCAAGAACCCAAGCACTCGAGTAGATCGGTCGATTAGAGGGCCGGGTAGGGGTTGGGCTCGATGTGGATGAAGGCTCCTAGGTAACGGGGGTCTTTTTCGCCTCGTCGTTGGAGCATGGGAATCTCACCGCGCTCGGGTGCGACCGTTACCAGGTAGCAGTAGCTCCTAGCCCCGAAATTTTCGTAGGGGAAAGCCCGTCCGGCGTCAAGCTCGAGGATCTTTTTTTCGCCCGGCTTGTAGTCCTCTGTCCGACATTCTCCCGGTACACAGACGGTGATTCGGTTCGGGATGCTCACGTTTTGCACTCGCACGGTGAGCTTTACCACCGGAATACGGGTGCGAGCGACCATCTCGAGCTCGGTTCCGCCTTTGACCCAAAATCCAACGCCTCGATACCGCTCCTTTCCCCAAGTGTTGTTGTCGAGAAAGTAGCCCAAGTATCCGTCTTCAAACCTCTGTCGGAACTTTTTCGGATCGTTGTTCGTGGGTAGATCGTTGATGAGTGATAACTCGACCGGAAGCCTCTTGTAAAAGCCGCTGGTGGCATGTTCTCCAGGCCGCCGCCCGGCCTGGAAGGGATTGATCAAGATCGTCGTCATGAAGATCCCGGCCATGGCCCAAGATGTGCCCATGACGATAATCGGTCGCGCAATGAAAGGAGTGAGGAAGAAGTAGAGGGGGAGAATGTTCAAGAAATAGCGGTTGCCGAGAGTGCCTCCTCCACCGAAATAATTGACAGGCATCCACACGATCAACAGTAGACACTCGAATGTCGCAACGCCGAGCAGGAGCCATTGCCAATGTTGTTTCGGTGAAAAAAGAAACAATGCTAGTGAGACGATGATGGGAAAAGAATAGATAGCGATACCGGAGAATCGTCCGATGTGGAAAAAGTACAGATCATGCAGGATGATATCCCATGGCTGCTGGGTGTAGATCTCAGAGGTCACCTTGCCGATACCTGTGTTGTGGAAGGTCAAATCAGGGGTTTGAAAGGGGTACTTTCCGAGAAACGTTTTTCGCTCTCCTCCTTGGTAGTTCATCTCGCCGGTTGCGAATAGGTGGGCCACGAACAAACCAACCAGAACCACGCCGAACACGGCGCCGGTGCCGAAGGCGCGTTTCCACTTTCCTCGCATCAACAAGAGGAGCAACATCGGGATGATCAGGAACACGTTTGAGGGCTTGGAGTAGGAGACGGCTCCCCAAATCGCTGCAGCAATGACATCGGAGGCGCCGCCTCGGAGGAACCAGGGAGGAGTCTCCGTCCTTTCCTTGTACAGCCAAAAAAACGCTCCCAAGAAGACCATTCCGAGATTGAATAGCTCCGGTGTCATCCACACGAAATATGCAGGGACCACGGTGGCAAAGAAGAAGGTCAGCGTGTAAGCGAGGGATACGCCTGCCGTATTGTTGGTGGCCAAAAAGAAATACCCACAAATGAGGATGGACAAAAAGACGAGACTGTGGAGCATGAGCAGTCCGTTTGTGCCAAATAGACGGACCCAAGGTGCGGCCGCGAGGGAATACAGAGCGGCTTTGGCGTAGTAGATTTCCTCCGTGAGCTCCCCTTGGTTGCTGAGAAAGGGAAATCGAGTGGTTAATCTCAAATCGAGCTGGCGACCACGTTTGAGGAAAATACCGGAGGGCCCACCGGGAAACTCACGCGATACCCGCTCGAGATCATGCCGCGTGTAGAGAAGATCTCCGTCGAGTGCCAGACTATGTGCCATGGTGTAGTAAGTCGCTTCATCACTCCACATCACGCGAGCCATGCGCGGGTAGTCCACTGCCAATGAAAACGCCAACAGGACCAGGCCGACGGCACAGAGGACTAGGAGTGCGTGGCGATGTGACATACCGGTATGATCTCATGCGGCTCTAGTCGAGCCCTCGAGGGTGTTTCTAGCATGGCCATCATGCGGGTGTGAGAAGCGCCACACAAAACCACTTGTTCTCATCGAATAACAGTCGTTTCGTCTCGAGGCCGCTCTTCCTCGCGATGTTCTCGATGAGCTCGGGTGTGTATTTGTAAGAGCTCTCTGTGTGGATGGTCTCGTCTGTGCTGAAAGTGAACGACTTCTTGAGCCTGCTCAAAGCGACTTCCTGCGGCCTATCCGACACCAGGTGCATTTCGATGCGCCCCTTGGTTTCGTTGTAGAAGGCACGGTGCGAGAAGTGTTGAATCTCGAAATCGCCGCCGAGCTCACGGTTGATTCGGGCGAGGATGTTGAGGTTGAAACGAGCTGTGACCCCCGCTTTGTCATTGTAGGCCGCGTTCAAGACATCGTGGTCTTTCTGCAAATCGAATCCGACCAAGATGGCGTCTTCGCGGTGCATTCTGTCCCGAACCATACGCAGAAACGACTGTGAGTCGAGCGTTTCGAAGTTGCCGATGCTCGATCCCAAGAACAACACAAGCTTGCGGTCGGGGACCTTGTCCTTCTGCGAGATGATCCAATTGGCTCGACCGAGTCCTTTGCCGAACTCGGAAGCGATGGGGATGGTGGCCAAACCTCCGAAATCGGCCTGCAATTGTCTCGCGCTCTCGTTGAGTATTTCAGGGGAGATATCGATGGGAAGGTAATGCAATTGATCTCTGTTCTTCCAGAAGGTTCTTGAGGAGAATCGTCGTCTTGTTGGAGCTCCCACTTCCGAGCTCGACGAGGCAGATGTCGCCCTCCATGGCGCGGCGTATCTCGGCCGCGTGGGTCAGAAGGATATGGGCTTCGGTTCGGGTGGGATAGTATTCCGGCTGCTCCGTGATCTGCTCGAAGAGCTCGGAACCGGTCTCGTCGTAGAAGTACTTTGCTAACAGGTGCTTAGGTTTCGTCGCGAGCCCTTCGAGAACGTCGCGGGCAAATTGGTTGTCAAAACCGAATTGTTTCGTTTGAGCCACGCGTGCATTATATTATTTGTGTTGAGTGGCTCCAAAAGGCCCGGGTCTGGGCGGTGTTTGCCCCGAGAGCCGGTTTTTTGCTAGACTCCGCCTCCCCATGACTAAAACGACTTCGCTCAAGGACGTTCACGACTACTGGAACGAGTTCGTCAACGACATCGAGGTGACCGACCTACCCGTCGGCACCCCTGAGTTCTTCGACGCCCTCGAGAAATACCGCTACGACAAGATCGACTATCTCAAGGACTATGTAGGTTTTCCCCGCTACAAGGGGAAACAAGTCTTGGAGATCGGCTGCGGTGTCGGCAATGACCTTCTGCAGTTTGCTCGAGCCGGCGCCCAGGTGAGTGCCGTGGACCTCACCGAGAACGCGGTCGAGTTGGCACAAGCCAACTTGGGTCGGGAAGGCTATCAGGGAGACATTCGGGTCGGCAACGCCGAGGCTCTGGATTTTCCCGACAGCTCGTTCGATGTCGTCTACTCTCACGGTGTGCTGCACCACACCGTCGACACGGAAAAGTCGATTTCGGAAGTTCATCGGGTACTCAGGTTTGGTGGGGAAGCGATTGTCATGCTCTACAATCGCATCTCCTGGTTCAACTTGGTGGCTGTTCTCTCTGGAACCCCCATCGAGCACGCCAAGAAGGATGCCCCTATCATCCGCCGCTACTCCGCCGGAGAATGCCGCAAGTTGTTTCATCAATTCCGGGATGTTCAGATTCACGTAGATCGCTTTCCAAAGCGTACGGTCAAGTTCGACAACCTATTCGGCAAGCTGAATAACTATCTCCTCGTTCCGTTCTTCGAGATCCTTCCCGATTCCATCAAGCGCCCATTCGGATGGCATATCATGATCCGGGCGACCAAGTAGCCCGCACCGGGAGATCCTCCTCCTTGGTGCTCGCAGCACTCGCGCTATCCTGTCTTTTGGGGGCGGGTGCGGCTATCTCGGGTATCGAGGGGTCGTTCGTGTTCGGTGCGGCCCTCCTGGTCTTCATTTTTCCGGGTTTGTGGCTGGCGAGATTTCAGTTCGCGGGCTGCGAGAGGCTCCTGGTCGGGACGAGCCTCGGCTATCTCGCCTCGAGCCTTGTCGCAAGCGGGCTCTATCGCATACAGATGCTTGCTGTTCCTTCAGTCGTGGCCGGCGTGCTGTTGCTGAGTCTGGTCTTTTCTCTGGCTGGGCGGCGCGCGGGATCGGAGCCCCCTGATTGCGGACGTCGAGGTTGGCTCGTGGCAAGCATGCTCATCCCCCTTTTGCTCGTGGTGATTCCGTTTCTGAAGGTGGGTGCGGAAACCATGGAAGGCGTAGCCTACCGCGCTTACTTCAGCGCCGATCTCATGACTCACCTTTCGGTAGTGGGTGAGCTGCAAAAAGGAGCGTTCCCTCCTGAGAATCCGTTTTACGCCGGCGAGCCGCTCGGTTATTACTGGCTCTTCTTCCTTTTTCCCTCTTTGGTGGGGAAATGGATCGGTAACCAGGAGGCGCTCCTTCTGACCTATCTGTCCGGCGGTCTGCTGTTCGCTGGTTTGGTATATGCCGTTGCCCGTAGGCTCGGATTGGGGTCAGGCCGAGCATTTTTAGCCGTCCTTTTTCTTCTGATGGCGGCGAGCTTCGAGGGCTTGGCGATCGTCGCCCGCTCCATCGGCCGGGGAGAGCCCTTGGGCATCTTCCGGGCCATGAACGTGGATGCCTTCTCTCGGTGGGTTTTGGAGTTGACCTCCATCGACGGGCTTCACCGTTCACTCCTCTATACCCCCCAACACCTTTTTTCTTACAGTCTCCTTCTCATCCTCGTTCTTCTCGTCTTGCGTGGTGAACCTCGAGGTGTGGTTTCATCCGCGTTAGCGGGTAGCCTCCTAGGGGGTATGGCGGGTACGAGTATCGTGACGGCCATGTTGGCGGGGCCTTGGCTCGTGATCGTTCGTGTGTCTCGAGGCGGTGACCTGAAGGCGATGGCTCGAGATCTGACCGTGATGGGCACGGTCTCAGCCGCGTGCCTGGCCTGGTTTTTCGGCCTGGGCTTTTTTGGGGACGCAGGGGCCGCCCTGACGCTGCGTCAGCCGCAGTTGCTCGAGATTCCAGCTCTCATCATCTTCGAATGCGGGCCGCTCGTCTTGCTAGCGGTGGCGTCGTGGAAATCGAGAGCCGTTCGACCGTTTGCAGTCCTGGGCTCAATGAGTCTTCTTGCGGTTCTCTGCCTCGATATCCGGGGCTATGAAGGCGTGTGGATGGCATGGCGGGCGGGGAGTGTTCTTCTGATTTGTTTGTTCTTAATGGCAGCGGTGGGAATGCAAAAGTGGAGGCCGGCAGCTTTGGGTGTGCTCATCCTCTTCGGATCTTTGACGGCGCTCCTGGATATTTACAACGCACAGGACATCACGAACCAGGAGATGTCTCGAGGGGATTTTCGTTGGACCACGATGATCCGTCGAGATGAAGTCGCGGCGCTCGAGTGGATCCGCGCCGAAACGCCGCCCGCCGCCGTTGTTCAGTGGGACACGCGGGCGAGGGAAGCAGGTGAGTGGGCGCTCATTCCTGCGCTTGCCGAAAGGCGCATGGCCGTCGGTTTACCCATCTTCCTGTTGGACCAAAGGAAGTATCGAGTGCGGGAGAGAAGAAAGGTCCGCCCGATATTCACGTCCTTCGATCCTGCGGAGGCTCATCGGCTCGCCGTGGAATCGGGAATCGACTACCTCTTCGTGGGGCGTCGCGAGCTCGACGTCCGCGGCGAGAGACTTCGTCGTTTGTGGGACGTGCCGAATCGGTTCGAGGTTGCTTTCACGAAAGGTGATGCGACGGTGTTCGCAGTGGTGCACTAGGTGAGGGGATGGTAAATTAACGGACTCCTTCTAAAGACGATGGATGAGCATAGAGATTATTTGGTTGTTGGGGCAGGCGTTGCCGGGCTCACCTTCGCTTGTCTCGTCCTCGATCAGGGGTGCACTACCACGGTTGTCGAAAGGAACGATTTCGTAGGCGGATTAGCCCGCTCCTTTCGCTACGGGGACTTCATTTTTGATGTGGGCCCAAAGCGGTTCCACACCGACGACAAAGAAGTATTGGCCTTTCTGATGAAAATCCTCGGGAAGGATCATCTCGTCGTCGATCGATCGAGTGCCGTTCATTTGTTCGGCCGGTATTTCCCATGGCCGCTCGATCATCGGGCTCTCACCCGGCTCCCTCTGAAAGTCATGGTCTCTTCGGCATTCGATTTGTTGAAAAGAAAACCTCCCGCCGACGATCGATCCTTCACCGAGTACACGCGCTCGCGGTACGGAGAGACGTTGTACCAATTGTTCTTCAAACCCTATACAGAGAAGTTTCTGCGGATTCCTTGCGAGGAGGTGCACGTCGATTGGGCAAAGACCGGTATCAATCGTGCCGTCATCGACAAGCGGATCAAGAACGAAACGCTCTTCGACCTCGCCCGCAACGTGCTGCTGCCTCAGCCGGTAGTGACGAAGTTCATCTATCCGAGCTACGGTGGGTTTGGTGCTTTTGGTGAAAAACTGGCAGAGAAGGCTGTGAGTCAGGGAGGAGATCTGCGGCTCCAGAACACGGTGATCGCCATACATACTCGAGCGGGACAAATCGAGGAAGTGGAGTTGGCCGACGGCTCGCGGCTCCGTCCATCCCATTTGGTCTGGAGTGGCAATTTGATCGCTTTGGCGCAACTGCTGGGACAGGAGCCTCCTCCCATCCGATACTTGTCCACCGTGCTCTACAACATCGAAATCCGAGGTGACGTCAAGCAACACCAGCAGTGGATTTACTATGGCAGTCAGGACACCATCATATCTCGGGTGAGCATCACCAATGAGATGGCTTCCTACATGGCACCGCCTGGGAGAACCGGCCTGTGCGTTGAGGTCACCTGTTTCGAAGGTGATGAGGTATGGCAGAAGCCCGACTCACTAATCGATCAAGTCAAATCGGACCTCGTACGCCTGGATCTCGTCGGCTCGAGTGAGGATTTCGACGCCGTTCATGTAGAAAAGGTGCGCGATACCTATCCTATCTACGATCTCGAGTATAAAGAGAGTTTTGCAGCTGCCGTACGGATGACGAAGCCGCTCAGGAATCTGAAACTTCTCGGCCGTACCGGGGCCTACTGGTACAACAACTCCGATCACTCCATGAAGATGTCCCTCGCTATGGCCCGGCACCTGCTGAGTGGTGCACCCATGGCTGAGAAGGAGGCCTTGTTCACGGCCTGACCGCTAGGCAGTTCTAAGGCAATGCCCGAACTCGTCGCCCGAGCTTTCGTTGCCCTTCTTACCGCACACATTCTTCCCGGTTGGCTCGTCGTTGGAGGCTTGGGCCTCGGTCGGTCGAGGTTCGAGCGTTGGGTGATGGCAGCCGTCGTCGGCGGGCCGTGCGCGGCCTTCATATACTGGGTCTACTTGCTTTCGGGAGAATCTGTTCTCTACTGGGTCATCGTGGGTGCGGTCGACACGTTCTCCCTTGTTGTTTTGTTTCGACACAAACCGACGCCTGGCGAAGTGGGTGTATCGGGCAGAGCGTTTGCCAGTCTTGCAGCGCTCGTTGTGGTTGTTGGAACGGCTTACTACGCCACGACGGGAACCATGTTTCGCCTCGACGCCGGGGGAGAGCTTGTTATGGATCGGGCTCTTCAACGCGACACACTCTTCCATGTTGGCATGGTCCGCTCGTTGCTTGCCTCTTATCCGCCGGAGGTTCTGACCTGTTCCGGTGTCGAGGCCACTTATCACGTGGTGTACCATCTGCAAGTAGCGGCGTGGTCACACTTCTACGGCGTCGATGTTCTCGATGGTTTGTACCGCGTCGGGATGGAGTGGTCGTTAGGGCTTCTCATTCTCTCGGCGTTTCTACTAGGGCGGCGATTCGCTCATAGTGAGGGGGTAGGTCTCCTCGCAGCCGTTTTGGTATTTGCATCGGGCCTGGGAATTCTCTCCTATTCGTCTCCCAGCGTTGACTGGTGGAGTCTTGCATTCGTAGACGTCACGTTGGTGTCCGTATTCCTAGTCAATCCCCTGCTTCCAGCTCTGCCGTTGCTATTCGTTGGTTTGCTCTGCCTGAGCGGCTATGTCGAAACAGGTGACAAGGGTAAACTCCTCGGAAGCGCTCTATGTCTTGTTTCTCTGCTTCGGGTCAAGGTTTTTCTTGGTGTACAGATTGTTGGAGGTATTGCGTTCGCTTCTTTGCCACTCCGGGGGAGCAGTGCAAGACGGCTGCGCATTGCCGCCGTGTTTCTGAGCCTCTGTGCGATACCGTTTTTGCTACCACTACTCATAGGCACCGAAGGGGGGAACATTGCTATTGGACTGAGGCCGCTCGAGATCGTTCGTTACTCGATGGAAAAGCTGGAGTGGAACGAGATGGTTCATGCTCTCGCGGAAGTGGGGCGAGGAAGTGCGGGCCTGGAGGCGATGGGTTGGGCCCTGGTCGCGGCCTTGGTGTGGGCAGTGGGATATCTCGGCCTCCGTCTCGTGGCGTTGCCGGGATGGCTGCGTGACGTCCGGAACCCTGGGGATCCGCTCCGTAGGTCGATGGCGTACGCTGTTTTGATTGGTTTTCCGGTGGCGCTTCTTGTTCGTATCGCCCCGGCGGAAGCGACTGGTCTTTCGCGACTGGAAGCTGCCAATGACGTGATTTGGTTTGCTGCGCAAAGTAGCATTTTGTTGTGGTTCTGGACGGCGGCGGTTCTAGTTGACTTTGGGAAACGTGGCAAATCCTCGAGCCTCCTCGTGGCCGCGGCGGTAGCAGGCGTCGCTTTGCCTTGCACCATACAACACTTCATTCACAAGTCCTCGCTTGGCAATGATCGTGTGTCCGCGGAAGCGGTCGAGGCGGCTCGTACTGTCCAAGCGCTTTCTGCCCCGGGCGATGCATGGGTGGATCCTCCAAGCCGTGTTTATCCCTCTCCCATTGCCTACTTGGCGGGACGGCCAGTAGTTCATGATGGCTACGTGGGCTATGACTACCTGTTCGTGCCCAAGGAAGAGACCGATTTTCGGAGGCATGCAGTTGCACAGTTCTGGCGGACGAAAGACCCGGCTTTTGCGCGTTGGTTCTTTGCAAGCTATGTCGTTCGGGGCGTTTGGGCGTCGACAGACTCTCCATTGCCCTCGGCAGCGCTCGGTCAAGTGGAGTCTACCTTCGAAAACTCATCGATTCACCTCTATCGAGTGACTGAGGCCAAGGAAACGCCTGCGGCACTAGAGACGCCGGAACGTCTCCGCCTGGGATTAGTCGGCGCTCCGTACTTTGGTGAGGGATGGGGACGACCAAGAGGCTCACCAAGGGTCCGTGTGTTGAAACCGGGAAACGCCGTGCTCTACATACCCATCCAGGAAGGCCGAGAGCTCCTCGTGAAGATGGAAATTGACGCTCCTCATCCGGAAGGTCAGTTCTACTATGGTGGGAAGAACTTGAAGTTGGGGCGAGAGCAGTCGAGTGTTCGGTTGACCTTCCCTCGTGTCGGTGGAACAGGTCTCCACCGAGTCGAGCTCGAGTGGGTGGGTCCGGCGCCGCTTACGATCGAACGTATCCAACTGTCGGTGGATTGAAGGTAAAAGGATGACCAAATACAGACACATTCCGTTTCGTTTCGAAAGGTTGCCAACGGAAGAGCAAGTCCGAAGGGCTCGAGAGTTCTATAGGCTCATGAACCGCCGCCGTACGGTGCGGAGTTTTTCTCCGGCCCCCGTATCCTATGAGCTCATCGAAACGGCGATCCAAACTGCCGGAACTGCCCCGTCGGGAGCACATCACCAGCCCTGGCGTTTCGTGGTGGTCTCCGATATCGAGATCAAACGTCGGATTCGGGAAGCGGCGGAGCAAGAGGAGCGGGAAAACTATGAAAGGCGAATGCCCGCGGAGTGGCTCGAAGCCTTGGCGCCGCTGGGTACGGATTGGCACAAAGCCTTTCTTGAAGTGGCGCCGTATCTCATTGTGGTCTTTCGAATCGACTATAGCCTCAAGGTGGACGATCAAGGGAAGACGATAAAAGCTAAGCACTACTACGTCATGGAGTCGGTCGGCATTGCGACAGGGATGCTCATCGCAGCTCTTCACAACGCAGGGCTGGCGACGCTGACGCACACGCCGAGCCCGATGAAGTTCCTTCGGGAGATCCTCGGCCGACCGGTCAATGAAACACCGGTCGTTTTGATTCCAGTGGGTTATCCTGCCGACGGCGCTACGGTTCCCGATCTCCAGCGAAAGCCTATTGATGAAATCCTCGTTCGAGTCGGGAGTGAAGGCTAGTGCTCGTTTGTTTTGAAGAGTTTCTCTCCCGCCAGGATGGGAATGTCGAGATGGTTCTCCTCGGGAGGATAAGGGCAGTTGTATTGAGAGCTATAGGCGCAATACGGATTGAAGGCGCGGTTGAAATCGAGGATATGCGTCGCTGGCTCGGGACCCTGCTTGAGATAGAGATAGCGCCCCATCGGATAGGTTTCTTCCCCATTAGTGGTGTCACGGAAGGGGATGAATAGCTGCTGTGGGGAATCTACCGGAGAGAAGACGCTCAGCTGACGTTCACCTTTGGGAGTTTCGAAAGAGACTGTGCCTAAGCGCCTGAATGTTTTTTGGAGCCCTTGGGTCGTAGCCATTTCGATGGTCTCTTGCTGAAGCGCGCGTTCGATTTTGACCACATAGTGGTATTGGAGGTCGATGTCATAGTAGTTGAGTCCTTCGAATAGCGTCAGCGTTTCCGCGCGAGTGTTGTGAAGCATCACCCGGCCCAATCCACCCTGCAAAGAGAAAAAGAGAGTGTAGCCCGCTGCCGCCTCGGGTTCGGTGAGCAGGAGTCTACCGCGGATGTCGGACTTGCCCGGGGTGATGGAGAGTTCGCGGGTAAAGGGTGTGGCTGGCCCCCAAATGCCTTTCGTCTTGCGCATTGGCAAGGAGAGGAATTTCCCCTCGTCGAATTGAATCTCGGCGATGGGAGCGCACCCCGCACTTTCTTTCAACTGCACCCGGTCCGCGCACATGTAAACGAGCGCATAGCCCCCTTCTTCAATCATGACCTGATCGGAAGCGGTTAGCGGTGATGCGTAGTCCGGGCTGCGTAGCTCGTCGTTACGAACCTCGCGCTCATCCTCGATTTCGAATTGAATATCCGGCTGGGTGACCAGCAGCAAGGCAAATATCAGTGCTCTCATGAGCGGGGAGTCTAAGTCGCGGCGACGAGTTTTTCAACTTTCGTTTCGTCGGTGCGTCAGGCCTCCGGTTTGAGTTTCTCGAGCTCGTGCTTGAGGAGATCCCAGGCTGCTTTCACATGCTCCTCGGTGGTTCGCAGGTGACCGATGGCCATTCTCAGTGAGAAACGACCCTCCAAGCGGGTGTGGGAGAGAAAAACCCTTCCGGTATTGTTGACCGCGTCCAGGAGCCGTTGATTGAGTTCATCGAGCTCCTCTTCCACCACCCCTTCCGGGCAAGCCCGAAAGCACACCGTACTGAAAGGCACCGGTGCCAGCCTCTTGTAGTCCCGATCCGCATCGATCCATGACGCGAGATCACGTGCCAGCCGAATGTGGTGACGGATTCGGTCTGCGAGCCCGGCCGCACCGAAATATCGGAGGACCATCCAGAGCTTGAGGGCGCGGAAACGGCGACCTAGTTGGATCCCATAGTCCATGAAATTCGTAACTAACTCTCCTTCAGCAGTTTTGAGGTACTCGGGCACGAGAGTGAACGCCTGCTTGAGGATGTCGGGCCGCCTCGTATAGCAAGCGGAGAAGTCGATGGGCGTGAAAAGCCACTTGTGAGGGCTCACGACGAGAGAATCGGCTCGTTCACAGCCCTTGAGGACCCACCTCATCTCCGGGACGATGGCAGCTGAACCACCGTAGGCAGCATCCACATGGAGCCAAATTCCATGGCTTTCACAAATATCGGCGACGGCGGGAACCGGGTCCACGCTAGTCGTGGAGGTGGTTCCGACCGTAGCTGCCACACAGAAAGGTTTCCAGCCATCCGCGACGTCTTCGCGAATAGCCCGGTTGAGCGCGATCGGATCCATGCGGAACTCGTTGTCGGTCGGTATTTTACGGACACCTTCTTTTCCTATCCCGAGGAGGATGGCGCCCTTATCGATTGAGGAGTGGGACTGTTCGGAACAATAGAGCCGGAGGCGGGGTAGGTTGGGGCGCCCCGAAAGACCCTTCTCCCTCGCGTCTAGGCCCGGGACTGCCTCTCGAGCGGCCGCCATTGCGCACAAGCTGCCCACGGACGCGGAGTCGAAGACAATGCCGAAGAGACCTTTCGGTAAGCCGAGGAGTTGTCGGAGCCAGTCGAGTACGGCCTCTTCGAGTTCCGTTGCGGCGGGAGAAGTGCGCCACAACATGGCGTTGACGTTGAGTGCTGACATGAGGAGCTCACCAAGCACGCCGGGTCCCGAACCGGTAATCGAAAAATACGCAAAGAACGAAGGGTGGTTCCAATGCGTAATCCCTGGGAGTATCTGTTGCTGGAAATCGTTGAAAATCAGCTCCATGGGTTCACCATGCTCAGGGGGCGACGTGGGGAGTTTCGAGCGAATGTCGCCTGGATCCACTTGGGCGAGGACCGGGTATTGTTCCGGGTGGGAGAAATAGTCGATGACCCAGTCTACGAACTGATGTCCATATTGCCGGAGGTCTTCCGGCGGCATATCGGGCCAGTTGGGGCGGTCTTCAGCATCCTTCATCGCTTTACCTCCGGAGAAACGGTTTTCTCACAGATGTCCTGCGCTTCGCAAGATAGGTCTTCCTTGTCACGATTGCCAGGAGGCCATGGTCCGCTCTAAGCTCAGGCGGGCTAGAAGAGGAGTAGTGTATGCGAACGGCTGAGGTGGCCATCATTGGCGGAGGCGTTGTGGGGTGCTCGATCGCTTATCACTTGGCATCCCAAGGAATGAAAAACATCGTCATCTTCGAGCGGGAGGAGCTGTTGGGTACGGGGGCCACGGCCAAGTGCGCTGGCGGGGTGCGACTACAGTTTTCCACCCCGGCGAACGTGGCTCTGTCGCAGTGGAGTATCGCGGCGTTAAAGAGATTCGAGGACGAGATCGGAGAGCCGGTGGATTTCCGTCAGAATGGCTATCTTTTTGTGCTGACACGGGAAGAGGACCTCGAAGTTTTTCGCGAGAATGCCGCGCGCCAACAGCAAATGGAAGTGCCGGTCCAGGTGATTTCACCGGCGGACGCCCGGAGGATAGTGCCGGACCTCGAAACAGACGATCTCGTTGCTGCCACGTTCTGCTCGGCGGATGGACTCGTGAACCCACACGCGATGGTTCAAGGTTACGCGAAACGCGCTCGGGACTTGGGAGCTCTCATCCTGACGTCGACCGAAGTGACCAGAATGGAGTTGTCTTCGAGCAAGGTCAAAGCTCTGGTTGCTGGCGGCGAGCGCTGGGAGATCAACTGGGTCGTCAACGCCGCCGGCCCTTGGGCCGGACGTGTCGGACAATTGGCTGGCACCCATGTGCCTGTTCAGCCGTATCGGCGGATGGGCTTTACATCAGAGCCCTTGCCCTGGATCCCAGACACGTTTCCCATGCTCATTGACTGGAGTACGGGAGTCTACATGCACAAGGAAAGTGGAGGCATGTTGATGGGCGAGTCCGATCGAGACGAGCCGCCTAGCTTCAATCAACAGGCCGATTGGGATTACCTCGCTCGAGTTGGTGAGCATGCGGTTCGCCGTGTGCCTCGCCTGTCCGATGCTAAGATCCGAAGCGGCTGGGCAGGTCTCTATGAGGTGTCTCCGGATCACAATGCCATTCTAGGACTGGTTGCAGATGTGGAGAATTTCGTTTGCGCCAACGGATTCAGCGGTCACGGGATGATGCATTCACCTGCCGTGGGCCAGGGATTGGCCGAGCTCATTACCACGGGTGCGGTTCGAAGCGTCGACCTGGAACCGTACACCATTCGGCGATTCAGTTTTAACAAGAGTTTGCCTGAGCATAATGTGATTTAAGCTTGGGAGGCAGGTTTGAGCATGGTCGAGAGACGGCGACTGGGAAACACCGACCTCTATATCACGCCCATCGGGTTCGGAACTTGGGCGTTGGGTGGGAGTGGCTGGAGCTACGGTTGGGGTCATCAGGACGACCTTGAGTCCATCATGGCCATTCGTCGCGCGGTCGAGTTGGGCATCAATTGGCTGGATACCGCCCCGGTTTATGGGCTCGGTCATGCCGAGGAAGTCGTGGCTCGAGCCCTGAGAGAAATACCCACTTCGCTGCGCCCTTTGATTTTTACGAAGTGCAGCCTGGTTTGGGACGAACGAAGAAAACTCAGCCATAGCCTTAAGACAGAGTCCATCAGACGTGAAGTTGACGAGAGTCTGCGCCGACTTGGGGTGGAGACGATTGACCTCTATCAGGTCCATTGGCCCTCTTTTCGGCCGGATGACCCTGCCCCTGACATCGAAGAAGGTTGGGAAACCATGGTGGATCTACAGTCGGCTGGCAAGGTACGGTATCTAGGTGTTTCCAACTTCAATGTCGAGCAACTTGAGCGAGTTCGCGCGATTGCGCCCGTGGATTCGCTCCAATCGCCCTACTCGTTGCTCGTGAGAGACATCGAGACTGAGCTCCTACCTTACTGCCAGCGACACAACGTTGGCGTCATCGTGTACTCCCCGCTTCAGTCAGGTCTCCTGAGCGGCCAGATGAGCAGAGAGCGGATCGCTTCACTACCAGACAACGATTGGCGGGCCAAGAGAAACCCAGCCTTCCGGGAGCCTGCCCTGTCTCGGAATTTGGATCGGGTAGAATTTATTCGCGCGTTGGGTCAAAGGAACGATCGATCGCCTGCCGAGGTCGCCATTTCATGGACCCTACATCATCCTGCAGTGACTGGAGCGATTGTTGGGGGCCGAAGCCCCTCACAGGTGGACGGCTTCATTGGGGCGATTGACTACCGTTTAACAGTGGAGGATCTCTCTGAAATTGAGGCTGCTTGGTGACGGATTGACGAGCGGCACAAGTTCGACTTGCGCGTTTGTCCTTTTTTCTTCTGCTACGATGCTGCGCTTCGAGCTAGACTTGCCGAGAGAGGTGTGAGTGATAATCCATGTTCTTGCACGATAAGAAGACCGAAATTCCCTCGGCGGCGGCGGCCCTGCCAGGTCGTTCGGAATCCCTCTCAGTGCCTGAATTGCATTACTTCAACGGACATTCCCTGAAGCCACCGTTTCCCGAAGGCATGCAGATGGCCATGTTCGGTCTCGGTTGCTTTTGGGGTGCTGAGAAGATTTTCTGGGAAACCGACGGAGTCTATTCCACGGCCGTTGGATACACTGCCGGCCATACTCCGAACCCTACCTATGAAGAAGTATGCACAGGGATGACGGGTCACAACGAAGTCGTCCGTGTGGTTTTCGACCCCAAAAGGGCATCTTTTGCTAGCCTCTTGAGAACTTTCTGGGAATCGCATGATCCGACGCAAGGTATGCGACAAGGCAACGACTTGGGTACCCAGTATCGCTCCGGTATTTATGTGTACACAGACGAGCAGAAAGAAAATGCGATCACATCACGAGATGGCTACCAAGAGGTCCTCGCAGCCGCCGGCCACGGTCACATCACCACAGAAATCCTCGACGCGACGGATTTCTACTACGCGGAGGAATACCATCAGCAATACCTTGCAAAGAATCCTGGTGGGTACTGCGGCCTCGGCGGAACGGGCGTTGCTTGCCCCATCGGATTACCATAGACAAATAATGGGTGCATGAAATGTGTGCACAGCACAGGTACCACCCTCCTATAGGAGGAGGGAAGTGCAAGAAGAAGCACAATGCTACATTTACCTGGCACCCCAGCGATCTGTGGACGCGAATACATAAGCTTGGTGATGGAGAACGAATGGCCGTCTTGCGAGTTCTTCTGCAAAAATGCAGCGGTGCTCCTCACGGTGGGAAGAAATCACACACCTGTTGGCAACTATCTGGTGCTTTTTCTACGAGGATTCTGGAGATGGGGCGATCCAATTTCTGGTGTATCGGGTAGAAGAGAGTTCCGGCGTCCAGCTCATCCGGGCACAAGCAAAGGCACATACGGTCTTCGAGGCGGGAAACTACCTGGCGGGAAGACTACGTCAAGGTGGCCGGCTCGGAGCTTCTCAGCAGCCCTCCGAAAACTTGCCACAAAGTCGCTGTAAGCATCCACTAATTCCTGCATTGCTTCGCGAGTCGCGGTGATGAAAGGGGGTGCCGGAGTTCTTTTCATGTCTTTGGGAACACCGCGGCGGTCCTTTTGAAGTACCTTCTGAACGCCGAGAGGAGTAGTGCCTTGCGAAGCATGTCTGGATGCGGTTTCGGCCTCTATCTCGAGGTTCATTGCCAACACTCTTTTTCCAATTTCCTCGCGGTTCAAGTGAGCCCAGCAAGGTAGGGGGCTGATTGTAACGGTCTCATCAGAAATGTAGGTCTGTCTCCTGCCTCTAAGTCTCGATCGGTATTCTTTGCTGCGATCGAACCATTTGCCGGTCAATGCCGAACCACCACGTAGTAAAGTTGCCGCAACGCTTGCGCCGGGCCAGTCCTTTGGGCTCGCGACGAGTCCCTCTTTGCAACCATTTGCCAAGAGATACTTTAGACGTGCCTCCTGGGCTTCCGCCTCCTGGCTGACAACTATAGAACTATAGCGCCTCCCCCAGAACTTGTCTCTCCATCGCGCTAGCCTCCCAACCTCCCTAGCGATGTTGCCATTGACAAAGCACATAAAACCAGAGAGTTGCTCCGCATCTTCGGGAGATAGAAGCATATGGTAGTGGTCTGAGAGGAACTGAAACGCGTGAATTACCATGTTGAAGCGGGCTTGGGCGCGTCCAAGGACCCCGAGGACAATCTCGACGACTTGCTTGGTGGGGGTCATGAGGAGGCGACCCTGCATAGTACGAGCGGATACTTCCACTAGAGCACCTGCGGGGACAAATCGAAGTCTTCGTGCCACATCACATAGAGACGAAGAAAAGGCGTCTTGACCTCCCTGTGGACTATTGTTTTTCAGCTCTGTGCCCTTGGAATTGGTGAGGAGAGGGGATTGAGGAGACTGAATCAGCGACAAGTGGGTGGCACCAGGATGGGCTATTTTCGGCGTTCGGAAAGCGATGAACGGCCGCTCTGTTCGGTTCGCCCATAGCCGGTGAGAATCGCCAGTAAGACCATCCCAAGTAGCAGCCAGGAGTGAAAGTTGTATATGCCGGTGACAAACGGAGACAAGCGCGGCATACCGAGCTCCGCGCCTGATGCTGATGTGCTCGCAGCCAGAATCACAGGGATGAAGTACGGGAAGAGGAACGGATAGGTACAGACAGTTAAGTCCAATAAGTTAGCGCGTCGGTAGGAACTTATGCCGAAACGCTCACCTGTTTCTCGAGCGAATTGTCCTACGGTGAGTATGGCCACGACACTGTGTGTGGTCAAGGCGACTGCGGCCGAGGTTGCACCGAAGATGGAAAACTCCGCCCCTCTTGGCGTCCTGATTCGTTTGCGGGCTGACACGACGAGGCGGTCTAGTATCCCTGATGCGCGGAGAGCGGAGACCAGTCCCATCAGTAGCAATGTGAAAACCGAAACACCGATCCCTCGCTCAAAACCTTCCAAGAGAATGCCCTTTGCCCGGAAGTCGCCTGATTCCACGTACAAGAGCTGGGCCGGACGCACAAGGCCGAAGGCAAAACCGATGGAGGCACAAGCAAGAATTCCCAATAAAAGGCATTCCAACAGGTGACGTCCCGCCAACAGGAGGACCATGACCAGGATCGGGACCAGCAAAGATGGCAAGCCTCGTGGAGATCCTCCTGATAGGTGCTGAGATGCATCCCGCAGGGGTTCTGCCCCGCCCAAAGTGGCGAAAAGAACAAGAGCGCCAAACGCGGCAGGAAGTGCATACTTGAGGCGGCTTCGAACAACGCCACCCACATCGGCTTGTTGAGTCAGCGCGGAAGCTATTGTGGTGTCAGAGATTGGTGAGATGTTGTCACCAAAGGTAGCTCCTCCCAGAATGGCACCCATGAGAATAGGCGGATCCGCTCCGAGCGAGCTCCCGGCGGGATAGAGTAGCGGGCCGCACAGAAGTATCGTCCCGATGCTGGTTCCCGTCGTGGTGGATACTGCGCAGCAGACTAGGAACGTCGCCGCTACGTAGCCACCGCCTGAAACGCCAGTGCGATGAGCAATCCAGATGAGAGCCTCGATAAGCCCAGCAGCGTTCATGAGCGTTCCCAGTACGCCGGCAAGCAACCAGGCCATGACCATGATCATCACGATAGGTTGACTCATTCCTTGGATGATGGTCTCGCAGTATGCTTTCCTATCGTCGACCAGGAGGAGCCCTAGCGTCATGGCGGCGAGAAGCACTGGCCAAAAACCTCGTTCATCGGGCGCTCCGGAGAGCCCGAGCCACGCTACACCCATGAGAAACAAGAGAAAGGGGGCGAGATTCCCCACGGGTCCTCCGTGGAATTGGAGGGTTGATGGGTTAGGTTCTTCTTGCACTTCCCGAGAGTCCCTGATTACGAAACAGTCCACGGATTATAGCCGGATTCCCATCTGCGACGATCGAACTTTGGGTTCTCTCGAGGGATTTGAAAGAATAGGGTGGCAGAAGGAACAAGTGGCTGGCACCAACATGGAACCGGAGACTCGTGGAATGAACTTTGGACATGGGAGGACGTGCATCAAGAGGAAGGGTCGACCATGGTTTTGGATAGTAGGGTTGTGCCTCTTGGCTGGGACATGCCAGTACCCATCGCGAGACGACCAGCGTCGCGAAGATGGTATGTTGAGCCGCTTGGCTGGAGATTACTATGAGGCTCGGGTTCACTTCTACCCTGTGGAGGCGACAAAGAAGGGGCACCATGAGTTCGACAGCGAGCTGGGAAGCTATTCTCGAGGAGATTTCGAGAGACGGTTGGCCTGGCTTCACAACTTTCGTCAAAGACTCTTGGGAGTTGATGTAACGAATGTCTCACCTTCCGCGTATGTCGACTGGTTACTGCTTACGAGCGCCGTCAAAGGTGAAATATACGAGCTGGCTGAAATAGGAAACTGGAAACGCTCACCTCTTTACTACAGTCGAGCGATTCGTGATGGACTCCTGAGCTTACTATCGAGCGAATCTCCCTCGAGCACCAAGACTCCTGCTCTTGTCTCTCGCCTCAATCAGATACCGTCCTTCCTCGAGCTTGCTCGGGTGAATATCGAGACATCGGACCGATTGCTGATTGAGGAGGGCATATTGGAACTCAATAGGTGCCGGGGGATCGTCGAACGTCTTCCGGCGGCCTTGGAAGGGGGGGCACCGCCGCGCGAGCTAGCTGAGCTCGGACAGAGGAGTCGTGATGCCGCACGAGCCCTACGGGAGTTTGTTGCCCATCTCGAGGCTGAGGTTCTCCCTGGTGCAACCGCTGCCCATATCCTCGGGTCCGAGGCGCTCGGCCGTCTGCTTCGCTATCAGGAAATGGAAGACACATCGCTTGAGAGAATTCGTTTGGACGCCGAGCGAGCGGTTGCGGCAGCGCAAGTGGAAATGATGGACATTGCTGCGCGGTTGGAGACTTCCCCTTCTCTAGTCAATGTATTTGCCGTGATGGCAAAGGATCGTCTTTCCGAGACGGAACTTCTTCCTCGTACCCAGGAGTTCTACAAGGAGGTCGAGACTTTTGTGGGAGAACATCACCTCACCTCTCGCCCTTCCGAAGATGCGATTCGAATCATTGAAAACCCACTCCGTTTTGGAGATGGGGAGTCCGTCGTCCTGGAATCAGCCGGCCCGCTGGAAAACGATCCGAAACCATCCTTTCTTGTGTTGACTTTGCCCCAGCCAACTCGGCAGCCTCCGCAGATTGAAACCTATCTGCGGGATCTTTCTGCGCGCTCGCTCAAGTTGGCGTTGATTCGTGAGGTTTATCCCGGTAAGGCTTTGTACGATTCCTCACTGGCAAGGTCGAAGAGCACTATCCGGAAGCTTCTAACCTCAGAAGTGCACCGAGAAGGTTGGGGTCACTACGTCGAACAGTTGCTCATTGAACAGGGTTACGCGTGGGAAGACCCCCTGCTTCGGTTGTATCAACTCCATCTCGCCCTAATTGAACAGTGCCGATTGATCGTTGCAATAGATTTTCATACAGGTGTCATTGGTTTGGCAGATGCGGTTCAAATCTTCCACGAGGAGACTTATCTCGATGTGGAAAGAGCTCGACAAGAAGTGAGAGCTGTTGCGGTCGATCCTAACAAATGGAACGCCGGCTTAGGGAAGCTGAGAATACTCCAACTGCGGGAGCGATATCTCCAAGACGGTGCCGAATCGATGGATCTGGGCTGGTTCCACGACGTACTGCTGGACCACGCAGGTCTTCCATTGGCGCTCGTGTCCTTCGATCGTTGACCTCGTCTCCTCTGCTACCTTCCAGGCCTACCCCTAAGATTGATATCTGGGCGGCTAGTCTAGCTTTCCTTGCGCTTGCGGCTGCCGGTGGCGTAAATGATACCGCCAGCAAGGGAGAGTGCAATAATAACCCCAGTTGAAACGAAGGAAAGAGAAACCCCTTGCTCGGCCGAGAGTCCAATCGCTCTGAAGAAGAAGACGAATGCGGACTCGCGAACTCCGAATCCGTTGATGGAAGGAAAGAGTTGGACTACAAGGACAAGAGGAATGATGAGGAAGCAGTAGTCCAAAGGAAGCGCGATGTCCATTGCATGTGCAATGAGGTAGTAGAAGAAGACGATACTCCCTTGAATAACAAGCGAAACAAACAGCGCCTTGAGCAACGCTGGGATTTGGCGTCGAAACCGAAACAGTGCCGAGGTCACAACCCCAATACGCTTGCTGATCCACTCCGATTTCAGGCGATGGAGCGGCTTGAGGCTCCATTCCACTACTTCTGGCACAACGAGGACGATCATGACGGCTGCCGTCACAGCAGCAAGCCCGACCCAGAGCCATTCGATGCCCGGTAGTGACTGAACAACTTTGCCGCCAAAAGCGACTGCTCCGAGGGCCAACGCGAACAAGCCAGCGAAGCCAATGAGACGATCGACAAAAACGATCGCCGAAGAAAGAGTTTTGCTGCCTGTGTAGAGGGCGGCATCGGCAATGCGGAAAACGTCTCCACCGATGTTGGTTGGAAGCACGTTGTTGAAGAACGTGGCAACCATGTAACTGCTTAGAAGGTATCGGAAGGGCACCTGTACTCCTTGGCTTTCAAGGAGTAGCCTCCAGCGGATAGTGCCCACAGCGATGACGCCGACGAAATAGAGCAAAAGAGCAAGAACCAGTGGCGCAGGGTTGGTGTCCGAAACCGTGCGTCCTAATCGGCCAAGGTCTACGTTCGACAGGACCCAGTAGAGGAAGGCAGCGCTAACCAGGATTCGGAAGATCAGGTTGAAAAAACGCACCGGCGGAGATTAGCACGAGATAACTTCTCGGCAAAAAGCATGTGTTGCCGTGGTGCAATGTGGGAAGTGGAGAAGGAACCACGAGTTTGTCCGGGCATGCGCTGCTCTGCGTTTCCTCTCCCACTGGTCAAACGAGAGGGAGAACGTAGTTCATGGGCTTTTTCCCTCTGTCTCGTCAGCTTCGAGGATCCGAACTGATCCGTTGACTGTGCTGATGTCGAAAGTTCCATGGCCCTCGCCAAGTTGGCCTCGAAGGCGACGGTGTCCGAATTTGCCGGTGACTTCGAGAGGAAAGTCAGTCTTTATGCTGCCGTTGACGGTACGCGCTTCGAAATCACCGCTCGCATGCTTTGGTAGGTAGAGGGTGACTGATCCATTCGTGGTCGAGAAACGATGCCGCCCATCAGGGTCGACTCTTTGGTAGGTTGCTTTGATGCTGCCATTGACGGTGGACGTTTCTATTTCACCCGATACTTTCCCGACTTCGACGGAACCATTCACCGTCGACGCCCGAACCTGTCCTTCGATTCCGGAAACGTCGAGCTTGCCGTTGACGGTCTCCACCTGGACCTGGGCGCGCGTGGGAAGTGTAATATGATAATCGACTTTGCCTCCGCTGCCGAAGAAGAGTCTACCGCGTGGCAAATGTGTTTTGACCTCGATCCAATCACCCTCACCATCGATATCAATCTCGATGGCCTCGAGGGCTCGTTCACTATTGGCGGCCTTGTCCGCCGTTATTCGAACGTTCGCTTCATCCCACGTGTCTATTGTCACGGTTCCGTTGACGTTTTCGAGCCGAAAGGTTCCCCCGGGATCGAATCGCCGCGTCTCTTCGATGGTCTCCCGCGACGCCATGGCAACTTCCTCAATGAAACAGGCGGTTGTCAAGCTGACCACGGCGAGTGCCAAAGCCGATCGGGTCAACAGAGCTCGCATAGCAAATCCTCCTTCTGGGCCCTCGAACTGGAACCTCCGTTTTGATCTGGAGGCTACAAAGCAAGCGGTTCGATGTTCAATTGTCTTAACGGAGCTTGCGGGACAAAAGTTCCCGACAAGTCCCTGGCACCAGGATGCCGGGATCTTTGACCGCGGGCCGCTCAAGGGCCTATAATCCATGGTTCAGCTTAATCTAGTCTCATCAAGGAGATAGAGGTTTCATTCGATATCGATGCGTATTCTGATGATTGCCCCTGAGCCCTTTTTTCAGCCTCGGGGAACGCCTTTCAGCGAGTACTACCGGATCCGTGCGTTCCTCGAGTTGGGGCACCAAGTCGATCTGGTCACCTACCCCATCGGGGCGGACGTTGCCATGCCGGGGCTTCGCATTTTCCGAACGATGTCGATCCCTGGGATTCGGAGGGTGAAGATTGGTCCTTCGTTTGCAAAGCTGCCCCTCGATTTCATGGTGTTCATTGCGTCTTCGCGCCGCCTCTTGAATTCGAACTACGATTTGCTCGATTGCCACGAAGAGGCGGGCCCCATGGGTGTTGTTCTCTCTCGTCTCTTTGGTGTACCGACGATTTATGACATGCACTCGAGTTTGCCCGAGCAACTCGCCAATTTCCGATTCAGCCGCTCACGTCTTCTGCGACATCTATTCGACGTCTCGGAGCGGTGGACGATCCGGGGCTCGAAGGCTGTGATCGTCATCTGCCCCTACCTTGGAGACGTAGTTGCCAGAGTCGATCCTGAACGTCCGTGCTTCTTAATCGAGAACTCGCCCCTTGCTGAATCGGGAGAGCCGAGCACGGCCAGTGAGGTTTTGGAGCTCCGTAACAGTTTGAATCTAGAAGGTGCTCCTATAGTGCTCTATACAGGTACTTTCGAGGCCTACCAAGGCTTCGATCTCCTGTTCGAGGCGTTTGGCCATGTCATCGAGCACGAGCCTCAAGTGCGACTCGTGTTGGTGGGGGGGCATCCCGAGCAGGTCCAGGTGGCCAAAGAAAGAGCGCAGAAAAGGGGCATCGGCGACAGCACCATCTTTGCCGGCCAGAGACCGCCCGCCGAAATGCCGCGGTATCTCGCCTTGAGCGACGTTTTGGTCTCGCCGCGTTCACGTGGGAATAATACCCCTCTCAAGATCTACTCCTACATGAGGTCGGGAAAGCCCATTGTGGCAACTCGCTTGCTGACTCATACACAAGTCTTAAGTGATGACGTTTCTGTTCTGACGGACCCGGAGCCGGAGGCATTTGCAGAAGGCATATTGACTCTCATCCGTGACCCTGAGCGCGGGCGCCGTCTCGGAGAGAATGCGAGACGCCTCGCCGAAGACAAATATAGCTACGACCGTTATCTAGAAAAAACTCGCCGTCTCTTCGATTTCCTCTCAGGCTCGGACGACACAGAAAAAGTGGTCACAAGTGGTCACGCAATGCGAACATCAGGAGAATAGACTGTGCCTCCCATCAACGTTTTACAGATATGTGATCATTTGGGTTGGGAAGGCTCCCGAATGCATGGGGTCAAGCGTCTTTTTGCGTGGATGATTCCCCGTTTCGATCAGAGTCATTTTCGAGTTTCGCTTCTGAGTTTGAGGAAAAAGGACCTTTCCGAGGACAAGCTCGAGGAGTATGGTTTTCCGGTCCACTATTTAGAGAAGACGCGGTTCGACCCCTCCACGCTACCTTCACTAATTGGTTTGCTCAGGCGGCTCGAGATTGATGTCATCCAAACACATGGTTACGGGGCAACAACGTTCGGCCGCGCGGCCGCGGCGTTTCTACGAATCCCCAATGTGCTCCATGAGCACGCCAATCTCACCGACACCCCGTGGTTCCAGAAGATCCCCGACACCATTTTCAACCCGTTGACCGATGTGGCGATTGCAGTGTCCAAGAGCACACGCCGATTCTGCATCGATGCGCGAAAGCTCTCCCCGGAGAGGGTGAAATTGGTCTACCTCGGTGCGCCGCTCGAGGAGTTCAAACAGCGCTCTCCTGAAGAGGAAGATCGAGTGCGGAAGATGATGGGCTACACAGACCCCAAAACCCTTGTGGTTGGAACAGTCACCAGACTCCATGAGTCCAAGGGGAACAAGCACTTGGTCGACGCGGCTGCAATTGTTTCAAGGGAAAGACCTGAAGTGCGGTTTGCTATTGTGGGCGAAGGCCCCCTTCAGGCCGATCTGGAGCAACAAGCCACCCGTCTAGGGATCTCGGACAAGGTGGATTTCCTGGGTTTTCAGAGGGACGTCGCCTCTGTTTTGGCGAGTTTCCATGTCGCGGCGTTTCCGTCTCTATGGGAAGGTACGCCTCTCACGGTTTTTGAATCTTTGGCTATGGGAAAGCCCATTGTTTCCACCGATGTCGACGGGCTGAAAGAGGTATTGGTCCATGAACAGAACTCGCTCATCGTCCCGCCTCGAGATCCGGGTGCCATGGCCAGAGCCATCATAAGGGTCCTTGACGAGCAGCAACTTTCCGCCCATTTGTCACGGAACGCCCGAGTTTCGTCGGCCCGGTTCGATATCCAAGTGTTTGTCGACAAGATGTCCAGCCTCTACGAATTGTTGGTCGAACGGTACCGCCACCTTCGTTTCGGACGACCTCGTTGGGACTACGACCGAGAATTCGCTTTCCTCGAAGACAACAAACAAGTGGCTGACACTTTTCCTGGTGGAGTAGCGTTGAGTTGAGCCTGGGGCGATATCTTTCCCTCGGTTTACGGCTGGTCATCAGTGCGATCCTCCTCACGGTGCTGTTGACTCGGTTGGACCTAGGAGATATGGGCCGCTTTCTCGGTCGGGCGGACCTTCGACTCGTTGCCGTGACCCTTGTAGCCGTGCTCATGGACCGGTGTCTCATGGCGGGCCGCTGGATTGTCTTGCTGGAAACTTTGGGGATCCGGGCGCCTCGGGGCAAAGTCGTCAAGATCTTCTTCCTTAGCACGTTCTTCGGCAGTTTCTTACCCACTGGTATTGGCGGCGAAGCGGTTCGGGCCGTTTCCTTTTCGCGCTTGACCTCCAAAGGTGTAGAGTCGGTGGCTTCTGTGGCGATGGATCGTCTTCTGGGGATGTTGTCCATGCTTCTCACGGGCCTTGCCGCGTTTGTTCTTTCGTACCGAGTCTATCGCCACCCAGCGCTGCTAGGGACAGTATCGGCGCTCTCTATTGTTACTTTGGTGCTGCTCGCCGTACTTCTTTCTCCATCTCTTCATCAACGGATTTTGAAGCGTTTCGGGGAATCTGAGCGAGGATGGAAGGGCAAAATTCGTAGGGGCATCGAGACCATGGGGCGCTATCGCGCCCGGCCAGGAGTCCTGGTCCTCGTGCTACTGATGTCTATTGGCGTTCAAGTGCTCCGCGTTTTTCAGGCATATCTCTTGTCCGAAGCCATGGATCTTGGAACGCCACTGGTCTACTTTTTCTGTTTCGTTCCTCTCATCCTCATCATCACGATGCTCCCCATATCCGTTAGTGGACTGGGAACGACGAACCTGGCTTACGTAGCGCTGTTCGGCCCGGTGGGGATGGATCCGGACGGAGCTTTCGTCTTGTCCGTTCTCATCCTCGCCTTGGGTGTAATAGGTAATCTTCCCGGCGGGTTGATATACGCCATTGAGGGATTCTCGGCCACAGAGTCGACAGGAGAAGATCAAGCGAACCATGGCAATCTCGAACGTGCCAGCCTCTAGTAGGCGGACGATGGCTCCCGAGGAGGGACGCCGCGTTGCGGTCGTGACCTCGGATGTGCCCTTTGTGGAAGGTGGCCATCGGGCGATCGCGGGGAGTTTGGTCGTCGAGCTCGAACGTGCGGGGTACCTTGCTGAGATCATCCGCACTCCGCAGAACCGTTTCGGGCGGCAATTCTCAGCCTATTTGGCAACCTGGTTGACCGACGTAGGAGAATCCGGTGATGGCACTCCTGTCGACCAGGTCATTTCTCTTCGATACCCGAGCTACGCCGTTCGACATCCTCGCCATGTTTGTTGGCTCAACCATCGTATGCGCGAGTACTACGACCTGTGGCCAAAATTCACTCAGCAGATTTCCTGGAAGGGGCGCATCAAAGAGACCATCCGGCGCAGCCTCATCCGAGCGACCGATACGTACCTGCTGACTCGCAATGTCAAGCGCCTTTATGCGCAGTCGAAGACGATCCAGTCGCGGCTGCAAGAATGGGGGAATATTCGTAGCGAAGTCCTTTATCCACCACCTCCGCCTCGCTCGTACCGAACCGACGACTACCATTGTACGATCTTCGCTGTATCACGTCTGCATCCATTGAAGCGGTTGGACCTTCTAATAAAGTCCTTGAAGCATGTGGAGAGTACAGATTTGCGAGCGGTCATCGTTGGGACGGGAGAAGATGACCAAACGCTCCGACGCCTGGCTTCTGAGCTAGGGGTGGCGGACCGTGTGAAGTTTCTAGGACATGTCGACGACGAGACATTACTGAGCTGCTACGCACAATGCCGTGCGGTCTTTTTTGCTCCTTACAAGGAAGATTTTGGATTCGTCACTTTGGAATCATTCCGCTCCAAAAAGCCGGTGCTCACTTGCGCGGATAGTGGAGGCCCTGCCGAACTCGTCGTCCACGATCATTCCGGATTCGTGGTAGAGCCCGATCCGCATCTCATTGCGCAAAAGCTCGATGTCTGGGCGACCCGTCGTGATCGGGCGGTTGAAATGGGAGAGGCGGGCCATCGGGATACGAGCGGTATCACTTGGGAGGCCGCTCTTTCGAGGCTAATTTTGTCATGAAGCCCATTGTGATTGCCGGAGCTGGACCGGCTGGCCTTTCCGCTGCGATTCATTTGAGGCGGTCCGGCTATCCCGTCGAAGTCTATGAACGTCGAAAAACCGTTGGAGCTCGATTCATCGGCGAGTATCAAATCCTCGAGAACTACAGCCGGAAGGAAGATGTGCTTGGCGAGTTGGCTGAACTGGGAATCGAAGCCAACTTCGATCACATCCAAGTCCAAGAGGCCACACTCTATGATGACCGCAAAACAGGTCGGAAAGTTCGAAGTCGAGAGCCCTACGGCTTTTTTCTGCGCCGTGGCAGCGCCTCGGGGACACTCGACCGCGCACTCGAGGCCCAAGCGCGTGATCTGGGAGCAACGATCCATTTTGGAGAGCATGTCGCGCCAGAGGAAGCGGACATCATCGCCACTGGACCTGGTCCCGCCGATGGGATTGCAAAACAGATCGTCTTCCACACTGGAAGCTCTGACCGCGTGGACGTCATCTTCGATCCCGAGCTAGCTCCTGGAGGGTATGCCTACTGCTTCATATTGAAAGGGTGGGGTACGCTCGGATTAGCTCTTCTCAAAGGATACAGTCAGCTCGAGTGCCAATTCGAGAAGGCGAAGGAGCGGTTTCAGTCGTTGGGTTCTTTTTCGATTGACTCGCCCCAATCGGGGTATTCCTACATGAATTTTTATTTGCACGGAAGCTCTCAGAAAGGCGGCGCGTTCTTTGCCGGGGAGGCTGGCGGATTCCAGGACTACATGTTTGGATTGGGCATCCGTTATGCGTTGATATCGGGCCATCTTGCCGCCCGCGCCGTTGTAGAGAATGCCGACTACGACCGCCTATGGTCAGAGCGCTTTGCTGGGATGATGAGGGCGAGCGTCACGAACCGGCTTCTCTATGAAGCGCTCGGTCGGTTCGGCTTGCGGCTTTTTGTTTGGCAGGCCGCGCACAGAGATTTTCGAAAACTGCTCCATACCTGGGCACGACCCGCTTGGTGGAGACTCGCTTCTCGCCCGCTCGCCGAGAGACTACTCGGGAAGGCGGCCCAGTGTGCGCACAAATCGCCTTGTGACTGGTGTCGCCCGCGAGAAGGGCGTACCGGAAAAATCGAGACGCTGCCCGCAGATTTCGTTGCCCGGTATTTGAACCAATAGTAAGGTGCCAGGGACATGTATATACCGGATTCGATGGGTGTAGAGCATTGAAGAGTGCCAGGGACCTGTCGGAGGCCTACGCGATTTGTCGGAGAGTGGCGCATCGGTCTGGTCCCAATTTCTCGGTGGGATTTCGCTTTCTGCCACAACCCAAGCGCGATGCAGTGTACGCTGCGTACGCCTTTTGCCGGTTTGTAGATGACGTGGTCGATGAGAATCTGGGCCAAGAGGCTGGCGATATCCGGGTGCGAATCGACAATTGGGAGGCGGAGCTCGATCGCTGCTACGAGGGTTCGCCCACGCGCGCTATCACAGTGGCTCTCGCTGATGCCGCGTCCCGCTATCCGATTCCCAAGGAAGCCTTCGCCGGGTTAATTGAGGGCTGCCGCATGGATCTTGTCAAGAACCGGTACGCCAATTACGAGGAATTGATGACCTACAGTGATCTCGTCGCGACAACCATCTCCACCATGTCGCTAGCGATATTCGGCTATCGCGACGAGCGGGCCATCGAGCGGGGACGTGACCTGGCGACAGCTTTCCAGCTGACCAACATTCTTCGGGACGTCGGCGAGGATACCTACAAAGACCGCATCTATCTTCCGCAGGACGAGCTTGCCCGGTTCGGGGTGAGCGAATCCGATCTGATGAAAAGGAAGATGACCCCAGGGTTCACCGCCTTGATGCGGTTTCAGGTCGAGCGTACTCGCGAGCTCTATCACCGAGCAGCTTCCCTTCTCGACTTGATTGACCAAGATGCCCGACGATGCACTTGTCTTATGGGAGCAGTCTACTACCTAATTTTGAATAAGATTGAGCGACTCGGGTACCGTGTCTTCGACGGGAGGATTGGTCTTTCGCTTCCCGATAAGCTCGGCCTGGTCGCCCGGACTTACTTTTCGAAAAGGCCGACGTGGATGGAGAGTGAAGACCGGGTTTGATGCTGGCCGTCGACCAAGGCGGTTTGGTGTGCAACGTTGAGGTGGGAGCCGCCGCCTCAAAGAAGCGGCGGCTCTTGAGAACACTAGTGCATTCTGGCCGGTCAAAAACCTTACTCGAGCATGAAATTCACCGTGATGGTCGTCACCATGGATGTCGGCACTCCATCGACCGTAGCCGGCTCGTATTTCCATGTCTGAACGGCGTCGATGGCGGCTTGGTCGAGCTCGGGTACAGAGCGCACAACCTCTATTCCCTTGACTTTGCCTTCCGCATCAACGGTGCCCTCGAGGACGACCGTTCCTTGGACACGGTCCTTCCGAGCTCTGTCGGGATACTCCGGTTCCGTTTCGTGGATGCACTTCGGTCCATGGATTCCATTTGCTCCGAGTCGTGTCACTAGCTGTCCGCTCAGAGCTTTCCAGTTCCCGCCGTCCTTGTGCAAGAGCACACTGAATTGTCCTCTCATAGGCTCTTGGTTCGGTTGACCTGCTTGATTGATGGTGAAGCTCGGCGTGATACGGGCCAAGTCGGCGACTGGGAAGAATTCGATCTTGTCGAGGCTTACTTTGATATCCGACTCCTTGTAGGGGCCATCCAATTGAACCGACATCCATTCTTGGACCTTTTTTGAGCTTCGAGCCAGTTCTTGGCTTCCGTGGATACGACCATCTTGCTTGTCCATGTGGCCGGCGAGCTTCTTCGCATCGCCGTTGTTCCAGGCCTCGGTTGCCTTTTTCAAGAATTCTCGGAGCGCTTTCTCGTCATCAGGACGTAGCGAAAAAGCAATCTTGCCGACATAGACTCCTGCTGCGGGCTTGCCATCCACTTGAGCAGGTTCGAACGACCATTGCATCACCGTCTTCTTGACGGCGTCTTCGAAACCGAGATTCTTCTCGGGGACCTTGAGGGCCGTGACCGACTCGACCGTTCCGTCTTCGCTCAACTCTGCGCGAAAAACGACGTCCCCGACGACCATCTTCGAACGCGCCTCCTCGGGGTATTCCGGACCCGCGGCTCCCGGCTTCAACTTGGCGGGAGTCTGATTCTGAGCACGGAGGACAGAGGCTGAAAAACCGAACCAACATAAGAGCAACAGCAGAAGCAGTGGCTCCGGTCTATTGGAGCGGCGATCTTCATGAAGTCTCAACATACTTTTCTCCTTTACACTCGGATGTTCATGCTTTTGTCAGAACGACCGGAGACAAACGGCAACTTTAGCGGGTCTGGAAACATAAATCAAGGAGCGCACTGAGTCCTTCGAGCCCCCAACATAGGCTGTAGATGATTTGTTTTTTCATTGGCGAGGAGCGGCAATCGTCGTTTGTACTCTGTTACAATGCAAGAGAATCGGGCGTTTAGCGGCCCCAAGGAGAGACGTACTATGGAAGCAGACAAGAATCGTTCAAGACGCGAGGATGCTCCGGCTGGAGGTACCGGTCTTTGTCCTGAAGCTCAAGCAGACGGCGTTCCCTGCGACGAACTTGGTAGAGACTGCGAGATCTGTGAACGGGCAACTTCCGAAAAAACAACCGACGGGGAGAGCTGACGACCGTCGTCTTACTTACCTACCTTAGATTGGGGCTTCCCCTTATGTTCGAGGGCCCGACCAAGAACAGCTACCCACTTGGCTGCGTTGCTCGGCAGTCGTATATCCTCAGATGTTATTCACTTCTCGCGCCTTGTCGGACGGGCGCCTCGACGGGCAAAACGGGCAGCCGAGGCTAGGCAAATTCCGATGGTGGAGACCCTTCCGCCACTCGCTCCAACGCTTTTCTGTCCACAATGCGGATGTGATGTTGGTCCTGGGGTATGATGAGCCCTGAATCGGTTAGGCGCCGAAGGGTGCGAGATAGAGTCTCACTCGTCAGGTTTAGATGACTCGCCAAATCTCGTTTGAGCATCGGCAGAACAACTTCCTTCTTACCTTCCGGAGTCTGTGCGCGGAGCAAATGGCGCGCGACGCGACTGGTGGCATCCCGCAGAACGATATCATCGAGCATCCCCACCAAATGACGGACCCATTCCGCCATACTTCCCAGGATTTGAAGGCACAATTCGTGATCATTTTGAATATCGCGAAGAAAATCGTCTCTAGGTAGAAGAAGGCAGACGGTGTCTTGCATCGCCTCAGCGAAGGCAGGGCAGTTGAAAGCACCAATAGCAGCCACTTCGGCGAACGTCGCTCCTTCGTAGGCCAGGTGGAGAACGTGCTGCTTTCCGTTGGGGGCATTGCGGAAGATGCGAACCGCTCCGGTTCCAACGATGAAGATTCCAGGGCAGGCATCGCCCTCGCTGAAGATCCGTTCGCCATGCCTAAATCTCTTGAGACGCGCGGACGCGAGGATCCTGTCGAGAGATTCTCTTGTCAATCTGCGAAAGAATCGACAGCCCTCGATGATTTTCCTTGCTTCTTCAGACATTTAGCCTCCGGGGTTCATCTCAGACTGGATCTTGCTTGATCCATGTCAAGGACCCCTCTCCGCTGCAGTCCTAGAATGGCCCCAAAGCACTTGAAGTGATGTTATGGAGAGGATGAAGCCATGCCCCGAGAAATTATAGTCATCGATGAGGAAAAATGCGACGGTTGCGGTCTTTGTATACCCTCCTGTCACGAGGGAGCACTCGAGTTGATGAATGGAAAGGTGAGGCTCGTTGCTGACAAACTGTGTGATGGCCTGGGTGCATGTCTTGGCGATTGCCCCAAAGGGGCGCTTCGGATCGAGACGAGACAGGCAGCGTCGTTTGACGAAGTTGCAGTCGCGGCGCGGCTGAGCACGTTACAGGAGAACAAAGCTCCACGGGCTTGCCCGTCGAGCCAGTTCGTACCCATGAGCTCCATAGGGTCCGCATACCCGCCTCTAGGCGAATCAATCGATGATGTCCCTTCCGAGCTCTCACATTGGCCCGTGCAGCTCCGTTTGCTCCCTCCGAACGCGCCCGCGTTCCGGGGTGCCAGCCTCTTGTTGGCGGCGGATTGCGTTCCGGTGGCGTTCCCTCAATTTCATCAAAAGCTGCTCAAGGGTCATTCGGTCGCGGTAGCCTGTCCCAAGCTCGATGACTCGAGAGAACATCTCCATAAGCTGACAGAGATTCTTCGGAGCAACGATCTTCGCGATGTCACGGTTGCTCGCATGGAGGTTCCTTGCTGTTCGGGTCTTCTCATGATGGTCCTTGAAGCTCGCCGATTGAGTGGCAAGGACACGCTGATAAAGGACATCGTCATCGGGACTCAGGGTGAAGTTCTGGCCGAAAATCACGTGGCTGCTGATGTCCGAATGGGATCTCCTGCGTGACGCCGCTGTTTCGGACGCCGCGACGCTGCTTGTCGAGTTGAGAGATTTCCCCCAGCGGGAGCGTATTCCCCCCGTAGATCTGGGAGATATTTCACTCGATGGATGTGGGAATCCTGAGCATATCCTAAGGGGTTTTGATGTAAATGCCTTAAGGTTACCGAGGGTTAAGTTGTTGCTAGAAAAAAGTGTTATGAAACAACCTCTCTCCCGGCATCGGTAAGATAGCTCTCGTCCTGATTTTTTTCGGCATGTAGATTGCAAAACGTCCAACTGGGTAGGCCCTGGGCGTTTTCAGGGTGAACCGAATTCCTTCTCCCCTTGGGAGGTAAGCTGGAGGATAGCTCGAACGACTAGCGACACCGACACGAATTGCGCAACTGAATCACAACTCGCGTACACATCTTTGCTGATGCTAAATCACCTACTGGAACGACACCTGATGCGCTGATACAATCTCCAAGCTTGAATCCCCTCCCCAAGGGGAGAAGGAGATATGATAGACCTGGCCTTGGCGGCAAAACGTCCTCCGTTGTTTCAATTTCTGCATTGTCCCTCTTGTCGTTCCCTTCTTCTTTCGTGTAGGGGTAAGTGTCGCTAAATCGAGGGGGACCGATTGACAGGAGAAAAACTGTGGAACCCGGCTCGAAATCTAAAGATTTCCATATCAAAGAACATCCCATCTTGCAGGTAGATGAGGGTGGGGGCGTCGATTTCTTCTGGGCTGGACGAACGCTCCAGGCGCGTGAGGGAGAAACGATATCCTCCGCCCTTTTTGCAAACGGAATCCGCATCTTCGGCCACCATCCGAAGGATAACTCGCCGCAAGGCATCTTTTGTGCCAACGGCCAGTGTTCTCAATGTATGGTCATCGCAAACGGACGCCCCGTGAAGTCCTGCATGGAGCTTGTTGAACCAGGAATGAAAGTGGAGCCCGTTGACGGCAATCCGAAACTTCCTGATGTGGATGAAGCGCCGCCGTTCCGAGATGTTTCAGAGATTGAAGTGGAGTGTCTCATCATTGGTGGTGGGCCCGCGGGTTTGTCGGCTGCCATCGAATTGGGGCAGGCTGGAGTCCAAACGCTGGTGATCGACGACAAGCACAAATTGGGCGGCAAGCTCGTGCTCCAAACCCACAAGTTCTTTGGATCGATGGCCGACTGCTACGCGGGCATGCGCGGTGTCGAGATCGGGGATCTTCTCGAAGAACAAGTCGGCGGGTACGAAAGTGTGGATTGCTGGGCGAACACCAATGCCGTGGCAGTCTTCAGCGACCAGAAGGTAGGTCTCGTTCGTGACGGCAAGTACTACATGCTGGTGAAACCGCAAACGGTCCTTGTGGCGGCGGGTGCGCGTGAGAAGTCTCTTATCTTCAAGGGTAATACGCTCCCCGGTGTCTATGGTGCCGGAGCCTTTCAAACATTAGTCAATCGGGATCTTGTCCGAGCCGCAGAAAAACTCTTCATCGTGGGCGGAGGCAACGTGGGACTCATTGCGGGCTACCATGCCCTTCAGGCGGGTATCTCGGTCGTCGGCCTCGTCGAGGCTTTGCCGGAATGTGGCGGCTACAAGGTCCACAAAGACAAACTGGTTCGGTTTGGTGTGCCGATCTACACATCTCACACGGTCGTTTCGGCGAACGGGGAGGACAGCGTCGAGTCTGTCACCATTGCTCAAATCGACAGCAACTGGAAAGCGGTTCCAGGTACAGAAAAGTCTTTCGAATGCGATACGGTTCTCATTGCCGTCGGACTCGATCCGGTCGACGAGTTCTTTCACAAAGCGCAAGAGTACGGGATGAACGCCTTCGCCGCCGGCGACGCGCACGAGATTGCCGAGGCTTCGGCCGCCATGTTCTCGGGAAAGATCAAGGGGCGGGAAATCGCCCGCGCACTCGGCAAAGATGTCGAGGAGACGCCGGAGGAGTGGAAGCAAACAGAAACGATCCTCAAGTCCAAGCCCGGCACCACAAGAAGTGAGAACATTCCCGAGAAGGAAGAGGGCATTTATCCCATCTTCCACTGTTCTCAGGAGATCCCTTGCAATCCCTGTATCTCGGTTTGTCCGGTGCACGGGATCACGACGGGTGAGGATATCCGGAATACACCGAGGTTCATCGGTGACGAGATCGGAGAGCTCTGCAGCGGTTGCGGGCAATGCGTGACCATCTGTCCGGGCTTGGCCGTCACCTTGGTCGACTACCGTAAGGACCCGGAGAATCCCACCGTGACGATTGCTCATGAGTTCGCCAAGGAATCGGTAAAGAAGGGCGATACCGTAACCGTCTTGGACACTGTGGGCGGAGTTTTGGGAACCTGCGAGGTAGATAAGGTCCGCCCTGGTGCCATCAATGTTCCAGGTGTTCCTGGGGTCCAGCCACCAAAGAAAAAGAGCAAGACGTTCAAGGTGCTCGTGAAAGTACCCAAATCGATGGCGCGACAGATCGCCGGAATTCAGATCCAAAGGGCCGATGTAGCGGAGCCGATGGATCTCTACGTCGAGCGGCTCACCGACGACACGATTGTCTGTCGTTGTGAGCGCGTTGCGGCCGGCGAGATCCGGGAATTGATTCGGGCCGGTTCCCGCGATGTCAACGAGATCAAGACCGCAACGCGATCCGGGATGGGGGCCTGCGGGTCCAAAACCTGCGGCGGACTCATCAAGCGGTTGTTTGCCGAAGAGGGAATCAGAATCGATGAGGTCACGGAAAACGTGGCGCGGCCGTTCTTCGTCGAGGTTCCCTTGGGTGTTTTCTGCGGAACTGAGGGATCAAACGATGGGAAGTAATGGACATTATGATGTCATCATCATTGGCGCCGGGAGCGTCGGTGCTCCCACAGCCTTTTCCCTTGCGGATGCCGGCATCAAGACCTTGGTCATTGACAAAAATGCCAGCGTCGGGCAAGGGGCAAGCAAGGCGGCGATTGGAGGCATTCGTGCCACGCATTCCGACGTAGCCAAAATCCGTACCAGCTTGAAGAGTATCGAGATCTTCTCCCAATGGGAAGAAAACTACGGCGACAATATCGAGTGGTATCAAGGCGGATACTCCTTTGTCGCATACCAAGAGCGAGAGGAGAAGATACTGAAGGACCTCATCAAGGTTCAACAATCCTACGGACTCGATATCAATTGGCTCGACAAAGATGACCTCCTGGAAGTCGTGCCCGATCTCAACCGCAACGGATTGATCGGCGGAACCTACTCACCGGGAGATGGAAGTGCCTCGCCGCTGCTTGCAACTTACGGCTTCTACCGTCGGGGTAAGGAAAAGGGAGCGGAGTATCGCTTCCTCGAATCCGTTGAGGAAATCGTTCGAGACAAAGACAAGGTCAAGGGCGTCGTCACCGACAAGGGTAAATACGATGCACCGATTGTGATCAACGCTTCCGGGGCTTCCGCCAAAAAGGTCGCGCAGATGGCGGGATTGGACGTGCCCGTGGAGCCCGATTCCCATGAGGCTGGTGTGACCGAGCCGGTGGCCCACTTCCTCGAGCCGATGATTGTCGACATCCGCCCTTCAAAGGGATCGGCCAACTACTACTTCTATCAGCACCGCACGGGTCAATTGATTTTTTGTATCACACCAGATCCTCCCATCCTAGGGACAGATCGCCGGGAGACCTCCGAGTTCCTCCCCATGATTTCGCGACGCATGGTCGATGTCATGCCCAAGTTGAAGAACATCAAAGTGCGAAGGACGTGGCGGGGGCTCTATCCCATGACTCCCGATGCCTCACCCATCGTGGGCAAGGTCAAAGAGGTCGATGGCTACATCAACGCCGTTGGCATGTGCGGCCAGGGCTTCATGCTGGGGCCAGGACTGGCAAGCCTACTGGTACGAGTGGTTCAGAACGAGCTAACGGATGACGACAAAGAAGTTTTGGAGAAGTTCTCTGCTTACCGCGAGTTCGCAGGAATGGAAAAACTCAAGTAGCGCCGTTACTCCTTGGGCAAATTCGTATAGGAGATCGCGGCGATTTTCCACCCGTCTCCGACCCGCAACAAGGTGAAGAGATCCACACCGTATGTCATCACCTTGCCGTCCCGTACGATTTCGAAATCCGCGCGCACATAAGCAAGCTCACCGCTGTCAATGGTGACTCTAACATTCGAGAGACGCTCTTCGAACGGGGAGGCGCTCCGATTGCTCTTCATTCTTTCGAGCCAACGCCTGGCGGTCTCCACGGTGTTCGTCCACCTGCCCTCTCTTTGGCGCGCGACGATGAGGATCGCATCGTTCGTGAAGTAGTCGGCTAGGCCAGCGGCATCGTTCGTGCCCAGTAGCTTCAAGACGTCGTCGATGGTCTTCCTGACCTCGGTTTCTTGAGCTGACAGTGACAAGGGCACCAATAGAACGAAGGCGAATGGGATGAATGCGGTCAATTTGCGATGCATAACTAGTGCCCCTCCATGTCTTGAGAGCCGAAGAATTCCGCTGCCGCCATCGCAGCGCCGATGATGCCGGCCTCGTTTCGCAATGTGGCGGGAACCACTTCACAATCCACGCTCAGCAAGGGTAAGAACTTCTCGTGTCTCTTACTGACGCCGCCTCCAACGATGAAGAGCTCGGGCCAAAAATAGACTTGCATTCGTTTGAGGTAGGTGTCGATCCGCTTGGCCCATTGCTTCCAGCTCAGGTCTTCCTTCTCTCTGACGATCTCCGACGCCCATCGCTCCGCTTCTACATTGTCGATTTCGATGTGACCGAGCTCCGTGTTGGGAACGAGCCGTCCGTCCATGAAGAGGGCCGAGCCTATCCCCGTTCCAAGGGTTACGATGATCACGAGACCGTCACGGCTTTTTCCGGCGCCGAAGCGCATCTCCGCAAGTCCGGCCACATCGGCGTCATTGAGTACGATGCTTCGGCAGCCGGTCGCCTCCTCCACCATCTGCACGACGTCGAGTCCTAGCCACTTCTTTGAAATATTGGAGGCTGTGCGGACCTTGTTCTTGACGATGGCGGCGGGAAATCCGCACCCGATGGGCCCTTTCCACTGAAAATGCTCGACGATCCGAGCCACGGTCTCGACGACCGGCACTGGTTTGGCCGGTTTTGGAGTCAGCAGCCGGTATCGGTCCGTCGTCAGTTCACCTTTTTGGGTGTCAACGACCGCACCCTTGATTCCTGTGCCGCCGATGTCGATTCCTAGAAACTCCATTCATGCCTCCCCGCGTCAAACACTCCCAAAGCTTACAGCAGCAGCGCCAAAAAAAGTGACTTTTTGTTGCGAATACAACACCGGGAACGGAATTCAGCACGCGCAGCGAGGGTGTTGGCGCTATGATAAAGGTGCTAGCCACTTGTACCTGGGGGTTCGTTCCGGAGGAGGAATCATGGCCAATCCTTTGATTGAAGTTCAAAAGCACGGGCAGAGTATCTGGTTCGACAATATCAGCCGGGATCTCATCACGACCGGTGAGCTCCGAGGAATGGTGGAAAACGACGGCCTTCTAGGTGTGACTTCGAACCCCGCGATTTTCGAGAAGGCTCTCGCCTCCGGAGTGGGTTATGACCCGGCGACGAAGGCCTTGGTTCTTCAAGGTGTGGAAGAGCCCCAAGACATCTTTGAGCACCTCGCCATTCAAGACATCCAGCTGGCGGCTGACATCTTCTATCCGGTTTATCGGCAAACGGAAGGCAGGGACGGGTTCATTAGTATGGAGGTCTCGCCTCACCTTGCAAATGATACCGAAGCGACCGCCGAAGAAGCACGGCGTCTTCATAAGGCGATCTGCCGAGACAATTTGATGATCAAAGTGCCGGCGACGCCGTCAGGCATTCCCGCAATCCGTGAGCTCATCAGCGAAGGTATCAATATCAATGTAACCCTCCTTTTTTCGGTCGATATGTACGAAGCTGCGGCTCGGGCCTATATGGAAGGACTCGAGAAACGGCAATCGGCGGGTGACGACATTACCCGAGTTGCCAGCGTTGCAAGCTTTTTCGTGAGTCGCGTCGACACGCTCGTAGACCAAAAGCTCGAGGAAGTGCAAGGGAAGAATGCGGCCGAAATCGGGAGGCTCTTTGGCAAGATCGCGGTGGCCAACTCGAAATTGGCCTACCACCGTTATCAGGAACTGTCCTCAACAGAGCAATGGCAAGGGCTTGCGGCAAAAGGAGCGCGCCCGCAGCGGCTCCTCTGGGCGAGCACGAGTACCAAGAACCCCGACTACTCCAAGACCCTCTACGTCGACGAGCTCATTGGCCCGGACACCGTAAACACGGTTCCCGACGACACCTTTCATGCTTTCAAGACGGGGGGAACGGTAAGAACGACCCTCACCGAGGACGTCGACAAGGCGAAGGAGGCTGTCCAGGCACTCGAACAAGTCGGCGTATCGATGAAGGCGGTCACCGACCAACTCCTTGCCGAGGGAGTCAAGAAGTTCTCCGATGCCTTCGATCAACTTCTGTCGTCGGTCGAACAAAAGCGGGAAAGCTTTCTCGAGTTGTCAAAGTCAAGGTAGTTTATGCATAGGAACAAAACAATCGAGCTCACGGCCATAAATACGATCCGAACACTCTCCATGGACGCGGTCGAGAAGGCCAATTCGGGTCATCCCGGAACCCCAATGGCCATGGCCCCAGTGATATACAGGCTGTGGCAGAAGTTCCTTCGTTTCGATCCACAAGACCCGATCTGGCCCAATAGAGATCGGTTCGTTTTGTCCATGGGCCATGCCTCAATGCTCCTCTATTCCATTTTGCATTTGACGGGTGTCAAGGCCGTCAATCGGAGGTACGAACGGCTCGACGAGCTCGCGGTTACCTTGGACGACATCAAGACTTTTCGCCAACTCGGCAGCAAGTGTCCCGGGCACCCGGAGTATCGTTGGACTTCTGGTGTCGAGACGACCACGGGTCCGTTGGGACAAGGCGCGGCCAACAGCGTGGGAATAGCCCTTGCCGGCCTTTGGATGGGGGAGCATTTCAACCGCCCCGGCTTCGACATGTTCGACTACGACGTTTATGCCTTGTGCGGTGACGGTGACTTGATGGAAGGCATTTCCGGTGAGGCCGCCTCTTTTGCGGGGCACTTGAAGCTCCCCAATTTGTGTTGGATTTACGACAGCAACCGGATCACGATTGAAGGGCCCACCAGCTTGACCTTCAGTGAGGATGTAGCTGCCCGCTTTGCGAGCTACGGCTGGAACGTTGCGAGCGTCGACGACGCCAACGACATGGAAGCAATCGACCAAGCGCTTCGTCAATTCAAGGCGGCAAGCGCTGGTCCGACACTCATCATTGTCGACAGTCACATCGCTTATGGCGCTCCCAACAAGCAAGATACGAGCGACGCTCATGGCGCGCCGTTGGGTGAGGAAGAGGTTCGATCGGCCAAGAGAAATTACGGTTGGCCCGAAGATGCCCAGTTTCTGGTGCCCGAGGGAGTGAGAGAACACTTCGGTGAGGGGATCGGGCGCCGCGGATTCGATGGCCGCGAAGCTTGGATGAAGCAGTTCGAAGCTTACAAGAGAGAGTATCCCGAGTTGGCCGATGGGCTTCAGAAGATGCAACAGCGGCAGCTGCCCGAGGCCTGGGGACAAGAGTTGCCCACGTTTCCTGCTGATCCCCAAGGCATGGCCACCAGAGTGGCCTCAGGCAAAGTCCTGAACGCCATTGCCAAGAACATCCCTTGGCTCATGGGCGGTTCTGCCGACCTTGCCCCTTCCACAAAGACGCTCCTCACAACGAACGACGCGGGCGATTTCGAGTCAGGGCACTACGCCGGCCGAAACCTGCACTTCGGTGTCCGGGAGCATGCAATGGGAGCCGTTTTGAATGGGATGTCTTTGACCAAGATCCGTCCCTATGGCTCCGGTTTTCTGATCTTTAGCGACTACCAGCGAGCGGCGCTCCGCTTGAGTGCCCTGATGGAGATCCCCGTCATCACTATCTTTACGCATGACTCGATCAGTGTCGGCGAAGACGGCCCGACTCACCAACCGGTGGAGCAGTTGGCGTCCCTGAGAGCCATTCCCGGTCTTGTAACCCTTCGCCCGGCGGATGCCAACGAGGTGGTCGAGGCTTGGCGGGTGATCATGGAGCTCCGTCACGAGCCCGCGGCACTGATCCTCTCCCGGCAGTCGTTGCCCACTCTGGACCGTTCTCAATACGCATCCGCCGCGGGCGTTTCCAAAGGCGCCTATATTCTCGCCGACGCAGACGATGGAAGGCCCGATGTGGTGCTCCTCGCTACCGGAAGCGAAGTGTCTTTGTGCGTGGACGCCCACGAGCAACTCAAGGAAGATTCCCTCAAGTCACGCGTAGTGAGCATGCCCTCCTGGGAGCTCTTCGAGAAACAGAGCCAAGACTATCGTGACCGTGTTCTGCCGCCGGAGATCGTCGCGCGGGTCTCCGTCGAACAGGCGTCGACGCTGGGTTGGGATCGGTACGTAGGGCCGCACGGTCGCATCATTGGCATGCAAACCTTCGGCGCCTCGGCGCCCGAAGAAGCGCTCCAGAAGAAGTTCGGTTTCGAACCGGACAAAGTGGTTGAAGCCGCGAAAGAGCTCCTTGGCGGGTAGACTCTTTCCGGCATTCCCTGAGAACTCATTGTGGTTTGAAGCAGTGATCTTCGACTTGGACTCTACGTTGGTTTAGAGCGTCGTGGATTGCCTTGAGGCACACCAAAACGAAACTCACGGAGGCTAGCAATGGAACTGGGAATGGTGGGACTCGGAAAGATGGGCGCCAATATGACCTCGCGCCTCTTGAAAGGCGGTCATCGTCTGGTCGTTTTCGACCGGAGCGCGGATGCAACAAAAGCATCCGCCCAAGAAGGCGCCGTTGCTGCTCAGTCCCTACAAAATATGGTGAGCCAACTCGATAGGCCGCGATCCGTTTGGGTGATGGTCCCCTCCGGCAAGCCGACCGAAAGTGTCATCACGGAGCTGTCCGAACTGCTCTCGGAAGGCGATGTCATCATCGATGGGGGTAACAGCAATTACAAGAATACACTCGAACGCGACGAGGATTTGCGAAAGAAGAAAATCTACTTCGTCGATGTCGGCACGAGCGGCGGTGTGTGGGGACTTACAGAGGGCTATAGCATGATGGTGGGTGGTGACGGCAAAGTCGTCGAGCGGCTTCGTCCCCTCTTCGAAACTCTGGCGCCTGCAGCCGACCAAGGTTGGGGACGCGTGGGACCCACCGGTTCAGGTCACTTCGTCAAAATGATCCATAACGGCATCGAGTACGGCATGATGCAGGCTTATGCTGAAGGCTTCGAGGTTTTGAGCAAAAAGGAGGAGTTCGGTCTCGACCTCGCCCAGATCGCCGAGATCTGGCGATACGGTAGCGTCGTCAGGTCCTGGTTGTTGGATCTCACAGCAGCAGCACTCGAAGAAGATAGCAAGCTGAGCGGTATCAAAGGATGGGTCGCGGACAGCGGTGAAGGGCGTTGGACCGTAGCGGAGGCCATCGACCTCGACGTCCCGGCTCCCGTCATAACCTTGGCATTGCAGATGCGTTTCGTCAGTCGTCAAGAAGAGAGCTTTGCAGCGCAACTTCTGGCTGCTATGCGGAACCAGTTCGGCGGGCATGCCGTGAAGAAGAAAAGCTGAGGAGATTCCCATGCCGAAAACCACGAGCATCGTCATCTTCGGAGCGACCGGAGATCTGACAAAGAGGAAGCTGGTGCCTGCGCTCTACAACCTCTATCGAAAAGGGCGTTTACCAGAGGAAGCCCGCATCGTAGGTTTTGCTCGCCGCGACTGGAGCGACGAGAAGTTCCGCGACATCATGCGGGAAGGGGTCAAGGAATTTGCCGCCAAGGAGTACGAAGAGTCCATATGGCGAGAGTTCGCACCTCGGCTTACTTATGTGCGCGGCAACTTGAACGCCGCCCGGGACTTCAAGACGCTCGATGGAGAATTGAGCAAGAAGGGCGCCGGAAACCGTCTCTACTATCTTTCCGTCTCGCCGGAGTTCTATGAACCCGTGGTGGAACTCATCGGCGAACAGAGGATGTCCAGCGAGGAAGAAGGTTGGCGGCGAGTGATCGTCGAGAAGCCGTTCGGTAGAGATCGCGACTCGGCGCTTTCGCTCAACGACGCTTTGCAGGCCGTGTTCGAAGAGCGTCAAATCTTCCGTATCGATCACTACCTTGGGAAGGAGACGGCGCAGAACATCCTTTTTTTCAGGTTCGCCAACACGGTGTTCGAGCCCATTTGGAACCGGAATTACGTCGATCATGTACAGATCACCGTAGCCGAGACGGTGGACGTGGGGCACCGCGCAACCTTCTACGATGCCACCGGTGTCGTGAGGGACATGTTCCAAAATCACATTTTGCAGTTGCTTTCACTCGTCGCGATGGAACCTCCCGCGTCCTTCGAGGCCGATGCCATAAGGAACGAAAAGCTCAAGGTCTTCCAGGCGATCCGGCCCGTGTCCGCGGAGCGCATCAAGACGGAAACCGTCCGCGGGCAATACAGGGACTACAGCACCACGGAAGGAGTCGCCCCCGGTTCGCAAACGCCGACTTTTGCGGCACTTCGGTTCTGGATCGACAACTGGCGATGGCAAGGTGTCCCTTTCTATCTTCGATCGGGCAAAGCGTTGGCGGCAAAGACTTCGTCCATCACTATCGAGTTCCGGTGTCCGCCTCACGTGATGTTTCCGTTACCGCCCGGATCGACAATCCGTCGGAATATTCTCGATCTCTGCATCCAACCCGACGAGGGGATCCATTTACGTTTCGAAGCCAAGGTCCCGGACACCGTCGTTGAGATGCGATCGGTGGACATGGAGTTTCATTATCGCGAGGGATTCCGGGAGATCGGAATCCCCGAAGCCTATGAGCGTTTGTTGCTCGACGCTCTTCAGGGGGATGCATCGCTCTTCACGCGGAGCGACGGTATCGATCTCTCCTGGAAGCTCATGGACCCCATCATCCAAGGGTGGGAGAAAAGTGGCGCTCCACCACTGGGATACTATGAAAAAGGAAGCTGGGGGCCCCGGGAGGCCGATGAGTTCATCGAGAGGGAAGGGAGAGCCTGGCTCCCCGGCTGCTCCGAACATTGACGATGCGTGACATTCGACTCTTCACGGACAAGGCGAGCTTGAGTCGGGCGGTTGCAGAGGCCTTTGTCGCGCGCGCGTCGGAGAGCGAACGCTTCAGTGTCGCCCTTGCGGGAGGAGGCACACCGCGCCTTCTCTACGAGTTACTGGCGACGGAGTGCCACGACCGTGTTCCTTGGGAGCGGATTCACTTCTTCTGGTCGGATGAGCGGTATGTACCTCTCGACCACGTGGAGAGCAACACTCGCATGGTTCGGCAAGTCCTTCTGGATCGCGTCGACGTGCCGGAGGAGAACATTCACGTCCCGCCCGTCGAGCTCGCCGACCCGGAAGAGGCGGCTAGACGATATGAGGAAGATCTTCGCCGGTTCTTCGGTAGCGGCGAGCCTCGCTTAGGCTGGGTGCTGCTTGGCCTCGGAGAAGACGGACACCTGGCATCGCTTTTCCCCGGCTCCCCTTCGCTTGCAGAAAGCAATCGGTGGGTGATTGTCGTAAGAGACAGTCCCAAGCCACCCCCGGTGCGTCTGACGATGACCTTGCCCATCATCAATCATGGGTCGGCAATACACTTCCTCGTGGTGGGGGCGGGTAAAGCGACGGCCTTGAGCTCAACACTAGAAGCGCCGGAAGATCCCTCAAGACTGCCCGCTCAGGCTGTCCGGCCGATTAATGGTACACTCACTTGGTGGCTCGATGAGCAAGCTGCAAGTAAATTGAATCCTTCGAAGTAAATCTTGTTACGAATCCGCACGATTATCATTCTCGTCACGATTGCCGCCGTCGTTTACATGCTGAGCCCCGCTCACCGCAAGAAGCGTATCAAGGGGAAGCTTCGAGAGGTCTGGACGGCAACCGTCATTGCCATCGTCCTCTACTGGGTCTACATGATTGGCGCTTTTGCTTGGAAGCGATGGGGCGGCTAGCCCCAAAACGCGATGAGCTGGGGCCCAAAATACATACGTTAGATATCGTCTCCGTCTTGCGACCCTGCCCAAACTATCCTAGAGTTGCGGCCATTGCGGTGGTCTCTTTCGTCTGAGTCATTGAGTATGTAAGGCTGTTTTGGGGAGGTCTAATGATGTGCTTCCGGACTGGCACCGCTGTTGTTTGGTTCACCCTGTCTATTGTGTCGGGTCCGCTCCGTGCGGAGGAAACGGACATCAACCAGATTTATGAGCCAGAACTGTTCCAGGCCCTCGAGTATCGGTTGATCGGTCCTTATCGGGGCGGCCGGGTCACGGCCGTCACGGGGGTAGCGGGCGATCTCTTCACCTACTACATGGGATCCGCGGGAGGCGGCGTCTGGAAGACGACGAGTGGCGGACAGACCTGGGAGAACCTGTCCGACGGGTTTTTCGAGGCAGGCTCGATTGGGGCTGTTACGGTGGCAGAGCTTGCTGCTTTCAACACCCTCGTGCGGGAAAAAGGTGTGTTGCCGATCATCGTTGAGCGTTGAGTGGCGAGACATGAAGACACGGGAAGAGCTCATCGAGAGCTACAACAAACTGGCCGAAGATTATGCGCAAGAGTATTGTGACGAGCTCCGTCGAAAAGCGTTTGATCGCGAGCTTCTCGAGCGCTTCGCCCGCTCGATTCCTTCAGGAAGTCGTGTCTGCGATCTGGGATGCGGGCCCGGCCACCTTGCCGATCATCTGAGATCTCTTGGCGCTCACGCCTTTGGCATGGACCTCTCTCCCTCTATGATTGCCGTCGCTCGAAAACGGTATCCATCCAACGAGTACGTGGTGGGAGATATGCTGCGGATGGAACTTCCAGACGAATCTCTTGGTGGCATCGTTGCGTTCTATTCGATGATTCACTTGAAGCGCCAGGAAGTGTTTCCTGCTGTCCGGGAGATGGCGCGTGTGTTGGTCCCAGGAGGTGGACTCCTCGTCGCGTTTCATCGAGGTGCGGGAACGCTCCATGAAGATGAAGAGCTCGGTCAACCCGTCGCCTTCGATTGTACGCTTTTCGAGCCGGAGGAGATCTCCTCGTCAATGGAAGAGGTGGATTTCCGTCTCGAGGAAGTGACCGTTAGAGAACCGTACGATTTCGAGTACCCCACCACGAGAGTTTATTTGTGGGGGAAGAAACCCTAATCGGGCTCGCGTTTCAGCGTTGCTGCAAGACTTCATCCAGGCGACGGAGGCCTTCGACGAGAATCTCTTTGTTCATGCCGAAGCCCAAACGGAAATGATCGGCGACTCCAAAAAAACGCCCGGGTGCGACAGCAGCGTTCTTCTCCAACAGTTGGGCAACGAGCGCGTCGATCGAGCCCTCTTTCAGGTGAACGAAGCCAACAGGACCCGCATCCGGCGGCGTCCACGCGAGCTCGGTGTGTCGGGACAAGAAATCCTCGACGAGCAACCGGTTCTCAGTCAGACGCTTTTTCAAGGTGATCAAGATGTCGTCGGCGTGATCTCAGGGCCCGAGCGGCCATTCGCTCGGTCGGGAAAGGGGTTGTGATGCAGAACAAATCGTTGAGTCGGCGGAGTCTTTCTGCAATCTCCTCGCTCGAGAGAATCCAGCCGGCTCGAAGCGCATCCAAGCCGAAAGCTTTGGTCATGCTTCGTGTGGTGATCATGCGCGGTCCAAGGAGGCTCGCCGTTCTTTCTCCTTCGGAGTGCAGCCATTCTAGGTAAACCTCATCCACGAGGATGTGAAAATCGTGGGACTCCGCAAGAGAGGCCAGGACTTCCAGCTCAGACGTCGGTACCCATTTCCCAGACGGGTTGTGTAAATTCGAGCAGATGAGAAGCCGCGTGCTTTCGTCTAGGAGCGGCTCGATTGCTCCGGCGCTCAAGGGGTAGCCTTCCTCCACCGGCCGTTCGAAGAAGCGTACTCTGGCGTGGAAATACCTGGGGAGGGCATGGAGCGGCTCGTAAACCGGGTGTTCTACCAGAACCGTGTCTCCGGGTTCGAGCAATAAGGCGCAGACGAGATGGTTCGCCATGGAGGCGCCGGGTGCGAGAACCACCTGCGAGGAGTCGACACCATAGCGTTTCGCCAAACGCTCCAACAGTGGTGGCCATCCCTCTTCGTGCTCTCCTGCAAGCTCCAGATCCTCCAGGCCGAAGCCGATGTCATCAAGAGGGGGAGTGGCGATACCGCTCGAGGCTAGGTTGTACTCGACAGAGTGGTGCCGTTTGGCCCAGGCGACATAAGGGCTTTGTTTCATGCAAGCATTCAACATCAAAAATGCGGGGCCGTCAAAAACCGAGCTGTAACCGAAAAAAGCCCCCCACCTCTCCCCGTGAAGAGAGAAGCGGGGGGCTCGAATCTTACTCGAGGGGTTGGCCTTTGTACTCGCCGGTGAGCGTCTTCAGGAATGCGGTGACTTTCGCCGCTTCCTGATCATTGAACTCGTCGCCTTCCTGGTAGCGCGACATGATCTTCACGGCGTCGTTCAGATCGATGGTTTGCCCGTCGTGGAAGTAAGGGTAGGTGATGGCGATGTTCCTTAGCGTTGGAACCTTGAACTTGTGAAGATCGTCTTCCTTCTTCGTGAAGTTGGAGAGCCCTTTGTCGACTTCTTGCAGGTCGCCTCGATCGGCGAAGTAATCGGCCTTGAGCCCCATTCTCTCGAAGGACTGGCTGCCCATCGCTTGTCCCACGTGACAGGTGACGCATCCGGATGCCTTGAAAATCTCCCAACCTTCCTTCTCCTCGGCGGTGAGAGCTTCATTGTCCCCACGCAAGTATTGGTCGAATCGTGAGTTGGGGGTGATCAAGGAGCGCTCGAACGTCGCAATGGCATCGACGATCGCATCTCCCGTGATCCCCTCATCGCCATAGAGAGCCTTGAAGGCCTCGACATATTCCTTGTCTTCATTCAGCTTGGGAATAACTTCCTCCCAGTTGGATCCCATCTCAATCGGGTTGTGGACCGGTCCGGCCGCCTGCTCCTCCAACGTGGCTGCTCGTCCATCCCAAAATTGGCGAACGAAGAAACCGGAGTTCAATGTCGTGGGAGAGTTGATCGGACCCACTTGCCCACCAATGCCGGTGGACGACTTGGCTTGATCGGTGCCGCCTTTCGCCAAGTCGTGGCAGGAGGCACAAGAGATGGTGTCATCTCCGGAAAGCCGCGGGTCGTGATAGAGCTTGTCGCCAAGCGCAACCTTGTCGGGATCGAGATCGATCGACATCGGCAGTGGCTGGACCGGCTCGTTCTCGAACGAAGTTGCTGCATCGGTTGTGTAATTGGCTTTACGCACGATGGCGACCCAATCCAAGATCTCTTGCTTCTCCGATCCGCTGAGAGCACCGTTCCAATGCAGCATCAAATAGCGCTGCGGCGGCATCGATCCGTCCTTGACCACGGCCTCGAGCTTTGCGAGAGTTGCTTCGGGAAACGCCGAGGCCGGTGAGGCCGAAAAATCCGCCACCATGTTCAGGTGCTTGAGACCACTTGTGACGTCTTCTTGCACGAGAGTCGCAGCGACGGGGAAGTTGGCATAAAAAGGTAGTGCCGCATCCCGCACATGGCAGCCGGCGCACTTCTTCTCGAGCACTGTCGCCACGTTGCCATAGTGTGGATCATTGGTGCGGAGACCGGCCAGTGTGCCGTCTTCCACGGGAGTGTAGAAGAAGGTGGAGACGGGGAACAGCACGGCGATAACAACGAGAACTAGAACGAGAACGAGTAGCTTCTTCACGACGGTCACCTCCTGGTTTGGACATAGGAGTATCAGGGATCAACATTGGAGCGTGCAATGATGTAAAGAGTTTAATTCAATGAACGAGATGCATCAAAGTGCAGCGAAACTGCCCCAGACATGAACAGGGGGATCGTCACCGGCAGCGTCCTCACCGTTTCTTGACCCGGCGCTTCTTCAACGTTTTGCTGAGTTTCCCCCCGGTGGCGAGCTTGAGGAAGGATTTCCTGGATTTTTTGTTGTCGAGTCTTTTGAACCACTCGACCCGGCCCCGAATAGTAAGACCAACCACCGGGCCACGACAGATTTCTTGGCAGCCAACCTCCTCGATCTTCCCGACGGCCCGGATAGACTCGAGAAGCGCTTTTCGTTTCTTGGGCTTCTTCCTGCAACTGGAACCGCCGCACACGAATACTCTTGGGCTCAACCGATCACCTCACGCCCTAGGGTTGTCTTTACATTCGGACTGGTCCTCGGGTTGGGACCATGACCTATCGGAGAGGGAAGTATACCTCAGACGAATGCAAAAATTCCTCGTGAAGACTAGTGCCGAGTCCAAGCGGTGGCTTGAAAAGCGAGACAGCGGATGGTATGAAAATATGGTGGCGCGGGTGGTTGCTTTCTTCATATCCACGTTTGTCGCCACGAGTCTGTTTGTTTCGGCTCAAGAGGCCACCTCGCTTTGGCCAAACGCTGAAGAGCTCGAGTATTTCTTAAGGGAGGCCAAGGTCACCGAGAGGAAGGAGATCGGCACAGGAATCACCAAGCCCGAGAAGCTCACGCTCGAGCTAGATGGTGTGATCCGGCACGCCGTTTTCAAAAAGGTAGACAAGAGGCACGATAGTTGGCGGTTCGAGGTGGCGGCCTACGAGCTGGACAAGCTTCTGGGGCTGGGTATGGTGCCGCCGACGGTCAAAAGGAAGACCAAGGGTCGAAAGGGCTGTCTGCAACTCTGGGTCACAGGGACAACGATGCAGGATTTCAAGGCGGAGATGCCCGAACCCGAAAACTGGCGGCAGCAGGTGAGTGTGATGTGGTTGTTCGATGATTTGATCGCGAACATCGACCGTCACTTGAATAACGCGATCGTGTCTCCGGAACATCGACTGATCCTCATCGACAACTCCAAAACGTTTCGGCAAAATCGCAATCTTCTAAATGACCTCAATGGTTCCGGAACCGGAACGCATGCACGATTCTGGGGTGTTCCCTATGACAAAGAAAGGGTCCGTTATCCCACCCGTTATCCCGCCGACCTCATCGAGAAGCTTAGGTCTTTGACCGACAAGCAAATCAAGAAGACCTTGGGTCGCTACATCTATGGCTACAACAAAGACCTGGTCGTCAAGCGGCGCAAGATCATTCTGGACCGGCTCTCCGCGATGGGGGAGACGGTCTTGGTGAACTCGGGAACTAGAGAATTCAAGGACTCGAGAGTTCAAGAATAGAGACGTAGCCCAATTCGTCGTTTTCCCTAAAAAGCAAATAGGTAGTTCAACTTGACTGCGAGGGAGCGGTTCTTGAAGTGGAAGATCCGGGACCATTCATCGAGCTCGTTGTAGACGATGAAGAAGTCGCTTCCTGGCTTGGGGATCCAGTTGAAGCGGATATTGGCGGAGAGGTCCTTGGTTTCGCTGTTGTATTGCAGCAGGGACATGAGGACCAGTTCCTTCCGGAATGCGACTTGAATGCGGCTCGCAAAAAGGTGGGTCGTGAAGCTGCGGGAGGGAAGATCGATCCAGTTGACTTCGTAGTCCCCTGACAGACCGATGTTGGTGTTGATGCGGTAGTTGGCGCCGACAGTAACGACATCGCGTTCCCCGTTCCAGAATCCTCCTGTACCGAGCCGAAGATTGACGACCGTGTATCGACGGCGGAATGAATCGAATCGTGCCTCGAAGCGCGAGAAATTGTAGGAACCTGGTGGGATGACCACTTCGGGACGAAGGGTAAAGGGCTCGTCGATGGATTCCAGACTATTGATCAGAGAAAAGGAGACAGAGTCCCCACTTTCGAGGGCCGTTGTGAACTCTATGCCTCGTTCCCGCGTCTCCAAGATATCCTGCTGCGTAGCGATGTAGCGAACCGGGAGCCTGAAGTGGAACTGACGGATCCAACTGAGACCCGGTCTCGGGCTGAATCGTAACTCCCCTGAGTGTTCCCTACTGTTGGGTCGACGCACGAATCCCACACCGGGACGGAAGTTCTCGCCGAGGTCCAAATAACGGTAGAAAGCCCCAAAGCGGTCGGTGTCGTAGGCGAAGCGACCGTAGGCGGAATCGTTACCACTTTGGGTCTCCGTCTCGTCGACTCGTGCCACGAATCCCTCCAGAGTCCATACTTGCTTGAAGTACAAGTTGATGTCTGCCCCATAGACCCGGTTGAAACTTCCACCATGTTGCCGGTTGGTGAAGACCGCCCCTAGGTTGGAGCGGCTGAAGATGTCGCGGCGCAGTCTGAGCACCGTGAAGTTCTCGGCCGGAAGGCTTCCGGCGTCGTTTGTTTGGATGTTCATCGCCCCGATACTGTAGGCGCCCTGGCGACCCGACAGTCGTGCTCCGGCGGTGATCGGGACTACTTGGCCCAAACCGGAGAGGCCGATACGTCGCGTAAAGACCATCTCTGCCTCTTCCGGGAGTCCGAACAGGAACGCGCGTTCGCCTTCCAGGAAGAACTGCCGTTTTTCCGGAAAGAACAGGGAGAAACGCGTGAAATTGATTTGCTGGACATCGACCTCTTCTTGAGCGAAATCGGTGTTCACCGTGAAGTCGGCGGTAAGACCGGACGTGATACCCCACTTGGCGTCACCACCGATTTCTCGACGTCCCTCGCGCGCCTCGTTCTCGTCTTGAGCCATTCCACCGAGCACATAGGGACGAACCTCGATGCTCCGTCCCGGTTTGATGCTTCGAAGTCCTCTGAGGTGTCCGAGCTCGGCGGGCCGGTACCAAGTCGAGTCGTTGCTAACGAAGGGCCAAAAGACCTCCTCGTTTTTGCGGGGGATGTTGCGTTTGAAGCCGATGCCGAAAATAGCTTCTTCACCTGAAACCGGGGGTTGGAATCGAAGCGATTTGAAAGGGATGACCACTTCCGCGTCCCAACCGCCCCCGAAACGGCTGCCTTTTGCGTTCCAGACGGTATCCCAGTTGCGATTCCGCGTCGCAGCCGTTTCACCGTTTTGAAGTAGGTCCACTTGCACGCCATTGAGGTTAGTCACGAACTGGATAGCGCTCCGGTGGTCGTTGAAGGCGTCGATCATAATAATCGCAAGATCATCGGCACTAGGGCTCTCATCTCGGAATATGGCACGAGCGGAAGCCTTGCTTGGCTCGGTGTCGAAGGCACGGAAGCCGATGTAGAGGTTCGTTTCGTCGAAAAGAACTCGGACCTCGCTCCGCTCTGTGGCGGGCAAACCTTCGTTGGACTCACCCTGATAGAAGTCGTCGATGGGTGTGGCATGCGCCCAAGCGGGATCATCGAGCTTTCCGTCGATCAGGAGCTCCCCTTGAACTGGCGCGGCTTCGATCTCCCAGGTTCGCTCCCGAAGGATGCGCACCCTTTCTTCGCGGGGGAGGTCTTTGAGGCCTATGGCCTCATCGGGACCAGCGCCAAGGGCCATCAGCCCGAGGAAAGGGAGCAAAATACGAGGGACTCCATCCAGCCGCATTCCACTTGTGCCTCTGCTAGAACTGCTTTACAACATCAACCAGATGAACCCGATGGCGATGGAGATCGCTGAACAAGTACCCAGTGCAACTTGAAAAGGACGAGCGCCCCAGTGGCTCACTCGGCCGGATGCCGTGCCAATCAGACAAGCGAAGCCTCCCATGGCCAGAAGGTTACCCAATCCGTAGCCGCACAGATAAATCACGGCAGCCGTGGTGCTCGGTAGGGCCAAAGCGGGCAAGACGCCGAAAAGGTGCGACGTCCCTGCCACTCCGTGAAGCAGGCCCATTCCCAAAGACGCATGGGAGTGTTTGTGAGCAGAGCGTTTTTCGTCATGTCCCCGTTGGTGAAAGTGAATGTGGGCGTGGGCTTCCGACCCGTGTTCGTGTTCGTGCGTGTGAAACCATTTTGTGAAGGCTTTTCGGAGTCCCCAAACGCCAACGGCAATCAGCATCAGGCCGACAGCACGTTCACTCCACCGAGAAAGCGCTTGGAAATCCAGGAATCCACGGAGCAGAAAGACCAGCGCACCGATGACGCCGATTCCTGCAGCATGGCCCAGTCCCCACAGTAGACCGATTCTTGTTGCATGCTGGCGGTCTGTAATCGTGAGAGGTGCCACTGCCGCGAGATGGTCAGGGCCGGAAAGGGCATGGATCGCTCCCGCCGCCAATCCAGCAAAAACCAGAGTCGATAGCTCCAACATGATGAGACGTCCTCTACGAAGAGGAAGGGTAAAGGAAGAGACCGTCATAAGCAAAGTTAAGCAGGAAGGAGAAAGTAGAAGGGAGAAAGGAGAAAGTAGTTGAGGCCGTTGTTAGTTATCGGTGACCAGTGAACAGTTGCCACCGAGCTGGAAGCAGTGGAAGGAGATTAGACAGGGGAGTGGGCAGTCGAGATCTCCGACTGATTCCGGGTCAATCGGCCGGACATGGCCGGCCCACAAAGATTATTCTTGAGTACTCGAGTTCTTGAGTTCTCTCTTTAAACCCCAAAAAGTGGCCGAATGATGAGAAAGGTATAGAGAGTGATGAGTACCGCGCCTATGAGTACGATGAAGAATCCCGCTTTGACCATTTGGGGGATGGTCAGGTAGCCCGTTCCGAAAACGATCGCGTTGGGAGGTGTGGCCGCGGGCATCATGAAGGCGCATGAAGCCGCCACGGCTGCTGGGATACACAAGGTAAGCGGTGACAAGCCCATAGCGGTCGCCGTTGCACCCAATACGGGAAGGGACATCGCCGTAGATGCGGTGTTGGAAGCGAACTCGGTGAGGATGACGATGACCACCACGATGCTCAAGATGAACAGAGGGAGCGGCGCTTGACTGAAATGCGTGAGCTGTTCGCCGACCCAGCGGGAGAGTCCGCTGCGCTCGAATCCGGCTGCAAGAGAGAATCCACCACCGAAGAGCAGCAAGACGTCCCACGGCAGCTTGGAAGCCCACTGCCAGTTGAGAACCCGCTCGCCAGAGCCTGCAGGTAGAACAAATGCTGCAACCGCCGCGGTCATGGCGATCGTGGAGTCCGTGATGAGCTCGCCCGATGGAACGAGACGCGTCCACAGAGGACGGAACATCCAAGCCGCGGCAGTCAGAGCAAAGAGGTATGCCGTCCGTCGTTCTCCGGCACTCATGGGGCCCAAGTTGCGGATGTGCTCTTTGATGAGCTGGGCTCCGCCCGGAACCTCGGAAATCTCGAGAGGGTAAGCAACACGTGTCAACCACAGCCAAGTGAGCGGAATGAACGCAGCTACGAAAGGTACACCGAAGGCCAGCCAACGGAGGAAGCTCACTTGAATGCCGTAGACCTCTTCCATCGTCCCGGCGAGCAGCACGTTGGGGGGTGTACCAATGAGACTGCCTACGCCCCCAATGGAAGCCGCATAAGCGATGCCGAGCATGAGATCGATGCCGAAGTGGAACTTGCCGGGAGCGAGATCGATGTCAGGGCGTTTTTCACGAACGGCATCGCCCACCTGCTGGATGACGGCGAGCCCGATGGGCATCATCATGGCGGTCGTTGCAGTGTTGGAAACCCACATGGAGACGAAGGCCGAAGCGCACATGAATCCTAGGATCACTCTTGATGGGCTCGTGCCGACCAAGTCAACGATATGAAGCGCCAGACGACGATGGAGGTTCCACCGCTGCATGGCTTGAGCCAGCATGAAACCCCCGAGAAAAAGGTAGATGAGGTGGTTGGAGTAGGGGGCTGCGGCTTGGGCGGCCGAGGCTATCCCTAGAAAAGGGAATAGAACCAAAGGCAAAAGTGAGGTGGCTGCGAGGGGGATCGCCTCGCTGACCCACCAGATGGCCATGAGGGAAACAATCGCCATCATCCGACGGATGATGACCGGCACGCCTGGGATGGGGACGAAAGCGAGGACAAGAAAAAGTATGATTCCCGCGACGAGCCCGATCCTCTGGCGGTGATTCGTGGAGCCGTTAGCTGGTTTACTCAAAACATCTCCTAAGTCTAGCGCCATTGATGATATCGATTTGGAGCGCGTTGGGCCAATACCTTTCGGCTAGCTTTCATGTCTTTGAATGTCGTTGCTCGCAGTCCAGCCCGCCTTCGCGCAAGGCTACGGCGGGTCCGCCGAAGCTATACATGTAGTTGCGCCAGCGGAGGCGGACAGCCAGCAGTCGAGCAGTCGCGCAGTCAAGCTGTCATTTGTGGCGAAGGCGGACTTGTCCCGCCGTAGCTGCCCATTTGTGTGCTTTTAGCGAAGGCGGACTATAATGCGCGAGCGTAAGGTGAATCGATATGGATCACGAACCTGGTATTGAATTGCCGCAAAAAGCCGATCCGGAAGAGCCGCCGCCGATCTTTGGAACGTGGCGACGATTCTATGTAGTCGTTATCGTCAACACCTTATTGACGTATCTCCTTTTACTCCTCTTTTCCTATTACGCCGTCGGGTAGACATGCATCCCATCGATTGGCTCGTTGTCGCAGTCTATGTCGCCCTGATTGTGGCCGTGGGCGCTCGAACCGGTCGAGGGCACGAAGGGATAGAAGACTTCTTTCTCGCTAAGCGGTCGATGCCTTGGTGGGCTATCGGTCTATCAGTGATGGCGACACAAGCGAGTGCCATCACCTTGGTCGGTACCACGGGGCAGGCCTACGTCGACGGAATGCGGTTCATCCAGTTTTACTTCGGCCTTCCCATTGCGATGGTCATTTTGTGTGTCACCTTGGTGCCCTTCTTCTACAAGGCCCGCGTCTTTACTGCCTACGAATACTTGGAAAAGCGCTTCGACGGGAAGACTCGCAGTCTAACGAGTTTTCTTTTCTTGTTGTCTCGTGGGCTCGCCGACGCCGTCGTCATTTATGCACCCTCGGTGATCTTATCGATCGTGTTCGGTTTGGACGAAACGATCACTATTCTCGCCATAGGTGCTGGAGCCACTGTTTACACCTCATTGGGTGGTATGCGGGCCGTCATGTGGGTCGAAGTATGGCAGATGCTCATCATATTACTCGGCATTCTTTTTTGCTTGGGTTCGGTCTCGATGGGATTGCCGGACGGGATTTCACTAAGTGAAGCGGTCCGTATTGCAGGGACCACGGGTAGAACGGCCACCATCGATTTCAATCCCGATCCCACGGTGACCTACACATTCTGGAGCGGATTGGTGGGCGGCGTTTTTCTCATGCTGGCCTACTTTGGGTGCGATCAGAGTCAGGTACAACGGTATCTGACCGCTCGCTCACTTGCCGAAAGTCGGCTCGCTCTCCTGTTCTCCGCACTGGCCAAGATCCCCATGCAGTTCGTCATTCTGCTGACTGGCGCGTTGCTTTTCGTGTTCTATCTCTTCGTAAAGCCACCGGTCGTTTTCAACCCTGTGGAGCTCGAAAAGCTTCAAGATAGTCCCAGGGCCGAACAGGTCCAACTTCTCGAGGAAACTTACGACGAAGCCTTTGAGGCGAGACGGCAGGCTGCTCTGGTTTTGTCCGAAGCGGGTGCGGGAGAACGATGGGAAGAAGCCCGCAGTGGATTCCTATCTGCCGACAGGGAGCTCAACGAGACTCGAGAGGAGGTCAAGAGTCTCATCACAGAGATGAACGACGGCGAGCCCTTCAACGACACGAACTATGTTTTCCCCACCTTCGTTCTGACGCAGTTGCCCGTCGGGTTCGTGGGGCTCATCTTAGTTGCCATACTTGCTGCCGCTATGTCCACGGTGGAGTCCGAGCTCAACTCGTTGTCCACGGCCACCGTGGTTGACTTCTACAAACGCTACGTTTCTCGATCGGCCTCGGACCGGCATTACTTAAGGGTGAGCCGCATTTCGACGCTCCTTTGGGGTGGCTTCGCGACCTTTTGTGCGTTGTATATGGGAAGATTGGGCTCGGCCATCGAAGCTGTCAACCGGATTGGATCCTATTTTTATGGAGCGATTTTGGGAGTCTTTGTCTTGGCGGTGGCAACGAAGCGTGCCAATGGCCGGGGAGCCTTTTGGGGTGTCTTGGCCGGATTCTTGGCCATCTTGCTTACGGCTCAACTCACCACCATTTCCTTTCTTTATTACAACATCGTTGGCTGTGTCGTAGCGGTCGTCGCCGGCTATATCATCAGCCTAACTGCTTCCAATTCAGATGGATAGGAGCGTCCTTCGAAACGTGACCTGAGGCACGGTTCTTCTGCACCTCCCCCTGTAAGATGTGCATACGGGGGGACTTCCCTTTACAATCTAATAAGACCTTTTTTTCGGATGGCCGGAAGGGCCGAAATGTTGTCTGGACAGCATAGCGAGAAGTGAAGACCGAGAGTTTGAGCAGTGATTGAAGTCGTGTTCTTAAACGATGTGTTCGGAGCGGTGGTTGCAGCTTTCACCGCGTCGATGGTGTTCCTTGGGGCCTCCAAGTCTGGGTCGGGATGGAAGAAGAAGCTCTTTGGCATCGGGAACAAGAGCGACTCGAAAGCAGGGACGGCCTCTTCGACGGACCCGGGTCTTCGATCAGGCGATTGGCAGAGAGCCGCCCATATCTTCGAGAAGGAAGGTCGATATCGTGAAGCCGCCAAGCTTTACTACGCAGAGGGTCAGAACTACGAAGCAGCGCGCTTGCTCGTTCAAGCCGGAGCTCTGACCGAAGCGGCCTCGCTATTCGAACGGGTGGGACACTACCTCAAAGCCGCCGAGGTTTGCGCTCAAGCGGGAGACAACCGTCGAGCCGGTGAAAACTATCGGCAGTATATCGAGGACCACTTCGGAAGCCTGGCCGTTACCCGCTCCCCCGCGGATCACGCGGGTTTTACTCACTACTGCAAACAGGCCGGACAGGCGTTCGAGCGTGCCGGTCTTCTGGAGCAGGCCGCGGAAGTACTGGAGCGAGGAGAGCACTGGGAGCATGCTGCCGATCTCTTCGAAAAGCTGGGACGCTATGTGAAAGCTGCTGACCTCTACCAGCGCGGAGGAGCGACCAACAAGGCCGCTGATGTTTACGCACAGGCCGGAGACCGAGTGCGGGCAGCTCAGATGCGCGGCGAATATCTCTACAAAGAAGAAGACAAGAACGAAGCGGCGGTCCAATTCCTTTTAGGTGGTGACGCACTCCGGGCTGCCGAGGTCTATGAAGAGGCGGGCAACTACCTGGATGCGGCTCGATGTTTCGAACACTGTGGGGCGCATCGACAAGCAGCCGAAGCTTACCAGAGGATCGATGAGTTGGGCCGGGCGGCAGAAATGTTCGAGCGCTGCCAGGATTATGAGAAGTCGGGAACCTTGTACGAGGAGACAGGTAATCTCGCTCAGGCGGCTCGTATGTATGACGAGGCGGGTTTGTTCTACCGGGCCGGAGACGTATCCAAGAAGGCCGGCCTGAACGAGCAATCAATCGCCTATCTTCAGAAGGTGGACCCCAACTCGTCCGATTACATGGCAGCATTGATCCAGTTGGCGCAGCATTTCATGGAACGTGATCTGCCGGGCGTGGCTGTGGAAAAGTTGCGAAAAGGACTGGCAAACAAACGCATTTCGCGGGACAACCTCAGCGTGTACTACACGCTGGCCGATGCCACCGAGCAAATGGGGGATTACGAAAGGGCCTGCGAAATCTTGAACAAGATCGTCGCTGAGGATTACAACTATCGTGATGCGGTCGGTAAGCTCCAGGAGCTCGAAAAGAAAGCCACCACGCAGGCGTCCCACAAAGAGGACATGCCCACGATACTGAAAACCGAGCTCGGCGACAAAGAACGCTATGAGTTCAAAGAGAAGTTGGGCGCCGGTGGAATGGGAGTGGTCTACCAGGCTTATGACCGACTGCTGAATCGCGTCGTTGCCTACAAGATGCTGATGGAGCAGTTCATGGAGATCGACGAGATCCGTGAACGGTTTCTCCGTGAGGCGCGTTCCGCGGCCATGCTCAATCACCCGAATATCGTCACTATCTTCGACATTGGAATCGACAGGGGTCGACTCTTTATCAGCATGGAGTACGTCGAGGGTTTGACTTATTTTCAGATATTGGAGCGGGAGGGTCGGCTGTCTATACCGGCCGCCCAACGCTGCATGGTCGGCATATTGAGGGCTCTGGTTCATGCGCATACCAAAGGCGTGGTCCATAGGGATATCAAGCCTTCGAATGTGATGCTGGCCCGCGACAAGGTCATCAAGATTACCGACTTTGGTTTGGCCAAGATCTTGAGACAAGCCAAGGACCAAGAAAGCGAGCGCGCAAGCGGCACCCCGTTGTACATGTCTCCCGAACAGATCTTGGGGGACCCTCTGGATTTTCGTGCTGATATCTACGCTTTTGGTGGAACCATGTACCATTTGTTCTCCGGGGAGCCTCCTTTTTTGGAAGGAGAAGTCCTTTATCATCACGTACACACGGCTCCTCGTCCCCTGAAAGAGCTTCGTCCCGATGTGCCGGCCGTCTTCGAGTCGATCATCATGAGGTGCCTCAAGAAAGATCCCGCGGATCGCTACCAGAAAGCCTCTGATATCCTCATCGCATTAAGGTCCAGCAAATAGTTACCTGCTCAACCCTTTCCGAAGCCGCTCGAGCCCAATTGCCAAATCCTTTTTCCACCTCTATGCTGGCGACGGATGATATATAATGACAAGTTTGGCAACAGCCAAACTAGGATAGTTCCAGCGAGATGGTTGAATCGGTGAAACGAAGCCGTCCGGGCTATCGGTCATGAGCAATCACGAAACACCGCCCAAGACGACGAGCTGGCTTCATCGGCTTCAAGCTTGGGTGCGCCAGAACACCCGCCGAAACGAGGATCAGGTTTTCCTCGTCCTCACGTTGGTTCTCGGAGCACTCGTTGGCTTGGTGATCGTGGCTTTCATCGTTGTCACTGAGAACCTTGGCGAGTGGTTGCACCCGCCAGGCGGAGCTCCATGGAGGAGAGTTCTGATTCCCACCTTGGGTGCACTCATTGGCGGTGTCTTGCTCTACCGTTTCTTTCCCGAGGCCAGGGGAAGCGGCATTCCACAGACCAAAGCGGCACTTTTTGCGCGGCGCGGATTCATAAGTCTCAAGACGGTCATTGGCAAATTCACCTGTTCTACGATATCGCTTGCCAGCGGCGTGGCGCTCGGTCGAGAGGGTCCCTCGGTTCATGTCGGTGCAGGGATTGCATCTGTCTTCGGTCGAACCTTGGGTTTGAAGCCTGAAAAGGTGCAGAGTCTGGTGACGGTGGGAGCTTCGGCAGCGTTGGCGGCAGCTTTCAACACCCCTATTGCCGCGGTCTTGTTCTCTTTGGAAGAGGTCATGGGAAACCTCCATGCTCCCGTATTGGGCTCGGTCGTGCTGAGCTCGGCGACGGCGTGGTTGACCCTGCGCTTGCTGCTCGGAGACGAGCCCTTGTTCCACGTGCCTGAATACCAGTTGGTCCATCCCATGGAGTTTGCTTTCTATGCGTTGCTAGGCGTTGTGGGCGGGCTGGTCTCCGTAGCCTTTGTCAAGATTTTGCTGCGTTTGCGGGAGAAGTTTCTCGGTATGCCGCGCTGGTCTCGCTTGGTTCAGCCTGCTGTTGGCGGTTTGGTCGTGGGCTTGCTCGCTCTCATGCGGCCGGAGGTTCTAGGAGTCGGTTACCAATATGTCGGTGACGCGCTCAATGGGAATATGGCGCTTCAGCTAATGGCGCTTCTCGTTGTTTTGAAGATCATTGCCACGGCGACGTCCTATTCTTCGGGTAACGCGGGCGGCATCTTTGGCCCTAGCTTGTTCATCGGGGCGATGGTGGGAGGGACGGTCGGGAGTGTCGTCCACACACTGGCGCCCGAGTATACGGCAACGCCCGGGGCTTACGCTTTAGTTGGAATGGGAACGGCCTTCGCGGGCATCCTTCGTGTACCGATGACCTCTGTGTTCATGATTTTCGAGGTGACTCGCGACTACCACATCATTGTCCCTCTAATGATCTCCAATCTGATTAGTTTCTTCGTCTCTTATCGATTGCAGCGGCAGCCCATTTACGACGCGCTGTCACGCCAAGAGGGCATTCACCTTCCCACGACGGAAACGGCACAACGACATCTCCAAGTGCGACTCGCTATGCATGCACCCAGGGAGTCCTTTGCGCCCGATACCACGGTGGAGGAGGCTCTCGAGATAGCAGGTCGTAGCAGTTTGAGAGCCTGGCCCTTACTGGAGAACCAAAGTGTCTGGGGCGTGGTCTCCATGGCTCAGCTCGAGGAAGCCTCGGCGGAGGATAGAGACACACGCCTCAACGAGTTCGTGGATACCAGGAATTATCCCCATGTCCACGCCGACCATTCCCTCGATTTGGCGTTGGAACGGATGGGCTCTACCGGTTTCGACCTGCTTCCGGTTGTCAGTCGGGCCAATATACATGAACTGGAAGGGGTTGTGTCTCTGCTGGACGTTCTCAAGGCTTTCGGAGTTAGAGAGTCGCGACAAGGTCCTGACACCAGCTAGGTACGCGACAAGTGCCTGGCACCCGCGAGGGTGGACCGGCCCGGAAGCTCGTAGGAGGGGGTCGTGAGAGGTGTTGTTCAAAGGGTTTCCGCTGCGAGAGTCGTGGTGGAGAATCAAACCGTGGGCGAGATTGGAAAGGGACTCCTCGTTCTGGTTGGTGTCGCTCGGGATGATTTGGAACATGATGCCGAGTGGTTGGCGGAGAAGGTGTCTCGCATCAGGATTTTCGAGGACGACAACGGCAAGATGAATCGGTCCATCCAGGACGAGGGTGGTTCTTTGCTTGCCGTCTCGCAGTTCACGCTGCTCGGCGATTGCCGAAAGGGCCGTCGTCCTTCCTATGACAAAGCGGCGGCGCCTGCAGAGGCCGAGTCGCTCTATTTGCATTTCGTCGAGAGCCTCCGTTCGAAGGGGCACCGGGTGGAAGTCGGAGCCTTTCGAGAACACATGCAGGTCGAGCTTGTCAATGATGGGCCGGTAACTCTAATGCTTGATAGCAGAAAGACGTTTTGAGAAAGAACTCAAGAACTCGAGAACTCAAGAACTCAAGAATCGGTGTAGCGCTGCTCGTCGGTCTCGTGGCGGCAAGCCTCCTTGCTTTTTCCACGCAGGAAGACGAGGAGATTGTAGCTTCGAGGCTCTTTGCTGCTACGGCTTCGGGTCCCTATGAGTCTTACGATTGGGGAGAAGAGTGGCATCCGATGACCTCACGTTTGGCTGGCCGTGTTGGAACGTTCGTTTGCCTGGGACCTCGAGCTTTCGCCGCAGGTGTCGACGGTATCTACCACTCGACGGACCATGGCTTCTCCTGGTCTAGAATGGCCAGTTGGACCGGCGGTGAGGCGACGACGATCATCACTTCGTCGTATTTTCCAGTCGAGCCGGTCATCTTCACGGGCACCAACAACAGCTTGTACCGATCCCGAGACGCGGGAGTGAGCTGGCAAAGAATAGGCGGGGACGTCATCCAAGGAGCGGTAAGTTTGCTGTCTTGGCCGGGCCCTGCTCTATTTGTTGCCACCTCACGTGGCCTTTTTCGTTCCGACGATGGCGGCGACACTTGGGCGGAGCTGGAGGAAGGGCTTCCTCAGGTGCCATTCTTATCGATGGCCATGTCTGGTTTCTTCGGCCGAGATCCGGTTGCCTTCATCGGTACGAACGGAGAAGGCATTTATCGAACTCGAGATGGCGGCGAGACCTTCGAATCCATCGAGAGTCCAGGTAAGCGGGTTTTTGGACTCTTGTGGTGGGGAGCGTCCCTTTTTGCGGGCACGGATCGGGGAGCCTTCGTTTCCGTGGACTTGGGAGAGAACTGGGAGCCGCTGGCCGACGAGACCGAGGGAATCGAGGTCTATACGATCCACGTCCCTGCCCCCGACTCTCCCACCGGAGGCGACATCATTTTGGGTACCGAGCGCGGGGTCTACAAGAGCTCCACTGGAGGACTCAGCTGGCGTCACCTGACGAACGGACTCGGACCGGTTGCAGTCTATGGATTCGGTAACTTCCCCATACCTACGGCTCCTATCGAGCGGCAAAAGGAGTGAGTCGAACGGTACGCTTCTTGGCCCTTGGAGAGGCGGGTCTTCTCGTTGTCGGGTTACTCTGGGCCTGGCTCCGTCGCCTGCCGGTTCACTATCGTTTTGATCTCGAAGCTCTTGGGCAGGCGATGTTGGTGGCGGTTGCCTTCTCCATCGGAAATCTCGCGCTCTATCATTTTTCTAAACGGCTCGGGCACCCTTCCGCCGTTCATGCTTTCTTTGAAAAGGAGGTGCTGCCCCTCCTATGTCACATCCGCCGGCGTGAACTGGTTCTCCTGGTTGTTTTGGTGGGCGCGGGAGAGGAGCTTTTCTTTCGAGGTGTGCTCCAAGAAGAGATCGGTCTTCTGGCGGCGAGTATCGTCTTCGGAATTCTGCACGGGCCGTCGAGGCCGTTGTGGCCGCTGGCCGCTTGGGCCACCGTGATGGGCATCCTGTTGGGGATTGTGTATCAAGTGACTGAGAATCTCGCTGTCGCCGCATTGGCACATGCGATTTACGACGGTGTGGCCATATCGTATCTAACAGGGATGGCCCCGTCGAATGCGCGCGAGCAGCAAATGAACTTGAATGAACACGAATAGGCGGTAGGAAAATGAAGTTCGCAAAAACTCAAGCTCTAGGTAACGATTTCTTAATCGTCGAGGATGAGGAGGTCCAGAAAGGAGCGCTTCGATCCCAATTGGCGGTGGCAATGTGCGATCGACGCCTTGGAATAGGAGCTGATGGCCTCATTTTCTTTGAAGCTCGAGACGGTTTGCGGTTTTCGATGAAGCTTCTCAATTCGGATGGCTCACCCTCCGAAATCTCCGGGAACGGCCTTCGCTGTTTGGGCGCGTATTTGCAGTTCTCCGGCCGCTGCGGGGAACGACCGTTTTCCGTCGAGACAGATGCAGGAGCCCGCTCTCTCGAGACCCTGGAACGGATGGGACGTCGATTCCTAATACGCTCTGATTTGGGAGTGCCACGACTTGGAAGCAGGGATATCCCCTTCGATATGGAACCACCGTCCGAATCCGTCAAAGGGATTGCCCTTGATGCGGGGGCACGCAGGTTCCAAATCACGGCCCTCAATATGGGGAATCCGCAGTGCATCATCTTCACGGATCGACTGGACATGAACGAGGTTCGCACTTATGGTCCGATCATCGAGAGCCATCCTCGTTTTCCTCGGAAAACAAATGTGGAGTTCGTCGAGGTGCTGAGCCGCAAACACCTCAAGATCGGAATATGGGAACGGGGCGCAGGCGAGACCGCAGCATCCGGAACGGGATCAGCCGCTTCAGTTGTGGCCGCCTGCTTGAACGGCAAAACAGATGAAAAGGTTGAGGTGGAGTGTCCGGGCGGAAACCTCGAGGTTGAGTATCATGATGGTGGGGTTGTCTATGTCACGGGAGAAGCGAATGTGGTTGCTTTGGGGGAGTATCTCCCGTAGCAAGGTCGGGAGAAAGTAGGAAGGAGAAAGTAGAAGAAGTGCTTCAACGGGGCTTCTTTTCGAGGTTCTCGAGCCAACTCAGGAGCTCCTGTTTCAGCGTCTCCGCAGCGTCGTAAGCTTCCATCACTTGGCCATCTTCCAAGAGGCCTTCGATCTCAACGAGACGCGGCGTTAATGACTCGAGCTCCGAGGACGGCAGGTTGGCCAAACCGGCGGACCGCCCTTCCTCTATGAGGGCCTCGCATTCACGGAGACATCTATGGGTTTGCCGAGCCGCCCTCTCTTTCTCTTTGACAGCCATGGCGTGTGCTTCGTCGGCTCTCGAGCAGGCCAGCGACGCGGCTTGGACGGCCTCGCGATAACGTCGCGGGTCAGACAGAGCTTCTCGCGCCCTAGCCAAGGCCTCTTCGGCCTCTCCCTGGATTGCCCTTGCGTAAGCAGATGCTCCCTCATCCTGAGCTCTTGCCACCCGTAGAGAAGCCATGTCGACTTCCTTTTTGGGGGGCTGTGCGCATGAACAACCGATGGCAAGGAAGAGCAAGACCTTTTTGAGCATGGCGGGAGCCTAATCCCGATGGGAGGCTCGATCAAGCTTCAACCGAACGTCAAATCCACCTGGCGATTGGCGGACTGGAAGCGGAAGTAGGGACTCGGATAGTACTCTCGGCCGTACTGGAGGCTTCCGCCCTCTTCGATGGGACTCACATCGGTCGGGCCGGCGAAGTTGACGGAGTCCAGTCGTGTGAACACCGTGTCGCGGGAGATGGGCAAGGTCGCCGTCTCTCGCTGCCAGATGGGTTGCACCTCAGCAGGTAGCCCATCGGCCATGAGGAAGTAATGCGACGCGCGAATCTTCGTCTTGAGATGGGCTAAGTAATAGCCAAAGAGCGAAAAGCTGGTCTTGCCTTCTTCTCTCACTCGATTGAAGTCATCGCATAATTCGGGGAGTGCGTCGGCCCTGACGTAGGCCTCTTCGTACATCGGGAGACTTTGTGTCGTGTCGGTTTCGCGAATGAGAAAGCGGATCCGCCTAATGAGACCGATGGGGGTTTGGTCATCCAGCAATAGCCACTCTTTGATGGTGTCTCGGATCTCCGGGTCTTTGAGCTTTCCCACCTCGATCCGGATAGCGGGGAACGGATAAACATCGCGAAGAGAGCAGTGATGCATTCGTGCCCATTCGCCCATGGAGAGCGGTGGTTCATCCCTAACGGGGATCAGGATGGTGGGCTCTGTCTTTACGATTCGGTAACCCGTCTTATGGTTGAAATCGAGGATGCCCATCTGCTCGAGGTGTCGGACGGCCGGGGTCACCGTGTTGCGAGAGATTTGGTTGATTCGAGCGATGTCCTGGACTTGGAAGACTTCGTTGACTTGAAATCCGGGTGCCCGCATTTTGATAAGCCGCGAAATCTCTTCCTCCACCTGCTGTGGGAGAGGCTTCGATTGGCGGCTGTCGAGAGCGAGTTTGTACTCGGGTTTCGGGTTCATTGGAGTTGACCCATTCTGCTTGACATGTCTTACGCATTATGCATAATTACGCCGAGTGCGAATGGATTGTATCATTCTCGCGAAGACCATGTCGAGATAATATAGGCCGCAGAACATTTGACGGCCAAGAAATCTGCTGTCAATAATGCAGTAAGTATTCGGTGGGGATAGATTCTCTAAACCTAGATGTAACATATATTTGCAGGACTCTATCTCAGGTCGGCCTGTTGGGCGTTCCAAGTCACTGGCGCAGGGACGGGACGGGCACCACAAGTTCCTTAATTAGAGGAGGAGTGATGAACAACAAAACGATGCTATTCGGCATCACCGCGGCTCTTGCGATCGCTTTTCTAATGATCCCTCATAGCGCCTCGGCTCAGTCGTCGGCGATTAACGCGGCCATCGAGGGGATCGTCAAGGATGCCACCGGCGGTGTGCTTCCTGGTGTCACGGTTACGGTAACGAACGTCGACACCGGGGCTTATCGTACGGTGGTGAGCAATGAGACCGGTTTGTACCGTGCTCAACTCTTGCCCTTGGGGAACTACCGTGTCGAGGCCGAGCTGGCGGGCTTCGGTAGGTTCACCCAGGAGGGTCTCGAGCTCACCGCCGGAATGACGGCTACGGTGAATATTACCTTACAGGTGGGCAGTGTAACCGAGACGATTACCGTCAGCGCTGACTCACCGGTGATCGAGCCCGCCAAGATGGAGCTGGGTCGACTCATGGATGAGCGGGAAGTCAAGAACATACCGCTGATCTCGAGAAATCCTTATAACTTTGCGCTCTTGCAGGCCAACGTCACGGGCTATGAGAATGAAGAGTTCGGTGTCCCGCGCGTCAATGCCAACGGCACGCAAATGCGGACCAACTACCAGCTCGACGGGAACACGAATACCCAAAAAGACCGACCCGGCCTCCGCCTGCAACCGATTTCTGAGATTTTCGTCAAGGAAGTACAAATCGTGACCAGCGGTTTTGCTCCCGAGTTCGGTCAGACGACGGGTATGGTGTACAACGTCGTCACACCCTCTGGAACCAACGACTACCATGGTACGGCGAGCTACCGGTTCCGCCGCAAGAGCATGTCTGCGCGTCCGTTCACTCTAGGCGAGAATGCTCCCAAGCCGGACACCAAGGTCGATAATTTCACAGGAACCTTCGGCGGCCCTATCAAGAAAGACAAGGCCCACTTCTACGCCGGCTACGAGTACGTCAAGAGAGACCTCTCGGCCGACCGAGTCATCACCGTCGATCCTGACGATGCAGCTCGATTGGGTATCACGGACGCCCTGGGCAACGGTGTCATTCCAGCAGCAGCCGAGCCTCAGTTCTTCATCGTCAAAGGTGATTTTCAGATCAACCCGTCTCACAGCTTGAGCGCTCGCTACACCTTGTTCGACCAACCGATATCCAGCAATATCGGCGGCGGACTGAATACTCTCGAAAGGGCCATCGACTTTTTCGACAAGTCGAACAGCGTTTCGGCACAGCTCGTATCGGCCTTCGGCTCCGACAAGCTCAACGAGCTTCGCGTTCAGTGGAGTAACCGTCTGACCGAACGACAGACCAACGAATTCACCGGAACGCAACCGCAGATCACCATCTCGGGTGTTGCCAATTTCGGCGGTGCGGACGGCGACTACTTTGAGCAGAAGATTTTTCAAATCACCGACAGCTTTTCTCTCTATCGCGGCAACCATGCTTTCAAATTCGGAGGCAGCGTCGAGTGGATCGACGACGCCCGAACGAGCGCTATCAATACCGGCTACACATTCGGTAGCATCGCAGCCTATGAACTAGCGCGAGACGGCATCAATCCGCTCAGCTACACGACGTTCAATCAAAACATCGGAGATCCCTCGCTGAGCTTCGATTCCGCGTTCTACTCCGCCTACTTCCAGGATGATTGGTCGCTGAGTGACACCCTCAAAGTACTCTACGGTGTCCGCTACGACTACTACCGTCTGCCGGCGGCAGCCCCCGCCCCCAACAACCCGGCATCACAGAGCTTCCACGCCGACAAGAACAACTTTGCGCCACGTCTCGGTGTGTCTTGGGACAGGACGGGCGAAGGTAAGTCGGTGCTGACCGCCAATGTGGGTATCATGACGGATGCGCCTCACCTCCGGATCTATCGAGACGCTATCCAGCAGAACGGCGATCCGAGGTTTGCGAACTTCTCATTGAACTCGTCGAGTACGGGTGCGCCGGCGTTTCCGAATTCTCTCCCTCCTGGGGCCGGTTCCTTTTCGAGTCCCTCCACGATTTACACGGTGGCGCCGGATTTCGCGAACAACTACTCCGTGCAAACCACCGTCCAATATCGACATGCGCTCCAGGAAAATCTTTCCTTGGAAGTGGCCTACGTGAACGCCACCGGCCGGAACATTCCGCTGACACTCGATTCGAACCTCATCAATCCGATCGGATCGCTTGATGACGGCAGGCCTATCTGGGATACGGCGGTCAACGCGAATACGCGGGACAATCCGGCGTTCAACCACATCCGTCAGTACGAGTCGATTGGGACGTCCAGTTACAACGCCTTCACGGTCCGTCTGAGGAAACGGTTCGACCAAGGTTTGCAGTTCAACACGTTCTACACCTTGGGGAAGGCCGAGGATGATGCGGTCCTCGGGCTCATCATCGGTAGCACAGATACGTTCCACTCCAATGCCACCGACAACAGTCGAGACAAGGGCCGAACGCCTTTCGACGTCCGTCACACCTGGATCACGAGTGGTGTTTGGACCTTGCCCACTCAGACTCAACTCGGCTTCGTCGTAAACCTGAACAGCGGGCTCCCGTTCAACCTCCGCTCCAACAGGGACGTCAGCGGAGACGGGCAATCCACCAACGACCGACCCGTGGGAGTGGACCGGATGGACCGCAACTTGGGATCGATTTTTCAGGCGGATGTTCGTTTCTCGCAGTTCGTTCCTTTGGGAAGCGAACGGTTGCGCCTGGAAGTTTTCGGGGAGTTCCTGAACATATTCAATGTGGACAACGTGAACGGGCGTAACTCGACCGTAACGGTTGACGCGGGAGCCAATGCCGTTGGGTCCATCCCGGCGGACGATGCGTTCTCAATCACCTCGGGCCGCCAGAACCTCCAGTTCCAGCTCGGCGTCAAGTTTCTCTTCTAGTCAACGAGCAGGTCGGCCGGCGCCAGCGACGAGCTGGCGCCGGCACAAGTTTGCTTATCTCGTACTGTCCGGTTGAGCTATGCCATCCACCGTCTTCGACTCGTTTTTCTTCAAAGACCGCTTCGGTACCGATCGGATGCGGGAGATTTGGGACGATCGTAATACCCACCAGAAATGGCTCGACGTCGAAGTGGCCTTGGCGAAAGCGGAAGCCGAGTACGATTTGATTCCCAAGAGTGCCGCTAAAGAAATCGCCCGCAAGGCCGACATCAACCATCTCGACCTCGACGCCATGAAGGCCGAGTTCGATACGACGTGGAACCCGGTCATGCCTCTCGTCAACGCCCTTCGGAAGGTCGTCTCCGCTCGGACGGGCCGCTACATCCATTGGGGTTGTACCAGCAAGAACATCTTCGACACTGGAATGATGCTCCAGGTCAAAGATTCGTTCGAGCTCGTTCTTGCTGAGGTCGATGCGGTGTCCGATCTCCTCGCCGATTTAGCCGAGCGCTATCGGGATACGGTGATGGTCGGCCGAACGCACGGACAACATGCCATTCCCCTTACCTTTGGGTTCAAAGTGGCTGCTTGGCTGGATGAAGTGGAGCGGCAGCGAGAGCGGCTGGTCAAGGCCCGTTCGAGAATCCTTGTCGGGGAGCTTGGCGGAGCCGTCGGTACCCTCGCTTCTTTGGGCCGTAAGGGCCTTCGGGTGCAGAAACGCTTCATGGAGAGTCTGGGTCTGGGTGTGCCCAACATCCCGGTCAAAACCGCTGGAGATCGCATTGCCGAGTTTGTTCTGTTGCTCTCGATGCTTTCGGCCACTTTAGGAAAGATTGCACAGAACATTTACAACCTTCAACAGACCGACATCGATGAGGTGACCGAGTTCACCGAGGGCAAAGTCGGCAGCTCTGCCATGCCTCACAAACAAAATCCCGTTGCCTCCGGTTCCGTCGTTTTCCTGGGGCGTCTGCTTCGATCCAATGCCGGGCCCGCCCTCGAGTACATTCATGCCGAGTGGGAAGACGACCATCGGCAAGGCGAGACGGCTTGGAAATTCCTTCCCGAAGTATGCCTTTTGGCATCGGCGCAGCTATCCGTCATGAAGCGCCTGCTGGGAAGTCTCATCGTCAAGCCGGAGAACATGCGGCGCAACCTCGAGCGGGGAGGCGGACTTCAGATGTCCGAGGCCCTGTTGATGGCTCTCGCCGGGCCTTTGGGTAGAGACGAGGCGCACGAGCTCGTTGGAGAGCTCGCGCGTGACGCGCTTTGTCGTGCGGTGCCCTTCTCGGAAATCGTGACGGAGCATCCGGTGGTCAACCGCCACCTGTCGAAAAAAGAAATCGGCCGCTGCTTGGACCCTCATAACTATGTCGGTCTCTCCACCCTGTTCGTGGATCGGGTCTTGGCGGCCCACAAGAGGATGAAAAAATCGCGTGGTGCCAAATAAGGAAATGCACAGCGGTCCGTTGATGTGGTCGGAGATTCTAGACCAACCGGAGACCCTGATCCGTGTCGCTGAGTCGGGCTTGGAGGAGCTTAGCCGGAGTCGGTCCGAGAGTCCTTTCTCCGCTCGGTTTCTTTCGCGCGTGAAGCAGGCCGTCATCATCGGCAATGGGTCCTCGTATCATGCCGCTTGTCTGGCGCGCGACTACTTCTTGCACCTGGCCCGGATTCCTGCTCGCGCCGCCTTCGCATCCGACGCGTTCCGGATCGACCACCCGCGACCTAGACGCACCTTGGCCCTGGCCCTTTCGCATTCGGGGAGCTCGGATGACGTATTGAAAGCGGCAAGCCGGGCACGCCGCCGAAAACTGACGACCGCGGCGATCACGAATATTGACGAGTCGCCCCTGAGTAGAGTGGTCGACCGATGCTGGGTGACCGGCGCTGGTGCCGAGCAAGCCATTCCCTCCACGAAAGGCTTCACGGCGATTGCTGCAGCCTCACTACTTCTGGCATTTCACGCCGGAGAGGCCAAAGGGGGTCCGACGCGAGGAGTCAAGGAGGCGGTCAAGCTCATTACGAAGGCTTCCAAGGCGCTCGACAAGTGGCTGGCACATCCTGAGCGCGTCCGAACTGCTGCCCAGCTCCTGGCGGGTGCCAAGGCTATCGCCCTCGTCGGCAAGAACATACTGTATCCAGTAGCTTGTGACGGGGCTCTGAAGCTTCTCGAAGTGACCTACATTCCGGCCTTTGCCTATCCACCGGAGGAATTTCGCCATGGGCCCATCGCCATGGCCGACGAGAGGTTCGCCCTCATCGCACTCACGCCGCGTCGACGGGACACCGTCCTCGAGCGCGTCATGGAGGATGTAAAGGCTTCCGGTGCTAAAGTCATCGCGGTCGGCGAAAAGGAGCCCCGCATGGGAGACGCCTGGATCGAGGTACCTCGTGTGGATTCTCTCGCGACACCGCTCGTCTATATGCCCGCACTTCAGTTGTTGGCTCACGGAGTCGGAGAGGCTCTCGGTCTTCCGATTGACGTGCCGCGAGGTCTCAAGAAAGTAGTCGGTGCCGCTTAAAGACGGAGGTTGATATGAAACGAGCTGTGTTACTTCTCCTGGCCTTGGGTCTGTTTCTTCCTGCAATCAACATGGCTCAGATCGAGCCCATCCCCGAGGACCGAGGCGCGACGGGGCTGGCGTTGGCTCTTCGTACGCTGGCCTCGGGTGCGACATTCCTCGAGACCACGGCACATCCCGATGACGAGGACAATGGACTCCTCGTCCTTCTCAGCCGAGGAAGGGGCATGCAAGCCTCACTGCTCACCATGACTCGTGGAGACGGCGGACAGAACATGATAGGTCCGGAGATCTTCGAGGCCATCGGCATCGTCCGAACGTCCGAGCTCATGGCCCTGCATCGCATCGATAGGGTTGAGCAGTACTTTACGCGAGCTTATGAGTTCGGTTACTCCTTTAGCGTCGAAGAGACGTTTCAGAAGTGGGGGCAAGAAGAGATCCTCGCCGACGTCGTTCGGATCATCCGGATGGTCCGGCCGGACGTCATCGGCTGCATGTCGCCGACAGGCGAAGGTGGCGGCCAGCACCATCAGACGACGGCTCGGCTGACGATAGAAGCCTTTCGAGCCGCAGCGGATCCCAACCGCTTCCCGGAGCAAATTGCAGAAGGTTTGCTACCTTGGCAGCCTCGGAAGCTCTATACCCAAGCCCGTATCGGCATGGGCGGTGGCGGTCCTCGTTCGGACCGACCCGCACCATCGGAAGCGGTTGGAATGGATACCGGGGACTACGACCCCGTGCTCGGCCGTTCCTACTATCAGATGGGGGCGGAAGCACGAACGATGCATCGTTGCCAGTCCATGTCCCAGCTTCGGGGGCTTCCGGGAGAGCGTATCTCATACTGGAAGCTCATCGACTCGGCTTTCGAGGTCTCGGGTGACGAGGACGACCTCTTTGACGGCGTCGAGATGGGACTCGATCGGTTCAAGGACTTTGTGAAGGCTGAGGAGGCTCAGGCTGCGTTTTTCCTCGAGGGTCTCGAGGCCTTGAAGAAGTCAGTGCAAGATTCCGATCTTGCCTTTGATGCTCATGTACCCTGGAAGACGCTTCCTCACCTTCGCGAGGGAATCGGGATCGTGCGAAAGCTGCGACAGGACATCGCCGCCAGCTCCCTTTCGGAAACTGCACGCTATGAGCTCGAGCATCGACTCTCGGTCAAAGAGGAGCAGTTTGTACGCGCGATTGCCTTGGCGCACGGTTTAGGCATCGAGCCCTTGGCCGATCAAGGCGAAGTTGTTCCGGGAAGCTCTCTTCAAGTCGATATTCAGGTGGCCAATCCCAGCCCCGAGCCCATCGAGGTCTCGCAGGTTGCGCTTCAGTTGCCGGAGGGTTGGAAGCAGCTCAAGAAGGACGGCGTGACATCGGGTCGGTTGGCTGATGACGAGAGTATCAGCGCTTCCTTCGACGTCACGGTCCCGACCGATGCCGAACACAGCCGTCCTTATTGGGTCCGCAACGATGAGGTCGACCGATTCGACTTGACCAAACCGGACTATGTGGGCCTTCCCTTTAGCCCTCCATTCGTCAAGGCGGAAGTGGTCTTTCGCTCGGGGGACGTCGAGGCAAAGATCGTAGAGACCGTTCAGTATCGCTATGCGGGACCGTGGGTCGGAACGGAGAAACAAAAAGAAGTCTCGGTGTTGCCGGCGCTGTCTCTCAATCTTGCACCACGAGTCCTGGTCTATCCCATGGGGGCGGAAAATCGAGCCCGCACGCTCACCGTCAACGTCGTCTACAAGGGAATTCAGGAGGCCGAAGGCTCTGTTCGTTTGGAAGTGCCTGCCGGGTGGATGGTGAGCCCGGAGGAGGCCACGGTCCGATTCCGTCGAAAAGGCGAAGCGACAACGGTGGCCTTTGATGTCACGGCTCCCGCTTCGGTCAAGGTTGGCACCTACGAGATCGAAGCCGTTGGGTCGATGGGAGGCAAAGAGTACCGCGAAGGATACCGGCCGATCGCCTACCATCACATCGAGACCCGTTACATCTTTCGTCCCTCGCGCGCCGAGGTCCAAGCTCTAGATATCAAAGTGAGCCCGGTCAAAGTGGGCTATGTCATGGGAGTGGGAGACGACGTGCCCGAAGCCATTCGTCAGCTCGGCGCCGAAGTGGTCATGCTGGACGACAAAGCACTGTCAGAAGGAGATCTCTCGCAGTACGACCTCGTCATGACGGGTATTCGTGCGTACCTCAACAGGGAGGACCTGAGAGCTTACAATCACCGTCTGATGGACTATGTCGAGAACGGTGGGACTGTGCTGGTGCAATACAACAAGTTCGAGTTCAACGATGCCCAATGGGGACCCTACCCCATCAAAGTGAGCCGTAACCGGGTGACGGTCGAAGAGGCACCCGTGCGCATCCTCGAACCATCACATCCATTGTTCAACTACCCGAACAAAATCACCGAGAACGACTGGAAAGAATGGGTGCAGGAGAGAGGAACCTATTTCATCGGCGAGCGCGATGAACAGTATCGGGACCTGCTCGCATCCGAGGATCCATGGGAGTACAACAAGGGAGAGAAGAAGGGCATACTCGTCGAAGCGACCTATGGCAAAGGGCGGTGGATATACACGGGCTTGGGATTCTACCGACAGCTCCCGGAGGGAGTTCCCGACGCTTACAAATTCTTCGCCAACATTTTGAGCTTACCCAAGGCACCATCTGGGTCAACGGAGTAGGGTCTTGATAACGGGCGGATGCTCTCTACAGTGTCGAGGGAGCATCCGTTTGGGCAAACATCATGGAACCTGATGGAAGTCTGGGACGCGACAAAAGATCCGAAATACCTCGCCGAGATCGAAGATCGAGTCCAAAGGATGATTCGGCTTCAAGATCAAGAACAAGGGGGTCGGCTGGTCATGGACCGCTACGGCTACGCGGAAATCTATGTGTCCCAGTCGCTGCCGAAATACTTCCAATTGACGGGGGACGAAAAGGTCCGGGCCGCCCTGATACGAAACGCCCGCCGGATTCGAGACGTGCCCCAGCGGGATCATGCTTTGGAGTCCTACCTCGGTAGTATCAATGGGCTGCTCGTGGGCTACGAGTTGAGTCACGACCGGAGCTTTTTGGATGAGGCGATCCGAAGAGCGGAGATGATGAAGACGGAAAAGCTGCCCGAACCGCCCGCCGGTGGTTGGACTCGGGGGACGCTCTATCGAGCGTTAACGGATCTGGACCCACTTCCCAAAGAGACTCCGATGCCCACGCCGTCAGGACTCAGGCGTATGCCGGCAACTGGAGTCTTACGCATGGTTTGAGGATTTTCGGATGGACACACGCGTTCGCTTTGCCTCAACTGTTGTACTGGCTTGCTAACACTGAGGACGCGCCTTGAAGACGATGTTGAAAGTCACGGCTTGCGCTTTCTGACCTTCTTGACCTCGCTCTCGACTTTGTCGTTGAGGCGGGCTTTTTCGCGCACTAGCTCTTCTTGGAAGCTCTGTAGCTCTTCGTAAGAGGTTGCTTTCGCAATCTTGTCCTGCTGTTTGATCTCGAACTCGGCTATCTTGGATCTGTAAAGACTTCGAATATCGGCAATCTTTGCCTTTTGCTCGTCGGAGAGCGGCTGCTCGTCATAGTCACCCCGCGCCCGGAGCTTTTCCATGGCGATTTCTATGGCTGACTTGGGTTCATCTTCTGACACGGCTCACCTCACCTTGTTTTCTCCAGTGGTATACTACAACCTATTCTTTGGCAATTGTAGGAGGGAATTCCTCAATTCCTGAGTTCTTGTTGAAAGAGGAAGGGCCATGAAGATTCCCGATACTTTTAAGGACATTTTTGAGAAAAAAGCATTCGTTCATTTGGCGACGCGTATGTCGGACGGTAGTCCTCAGTCGAGTCCGGTCTGGATCGACATAGAAGGGGAGCACATTGTCGTCAACTCCGCCAAGGGACGCCTCAAAGACCGGAACATTCGTACCGACCCCCGGGTGGCTTTGTCCGTGACTGACCCCGACAATCCCTATCGTGCACTGATGGTTCGAGGCATGGTCGTCAAGATTACTGAGGAGGGTGCCGAGGATCACATCGACAAGATGGCACAGAAATACTTGGGACAGGACGAGTATCCCTTTCGCACGCCGGGTGAAATCCGGGTGCTCTACTACATCGAACCGACAAAAGTGGCTACGATGGAATGAAGAAAGCTCAGCTCGCAGTTGGGATGAAGGCGAACGGGCACTTCGCGTTTCCTGGTCTTTTTGTGTCTGAGGGTCCTGGCTGACGAAGCAGAGTGGGTCATTTAGGTCGTGGATTCTTCCCGAACCCTGAAGTCGCTCACCCCTTTTGAGGGATTGACCTCGACGGAAGCCTCCGTCTTCGAAAGAGAGTTTTCTGAAGGGAACTGTGCTGCCGGGGATGTGGTGGCCGTTGGTGGCTCTTTGCTTGTGGTCACCCAAGGAGAGCTCTCGCTTGCGGTGGAAACGGCGAAAGAGCCCATTCGGTTCGCGGTCGTGCGAGAAGGAGGTCTCGTAGGAGAGTCGGCGTTTTTCGAGCCCAATCCCATCCTCCTCCATGTCGTAGCCGCCGTCGACACCAAGGTCTTGTCTATCGATCGACGAGCATTGAAGCACTGCTTCCAATACAGTCGCAGCGGCGCCGTCAAAGTCATGATTGGCTTTGCCCGAAGCCTGTCACGCAAGATACGTTGTGCGAACGATGAGCTGCAGAAGCAGGCTCAGTCCGGTCCGTCCCGCGAGGGGGCATCCTTCCGTCCCAGCCAGCTCGACGAAAAAGACATCCAGCATGTTGTGAACCTTGCAGCGTCTCATCGTTACAACAAAGGAGATGTGATTTTTCAGGAGGGCGATGTCGGTCGTGATCTGTTCGTTATTCGGGAAGGTGAAGTGGAGATTTCGAGAAGGGGCTTGTCCGATGCGTCGATAACCCTGGCGAGGCTTGAAACAGGCGATTTCTTTGGAGAGATGGCTTTTGTGGATGAGAAGCCCCGCTCCGCTACGGCAACGGCCCTGAACGCCCTCCAAGTTTGCATTCTCCCCTCGGGTACTCTGGACAGAGCCGTCGAATTGAACGTCGGAATGGCCCTCTATCTTACGGGTGTGATTTGCAAGATCATGGCGCGCAGGCTCAATGCGACGTTGAAGAGGCTGGCGGGCTAACGAACGTTGCCGCCAGCAAAGAACTCAAGTACCCGAGTACTTGGGTTCTTGAGTTCTCGATTCTCTATCCAAACATGTCGATGACACCACCTGTCATGGCGTCGGGCGCCTCAGTTGCTAGATAAACGATGGCGGAAGCTACTTCGTCCGGGCCCATTTGAGGTATGGCCCCTGGAAGTCCCTTTCGGAGCATCTCGGTATCCACAGATCCCGGACAAATCGCAAAGGCCTGGATATTGTGCTCGCGCACTTCTTCGGCAATGGCTTTGGTGAGTCCGATGAGGCCCCATTTCGAAGCGCAATAAGATGCGAGGCGAGGCGTGCCGAGACGTCCGGAGATGGATGAGACGTTGATAATCCGACCGCGGTGCCTTTGGATCATCGAAGGAAGCACCGTCCTTGCGCAGAGAAAGGCGCCCTTCAAATTGATATCCAAGACCCGATCCCATGATTCCTCGGGCGTGTCCGCTACCAGCGATGGCTCGACCACACCTGCATTGTTGACGAGGATATCGACCGGCCCCAACCTTTCCGACGTCGCTTGAACCAGTTGTGCTACTTGCGCCGCTTTGGAGACATCTGTGGCGATAGCCAAGGCAATACCGCCGGTATTGCGGATTTCTTTCTCCAAGGGGATCAGGTCAGACGATGTCCGAGAAGCGAGAGCGACGGAAACCTCTCGTGATGCAAGTTGTATCGCCACTCGGCGTCCAATTCCTTTGCCGGCGCCTGTGACAATGGCGACGTTCGGTCGATAACCCTTCGCGTTCAAGTCTTTTCAATGAGCCTCAAGAAGTCACGGCGAAGGTCGGCTCGGGACCCGAACACACCTGAGAAGTGGGTTGTCACGATCCGTGAGCCTCGTCGCTTCACACCGCGAACGGTCATACATGTTTGCTCGCTTTCCAAAACCGCGGCGGCTCCCTTCGCGTCGAGATGAGTAACGAGTTCCTCCGCCACTTGGCGGGTGATGGTCTCCTGAACCTCCAGTCGATGGGAAAAACAGTCCAGGAGCCGCGCCAGCCCCGAAAAAGGGGCGATCTTACGTTTCGGGAGGTAACCGATATGAGCGACGCCCTGGAACGGCAACAGGTGATGAGGACATAATCCGTGGAAGGGAATGTCCTTTGCGATGACGATTTCCAATGTATCCTCGCCGCTTGCCTCCTCCACCGCGAACGTGTCTCCTAGGATCAGGGCTGGGTCTGTTTCTAATCCGTCCAGGAGCTCTTCACTCCAGGCCTTGGCAACTCGTTGGGGAGTTCCCTCGAGGTGTGGGTTCTTCAGGTCGGCGCCCGCAGCTTCCAAAAACTCCCGGATAGCTCGAGCCATTGATTCCAAGTCGAATCGTGCGGCGCTAGATTCGCTACGGACCGGACCTACTTGTTTGCTCATCGGCCTCTCCCCGGTAGATGACTCCGCAATCCGGTGTCTCGTAAAGTTGGAGCTCTGCGAGTCCAGGAAGTGCTACCCGGAGCCGTTCCCAGATCCAGGAGACGACGTTTTCCGCCGTCGGGTTTTCCACGAACTGATTCAGGTCGTTGTGATCGATCTGGTCCAACGCGTGATTGCGGACGGTTCTTTGGATCGTGCCGAAGTCGGTCGACATGCCGGTCTCGGGATCTACTGCACTCTCAACCAGGACTACCAGCAGGTAGTTGTGACCATGAGTATGAAAGCAGAGACCTTTATAGAGCGGAAGACGATGAGCTGCGTTGAACTGAAACTCTACGCGCAACAGCACTGGTTATGTTGCTCCCTCAAAACGCAATAGGCGAGTTCCCGTCATGAAACAAAGTAGAGGCCGGTGCTCCGACACACCCAAGGTATGTTGATCTCTGACGGGTAGTCCGTTTTGCTCAGATGCCGATGATTTGAGCCTGGAGCATTCTTTCCCTGGGTCCGTCCAATTCAGCGAACAGAATGCTCTGCCATTGGCCTAGGAGAAGCGCCCCTTCTTGGATGGGAAGTGTCAAGTTGTGTCCCAGCATCATGGCGCGGATGTGAGAATCGGCGTTCTTTCGATCACAATCGGAGACGTCTTCGCAGTTATGCAGGTATCCGTTCTCTTTGTTGACGAAACGCTCGAGGTACGCCTTTGCGTCGGCCATGAGAGCTGCCTGGAACTCATTGATGAACAAAGCGGTGGTCGTGTGTAGAGACGAGATGATGAGGAAGCCGGCTTTGATCCCCGATTCCCGAACCAAATCTTTGGCGCGATCCGATAGGTTGTAGAGCTCGACCCGTCCATCCGTGACGACCTTGAACGTGCGGGAAAAGATCTTCATGTTTCCGCGAAGCTCTTGCTCGGACGCGGTTTCAACTACAGTAGCGACCTTCTCGGAAGTCGCACCATTCATTTGCAACCCCTCCAAATTCGGCCATTTCGAATGGCCAACTCGGATAAGTCAGCGGTTTTTTCGAGTCACAACCTCGAGAGCCGCTAAACGAACAACGTGGACAAATCCAGTCAATCGGCCCCTGCAGGACGCTACGGTCACTGCCAGGCCAAGTCAACCACTTTAGTACAGTTCTCTGGCCTTTGCAAGCCGACCTGTCGACTCATTTCCTGTGCGGGTTGGTGCCGGCGGTGACCGATGTCGCTCGACGAACGGCCGAGCTTCCTCGGGAGGAGGAGTTGCCAGAAGGGGGTGGCCAGCGGTCTTCGGGAGACGTCCCGGAGGAGGCAGGGGCAAGGTTGCCCCCCGAGGCGGCCACTTTTTGCTGAGAAATGGGATGCCTGAGTTGATTCAGAAGAATAGGTCTGCTAATATTGTGCGTTTTCAGCAGTGCTGTCCTTAGGAGAGCACTCATTCATTAGATCTAAAGGACTCATCAGAACCCTAGAATGGCTAATCTTCCTTTTTCCAACATATTCTATCGAAAGACCCGCACGGGGATAGGTATCCTCTCCGTTGCCATCGAGGTTGCACTCGTTGTGGTCGTGGTGGGTTTGGTCCACGGAACCATGAACGAGTATGCCGACCGCGTCAAGAATGTCGGTGCGGACATCATCTTTCAGGGACCCGACTCCTCGCCTTTCTTCGCATTGAACTCAGGAGTCATGCCCCTTCAGCTCACCGAGAAACTCGGTGAGGTCCCCGGCGTCGATACGGTGGCTCCTGTTCTTCTGGGTCGCATTACGAACCTCAAGGGCACGAACAAACTGGTAACGATTTTTGGTGTCGATTCGACTTCCTACAATCGCGTAGGAAACGGTATCCGGATCCTCGAGGGCAGAGGGTTCGAAGAGCCGAACGACATTGTGGTCGATACGGTGTTGTCACAAGCCGATAATGTCAACGTGGGTGATACCCTCACCATCATGAACCGTGAGTTCACGGTTTCAGGAATATGTAGCGCCGGGGCCGGCGCGCGGTTGTTCATCGATATTCAGGTGATGGGCGAAGGGACAGCCCAGCCGAACAAGGCCTCTTTCTTCTTCCTCGAGGTTGATTCCGGAGCCGACATCGGAGAGGTGGCGGCGAGGCTCGAAGACAGGTTCGAGGGGTACAAAGTGACGATGCTCTCGGGATTCGCCGATGCCATGATGGAGCAAGCGTTCGGGCTGCAAGAATTCATCAACGTGCTGTCCCTTTTGGCAGTACTCATCAGCTTCTTGGTCATTTTGTTGGCAATGTACACGACGGTCATCGAGCGCACGCGGGAAATCGGTATCTTGAAGGCTCTTGGTGCTGGAAAGACCTACATCATCCGATTGGTCATGGCGGAATCACTCATCATTTGTACCATCGGGGTACTCTGCGGCTACGTCATTTCCGTAGTGGGGCGCTATTATTTGCTCAAGATGTTTCCTACATTGACAGTCGACTTGATGCCACAATGGTTCATGGTCGCCGCCATTCTCGGTATAGGCGGAGGGCTCTTGGGGGCGTTGTACCCCGCTTTCCGGGCCGCTCAGTTGGATCCAGTGGAAGCGCTCAATTTCGAGTAACGTTCGGTAGAGGCGATTCGTCGAGCTAGGTAATGAAAAACAAGTCGGTTCTCCTTCAGGCCATCGACCTTCGAATGACGTACCGCGTCGGTAAGGTCGATGTTCCGGCGTTACGAGGAGTGAACATAGAGATCGCAGAGGGGGAGTTCGTATCCATCATGGGGCCTTCGGGGTGTGGTAAGTCCACCTTCTTGCACCTGATGGGAGGGCTTGCCCAGCCCACGGCTGGAAGGATCATCCTCGACGGAGTGGATTTGAGGTCGGTTAGCGACGCTGAGAGAACTCGACTCCGTCGTGAAAAGATAGGATTCGTGTTCCAGAGGTTCAACTTGTTGCCTACACTCACCGTGCAAGGTAACATTGAGATTGCTCGGCAGATTTTCGGCAACGGCATACCGAGCAAGAAGGAAATTGTGCAGTTGCTGGACATCGTTGGTCTCGGCGGCAAAGTGCACCATCGACCGCTAGAGCTTTCGGTGGGAGAACAGCAGCGTGTGGCCATTGCGCGAGCGCTCATCAACAAGCCGTCCCTCATCCTGGCGGACGAGCCAACTGGCAATCTGGACTCACGTAACTCTCAACAGGTATTGGATCTTCTCATCGAGCTCAACCGACAAAAGAATCAAACGATCGTCATGATCACTCACAATCCGCAAGCGGCAGAGGTCGGAGATCGAACCATCGAGATGTTAGACGGCCGCGTCGTCAGTTTTCGTGAAGTCCCCGAATTTGTCAGCACGGCCGGCGAAGTTGTTTAGGGCCGGTATGGCGACCCTCATTCTGTTACGTAGCCCAAAGTTCATTTGTGGCCTTTTCTTCGTATGTCTTCTGGCGAGTCGGCCTTGTCTTGCCGACGAGCGCCTCGATGCGGTCTTGTCCGCGATGAGCGCTGCCGGCGACGAGCTAAAGACCCTCCAGGCTAAGTTCGATCAAAACAGCCACGATTTCATATTGGACATGGACGAGAAGACCACCGGAGAGCTTTTCGTCGAGATTCCTGGGAACATTCGGTGGGAGTACGGACCTCCTGCCCCAAAGGTGCTCCTCGTCAGCGGCGACAAAATTCAGCTTTACAACCCTACCGCTCATCAAGTTCAGGAGTTCAGAAAAGGACAAATGAAGGGAGTAGGGGCGGACCTGTTGATTGGCTTCGGGAAGTCCAATGCCGAGCTCGGAAAAAACTACGACGTGAGCCTCGTGGAAGAGAATGAGACCTCGGCGGTGCTGAAGCTTGTTCCGAAGCCCAACTCGACTGCATCTATCTTCAGGGCCATTGAGCTTACGATGGACAAAGAAAAGTGGGTCCCGCTGCGTTCCGTTTTTCACGAGGCCAATAGGGACACCACCGAGATTCTCTTCAAGGACATCGTCATCAACGCGAACTTACCCGCCAAGACCTTCAAGTTGGATCTACCTCCCGGTGTAGAGATCGTCAAGAATTAGAACTCAGAACTCAGCAGGGCAAGCATCCCAGGTCTGCTCGATTCTGAGTTCTTGAGTTCTGAGTTCTCGAGTTCTTCTGCGGTACCTATCTCCACATAAAGATGCAACGTACAGCGCCGTCTGACTCATCACCAGATCCCTACATTCCAGTCAGCGGACAAAACGGACCTTTCAGGTCATATTTGGACCCTTCCCTGTAGTCACCTTGACCAAATCGGGCCCATGGAAGATAGTTCGAAGTGGCTTTGGCAAAGACGATTCAGTGAATTTAAGGGATTCTTGCCCCTCATAGGAGATCGAATTGGGGGCGAATGCCTCACGTTTGATGGGTAGCGTTTGCCCGGTGGGGCGTTCAGGCAGGAGTGGTGGAGTGCTCGAACTATGAAAATGTTGAACAAGGTCAAGATACGTGCTCGGGAGTTGATGATGATCACTCGAGGGCTTGCATCGACCCGCCATCCTATTCTTGCGCACATTGTTCCCATGCGCCGGTGCAACCTTTCCTGTGCCTACTGCAATGAGTACGACAGCGTATCTAAACCGGTCCCCCTCGAGGCGATGAAGAGCCGCATCGATCGGTTGGCACACCTCGGGACCTCCATCATCACGATCAGTGGTGGTGAGCCTACGCTTCATCCCGAGCTCGATGACATCATCCGCCACATAAGATCTCACGGCATGATAGCGGGCATGATCACCAACGGCTATTTTCTCACAGCCGAGCGCATCGAGCGTTTGAATGACGCAGGGCTCCAGCATCTTCAGATCAGTATTGACAACGTCCATCCGGACGAAGTTTCGAAGAAGAGCTTGAAGGTCTTGGATTCCAAGCTCAGAAACCTGGCTCGCCACGCTGAGTTCTTCGTCAATATCAACTCGGTCATTGGTGGAGGCATCAAAGATCCTGAGGACGCGGAAAAAATCACGAAGCGAGCCGTGGATCTCGGCTTCACGACCACGCTCGGCATCATCCATGATGGTCATGGGCGCCTCAAACCGCTCAACGATCGCGAAATGCGTGTTTATGATCGTTTGAAAAAAGTCGGGAAGTGGAGTTACGCGCGATTCAGTGGCTTCAGGGACAACTTGGCCCATGGGCGACCGAATGACTGGCGATGCCGAGCCGGTGCACGTTACCTCTACATTTGTGAAGACGGCCTAGTGCACTTGTGCTCGCAACAAAAGGGTTATCCCAACATACCGCTCGAGAAATACGAGCCAACGGACTTGCAGAGGGAGTATTCCTCTCCCAAGGCCTGCGCGTCTTATTGCACCCTGGCCTGCGCCAATTTGGTGGGTCTTTTCGACAACTGGCGCGAGCCGCAGACCGTTCAGCCGCAGGTTGTGGGCCAAACGGATCCTCAGGAAGCGTAGGAATCGAGCACTCAAGAACTCAAGAATCTGTATCCCCTTTCATTGGTAGCGTCGCTTTGCGCCGCACCTGCCCGGACTCCCACCACTTTCACGACCACGGTAAGGCTATAATTTGGAGAGAGTATCTCGGTGTGATCGAGTAGTCCTTTTCGGTTTGCGGTTATGAACGAGGTTATATCTCAGAAGCTGGATGAGCTTCCGTCGACGCCCGGCGTTTACTTGTTTCGTGGGCGAGGTGGGCAAATCCTTTACGTGGGAAAGGCCTGTTCACTCAGGGGCCGTGTTCGTTCCTACTTCCAGGACTCGCGGCTCGAGAGCCCTCGGCTCGATCGTTTGGTGGAGGCCATCCAGGACTTGGAGGTCATCGCCACGGATACGGAAAAGGAGGCGCTCGTCCTCGAGAACAATCTGATCAAGACTCACAAGCCTCGCTACAACGTCTTGTTGCGGGACGACAAGAACCACCCTTATTTGAAGTTGACCGTGAACGAAACCTATCCGCGAATCTATGTCGTCCGCAAGCCAGGGGACGACGGCGCCGTCTACACCGGCCCCTATGTTCCCGCCAGCTTGGCTCGCAGAACCATGAATCTGGTCCACCGACTCTTTGGAGTTCGAAATTGCAGCGAGAAGCTAGACGGCCACCGTTCCCGACCTTGCCTCCAGTTTCAGATCAAGCGTTGCGTAGCACCCTGCGTAGAGAGTGTCGTCAGCCTCGAGGCCTACCGACAGAGTGTGGATTCTGCCAAGCTCTTTCTGGAGGGTAAGAACGAGACCCTCATCTCTTCTTTGAGGAAGCAGATGTATGGAGCTGCGGAGGAAGAGCGCTTCGAGGTGGCTGCGCGACTAAGAGACACGATTCATACGTTGGAGGACTTGAGCTCCCGGCAGAAGATGACGAGTGTGCGTCGAGAAGAAAGGGACATTTTCGGATTCTATCGTGAAGGAGACCAAGCGGTCTTGCAGGTCTTCTCGATGCGCTCGGGCAAAATCATCGATCGAGACAGCTTCCCCCTGAACGATCTCGAAGCGCACGATGACGCCGACTTGATCAGTGCCTCGATACAGCAGTATTACGAGCTGGGCAGATACCTGCCCGCGGAAATCCACGTACCGGTGGACTTTGTTGAGAGTGTTCTGGTGGCGGAGTGGCTGGCTGCGAAGAAGCAGGGTCGAGTCGAGATTGTGTGTCCTAAGCGGGGAGGGAAACGAAGAATGGTAGAGCTCGTTTGCCGAAACGCCAAGCTTGCTTTCGAGCTCGACGTTCGAGAGGAGGGCCGGCAGACTTCAGCACGATTGAAGGCATTGGCCAATCTCCTCGAGCTTCCCGAAGTCCCCCTACGGATCGAGGCCTTCGATATCTCGAACATACAAGGATCGGACATCGTTGCTTCAATGGTGGTTTTCGAGCGGGGTCATCCCATCCGGAGTGATTACCGCAAGTTCAAGGTTAGGTCGGTAGCCGGAAAGCCGGATGACTTCGCTTCCATGCATGAAATCGTCCGGCGGCATTACCGGCGTGTGCTCGAAGAAGGTAACGAGTTTCCGGATCTCGTCCTCATCGATGGGGGAAAGGGACAACTCGGCGCAGCGCAAAAAGCGTTGGGGGAGCTCGGGCTCTTGCATATACCTATGGTGAGCATTGCTAAGAAAGAAGAAGTCCTTTTTAGACCCGGCAAACCTGATCCCATTGTCTTGCCCAGCGGCTCACCCTCCCTCCAATTGATGCAACGGATCCGTGACGAGGCGCACCGTTTTGCCGTTACCTTCCACCGCAAGAGACGGAAGGTGCGTACCCTCCATTCCAATCTGGATGACATTTTGGGAATTGGTCCCAAGAAGAAGAAATTGTTGCTGACTCATTTCAAAAGTTATCGAGGGGTCAGGGAAGCATCGACCGAGGAGCTCGAATCAGTGTTGGGCCGCAAGCTCGCCGAGCGCGTGCGGCTGCAGATTGCAGAAATGAACTGAAGAGAAGAGTTAACGCAAAGTCGCGAAGACGCAAAGAAGAGCAGGAAAATTCAAGAATTCAATAAATCTCGAATTGGAAGATATTTATTTTTCCGCTCCGCGCCATTGCGCCTTGGCGTTAAATTCTTGACAGAACGAAGGCGGGCTTTGTCTCGCCGTAGCCAGCATTTGTTGCAGAGGGCGAAGGCGGATGTTAGCATATCGAGATCTGGACATCAAAAGGACGGACTGCAAGGAACGAAACCTTGGAACCACAACGGATCCTTGAAATTCTCGCGACCTACCTCGTGCTCCTCTTTTCTCTCAGTGTGCACGAAAGCGCTCATGCCTGGACGGCGCTTCGTATGGGAGATGAGACGGCGTCGCGAGAAGGGCGCATTTCCCTCAATCCGCTCGTCCACATGGACCCATTTGGCACCGTCCTGTTCCCATTGGTCGGGCTGTTCGCGGGCGGTATCGTGTTCGGGTGGGCCAAGCCCGTTCCCATCCAGCCGCGCCATTTCGCAAACGTACGCCAAGGCGAGATACTGACCGCCGGAGCCGGACCGTTCAGCAATTTTGTACTGGCCGTCGTCTTTGCCGTGCTTCACGCCGTAATGGTTCAGAGTTTCGGACTCGATTCATCCCACCTGGTCGTTGTCGTTGCAAGGATGGGCGTTGTCTTGAATGTCGTCCTTGGGATTTTCAATCTCATTCCCGTGCCCCCACTCGATGGCTCCCACATCGCTTCTTGGGGACTCCCGCGAGCTCTCGGGGAGGTTTTTGAGAGAGTCGTGAGACCCTATGGTTTCATGATCCTCATATTGTTGCTGGTTAGTGGCGCGCTGGATGTCGTGTTCGACTATCTCGCCTGGCCGATTGTCAGGGTTCTTTTGCAGTTCGGAGGAGGACTATGAGTCGCAAGCGCGTGCTGTCCGGAATCCGCCCTACGGGCCACCCGCACCTGGGTAATCTGGTGGGCGCCTGGGACAACTGGGTGGCGATGCAAGAAGAGTACGAGACTTTTTACTGTGTCGTCGATTGGCATGCGCTGACAACCGACTACGCTGACACGAGCTCCGTCAAGGACTGCACCTTCGAGGTCGCCATGGATCTCTTGTGCGCGGGTATTGATCCGAACCGGTCGACCCTCTTCGTTCAGTCCCATGTACCCGAGCATTCGGAGCTTCATCTCATTTTGTCCATGGTTGTTCCCCTACCATGGCTCGAGAGGGTGCCGACCTACAAAGAGCAGATCGAGCAACTTGCCGAGAAGGATCTAAATACCTATGGGTTTCTGGGTTACCCACTGCTTCAAGCGGCCGACATTCTGGTGTACAAAGCCGACGTCGTTCCCGTGGGCGAGGACCAGAAGCCCCATATCGAGCTCACCCGGGAGATTGCACGCCGATTCAATCACTTCTACGGACCGGTGTTTCCCGAGCCCCAGACCAAGTTGACGACGAGCCCAAAGCTTCCAGGCACCGACGGGCGAAAGATGTCCAAGAGCTACGACAATACGATTCGACTTTCAGACGACGAAGAGACCATCCGGAAAAAACTCAAAACGATGATGACCGATCCAGCGCGTAAGCGCCGGACAAATACGCGGGAATACCGATCGGTGCCCCGCTTTCGATTTGCACAAAGCTTTTTCAACGGAAGCTACGAGGGCCTGGGCAGCTGAGGGTTGTCGGACGGCTGGAATTGGATGCATCGAGTGCAAGAACGCCTTGGCTGACCACCTGATGGTGCGTATGGGTCCCTTCCACGACAAACGTGAGGAGTTCCTGGCGAATCCGGAGCGCGTGTGGGAGATCCTTCACGAGGGGGCCCGGAAGGCTAGAAAGGTCACAAGAGAGACCATGAAGGACGTGAGGACGGCACTCAAGCTCCCCGTTCCGGAGGAATCATGAGTCTGGCGGAGCTCTATCTTGGACCCGCTCCCGAAGAATCCAGCAGTACGGAGCCGCAGTACCACGTCCGGCTGCCCGAATTCGATGGATCCATGGAGCTTCTTCTCCACCTCATTCGAAAGAGTAAGTACGACATCTACGACATTCCTATCGCAGAGATCACGAAGCAGTATTTGGAAATGCTGGAGCTCATGCAGGAATACAATCTGAATGTGGCCGGAGACTTTCTCTTCATGGCCGCTACGTTGATCCACATCAAGTCCAAGATGCTGCTACCTCCTCCTCATGAAGACGGCACCGAAGATGAGGACTTCGAGGATCCTCGTTCCGAATTGGTGACGAAGCTGCTCGAGTATCAGAAATACAAAGAGGCCGCGCAGCTTCTCCACCAAAAAGAGGTGATACGCAGTGCAATGTGGCTGCGGCCGGAATCGGCCGTCGAGCCTTTCCTCGAGAAAAAAGAAGATGCTGCTGATGATCTGGTGGATGTAGATTTGTTTGAACTGGTGGTCGCCTTTCGGGATGTGCTCGAGCGGATCAGGCGGCGACGTGTTTTTACGGTCGAGCAGTATGCGGTGAGTCTGGAAGAGATGATCGAGCGTCTCAAAGAACGCATGCCGCCTGGGAGCAATCTTACCTTCATCGAGCTCTTCCAGGATGTCCAGAGTCGAGAGATGCTTATCGTCACCTTCTTGGCATTGTTGGAGCTGGTACGTTTGCGAGTGCTCCGAGTCTACCAACGGAGGTCATTTTCGACGATTCATGTCAGTCGACTCGGTGTTGAGCACACCGAATAGGGGCAGTCCTTTCTAGATGAGCGAAAACGATCAGGAAAAAGAGATACCTTCGACGTCCGAGGTGACCGAGCCGGAGGAAGAAGAGAGGGCGGAGCCTACTGAGAGCCTGACGAACGAGCCCTTCGGGAAAGAGGAACAACCCTCGCAGCAGCACGAATCCCCGAACGAGAGTCCCGAGCCCTCCTCTGAAGAGCCTGTGGGTGATGATGATTCACAAAATGAGGAGGGGGCAACCGAGAGTGCTGACAGCGCGAGTGACGTGACCGACGCCGAGACAGAGCCGTCCCTTGTAAGCCCGGAGGATGGAGCAACCCAGGAGCTCCTGCCAGGTTCGTCCGAGGATGCCGACGAGGACCCGACTTTGGAGGCACCAGCCTCCGAAGAGGAAGCTCCACCGCCGCTGCGCCACGAAGAGGTTCGAGGATCCGTCGAGGCGGTGCTCTATGCGGCCAGCGAACCGCTGTCACTTCGTGATTTGAGAAAAATCCTTCCCGAAGTGGGAACGGAGGAGATCAAGCAGTGTCTCCAGGAGATTCTCGAGCTCTACCAGGGTGAGGGTAGAGGACTTCAAATCGTGGAGGTTGCGGGCGGCCACCAGATTACGACACGCCCAGAGTTTCATGAGCGCGTGAGCACCTTGTTTCATTACAAGCCACCATCGAAGCTGTCTATCCAAGCTCTGGAGACCCTGGCCACCATTGCCTATCGGCAGCCCATCACCGTGCCGGAGATCCAGGAATTGCGAGGGGTGCGTTCGACGAGCGTCATCAAGACGCTATTGGAAAAGAGGCTCGTTCGGATCACCGGACGGAAGGCCGTGGTGGGGCGACCGCTGCTTTACGGAACGACCAAGGAGTTTCTGCTCCGCTTCGGACTCAAAGATCTCGGGGAGCTCCCCCGCTTGGAAGACATGGCAGAGGTATTCGGTGAGGATCTGGCCCTTCAGCTGGAAGACCTTGGAGGGGCGGGAAGCCCATCGACAAATGAAGAGGGTGACGAGTATCCGAGTGGTATCGTCTCTGCCGATCCACCGATGGATGCTTCCATCGACGATGCGGTTCCAAGCGAAGCCGAGGGTGAAAGTGACGAGGAGGTCTCCATCGACAGTGGCGGTGTCGACCCCTCCAACGGCAGCAAAAGTGACCCCTCTTTGTGAGTACTCGAGTACTTGAGTTCTCGAATTCTCGAGTTCTTGACTATTAGACCCATGCTAGAACGTCTTCAAAAGATCATCGCCCGTTCGGGATTGGCTTCTCGACGCACCGCTGAGGAGATGATCGTCCAGGGTCGAGTCCGTGTAGACGGTAGAGTCGTCAAGGAGCTTGGTGCAAAGGCCAACCCTGAGGAGAACGAAATCCGGGTCGACGGGCGAAGAATCAGACCGGGTCGCCCTCGCCGGTATGTGGTTCTGAACAAGCCTCGTGGCTACGTCACCACGAAGTCGGATCCCGGGTCGCGTCCAACCGTGATGGAGCTGCTGCCCAATTCCCTGCAGTCTCTGTATCCGGTGGGTCGGCTCGATATGAGCACGACCGGACTGTTGCTCCTGACCGATGACGGAAATTTCGCCCAGCATGTGGCTCACCCGAGCTTCGGGGTCGAGAAAACCTATTTGGTCACGGTGCGGGGGCTCCCCACGGAAAGGACGCTCGCCCGCGCCAAGAGAGGTGTCCGTGTCGAAGGCCAGACTTTGCGAGTGAAGTCGGCTGAGTTACTGTCAACACGCACCAGGCCTGTGGTCCGGACGAAATCGACATCATCCCGTCCTCGCCGCGACGCGGGAGAATCTGCCGTCGGATCGCCTTCGAGAGCCCTTCCAAAAAAGAAGAAAAAGGAAAAATCGTCGTTGAGAGTCGTTCTTATGGAGGGCAAGAACCGTGAGGTCCGACGCCTGTTTCGGGCTTTGGGACACCCTGTCTTAGAGCTCCATCGATCGAAAGTGGCCTTTCTGACCGACAAAGGACTTGACCCGGGAGCTTACCGCGCCCTGAGCCCCCAAGAAGTCCGTCGTTTCGAGATGGAGTCGGGTGCGGCTCGAAAACGGCATTCCGCGAGAAGTCTTCCAGCTCAGGGCCGTCGTATGAAAAAGGGACATGCAAAATGAGGACAAAGGGGTGGATCATCGCCATTGACGGGCCTTCGGGGGCCGGAAAAACGACTGCGGCGCGTAATCTGGCCCGCCGTTTGGATTACACCTACCTCGATACGGGTGCCACGTTTCGGGCTATTGCCGTCAAAGCCATCCGAGCCCAGATTGATACTGACGAACCTGCCGCCGTGGTTGAGATCGCGAGAGCATCAGAGCTCCGTTTTGGCGGGGAGGAGCATGAGCGAGTCTTTTTGGATGGAGAGGACGTCACGGCCGCCATCCGGGCCGTTGAGATTGCCAAAATGGCCTCGAAGATATCCGCCTACCCCGGGCTTCGTACTGTTCTGACCGAGCTTTGGCGCCAACTGGGCAAGGAGGGCGCGATGGTCCTCGAGGGGCGTGACATTGGCACGGTCGTATTCCCAGACGCTGATGTGAAGTTCTATCTCAGCGCGCGTCCGGAAGTAAGAGCGGAACGACGGTATCGAGAGAATCCCGCCGGGGGCCAGAGTTTGGAGCAAGTGGCCTCGGAGATGGCGCGCCGGGACGAGGCCGATAGCACGCGCCAATACGCACCTCTGACTCGGGCTCCAGACGCCATCGAGGTGGACACGAGTGATCTCGATATCGCCGGAACGACCGATGAGCTCGAGCGGCTTGTCCGGGCCCGGATGCGCGAAGAGTAGAGCTGTCGGGACCTAAAGAACAGGCGAAACCGACGACCGCCAGAGGGAATGACGCTTTCGCTCATCACTTTGACTGCCCAAAAATCGCCACGGGTTGCGTCTTGACACCAGCGTGTTAAATGAAGTAGCATAACGGTTTGCAGGTCGACCCGCTTTCAAAGGTGAGCCTATCAAGATCCCCTTCCGAATACGCGCGGTCGCCTGTGAGAAGAATCCTCATGGAGGTACCAGTAAAGGATGCCGGAAACTAACAATTTAGAGAAAGAACTTGTACAAGGAGGTGAAGTCGCGGCGGAAGACGAACAGCTAGCCACCGAAGAGTACGAGAAGCTCCTGGACCAATACAACGCCAACGTAGCCGAAGGCGAAGTCGTAAAGGGCAAGATACTTCATATTTCGTCTAATGAAGTCATTGTAGACGTCGGGTATAAGTCCGAAGGAATCATACCTGTCAGCGAATTCCTAGATGAAACGGGAAAGCCCAGCATCATGGTGGGTGACGAGATCGAAGTCCTTCTCGAGAAAGTAGAGAACAAGGAAGGTTTTCTAATTCTTTCTCGCGAGAAGGCCGAGAAAATGAAGGTATGGGATCAAATAGAGAACGCCTATCAAAGCAAGGAAGTCATTACGGGTAAGGTCATCGAGAGAATCAAAGGAGGACTCGCCATCGACATCGGTGTGCGGGCATTCCTCCCCGGTTCGCAAGTCGATGTGCGGCCCATCCGCAACTTGGAGAGTCTGAGGGGACAAGAGCTGCGGATGCGCGTCATCAAAGTCAATAAGAAGCGTGGCAACATCGTCCTGTCCCGCAAGGTGGTTCTCGAAGAGGAGCTCACCGATATGAAGGACAAGACCTTGGGCGCGCTGGAAGAAGGGCGCGTGTTCCGGGGAGTGGTGAAGAACCTCACCGACTACGGTGCTTTTATCGACCTGGGCGGCATCGACGGCCTGCTTCACATCACTGATATGTCCTACGGTCGCATCAACCATCCATCGGAGCTCTTCAACGTTGCCGACCAAGTCGAAGTCGTCGTGCTCAAATTCGATCGTGAGTCGGAACGCGTTTCCCTCGGCTACAAACAGTTGTCTCCCGATCCGTGGGAGGCCGCGATGGAGCGTTATCCGATAGGCGCCCGAGTCAAAGGCAAAGTGGTATCGTTGACTGACTACGGAGCATTCATCGAACTGGAACCAGGTGTCGAGGGTCTCATTCATGTATCCGAGATGTCTTGGAGCAAGCGAGTCAAGCATCCATCGAAGGTTCTATCGGTGGGTGACCTCGCCGAAGCGATGGTGCTTCAAGCGGATCCGAATGAACGCCGAATAAGCCTGGGACTCAAACAGGTGGAGCCCAATCCCTGGGAGTTGCTGGCTGAGAAGTACGAGCCCGGTTCTCGAATCGAGGGTACGGTCCGGAACCTTACCGATTTTGGTGCGTTTGTTGAGGTGGAAGAAGGTATCGATGGGCTGATCCATATCTCTGATCTCACCTGGAACAAGCGAGTGAAACATCCTTCTGAGGTTATCAAGAAGGGAGATACGGTCGAAGCGGTGGTCCTCAATATCGACGCCGACAACCAACGTCTATCCTTGGGCCTCAAACAGCTTGCCACGGACGTTTGGGAAGAGTTCTTCAATAACCACCAAGTCGGTGACGTGATCGAGGGCAAGATCGCTCGGTTGACGAATTTCGGCGCCTTTGTCGAGATCGAAGAAGGCATCGAAGGGCTTCTTCACGTATCGGAGCTCGATGAGGAGCGGGTAGAAAAGCCGGAAGACAAATTGAAGGTGGGCGAAGTACATCGGATGAAAGTCATCAAGATCAGCGAGGGCGAGCGCAAGATCGGCCTTTCCATCCGTGCCGTCGACATGGAAGGCTACGAAGCCCACATGATGACGCAGGGGTCTCCGGATGCGACTCTTGGAGACATCGCAGACTTCAGCGACATTACCGGCGCAGGTTTGAAGGACGAGCGTGATAATGCTTATGCGGACGATAAGTCCGGAGAAGAAGAAGAAGAAGAAGAAGAAGAAGCCTTAAGAATGCTTCTGCTTTTGCGGACTTCGGGTCCATGGAACGGATCTGGAGTCCGCAGAGGCGGTGTAACGGCGGGGAGAGGCCTCGTAGCTATCGGGCTACGGCTTGCGGCTTCGAGGTTTCGTTTCCTGTGTGAGAGTCCAAGTCACGGGTAAACAAGGAGTCGTGGAACATGACCAAGGCTGAATTGATTGAGGAGGTTTCCAGAGTCTCGAACCTCACCAAGAAACACTCCGAGATCATCGTGGACACGGTCTTCAAGAGCGTTATCAACGCGCTGCATCGAGGCGAAAAGATCGAGCTCCGCGGCTTCGGTAGCTTCCGTATTCGACAACGAGAATCTCGCAAGGGACGCAACCCGAAGACCGGTGAGAAAGTTGATGTGCCGGCCAAGAAGGTACCGTACTTCAAACCCGGCAAAGAGCTAAAAGAGCTCATCAACCGCGAAGACTAGCAGAACATACCCGACGGAAGCAGCGCGGACCACAAGGCGGGTTTCCCCATGGCGAACGGGTTGCTTTTCCTCGAGGGATTGGCTCCCACTGTTTTCACTGAGGGGAGTCCTCAAGAGGGGGATAGACTATTCGGAGGTCGATTCCCGCCCCTTCCTGCCGGCGAGCGTTCCAACTCGGACGAGATCCTCTACAACGTCCAACAACATCCCAAGCTCCAGCCCTTCGCAAAAGTCTACCTCGACCAGTTGTTTCGTGAGTTGAGCCCTAACTATCAAGACAGGGGATCCTCCGATGAGGCGGAGAAGCAATACGCAAGACTGCTCCAACGGACCCTTGTGAACTCTTTGCTGCAAGATCGTCGGATTGGTCTCGTCAACCTTTTTTGGCTCTCCCACTCAAAAGACGTTGCGGAGGCCGTATCCCAACTCTCAACTCGGTCTTCAGAGCTGGCCCGACTTCGTTTCTCCGTCCATCCTCTTTTGGCCCGATTCTATGGAAATGTCTGGAAGGAAGCTTGTCGCGAGGTCGATCGTTTGAAACCCGGCCAGCTCAGATTTGCCGTCGGAGATTCTCTTCGCTGTTTTCTTGTAGAGGCCATTGTCGAAGACCAACTTCCGCTCGCACTGACCCGAATCGACGAGATCGATTTCTGGAGCATACTAAGCAACAACACTTGCTTTCGCATCAAACCAGACGTCTTTTTCGAAATCTACCATTTGCTGCTTGGAGAAATAGAAGAGAGGGTGGCGTCAGGAGAGCCCCTTCTCATGTCCAAGATCGCCCGTTACTTGCCGTCCATGGAGCCGGAGAGCTATTCACTACCTGCTCACCGTGTGAAGATGCTCTTCAATCCGGGCATCCGTCGTCATCTCTTCATGGACCACGGACGATTTGGGGATAAGCTAAGGGCCTCGACAAAGTTCCAAGCTGCCGTCAAACTCGGCAGTTCTCCTCTGGCCATCCTTGAGTCCTTCGACGAATTGGCATTTGCCGTGCAGCGGTTCGAGATCATCTCGAGACTGCGCCAAAGCATCCACGTATTACCAACGACGATCACGGAAGATGCGCTTCAGGAGGAATACAGGTCCGCGCGTGTCTACCGTTTCACGGAATCTGTCGAAGTCGTGGGCAATGCCGTCGATGCAACCGTGATGTTTCTCGATCTTCGCGGCTTCACGGAGACATCAGAAGGGATGGTTTCCGAACGAGACTTGACGCGACAGCTCTATACGGTCTTCGATCCGTTCATCGAGGTCATCTCCCGATTTGGAGGTGTTATCGACAAATTCTTGGGCGACGGCATGATGGTGACGTTTGGTGCCGTCCATAGCTCCCGAACGGGCCCCTTGAACGCCATCAGGACTGCCATCGAGCTGCAAGACAAGATCCGTGAGTTGAGGGAAGAAAAAAAGACTCACTATACAATGGGTGTCAGCATCCACTATGGGCGAGTTTATCTGGCGCACTTTATTGGAAGTTCCGGTGGCCAAGACACTACGGTCATCGGTCGCAACGTCAACATGGCCGGCCGGCTGTCCTCGGCTTCCAAACGACCCAAGAAAGACGAAGATCAGGGGATTGGAGAAGAAGCCGAGACGCCATCCGAGGGTGTCGACCGCGTGTCCCGATCGGCGGTACGCGTGACGGTGGGCTCGGACGGAATGATCTTCAACGAGGGTATTGCCATCAGTCGTGAAACGGTCCTGGCACTCGAGGAGCTTCTTCCTCTGACTCGACGTGAAGGGGTCGAAGAGGTTTATGGCGAGTTCTACGACACCACGATCAAGAAGAGAATAGTCCTTCGACATGTAGGAGACGCTAAGTTCAAGGGTGTGTGGGGCGCGTTTCCGGTCTATAGCGTTGAGTATAGTTAATGAGGTCAGAAGTAGTAGGAAGTAGAAGGGACTACTTCATACTTTCTCCTTTGTTCTCTCTCCTGCATGAAACTCCGCCAGACTCCACCCTCTAGTAGTCGATGGCCTGGGATTTGAACTCGGGCGCGCGACGCCATTCGGTTGCTTGCTCGTAGGCGTAAGCCAGCTTGAGTAGTGTCGGCTCGCTCCATGCCCGGCCAAAGAACGAAAGTCCCACCGGAAGCCCATGAATGGTGCCCGCGGGAACCGTGATGTTCGGGTAGCCGGCTACCGCTGCGGCAGTCGAGCTCCCGGCATAGGAATGATCGCCATGAACCAAGTCGGTTACCCATGCAGGGCCGCCGGTAGGAGCGACGAGCGCGTCGAGGTTGTGACGGTCCATCACAGCATCGATGCCTTCCGTCCTAGCTAACCGCCTACAGGTCTCGAGCGATTCAAGGTACTCGGGGCTGGTGAGCGGGCCCTTTTCCTGAGACCGGATGAAGATTTCTTGTCCAAAGTACGGCATCTCTCGGTCCCGGTTCCGCTCATTGAACTCGATGAGATCCGCGAGCGTTTTTGACGGCACAGCATCCCCCAGTCCGGCGAGGTGTTTGTTGATGCCCGTCTTGAATTCATAGAGCATCACCTCGAATTCGGTATTACCAAACTCGTCCCAGGTGTCAAAATCGGCGGGATCGATGAGCTCGGCTCCCTGCTCTTTCAACGCGACCAGCGCTTCCTCCATGACGGCATCCAGCTTGGACTGAGCGCCAAATGCTTGGCGAACGACACCGATCCGGGCTCCTTGAAGACCCTTCAGATCGAGGAATTGCGCGTAGCTCCCCTCCAAGTGGCCGTCGCTGGCTGCAGTGGCCTCGTCCCTGTCGTCCCTACCCGTGAGCGCCCCGAGTACGAGTGCCGCATCTCTCACCGTCCGAGCCATCGGCCCCGCTGTATCCTGAGTGTGCGATATGGGAATGATCCCGGCGCGGCTCACCAATCCAATGGTCGGCTTGATCCCCACGATGCCGTTAGCGCTCGCAGGACAGACGACCGAGCCGTCCGTTTCGGTGCCGATGGCCACGGTCGTCAGGTTCGCAGAGACAGATACGCCGGAGCCCGAGCTCGAGCCGCAAGGATTCCGATTGAGCGCGTAAGGATTGCGACATTGTCCTCCTCTGCCGCTCCATCCGCTCGATGAGCTCGTGGAGCGGAAGTTGGCCCACTCGCTCAGGTTGGCCTTGGCGAGGAGCACCGCCCCCGCTTCACGAAGCTTTGCAGCAACGGTCGAGTCCTGGGTGGCAATCGAGCCCTCGAGCGCATAAGACCCGGCCGTCGTCGTCATTTTGTCGGAGGTGTCGATGTTGTCTTTCAGGATGACGGGAATGCCATGCAGAGGGCCGCGAAGCTTGCCTCGATTTCGCTCCTCGTCCAGCGAGGCCGCAACGTCGAGCGCTTCGGAGTTCGTCTCGATGATCGAGCGAAGCGTCGGTCCTTGACCGTCGATTGCCTCGATGCGACTCAGATACATCTCAGTGATGCTGCGGGACGTGAAACGCCCCGACGCCATCCCTTCCTGGAGATCGGCAATCGTCATTTCGTCGAGCTCGAAATCGGGAATCATGGTACTGACTGAATCGCCCGCGGTTGCTTCGCCGCCCGCTCCTCTCTCGTTTCCCACGCCCGGGCCGCAAGCGACGGCCGCGACCGTGGCTCCCACACCGAGCTCGATGAATCCCCGCCGCGTCATCGTCGGCATTTCGTTCTGGACCGGCTCACGTTTATTCATCAACGTCTCCTCCGTGGATAGCACCAAATGAAAGGTCGACGACGTACAGCCCCTTGAAGTTGCTTGCCACAAAAGTGCCGATGAGGTGCCGACCCCTTTGTATTGATGCAGTTAAGTGGAGGAGGAAGTAGGAAGGAGAAAGCATCCGCACCGCCGGGACGCCCGCCGCATCAGGAACTGAGCTCGTGCTGATGCCCCTTGCACGTTCCCACTCCCGAGGGAAGCTGGTTGGAAGTGAAATACGCACCTTCATACTTCCTCCTTTATTCTTTCTCCTGCATCAAATCCAGTGCCGCATTCAGAACCTCCTTCACTTCAATGGCCTTCAAACAAGCGAAGCGGTCGCTATTGTGGCAGGACTTTCCATGGCAGGGGCTGCAATCCAAACCAGCCCAGATGACACGTTGGGGGACTCCCCAGGGATGCCATCGGTTTGGGTCGGAAGAACCGAAGATCCCCACGACGGGCTTGTTGAATGCTGCTGCCAAGTGCATGGGTCCGCTATCGTTTCCCACGTAGAGTGCGGTGTCGTACATGAGCGCCATCAGTTCGTCGAGTGGCAAATCGAACAACACCGGGAACTCGGGTGCAAACAGGTCCTCGAGAAAAGAAAGGGCGAGGGCCTCGGAATCGGCGCGTTTCTCTTCCCGGCTCTCTTGACGTCCCAGACGGCGGGCACCGGGAAGGATGAAGATCATTTCGTGATCACATCTCTTTCTGAGTTCCCTGGCCACGTCGAGGAAGTGTTCCGCTGGCCATTGCTTCGAGGGGAAACTAGCCGTCGGCTGGAATACGATATAGCGGGAGTGAACCAGTCGCAGCATCTCGGTTCGAGCACAGAGGCGCCGACGAGCGGCGTCGGAGACCTCCAGTCGCAGCGAAAAATCGTGGACCTGGAGCCCGAGAGCGGTAGCGAGCGAAGCCTGATTGTGCACGGTATGAGTGGCGTCGGGATTTTCGAGCGCTTCTTCGGGTGCGGCGACCCGGTGGTTGTAAGCAAAGCCGTTTCTATAGATGTCTCGACCCACTCGAACCGGGGCCGCGGTTGCCATCGTTAGCCAGGCGCTCGTGGGGCCACCGTGGAAGTTCAGCACCGCGTCGAATCGGGTGCGGAGAAGGTGAAGCCCCAAGCGGAGTTTGTCGAGGCCACGCCTGCGGAGCTCGTGAATCTGGTCCACATAGGGATGGTCTTTGAACAGAGCGACGAGCTCCTGGTCAAGGGCAACGTGGACCTCCGCCTCCGGCAATCCCTGCCGCAAAGCCCGAAGCGATGGGGTCATGAGGATGGCATCGCCCATGGATCGAAGACGGATGCATAGGATTTTGCGAATGGTTCGATGTGGAAAAGACATGGAATCTAGTGGACGGTGATCTTATCGCACTCTCGTCGGTTCTTGACAGGTTAAGTCACCCGTCAGTATCATAAATGTGCAAAATATGTGATTTCAATGGGTTGAGACGGCTTTCCCTACTAAGACTATGAACTTCACTCCTACGTATCAGCTCAAAAACAAGGTTCGATTCGTCACCGCGGCGGCGCTCTTCGATGGCCATGACGCATCGATCAACATCTTTCGACGATTGCTTCAAGCGGGAGGTGTCGAAGTCATTCACCTTGGGCACAACCGCTCTGTCACTGAGATCGTCGAGGCTGCGTTGCAAGAAGACGTCCAGGCCATCGCGGTCAGCTCGTATCAAGGCGGACATGTCGAGTTCTTCCGCTATATGGTGGACTTGTTGAAAGAGCAAGGTGCTCCAGACATCAAGATATTTGGAGGAGGCGGAGGGGTAATCGTCCCGCGAGAAGCGCAAACCCTCGAAGAGCACGGAGTTACCAAGATCTATTCTCCCGACGACGGTCGTCGCATGGGACTCAAAGGCATCATCGACGATATGCTCCAAAGATCCGACTTCGCTCCGACGCCTATCACCCGGAACGGAGATCTCGCGTGGCTAAACAGCGAGAACGTTGTTCCTTTGGCTCGTCTCATCACCCAAACCGAGCTCGATGGTGCGGGGCCGGGGCTGCCTTCCACGTTCTCGAATCTTCTCCAAGAAAAGGCTGCTGAACGAAAGGTCCCCGTAGTCGGTTTTACCGGAACGGGGGGATCTGGAAAGAGCTCCTTGGTCGACGAGCTCGTGCGACGCTTCCTTCTCGACTTCGGCGAAATGAAGATCGGCGTCTTGTCCGTGGACCCCACCAAACGAAAAACGGGCGGGGCACTGTTGGGCGACCGGATTCGAATGAACGCCATCCACAATCCCCGGGTTTATATGCGCAGCTTCGCCACGCGAGGGTCGGCATCCGAGCTTTCCATGGCAACGCAAGCGGCCATTCGGATTCTGAAGGCATCCGGGTTCGACGTGATTTTCGTGGAGACGAGTGGTATCGGACAAGGTGCCTCGGGTGTTGTAGACATTTCGGATATCAGTCTCTATGTCATGACGCCCGAGTACGGCGCGGCTTCCCAGCTCGAGAAAATCGACATGCTGGATTATGCGGACTTCGTAGCCGTCAATAAGTATGACCGGCAAGGTGCGGAGGACGCCCTGAGGGATGTCCGCAAACAGCTTCGTCGAAACCAACAAATCGCACACGAAGTCCCGGACGAGGCGCTGCCGGTTTTCGGGACCATAGCGAGTCAGTTCAACGACAGAGGAGTTACAGCGCTTTATTTGGGTTTGGTCGCGAGGCTCGAAGAGATCGCGGGCAAGGCCTACTCCTCTCAACTCGCGGTTCCGAAAGGCGTTGTCACCGGGGACCGCCATCCCGTTATCCCGGGTGAGCGCGTGCGGTATCTCACCGAGATTGCCGAGACCGCTCGTTCCGAGCGAGACTGGGTCGAGCAGCAAGTGGCGTTGGCCCGGCGCCTCTATCGTCTCGATGGCGCAGCAAGGGAGTGCGACGATGCCGCGTCCAGCGAAGCCATTGGGAAACGGTTCGATGAGCTCAAAGCGGAGCTCGATCCTCGATGTTGGAGATTCATCGAAGGTTGGGACCTTCTCAAACAGAAGTATGCCGGCGAGACCTACGTTTTCAAGGTGCGCGATAAGGAGATATCCGTCTCAACTGGCAAAGAAACTCTCTCCGGCACTCGTATTCCCAAAGTGATATTACCGCGCTACGAGGATTGGGGAGCCATCTTGGAGTTCCAGCTCAAGGAGAATCTGCCCGGCAGCTATCCCTACACGGCGGGAGTGTACCCGTTCAAGAGGCGAGGAGAGGAACCACGGCGTCAGTTTGCCGGCGAAGGAGGTCCGGACAGGACGAACCGGCGTTTTCACTACCTGAGTCGAAATGACAAAGCGAAGCGTTTATCCACCGCTTTCGATAGTGTGACATTGTACGGGGAGGACCCGGATGAGCGTCCCGATATCTACGGGAAGATCGGCGAAGGTGGCGTTGCCATAGCCACATTAGATGATATGAAGAGGCTTTACGCGGGCTTTGACCTCACTGATCCGATGACCAGTGTTTCCATGACCATCAATGGCCCAGCTCCCGCTATCCTTGCAATGTTCTTCAACACTGCCATCGATCAAGAAGTGGACAAGTTCAAAGGAAAGCATGGAAGGAAGCCAAACGACGAAGAGCGCGAGCGCATCAAAGAAGACACGCTCAAAGTCGTGCGTGGAACCGTGCAAGCCGATATCCTCAAAGAGGACCAAGCGCAAAACACCTGCATCTTTTCCATCGAGTTCGCGTTGCGAGTCATGGGGGATGTCCAGCAGTATTTCATCGACAACGGGATCCGGAATTTCTACTCCGTTTCCATCTCGGGCTATCACATCGCCGAAGCGGGAGCCAATCCCATCACCCAGTTGGCATTTACGATGGCCAATGGCTTCACCTACGTGGAGTACTATTTGTCACGGGGCATGCATATCGACGATTTTGCTCCCAACCTTTCTTTTTTCTTCAGCAGCGGACTCGATCCGGAGTACTCGGTCATGGGTCGTGTGGCGCGGCGAATTTGGGCACGCGTCATGAAGAATCGATATGGTGGAAACGAGCGAAGTCAGATGTTCAAGTATCATATCCAGACATCAGGCCGCTCACTCCACGCCCAAGAGATCCAGTTCAACGACATTCGGACCACGCTTCAGGCATTGACGGCCATTTATGACAATTGCAACTCACTGCATACCAATTCCTACGACGAGGCGATTACGACGCCGACGGCCGAGTCAGTGCGCCGGGCGATGGCCATCCAACAGATTATCAATAAGGAGTTTGGGATGACCGTGAACGAGAATCCTTTACAGGGCTCGTTCATCATGGAAGAGCTGACCGACCTGGTTGAAGAGGCCGTGTTGGCCGAGTATGAGCGGCTGAGTCAAAGGGGCGGGGTGCTCGGAGCCATCGAATTGCAGTATCAACGGAGCCGCATTCAGGAAGAATCCCTGCTCTATGAGCTCAAGAAGGACAGCGGAGAGCTTCCCATCGTTGGGGTCAATACGTTTCTCGATCCCGAAGCGTCGGCAGGCTTGATTCCAGAGGATATTGAGTTGGCCCGGGCAACGCCGGAAGAAAAGCTCGAGCAAATCGACAACCTGAGGGCCTTCCAAAAACGCAATGAAGCCGAGACCCCCAATGCCCTGGCCCGCTTGAAGGAGGCCGCCCTCACGGGTGGCAACATCTTCGCAGAGCTCATGGAGGCGGTCCGAGTCGCGAGTCTCGGTCAAATCACGCATGCGATGTACGAGGTCGGTGGGCAGTATCGGAGAGCGATGTAGAGCAAGAACTCAGGAAATCAGGAAATCAGGAATGAAGAAGACGGATCGGCAGGTGCCGTTTAGGATACTCATTGCTAAGCCAGGACTCGATGGTCATGATCGAGGCGCTCTCGTGGTGGCTCGCGCACTTCGTGACGCGGGCCTCGAGGTGATCTACTCCGGACTCCGACAGACGCCCGAGCAGATCGTCGAAGCCGCATTGCAGGAGGATGTGGATGCTATCGGGGTATCCATACTGTCCGGAGCCCACAACTATCTGCTAGGTCGCATCGTGGAGCTGTTGAAGAAAAAAGAGATGGACGATGTCTTGGTCTTTGTTGGTGGCATCATCCCCGACGAAGATATACCGGTTTTGAAAAAGATGGGAGTCGCTGAGGTCTTTCAGCCCGGTAGCTCTCTCGAGAACGTCGTAGAGAAGATTCGAAATCATCCACGATGAAGTTGTGGCGAGTGTGGTGGTGATCCCACACATATTGATGTCCAGAAGTGGCCGGAGTGGCAGGGGAAGAGCTATCCCATAGGTAGAAAAGGAATTACGATGGCGCCTGGCTTGACAGCCGAGCGCCGATCGTGTTAACCTTTTAAAATCGCTGATTCGCCAATTTCGGTAGAAACGTTCCGGCTTTCTATACCTTCGGGTTGTGCAAGGAGGGGCGATGGGACACACGATCCTGCTCGCCGACGATAGCATCACCATTCAGAAGGTCATTGAGTTGACCTTTTCGGACGAAGACTTCACGCTCCATACCGTCGGGAACGGGCAGAAGGCAATTGAAGAGATCCGCGCGGTCACGCCCGACATTGTTCTCTGTGACATCATCATGCCAGAGAAGAACGGCTATGAAGTGTGTGAGTTCATTAAGACGGCTAATGATCTCAAGCATATTCCCGTGCTGTTGTTGACGGGTGCTTTTGAGCCCTTCGATCAGGATAGAGCAAAGAAAGCGGGCTGTGACGGGTTCCTTGCAAAACCTTTCGAACCCCAGACGTTGATTTCCAAGGTCAAGGAATTGCTGGCTACGGCGACCGCAAAACCCGCATCCGCCGCTCCGGTGGTGCCAGAAACGCCGACGGCTCCACCGCCGCCGGTCGCTGACCTTGCTCCGGAACCGTCCATGGCACCTTCGACGGTGGAGATGTCGTTCGCTCCTGAAATGCTAGACACGCCAGTGCCAGAAGATCCAGCACCCTTGGAAGATGAGGGCGCAACGCTCATGGTGGACAGCCTTGCAGTAGAGGCAGGGCAGAAGGAGCTTTCAGTAGAGTCTGGTGATCAGACCGTTCTTCTGGGAGGGGATGATACGCCGACCGTACCGAGCGAGGATATCTGGAAGGAGGTTCAGCGAGCACCTGAGGTGCCTGTGCCCGCTCCATTGGAAACGCCTCCAGCACCTGTTGACGAAGGTACAGCCCTTTACATGCCGCCGACGGAAGAATCACTGCTGACTTCGCCCGGGTCCGTGGACGCCGGGGCGGGATTCGATGATTTTGTGGCCCCTACGCCCGAGCCCGCGGTACCAACGCCTGAGCCTTTAGCGCCAATGCCCGAGGCCACGATGACTCCGCCCGAGCCGGCACCGACAACGAACGATGACGACGCATGGGTGCTACCAGCGTCTGATGAGCCGCCGGAACCGCAGCCAGCAGAGCCCGAGCTTACGCCGTTGGGAGATTTTGGCGGGTTTGATGATTTCTCAACATCTGATCCCAGGGTAGAAGAGCAGGCTACGGTTGTAATGGAACCGCCGTCTTTCGCGCCGGAGCCAGATCCGCCCATCGCCGGCTTGGAAGCCAGTTTTCCGCCGATGGAGATGCCGGATGCACCGCTGACTCCTGATGCCCCCATGGTTTTCGAGGCCCCCGTTGAGCCAGAGAAGCCTTTTTTCGCGGAGGCTCCCGTCGAGGCCGCGCCATCGATATCCGATCTACCGCTGATGCCGGAGCCGGAAGCCCTGGATGTACCGCCGACCGCCGCGGAAGCTTTTCCCACGGTGGAGCCACCGCCACCGATCGAGCCCGCGACGATCGAGGAGCCGAGTCCTTTCATCGAACCCAGCCCGGTTATGGAAGCGCCTCCGGATTCTGTCTCCCGAAGTCGATGAATCTCCAGAGCCTATTCCTCCGGCTCCGATTGAGGAGGAACCCATCTTCGAAGTGTCACCTCCTATCGAAGAGCCCATCTTAGAGCCCTCGGTTTTGGAGCCGCCTGCCCCTGAAGCACCGGTTTTCACGCCTCTGGAACCGCCGCAGTCGTCGACCGCAGCACCGGCAACGCTCCAGGAGACCGAAACCATGCCTCAAAATGTCGATGCGCTAGTGGACCAAATCGCCGAGCGAGTGGTTGCCAAGCTTTCGGAGAAAGTCGTCCAGGAGCTCGCTTGGGAGGTCGTCCCGGATATGGCCGAAACGCTCATCCAGAGGGAGATCGACGCGCTCAAAGCAAAGATGCCGAAATAAGAGTCAGAACAGAACAAAAGGGGATTGAGGGACGACCCCTCTCTCCCCTTTAGCTTTTTCCGCCCTTTTGCACTCTGCACGCGCAAGTTGATGGACGCACGGAAGTCCAATGAGCTCACCTGCCAAGAAAGAAACAACCGCAACACCGCTTTCTTTGCAGGAAGAGGACTACTACGCCGTTATTGAACGATACTTCGTGAATCTTCGTGGAAGCCCACTCTTCATTGCACCTCGAGATTGGCAGCTCATCCACTCGTGGCTCGAGAAGCAGATCCCTCTGGAGGTTGTAAAGGAAGGGCTGGACCGCGCTTTCGAAAAACGAAAATCGACACGACCTGTTCGTGGCCTTTCCTATTGTCGCCAAACGGTGGAATCCACTTACCGTCGTCATTGCGAAGCGCTGACGGGTACTCATCGAGAGGAGGAAGGTGGAGAAGTGGCTGTCACTGCCCAGCACCATCTTCTCGAGCTTGCCTCGCAATTGGAAAAGGCCGGCCACGCGCACGAAACGTCGCATCCGGTGTTGTCCGAGGCGATGGCGCGGTTGGCTCAACGGCTCGCCTGTCTCGCTGCCGAACAGACGAAGTCGAGTCAATTCAATGACATCGAGGCGGAGCTCCAACAGATGGATGACGAACTGCTGAGAGTCGGCGACCGTTCGATGAACGAAGAACAACGCCGACATTGTTGGGAGGAAGCGGGTAAAGCCTTAGAGCGCTACCAGTCGCGCATGCCAGAGGACGTCTACTCCTCCGCGTTACAGAGTGCGTACCGCAAGCGTGTGCGCGCTCACTTTGGACTACCTGCCCTTAGTCTCTTGCATATCTAGGGTCGGCAGTCAAGCAGTCAAGAGAAGACCCAGCTCGTTCGGCTTTGTGTCTCGCCCGACTTACGTTAACTTCTTCCTATGTCCCAGCCCAATCAGTTCGAAGTGACCATCGAGAAGATCGTCGCGGGAGGTGATGGTTTAGCCCGACACGAAGGTCAGGTCGTATTCGTGCCTCGGTCCGCCCCAGGCGACCGCGTCATCGTCGAAGCGGTTGAGAGACGGCGCGACTACCTGCGTGCTAATGTCGTTCAGATCAAGCGATCATCTGCGAAGCGACGCCAGCCTCCATGTGATTTCTACGGATTGTGTGGCGGTTGCTCGCTCATGCATCTCGATATCGACGCGCAACTCCAAGTCAAGAAGGGCATCCTCTTCGAGAGCCTGAGCCGGGCTGGTCATCTCGACTTCAAAGGCCCCATCACCTTTCACTCCGCTCACGAGTCGGGCTATAGAATCAGGTCTCGCTTTCACGTGCAGCAGGGCCCGCGAAAGACCGTTGTGGGATTCAAGGAACGCGGCAGTCATCGCCTGGTCGATGTTTCCCGGTGTCTTCAGATCTCCTCCGAGGCGAATGTTGTCCTGGAACTGACTCGAGGATGGATTGCGGCCAGAAAGGCGCGATCCCGGGAAATTGTCACCTTTGAGATCATTGAATCGAATATTGGTTCTGCTGGAGCAAAACAAGGGAGGATCCTCCTCCATTTTGTCGTCAAGAAACATATAGGACTGTCGCGACGAGAGCTCGCGGAGTTCGCGAAACAGGCGCGTCTCCAAGGGGTGGTCGTTACCGAGGAAGAGGGGAGAGCGAAGGATTGGCATTTCGAAATTGGCGACTCGGGGATCGTTCATCGAGTGGGAAACATAGACTATCGAACCCGCCCTGGGAGTTTTTTTCAGGTCAATCAGTATCTAGTCGAAAGCCTGGTGCGCGAAACGGTTTCTTCCAAGCATATCGACAACGGCTCTGCCGTCGATCTCTATTGCGGGGTAGGACTTTTCACGCTACCCATGGCAAAGCTTGCCCGACGCGTATTGGGCGTCGAATCGTCTTCCTCGGCCATTGTCGATGCGCGGGCGAACGCGCGCGCGGCGGGAGTGGATAATGTCGAGTTCGTGGAATGCACTGCCGGTGGCTATAGCGAAAGGGTGGGATTCGCAGGGGTCGATGTTGTCGTCGCAGATCCACCCCGTGGCGGTCTGGCACCGGCAGTGGTGCAGGCCCTCACGGCGCATCCGCCGAAACAACTCCGCTACGTATCTTGTGATGCACCTGCCTTGGGCCGAGACGCCGGACAATTGGCGCGGGCGGGGCTCATTCTCGAGCGGTTGGTCCTGCTGGATCTGTTCCCCAACACACACCACTTCGAAACCATTGCAATCTTTGGACTCTGGGGTCCCTGATCACGATGTCGCCTCCATCGGCATCGGGGGAGATCTCCCGCTCGGGATCGCCGAGAAGTTTGACGTTGACGGCCGGGGACGTGAGGGTCGATACTAGTGTTTGTACCCCAAAGGACATCCTCCTCGACAAGGGAAAAAAGCAATGCTTCGATTGATTTGGACCTTAAGTCTCATGACCTTTGTGTCGGCATCAGCTTCGCTTGCCGACATCCTGGTTTTCACCGACGGCAGTCAGATGGAGGTCCAGAAATACGAGGTCAAGGAAGGGGTGGTCTTGATGACCACTCTCGACGGCCAGCTTCGCTCGGTACCCAAGAGTTACGTCGACATCATATCGACCGAAAAAGCGAACCGTCGCCCGCCCGATTCTCCGCGCGTCGAGCAACAACCAACAACCCCTCGACCAGAAACCGTACCTCCCTCACCCAAGGAGCCGCCTGCACCCAAGGAGTCTCCGACCATCGAATCATCTCAGCCGAACACGATCGCACCCGAGAAACCCGCGACGAGAACGGCCCCAGCGGTTCCAACATCGACGGTGCGGAACCCGCTGACCCCGCCGCCTGTTTGGACGGACGAGGAGCTCAAGGTGAGTTTGGTGATACCGTCGTCGGCTTGGAGTGTGGAGACACAGACGGACTCATTCGACGTTGCCGTTCGCTTGAGCAATGTCGATACGGGAGCGCGAGCTACGCTAGCACTCGTCCGCAAGCGCATGCGGGATTTTGGGGATTTTCAGGAAGTGGTCCGCGAAATCGAGACTTCGCTGGCTTCATCACAAGGCCATCAATCTCTGGGGACTGGTCTCCTGACAGTCGATCCCTACACGGCCCACGAGTTCCGCTACCTGAAAACTACCGACGGGATGACCTACTATACGCGGATGGTTGTTTACTATTCGCGAGACCTTGCCTATGTCCTCAGTTTGACCTGTTTGCAGGATGCCCTCGAGCAGACCGAAGAGGATTTCGATGCGCTTGTGAGCGGTCTCGTCATCAAGAAAGTTCGGAAGGACATCACGCCCAAGGGGGTCCCCCGGAGCTAGTTCTTTCATCAGATCAATCAGTCTACCGCATCGAAGTTCTGGAGTGGTTGCGAAGATCGCCTCGGAAGAGCGGCGGCAAGCTCGACAACGGCCACGTCGCAAGCCGTCCAGACTTCGGCCAGCAAGAAGGCACGAGTCGGACTCACCTGCGCGAGCCCCACAAATGTTTCTGCTCTCCACGCGGGAGTTGCTAGCCCGTGTCGAGGGTGCCGGCAAAATCCCGAGGTCGCCTTCACCAGAGCGACCATCCGAAAAAAAAGACGAGGCTTTTCACCTTACAGAGTCGCGCCCCCGCAGGTGCCGCCGTCGTTGCGTTCATCCTGGGGGCTGTTTCCAACCCCTCTATCGACCCTCAGTGGGCTCTTATTGGGTCCTTCATTTTGCTCGCCGTGGCGACACTGCTCGGGGTGAAACAGAAATTAGTGCTCGCTACGACGTTCCTGTTAGGGGGCTTTTTTACCTTGGGGTCTTCCTCTTATGGGATTGTGGACCGGAAAATCGACCGCCAACCGCTGCGCCGGTTCTATGATTCCCAGCGAGATGCATTTTGGGAAGCGCCCGTTCTCGTGGAGGGTCGGCTCAGAAAAGAACCACGTTCAGAGATGGATACCACCGCGATGACACTGTCTGTCGAGCGTCTCGTGCTCCAAGGCCGTGAGAGCCGTTTGCCTGGAGGATTGAGGGTGAATGTGGGGGGTGACGAGAGGTTCCGGGCAAGACTCGACGAGCTTCGTACCGGTGACGGCATTCGGCTCTGGGCTTCCTTGAGGCGGCCCCGTGGATACGGCAACCCGGGGGCCTTCGATATTGCGGGTTACTACAGAAGGAACGGCGTCACGCTTACAGGCTCAGTCAAGAGCGCCCTTCTGGTGGAACGACACACACGTGCTCCTTGGTGGAAGAGCCTGAGCTCCAGGTTGCGATCGCAGGTCCGCAGAAGTATCGGGAGGGCTTTCGAAGGCGTGGTTGGACGAGATAGCGAGGTGCCTGGAGTGGTACTAGCTCTCCTGATAGGAGATCGCTCCCTTCTTCCTCCCTGGGCGAGTGATCTGTACCAAAGGGCGGGCACCTTTCACGTGATGGCTATCAGTGGCGCGCATGTGGGTTTGTTCTCTTGGTTACTATACGGTGCGCTGCGAAGGGGTGGGGTCGATCAGAAGCCGGCGCTGGTCTTCCTGTTCGTGGCTCTGCCGATGTACGCATCTTTGTGCGGAGGTCGACCTTCGGTTGTGCGCGCCGTCGTGATGTGCCTCTGTATTTCCGCCGCCAAGCTACTCAGTGTCGACTCGCCGGGACTCAACGGACTGGCACTCTCGGCGCTCCTCCTCTTGGCGGTCCGTCCCATGGATCTTCATAACCCAGGTTTTCAGCTCTCTTTTCTGGCGACTTGCAGCATTCTAGCTTTTGCTGGTCTCGTGGCCGGCAAACTGACGCCTAGTTTGGGACGGATTGGCGACTGGTTGGGGTTGTCTTTGGCCGCTCAGATTGGGATTGTGCCCATCCTGGCCTGGCATTTCCTACGGTTGACTCCAGCCGCAGTGATCGCCAATCTTGTGGCCTTGCCTTTGGCGGGTGCATTGATGGTCGTTGGTGCCGCCGTTCTTCTTTTTGCGCCGCTTCCGTGGATCGGTGAGGGGACGGCATGGTTGGCTTGGATTTTGGTGAAGAGTCTGACTCTGAGCTCCAAGGTCGCCGTCGCATTTCCTTGGGGCTCGTTTCGTGTGCCTCATCCGGGCCTGTGGTGGATGCTCACCTATGCTTCGGCCTTTGGTGTCGCGGTCATAGCTCGCGGAGCATGGCGTGGTTTGATGATCACCCTGTTGGCTCTTCTAGCCTTCTTGCTTGCCGTCCGGCCTTCGCCGCCGACACCATCAAAGTGCCTACGCGTCACGGCTTTTGATGTGGGGCATGGTGATTCTCTCCTGCTGGAGCTCCCTGGCGGCGGAAGGTTGCTGGTGGACGGAGGCGGCTCTTTCAGTCGGTCTTTTGATCTAGGGGAGGGCGTTCTCGTGCCGGCACTGTTGTCTCGAGGCATTCGCGACCTCGATGGCATCGTCGTGACTCATGCTGATTTTGATCACATCGGCGGACTACCCGCGGTCATTTCAGGCCTGCGCGTCAGGCGCCTCTGGGGTGGAGAACCCGACTGGCAAAACGAAGCCTATCGCAAGCTGATCGCTCGATCACGAGAACAAGGGGTTGAGTTTGGGCGGCTCCGAGAAGGCGACGAGCTTATTCGGGGCGAGGTCCGAGTGGGTGTACTCAATGCGGGAAGTACCGACGATTTCGTTGGCAATGAAAGCTCCCTCATTCTGCTTGTTTCCTATGGGCGGGCTCGTCTGCTTTTAACCGGCGATGCCGGCGCGAGTGTCGAGACGAAAATGCTCCATCTCGGCCGGGTCCGTCATGTGGATGTGCTCAAAGTGGGACATCACGGTAGCGGTGGCTCGACCACGGTGCCGTTTCTCGAAGCCGTTTCGCCGCGCCTGGCGTTGATTTCTGCGCCATCAACGGGGTTTCTTCGTCTTCCATCACCGAAGGTTCTTCGGCGCCTGAGACAACGCGGTATCGCGACGGTGCGTACCGACCGCGACGGCGCCATCACCGTTTCTATCGACAAACACGCCAACATCTCCGTGGAGACATTTCGTGCTTCCCGGGGATCATCATTCTGAGTTCTTGGGTTCTTGAGTACTTGAGTTCTTTACTTTTGCTTCCTGCCATAGCTCCTCCATTTCATCCATGCCAGCCTCCGCAACGGTCTGGTTCCGTTCTGCGAGTCGCTTCTCCATGTGATGAAAACGATCGACGAACTTACGATTGGTGGATTCGAGTGCCATCTCCGGATCGACATCCAGATGTCGGGCGAGATTCACCAGAACGAACATGAGGTCACCTAGTTCTTCCGCCAAAGATGCAGGATCATTGGAACCTCGGGCTTTCTCGAGCTCGCGGACTTCCTCCGAAAGTTTGTCGAGAACTTCATCTGCCGATTTCCAGTCGAATCCAGCACGGGCCGCTCGAGCCGAAAGCTTCTGCGCCCTTACGAGAGCCGGCAATGCCCGTGGAACATCCTCGAGCAATGACTTCGACGGTTTCTTTTCCGATTCCTTGATTTCTTCCCAGCGGGCCAGAGCCTCTTCGGAGTCGCGGGCCTTCTTTGACCGAAAAACGTGAGGGTGGCGCCGAATGAGCTTCTGTTGGAGGGTGCTCATCACATCCTGGATCGTGAATTGAGCTTGCTCGGTACAGATTTGCGAGACGAAGAGCACTTCCAGCAACAGATCGCCGAGCTCCTCGCGAATGTCCGAAGGGTGAGACTGGTCTATGGCATCCACGAGCTCATACGCCTCCTCCAGAATGAAAGGGCGCAGAGACTCCAATGTTTGCTCTTTGTCCCAAGGACAGCCATTAGGCGCGCGTAGCCGTGCCATGAGGTCGACCAGTTTCTCGAAATCGGCTCCTATAGTCATCTTGGCTCCTCGTATATGGTCGAAATGATGGGGCCTTATTGAATCGCAAGGGATATGATAAACCCTGGTCCCGAATTCGTTTTCCTCGATTTACCGCAGGCATCGGCCTCGTGCGGGTAGCGCCGATTCCAGCGAATTTGAGTTCGCGGTAAATCCCTTTGTCCGCATAAGATAGGGGTGTCAGATTGGTTGATCCGATTCTTCGCGTTATGCTATGATCCAGTTTCATCCCTGGACCGCTGTGATGCGCGTCACTTGTTTCCCGATCCTCGAGGTGGAAGTCGGGTAAAGTCATGGGAAATAGGCAGCAAACCTGAAGTCACAGAAGAAGATGCAATTGTGCCATGAGTGAATCGGAAGACGGAACCAAAGGATTCAAGGTAACCGATCGACGTAAGTTCACTGCCGACGGGGATATTCGCTCCGAGGCGGTGGAAACCAAAGAAGAGCAAACGACGACGGAACCGGTGTCCGATGTGCCACAGCCTGACGCGGATCCGGCCGAGTCTGGGGCTCGAGAGGCCGAAAGGCCGCGTCACACGGAGACTCCTCCGGAGGTCGGTTTCGTGGATTTGGTCCACATGTTGGTTAGCAACGCGTTGATGCAACTTGGCGACCTGCCCGATCCGGTTTCGGGAGAGAACGTGGAGAACCTGCAGGGTGTTCAGGTCATGATCGGCTTCCTTGAGATGTTGCAGGAGAAGACAAAAGGCAACCTCAGCAAAGAAGAAGTCAAAATCCTCGACAACGTACTCTATGACCTGCGCATGCGGTTCCTGGCAAAGACCAACCTGATTAAAAGCTGAGGCTCGTGACCTTCCAGAATCAAGCCTGGTTGAGAACAACCCGTCTACTACTGGGTAGTCTCGTCCTGACAGTGGGGGCGAACATCCTTTCTCCGGGCGACTTAACGGCCTATGGTTCCCAGAGTGAGACGGCCGTTGCCGGCGGGCAGGAGCCCATCAGTCTGGCGTTCCAACCTACTTACACGGCGTCATTCGACCACTATTGGACCCGCTACATCGATGCGGAGAGAAGAGGTGACTCGCAGCAGGCAGAACGGATCATAGAGGAAATCCGACGTCTAAGAGTCGAGCGAAGTGCTTTCGAGCTTCACGACATCGCCTTGGCCTTCACATTCATAGGCGTTCAGCACCTCGAACAGGAAGAGCTCGACGAGGCGGAGAAGAAATTCTTGACTGCCGTGGAGTTGGATCCCAGCTTGCCGACCGTGTATGCGGGATTGGCAAGAGTGGCTCGCCGAACCGGTGGCTTCGGCTTTCTTAGATCGATGGGGTATGCACTTCAAGGCTTTTTTGCCTCTCTGCGCTCACTGAGGAACGGTGCCTACGCCCTTGTCGATTTGTTGCTGCTTGGCATCGTGTTGCTGCTCTTGGCTTTCTTAGTCTTCGCGCTTTTGATGTTGTACCGCTATGGAGGTTTGCTGAAACATGACATTTCGGAACGCTCCGACAACCTAGGAGAACTGGGTGGGTGGGCTATCCTTGCCGGCATTCTGTTGCTACCCCTCATGCTGACGTTCGGGTTTGGTTGGCTCTTTCCTTACTGGCTCGCGCTTACATTTGGGTATCAGACGCTGCGAGAGCGCGTCATCTCCGTGCTGGCGCTGCTCTTCATCGTTGGCGTTGCACCGCTTGTCGAAGTTCACTCTCAGTGGTCGAAGACCGAACGGAACCCGCTTTACCGAGCGTCGCATTCCTCTCTCGACGGGACGTTCGAGCCCACCGATGTACTGATCATTCGAAGAGCCTTGGATAACTACCCCGAAGATCGTGTTCTTCATTTTCTCGTTGCGACACATTACAAGCTTCTTGGCGAGTACGAGCTTTCTGCCTCGCTCTATCGAGCCATCTTGCAGAAGTGGCCGGGTGACTTGGCGGCACGAATCAACCTAGGCAACATCTACTTTGCTCAGCGAGATTGGGAAGGGGCCGTGATCGAGTACGATAGAGCGATCGAAGCCGATCCCAATACCGCTGCCGGCTTCTACAACAAGAGTCTCGCTCATGCTGAGAGCTTCGAGTTCAGCGACCGGGAGGCAGCGCGTGCGACCGCCGAAATGCTGGACAGACGTGTTGTGACCCAACACGAGCGTAAGGCCGGAGAATTCAGGGCGGCAATCGACCAGCGTCTCGATTCCGAGGACCTCAGGGCGCTGTTCCACGGCTTGGAAGAAGGAATGCATGCGGCACCCGTGAGGCCGTCTTGGGTGCGCATATGGCTGAGTGGGCTGGGTACTCCCTTGATCTACGGAGCGCTCATCTTGGGAGGTTTGATCCTCCTGCTTCACTACACTTTCGACCGCGAGAACACCCACCATTGCTGGAAGTGCGGCATGGCTTTTTGCGGACATTGTCAAATTGGGACCGGTCGTCGAGGGCTTTGCACCCAGTGTTACCATTTGTTCGTCGTAAAGAACGGTGTTTCGGCGGCGGCTCGGGAGGAGAAGCTGGCGCAAGTGGAAGTTGCTATACAAAAGCAAGGGGTCATTTTTAGGGTTCTTTCGATTGTCGCTCCCGGGGCAGGTCACATTGCCGAAGGTGTCACGGTGTTGGGTTTCGCGCTGCTCCTTGTGTGGGCGGGTGGAGTATCGGTCTTGTTGACAGGTGGTCGATTCTATGGATTGCCCGACGAGGCGATGGGCATGAGTAGTTCAGTGTCAACATACTTGGCCGTTGTGCTGATGTTAGTGGTGCTGGTGGTGGCCAACATGGTGGCTCAACCCCGTTCGCGTGGGTGAGGATGTCGTGGCTTTAAGAGGAACGCTCAAAGACTTCGCACTGCCGGACATTTTTCAACTCATCGGCATGCAGCGCAAGACCGGACTTCTCACGCTGAAGAACGAGCGAGAGACCGTGACCGTCGTTTTCGAAGGCGGTATGGTGGTTCTTGCCGATTCATCCGTGCGGCGACTGGACGATCTTCTGGGTACGGTCTTGGTTCGTCAAGGGCAGCTGAAAAAGAACGATCTCGAAGAAGCCCTGGCCAAACAGAAGGTCTCGATGCAGAGGTTGGGCTACATACTAACCAGTCAGGGCTACATCGATGCCGACGCATTGAAGCAAGCTCTTTCGGAGCAAGTGCAGCAAATCGTTTTCAGAGTCTTCCGTTGGAAAGACGGCCAATATGATTTCGACCCCACCGCTAAGGTCGACTACGACCAGCGGCATGTGTCGCCCGTCAGCACTGATCACATCCTCATGGAAGGTATCCGTAGAGTCGACGAGTGGCCAATCATCGAAAAAAGGATCCCTTCGCTGAGGATGGTCTTCAAGGCCTTGGTTCCTCAGAACCAGATACAAGTGACATCCGAGGGCAGCCGGGAGGGTGGCGGCTTGGAGTCCGCGTTCGAGGAGCTGGACACCGAGCTGTCTTCGGGGGAGAAGCCGCCCACTGATGCTGTGGTTCTGAGTGAGGCTGAGGCAAAGATCTACAAGCTTCTCGACGGCAAATGCTCTATTGCTACGCTCGTCGACGAGACGGGCATCTCCGATTTCGATGTCAGTCGAACGATTTTCGATCTCATTGAGCGCAACCTGGTTGAGCCGGTTGGGCACCAGAAAGACGAAGTGGTCGCCGAATCGACCCGTCGGATGCCTGCTCGGTCTCCGGTGCTTGGAGTCGTCATTTTGCTCGCGGTCGTGGTTGCGTCATTGGTTGGACTCTCCCTGTTTTTCACTCAACCGTTTCGAGTGCCGAGCCTAGCCGGAGTTCTCCCGACGGTAATCGAAGACTCCAGCCGGACAACCACATTGGTTCGTATGGAGCGTGTTGATTCGGCGGTCCGTACTTACTTCCTTTGCTTTGGAGATTACCCGAACTCTCTCGAAGATCTGCTGAACACCGTTCCCGCGCTGGTATCGACCGGCGATCTGCTCGATGCCAGTAACAACCCTTTCGTCTATGATCGGACCCCAACCCGGGTTGCGCTCGCAGCAATGAGCGAGTCAGGAGAGCCATACCTCGTCCTTGTTCACGAGGTTGGTCCTGGCGACACCAATTCGGGAGGGGTGGTCCCGCGCCGTCCTTGAGCTCTAAAAAGTCTTCATGAAAGTCAGCACTTATCCTGAACTAACTCTCCCGCCTCGGTCACGCCCCGTGGTCACGTTCGGCAACTTCGACGGTGTTCATCTTGGGCACCAATCCATCATGGAGGAACTCGGGGCCAGATCGCAGGCTCTCGATGCCCCTTCGATCGTGGTCACGTTCGAGCCTCATCCGATCAGCGTGCTTCGTCCAGAATCGGCACCGCAACGCATACAAACGCCTGAGCAAAAGCAGGAGACGCTTGCCCGGATCGGAATCGAGGAATTGATCGTAGTGCCTTTTACCCCAAAGTTCTCGAGGCTCGAGCCTCAGGAGTTCGTCCGTTCGGTGATTGTCGACAAGCTTCGAGCGGCCGAGCTAGTGCTTGGACACAATTTCCGATTCGGTCACGGTCGCGCGGGAGATTTGGATACTCTTCGCTCCTATGGGCAGAAGTACGGATTCGTGGTTCATGAGGTTTCGCCTGCAACCGCCGGCGAAGAGATGATAAGCAGCTCTCGGATCAGGAGGGTGTTGGGCGATGGGGAGGTTGAGCGGGCTGCCTCCATGCTCGGAAGATCCTATTTCGTCGACGGCTGCGTGATCAAAGGTGACGGTCGGGGTCGTCTCCTTGGGTTTCACACTGCCAATTTGGAATTGACGGGCTCGCTGCTGGTGAATGATGGGGTATACGTGACGAGCGTCCGAGTGGGGGACGATGTTCATCAAGGGATGTCCCATGTGGGGCGACGCCCAACTTTTGGCCTCGATAGCCACACCGTCGAGACCCATTTGTTCGGTTTTTCCGAAGAGATATACGGTGAATGGCTCCGGCTGTACTTCCATGAGCGTATTCGCGGCACCGTCAGGTTCGGTGGCCCCGAGGAGCTCAAACAGCAACTCGACTCAGATCGTGAGAGAGCGCTCGAGTTCTTTCGTGACCGCGGGAGGAACCTTGTGCTATAAACTCCGTATGCTTCTGTGGTGAACTCAGTATTGGAGGCCAAATATTGCCTGATCTAACGATGGAGAGCCGGCAGGAGGGCGACGTCGTCGTCGTATACCCACGCGGATTCATCAACGCCCATACAGTACGTCAGTTCGAGCAAGAGCTCAACGCCGCTTTGGAATCCGGGCAGGTGAAAATCGTCATCAATGGATCCGGCCTCGCCTATGTTGCCAGCGCCGGCCTTGGAGTCATCATGGGCCTCATCGAGGAGGTGCGTTCTCGGGAAGGCGATATTCGACTCACCGATCTCAATGAGACCGTCATGAACATCTTCGAAGTCTTGGGTTTCAATCACCTGTGCCAGGTATTCGACTCGGAGCAGGAGGCTGTTCAGAGCTTTCAATCAGAGTCGAAGTGAAGGAATCATTTGGCTGCACATGAGCAAAAAGCCTACTGAAAGCGTTGAGTCATTGACAACGCGTCCTCTATTGGAACTTCGCTTTCCGAGCGATAGACGATACCTGCATATGGTGCATCAGCTGACGAGCCAACTCGCCCAGTCAACGGGGTTCGAGGAGTCGGAGGCTGAGAAAATCGCAATGGCTGTTGATGAAGCAACGACGAACGTTATTCAGCATGCCTACCACGGTGCCAAGGACCGCGAAGTAGAGATCCACTACGATCCGGAAGGAGAGAGCCTGGATATCGTCATCCTCCATGATGGTGAGGGTCTCGAGGACGTGCCCCTTCCTGAGTTCAATTTGGGCAAGCTCGTTGCGGAGCGCCAAAAAGGCGGACTTGGACTCACCATCATGAGGCAAATGATGGATGACTTGCGCTTCGGCAAAGCGGACTCTGGCAAAAGCATGTGTGTCATGGTCCGCTACAAGCAGCGGAAGTCGGGTGGCGATTAGGAAAGCCTGAACCTCCTTCGACGACGAGCCTCGACGTTTCGAAAGCAATGTCCGAATCAAACAGCCCTTTGTCCTATCGCTATCAGAAGGCGTTAGCACCTCTTGCACAGAAGGCGGACGCGTCCGAGCGGGGGCCGCTGAGCAAGAGACTCTCCGAGCTTCTCACGCTTCTCGATTTCAATACGACGCTGAACCAATCCCTGGCACTGGAAGAGATCCTAGACATCGTACTCTTTGTCGCTATGGGTGAGACCCGTGCCGGCTGGGCAAGCGTGTTGCTGCGCAGAAGCGATGGCACCTTCAAGCCGGCGGCGCGGCGAGGGAGATCGGACCCGGAGTGGATGGACGGCACTTTCTCATCCGAGGGTGTTGAGCCCATGGATGGGTCCGTCGGCCATCGTGATCCGGACTTAGCAGGGCCGATCCGTGATCTGATGGAAACCACCGAAGCTCACTTGGCCGTGCCTCTCCAAAAAGGGGGCAATTTCATAGGACTTTTGCTTCTGGGCCCGCCCGCATTCGCCGGCGTGGATGAGGCAACAGAATGCGGCCCCTCCTATACAGAAGGCGAGCGGGCTTTTGCCGATGCACTGGCCATCTCGGCATCGGCTTGCATCGACAACGGCCGTATCTATGAAGAGCTTCGAGAGCTCAACAGAAGCCTCTCTCTGAAGGTGTACCAGCTCAACTCGCTCTTCGACGTGACAAGAGAGCTCCATCGGGCGATGGACGCGGGAGCGGTGAGGGAGGTTATCATCGCGAGCGCGATGGGTCAGCTTCTCGCGACGCGGTGCATACTGGTCCAGCCGGATGGGCACGTCAAAGCGCGTGGGGTCAAGCTGACACCCGATGAGCTTCAGCTCGTGCGTTCTCGGACGCGAGATCTTCAATCGATGATAGAGGATGTGCCTGTCGCCGAGTTCGAGGATGACGAGATCCGGGGAATGCTCCAAGCGAAAGAGTTGGAGACAATGGTGCCGCTTCGCAGTGGGACCACCTCGCACGGGATTCTCGTCATGGGCCGGAAGGCGAATCGGCAGCCTCTGAGCGAAGAGGACATCGACTTCCTACGGTCCCTTTGTGCACAAGGCGGAGCGACACTCGACAACTTACGACTGACGCGCGAGTGGATCGAGAAGCAGAAAATGCAGAAGGAGCTGACCGTTGCCCGTGAGATCCAAAGGGCACTCTTGCCCGATCAAGAGCCTTCCCTCTCCGGTTGGGATATAGCCGGCATCAATATTCCTTGCCTCACCGTGGGAGGCGACTACTATGACTATCTATCGGGACCACAAGACCAGCTTGGACTATGCATTGCTGATGTCTCTGGAAAAGGTACGGGCCCGGCTCTTATCATGGCCAACGTTCAAGCCTCCTTGCGGGCTCTGTCGCTCCTGAGGGATATGCCTCTTGACGCGATGTTGACGCGTTTGAACCAACAGATATTCGGAAGGACGGAGGCCAACAAATACGTGACCATGTTCTATGGCTGGCTCGATCATGAAAAGGCTGAGCTTACTTATGTGAACGCCGGGCATTGTTATCCGCTCATGTTCCGTCGTGGTGGTGAGGTCGAGCAACTCGTCATTGGTGGGCCCGTTATCGGACTCCTCCCTGAGGTGCCTTTGGAGGTTGGAACCACTACCTTCGAGCCCGGTGACATGTTCGTGGCCTATACTGATGGGCTGTCTGAGACTCAAAGTCCCGAAGGCGAGGAGTTCGAGGAGGCGCGGATCATTGAAACGACGATGGAGGTTGTTGACCAACCCGCTCGGGAGATTGCGGCAAAGCTCGTTTCCTCCGCTCGTATCTTTGCTGCGGGAGCCGGCCTCGGTGATGATTTGACTCTGATGGTAGTGAAACGGTTGGAAAAATGAGCAGACCTCTAATTCTCGCCAACACACTCGGAGGTTCTCGTGAGGCCTTCGAGCCGATCCGGCCCGGACACGTGCGCCTCTATACCTGCGGTTTGACCGTATATAACCGAGGCCATATTGGTAATTTTCGCACCTTTGTTTCACAGGATATTTTGCGGCGCTACTTCAAGTACAAAGGTTATCGTCTAACCCATGTCATGAATTTCACCGATGTAGACGACAAGACGATTTTGGGTGCCCGCGCGGCCGGCCTTCCTCTCGAGGAGTACACACAGAAATACATCGATGCTTTCTTCGAAGATTGTGACGCGCTGAATCTGGAGCGGGTCGAGCACTATCCGCGCGCCACCGATCCCAGTTACATCGATGCGATGGTCGAGCTCGTGGCCAAATTACGTGAGAGAGGCCATACGTACGAGGCTGACGGCTCGATCTACTACCGAATATCGACCTTCCCCGAGTACGGAAAGCTGTCACGGATCGATGTGTCGGGTATGAAGGCAGGGGCGCGCGTCGAAGCCGACGACTACGCGAAGCAAGATGTCCGTGACTTCGTGCTTTGGAAAGGACCCAAACCCGACGAACCTGTTTGGGAGACCGAGGTGGGACCTGGCCGTCCCGGATGGCACCTAGAGTGCTCGGCCATGAGCATGAAGCTTCTCGGCGAAACGTTCGATTTGCATTCGGGTGGCATCGATCTCACGTTTCCTCATCACGAGAACGAGATTGCGCAAAGTGAGGGAGCGACCGGCAAACCCTTCGTCCGTCACTGGGTGCACACCGAGTTCCTGCTCGTCGAAGGCGAGAAGATGGCCAAGTCGAAGGGGAACATGTTCAACGTTCCCGACCTCGTTGGTGAAGACTTTTCTCCGATGTCCATTCGCTACTTGTTGATGTCCGTTCACTACCGCAAGCAGCTCAATTTCACGAAAGAAGGTCTGCATCAAGCGGAAGCCGCGCTGCGCCGAGTCGACGATTTTCTCGAGCGCCTGGGTGAAGTCGGCGGTGAAGGGTCGCTCTCACCTGGTATCGCGGACATGAACCGAAAGGCGCTCGACGGCTTCGAGCGCGCCATGGATGATGACCTCAACACTTCAGCCGCCCTAGCCGCACTTTTTGATCTCGTAAAGGAAGGGAATATCGCAATTTCTTCGTCTTCCCTAACTAAGGAGGACGCTACCGAGATCGCAGGGACGATCGAGAAGATGAACTCGGTCTTTGGCGTGTTTGGCCGGAGGAAATCCAGAGTGCTCAATGCCGACGTGGAGAGGCTGATTGCGGAGCGGCGCGAGGCACGTGGACGACGGGACTTCGCTCGTGCCGACGCTATTCGCGACGAGCTTGCCAACGAGGGAATCCTTCTCGATGATACACCCACCGGCACCCGGTGGCGGAGGAAGTGAGCAGGCTCTCTTACGGTCACCTTGTTTTGAACCGAGTCCGAGACTTCCTGGATGGGATCCGCCTTCGTCCGGACGGGCCGTTCTCCTGTCGCGATCCCAAGAAGCTGGGGCTCGTCGGTGAGGGGATAGCTTGTCGCGAGCTCGAGCGTCGCGGATACCGCATTCTCGAACGCCGTCGACGCTCGAGACATGGAGAAATTGACATCGTGGCTCGGGACGGGGGAACCCTCGTCTTTATCGAGGTCAAGACCCGAAGGAAGAATCGCTTCGGACCAGCCCGAGATGCGGTCTCGTGGCGGAAACAGAAAAAGCTCGTTCATCTCGCTCTGTCCTATGCCGCCCGAAGAAAGTGGGGGCATCTGCCGATTCGGTTCGATATCGTCGGAGTGGATGTGGACTCGAGTGGGAAGCCAAGTTTGGATGTCGTTCGAAACGCCTTTTGGTGAGTCTGTGCGCTAAAGTGTTATTGTGTAACGTTTTATGGAATATTTGCTGGTTTGTGACAACTTCTCCCTCGCCCACCTCAGTTGACAACTCCTTTGTCTTTTGTTATTTCTGAACAGCGAGCGGGAATAACTCAGTGGTAGAGTGCAACCTTGCCAAGGTTGACGTCGCGGGTTCGAATCCCGTTTCCCGCTCCATAAAGCTTCCGGTACTTGATGAATCGGCAATATTCTGTGGTTGGAGGGCGAGCCGACCTCGAGACTTGAGGCGGCGTAGCCAAGTGGCTAAGGCAGAGGTCTGCAAAACCTTTATTCGGCGGTTCGAATCCGCCCGCCGCCTCCAGCTACTCAACTAGCTCATTTCGATTTCTGAGCATATCTACATAATCCCATTGGTTGAGAAAGATCGTTTAACAGTCCTCTATAGCGCTAATTTTGTCTTCATCTGTCCGAATTGTCACAAAGAGCAAATGCAGACCGTGGGACGAAACCGACTGGTCTATACCTGCCGCTGGTGTGACGTGACCTACACGATAAAGATCAACATCCAGGCGACGGACGGCAACGGGAAAACGCACACCGAAAAAACGGATTGAGAAGCACCGCAACCTCCTTTAAAGACGTGGCGTCAGCGCCGAAGGTGCTTTAGAATCTCACCACCAGCAACCCACCATATCAGTGCCGGGGTGGCGGAATGGCAGACGCGGGGGACTTAAAATCCCCTGTCCTATGGGCATGCGGGTTCGAATCCCGCCCCCGGTACCAGACGAAAGCGCTGAGTTTTCAGACAATTGGAAACTCCCGATTATTCCCGTATGGTTATGGCCACCGAATCGACGATCGACGGAGAGATCAAAGGGGACTTCACGAACCTGATGGTGGTCGGCTCACGCGTGACAGTCGGAGACGAAATCAAGTAAGAAAACTACAATGAGCTCAGCTAGGGGCAGGCCAACTTGTCTTCGACCATGAACCGGAGAGGCTCGAAAAACTCGCCTCCTACCTCACCCGCGCGCCGATAAGGTTGGGCAGTATCACCGAGACTCCTGAGGGTCGGGTCCGTGTCAGAACCCCGCCTCACCCGCCGACGGGAAACACGCTTATAGTCCTGGATGCCCTCGACTGGATTCATGCTATTTGTCAACAGATTTTGCCGTGGGCAACTCCTTCGAAGGAGTCCGGCAACATCTCATTTTTCCGGTGGGCAGCCCTTCGAAGTCTTCCCGGAACATCTGATTCCGTCGAAGCAGCCCGAGTGCGGGCGATTCTTCGCAGCAGCCCGAATGCGGACGATTCCTGAGCGCGGCCAACATCTCACTCGCTACTATGGCGCCTATGCCAACCGAAACCGAAGTGCTTTGTCACAAAACGCGTTGACCGCGTGCTTGGCAACTTGTTCCGAGACAGCGACCAATCAATCCTCCACGACATCCACTTCGAGCCGGGCCCATTGGGCACGCCTAATCAGAAAAGTCTTCGAGGTGGACCCACTCGCCACTTATGCAACGATTCCTGCATCGTATTGCCGACCGAACCACCCATTGGCGGAGTGGGAAATGGAAGCAGGGATCCATCGTCGGGCCGATCAACCGATGTGTTGACAGTCCCGGGCATGCCGTCGTTGCATGCGACCAGGCAGAACGAAAGAAGGGCAATGGAAACCGCAAGAACTGCAGTCCATGCCTTCATATCAAGGAAGTGCTTTTTTGCTTTCATTTCTTCCTCCTTCTCAAATCGGTATCTGAGGGGCGCCAACCACTTCACCTGTTGCGGCTTGGGTGGATTTATCACGAACAGGCTTGAAAACATCTCATACGCAGTCAGCGCTATGTAATATCAATATTGTGGAACGAGTAATATCTATTGTCAGTTAATCGCAGGAACACAACATCAGCAGTGTGGTATAGCCCATACGAGTTTGCTCTAACATGCATTGCTTTCTCCTTTTCTCGGCACGACGAGCCCGGTAAACGATCCGGCCAACAGGCCGATAATAAGCAAAACAAAAACGAACAACTCGGTTCCGGAACGAGTTCGCAGGCCCGGCTGTGCCGGGCGAGACTTCCTCCATGCCCCACAATTTTACCCCCTAGAAACGTATTGACAGTGTATATACGTTGACATAAAATATTCATGTAACACGATTTTCGTTACACGGCATCCGATTCGAGTGGGATGAAGAGAAGGAACGGATCAACAAAAGAAAACATGGTGTTGATTTCGAAACTGCCTGCGAGGTCTTCTTTGATCCCTTCTTGCGTGTGGTCGAGATTACCGAAGAGTCAGGAGAGATTCGCGAAGCCGTCATCGGCTTGACCGTGGACTGGCGCATGCTTTATGTGATCAATACTGAACGGGAAGATGTCCTAAGGATCATTTCCGCTCGTCCAGCCGTTGCGGCGGAAAGGAAATACTATGAAGACCAGTAAATTGAAAGACCGTCTCAAAAAGAATCGGCCAATGACCACTATCAGCCTGCGTTTCCCAGAAGACGTGATCGAGGATTTGAAACGCATAGCACCGCTGCTCGGGTTCTCAGGTTATCAGCCGTTGATTCGAGCTTATGTCGGCCAGGGACTAAGAGTTGATCTTGAGAAGCTGGAAGGAAAGCCCGATTTATCTGAGTTTGTCGAGAGACTGCGTAAAAAAGGAGTGGACGACACTATCATTGCCTCTGCAATCGCTGAAACAAAAGCAGAGGCAAGCTAGTCGAAGGTATCCGAGTTCGAAAAGCACCGTCAACTTGACAATACCCTTTCCCGGACTCCATCCGCGACGTCTTGGTCAAAGACCCCGATTGCTGAGGCTTTGCTCAAAGCGTCCAGGCATAGCCCAACTTGATGAAAAACGTTCGACTCGATTGCGTGAGTCTCACATCCTGGAGCCCAAGGTAGTTGTCCGAATAGCCGACGAAGACGACGGTGCGCGGATTCAACTTGTACGATGCGAGAAATTGCAGAAAAAGGCGGTGGATCTCGGGCTCGACGGGCTCGGGGAACAAGGCCGGATCGCGAACGATGCCGCGGTACTGAACGATCAATCGCACGAACTTTCGCACGTCGAAATAGTAGAAGACTCTCGCCTCGGTCAAGTTCTCCCGGAATAGCGTTCCCTCTTCCACATCCAGGCGTTGGAAGGAGTGACTCAGATTGAGATTGACGTGACGCCCGAGCTTGAGCTCGACGCGGGGTCGAAGGTTGAAAAGCTCTCCCTTCTGAGTGTTGAATGAGTCGATGTCGTCTCCGAGATCCCCCTCAAAGCCGAGCTTCATTGAGCCGGCGGGCTGCACATCGAATCTGAAGGTCAACTGATTCAGATCAAACGTCGTCCCGTTGAAGTACTCTTTGTTGGTGTTGATAGAGGTCCACAGATTCGACTGCCACGGCCCCTGGAATCGAACCTCCACGCCAACGCTTTCATTGGTCAGTGTTCCATTGTGATCCTCGGTTCGCGAGTAGCCTGGCCCCAGTGAAAAAGAGCTCCACCAGTCGTTTCTATTCCCCCACCAGGTCCGGGAGATCCAGGCTTCCGCCTCGCGGACGTCGACCCGGGGGATGAAACCGGAGTCGGTGCGGAAACCGGGCGTCAGGTCCTGGTAGGTCGCTGCCCAAGTCCAATCTCGGGTGTCGTGAAAGTACTCGACAAAGAGCCCCTTTCCGCTGAACGGACCGACGCTTTGATTCTGACGCTCGGCGACTTCCGTCGGGTACAGTGTATCCGAGTAGAGATACTGGAATTGAATCGTATCGGAGTCTGCAAGCTGCATGAGTCCGTCGACGGCGGCGACCCGGTTGTGGTAGGCCGTAGCTTCCCGGCCGGAGTAGATGACACCGAGACTCGAAGACCGACCGACGTCGCGGCGATAGCGCATGACCGTTCCCGTGACGTCCTGCTCCACCGAGTCGAAACTCGAGAACTGGTTCGAGGGGATGGTGACATTGTTGACTCGATCTCTGGTCACAAAGACACCCAGCGCGTTCGGGCCGATCTTCCCCGTGAGCTTAGAGCCCCAAGCAGGATTAGCGACCGCTCGTGTAAAGACCGCCCGCTTCGGTGTATGGAAAAAATCGCCGCCCTCGAGGAAAAATGGCCGTGTCTCCGGAAAGAACAGTGCGAATCTCTCGTTGACCTCCAGCTGTGCCACATCCGCTTCCACTTGTGAGAAATCAGGATTAATCGTCCCGTTCCATGTGAGATTCGACGTGATCCCCCATCGTGCCGTGATCCCGGGCTCGACCTCGACACTACCCCTCTCGAGCTCGCCGAAGGGGACATTGTCGCTCGTATCGGTTCGACTCGATGTCAACGTAGGATCGAGCTCGAGATTGTGGCCGGGCGAGATCCCTTCGAAACCGGTGAGCTTGTTGAACTGACACATCCAGCAGGTGTCGCCGTAATCCAGGAAGAAAGACTGGATTCTGTGTCGGACATTGCGGGGCCAAGATCGCATGGCGGCGAAGCCAAATGTCAGCTCGCCGCTACTGGTTGGGAAGCGAAGCTGGTGGAAAGGCAATGCGACTTCCACGAAGTAACCTTCTTCGTTGACCCGTCCTGCACTTTGCCAGATCATGTCCCAATGCCAGTCCTCCGATGAAGGAGAGTTGAACGCATCTGCTTGGACGCCCAACGGATTGATCCGAAACTGATACCCGCGTCTTTCGTCATTGAACGTATCGAGCATGAAACCGACGTAGTCATCTTGGACGAGGGTCTCTGTCTGGTCGCGGTCCATGAGATGAGCCCGTATTTTCTTGGGTTCCGGATCATGGGCGCGAAAAGCGACATAGAGATGTGTGTGGTCGTAGGTCACGAGGCACTCGGTGGTCACGGGAGACTCAGCGTTCTCACCTGGGTACCACTCGAAGGGGAGATCAATGACGGTGGCCTCCTGCCAGGCGGGCTCTATGAGTCGGCCGTCGATCTCGATTGCCGAACGGGCCGGTGAGACCCGAAATCGACGGATGGGATTGTCTTCGGGGCCTAGATCGGCCGACTCTTGCGCGTATATCTGGGCAGCACACAGCAGGGCTGCGATACTCGAAAGCAAAGGACGGCGCAATCGTCTCATGGGCACTCGGGAATATCGTCAGCAAATCGGATGCCAGAATGCTCGCTGGCGTGACCTCCGAGCTGGTGGACTTTCGCTAAACTCGTGGGTCATATGAATCCCAGAACGTGTGGCATCAAGGGTCTCTCACGCTCGTAGACCAAGAAAGGAGTATGTCTTCGTCGTCCCTGTCAAGTCTCTTTGCTTCCCTGCGACTCCACAACACAATATACTCTTCCATATCGTGGGAACAGCCATTCACTTGGTCTTTTCTCGTTATCTCACTCGATGACGATACTCCATTATGAGAAGGAGAGGGCCGACATGCGCACGAAAACCCCTGGTGACACTCAATCCGTTCATTGTTCACGTACTGGTACTGTCAAGTTGAGGCGGTGACTGGCACAATAGCCCGATGAACAGCAAGCCTCCCAGCTACCGCGGCCATCGTTTTCCGCCGGAAATCATCAGCCACGCCGTCTGGCTCTACCACCGCTTCTGCCTCAGCTTTCGGGACGTCGAGGACCTCCTTTCACAACGCGGCATCACAGTTTCATACGAAGCCATTCGTCTGTGGTGTCTCAAGTTCGGCCCGGAATACGCTCGCCGCGTGAAGCGGCGACAGGGCCGTCTGGGCGACACGTGGTATCTCGATGAAGTCTTCGTCACTATCCAGGGTCAGCGGCAGTATCTTTGGCGTGCCGTCGATCAAGACGGTCATGTGCTTGATATCTTGGTTCAGCGACGGCGAGACGCCCGCGCCGCGAAACGCTTCTTCCGTAAGCTGTTGAAGGGGCAGGGCAACCCGCCCTGGCGGTTGGTCACCGACAGGCTGAGGAGTTATTCCGCAGCTCACCGGAGCGTCATGCCTTCCTTCATTCACAGCACCGACCAATACGAGAACAATCGGGCGGAAGTCTCCCACCAACCGACGCGGCAACGGGAGCGACAGATGCGACGGTTCAAGTCCCCGGGGCAGGCGCAACGATTCTTATCGGTCCATGGAGTCATTCAGAATCTCTTCCGGGTCGGACGTCACCTATTACGAGTACCCGATCATCGAGAGCTCCGAGCTCGCGCCTCTCTTGTCTGGAGTGAGGCAACATGCTCCTGACATAATCGGGGTGCGTAACAGCCACCCGGGACCAGTCTGGCTCCATTGACGCCAACTTGACAGTACCTTAGGAAGTTATGGAGAGCATTTGTGAAAAGAAGATTGTTGAAAATAGCAATGTTTGTAATTGGTGTTCCTGCAGGAATGGTACTTTCTGGTTTTCTGATCTATGTGTACCTTTATTATCCCCGTCAAGCAGAGCCTTTTGAGATCAAAACTGAAAATCCCCAAAAGAGGATTCTAATTGCGACGGAGGGGAGTGAATTCAAGAATCTGCTTGTTAAGAACCTCTGCGATTCATTACAAAAGTCATCTGTCTACATAAAGGGAGTGGATGTGGGGGATCTGAAGAGGATAGATGCTAAACACTGGGACAGAATACTGGTAATTAATACATTTATGGTCTGGCCAAGTAAAAATGTCCATCGGTTTGTTGACGGTGCTTTGGATCCGGAAAAGATTCTACTGATGGTTACTTCCGGAGGTGCTGACTGGCAGCCAAACTCAGACCTTAGAATCGATGCTTTCACTTCCGCTTCAAGAAGAGAACACATAAGCGATCTCAGCAGACTGATTGTCGGCTGGATAGGAAAAAAAAATGATCAGAAATGGGAGCCGGAGGATTATGTTCTGTTGTTGAGATATTTCCCCCGTGTTGATTGGGACATATCGAGCTTACTCCCGGAGTCTGCGGCGGGAAGCCCCATATCTCCGGCCATCGTATCAGTGTGCAAAACGTTGTCGTATGGCACGAGAGCCAAGAAATCTTGCCTTTCGAGTCCCGCGTATCTAGAATGGCCCATCTGAAAGGTCAGCGCCCACCGGCGGAACGAGAAATTCAAATATCGGCACGGGTCGTTCGCTGATTGCCGTCGTATTTTGGAGTATTGCACCGGACTCTCTGCTCGAGCCACAAACCGTCGGAGTTGCGCTGCCGCAGGATAGACGTAACACACCAAAACCAAGTTATGGAGAGTGAGCACGATGAGACGAAAGAAAGCTAGTGACTACGATCAAGGACTTCTCGATCTGTTCGATGGCTACGTGCACGGAGATATGGACCGCCGCGAGTTCTTGGATCGCGCGAAGGTGTTCGCCGTTGGCGGTTTGTCCGCCGCCGCCCTTCTGGAGAGTCTAAGCCCGAAATATGCGGAGGCCCAGCAGATCGCGACGGACGATAGCCGCCTCACGACAGAGTACGTGGAATACGACTCCCCGGAGGGTTATGGAAAGGTCAAAGCCTACATGGTCCGTCCAGCGGATTCGAGCGGCAAACTGCCGGGCGTCGTCGTCATCCACGAGAACAGGGGTCTCAATCCGCATATCGAAGATGTCGCGCGCCGGACGGGCCTTGCCGGGTACCTGGCACTCGCGCCGGATGGGCTCACGTCTCTCGGAGGTTATCCGGGTACCGACGATGAAGGCCGTGCGATGCAGCAGAAGCTCGACCGAGGCAAGCTGGCGGAAGACTTCGTCGCCGCGGTGAAGTTTCTCCAGTCGCACCCGGACTGCACCGGCCGAGTGGGATGTGTGGGGTTCTGTTATGGTGGCAGCGTGTCCAACATGCTGGCGGTGCGGATACCCGACCTCGCGGCCGCGGTTCCATTCTATGGAGGTCAAGCTGCAACCGAGGATGTTCCCAGGATCAAAGCACCCCTACTGCTCCACTACGCGAGCCACGACGAGCGTGTCAACGCCGGCTGGCCCGCCTATGAGGCTGCGTTGAAGGCCAATGGAGTGAGCTACACAGCACATATCTACGAGGGCACGAACCACGGATTTCACAACGACACGACGCCGCGATACGACGAGGCCGCGGCAAAACTCGCTTGGCAGCGAACGCTCGATTTTTTCAACGAGCATTTGCGTTGACCCGCCTTCGCTCCGTCATGTGAAGGGTCGGAGCTAGGGCGAGGTAAACCCGCGTCTGCTCCGTGATGAGATGGGTTGGAGCTACGGCGTGGTGAACCCGCCTTCGCTCGCCCGAGACTGGAAGCGAGCTGCGGCTACGCAAGCGAGTCCCGCCCCGGGACCAATGAGCTTCGTTCTCCATGATGAGCACGAAGGCGCTCCAACGGTCTGAGAAGCTGTGAACGTGCGTCAGCTCCGGAATTCAGAAGAACGATAGCGTGTTGGGACGTGCATCCGCCAGATGGGCGTCATCTGCCGTTGCGTCAGGTTCAGAGGAGAAGACGAAATGAAATGCAATCCACTGGGAAACACCGGGCTATACGTGTCCGAGCTAACCCTGGGCGCGATGACATTCGCCGATGAATCATCGGAATTCGCGAAGATGATCGGCGGCACCGGTCAGAAACTGGCGACTCGAATGGTCGACCTATCTCTCGAGGCTGGAATCAATATCATCGATACTGCCAACGTCTACGCCTTTGGGGAGTCCGAGATCATGCTCGGTAAAGCGCTGGGTGAGCGTCGAAAGGATGTTCTGATCGCGACGAAGTTTTATCATCCGTTCGGGACCGGCCCCAATGATCTTGGCGGAAGTCGGCTGGCGATCGTACGCGAGGTCGAAGGAAGTCTGAAGCGGCTGAATACCGATTGGATCGACCTGTACCAGATCCACAGCTTCGATTACACCACGCCGCTCGAAGAGACGCTCCGATCGCTCGACGACTTGGTGCGACAGGGGAAAGTTCGCTACATCGGTCTGTCCAATTATTCCGCCTGGCAGATCGCCAAGGCTGATGGGCTGGCTCGTTTGCTGGGGACCGAGCGCTTCTGCTCGGCCCAGGTGTATTACTCGCTCGTCGGTCGAGAACTGGAACGGGAAATTCTCCCGGCAGTGCGCGACCTTGGGTTGGGGACGATGATTTGGAGTCCGTTGGCGGGCGGCTTCTTATCCGGCAAATACAATCGTGAGAGCGAGGCCGAAGGCCGACGGAAGAGCTTCAATTTTCCGCCAGTGAACCTCGAGCAGGGATACGACATTGTCGATGAGCTCAAGGCGATAGCTGAAGCTCACGATGCCTCGGTCGCCCAGATTGCTCTGGCCTGGCTACGCTACCAGGATGGAGTCACCACGACGATTATTGGTGCAACCGGAGAAAAACAGTTGATCAGCAATCTCGAGTCGGTTGATATTGAGTTGACCGAAGATGATATGGCCCGGCTCGACAAGGTCAGCGCCATCCCCTCGGAGTACCCGCACTGGCTTTCACCGATGGAGCGGGGGGATGATCTCTTTTCGCGATTCTCGGATCTGAAGTGAAGATGGCCTAGCATGACGTGCCGATTTAGGGAACAACGTGCTGTTTTGGAGCCATGAGGTGTCGGTTTAGGGAACAAGCTGCAGAGATTGCCATTGAGGTCACTACCCCCCGGCCGAGGTCAAGATTGAACTGAACGCTTCGGATAAAGAAACGGGGCCGGTACATCTTTTGAGAAATGTATCCGGCCCCCTTTTTTGACGAGGAAGCGACTGCGTTTACAGGCGAGCCATCATGTCAAGGGAACCGGCTCGCAAACGAGATGGTCTTCGTTCGACACCCGACCGCATTGTTTGCAGATGAACTTTGGGTTGTTGACGAGAGGCTTCAATTCTTCCAGGTTGACGTTGCAGGGGCAACAGGTACGGGCACACATTTTGTCGGCGTGAGATACGACGTGAGCTGTCTCTTCGGCCATTTTGATTCTCCTTTTGAGATGAGTCGTGATTGTTTGGTGCTTTGGTCTTCAAGAGCACCCGTTCGATGCCTTCATTGATATCTCGGTTCGTTTACCCTGTCAATTGACTGTCAAAAGGCTCGTACAAATACCATCAGACATGAGAGCGGGACCAATGGGGCCCCGATTGGCTCTGCGTCCGAAGCGGCTGCATCACGCCAGATCTGAAGGTCAATCCTCAACCAGCAGGTTCTTGAAAACAGGCCGTCCGGCCAGAGATACCTTGAAGCCATAGAAGGTGAGCGCCAAGCAGAACGCAGCTATGAGGATCGTCGCGTGTGCGTGCCAGGTGGACAAGTCGGTGGTCAAAGGATGGCCGGTGAGCAGATCGGCGGTGAGCGTTGTGACCAGAATGGTGACCCAGCCGAACCGAAAGAAGAAGTAATACCAGGCTGCCATGAAAATCGGTATCGTCAAGAATCCCATTGGAAATGCTGACGCGTAGACCAAGCTGTACAACATCCAGTGAATCCCGACTGCCAGCCAGGTTTTGCGTAAAAGGAGCCTCAGCAGCAGGAGCGCAATGAAAAGAAACAGGATGTGGGTCGAGATATTGACGACAACGGAGAAGAGCTCGGCGAGCGCCTCGCTCACCCCACGTAGGGCGATGAGCTCTGCAGGGTGGCTCGGAAGGTCGGGCCGGGGCGGTACTCTGCCTAGCCATCCGGGTATCAGCTCAGAAACATTAACGACGAACGCGTATCCAATCCCAAAAACACATCCTGCGAATACATCCCGCCCGACGCGTGGATCAAGGAATCGTCCGTCCAGGAGGCGAATCCAAGAGACCATCGTTCGAGGCCAGAGTTTTCTGACAGACGGTTCGAGTGCCATGTAGAAGAGCCAGGCCAAGCCAGCCGCAAAGAATGCGCGATAAAGACCGCCGAAGAAAATCTGGAGCTGGGATTGCTCCGGAATGTGATGCGCTCCAAAAAGCCAGTGAAGCATCACGACGGCGAAGAAGAAACAGGCGAGTCGAAAGGCGAGCCGTCGATCCCCCCTCCTCAACCTCAAGTTGCGCCATGCCAAAAAGCCGAGGACCAAAACGAAGAGCGAGTGAAAAACCACATGAGCCAGACGAGCCAGATTGAAAGGGACGACATCGGATGGACGGACCCAATCGGCCGTGGTGGCCGCCGGTTGGGTCCAAGGCTCAATGATTCGGAGGGCAACGGGTCGTCCGCGATAAGAGGCCGCCTCGATACGGATCGGGACTTCGGGGGCGTCAGGGTAGGTTCCTGTCCACGCGGCGCGACGGTCGGCGTAGTCTGGTGGTAACCATTCTGGCTCTTCAGGTGTGAAATCACCGATGTCGAGCTCTGCCGCGTCGAACAGGGATTCCCATCCAGCCCATCTCGAGTCGTTGTCGGGCTCATCGCGACCGATGGGAACGGCTTCCAATCGGCGCAAACGCCCACGTGTGTCGAGTTGAAGACTCACCATGCCGGGAACGGTGATAGGAGGATCGCGTTCGGTCGGAAAGAACTCCGTGATGCGGTGGGGCACGAGATATTGGGGGCTTTCCCGATACCAGAAACGGATCACGCTGGGCTCGCCACGTGCCAAGAGTTCCCACCATGTAGTGGAACGTGGCTTCGACATCAAATCATCGATGTAGCTCGTGTCCGCCAAAAAGCCGTAAGTGTGATCACGCTGAGGTGTGGGGTAGCCCAGATTTTCGAGAATGGCCCGGGCATCCGCGACCAACACCTCCGGTGATTTGGGAAGAGGAACGATCTGACTCAGTTGTGACTGCTCCGAAGCCCAAATCGCCCCTATAAGAGAAACGAGAACCGCCACCAAGCACGTCCAGGCAACGGCGGGTGTCCACCCCGTGAACTCGCCCGCCTCCGCGATGAGGGCGGGAGCCGGCGTCTCGCCGCGAGCGACGGCTGCAGCGAGAAGGTCACCACCGGGAAGGGCGGAGCGAACCGCGATGGCCGAGGGAGGGCGGTTTTCTGGTTCCCGCTCCAAACACTGCAGAATGATACGGTCCACCGCCGGATTGAGACCCTCCACGAATTTCGATGGAGGCTCGACCTTCCTATTCTCCTCTGGGCGCGAGAGTTCTTCTTTGTTTCCAGCCGCAAAGGCTCGTTTTCCTGTAAAAAGCTCGTAAAGCACGAGGCCCAAACAATAGATGTCGCTTCGCTCCGTGACTTCTTTGCCTGCCCACTGCTCCGGCGCCATGTAGCCCGGTGTCCCGCTTCTTATGTCTCTCGTCTCGATCTCTCCCGTCGCTACGGCGAGACCAAAATCGGTAATACGGGCTTGACCTCGCTCGTCGATCATCACGTTCGCCGGCTTGATGTCGCGATGGAGTACCTTCTTGTCGTGGGCGGCAGCCAACCCGGACGCGAGCTGGGTGGCAATCTCTACCGCTTTGTCGGGAGGAAGACGACCGATACGCCGCAGGAGCGATCGAAGGTCTTCTCCATCGATGTGCTCCATGGAAAGGAAGTGGTGGCCTTCCGCCTCGCTGATGTCGTAAACCCGACAAACGTTGGGGTGCGAGATCTGGCGGGCCACACTGACTTCACTTCTAAACCGTTTGAGAGATTCTGCGTTTCGTGTGAGCTCAACGGGAAGGAACTTCAATGCGACCACATTGTCGAGTAAGAGGTCGTCGGCGCGATAGACCTCTCCCATGCCGCCCTTTCCGATGCGCTCGATGATCCGGTAGCGACCGGCAAGAATAGTGCCGGGGTTGAAACGTCCGTGCTGGGAGTCGCTGGATGGGGGTGTCGATTCGTGACTAGGAGTGCGATCCCTCGTCGCCTCGGCGGAGAGCTCCGCGATGGACGATCCGCAGGACGAGCAGAAGCGACTATCCTCCGCAATCTCCGTCGAACAGGCGGGACAGTTCAATCGCGCTCCCTGCGGTAGAGTTGTGGGCCGGTCGTTGCCGGCTACACCACGGTGATGAGATCGATCGAAGATGGCAACGGTAGGGCCCCCGCACTCATTCTGAGTGGATAGTAGTCGCTACACTCGTCGCCCGTCAATTGGAGACTCAACGACTCTGCGGCACAGCCTCCATCAACAATGCTAGAGCGTTCTTGAGCCCTTCGTTACCTGGACCCCCGCCCTTGTAATGGCCCAGGCGCACAACGACGAGGTCGTGGGACGGGATAATAATGGTCTTCTGATTTCCGGCACCGGCCATGTAGTAGGCATCCTTGGGGATGGGGTAAGCGTCCGTTCCATTGATCCAGAAGAAGGCGCCGCCGTAGATCGGTCGGCCGTCGGCCACCCAAGCCGGCGCCAACGTGCTCGCGTACTCCACGTAGCCCTCGGGAAGGAGGCGTTCGCCGTCCCAGACGCCGTCTTGGAGGTAGAGATTGCCGAGCCGGGCCCAGTCGCGACCTGAGCCGAACTCGTAGCCCTGAAGAAGGAAGTTTCCGTAGGGATCGGTCTCCAGAACCATGTTGCGGATCCCGAGCTTGTCGAAAAGAGCCTTTTGTGGGAACGAGAGGTAGTCTTCGCCACGTCCCTCGACGGCGAGGCGGATCAAGTAGTTGGTCAGCGCGGGATCGGAATTGCGGTAGCGGCCCACCGTATTGGGTTTCCACTGTTGCGGCCTTGTTGCCGCCCACTCAAAGGAGTTGACGGTTCCGGTGTAAACGTAAAGGTGGTCGGGATAGCCCATGTCCGGATCGAAGTCGGGATCTTGAGGTGCGCGGAAGCGGAGGCCACTCGACATGCGCATGAGGTCGCCGATGCGGATCTCGGCGCGTGGGTCGCCTTCCTCTTGCCACTCGGGAACGGGGGCCGGCTGCCAAAGATCGTAGACACCTTGTTGGATGAGAATACCCATGAGGGTGGCGGTGAGGCTCTTTCCCATCGACCAGCTTTCGAGCGGCGTGTGCATATCGATGCCCTCGCGGTAGCGCTCACCGATAATGCGGCCTTTCCACGTCACCACGAAGGCGGCCGTCATCCCCTCTGCCGGCTCGAAAGCAGCGTCGACGGCAGCGGCCACCTTCTCGCTATCGAGCTCGGGCGGCAGGGGCTCATTCTGGAGGACGTCACCCATGGGCCAAGGCGTCGTGGTCGGATCGGGGAGAGTACTCTCGACCTCTACGGGCGTAAAATAGACCGACTCCTCACCTATGGGCAGAGCTACACAGCCTTGGTCACCGAAAACCTTCGCCGTTCGGACGACGCCGGAAGGGAGGGTCAAGTGTACGGCGCGGTTTTCCTTGTCGATCACCTTCTCCGTGACATGGGCGCGCTCTTCGTAGGGACTCGAAAAGTAGCCGATGTTCTCGGCGGCGAAATCCGCGTCGAGTCCGGTGATGAAGACGGCCGAGCAGAGTATCTTGGCGAAGCCGGCCGTATGGTGCTCGAGGGCATCGCCTGGAGGCGGCACGTACTCCGTTTCGAGCTCTAGTGACTCGGCGCGCGCGAGAAGCGTATCGCGGGGTGATTGTGAAGGACTGCTCTGCTCCTTATCTTGACAAGCAAGAGAGATGAGTGCAAAGAAGACTCCAACGACCAAACAGTGGACTCCGCGTGCCATGTGACCTCCTTACAGAACCGAGCTCAATCCGTATTTAGAAGAATCGTATCGAATAGCTGAACTGAATACCCCGACCTATTTCTGGTGCGACGAGCTTGACAAAGGATGTGTGGAGCCGGTAGAGCTCGTTCGTCAAGTTGTAGGCTCGCACCGCAAAGACATGGGCGTAGCTTTGGTGCGGGAGGAGATACGAGGCATTGACGTTGAATACGGCGTAGCCAGCCGTCGGTGTCTCGTTACGGGCGATCTTGTCCTGCTGTGCCGCCCAAACCAACTCCGGCCTGACCGTGAGGCCTCCATGAGGGATTTCGAGAGCGACCCGTCCGTGAAGAGGAGGTATGCGAGGAAGGTCTTCATTCGTCTCGGTCAGCTTGGCTCTGACATATCCCAAATCGAGGTTCAACAAGGCGTGCTCGTGTAGCTTTATGGACCCCTCACCGTCGATACCGACGAATCGACTATCTCCTTGGAGGAAGGGCGCCACGCGGAGACCTTCCACGATGAGATCGGTAAAGGCGGCGTATACGAAGTTGCTGATGTCGTAGTAGTAGAAATTCACGCTGCCCTGTATCCGACGAGCTTGGCTGCGCAAACTGAGATCGAGTCCGAGTGAGGTCTCTTGGCTCAGATCGGGATTTCCAATCTCGAAGGCCAAGTTCCCTACATGGGGCCCGAAGTTGTAGAGCTCTTCGAGAGCGGGAGCGCGGCTCGATCCGGTGAAGTTCGCAACGAGGGCGGAGTTGGAGCCTAGATTCTGTTTCAAGCCTACCGAGCCCGAGAATCCGGTGAAGCTACGCGGTCGCGCCTCCGGGGGCTCGAGCTCCACATCGTGCCCTTGTTCTTCCTCGCTCACATCCGGATTGTAGTCGTTGACCTCGATCCGTCCACCGAGCAGTAGCTGCGCCGCTGGATTGATCTCGAGCTCCTCGTAGACAAAACCAGCGAATGAAGTTTGAGTTGTGGGTGGCGCGAGTGCTTCCTCGCCGAACACCTTGTAGTCACGGTAGTGGGTCCAGAGTCCAAACTTGCCCGAGAGGGGTCCGGTCTCCGCGTGCTCGACCTCCGCCCGCACAACATAGGTTTTGTTGTCGAAGGAGGTGCCGATATTCTCGCTCCCTCCTACGACTTCGATCTCATCATGTCTCCAATCGATATAGCTAAAGGTGACATGCATGTGCTCGATGAATTCGTTTTCGAGGTTCTTCATGCCGAAATTGAAACGGGCGCTTTGACGAAACGTATCCAGGTCGACTTGGAGCTCTTCCTCCTTTGCGGCGGGCTCCTCTTCGTCCTCATGGCCGTGGCCATGGATGTCGCCCACCCCCGGAACGCCGTATCGACCGTCTTCCACTTGGTATCCGCCGCTGAAGTATGTCTTTTCACCAAAGATGCCGACACCTAGTCGGCCATTCGCGAGACGCGTGCTCGAGTTTTCTACCTTGCCCTCCGGCGTGTCGTAGTCGCCGGTTCGACGAGCTCCACCACCGGCCCATAACGTCCAGTTCTGCTCCATCCGTTGCACCTGACCGTTCACGCCGGCCTGCGCGTTGGCCGAGCCGAAATCGGCCAATACCTTTCCGTCGGTACCGACGTGCTTCTCGGTGTGGAACGTGTCGTGAGGTGTAATGGCGTTCACGACGCCGCCGATGGCGTTGCTCCCGTATAGCAATGTCGCAGGGCCTCGAACCACTTCGAGTCGCTCTAGCCCGGCAGGGTCAATCGTGACACCGTGATCGCCCGATTGGCTGGAAAGGTCACCGGTTCGGACACCGTCTTGCATGATGAGGACGCGGTCACCGTCGAACCCGCGAATGATGGGGCGACTACTTCCAGGGCCAAAGCTCCGCTTGTAAATACCAGCTTCCTCTCCGAGGAGCTCTCCGATATTCGGCGCCATCCTTTCAGCGATGTCCATCGTGTCGAGACTCGTCACCGAGTTGAAGGAATCGAACGTTGTGGTCTCACCGACGCTCGCGGTCACGGTGATGCTTTCGTGGACCGGTGTCAGCGTCATTGTGACCTGGATTTCGGTGGTTTGGCCCACGGACACTTCGACCATTTGTCGGGACGCAACGAGATGCTGCCGAATCGCCATGACTTCATGAGCCCCAACGGGGACGTTCTTGAATTGGAAAATGCCCTCCACATCGGCAAATGCTGAGATCCCCAAGCTCAGGATCCAGACTTCGGCTCCGTGGATGGGGTCACCCGTCGTGTCCAGGGTGACGGTTCCTCGTACGGTGCCGGTCGCTTCGACGGCGGGACTTTCTCCTGCGAGAACGAGTTGCGTGGTCGCAAAGAATCCAAGAATGACCACGCGGATGACAAAACAATGGTGAAACCTCTGCACCGTGACTTCTCCTTAACCTTGGCTTACGCTTCCGTGTTTTCTATCGGTGGCGGTGTTGCTGCGGTCTCGTTTGTGCTAAAGAACGCGGCTTTGACGCCGGGATCCATCAAGACGATCAAGGCCCACAGGCCAAAGGGCATTCCCAAGATGAAGCAAGGCGATGACAAACAGGGGATGATCGACAACAGCGCTGCGGCGACGGCAAAGCTATAGGACTCGAGCTTCATCATTTTTGACGCGCCGATGACGATGACGGCGTCGATCATCAGTCCTGCAACACAGAGGACGACGAGGAAACCGCCTTCTGCGACGGCGTCGACCTTCTCGCCCTGTCGCATCCAAGGATCGATCATCGAAATGTCCAAGGCACTCAATGTTACGAGGGCCACCGCAAAGAGGGCATCAATGCCCGCAGCTACGATCATGCCGACAGCCGGAACCTGAACTCTTCCCTTGTCCATGAGACTCCTCCTGCTGGAAGTCTGAATCCTGGCACATCAAGCCTGGATGGGTGCTCGATTGTATCTTTTAGGCGGAGAGAGTGGCAAGGTAAGTCCTACGGTTGACTCGAGGTTTTGCCCGGCTCATTTTTCAGACCTCTCCGAGAGAAAGGTCCCCGTAAATCTTGTAAATGGAGCCGTCTTTTTCGACCTTCAAATTCTTGTTCGGAAACGCTTTGGGTAGTTCTTCGCGCAGGAATTCCACCACCTTTTTTTGGACCTGCGCACGGACGTCCTCGGGTACGCTCTCGAGTGTTGCCAACTTGACATCGACAACGTAGCCGGGGCCGTGCTTGGAGCCGAAACCCGCCGTGTAAGCAGCGCCTAGGTTGAACAGACCGTCGTCTTCCTTGTTCGAGGTTGCATCTCTCTTTGCGCGGGCCGGGTGGAGGGGATAGACATGCCCGTATCGTTCTTCGAACCAGTCGTCGATTTGATCGAAAATCTCTTTGAGCTTTTCTTCCCAAACGACGGCGGCAGGATGTCTCGCCATATCGGTCGTCCTCGTTTATGTCTCGACGCCCAAAAAAAGGGCCTCTATTTTCTGGCCGGGCTTCCAGTCTAGACACGGCGGGGAGGCCTTTGCAAGGGTCGTCCGTCGCTACGATTCTGTCCACACGGGCGGGTTCTTCCGGATGAAGCGCACCACCTCATTGGGGTCGTCGGTGATCGTAACGAACTCTTCATATTCACACCCTTCGGCGAGCGACTTCAGTAGAGGGTAGACCGGTTTGGTCTTTTTCCAATATTCGGTTCCAAGAAACACCATCGGACTGATCACACCAGTGGACTTGTAGCGATTTTGAGCGGCATCCATGAAGACTTCTTGGATGGTGCCGGCACTGCCCGGCGCATAAATGACGCCGTATTGTGCGAGAGCCAGCATACCGTCTTCCCGCAGGCTATTAGCGAAGTATTTGGCCACGTGACTGGCGAACATATTGGTCGGTTCGTGTCCGTAGAACCAGGTGGGAATAGCTAGGCTTCGTTCTCCCTTCGGATGCTGCTCGATGACTTCGTAAGCTCTTTCGATGTAGTGGTCGTCTTGATAAACAGGCTGCTCCGCCATGTCGATGACGGCTTTCTCGAGCGTTTCTTCGGACATTGAGGAAAAGTAGCCACCAAGGTTGGTGGCTTCCATGGCCCCAGGGCCTCCGCCACTCGCAACAAAGTAGCCTCTCTCGGTCAATCGATAGGCAATACGAGCCACATCGATGTAGACGTCGTCGTCTCGGGCCATCTTGTGGCCGCCCATGATGGCCACCACCTTCAGGGGTTCGGCGCCTCTCGGGTAGAGGAGGTCGTGAACCGCATTGTCGATGGCGTGGTCGTGAATGCGAAACGACAATGCCGGGATGATGGGAACCGGCCGATGGCCGGATCGGTGTTTCTGAAAATAGTCGTAGATCTTGCCGTCCACGGTCTCACGGAGGCTGTCACGGTTGCCCCGCTCGTAGCCTTCCATGAGCTCCTCGACCGTATAAAGACTCGACCGGTAGGCGTTGAAGGGTAGTCCCCGAAAGTCGGGGAAGATGGTTCCTCCGGTTTTTCGGATATGGGCCTCTGTCTTCTGGTTGAGAGCACAGCCGAGAAAGAAGGCGCCGAGGGCCGGGAGAGACGTCAATCGCAACTCGATTCCGGGGCCCCTCAAGTCGAGCCCTTGGATTGCGAGACCCTGTAGACTCTTCTCGCGCTCCAGATGGTTGTTGAGTTCCTCTTTACTCTCGATCTCGATGCAGTTGGCGTCGTCGCCCACGTTCATGATTTCCTTTCAGTGGTCAGTCCACAGTGACCAGTGACCAGTGACCAGTGACCAGTGACCAGTGACCAGTAAAGATCCTACTGACTTAAGGGTGACTTTCTTACTGATTACGGGTCACTGATAAATGTTCACCCGCCTTCGCTCATTGCATCACTCCGATGGCTTCGGCGGGTCCGCCGTAAGCTTTGTATAGGCGGACTGGCCTCTGGTTTCTACTTTCTACTTCGAGTCTCCACCTAGAGGATAAATGTCGGTCGGGATGTTCTCGTACTCGAGCTCGGTGAGATCGGCAGGGCCGAGTCCGGGTGCATCCACTTCGATGATCGTGCCTGCCGCATCTTGGTAAAAAGCGCGAAAGTGCACGCGACTCTTGATGGCAACGATGTCGAGGTCGTCGAGATTCAGACCAACCGCAGGAAAGATGGCATCATCCTTCACTTGATGGAGAGTGGGCGTGATGATGACGCGGTTATTGTCGCCAAACTTGATGACGGCGATGGTTCCGAGACGCCTCGTGACGCCGTGCTCCAAAGGACCCGTGGCGATGTAGTTCACCTCGCCGAGATGCTCCAGGGTTCCGGTGATAGGGAAGGGTTCCCCAGCCAGGTCGGTCGCCCAACCGCCGATGCTCACTGTAACGTCATCGCCGACCTTGGCTTCTGCACCGATTTGTTCCAGAGCCTTCTCATCGGCAATCGTGGCTACGCAGAAGTTTTTCGCCCCTTGGTCGACGAGCTCCTTCAATACGTGCGTTGAATCGCCTGTGCGATCGGAATGGTCGGCAATGATGACAGGAGTCTTCTGATCTCGAGCGGCTTGGATCGCCAGCTCCACGGCTTCGCGCGTTTTCGGAACTTTCTTGTTGGCGAAAGGCTCTCGGAGCTCCCAGATGTAGTCGGACACGTCCTGCGCAGCCCGCTCGGCAAGCTCTTGGTCGTTATTGGTCACTGCGATGACCGTGGCGCCCACATCCGGAACATCGGCATAGGCAAAGCCGAAGGCGACCGACACGCGGTAGACGCCGTGCTCCCTTTCCCACATTCGGGCTCGTTCCCGGATGTCTTTGGCGGGTGAAAAATCGGTTCCTTGGAACAGACTCGGCGTGATGACGCCGGGTTTGCGAATAGCGACGGTGGGTTTGAATTCGCCCCGGAGTGTATCCACCATGGCGCGGGCTGCGATGGCGCCCGTCTTCTGCTTATCGCGGTGAGGGTATTCCGTGATCACGAAGACGGCATCGGCGGCATCCGTGATTTCGTGGTCCTCGTTGGCGTGAAGGTCGAGAGTGACCATGATGGGGATGTCGCCCACGGCGCCACGGACCCGCCGCACGATTTCGGCTTCTGCCTTGGGATAGTTCTCGGCCGCCATGGCCCCATGGAGCGCCAGGAGAACGCCGTCGAACGGGCCGCTAGCCTCGAGGCCTTGGACGATTTCGTTCGTATATTTGTCGAAGGCATCGGCTTGGATCCAGCTACCCGAAGACCCGCCCCACGCGCTCGAGGCATCGACGATGCCGACGAGCTCGACGTCCTCTTCTTGGTCCGCGACCTGAATGAATCCATTGATGTAGATTTGGACGCCTCGGTAGGTATCGAGAATTTCCTTACCTCGAAGTACCCCACCGCGTTCATAACTTTCTATCGTCGTCGGCGTGGGGCAAAAGGTACAGGTCTCATGGGAGAAACCTGCCACGGCGATACGAAACGTCTTCGTTGAGTCGTCTTGCTCTTGCGCTGTTCCACAGCTTAGTGGTCCGGCGACAGCGACGAAAGCCAGTAATAGGATTGCGAAAGTGGTTCGACCTGCGTCTGTTGGCGACATTGCTCAACCTCCAAAAATCTCGCGAAAATACCTCAACCAATTACGTCCCAGAATCTTCTCTATATCCGCCGGCTTGTAGCCGCGCCGGTTCAAGCCATGAGCTACGTTACGGTATCGCTTGGGTTCATCGAGCTCCGGTACCCAGGGGGGCCACCGGACGTTGTAGGAGGGCTTGAAGCTCTTGAGCCTCGGCTCGTACCAATTTTCCTTGGTGGCCCATGGCTTGATTCCGCGGAGCGGAAAATCCGTGGAGAGCCCTACGTGATCGATACCGGCAACCTTGACGGCGTGGTCGATGTGGTTCAAGTAGTCATCGAAATCGGTATCGGGGGATTTTCCAACCATATAGCCGAGCATCATGATGCCGACGACGCCACCCTTTTCCGATAGCGCCTTTATTTGCTCGTCCGTTTTGGCGCGCGGGTGGTTGTTGTAGATCGCCTCACACATGGTGTGAGTGAACGCCGGCGGTTGCCGGCTCATCTCGGTGGCATCCTTCGTCGTGCCCTTGCCGCAATGCGATAGGTCCACGATGATGCCCAAGTCGTTCATCCTCTCGACGACAGCCACACCGAAATCGGATAGGCCCGTTTGTGTCCGCTCTGTGCAACCGTCGCCGACCAGGTTTCTGGCATTGTAAGTGAGCTGTATGCAACGCGTTCCCAGATCGTAGAGGACATCGACATTGTCCACATCGTCCTCGATCATCGTGGCGTTTTGGAATCCGTAGACTACAGCCAGTTTGCCTTCACGTTTGGCCCGCTCGATGTCCGCTGCGGTGATGGCTTTGAGGAATATGTCAGGGTGATCTTCGACCCGTCGGTTCCACTCCGCCAATGCTTGAACCGCTACTTCTAGATTCCGGCTGGACAGAGATGTCTGGATCGCCGTATATCCGGACTCCTCGAGAGCCGAGAACGCCACGTCGTCCCATTTGTGAGCGGACGACAGGGTATCGATGACGATCGCCTCGTCGAAAAGCTGGTCAATCTCGGCTGATGAATGGGATTGAAATGAACTCGGAGAGTTAGCGAAAGGTCCATAGGGGAACATTGCACCTGCAGCTATGGCCTTGAGAACCTGCCGTCTTTGCACCGTCATTTTTCCTCCGTCATGCGTAGCTGTCTGCTGGCGTCGCCATTTTGTCATGCGTTGCTCAAGATTTGCTTTTTTTCTTCGATTTGGATTTGTCAAGGAGCTCGGCGATCTCCAAGGCGGGAAGCGTACGCTCGGCTGCTTCTCCGAAGAGCTCGTCGTCCTCGAGGGTTTCCAATCGCACGCGTCGTTTCTCGAGGAGGTTGATCATACGCTGGATTCTGACTCGGAGTCGGGAGAGCTCTTTATCGATCTCACGTAGTTCGTTGATCATTGTTCATATCCTCATGAGGCAGTTCGTTCTGTTTCCGAGAGCAAAGCATCGAGTGTCTGGCCGAGGAGCTCGTTGAATTCCTCCGGCCTCTCCATCATCAGGAAGTGTCCGACGTCTGGCAAGATGCTGACGTCGAACGACGGTGCGTACTCTCGAGCGACGTCGACCTTGGTGAGGACCTTGTCGGAGTTGATGCAGTGGACGGGGACGCCGACCTTTCTCAGTGCGGCGGGTGTGTCGTACATGACCAAGCTTGCGAGGCTCTCGATGGCGACATCCGGTGGGGCCAGTGACATATCGGCGGCGATGGCCTCTATGAGTGAGGCATCGGTTGCGGGCGTGAACATATACTCCCTTACATAACTTCGGGTCGCGGCGCGAAAATTCGATCGGAATGGCCTCAAGAATTGGTCGGCTTGATCCCGACTCATCATCGTCTCGATGTCGAAGAAGGTGTCGACGGCAACGATCGCCGAAACGCGATTTGGCATCATCCGCGCCGCTTCCAGGATCACGGATCCTCCCATTGAGTGACCGATGAGTATGACATCTTTTAGGTCCAGTCTTCTGACGACCGACACGACATCTTGGCCGAAGGCTTCCATGGACCATGTCGTCCTGTCGAGACCGGATTCCCCATGCCCCGCGAGATCCATCACGACCACCAGGTGGTCGGACTGGAAGTGCTTCGCCTGATGTTCCCAGTAGGTTCGGTCGCAAGACCAACCGTGTACGAAGACGAGGGGAGGGCTGCCCAATCCGTCGACGTCGTAACGGAGAGAAACGCCGTCAGCTGCAGTGGCAAACATGGCCTGAGGGGAGAAAGATGGAGGGGGGCTCGAATGACACGAGACGCAAATCGACAGAAGGAACATAGGACAAGTGGTCCTCCAACCAGCTTGCTGCATCTAGAGCCCGACTCTCGTTGACAGACCTGCGTTTCAAAAGAGACGCTATTGCCGTCGTCGCTTCATGTCAAATCGGACAAAAAACCTTGCCCCTGCCCGGGCCCGGGAAAAGCCAGTTGGAGGGAGAAAGGAGAAAGGAGGAAGGAGTTACGGAATAGCCAAGAATGTGGCGAACAGGTAAGATTTACGTTTCTTGAGAGGAAGATTCGAATGCGGGTAGGTGTAATGGGGAAGCGGCTTCCGTTCGGCGGGAGGTGGCTCGGAATTGCCCTAATCCTGGTGTTGGCATCGGGCTGCAGCCGGTCATCGGATGTTACGATCATGGCGATCCAGGGGAAGGATCACTTTTCGCCACTTCAGGGCCAAACAGTGGTGACGTCGGGAGTCGTGACCTTTGTGCTTGCGGATGGCGAAGGCTTCTTCATCCAAGATCCGGCCGGAGATGGAGATCCCGCAACTTCCGACGGCGTGCTCGTGGTGACGGAAGGTGCCCCTTCGGGTATCCGCATGCCGGTCGTAGGGGACGGCGTTCGTGTCAGTGGTCAGGTCGAAGAGCTTCAATTCGGCAAAGCCCTTCCCAGAACCCAGGTGAGCGGGCTGTTACAACTCGAGATTCGATCGAGTGGGAATCCACAGCCCCCAACCGTCGCACTCGAGGGACTCCCAACGGAATCCTTGACTGAGGGTAAAGCCTTCTGGGAGTCCAGGGAAGGGATGCTGGTCAGGGTCCAAAACGGCCTCGTCGTAGCGCCCACTTCTTCTTTCGGGGAGTTTGCCGTTCTGGCGGAATCGGGCGCGAAGCCGGGCTCGGGCTTTTTCGCTGAGACCTCGCATATCTTGCTTCGCTCGTTGGGAGACAATGAGGTGGACTACAATCCTGAGCGCATCCAAATTGCAGGAGAAGCCCACGGGCGCTCAACCGTTGTCCGGCCGGGGGATGAGGTCGTCGAACTACTAGGCGTCGTGGATTACACCTATGGCAACTACAAAGTCCTCCCGTCGCGAATCGAAGTCCAAGATTCGAAGATTGCCGACGCTGCCTGTGAGCACGCGCACGGGACCTAACGGAGATTTCGTCATCACCACATTCAATGTGGAGAATCTCTTCGACCTCGAGGATGATCCGGAAAAGGCCGATGAGGGAACGACACCGAGCCCTGATGAGCTCGAGACGAAGCTCCTGAAACTCGAGGCCGTCATACGGGAAGAGTTGAGACTGCCGGAGATTATCGTCGTCCAGGAAGTAGAGAACACCTCGATATTGTCGCAATTGGCAAAGAGAGTGAACCAAGGGAGTGACACATCTTACGTGGCCACCTCGTTGGGAAGTAGCGACCGCCGGGGGATCGAGAATGGCTTTCTTTGGGATCGACAAAGGGTTGCGCTCGAGGAAGCGACACTTCTTTCCGGTCGGGAGTCGGAGAGGGCTTTTGGGCTGACCAGCGAAAGCCCGGGTCGCGAGCCTCTCGTGGGCATCTTCGAGATTCGTGGGAAACGCGTGACGGTGGTGGGGAACCATTTCAGGAGCAAGGGTGGAGACGATCCGTTGTTTGGAGTGGACGATCCGCCCCATCGGAGCTCCGAAGTGCAAAGGAAAGCTCAAGCGCGAGCCGTTCGGAACTACGTCGACTCTGTCCTAGAAGGAGACCCCTCGGCCTGGCTCGTGGTCGCCGGCGATCTCAACGATTTTCAGTTTGGAGAGCCTGGGGAAGGCCCCGGCCACCCGCTCGCCATTTTAGAAGGGGGAGACGGTGAAGTGCCGCTGACGAACCTCGTCCTGCGCGAAGATGAGGCTGAGAGGTTCACTTACGTCTACCAGGGAAACAGCCAGATCCTGGACCATATTCTCGTGAGCCCGGGGATGCTGGAAAAACTGGCCGCCGTTGATATTCTGCATTTCGACGCCAGTTACCCGGATAGGTACAGTGGAAATCGCTCGACGCACCTCCGGGCTTCGGACCACGACGCCGTCGAAGCAAGGTTTCGGCTGAAAGACTGACGAGGCGAAGGCTCGACATCGGGTGAATGAGCGGTCGGTCAGTTCGCATGTGGTTGGTGTAAACCGAGCTTCCGGCCGCGCCATTAACACCCTTAACTGTTTTTTTTCAATCATTTAGTGACTCGAGGTCGCTCGAGCGCTAACATGGGCCCATCTTTACGTCCGGGAGTTGAGGGGGACCCTTCCGTCGCCCAGATGACGTACGGCCTGGTGCCGCCAAACGCTTGAAATAAAACCACCAGGAAAGACGTCTTAGATCTGGAAGCGCATACTCGCCGGGCGAACGGGATTAGCTGAGACCGACAATGGAATCCGACGAGCAGATCGTGGCGCGTTTCCTGGACGGAGACGAAAAAGCATTCGACGAAATCGTGACGCGCTATGAATCGAGTCTTCGAAATGTCGCTTTCGGGTACGTGAGGGACCGGGCGATGGCTGAGGATATTGCACAGGACACTTTCATCAAGGCCTATCAGAAGGCGTCGACCATCAGGAGTGCGGGCTCGGTTCGGGCCTGGCTCTATCGGGTCGCTATCAATCGAGCTCAAGACGAGCTTCGCCGTATCAAACGAAAACGAGAGGTCGCTTTGGAGGACTTGGACGCGATGACGGGAGACGAGAAAGCCGCATCGGGCGAGTCTCTGGCGGCGTCGAGGGAGTTGGGGCGGCACTTGAAACTGGCTTTCAGTCAGATGAAAGAGGAGCATCGAGCTCCGCTCGTGCTGAGAGAAGTCGAAGGAATGACGTACCTGGAGATCGCAGACATGCTGAAATGGCCTCTTGGTACCGTGCAAGTGAGAATTCACCGTGGTCGTCAGGAGCTTCGCGCCTTATTGAGGAAGCTTCGTGGAACGGAGAATTGAAGATGGACTGTGAGCGCTGGGGACTGTTGTTGTCTCGATATATGGATTCTGAGCTGGCCGGCTCAGATGTGTCTTTGGTCGAGAAGCACCTCGAAGGCTGCTCGACTTGTCGCGAGGAATTGGAGTCCTATCGAGAGCTCTCTAACATGTTGTGTGCGCGAACGGAGCCGGATCCATTCTTCGTGTCCCGGTTTCGCGCACGTAAGGACGAAGTGCTCGGCCAAGACGCGTCATGGCTTTTCTGGAAACGCGTGGCCGTTCGCTTGTTGCCTTTGGCAACGGCGGCCATGCTTGCTGCCGTGGCCCTGATGTTGCTCTCACCGGCTGATTCAGGCTTGGAAGAATTGGAAACCATGGCATTGGGAGATGGCATCATCGTGATCGCAGAAGAGGAGCCTCCTCGGATGCTAGAGCTCGCCTTTGAGTCCCTGCCAGGAGGAGAGCAGTAATGCCCATGCGGGCGCGCAAATGGATCTGGGTCACCCTTCTCTTGACCTTAGTTCTCGGCATGAGCATAGGTGTGTTGCTGAACGAGCTCTGTCTGGGTGGTGAGCGGAGCAGCAGAAGTCAGGATGGCGATCGAAAGGACCGCTCCGCGGGATTCAAGGCTTGGCTCGAAAAAGAGCTCGACTTGTCCTCGGATCAAATAGCGAATCTCGAGAATGTCCTCGATGCCTATAACGAGAAATCACGCGAGATCTGGAGCCAAAGCCAGAACGCCTATCGAGATCTCAGGATGGAGTTCCGCCACGAGGTGCGTGCCATCTTGAAATCCGAACAGCAGAAGCGCTTCGACGAGTTGATGGCCGAGCATGACGAGCGACGCCTTAAGAATAGCAACCACAACAAGCAGGGGCGCTAATCCTCGCACGCACCATCCCATTGAATTTCCGGTTAGGGAGTCGAACCATAAGTGGATAAAGAAGAAGCTGTCAAACTGACACGGCGGGTCAATCCCATCGCCAAGTTTGCCGTGGAACGCAAGGTCACCATGGGGATGGCGATTCTGGGAATACTCGTACTCGGTTATCTTTCGCTCCAGCGCCTGCCCCTCGAGTTCCTGCCCGATTTTTCTCGTCCGAGCATGTGGGTGCAGGCACCTTACAACTCGTCTTCACCGGAAGAAGTCGAGCGGCTCATCGTACGCCCCCTCGAAGACATACTAGGTACGATCAATGGTATCGAGACCTTGAGCGTTCGTGCTTCCGCGAGCCAGGGAAGCGTGAGTCTTTCCTTCGAGGATGGTACGGATATGGACATGGCGGCCGTGGAAGTACGGGACCGCATCGATCGCATACGGCATCTTCTTCCTTCGGACTTGCGCCGGGTTTTCATCCGCCGATTCCAAAGCACCGATATGCCGGTGTTCCGCTTTCAGGTCAGCTCGAACTGGGACAAAGACCGTCTTTACTTCTTCGTGGAAAACGTGCTGCAGCGTCGGCTCGAGCGCTTGGAAGGTGTTGCTCAGGTCGACACGAGGGGTCTGAACCAGCGGCAAGTAGAGGTGCGGATCAACCCCGCCCGGATGCGCTCCCACGGCGTCGATGTGCGGGACGTTGCCAGCTCCTTAAGGTCCAACAACGTCAATGTGTCCGGCGGTTGGGTCAAGGAGGGTGGCCGCAAGCTCATTATCAGGACCATTGGTGAGTTTCAAACTCTCGACGAGATCCAGAGCCTACCCTTGACAGGGCGAGGGATTCGTCTCGGGGACGTGGCGGATGTTGAGTATGCCTATCCACGTCAGGACAGCTTCAACTTCTTGAACGGCCAAGAAGCCCTTACCGTCAGCGTCTACAAAGCCTCGACGGCGAATCTTCTCGAAGTCGTAGACCGCGTCAAGGTCGAGCTAGAAGAGATCGGTGGTCTATCCAATGCTGAGGGACTCCGATTCCGTTATCTTCGCGATTCTTCGGTGGACATACGCAAGGGTTTGGGGCAGCTTCGTAACGCCGGTCTTTTGGGCGGTGGACTGGCCATTTTGTTTTTGTTCTTCTTTTTGAGGAAGGTCCGCACCACGCTTCTCGTGGCTATCGCCATCCCGATATCGGTGATCCTGACCTTCGTCATCATGTACTTCCTACGCCAGATGGACCTTTCGAACATCACCATCAACATCATCAGTCTCATGGGATTGATGTTGGCTGTGGGAATGCTCGTGGATAACTCCATCGTGGTCATTGAGGCGATCTTCCGGCGCTTCCAAGATCTCGGTGAAGATGCAAAAACCGCTGCCTTGCGTGGTACGACCGAAGTCGCGATGCCCATTATTGCCTCGACGGCGACCACCATCTGTGTGTTCGTTCCCCTGATTTTTCTTGGATCAGGCGGCGGATTCATGCGGTTCATGACCGACGTCGGTATGACCATCTGTATCGTCATGGTGGCATCGTTGCTCGTGGCCTTGACGGTGGTGCCGATGATGGCTTCCATCCTGCTGAAAGGTGAGTCCTCGAAACGTTCGAACATCGTTCTGTGGCTGACTCAAAAGTATGGCGGCGTGATCGCCTTCACGCTGAAACATCGGTTCGCTTTCTTCCTGAGTATTTTGGTCATGCTCTACGGGTCCTGGCTGCTCTTCGGGACGATCGAGCGGTCGTTCTCACCCCGGACCATGGAGCGCGAGGTCTCCATCTATGTCGATGTGCCGCGGCACTTCTCCGTGGAACAAAAGGCCGCTCTTCATGAAGAGATCTTCCAGCTTCTGATGGAGAAGAAAATTGAGCTGGATATAAAAGACATAACCTACCGTTACGAAAGAGGCAGCGGTCGCTCCCGGGGCGGCGGTCCGGGAGGGGGCGCGAGTCGGGTCGAGGTTATGCTCACCGATGAGGAGGAGGCCTCGCTCAGCACGCGGGAGGTTCGCGACAAGATTCGCGAGCTGTTGCCCGTCAGGGCCGGAATCACATTTCGACTCGCCCAGAGCATGGGGCGGCACGGCGGCGGGATGATGGGCATCAGTATGGACATCAGTGGTGACGATCTGGCGGTTCTCGAGCTCGTCTCCGCGAAAATCGTCGAACGGCTCGAGGCGATTCCTTTCATCAAAGACGTCGACACCTCCCTCGAGAGTGGGGATGAAGAGATCCACGTCGAGGTGAACCGCGAGCGAGCCTTGGCAGCCGGGCTTTCGACTCAAGTTGTGGCGATGACGATCAACAACGCGTTGTCGACGCGCCCCGTCTCTCGATTGAAGACGGAAGAACGGGAAGTGGATCTCGTCATGCAGTTCCGGGAGGAGGACCGGCAAACACTGGATCAGCTCAAGAAGATGCCCGTCTTCAGTACCGAGAATGCCTTGCCCATCGGGGCGTTGGCGGACTTTCGAATGGAGCAAGGACCAAGAACCATCGAGCGTGAGAACCGGCGACCCGAGATCAGCATCACAGCGAACACCACCGGTCAGTCGGCTTCTTTTGGAATGATGGGTGAGGTCCAAGAAATAATGGATACCATCAACTTACCTCCGGGCTACGAATGGAGCTTCGGACGGTGGGCTAGGCACGCGCAGCAGGATTTCGGCGAGGCCGGATTCTCTCTGCTCTTTGCGATGCTGTTGATTTACTTGATCATGTCGGCGCTTTTCGAGAACTTCGTCCAGCCCCTCACGATCATGTTCTCCATCCCCTTCGCGTTCATCGGAGTGGGGATAGTGTTGAAGATCACGAATCAGCCGCTGGACAATACCAGTAACTTGGGTCTCATCATTCTGATAGGTGTGGTCGTCAACAATGCCATCGTCTTGATCGATCACATCAACCACCTCCGCTGGGAGGGAATGAGCCGTACGGAAGCGGTTATCCTGGGCGGCAAGCATCGGCTCCGTCCCATCATGATGACGGCCCTCACAACGTTGCTCGGATTGACGCCCATGGTGGCACCCTTGATCTTCCCTGGATGGCTCGGAACGCCGGAGGGGAACGCCGCGAATTGGGCGCCGGTAGGGCTCGTCATCATGGCAGGATTGGCCGCTTCGACTTTATTGACCTTGATCATCATCCCGACGATTTACTCGATCATGGATGATTTCATCGTGTTCCTGAGGAGAGTCGTTCGAGCCGCGTAAATGGATATGAGGGGTCAGGTCTGAAACGTAAAAACGCGTTTTCAGGCTTGAACCCAAGGTTTGGAGAAAATGAGACCATCAAAGAGTTTGACCACAGTTGCTATTCTCATCGTCAGCCTGACGGTAGGGACCTTTTGGGCTTGTGGCGGTGGATCCTCTGGAGATTCTGACGGAGGTGCTCCCCCCAAGGGTAAGAGCAAGGGTGGAGGTCCGCCCGCGGGTATGCGGAACGGTGACAATCAGGGGCCGAGCGACGCAGCCGCTGTTCCGGTCGAGGTAAGCGCGGTCTCGAGGCGTTCCATTTCATCGTTCCTGGAAACAAACGGAACTTTGGAGGCCGAGAACGAAGTGGATATCGTGGCCCGGGTCGCCGGTCGGCTTTTGGAGCTGGCAACCGAGGAAGGCCAGATCGTCAAGAAAGGACAGCTCCTTGCCAAGATCGATCCGCGTGAAACCGAGTCTCAAGTCGAAGTGGCCCGTGTCGCCTTGGCGGAGGCCACCCGTGCTTACGAACGGGCCAAGCAAGCTCACGAAAGTGAGATCATCAGCTTGGAGGTTTTCGACCAAGCCCTCGCTCGCATGGAGTCCGCCAAGGCCCAACTCGACAATGCTCAAATCAATCTCGACTACACCGACATCGCCGCTCCCTTCGACGGCATCATTATAGAGCGTGTCATCAAGCATGCCGATAACGTGACACCCAATCAGAAGCTGTTTCGTATCTCGGACTTCGATCCTTTACTTTGCCCCATTCAAGTTCCGGAAAAGGAGCTTTCCCGTTTGAAGATCGGGCAGCCCGCCCGTATCGCCGTAGAGGCCTGGCCTGAAGATCCTTTCCCCGCCAGAGTGCTTCGCATCAGTCCGGTGGTGGATGCCACGACGGGAACCATCAAGGTGACGCTCGAGGTCTCGGCCCGCGGCAAGCTGCGACCGGGGATGTTTGCCAGCGTCTTTCTGGAGATGGATACACATACCAACGCATTAGTCATTCCCAAGAACGCCCTTTCATTCGAAAGCTTCGGTGACACGGTCTATGTTGCCAATGAGGGGATTGCAGAGCGTCGGGACTTGAGGGTTGGCTTCGAAGAGGAGGAGTTCGTAGAGGTCTTGGAAGGACTTGCCGACGGCGAGCGCGTCATCGTCATAGGGCAAGACGGGCTGAGCGACGGCACTCCCGTACAAATCTTGGCCGGCCCAGGAGCCGGAGAAGGTGAGCCCGTGCATGTGCCGCAAAGAACAGCGGATGGGGGCCCTCCCGCGGCGGCAGGCGCACCAGGCCCGGGGATGGGCGGCGGAATGGGGCCTGGCGGCGGGCCGGGACGCATGGACTTTTCCAAGATGACGCCGGAGCAGCTCGAACAGGTCAAGGTGCGAATGAGGGGCCGAGGGATGAGCGAGGAGCAAATCGAATCGGTCATCCGCCGTCGTATCGAGGAGTCCAAAAAGCAGTGAGCATCGTTGATTTTTCCATCCGGCGACCCGTAACCGTTTTCGTCTTCATGCTGGCCGCTGTCGTCTTCGGCCTGGTGGCCTTCGACGATTTGGCGGTCGATCTCCTTCCCGAGATCACATACCCTTCGCTCACGGTTCGGACCGAGTTCGACGGCGCTGCACCGGCCGAAGTCGAAAGCCTCATCACCAAAACCGTCGAGAATGCCGTGGGTGTGGTCAACAGTGTTGCGCTGGTCACCTCCAGCTCTCGCGCCGACATGAGCGAAGTGACTCTCGAGTTCGGTTGGGACACCAACATGGACATGGCGGCTCTCGATGTGCGAGAGCGGCTCGACCTCATCCAGTTGCCGGACATTGCCGGCCGACCCGTTCTTCTGCGCTATGACCCCTCCCTCGATCCCATTATGCGCATCGGGATATACGGCGACGACGATTTGGTGCGTATGCGCTTGATTGCTGAGCTACAGGTCAAGCGTTTCTTGGAGCGAATCGATGGCGTGGCCGCGGTCCTGGTCAACGGCGGTCTCGAAGAAGAAATACATATCGAGCTCGACGAGAGGCGCATCAACAACCTCGGGCTGAGTACCAACCGGATCATTTCGAGGTTGGCTCAAGAGAACATCAACTTGACCGGCGGGCGGCTCCAGGATGGGCAAACCGAATACCTGGTTCGGACTATCAACGAGTTCGAGCGCCCCTCGGACATGAGACAGATCGTCATCGACAGTGGCGACAGTACTGTAGTCCGACTCGAGGATGTCGCTCTTATTAGCCGGGGGCACAAAGAGCGCGAAGTCATTACTCGTATCAACGGGCAGGAGAGTGTCGAGGTCGCCATCTACAAGGAAGGCGGCACCAATACCGTTACGGTGTCTCAGGCGGTGAAGGACCGACTGGGTGAGCTCGAAGACCAACTGCAGCGTGTCGCCGGAGATCTCGAGCTCCGTATCATTACGGACCAGGCTAACTACATTCGTCAATCCGTACAGGAAGTGCTGATGACGGCGGCGCTCGGCGGCACTTTGGCCATCTTCATCCTCCTTCTGTTCCTGCGGAACATCAAGCCTACACTCATTATCGGCGTATCTATCCCCATCTCCGTCATCGCTACGTTCTTCTTGATGTACGTCTTTGGCGTCTCGCTCAACATCATGTCCCTGGGGGGCCTGACGCTGGGGATAGGATTGCTCGTCGATAACTCGATCGTCGTACTGGAGTCCATTCAGCGGAAGCGGGACGAAGGTCTTGGAATCGTCGAGGCGGCGAAGGTCGGAGCGAGCGAAGTGGGTCGCGCCGTCATTGCCTCCACGATGACGACGGTTTGTGTCTTTGTTCCCATCGTCTTCGTCGAAGGTGTGGCGGGTCAGCTTTTCGGCGACCAAGCCCTGACCGTGACCTTTTCTCTCTCCGTCTCGTTGATCGTGGCCTTGACCCTCATTCCGATGCTCGCTTCCCGTCAATTCGGTGGGACGGCTGCGGTTGAGGAGGAGGTCCCCGAGAAGGCCATTTTCTTGAGGCGTTGGATCAGCACCTTCTTTTTCTATGTGAGCCTCGGAGTCGCCAAGGTCGTCAAGGTTCTGGGACTTGCAGTTCGTCTCGTGATTGACGCTGTTTTGTACCTCCCCATCAAAGGATTCAACGTCGTCTTTGGCGCTATCAAGGATTCCTACCCGATTCTTCTCGAGAAGGTGCTCGCGTGGCCGTTGACCACGCTCGCGGTGACAGTGACACTTCTGGTCTGCAGTCTCTTTCTGTTTGGGCAGTTGGGACGGGAACTGGTGCCGGAGCTCGTTCAAGGCCAGTTCTTTGCCAATCTCGAGCTTCCGCCCGGAACCTCTCTCGACGTTTCTTATCGACGCATCTCCAACATCGAGGATTTCGCTCGGTCGCTGGATGGTGTCGAGACGGTTTATGCCGTTGCCGGTACCTCGAACGATCAAGGTGGGATTGCCGGAGAGCTCAGAGAGAACATCGGACAGATTACTTTGACGCTCGCCCCGCCCATGGACAAAGAAAAGGAGGACGCTCTGATGGAGCGTCTGCGCCCGGTACTGGAACGAGACGGCGACATGAAGTATCGGTTCGGGCGGCCGACGTATTTCAGCTTCAAGACTCCGATCGAAGTGGAGATTCGCGGCTTCAACTTGAAGCTCCTCCGGCGTCTGGCCGATGATCTGGTGGCCCGCATGCACGAGATACCTGGGCTTGCCGACATCAAGTCGTCCACGGAAGGTGGCTACCCGGAGCTTCAGATACGGTTCAACCGTGAACGGCTGTCGTCTCTCGGTTTCAACGTCAACGATGCAGCATCTCTGATCCGGTCCAAGGTTCTCGGATCCGTGGCCACCGACATCACCCGTGAGGACCGGACCATCGATATACGTGTCCGTTCCGAGGAAAAGTTTCGCAATAGCGCTAGCGACTTGGGCAACCTGAGCATCTCCGAGAGTGGTACGACGTCGATACGGCTGTCCTCAGTGGCGGAGATCCTAGAGACCGAAGGCCCCGCAGAGATCCGCCGCGCCGACGGGGAACGAGTCGCTCTCATCACCGCGAACTTGGTGGATCGAGACCTGGGCTCGGCCTCCGAAGACATCGAGGCCGCCCTCAATGCCATGACGTTTCCCGAGGGTTTCGACTGGCGTTTGGGTGGCCAGCGGAAGGAGATGGAGACCTCCTTCCAAAGTATGCAGTTCGCCATCCTTCTGGCTATTTTCATGGTCTATCTGGTCATGGCGTCTCAGTTCGAGTCGCTTCTCCATCCTTTTGTCATCTTGTTCAGTGTTCCCTTCTCCCTCATCGGTGTGATGCTCACGCTCTACCTTCTCCAAATCACCATCAGTGTGGTGGTGTTGATTGGTGTCATCATGCTGGCGGGAATCGTCGTCAATAACGCCATCATTCTGGTGGATTACACGAATCGTCTTCGCAAAGAGGGCCTCTCTAAGCTGGACGCTCTCCGCAAGGCCGGCCAAGTCCGACTGCGCCCCATCTTAATGACCACATCGACGACGGTCTTGGGACTCTTCCCGATGGCCCTCGGTTTGGGTGAAGGTAGTGAGCTCCGTTCCCCGATGGCCTGGACGGTGATTGGCGGATTGGTGGTGTCGACAGGGCTCACCTTGCTGATTATCCCCGTGGTTTATTCGCTGCTCGATCGAAGTCGGTAAGGGTCCACTGTGTGGCCGACAGCAGGAGCATGCGAGAAGGCACCTCGTCAGGACTGAAGCAGTTGGACTGGCTTGGATGGTTCGGTCGCTCGTTGCGTGCCCTGCTGAGTCCGGCTCCACTGGTTCCGAAGCGTTGCCTGCAGGCCAGCCTGGTCCTTGGCGCGCTCACCTGCTTTGTGGGCTTCCTTGCCGTAGCACGTCTTCCGTGTTCCATTGGCCTGGCAGTCGTACTCGGCGCCGCCGCAAGCTGGTCCTCCCCCCGTTTGGTGCGGGGCTATCTATTCCTCGTCGGCGTCGTCCTGACCGCGGCCGTGGCCTGGTACCCGTTCTTCATCGCGCAGGGGTTGGCAGTCAGGCATGAATCCGATATCAAGAGCTTCGGGCATTCGCCTGGCGTGCTGGCGTTGGGCCTTGCGTTCGGTCTCCGCCTCCTGCTTGACTATGGGCCGGTTGAATCGGCCATGCGGGTTCGGATTGCCGGAGCTGTTGGGACAAGCGGGCTAGTCATCGGTAGTGTGGCAGACGCGGCCGTCATGTACCTCATCGTGACACGGTTTTGACATGGCGTTGTGGGCGAACCACGAGACGAACCCGACGAGAGAAACAGCGGCCCAGGCGATCTCGGCGTTCAAAATGCCGTTTTGCTTCTCGATAGACTCGATTGGATTCATGCCATTTGTCAGCAGATCCCAGACCGCGGCCAACATTTGACCAGATATTACGGAGCCTACAGCAACCGAATCCGCAAGGCTCTACCACCAAACGACGGGTCTCAGACCGGTGTTGCCGTTCCAGCGCCTCCAGAACCGGATTTCGACAAACCCTTGTCCCCCAGCCGAGCTTCCTGGGCACGGCTCATCCGAAAAGTCTTCGAGGTGGACCCTCTCCTCTGCAAATGTGGCGCCGAAATGAAGATCATCGCGGTGCTCCCCGACCCGAAAGTCGTCGACCACATCATCCGTCATCTCGACAAAAACGCCGTGGCAGCTCGGTCTCCTCCTCCCATAAGCGCCCAACTCCCGACAGTTGCGTCCCACGACAATCTGTAACGATAAGTGTGCCTTCCCACAACTCAAAAAGCCGATCCCGACGAATTCTAGCACTCGACAAAACCACTCGCGCCTCTGCCACGACCGCGCGTCAACTCTGCTGGCCTCATTGAGGTCGTAGCCGTGCCGCTGCACGACAATTCAGGGGATGGATACAATCCCCTATAGAACCAGATCAGACGTTTGGAAAGCACCGTCGATTCATGGGAGCTCCTTTCGATGGTATCACCATCGACAGCCGCCCTCCCAGTGAGGTATTGTTTAGGTATGAAATCTAATACCAAATCCAGTATCACGCTTCCCCCGGAAGAGTTCGAGCTCGTTCTCGCGCTCCAGGACAAGCTCAAGGCCAAGAGCAAGGTCGAGGTGGTGCGCCGGGGCCTCCGACTGCTCAAAGAGACGACGGATCGCGAAAGCCTGCGTGACGCCTATCGCCGGGCGTCACTCGCGACCCGAGCGTCGGTCTCGAAGGAGTTGGAGGAACTCGATCATCTCGCTTCCGAGGGTCTCGACGAATGGTGAGGGTCCGGCGGGGAACGCTTTACCTCGCGGATCTCAATCCGCGCGAGGGAACGGAAGCCGGGAAAGTCCGGCCGGTCCTCGTGATTCAAACCGACCTGCTCAACGAGGCGGAGCATCCGTCGACTTGGGTCCTGCCCTGTACGACTCGACTCACGGGCGAGAACCTTCTTCGCGTGCCGCTGCCGCTTGGAATGGCGGGGAACCGGCAAGACTGCGAGATCATGATCGATCAGAGCCGCGCGATCGATAACCGTCGTTTCGTTCGGAGGCTGAAAGCCCTGCCCAGGAGTATTCTACGGGACGTCGAAGAGAAGCTACGACGCCTGGCCGAGCTGTAGCACCTAAGCATCCGAAGAGCGCCCGGAGCGCCTCGACAGGATAGGAAGAAAGGTGCCGGAAGAAAGGTGCCAGGCACGTTGTTCCGTTATGATAGGAAGAAAGGTGCCAGGCACGTTGTTCCGTTATTAACCCGACTTCTTCACTCCTTACCCGAGGCCAGTAGTGATCCAACTTGTTGAGGTCGACGAGGAATGCGCTGCCTCTGATTCTTCTGGGGGCGGCTCGAGCGATCGTTTGCGTCATGCCATCAGGGGACTTTCGTAGATCCCTTGCGAGGTCCTTTACTTTGATTCCATAGCGTTCTACGCCGAGGACCATCAGCAGTTCGCGCGCCCGCACCAACTCGTGAGACCTTCGGCGAGATCGCAGATCGTCGATGTCCACACCGAGCCGTTCTCCTCGTCGAAGACTCGCTCACCTCGGGCAATCCGGTTGTACACGTGGTACATCCCGCCCTCGATGAGAATTCGATACGGCTTCGGCATTTCTCTGACTCGCTGGCATTTCCTTTTATAACAGCGGAAGAACGTGCCTGGCACCTTTTCCTCTCTGGTGCATGAAATCGGTAGCTTCGGGAGCCTGTGCCCATACGTCCTCGTCCAATCTCCCGTCAATCACGATGGCGGCCTCCGCCCGTGCCGCAGCTAGGGCGAAAGGCTCCGATTCAGGATACGCCCGTTCTGCAACAAGTTGGGTTCCGAACAACATCCAGACGGTCGTTACCCACAAGGGAGGTTTTGAAAGGGGCAGACGCTTCACGTTCGCTTTCTAGGTCTATCGTCAATCTGGGGTCACTGCGTCCCCCACAATGATATTGCCGAGTCGGCACGAAGGCAACGGTGACAAGCTGACATCAACTGATCATCGCTTACGGTTTCGCAAGGTGTCTCAGCGGGCTCCGTGGCGGCAACAGCGACCGCGGGCTCGCTGGCTCTTTAAACCTTCCGTTGTCTATCGTCAAAACTCGTCCGCTTGCGAAATCAAGAATTTACGCCAACGTGCCCGCTCGTGGGCATACTTATCTCACAGTTGAGGTCACGCGACGGAGCCGGCAAACTCCCCCCTATGCTCCATATTCTCATCTTCCTCATCTCCGTCGGCGCCCGTGCCATTCGGACGACGTGTCGCCGCCGCGCCGACCTCGTGCTGGAAAACCTCGCACTGCGACAGCAAGTGGCGGCGCCCGCCGCGCCCACCGTTCGAGGACGTCGATCGAGCCTTCTGGGTGGCGCTCCGCCAATCGTGGCCTGGCTGGACCAGTCGTCTTGTCATCGTCAAGGCCGACACCGTTGCGTGGTGGCATCGGGAACGATTCCGGCGATTCTGGGCGAAGATTTCACAGCGACGCCATCCCGGGCGGCCTCGCCTCGACGCCGAGATTCGTCAGCTGATCCGGACGATGGCCCAGGATGGCTGGGGCGCACCACGTATCCACGCCGAGCTTACAAAGCTCGGGTTCGTCCTATCAGAGATAACCGTTTCGCGTTATATGCCACGCCGTCCGGTCGAACCCGACCAAGTGAAGCGATGGGTCGCGTTCCTGCGAAACCATAAGGACGACATAGCCGCGATGGACTTGTTCACGGTACCGACGGTCGAATACGTTACTTGTTCGTTGCTGGGTCGCGAAGGCCTAGGTCCCGTCCGGATTGATATTGACGAGGGACAGGTATCGACATTTCCGTATGGTTCGGAAATGAAGGTCGCATACTTGTTAACCGCGGCGCTTCTCAGCCGCCATCGCCTTCTACAATCTTGCAAGCATCTCCTTGTCCACGATCTCCAGAGAAGATCGTACTAGGTCCGGCCCGAGTACCCTTGGCTGCGGAATCTAAGCAAAAAGAATTTGAAGTGGAAACTGCGGCCGCGACTTCCGCGGCTCCACCTCGTGCGGTGCCAAAATTCAGCCGACGAAAATCACATCATCACGAGATCTTCGCGGTGACAAACCGCCAGGCTCGAGCAGGCAAGGGTCAGCTACGGGACGATTCGCAGCACCCGCACCTCCCGGTCGCGGGTATAGGTGAAAGAAGCGCGAGGTAAGAAAAGCGACTTCACTGCGGGCGTAGCGGGGTAAGGATTGCTGAAACACCGTTCTGTCCGTCTTCGGTCCGGATAACGTAGACCTTGTCTCCGAAAGCACCGATGTTGAGAGCTGTCGAGATACTAAGAGCAACGAATCGTTCTTCCGGGTCGACGGCGAGAGAAGTAACGTGACGTCCTTTGAGAATCTCGTGGTAGCCTGAGCCTCCGGCAAGCGACCACTCGACCCGGTAGGGTCCGCGGTCTCGATAAGAGTCCCAGGCAACCCAGCCGTTGCCGGCGCGAAGGAAACTGGTTCCCGACGCTTCGACCCGTTTGGGCGATTTCACACCCTAATACCAGCTGCCGAGTGCAACCCTGATCGCCTCTCCACTTACGCCGCTGGATTCCTCGGATGCGAGGAATGCGATCATCTCGGCGACTTCCTGGGGCGTGGCAACGCGGCCAGGCGGATACAATGCCGCCCGTTCCTTCCACACCTGATCGGTCGTGATACCGCGATCCTTCGCCTCTTGGCGGGCCGAACGTTCGGCCATCTCCGTCCGAACCCAGCCGGGCAAAACAGCGTTCGATGTAATGCCGTAAGCTCCGCCGTCCACCGCAACCGAGCGCATTAATCCCAGCAGCCCGTGTTTGGAGCTGTTGTATGCACTTCCGGCGGGTTCGGCGATCAAGCCAGCGGTAGAGCTCGTATAAACAATGCGCCCGAATTGGCGTTCGATCATTCCCGGCAATACGAGTCTCGAGAGATGGAATGGACCATCGAGATTGACCCGCATCGTCTCACTCCAAACGTCTGGTTGCTGTTCCCAGACGACCCGCTCGTGCGCTGAGCCGATACCGTGGTTGCATACAAGGATCTCGATCGGCCCCAGTCGTTGCTCAGCCTCCGCGACCGCGTGCGCACAACCCTCTGGACTTCCGAGATCTGCCACCGAATACTCGAGCCCGACATCTACCAGTTCCTTCTGGCTTCGGGCAACGCACATCACTTTGGCGCCACGTGACGCCAGGAGCTCTGCAGTCGCACGCCCTATTCCGCGGCCCCCGCCCGTGATTAGAGCTGACGCGCCCTTCGACTCCAGCCATGCTTCACATACTCCTTGCGGTAGTAATCAACCGGATTGAGGGCCCGATTTAAGGATCTGGTACACCGCCTTCGAGATCTGAATATCCTGGACTGCGACACCGGTGAGGTCGGCGACGGTGATTTGGGAGTCAGCGGTACGCTGCAGCGCCGGGTCGACGATGACCTTGCCGAGCTCGAGGACGTCGCTCGTCCTGCAACACTCCGGCTTTCAGCGCGTGATAGATCTCGCCGCGCACCCGGCACTGCTCGATGCTGTCAGCGACCACGATGTCCGCCTTGCCGAGGATTGCGGGTTCGAGCTCGTTCTTCTCCAGGGTGTCGGAGCCCATCGCGGTGATGTGGGTGCCCTCTCTGATCTGCTCGGCGCGCAGCAGCGGGTTGTGGGACGGTGTGGAGGTGACGATGAGGTTGCAGGTGTCGGCGATCTCGTCGCTGTTCATGGTGGTCTGGATCTCAAGTCCGTGCCCGCTCATCGCCTCACGATAGGCTTCGAGCTCCTCCTCGCTCGTTCCCCACACGATGACGTCCCTGCAATCGACGATCGGCAGCAGGGCCTCCACCTGCATCTTGCCCTGCACCCCGGCGCCAAAGACTCCGATGCGTTCTACTTTCTTTGGGGCCAGATACTTGGCGACGACCGCCCCGGCCGCAGCCGTGCGCACATTGGTGAGGTGGCACTCATCGAGGAGAATGCACTCCAGCTGGGCGGTTTTCTGGCTGAACACCAACATCAAGCCGTCGGCCGGAGGCAGGCCGAGCTTGATGTTGTCGTAGAAACCCGACGCGACCTTGATGACGAAGTAGTCATCGTTTTTGATGTAGCCGTACTTGATGTGGACGTCACCGGGAGGGTCCTCGAAGACCAGCTCCCCCACCGGCGGCACCACGACCTTGCCCTCGGAGTAGGCGATGAAGCCCTCTTCGATCGCCGTTGTCACGTCGATTCGCTCTAGTGCGCGCTCGATCTGCTCACGATTGAAGATCTCTGGCATGGCGGTCCTCCCCATTAGCCTCCTGGCGGCGCAGCACCTTGCCGTGCCTGCGCGATAATACCAGAGGCCGTAGCAAACAGTCACCGCTGAATAGGTGTGCGTAAGGAATCGGTCGAGTTGCTAAATGTGATAAAAGGCATCCGTGGAGATCCTGGTTTTACACTGAATTTCTCGGAGATGAGGAGTAACAAATGAGTCAAGAAATGTTTGGCCGGCTGGCCGAGGCTGTAGTCAAGGGGCAAAAGGATGATGCCAAAGCCTTAGCAAAGGAAGCGCTAGAAAAGGGGCTAGACCCGCTGCAATGTATTACTGAAGGACTTACCCAGGGTATCCAAAAGGTTGGGGAACTGTTCGCATCGGGCGAGTATTTCTTGCCTGAGCTGATCATGGGTGCCGATGCGATGAAAACGGCTTTAGATATCTTGGAGCCGGCCTTGGTTGGTAACCAGGTCCGCGAAGTCGTTGGGACCGTTGTTCTTGGTACCGTTGAAGGGGACCTACACGAGATCGGTAAGAAACTGGTGGGGACGATGTTGACCGCCAACGGCTTCAAAGTGATTGACATTGGCGCGGACAAAACTGCATCCGAGTTCATTGATGCTGTAAAAGAGTCCGGTGCAAATCTTGTGGGCGCTTCTGCATTGCTGACCACGTCAATGCTCAAGCAAAAGGATCTGATCGGGGCTCTCGAAGACGCAGGTTTACGAGAGCAGGTCATGGTCATGGTTGGGGGCGCGCCGGTGACGGAAAGCTACGCAAAGCAAATTGGCGCGGATGGCTATGCCGAAGACGCGATTTCTGCTGTTCATCTTGCCATGCGCCTAGTTGACTCCCCCGCCTAACAAACTACCAGCTAGGACAAATCCCCGTGAATGTGAATTATGTTTCCCCAATTCGAAGGCAAGATTCGCTATTTGAAAGTAACACTTGGAGGTGAGCCGATGCGTCCCAAACTAAACCTTCTTTCAGATGAGCTCGTCAAGCAAATCATCGAAGAAGGATTTGCCCTGTTAATGAACCCTGGTATTCAGGTTCATAACGATGAAGCGCTTTCTTTGTTGGCTGATGCAGGCGCAGAGGTCGACATGGAAAGCAAAATCGCCAAGATTCCAGAAAAGATTGCCCGGCAGGCCCTGGATACTCGACCGTCTGAATTTTATCTTTACGATTTAGATGGGAATCAAGTTGTTCACTATGGAGGAGATAGTGTCCAATTCGATCCTGGATCAGGAGGAATCACGATTCTGGATAGTGAAACCCAAAAGCAGCGCCAGGCGCTCACCGAGGATTCGTCAAATTTGTCAAGCTCGTGGAAACGATTCCCCAACTGGATGCACAAAGCACGGCCTTTATCACCTCTGATGTGCCTGAGGCTATCGGCGATCTTTACCGTCTTTATTTGGCGCTGAATTATATGCGAAAACCTATCATCACCGGCGCTTTCGAAAAAGAAACCTGGTGGACGATGAAAGATATGCTCGTTGCCGTGGTTGGAAGTGAAAAAGACTTGGCAGAGAAACCGATTGCGGTTTTTGACGCCTGCCCATCCCCTCCACTGAAGTGGAGCGATATCACATGCCAGAATTTGATCGACTGCGCCAAAACGAGCGTCCCGGCCCAATTGATTTCCATGCCAATGGCCGGCGCGACATCGGTTGTCACGATTGCCGGCGCGGTGGTGCAGCATACTGCAGAGTGCCTGAGCGGTGTGACCATCAACCAATTGGCAAACCCGGGCGCGCCGATTGTTTGGGGTGGCTCTCCCGCCACCTTTGATATGCGCAAGGGGACAACCCCCATGGGCGCAATAGGCACCTGGATGATCAATTGTGCTTACGTTCAAGTGGGCAAAGAATTAGGCATGCCCACTCATTCATATCTTGGGATGAGTGACGCCAAGATCGTCGATGCCCAATGTGGCCTGGAATCCTCTAGCGCCTTCATGGCTGCCTTGGCCGGGGCTAACATGGTTTCCGGCGCCGGGATGATGGACTTTGAAAGCTGCCTGAGCTACGAAAAACTGGTGATTGACGCCGAGATCATTGGTATGGCCAAACGCCTGATCGCCGGGATAGACGGCCGCCAGACACCCATCGCGCTCGATATCGTACAGGAGACTCGGACACAAGGCAGACTATTTGGGTCACCCCCATACGATGAGATGGTTCCGTGAGGAATTGTATATCCCTTCTGAAGTGATTGACCGAGACACCCTGGAGGCATGGGAGAAGAAAGGGTCAAAATCCACCTGGGAACGGGCACAAGACCGAGTGAATTCACTCCTAACGCAATATCAACCATCGCCAATATCAGATGAGGTCAAGAAAGAACTTCGCGATCTCACCACCAGGGCGGCTAATAAAGCCGGTATGAAGAAATTACCTGACATATCTTTTGAATAGATCCGATGGCGAAGTCCCGGAATTCGGAGATCGCCTCGGGTGGGCCCGGGCAGTCCGTCCGTAACACTCGCAACCCATATTGGATATCCACATCCGAGATTTTTACAATTACGCTTCATCGGACGAATGACATGATGGTGAGACAATTTTCGGTGTGCCCACAAGGCTTTTCGGTGCTTCTTGCGCTCGCCCTATGCACGTCTTGTTACTCGAATCCCCCGGCGACTTATTTGCTTCCCTCAGGGCGCGAAGTGAATGTCTACTTTGCAGATGTCATGGAGGACCAATGGCATCTGGTTTATCGCACCCAGTTGAGGTTGACCGACGAGTTCGTGTGGGCGCACATGCACCTCCCCGACCCGGCCTATCCCGAGAGTTGGTATGCTCCCATGCCGAATCATCTGCTTCCACAGCACTACGCGCTTCAGTGCGAGGCCGATGGCCTGCAGCAAGACGTTCAGGACGAAGCCGAGAAAGCAGGTGTGAATCGTGCCGTGATCCTACCGACCTCTACCCACTGGGAGTTCGAGAGGTTCGACGGTTGGTACCCTGTCTTCAGCGTAGGCCGCTCAGTTGAATTCACACTTGAGCAAAATGATCGCGGGGTGTGGAAGAAGACGGTCGGCTGGATCGAAGGAAAGTGTGGACCCGAGGAGGCCGCCGAACAAGGCGCTGAACCTGACGAGCGCCCAGAAGGGAGATAGTTCGGCGCTCGCAGGTTAGCGCCGCTGTTATGCGGACTTCGCATTGTTGGACAATGGTATCGGCTGAACTACGGCCTGAAACGGTAGGGACTTTCTTCTTCCATCGTTGACGAGCCGGTCGAATCTTGACATGCTCAACTCGACGTGAATGAAAAAACAATCGACGCCGCGCTCGCATACGACGCGCTGGCCGGAGACTACGACAACCTTTCTTCAGATTGCGATGCCTCCGCAGAGTCAACATACGAAACGTTGCTACAGCTGTTGCCTCAGCTACACAGCGCGTCGCGCATCCTAGACTGCGCGTGTGGCACCGGGATCGAATGTCTCTCACTTGCAAGACACGGATACTCCGTTCACGGATCTGACGCTAGTCCAGGCATGCTGGAGCATGCCCGAAGGAGATTCCAAAGTCACGGACTGAAGATCCCGACAACTCAGTGCACTTGGGAAGAACTGCCTCACCGGTTCAAAACCGGTTCTTTCGACATCGTCTTATGCTTGGGAAACTCAATCAGCCACTGCCTTAGCCAATCATCTCTGCTCGCTTCACTGCGAGGTATGTCCGCAGTTACGGCCGTCGAAGGGACTCTTGTCATCCAGCTGCGTGACTGGGATCGTCTGCTGGCGGAGAAACCTAGATTCACCATCGGGTCTGCGCAACGTCAGGGTCAACGACAATTGATCCCAATATACATATGGGACCTCCAGAAATTGTGGCAACCAAGCAACCTGGAAATCGTTTTTCTTGAATTGGAAGGTGACCTTGTGCGCCCTCGAAGCTACACATTACCATTTTGCCCGATCCCTTCTGACGCTCTCCTACAGTCAATTCGCGACGCTGGCTTCACAGATGTCAAGCGTCATGAACTTGAAGACCGCGGCTGGTACACTTTGCGTGCAACGAAGGATAGGAATCGGATTCCCGGTCCGTCCACTGGAGCTCGAGCAGATACCAGGTGTTGCACGTGGGATTGAGGTTGATGAGTGTCGCGGTGCCTTGGCGATCGTTCTCGCCCCGGATTTCGATGGTGGCGCTCGCACGAAACGGCTGGAGGTCGACGACGGTTTTGGGCCGACGGGCGGAAAACGCTTCGGCCTGCCGGCTCAGTACGTCGGGGCTTGGCCGAGGTATCGCCAGTCGCTGAGGAAGCACCGGAATATCCGCTTCCTCGGGATGCGACGTTTCTGCTCGCTTCGGCGGCGACGGCTTCTTCGGCGTCGCCTGCCGAATCCAAAGTTGAGTCAACCGTTGCCACTGAGCCCGGCCAAGCTCGGGAGGAGCAGCGTCGGATCCAATACGAACAAAGACTAAGACACCGATCCCCAATGCGAGAAGGAGTAAGATAGGCCACTTTTTCCGGACGTAGTTCAGCATGAATTCACATGTTACCCGCTGGTTCATGGTGTAGCGCGTTAATAGAGATTAAGCAAATCTGGGGCTTGCCGGCGTGAGTCTCCGCCAACGGACTGAGCAGCTGCTTCGATCTCCGGTCGTAGGCGCACGGAACGGCCCGCGTTGATAATGTGCAGCCTATTCCCCAAATTGACACATCATTCAAGGCGGAGAGTCACCGTCGAGGGCTTCGGACTGAAGTATTACACCGACAGGGGCAGCCACATCGTCGAGGCGCTGACGGCCCTTGAAGGACACCGATCCCAGAGTCCGGAAGGCGGCAGCGGTCGCGCTGGGAAACTACCGCGATCAGACAGCTGTTCCGTCATAGAGGGCAGAGTCGGTGCCCTTGATGCCTTGATGGTCAAGCTCGACCAGGCATCGGGATATGGTGTCCCGGTCGAGAGCACCGAGTCTGGGCGAGGGACGGCTCGAAAAGCATCACCGGCCGTGAGCGGATGTAGATCCTGTGGCGGGAAAGCCGGTCCTGAACGCTTCATCGATCAGCCACGCCGACGGGGAACGAGTCGCTCTCATTACCGCGAACTTGGTGGATCGAGACCTGGGCTCGGCCTCCGAAGACATCGAGGCATACATGACCCGTGGCGACGAGCAGCTCTCCATCGAGAATTACGGAAAATTCCTGGTGATCAACCCACAAAATGACAACGGTCGCGAGATCTCGAAGAGGTCGAAGGAAAGCAAATGAGATCGGCGGGAAGCGCTCGGCGCCGTTCGTTGGCGGCTGCTTAGTCTGTGTGCGAGAATAGTAGAAAGCCGGTCTCTTTGTGTGGATGTCCCAATCTGCTTCAATTCGTTTCAATGCTGAAAACAGTCGATCCACGTCGCGTCCTACTTCTGGTTTCCATTTGGCTGGGAGTGCCCCTTTTGGCTCACCCTCAAACGACAGAAGAAGTATTCGAGAGATTTTCGGATCGAGTGGTCAAGATCGAGGTTCAGGAAACCGGCTCGGCTGCAAAGGCGGCCATTGGTTCGGGTTTTTTTGTTAGCGAAAAGGGGCACCTCATCACCAACTACCACGTCGTGTCGGCGTTGGTGCAGAAGCCGGATCGCTATCGTGCGAAAGCCGTCAAGGACGATGATGACGAGCGTGCTCTGAAGCTTCTCAATATCGATGTCATACATGACCTCGCGATACTCGAAGCGGAAGGCTATGATGGGCCATTCTTCGCCCTTGGCCGCGTCGAGCCGCCTCAAGGACTCCGCCTCTTCTCCATGGGGCACCCCCTAGACCTCGGCCTGAACATCGTTGAAGGCACTTACAACGGCTTCCTGAAACATGCACTCGACCAACGGATTAACTTCACTGGGTCACTCAATCCGGGAATGAGTGGCGGTCCTGCTATTACAGCCGATGGCGAAGTCGTGGGCGTCAATGTGGCTAGCGCGGGAGAACAAGTCAGTTTCTTGGTGCCGGGGAAGTGGAGCATCGAGCTATACGAGGCAACCGTGATGGAGGATTTCGAGCCACCCGATTCGCTTCTGAGCCTGTTGCGTGAGCAAGTCGTCGAGTGGCAGCAGCGTCAGATGTCCGCACTGGTCAGAGAGTCCCCGTCCACGGTCGAACTGGGAGACTTTGTACTCCTCACGAAACCGGCACCTCATTTCAATTGCTGGGCCGACGCAGATCGGGAGGACAATGCTCCTTACGAGATTGTTAATCACCAATGCTCGAACGATGACTACATCTATATTTCGCAGGAGCTCCTCTCTGGTCGGATTTGGTTCTACCATCGTTTGCTCAGCAGCGATAAGCTCAATCGCTTCCAGTTCTCCTCGCTCTATACGAACGATTTCCAGCAGACTTATCACGGCCTAGGTGGAAGCGAGAATGAGGTGACATCGTTTCGTTGCCATATCGGTACGGTTCACAAGAGTGGCTTGATCTTCAAAACGGTCCTTTGCCTTCGGAGATATCGGAAGCTGGACGGCATCTACGATGCTGTATTCAAAGCGGCCGTCTTGGGCAGGCCTTTGACCGGACTAGAAACGGCCCTCTTTCTCTCCGGTTTCAACTACGAGAACGTCGAAGGCATGGTGCGCTGGTATATGGACTCTGTCTCATGCAAAGAGTAGTCTTCGTCGAGGTCCTGGACCGCCGAGGGCGGCCGAAGAGCCGCTACCGTTTCACCTCACTGCCTGTCTCTATCGGCCGCGCATATACGAACGACGTCATCGTGGACGACCGGTATATATCCCCCGAGCATTTGCGGATCGCGGTCGATGAAGATGGTACTTATGTCGCGACAGACCTTCGAAGCTTGAATGGACTCTTTGCCGTCGGCGACGCGGAGAGGAAGTCGACTATCAAGCTGACCTCGGGCCTGAAAGTGAAGATCGGGGATACGGTCCTCCGATTTGTGGACGGTGATGAACCGGTGCCGCTCGCGAAGTCGATGGCAGGCCGACCCACGGGAGTGTTGGGCCTTCTGGAGAACAGGGCCGTTTCCATTGCCGCGGTCGCGCTCAGCATGATGCTGCTCATTCTCGATGGTTACTTGGAATGGTATGAGGATCCGGAATGGGGCGATTTTCTTGGACCGATGGTGGGGATTTTCATCGGCTTCTTGCTATGGGCCGGCATCTGGTCCTTTGCCAATCGGTTGGTGACTCATCGTTTCGACTTCCTGAGACACTTGGCCTACGTATTCGTGATGATGGTCGCGATGGTCGCTCTTCAGCCGGTTTGCGAGTATGTGGAGTTCTTTTCGCCGTCGGAGCTCTTGTCGGCCGCTTTCACGCACATCGCCTACGGCGCCTGGCTCATGGTTTTGCTGGCCGGGCACCTGGCGATCATCGGCTCACTTGTGCCGCGCCGGCGGACGGCCTGGTCATTCGGGGTCGCGGCAACCTTGATCAGCGTCACGGTGCTGCTTCAGTACACCTACGATGACTACTTTTCTGGGAGTATTTCCTTTTCAACTCCTTTGAAATCGTACGGCGCGGAATGGGTTCCCAGCCAATCCATGGAGGACTTCCTCGCGGAATCACGTCGGATCAAGAAAGAAATCGACACCCTCGCTGAGAAGCAAGACTGAGATCCATTGCGGGGCCAATTGCAGGGCGATCCGTGTGCAAGGTGACCGCGCCGACGACGTCTGGGACTGTGTCGTCGGTCGGGATGGGAATATCGCTGATCCAGCAATCGCCAACGTTTGGTCAGAGTCGCGCAACCGCATCCTGATCGTAGGGGATTCCTTCACCGCTAACCCAAACGACGGCGGAGTCGCCTGGCCCCGATGACCTACACGCGGCGTTGGCGGGACGGTCAGTGCCAAGCGCCGTTCACAACTACGCGCGTGAGAAAATCGAGGCGGGGAATACTTCCTCGATACCCGCAGTGTAGCTCTGCTGGCTAGCCTGCGCGCTGTCTTTCAAGTCTTCCTCAATCACGGCCGAGAGCAGGGTCGCGGTATCCACAAGAGATTCTTCGGTGGTCTCGAGATCGCGAGGCCGCACATCGTCCAGAATCCATTCGACGAGGACATAGAAGCCGGTCAGGACGACGAAAGAGAAACAGATGCCGTGGTCGGCCTGTTCTACTGGGGAGATGACATCGGCCGGCGGTAACGCAGCCTCGACACCATCACAATGGAGGGTGTGCCACCCAAGAGGTACAATATTAGTGGAGAACCCGTCGCTAATCCGGTCGTGAACTCTGAGCCTCATCGAATTCAACCCCGAGAAGCTCGCCGAATGAAATGGCAGGAGGCAACCCCTCACGGCGCAACAAATTCCCAAGTGAATGCCCGGGGGTGGGCCTCACCACAAAGGAAGAGTCCGAGCAGTACCCAGGCTATGCCTCACGCTTGACGGTCTTGTTATCGGCGGACTGTCGACTCGGCTGCCTTGGGCCATGGAATCCTTGAAGCAGTTCCTGCAACACGATACCCTTGGTAATCACGTTGTCGCCAAATGACCCTCGAACAGGCCTTAAGCTCCTCGAAGCCGGCCGAATCCGCGAAACTGGGTTGGGTCGAAGCCCTCCTTCTCGTTCACCGCATGGAGCTGGACGTCTTGAGAGTGTTCCAGTGCGGCATCACCTCCTCGAACTGAGCACGCGCCGCGTCGCAGGCCGCGATCTGCCGCATCGTGGGTGCGACGTCTGCGGCCTGCATCGCCATCGCAGCGTTCATCATGGCCTCGCTCACGCTCTGCCAGGGTGGGAGGACCGGTGGGGCGCGAATCTATAGCGACGGTGGCTGCGGGGTCGAGGCGCTGGCGCCAACGCCTCGACCTCGGCCTTGGCGTCCGCATTTCCTGCTGCATCGAGCTCCGCCACCAGCGCCCGGGCTTCTTCATACGCCGCGTTCGCCGCCACTGCTCCGTCGTACATCTCCCTCGACAGGGACGCCACGAGCGCCAGGTCCTCGGCAGATGTCGTTACCCGGGGGTCGAGACGCAGCGAAAGAGGTTGGCTGAACTGCTCACCGTTCACCGTCAGGCGCACCGTGTACTCCCCGGGCGGAGCCCAGGGCGCCTGAACCCGCGGGTAGGTCCGGTGGGGCACGGCACCGGTTGCGCCGCCCCCCTCCCTGGGCTCATCGCCGATGGGGTCGAAGTGGAGGTCCCAGGAGAAGCGATGCATGCCCTTTCGGGTGGAGAGGACCATCTGCGGCGCCGGCCAGTAGAGGGGAACCCTGCAGTTGGGGGCCGTGGGATTCTACCTGACAGATCTTGTCGTATCCTTCGGGATCGAGCGCGGGATCGGGATCGAGCACGGGGTCGTCGCTGGAAAGGGAGCGCACCACCTTCCCGTCGGCGTCCAGGATGTCGAGCGCGACGGGCCCCGAGGCATCAGCGGCCAGGTAGTAGTCGATGATGCCACCCGGGGGCGGGTTCTCTCCGTGGGGTAGCTCCGGCGGCCACTCCGTGGGGTCGTTGGTGCCGAAACGGACGCGGACCGCCGTCGCCGGCTCGAACAGGTACGCGGCGCTCGCCGCCTGCGCTTCCGCCGCCTGCCGCAGCGGCGTCACGTTGTCCAGAATCCAGAAGCCCCGTCCGTGCGTGCCCGCAACGAGGTCGGAGCACAGGCACGTGCTGTCGTCCTTCACCCGGATGTCGCGCACCGAGACCGCCGGCATGTCCAGGCGCAGCGAGCTCCAGTGGTCACCGTCGTCGAAGGAGACCCAGACCTGGGTCTCTGTCGCGGCGTAGAGGAGCCCTGGCTTCCGGGGATCTTCCCGGATGGAGTTGGCCACCGCGCCGGGAGTCAGGCCGTTGTTGATCTCCGTCCACGTCTTGCCGCCGTCGTGCGTGCGCCAGAAATGCGGATTCATGTCGTCGAGCCGCATGGTATTCGCGGCTGCGTACGCGGTGCCTTTGTCGAAGTGACCGGCCTCGATGTTGAAGATGCGGGTCCATGGCTTGATCTCGGGCGGCGTCACGTTGCTCCAGTTGGCGCCGCCGTCCATGGTCACCTGGATGTTGCCGTCGTCGGTGCCGGCCCAAATCACATCCACATCCATTGGGGAAGCCGATAGCGCTGTGATGGTGCCTTGCTGACTCTACGGTGACATAGCCGGCGTACTTACCCGCGTTGGCGGGGACGTCCCACGTGGCGCGCGAAAGATCGGGGCTGATACGGGTCCAACTGTGGCCGCGGTCCTCGGGTCTTCCACACCGACGTTGGAGGTGTAGAACAGCAGGTCCGGGTCCACCGGCGACCACAGGATGGGCATGGTGCGGACGTTCCTGTTGAACGGCCCGCCGCGGGGTCCCATGTCGGGGCCGACGTGCGTGGTCTGACCCGTCTTCCGGTTGTAGAGGGAGACGTCGGATCGACTGCTGCCGTAGACCATGTCCGGATCCCGGGGGTCCGGCGCGGCGATGCCGTACTCCTGGATGTTGACTGGATGCCAGTCGTGGAAGGTGATCATGCCGTCCATGGAACGGCTCTGTACGCAGGCGGAGCCCGCGTCTTGCTGACCGGCGCACAGGCGGTACGGGAAGTCGTTGTCCGCGGTTACGTGGAACATGGCCGCCGTGGGTTGCGTGTACCAGTTGCTCCAGGACTCACCACGGTTGGCCGAGATCACCGCACCCTGGTCGGACACGGTGAAGATGATGTTCGCGGTTGTTCGGATTGATCCAGATCTTCTGGTAGTCGTCTCCGCCGTAGGCGCCCCGCACCGCGGTCCAGTGGACGCCGCCGTCATCGCTGCGCCACATGACCACCGTGGCACTGTAGATGACGTTCTCGTCCGTGGGATCCACGGTGACGGTAGGCAGGTCGCCGCCGCCGATGCGCGCCAGCGGCCGCGTGTCCACGTGGGACGTCGCCGCTCCCATGGGACCCGCCGGCACGTTCACCGGGGACCAGTGTTCGCCGGCGTCCGTGGACTTGTACAAGCCAACCACCCCTGTGGTGCTCGCGGTCCGTCCCCTCCGCCGCTCGCGGCGTAGCCCGCCACCATGGCATAGAGAACTCGCGGGTTGCTGGGCGCCACGGCCAGATTGGCCTCGATGACGCTGGGCAAGCCGTCGGTGAGAGGGTCGCCAGGTTGTGCCGCCGTCCGTGGACTTGTAAATGCCATTCGCCCGACGAGCCCGCGAACTCGTAGCTCTCCCGGAAGCTCTCCTGCTGCTGCCAGAGCGTGGCGTAGACGGTGTTCGGATCAGAAGGATCGAGGAGGACGTCGTTGCCCCTGGTGTACTCGTCACGGTACAGCACCTTCTCGAACGTCGAACCACCGTCGGTGGAACGGAAGATCCCTCGTTCTTCGTTGGGTCCGTAGGGGTGACCCAGAACTCCCACGAAAAGACGGTCGGGGTTGGTGGGATCGACCACCACATCGGCAATCATCTGGCTATCACGCAGGCCCAGGTGCGTCCAGGTCGCCCCGGCATCGTGGACTTGTACATGCCGTCGCCGGTGGACAGGTCCGGACGGATGATGCCGGCGCCGCTCCCCACATAAATGATGTTCGGATCGGAAGGAGCCACGGCGATAGCACCAATGGAACTCGTGGGCTGGTCATCGAAGAGGGGGTGCCAGGTGGAGCCGTAGTCGGAGGTGCGCCACACGCCCCCGTTGTCGAATCCGGCGTAGAACACGTTGGGCTGATCCGCTACACCATCCAGCGCCCGGCGTGCGTGACGCCCGTGGCGGCCCAATGGAGCGCCAGTGCATGTCGCCGTACAGGTCCGGGGACTGAGCCACGGCGAATGAAGCCGAGGCGGCGAGGAAGGCAAAAGCCAGGACCGAAACGGATCGCAGTCGTGCGCACAGGGTCATCTCCTTAGAGTGCTCGGATGTTGTGCCGGGGGAATTCCAGCGAAAGAAGTCTACGCGCCGCGGCTGGACAACACAACTGCGCCGATCCACGCGCCGGAAGCCTCCGCTTGGTGCTTATCGTGTTATATGGTATTAAAAAAGGTGCCAGGCACGTTGTTCCGCTTTTATGAAAGGTTCGAACGCAAGCCGTCCTGGATTCTCATGAGACTCTGTCGAAAAGCTTTTGTACTGCTCGCGTTTGTAGGCATCTCTTCCGGAATCGGGAAGAGCGCCGTAGCAGAAGAGCCATTCGCCATCGACCACGGCCCTTATTTGCTCGAACCCGGAGAGGACAGCGTCACCATCGTCTGGACGACAAACCTGAAGAGCTTTTCATGGGTGGAGTACGGGACCGGCGAGAACCCCCAGACGTTTCCCGTTTGGGGCAGTGTCGTCCAAAAAGCCTACAGCAGCCGTCATGGACTCATCGACGCCTACACGACGCTTCATGCGGTCCGGATCACGGGCTTGAACCCAGGCCAAAGGTACCGCTACCGAGTCGTTGCCAAGGAGATGCTCCAGTTCAAGCCGTACGAGGTGGTCTTTGGGGAGCAGATCGTAAGCGAAGTCTACGCATTCGACACTTTGGATAGGGATAAAGCGTCATTCTCCTTTGCAGTCGTTGCCGATGTCCATGGCAAAGCCGATATGTTGGACACTCTGCTCGAGGATGTTCCGTGGGAAATGATGGACATGGTGTTCTTCGCGGGCGATACGTTGAGCTGGCTCGAAACGAGGGACCAAATTTTCGAAGGATTTCTCGATGTCAGCGTGAACAGGTTCGCCAAAGAGATCCCCTTGATCTTCATCAGGGGGAACCATGAAACCCGGGGCCATTTCGCGCGAAATCTCATGGACTACTTTCCTGCATCCGGCGGTAAGTTCTATCTTTCCTGCGACCACGGATTGGTGCACTTCATCGTCCTCGACTCCGGCGAGGACAAGCCCGACTCACATCCCGTGTATGCGGGTATCGTCGATTTCGACCAATATCGTGAGGAGCAGGCGAAGTGGCTGAAAAAGGATGTGCAAAGCTCGGCGTTCCAGAACGCGCTCTACAAAATTGTGCTTTTTCACATACCGCCGTTTCTAGACAGTGATTGGCATGGCCCCCAAGATGTGACGCGACGTTGGGGACCGATACTGAACGAGGCCGGCATCGATCTGGTCATCAGCGGCCACAGGCATGAATATGCTTTCAACAAACCCGCCAAGGACAAGAACGCGTTCCCCATCGTCGTCCTCGACCAAGAAATGCTCCTGACCGTCGATGTTTCCACGAAGCAGTTGACACTGAAAATCACCGACTTAAGCGGAGAGATTGTCGCTCAGTTCGCAATCCAGCCCGAGGACGCGTCTTCATTGATGTGGAGGGAAAACGATGGCCTATGGTGAGCTCAGACTGCACCCGACGGCGCTGGCCGAGCTGATACCGGTTTTCAAGCACCAGCTAACCCATTGCCGCATACGGGAGGGCGAAACACTGGTCGCTATCACCGACTCCGCGTTTCATCCATTCTATGCCTCCGCTTGTACGGGGGCCGCCTTGGAGCTCGGAGCCGAGACGTTCCAGGTGCTTCTTCCCCATGGACGCCCGTGGTCGGAGAGCGCACTCGCTGCAGTATTCCGGGCCGCCGATATCATCGTGTACTCGACAACACACACTCTTCACTATAGTGATGCGATGCGGGAAGGGCTCGACCAAGGCAAGCGCGCCCTGATGGCCGTCGTGCCGCTCCACGTCTTGGAGCGGCGCGTGGCGGATTCGGATCTGATAGCTCGCACCAAGGAAGGCGCAGCACGTCTCGATTGCGCGGAGACCATTCGCATCGAATCGAAAGCAGGGACGGAACTATCGATGAACGTGGCGGGCCGGCCAGGTGTGGCATCGTACGGTGTTGCCGATGAACCGGGGCATCTCGACTTTTGGGGTGCCGGCTTCTTCCAAATCGCCGTTGTCGAAGGATCGATGGAAGGTCGTCTCGTTCTTGGCACGGGAGATCTCGTCTTCCACTTCGGCCGTCACGTCGATCGGCCGGTGACGATCACGTTCCGCGAAGGTCGCGCGGTTTCATTCCAGGGTGGTGTCGAAGCCCAATTGATTCGCATGCACCTCGAGTCGGCCGGGGACCCGAACGCTTTCATGGCCGGACACATTGCCTGCGGGACCGACCGGAGGGCGCGCTGGACGGCGGAGGTTTCACAGTTCCCGGTTGTCGGGGGTGGAGGCGCCGATGCGGAGGCATTCTACGGTAACGTTCAGATAGAGATCGGAAGTAACAACGATGTCATGTTCCGCGGAGAAAACGCCACCGCGGTGCACCTCGGATTGTGCTGTTTGAACTGCACCGTGACAGTGGACGGCGAGACACTGCTCGAGGACGGTGAGTTCATTCCTGATCGGCTGCGCGCATGAGTTAATGATGGCGCCTACGTATTTGATCTCCTTCTTGCGCGGATCACGAGACATTGAGCACGTGGAGTAAGTGTGATTTCACTTCTCTGTTGGGACCCTGCCTAACATGAAAACGGAGCGGCTATCCGAGCAAAGAGCAGTTCAGCTCGTCCTCGAGCGATTTCACGAGCTGGAGAGCGGCTGGAACGATATCGAACGGCGCCGCCGACTCTTGCGCGACATGCGCCGCTTCCTTGCGTCATTGAACGACGCTAAGGTCGTAGACGATCCCTACCTGGCCGGTCTCGACCGCCACATCAAAGAAGACATGGACCTCACACTCCTGTGGTCTCTGATGGTTCCCGTGGAACGAGAGCACTCGAGAACGAGAATCACGGACGACAGCTTCCTGCCTCGCACGGACGACCGAAGGGCGCGAGAGGAGTTACTCCCAATGCCGGTCTCTGTTGTCTTGGAGAACATCAGGTCCGCTTTCAATATTGGAGGTATCTTCCGGACCGGAGAATGCGTCGGCATCGAGGAGATCGTGCTCTGCGGCTACTCGGCTACGCCGGAGAACGACAACGTCGGCAGGACCGCGATGGGATGCGAAGAGTTGATCCCGTGGTCTCAGCACCGGCACACATCCTCAGCCATTGTTCAGCTGAAGGAGAAAAAACGCACTGTCATAGCACTGGAAACGTTGGGAGAAGCGCCAGCTCACAACGAAACAGACCTGCCCTTACCATGTGGCATAGTGCTTGGAAATGAACGTTTCGGACTGAACCGAACCACTCTTTCGGAAGCAGACATGGTTATCAATATTCCCACCTACGGCAGGAAGAACTCACTGAACGTCGCCGCCGCCTTTGCGATCTTGGCCTACGAAGCCAGGCGGCAATGGGAAGCCCGAGGACGTGTTTCTGGCGTGCCGACCTCGTGATCGAAAGACCTTTCTGACCGATGCGCTGGGCGGCCTTGGACCAGAGCTAAGGGGTGTTGGGTCTCATCGCTGCAATGACGTCCTTGTGGTTGCGCAAGAAGTCGACCCAGTGCTTCAGCTGGAGCCCGTATCGCACACATGAATTTTCTAGTAGGAATAACGAGACTTATCGATTCTCCAGGTCCCGTTCGTGAGATGACCAATGGTGAAAGCTATTCACCACGAAGTCATTGGTGAACCTACCTTTCTCGTGGTGAAGCTGTGGTACCGAGCCTCGACGCGACCGTCGTGGATGTGACCGTGGTTCCTTCGTGTACATCGGTCTGTGCATTGCTCATCGAGTCACGCTTTATCCCGATCACATGGCCTGGCCAGAGCGTATCGATGACCCAAAGCTCCACAGGGAGTTGGGGCGCTTCGCCGACGTTATCGTGGAATCTCTCCGAAACTTCCCCAGCCTGGACTACTTTGCCCGCATCCATTGGCAGGCGAGGATTGCTCCGGAGGCGGCGGCGCAACTCTTCGGCAACCACTGCAAGATCATCGTCGGGACGGACGCAGGCACGCCGGGCTACTTTCACAGTGAAGCGGTCTGGCGGGAGATGGACGCCCTCGTTCGCTTGGCCGGAATGCGTGAGAACGACGTGATCGTGGCCGCGACGAAGCACGCCGCGGAAACGCTCGGCGTCCATACCGGCGTCATCCATCCCGGGTACCTGGCGGACATCATCCTGGTCGAGGGCAATCCACTCGCCAGCGTTTTGTATCTGCAGAATATCGAACTCGTCATCAAAGATGGGGTGGTTCAAGAACCGTATCGACATTGATCAGCAAGTGGGGAGGATAATCGAGTACCCCTTGGTCCAGCTCTTGTTCTGTCCGGCATGAAATGTCGATCTAAGGAATAGCGTGTTGTTTTCGGACGATGAGCTGTCGATTTGGGGAACAGGCTGCAGAAATTGCCATTAATGGCCTGCGACTGAAGCGGTAGCTCAAAAAACGCCGCTGCGGCTCGTTTCAGCCTATTCCATTTTTCGCCTTCCCGTGACCAAACCATGACTTGGCGCGACTAGGGTTATATTTCGCGATATTGGCCCCTATGAGTTGATATAGATACACACTGATGAATATTTCGTGTGTCAATACGGAAAGATGATAGTTGAATGCTGACCCCTGTCGGAGTGAATATGAAAGATCGGTTCAACAACGAGCCCCGCAAGCGTGTACTGCTCACAGGTGTTTTTGGTCCCTATGGAGTGGACGATGAATATGGCCGCAAAGAAAACATCATGGAGTTGTTTCACAACCAGGTCACCAAAGGCCAAGGGATAGCTTCTTTTCGGTTTCACCACCGCTCTTTTGGCCTGTATTTCATCGCCTCCAATATCGACGCAGACGTCACGGTGCTCGATTTCCCATCGAAGAAGCGCTTCGAAGAGGAGCTTCGAAAAGGCTACGACGTGGTAGGCATTTCCTTCATAACTCCAAACTTCGTCAAGGCCAGGGAGATGGCGCGCTTGACCAGGATCGCAGCGCCCAAGGCCAGCATTGTGTTGGGCGGGCACGGCGCGGCAGTGGAAGGAGTTGAGGAGCTAATCGACTGCGATCACGTGGTCAAGGGTGATGGGATAGGCTGGATGAGACGCTTCTTGGGCCAGGATCCGAACGCGCCCATTGAGCATCCAGCTCTTGCGAGCAGTGAGCGCTCCAGCATCTTCGGCATACCGTTTGTTGGGGCTAGTGCAAATCTACTGGTGCCTGGGCTAGGTTGTGTCAACGGATGCAAGTTTTGCAGTACCTCTCATTTTTTCGGACGCAAGTACACACCTTTTATCTCCACAGGCAAGCAGTTGTTCGAGACGGCCTGCAGAATAGCAGACGAACGCGGCAATAACGAGTTCTTTGTCATGGACGAGAACTTTCTAAAAGACACGCAACGCGCTCTGGATCTGCTGGCCGAGATGGAGAAACACCAGCGGTTTTTTGATTTCAGAATCTTTTCTTCGGCTGAGGCGATAACCGCTTTTGGCGTCGACAATTTGGTCCGCCTGGGAGTCAACCTTATCTGGATCGGCGTCGAGTCTTCTTCCCAAGAGGGTAACTACCAAAAGAACAGGGGCATCGATGCAAAGAGTCTCATAAAAGAGCTGCGAAGCCGCGGCATCAGTGTTCTGGCTTCTGGTATCTTGTGCTTGGAGCACCATACGCCGGATAATATCCAGGACGATATAGACTTCCTGGTGGGCCTCGAAGCCGACCTCGTTCAGTTCATGTTGTTCACCCCGTTACCGGTGACGGCTCTTTACCTCGAGCACAAGAAACGCGGTCTTCTTAGGGAGGATTTACCCTTTGAAGAATGGCACGGTCAGAAGATGCTCGCTTGGCGTCATCCCCACTTCCCCGGAGATTCTGCCGAAAAGTGGATAAACGCCGCTTTTCAAAAAGAATTCGAAGAGAACGGAAGCTCCATACACCGCCTCGTTGACACGTCCTTTCAAGGCTATCTCAGACTGGCGGCGATGAAAAGTCGTGACCGTTGTCTTGAACATCGGATGAAGAAACTGGCTCGACAAACGCGGCTATGGTCTTGCATTCTGCCAACTGTCGCCAAACATGCGGTAAACGAGAGAGAACGCGAAAGAGCCGTCGAGCTGCAAAGGAAGATTGAAGCCGTCTTTCCGCGCACGATAGTGGAGAGGTTCCTATCCGTTGTAGGTCGTTTGCTTGCTGCTCGCTGGAAGCTCAGGGTAAAGATGAGAGGCGACATGATTCAACCTGCTACGATAGTCACCAAATACAGGCGAAGCAGTCCGAGGTCGGTTGCGCTCCCCCGGGCCGCTTCGATCTAAAAGACCGCGCAAATAGAACTTCACATTTTGGGACGACGATCGATCTCGTCTCTAAATATCGCTCACATCTCCCGCCTCGCGGACGGGCGCTCCGACGTTCTCGGTTTTGTGACCGTAATGATGAACCAAGGCACCTGAGCAAGGGCGCCCGCCCTTGTCCGGCGTCAGAAGTCGGTCGGGGCACGTACATCGGTTTGGTCGCCGACATTCTGAAAAGGAACTTCTTGCGAGGATTCCCACCAATATCGAGGACAAGAATCGCCAGAAACTTGCTCTGCCACGATACTCGGAGACATACTCTCTCCCATGAAAGACTCGGGCGCCACCAGAATTGAACGCCTGCAAAGGAACCTGAGACTGACAAGGGCCATCGTTGTTCTTTCAGTGGGAGTGCTCCTGCCGGTGTTGCTATCCACCTCCGTAGGTATTGTTGCCCTCGTGGTCGGCGAGAGCTCCGGAAGCCTTATCTTTGGCGTGCTCATCATCTCCTTTACCTCTGCGGCTATCGGCGGGGCCGTCATCGTGACGGTCTTACTAGGTCGTCGTGCCAGGACCGCACGACTGCAAGCCGACTTGCTCGCCAACGTGACCCATGAGCTTCGGACACCTCTGAGCGCCATTCGAATGTATGCCCAGACCCTTCAAATGGGACTGCTGAAAAAAGATCCCGGAAGCACGCAGATATGCGTCGACACGATCATTCGCGAGACCGAGTGGCTCGAAGCAATGATAGACAAGATACTGACCTGGCGTTCTGTGGCAAAGGATAGGGAAGATCTCGACATGGTTTGCGAATCGGTGCGCGAGGTGGTGGAGGAATCGGCCACCCGCTTTCTCAGAATGGTCTCTTCGGAAGAGGTTTGCTTCAAAGTTGAGATGCGTACCGATTCGCCGGTTTACCACGACAAGCGCGGCCTAGGCTCGATCGTACTCAACCTGCTCACCAACGCCTGGAAGTACACGGGCCAGAAAAAGGAAATCATCCTAAGAGCTCATGAAGAAAATGACTGCGTTGTCATCGGCGTTCGAGACAACGGAATCGGTATTCCTGCTAAGGAGGTGACTCGTATTTTCGAGCCATTCTATAGGGTTGATTCGAAGCTGACCGGCAAGGCCCAGGGCGCCGGCCTGGGACTGGCCATCGTCAACCACCTGGTACGGGCGCATTCGGGAACCGTATTCGTGAAGACGGAAGAGGGAGAGGGAAGCCAGTTTCTTGTCTCGTTACCGATCGCTTCAACGAAGGAACCAACCTCATGAGCTCATCGAACAAGCCCGCGCCTGAGGAGAAAACAGAGACTATCCTGATCGTCGAAGACGACACTGCCCTTCGCGATGGACTGGCTATGAACTTCCAGCTCCAAGGTTACAGGGTGATCACCGCCGCGGACGGGGAAGAGGGCATGAAAAAGGCCTTTGACTCCCATCCAGACCTGATCATCTTGGATATCATGCTCCCTGGTTTGAGCGGGATGGATATCTTGGCCGAGCTGCGCGGACAAGAGAAAAACGTTCCTGTGCTGATGTTGTCGGCTAGAGACACCGTCCAGAACAAGATAGAAGGCCTCGAGCTGGGAGCCGACGACTACGTAACCAAGCCGTTTGAGCTGCCGGAGCTCATTGCTAGAGCTGAGGTGATGTTGAGGCGCCAAAGGACCGATCGCCGAGCTCAGCCAAAGATTACGTTCGGCCAAGTGGAGATCGATCCGGAGGCTCGCGTGGTCAAGGTCGCCGGAAAGGTGGTGTCCCTTTCGGCCAAGGAATTCGACCTTCTTTACTTGCTCGCTCGTTCCCCGGGTCGACCTCTTACGAGGGAAACCATATTGAACGGGGTTTGGGGGTGGGGGTTCGACGGCACCGCACGCACCGTCAACAATTTCATCATGGCCTTACGTCGCAAAATAGAGGTCGACCCGGCCAATCCGAAACACATCAAGACCGTGAGACAAGTCGGCTACAAGATGGAACCCTAAGGCCTTCTCATCACGGCGTCACGACATCGTCAGCCGTCGAGACCGAATCGACAATCCTCATTGGCACAGTCTGGAGGAATAGCGGCACGTTGGCCGCGGATCCTCATCGGACTAGTTGCCGTTGAGCCGTCGGACGAACGCCTCAGCACAGCGCATCCCATCGATGGCCGCTGACATGATACCGCCCGCGTGTCCGGCGCCCTCGCCCATTGGATAGAGGCCCGCCGCAGATGGCGACTCGAGGGTTTGCCGGTCGCGGACGATCCGCACAGGGCAGGAACTACGCGACTCCGGCCCGACGATGATCGCCTCGGGATTGCGTAGGATGGGCAGCCTCGAGCAGAGGTCGCCGAGCCCGCGGCGCAGCGCGTCAAGGACCCGCGTCGGCAGAAACTCCTCGAAGGGAGCCGGGGTGAGGGAGAGCGGGTAGCTCGACTCGGGCAGGTCGGTTGAAACCCGGCCCGCGAGGAAGTCCATGAGCCGCAGCGCAGGGGCACCGAACGGCTGCTCGGCGAGCGCGCGGGCGCGGCCCTCGATTTCCTCCTGCAGCCCGATGCCCGCAAGTGGTCCCGAGCCACCAAACTCGGTCGGGTCGAGCGTGACGACGAAGCCCGAGTTGGCGAAGCGGCCGCGGCGCCCCAGGGGTGACGCGCCGTTGACGCAGATGGTACCGGCTTTCTCGGTGGCGGGCAGGATCACGCCGCCGGGACACATGCAGAAGCTGAAGACATCGCCACCCGGGATCCGGGCCACCAAACGGTAGTCGGCGGGAGGCAACCGCGGGTGGGCGCAGAGATCCGGTCCGTACTGCATGCGGTTGATCAGGTGTTGGGGGTGCTCGATCCTGGCCCCGAGCTGAAAGGGCTTGCGTTCCATAGCCACGCCGATGTCGTGGAGCGTGCGGATGGTGTCGCGGGACGAGTGACCGAGGCCGAGAAACACGTTGTCTGCCTCGATCGCGCCGCCCGGTTCGACGTCGAGGCCCGAGACCCGGCCGTCTTCGATACGGAGGCCGGTCATGCGAGTGGAGAAGCGAAACTCGGTGCCGCGGTCACGGAGGGTGTTGCGGAAGTGACGGACGACCGCAGGTAAGCGGTTGCTGCCGATGTGGGGCTTGGCGTCGAAGAGGATCTCTCGTGGTGCGCCGTGGTCGACCAGAACCTCGAGCACCTCGCCCACCCGCGGGTTGTTGACCCGCGTGTAGAGCTTGCCGTCGGAGTAGGTGCCTGCGCCCCCTTCACCGAACAGCAGGTTGCTCTCCGGGTTGAACGGCTCACCCTTGAGAAACCGGTTCCACTGGCGCGTGCGTTCGGTGACCTCGAGGCCACGCTCGATGACGATAGGCTGGAGTCCTGCCTGGACCAACCTGTAGGCCGCGAAGAGGCCCGCGGGGCCGGAGCCGACGACCACTGGCGGTCTGCAGCTCACCGGTCGTAGCACCGTCCCGATCTCGACTCGCTCGGTTGCGTGGAAGGGCTCGACACGTGGCGGGACCTCAGCAAGCAGCGAGCGCTCCGTCTCGGGATAGACGTAGATAGCCAGGGTGTAGAGCCATCTCGGCCGGCGACGCTTTCGGGCATCGAGGGACATCTTGACGATTTTGCGGACCTCAACCTCCGCGGGTTCGAGCTCGAGGAGCTCGGCGCAGGCTTGTGCAAGGTCGTTCTCGTCCTGGTCGAGGGAGAGCGGGAGATTGCGGACCAGGACCGTCATGATTGTCCTAAAGTCATGGATTGACTCGCGTTCTTCACCGGACGACAGTCCCCAAACCGGCATGGCCTTTCCTCTCGGACCATTTCATTTTGGTCAGGAGGGACGAGAATAGGGCCAAGCCGAGTAATGGGCCACACGAATATTCTATCCGGGTCGGTCCGAAAGCAAAAAGCGACCTCCCGTGCTGATTGTTCCGGTAGTCTACTCGCCCCTCGATCGAACCCGCTGGCCGGGAGTCTTTCTTATCGAGTTCTGAGAGGGGAGCTCTCAGACTCGAGGGAGTAGAGTCGAGTCTCGAGTCTCGCTTGACGCGCCCGCGAACGGACTCGATAATCACAGCATTCGAGGGAGGTATTCCATGGTGCGTCTCGTTGCTCTGCTCTTTGCTCTCGTGCTCGTTCATCCCGCGACCGTTGTCGGACAGCAGCAGGAGGAAACTTACGATTATTGGCGCTTCAACCGGGACATGATCCGGTACGGCCAGCAGGCCATCTTCATGTGTAACGGCCTGTTCACGTCCAACCGCACTCTGGAACAGGTGTTCGCGCAGGAGCTCACGTTTCTGCGTCATCCGGTCGGAACGCCTGAGGGCGGCGACTACGTCGTCGATTGGGAGCGAAAGGCGGTGGCGATTGGGGCGCTCGGGAGGTACGCCGATTATGCGGGCCGCGTTCCGCAAGGGGTTCGGTTGCATCATCATGGCGCCCGATCAGACGTTCGAAGACCTCGAGAGCCTGCCGATTCTCGACGTGGCACCGCCGGACGGGGATGCCTCGGCCATCGCGTGGCCTGACGGCGATCTGACCGAGGACAAACCGCTTCCGCCCTCGGTGGACCGAGCGGCGCTCCAGGCGGCATCGGACTGGGCCTTCGACCGTGAGTCGCCGGAGCAGGTGACCCTCAGCCTGTTGATCGTCAAAGACGGCGAGATCATCCACGAACGTTATGCGCCCGGCGTCGATGTCACGACGCGGACCCGGACCTGGTCGACGGCGAAGAGCATCGCAGTGACGCTCATCGGCATGCTGGTCGACGAGGGCCGTCTCGCACTCGACGAGCCTCTCGGATTCGACTGGCTACCCGAAGTCTCCTCGCCCGAGAGCGACCCGCGCTCTGCGATCACGCTCCGCCACGTGCTCAACATGTCGAGCGGTCTCTATCCCGTGGACAACTCCGGCCTCGAGTACGCGACGGGCTCCGGTCTCGCATACTGGGCGGGTGCGAGCTCCGATCCAAGGCATGCGAAATCGCGGGTTGGTCCGCGAGCCGGGGACCTACTGGGACTACGAGAACTACGACACGCTGCTCGCCGTCTATGCCATGAAGCGCGCGCTCGGCGACGGAGTATCTGACCTTCCCGCGACGCGCGCTACTCGATCGCATCGGCATGCGCAACACGCTCTTGAGCGTCGATCGTTTCGGGGACTTCATCCTCAGCAGCCAGGTCTATACCAACGCCCGCGATCTCGCGCGATTCGGGCTGCTGTACCTTACAGGGCGGCGTGTGGAACGGCGAGCGGTTGCTCTCCGAGGAGTGGATCGACTTCGTCCGCACGCCCGCGCCCGCCACCGCCGAGCGCGGCAACTTCTACGGCGGCACAGTGGTGGCTCGTGCCCGACGATCGCACCGACGTGCCCAAGACGGCCTACTCGACTGCCGGAAACCGCGGGCAGTACGTCATCGTCGTCCCGACGCACGATCTCGTCATCGTCCGTCGCGGGCTGGACTACGGACGGCAGGGCTTCAATCGCTGGGACCTCACGAGAGAGGTGCTGAAGGCCGTCCAGGCGGAGTCGACAGAAAATGAGTAGCCGGAAATTGAGACGATTTGGAGCCCCCATGAAAATCAAGCATCTGTCTTTTCGGTTAGCGACGACCACGTCCTTGCTGTTGCTCGTAGTCTGCGCTCCGAAAGTCGAAGACCCTGAGCTCGTTAGGCAGCGCGCCCACGCCGAGAACGTCACGATCATTCGAGACGACTTCGGGGTGCCCCACATCTACGGCAAGACCGATGCGGATGCGGTCTTCGGTTTGCTCTATGCCCAGAGCGAGGACGATTTCAACCGGGTGGAGCGCAACTACATTTGGGCGACCGGTCGACTGGCCGAGGTCGAAGGCGAGGAGGCGATTCATAGCGATCTGCGCGCGCGTCTATACATGACCGTTGACGAGGCGAAAGCGGCCTACGATGCGGCACCAGACTGGCTGAAAAAGCTCTGTGACGCGTTCGCGGATGGGGTGAACTACTACCTCCATACGCATCCCGAGGTCGAACCGAAGCTTCTCACGCGGTTCGAGCCCTGGATGCCGATGTTCTTCTCCGAGGGCTCGATCGGGGGCGACATCGAGCAAATCCCTTTGGACGGGATCCGGGCTTTCTATGACGAGGAGACGGCCGTCGAGAAACTCGCGAGCGCCAGAGCCCGGGAGGCCGAGCTCTTGCGAGCCGTCGGGTTCGAACGGCATTGCGATCTCCGGGAAACTGACCGAATCCGGCGACGCCATGCTGCTCATCAACCCGCACACGTCTTTCTTCTTCCGCGGCGAGGTCCACGTCGTGAGCGAGGAAGGGCTGAATGCCTATGGCGCGGTCACGTGGGGCCAGTTCTTCGTATACCAGGGATTCAACGAGAACACCGGTTGGATGCATACCTCAACAGGGGTGGATTTCATCGATGAGTTCCTGGAAACCGTCGTCGAGCAGAACGGGAGGCTCGTGTACCGGTACGGCGAAGAGCTGCGTCCGGTGGACGTGTCCGAGGTCACGCTGAAGTTCAGGGATGGCGACCGGATGTCGGAGCGCACCTTTCCGATGTACCACACCCATCACGGGCCGGTGACTCATAAGCTGGACGACAAATGGGTGGTCACCAAGATCAATTGGGATCCCGTCAACGCGCTGCACCAATCGTACCTTCGGACGAAGCTCGGCGGACATGACGAGTTCTGGGAAATGATGGACATCCGCACGAACTCATCTAACAATACGGTCTATGCGGATTCCCAGGGCAACATTGCTTACTACCACGGAAACTTCGTTCCAAAACGAGATCCTCGCTTCGACTATTCTCAACCGGTAGACGGCAGCAATCCCGAGACGGACTGGCAGGGGCTGCATTCCGTCGAGGAGATCGTGACCCTCGTCAACCCGGAGAACGGATGGATTCAAAACTGCAACTCCACGCCCTTCACGGCGGCGCTCGAGTACAGTCCGCGAAGAGAGGACTACCCCTCATACATGGCTCCGGACGCGGAGAATTTTCGCGGCATCCACGCCGTTCGTGTTCTGACGGGTCAGTCCGGGCTCACGCTCGATAAGCTAATCGAGCTCGCCTACGATCCCGTACCTGCCCGGCTTCGAGGGTCTGATTCCGGGTCTCGTTTCCGCTTACGACGAAGCCGGCCCCAAGCCCTCTGAGATCGCCGAAGCGATCGACGTCCTACGAAGCTGGGACTTTCGCGTTTCGACGGAGTCCGTCGCCATGACACTCGCGCACTTCTACGGAACCGCTCTACACCGCGGAGGGCGACAATCCCGAGGGCCTGCGCGGAATGGATTTGATCCGGTACTTCGGCCACGAGTCGCCTCGCTCCGAGCGATTGCGCATCTTCTCGAAAACGGTTCAGAAGCTCGAAGCCGACTTCGGTCGATGGAACATACCCTGGGGCGAGGTCAATCGCTACCAGCGTTTGAATGGAGATATCGACCAACGATTCGATGACGACGCTCCCAGCTTGCCGGTGCGGATGGCCTCGGGCCGTTGGGGTGCGCTGGCTTCTTTTGGCTCCCGCAGCCGTCCCAACACCAAACGTTTATACGGTACCAGCGGGAATAGTTTTGTGGCGGTCGTCGAGTTCGGTGACAGGGTCCGAGCGAAAAGCCTGTTGGCCGGGGGGCAAAGTGGAGACCCGGCGTCACCGCACTTCGACGACCAGGCCGAGCGCTACGTCGACCGGCAGTTCAAGGACGTCGCCTACTATCGCGAGGACGTCGAGAGAAGGGCGGAGCGAACCTATCATCCCGGAGAGCGCTAGCCGAAAGCTGAACCACGTGACCGGTACCTTTTTTGGCAACGTCTGACGGCGTCATTCTAATGTTTTGTTACGGTAACCCTAAAGTGGCGTTGCAAAGTATAGGTGGAAAGAATGAGTAGATGTGAAGAAGGAAAACGGGAAGTTCGACGGACGGCTTGGGTCACTCTTGTGGTTTCATGCCTTGTCGGTCTGGGAAGCCACGTCTCCGCGCAGGAAGAGCAAGAAGCCAACAAGGTGGTTTTCAGTGTAATTCTGGAGGGCGGAAACGTCTACGATGGGCTCGGAGGCGATCCCGTCGTTTCGGACGTGGGGATTCAAGGCGATCGGATTGCTGCTGTGGGAGACCTCAGCGAACGTCGCGCCGGCCGTCGGATTAACGTGAGCGGAATGGCGGTCGTCCCCGGATTCATCGACATTCACAGCCATGGCGTGCGTGGGATCTTCCGTCACCCTCTGGCGCAAAACTATATCCGCCAGGGTGTAACCACCGCGATCGGCGGGCCTGACGGAGGTTCACCTTATCCCATTGCGGAGTTTCTGGGCGAGCTCGATGCCTTTCCCGCAGCCATCAATTTCGGTCTGATGGTGGGACATGGAACGGTTCGCCGGATGGTTATTGCCAATGAAGATCGAGACCCTACGGCGGATGAACTCGAGCGCATGAAAGAGCTCGTCGAGACGGGCATGAAAGAGGGTGGCTTTGGTCTTTCTACGGGATTGAAGTACGTGCCGGGGGCCTATTCCAAAACGGAGGAGGTCATCGAGCTTGCGAAAGTGGCGGGGCGTAACGGGGGGATCCATGTCAGTCACATGCGTGAGGAAGGGCTCGGTCTGATCGAAAGTGTCCGGGAGACGATTCGAATTGGAGAAGAAGGTGGCTTGCCGACCCAAATCACCCACCACAAAGTCGTGGGAGCCAAAATGTGGGGTGCCAGCAAAGAAACTCTTTCCCTCGTGGATCAGGCCCGGGCTCGAGGCGTCGATGTAACCATCGATCAGTATCCTTACACGGCATCGAGCACGACATTGGACATCCTCTTTCCCGCATGGAGCCTCGAAGGGAGCGATGAGGACCAGGACGCCCGCCTCCGAAATCCGGCCGAACGCGCACGCATCAAAGAAGGAGTCACGAACAACCTTCTCGTGGACCGTGGTGGGGGAGACCCTGCCAACGTGGTCGTCGCCCGATGCAGCTGGAACGTTGCGCTCAACGGCAAGAGTCTTGCCGATATACTTAGAGACCAGGGACGTCCGGTGACCATTCAGGAAGCAGCGGAACTAGCATTGGAGCTCAAGGAAAAAGGCGGCTTTTCGGGAGTCTTTCATGCGATGAAGGAAGAGGACGTTCAGCGCATCATGCAGCATCCGGAAACTATGATCGCTTCGGACGGCGGCATCGTGGCACCGGGAGAAGGTGTCCCGCACCCCAGAAACTACGGAACCTTCGCTCGCGTCTTGGGACACTACTCCCGTGACTCGAAACTGTTCTCCTTTTCAGAAGCCGTCAAAAAGATGACCAGCCTACCGGCGCGCCGACTCGGGTTGGGTGATCGGGGCATTATCCAGGGAGGTGCCGCGGCTGACATTGCCGTGTTGAAACCCGAAGACATAAGAGATGTCGCGGTTTTCTCCGACCCCCATCAATATGCCACGGGGACGGTTCACGTTTTCGTGAACGGCGTCGCCGTACTCCTCGACGGCGAGGTCACCGGCGCCCGTCCTGGAAAGGCACTCCGGCGACCGGTCAAAACACGAACGGAGACACTCAACCAACTCAACTAAAAGGTGCCAGGCACGCTGTTCCGCTTTTGCCCTGAAGCGATTGTTCTCGGCGTTGCAAGCCGAGTCCGCCGATGAAGCATCGAGTGCGAACGCTACTACCGAACCACCCGGGAGATCCGAAGCAACTCCGACGACAGCTCGTGTTTCTCTTCTTTCATCCGGCGAAGATTGACAACGATCTGCGAGCCGCCGGCCTCTGGATCGGTACTCACGGAGACGTGGCCGGCCTCGGAAAGAGAGGGCGTTCCCGAGATCGATAGCACGCCGGCTTCGGTACAGAATTGCTTGGGGCCCGTGACTTCGGTGCCGGGCAAGAAATAGACGACTGAATTCTTGAGCGTCCAGCTCTCATCGCTATGGATACCGCCTTTACCGGACACAACGACGATTTTTTCCCCCGAACGTAGCTCAATCGATTCACTTTCCCAAACGATCGTGGGTCGGATGCCGACCTCACGAAATCCTTTGGCCAGCTCATCAACTACGGCTTCACCCTTTGTCGCTCCCACGATGAAAACGTGGAGCTCCCGCGCGCGTTGAAAAGTGCGATCGTAGGCCAGGACTTTCTTGAAGACTGTTCCTTGGCTGCCCTCGGCAACCGACCCTCCCTCTCCCTGTAGGGAGGGCGTCCCGAGACCGACAATCATCACCATCGTCAGCCATAGGACGGGTTGGCTCTTCATCGTTTCGCCTCCATTCCGTTTCGCGGCATAAGAAGAAGTCGTAGCTGTTGCTTCTAAGGGAGCGATACAAGGAACGTGCCATGACTACGAAATGGTCTTAAACCCTAGTTGAAGAGTTGTTTGTGCGGATCGCTTACCGCGACCCTGTAGGTAAAGGCCCCTACATCAGGAGATGGGGTGTTTAAAAAAGTCAAAAGGTGGTGCCAAGGTTCTAGGGCCGCATTCGCGGAGGCCCTCGAACCGGCTACAGTTGCTCGATAGGCATGGGATGGCCGAAGTAATAACCCTGAGCGTGAGTAAACCCAATATTGGTGCACACATCAGCTTCGGCCTCGGTCTCGATTCCTTGTGCGACGGTTCGAACCATCAAATCATGGGCGGCGGACACCAATGACGTGAGGAGTCGTCGTTTCGATGGCGGAGCCTGATCAATCGCCCGAATAAACCGCATGTCGAACTTCAAGTATTCCGGTGGGGCCTCCGCCAACTCGAGAAGTCTTCCTTGGCTCACTCGGAAATCATCGTAAGCTAGGCCGATATTCAACTCGTAGAACAGCGCCCGCAGATTGGCGATGGTGGTTGCTTCCGCCTGAGCGCTCTCTCGCATCTCGATGACAAGATTGATGTCGGGTGCGAGGTCACGCAGTTTCTTGATGGAACGGAACAATAGGTTCCCCTCCAGCTCGCTCGGGTGGGTTTTGAGGAATAGGGTCGGGATATTCACCATGCTTCCCAAGATATCCAGGGCTTTGTTCCGGAACAATTGGCTCAAGTCGGCTTCAACGCCCACGCTGGCGGCGATGCGAAACAGCTCGATGGGGCCGGTGGGCAGATTAGGATGTCGGCCTCGGCCGAGAGCTTCGTAGCCGGCAAGCGAACCCTCTGGAAGCTTGACGAGGGGCTGGAATACGGGAAAGACCGTACCTTCTCGCAACAACTCGGCGAGGTCGCCGGTGCCTTCGACGAATCGGTAGGGCGCCTCGACTTCACTGCTAAGAGCCACCGTTGTGGGCACTTGGCCCAGTTCGTCACCGGACTCCGTGGGTGGCAATTCGTTCCGACCCAGTCGCAGCTCGACGCCCGCAAAGCGAAGGATGTCACCTTCGCGAATCGGTTCGTTGTCGATCCGCCTGCGGTTGAGGTATGTCCCGTTGGTGCTCTTCAGGTCTCGAACGCGCAGGCCCCCTCGGTCCTGATAGATTTCGGCATGCTCCTTGGAAACCGACTCCCAGGGCAGAGTCAGAGCCAGCCCGTGTAGACGGCCAATGCGAAACGGAAAAGGGTAAACTGGAAGCCTCAAGCACTTCCCGTCTTCCACGAAACTTTCAAGGTACCAACTGGTCGATAGGACGCGCTTCAACCTACCGGTCTGGGTTTTCGTGTCGTTTTTTGTCATGGTGCTACCTGAGGGCTCAAAGGGAGCCGAGAGCGTCCGTCCCAGCAGCACCCGACACTATCTGGCGCCCCTCGGCAATGGGCGCCCCGGCCTGCTGGCCCGATCCACCCCCACCGCCAAACTGCTGGAAGAGCATGGCGTGATCTCGAGCGTTTGAACCGTTCCACCCGGAGAAACCCCGATGGCGAACACTGGGGCTTCTTTCGGCAAGGAATCCTACATTATTACACCGAGCGAACTCAAGAGTCGCGTGTTGACGCCTCCATCAAACAATTTCAGTCCCAGCCGCACATCAAGGCTTCCTCGGGCTTACTTGTCCTTGTCGTGATACGTCGAGAAGTTCATGTGAGCGATGCGATACTCCCCATTCTGCCGCACGTAGACCATCGTCATCGGTCCCCGTTGAACCGACCCGTCTGGTTTTGCAAAGTACCAGATGGCTGTCACGAGCGCCGTCGTCCCGAAGGCTTCGGTATGAACATCTTCTACCCAAAGCTTGTTGGGTTGCTGTTTGCCCCCCCCAATAAATCCGAAGCCCCGGTGGTGCTCTCGAACCGCATCGATGCCGATGATGATTCCTTCCTTCTCAGAAGAGAAGTAGGTCAATCGTTCGTCCCGCAAAAAGAGCGCATCCACCTGACTGAGATCATAGGTGTTCCAGATGCGTACCCATGTGCTCACCCACTGTTCAGCATCAAACTCGGAGGGCGAGTTATCCGCCGGCAGCTGTCCGTTAACCCCTGAGCCGTAACCGACGGCCGCAATCAACAGGAATAGAAACAAGGTTCCGCGTCTGACAACGTCATCCATTTCTCGCCTCCTCGAGCCAACGACCCTCCTCAGCTTCCACCTGGGCCCAAAGTCTGGGGCACTCTCTCGCGAACGAGAAGAAGACTCCTGCCGCCCTTACTCACTTTCATAGACAATTCGGCCATCCACGATAGTCATCACGATGTTCAGGTTGAGTACGTCTTCGGGATCATTCTTCACGATGTTTCGATCGATGACGGTGATATCGGCCAACTTACCTGCTTTCAGCGAACCTCGAACCTCGTCCTCCCGCATGCATCCGTAGGCACCGTTCAGAGTGAAGCATCTGATGGCCTCTTCCATGGTGATTTTGTGTTGTGGTAACCATCCGCCCTTGGGTTCGCCTTCGTTGTTGGTTCTGTTGACGGCTGCGTTGAGTACATATTTAGGATGGTTGAAAAAGATGGCGCCGGCGTTTCCGGGGACATCAGATCCGAAACTCATCACGATACCCTTGTCGATGAACGTTCGAAAAGGAAACGCCAGCGCTTCCCTCTGCGGACCCAGGCGGTGTATGAGCCAGCGCATGTCATCGGCGATCTGACTGGGATTGGTTTCGGCAATGATGTTCAGCGTCTTCATTCGGTCAAACTCGCGCGGCTGCATGATCTCGGCATGGATGATACGGAACATGCTCATGTCCGCGGATAAATCCTCATGAATACGTTCCAATACGTCGAGCACCTCGGCAACGCCGCGGTCGCCGATGGCGTGGGAATCGACTGAGTACCCGTGCTCCACAGCGTCTTTGCAGTAGTTGTAGAAGACCTTGGGATTACCGACCAAGCTGCCGGGGACATCTGAATCGCTGTTGTATTCTTGGTAGTGCCCTTTGTAATCGGGTCGGTCACTATAGGGTTCGAACAGCATGGCGCCGCGAGATCCCAAGAATCCGTCATTGGCACTCTTCATTCCGCCGTAACGAAGGAAATAGTCGCGCTCGAGCGTTTTGGGGTGCTGGCCCATGGTAATCCCTTTCTCGTACATAGCCTCGGCCAGATCGAGCCAGGGGCGGACCCATACACGGCAGGTCAGTTCCCCGGCCTCCTGCAATTGGACATAGCGCTCGACTTCCTTGAAACTCCGAATCATGTCGTGAATCTCGACAATGCCCATCTCGGCCATCAGCTTCAATCCGGCGCGATACTCATTCAAGACACGTGCTTCGGATCTGGGCAGGACCACCGCTTTCACTTTGTCGATGGCGGGAGAATTTCTGTAGAACAATCCCGTGGGAGTACCGTCGATGTCGAGCTTCATGCCCTCCAAGCGCGCGTCTTGAATGCCCGCCTCCCGAAGCGCGGCCGTATTGGCCAGATATAGTTCTCCGTCATAGCTGTTCAATAAGCACGGGTTGTTTTCCGTGATGGCATCGATGGTTTTGCGATGAGGCTCCCAGCGTGTTGTCTCCGCCTTCTCCTCGAGTTCACCTCTGCCCTCCATCCACTGGATGGCACCGCTCCAATCACCGCCGGTAATCCATTCATTGGGTCCCACGTTTCCCACCGTACGTTGAAGTTCTCGGACGAGGCCCTCATCGCTATCGACTTCCATGAGTTGGATGTCATGTTGCTGGGCGGCGAAACCGGCGAAGTGAACATGCGCGTCGATGAATCCGGGCATGGCAAACCGCCCTTTCAAGTCGACGACTTTCGTCGATGGTCCGATGTAGGCCTCCACCTCGTCATCCGTTTCCAGTACCGCCACGATCTGATTCCCTTTGATCGCAAGGGCCCTTGCCCAGGGTTGGTCCGTTTCAACCGTGTAGATTTCGCCGTTTTTTAGAACGAGATCGGCACCAGGGTCAGAGGGTGAGCATCCTTGCGTCAGTATTGAGACCATAAGAAGGAGCCAGCCGACATCTCGCAGTTTCATATCTTCTCCCTTCTTTCTGGGTTCCGGTAACTCTTCCTTCGATTGCCGGAAGCGGCCTGCTGCCGCGGACAAAAGCGAACCGAGCCATGATGAGGTGTCGAGGCCGGCCTCGAGGTGCGGGCAAAACATCAGGGTAGCGTGCCGAACGCGACGGGGCGGTGCCGCGAATCAGATCCGAGCCTGCTAGCGACCTGTGCTACCCGTACTCCGATAGGAATGCGCTGTCGATATCGCCGTTCGAATATTCTCCCAGGGCGTCTCGCTTGGCACGGTGCAGTCGGCTCCTAGAATGAACTTGTCTGAAGCTTCGTCAAGAACCTTCTCGGCAGCAGCCCGGATTTCTTTTTCGTCGCCCCCGACAATAGCGCCTTTTCTTTCCATGCCGCCCATGAATGGCCTACCGAACATGGCGGAGGCTTGTTTCGGGGTCATCTCCTCCGAACCGACTTTGAGGCTGCAATTGACCACGTGTCCCGGGTAATCAAGAAATGGTGTCAAGTCGTCATAACCCGCTTCGTAGTCGCAGACATGGAGAATGTTGAAGACACACGAGCGATCGATCTCCTTCATGATGGTGAGATCGTAGGGCTTGACGCACTCATTGAAAGGGGTGTGGTCATCAAAATGCCCGCTTTCCCCTCCTTGTGTGGAATGGTAGAAACCATCGACGCCGGCTCTAATGCAGCCCTTGACGAACAGCATCAGACTCTCTGTGATGACGTCCATTCCCTTCTTGACGTTTTCCGGGCTTTCCTTGATGTGTTGGATGACCAACTCCCTGCTCGTGGTTTGTCCGGCCAGCATGAACGGCGAATAGAGCGTGATGAGAACCAGGGCTTCGTCCTTGGCCTCTTTTACGAGCCCCTCAACGACTTTCAATTGGGGTTCGTAGAAGTCCTCCCTATACAGGGGCATCTTGGCCCAGTCGGCAGGAGATTGGATTTCCGGTATAGGGGGGAACGCGATCTCGTACTGGATTTTGACGAAATCCATCCCCGTATAGCGGAAAAACTCCAAGTGCTTTTCTATCGCTTCCGGACCGCGATGATAGACCTCGTCAAAATGGAGAAAGAATGCCGCCGGAACATACTCCTGCTTCTTGTCTTCATCGAGCAGGTCGAGGAGCACTTCTCGTTTATTCATTTTCGGAGCCTGTTCTTTTTTGCGTCCGGCGCAGCCTGCCGCTAGTGACGCCGTTGCGATGCCAACGGAGTTGATAAAAGCACGGCGAGTCCATAACTGTTTCATCTTCTCGACCTCCTCTCGTTGGCAAGACTATATTCTCTTGAAGACTTGACGCAACCCGCTCCTTTCCCTTCATGAATGCTGTCCTGACTCTCCCTGTAGTCGATGTGCAACAGACGTGGTGGTTGCTCTTCGCATTTCGATGCCCAAGTACGGATTCACATTGGCTACAGAATTCCTTGTCCTCGATAGGCGTGGTCGAGGACTTCGATGGTATGGAGGACAGGAATGGGCTTTTTCAGACGAGAGAGGTGGGTGCGGATCTGTACCATGCATCCAATGTTTCCGGCGGCTACGGCATCCGCACCGGTCGCGATGATATGGTTGGCCTTGCGCTCGCCAATAACGCCCGCGAGAGTGGGCTGCTCGACGTTGTACGTGCCCGCCGAGCCGCAGCATAGCTCGGCTTCTGGGATCTCGATGAGTGTGAGATTGGAAATAGCTCGCAAAAGTTTTCGTGGTGCGTCGACGATATTCTGTGCGTGTGCCAAGTGACAGGCGTCGTGGTAGGCGAGCTTGACGGGACGGGGAAGAGATGGTGGTTCGATGTCGAGCTCGGCAAGTAGCTCGCTCACGTCGCGAACCTTGGCGGCCAAAGCGCGCGCTTCTTCCTCCTCAGGCGTACCTATAAAGAGCGAACCGTATTCTTTCATCCCCGAGCCGCATCCTGCCGCGTTGGTGATAACCGCGTCCACGTCCTTCGGCAAAACCTTGATTAGTGCGCGCGCCAGCCTGCGAGCCGTCTCGTCCTCGCCGGTATGCGTCATCAGGGAGCCGCAACAGCCTTGATCTTTCGGTACGACGACTTCTACGCCGTTCTTGGCCAGCACCCGAAGCGTTGCCCAATTGATGTTGGGGGCGAGCACTTGTTGCACGCAGCCCGCTATCATTGCCACCCGCATATTGCGCGGCCCTTCGGCGGGATGAACAGGCGGGAGGGGCTCGGCCTCTGGGGGCAAATCATCCGGTAGGAGCTCGAGCATGGCGGCGAACGACGATGGGAGAAAACGACGAAGGGGTGCCGCCACTGCTCCGGCACTCGCGGCTCTACGGAAGCGGGAGGGGTGAGGAAGCGTCTCTCGAACGACTCGTCGAGCTAGAGCGCTCGATGTCGAACGCGAACGCTTCTTGTCCGTCAGCGCGCGGAAGGGATTCAGCAACTCGCTGTATTGGACTCCCGATGGACAGGCCTTGACGCAGGCCATACAGCCCAGACAACGATCAACATACGGCAATGTGTCTTCGAGCTCGATGTGGCCCTCGAGCGCCGACTTCATCAAAACGATGCGTCCGCGCGGGGAGTCCATCTCCTCGCCCAATGTCGCATAGGTCGGGCAGGTCGGCAAACAAAAGCCGCAGTGCACACAAGACTCGACAGCGCGTGCCATTTCCGGGCCTTGTGGTCCGAGCTTTTCGACCGCAATCTTGTGTTGCATGGGTTCTAATTTCGGCTAAAACGTCCGCTGGGATCGAAGACCTGCCTGATGCGATCTTGAAGTGCCCGCGCCTTGTGGGTACCGATGCGCACCTGCTTCGACGGCCCGATAACGACCAACCCCGGCAGTCCAAGAGCATTGAGGAAGCTGTCCCATGTCGCCGGAGACTCCGGTGTGGCGATCCAGGCCACGTTGCCACCACTGCTATAGCGTCGACGAGATGGCTTCTCCGCGAGCTCGGACTCGAGCCGAGTGACCAGGCGGGGAGAGATCGGCACCTTGAATAGACTCCAGTCGGGTTGGCACCATGTGAATTCCCTAGCTTCAGACCATAGATGAGCCTCGTCCGGTCCTTCGATTAACTCCCCTCCACCGATCATTTTGCGGACACGTTCCGCGCGCGTCGATAGGCTACCGGCGAGACCTCCAATCCGAACCCAAAGGCTCAACGATCCATCCGCACGCGGTACAAGGTCGAGCGACAACATGTCGAGTTGCGAGGTATAGACGCGATAGAGCGCTTCCATCGCGCCGTCGAGCCTGGTGCGAACGGTACTCAACCGTAAGCTGCGACTCCGCTTTCGGAAACACCTTGAAAGTCAACTCGACGAGAACGCCGAGCTCACCCAGACTGCCGACGATCAATTTGGGAATGTCGAAACCGGCAGCGTTCTTGACGACCTTGCCCCACCCCGCACCAGCCGACCGGTGCCGTCCACCAGGCTCACTCCGAGGATGAAGTCGCGAACACCACCGAAGCGGTAGCGACCCGGCCCGCTCAGTCCCGAGGCCACGGTCCCACCGAGGGTCGCACCTTTCGGCGGCGAAAGGCGGGTCAAAGGGAAGATATTGACCGTGGGCATCGAGCTCGAGATTGGACCTCGGCGATGGGCGTTCCTGCCAGAGCCGTAAAGGTGTATTCGCCGGGATCGTACTCCACCACGCCCGACAGAGTTTGGACAGGTCGAGCGTCTTGGCGCCGTCGAGCGGCGTCGATAGCGCCGATTTTGTGCGTCCACCGCGTAGGCTGGATTCGCTCGTGACTGTGCACCATCTCCTGTAGCTCGTCAACGGTGTTTGTGGCGTCATGGGTTGAAGCATGTGTGGCTCCGCGTCGTCACTCGCGCGAGATGATACCGGCACGCTCCAAAGGGTGCGCGCCAGAGCAGGCCGGGACACAGGATCCGCCACTCGGGAACATCTTGCCGCGGTTGGCGATCTGCTGGTGGATCGATGGCCGAACGTAGATTCCACATCAGATCCACGTCGGCCTCCGCGAACATTTTCGGAAGGTAGTCGCGCTTCTCCACGCCGATGCCGTGCTCGCCGGTGATCGATCCACCGACGCGGATACACAATTCGAGGATCTCTCCCGCCAATTTCTCGGCCCGTTCCAAGGCCCCCGTCTCTGCGCCCGTCGTAGAGGATCAGTGGGTGCAGGTTGCCGTCACCGGCATGGAACACGTTCGCTACGGGCGTGTCGTACACCTTGCTAAGGCGTTCGATCTCCGTCAAGGTTTCGGCCAGACGTCCACGCGGCACGACCCCGTCCTGTACGATGTAGTCAGGACTGAGACGTCCCACCGCTGAGAAAGCGCTCTTGCGTCCCTTCCAGATGCGCTGCCGATCGGCATCGTCGCGCGCCACGCGCACCTCGTAGGCACCGGACTCCGCGATCACTTCGTCCAGGCGCTTGATCTCTTGCGGCCACCTCCTCGGACTTCGCCTTCCAGCTCGACGATCAGAACCGCTTCCGCACCGGGCGGATAGTCGGGATGGACCGCCGCTTCGGCCGCCTGGATGGCGAGGCGATCCATGATCTCCATGGCACCGGGCAAGCAGACCGGAGGCGACGACTCGCGCCACCGCATCACCCGCTTCCTTCGAGCGTCCGGTAGGCCGCAAGTACCGTGTGATAGGTCTCGGGCTTCGGCATGAGGCGCAGCGTGACTTCCAAGCGCCACACCGAGTAGCCCTTCGGAGCCCTACCAGCGAGTCCGACAAGGTCCGGCCCCACGCTCTCGGTGCTCTCGTCGCCCAGTTCCAGCACTTCGCCGTCGGGCAGGACCGCCTTGATGCCCAAGACGTGGTTGCTGGTCATGCCGTACTTGAGGCAGTGAGCACCACCGGAATTGAATGCGAAATTGCCGCCGATGGTGCAGATTTGCTGGCTCGATGGGTCAGGTGCGTAGTAGAGACCGTGAGAGGCGACGGCTTTCGACACATCGAGATTGATGACACCCGGCTCGACGACGACGATGCGCTCTTTCGCGATCGAGTTTCACAATCCGATTGAGGCGGTTGAGAGCGATGACGATTCCGTCTTCGATGGGAAGCGATCCGCCGCACAGACTGGTTCCGCTCCCGCGCGCCACGAAAGGCGACCTCGTGCCGATGGCACAAATTGACCGTCTCGATGACCTCGCTCTGAGTCTCGGAGAGCACCACCGCCGCCGGACGGCAGCGAAAGGCCGTGAGAGCATCCGACTCGTAAGGCACGAGGTCGCTGGGTTTCGTCAAAAGCCGGTCGGGTGGGTACAACCCACGCAATGCCTCGATAAGGGATGATGTGCTCATGTGCGACCCTGTGAGTGAGTAACGCTCGGTCCTCAGCGTGCAAAGGCGCTCGCTCACCCGATCCGCAGGATAACACGTTTTTGGTTCCAGTCGCCTTCAGCCACCTTTGTGAAGCTCCTGGCTCCGCCCTTCTTTTTGAACGCGTGTTACACTAATCGAAGCAACTCCAAATACAAAACAAAGGGCGACCTTCGGCCCAGGCCAGAGCAAGAGAGTCGTTTGAATGAATCCGGACGTTGCAGCGGCAATCCACCGTCTCGTTCGAGAGGGTATTCTCACCAAGAGCCAGGCGTGGCCCCTGTTGCGTGTGGCCAAAGGTCAGTTGGTTTCGGTCTACAGAGAGCTTCGTCTGGTACTCTACGCGGGAGTCTTGTTGGTCACGGCGGGAGTAGGCGCCCTACTAGTGGAGCAGCTGGACCGACTTGGTCCGCTAGCCATTACTGCCGCGCTGACGGTTTCCGTCGGTGCGTGCTTCTTGTGGATTCGTCGTAAGGCACTGCCGTTCTCATGGCAGCGGGCTCCCTCGGCCGACCTCGCCTTCGACTATATTCTCTTGTTGGGTGTCTTGCTGGCCTCCGCCGATGTGGCCTACATCGAGGCAGAGTTCACGCCACTAGGATCCAGTTGGGCTTGGCACCTGCTGTGGGCGAGCCTTTTCATGGCCTGGGCATCATTTCGCTACGACTCACGGGTCGTCTTCTCTCTGGCGCTGGCGAGCTTTGCGTCGTGGCGCGGTGTTTCGGTGTCGTTTATCGAGCGGGATTTCTGGTCGAATTTTGCCAGTTCGATGCGTCTCAATACTTTGAGCTGTGGTTTACTCTTCGTGGGATTTGGCTTCGTCTTGCTCCGCGCGAGGAGGAAAGAGCACTTCGAGCCGGTGGCCACCTACCTGGGCTGGTTGCTTGTTCTACTGTCTCTCGCGTCTGGAGCCGCCTCGCACGCTGAGTCGTTGTCAGTCTACACGGTTGTACTCTTGCTGGTGGGATCCGTCCTTGCCTTTCGGTCATTCCTACATCGTCGATTCCCTCTCTTTGCCATGGCCGTGATGAGTGCTTACTTCGGATTGAGTTGCGCGGTGGCCCCGGCGTTAGATAGCGGGGGAGCTGTTTTCTGGTGGTTCTTGATAACGTCGATTCTCTTCATGGCGGGGCTCTTTTGGACGCATCGCACTATGGTGAGGTCGTCATGAGGGCTGAGATAGTCGTGGCCGAAAGAAGGAGCGAAGTACGGCAAGCAGCCCGTGAGTGGAGACAACGGTGCGAAATTTCACCGGACACGTTGGCCCAGATTGAAAAGACCTATTCCGACAATCGTTCCCGGGTCGGAACGGGCTTTCGCGTGCTCCTGTTTGTCTTCACCATGGTGGCAGTTTTCTCCGCTTTTGGACTCTTGACCCTGGCCAAAGTGCCGTGGAGTGGCTTGATGGTGCTAATGAGCATCCTCTGTGTCATGCTTACCGAGCTCCTGATGGGTAGCTACAAGCGCTCGAGCTCTGGGGCTGAGGAGGCCTGCCGCATTTCTCGCCGTCGTCTTTTTTGTTGGCCGCCGCAGCCTGGATGTTGATTGAATGGCGCCTTCCCATTCTCTTCCGTACGGCCGTCGTCCTTGGCGTGGTCTCGTTGGTCACGCTTCGATTGTACGTTCATGTGGCACCTCTTTGGGTGGTACTTACTGTGAGCGGCGCGACCGCACTCGTGGTCACCCTCCTTCTTCGGCGCTATCTCGGAAGTGGGCCGGCCGGGGAGCGTAACGGCTTTACCGCAAATTCCCTGTACGAAAACTCATCCCGGACCGACGCCCAGGAGATGGGATTGGCGGCCGCGTTGGAGCCCGGCGCTCCAGAAATACCCGACCGAACCTCTTCACCAGAACGTGGCGGCGAGTTTGGTGGCGGTGGCGCAGGGCGCAAGTATTGAGGCGTGAAAAACGGTGCCTCCGTCGGATCGACTTTATTAGGACATGTCGATGGCTAGGTGTGATCGTTCTCAATCTTCGGCGCTGCCAATGAAGCGATAAATGGTTGCGCCAAGGCATGATCATGATGTTTTTACTCGTTATTGGAAGCGAAGCCCGTTGAGACATCAAAACCAGCCTGGCCGCTAGTGATGATGTAGAGCACACCCCCGGCAACCACAGCGCCCAGGACCTGAGCGACCGATAAGGCAGTTGCCAGGGTTGCGGCGCGCCGGTACGGCTGTTGTTCTGGGGGCAAGAACGTGGAATGGGTGGGTGGTGGTACGGCTACGTGACCTCCGTTCTCGAGCTCGGGTAAGGAGCGGCGTCAATTTGCCAAGAGACCTCGAGCTTTTCTGCCCAGGTTTTTGCCATGGCAGTGCTGCTGGCTATTCGGCCCGCAAGGCTTCGATGGGGTCCAAAAGCGAGGCGCGTCGGGCGGGATAGACCCCGAAGAAGAGACCTACCGTAAGAGCGAAAACCAAAGAAAACAAAATGGACTCTGTCGAAACGGTCGTTTGCCAGGAGGTCCAGAGTCCGACACCCCAAGAGCCAACAAGCCCAACCGCTGCGCCCGTCAGTCCTCCCATCATGCCGAGCAACATGGCCTCAGACAGGAACTGAACGAGAATATCCCGGTGCCGGGCGCCCGTCGCCATGCGGAGTCCTATTTCGTTGGTTCGCTCGCGCACCGACATCAGCATGACGGCAAGAATCCCGACGCCCCCGACGAAGAGAGATATGGCCGCGATGCCCGCGATCAACGCTGTAAAAGAAGCGCTCGTCTCTTTCTCGGCCTGGAGTGCAATCAGCTGGTTTTGAATCGTAAAGTCGTCCGGCTTGCTGAGCCGGTTGAGGCGATGTCGTTCCCTCAAGAGCTCCTGGATGTCCACCGCGGCCGTGTCCATCCATTCACGCTTCTCTACGCGTAGGTGAATATTGTTGATGTAGTCGATGTTGAACACTCGGCGGAGCGCCGTGGTGATGGGAATGAGGATCTTGTCATCCTCGTTGGCACCTTCCGCACTGACACCTTTGGCCGCGAGCGTGCCGATGACCTCGAAGGGGATGTTGCCCACACGGATGATCTCCCCAATAGGGTCATCTCCCGCGAAAAGATCCTCCACGATCTGGTTTCCCAACACTGCCACTCGCAGCGCCACCTTGCTTTCTTCGTCGGTAAAGACTCGTCCGCGCGCGAGTTTGAAATTGCGAATATCCACGTATTCTGAAGTGGTACCGAGCACGCTCGTCATCTTCGAGCGTGTCCCATACTTGATTCTGAACGGCCGGTCCTGGGAAGGGGCCACCAAAGCAACGGTGGGCAATTCGTCGCGTATGGACTCCGCGTCTTCGAGCTCGAGCGTTGTGACGTTACCCACTTGTCGCTTGCGGCCGACAAAGGTCTCCATCTTACCGGCGCTGACGACGAGCAGATTCGTTCCCATGGCTTCGATTTCGCGCAGCACAGCTCCTTGCGCACCGTTGCCTATCGCGATCATCACGATGACCGCCGCCACGCCGATCGTAATGCCCACCAGAGCAAGAAAAGTTCTCAGCTTGTGAGACAGCAGTGCGTGACGGGATAGCTTGATGCTGCGATAGATCTTCATCGAAGGGCTTCGACGGGCTGATGGGCGGCCGCTCGTCGTGCCGGGAACACTCCTGCCAAGAGTCCGATGATCGTAGACGATAAGATCGCGAGGATGAGGGCCTGCCACGATATCGCAAACGGTATCCCCATCATCGATGTCACTACTCCGACGCCCACGAGTCCGAGTCCGATCCCAACCACGCCTCCGACAAAAGTCACGACCGTCGTCTCCATGAGGAACTGGAGGAGAATATCCTTTGACCTGGCCCCGACCGCTTTCCTGAGACCGATTTCGGCAGTCCGCTCGTTGACCGATAGGAGCATGAGGTTGGCGACGACGACGCCGCCGACGACGAGAGAAATCGCCGCAATGAGGGGCAAGAACAGATTGAAGACACGGTTTGCGCTCGCGACCATTTCCTGAATCTGAACGGCTGTGAATAGGTGGAAATCATCCGGCTCCTGCGGAGTCAGATTGTGGCGGTCCCGGAGGATCTCGGTAATTTGAGCTTCGGCCTCCGCCATCTTGCTCGCGTCCCTGAGCCGCAGCTTGCCATTCCGGATGTAGTCGACATTTAACAAGCGCCTCATGGAGGTGGTAATCGGGACCCATAGCTCGTGATCCCGGTTCATCCCGTGCGGGTCTACCCCTCGAAGCTCCAACACACCCTTGATACGGAACGGCACGTTCCCGATGCGGAGCTGTTCTTCGAGAGGATCGGTGTCACCAAATAGCTCCTCCGCGAGATCCTGACCGATGAGGGTCACACGGGCCGCGCTCTGCATGTCATCGTCGTCGAAAAACTCTCCACTTACGACCGTGCGGTTCCAGACCAATTCGGCCTGGGGTGAATGTGCGAAGATGTTCGTCGTTGCGCTCCGGTCCTTGTAGATGGCTTCCCGTCCCGGGGTCATGATGAGGGGATCCCATAACTCGACGTTGGGGATCTCTGCCGCTATCGCCTCCAGATCGGCAATCGTAAATGTGTTGACCAGCTCGCCTTGCCGCGGGCCGCCCATTCCGGTTCTGCCGGCGGAAATCAAGATATCGTTGGCGCTGAACAACTTCTCAATCTGGGACATGACTTGGTTTTCCGTTCCTTGGCCGATGGAGAAGATCACCGTCAAGGCGAATATTCCCACGACGATTCCCAGCATCATAAAGAATGTTCGCACCCTGTGACGGCCCATGCCTCGAAAACCACTTCTTAATATTCGACTCGTTTTCATGACTGCACTTCCTCGGGCATCCGGGTGAGTGCCTCCCTGGCGTCTCTCGGTTGTTGAACAGGCTCATCGCCGACGATCTTGCCGTCGACGATGCGGATGATTCGCTGGGCGTGTTGGGCAAGGTTCTCGTCGTGGGTCACGAGGACAATGGTCTTTCCGCTACGATGTTGCTCCTGAAATATCGACATGACTTCCATCCCGGACCGACTATCGAGGTTCCCCGTAGGTTCGTCCGCGAAAATGATCTCAGGATCGTTGACGAGAGCTCGGGCGATGGCCACGCGCTGCTGCTGTCCCCCGGAGAGCTCGCTGGGAAAGTGCCGCGCCCGATCCTCCAGCCCGACTTCGTTCAAGGCCCGGCTGGCGAGTTTGCTGAAGTCAGATCGGTCGGAGTAAATCAGCGGAAGCTCAACGTTCTCGAGAGCGCTGGTTCGTGGCAGCAAGTGAAATGACTGGAAAACGAATCCGACTTTCTGATTCCTCAGCTTGGCGAGCTCATCGATATCGAGGTCGCTGACTTTGCGCTCGTCGATTTGGTAGGCGCCTGTCGTCGGTCGATCGAGAAGCCCCATGATGTTCATCAAAGTAGACTTGCCTGACCCCGACGGTCCCACCACGGCCACCATCTCGCCGCGCTCGATGGTCAAAGACACATTCTGGAGCGCTTTGACCTCGGCACTGTCGTTCTTGCGATAAACCTTGCTCACGTCCTCTAGCCGTATCATCGACGTACCCACCTCCTTGAGGATCATTCGGGCGAGAGTGTGATCTCGCCCAGTATGATCTCTTGACGTTCCGCGAGTCCTTCAACGATCTCAGTGTATTCGTCGTCCTTCCATCCCACTTTGACCCATTGCTTGACGGGCTGCCGGTCCTGGAGCACATAAACAAATCTACGACCGCGCTCCCTACGAATGGCTCTATTGGGAACGGCCAAAACGTTTTCTCGTTTTTCCAAGAAGATATTGACCGTGGTCGTCATTTCCGGGCGGAGAATTCGCCCCTGCTTATTGGATATGCGGATGATGGTCACGTAGTTGACGACATTATCTTGAATTTCCGCGCTGGGATAGACGGCGACCACCTTGCCTTCGAAATCGACATCCGAGTACGTGTCGACAGTAAACTCCGCTTTTTGGTCAGTCTGGATCCGGCCAATATCCGTCTCATCGACGTAGGCCCAGACTTCGAGCCGTTTCAAATCGATGATGGTGACGAATGTAGGCGCTGCAAAACTCGCCGCGACCGTCTCGCCCTCTTGCGTCGAGACCGACGCCACCACGCCGGAAATGGGAGCACGAATCTTGGTGTATTCCAACTGGATCCGCGCGTACTCCAAATTAGCTTCGGCTTGTTTCACCTCGGCCTCCGCTACCTCATGAGCGCGCGCGGCCGCGTCGGCGACGTTTTGGGACACCAGCTCTTTTCCGAAAAGCTCGTCATTTCGATCCTTGTCCAAAATAGCAAACTCGAGATTGGCCTTGGCGACTTCCAGGTCGGCTTCCGCCTGCCGCACCCTGGCCTCGAATTCCGTGGAATCGATCTCCGCCAGTAAGGTCTCTTCACTCACCTTGTCGCCGACGCTGACATAGAGTTTCTTCACGATTCCCGATACCCTCGAGCCCACGCGGACCTCCGCTCCCACCATCGGTTTGATGATCCCCGTGGCCAAAACCGTGGAGCCAATGTCCACACGTTTGACGGCTGTTGTCGGCCAGTCCACGGATTGGATGTCCTCGCTTTTCGGGAAGAGCCCCATAGAAAAGCCGGTGACGAGTGCAGCAATGACCAGGATGAACAGTCCAAAGAGAAGCTTCTTATTCATCATCCAATCCCTGACTCAGAAACTCGATGTGATGCTCGATGAGATGCTTTGCATGCGAAAGCCTCTCGACGAGCTCGCGCTGCATCACCGGTACGGCGGCTTTCCCCTTTTCCGTGAGACGGTACCGACGCTTGGGAGCCGCCTTACCTCTTTCCCAATCGCCGACGATGAACTCTTCTTTTTCGAAGTTGTGGAGAAGGGGATAAACGGAACCTGGGCTGGGTTTCCAGGTCCCTTTGGTCATCTCGCCGATATGTCGAATGATCTCATTTCCATATAGAGGATGCTCTTCGAGCAAATGCATGATGTACCATGGCAATATGCCCTTTGCCAGCCCTTCCACCATGGGTGGACCCACTTTCGTGAGCAAGGATGGCAAGTCTTGGCCGTCATGTGACGGATCGGCATTGTGGCGTTCATTTGGGCTCATTTGCTCGCTTCTTGATAATAGTCGGGTTCAATAATTATCGACGCCGATATAATAGGCTTGTCTGAAACCTTTGTCAAGAAGTGCGGTTGCCTCAGGACGGACGAAATGGTCCTAGCGAGGACCCTTTCCCAAGTACTTCTCAAAGTGCCCGACCAGCTTGTTGAACGCAAAGATCGTCTGGTAGGAGCCTTCGGTGTCCCAACCGTGTCCCGAGTTGGGTAGCGTAACGAAATCGACATCTTTGCCCATCATCATCAAGCGCTCCACGAGGGTCACGGAGTCCTTATACAACACGATGCGGTCCCGCATGCCGTGGATGATCATGAGGTGGTCTCGAAGACCCGCACTGTGGGTGAAGGCTGAAGAGTCCAAGTACTCCTCGGGTTGATCCCGCGGCGCCATCATCACTCGCATCTCGCCGGTCATGGCATGCCATACATTCGTGGCCGGTGCGCCGGCGACGCCGGCTTTGTAGACCCCCGGCTTCTTGAAGAGAGACATGCACGTGAGAAGTCCACCGTAGCTCGATCCCCAAATTCCTACGCGATCCATATCCACGAAGCCCACAGACTCGAGATACTTCACACCACTATAAAGGTCCTCCACATCGATGCCGCCGTAGTCCAGAAGGATGCCGCGTCTGAGAGCTCTCCCGTTTCCCCAGCTACCGCGGAAGTTGACGTTCAGAAGCACATAGCCTTCTTGCACTAGATACTGATCGAGTCCCCACGTAGGATGCGCGTTGCGTCCTCCCCATTGATTTCGGACCGTGTTGCTGTACACGGAGCCAAGAATGGCGGGATATTTCTTCGTCCGGTCGATGTTGGGGGGCAAGGTCAGTCGTCCTGTCAGCACCGTTCCATCCAAGTGGCTCGTGAAGGTGACATACTGGGGTTGGACCCATTGATTGCGGTCAAACTCTGGGAGGGGTGAGGTAGTGATACGTCGTTCAGCCTCTGTCTCGCTCGAGGGCTGAAGGCTGGTGAGCATCAGCTCCGGCGGCATCGCGTCGCTCGAGAAATCGACCGCTGCGTAGCGACCGTCAGGCGAATAGAGAGGCGAGTGAGTTCCGGCGGATCGGCTCAATCGTTTCATGTGCTGTCCGTCGAGGCCGATTTGAAAAATGTGCCGCTCTTCATGCCGTCCCTCATTGGCGACGAAAAAGAGAGAGTTTGTTTCGCCCGAGACCGCGAAACTGGCCACGGCCCAATTGCCTTTCGTGACCCGCCGCGGCGCCGAACCGGCTTCGGGTAGGAGATAAATGTGGTAATCCTCATCGCGATCCGAGAGGAAATAGATGCCCTTCCCATCCGGCGCCCATTCCGCCTGCCAGTACGCAGTGACATTCTCCGGGTCCGCTTCGCGATAGACATCTTGCCCCACGCCGGACTCGACATCGATGACCCTTAGCCGCCGATCCTTGACGTAGAAGTCGCTCCTGTCGACCAGCAAGCGCCGGCCGTCGGGAGACCACCGATAGCTGAATAGAGGTTCTTGCGGTTTGCCGCCGAGATCCATCCAACGCGTTTCCGTTCCGCTTGACGATAGGACTCCCAGCCTTCGACTCGGCGGTTCTTCGCCGGGAAAGGGCCGACGGGAGGGGACGAGCGCCGACTCTTCCTGGAGGTAGTCCGGTATGTTGCGAATGGGGACGTGACGTTGATCCGATTCGAGAAAGGCGATCGTTTGGCCGTCCGGCGACCAACGGTAGCTCTCGATGCTGATGTCCTTGTCGTCGTTTCCGACGAGTTTCCGGGGGTCACCGCCCTCCGAAGAACCTAGCCAGAGATCGCCGTTGTGGATATAAGCAAAGAAGCGACCATCAGGCGAATACGAGGCCCGGCGCTCCGATCCCGGCGTTTCCGTTAGACGGAGGGCATCTGCGGCCGCCGCTCCCATTTCAGCCCAATAGAGGTCTCCACGAAAGGTGAAAAGAATCCTGCTTCCGTCGGGGTGCCAGACGACGGCAGTGACGCCTGGATCCCGTTCGATTTCGAAGGGTGCCCGCAATTGCGCGAGGGTCGCGCGGCGCGGGTCGACCGCCAGCTCAGCGGTTCGTCTCGGCATTTTGGTTCGGCGTTGTGGCACCGGATTGCTGATCTCGAGGGTCCAAACGTCATAGAAATTGGTCCCGTCATCGTTCCATAAGAAGGCCAGCCGCCGGCTGTCCTCAGACCAAGAAAATCCCTTTGGAGCCGTTCCGATCAATCGCGGCAACGAATACAGGCGCTCGATGGTCATCCGTTCCTGCGCGTGAGCTCCCGAAGTAGCTGCTAGGAATCCGATCAAGACCAGCATGAATCGCTCTGCCTTTTCCCTCATGTTCCACCTCTCGGTTTGGATTCGGCCAACATTGTAATGGAAATGGGCGTTCAGGAAGCGATATCGGTCGTGAGAGAATAGCTGGCGGTGGCCGAAAGAGCGGTAAGACCGTTTACCCAAGAGGCCGACCGTGAACAATCAGAATGAGGGGTCAACAGATGGACAGGTTGAAACGATCGCAGTGTTTGCCCGAGCCTCGGGGACCACTGGTAGAGGTCATAATGGATGGTGTTGGTGTGGCTCCGGCCAAACCGGGAAATGCCGTATGCGAGGCTCCTACTCCCACCTTGGACTGGCTTGTCGCCCATTGTCCTCATAGGGTCATCCAAGCTCATGGCACTGCCGTCGGTTTGCCGTCCGACGGCGACATGGGTAATAGCGAAGTGGGACACAACGCACTTGGAGCGGGACAGATCTACGACCAGGGTGCCAAGTTGGTCAACCAGGCGATCGAGAGTGGCAACCTATTCGAGGGCGAAGTCTGGCGGACTATCGTCGATCGTTCGACATCCCGGATGTCCTCGTTGCATCTGCTAGGACTGCTCTCGGACGGCAATGTCCATAGCCACATCGATCAGCTCATCGCTCTCATTGATGGAGCTGCGCGGGACGGTGTCCAGCGTATACGGATCCATATTTTGACCGACGGCCGCGATGTGGGAGAACGGAGCGCTCTGGCCTACATCGACCGGCTGGAAGCGCATCTGTCCCAACATCGAGACTCGGGCCGCGACTATTGCATCGCATCGGGCGGCGGTCGCATGCGGACTACCATGGATCGCTACGAAGCGGATTGGAGCATCGTGGAACGAGGCTGGAACACGCACGTGCACGGCGCGGCGCGGGCCTTCCGCTCTGCTCGTGAAGCGGTGGAGACTCTCTACGCCGAGGATGCGGCGGTAAACGATCAGTTCTTACCGGCCTTCGTGGTCGTCGATGACAACCAACAGCCGATCGGCAGGATGGGCGACGGAGATAGCGTTGTACTCTTCAACTTCCGGGGTGACCGGGCGATTGAGATTTCCCGCGCATTCGAAGATGAGACTTTGGACGCGTTCGACCGCGGGAGCGTACCCGATCTCTTTTACGCCGGCATGATGCAGTACGACGGCGATCTGCTGATCCCCAAGAATTACCTCGTCACCCCACCCGCGATCAGTGAGTCTATCGGTGAATACCTGGCGGCGGCGGGAGTCACTCAGTTTGCCTGTGCGGAGACACAGAAATACGGTCACGTGACCTACTTTTGGAACGGCAACCGAAGCGGCAAGTTTGCGGAAGATCTCGAGACTTACGTGGAGGTGCCTTCCGACAAGGTGCCATTCGAGCTACGGCCGTGGATGAAAGCTGCTGAGGTGACCGACCAAGTGGTCGGGGCCGTCGAGAGCGGAAAGTACCAATTCTTGCGTGTCAACTATGCCAACGGGGATATGGTGGGCCACACGGGCCACTACGCGGCCACGATGAGCGCCGTCGCGGCCGTCGACCTGGCCCTCGAACGCATTTTGCGCGCGGTAGAAAAGGTGGGTGGTGTGCTCGTGGTCACCGCGGATCACGGGAACAGCGATGACATGTACATGACCAAGAAGGGTGAAATCCTGCGCGACGAGGAAGACCGTCCCCTACCCAAGACCTCTCATTCCCTCAATCCGGTGGTTTTCATCGTCTATGATCCCCTTCGCCGCTACGTGATCGGCGATGGTGTCGACAATCCTGGGCTCGGCAACAACGCGGCGACCGTTCTCAACCTCCTTGGCTTCGAAGCACCGGCGCATTACTTGCCGTCTCTGATCCGTGCCGGGTAAGCGCCGGCTCTGTTCTGCATAGATCATGGTATTCATGGAATCCAGTGCTCGAGGGCTCTGGTTCTGGCCCCGTCGTCCCGAATCCCACTCTCATGTCGGAGCTTGAGTTTCCTCTGGTAGGCAAGCCTTTCTTCGCTCCAGTGATTGTGCTATTTTCCGCGTTTGAAGTTGGTGAACGTGACGTACGCGCGGCGCTCCCAGGTAGATTCCATTGAGTTACCGCTCAGTTCACAAGGCGACGCCCGTTGCCGCTTTCACAAGAGTCGAGGTGTCCGATGTCGCGATCGAGGTTTCGAATGAGGAAGTTCGTGGTTCTGACCATGCTCACGGCGATTTTCCTGACCCTAACCGCGGGAGACTCCCTATCCGAGGAAAAGAAGAGTGTGACGAAGGCCAACCGCGCGTTGGCTTCACGCTTCACGAGCTCGAGAATGGAAAAGCTGCTCTTCAGTACCAAGGTGGAGCCTCATTGGCTAGAGGGAAGCCAGAAGTTCTGGTACGAGTGGGAATCGTCCGAGGGAAAGGTGTTCTGGCTCGTTGATCCAGCGCGACGCAGCAAGGTGGAGATCTTCGACAACGACGACATGGCAGCTCAGCTCACGCTCTTGACGAAAGACCCCTACGATGCAAAGCACCTGCCCGTAGAGAAATTCCGCTGGGTCAAGGACAGCACCGCGATCCAGTTCGATGTCGTGAGCTCCCAGGACGAGGAGAAGAAGGAGACGGAAGGCGATCAACAAGAGGAGGAGTCCGAGCGAAAGAAGCCCAAACCGAAAAAGAAGGTCCATCATTTTGAGTATGACCTGGGTACGAGGCAGGTTCGCGAGCTCGAGGAGGACGAGGCTCCACCCGATCATCCGGAATGGGCGGTTATATCGCCCGACAAGCAGTGGGTCGTCTTTTCACGAGAGTACAACCTCTACATGATGGACGCCGACAATTACAAAACGTTTCTAGACAAGGAGAAAGCGAAGAAGGAAGCCGGTGAGGACGAGGAAGATGAAGAAGAGGACGAGCCGAAATCAGATGTCGATGAGGATATCGAGGAGATCCAGTTAACGACCGACGGCGAAGAACACTACAGTTATGCGCGGCGGCAACGTGGTGACACCGACAAAGAGCGCGCCAAGAAGCTCGTCAAACGGCAGCCGGTTGAAATTGTTTGGTCTAGGGACTCGTCGAAGTTCGCGCTCGTTCGTGACGACCGACGAAAGAGCGAGGACTATTGGGTGATTAACGCCATCGCCGAGCCCCGTCCCACGCTGGAAACCTATAAGTACGATATGCCCGGTGAGGAGAATGTCTCCCAAACGGAAATCTGGATCGCCGATATCTCGTCCCGCGAAGTGAGCCGTATCGAAACGGCACGTTTCAAAGATCAGACGACGACGATCCTCGAAGCACGCCAGTTCCCCAGACCCGACGCCGAGGAGCCGATTCCGGACCTTTGGTTGTCGACCCGCTCCGACGAGCTCTACTACGGGCGTATCAGTCGAGATTTGAAGCGTTGCGACGTGGTGGTGGCCGATCTGACGAGCGGCGAATCCCGCGTGCTCATCGAAGAGCGTCTCAATACTTATATTGAGGTCCAACCGGTGGAGTTGCTGGCGACGGGCGAGATGATTTGGTGGTCGGAGCGAAACGGATGGGGTCACTATTACTTGTACGGCCCCGATGGCTCCTTGAAGAATCAGATCACAACCGGGAGTTTTTCGACTCGTGGCATCGAAGGCGTCGATGAGACCAATCGCGTTATCTACTTCACGGCCAATGGTCGAGAAGATGAAGATCCTTACTACCAACATCTATACAAGGCAAACCTCGATGGAACCGGGATCGCACTGCTGAACGCGGGTGATTTCAATCACGAAACGAGCATTAGCGAGAACAACCGCTTCTTCGTAGACAACAACTCGCGGGTCAACACGGTGCCTGCCGCGAGTCTTTTCGACGCCGATGGTCAGAAGTTGATGGATCTCGAGGAAGCGGACCTGTCGCTTTTGTTGGAGGCCGGCTACGAGTTTTCCCAGCCCTTCAAGGTCAAGGCCGGCGACAGCATTACCGATCTCTACGGGGTGATGTACAAGCCGTTTGATTTCGATGAGGCGAAGCGATACCCCATCATTGCCTACGTCTACCCGGGTCCTCAGACTGAGGCGGTGAACAAGTCGTTTACGACGCGGGCGCAGAATGTGATGCTCGCGCAACTTGGTTTCATTGTCATCGAAGTGGGCAACCGCGGCGGACATCCTGCACGTTCGAAGTGGTATCACAACTACGGATATGGCAATTTGCGTGACTACGGTTTGGCCGACAAGAAAACCGCCATCGAGCAGCTGGCGGCTCGTCACGAGTTCATCGATATCGACCGTGTAGGGATTTTCGGACACTCCGGCGGTGGATTCATGTCGACGGCGGCGATGCTCGTGTATCCGGACTTTTTCAAGGTGGCGGTGTCCTCCTCAGGTAACCATGAGAACCAGATTTACAACCGCTGGTGGAGCGAGAAGCACCACGGGGTCAAGGAAGTCACCGACGACGAGGGTAATATCAGCTTCGAATACGATATCGCGAAAAACTCGGAGCTTGCTAAGAATCTCAAGGGACACTTGTTGCTCACGACCGGCGATATCGACAACAACGTGCATCCGTCACTCACGATACGGATGGCACACGCTCTGATCAAAGCGAACAAGCGCTTCGATTTTTTCATCTTTCCGGGCGAACGGCATGGGTATAGAGAAACAGTCGACTATTGGGAGTGGTTGCGTGCCGAGTACTTCGTCGAGCATCTGCTCGGAGACAAGGCGACGGGTGTCGATATCGTGGAGTTGAACCGCGATCAGCCGATGGACGGCAAGGCGAAAGGTAAGAAGGACAAGAAATGATAGCTCGGTCAGTCGGTGCAATGGCAAAGGTTGGAACTGAAAGATGCCCGCTGCGAGTGGCCATCATTGGTGCTGGACCCACCGGATTCTACTCCGCAGACCACCTCATGAAGCGGAGCGGCTTGGTCGTCGAGATCGACATGTACGATCGGCTACCCACTCCATTTGGTTTGGTTCGTGGCGGTGTGGCACCGGATCATCAGAAGATCAAGACCGTGACCAAGGCTTACGACCGCATTGCCTCGAACCCCCACTTTCGCTTCTTTGGGAACGTCGAGTTTGGAACCGACGTTACCTTGGAGTTACTCAGAGATTACTACCATCAGATCCTGTACTGTACCGGAGCCCAGACCGACCGGGACATGGGGATACCTGGGGAAAATCTCGGGGGCAGCCATGCCGCGACCGAGTTCGTCGCTTGGTATAACGGTCATCCTGACTACCGGGACTTGAAGTTCGACCTCTCGCAGGAACGTGCCGCGGTTATTGGTGTCGGCAACGTCGCCGTTGATGTCTGCCGGATCCTGTGCCGGACGCCGGAAGAGTTGGCCAAGACGGATATCGCCGATTACGCCTTGGAAGCTCTTTCGAATAGCCGCATCAAGGAAGTCTACATGATCGGCCGTCGGGGCCCGGCGCAGGCCGCCTTCACGAACCCCGAGGCGAGGGAGCTCGGCGAGATGGAAGACGCGGACGTGTTCGTTCTCCCTGAGGAAGCCTCGCTAGATCCACTCAGCCGTGAGTATCTAGAGAAGAGCCAGGACAAATCGATCCTAAAGAAAATGGAGATCCTAGAGGAGTTCTCCCGCCGAGAGCGGTCCGGCAAGTCTCGTCTCCTGGCCCTCCGTTTCCTTGCATCGCCGGTGGAGCTCGTGGGTAATGACGACGGCAAAGTCGTCAAGATCCGCTTGGTCAAAAACGCCCTGCATTTGAGCAATGACGGGACGCTCAGACCCAAGTCCACCGAAGCGTTCGAGGACCTCGACGTGGGTTTGGTCTTCCGCTCGGTGGGTTATCGAGGGGTCGCGCTTCCCGGTGTGCCTTTCCATGAGAAGTGGGGCACTATCAATAATGTGGAAGGTCGTGTTACCACCGTTGATACAAACGAGCCCGTTGTGGGTGAGTACACAGCAGGATGGATCAAAAGAGGTCCTTCTGGGATCATCGGGACCAACAAGCCGGATGCTCTCGAAACGGTCAACTGCATGATGGAGGATCTGGAAAAGGGCGGGATCCTCGAGCCTTCGCATCCTGAGGTCGCTCGAGCGCAAGAGATGGTCGAGCAGCGAAAACCCAGCTCCGTTTCCTATGAAGACTGGCTTCGTCTGGACGAGATAGAGGTGGCTCGGGGCAAGGAGCTCGGTCGTCCCCGCCTGAAGTTCACACGTGTGGAGGATATGCTGGAGGCTTTGGGCAAGAAATAACCACTTGCGTCACCTGTCAGCCTAGGGCATCAGTGGAAAGATAATCATAGACTCGCGGTCCGTTTTGGCCGCGTCTCTTAGGTCAGGCCAGCGCATGAGTCTCGGTGCCCTTACGGGTCGAACCCGCCTTCTCACGCTTCAAACGACTGCATTGCCCTGGCTTCTTCTTTCATTGGGGACGTTGTCCTTCGGTGGCTCCTGCCGAACGGTTCCCGAATCGACTCCGGTTCCTCATTTTTCGGCACTCGTCCGGGACTTTTCGGAACCCGGGGGCTATTTTGATACGGACAATCTCATTTCCAACGAAACCTCCTATACTCAAGTTGTCGAGCGACTGAAGCCGACCGGTGGGGTTTATGTCGGTGTTGGACCCGAGCAGAACTTCACCTATATCGGACGCATGCGTCCGCGCTGGGCGTTCATTCTCGACCATCGGTCGCTTCCTTGAAGAACAGGGAGAAAGAGTTTCCGCGCTCTATGTGTCGAATGTCGAGTTCTATCTCTTGCGATCGGGGCGTTTCGACTCCTATGTGGAGAATGTTCGCGCGCTCCCGCTCCAAAACGACAGTCTCTTCATCCGCGCCTACTTCGACTATGGGCTCTCGCATCCCGCGCGGCTCCCCGGCCATCGGAGCACGGTCTTACTGCAGCGAGTGCCTCGATTCCTCGCCTTGTACGATACGCAAGCCTACCGTAGCTATTGGGATGTGTGTACGGTGGATTACATGCGCTAGTAAAGAAATCAAGAACTAGAGAACTGAAGAGGATTTGCGGTCAAGGACCGGTGGCTTCCAGCTTATGGGTCTCGGGTTTCTGCGGAAATCCTTACGTAGACGAATCCATGGTGATCATCCTTCCAAGAAATAATTCCTGAGACGACATGTTCTCCGGAGGTGAGGAGGGAAGGATCAAGAACCCAGTTGTAGGGCAGATAAGAAGCGGACTGTCCATCGACTCGGGTGCCATCGACGTAGATAGAAACGGAGGCTCTGGGAATCGGCGTGAGATGGCCGGGCCTTTGGTGTGGCGCCAAGTCGAACCGAAGAACGGTTGGTTCTGTGATTCTTGGTAGCCCCGTTGGCGTCTTCTGAATGTCCTTACGACTGTTTGAAGACCGGTTTTCTTGGCTTGCTGGCGTAACGTTCTCACGGTAGTGCCGAATGGGCCGACGAACCGCACGGCGATCTCTGCAGGTGCCGAAATGTGGTAGCTCAGCGTGAGCTTCTCACCTTTTTGGGGATCGAATTCTACACGGTCTTTCGAGACTTCGGAGATTGTTATTGGCGGTGTCGACTCAACGATACCGCTGCTCATGTTCATGAGGGTGATAGCCCACAAAAGGCCTGCTGAGGCGAATAGGCCTTTCTTCATCCTCGCCTTCCGCGTCACCCCTCTTCTTCATCAACAGACCCAAGTAGTAGTGCGTCTCCGCCGATTCAGGATTCAACACGAGAGCCCTTTGGAAAGCTTCCTCGGCATCACCGTAGTGTTCCATTTCGATCAATAGTGTGCCCTTATCGGCCCAGAGCCTTCTCGAATAGGGCCGCACCGCCAATGCCTCTTCGTAAACGGCCAGGCTCTCTTCTAAAAGGTCCTCTTGCCAATGGACAAAAGCTCGTGCGCGCAGGATATCCATGTCACCAGGATCAATGGATAGGGCCCTCTCAATGTCTTTGGCGGCTTCATGCCTTCGACCCAAGTAGTAGTAGGACTTTGAACGAACTTCGAGCGCAAGCAAACTTACTGGCGAGAACTCCAGAATACGGGAGCATATGTCAATCGCTTCCTCGTACCTGCTGAGCATGTACAGCGTGTCGGCTTTCAAAAAGAGGTACCAGACGGAATCTCCGTAGGACACGGCTTTGTCGAAAAGTTCAAGAGCCTCTTCCCTGCTCTCTTTCAACATTGTCTGCCCCAGTTCCGCGTAGATAAGACCCTGAAGGATGACGAGTATCGGGTTCTTGTCAGCGTAAGGTTGGGCCTCGCGCGCGAACGCTTCGATTTCAGGAAGGGACCCTCCCCATTCTGGCGCTAGGCTCGAAATGTATGCCAGCGAACAGAATAGGAGTAGGGATTGATCTCGAGGGCTGTCGTCAGCCATTTGAGCGCACTTTCGCGGTCACCCAAAGTCGTATCGATGTCTACCAGTGCGGCGAAAGCCTGTTCCAATTCCGGGTTGATCTCCAATGCTCGGAGGATCTCATCCTTTGCGGCGTCAAAGTGTTCCCTCATCTTTATGAGTTGTTCATCTAGTGTCAGATGGATGAAACGGCTATCTCTGGCATTCCATCCTTTCTTCACGAGATAAAGACCGAGTGCCAGGTGAGCCGAGTAGGAATTGGGCATGAGAGTGGTCCATTCTTCGAGAAGCGGAGCCATAAGCGTGCATCTAGGAACAGCGGGTCAGTTGCTCCAAGGCCCATTGGATTTCGAGGTGAACGCCTTCGACTTCTTCGACACGCAACCGTTCTCTAATAGGGTCTAATGCATTACTTTGTTTCAGATTTCCGAGGGCCCAGGCGACGTGCTCTCGAACGAGAGGCTCGGGGTGATTGAGGGCACGAATCAAAGCGCGCACGACGCCAGCGTTATTGGAATTACCGAGGGCGATGGCTACATTGCGTAGAAAACCGGGGTAGCGGGCGCGACGTATCGCGCTGCGCCTCGTCGCAGCTTGAAACTCTTCAATACTCATCTTCAGCATCGAGACCAAGTCCATGGAGGCGATTGGTTCTCTCGGAAGGAATCGGGTTTCTTCGCTTTTCTTGGCAAAACGGTTCCAGGGACACACATCCTGGCAATCATCACAACCGTAGATGCGATTGCCAATGCCTGTCCTCAGCCCGCGTGGAATGGAGCCTCGTAGCTCTATGGTGAGATACGAAATGCAGCGCCGGCTGTCGACGACGTAGGGTTCAACGATGGCGCCTGTCGGACAAGCGGCGATACAACGGCTGCAACTTCCACAGTGATTTCGTTCGGGCGTGTCCGGAGGCAATTCCATTGGCACGAGTATCTCGCCGAGGAAAAGCCATGAGCTTCCCTGGCGGGAGATGAGATTCGAGTGTTTTCCGAGCCACCCGATCCCGGCGGCGGCTCCATAGCTTTTCTCGAGCAGGGGTCCCGTGTCGACGTAGCGTCTTGTCTTGACATCACAGGTCTTCTCTACGAAGGCACCAAGCTCCTCGAGTTTTTCCTCCATGACGCGATGGTAATCTTCCCCGCGGGAGTAACTCGAGACGACACCGTGGCTGGGAACGGCGCGGTCTGAAGGCCCCTGGTAGTAGTTCAATGCACAGCAAATGACGGTTTGGGTAGCGGCGAGGCTGCGCTCGGCGTCGGTACGTCGACCCGGCTCACGGTCCATCCAGCGCATCTCGCCCTGGTAACCGAGCTCGAGCCATTTTTCGAGGCGAGGAGTCTCTCGAGGTAGTTGGGCGGGTGCGAAGCCGACTTTGGCGAAGCCGATATCTAGCCCACGTGATCGGAGGCGCCTCTTGAGAATCCCCGCTTGGCCATCGGTTAGTCGGACAGTATCTGAGCTCACGAGCAAGTCTTTTTTATGCTAGGTACCGTGGTTTACAATTATGGTCACAGGCGAGCGCCGATCCATCCCGTCTCGCGGCGTTGCCCGTCGGTCATATATCCGGATATGATTCACACCTCCAGCCTTCGCCAAGGCTACGGCTAGGCCTCGCCGAAGCGCGAGCGGAGGCGGGCGCGCTTTGCCAAGCGGGCGCCTCGACGTTCTCGGTTCTTGACCGTAGGCATGACCCAGGGCACTAACTTCATCGATTGTAGAATATCGACTTCGAACGGCCGGCTGCAAGGGTGCTATGCAAAACCTAGGTGCACTGATCGCGACATTGAATACACTGAAAGTGGGAGAATTGGGGGCTGTTCGGGATCAGCTCATGGAGGTACGGACGGAGTTGGAACATCGGGATTTGGTCGAGCTGGTGTCCAAGCTCGACGAATGCCTCGCCGCTCTCGGCAGCGGGGATCTGAAGAACTTCCGCCGTCTCAAAGAGACTATCGTGAGTCGTCTTGGCCACCTTCGTTGACTGGGTATTGGAGCATGAAGAACCTGTCTCTGTGGAGGAAGAACAAGCGAAAACGTCGCATCCAGGTGATAGATGAAGTAGGGGAGGAATTCTCGTCGTGAAAGAGTATCGTCGGCCGAAACTGACCGTCGATGTGATCATCGAGATTGGTGAAAGGCGAGATCTCGTTTTCATTCGGCGCAGGAACCCCCCATTGGGCTGGGCGCTGCCGGGAGGATTCGTCGATATCGGGGAAAGCGTCGAGGAGGCGGCTCGTCGAGAAGCCCTCGAGGAAACCTCCCTTCAGGTCGAGCTCATACGCCAGTTCCACGTCTATTCCGATCCGCGTCGCGATCCGCGCGGGCATACGGTTTCGGTGGTCTTCATCGGCCGGGCCGAAGGAGCTCTCCGAGCAGCAGATGATGCAGCGGAAGCAAGAGCATTCCCGCGAAACGCCTTGCCGGAGCCTCTGACCTTCGATCACAGTCAAATTGTGAGCGACTACCTGCATGAACGCTACTGACTCTTCATTGGTTTTGACACCCGGCGCGCAGGACTGATATAGTTCACCTACCCCGACGTAACCATCAGATCTCAAAAGGTTTGTCATGCGCATGGATTTGCAGGCGCACAAGAACGGATCGCCGAATAGCTCGAGTCGTTCATCCTCTGTGGGCTCGAACAAACACGAGACCAAGGATGAGAGCCCATCCAAGAGCGAGCGGCTTTCCGTTCCTCTCGCCAGAACCAAGGATCAGGCTGCGTTCAAATACCTGTTTCGAGAGACCTCGCTCGAATCGATCGAACAATGCCTCGGAAACATACGTGACCAAGAGATGGTTGAGTTCTTGGAGGAAGGTATTCTGAAGATCGCAGCCATCATGTCGTCCGAAGTATTCACCGGTTTGGAACGCTGCCGAAGGGAGTTGAGAGCGTTACTTCCTCGTGTGCAAGAGGATGCTGGACTTGCCAGAAATGTCTATGACCGGCACGTCGAGACGTTGGGCCAACTCATGTTTGCCCTGGGTAGACGCTTAGACCAATACGAGGAGTTTCTGTCGAAATGCCCATTCACGGGAAGTGCCGAGCACGTACGGGGGCTTTACGGACAAAAGGCACGCGATATTGCGGGTGACGTACGTTTCCTCCACGTCGAGCTGTACCATTGGGTGAAGAGATTCGTCCCGATACGCGGGGATCTGCCCAACGGGGAAGAGGGCCGCGTTTTTCTCAAAGGGAGGATAAACGCGGTTGTAGATGATTTGGGTCTGCGGTTGAAGGAAGTTCAGGAAATCTTGAGCACCGCAATTCAAGACCAACTCAGCATTTTCGATGAGACGATGACGCACAGCAAGCTCTTCAAGAAGGACGTCGAGAACTCCATGGATATCGATCACCTGTTGAGCTGGATCAGCGAGGTGATGTATCGCGTCAAGGAATATGACAGTGAGAGGCGTCCTGAGCAGCTGCAGAGAATAAAGACGCTCCTCCAAGGTTTCCGCCCTGAACAGTTTCCGGCCTCATCCGGTGTGAGAGATTCGGATCAGGCCATGTTTTTCGAGTTGCTTCCTCAAATGCTGAACTACCAACGCCGCGAGCAGCAAAAGGGAGATGATCCGATGCATGTCTTTCTACTGCTCTTGGGAAATCTGGTTCGCAACTTGAAACGTGCGGGAGCCGAAGCTTCACCGCTGGATCCTGATTTTTGAAATAGGAGAAAGCAAAAAAGAAAGTAGAAAGTAGAAAGAATAAAGTAGGAATCCTTCCCCTTCCTCTACTCCTTCCTCCTAGCTTCCCCGGGCAGGGGCACGGGCTCGGGCATGGGCATGGGGCATCCGAACGATGTCAGTTCCCGATGCGGCGGACGTCCGCCTGTCGTGGCCGTGCAGATGCTTCCTCCTTCTGTCGTGCCCTTTGCATCCTGTGGGCTCACGGACTACGATCCGGCACCGAAGAGGGAGGTTGAACTATGTACGGAAAAGTGCGCGAGTTGATCAACGAGACCTTGGAAGAGATCCAAAAGGGAGGTCTCTACAAAGAAGAACGCGTCCTACTCTCCCGACAGGGGGCCGCGATCCAGGTTAAGGGCGATGAGGTCCTCAACTTCTGCGCCAACAATTACCTCGGACTTTCCGGACACCCCGAGATCATCGCCGCCGCCCATGCCGGTCTGGATGAGAGGGGTTTTGGACTGTCATCGGTTCGCTTTATCTGTGGAACTCAGGATCTCCACAAGGAGCTCGAACAAAAGATCTCCCACTTTCTGGGGACGGATGACGCCATCCTTTACACTTCCTGTTTCGATGCCAACGGCGGCCTCTTCGAGACGGTCTTGTCAGAAGAGGATGCGATCATCAGCGACGAGTTGAACCATGCGAGCATTATCGACGGGGTTCGCCTCTGCAAGGCCAAGCGCTTTCGGTACAAGAACCGAGACATGGAAGCATTGGAATCGACGCTGAAAGAGGCTCGGGACGCACGGATTCGTATGATCGCCACTGATGGTGTCTTCAGCATGGATGGAACCTTTGCTCCCGTGGACAAGATTTGCGATCTTGCGGACCGTTACGACGCGCTGGTCATGGTTGATGATTCGCACGCCACCGGTTTCGTAGGAAAAACCGGCAGAGGGACGCCTGAGCTCTGCGGAGTGCAGGATCGGGTGGATATCATCACTTCGACACTCGGAAAAGCATTGGGAGGAGCTTCGGGAGGGTTTACGACGGGGCGCAAGGAGATTATTTCTCTGCTGCGGCAAAGGAGCCGCCCTTATCTCTTCTCGAATACCGTGGCGCCTTCCATCGTGGCTGCGGGTATCAAGGTTTTGGATCTTCTCGGTGCGACGACGGAGCTGCGCGATCGTCTCGAAGAGAACACCCTTTATTTCCGGAAAGAGATGACGGCGCGGGGGTTCCGCATCAAGGAGGGAACCCACCCCATCGTACCCATTATGTTGGGGGATGCACGCCTGGCTCAAGACTTGGCCCGCAACTTGCTCGAAGAAGGCATTTACGTCATTGGGTTCAGCTTTCCTGTGGTTCCCAAAGGACAGGCCCGCATTCGCGTCCAGATTTCAGCCGCCCACGAGCGAGAGCACATCGATCGAGCCATCGAGGCATTTGCAAAAGTGGCGAAGAAGATGGAAGTCATTGAATAAGAACTCAAGAACTCAGCACTCGAGCACTCAAGAATGAAGACTTAGACTACGCCAGGTCTTATTCTCGAGTACTTGAGTACTACGGATGGGCGTCGTCCCTAACTTCCCGGGACGACGCCCATCATTCATTAGTTTGCTACTTCGGTGTACTCGGCGTCGACGACATCGTCACCTTGCGATGGTGGGGGTGAATCACTTGTGGCGTGACCATTCGTTGAGCCGCCTTGACCGTTTCCTGCCGCCGTTTTTTGATAGAGCACTTCGGCCAGCTTGTGAGAGGCCTGGGTGAGGCGCTCCTCGGCTTGCTTCAAGGCCGCGATGTCAGCGTTGTCATCTCCGAGCACGGCCTTCGTTTCTGTAATGGCGCTCTCGAGCTCGCTTGCCGCAGCGTCGTCAAGTTTGTCGCGATTCTCGCTGAGATTGCGCTCCGTTGAGAACACCAAGGTGTCCAGTCGGTTGTGCCCTTCAATCTTCTCGCGAGTGCGCCGGTCTTCATCCTTGTGCTGTTCAGCTTCTTGAACCATGAGGTCAACGTCCTCTTTACTCAGGCCGCTGGAGCTCGTGATGGTGATTGCTTGTTCCTTGCCCGTAGCCAGGTCCTTGGCCGAAACGTTGACGATGCCGTTGGCATCGATATCGAAGCTCACTTCGACCTGGGGCACGCCTCGTGGTGCCGAAGGTATTCCGACAAGATGGAACTTGCCTAGCGTGCGGTTGTCGCGCGCCAATTCACGCTCACCTTGGAGTACATGGACCTCGACACTCGTCTGATTGTCGGTAGCGGTCGAGAAGATTTCACTCTTCCTGACGGGAATGGTCGTGTTGCGGTCGATGAGTTTGGTGGAGACGCCACCTAGCGTTTCGATGCCGAGCGACAGTGGTGTTACATCGAGAAGCAAAATATCTTTGACATCTCCCGCGAGAACTCCCGCCTGGATGGCGGCGCCGTGGGAGACCACTTCATCAGGATTGACACCCTTGTGGGGCTCCCGACCGAAGAGGTCTTGTACCAGTTGCTGAACCTTCGGAATCCGAGTCGTGCCGCCAACCAGCACGACCTGATTCACTTGGTTCGGCTTCAAACCAGCGTCCTTGAGCGCAGTGCGGCAGGGCTCGAGGCTTCGCTCGAGCAGATCCATCACCAACTGCTCGAATTTCGAGCGCGTAAGCTTCATCGTTAGGTGCCGCGGCCCCGAGGCATCTGCCGTAATGAAAGGGAGATTGATCTCGGTCTCCTGAGCCGTCGAAAGCTCAATTTTGGCCTTTTCCGCTGCTTCCTTGAGGCGTTGCAGGGCCATTTTGTCTTTTGACAGGTCGATGCCTTGCTCCCTTTGGAACTCCTCTATGATCCACTCAATGATCCGCTGGTCGAGGTTGTCGCCACCGAGATGAGTGTCTCCGTTTGTGGCTTTCACCTCGATCACGCCTTCGCCAACCTCCAAAATGGAGATGTCGAACGTCCCTCCACCGAAGTCGAATACGGCAATGATCTCTTCATTCTTCTTGTCCAGTCCGTAAGCTAGAGCGGCAGCCGTCGGCTCGTTGATGATCCTTAGAACATTGAGTCCGGCGATGGTGCCTGCATCCTTGGTCGCTTGTCGCTGACTGTCGTTGAAGTATGCAGGGACGGTGAGCACGGCATCCGTCACTTTCGTGCCCAGATAGTCTTCCGCGGCCTGCTTCAGCTTCTGCAGGACCAGTGCGGAGATTTCAGGTGGTGAGTGTTTTTTTCCTCGAATTTCGATCCGTACATCTCCATTGGGTCCCTCGACGACGGAGTAGGGGACCATTTGGATCTCCTCTGTCACTTCGTCATAGCGTCGACCCATGAAGCGTTTGATCGAATAGACGGTGTTCTCCGGATTGGTAATGGCTTGACGCCGGGCGACCTGGCCTACGAGCCGATCGCCATCCTTTCCAAAGCCGACCACACTTGGTGTCACCCGACCTCCTTCCGAATTGACGATGACCTTTGGCTGGCCCGCTTCCATTATCGAGACCACGGAGTTCGTTGTTCCCAAATCGATACCGATTATCTTGTTCATTTTCGCCTCCAAGTTCGCGCGATAGGGGTCTGCCCCCTTTGTATTCTTTTTGATGGGACTCTGCTTTAATCTGCACCATATCCCATGCAATATATAATATAGTATTTTATTCTGTTTTTGTCAAGTTACTTGACAACATAACTATCATATCCTATATTGTCGGTAGCGTTGGGTGCAGCACTAGGATGTTCTCCACAGGCGACAACGCACACTGGTTTAGAGGGTATATCGATGGATATCAATCGTTTAACTGAAAAATCCCAGCAAGCGGTGTCTCAGGCTCAGTCCTTGGCGACGCGTCTTGGCCACCAGCAGATCGACGTAGAGCATCTTCTCTCCGCGCTTTTGGCCAAAGAGAACGGGCTGGGGCCGAAAATCCTCTCTCGGATGGAAGTGCCGGTTCAGGAGCTGAGCCGGCGCTTGGAGAGCTATCTCGACAAGCTTCCGACCGTCAGCGGTTCAGGGGCCGGCCAACCCTATTTATCGGCTAGGCTCCATCAGGTACTCGAGAACGCCGTCCAGGAGGCCGAAAAACTAAAGGACGATTACGTTAGCGTGGAACACATTCTCCTGGCCATGGCCGATTCTGGGGAAGAAACCGGTCGAGCGTTGAAGGAGTCCGGCGTCTCGCGGCAGAAACTGCTCGAAGTCTTGAAAGATGTCCGAGGGAGTCAGCGGGTCACTTCTCAGAGTCCGGAGTCCACCTACGAACCTCTAGAGCAATACGGACGCGACCTGACCCAGCTCGCTGCTCAAAACAAACTCGATCCTGTCATTGGCCGCGACGACGAAATCCGCCGCGTCATCCAAATTCTGTCGAGGCGAACCAAGAACAATCCCGTGTTGATTGGCGAGCCCGGAGTTGGAAAAACGGCTATCGCCGAGGGCTTGGCTGCTCGTATCGTTCGAGGTGATGTCCCGGAGGGATTGAAGAACCGCCGTGTCGTCGCGCTGGACATGGGCGCCTTGATCGCCGGTGCCAAGTACCGAGGCGAGTTCGAAGAGCGGCTGAAAGCCGTCTTGAAGGCCGTGCAGGAGTCGGAAGGACAGATCGTTCTCTTTATTGATGAGCTGCACAACGTCGTGGGCGCGGGCCGCTCGGAAGGTGCTCCTATGGATGCGGGAAACCTCCTCAAGCCGATGCTGGCTCGTGGTGAGCTCCACTGTATCGGTGCCACTACACTCGATGAGTATAGAAAGCACATCGAGAAGGATGCGGCTCTCGAGCGCCGATTCCAAACGGTGTTGGTCGACGAGCCATCCGTGGAGGACACGATTTCGATCCTGCGGGGGCTCAAGGAAAGATATGAGCTGCACCACGGTGTCCGAATCAAAGATGCGGCCATAGTTGGGGCGGCCACGCTTTCCCATCGCTACATCGCCGATCGGTATCTGCCGGACAAGGCCATCGACCTGGTCGACGAAGCCGCGGCGCGGCTCAGGACCGAGATCGATAGCGTTCCGACGGAGCTCGATGAAGTGCAACGGCGGGTCATGCAGCTCGAGAATCGAAAAACAAGCGCTCAAGAAGGAGAAGGACAAAGCATCCAAGGAGCGTTTGGCCGGAGTCAAGAAGGAGCTCGCTGAGCTGCAGCATCAGGCGGATTCGTTGAGCTTGCAGTGGCAGAAGGAGAAGGAGGCCATCGCTGGCGTCAGAGATCTCAGAAAGCAAATCGAGGACACCAAGGTTGCCATCGACAAAGCGGAAAGAGCTTATGAGCTCAACAAGGTGGCCGAGCTCAGATACGGTCGCCTCAACGAACTGGAGCAGAAGCTCAAGGAATCCGAGGCTGCCCTCTCTGAGCAGGACGCGATGCTTCTGAAGGAGGAAGTCGACGAGGACGACATCGCCTTGGTCGTATCCCGCTGGACGGGCATCCCCGTGTCAAAGTTGATGGAAGGTGAGGTGCAAAAGCTGCTCCATCTGGAGGAGCATCTTCACAAACGAGTCATTGGTCAGGATGAGGCGGTTCATGCGGTGGCGGATGCAGTGGTTAGGGCCCGGGCCGGGATACAGGATCCACAAAAGCCGATAGGCAGCTTCATCTTTCTAGGGCCCACCGGCGTTGGGAAGACCGAGTTGGCACGAACGCTGGCGGAATACCTCTTCAATGAAGACAAAGCGCTCATTCGAATCGATATGAGTGAGTACATGGAAAAGCATGCGGTTGCACGCCTCATTGGTGCGCCTCCGGGATATGTGGGTTACGAAGAGGGTGGCCAGCTGACGGAAGCTGTTCGTCGCAAGCCCTTCTCAGTGGTTCTTTTCGACGAGATCGAAAAGGCCCACTATGAAGTCTTCAACATCCTTCTACAGATACTCGACGAGGGTAGATTAACCGATTCGCACGGGCGAACGGTCGACTTCAAGAACACCGTGCTCATCATGACATCCAACATCGGAAGCTCCGACATCCTGGAATTTGGAGCTTCTGAGAATGACGGAGCTTATGGTGAGATGAAGGAAAACGTTCTGGGCCAGCTCAAACACCATTTTCGACCCGAGTTCTTGAATCGCGTCGACGAAATGGTTGTTTTCCACGGACTCTCAAGGAGCCAGCTCGTTGCCATCATCGAGATCCAGCTAGAGAAATTGGCGCGCCGTCTAGAAGGCCGTCAATTGAAGCTCGATGTCACCGATGAAGCCAAGCAGTGGCTAGCTGACGCCGGATATGACCCCGTCTACGGTGCACGGCCCATCAAAAGAGTCCTGCAAAGAGAGGTCGAGTCGCCGCTGGCACGGAAGATCTTGGCAGGAGAAATCCCTGAAGGCTCGACGGTCCGCGTCCGCGTTCATAACCACGATTTGATCATGGAGGCGCAGAAAGGGGAAGCCGTTGTAAGTCAGTGAAAAGTGAACAGTGAACAAAGAGGCTAGTGGGCGGTAGGCAGTAAAACAGCGACCAGTGAACAACTGCCCAGTGACCAGTTCGGTCAGCCAAGGGCGCAAATCCAGTTTAAATAGAGTCTTCTCGAATTCTTGAGGGCTCGAGTTCTTCACCGAAAATTCAGTCTCGGATGCTCGACCCGCCTACGCCGTTGGTCGCGTTCATCGGCATTGGGTTCTGCATGTACATATCAATGTCATCCTCCTGCATAAATTTGCTTTGAGTGAAACAAAAGGGTAAGCTGTGCCCCACGGAGGGGTTCCAAGGGGTTGAGCGGGCTACTCCGTCTCCCCACTGGTAGTCAAGATGGACCGTCAAACAACGAGGAGGTGTTTCCAGCCTTAGTGAATCCGCCCTCATGCTTCCCAAGGGACCACTCTCTTTTTGAAAGGAGGGGACCATGGAGCGAGATAGAGAACGTCCACGTAAGTTGGAATTCGAGCCCCGCCTGCTCGCACTCTTTCTGTTCATTGCCATTCCATTCATTCTCGTCGGTTCGCTGCTCATCCTGAGCTCGGTCAAAAGAGGAGTTGACCGTACGACCGGTGACCATTTTGCGGAGCTTGCAGCGGCCAATGCCCGCTATCTCGACAGCTACATCCTCATGAAGGTAACGAACTTGTCACGTCTGGCGATTAGCCCTTCACTCGTGGATGAAGTGGTGAACGCCAATGAACGTTACAGCGGAGAGGAAGAGGTGATCCGGAAACGGTTGCTGGAGGCGGATGGTGAATGGCAGTTGACCTATGGCTTGATACCTCTCGCGATCGACATCGTTGGGCGCGAAAGCTCCAACTTTCTGAAGAAGATAGCCTCTTTCAATCCTGCGTATCGAGAGATCCTACTGACCGACGAGCGCGGAGCGTTGGTAGCAGCCACAAATCTAACGACAGATTACTATCAGGCCGATGAACCGTGGTGGCAAAAGGCTTACGGGGATGGTTGGACAGGCAGCATACACGTGAGCAATGTGAGATATGACTATAGTGCCAAGGCTTATGGGATGGATATCGCCGTACCGGTGCTCGTTGGAGAAGGCGACGACCAAAAGGTGGCCGGTGTGTTGAAAGCGCTCATTGATGTTCGCGACGTGTTTGCCGTTATGGCTTCAGTGAGGTTCGGCGAGACGGGTCGGGCTCTTCTGCTGAATGGCCCTGATAGATCCATCATCAACAGTGACGACCCAGACAACGTGATGAAGGATACCCATCCCGGATTCGTTCATCTGCAGGAGGCGCAAGCCGAAGGCCGCCGACATTTTATTTGCCAGCACATGGATGGCAGCACCTGGTTGGCTGGTTTCGCGCGAATGCCCGAGCCCGCACCCTTTCCAGAGATCACTTGGTTCGTCATCGTGGAACAAAACATCCAGGAGGCCGAGGCATCCGTTCAGGTCGCAACGACTTATCTCCTTTGGTTCTTCGGGGCCATGGTCCTGCTCGTTCTGCTGTTCAGTCTGTTCATGCACTTCAAGCTCTCGAAACCCGTTCGAGAGGTGGATTTGAGGGAAGAGATGGATCGTATTTCTGGTGCCGCTTCCGGGACCAAAGCCGGATAAACGCGCAGGCAATGCGTCTGAATTGAATGGGTCGTGCTAGCGGTCATCCTGACCCCAGGCTTTCACTTCGTCGCCAACATGAAGGTCACGCAAGTGGAAGGCTACATGTCCGTATTCCGCCAGATTGCCATTGTCTTTGCCATAGAAATGGCTGAGCTTGACCACGGCTCGGCCGTTTTCATCTACTCTGACGATGAAGCCTCCAATACCTCGAGGGTAGGAGACGAGGCCTTCCGGCCCCCAACCGGGGGTTTCCGCTTCTTTCACCTGGGCGTATTTTCCCACCCACTCGTGGTCCGATGCCGGGGGACGGCTGTCTCTTAGCCTTCTCATCGATCGTCAATCTTTGAACGAATTACGGGGGCATGCTCGCCGTCACGCTCGATGGGCTCGAGCTCGATTGTAGATCACTACGCCAGCGCAAATAGCTTCAATTTGGCAGCCCCGCGCAATGATCTCATCATAGTCCTACGTCTTCGTCTGTTCCAATGTTATGTCCTGGCGATCGCTTTCGAATGAGCACCCCAAGCGGGGTATTTCAAATTAAGCTCGTTCTCCCGTTCTTTTTGTTTCGGGATCGACCGTAAGATGGACGTGAGCAGCCGAATCGCGTCCTATTTTGCTACACTAGAGCCTTGATAACTTCGAGCGACTCGGCGTTCGAACGTGAGTGTAGCTATGAATCAGGGTCCTAAGCCTCAGCCTAGCCCGGATCTACTCTTGGGTTTTACGGTGCTCGAGTAGTGTGGAACGAGTTCATCTGACCGGAGGCATCCAACCGTGAACCAGAAAGTAGCTGAATCCTTCAGACAGCTCTATCTCTCCAGGCGGACTGGAGTGTTGATGTGCGAGGGAGAGAGTGCGCGCAGGGGTGTGTTCTTTCGGTCCGGGCTCGTGGTAGGTGCTCGCTCCAGCCGTCCAGAGGATCGCCTCGGTGAGCTTTTGATACGAATCGGCCTCATCACAAAACAGCAGTTCTCTGATGCTTCCCATTTCATCAAGAGTGGCTGGAAGATGGGGGAGATTCTAGCCGAGCTCAAGATCATTGAGAAAGAAGAGATAGAGAAGTACGTTAGGATGCAGATCTTGGAGATCGCCTGCTCGGTGCTCATTGATCCTCCACGAAAGCTCACCTTTTCAGACCTGTCTGCCGTCGACAATGTGATTTCGGCCCCGCTCTCCGTAGCCGATGTCATCATGGAAGCAGCTCGGAAAACTCCTCGAATCGATACCCATCAACAACAGATTCTTGGAGACGCGCGCCGCCTCGGTTTCTGCTCTGAGCCTCTGCTCCGATTCCAAGATATCAGCCTGTCGCCCGAGGAAGCCTATATCCTGTCCAGGATCGATGGTACCCAGTCGGCGCAGGAAATCTCCACTTTGAGTCCTCTCTCCGAAGAACAGACCGCACGCACCCTTTTTGGTTTGCAGCAAGCCGGGATCCTGGCTCCCGATGGAGAATTCGGTCGCCGGCAGCAAGAGCCGCCAACTAAGAAACCTGTGGTCTCTTCCGTCAAACAAACGACTACCGACGAAGCGAACCGAAGAGAGGTAGAGCGGACTTTCGAGGCCTTTCAAAACAAAAACCACTGGGAAGTCTTGGGTGTCGAGCGAGGCGCCACCACTGAAGTGGTCAAGGAGGCCTTTCAGGAGAAGGCCAGACACTATCATCCCGATCGGTTCCGGGATGTCAGCGATCTCGATCTCCAAGAGAAGATCAGCTTCATCTTCTGTCGTTTCAAAGAGGCCTACGATACCTTATCGACTCGGGCAAAAGCGGAAGACTACAAGAAACTGGAGGAGAAGGAATCTCAGTACGAGGAAAAGCAAAAGACCTGGACATCACCTTCGGCGGCCGCAAAAGACGACGACGAAGGCAAGAAGAAGAAACAAAAGCAGCTCTCGCACTCCCGGCACCCCACTGAGGCCCAAGCGCTCTATGTTCGTTCCAAACGGGCCTTCGATGAGAAGGACTATTGGACCGCTATCCAGCTTTGCCAACAAGCCATCGAAATCGTCAGCGACAAGCCGGAGTACTATTACCTTCTCGGTAGAGCACAATCGCGTAACCCGAAGTGGCGGCTCGATGCGGAGCGCAATCTAAAGAATCGCGACCAACCTCGATCCTTGGAAAGGTGACTATTTGGCCGAATTGGGGAAGTTGTACGAGAAGGCCGGCATGGGTCTAAGAGCTCAGAGAATGTTTGACCAGGCCAAGGCCGTTGACCCCAACTTCGCCATGCCGGAGCCGGCGGGAGATCGTTGAAACCCAAAGAAGGATAGTCGTCTGATGTATGGCTATCGGCTGGTGGAAGGCTGGGTTTCGTACCTTTTCAACTTTCGCCAGAGTGTGGCTGTCGTGATGCCAAGTCGCTCCGCTGTTTTCTTCCGACTTCCTTTACATTCGTCGAGGACTTCCAAGATGTACTCCCTCTCCAACTCACTAAGAGTAAGAGCTTTCTTTCTCGCAACATCGAGAACCTTGTCCTCGCCTCGTTGAGATTCGCCCGATGGCAGGTCATCCATTCCGATGATCCCGTCCCGATCGAGAGCCACCGCTCGCTCTACCGCACATTCGAGCTCCTGGACGTTGCCGCGCCAAGACTGGCCGATGAACGAGTTTATGACTCTTGGAGAGATCGCCGGTGGTGACGCCCTGCCCATCCGCTTAGCGGCCGCCTCTACGAACGACTGAGTCAGTAACGGTATGTCTTCGGGGCGCTCCCTCAGCGGTGGTATGTGGATGGCGATGACATTCAGTCGGTAGTAGAGGTCCTCTCTGAAACGCTTTTCTGCGACACCTATTTCCAGATTCTCTTGGGTAGCGGCAATGACCCGCACATCGAGGTCTCTGCCGTATTTGGTGCCGACCTTCGCTACCTCTCCGGTTTGAAGTAGATGCAGCATGGAGGCCTGGGCTGGTAGTGCCAGTTCTCCAACCTCATCCAGATAAACTGTGCCTCCGTTTGCCTCTTCCAATATGCCGGCCCTTTCTCTCGGATGATCTACGAAGGCTTCTTTTGCATGGCCAAAGAGCTCCCCTTCCTGAAGGTTGTGTGGTATGGCTCCGCAGCTGATGATGACGAATGGTCCGTTCCTTCGCGGCGACAGGCGGTGAAGGGCGCGAGCGAAGATCTCCTTGCCGGTGCCGTTCTCGCCGTCGATCAAAACGGGTGAATCGAGGCGAGCGACTTGTTGGACGGTTTTTGTCAGCTCCCTCATCGTGCCCGACTTCCAGCCGATTTCGTTGAATGGACTGGAATCGTGCCGGCTTGCTTCGAGGTGGTGAACCTTCTGGGTCAGATGCCTTCGTTCCAGAGCCCTTTGAACCGCAAGGCGTGGCTCTTCTAGCTCAAACGGCTTAACGAGATAGTCGTAGGCTCCCCCATCAACGGCGCGAAAGGCGTGGTTCATAGCATCCCGGGTCGTGGTCACGATGACCTCTGATTCTGGCGACAAGGATTTGATTCGCTTCAAGAAATCGACGCCTTCAACGCCGTCGAGCTGGAGGCTTGCTATCACGATATCGTACGCCTGGCGAGCTGCTTCGTTCAGAACCTGTTCGCTATCGTCGGTCACGACCAGGTCGAAACCGTTTCTTCGAAGCGAATTGACGATGGCCTCTTGCAGACTGGCCTCTCGTTCGAAGATGAGGATCGAGGGAGATGCCGACAGCTTGTCGGGCGCACTTCGGTTTTTGTCGTGTTGCGAGAAGTTGTCTCTCATCATTGCCGGTGCAGGTGTTCTTGTTGCCAAAGGTGCAACGATATGACGGTCGGAATTTATTGCTTGAGCTTTTCTCGCCTGCCCGACGGAAACTAAAAACCCTTTAAATCGAGGGTAGCATGATGTCGAAAGGTGTGCAATCAGAGGAGAGTAGTCGAGTGCCCAACTACTCCGAGTCCGGCTCGCTAAACCAACGGAACGAGCTCGCGAAGGTCATCGACGAGGTAGTCGGGATCGAGCTTTTCTACTTCTTTGGCGCCGATCCCATAGGATACCAGGCACACCTTGACGGAGGCGTTTCGGGCGGTTTCGTAATCCACGCGCGAATCGCCCACCATCAATGTGGCCTCTGGAGCGGTACCTGTTTTTTCCATGAGAGCTCTAATGCCGATGGGGTCCGGTTTTCGTCGAGCAAAGCTTTCTCCTCCGTGGATGTGGTCGAAGTGGTGATGGAGATTCAATCCTTCCAGGACTGAGTTGCTTTCTCGCGTCGGTTTGTTGCTGAGGAGGGCCAGGGTTCTTCCTTGCTCTAGTTGCGCAAGAGCTTCTCTCACGCCCCGATAGGGTCGGGTCGTATCAAGTAGATGGCGACGATAGACAGATAGAAACATCTCTAGGGCCTCGTCGACGGATTCGGATGAGCCGCCTCCAAGGCAACGTTCGATGAGGCAACGCACGCCGTTACCGACGTAGCCGTAGATGCTTTCGTTCGGTAGCATCGGGCGGTCCAAGTTCATTAGAACCTCGTTGACCGATGTCGCAATATCGAGTCTCGAGTCGACTAGAGTGCCATCCAGGTCGAAGATAATGAGGTCCATGACAAACATCATACCACCCGCCTAGCGGTCGTTCACGACCAGGGGGCTTGACGTTTCGTCGTCTCGTTGGGCCGGGTTGACGCCTAGGCCACCGCTTCTTGCCTGAAGTGGAGCATGCAGCTACAATTCCATCGATTGGGAATGAAGATGCCCATCTACGAATATCAGTGCAAGAAGTGCAAAGAGGAGTTCGAGGACCTCGTCCTGAGTCGAGCCTCTGAGCCGCAGTCCTGCCCTCGATGTGGCAGCAAAAAGATCGATCGCCTGGTATCGACGTTCGGCATGGTCGGTGGAGCTCGAAGAGGCACGACGACCTCATGCGCCGGGTGCAGGAGCCAAAGCTGCGGTAGCTGTGGAGCTTGAACGCTGGTACCCGCATCCCTCACGTAGATCGAGAAACGGAGAAACGGCCGTTTTCTTGACAGTGCAAAGCGCTGGGCTATAATCGAAAAGCCGTACGGCGCTTCATCTGACGCGGAGTAACTTCATGTTGGAACTGTCTAGAAAAGGTGACTATGCACTTAGAGCAGTCATCTATTTGTCGCGTCTGGCTCATGACCGCTATGGAAGAGTCAGCGAGATCGCTAAGGCCAAGGAGATACCACAGGCGTTTCTCGCGCAAATATTGCCGCTTCTTGCGAGTCGAGGAGTCGTGCGATCTCACCAAGGAGCACACGGCGGCTATGCGCTGGCTAGGAAACCCTCTCAAATCACCTTCTTGGAAGTCATTGAGGCCGTAGAAGGCCCTCTCCGGTTGAACAAGTGTACGGGTGAGCAGCACGAAGACTGCGCACTGGCGGATAGTTGTGAGATGCACGCGATTTGGAATGCAGCTCAAAAGCAGACCGTGGAGTTCCTTGGCAATGTCACGATGGCCGACATGCTCGACGGCATCTCACCACAAACCAACCGGCGACCACACGACACCGTTACCAGTGACCCCTAGTTAGTAGTCCGCAGCAGGGGAGTCTAGCTCATTTCAATTTGGAGCTGAGCCAGTACTTGAGCTCCGGTGTGAGCTCTGTGAGGGTCATGCCGTCGCCGACTTCGGTCTGACACCCCCGCGCGCGGCGTGTCTGAGACTCGTTTCGTTGCTGAAGGCTCATCTCGCAGTTGCCGCATTCGTTGTTCCAGCAGAATCGGCCCGGAACGACATCTTCATCCACAATATACTGGACGCAACGAAGGAGGATGTTGTTTTCTGGCACCTCAAAAATCTTACCTTCAATGGTGACTTTGACGAGCCTTTCGAAAGGCTCATAGAACGTCAGGTCCTTTTCAGTCGTCACGGCGGAGTTGAAAGCCGGATCGTTGTTCCCAGCGGCAAAAAAAACCCCTCGAAAAAAGCGCATCGAGGGCGTCTCGTTTTTCGAAGTTGAGAGGCGGTTTTTCGACTAGACCTGGAATGACTCTCCGCAGCCACAAGTTCCCTGTGAATTAGGGTTGTTGAACTTGAAGCCAGCCCCCATCATTCCCTCGACGTAGTCGATCTGTGTACCTTCTAAGTACAGAATGCTCTTGGAATCGACGAATACCTTGATTCCGTCTTGCTCGAAGACCTTGTCTTCCGGTTGAGAGCTCTCGTCCAGAGCGAGCTGATACTGAAATCCGGAACAGCCACCACCGACGACCCGTATCCGTAATCCGGCGTCGGGCTTCCCGTTCTCAGACAGGAACTCCTTGACTTTCTCTGAAGCTGTGTTGGTCAATGTTACCATTCGTTTCCTTCCCCCATTAGTAGATGTATGCCGGCCGGGCGGTTTCCGGTCTAGTTCACTTACACCATAGAACATCCACTATACAAACCCATACTAATCCTGTCAAGAAAGTTAAAGACCCTTGTTCGCAGACGGTTAGACTTGTTCAGGCCGGGTGGAAAGTCCTTCGTTTGCACACCTTTTTGATGGGTGCCTTTTGCCTGTGCGTTTCATCATTTCGAGCAGGACTCGGTAAGGATCTTCGTTGACAGCCAAGCTGAGCACTTGTCTGCCTTCTTGGAACATAAGCCGCTTGGCGACCATATCTGATAAGAATCTCTGTAGTTGGTCTGATGAAAACCGGGAAAACTGGTTTTGTATCTCTCTAAGGGGTTTTCTCGTTTCACAGAACCGATAGATGGCGCCTGTAGGTCCGCGGAGCCGAAAAGTCTCCACCTTGGCCCCCTCCGTTCGCCGGCGAACGAGAAGGAAATCTCCTACATCGCGAAAGCTGAGCAAAGGCATTGGAAAGTGCTGTCGGCGCAGGGATTGATACTGCTCGCGCCAGCGTTTGACCTCCCGGGCAACAGGGCGCCAGAGGCGCTGTTGCTCCTTGCGATCGCCGACATAGGTCTTTCTCATCAAACTCAGAGAATCTGCCAAGGAATTGGGGAGCAAACGGTGGTAGTAGGGGTGATTCGAGATGCCGCGAACTCCGTATCGGCCTGGGTCGAGAAATACGGGGCTGTTGTGGCCCAACCAGAACGGAACAATTTGTAGTGGTTGATAGGGTGCCACGAAACTCAGGTTCTCGAGAGTCTCAGCCACGTCTTCGGCATCACTTCCCGGAAAACCGAGCATGATATTGGATAGGTTTTGGATTCCAAGCTCTTCACAATGCTTCATGACCTCGATGTTCTGGATGGCCGTGGTCCCCTTGTTGATCTTGTGTAGGAGCTTGGAGCTCAGGCTCTCTATACCGACCTGCACTTGCGTCACGCCTGCTTGACGCATGGCTATGAACTGATCGCGTGATACCGATGCCCGAAGTTCTGTGAATATCTCGAAGCTGCGATCCATGGCCTGGATGCTGTCGAATAGCCCATCGAGCTTGGCTGGATCGAGATTGTTGTCCACAAAGAAGAACTTGGGGCTGGCGTGCTTTCGCGCCAACTCCTCCATTTCACGCGCCACTTGCATGGGCTGCTTGCTCCGGTATCCCTCCCATTGGATGTTCAGGTTGCAGAATCCGCAGGCTCGGTCAACCGAGCCGGACGTCACTTTATGCCACCAGCAGCCGCGTGATGTCTCAACGGGCAGAAAAGGAACGAGATTTTTCAGCTTGGGTTGGCGATTGAACTCCCGAAAGTAACTTTCGTAGTCGGGCATGGGAAGCTCGCGGAGGTCTGGTAGTTGACTGAGTCCGCCGCCTTTGATTCGACCTTCGGCGTTGCGCCACATCAAGCCGGAGGAGTCTAACCTCTCTAAAGCGTCCTCTTCGAGGCCCTGGATCAATTCCAGTAGTGGCAGCTCGCCTTCGCCACTGACGGCGAAGTCGATCTCGGGCATGTGCTCCATCAAGCCGCGACCCAGCTCGCCGGCGCAACTGGAACCGCCTATGACGATCCGGCATTCGGGGTGAAGGGCGCGGATCGTTTTGATCATGTACAAAGAGGAGGTCAGCTGTGTGTGACAAAGAGACAAACCGATGAGGTCATAGGAGGACCAAGGTAGGCTGAGATGCCGGTCCTCGTGGAGATTCTCGATTTGAGCACTGATCGACGCGAGGTCCAGTTGAATCTGATTCGCTTTAGCCCGCTGCTCTCGTCGGACCAGGTCTATGATTTCCTGGTGCTTGTCCGGATTGAGCAGAAAGCCGTAGACGGACTCCGCCACCCAACTCTGCTCGGCGATGTTGTTGTACGTCCAAGGACCTAGAAGCTCCGCTACCTCGAGGTAGGGGTGGAAGCAGTCGACCTCAATGTCGGGCTTCTTGGCATGAAGGTAGCTCTTCAGTGTCCCCAGTTGGATGGAGGGGCGATCGGCCAGTGGCCATGGCATTGAGATGAGTGCAAGGCGAAATGCTGACATGCGGCTACCGTCTTATCCTATCCACTTGCTGGACTCAGAGTGCACTAGGCCAGCACGAGGTGAATTCTTGAAAACAACAGAGGTTGAACTGACCCCATGCCGTGTAGAGGATGTCACGCTGAAGACATCTTTCTTGTGATCCAGTTCACTCGAACATGACGAAAGATCCTGCCCGTCCACTCGCGTGGGGTATGCGCTCACGCGCGACAAGGGATTCGCGGGAGAGACCCCCGTCCGAATGTCGAACTGCCATTGGTGCCATGGGCAGGAGGCGATGTGATGTTGGACGTGGCCCTCATGGAGAGAGCCGCCTTTATGGGGACACTCGTCATCGATAGCAAAAAACTCTCCATCGTAACGAAAGACCGCAATCCTCTTTTCGCCGACTTCAACTATAAGACTCTCGCCGTCCTCTAGATCATGCACGGAGGCGACACGATGCTCCACCCTATTCCGGCTCCTTCCTACTTTCTCCTTTATACTCTCTCCTTGCTCCCTTCATCTGAATGCAAGTTTGAGGCTTTCCCTTCCCGCCTCCAGCGTCTTTTCGATGTCTTCGTCGGTATGTGCCGTCGATACAAAAAGCGCTTCAAACTGTGACGGCGCTAGGTAGATGCCTCTTTCGAGCATTGCGCGGAAATAAGAAGCATGTCGACGGGTGTCAGATTGACCGGCATCGGCCATTTCTCTCACTTCAGGAGGTCTGAAGAAAAGAGTCATCATCGAGCCCACACGATTGACCGTCAAATCGAGGGCGAGCTCTTTCAAAGTCTCGCGGATACCTGCTTCGAGCCGCTTCGATGTCTCTTCCAATCGATTCCACGGCTTTTGTTCCTCGAGTAGCTCGAGCTGGGCCAAACCGGCGCTCATGGCGAGTGGGTTTCCGGACAAGGTCCCCGCCTGGTAAACGGGACCGACGGGCGCCATTTGCTCCATGAGGTCGCGCCGGCCTCCGTAGGAGGCAGCAGGAAGTCCTCCGCCGATGATCTTTCCGAGCACGGTTAGGTCGGGTGTAATGCCGTAGAGCTCTTGCGCCCCGCCCCGAGCGACCCGGAACCCAGTAATCACTTCATCGAAGATGAGAAGAGCCCCTTCCCGGGTGCAAATGGTACGAAGACCCTCCAAGAACCCGGGAGCCGGTGGTATGACGCCCATGTTGCCGGCAATCGGCTCCACGATCACAGCAGCGACGCGTCCCCGGTTGGTCTCGACGAGAGCCTCCACTGAGCTCAAGTCGTTGTAGCTTGCGACGAGCGTGTCGGCCGCCACATGACTCGGAACGCCCGGACTGTCCGGGACGCCGAAGGTTAGAGCTCCTGATCGAGCCTTGATGAGAAAGCTGTCCCCGTGACCGTGGTAGCAACCATCAAACTTGATGAGAATATCGCGACCGGTCGCCGCACGGGCGAGGCGAACGGCACTCATAGCTGCTTCCGTTCCTGAATTGACCATGCGGGTCATTTCTATAGACGGAACCATGCTGCAAACGAGCTCGGCCATCCTCAGCTCGAGCTCCGTAGGAGCACCGAAGCTTGTCCCTCTCTCCAGCGCTTTGCGAACGGCTTCGACGACTCGGGGGTGAGCATGGCCGAAGATGAATGGCCCCCAAGAGTTGACAAAATCGATGTATTCGTTGCCGTCAACATCTCTCAGGCGGCTTCCTTGACCCGAGGAGATGAAAGGAGGAGTCGTGCCGACCTTATTGAAAGCACGTACCGGAGAGTTGACTCCACCGGGGATTCGTTCTTTGGCTGATTCCATGAGCTCGTTGCTGCGGTACCATCTCACTTTTACGATCTCCTACTCTCTCGAGAGTCCACTTTCGCGAAATAGTTGACAATGGCGTCGATGAGTCCATCGGACGTGTACTCCTTGGCCTCGATCGCCGGCTCGAAGCCATATTCCCGCAACACCTGGCTCGTGATGGGCCCGATACTTGCTGGTAGAAACTTGTCCCTCAAACCAAGCCGGTCATCGACTGCAGAGAAGAAGTTCCTGACCGTGGAGCCACTCGTAAACGTAACGACGTCGATGATGCCTTGTGAGACGAGGTCGATGGCTCGACGGATATCCTCTAGCGACGGGACCGTGCGATAGGCCACTACGACGTCCACTTCTACGCCTTCGCTTCTTAGGAGCTCCGGCAAGGCCTTCCGTGCGATGTCGGCCCTCGGCAAGAGGACCCTGCATCCTTCCAAGGGTCCAGACTTTTTGAGCGCCTCGAAGACTTCTTCCGCAACAAAACGTTCTGGTACGACATCCACCTTGAGACCCTTGGCCTCGAGCTCGTCTCGTGTCGCGGGGCCGATGGCAGCCAACTTGGCCTTCGCCAACCTGCGCTCATCAACGCCGATGGCGCTCATCCTACCCAAGAAGTGCTTTACGCCGTTGACGCTTGTGAAGATGATCCACTGGTAAGCTGCTATCCGTCGGATCGCTTCATCTACTGCAGTCCAATCCAGCGGGGGCTCGATCCGGATGGTTGGTGCCTCGATGACCTCTGCACCGTTGAGGCTTAGTCCATCCGCTAAGCCCGCGGACTGTTCACGGGGTCGGCTTACCAAGATGCGTCTTCCCTGGAGCCTGTTCGTATTCTGAAGTGTCATATCGGTCGTTAGGATTCGAGGCCGCTAGGCGGTGGGTGACATGTCGTTGTTCTTGTCGTTCGCCGCACGTCGTACTTCCGCCAAGATCTCTTTTCCTCCCTCCTCGAAGATTCGATCGGCAAGAGCCTCACCGAGCTGTTCAGCCTCGGAGACCGGCGCCTCCCCTTGTCTTCTCACCACCAGCTGACCGTCAATGGTACCGAGATAGCCTTCCAAGACGACTCGATCTCCAAGGACCGAGCCCAGAGCGGCGATGGGTACTTGACAACCGCCTTCCAGCCTTCCGAGAAACGCGCGTTCCGATCGGACCGCAATGGCGGTATCCAAGTGTTCGAGCCGGCGCAGCAATTCGATGACTTCATGGTCGTCTTCTCGGGCTTCGAGCGCCAGCGCCCCTTGGCCCACCGCCGGAAGGATTTGGTCGGTGGGAATTCGACCTGCGATGTGGCCTGTGAGTCCCAGGCGTTCCAGGCCGGCTCCAGCGAGCAACATGCCGTCCCAGGAGGATGACTCGAACTTTCGCACTCGGGTCGTAACATTGCCCCTCAAGTCAACGACTTTCAAGTCGGGACGCATGGCCAGAGCCTGCGATCGTCTCCGAAGGCTCCCTGTCGCCAACACGCCGTTTTCCGGCAGGTCGTCGATCCGGCGCGATTCTCGCGAGATAAGAACGTCTCGCGGATCTCGCCGGGCGGTAGTAGCCGCGAGAGTGAGTCCGTCTGGAATGAGGCTGGGAACATCCTTCATGCTATGGACGGCGAAGTCGATGCGGCATTCGGTGAGCGCCGTCTCGATCTCTTTGATGAACAGCCCGCGATCACCCACCCGTGACAAAGGAACATCTGTGACGATGTCCCCTCGCGTGCGGATGATCTCGATCTTCATGTCGAGCGTGGGAATTTGTTCTCGAAGACGCGCGATGATGGTACGAGACTGAACTAAGGCGAGCTCGCTGCCCCTGCTTCCGATTCGCAACTTACGCATGATCGTCAGATGGATCTCGTGAACGAGGAAGATCGAAAGCTTCGTAGATCGTGTCGATGCGGAGAGCCCCAAGGTCTTCGTCTTCGCCCCACTGGCGAATGTGACTCATGAGAGGGTGGAGGATCTTGTTGATCACGCTCTCTGTGAGCCGATCGATATGTTCGCTGTCTTGATTCACAAACCGCTTTCGGTGGCGCGCCACTTCTTGAGAACGAATGGTCTCGATTTTTTCTCGCAGTCTCTTGATGGCCGGGGCCGCCACCAAAGAGCGTCGCCATACTACGAAGTTCTCGAGCTCTTGTTCCACGATGGTCTCGGCTTTGGGAATCTCCCCTCGGCGCTTTTCCAGGTTCTTTTTGACGAGGAGACTCATGGAATCCATGTTGTGAAGAAATACGCCGTCTAGCTGCCCGATGCCGGGCTCGAAATCCCGAGGGACGGCAATATCAATGATGTAGATCGGCGGGCGGGATCGCTTGTGAAGGATCGAGCGCATGAGCTTGACATCAACGATAGGCTCGGTCGCGCCCGTCGAGCTGATCACGATGTCTGCCGAAACCAGAGCTTCATCCAATCGGTCGAGAGGAAGGGCGCGGCCGCCTAGCTCCCTCGCCAGCTCTTCGGCTTTGCCGAAGGTACGATTGGCAATAGTTAGACGAGACACTCCACGCTCCATCATGTGTCTGGCGGTCAGCTTGCCCATTTCCCCTACGCCAATGAGGAGGACCGACCTCGACGATAGATCGCGGAAGATCTTCCCGGCGAGCTCTGCAGATGCTCCGGCAAGGGATACAGCCCCTCCACCGAGTCGGGTGTTGGTACGCACGCGTTTGCCTACCGAAGCGGCGGCATGGAGTAGCCGATTCAGAATAACGCCATTGGTTCTCGTTTCCACCGCCAGTTTGTATGCCCGTTTGACTTGCCCGAGGATCTGAGCCTCACCGAGAATGATCGAGTCTAGGCCCGCAGCAACTCGGAAGAGATGCCTCACCGACTCCGCATCTGTTAGTGTATAGGCGTATCCAGGGTGCTTGTCGAGGTTGATCTTCTTTTTGTGGTCGATGAGGTCGCGAATGTAGAGCTCAGCAGCGCCGTTGTCGGCGGCGAGACCGTAGAACTCCGTCCGGTGGCAGGTCGAAAGTACCAGCACTTCGGAGAGGACATTTTCGTTCTTCATGCGGGAGAGAAGCTCTCGCACATCGTCGTCGCTCAGAGCCACCTGCTCACGGATCTCCAGAGGAGCGGAGCGATGATTGATGCCGACGAGAATCAAATCCATCTCAGATGAACTCGTGAAACGTGGTCGAGAACAAATTGATGACGACTAACGAGAAAAGGATGACCAAGAAACCCGTGATCGAAGCAAAGGCAACCCGTCGAGCCGACCAGCCCCAGAGTCTTCCCGCGCCCACCCCAACGCTGTAAATGAGCCATGCGACGAAGGTCACGGCGACCTTGGGGTCCCATTTCCAGTAGGTCCCGTAGACCTCGACCAACAACATCAGTCCCAGCACCATGGCGATGGTCAGAAAGGCAAAACCGAGAATGGCCGCTCGATACGTGAAGCCGGACATCACTTCCAGGGACGGAAGCTGTTTGTAGATGAGGCCGAAACGCCTCTTTTTGATGTCATAAAACAGCATGAGGTAGAGCAGTCCGTACACGGCAGAGATGGCCATGCCTGAGTAGCCCAAAATGGCGGTAGCCACATGCATGACGAAAATGGGGTTCCAAAGAAGTTCGCTGAAGCTCGTTGGGAGAGCAATGAATGCCGAGGATACGAGCTGAAAAGTGAAGACGATCCCCAATATGAACGTTCCCGTGGTCCTTACGCCGGTCCTCCACTCGATAATGATGTACACGACTAGGATCGACAACGCCAGGAGCGAGAACGCCTCGAAGACCGTGGCGATGGGAAAGTGCCGATAGTGAACCGTTCTCACCGCCAGATCCGCTGCATGTAGCAGGGCCGAGGAGTACAGAAGCACGGGCGCAAAGCGCTCGGCGAACGGATCGTTTCGGAAAAAGAGGAGCGTGTAGAAAGCCCAGGTCAAGACATAGAATGTGGGAAGCAGTATGTTTAGAGCGTTGATTGTTGTTTCCACGACGAGTCCACTTTCCTACGGCATCATTGGCCTTGTTTCACGAGACAGGTGTTCAATATTTGCCATGACACCAGAGACAAATATCAGTTGCGTGTCCCCGATTTTCCGAAACCCTGGTGTTTATATAGCTTACCCAAACGGGACATGCAAAACATGCCACTGACCGGCGGACGGGTACCATTCTAGGCTAGTTTGGTGTGTTTGGTGATAGAATGCGCGGAAAAGCCGCATCAAGAGCAACTTAGCCCTGGAGCGACAAAACTTAGCGTAATCAACTCTGGTGACACAATATGAAGCCATGACCATCGCGGTGAAAAAGGGGAGGTAGGTCCGCAATTCACTCAACCTGAAGCAACGGTAGTGCGTCTTTCGTGGAATGGCTTTTGTTTCGTGTCCCCTTTTTCCCTGCAAGCAATTCGTCGGATTAGGGTTAGCTATAGGTCGATGAGCCCAGGTAGCCTTCCCAAGAAAAAAGTGGTGGTGTTATCGCTACGAAAGAGGGCGGCGAACGTCGGTTAGGAGAGTCTCTGCCATGAGAACGAGAATCCTGCAAACTGCTACGTGTCTGTGCTCGCTTGCCCTGTGGGTATCCTGCAGCGGTGATACCCCATCACCCTCTCGAGCGGACGGCTATTTGGTGGTGGGAACCCATGCCGAGCCGCTTACGTGGAACCTTCTCGTTTCTACCGACCTAGTCAGTCAAACCATTGGAGCACAAATCCACGCTGCCCTGGTTCGAATCAATCTGCAGACGCAACGAGTGGAGCCGGAATTGGCGGAATCCTGGAGTTTTTCCGAAGATGGGAGAGTTTTGACCTTCCGCCTTCGTCCGGACGTTGCGTTCTCAGACGGACACCCTTTGTCGGCGGAAGACGTTGCGTTTACTTTCAGGGCGTTGCATGACCCCAGTGTGTCCAGCCCCTTGACTGAGACTGCCAAGATCGACAATGAACCGCTTTTGCCCGAGGTGCTGGACGAGCTCACCGTCCGTTTCTCCCTCTCTCGTCGTACGGCCGTGATCGAGCGAGTTTTTGCTGGTTTCAATATCCTGCCTAAGCACCTGTTGGAGGAGGATTTGGCCGACGGCAACTTCCTCTCTGCCTATGGTGTCGGGACATCCGCCGACCAGATCGTCGGGCTTGGGCCCTTTATGTTGGAACGATACCTACCGGGTCGGAGAGTCGTTTTACGCAAGAACCCGCAATACTGGAAACGAGGGACGGGAGGTGAGAGACTCCCGCACCTCGATGGCATCATCTTCGAGATCCTGCCGGATAGTAACGCCAGGTTGCTGAAGTTCGCCTCGGGTGAATTGGATATCCAGGGAGAGCTACTGCCCGAGGATTTCTCGAGCCTGAAGGATCGAGGTAATCCCGAGATACGTCTTCTCGACATGGGGCCCGGCATGATTCCTGAGCGTCTTTGGTTCAATCTCAATCCTAGAAATCAAGTGCTTTCTAGCGAAAAACGAGGTTGGTTCGAAGACGAGAGATTTCGTCGGGCCGTTTCTCTGGCCATCGATCGGACCGCTATTGTGGAGGCGGTGTACCATGGCTTCGCTGCGCCTGCCGCAGGATCGATCTCCCCCGCGAACCATTTCTGGCGTAACGACACCGTTCCCCGATTGGCGCTGGACCGTCAAGAGGCTCGACGTCTCCTGGAAGAGGCCGGTTTTAGCTGGGATTCGGAGGGAACGCTTCTGAGCCAGGAAGGTCAGCCGGTGGGTTTTTCCGTTATTACGAACGCAGAAAACCGTCATCGCGCCCGGATGGCTGCGATTATCCAAGAGGATGTTGCCGAGCTCGGCATCAACATGACATTAGCGCCTCTAGACCGCACGGAGTTGATTGTCCGGATCACCCAGAGCTTCGATTACGAAGCCTGTCTGCTAGGGTTGACCCAATCGGATCCCGATCCATCAGCAGAGTTACCTTTGTGGCTCAGCCGTGCCCCTCTCCATCTATGGAACCCGTCACAGGAGCGTCCTGCGACCGACTGGGAGGCCCGAATCGATGAACTGATGGAGCGACAAATGGTTGCGGTCAATGTTGCGGAAAGGAAGGAGCTCTTCGACGAAGTGCAGATGATCTTGGCGGAAAAAACACCGTTGATAGAGCTCGTCGTGCCTCATGCTCTTCTCGGTGTCAGCCATCGCGTCGAAAACCTGAAACCCACCCCGTTTTGGAGCCCTCCACTATGGAACAGCGAAGAAATCGTGTTGTCATCCAAGTAAGTTCCGTCCTAAGCATTTTTGAAATGAAGCAGTTAGCCCCAATCCGACGAATTGCTTGCGGGAAAAAGGGGACAGGTCACTTTTTGCTGGGGAGACGTGCATCAAGAAGGGACTTGGGCTCGGATTAGGGCTGGCCCTGAAGCGAACGCTACCCCCTACCCCCCCTACCCCCTCCTCCTCTCAATGGGTTCCTCAGCTGGGATAGGTGCCCCTCCCGACTCTTCTGACGGTTTTAAGTGGGGAATCCTTTGATTCGTGATGTCTGTCACTGACCCGGGGGTAAAACCCGACATATCTTGCAGGCATCTCAGAGAGCCCTAAGCAAAGGGGCAGTTGTCTTTGGAGTCCGAGGCTATGCAAACACGCATCGATGGCAAGAAAAAAGCATCACAAAACGTGCCGCGATGCGCTTTCCAAAGATTCTTAGTTCATTTGCGCCATACCACTGTAGCGTTTGTATCTTGTTCGGAACAGGATGACTAAGTTATATGGTGCATTATCATTTGATGAGTTGAGTTTTACATTGAGTGTAGACGTGTCTTAGTCCTGTTGTAGGAGGTGCGATAGGGAGAGAGTTATTTGTGGTCAACGGATTGCGGGAGATACGTTGAGAAGAGTTAGCGAGTATTCGACATTCAACATTGCTCGTAATTGACACTCATTCATTCGTAGTCATCGCTCGAACCTTCTCACATCCATCCAACGTCCGTTCTCTCCAACACTTTTCTCCCTTTACACAATTCAGGAGAGTTGGGGCACGGTCGGCATAGAGCCGACCTGCCGATAGTTAACTCTCTGTGAAATCGGAGGAGTGGTGGAGTGTCTCGATTCGAGTCTTTTCTAGGAGGTGTAGGAATGCGTGGAATTGTTTGGATTTGAGCGCCTTTTGGAAGTTGAGCATACCGTTGTTTCCCGTTCGCCGACACCAACATAGGAGTGAATCAGATGGAAGTTAAGAAAGATGTTGTTGAAATCGAAGAATTGATGGTGGAAGAGCTCGAAGAACGCACGTCGCCAGGGATCATCATCGCAGTCTAGTTTGATACAGAAGGAGAAATCATGGAAAACATCGTTGAAATCGAAGAATTGATGGTGGAAGAGCTCGAAGAACGCACATCTCCTGGGATTATTATTGCTGTTTAAACCCCTAAGGAGCTTGAGAAATGCGTGGAATCGTTTGGATTTGAGCCAAAAAGCAATTGTTACACCAAGTTTTTTCCATAATTGATGCCTGGGGTGGTGGTTCGGGGGGGCCCCACCCGGAGATGACTCGACTTGGAAGCAGCCATACTCTGACCATTCGCTGCCGTTGACCCGCCAAAATCAACCGCTTCAGCCGTTCGAATAACGCGTTCGTTTTTAGTCAATTGCATGTCTTGACGCCCCGCAACGCCATGTGCTAGGATTCCAAATCTAGTTCTTATTAGCAACTCATTCATTTCTTTCCGAGCTATTAGGATAGGTGGAGTGGTCCCGGTTGTCGGCGGAGTTGTCTCCGATGGACTATTAGTATGAAATTCATTTAGGGTCTCACTTTACTGGGGCTCGGGGGGACCATGGACTGGCAGAATCCGCCAGCCAAAGTTAAGCTATTCGTTGGCGCGGCCGTCGCGGTTGCTATCCCGATCTATATTTGGGCGATCTACGACCTCCTTCGAATATCCGCTGACTATAACTGGGAACAGTGGTCATCCCTGATTGGGATTACGGTTGTCGCCTGGTTGGGCTCTTCTTGGGTCGTACGTATTCCACGCACCATTACCTGGATGGCTGTGGCGGACTGTCTCATGCTATCCATCACGGTGATTTACGGGATTGGACCCGGGATCATTGCCAACGGGCCTTCGCATCTCGTCAGCTATTGGGTGGCGATCCAGAAAACACCTCTCGAGCATCGCGGTGAAACCCTGCGCTGGCGTAACGTCCAGTCCTTATTCAACCTAGCCTTCAACGGCATCTCTCCATTTGTCTATGGATGGGCCTACTATGCATTTCTGCCCGACGAGCCTTTGACCGCCCACAAGATTCTCCTGCCCACCGTTTTGATGGCCACAACGTACTTCCTCATGAATAGCGCTTCTGTACATGCGGTAATGACCCTTGCTGGGCAGGGTAATTTCAAGAAGCTCTGGAATCAGAACTTTCCTCTCGTGCCTCTCTACTTCATGGCTTCTGCTTCTGGTGCGGCCATCATCTTTTTCTTTCAACGGGTTGCCGGCCCCTGGGCCTTTCTCACTGGCGTTGCCCATCCTCATGGTCGTCTACTACGCCCATCGTTTCTACAATGAGAAATACGAGGAGGTTCGCGGGCTCTATATCCAGACAGTCAGGGCATTCGCCAACTCTATTGATGCACTCGAGATCCATACCGACTACAAGAGTGAAACGAGGAAGCATGTTTCTCGTACGCAGATCGTTACTTTGAAACTGGCTCAGTCCATGGGCGTGGACAATCAAACCTATGAGGCCCTCGAGATTGCATCCATGCTTCACGACGTCGGGAAAATCTCCATTCCCAACTACATACTCCATAAGCCGGGGAAGCTGACACAGCTCGAGTTCCAAAAGATGAGCACTCACCCTGTTGTGGGCGCTCAGATACTCTCCTCAATCGATTTTCAAGGTCCCGTCATCGAAATTGTGAGGCATCATCACGAGAATTGGGACGGTAGCGGCTATCCGGATGCACTCAAGGAGGAAGAAATCCCCCTCGGATCGCGTATCTTGAGGGTTGCGGATTGCTACGAGGCTCTCAGGGCCCGGAGAGTGTACCGCACCCGTTCGCTGGATCAAGACGGCGCAGTGGAAGTGATGAAGCGAGAGGCAAACCGATTCGACCCGCAAGTTTTCAAGAAGTTTCTCGAAATCGTGTCTTCTGTCGACGAAGTTCTGGAGAGAATGGAGATTCCGGACCGGCTCGTGGACTTGAAGGAACACCGGGATACGAAGCGGGCCCCCGGACATCGTCGATGTGCCCCACCCACCGGCTCTCGGGAATCTCATCACTGCGCCTCAGCGCGAGGTCTTTCACCTTTTTGAGATTTCGCAGACGATGGGCACTTCCTTGTCCCGTACCGATACGCTCACGATTCTGGCGTCGAAAATCGCCAAGATCATTCCTTTCGACACCTTGGTGATTTATCTTGCGGATGATAGTGGCGCCATGCTCAATGCCGCCCACACCGCCGGGTTGAATCAGGATGCTTTCCGCGGAATCTCGATCGAGATTGGCACGCGATTGGCCGGTTGGGTGGCGGCGAACAACCGGATGCTCTACAACGTCGATCCGGGGCCGGACACCATGGGATTACCGGAAGGTATCCGTGAACGATATCAGAACGCCATTCTTGCGCCGCTGGCACACGAGGAGCGGCCTATCGGCGCCATTGCTCTTTACGCTGGGCAGAGCTTTCGGTATTCGGACGACCATATTCGGCTCATGGAGATCGTGGCCAACCGGGCATCCATCGCGCTGTACAACGCGATTCGATTCGAGGAGACACAGGAAGACGCTTTCACGGATCGACTGACTGGCTTGAGCAACTCTAGATTCCTCTACATCTTCTTCGATCAGACTCTGTCCGAGGCTAAACGTTACAAGGAGCCTTTGACGGTCATCGAGATGGATCTCGATGATTTCAAGAGTATCAACGATCGGTACGGCCATCACTCCGGAGATCGTTTTCTCAAGGAAGTCGGTCGCATTCTAAAAGGCCAAATGCGCGAGAGCGATGTGTTGGTTCGCTATGCCGGCGACGAGTTCATCGCCGTTTTGCCGAAAACCACAGCAGAGCAAGCGCGCCTATTTTCCTATCGTCTCCAAGATGCGGTCGAATCGGCTAAGATTGATGTGGGCATTGGAAAAATGCTCTCGGTGGGGATATCGTTGGGATTGGCGTCCTACCCCAGTGATGGAACGGACCTCGAGTCGTTGCTGATGGCAGCGGACAAGAACATGTACGAACACAAGAGCCGTCGGAAAGGCCGTCGTCGCCGGGAGGACTACGAGCCCGGTGCCCATCAGCCGAGTTTGTTCGGAACCGAGGAAAACGTGGAGCCCCGCGTCGGGTGACGGGCAAGGCGTTGTCGGTTTGCTGAGTGACCTTGTCACGAGATTCCAGCTCCGTCTTCCGACGAGAGCCCAACCGGTCTCACTCGAGAGGAGGATAGCGAGGCGTGCATCGGGTGGTCTTGGCCCGGCTCGCCTCCGCCGTGCCTCTTCTATTCGGAGTGAGCATCGTATCCTTCGTCCTTCTTCATCTCGCTCCGGGGTCCTTCCTTGATCGCTTTCTGCTAGATCCATCCATCCCGCGGGAAACCATTGAGCTCATGGAGAGTCGCTACGGCCTGAATAGGCCGTGGTATGAGCAGTATCTGTCGTGGCTCGTTGGTCTGCTCAAAGGTGACCTCGGATTCTCGCTGATCTTCCAAAGACCCGTTGCGCATTTGCTGGGCGAGTCCGCGTTGTATACCTTGGCCCTGGCCATCTCTGCAGGTGTGATGGCGTTTCTGGGTGGCCTCGTGTCTTCGTTTCTCGTCGCCCTGCGTCCAGGGGGTGCGATGGACCGGGCTCTATCAGGTTTCGCCGTTCTCGCTGCCTCCATACCGACCTTGGTTGTTGCCGTGGGCGCTCTGGGATTGGCGGCTGCCACGGGTGTTGTTCCTCTTGGGGGTGGATCGTCAGTAGGACTTGTTGACGTGTCACTGAGCACCAGGCTCTTGGATTTTTCTCATCATTTGTTGTTGCCCAGCTTGGCGCTGGGTCTAACTTTGGTCCCACTCTTCTACCTGCAGTCGCGCGGTGCGTTGTTGGAAATTCTTCCGTCGGAGTTCGCCCAGGCAGCTCGTTCTCGGGGTTTGAGTCGTGCCCAAGTCCTTCTCAAACACTGTCTTCCCGCTGCAATGGTGCCTGCGCTGACTTTCGCGGGAAGCTCCGTCGGTCGACTTCTCAACGGAGCCTTTCTCGTCGAAGTCGTGATGGGGTGGCCGGGGATGGGAAGACTCGCGTGGAGTGCCCTTCTAGCTCGAGACTCGTTCCTCATTCTTGGAGTACTGCTTGTGGCGGCCGTTATGATGATCTTGGGTAACCTGGTGGCTGATATTGCCATCGCCGCCGCCGATCCTCGGATACGTCTGGAGGAGCGATAACGTGCGCTGGTGGAAGGACGGTGCAGGTCGGTGGGGCGCCGCCCTTTTGCTCTTGATGTTAGTGGTCGGTGTCGGCGCACCTTTCCTGGCGCCCTACGATCCTCGTCAGCAGGATCGCTCGAGTTTCTACCATCCGCCGTCGCTTCCGTCTGAAGATTGCCGAACGAAGTGGTTTGCGGTCGACGACACAGGCCGCCGGCACCTCTTCGGTTTCGATGGATGTAGAGTTTATTTCTTGGGAACCGATGCACTTGGTCGCGACCTGCTCTCCCGCTCTCTTTATGGAGCTCGATGGAGCGTGAGTACTGCCGCCCTAGGAGTAACTTTTGCCGTCGCCTTCGGTACCCTCGTAGGGGCCACGGCGGGATTCATGGGTGGTCTAACGGACCGATTTCTTATGCGGTTGGCCGAGCTCACCATGGCGTTACCAGCTCTTTATCTGGTCCTCGCGGTAAGAAAGCTGTTCCCCGATGATCTCACTCCTGGGCAGGCCTCGTTGATCATGGTGGGTTCGCTCGCTGCCGTCGGTTGGTGCAGTGTCTCTCGACTTCTCCGTGGAAGAGTCCTTTCACTTAGAGAGCAAGATTATGTGTCGTCCGCGGCGGCTCTCGGTGCGACTCGCGCAAGGCTCTTGTTTCGTCACATCCTTCCCAATGCAGTGCCCTTCATTCTTCTTCAGGTCGGCATTACACTTCCGTACTTCTTGTTGGGAGAAGCCACGCTTTCTTACCTCGGACTGGGCGTTCCCGAACCGGCCTCGAGTTGGGGGAAGATGCTCTCGGATGCAGCGAACAACTATACCGCGATGACGACCTACTGGTGGACTTTGATGGTTCCAGCGGTGGCTTTGACTTTGGCTGTGTTGGCCGCTAATTTGTGGGTGGAAGGTCTCCGCCGAACCTATTTGGGTTCGGAGGCGGCGTTGGCTTCTTCATCGGCAGGTTGGGGCCGGGGCTCGAAGCATCGACGACAACGCGCTTCGTAAGCCTCAGCGCCGCCTACAACCACGCGATCGGTCGACGAAACGAGTCTCTGAGTGTGGTTGGCAGGATTGCCGCAACGCATGCAAATCGCCAGCGTTTTCGAAATGTACTCGGCAACGGCCAGGAGTTGAGGCATGGGCTCGAAAGGATTACCGAGGTAATCCTGGTCCAATCCAGCAACAATCACTCGTTTCCCCATGTCGGCCAGTTGATTGCAGACGTTCACGAGAAAAGGATCAAAGAACTGACCTTCATCGACTCCAATGACTTCCGTGCGATGGTCCAACTTCTCGAGGATCTCTGCGGCGCTTGCGACAAGCTCGGCTTTGATACGCATTTCGCTGTGCGAGACGATGTGGTCAGACGTATAGCGGTTGTCGATATGAGGTTTGAAGATCTGCACCCGCTGTCGGGCAATTTGGGCTCGTCGCAAACGACGGATCATCTCTTCGCTTTTGCCGCTGAACATGCTCCCTGTGATGACCTCGACCCAGCCGAGATTGAAACGATAACCTTCCATGGCTCTCTTACCTTCCAAAAATCAAGGGGGCGCTTTGTTGTCCCATGAACGCCCCGCCTGTCGTCCGCCTATGCCAAGGCTGCCGCCTCGGTCGGTGGTGCCGACTCATCTCCACTGACTTCGGCGAGACCCCCCAACCGCCTCCGCAATAGCTTCGGCGAGTCTCGTCGAAGTCGATGACAATGAATCGACCCACGGACGGAGGCGGAAGCTCTCCTGCAATCACCCAAGCGAAGGCGGGCACCCCGCATCCAATCCATCTTTTACCGCGTAGGCCGTTTGGTTGTAAAACGGTGCAAGGGCATGTAGCAGGGATCGGACGAATGCATCCTCACGGGTGACCAACTCTATTGTGAGGATTCCGAATGTACCCTGGTGGCCGGCAACATCCTTTTGGTTGTAGAGCCTGTCTGCCACCGGACCCAGGTCTTCTCCTCGATTGACGACGGCCTCAACGACATCTGCGGGCAGCGGAAGGCACCCGCTGCTACCGAAGGCACCGCGGGCTCCGTTCGTCACATATGCCCAGGACTCGAGAAAAAAGATTCCCGGCATTCCGTCGAGCCCGTTCTCCGAGCCAATGCCTCCCTCCAAACCAATTGAGAGATCGGGCGTCGTTCGCTCGGAGTGCAGCGTCTCGAGTAATGATTCGGCGCGGTGTCTTGCGCCGGCCATGAGCTCTGCGGTCGATCGTGGTGTCGGAGATGTGCCCGAAGGCGCAGCTCGAGATACGAGCTGGTAGCTCCCATCACCGAAATCCGGAACGCTCTCCTTGATCAGGGCTAGGGTCCTGCGAACGGCACGAATCTTGGGCTCTCGAGTTGAACCTAGAGCAACGATCATATCTTGCCCGCCTATTTCATCCTTTCCATGTAGTTCCCTTCGAAAGTGTCGACGCGGATTCTTTCTCCTTCCTCGACAAAATAGGGGACTTGCACCACGAGACCGGTTTCCATTTTGGCTGGTTTCGATTGTGGCTGAGCGGCAGCGGCTTTGATGCCGGGCTCAGTCTCTATCACCTGGAGGACGACGGAACCCGGAAGCTCTACGCCTACGGCCTGCCCTTCGTGGAATTGCACACGCACAGCTAGATTGGGCACCAAGTACGACATCGCATTTCCAAGGACCTCTTGGGCCAGTGGCACCTGTTCGAAGGTTTCTTGGTTCATGAAATAAAACTCGTTTCCAGAGTCGTAGAGGTATTCCATTTCGACGTTGCTCAAAACGGCTTGTTCGACCGAATCGTTGGAACGAAACCGGCGGTCGGTCATTCGTCCGCTCTTGAGGTTCCTCAGCTTGGCCTGGACGAAAGCCCGACCTTTGCCTGGGGCGATATGCTCCATCGAGAAGACCGAAAAGAGTTCACCGTCGATTTTGATGACCATTCCTTTTCGAATATGTGTGGCGCTAATCAATCGATCCTCCTAGGGAATGTCGTACAGCCTCAAACCTCGCCCGGTGACCTGAAATGGAATCAGCGAGCCCCCGGCATGTTGAATGGAATCTACAACGGCCTTTCTCTTGTGGCTTTTTGCGGCGATGAGTAAACAGCCACCGCCGCCGGCTCCGCAAGCCTTGCCGGCATCAGCTCCCGCAGAAAACGCAGACTTTAGAATTCTCTCCACCTCGGGGCTAGAGACGGCCGGGGCCAGTTGCCTGCGGGCTTCCCACTCGCGATCCACCAATGTAGCGACTTCGTCCATATCGCCGCGATGGACCGCCTCTCTCATCGTGACCGCAACGCGCCCAATGGTTTCGAGCGCTTCTCTTGTGGAGCTGTCTCCGTCCAAGAACCGCTTGATGACCTCCCAGTTGTTGATGCCCGACCGGTGGGGCTGGTGTGTGTAGGCGAGCAGAAAGCGGTCCTCGAAAGCGCCGAGGTTCATCGGCAGAGGTTCACGCTTCACTCCGTGGACGCTCCACCACAGGCAGTTCGCGCCGCCGAAGACTGGCGGGTAATGATCCTGAATGCCAGTCATGGCTCCAAGGATCCGAGCTTCTACATTCTTGACAATTTCGATGAGCTCCACGCGATTGTAGCGCAAGCCCGTGAGTCCATTGAGGGCGCCCGCCAGGGCGATTCCGAGTCGCGGAAGATGCACCTAGGCCAGACCGAGGGGGAGCCTTGCTGCGGGTTTCGATCCGAAGAGGTTCCTCAGGTGTGAACACTCGAAGAAGAGCTCCTGCAATCTCAGCCCCCGGCAACTTTTCGAGTTCTTGGGGCGTCGCGGCTTTGATATCGCCGGCACCGTCGAGACCTGTCAGTCGCCATCCGCTTCTACTGGGCTCCAATGACACGTCTGCGTATAGGTCTATTGCGATATTGACGGTGGCCGCTTGCTCGATGAGGAGATAGAGCGGCCATATGTCGAGTGTTCCTCCTGCGAGGTCGATGCGAGACGGAGCACGGCTCCTGAGGGCCATTGTCGAATTACTCCCTTATTGATTGGTCAAGGGGCTGGATTATACAGGATTCTCCGAGCGCGATGCACGGCTCAAGCAGCATTAGTTAGACGCCAGAGGTGTGAGGTCGTACTGGCCTCCTTTCCTTGGATGATTTCGGTACATAATAGATGAATGGGCTGGCTCGAAGATGCTATTCGTCAGAGTCTTGTGGGTCGTACGCCGAGCCGAACCGTGCCCCGCGAGCTTCGACCGGCAGCAGTTCTCATGCCGATTGTGGACATGCCTGACGGCTACCACTTGCTTCTGACGAGACGATCCGCTCAATTGAGGCGCCAACCCGGCGACATTTCTTTTCCTGGGGGTGCCATTGATGAGAACGACCCCAGTGCGTTAGCTGCCGCCCTTCGCGAAAGCAAAGAAGAGGTAGGATTGGAGGCGAAGGATGTGGACATCCTGGGAGAGATGGACGAGCATGAGACGGTAACCGGATTTCGTATTACACCTTTCGTGGGGGCTGTCTCGGGCCCCTATTCCTTCCAAGCCAATCACGAAGTCGAGGAACTGATACTGGCGCCTCTATCGGCCTTAAGACGTCCGGAGTCGCTCCATGTCGAGCATCTCCGGCATAAAGGGCGCCGAATACCTGTCTATCACTATCTTTATGAGCAATACGACATTTGGGGGATTACGGGTCGTCTCATCAGGGAATTGTTGGAGTTGGTTCCAGGAGAGCCTTAACGTTCATCGGGGACGGTGCAGCTTTTCGGGGGAGAGTCAACAAAGCCGACAAACACCGGGGCTCTGAACCGGCCCTCCCGTGTCATCTCCAAATATTTGACGCGAGCCACGAGGGCCGGCTTGAGCCAATGAGTCTCGCCGGGGACCGCGACACCGAGATCATCCGGAGGCTCGCCGGCGAGAGGACCCAACTCGTTGGCGAGGCCGTCCAATGTCTTAGCATCGAGGCCGCTTCCGACGTTGCCTAGCCAGACCAGGGTGTCGCCGCGGTACGCCCCAAGAACAAGGGATTTCACGCGACCCGTACCTGGTTCCACCGCGGTGCCCAGAACCACACAATTGGCATGCCGCTCCGCCTTGATCTTCACCCAGTTCTCGGTACGTTTGCCGGGTCGATAACGGCTCTCGAGCACTTTGGCCACGATCCCTTCGAGACCTTGGGCCACGGCTTCCTGGTAATAGGCCTTTCCTTGCTCGAGGATGAAAGTCGACTCCACGACGGAGCCTGTTTGACGTCCCTCCAACAGCTTCGAGAGATGACGGCGACGTGTCGTAAGGGGTTGTTCCAGCAACTCCTCTCCGTTTAGATAGAGCAAATCAAACGCCATGTAGATGGCGGGAATCTGGCGTGCCCGAAAGGCTATCTTGTCAGGGGACCCAACCAATTCTCGCTCGAGCGCCTTCTCGAATTTGGGTTTCCCCTCGTCGAGGACCACGATCTCGCCGTCGAGCACCGCTTCTCCAGGCAGTTGATGTAGAGAGTCGACAATCTCCGGGTACCGTATCGTCGAGTCAGTTAGCTTACGACCCTGCAGTCGGACTTTTTGGCGTCCGAAAAATGCGAGAGTTCGGATTCCATCCCATTTGATCTCGAACAGATACTCGCGCGAGTCGAATGGCCGGCCCGAGGCGGCGAGCATGGGAGTGATCTTGCGATCGAGCCAATCGGTCATGAGATCTTCGGCATCAAGCCTTGACTTTGGGTAAGTCCAAAGTGGCGTTAGCTTTCCTGTTGCCTACCCGCCTTAGCTTTCTGAATGGGTCCGCCGACTCGTCCGCCGCAGTCTTGACGAAGGCCAGGCCTTGGCGCAGGCAGACTGCCTACCGCCCGACTGCCCACCGTCTACTGACGTGTCAGCTTGTGGACGAGTCGGTACCAGTCGCCGACAGATTTCCATCGGACTCCTCGGCGGATGCTTGGGTGCGCTCCAAGCTGTTCTTGAGAGCTTCCATGAGATTGATGACCTTCCCCGTCTCGACCTGTGGAGGTGCAACGATCTCCTTGCCTTCCACTTTGGCTTTGATGACATCCAGGATCGCATGTCGATAGCCGTCTTTGAATTGACTTGGATTGAAGGAATCGGTGATGTTGTCGATAAGTTGAGTCGCCAAGGCCAATTCTTGCTCGTTGATCTCAGGCTGGCTTTCCAGTTCCTCGATGCCGGAGAGAGTCCGGATCTCGTCTGCGTAATAGAGGGTAGACATTACGAGTGCCCCGTCTTTGGCCCGCAGCGCGACCATTTGTTCCTTGCCGCTCTGTACGACTTTGGCCAGGGCGATCCGTTGTTTTTTCTCCATGGCCTTCAAGATGGTCGCGAAGCTCTCGACGGCCACCGGACCGTCCGGAACGACGTAGTGTGAGCCGTGATAGTACAACGGGTCGATCTCTCCCTCGTCCACGAACTGCACAATGGCAAGGGATTTGTTAGACTCCAAACGCACTTTTGCGATGTCTTCTTCAGAAAGAATGACGTATTCGTCTTTGGCGTACTCGTAGCCTTTTACGATTTCATCGCCTTTGATACTACGCTCGCACGTGTTGGCATCTCTTGTCGTATTTGATGCGACTGTTGCACTCTTTATGGATTTGATTGAAGGATACGGATTGAGATCGTGCCGCTGGATACATTCGTACGGGAATGTTGACCAGGGACAGCTTCAGAAATCCCTTCCATGTGGGTCTCACGGTACCCCCTTTAGTCCTTTGTCAAGGCTCTTCAAAGTACTTCGTCAACCACTCTTCAGTGCGGCAGTCAAGCAGTCGAGCCGTCTGCAGTCGGATCCGGATTTGATGTCTTCTTTCGTCACTTCTGACTTTTGTGGTCGGTAACGACTCCTCGGATATCGGGAATGAACCCTTGCTAGCCAATGACCCGCGCCAACGAACGGGTGAGTACGTTCCAGTCTAGTGGTGCCATCGACGTGATGTCAATTGTTCTGCGATTTCTGGCCGCCTTCGCCGTTGGGTTTCGCATTCGGAGCCAACGGCTTCGGCGATGCCTTGCCGGAGCTTTAGCGAAGGCGGGGTCATTGGTTGTGCGTGCATCCTATAGACGATTCTCGTTTGCCTTCATCAACGCTCGGGAGGCCTACTACGATTGCCAACGGGGAGCTTTTTGCAAACCGAGGTGCAATTGACGCAAGAAATGCAGTTGGAATAACTGTCTCGATATCAGATGTTTATTCGAGCGTGGCTGCCATTCGCAGGATTTGACCGGTATGGGGAGCTGCGATATGGTGCCATAAGAGCGCAAACAATGCAGGTGTTGGTAGGGCTGCCTGATGTTGCGGCGAAATCGACCACAAATCTTTGTACCTCAATAACTTAGACTGGAGAAGAAGTCATCCCCTCTGCCGCCTCCTTTTCCAGAGAAAAGGGTGAACCATGCCGGCTCGAGTAGTCAAAGTGCTCGTGCTCGATCCTGATGCGGATCAAAGACAAGCCATTGCCGGAAGGTTGACGGCTAGCGGACTTTCCGTCGAGGCCCCGGAACGTCACGAGAAGGCGACGGAGCGCCTTTCCAAAAACGTCTACGGGGTAGTCATCGTAAGCTTGGACAGGTTGGGAAGCGATGGGGCGGCTGGACTATCGGAGCTCAAGCATCAGGCGCCGGAAACCGAAATCATTGTGACGGCCAGTCGCGGCTCGATCGACTCAGCTGTAGATGCCGTTCGAGAGGGTGCGTACGATTACCTTCTCGAACCGCTCGATCTGGAAAGGCTCCCCGTTCTGGCGGAGAGGGCGCTCGAGAAGCGTCGAATGACCCAAGAGAATCGGGCCCTGAGGCAGAGGCTCTCTCTCAAGGATGAGTATGGGAACGTGGTGGGCAAAAGTGAGCGCATCACGGAGGTCTACGAGGTCGTGGCTCAAGTGGCCCCTACGAGTGCCACCGTTCTTCTTACCGGCGAAAGCGGTACGGGGAAAGAGTTGGTGGCAAAAGCTATCCACAAACGAAGTGACCGACGCGATCGGCCCTTCGTCACCGTCAACTGCGGTGCATTGCCCGAGGGCCTTCTCGAGAGCGAGCTATTTGGATTCGAGCGCGGTGCCTTCGTAGGTGCAGTTGAATCCAAGCCGGGCAAGATCGAGCTTGCCGACAGAGGAACGCTTCTTCTGGACGAAGTCGGTGAAATGAGCCCGAAGACCCAGGTCGAATTCCTGAGAGTACTTCAGGAAAAGGAGTTCCGGCGGCTTGGTGGTGAGAAGCTCATTCGGGTGGATGTGAGAATAATCGCTGCCACCAACAAGGATCTATCGGAAGAAGTCAAACAAAACCGCTTTCGTCAAGATTTGTACTATCAACTCGCCGTGGTACCTATCCACATGCCACCTCTGAGCGCTCGTCACGAGGACATTCCGCTCCTGGTCGATACCTTCCTTAAGGAGTTCGCCCAGATGAATCGGAAGCGCAGTAAGAAAATCTCACGGGAAGCGCAGGAGATCCTCACGCACTACGACTGGCCGGGCAACATTCGTGAACTGAGAAATGTCATCGAGCGCATGACCGTTACGGTGGATTCCGCTACCATTCGGCCGGAGCACCTACCTGCCGAGGTCGTTACCTCCGACAGAGCTACCAGACAAATCTACATACCTCTGGGTACGCCGCTCAAAAAGGTCGAAGAAATCGTCATTCGTAAGACAATGGAAGAGTTGACCGACCACCGTCAAAAGGCGGCCAAGATTCTCGGCATGAGCCCCCGGGCACTGCATTACAAAATCGCCCGGTACGGAATGGCTCGGAAGAGTCCTCAGACGCGGGGCCGTCAATCGGGTCCGTTCCCGGCGATCCCCGGGCTCGTCGGCGTGATCTCCTGGCGCATTGCGTCAGTTTTTTCTCAAAATGCTGATCTGGTATGCTTGGACGCTCGACTCGACTAAGGGAGCCAGGAATGTCTACACAAACGCTTGCTCGTAAAGGGGCAAAAAAGGCCCAACCCGACATGATCGTCAACGATTTCTCGATCCTCATCGCCACGGTCAATGGCTCGGGAAGCCAGTCCTCCAACAGTGTCTTGATGCGCTCCATTTTTGGAATGGGCATTCCCGTCTGCGGCAAGAACCTCTTCCCTTCGAATATTGCGGGTCTCGCAACCTGGTTCACGATTCGCGCCAGCAAGGAGGGTTACCTTGCGCCCAAGACAAAAATCGACCTTTTGGTCGCGTTGAACCCGCAAACTGCGCAAGAAGATGTCACCCATCTCGACCCGGGTGCGGCGGTTGTATACGAAGAGTCTCTCAAGTTGGATCGGCTGCGTTCCGATGTCATCTTCTACCCGGTGCCGTTTACCGTGCTGGCAAAGGAAGTCGTTCCCGAAGCGAAGTTGAGAAGACTCCTCGCCAACATGATCTACGTCGGTGTCGTGGCGCAACTGCTGTCGATCAAAAGGGACGATATTTACGCCTCCATAACAAACCAGTTCAAGTCCAAGAGTAAGGCTATCGAACTCAACAAGAGAGCCGTCGACATCGGTTTCGAGTATGCCGAGAAGAATCTCACCAAAGTCGACCCTCTCGTTCTCGAGCCCATGGATCTTACCCGAGGCAAGATTCTTATCGATGGGAACACCGCTGGAGCCCTGGGATCCATGTTTGGTGGTGTTACGGTCGTCACTTGGTATCCCATCACTCCTTCATCGAGTTTGTGCGAACAACTCGGCAAGTTCATGAGCAAGTATCGCCTTGACGAGGAAACGGGTAAGGCGACCTTTGCTGTCGTTCAAGCGGAAGATGAGCTCGCCGCCTTGGGAATGGTGATCGGAGCCGGGTGGGCTGGCGCGAGATCGATGACAGCAACCAGTGGGCCCGGGATCTCCTTGATGGCCGAGTTTGCCGGCCTGGCGTACTTCGCAGAGGTTCCCGCGGTTGTTTGGGACGTTCAGCGCGTGGGCCCTTCAACGGGAATGCCGACTCGGACGGCCCAGGCGGATCTCATCCCTTCTTTCTACTTGTCCCATGGCGATACGAAACATATCGTTCTCATTCCTTCCTCGGTGGAGGAGTGTTTCGAGTTCGGTGGGGAGGCGTTCAATCTGGCGGAACGGTTCCAGACCCTCGTGTTGGTCTTGTCCGATTTGGATCTGGGGATGAACATCTGGATGTCAGATCCATTCAAATACCCGGAGAAGCCCATCGATCGTGGCAAAGTTCTCTCAGCAGAGGACCTGGAACGACTTGGTGATTTCGCGCGCTATCGCGATGTGGACGGTGACGGCGTGCCTTATCGAACGTTGCCGGGAACCTATCACCATCTCGCTGCCTACTTTACGCGGGGAAGCGGTCACAATGAGTACGCTGGATACAGTGAGCGTTCCGACGACTACACGAAGAACATGGATCGCCTGGCGAGAAAACTCGACACGGCAAGGAAGTTCGTTCCGCCTCCTGAGTTGACAGGAGATGAGGATGCGGAGATCGGAATCATCGCCTTCGGCACCTCGCACTGGGCGGTCGTCGAGTCCCGCGAACAGCTCCTGGGGGAGCAGGATGTGAAGACAAGGTATCTGAGATTGAAAGCTCTTCCGTTTACCTCGGACCTCGAGGATTTTGTTCGTTCGTGCAAAAGGGTCTACATCGTGGAACAGAATCGCGATGCTCAAATGGCTCAACTCATTCAGCTCGAGCTTGGCCGGAAGCCGGATCTGGTGGCAAAGCTCTCGAGTGTGCTGCACTACACGGGGATTCCCATCGGTGCTCGCTTCGTGACCGACGAGATCCTCGCGGCTGAAAGCGCCTTCGCAAACCGCAATGAGTAACAGAAAATGACACGAAGAGCTCGCCGACCGCGTTCAGGGAAACTCCGGTGAGTTCCGCCGGGGCCGTTGGCGTCAGTTGACTCCTCTCAACGGTAGAGGCGGAGGCCGAAGGGCGAAGACAGGCGCATTGGTGAACGCGTCGCATAGGAGAAGTCATGGCAACCACAAAGAATGCTCCGTCCCCGAAGAAGAAGGTCAACCGCATCGGCCTCGGTGTGCACGACTATAAGGGGAAGGATTCTACGCTCTGCAATGGATGCGGGCATGATGCCATCAGTTCCCAAATCGTCAAGGCTTTTTACGAGTCAGGGATTGAACCTCATCGCGTGGCGAAACTCTCCGGGATTGGTTGTTCGTCCAAGACCCCCACCTACTTTCTAGGGCGCGCGCATGGATTCAACTCGGTCCACGGACGGATGCCATCTGTGGCTACGGGCGCCGTCTTGGCGAATCGCAGCCTTGTAACGGTTGGGGTGTCGGGAGACGGCGATACCGCTTCTATCGGCATCGGCCAATTCGTGCACCTGCTGCGGAGGAATGTCCCGGTTGTTTACATTGTGGAAAACAACGGCGTCTACGGATTGACCAAGGGACAATTCTCAGCGACCGCCGATTTGGGCTCCACGCTAAAAACCGGTGTCGTCAATGAACTGACACCCATCGACCTTTGCGGGATGGCGGTCGAGCTCGGGGCGACTTATGTTGCTCGCTCGTTCGCGGGCGACCCCAGACAATTGGTGCCTCTCCTCAAGGGTGCCTTCGCGCACCAAGGAACGGCGGTTCTCGACATCATTAGCCCATGCGTAACCTTCAACAACCATCCAGGATCAACGAAGAGCTACACCTGGGGAAAAGAGCATGAAGAGATTCTTCATCAAGTAGACTTCATTCCTTACTTCGAACCGATCGACGTAGAATATGACGAGGGAGAAACCCTCGATGTGGAGCTGCATGATGGATCTCACGTCTTGCTCAAGAAGTTGGAACGAGATTACAACCCCACCGATCGCCACCAAGCGATGAGACTGCTGCTCGATGCGCGCATCGAGCAACAATTTTTGACCGGTCTGATCTACGTCAACCCCGACAAGCAGAACTTCTTGGAGTTGCTGGACATGGTTGACGAACCATTGACGAGCTTACCGGAAGAGAAAGTACGCCCCTCTAAGAAGGTGCTGGATGAGATTATGGAGTCCTTTGAATAGGACTCCTTCTGGCAAGTAGAAAGTAGAAAGGAGAAAGGAGTTACTTCCTCCTTCCTCCTCCTTCAAAGTTCAGGTCTTGACCTTACTGCTAGGTCGCTTCTTCGATCGCGACGATGATCCAACGGGATTTCGGTGCGACGTTATTTTCAGGATCCGTTAGATCGTATTTCATCATTGTGAAGACATAGGGTTTTACTTGGCCTTCGGTTGTCACGTTCACGTTGATCTGTTTCTTCAAGACGTTGCCCTCTAGCTTGTTGATGGCGACATCGCCCATGATCGACATCTTCGCAAACTTGGTTTCTTTTTCCAGCTCTCTGTTGAGATTCCCTACACTACGCTCCAAGGCCTTTCTGTCGGTCATGATTTTTTCCCACTCGGCCTGGACTTCTCCAAGTTTTCCTGTGAACTTGTAGTCGGGTTCTTTGTCGAGCCGAAGCTGGATTTTCTCGATGTCGTTGTAGTTGTCTTCGAGGAAGTATTTGCCTTTCTCGAACTGGACATCCCGCTCCTTTTTTGCGTTGTCGACTTGTTGGCGGAGGTCCTGGATCCGGCACGGCTCACTAGTACCCTCGCTAACCTCGAGCACCTCCCAGGCTTCACATCCTTCGGCAGGGAAACTCACCTGAGAGACCGAAGAGATGGTGGCATTGTCCCCGCTTCGGCAGGCCATGAAGAACCTGTTGAGAAGCTGCGTTTCCTCCCCTCCTGAACAGGCCAATAAGCCTACTACCATCGAAGATATCACCAGGTCCTTGAGCCTCAGCATACTTGTCCTCCTTTCGTATGAGTACCCAGCGCCGGCCTTCCCTGAGCTCCTGAATGGAACGAAGTCATAGAATTCCATACTCCTGGAAGCTTTTGACGCCTTTTTTTTGAAGAAAACGGGTTCTCTCGTTTTGTGTTGACCTCAATACTTCGAGAATGGACGCACGGTTCGTGGGATGGTTCTCGCCCGGCAACTTGCGGGAACAGAGTAAGAGGGCACCGAGGTTGCGATGGACGTACCTGTGCTTTCCCGGATAGAAACTGCGGGGGGCATGGAGTTTTTTTCGGCTTCACTGAACCGTGCAACATATTAAATCCAAACGACATATCCACACTCGGTGCCGGGTCGAAACAAACCCCACCCTCGTAGGCGACCTATTCTATCTCACTCGGGGCGCGGAAAGCTACTCACAACGTCAGAGTATTTTCCTTCGAATTTGCTGTCCGGCAGTTGGTCGTCTTCGTGGGCCGTCGAGCCGTCCGGGTCGCTTTATACCTTTGCCCGAGGGCTCCTGTCATTCCAAACACTATGCCCTTGTTCCGTAGATCGAGTGGGGCTGTCTGTCATAGTCAGTGGCTGTATCCCAAGTGGAACAAAAGCTTTGTTGCAGCCATCCAACCCGGTATGTGGAGGCGCAACTCCTTTGATCGTGGAAACGGACTTCGAATGGGTATATATTAGGGGGGTCAAAATGACGAGATTAAGGCCGGCTGAGGAGATGCAAATGAGGAATCGTTACATAATATTTGTCGTACTGCTGTTTATGCTCGTTGCCGGTGCGAACGAGCTGGCGGCCCAAATGGGAACCGGCCGCGTAGCCGGCACGGTGAAGGATACGGAAGACAAGGCCGTTGAGGGAGCGAAGGTCGTAGCTGCGATGGCCGGTTCCGACTTCACTCTGGAAGGTACCACGGATGATAAGGGACGTTGGGCAATCTTGGGATTCCGGAAGGGAAGTTACCAATTTACCTTTACCGCAAAGGGGTACGTTCCACAACAATTCACCTCTCAGGTCAGCGGTATCGGCAAGAATCCTAGTCTCAACGTCGTTATGGAGAAGATGAGCTCAGGCCAAGCCTTTGCAACGGGTCCGGCGGCGGATTACCTGAAAGAAGCCAGCGCTTTCTACGAGCAGAAACAGTATCCCGAGGCGCTCGAGAAGCTGAATCTGATTCTGGCGGAGTTCCCCGAGCTCTACCAGATCCGTTTGAACGTTGGGAATTGTTACCGCGAAATGGGCGACCCCGTGAAGGCCATGGAGCAGTACGAACTGGTCCTGGCTGAAGAGCCTGACCATACGGGTGCTCTGGTCAACGTAGGGGACATGAAGGTTAGAAGTGGTGAGCTCGACGAAGCTGTAACTTACTTTGAAAAGGCGATTACTCAAGCGCCTGATGACGAAGTGCTTCCGTTCAACGTTGCCGAGATCTACTTCGACCAGGGCGACGTCAACAAGGCAATCGAGTATTACAATCGAGCCAGCGAAGTGAGACCGGATTGGCCGGAGCCCTTGCTCAAGTTGGGTTACGCCTATATCAACAATGCAGACATGGAAAACGCCGCAGCGGCATTCCGGAAGGTCATCGAAGTGGCCCCGGACACGCCCCAGGCAGCGATGGCTCAGGCCGCTCTGGACTCGATCCAGCAGTAGTTACGCACAAACCAATTCCTGTTTGAGGGGCGGGAGGCTCAAAGAACCCGCATCATGGGGAACGGGTCGCATTTTCCGTGTGAGTTGCCTTTGCTCCAGTGCGCTGCAAGAGCTTGTGTGCTGAGGCCGGCCCCTCACAATTTTTGAGTTGACCCATTTTTCTATTCGTGATAGCAGATAGCCGGTAATTGTATGGTCTGGAATGTAAATTCACGGGGGAAGGAAAAGTAGCAATGAAAATCAACGAACGAACCGTTAGCGATGTCACCGTCCTCGACCTAGAAGGCAAGTTGCTCATTGGCGAAGGCGACGAGCTCCTTCGCGAGAAGATCAACAGTCTTGTGGAAGGTGGCACGACGAAGATCCTGCTCAACCTGGGCGAAGTGCCCTATATGGACAGTGCGGGATTGGGCGAAGTCGTGCGATGCTACACGACGGTGAGTCGCAAGAACGGCAAGCTCAAACTGGTGAATCTGACCAAACGGCTCCAGGACCTACTTTCGATTACGAAATTACTCACGGTTTTCGAGACCTTCGACGACGAGGGAGAGGCCGTCAAGAGTTTCGGTTAATCGCCTTTTAGGCCCACCTTTCAAATATTCCCTCTCTCCTCTTGGGGAGAGGGAATATGCTTCATTCTCGAGGTCATTCAGGAGGACTAGTGTGCCCAAGCCGGGCGGATGTTGGAATGGTTGACCCACGGGTGACGAAGATGAGACAGACCCAACTGGAGGCCAAATGTCACAGAAGATCAGTGAGTCGGATGTTCTCGAGAAGCTGAAGGCGGTTCAAGATCCCGACCTCAATCGGGACATCGTGTCGCTGGGATTCGTGAAAAATATCAAAATCTGTGCGCCCACCGTTAGCTTCGACATCGAGCTAACTACACCAGCCTGCCCGGTGAAGGAACGACTCAAGGCTGAGGCTGAAGAGGCCGTCAGGAAGCTGCCAGGGATCGATGCCGTCAATGTCAATATGACATCTCGGGTCCGTAGCGCCCAGGGCTTGGGCGCGGTCGAGCTCGAAGGCGTGAAGAACATTGTTGCTGTTGCCTCCGGAAAAGGGGGAGTGGGGAAATCCACGGTGGCCGCCAATCTTGCGGTGGCGCTTGCACAAACAGGGGCTGCCGTTGGGCTCTGTGACGCCGACGTATATGGCCCGTCGCAGCCGACGATGTTTGGCGTGGAAGCTCAACCTCGAGCCGACGAGAATCGTCGCCTGCTCCCCATCGAAGCCCACGGTGTGCAGCTCATGTCCATGGGATTCCTTGCTACGAAAGAGACCCCGGTCATTTGGCGGGGTCCAATGGCGGCAAAGTTGATCCAGCAGTTTATGGCTGGCGTCGCTTGGGGAGAGCTCGACTACCTCATCGTTGACCTGCCTCCAGGTACCGGCGACGTCCAACTCACATTGACTCAGAGCGTGCCTTTGACGGGTGCCGTCATCGTCACTACGCCGCAGAACGTTGCTCTAGAAATTGCTGAGAAAGGTCTACGGATGTTCCAGCAAGTCAACGTACCGGTACTCGGTGTCGTCGAGAATATGAGCTATTTTGAGTGCCCCCATTGCAGCGAGCGCACACCTGTTTTCAGCGAAGGAGGGGGGGAACGCGTGAGCCGAGAGCTCGGATTGCCGTTCTTCGGCGGTATTCCGCTGAGTCCCGAGGTGGTGGTCAGCGGGGATGCCGGCGAGCCCATTATCGTAAGCCGACCGGACTCAGATGTTTCCTTAGCATACCGAAACCTGGCCCAACGAGTTGCCGCGTCCGTTTCCGTGGTCAATTTCGAAAGTGCATCGGAGCTCAAGCCGAAGCAAATCGAGGAAAAGGAACAGGCGCTCCAAATCGTATGGTCCGATGGACAGGAAACGGACTATCCGTTCGATTTCCTCCGCAACAATTGTCCCTGTGCCCTCTGTGTCGATGAGTGGACCGGAAAACGCAAGTTTGTTTCTCTCCTCTTACCTCCGGACTTCCGATCTTTGGAAATCAACCCGGTGGGTAACTACGCTATTCAAGTTTCCTGGTCTGATGGCCACAATACGGGCGTGTTTAGTTTCCGACGCCTCCAAGAGCTCGCAAAACACTTGGAGAAGTAACAAGGTAAGTACTCAAGTACTCGAGTACTTGATTTAACGTGATCCCAGTCGCGACACGTCGAACACACCCTCTAGGGAGCGAATGGAACGCTTGATGCGCTCTAGGTGTTTCGAGTCATTGATGGATAGTGTCACGTCGATGACAGCTTTGCTGTCGTGAAAGTTTTTTGATTCGATGTTGCGGATGTCGGTATTCGTGTCCGCTATGACGGAAGTGATATCGGCGAGAACTCCCGGACGGTCCTCAACGTTCACCGAGAGCGTGATCTGATAAATCGCTTCGGAATCACGTTCCCATTCGACTTCGATCATTCGCTCGGGATCGTACATCAGATTGAGAAGGTTCGGACAATCGGCGGTGTGCACGGAAACACCTTTCCCGCGCGTGATGTATCCGACAATCTTCTCGCCGGGCAAGGGATTACAGCATTTCGCTCGGTAAACGAGCAGGTCGTCAACCCCTTTGACTTTGATCTTGTCTTTCGGAGGACGGAGGACTCTACGGACCGCCTGGGCGATGTTGGATTTCGTCCCGAGCTTCTTTTCCATCTCGTCTTCGGGCAAGAAACGGGCAATGACTTGCCGCGGTGAGATCTTGCCGTAACCAATGGCGGCAAAGAGATCTTCCGGCTTGTGACCTCCGTAGTCCTTGAGCAGAGCGGGGAACTTGTCCGATTCCGTGATGGCTTTGAGCGGCAGTCCGTAACGTCGACCCTCCTTCTCCAACACCTTGCGGCCTATTTCGATACTGCGTTGCTTCTCACTAGTGTTGATGAAGTTGCGTATCTTGCTGCGAGCACGGGAGGTGGTCACCATGGATAGCCAGTCCCGGCTGGGCCGATGATTGGAAGCCGTCATCACCTCCACAATGTCGCCGTTCTTCAAGCGGTACCTGAGCGGTACCATCTTGCCGTTGACCCTCGCCCCGACACATCGGTGTCCGACGTCTGTATGAATGGCGTAGGCGAAATCGATTGGAGTGGCGCCTCTTGGAAAGGACTTGACCTCTCCCTTTGGCGTGAAGCAGTAAACTTCTTCCGGGTACAGGTCTATCTTGAGGCTGTTTAGAAACTCATGGGGGTCCTTGACCTCGCGTTGCCAGTCAATGATTTGTCGAAGCCATGCGAAATTGCGGATATCCTCTTCCTCGATGGGCCGTTCGCCTTCTTTGTAGCGCCAATGCGCCGCGATACCCTCCTCGGCAACCTGATGCATTTCCTGAGTTCGGATCTGGATCTCGAATGGGACACCGGATTCTGTTATGACGCTGGTGTGAAGAGAGCGGTACCCGTTGGGTGCCGGCATGGCAATGAAGTCTTTGATCCGACCTGGTACCGGTTTCCATAGATTGTGGAGGATGCCCAGAGTCCCATAACAGTTCTTGACACTGTCAGTAATAACCCGGAGTGCAACGAAGTCGTAGATTTGATCCAGGTCGATATCCTGGCGTTTTATTTTCTGGTAGATGCTGTAGAGCCGTTTGATGCGACCCGAAACTTCAGCCGGAATACCGTTCTCCTCCAGCTTCTGTTCGAGGATCGTCCTGACGTCGGAAATGAAATCCTCGGTCCACTTGCGCTTCGTCTCGACTCTCGCGGCAAGAAGCGCATAGGTTTTTGGCTCGATGTGCTTGAGGCACAATTCTTCGAGCTCGGATTTGACGAGACCCATGCCGAGCCGACCTGCGAGGGGTGCGTAGACGCTTAGTGTCTCGAGGGCGATGCGCTCCCGTTTTTCTTCGGGTAGATGCTGAAGCGTGCGCATATTGTGAAGACGGTCAGCGAGCTTGATGAGCAATATGCGAATGTCATCGACCATCGCCATCAACATCTTCCGAAAGTTCTCTGCTTGGTGCTCCTCGATCGACGAGTAGTTGATCTTGCTGATTTTGGTGAGGCCGTTGATGATGTGAGCTACTTCTTTACCGAAGTACTCTTCAAGAGTGTCGATGGTGGTAAGAGTGTCTTCGACGACATCGTGCAGGAGTCCGCAGGCGACACAGATGACGTCCAACTTTCGGTCGGCGAGTATGTTGGCGACTTCCAGTGGGTGAACCAAATAGGGCTCCCCGGACTGGCGCACTTGGCCGCGGTGCTCGCGGGCCGAAAAAACATAGGCGCGCCGAAGTAGTTCGTGGTCGCCGTCAGGCTGGTAAGCACGAACCTTCTCCAAGATATCTTCGAAGCGAATCATCGTCGATGCAGCATTGCTCAGAACACCAGAGGGAAAACCTTCATTACCGATTCCATGATAGGCCCGGACCTACCGGACGGTCAACTTGTCTTCGCAATCTGCAATTCCAGCTCGCGTGGCCCCATTTCTCGGGTCCTTTGCACAGATCGAGTTGCATCAGCAACGCCGGTTGACTTGAGATTATCGTGCGTAATATAATACTTGCTGCTTTGTCGTAAGATTATGAGGATAAGGGGGATATGGCTATGAGTACTCACCTTCGTCGACTCCTAGGGTTCATTGTAATTGCGATTGTGGTGGTATCGCTTGGCGCGTGCGGTGACACGATGAACATGCTCAAGGCGCGGCAGGCTTTCCAGACAGCGAATGGTTCATATGGCTCGAAGGAGTACATTACGGCCATCGAAGAGTATGAAAAGGTTCTGGAACTAGACCCGAATGGTGACCGGCGAGTCCTTTTACCGACCAATTTCTATATTGGAAGCAGTCACCACCTGATCTTCACTGCTTCACGCCTCGATGCCGCGTCTCGAAAAATGCGTGTCGATAACGCAATAAAGTATTACGAGAAGACCATCGACCTTGTCAATGAAGGCGGTGAATTCCAGGATCAGTTGGAAATCTACAGCCAGTATGCTGCAGAGCAGTTGGCCGCCATCTACAGGGACAATGAGGAGGACTTCGCAAATGCCGAGAAGTACTGCCTCATGTTGATCGAGTTGGAGCCGGATAAAGCGGAAAGGTATTACGCCCTGGGTGACATCTACAAGCGGTTCAATGACCCAGACGAAATGCCGCTCGTCGAGAAGGCTATCGAGTGTTACGCTAAACCGGTTGAAATGATGCCCGATGATCCTATCGTCTACCGTCAGATGGCCGGTTTGTACAACGAATACGGGCATTTCGACGACACGATGAACTGGCTCGGTAAGGCGAGAGACCTCAACGCCAACGACCCGGAGGGTTACTACCTCATCGCCACTCACTACTGGGACAAGGTTTATCGTGATCCGGATCTGTCGATCCAGGAGCGCGAGAATTACATTCAGTCTGGGATCGACCAGCTAGATCTAGCGCTAGGGTTCAACGACCAATACGTCGATGCGCTCATCTACAAGAACCTTCTCCTCAGAGAGAATGCCAAGATCGAGGAGATTCGTGGCAACAAGCGAAAGGCCGACGAGCTCATTGCTGAAGCCAATACGCTTCGGGACAGAGCTCTCGAGCTCAAGAAGGAACAAGAGGCTGAGGCCGCCGCCGAATCGACCGTAGGCGGTCACTAGTACGAAACCTCTGCTCTCGAGGCACTTTGGAGGGCGAGACGGCTATTGTGTCATCGGCCGTCTCGCCCTTTTCCTCCCTTAAGTCCCGGGTTGGTCGGAGAAGCCAAGGCCGTCGCGTCCGAGTAGCCTGCTGCGATGGAGCTCCGCAGAGATCGCGGAACCGGGGCTTGTCGCATCGGTCAGTGGCACCAGACCGCTATTCGTCCGCGGGGTCGCCCCCCTCACAAAAACGTCCTCGCTCCGCAAGCTCACGCCAAACACTACCTGCGTATCGTTCAGCCCTTGAGTGGATCTTCGCCAGCTGGATTTGAAGGATTCAAGGCGCCCAAACTCGACCATGTGAAGTCACCGTCCAGAGTGGCTGAGCGCAGTCCATGAGAGTAGGTTGGTGAACCAACGAGCCACAACGGGGGAGCGTCCAGGATTGGGTCGTACTGCTCCATAGGTGTTCGAATGCAACCCCACAGTGTCGACGGCGAAGAGGGTGCCGCCGAGGGCCTCTTAATAAACTTTGTCGCTCGCGGCGTCGCCAAGAATAAACCTTTTTATATTAGAGCTTTACGGGTTAGTCCGTTCGTCGAAAGAGCGTCGCGGGATGAACTAGTATCAGAGGGGTGAGACGGTTGTCGGGGCTGACCCTAGCTACGGGGTCTTACCGGCCTTGTGTATGATTTTGCTGGTGTGAAACCTTCCGGACTTGGTGCACTGGTTCATAACTACGGTCACGGATCGAGAACGCCGAGGCGCCCGTCTGGCAAGGCGAGAGGAACGAATAATATCAGGATATGTGACCGACGAGCAACGCAGCAAGACGGGACGGATCGCCGGTGTAAGTGTGAGTGAGAATCACGGCACTTGGCTTATTGATGGACAAAAAAAGAGGAGGTCCGCCGATTCGACGAACCTCCTCAGCTTGAGTTTGGACTATATCAAGAAGATGGAACGATACCGATCCTCTCGACTCCGTTACCTTTCGCAATATCCAGCACGGCTACAACCTCGCCGTACCGAATCGTGGTTGATCCACGGAGGAATAGAGTCTTGTCAGCGCGAGTCTCGAACAGGTCTCTGATGCGGAGAGGGAGCTCTTCCCAGGAAACCGGTTGTTTGTTGATAGTAATGACTCCGGCATCATCGATATCCAAAACGAGCTGATTCGGATCTGGTTCCGATTGAGCACCGGTTTGGTCCCCGCTTGCCGGCAACTCGACATCCAGTCCTTGCTGGGTCAACGGAATCACCACCATGAAGATGATGAGTAGCACCAGCATGACGTCAATAAGGGGAGTGACGTTGATGTCCGAACTCGGACCGCCTTTACTTCCGCCTCCCATTCCCATGTGACAATACTCCTTATTGATTAAGGGGCTGATTACGTACTAACCCCCTGCTACCCTTTCGGTCATGAGAGCAATCTCCTCGACACCACCCTCACGGCAGAGATCCATGACTTGCAGAACGTCTCCATAGTCGAGGTTCTCATCGGCCTTGAGGAAGATGGTCTTGTCCGTTCGGACATCGAACTTCTCGCGGATTGAAGCCACGACGTCCGACCTCGGCACCGGCATCATGTCGAGGAATATCTGACCATCCACTCGGACAGCTAGGGTCACAGTGTCTTCGTTATCTGGGTGGTCTGCAGCGTAAGCCGCCGGGGGCAGCTTGACGTCGACACCTTTCTGCAGCATTGGTGTGACCACCATGAAGATGATCAGCAGCACCAACATAATGTCGCACAATGGCGTGACATTGATGTTGGCATTCACGTCACCTTTCTTTCCGCCACCTCCCATTCCCATGGGTGACCTCCTTAAGTAATGACCTTTTCGGTTAGGCTACTGTCTTCTTCGCCATGAAGTCGATGAGCTCGGAAGCGCTGTTGTCCATCTCGACGCCGAATGCCTCGCACTTACCAGTAAAGTAGTTGAACGCCCACACGGCCGGAACGGCTACGAACAGACCGAAAGCGGTGCACACCAGAGCTTCAGAGATACCTGCGGACACGGCGCCGATACCACCGGACCCGGTCAAGGCCATACCGCGGAAAGCGTTGATGATGCCGACGACGGTACCGAACAGACCAACGAAGGGAGCCGTGGCGCCGATCGTTGCCAATCCGCCAAGTCCGCGCTTGAGGTCAATGTTGTTGACGGCAGTGGCGCGCTCGATGGCTCGGTGAGCAGCCTCTAGCATCTCGTCGCGGGTACCTGAATCAACGGACTCCTGCTGGAAGGTATATTCCTGAAGTCCTGCGAGGAGCACTTTCGCCAGGTGGCTGAACTTGAAGTCTTTCTTCTGGCTCACTTTGATCGCATCGTCGATCTTGTGATCCTTCAACAGCTTGGCGACCTGAGGCGCATAGGCCTTGGATTGCTTCCTTGCCTTGCTGTACGCCCAAGCGCGCTCAATCATCACACCGATCGAATATATCGACATGATGACCAAAACGAGGTTGGTGATAATGGCCGCGGGACCCATCGCCTCGATCATTTCCATTACTCCGAACTGCATGCTGTCTCCTCCTTGCTTTTCGATGTGTAATAGCCTGAAATAATTACTGCAATGCGAAATTCACGGTTACGGTCATGACAATGGGTACGGGCACGCCGTTGAGCATGGTCGGTTCGTACTTCCATTGTTTCACCGCTGCCATAGCCGACTGATCCAACAAGGGAATAGATCGGAGAACTCGCACGTTGGTAACATTCCCTGCGGGGTCGATGATGGCCTCCAGAATCACGATTCCCTGAACACGAGCTTGCTTTGCGATGTCTGGATAGACGGGCGCTGCATCCTTGACCTTTCTCGGGGCCTTGATGTTACCGCCGACCCTCACCGGCTTGTCTTTCGGCGGTGGGGGTGGGGCTTCAGGCAAGCCTCCGACGATACCTCCGAGGACGCCGCCCGGTACGCCGCCTTCCACGCCACCCGGTACACCAAAAAAGTCGATCCCCTCACCAATATCGTCCGGAACTTCGACGGGAGCCACAAACCTCGGCGTCTCGGTCATGACCGGCTTGGGTGCTGAAGGTCTCGCTCGTTTCGGTGGCGGTGGTGGTGGCGGTGGCGGTGGTGGCGGTGGCGGTGGCGCCATGAACGTCATGATGCCTTGAGGGGTAGGTAGTGCGTCGGTGGCCATCAGCGGAACGATAACCATAATGGTGACGACCCCCAACTGAATGAATGTGGAGGTCAAAAAGCTTACGATGGACCTACCGAACGGCCTCCCAGCCCCTGAGGACTCCACTAGACCTGTCATAAATTCTCTGGGCACGGTAATTAGCGCTCCTTTCCTGACGGGAGGTAGTTAGGTCCCCTACCTGGTTGATTGAAAAATGGCCCGACCAAAGAGGACAGACCCATTACATAGACACCCGCTTAGACACCGGGTTTGACCGTAGGGTTCCCTACGAAAAACACGTTTTTCGTCCTTTTTCGTCGAGTGGGAATCCTGGGTCAACATCCGATTGGCCTCGAAGGCGCCAAGACTTACGAGCGAAGAATACTATCTCTGTCCTCGGGATCTGTCAAGGACCATCTTACCGCTCAGTAAGTGCTTGAGAGGCACCCAGTTAGACTCTTGGGCGCCCCAAGTAGAACCCAGTACCCAGAACCCAAGTACTCGAGGATAAGACAAAGAACGTGCCCAAACGCGAGTCCGGATCCGAGACATGGAACGCGGGCTCCGGATCAGCGGATGTGGGATTCTTGAATTCTTGGGTTCTTGAGTTCTTGAATTCTTACAAAGTGTGGCGTGTCTTAGTATAAGTTGAACGTGACCACGAGCTCGGCGATGGTGGCTACAGGGCGCCCGTTCTTCGTAGCAGGCCGGAACAGCCAATCTTTTTCAACCACTCGAACCGCTTCTGAATCGAGCTCCGGGATGGATCGGATGATGTCCAGGACCTTCACCTTTCCTTTCACGTCGATGAGCGCTCTGAGGACCACTTCGCCGGAGAGTTTCTTCCGAATCGCCTCCACGGTGTAGGTGGGACGGGGCATTCGTATCGGCCGGGGGCCGGTGTCTGGATCGCGAACGTGCGGAACGCCCGTTCCTGTACCACCAATAACACCTCCGACAACGCCGCCGGGAACACCGCCCACCACTCCTCCGGGGACGCCACCCTCCATACCCAGTGGGTGACCAAAATCCCACCCATCTTCCGCTCCGAAATCCATTTCAACCCTGGGCCTGAGGATTTCATCGGGTATGTTCTCTGTCCAGGCCAGTCGGTCCGAATTGAAGGTCTGATCCACACCGTCTTGTTCGTCCGCATCGGGTGTCGGTTCTGGCACCTCGTCCTCCGGTTGTTCGCGCATTAGAGGATCGCCGCTCTTGAGAGGTGGAGGGGGGGGCGGAGCGAAGCTCAAGTACAAAGGAACGAGCTCGGGCACCATGTCTTCCAGCATGAACATGGGGACGAGAATGAAGGTAAGGAGAACGCCGATGTGGATGGCCAAGGCAATGGTAACAGTGGCCCATCGTTGTTTCTTGACTTGGGGAGGAGGCGAAAGCGACGGTTCCCGCCAGAAACTCGGGTTCCGCCGACGTTTTTCTCTCTCGCGGTGACAGAGGTCTAGCAAGCCGATGTCTTTGCTTTCGCCTCCGATCGTTGAGCCTCTTCAAGGCTCGAGCGTTCGAGCTATTCGATCGATCGTTTCTCACCTATTCACATTATAGCCCCGGGAGGAGCCAGTCGCTATATTCGCACTGTCTTGGTTTCCGGGCCTTCCTTCTTCTTCGTCCCAGCGGGCTTGTCTCTGAGTTTCCTCCACCAGATGACGATCGGTGACGCGATGGCAACGGAAGAGTAGGTGCCGATGACGACACCCGCGACGAAAACAAAGGCGAAGCCCCTCAGGACTTCGCCGCCGAGCACGATACAACGCCACGACGACGACCAAAGTGAGTCCGGAGGTCAACACCGTTCGACGTAGCGTTTGGTTGATAGAAAGATTGATGACCTCGTAGAGGGATTGACGTCGCACCAAACGTCGGTTCTCTCGAACTCGATCGAAAATGACGATGGTGTCGTTGACCGAATAACCCATCAAGCTGAGGAAGGCGGCGATCACGTTCAAGCTGATGTCATAGTTGAATATCGAAACGAGGGCCAGAGTGAGCACTACATCGTGAATGATGGCCACCGTGGCTCCTACCCCGTATATCAACTCAAAGCGAAATCCGATATAGATGAGCATCGCTCCAAGAGCCAGCAAAATCGCGTTGCGGGCTTTGGTGCGAAGCTCTTGACCGACAATGGGACCTACAATCTCTGTGCTCGTGTCGACGAGCTCGTTGCCTTCGATTCCCCGCAGGATGCCAATGATTTGATTTGCGGTGGCGTCGAGGTCACCCGCGTCCTCCGCGCGGCGTTCGACGCGGACCATGATTTCGTTCAACTCTTCTCGGTCGTAGCGTTGAATGATGGCTTCGCCGATACCGGCTCCTGACAATGCTTGCCGGATCGCATCGACCTGGGGCGTCGATTCGAACTTCGCGGTGACGATGGTCCCCTCGGAGAAATCAATGCCGTAGCGCAAGCCTCCCTTGCGATAAACGTCGGCGAGGCCCAGGGCGAAGACGATCAAAGAGACGAGGAAGAAGTACCATCGGTACTTCAGCCAATCGATTTTAGTGTCGCCAAGAATATCCATGGTGCTCTTCCGCTAAATGCTCAGCGCCTCGACCTGTCGTTGGCCTCCGAGGACCAGGTCGAAGATGAAGCGCGAGACGAAAATGGCCGTAAACATGTTCGATAGCAAGCCGATGCTCAGAGTCACGGCAAAACCTTGTACCGGGCCGGTGCCGAACTGAAAGAGGATGGCTGCCGCTATCAAACTGGTCAAGTTTGCATCGAAGATCGTCCAGAAGACTTTCCCAAAGCCCGCCGAAATCGCGGTGCGAGGCGTTTTGCCGCCCCGCATTTCTTCCTTGATGCGTTCGAAAATGAGGACGTTCGCGTCCACGCCCATGCCGATGGTGAGGATGACTCCTGCAATGCCGGGCAAGGTAAGAGTGGCGCCAAAGTAGGCCATAGCGCCCATCAATATGATCAAATTGAGAAACAAGGCGACGATGGCATTCACTCCGGAAAGTCGGTAGTAAAGGAGGATAAATAGCACAACTCCGGCGAGTCCCACGATGGAAGCCATGATCCCGCTTCTGATGGAGTCCATCCCCAAGCTGGGTCCGACCGTACGCTCTTCCAGGTACTCGAGCGATGCCGGGAGAGCGCCGGAGCGCAAGACCAGCGCGAGATCCAAGGCTTCCTGGTTCGTGAATTGTCCCGTGATGCGCCCCGAGCCCGAGGGGATGGCCGTCTCGATGACGGGCGCCGAAGTGACTTGCCCATCCATGACAATCGCGAGCTGTCGGCCGATGTTGGCTTGGGTAGAGCGACGGAACTTGGAAGAAGCATCAGGTTTGAGTGTGAAATTGACGCTAGGGAGGTTGGTGTCGTAGTCGATAGACGGTCGAGCGTTCTTGAGATCTCGGCCGGTAATAACGGGGAGATCCTCCACTAGGTAATACACTGTATCTGTGGCACCTGTTTGCGAGACGCCAGGCAAGATCTCGGTTCCAGCGGCCGGCTCACTCCGTCCAGCTAGAAGCTGTTCTCGCGATCCTGCGGCTCTTTCCACCAGCTTGAGCTCGAGCTTTGCCGTGGAGCGGATGATGTTTTTCGCTCGGTCAACGTCTTCGAACCCAGGCAGCTGGACTAGGATTTGGTCGCCTGTGTCACCGTGGGGGGCGATGAGCGGTTCCGCGACTCCAAGGGCATCGACTCTGCGACGGATAGTCTCGATGGCCTGTGTGAGCGTCTCGTCTCGAACCTGTTTCCGTTCGAGGGATGTCATCTCGAGCTCCCAGGTGCCGGCGCCTGCGCTCCTGGATTCCCAAGTCGAGAAGTTGGTTTCGAGCAGCTGTCGAACTTCAGGCTCTTGAGATGAGTCCACGCCGGTGAGTCGGAATCGACCCAGGTCTTCCTTCGCCAGCTCCCCAAACGAAATGCTTTCATCGTCGAGCAGCAGACCAAGGCCCTCCACCGCCTCATCAGTGATCGCGTTCAGGGCGTCCTCCATATGAACCTTCATAATGAGGTGGATGCCGCCCTGCAAATCGAGGCCAAGATTGATTTTTTCGCCGGGAGGGACCATGGACCAGATGCAAACGCCTGCCACGATGAGTATGAGCAAGCCTTTCCAGCGTAAGTTTTTTCTCATGGGATTAGTCGACTCCAGTTGGATCGCCTGGACCCTTGCGTCCTTTTACCAAGCTCTTTCAGCTTGTCTAGCTAGTGGGTTTCGTTGGCTCCGACGCCAGTCTCGCGACGGCAGACTTGGCGACCTGAATCTTGACGTGGTCGGAAATGCGAAGCTGTACGACATCGTCGGAAACCCCGACAACAGTGCCATAGATGCCTCCGTTGGTGACGACCTTGTCTCCGTTCTTGAGCGCGGAGAGCATCTGTTCCATTTCTCTCTGGCGTTTCCGCATCGGGCGGAACACGATGAAATAAAAGATAGCAAAAATGATGAGGATAAGAACGAGCTGGTCGCTGAATCCAGTACCTCGGCCTCCTGGCCCGGCCATCAGTATCGACAACATCCCCACATCATAGTTCAGGGCAAATGGGGACTGCAAATTCAAGAAGCAGTCGAGCCCGCCTGAGCACAAGGCTTCCGCCTTCGCCAAGGCTATGGCGGACAAGACGGCGGGGCTGCGGACGCTTTTGCGTAATCGATTGAGCGAAGGCGGACAGAAAGCAGTTAGCAGACAGCATCTGCGATCCTATGGACCGCCGCCCAGCAAGTGAACGCTCCTTGGCCGGTCGTTGTCAATGGCCCGATTCCGGCAAGATACGGAACAAAACAATGTAGACTCAACGCCTGTGGCAACCTGCAGACTGCTCGACCCGCCTCTGCCGGCGGCGGCGGAAACACAAGAACTAGAGAAGGCCCTGAATCGGAAGAAAGGACTAATCCAAGGGCTCCGACAGTTGGGCGGTTATGTCGCGGCGGAAGGATTCGAACCGATCTTCCTCGATGGCCTTGCGTATATATCCCATCAGCGCCAAGTAGAAACTCAGATTATGAATGGTATTGAGCGTCGCGGCGGTCATCTCCTTGACCTGGTAGAGGTGCCTCAAGTAGGCCCGCGAGAAGCTCGAGCAGGTATAACAGGTGCATTCACTGTCGAGAGGGGACTCGTCTTCTGTGTGGCGAGCGTTTTTGATGGATATTTTGCCATGATGGGTGAACAGAGTACCGTTCCGGGCATTTCGGGTCGGCAGAACGCAGTCGAACATGTCCACACCCCGGGCGACGGACTCGAGCAAATCCGTAGGGGTACCCGCGCCCATCAGATACCGCGGCCGGTCCACGGGAAGCTCTGCAGTACTTACTTCGGTCATCTCTCGGGTGAGCTCAGTCGGCTCACCGACCGCTAGCCCGCCGATGCCGTATCCGTCGAATCCCAGATCTACGAGTGCGCGGGCGTTGGCCCGCCTCACGTCAGGCGAGACGCCTCCCTGCACAATTCCGAACAAGGCCTGATCGGAGCGGTGACGGGTTTTGAGAGAGCGTTCAGCCCATCGTAGGCTCCGCTCGGCTGCCTCTTGCACCTCCTGGGTACTCGAGGGATAGATGACGCATTCGTCGAGGACCATGGCGATGTCCGAGCCCAACTTCTCTTGGATGGAGACCGCGCGTTCCGGCGTCAAAAAGTGCGAGCTGCCGTCGATATGAGATCGGAATGTGACGCCTTCGTCGGTGACCTTCCGAAGCGCGGCAAGGCTCGCTACTTGAAAACCACCGCTGTCGGTGAGGATCGGGCCGTTCCAGTTGATGAATCGATGGAGGCCACCTAGAGTCTCCACTCTTTCTGCTCCCGGCCGGAGCATCAGGTGGTAAGTATTCGACAGAAGGATTTGTGACCCGACCTCCTTGACCTGCCGGTGTGTGAGGGATTTGACCGATCCCTGAGTGGCCACAGGCATGAAGGCCGGTGTGTCCACGGATCCGTGGCCCGTCCGCAGCTTTCCGCGACGAGCGCCGGAGGACTGACTCAATAGCTCAAAAAAGGACATAACTGTTAGGAGAAAGTAGAAAGTAGAAAGTACCCAAGGGTCGGCTCCGCACCTCCTTCCTCCTTTATTCTTTCTCCTTCATCACTGTTGTCAACAGGAAGGATAGAGTAGAACGTAGAAATTAGGAAGTAGTCCTCCTTTATTCTTTCTCCTTCATTCATTAAGATCCGGAACAGGAGATTACCCGTGAAGAAACTCAGAATCGGAATTCTCTTCGGAGGTCGTTCCGCCGAGCACGAGGTTTCGTTGCGCTCGGCCGCGTCGGTAGTGGCCGCCCTAGACCGAGCCAAGTACGAAGTCGTGCCCATCAAGATCGAAAAAAACGGAAGTTGGGAACTGCCCTCTGCCGGTGCCCATCCTTTCTTGGAAGGAATCGTTGGAGATCTGTCGAGAAAAGTCGCCCTTCTTGCCGATCCAACCTCTCCAGATCTCTTGCTCTTCGATCCCGAGCAAGGCGTATGGAAGACGACAGAAGCAGGCCGGCTCGATGTGGTTTTTCCTGTGCTACATGGCACCTACGGCGAAGACGGCACCATACAAGGTCTTCTCGAGTTGGCAGGTATTCCCATTGTTGGTGCCGGAGCCGCCGCCTCCTCGGTCGGAATGGACAAGGTGTTGATGAAGTCCATCTTTCGCCAACAATCGTTACCTGTGCTCGACTACGTTGTTGTTCACGCTTTTGAATGGCAACGAAATGGAGATGCTACGGTTTCTCTGATCGAAGGATCATTGACCTATCCCATTTTTGTCAAGCCGGCGAATCTCGGTTCGAGTGTGGGCGTGAGCAAAGTGAAAAATCGGCAAGGGATTGCTGATGCGATCGAGCAAGCGTTCAAGTTTGATCGTAAAGTCGTCGTCGAGCAGGGTATCGATGCTCGGGAGATAGAGGTGAGTGTGCTGGGAAACGATGAACCGATTGCCTCTATTCCGGGAGAGATCGTACCCTCACGAGAGTTCTATGATTACCAAGCGAAATACATTGATGATGACTCCGAGCTCTTGATTCCTGCATTGCTCGACAAAAAGACCACGGAAAGAGTCCAAGAGATTAGCAGGGCCGCTTTTCGGGCATTGGATGTATCAGGCATGTCGAGAGTCGACTTCTTACTCGATCGATCGAGCGAATCAATCTACTTGAACGAGCTCAACACAATTCCTGGTTTCACTTCGATAAGTATGTATCCAAAACTGTGGGAAGCCACGGGGCTCCCGATGCCCAAACTCGTTGATCGGCTCGTTGAGCTCGCCCTCGAAAAGGCCGAAAGTCGGGCCAAATTGGAAACAACCCACCCGGATCCCTGCGGCGAAAATCGCTAGGGGCGGATCCACACTTTCGTCTTATTATCTTCAAAAAATACTGCGCCCAAATAAAAGCCCCTATTGATGCGGGTATTCGCGATCTCGCCAAAACGGCATCAGGCTAACGTTCTCAATACAAAGAGAAAAAATGATCGGGGGTGCAAAAAATGCTTGACAGGTGTGGGGACCTTCCCTATCCTACATCTAGTATGTCAAGCCCATGCTCAGGCCACTTCTTGTTGTCAGTGCGTCTTTGGCCATCTAAGGGTGGTCTCGGACGGACGGCCGCGGGGTACTGGCGGAGCAATGGAGCTTGCCGATAGGGTTCGGCGTGGTCGTTTTAGAAAACCTGTAAGTCTTCACTTTGTGAAGGCGGCTATTGGGTAGGCTGACGTCGTAAGAGCCCTGTCGGAAACCCTTAATCAAGGAGGCGAGAGAGTGGCAAAGAAGACAAAGAAGAAGGCAGCCAAGAAGGCTACGAAGAAGAAGGCTACGAAGAAAAAAGCAACAAAGAAGAAAGCAACAAAAAAGAAGAAGTAACGATTTCCTCAGGGATACCGAGAGCGGGGGTGAGTAAATCACCCCCTTTTTTTGTCTAGAAGCAAGAATTCAAGAAATCAGGAAATCTGGAATCAAAAATAGTACGATTCTTGAATTCTTGGTTTCCTCATCTTGGTGCATATTATTAACTTCATGTCACGCTTCGAGCTCCTGGCGATTGACCTCGACGGAACCTTGTTTGACTCATCGAGAAACATCTCGGATGAGAATCGCCTCGCGCTTTCCCATGCCGTACAAGCAGGAGTGAAGGTAGCCGTCGTCACCGGACGCAGGCTTCCGGCGGCCCTTCCATCTCTGCAAGTTCTGGACATTGACCCCGTGTTGGTATTCAACAGTGGGGCCATCATAAAACAAAGTTTCCATGGCGCTATTCTGCGAAGCGAGATGTTGGCGCTGACTGTAGCGAAGGGTGTTGTTGCTCTCGGCCGGGAGTGCGGCGTGGAGCCCATCATTCATGAGGGCCCCAATGGTGAAGGCCACATTTTGATGGAAACATCGCCGAGCTCGAATCGGTCACTCTCTTTTTACTTGGAACGCACCAAGCCGCCGCCGCGCCTCGTGCCGGATCTTATCGCGGCGATACACCAGGACCCCGTTCAAGTAGGCTTTGCTTCGACAGTGGCGTCGATTTCCAACCTCTCCGAACGCATTCAAGCTAGATTTCCAAAGGAGGTCAAGCTGGCTCTAACGGAGTATAGTGACCGAGACTTCGCCCTTCTCGATGCTCTCTCTCCGGAAGCTACCAAAGCTGCCGCCTTGCGATTCGTTGCCGATCACTTCGAGATAGCGATGGATCGAACGATGGCTATCGGAGACAACTGGAACGATCTGGAGATGTTAGAGGTTGCGGGCTTTGCCGTCGTGATGTCGAACGCACCCGGGAAGCTTAGGAGTCGCGGCTTCACGTTGACTGGCAGTAACGACGAAGCCGGTGTTGCTCAGGCGATAAGGAATTACGTATTGCGGTGAGGAATTCCTTTACTGATCTTCCGGAGGAGTCACACCATCCCAGATCGCGATTTCACGGATGACATCACCCGGCACGAGGTAATCCACGATCTCCATTCCAGAGATGACTTGTCCAAATGCCGTGTACTCGCCGTCGAGTTGAGGTTGGGGAAGATGCGTAATGAAGAATTGACTGCCGCCCATGTCCTTTTGACGGCTCACCATGCCGAGTGTCCCTCGGAGAAAGGAGCGCAAGTTGACTTCGCTCCGGATAGTATAGCCGGGTCCGCCGTTTCCGTCACCCCTTGGATCTCCCGCTTGTACGTAACCGTTCGGCATCACCTCGTGGAAGGTCAACCCGTCATAGAATCCTTCACGGGCCAAGCGCATGAAGTTATCGACTGTCATTGGAGCGTCGAGGATGAATAGCTCGACTTCGATGGCACCCTTTTCGGTTCGGATATAGGCGTGGGGAGTGTATTGAGGTCGCAGCAGGCTCAAGTATTCGTTGAGGTATCGACCCGAGCCCACTTCGGCTGCCCGCGCTTCGGGATGACCGGACTTACGAAGGATGTCTTGGGCCCGCTTTCTGACTGGCCAAGACGGGTCGGTAAGAGCGCGGCGTGCTATCGGCTCGATTGTCTCGGCTCCGAAAACATCCAGTGCCGACAGAATAGCCAAGCGCGCGTCGGGCTCTTTGTCCTTCATCGAAACATCCCATGCTGAAACGAGAGGTTGTATCCCGGCGTCCGAACCGATGCGGCCCAGACCTTCGGCAGAGGCAGCGCGCTCGAAAGGATCTTCGGCGGTAAGATGTTCGATGAGTATTGGAGTTCCTCTTTCAGGATCAAATTGAGCCAGGGCGCGAAGAGCATAGGGCCGGACCCGAAAGTCTCTTTCAGATGCCATCTGTCGCAGGAGACTCAATGACCGAGGGTCTTCCAGCTCACCCAGCAAGCGGGCGAAATCAGCGCGAGTCATCCAATTCGGGTCCGGGTCCATACCGGCCAGCAGTAGCCAAAAAGTCTCACGGTCTTGAAATGCCAGAGCTCGCAAGACAGCGGCCCTTATGCGAGGGCTGGGATCGTGGAGCCGATCGATGAGAGACTCGACTATGCCTGCGTCCGGCAGGACGCTAAGAGCCTTCAACGCTTCAATTTGTATGTTTGTCGAGTCGCTTTGCCAAAGGTCGATGAGCTTTGGAATCGCAGCGCTTAGTCTGAGAAAAGCCACCGTTCTCACCGCTTCGATTCGCACCTGTTCTTCCGGGTCGTCGAGCAAAGCGAGCACTGCATTTCTAGATTGATCAGGTGTGAGTCCCGCCAAGCCTCGCGCTCCCAACAGGCGAAAATAGGGATCGCCGGAACCGGCATATTGGAGAAGAAGGGGAGACATACCCTCGGCCCGAATGCGAGATGCGGTCCATGCGGCCGGCCACCACAGGAATCGGGGGTGACTTTCCTCTGTGGCCAGAATACTCCAAGTCCAGCGCAAGCTTTCGAGCCGCGACAGTGCAAACAAACCGAGCCTGAGCTCGGGTCGGGGGAGTCGTACCGAGGAGCTATCGATATCTTCGCCCCAAACCAGAGGGGGCGGGCCGCCGGGCAACCTGTCGAGAATGTGGGACCCGATTGTGTCCTCTGTGGCATCGGTTCCCTTTCTCCCCATGGCCTCGATGACCCGAGCCCGCACTTCCTCGGACGGATCAGAAAGGGCTGATTCGAGTGCGCCTTGCACATCAGGTGGAAGATCGCCGTCCAGCAATCCCAAGGCGAAGGCCGCCGTGATCCGCACCGTCTCCTCTGGATCATCGAGTAGACCGGCGAGGGGCGAGGCGGCCTCGGGATCTCCGATTCTTCCTGCCGCGAGGGCGGCGCGGCGACGCAATTGTGGCTCGTATTCGGAGAATCGAGTCAGTAGCTCTCCTGCGCCAGAAGACCTTTCGTCCTCGAGCTTCATTAGGCGGGCTAGCTTCTCGTCGTAGCGGAGCTCGGCGACCTCTATCGTCTTGCATGCGCCGATGATTAGGGCGACAGTAAGTAGTGAGTATATTAGCTTCATAGGCAATGGAATTATAGCGCTCAAAGGAAGCGCTTCCGACTCCCTTTCGGGTCCAGCTGTTGGAGGGCTATGAGCTCCCTCGTGCTCGGAGGCGGCAGCGTCTCGAGCCGGTCGCTCCAAGAGAGCTCGAAACCGGTTTGTTCCTGAACCCTATCAGCACTGTAGCTCGGCAGTAGCGACTCGATTCGAGCTCCGTTGGGCGCGAGACAGAGCACGGCTGCCGGGGTGACCGCGAGTGCCGATTCGCCCGGCCTCGGCGTGGTCGTGACCACATCGACCTTGGGAACGAAGGTCGTTGTATTGTGCCTCGTCGAATACAGAATCGCCCGCTTGACTTTGCGACGCATAGTGGATGCGCCGGCGATACCCGGCAACTTGTACCCCGTATCGAGACGGTGCAGGTTCGTACGTCCTTGAACGTCGATTTGTATGGCGCCAAAAAACATGAGGTCGATACGCCCCCGATTCGCCATCTCCCAGATTTCTTCCAAACGTATGAAAGCCTCTGCCGGTAGGAGGTCAGGCTCGACGGATGAGTGGGGGAAACGTTCCCAGGTTGGGTTGACGGCCCCGACGCAGTTGAAATACACGAGCCCAGGTGCATGCGTAGCTTTTGCTAGTGCCACTGCGAGCATGGGGAGATCCGACGCCACGCCAGTGGTGACGACGTCGTCGTTTTCAATGAAACGGGCCATGGCGCACAGCATGGGATCGATGGGGAATCTCGTCATGCCAGACGCTCGATGAAACGCTGCCGATAGTCCTCGAATCGACCCGCTCCGGCCATGTCCATATAGAGTCCGATGTGATCGTGGTCGGCCCCGTAATACCCGGGGCAGGCCGATGGCCAGGCGCCGCGCGGCGACTCGACAATGACGTCGACGAGGTAGAACGGGATCGTAGGGCGCTCAATTCGGTCGACGATTCTCTCCGTGCTTACGACAACTTTCTTGCTGGCTTTCGCGACGAGCTCGTCCACGATGGGATCTTCAATGTGGAGGTTTCCGTTTCGGTCGGCCGCCTGCACGTGTATCAAAGCTACGTCGGGCTCTATAGGTCGAGTCACCGTTACCTCGTTCCCATTGAAGGGATTGGGCATCTTCCGTCGGCGTTCAGGGTCATCGAGCTCTGAGCCGTCGATATCCGTCAGCGGGATGAACGGCAATCCCATGGCAGCGGCACGAAGCCCACAGAGAATGGAATAGGCGTCGATCTCCCGATAATCAATCTCTCCCGCCTCCACGGCCTTTTTCCACATAGGACCGACGGCGAAGCCACGTTCGAACTGAAAACCCGAAAAGGCAAGTGTTGCTTTTTGGACGAGTCCGGTGCCAATGAGAAAGTCCGCGGCAAGCGGATTCGGCGTGGAAACGAGATCGAGAGCTCGTCCTCCTTGACGGATCAACTCGAAGACCAATGCCATCGGAGCACGAACGATATCGAAGCCGCCGAGGGTAATGGTGCCTTCGGTAGGCAACGTTTCGATCGCATCAGTTAGAGTCAGGAACGTGGGGCGCATAATGGCTAGGAATTCGAGGTCAGGAGGAAGGAGAAAGTAGAAAGGAGAATTGGTCCTTCGAGGCCATTCTGCCCTCCTTCATTCTTCCTCCTCTATTCTTTCTCCTGCTTCTTGCTATGGTCTTATGACTGCTTTCACTACCTTCAACTGCTCCACGTCTTCTAGTGCTTGGGCTGCTTCGTCGAGCGAATATTCCTTCGTTATCAGCTTGCGCCAAGGGAAACGTCGTCCCTGGGAAGCCATCGTGCGAGTGGCCCGGTAGAAGTGGCGGAACTCGAACCCGAAGCATCCTCGAACGTCGAGGTTCTTGCGGTTGATGTGATTATGGGGGTTGATGGCGATATCACCGGCATCGGTATATTGGCCTGCAATAACGACCGTCCCTCCCTCACGAACCATTTCGAATGCTTCGACGACGGCCTTGGGGTGGCCCGCTGCTTCGATAACGATGTCAGGACCGCGGCCATGTGTTTGCTCGCGTGCCCAAACGACACGGTCCTCCGGTGTGCTCTTCATGATGTCGAACGTCGCATCGGCCTCCATTTGTCGAGCCGCGATCAATCTCGCTTCGGGTGCCCCCGTGACGAGAACCGTTTCGGCGCCCGCCAGCCTGGCAAAAACCGCAGCCGACAACCCTACAGGCCCGGAACCCACGACCAGAACGCTCGCTCCTACCTTGATATCTGCACGATCGGCTGCCGTATAGCCCGTATGAAGTCCGCATCCTCCTCCGATGTAGTCTTCGACGGCCAAGTCTTCAGGAAGCTTGATGGTCCGAGTGCCAGGCTCTAGGTAGATGTGAGTCGACCAACCTCCTTGAGGCTTGTCGGAGGGTAGGGTGATGCCGTAGACGCGACGGTGCTCACAGCGCGTCGGACGAAGGGCAACGGCACATGCATAGCATTGTCCGCATGCCCCGATGACATCGTAGAACGCAACCGCGTCCCCCTTGGAAAGACGTTGACCGTCCGCATCATGAACATCACCTCCTGTTTCCTCCACCCGGCCAACGGACACGTGGCCCGGTATCAACGGATAAGGAACACCAGCTAGTTGGCCATGATGCAGGTGGACATCTGTGCCGCAAACCTCGCTGACGATGGTTCGAAGCAGCACAGCTCCAGGGACCACGTCGGGTAAGGGAATGTCTCTAATCTCAATGGGAAGGTTCGGTTCAGGAAACACAGCCGCCCGACATTGTGCCATGGTCATTCTCCTCTAATAGTCACGGAGCGGAGCGTGTTCTTTTGGATTCGATCCTCGCACACCTGGTAGCCGATCCCGGGCTCCGTCGGCACCGCAATCGTGCCATCGGGACGGACTTCGACGCGAGGTTCCGTGATGTCCTCTGCGAAATAGCGTTTGCTGTCGGACACGTCACCCGGAAGGATGAACTGTGGCAGCGTAGACAAGTGGACATTGTGAGCACGCCCTATGCCGCTTTCGAGCATTCCACCACACCATACCGGCGCATCGTATGACGCTGCGATGCTTTGAATCTCTTTGGCACTTGCGAGACCACCAACGCGTCCCGCTTTGATATTGATGATGCGGCAGGCACCCATCTCGAACGCCTTTCGGGCATCGGCAGGCGATTTGATGGACTCGTCGAGACAAACCGCCGTCTTGATCTCTTTCTGCAATTTGGAGTGGTCCCACATGTCGTCGTAAGCCAGCGGTTGCTCAATCATCATCAGATCGAAGGCATCGAGCTCCTTGAACAAAGGTAGGTCCTCGAGGGTGTAGGCGGAATTTGCATCGACCATGAGCGGCGTGTCCGGAAAGCGTTTCCGAACTTGGGCCACGATGTTCTTGTCCCAGCCCGGCTTGATCTTCATCTTGATGCGCTTGTATCCGGAGGAGAGCTCCTGTTCGATTTTGTCAATGAGTTGACCGACATTGTCTTGAATGCCCAGCGAAACGCCAGATGCGATCTCCGAACGTACTCCCCCGAGGACCTTGGAAAGCGGTTGCTTTTGCTGCTGAGCATAGGCTTCCCAAACGCCCATCTCGACCGCGGCCTTGGCCATGTTGTGGCCTCGGATGTGAGCGAGCGACGGAAGAATTTCGTTTGGGTGGGCGTACTCGCGGGAGAAGACCGTTGGTGCGATGAAGTCTTCAATGGCGTGCCAGGCCGTGCGGACCGTTTCGTAAGAATAGTCCGGCGCCCGGTCGGTGACGCACTCGCTCCACCCGGCAATACCGTCGACCCAAACCTTGAGTATGAGAAAGTTCTGGTCGTGGACGCGTGCAAAGCTCGTTTCGAAAGGATGGATTAGATCTAATTTGAGCTCACGGATCTCAATCGATTCTATTTTCATAGACACACTCTAAGGAAAAAGGAGACGGAGGGATCGGAGACGTTCCGTACAGCGTCCGATGCGAAGACCAGCTCCGCGGGCACGTTGAGCTCCTGCATTGTCATTACCACTTCGTCCGGCCGCACAGAGCTTTGAGACCAGGGCGCCGGCGATGCAGGCCGGCTTGGTCAGCAAGCCATTGACCTTGAGCGATATCTTCACCGCACGCGGTCTCTCTCTACGTTTTTCGTCAATGGGTGTTCTCCAACCGGTTCAAAGCGGTTCTGGCATCCAGGAACAAGGAATCAATTTGCAGGGCCTTGCGGTAGCGGGCTATCGCCTCCTCCCTGTCACCCCGCTCCGCAGCCATGTTCCCCAGATGAAACTCAGCCATGGCCACCTCCGAATTCAAAGACAGAGTCTTCTCAAAGGCGGCCGCTGCCCGAGAATCCTGGCCGGCGTCTCGTGCGATAACCCCTTCCACCAGAAAACCATAAAAAGAACCGGGCTCGGTGTCGACGCCTTGCTGAACATATTCAAAGGCACCGTCGAAATCCCTCTTTGCGGCCAGAGTCAAGGCAACATCCAGGTAGATGCTGGCGCGTTGCGGACTCAAAGGAATGGCTGCATGAAAGGCGGTGAGCGCAGCGTCGAATTCTCCCTGAGCGAACAGTGCCCGGCCGAGATACTGGCGGGCGTCGAAGCTCGAGGGGTACTTCTCGACAAGCCCAGTGAATATGCTCTCCGCTCGCTTGCTCTCCTTGCTTTCCAGAGCTTGGAGCGCATCGTTGAAGTCGGAGAGGTAAGATATGTAGTCCTCTATGTGATCTTTTGGATCGGCCCCGGGCGAGCCTCGCAATGGAACAGCTCCGCCCACATACCCCAGACTGCGCAGTTGGTCCGCTGTCGCCGAATCAATTGGCAAGGCATCGGGTGTTATTCCATCCTGCCGAATTTCCTCCAGCCTGCGGGTCAGATCGGACAACACCTCCGACTCTTCCCCGAATCTGTTTAGGGACTCGTTCGGATCCGTGCTCACATGATACAGCTCGGCTTTGGGTGCTTCGATGTACTTCCACTTTCCATTTCGTACTGCCCTCAGCTCGCTCGAGCCAAAGTACAAGTGTCCGTGGGCGGTCTCAGCATAAGAGATCGGAGAGGTCGTTCGATTCTTCCCCTCTATCAACGGCAAGAGATTCTCGCCATCAAGCTCCTCCGGCAACGAAATCCCCAAGAGAGCCGATATAGTGGGAAAAATGTCCACATGTCGAACCTGGTCGGGTAAGGTGACACCTCCAGGCAGTCCAGGTCCGGCAAGGATCAAGGGCACTTTCAAGGTTGCATCATAGAGGAAGAAACCGTGCTCCGGTTCCCCATGTTCCCCGAGGCTTTCACCGTGGTCGGAAGTCACGACGTAAACGGTTCGTTCGTTCACAACCTCAGGTACGCGGCGCAAGAGCTCCCCCAACGCCCAATCGCTGGCGGCCACCTCGGCGTCGTAAGGCTGATCCGGCCACTGGTCCCGGAAGGCACGCGGAGCCTCGTAAGGAGCGTGAGGTTCGTAGAAATGGACCCAGAGAAAGAACGGCTCGGAAGCAACCTCGAGCCATTCCACGGCTTCCGTCGCCACCTCGGAACCGGGACGCTCCAACCGAGAAGGCGCCAGGTTCACGGCACCAATCGGGAAGCGGTCCACAAACGTCTCGAATCCTTGTGCGATTCCTGTTCGGCGATTCAGAACGTAGGAACTTATAAATGCGCCGGTTCGATAGCCCACCCGGCCCAAGGCCTCGGCCAAGGTCTCGAATCCCGAGCTCAACGGGAAACCGGCGTTGTCACGTACACCCAGACGGTTTGGAAACATGCCGGTCATCAGGGAGGCATGGGAAGGAACCGTAAGGGGTGCATGCGCCGTGGTATCCAAGAACGTCACTCCATTTTGCGACAGGCGATCTAGATTCGGAGTGAGTCCCCTCGGTCCCCCGTACGCACCCACCCTATCCGCCCTCAGCGTATCTATGGTTACCATGATCAAATTGAGTGGTTCCTTCGGGTCAGAAAGTGTTTCCGGCGCGCGACAGGACGGCAGAAGAACCAACAGAACGGCGGTCAATAGGTGTAGGCTCTTCATCTTGAGATTCTCAGAATCGTAGATTCGTTTCTCCTCAACACATTAATTTATCATCCATCAAAAAAGCTTGCTCGTGGTCAAAAGCCCTGACCCTCAGAGGGCAGGCGCCCTGGGATCTAGCGGTTGGGGGTCTCTCCGATTAAACGTTTTAGGTTGTATGACTTACTGGGATCGGCACGTTCCGCTGCCGCCGCCTTTGGGGATGCCGGCTCACCCCGCCGCTTTAACGTTCTCTAGCGCCTCCAAGTAATACTCTCTGATGAAGTGCTCCTGCACCTTGTAGGACCGATGTTGTGAAACTCAGAAATGATGACCGACGCTTCGAGTGCTCCAATGATTTGATAAATATTGCGTATATCCACTAGCGAAAGAACATTGACGACGCATCCCCGCCGGGGAATGATGGTAACGAAGCCTTCGTTCTCTAACTGGAGCAAGACAAAGCGCAGGGGGGTTTTGCTGATGCCCAGTTTCTCGCTGATCTCAATCATCTTCTTTTGTTCTTTTTCTATTTTAGTTCTGTATCAAGAGCCGGAAGACTCTTGATAACAGAACTGTTGCCTTTTCGTTCAAGCAAGGGGCTGATCGATGGCCACGCTGGGCTGGGTGAAAAGCCGAGCACCATCATCGGTGATGTAGACGCAGTCTATGTATGGGAGAACCTCTGCACAAGCAAAAGGTAGTAACCCGGACGCACCGTATTCAAATTGTCTTCCAGCCACTGTATGATCTCGGTTGGAATGCTTACCCTCTTTCTCACGCTGCTACTCATCGGGCAGACCAACCCTTTGGAAAGGGCCCGTTTACTCGCACAGCGTGGAGAGGTCGTCAAGGCCATCGAATATCTGGAAACCCAGGCCCGACAAGAGCCCTCACCGCAGCTATTCGTATTCCTAGCCGAGCTTCAGACCGCCACCGATCGTATCCCTCAGGCCGCGGAGTCGCTCTCACGAGCTCTCGATCTCGCGCCGAAAGAATTTGGTTTGCGTATCACACGAGCCGCCTTGCTCTACAAGATGCGGAATCTCTCGGAGGCCGAAGACGAGCTCGATATGGTTCTCAGACAAGCATCGTCAGACGGCTTGGCTCACTATTATTTGGCGGCTGTCTATCAGGGACAAGGCAAGCTCGACAAAGCCTTGAAAAGCGCCGAGAAAGCCGTCGAGCTCTTGCCTCCACCTTCCGCGAATCTGTCCTTCGAAAAACAAGAATATTCGCTCATGGCAAACGGTCTCTATCTCCTGGCAGAGATTCGTCACGACACGGGCGAAGACGCCGAGGCGCTGGTTCGTCGTGTCATCGAGCTCGAGCCACTCCACACGTCGGCCCGATACTTGCTCGCCAGGCTCCTCGTCGCTCGTGGTGAAAAAGACGAAGCTCAACAACAACTGGAGATTTTTCGTAGCGTCAAAAAAGCCGATGAACATGTGGACTTCGCATTGAACTCGTTGAACTTTGGAGGCAACGTGCAGCAGGGAGTAGACGAGCTGCTCCGCGCCCTCGAAATCTATCCGGACCATGAAAGGGCTCTTTTTTTTCTCGGGCGTATCCTGCTGCAGATTGGGCGCGCGGATCTGGGGACTCAGTATCTTAAACGCTGTGTCGAGATCCGGCCGGAGACTTCCACTTTGGTGAACGGTCTCCTCGAGAAGGTCGGTAAGTAGGTGCGTTTTCAATCACCGGCCGTTTGGGGAGCCGCAACGCTCGTCCTGTTCACCATACATCTACTTGCGGCTCAGAATCGACCTTCTCCCCCCTTCGAGCTATATGAATCTTTCGTTCCCTACCTCAATCATTCCGGCCCGTGGATCAAGGAGTCCATCGATCAATTCTCGGGTGCCGGTGTATGCGCGCTCGATTATGATCTCGACGGTGACTGGGACCTCTACTTTCCGAACGGCCATTCTCCCGAGGCTCCCGACGCGGAGAATCAACTCTTTCGCAACGACGGCGATATCACCTTTACGGACGTGACGACCGAGGCCGGTGTCGGCGGACGGTGGGTGGGCCGGGGGCTGCGCTGTCGCCGACGTCGACAACGACGGAGATCCTGATCTCTTTGTCACAAATCAAGGTCCCAACGTTTTGTATTTCAATCGAGGAGACGGGACCTTCCAAAAAGCCGACCTGGAATCCGGTTTCGGTCAACCACGTTGGAGCACCAGCGCGGCTTTCGCTGATGTGGATCGGGACGGTTTGCCGGACCTCTACGTCTGCAATTACATCGATAAGTCTCGCAGCGATCTCTCGGCACGCTGCCTCTATTTCGGAGTGGAAGTGTTTTGCGGTCCCGAGGGAATGCCGGGAATTGCCGACACCATCTACCGCAACATGGACGGCGTCCACTTCTACGATTACACTCAGAACTCGGGAATCTACGTGCCGGAAACCCGTGGTTTCAGCGTCATTATTACGGATCTAAACGGCGATCTACTTCCCGAGATCCGCGTCGCCAACGACGCCACTCAAGACCTTCTTGTTCTCGAACCTAGGAGATTTTCGCTTCGAAGACCTGTCTCTGCTTTCCGGCACGGCCTACGCGAGCTCAGGAATGGAGCAATCGGGGATGGGCTCGGCGGCCGGAGATTTCGATCGGGACGGCGATATCGACTTTTATGTAACTCACTTCCAGCGGGACTACAACACTCTGTTCGAGAACCAAGGTTCTCTGACGTTTCGTGACACCACGACGATGCACGGCTTGGCGGTTCCCTGCCCTCGCCCATCTCGCCTGGGGAGCCCACTTCATGGATATCGACAACGACGGTGAGCTCGATCTCTTTGTCGCCAACGGTCACATCTTTCCCGGAGCTCGATGACCATAAGGAGGTGGGCGAACCCTACGTTCAACAAAACCAAGTCTTCTTCGGAGACGGCAAGGGAAACTTCGAGGAGGCATTGCCGACAAAAGACGAACCTTTTCGTTCCAGCCGCGGAACCGCCGTCGTCGATCTCGATGACAACGGTGCGCTCGACGTCATCGTGAACAATATGAGCGACTCGCCGGATCTCTATTTGGGTCGGCGGGGGGCGAAATGGATACGTTTCCGGCTCATTGGAACGAAATCAAATCGCGACGGACTCGGCGCGGTCGTCGACGACGATCGCCAACGAGCTCGTCAACAGAAAAAACGAGCTCCGCTTTGAGTGACGGATTTCAAGGGAGCAATGAACCGGTCGTTCACTTCGGTCTGGGCGAAACTGCCAAGGTCGACAAAGTGACGATCACTTGGCAGTCCGGAACCGAACAGAGCTTCGACAACCTCGAGGCCGGAAAGATCTATTTGATCAAGGAGGGCGTCGGAATCCTGCCTACTCCACAGTAGTCAAGTCGACTCTACAACGACATTCTGAACGTCGATGTACCGCAACAAATACCCGGCCTCATCGACAAGATGAGTCTCTAATTAGTTTCCACGCCGGCAAGCAAACGGAGGGTCCGGAAGGCCTATTAAAGGTTGACACTTTCGGGAGGTCGTCATACGATTCCACTAGCGCTTTCTCCTTCAAGGATAGGGAGGGAGAAAATGCGCCCATTCAATTTCCGTGTCACAATTTCTTGTCGTAGTTGCCATTGGGCTTTTTTCTGACCGGGCAGCCTAAGGCCATCTGCGCCGATCAGGGTACCAACGGCAGATAGATGAAATACAGATGATAGTCCGAGGGAGAGGTCGATCATGAGTGTAAACCGACGTGATTTTCTAAAGAACATGGGGGTCGGCGTGGCTGGGGCCCACTTAGCGAGCTGCACTACTGAGAGTGGCGGTGGCGACACCGAGATCAGGCCGGAATCCGAAAAGCTCCTGCTCAAAGATCCTGATCATCCTACGCCCTCACCCGTTGGCTACGATCGCCTGCCTTTGAGCTGGTACAAAGAAACGGTCAAGCGTTTGAAGGACAAGGTCGCGGCCAAAGGTGTAGAGGTCATCGTCATCGCCGACCAGTGGAACAGCATGTATTTGTCCGGAAATTTCATGACCAAGACCGAACGGCCGGCCTGGACCGTGTTTCCGGTCGACGAAGACGCCATCTACTGGTACACGCCGGGTCTCGACAATGAGCTAGTCAAGTCCTGGTGGTGTACGGAGATGGAATACTACTATGACTATCATCACGCCGAAGGCGGTTACCCGGACCAGGGCAAGGTCGTCAAATGGAACACGGTCGATCTCTTCGAGTGGATGCTGGAAGGATTGAAAAAAAGGGGATACGGGGAAAAGACCATCGGATTCGACTGGGAGTTTACTCCTTCCACGATGAAAAAATTCGTAAACGTGCTGCCCCAAGCCAAAGTCGAGAACATCGCCCCGGATTGCCTGCAGATGCGGGTGGTGAAAACCCCGGAGGAGATCGCCTTGACCCAAAGGGCCATGGACTACTTCGCCAAGATCCACGCCTTCGGGCGGGACTACATCCTGCAGCGCGGCACGGATGCCACCGATTTCGACGTCAGTCAAGCCTGTATTTCCTATGGGACCGATCTCATCATGAAGGACATCAAAAGAGACGGAAAGCCGCACAACGCCGTGGGCATCCGCGTCGGCATCGGATGCCGGACGGGACTGGGAACCGCTTATCCCCATCCCAATCAATTTCACCACAACAAGATCAAGAAGGGCGATTCCATCCAGGTCGCGGGCGGAGTACGAATCGGAGGATACGGCGGGGAGCTGTACCGTTACTACCAGATCGATCCCTGGGACGCCCACCGAGAGAAGGTCTGGGATGTCGTAACCGAGACCTGCATGATTCAATCCCGCGAATCGAAAGCCGGTGTCACCTGCGGCGAAGTCGCCGAGAAATGCCACAATTATCAGGTCGATCACAAGGTAAGGACATCCAGAAGCTCCTCTACCAGCGCATCGGCCATGGGTCCGGGATGGAAGGCCATCAGTTTCCTTACATCGCACTCGGCAATCAGGAAGTGCTGGAAGAGGGCATGATGTTCAGCGTCGAACCGGGGCTTTTCGACCCGGACAACGGCTTCGGCTACAACCCCAGCGACAACCTTCTGGTGACCAAGGCCAAAGGCGTGCTGCAGGGAAGCGCCGTCCCCTACACCAAAGAGTGGATGGTCCTCAAACTCTGAGGTGCTTGTTCTGTTCGCTGTTGGATTCACAGAGGATTCCGAGACCCTGAATACGTCGCTCGCCGAGCGCCTGAAAACCATTCGCCAAGGGTCGGCGTACTTGGGCCGGCAGTCGCCGTGCCACGCCCGGTGCGCAAATTCGCGTTCATTTGCGTTTATGCGCAGCCGCTTTTCTCAATACCCAATCGCACATCCATCCTTTCGTGGATCGGACCCACCCATGAGGACTCCCGTTTTGGGATCGATCAGGATTGCTTGATAGCCGCCATAAGCACCCATGCGGGTCATGGGGCGATGCCCCTTTTGGATGAGGCCGTGGAGGACATCGATGTCGACGCCGGACTCGATGCCCACGCCGGAGGAGAAGTGACGGAAACGTGGCATCTCGCCGGCGGCCTGCACACTCATCCCGAAGTCGATGAGATTCAGTAGCACCTGCACTTGCCCTTGCGGTTGCATGTCGCCACCCATAACGGCAAACGAAAGCCACGGCTTGCCGTCGCGGAAGGCCATAGCGGGCATGTTGGTGTGAAGGGAGCGTTTGTTCGGGGCGATCTCGTTGGGGTGGCCGGGTTGGAGCGAGAAACCCGTGCCTCGGTTTTGAAGCATGACACCCGTGTCGGGCGCGACGAGTCCCGAGCCAAAGGCCGAGAATATGCTGTAGATCAAAGAAACGGCGTTGCGGTCCTTGTCCACGACCGTCAAGTACACGGTCTCGGTGTGATCGGAAAGCCCCGGTTCGACTTCACTTGCCGCACGCTCCAGCAAAATCAACTTGCGACGCTCTTCGGCGTAAGATTTGGAGATCAGTTTTTCTGTCGGCACCTTCGCTTTTTCGGGATCGGCAAGGAACGCGTCGCGGTCGGCGAAAGCGAGTTTCTTTGCTTCGATGAGCAGGTGGAAGGCATCAACGGAGTTGTGCCCGAGGCTCTTGATGTCGAAGCCTTCAAGGATGTTCAGCATCTCGAGCGCCACGAACCCTTGGGAGTTCGCGGGGATTTCATAGACCGTGGTGCCACGATAGGTTGTGGAAATGGGATCGACCCAGTTTGACCGGTGGTTAGCCATGTCTTCTCGGGTGATGAAACCGCCCTCTTGTTGGACGAAGTCAGCTATCTTTGCGCCGATGTCGCCTCGATAGAAGACATCCGGTCCGTCCTTGGCGATCGCACTAAAGGTCCTTGCCAAGTCAGGTGACTTGAAGACTTGGCCGGTCGCGGGAGCTTTTCCGTCGATGAGGTAGTTGCGAGCCGTGGACGGGTATTTGGACAGCTTGGCTTCGTTTTCCTGCCAACTGGTCGCAATGATCTCGGAGACCGGGAAACCCTCTTCCGCATAACCAATTGCGGGTTGCAGCAATTCTCCCAGCGTCCGGCTGCCGAAGCGGTCGACCAACATCGACCAGCCATCCAAGGCTCCGGGAACCGTGATCGCCAGTACCCCGCCTTCAGGCATGTGCTCTAGGCCTCGAGCACGTAGCTCGTCTGCGGATACGAGGGAACCGGCGCGGCCGGTGGCATTCAGGCCAACCAACTCACCGGTTTCTGAGGAATATACGAGCGCAAAGAGATCGCCTCCTATCCCGCACATCATGGGCTCGACGACGTTCAGGACCGCGGCCGTCGCAACTGCGGCGTCGACCGCATTACCTCCTTCCTGGAGAATTCGCAGTCCGGCAGCTGCCGCCAGGGGCTGGCTCGTGGCGACCATGCCGTGGGTTGCCAGAACAGGTGAACGGCCCAATGTTGCTCCGGACGCGGGACGGTCGGCCGCTCGAGTCGATCGTGCGACCAAGGCCACGAAGGAGAAGAGCGCGATCCAAGTCAAAATGAACAGCGGGTGCGTGGCAAAGCTATAACATCTCATTTTGCGAACCTCCGTCGATGCAGTGAAGGATATCAAGAAAGAAGAGGGAGCGCCTTCAAGGCGTCAGAGAGCTCAAGGATTCAGGAACAACATCAGTTGCCTGTACGAAGTTATTTGATGCCGACATCCCTCGGGCACCGGCGCGGGGCATCCTACGAATGTCAGTTCCTGATGGGACCGACCTCCCGACCGACTACTAGAGCCTCTACCAGGGAAGAAACCGCCCGATAGCATCGATCTTCGACAGGTCGAAATAGATGACGGTCAGCATCAACGTAATGAGCAACACGAAGCCGACCTGCAATATGCGTTCTTTCGTCTGAAGACTGAAATCACGGCGAGCGACCCCTTCGAGGAGAATGATGGTGATGTGTCCACCGTCCAAGATGGGAATCGGGAGAAGGTTGAAAATGCCGAGCTGCAGACTGATCACGGCCATGAGGGCAAATAGGTTTCGTAGCCCACTTTCGGCGGCGCGTCCCGATGCCTGAGCGATGCCGATGGGGCCCATCATGTTGCGCATGGAGAGCTTACGCTGGATCAACCGGCCGAGCACCACGAAAGTGAGGCGCGTGATTCGTGTCGCTTCTCCGACGGCGGCACCCAGGGCCTGAATCGGATTGGTGTACTGGCGCAGGGTGATCGGTGACGGCAACTCGATGCCAATGCGGTAACGCTCTCCGTCGAGAGCGGGAGTGATGGTGTAGTCGAGATGCTCACTCCCACGAAGGATGGAGACCGTGACTGCCGCTCCCTCCTTTTGCCCGATCGCGTCGACGAGCTGATTGTTGCTGTAGATGGGATTGCCGTCGACCTTGATGATGAGATCGCCTTCTTCTAGACCGGCTTCCTTAGCGGGGTAGCCTTCGTCCAAGCTGACGACGTGTGGTTGCACCGCTGGGAAAAGACCCGTGTAGCCGATCTGTTCCTTGCCACGCCCCTCGACGGATAAAGCCGTGTCGACAGATTCGCCGTCTCGCTCGAGGGAAACGCTCAATGTTTGGTTGGGGCTTATGCTGAACGTGTCGACGAACTGCAACCAGTTGTCGATCGAACGACCGTCAACGGAAACGATCCGGTCTCCGGGCAGGATCCCGGCTCTAGACGCCGGTGAGTCCTCAGAGACGAATCGGATTACCGGTGGGTCTTCGAGCCCTGCTGGACGTTCCATGCCTACCATGAAGAGTACGGTGAAGATGGCGAGGGTCAGCACGATGTTCATGACGGGTCCCATGACCAGGATGGCAATCCGCTCCAGCTTCGACCGAGAAAAGAACTCTTCCGGTCTACCCGTAACTTCGCCGGGATTCTCTCCGGCCATCTTCACGTAGCCACCGAGCGGTATGAGCCCGATGCGATATTCCGTGTCGCCCCATGTCTTTCCAATCAATTTCGGAGGAAAGCCGAGGGAGAAAACTTCTACCTTGACGCCAATCCACTTGGCAGTCAGAAAGTGCCCGAGCTCGTGAACAAAGATCATGACGCCCAGCACGAAAACGAAAGCTAAAATGCTTAACAAGTTGTCACTCCGTTATGCGAATTTACCCTTGCCATAGGGTATGTACAATCAAGCTCAAACGGGGTGCTGACGTGTTTTGCGTCAGCTTCGAAGCCCCCACCTGGCCTTCAGGACGATGACTTCCCCATCTAGATTAACTCTGAGCGGCCGATCGAGCAATGAGCCGTTGTGCCTCTTCCCGAGCCCAGGTGTCCGCGGCCAGCACCGTCTCGAGATCTGTGGCCGCCTGGCGCTCGTGCCGGGCCATCGTCTCTGCCAGGACCTCTGGGATCTGCAAGAACCCTATTTGCTCTTCCAAGTAGGCGTTTACGGCCACCTCGTTGGCCGCGTTGAGCACCGCCGGAACCGTGCCTCCACTTTCGACCGCCTGGTAGGCCAAGTTCAAACAGGGAAAACGCTCCAGGTCCGGGGGATGAAAGTCCAAAGACATGGGTTGCTCTAGGTCGAGCGGCCCGAGTCCGGTTTGCAGCCGCTCCGGGTACGTGAGCGCATATTGGATGGGTAGCCTCATGTCGGTCACCCCCAACTGCGCAATGAGTGAACCGTCGTTGAACTCAACCATGGAATGGATTGTCGATTGCGGGTGGATCACGACACGAACCTGGGAAGATCTCACATCGAAGAGCCAGCAGGCCTCGATGACTTCGAGACCTTTGTTCATCATGGTCGCTGAGTCAATCGTGATCTTGGGTCCCATCCGCCATGTGGGATGATTCAAGGCCTGCTGCGGGCTGGCTTCACGCATTTCGTCGAGGGTGGCGTTTCTAAAGGGACCACCTGATGCCGTGAGCCAGATCCTGTTCAACACGTCGTCCGTTCGACCCGCCAGGCATTGGTGGATGGCGTTGTGTTCACTGTCGACGGGCAAGAGCGTGGTTCGGTGCTTTTTGACGGCACGAGTGATAATCGCCCCAGCAATCACCAGCGTTTCCTTGTTCGCAAGTGCTACTGTCTTTTGGGCCTCGATAGCGCGAAGCGTCGGAACGAGCCCGACGGCTCCAACGGCCGCCGACACGAGTATGTCCGCTTCCGGATGAGTGGCGACATCCACCATCCCTTGCGTGCCTGTCCCCACTTTGACATCGGGATAGCGCCGTCGGATCTCCTGCGCATCCGCGGGCTCTCGTACCGACACCACTTCGGGCCCGAACCTCGAAATCTGCCGGCAAAGATCCTCGACCTTGGTTCCTCCCGCCAATCCAACCACATTGAACCGGTCGGAGAAACGCTCGATGACCTTCAGTGTGTTGGTGCCGATCGAACCTGTCGAGCCAAGGATGGATATCCCTTTCACTGAAGTCTCCTGGAATCTTGTGCTTCCTGGGACGAATCAAGCAGTCAATGGTAGCTTCCCGATAATAGGGTTGGGCATTGGTTGGTGACCGCGAAAATCGACCGCTGCGCTGCAACCCTACATTTTAACGCGACAGCTAGCGCAGCCCAAACGCGTTCGCCGTGGCCGTGCAGGCTCTTCCCGATTCTCTGCTGGCTGATTTTGCGCCCTGTCGGTTCATCGCGGCGAGGAGACACATTGCCGAATGTGGGGAACTTGATTAGGAGGTTGCACTACGGTTGTTCGAACTCAAAATCAATGACGTTCTGAATTATCGCGAAGTCATGGGTGTTTCGAGTCATCACCGTCGCGCCGATTTGTCGTGCCAAAGACGCTATGGTTATGTCATTGTAATGCTTTGGGTGAACAGGGTCGAGTTTGCCGAAGCTACGCAGGTGACGGCATGCCTGGCCGATTGAAAGCAAGGTCGCCGGCGTGGGTATTAGCAAGCGCTTCAGCTTCACAAATTCGTTTTGCATTGTGGCTAGGTGTTTGATTTCTCGCTTTCCCTTCGCACCCATCCAAAGTTCATGAAGTACTGGGTGAGCCAGGAACACGATACGCTCGAATGGATTTCGAAGATTCTCGTGTCGATTGTCGTTGAATACGTCGATGTAGATGTTGGTGTCGATGATGATCTTCTGCTGCAAAATCAGTCCTCAAACACGGCTTCAAATTCAAAAGATCCGGCGTCTCTGTAGGTCGTTTCGGCCAAGCGGATATCAGTGTCGAATTGCCTCAAAACGAAGTTTATCGCCTCCTTTTCGGTTTTGGCGTTCAAAGCAGTTTTGATTCTGTTAATAGCCTCTTGGTCCAGTCCTATCGTCTTTTTGACTATGGGCATTGCATTTCTCCATATATGGCCAAACCATACCGAATAGACATATTATATGGCCATGAGACAGCTCTGTCAATGAACGGCCAAGATTAATCTCTGTTCGCTATCGCCAGCGCGATCGAAAGGTCGGTAGCCCAGAGAGCGGACCGCATTGGTATCAGAATCGAAACGTGCCCCCGATTTGGAACTGATTGGAGAATCCGGTCTCCCCGTCCTTGTTCTCCCTCGATCCCGCCAGGTACTCAAAAACGAGGTCGAGTCTTAGGATGGGCGATCACGCGACGTTCGATGTGAAGGGAAGGATTGCATCCTTCCCGGCCGACCTCACTCAGCCACGATCCGGTCCAACCGAAGTTTCCTGCCTCCTTGACATCGAGCCGAGACCGCGACTGAGCTGGAGAAATTTCCTCGATTCCGTATGAGGAAGCTCGGGATCCAACGGCCTGTTCGTGGGCCCTTTGACGGCTCTCGCACCTCGAACCTCTCGGGGGCGGCTACGGCGAGACCTAGCCGTAGCGTTTCGCGGAGGCTGGTAGCCCCATCGAAGGCGGGCCTGACTTCTTGAATCCCTGCTCTGATCCTACGGATGAATGAAGCGCACATAGAGCAAAAGGGCCGGGGCGGCAAACAAGAGGCTGTCGATGCGGTCCAAGATCCCTCCGTGGCCGGGGATGAGGGAAGAAGTGTCTTTGATCTCCACGGAACGTTTGAGCAAAGACTCGAAAAGATCACCCACCACGCCCAACAGCCCAAGAACGAGCCCCAGAATCATAGCCCGTGGAGCATCCAATCCAGGGATGACGAGAGTGCCAAAGGCGACTGCAGCAGCCACAGAGGCAGCCGTGCCGCCGATGAGACCTTCCACGGTTTTCTTGGGGCTGATGTTGGGAGCGAGACGGTGCTTGCCTATGGCCCTGCCCGTGTAGAGTGCGCCCGCATCCCCCAGCGTAATGACCAAGAGCACAAAGAAGACCCAGCTGCGTCCTACGTAGTCCGGTGAGATGACACGTAATCCCACAACGGACCCTGCTGACAGGCCGATATAGACGACGGTCATGACGGTGCCCGAAATCTCACTGAACGTCTTGGGTCCGGGTGCGCCTCGCCAAACGGCGGCCAATCCAACCGCAGGCACCAACAACAGGGTCCACCACAATCCGCCCGGTACGGATGGGTGGAATGAGGCGATCGCGAGGACAGGGCCGACATAGCAAAGGGGGCGGTAGAGGTGGTAGCTGCGTCGTTTGGCGATTCCCTGGATTTCATAGACTGCTGCGAATGACGCCAGTACAGCAAGCATAAGAAACGCCCAAGGTGGAGCCCAAAGAAGGATGTAGAGAAGCGGAGGGATCAGCAGGACTGCGGTGAGAATCCGCCTCATCCTAATGCAAGACTTGGGTTGGCGGGCTTGGAGGACTTGGAGGACCTATCTTGTATCCCTCCGTAACGACGATCCCGCTTTTGGTAATTGACGATGGCCTCCAACAGATCCCCTTTGCGGAAATCGGGCCAAAGAGTGTCGGTGACCCATATTTCCGCGTAGGCGATTTGCCAAAGCAGAAAGTTGGAGATCCGGAGCTCGCCACTCGTCCGGATCAAGAGATCGGGGTCTGGCTGACCGGTGGTGGACAGATACTGAGAAAAGGTCTTTTCGTCGAGCGCTGGTTCTTTGCCTCGTTCGAGAGCCTCACGGATGATGGCTCGGCATGCATCTACGATTTCTGCCCTTCCGCCATAGTTGAGTGCGATATTGAAGAAGAGCCCCGTGTTGTTGCGCGTCTGTTCCATGCCCGCTTCAAGCTCAGAAACCACCTCAGGCGATAGCTCTGCCATCCGACCAATGACCTGAAACCGGATGTTGTTGTCCATCAGAGTGGAGAGTTCCCGTCTCAAGTACTGTCTGAGGAGCTTCATCAACATGTCGACTTCGCTCCTCGGTCGTTTCCAGTTCTCTATCGAGAAGGCGTAAAGCGTGAGTACGGGAAGATCGAGTCGTGCGCAAGTCTCTACGGTTTCTCGCACCGAGGCAATGCCGGCGCGATGTCCTTCCACGCGCGGTAGCTTTCGGCCCTGGGCCCAGCGGCCGTTACCATCCGGAATGATGGCTATGTGGGAGGGGAGACGCTCGAAGTCGATCTGATGGAAGAGCTTCTCCTCCTCAGAGCCTTTGGCGACGAATTGTTCTAGGTCGGTGCGACTCATTTCCTTAGATGCGCCAAATGTAGCACAACCAGAAAGATAGCCACAACCTCTCATACCGACTCCATGTAATCGTTGGTTCTTATGAGCAGTCGAGCAGTCGGTCCGCCTTCATCAAGGGTTTCTGGGGTGACGGGATCGTATTAGGGAAGTTGCGGGCAGGCAAAATTTCCGCCGAGGGAGTATGATCTGGTTGCTAAGATCTAGTGAGGTGAAGGCCATGTCGGAACAACTCGAAGAGATTCTCGCCAGTGAAGTCAAGACGGCTGAAGGCAAGTATCCCAGTCAGATTGTCATGAGGCAGGTCAAGCCCACCACATTTGCCACGCACCTCAAAGTGCTGCCGCCCGATCGGGAGCCGTATTTTATTCTGGGACACTATTTCACGAAAAGAAAAGAGGCGGAAGCCGATTTCCAGAAAAGAGTGGTGGAACTGGAGAGCTTGTAACTCCTCGTTTTGACTGTCGGCCCCGGCGGGTCCACCTCATTTTCCGATTCGTTTAACCGTTTGTTTACAGAAAAGTCGTTGACGGATCAATTGAACTCCCTTAAAATAAAGAGTTTCGAACAAAGAACACGTCGGGAGAAGCTCCGATTCTGGCACTTGTGCGCTTCGAGATGCCGGCACCATGGCTTTTTCTGCCAACTTTTTAAGGGGAGGAACCAAAAAGTGATCAAGAAGTCCTATACGAAAACCGGCCGGGCCTGCCGGGTGACCTTTGCCATGCCTTCGGAGGTCAAGGCCCGAAAGATTGTCTTGTGTGGAGAGTTCAACGATTGGGATCGGAAGTCACACCCGATGAAACGTCGCAAGGATGGGAGTTTTTCGCTCACCGTCTCGCTGCCCACCGGCCGACACTATCGGTATCGCTACTTTCTCGATGGCAAGCGGTGGGAGAACGACTACGCCGCCGACGAGTACATGCCCAATCCCTACGGAAGCGACGACTCCATCATCAAGGTATAGTTCCTCTACTCGAGGGGGGAGGCTCATCGCCGGACCTCGGTGGGGGGTGCATCCATGAGCTTCAGCGTTTGCTCGATCTTTGATGGTTTGGAGAAACGCCCTAGGCTAAACCGCGTTTTGCGTTGCCAGTTGGGGCGCTTCCGGCCCGATCCGGGGACATTTTGAGGCTTCGTCTCCAGCCAGAGATCTTCTATGTTGACCAGCACCATACTGGCTCGACTGCGTCGCAGTCGAGCCAGGCATGCCCCGAGGATCGAGCTCAGCTTGTCTTTCTGACTCCTTCGGCTTTGCATCAGTCCTTTGTTCTTGAAGTTGGCAAGTAGGGCTCTCTTCTGAGCGGTTCGCGCCATCCGTTCTTTCTTGGCGCTCCGGGCATCCAAAAAACCGAGATCGAGTCGGTCCTCTATGTCCAATCCTTGCCAGAAGGCGGAGAAGAGAGGAGTATCGTGGCTATTGAGACTGGCTACGGAGCCCGAAGGGATGGGTTTTATCGGCCGCGCCGGGTCCGGTCTCAAGGAATATTGCATCAAGAACATGGGTTGGATGTTGTGCCGGGACATAGCTCGATTGACATAGTCGGGAACGATGCCGAGGTTCTCTCCCACAATGATGGAGTGGTGTCGGTGTGACTCGAGACACAGAATCGCGTAGAGCTCTTCTGCGGGATAGTGAACGTAGACGCCGTCTTTGAAGTCGAATCCCCGGGGTATCCAGAACATCCGATGTAGTCCCATCACGTGATCGATGCGAAGTAGCCCGGCCTTTTCGAGCTGATGTTGAATGCAAGCGGCGAAGTAGCGATGACCCTGTTTTCGACTCATTTCTGGGTGGATGGGAGGGAAGCTCCAATCTTGGCCACCCGTGAACACCGGGTCGGGTGGGGCGCCGACGGAAGCCTCGGTTACGAAAAGCTCCTGTTCGCGCCAGACGTCGAAACCGAAGGGGTGAACTCCAAGCGGCAAGTCGAGATACATACCAGCGCCGGCTCGGCGCGCCCTTTTGCTCATTGAGCTTATCTGCTGGTGGGCGAGCCATTGCGCATACAGGTGATACCTGACGTCCTTTTGGCGGTAGTCGTTCGGCTTCAGGTTTCCCTGGCGCGCTTTCGCCGGCCACTTCATCCAGGGAAGGTCGAGATGCTCCATGGTGGCTCGAAAACGTGCATAGTCTTTCAAGAGGGGACGAGAATCCACGAAATCCTCGAGGTCTGCAAGACCTCCGCCGGCGCTGCCGAACCGATGTGCCGCCAACGACTCGAGGACTTCGCGCTTGCGCTGGTAAAGGCGACGATAGTCGACCCTTCTCGAAGCCCTCATCGTTTGGAGATCATTTTGGAAGTCGAATGAATTGAAGCGTCGTTGTGCGCTCGAGCACCGTTCCCATTCCGCGCTGCGCGTCGGATCGACATAGAGCTCGTTCCAGAACAGGCGGCTGGCCGGCGAGTAAGGGCTGGGTTCATGGGGGTCGTCGAGAAAAGCCGCCAGAAAAGGAAGCGTGGATACGACCTTGCCGCCCAATGATGCTGTCCAGTCCACGAAGGCTTCCATGTCCGAAAAGTCACCTGCGCCCCAGCTTTTGTTGGTGTGAAGTGCGTAGAGAGGGGCGAAGGTGCCCCAGGTCGTGCCGGGATGACTCGGTGGTGTGTATGCTTTCAGCGGAGCACAAATCAGCGTTGCCTTTGCGACGGTCGAGGGAGTTTCTACCGAGAGGTTGTGGTACCCCGTGGGCAGGGTGCTCGGCAACACCAAATGCTTGCATAGGTATGTGGTCCCGTCGACGGCCTCTTTGCGAGCGGTTCGAAGCGAGCTCAATCGTCTCGTGCCGAGGCGACGGCTCCCATCTTCGAGAGCAATTATGAAACCGCAAAGATCCCGTCGAGCGCTTAGCAGGTAGACGCAGCTCGATCGGTGTGGACTCGCCCTGCCGAGCCACGATCACGGGCTCCATCATGCGTGCCCCCGCCTCGATTCGTTTCTCACGAAGGGCCGTCGGAACATCTTCGACGGTTTCCAACGGAGCACCGAGGCCGCGAAGTGTTGCCAGCAATGCCTCGGCGGTGGCCTCGTGCCTCTGGCGGTTGATGCCGTAGTAGGCGGTTTGTACTCCGTAGAGGCGGGCCAGGGTGCGTAGACTCATGGTGGGGGACCTGTGTTCATATGGATAATAAAGGAGAAAGGAGAAAGTAGGAAGTGGCCAGAGGCCAGAGGCCAGATGCCAGAATATGAATGCTGCCAGGAATTTTCATCACTATTTGTTGAGGAGCTCTGCGACTTGTAAGCGTTTCAAAATGGCGGCGTGAGTGACCAGACCAATGCAGTCCTGCGCTGAGTCGACCACGATGAGTCGACCGAGACCCGACAATGCCATCCTTTGAAGGGCCTCGACGATATCTTGGTCGGCACCAATGGTGGACTTGTCATCCACGGGCGCCATGGCCGCTTGTACCGATGTGCGGTCCCAATCCTCGTTTGCGATTCGCTTCACGTCGGAAAGCGACAAGATGCCACTCAAGCGCCCGCCGTTCTCCACTGGAAATCCTCCGTAGCCATGGCGAAGGAAGTAGTCGCGCACCGCGTCGGCAACGGAAATGTGGGAAGGCACGGCAATGCAGTCCGTCACCATCAGATCCCGCACACGGACACCGGCGAGGACCGCGCCTAGGCGGACTTGCTGATAGGCGCCGGCGGCGGCATCTTTGAGGAACCACCCAATGAGGATCCACCAAAGCCCAGTCATTCCGGCTCCACTGACCAGAGCGAATATGCCTCGGAGGATGAGAAGATATGCGAACGTGGTTCCGAGGGCTGACGCAATGCGTGTGGCGCGCACCTTGCCGGTGAAATTCCAAATCGCTGCTCTAAGGACCCGTCCTCCGTCCAAGGGGAAGGCGGGGATCAGATTGAATCCGCCGAGGACTAGATTGAGCAGGCCGAGGTAAGAAGTCACGGCTGTCGCGGCGGCTCCCCCCAGGCCCATTCGAGCGGCCCCATAGAACAAACCGGCCAAAATGAAACTGGCGATAGGGCCGGCGATTGCCACTTTGAACTCAACCCAAGCGCTCTTCGGCTCTTCCTTTAGTCGTGCTAAGCCGCCGAAGATAAACAGCGTGATGGACACGATGCCGATGCCGTTTCGCATAGCCACGACGGAATGGCCCAGTTCGTGGAATAGTACCGAAGCAAACAATAGCAGGGCTGCCACGAGCCCCTTGGCCCAATAGGTGGATGTCGGTAGGTCCGGGTACTGCGAAGGAAAATAGCCTTCCGAAAGACTCCAGGCGATGAGCCCGAAAATGATGAACCATGTGAAGTGTATGTAGATCGGTATACCGAAGATCCGGGCAATCCGAATTCCGCTCATCGGTGGCCTCCTGAGGTAGGATTATAGCCAAAGTGAGGCGGATCGCGATATTTGCAGCTTCACTCGGCGGCTTGTGGTCGATCGTGAGATCGTCGCCTAAAGCGGCTAGCTAAAGAAAGGATGATAGCTTTCCATGGAAATTGACAAAGAGCCCGACCCGTTTTTGCGTCGCTTGTATCAGGCGATACATGTTGCTGTGCGTATTCTCGCCGTCATCATGGTACTCGTGATCTTTGCTGGTGTGATTGATGTCGTGTTGGTCCTCTACCAGAGACTGATGACTAATCCTCGCTTTTTCTTGACGATTAGCGACATCTTGGCCACATTCGGCGCCTTTCTGGCGGTGATGATTGCCATCGAAATCTTCGAGAATCTCACGCTTTATCTTCGTAAAGATGTAATCCACGTGGAAATCGTCATGGCGACAGCCTTGATGGCGATTGCACGAAAGGTGATCGTCTTGGACTACAAAGAGCTTTCGTCTGACTATGTTTGGGCGACGGGCGCGGTCGTGCTGGCGGCGAGCGTTGGCTACTGGCTCGTTGTCAGAAGAAAAAGGACTAGCAACGCGGGATGACGTAAGAGGCAGAACAATGTGTTGAGCAAAAACAAAGCAAGGAAGCGTCGTTCACGCAAAGCCTGCCTCCCTCCCGGATCTTTTGTGCATGTGGGGGAGCAGAAGGTCGACAAATCGGAAGTGTCGCTGATCGTTTATGACGTGGAGACCGTATGGCTTATTTCAAAAGGAAGAAGTGGCTGTAATCGCCCGGCGGTCGTCCTCCTTCTCGAGTGCTTGAGTTCTCGGGTACTTGAGTTCTTTTACTTATTTCACCTTCATCGACAACTTCTTCCCTAACGAGACGAAGTGGTCCACCCACTTCTTTGCCTCCGGCTCTCCTTGCTCGGCCCTTGACCGATAGTAAGGTAAAGAGTTGACTGAAACTTGGTAGTAGCGGTTCTGTACTTTCCAAAGATTGGCTCGAAAGGGAAGGACTTCGATTAGGGTGGCCACCGCATCGAGGCGTTCCACGAGCTCCAGTTTTTCCGGAGTCTCGAAAAACCGGTCCGCCAGTCTTTCGATGGCCGTCCTCCAGGCGAAGGTGAGCGTTTCGGTGTCCAGGCTGACGCCTTCTGTTTCCGCCTCCCTCAATGGGCTCTCAATCCGCTTCGGATCCAGCACCTCGCTCCCGAAAGCGTGACGGAGGTTGCTGTTGAGTGCGAACTCCGCCGCCGTCAGAAAAGCTTTGGGAGAAGGGATGCCTAGATTGTTGAAAAACCGCATTGTCGGGGCATGGTGCTCGTGCAGTTGCCGATAGACGGCTTCCGCTTCGTTCAATGCTGACCCGAGCACTAGATTCAAGATTTTTCTTTGTTGGTCGCGGAAGAGAGAACGGAGTGAGTACGTCGACTCCCCGAAGTGACGGTCAAGTAGACGTATGACCGCAGGGAAATCCGCATGATCGAACGGAGCCGCTACTTCCTCGAGCAATTCTCGATAGGCGGCGGCACCCAAGAACGGCCTCACACCGCCGTTGACTTGGTGACCACCGAAATGAAGAACTCCGTAGCTCAGCTCGGCAGACTCCTGAGTAATCTCTGACGCGATATGCGCCCTTCCAATCAGTAACTTCGAACGTCCCGCTTCGAAGAGGTGGGAGTCCCGCCGCTCGACACGAAAGCAAGCCGTCCTCATGCGCCAACATTAGAAGGGCGTTATATAGTCAAGTGTCAGAGCGCTCACCCGGGTTGGGTCGATTCCGTTCTACCTCCAAAGCACTAAGGCCGGCACCGGGGCGTGCGCAATCCTCCCTGAGTAGCGGCCTTATAATACTCTCGGTTAGCGAATCGCAAACCTGCCAGTTTTGGAGGCTGGACAGGTTTCGAGATCTACGAGGTTTCGTCTGAAAGAGGTCGTGTCTATGATCCGCTCTATTTTGTCCGTATTCAGCCCCACCCGCGTCGAAGCCGACGCCCATTCCTCCCAGGGCGGCCCCAACGGCTGGCTGATTGCCTTGCTGCCGCTGGCCATCGCCGTCTACCTGGCCACGCTGCTCGAGCCGATCGCCGCGGGCGAGGTCTTCTCGGTGGTGCTGCCCTGGGTACCGAGTTTGGGGATCACCCTCTCCTTCTACGTCGACGGGCTGAGTCTCCTCTTTGCCCTGCTCGTCAGCGGGATCGGGACCCTGGTCATGATCTACGCCGGGAGCTACCTGGCCGGTCACCCCCAATTGGGGCGGCTGTACGGCTTTTTGACCGTATTCATGGTCGCGATGCTCGGTCTGGTTCTGGCCGACAACATTATGACGATGTTCATCTTTTGGGAGCTAACCAGCATCAGCTCCTACCTGCTGATTGGCTTTGACCACGAGAAATCGGGGTCCCGCTCAGCGGCCTTGCAGGCGCTATTGATCACCGGCGGCGGCGGCCTGGCCCTGCTGGCCGGGCTGATTTTGCTGGCCCTGGTGGGTGGCAGTTGGGATATCTCGACCCTGGTGCAGTCGGGCGATGTGATTCGCCAGCATCCGCTCTACTTGCCGATCCTGTTGCTGGTTTTGCTAGGTGCGTTCACCAAGTCGGCCCAGGTCCCCTTCCATTTCTGGCTGCCCGGGGCCATGGCCGCCCCCACCCCGATCAGCGCCTATCTGCACTCGGCGACGATGGTCAAAGCGGGGATCTATCTGCTGGCCCGGCTCAACCCGGCCCTGGGCGGCACCGACGAATGGCATTACCTGATCACCCTTGCCGGGGCGACCACCATGCTGGCCGGGGCGCTCCTGGCCCTGCCCCAAACCGACCTGAAACGGCTGCTGGCCTACTCGACCGTCAGCGCCCTGGGCACCCTGATGTTGCTGCTGGGGTTGGATACTTCCCTTTCGATGAAAGCGGCGGTCGTTTTCCTGCTGGTTCACTCCCTTTACAAAGGCGGGCTGTTTATGGTGGCCGGGAACATCGGCCACGAAACCGGCACCCGTGACGTACGCCGCCTGGGTGGCATGGCCAGATTGATGCCTCTGACCGCCCTGGCGGCCGGGCTGGCCGCCCTGTCGATGGTCGGTTTTCCGCCGCTGCTCGGATTCATCGGCAAAGAGATCATTTACGAAGCCAAAACCCAGGCCCCGAACGCCGCCCCGTTCATCACCGCCGCCGGTGTCCTGTCGAACGTGTTGATGGTCGCGGTGGCCGGGATCGTCGGGCTGCGCCCTTTTCTGGGGAAAAGGGGTGATCCTCCCAAAAAAGCCCACGAAGCCCCTCTGGCGATGTGGCTGGGTCCGCTGCTATTGGGCGGCCTGGGCTTGTTCATCGGCCTGCTGCCAGACCAGTTGGCCCAGGGGATCGTCGGCCCGGCGGTCTCAGCGATCAAGGCCGAGCCGACCACGGTCAAAATCGCCCTCTGGCACGGCTTCAACGTGGTGCTGCTGCTAAGCGTGGTCACCGTAGCCAGTGGGGCGGCGGTCTACTTTGCCCGCAAGCTGAGCCGCACCCTGGCCGCCCGGCTGGATTACCTGACCGCCCTGACCCCGGACCGACTATTCAGCCGAGGTATCGACGCCCTCATTCGGCTGGCCGGCCTGCTGACCGGCCTTTTGCAGAACGGCTACCTACGCTCCTACCTGCTGACCATCGTCAGCGCGGCGGTGGGGCTGGTGGGGTATGCCCTGGTCACCCAGGCCGGCCTGACCGGAACCCACCTGACCGGAGCCACAGCCTGGGGCGACATCCGCTTCCACGAAGTGGCCGTGGCGGTCATGATCCTGGTGGGGACCCTCTTCGTGGTCCGCGCCACATCGCGCCTATCGGCGGTGGTGGGATTGGGGGCGATTGGGTTTGGGGTGTCGCTGCTGTACTTCTTGTTCAGTGCCCCGGACCTGGCCATGACCCAGCTCGCCATCGAGACCCTCACCGTCATTTTGCTGGTCTTGATCCTGTATCGCCTGCCCCGCTTCGGCAGCTTCACCCAGCGGGCGGATCGTCTGCGGGACGGGGCGATCGCCATCGCCGCCGGTGGCCTGGTGACGGTCCTGGTGCTGGTGGTGGCCGCCCTGCCGGCCGTCTCCCGGCTGACCCCCTTCTTCGCCGAGAGCTCGCTCCCACTGGCCAAAGGGCGCAACGTGGTCAATGTCATCCTGGTCGATTTCCGGGCTCTGGATACGCTGGGTGAAATCACCGTCCTGGCTGTGGCGGCCATTGGGGTATATGCCCTGTTGAAGCTTAGCCGAACCAGCCCAGACGAATCAGAAGAGGAGTAATCGCATGGGGTCATTGATCTTGTCCACCGGAACCGGCTACCTGTTGCCGCTGCTGCTGCTGCTATCGGTCTTTCTGCTGATCCGGGGCCACAACGAACCGGGTGGCGGGTTCGTGGGCGGGCTGGTCGCAGCGTCCGCCTTCGCCCTCTACACCATCGCCTACAGCGTGGAGGAAGCGCAACGCCTGCTGCGGGTCTCTCCGCGCGACCTGATCGCGGCCGGCCTACTGACAGCCCTGGCCAGCGGTCTGCTAGGCTTGTTGAGCGGGCAACCCATTCTGACCGGCCTCTGGGACGACACCGAAATCCCGGTCATCGGCAAACTTGGCACCCCGCTCATGTTCGACACCGGGGTCTATCTGGTGGTGATCGGGATCGCCCTGACCATCATCTTCGCCCTGGCGGAGGAGTAAAATGACCCCATTATCGGCGCTCATCATCGGAGTACTTTTTGCCGCCGGCCTGTATCTGATGCTGCGGCGCAGCATCGTCAAGCTATTCATCGGCCTGGTGCTGTTGGGCCACGCGGTCAACCTGTTGATCTTCGTCCTCGGCGGGCTGGTGCGCGGCAATCCGGCCTTTGTGGCGGTCGGTGAGAGCGGGCTAAACGCGCCATTCGCCGATCCGTTGCCGCAGGCGCTGGCACTGACCGCGATCGTCATCGGTTTCGGTCTGCAAGCGTTTGTAGTCGTCTTAATCAAGCGTGTCTACCAGACGGTCGGCACCGATGATCTGGATCAGGTCAGAGCGACCGATCTCTAGGGAGTATTTCGATGAAAATTTTTCTGGTTTTACCGATTATCATCCCCCTCCTGACGGCCATTCTGGCCCTATTCTTCCGCCAGGATCGAGGCCGACAACGCCAGATCAGCGTGGTCGGAGCGGCGGCCCTGCTGCTCGCCGCGGCTTGGCTGCTGACATCGATCTGGCAAGGGGGGATCCAAGCCGTCCAGATCGGTGATTGGGCCGCCCCGTTCGGGATTACCCTGGTGGCCGACCTTTTCAGCGCGATCATGGTCCTGCTGACGGGGCTGATGGGGCTGAGCGTAACGATCTACTCGCTGACCAGCATCGATCCTCAGCAGGAATCGCTGGGTTACTACCCCTTGCTGAACGTGCTGTTGATGGGGGTCAACGGGGCCTTCCTGACCGGCGATCTGTTCAACCTGTACGTCTGGTTCGAGGTAATGCTGATCGCCTCCTTTGTGCTGATGGCCCTGGGGGGCAAGCGGGCTCAGCTGGAAGGGGCGATCAAGTACGTGACGATCAACCTGCTGTCCTCGGCGATCTTCCTGACTGCGGTGGGCATGCTCTACGGCATCGGCCGGCACCCTGAACATGGCGGATCTGTCGCTGCGTTTGCAGCGATGTGCCAAGCGGGCTGGTGACGACCCTGGCCATGCTCTTCCTGGTCTCGTTCGGCATCAAGGCGGCGATCTTTCCCCTCTTCTTCTGGCTGCCGGCCTCCTATCATACGCCGCCGGCCCCGGTCATGGCGCTCTTCTCCGGCCTGCTGACCAAGGTAGGGGTCTACGCCCTAGTGCGGGTTTTCACCCTGCTCTTCGCGCAGGACGTGGCCTATACCCACACGCCTGCTGCTGGTCATCGCCGGGTTACGATGGTGACCGGGGTGCTGGGAGCGGTCGCCCAGATGGAGATGCGCCGCCTGCTCTCCTTCCACATCATCAGCCAGATCGGTTATCTGCTGATGGGGTTGGGATTGTACACCGACCTGGCTCTGGCGGGAGCGATCGTTCTTCATGGTCCACGTCATCCTCGCTAAGTCCGCCCTGTTCCTGGTGGGCGGAGTGATCCACCAGTTGGGGGGCACGTACCAGTTCAAGCAGTTGGGTGGGTTTTATCGATCGGCCACCCCTCCTGGCCGGACTCTTCCTGCTGCCGGCCCTCTCGCTGGGCGGGATCCCGCCCCTGTCCGGTTTCTGGGCCAAGTTCACCCTGATCCGGGCCGGACTGGAAACGGAGCAGTACGCCATCGTCACGGTCGCCCTGGCGGTCGGATTGTTGACCCTGTTTTCGATGACCAAAATCTGGGCCGAAGCCTTCTGGAAAGCGCGTCCGGACGGAAATCGATCGTCGTCTCTGGCGGCCCTGGCCCGGCCGGCCCGGCTGACCCAGTTGGGGCCGTTAGTGTTACTGGCTGCTTCTATGGTCCTGTTGGGGCTGGCGGCCGAGCCGGTCATGGTTCTGTCGATGCGGGCGGCCGAGCAATTACTCGACCCGACTACCTACGTGCAAACCGTCTTAGGGGCGGCCGCCGACGATTTTCAGGTTATCAATCTGAGGTGAACCATGTTTCTATTCAATATCTTGCTAGCCTTGGCCTGGATAGCCTTGACCGGCCAGTTCACCCTGGCCAACTTCATCTTCGGCTTCGGCCTGAGTTACCTGCTGCTGTGGCTGGTCCGCCGGGCGGGAAACGCGTCGAGTTACTTCGCCGAAGTCTACCAAGTGATCAGTTTCGCCCTCTTTTTCTTCCGCGAACTGATCGCGGCCAACGTACGGGTGGCCTACGATATCGTGACCCCCACCCACTACATGCGCCCGGGCGTGGTGGCCATCCCCCTCGACATCAAAACCGATGCCGAGATCACCCTACTGGCCAATCTGATCACGCTGACCCCCGGCACCCTCAGCCTGGATGTTTCACCGGATCGGGGCACGTTGTACGTCCACGCCATGCATCTGAAGGATGTCGAATCGTTCCGGGAAGAGATCAAAACCGGCTACGAGCGCCGGGTGATGGAGGTATTACGATGACCTCGATCGAACTGTTGTTGTGGAGTTTGCTGGCCGTCCTCGGCCTGGCCACCATCCTGACCTTCATCCGCCTGCTTCTCGGGCCAACCCTCTCGGACCGGGTCGTGGCTTTGGACTTACTATCCGCCTTCGGGATCGGGATCATCAGTGTCTACGCCATCTTGACCGGCCAACCGATCTTCCTGGACGTGGCCGCGGTCCTGGCCCTGATCGCCTTCCTGACGACCGTGGCCTTCGCTTACTACATCGAACGGAGATTTCAGACGTGACCGTACTGTGGCTTGTGGTTCTAATCTTGCTGGTGACCGGCACCTTCTTCATGTTGGTGGCCGGCATCGGGGTGTTGCGCATGCCGGATCTGTACCTGCGCATGTCTGCCACCACCAAGGCGGCCACCCTGGGGGCGGGCTGCATTCTGCTGGCGGCGGGGGCCCACTTTCAGACCCTGGGGGTGATCAGCCGGGTGGGGGCGATTGTCATCTTCTTGCTGATCACCGCCCCCATCGCCGCCCACCTACTCGGTCGGGCGGCCTATTTCGACGGAGTCCCTTTGTGGGACGGGACCCTGGTCGACGAGTTAGAAGCCCGGCACCGAGAACGGCTGGCGGAAAAGAATGACACCATGCCGGGTGATCGACCCGCCGGTTCCCAAACAGAGCCTGGGAACGGCCGGTAAGTTAAGGAGAAAACCAGACCTGGACGATCTGCTGGCTGGCCCATCAAATTCTCAAAGGCCGGACTCGCGCCTGTCCGGCCCTCGATGGTCAGGTCAACGCCCTGATGGGCGAAGACGACAACGTTTCAAGCCTGTGTGTTTGACGCGCTAGCCGGCCGCCGTTGCCTCGTCGGCCAGGCTGGCCTACCGCGCAACAGCCTCCGCCTGCATCAAGACATCGGCGGACAGGTTGGCGAAGGCGGGTGCCTGGCAATTTCGTTCCAGACAAGTTGACGGTTTCGCCGTCAGCCGATTTACCTTCCAGCTATCGTCCTCGATACTAAACGGGCTACGTTCAGAATCCAATAGAATCGGTAGCTCGAAAGGATCGCGTGCGGAAGGATTCCCGGTTTTCCTATCTTTTCAGTCTCGCTACCAAGTTCGGAGCCGGGTGAAATAGGGAAGCTGGGTATCAGACAACGTCGAGCAACATCGGTCTGCCCTCGACGGGCCGGGTATCGAGGGCAGGTTCTCACACTGCGGATTCCTGCACAGCTGTATCGAAGCGCGTCGTCACCATCGAGGCCAATGGACTGAATGGAATCAGAGCGTTCCGTGGGGGTGAGTAGGATGTCCCAGCACTTGGTATCGGAACGGTCACGGTCTCACAGATGCCGCAGCCGAGCCCCATGATAATCCGAAGCTCGCTGTCGTGGCCAAGCCCATCGGGGAACTCGTAATAGACAGAGTCGAATCCGGGTAGGGTTGCATAAAGCGAGAACCGACCTGGTGGGAAGGTTCGAAGGAAGAAACGATCGAGACGCGGCAGCTTTTGGCTGTCGAGATACTCGGGATGAATCCGCACGATCAGGGTCTCTTCATAGTGGCTGCGATTGAAGATCCCGATACGCCCGCGCTCGGGATGAGCGCCTCCAGCCTGCTCCGACAACCGTTGATCTCGAGTCAGCGTAAGATCACGGTCTTTTTCGTGGCGGTGTTGGCGCTGGTCGTGATCCTGGGCTCTCTGATGTACATGATCGAGGGCGAAGCGAACGGTCTCACGAGCATTCCCCAAAGCTTCTACTGGGCCATTGTCACGCTCACCACGGTGGGCTATGGCGACCTCTCGGCTCAGACGGCGCTCGGAAAGGCCTTGGCCAGCGTGATCATGATCGTCGGCTACGGCATCATCGCCGTCCCCACCGGCATCGTCACGGCCGAGATGGTTCACTCGTCGCACAAGGAAACCTCCACGCAAGCCTGTCCCTACTGCAGCGCGGAAGGCCACGACAAGGACGCGCGCTTGTGCAAGTTCTGCGGCGAGGGATTGTGATCGATCCCCGGGATTCCTGCGTCCGCCAGAATTGGCCGCCTAGAACCACCCCAGCTCGCTCGACCACTGCGTGAAATGTTCCGCTTTGAACGCTATCTCAAGAGTGGTTCGGGGCGTGCCATCGCCGGCAGGTACTGTTGGAACGAAACCTAGCCCTAATACAACTTTGTATGGAATTCGAAAACCACGATACAGCCGCTAGCTTCGAACGTTGCTTGAAGTCGCCGTCGGGCCGCGCCTTCGCCAAGAGGCACTTCGTGTGAAGTGTGCCGCGTACTCCCCGTTCCGTAGGTTCGCCTTCCGGGCTGCCTTCCGCACGAGTACCTGCACGATCTTCTGAGTAAGGGGACGTCCGTCGTCCCGACTCAGAAGCCGCGGGCCTCTGAGATGCCGGTGAACGCGAAGCGCCTCCGCAAGTCGATTCGTCATGGGAACACGTCTCAAGCGCCCGCCGATGCGAGTAACGCCGGGAAGCTCGCCTCGATGGGCCATGGAGTAGATGGCCTTGCGGGATGTTCGTAGCAGTTCAGCCATGTCGTCCGCGGTCAGGAGGTATGGAAGTATGTTCTCGTGGGGATCGTCGGAGAAAGTGCGCCCTGAAGGACTCTTGTGAATGGCTCGTTCAAGCATCGGCTTCAGTGCGATGAACTGCAATCAGCAACTATGCAAATAAGACATTAGAATCATAGCAGATGCTATGGTTTTTTCAAGCATCTCGTCGGTTTTTCTTCGAGCTGTTAGAGAGACTCCAAAACGAGCGCCTCGCAGTCGAGTTTGCCAAACCACGGTGGTTCGAACCTGAGACGAAAGCCGGACTCAGGGGACTAAGAACTTCGCTGACGCCGCACTCCGTGCTGAGTTCAGAAGGGATCAGCGTGATTCATTCGTGCTCCGTCCTTGCGGTTCGGTATGTGCCCAAGAAGAAAACATTTAAGGGGCAGGACGGTAGCGACCTCCGGCCCAAAGGGTGCGCGCAGAGCGCGCAAGTGGGGTCGCTGCCGTCCTGCTTCCGCATTTTGGTCCTCACCTTCGAGTGTGGCGAACAAACCACAAGTAGCTGCTTATTGGAGGCTTATGTCATCTCAATGGGTGAAAGCAAAGGGGAAAGGAGGGGTGAAAGCCAAATCCAGATTTTTCGGTGCGGTTCCGTGTGGAACACCGGCAGCATTTGCGGGTGCTTGGTCGCTGTTTTCGAATACGCGCACGGAAGACGGCGCGGTCAGCAGAGAAACGAGTTTGATGTCAGTGAAGACGGACTTCAAGGGATCGAGGCGTGCAAATGCGATGTGACGAATGATAATCGTCATGCACTGACCGCGTATGTGGAGAAATCCGCGCGCATGGGGAGTTGTTTGTCCGACGAGGAAGCTAGCTTGCCGAATGACGAAAGCCATGAACGGTAGAGCTTATCGAAGTGCGGCGCTCGGTACTTCTTGCGCATCTGCATGTGCTGGCGAAGGAGCTCTGGAGTGAACCCGGTGAGATTTCTAGTTTCCCATCGGCGATGGAGGTCGAAGTATTCAAGGAGCTCGGGATCGAGCGCGGGACCATCAGAAGTCACGATGGCACGGAATACTCGTTCAGCCTGCGGGAATTTCCCGGGCACAGCAGAGGCAAAGCACACGCGGAAGGGCCGCGGGAGCCGGCTGAAAAGTGGCGAATACTGGAAAAGGTGAGCTCGAAAAGGCTGGGTTGAGCACCACGATGTTCGAGAGCTCCCGTCTTCTGCGGTGCGACGAGTTCACCTTCCCAGCGCGGCGTAAAGCGGTTTCGAGAAAACGTGGTAGCGTCTCGCGCCGTTTACGGAAAAAGCGGCCTCGCAAATGTGACGGTTTCGGGTTGCCTTCGCGACGAAATCCCGGAGGACGCTGCCGCGTGATGTGTTCGTGAAGCCGAGAAAGTGGCGGCTCAGGAAGTGACCGGAATGGGTCGCGACGAGATAGAGAAAACGTGCTTCCCGTTCGGTATACCCATAGCTGGCGCGAACGGACTCGATGATTTCCAACGGAAACTTCATTACGAGACATTCTCCACGGCGGCGATGATTCCGTGCGGGTACCTGGTGCCAAGCTTCGCGGCGTCCATGACCGAACTCTCCCCTCCGGCTACATTCTGGAGAGCAATTCCGAATGTATTGTATATAGCATATGCTAAATAACCAAAGCTAGCAAAAAGTCGCCGTGGTGGCGGAAGCTAAGTGGCTGTATAATGAAGCGCTTGCACGACGTTGGGGCGTGCCGCTGATTCCAGAGGAAACATGGTCTTGAACACTGAGCAAAGTCGGAAACGTTTCCGGGAGCGCCTTCGCGATTGGCGACTCAAGCGGGGCCTGACGCAGGAAGAGCTTGCGGGAAAAGCCGACGTGCCGACGGTGAGCGTGAGTCATTTCGAGACCGGCCACCGGTTCCCGAATGCGGAGTCGTTACGCCGACTCGCGGACGCCCTGGGGGTGAGTGCGGACTATCTTCTCGGTCGCGTAAAGCAGCCCACCGGAGATGACCTCCATGCGGCGGACCCGGAGATCGCCCTATTATTCCGGCGCTTCCAAGGCATGTCCGAGCAAGCACGCGAGCAAGTCAAGCAGCTCTTCGAGACCGTAGACGCCATGGACAAGAAGAAGAGGCGCCGTTCCCGTGGGCTGAAATAGCTCCCTAAAGCCGGGTTGGAATCTGTCAGAAAATGTGCTATACTTCTGACAAATGGAACCGCTAAGCATACGAATCATGGCGGAGGTAGCCGCTTTGCCCGAGGCCACCCCGATCTACGCCAAAGGGCTCCTTCATCTGGGCAGTCGTGCGGCCATAGACCAGGCTTTGTCCCGGCTCGTGCGTGGAGGCAGATTGCTGCGAGCGGGCCGCGGTCTGTACGTGCGTCCGATTGAGACCCGATTTGGTCCGAGGACACCCAGTGTCGAGGTAGTTCTCAACGCTCTCCAGGCGGAGACCGGGGAGACCATAACTCCCAGCGGCGCAGCAGCTGCCAACCAATTGGGCCTCACTACACAGGTGCCGGTGCGCACGGTTTTCCTGACATCGGGACCGAGCCGCCGTCTTCAGTTCGGTGCCCAAACGGTCGAGCTCCAGCATGCGCCGCGGTGGCAACTGACATTCCCTGGCCGCCAGGCGGGTGAGGTGATTCGTGCGCTGGCGTGGTGCGGACGTGAACGAGGGGCGGAGCTCACGAGCCGGTTAAAGCGCACGCTGTCGGCGGAAACTGTGAAGGAACTCTCGAGAGCGCGTGGGCGAATGCCGACTTGGATGGCTGAGCAGATCAGTGCGCTGGTAGCCCATGCCTGACCCTTTTTTCGATCTACCGTCCAAAGACAAATACGATGCGCTGCAAGTGGCTGCTTCGCGATCAGGCAAGTCTGCACATCTTCTCGAAAAAGACATCTGGGTTGTCTGGACACTGAGAGCGCTGTTCAACGCACCCTTCGCGAGTCACCTCGTGTTCAAGGGAGGTACGTCCTTATCGAAGGGTTGCTAGGCGATCGAGCGTTTCTCTGAAGATGTAGACGTGACGTATGACATCCGCGCTATCGCGCCAGAGTTGGCGTCACCCGACAGTGACGGGCTTCCGCCAACCCGTAGCCAAGAACAACGGTGGACCAAAATTGTTCGAGAGCGACTGGAGGTGTGGGTGCGAGACACGGTCTCTCCGATTCTGATAGAACGTCTGCAGGAGGAGAGAATGGCCGCACGCGTGACCGCGCAGGCGGATATCGCGCAAATCGAATACGAACCGCAGGCGGAGAGTTCCGGCTACGTGCGGCCCGTGGTGCTGCTCGAGTTCGGCGCCCGTTCTACGGGAGAACCCTGCGAACGACGACCGGTAAGTTGTGATGCCGCAGTACACCTGCCGGAGGTCAAATTCCCGGAGGCTGCTCCCACCGTGATGCGCCCTGAGCGGACCTTTTGGGAAAAAGCGACGGCGATCCACGTTTTTTGTATGGGCGGCCGCTTCCGCGGTGCCGAACGTTTCTCGCGGCACTGGTACGACGTCGCATCGCTCGACCGAACCGGCTTCGCGGATTCCGCCATCGCCGATCGTGATCTTGTCCAGCGTGTTGCCCGCCACAAAAGTATCTTCTTCCGGGAGAAGGACGGCCAAGGCCATATCATCAGCTACGATGCCGCCGTGCGCGGAGGGCTTCAACTCGTTCCCGATGGCGCCGCGGAGGAACTCCTCGCCACAGATTATGCCGGCATGGTTTCTGACGGACTCGTGTTCGAGAGCGCACCTGACTTCACAACGCTGGTTGCTCAGTGCGGTGAGATTCAAAAGCGTGCCAACGCGGCCGGCTAGCGTTGTGCATAGTCGGCGAGTATTCTAGAACCGCTCCAAAACACACCGGTTGATCAACAAGCGGCGGATCCCTTCGTCTCCGGCGCCGAGACCGCTCCGACGCCAAGGCCGGAAATCAGGCCGGCGCCTACCGAGCCACCTCAGCCGCTGAGGGAGCCGTCTGTGCCCTCAAAGCCATTAGCGGAAACGTTGCCGTGGGAAGGGCTCCCTGAGAACGCCAATAGGCCGTTCCAGCTCCGCTTGCCCGCTCCGGTCTACGCCAAACTCCAGTGGGCGCCGGAAAGGGCAGGGAAGAGCATGCACCGGATCGCACTCGATGCCGTCCGGCAAGCGGTAGAGCGAGAAGTTCGAAAGCATCTCAGGTAACCTCGAAACGCCCGTGACCGTGCGCTGAGCGGAAGTGAAGGGATCTGGTCCAGTTAGTCCCATCTATTTCGTCTTTCTTGGATGTTAAGGGATTTTCTCCATCTAGTCACAAAAGGAGGTCCTTATCATGCGCGATGCATCGATCGGGTGTGCGGCTACCGATTTCTAGCTCAACGAATATCGATAATTACGACACTCGAACTTGTTAACCCTGCGGAATAAGTACCGTCTGTAAAGCTAGGACACCAGCCGATTAGGAGGTTCTGACTTTCCTTTTTACGCTTTGTTAGGTTTCGAGCGTTTATGGCACATACCAACGGAAATGCAGGAGGTCGGTAGTTTCGTATTAACCGAAGAAAAGCTTCTAAACTATCTTATTTACAAATTGTTATGCGGTTGGTGACAATGAGCATGGAGATCACTGAGGCGCTACGTGGTGAGCGCCTTCCCGCATACCTAGGCGTCGAAGAATCAGTAGCAGTGGTAGGTGGGCTCGAGGCTACCGAGCGCTTACACATGAGCCCTGCCGGCTAGAAGATTTTTTATTGATGCAGATCGCTGTCTACTGGGAGCATTGAAATGCAAACACACATTCTGTCCTTTGAGGGGCCGGATGAATACGCCCGAGCAGGGGGGATCGCAAGCCGAGTGACAGGTCTCGCGCAGGGCCTCGCCGATTCTGGCTTTGACACACACTTGTGGTTTGTGGGTGACCCGCATCTTGCCGGGCAAGAGACTCGAGAAGGCGTTAATCTCCACCGATGGTGTCAATGGATCAGCTCCTATCATCCCGGAGGCGTTTACGATGGTGAAGAAGTAAAGCGCACCGACCTTGTCAGCTCCTAACGGAATCCCGGTGGACGCTCTCGAGCAGCCTGATCGGCAGGCGGTTTCTGCATTTCGCAAGCGCGTTCGCGGTCGCACCGTGCTCGGCAAGGTGGCCCGCTGGGACCCGGAAGCGTTGGCTCCTCGCCATCGATACCGTGCGGGAGCTCAAGCGCTACGGCAAACGTCCATTACTGATAGCGAGAGGCGGTATGGAGGCACACCGCCAAGAGGTGCTGGCCAGGGCGACAAGCACGGAGCTCAGAGTCACAGAACGAGTAAATAGCCCAGCAGATGCCCATGGCCTGCTCGCAAGCCTGGAAGGCTTGGACGGTTTTGATGTCATTTGCCTGAGGTCATATCTGGGGCCCTCGGCACGGCGCCTGCTCTATCGTGGAGCCGACGCTATTCTTGCCAACAGCGGACACGAACCCTTCGGCCTCGTTGGGTTGGAGACCATGGCGGTGGGCGGGCTCGCTTGCACGGGGGGCACCGGAGAAGACTACGTCATTCCCGGCTGGAACGGGCTCGTTCTTCAATCCACGGACTCTAAGGAATTCGTGACCCTGTACGAGCAATTGAAAACGAGGCCGGGGGAGTTGCGCGCCATCCGTCGTCGTGCACGACACACCGCTCGTCAAAACACTTGGCAGGCGGTCATTTAGAGGAATCTGTTGCCGAGAATCGCCTTGGGTAAGCAAGTCGCACGAAAAATCCGAAATCATCCGGCGAAGGCCGAGGAGGCAAAAACATATGAGTGCTCGAATCTCCGGGAAACGTATCGCGATGATCAAAGCTCAGGATGGACATTTGATCGTGACCAGATCGGACGGACCGGCCATGAAGGTGCAATCAGCTGGAACGCCTTGTATCTCGGAAGTGAAGGAGTATCTCGCTAACGCCGACCCGGAGTTGATCTTTTTGGACCTAAATCTGCCGGTCGCATTGGGAGCGAATCTGCTGAAGATTGTCAGAGAGACCTCCTCTGGCAAAAGAGTCGTCCTCAGACCGTTGGAGAATGCTGGTCTGCAAGGACTCGCGTAAACAAAAGTCCTTCTTCTGATTTTCTGAACTAGACCACGGAGGCTAGTGACGTGGGGGATCAAGCTATTCGATTACAGAAACGGGAGAAAACACGAGGTGTATCGAACGATGATTCGGGAGCTGAAGCGGTTCTTACTGGATCGGAGCCGACACATGAGGAGATCAGACGCCACGCCGACCTGATTTATCGGGAGAGAGCCGGCGCGCCGCGCGATCTCGAGTCGGGGAAGAAGGGGGCGGCGGATTGGCTTCAAGCGGAACGAAGTCTTCGTGAAGGGAGGAAGCACCGTAAGGCGAAAGTCGAGAGCGAAGCTGGTCGCCGCGGGAGAAGAGCTGAGGGGACCCGGTCAAGCTCGCCAACCGCCACTGGCTCGCGGCTAACATGATGGGTGAGGCCATCCTCGGATTCACTGCGTTCTTCACTCGTAAGATGACCGGGAAGGACACCATCGACCTTTTGAGGTACCGCCGGTTCATCGCCCAGGGCGCGCCCATGGACAAAGAGCTGTTCGAGGCGCTTCTTGGTTCTCCACGGGGGTGAAGGATCGGGGTGGACTCAGTGGAACTGCTACGTTCTGCGGACCTGACCACGGTGGGGGTTGCCGCCGTCGGAAGAAGTGCGCGAGCAGGAATCGGACAGGAGGTTGACACTCGTGAACGATTTCATCGATAAGGCACGTGAGCTTCTTGAGGATGGTTCGCCGGAAGAGGCACTCGAAATCCTCTGGCATCTGGACGAACGTCTTCTAGGATCTGAGGATCGTCGAGATCTGTACTTCCTCCTTGCATCGGTACTGCTCGATATCGGGGAGCTGGAGTCGGCCAAGAATAGTTTGGCAAAGGCTCTATCGTTAGGCGAAGACTCTGGGCTTCGCGAGATCGAGGCCCACCTCCACCTCGCGACAGGCTCGATCGAGAATGCACTTTGCTCCGCCGAACAGGCCATCCATCTATACCCCGATAACGCGGCGGCGCACCACACCCTCGGGATTGTCCTCGTTTTCCGGAGCCGGCTAGAAGATGCCGACCGGGCCTTCGCGCGAGCAGAGGAGCTAGAGCCGGACATCTACTTCCGTCCCCACCGGTTGAGCCGCCGGCAGTTCGACCTCGCGGTGGAAAAGGTCCTGGCGGCGCTTCCCCAGCCCTTCCGCACTCATCTGGAAAACGTCGAAATCGCCGTCGAAGATATTCCTTCGGGCGAGCTTCTAGAAGAAGGTGCGGGTTACGAACTCCTCGGCCTGTATCGAGGCGGCACCATCCACACAGAAGAAGAGGAGTTGCCCGATCAGATCCTTCTCTTCCAACGAAACATCGAGAACGTGTCTCCGGATATAGAGATGCTACTTCGCGAAATCCAGGACACGGTGCTCCACGAGGTCGGCCATCATCTCGGGCTCGACGAAGATCAGCTCCAAGCCATCGAGGAGGAATGGGACGGCGGGAGAACAAATCGAGATGTGACGGAGGGATAACGATGCTTCAAAGAAAGCTCATTCGCTACATAGATAGGCAACCCGGCTCTTTATGATCTCATTGCAAAAAGCCTGGCAGCACCGCCTGCATACGCTCATTTTCGAAGCCAACACTCCTGGAGGAAGGTATTCGATGTGCCCCTGCTCATCCTCATCGTCGTCGGCATCGTTGCGGTATTCTTGGAAAGTGTTACATCAATCCGTGCCGCGTACGGTGATCTTCTACTTTCCGTGGGGTGGACGGTTACACTGTCGTTCATGGTCGAGTATATTCTTCGACTACTCTGTGTTGGCCGTCCTCTGCGTTACGCATTAAGCTTCCTCGGCCTTGTTGATTTCCTTGCTATTTTTCCGACCTACCTGAGTCTGTTCGTCTCAGGCGCGCAGACGCTCATCGTTATCCGTGCCCTTAGTCTACTCCGCGTGCTCAAGTTCGGGCATTTCGTGGGCGATGAACGGATGCTCCAGGCCGCCCTTCGAGCTAGCGTGGGGAAGATCGTCATCTTTGTCGGTGTCGTCTTGACTGTGGTGCTCATCGCCGGTGCCCTTATGTATCTCATCTAGGGCGAGCGTCATGGATCTACTAGCATCCCTCAAAGCATGTATTGGGCAGTCGCCACAGTGACGACAGTGGGCTACTGCGATATCGCACTTCAGACGGTCATTGGAAACTTCTGGCGTCGGCTCTGATGGGTTTCGGTTACGGGCTCATTGCCGTACCCACCGGAATCGTCACCATCGAGGTGGCGCGAGCCCGCAAAGCCAAAGTGAGCACACAAGTCTGCCCGAAATGCGCCATCGAGGGACACGACACCGATGCCGTTTTCTGTAAGCACTACGGAGGCAAACTTCACGTATAGGCGCACCTGCGGCGCGCAACTGAAGGAGAAGGAAAACAGGCCTCCTGGCGTCTGACTTTCTTGACTGTCTACCGTTTCCAGTTTGTCACAAGCCGCTCCAGGAGGACACGCAAACAATCTATATGGGTCGTTTCCTTAGCTCAAAGTTAGCCGATGCGGCCCCATTGTGGGATTCTTTGTCGTCGGAACTCCGATCGGCCCACACGGTTTCACAAATGGTCGACCAGCGCGAGGTCGTCTAAGAGGCAGCCGCGTGGGCGTCATTCTCATCGTCTTCAACATCGGGTTGGAGCTGCTGTTGTGGAGAATCTATGAGGCTGGGCCGCTCTGTGCTACGGGTGGTACTCTACAGGTCGCAGTAACTCTCCTCGCCGTCGCCCTATTTTCAACCGATACCCTTTATCCATCCTCTTTTTTGCGGCTCGCTCGCTGCGTTGTCGTCAGTCCAAAACCTGCGACCAGCGGGTGTGTCGAGTTCGTCCCAGTTCCGAGGACCGCCGTGATTCTGGCCCTTTCATGATCTAACGACCATGCTGCCGATTTTTCTCGTACCCTTCCAGGCAGCCACCAGCTTTGGCTTTACCGATGTTGGCTCGTCGGAAGTGGTTGCAACGCAGTGTTCGGATGGACACGCTCAATGAAGCAGCTTCTTTCGCGCCGATGTTGAAATCGCTACCACCGCTGGGTGAACCAGTTTGCGCTCGACCGAAATCGCATAGAACCTCTCGCGAATCCCTCGGACAGGACCAACTTGTTGCACTCCATACCCGCGTTGGACCTCCTGTCTAATGACTTCTGGTGCCGCAAACAGACCTGCTCCCGACTGACCAAAAACCTTGAGAAGGGCACTATCGACGAACTCACCGAACACCTTCGGAACGATGTGTTGCTTTTGAAACCATTCATCCAACGAACGCCGTAAAGCGGTGCCTTCGGTAGGAAGAAGAAACGGCGCATCATTCAGCGATCCTGGAAACCCGTTTCTATATTTCTTGGCGAGGCTCGGTGTACCAAATATGTGGACTCCACACTCGACGAGAAGATGGCTATAGGCACGTATCTTGATTCCCGGATCCACAGGAGCGTCGGAGAGTACGATGTCCAATTCGTGGATGGCGAGTTCAGCGAGGAGCCGGTGCGGTTTGTCTTCGCGGCAAATAAGCTGCACTTGCTGCGGAAGTTTCGTGCATGGCTCGAGAAGCTTCCGGGCGACCAGCTTGGGGACAACGTCGGCGATCCCTACCTCGAATCGCAACGGACGACTAACGGAACGACCGCCGAGCGTATCTAGGAGTTCTTGGCCGATCGTGAAGATCTCCTCCGCATAACGGTATACCATACGTCCCACGTCCGTCATTACGAGCTTACGTCCAGAGCGCGTGAACAGTTTCACACCGAGAGCTTCCTCCAGCATTCGGATCTGCCCACTTATGGTCGGCGGAGCTAGGCGGAGTCGCTCGCATGCCTTTACGATGCTGCCTTCTTTAGCAACGACCCAGAAGTACAGCAAATGATGGTAGTTGAGCCATTCCATGGAGGGTAGTATACGTTTTTATTCTCACACAATAAAGACAAAGCTTCGTTATTTACAAATGCAGCAAGACCGTCTGTCATGAGAATTCCTCTGTCTTGGCAAATGCTTTTAGCCGGGGAGAGCGAGCAACAGGGAGTAGTTGCGGTGCATCGTTCGGGTGCGTGGCTACCGATTTCCAGGTCAACGAAGATTGATAATTACGAGACTCGAACTTGTTGAGCCGGTAAAATAGGTACCTTCGCTGGTCAGCGAAGTTACGGCACTAGCTCTTTAACGGATTCCATCTTGCATTTTCAACGTCATGAGAGATTTCGAGCGTTTATGGCACAGCCAAATGGAAATGCAGGGGATCCGTAGTTTCGTATTGATCGAAGAACAGCTTCTAAACTATCTAATTTACTAATTGTGACTGGTTGCCGACAATGAAGATGGGGTGCCAACACGCTGTGTGTTGGTTTTGGGGGGGAGCGACCGCCGATGTTACTGGAGGAGGTCTACCAAGGAAGTAAGTAGGTTGAAGTGAATGAAACGGAAGAGCGGGGACTGCAGTCATGGCGAGCCGGACCGGAGGCGTCCATGGAGGAATGATCATGAAACTCAAAGAGATTTTGAGGGCACATCAGACTTGGATAAATTCGGACAAGCGTGTGGGCATGCAGGCAAACCTCGAGACGGCAAACCTCAAGGGAGCGGAACTCGAGGAGGTCTTCCTTCAGCAGGCGCGACTTTGGAGAATCAATCTCGACGGCGCCTGCCTGCGGGACGCAAATCTAAGGGGTGCCGATCTCAGGGAAGCCCGGCTTGAAAAGACCTCCTTGTGGGGCGCCAACCTCACGTTCTCCGACCTATCAAAGGCGCACCTCGTTGGTGCGATACTCGTGCTGGCTCACCTCAAGGGGGCCAACCTGCAAAACGCCGTACTTGACCAGGCCAGTCTATGGGAGGCGGTCCTCACTGGAGCCACCCTAGCAAAGGCCCGCCTCGTGGGAGCGGACCTCTCCGGAGCTTTCCTTAACCGCGCCGACCTCTCAGAAGCCGACCTGCGGGACGCTTGTCTCGAGGGTGCCAACCTTGAGGGAGCCAATCTGCGTAGAACTCGATTCGAGGGAGCCATACTCCGAGGAGCGCGTATCGATAAATGGGCACTTAGGGACGCTGGCCTCGATGGGTCCATCCGTTGTGAGATCGAGAGCTGCCATGTTGCGTGACGATCCCCATCCTGCAAATAAGGATCGAGAACTTGCTTCAAGGCCCATGCTGCAATAGAGGTAAAGGGCTCAATCCGTCTAGAGCCCGGTAAAGCCGCGGCACACCACACCCGAGGGATCGTCCTCGTCTTCCGGGGCCGGCTCGAAGATGCCGAACGGGCCTTCGCTGGGGCAGAGGAGCTCAACCCGAACGGCTACTTCCGTCCCCACCGAATGAGCCGCCAGGAATTCGACCGCGCTGTGGAGAAGTTCTTGCCACGCTTCCTCAGTCCTTCCGCTGTCATCTGGCAAACGTCGAGATCGCCGTCGAGATGTCCCTTCGCCTGAGCTTTTGGAAGAAGGGGCGGGTCACGAGCTCCTCGGTCTGGCAGCAGGTGAAGTCATGACGCACTTCACATTATTCGAATATTCCGCACATTTTGTTCTTGAGTAACTAATTTACAGAACAAGGTGTACAGCGTGAGAATGGGAGCGTGGCAAGTGCGGGGCGAAACATTCTTTTGGCAGTGAGATACGGGCAGTGAGAAGAGAAACTGTCGCTGAGGCGGCTGTCAATACATGGGGTTAGAATGCAATGAACTGGCTGACGCTCGGTGTAGGGTTGATCGTGCTCTTGATTGGAGCAGAGCTCGTAGTGCGTGGCGCTACGTCATTAGCCAGGAGCCTCGGTGTCTCATCATTGGCGGTGGGGATGACCGTGGTGGCCTTCGCAACCAGTGCGCCGGAGATGGCGATCAACATAGCGGCATCCCTACAAGGGAGGGGCGGTATCACCTTTGGGAATGTCCTGGGATCGAACATCGCGAACGTTGGGCTGATCCTCGGAATGACAGCGGCCATGAAAGTGCTGCATGTAAGCCGCTCGGCGTTGACTAGAGAGATGCCAACAATGCTATTGGCGACGGCAGGAATGGTCATATTGGCCAACGACTGGATGCTAGGGAGGTCGTGGGACGTCATCGATCGTCTAGACGGAATGATCTTGCTGATTGGATTTGCGGCATTCTTCTATGTATCCGCGCAAAAGGCCCTACAGGAACGCGGTGAGAGCGCGTTATCGAGGGAGGGAGTAAAACGGAATGGTTGGATCATAGCCTCCGTCGCGACACTAATGGGTCTTGGTGGCCTCGGGCTGGGCGGCGGCTGGGTGGTAGATGGTGCGGTAAGCATCGCTCGCGCGTACGGTGTCAGCGAGGCCCTTGTCGGGATTACCATAATCGCCGTGGGAACGAGCCTTCCGGAACTAGCGACATCGTTGATGGCGGTGAGGAGTAATCACTTCGATCTAGCAGTCGGCAACGTCGTTGGATCAAACGTGTTCAACAGTCTTCTGGTAATCGGTATATCGGCAGTCATTGGGCCTGTCGCCATCCCGCCGGGCGGACTCGAGGATCTGTGGGTCCTGGTAGCCTTTTCTGCAATTCTACTACCTATCGCCGCCACACACCGTAGGAGAATTGTGAGATACGAAGGCGTTTTGCTTCTTTTTGGTTATATGTCTTTCATTGTGTGGCGAATATCGTCCAGCTAGCCATACTTGAGAGCTTGTGCCGGTGTTCTTCCTTTGAGTCGGTATCCCAGGTGGCCAAGAACTGATATTGGTCACGTTGGATCTTGCCTGGCTGTACCAAGTCGTTCTTCCTTTGATTCGGAAACACTCATGGAGTCTCATACGGGTGAGATTGGGGGGTTGCCGCAGTACTCCCGGTCGTTGTCCGCACGGACGGCCTCAACCGGCACGCCTAGACAGGCAATGAGCGCGGTGAACCGGCATTTGGGTCTAGCCGCTAGACGCTGCAAATCAGGATCCTCTTGGCGTCACCTGAACCAGGATGATTTCCGAATCAGAATTCCTCGCTAGCATTACCGGACGAGTCGGCAAATCCCGTCAGAAGTAAAATTCTTTCAAGCCATTTCACCCCGCCTGCTGTGTTGACCAAACGAAACGAAAGGCAAAGCAGCAATTGCGCGTCGACACCAACCGGTGAGTGCGGCTAGTCAATCTGCATTGTTGCTGATCGTTGAATGGAGTGAATGTCTAGGACTCCTAGCTGCCTGCACCGGCAATCGTTTTGAGAAGACGATGGAGAACCAACGCCGGTGCGGAGCTGCCAAAGAAGCCGTATTGTTCCGGAGTGAGAAAGCGCAGCAAACATCCGACGCCTCCCAATTCCATCAGTATCTCGCTGTGTTTTATCGTTTCGATCCGGCATTCATATCTTTCAGCGGTTTTCACAATTTCTTCTTTGATATCGATTTTTTCAACCTCCACACTTCCGCACTCCGGGCAGGTATCCGTTTTTCTCTATGCAAGTTCCGGCCGCATGACAGCTCACACAATGCCAGCCCGCTTCGGGAGCAAAATCTTGAGCCAGTACCAGAACGTCAACCTGTCGGGCCTTCAGGGCCTTCAAGCTGTCGTCGGCCCCACATACCGCCATACCGTTGGTTTTGATCTCTTCAAACAATAGCTCTGTGGTTTCCCGCGACTCTTGCGCTTCGTTTTCAACAAAAGAGGATATCGTTGCGGCAACGATATCGGAGATATTGTCTTTGCCGGATGCGGTTACCGTATCGGCAAGTCTCTCTTTAAGGTGTTTGGGCAGCAGTCTGCGTACCCGCGCCGTGATCTGCGGGCTGCCAGCCAGGATCAAGTGAGAGTGTTCCCTTTCCGACATCAGTTGCTCCAAGAGCTTGATTTTCTCTTTGATGAATTGAAGGCCTCGTTGCCGTCGGTGGTGCTGGTAATGTCGTTTTGTCCATTCGCGGCCCACGCGTTCACGCAGTTCCGGCCGCTTCAGCCACATCTGCTCCGTAACCGCTCCTAGGTTCACTTCAAAAATGCGGGCGCTATCTTCAGTCGAAAGCAGTACCACGTAGCGGTGATAGGTGTCTTTGAGCTCCACCAGGTGATAAATGTTGGGGGTGCTATTCGTCACAATCCAGTTCGGCAAGGGGACTCTGAATTGCAGCGGGAGAAAAAAGGGCATGTCTCCGGCCCGGGAGAAAATAGCCACGCCTTTGGCGCCCGGAATCAGCTCCGTTTTCAGATGGGTTTCTATTACCGCAAGCGCCGCTTCAAAATCCTGCCGCTCCTTCGCCGATAGAACTGTGCGCAAGTCCCGCGCCTTGGCATTCAGGTAATTGCGATAAGCGGGCTCGCCGGATTCCAGATTTAGGTAACAACTAATCACCGGGGAAGCCGTCTCATCCAGGGCGATCAGCTTGCGAATCTGCTGCTTGAGATCTTTCAAATCCATGATATTTGTCCCCCTTTCCGCTGATGGGCCGCTTGGAATCCAAACAAACGCCACCAAAAGGATTCCGATGCTTCCATCAATCCTAGTACCTTTTCATTATCGTGATCTTCTCATGTCCTTAAAATAAGGAACTATGGAATCGATACTACGTAATATACGAATAATATTTCGAAGGCATTGTGCCTGTTTTTGCTCATATGTCCTTTCTTTGGGTGGTCATTATCGTCAACTGACCTATCCTGAATCCCCTTTCTTCCTTTCTGAGCCACGAGACGGACCGTTGAGCTAGTGGTGAGCGCAACTATCAATGGCGGCAGGGGTAAGAGGCAGACAGGAATAGAACAATGTGGATAGTGTTTCGTTCAAAGCATCGATATTTACGAATTGGTTGTTTGAAACTTCCTTATTTACATAGTGTTGAGCCCGATAATATTATATGAGAGAAGATGTGGATTCGGACGAGACAGAAACAAGCATCGATCCAAATTCCCGCAGATTCGGAATGGAGGTTGACAATGAGGATATGGTTTTTTGCCGTGGCGGCTGTGTTCGCAATACTCCTAGCGCTTCTCTCCGCAAATATAATGATGGGCTAGATGAGCCGAATGAGCTACAGACGTGAGGCTCTCTTTGGAGGAACGAACGATCATACTACGTTTCCGTTGGTCTCCGATCGGGTAGCTAGGGGCGGTGACCCGCCCCCGGCTCCCACACCACCCAAAATCCTCCTCGTGGACGATGAGAAAGAGTTTGTCCAGACCCTCAGTGAGCGACTTCGTACCCCCCCAGCTGCCGACTTCCGTCGTCTACAACGGCCGCCAGGCGTTGGATTACGTGGAAAAAGATCAGCCCGACGTGATGGTTTTGGACCTCATGATGCTCGGCATCGAGGGTATCGAAGTCCTCACGCGCATCAAGCAAACACACCCCAATATAGAAGTCATCATCCTGACCGGTCGTGGCTCCGAACGCGAGGAGCAAATGGCTGCGAAGTTGGGCGCTTTCGCTTTCCTAAAGAAGCCCGTCAACATCGAGATCCTTGCACAGGTGTTGAGGGCAGCTTATCAGAAAGTCAACGAAGCCAACAGGGCGGTCAAAGAACTCGACAGGCTTATAACGACTGGAAAATAGTAAGCTTGATAACCTTAAATGACATAATCGCAAGCTCGGCGATACGACACTATCCAGAACAAATGATCAAAAAAGGCGGCCGTGAACCTGCACCGAAGCTATCCTGGGCGGTGCCTTGGAGCCAGGTTTCAGGAACTCAGCAACCGCAACTAGCTACGTGAGTAACTTGAAGCCATTTAGTGGATATCAGATTCATCGGCTATAACGAATAATCAGCTCGAAAGTATTTAATCTACGAGGGGTATGGTTTGCTCGATAATGTTTCCGGCCGCTATGGAGTCGGCACAGACGTCAAACCTTGCTAGCTCTCAATTGACAGGCGTTTGGCTCCTATGGATGAGAAGCTGCAAGACTGAAGTTGAGAATATTGGCAGCTCCCGAAAAAAGGGTCTGTGTAAATTGCCCGTTTTTGATGGGCTGGGGGAGGTAGCAACTTAGTTCAACCATCATTGGGTTTCTCGGGCTCGTTGTCTTCCCCGGTCCTCCAGTTTTGAAGTGAGCAAGACGACAGAGTGGAGTTTCGAGATGCCAGGAGCGATGTTCCTGCGCTGTGGCTTTGAAGCAACTTCGCCCAGTAGATGTAGGCTTTTCGCAAAATATTCTGATTTTTGACGGTGCAGGCCAGGCTTACAGTAAGATTTCTCACTGATGGAGCCGCTACGCCTACTACGCCGCCTAGCAAGAACCTTACATGTCCGCGACATCTGCCAGCTGCGGCGCGAAGATGCACGTGTACCCGGTCATTCTGAAAAAGCAAGGGTCAGCGATGGCCCGGCGTGAATTCCCGACAAGCAAAAAGGGGCCCTTTAAAGGAGCCCCCGCTCCTTGAAACTGAAATACCGGCCATCGTCGCCGAGGACCAGGTGATCGAGAACCTCGATGCCGAGGATGCGGCCGGCCTCACGGAGGCGCTGGGTGAGCTCGGTGTCCTCGCGGCTGGGGCTAGGATCGCCGCTTGGGTGATTGTGGAACAAGATTATCGCAGCGGCGCAGTCAACTATGGCGACCTTGAATACGTCGCGCGGATGGACGAGCGAGCCGTCGAGGCTGCCGACGGAGACGATGTGCATCGCGGTGACCCGGTTGCGAGTGTCGACGACCAGGATGCCGAAGACCTCTCGGTCGAGGTCGTGGCCGATAAGCTCACGTGCCACCTTCGGAGCGTTGGTGGGACACGCAAGGCTGTAGGTGAGCGGGGAACGCTCTCTGACAACGGAAACCCGCAGCGTCTCGATTCTACGTCCTTCTTCTCGCTCGGTTGATTTTCGTTTTGGCCATGATTCCTCATCTCCTTTCCGAAGGGTCTGTGCGTTTCCCTTCACTGACCTCCGGGGGAAACCACGGCCCGAAGGGAAGGAGATGACCCCCGCGGGCGCCGGGGTCGGGAGAAGGACGCTCTAGCGAAAGCGAGTGACAGACGCCGTTAGGCGAGGGTGACCGTTCTGGCGCGAGCGTAGCAGCGGACCGACCGGAACCGGCAGAGCGCTCGGGAAATGGCCAAGAGAACAACCGACGATGTGCGCGGGAGGATGTGAAGAAGCGAGGATTGAAGCGTGAGACGTCGCTTACCTACAGCCCGCCAGCGAGGAGGAAGGCGGCACCACAAGTAGAAGACGGAAAGACGGAAGGAAACCGCGAAGATCGTCGGAATCGGCGAGCCTCCTTGGCGTCGAAGGATGGCCTACAGTTGCGAGGACTCACGTGCGAGGGGCGGAACGACGCCCTGAGAGGGTCGGCCCAAAGCCTCGACCCTGACAAAGTGAACAGACACTCTGCCGAGGCGCGGTCGTGCTGGCGGCGAGCGTTGGGTACTGGCTCGTTGTCAGAAGAATAAAAAACTAGCAAAGCGGGACGACGTAGGAGGGAGAAGATGTGTTGAGCAAAAACAAAGCAAGGAAGCGTCGTTCACGCAAAGCCGGTCTCCCTCCCGGATCTTTTGTGCATGTGGGGGAGCAGAAGGTCGACAAATCGGAAGTGTCGCTGATCGTTTATGACGTGGAGACCGTATGGCTTATTTCAAAGGAAGAAGTGGCTGTAACAGCCCGGCAGCTTGTTGTCCTCATTCTTGAGTCCTTGAGTTCTCGGGTACTCGAGTACCTGCATCTATTTCACCTTCATCGACAACTTCTTCCCGAGCGAGACGAAGTGGTCCACCCATTTCTTTGCCTCCGGCTCTCCTTGCTCGGCCCGTGACTGATGGTAAGGCAGAGAGTTGACCGAAACTTGGTAGTAACGGTTCTGTACTTTCCAAAGATCGGCTCGAAAGGGAAGGATTTGGATCAGGGTGGCAACCGCATCGAGGCGTTCCACGAGCTCCAGTCTTTCCGGAGTCTCGAAAAACCGATCCGCTAGTTTTTCGATGGCCGCCCTCCAGGCAAAGGTGAGCGTTTCGGTGTCCAGGCTGACGCCTTCTGTTTCCGCCTCCCTAAGCAGGCTCTCAATCCGTTTCGGATCCAGCACCTCACTCTCGAAAGCGTGCCGGAGGTTGCTGTTGAGTGCGAACTCCGCCGCCGTCAGAAAAGCTTTGGGAGAAGGGATGCCTAGATCGTTGAAAAACCGCATTGTCGGGGCATGGTGCTCGTGCAGTTGCCGATAGACGGCTTCCGCTTCGTTCAATGCTGACCCGAGCACAAGATTCAAGATCTTTCTTTGTTGGTCGCGGAAAAGAGAACGGAGTGAGTAGGTCGACTCCCCGAAATGGCGGTCGAGTAGACGTATGACCGCGGGGAAATCCGCATGATCGAACGGAGCCGCTACTTCCTCGAGCAATTCTCGATAGGCTGCGGCACCTAAGAACGGCCTCACACCGCCGTTGACTTGGTGGCCACCGAAATGAAGAACTCCGTAGCTCAGCTCGGCAGACTCCTGAGTAATCTCTGAAGCAATATGCGCCCTTCCAATCAGTAGCTTCGAACGTCCCGCTTCGAAGAGGTGGGAGTCCTGCCGGTCGACACGAAAGCAAGCCGTCCTCAGCTGGTCCGGATAGGACTCGAACATAGAGCTGATCGCGTAATGGGCGCCCGCTTTTTCCAAGTCTACGACGGCCGGCCGGACGTGCTTTTCGTAGATCTGGCGTCCGTCGCCTCTCTCGGAGATGTTGCTCTGGGCTTTTTCCAATAGATCCAGAAACGGGCTCTCCAGGTCGTCGCCGAATAGCTCGAAAGCGAGCTGCAGTGCGCGCCCTGCGTATCTCATGACTTGAATCGTCTCGATGCCGGAGAGATCGCTGAAGAACCACCCGCAACTGGTGTACATGAGCATCGTCTGGCGCTGGAGCTCCAACAGCTTGAGTGCGGCAATTCGATCCTCTTGCTGAAGCTCGCTTACAGCATGTCGCTGAAGAAATCTCTCCACGTTTTCCGCCGAACGATCGAGTACGACGTGGATGAAGTCGTTGCGGGCTGCCCAGGGGTCGCTCAGATATTGCCTGCATTTTTCCTCGAAACGAGGGGCCAGCTCGTCACGAAGCCAATCCAGGGCTTCCCGAAGTGGTGTGCGCCAAGCCTGGTTCCATCCCGCCCCACCTCCCGTGTGGCAACCGCAATCACTTCTCCAGCGCTCGACCCCGTGGGCACAGCTCCAAGAGCTGGATTCGAAGATCTCGACGAGATGGTCGGGGGTGTGTTTTTCCAGATATTCCGCATAGTTGGTGAGTGTGGCGAGATTCTGCTGTTCGATGTATTGGAGGGCATAGGCTAGTGCCATGTCGCCGAATTGGTGATGATGGCCGTAAGTCTCTCCATCGGTAGCGATATGCATGAGTTGTGGCCAGGTACGCTCGTCTGAAAAAGCGCTCAGGAGACGATGGGCGAACTTCTCGCCTTGTGAAAGGAGTTTCTCGAAAGCGACGCCTCTGGATATGGGTCCGTCGTAGAAAAACAGGTTGATTTCACGGCCTGACGGAAGCTGTTGCAGGTAGGGTTGGCTGGGGTCGATGCCTCCACCACTGACGTTTCGCCAACGGGCTCCATGGCGTCGAGAGCGGCTCGCCTGGTAAGGCGAGAGGACGGTGAATCGAATGCCATGCTCCGCCATGATGTCGAGGCTCTCGAGATCCACTGCGGCTTCCGGGAGCCACATACCTTCCGGTCGGCGCCCGAATCGAGACTCGAAATCGGAGATACCCCATAGGATTTGTGTCTCTTTGTCACGCCGATTGGCGAGAGGGTGGATGATGTGGTTGTAAGACTGGGCCAGTGCCGAGCCATGCCCGGAAAAGCGCTTTTGACTCGCGTGATCGGCGGCGATGACGGCTTCGTAAACCTTGGGAGCCTTGTCTTGCATCCACGCCAACAAAGTAGGGCCGAAATTGAAACTGATCTTCTCGTAGTTGCTGACGATCTTGACGATGAGCCCCTCGCCATCGAGAATCCGCGACGCGGCGTTCGGCTCGTAACACTCAGCGGTGACCCGCTCGTTCCAATCATGGTAGGGATAGGCGGAGTCCTCAGCTTCGATGATCTCCAGCCAGGGGTTCTCTCTGGGTGGTTGGTAAAAATGTCCGTGGATGCAGATGTAACGTTCCATGAATCACCTAGCAATTTTCGCTCACCATCACAGGGAAGAGGAAGAGAGAGCCTGATCGCTCACCCGCCCCGCGCTTGATCTCTTCGAAGAGGTTACCCGTCAATGGTCGGCTCGGAAGGCTCGTCGCTGCTACGAAAGAAGACCGCTCCTAAGGGAGGCAGTGTGATCTCCAGTGAAAAAGGGCGACCGTGGATGGGTATGGAGCTTGCTTCCAATCCACCGAAATTCCCTTGTCCACTTCCTCCGTAGTCCATGGCGTCGCTGTTAAGAGCTTCCTCCCAGAAACCGCCCCGGGGAACACCGATTTGATATCCATGGCGAGGCACGGGGGTGAAATTGAAGACCGCCACAACGAGACTCGGAGTGGATTTGCTCTTGCGCAAGAAACTGACCACGCTACTCTCCCAGTCGGAGCAGTCAATCCACTCGAACCCGGCCGGGTCACAGTCAAGCTCATGCAGCGCTGGTTCGCTTCGGTAAAAGCGGTTCAAATCACGAATCCACTGCTGAACTCCCTCGTGGGGAAGATATTGGGTGAGGTCCCATTGGAGACTCTCTTCGTGGCTCCACTCGTTCCATTGCCCGAACTCTCCACCCATGAAGAGAAGTTTCTTCCCCGCTTGTCCCCACATGTAGGCGAACAAGAGCCTCAAGTTGGCAAACCTCTGCCAGCCGTCTCCGGGCATCTTGCTCAGAAGAGAGCCTTTTCCGTGGACAACTTCGTCGTGGGAGAGGGGCAGGGCGAAATTTTCAGTGAAGGCGTAGAGCATGCGGAACGTCAGTTGGTTGTGGTGATACTTGCGGTGGATGGGCTCTTTGGACATGAAAAGCAGGGTGTCGTGCATCCAACCCATGTCCCACTTCATTCCGAATCCGAGACCTCCCACATAGACGGGCCGCGACACCATGGGCCATGCGGTCGATTCTTCGGCGATCATCTGAACGTCGGGGTGCGCTTTGTAGACTTCTTCGTTGAGGCGGCGTATGAAATCCAAAGCTTCTAGATTCTCATTGCCACCGTACTTGTTCGGTATCCACTCGCCATGCTTCCGCGAATAGTCCAAGTAGAGCAGGGAAGCCACCGCATCTACCCTAAGACCGTCGACGTGGTATTTGTCGATCCAGAAGAGGGCGCTCGAAAGGAGGAAGCTGCGAACTTCGTTGCGCCCGTAGTTGAAGATGGCGCTCTTCCAATCGGGGTGAAAACCTTTGCGAGGGTCGCCGTGCTCGTAGAGATAGGTACCGTCGAAGTAGGCCAGGCCGTACTCGTCGGAGGGGAAATGTGAAGGTACCCAATCGAGGATGACGCCGATACCTTTCTGGTGCAGGTAGTCGACAAGGTACATGAAATCTTGAGGTGTCCCAAATCGGCTCGTCGGTGCAAAGTAGCCCGTGGTCTGGTAACCCCAAGAGCCGGTGAACGGGTGCTCCGTTATGGGTAGAAACTCCACGTGAGTGAAGCCCAGTTCCGCAACGTAATCGGCAAGCTGAGGTGCCATTTCGCGGTAGCTGAGCGAACGGTTGTCATCCTCGGGCACGCGGCGCCATGAGCCCAAGTGCACCTCGTAAATGGAGAGGGGAGCATCCAGGGCATTGTTCTTGGCGCGCTTTTCCATCCAACTCGAATCGCCCCATTCGTAGTCCAAGGGCCAGACAATCGAGCCGGTTTTCGAAGGAGTCTCTGCGTGCGTAGCGAAGGGATCCGCCTTGTCGACCTTGTAGTCGTTGTATCGGGATACGATGTGATACTTGTAGATCTCTCCTGGCTGGACCCCCGGGACAAAAGCTTCCCACACACCGGACACACCATTTGCATGGAGGGGATGGCTCGAGCGATCCCAGTGATTGAAGTCACCCATCACGAAGACCTGCTTGGCGTCCGGTGCCCATACCGCAAAAGCCGTTCCTTGTTCTCCCTCTACCGTCTGAGGGTGAGCGCCTAGCTTTTCGAAGAGGCGCAAATGGGTTCCTTCGTTGAATAGATACACGTCGTGATCCGTCAGCCGGAAAATGGATTTTGTTCCGGGAGACGAAACAGGTTGATTCGCGGAAGAAACCGGTGTCTTTTTGGATTTCTTCTTCGCCATCTGGATCCTTTCAGCCAATCGGAGGTCTTCTGGATCGTCCGCAACTCAATATTATACCTTTTATCCGTCCGATTAGACGTAGTAGGAGCTTCGGCCGCTCGGGTATGGTTTTTCGCTGAGGAGAATTCATGGTGTTCAGGGTCGTGGAGCGCGCGGTTGGCTATTTGAGAGAACGCGCCTTGCTCTTACCAGCGGCGTGAGCGTAGACATCTTTGTAGGAATCCACAGAGTGCTTCCAGGACAGGTCCTCCTTCATGGCGCGAAGAACCAGCTCATTCCAGGTTTTGGAGTTCTTGAAACCTGCCATGGCTCTTCGGAACGCTTCCAAAAGGGCGGAAGTCTCGTATTTTTCGAACACGTAGCCGTTGCCTTTCCTCTGATTCTGGTCAATATCCTTGATCGTGTCGGCGAGTCCTCCTGTACGACGGACAACGGGAATCGTTCCATACCGAAGTGCAATCATTTGACCCAAACCGCAGGGTTCGTAGCGGGACGGCATGAGAAAGAAATCGGAGCCCGCATAGATCTTGGGCGCTAGCTCCCGCTGAAAACCTTCATTGAGACTGAGCTTGTCGGGATATGTTTTGGCAAGCGCCCTGAATGCGTCCAAGTATTCCTTCCTTCCGCTCCCCAATATCACGAGCTGGGCCCCTTCCCCTAGTAGGGTTGGCGCCGCTTCCAAAACGAGATCGAAACCCTTTTGGGGATCGAGTCTGGCCACGCATCCAAAAAGCGGTTTCTCTTCGGAGACCGCGAGCCCCAACAGTTCTTGGAGGCGTTTCTTGTTCTTTGCCTTTCCAGAAGGGTCTCCTGCGCTATAGGGTGCGAACAGATCGCCGTCGGTTTGTGGGTTCCAAACCGAAATGTCGATCCCGTTGAGTATGCCGACCAAGTCATCGGCGCGTTGTCGAAGAAGACCGTGCAGACCCGCGCCATATTCACGTGTTTGAATTTCCTTCGCGTAAGTCGGACTCACCGTCGTCAACAGATCGGAATGAACCAAGCCACCTTTCAAGAAGCTCAATTGGCCGTAGAACTCGAGACCCTGTAAGTTGAAAATGTCCCATGGCAGGCCGAGGCGGGTGACGAATTCAGACTCGAATAGGCCCTGGTAAGCGAGGTTGTGAATGCTCATGACGACGCCGGCCCGGCCGATTTCCTTTTCTACCTGGTAGTAGAGTTTCTTGAAGACAGGAAGAAGCGCTGTTTGCCAATCATGGATGTGAAAGATGTCCGGCTTGAGATGGAGTGCCTTGGAGACCTCCAGCGCGCCACGGGCCAGGAACGCGAATCGAATCGCGTTGTCGGTGTAGTCCGTACCGTCGACTCCATAAGTTCCTTCGCGGTCGAAGAGCTTCGGATTGCCGACGAGATAGACCAAGACCCCGTCGTGACGGTAGGCGGAGACCGTTCCTTTCCAAACGTCGCCGTCGAGTGGGACACTTATGGTCACGCCGGTGTCCTTGATTCTGCCTCTCGGGATGTTGATCCCGCTATAGCGAGGCATGATAACGGAAACCTCGTCGCCGGTCCGCGCGAGCGCCAGAGACAGAGCCGAGACGACGTCAGCCAGGCCTCCCACTTTGACCAGGGGCTCCATTTCCGGTGTGACGAAAATGATGTTCATGAGGTTAAATCGACTCCAAGCTTATTGTGGACTTATTCTAGCTGCTTGTGGCACGGGCAGCCAATTCTTACCGATGCCAAGAAATGGTCCAACTGCGGTGTCACGGGGTGTGACGATTTCGGGAGCAAGCGTGTCTAAGAGATTAGAGACAGGGAGTTCCCGCAACTGTCTCTGGTATGCCGATCGAGCCGCGCGGACGCGGTATTTGTGATCACAACGATCGTTGGTTTTGCCAGGGGACGAAAGAAGAACTAGACTGATGCCATTACAAATGGCTTTGGCTCAGGGATAAACGATTCCGATGAGTCCTGCGAGAAACGATAGACCGCCATACCGATCCATCCGGTCCGATAAGGACTTGCACTTCGGAAATGACTAGCCCAAACGAATCGAAAGCGGTACCACGAGAATCGGGCCCGGAGCCGGTCAAGAAATTCGGCACTTTCCTGGGCGTTTTCACTCCCTCAGTACTGACGATCCTCGGCCTCATCATGTACCTGCGCTTCGGATGGGTGGTTGGAAACGTCGGTTTGCCCTTGACCGTTTTGATCGTACTGCTCTCGAGCTCGGTCACTTTCCTGACGGCGCTCAGTGCTTCGGCCCTAGCAACGAATATGCGCGTGGGTGTCGGCGGGGAGTACTACATGGTCGCCCACAGCTTGGGCTTGGAGCTGGGTGGTGCGATCGGGATCCCGTTGTTCCTTTGTCGAACGTTGAGCATCACCTTCTACTCCTACGGCTTGTCGGAATCCATCTTGTGGCTGTGGCCTTCGGGGTGGGGTGCGGTACCGGAGTATGCCGTGCCGCTGATTGCCGCCGTCACTGTCATCGCCACCACCATGGTTGCCGGCAAGAGCGCGGAGATGACGCTCAAGCTGCAAATTCCCATCATGGTTGCCGTCGGTGTCTCTCTTCTCGCGATGATCGGCGGTGCCGTGAGCGGTCCCACTCGTGCCCCCGAGTTGGTGGCCACTTATCGCACGGCCCCCGAAGGTTTTTGGTACGTCTTGTCCATCTTCTTTCCCGCTGTCACCGGCTTTACTGCCGGCATCGGTTTGAGCGGGGACTTGAAGGACCCGAGGCGGTCCATACCCGTTGGAACCCTTCTGGCGGTTGTCGTGGGTGCCCTTGTGTACTTGGCTGTGCCGACGTTTCTTTCCTTCAGCTCGCGCGTCAGCTTGGAAGAGTTGGCGTTGCCCGGCGTGGGCGTTTGGACTTCTGTGGCCATCTTGGGCGCTTGGCTGGTTTTCCCCGGTATGTGGGGCGCGATACTGTCTTCGGCGTTTGGGAGCGTTCTTGGAGGACCGCGCGTTTTGCAGGCACTCGCCAAGGACGGTTTGGCACCGGCCTTCCTGTCCCGATTGTCGAAAACCGGCCAGCCCGTGGTGGCTACCTATGTCAGCGGCGGCATTGCCCTGGCGGCCGTCGGCCTGGGGGCGCTCAATGCAGTGGCGCAGTTCGTGACCATCCTCTTCCTCACGCTCTACGTCACCATCAATTTGAGCGCTGCGGCGGAAAAGTGGGGTGGAGATCCCTCCTACCGACCCAAGATCAACGTGCCGTGGTATGTGTCGATTTTAGGCGCACTCGGCGCGATTGTCGTGATGTTCCTGATCAACCCGTTGGCCTGTATCGCCGCCGTGACGCTCGAATCGATGCTCTACGCATTCCTCCGACGGCGTTCCCTCCAAAGAAGATGGGGCGACGCGCGGGCGGGCGTGTGGCTGTCCTTGGCGCGATTGGCTCTCGTGCAGCTTCGGACGCTGGGCCGCGACCCGAGGAATTGGCGGCCGTTCATTCTCGTTTTCGCTGGTGATGCCCAAAAACGGATCGGGCTCATCCGGCTCGCAAACTGGTTCAATCAAAACCGTGGTCTGGTAACGGCGTGTCAACTCGTCGTCGGCGATCTGACGCGTGACCACATCGAGATCGAGAAGATGAGGCGGGAAATGGATCAGACCATTTCCGATGAGGGTTTACTGGCCTTCAGTGAAGTGGATGTGGTGCCCGAGTTCGAAAGCGGAGTCATCAGCGCCGTCCAAGCCAACGGAATGGCCGGACTTCAGTCCAATACCGTGATGGTCGGTTGGCCCAACAAACGCGAGAGGCTCGAAGCTTGGCTTCGTACCATGCGGGCCTTCTCGAAAGTCGGCAAGAGCACTATTCTGGCGCGGCTGAAGTGGTCCCACGAGCCCGGACAAGAAAAGAGGATCGATCTCTGGTGGGGCGGACTCGAGAACAACGGCGATATGATGCTTCTGCTGGCACACCTTCTGAGTCTCAATACGGAATGGATGGATGCACGACTTCTCATTCGCTCCATTGCGCGAAACGAGCAAGAGCGCGAGACCCAGACCAAGAGCCTGGCGGCTCTTCCTGCGGAGGTTCGTATCGGAGCCGGTACGGATATCATCATGGGGAGCTCCGAGGATAGCATCCGGGATATCATCCACGAGCACAGCGCGCAGGCCGACATCGTTTTTCTTGGGCTACAAGAGCCTCGCCCCGGCACCGAGTCCCGTTATGCACGATGGCTGGAAGAGATGGTTGAGGGACTCAATACGACTGTGTTCGTGCGTAATGCCAGCGAGTTCGCCGGGAAACTGATATCGCGGATGTAGCTAGTTGCACCAGACCAATGCCATCTCGGTAACGGTAATGATCGGGAGTTGGCTGAAGCGAAACGCTTTCAAGCGGGACCGTCCCAGTTGGTCAGGACGGTCAGAACAGGAGAAACGGTCGCCTCCAGAGCTTGTCGAACCGTTTCAATCGTCTCCGGAACAGGCTCGCCGGTCCATTCATCCATGAAGAACTTCTTGAATTCGATGGCGAGCGCGCAACCGGACCGAGGGAAATTCTCCTGGACCCACTTCGAAAGATATCCTCCCCGGAACTTGACATTCTCGCGCACGTCCAAGTGTCGTCCCCCGAAGTCAAACCCGCGCAAAGCCGACATGAACGAATCGACCACCGGCCCCCAGCGCTCCCGGTCCAGGTTGCCGGTGCCGACGTTCACTTCCGGGTTCTCCTCCTGCGCTGCCGGGGGGCCATCGGGCCCGGCCCGCCGGTGATTGTACGAGTGCAGATCGAACAGAACGAAACGCCCGTGGCTCTTTTCCTTCTTCTTCAACAACTGCCTCAGCTCGGCGTAGAACGAATCGTACAGCGATAAGGAACGGTCCACCATTTCCGGCTCGAGGGGCTCTTTCCATAGGTTGAGGCCCCAGGCATCTTCGGGTCGAAGGTAAACTGCCTTCTCGGGTGGCCGGTTCAGATCCACCTCGAAGCGCGACTGGTGAACCACGACGCGGGTATCCGCCACCGTCGTCCACTCACCGGTGAACGGATCCTCCTCCCGCAGCCTCTCCGACTCGGCGAGGGCGGACCGGGCTCTTAGTTCTTCGCGGATCGTGTGCCCGTGATGAATCGCGGTCGCAACCAAAGGGCCTTCCCCCGCGACGATACTCCAGGTCGGTTCCTCCACGATCAGTCCTCCTCGGCCGGTAGGTCCCGGCTCGTGCGGCCGCCTGTTTCCTGCTCGCCCGAAAGAGATAGCTACCCTTACAGTGTCGCCATCTCCACGTTTTCGAAGCTGCGCCGGTAGTACTTCATGTATTCCACTTTGCGTTCCATGGCATGAAGAACGGCATGCGTGAAGTTCACCCCTTCGAACTTCTGGGCGCTTCCCAGACCGCCCGGGCTGAACACGTTAATCTCCATCAGTTTGTCCCCGACGATGTCGAGTCCGACGAGGAACATGCCGTCCTGTACGAGTTTCGGGCGGACGATCTCGACGATTTTCAGATGCGTGTCGGTGATTTCGGCCTGGCGGAGCTTGCCTCCCGCGTGGATATTGCTTCGCATGTCGTCGCCTTGGCGGACGCGCCGGAAAGCGGCGTACTTGCCTTTGTAGCGAAGCGGTTGTCCGTTCATCACAAACAGGCGCGTGTCCCCTTCGGCGGCGGCAGGAAGGTATTCCTGGGCGATGACGTACCCTTCGCGGCTGACCGCTTCAATCATCTGGTTCAGATTCGGCACATCGTCCGGGCGAACCAGAAAAACGCTCTGTCCGCCGGAACCCTGAAGCGGCTTCAAGACGACATTGCCCCCCATCTCCTTGGCAAAGGCCTTGATCTCGTCCCGGTCCCGGGTGATCAGCGTCTTCGGGCGGACCTCTTCGGGAAACAACTGAAAGTACATCTTGTTCATCGCCTTCGACAGACCGTTGGGGTCGTTGAGCACGATCACTCCATGGCGCATGGCCACGCGGCCGAAGATGATACCCGAGGCCTGCGCCCAGGCCCGCAGTCCCGGTATCGTTCGAGGGATCGCTGCGCAGCATCAGCACGTCGAGGTCGTCGACGGTGATCCTCTCCGTCTTGGCCTTTTTGCCCTGCAAGTCGCTCAGAAAGATCTCCGACGACTTGTACTTGGACTTGGGGGCCGTCTTCGCCCGGGCGCGGATGATCTCATCCGGGTCGTAGGCAAAGTCGCCGGCTCCCATCAGCCACGCTTCGTGACCCAGGTTGATCGCCGCCATGGCCAGGCGGACGGTCGTGTATCCCGGCTCCTCGGTCTTGATATCATTCACAACGAATCCAATTCTCATCCTCGTTTCTCCTTTCGGGCGGGACTGCCCGCCATTTCGATCAGTGAATATCCATTTCGGAGCTCGTTCAACCGCTGAAGGCTGTCTTCCCGGTCGAGGAACCGGGGGCGAAGCGGCAGGGGCCGAAGCACCTTGCGCCACTGCAACTCCTTGATGATAGGCATATGATGGGCCGCGATTTTGCCGATGTAGAGGGGTTCCAGCTCGCCCCGATTCTTCACGTAGTCGAGAATGCGGAGCAACCCCCGCAGATACACCGCGTCCTTGATCAGACCGCCCCCGCGGAAGATCCGCATCGTGATCGTGAAAGCGGTCTTCTGGTCGAATTCGTACGTCCGGTCGAGCAGACGATAGACCTCGGTGAATGAAGCCCCCTCGACGATGACTATGTGCCGCCACCACGCGCGCCGCCAGCAGGCGCAGGCGTGCCCGGCTGAGGCCGCCGACCAGATACTCGGCCAATACCGCCAGTCCCTCCTGGAGCTCGTCGTATCCCGCCAGCCCCACGTACAGCTGGCGAAAAGGCTGCGCGCGGCCGTTGTAGTAGGTCAGCAGGTGGGTCCCGACCTCATGGCTCAAGAGAGCCTCCACCCGGCGGTCTGGGAATTCGGGCATTCCTTCCGATCAGCAGCTGCCCCCGTGAAACCATCAGCCCGGAATACATGTCCTCGCGCACCTGGACCGTGGCGGTGAATGCCGGGCTCATCCGGTGGTAGTAACTCAGCTCTTCCCGGGCCCGCTCGGCAAAGGCCGCGGCGTCCAGATGACCCTCTCGCCAGTCTTCGCGCGTCCGCGAGGGAAGTCTGTCCAGCAGGTCCCTGGCGGTTGAAACCAGCTTGCCGTCCAGTTTGCCGTACAACTGCAGACCGCCGTAGAGAAAGCGTTGGGTGTCGCGGTCGGCGAGCATCGTCAGCTGCCGATCCAGCTCCATCTGCTTTTCCCAAAACAGCTGCGCCAGCGTCGGGTCCTCGACGCGCTCGATGGGAATCTGGTACAGCCGTCGCTTCATCAGGACCGGGTCGATCGGCCGGGGCCGATATTGAAAAGAAGGCGCTTCCTGAAAGCGTTTCCGCTTGAAGCGATGCCACGCCGATTCGATGTTCACCGGCGTGACCAGGAGCAGAAAGTCGAACGAGTCACTGATGCCCGCCAGCTGCTCGTCCACTTCCCAGACCGCTTTGACCACCCGGCGCCGCCCCAACGCCTGATAGCTGGGCGGGGTGTGGGAGGTGTGCACTCGCGCGAACTGGTGGAAGGTTCGTTTCAAGGCCGGCGACAGAGCCCGCCTCAAGGTCCTCAGAATCAGTGGGTAAACCGTTTCACCGTCGGGGCTCCGGTAGATCGGGGCAACCCCCAGCCCGATCGTCCCGGCAGCGCAGCACTCGCATCTCATGAGCCGAGAGGATCGGCGGCAGCCCCGGCGGTCCCAGCCGACCGTCATACGCGACCTCGACCTCCGCGGGCTTTCGGTGAATCTTGATTTTGCCCAGCCGAGCCCTGAGCGTCTCCGCTGTGTCCTGTAGGTCCTGACCTTTCGCGATGTGAATCTCAAAGACGGGATGATGCAACTCTCCCGACTGCGCCGCTTCCCGCTCGGGCAAATGCTCCGTCGACCAAACCTCTACCAACAGGAATGCTCCGAACGGCTTGGACAACGTCTCGATGACCCGGCGAAGTAAGGGAGCCAAGGCCGACGAAGCAGCCCGTTGTCCCGGAAACCACAAGATACGAGGCTTCCGCCATGACAAGGCGGTCCGTGCCTTGATCGTTTCGTCCCCGCGGCTGGCGGTGTAGGCAAAGGAAGGGCAACTGGCGGTCGATATGAAGTCGTCCCAGCCCCGCAAAGCTTCTCCTTACGGGTTGACCGCGCTCCAGCCGCCCGCTGATCTCTTCGATGACTTTCGTGGAGACCACTGGAGCCGCTGTCTTCGATCTCCGACGCTTGGGAACAACCGTCACATTCCCTCTCAATTAAACTGTCTGCTCTAACTGAGAGCCATTTCTAGTGGGGACGGCCTCCAGTCCAGCAGGCATGACCGCCTGCGCGGCAAATACATTCACTATGTAACGCTTGATAGTGACGTCTTGCGTAAGATCCCGCATGTTCACCACTGATTCTGCCCCGAGCCTGTCCGCGCGGAGCGAACGGTGAGCGGGAGACCGTTCAGGATCTCCCTCCAATATATTAGACACAATGGCTCCCGAAATCGTCACATCTCGCGACACTGACTTTGGGGGCCGTTCGAGCTGAAGCGAGGAAGGTTGGGAGCTCTGGAGGGGCTTAACATTGCGGTGCCGAGTGACGATGTTGAGGATTCGGAGGCCTGACAGAGTAGGAGAACGAGTCTCGATCTGAAACTCGGCTGGACTCGCGGGCTGACGCGCCCGGTTGGCCTCAGAAAACGGGTACTGTTTCATCCACGACACGATAGCATGTTGGCGCCGAAACTGCCTGGAGATCGTGCCGATCCACATGTTCCCTTATTTGGTGGGAATCCCCTGTTGACGATTTGGATCAAAGCCAGGTCTTTTTGTGCGCCTCGTCGGGACCGTCTTCTGAGAGCGTCTCGTCGAGCGCCTGCCATGCATGTTCAGCTATTCTTCGCAGCAGCTTGCACCCGAGCCGAGGAAGCCGTTGCGCCATCTTTGTGAAATTGTCGCGAGGGAAAAACAGAATGGCGCTGGGTTCTTCCGCTTCGATGGTGACCCGAGCCCGCCATGAGCGGATCAGCGCGAGCTCCCCAAACGTGTCCGCCCTTCTGAGTTCCGAAACGAGCTCGTTCCCTTTGCGGACATTTAGTTTGCCATCTAGGACAACGAAGAGCCCGTCAGCGACGTCTCCTCGCCCAATGACGCGCTCGCTGGCTTCGCAATGTCGAATAATGGAGTTGTTCAAGATGCGGGTGAGCAGGTTGAAAGGAAGACCCTTGAACAAGCCGGTGTTTCCAAGTGTCGCGAGCTTGAGTTGTATCTCCTGTGCTCTTTGTAATCCTGCCTGTCCTTCGAGCTCGTCCCGGCACATGGATACAAGGATCAGCGTGATGTTGTCTTTTCCGCCCCTGTCGTTAGCTAGTTTCACCAACCGGGTGCCTGTCCTTTCGAGGTCGTCGGGTGCGAGCATCTCGAGGATCTCTCCCGGATCGGTGAGGTGTTGAGTCAAGCCGTCGGAACAAAGAAGGCATACGTCTCCGGGAACGAGGTCGAAAAATAACGTGTCCACTGAAACCGATTGCTGATTACCCACAGAGCGCGTGAGCACGTGAGCCATTGGGCTCGCGGCGGCCCTGGAAGGGTCAATAGTGCTGCCTTTCTGCACCAACTCATTTATAAGAGTGTGGTCGTTGCTGATGAGGTGGACTTTGCCGTCTCGGATGATGTAGAGGCGGCTATCTCCAACATGTGCCATGATAGCTTTGTCGTCAACGACGAGTAGAAGCGTCAGTGTCGTGGCCATGCCGGCGTGCTCTTTGTCCGTTGATGCTAGCTCGTAAACCCGACGACAGGCTTCCTGGACCGCACCTTCCGCGACTTCGATCAGCTTGAAGTGTCCACCGGGTGTCTCTTGTGATCGTTCGATGAAGCTCTTTCTTTCGGCGACGTAATCTTCCACCGTTTTCACTGCGAGCTGCGAAGCGACCTCACCGGAAGCGTGTCCGCCGAGGCCGTCGGACACAACATAGAGTCCGAGACTCGGCGAGACGAGAAAACTGTCCTCGTTCTGGTTTCGAGTCCTTCCTACATCACTTAGGCCAAAGGACTGTGTGAGCATCTTCATTCCCTCCAAGCGGGGACCTCAGCTAAGCGTCGGGCCCACTCTTTTCTGAGGCATTGTCACTTAGGTCGGGCAGCGCGGATGCTATCTCTTCTGAAGTCTGCACCAGCTTACCTACGAAAAGACTCGAGTTCTTCACAAAAAAGACCGTTCTCAAGGGTTCGGAGACGTCGACCATGCGCTGCGCGTAAGGCTCTAGGTCTTCGTCCTTCTCCGGCGGGTCCAGTCCCAGAAACACGATGTCGGCTTCTGAGCTCTCGCGATGAATGATCTCCCTAACGGTCTCATTTCTTGGATGGATCATCACCGTTGCGGTGGCCGAGATCCGGATCTCGGGGATGAGTCGCTGCAGGTAACGCTCGATGTTTTTTTGCATGAGCTCATTCGAGGCCACACTGAGGATGCGAATAGCAGTGTTTCGCCATTCGGGATTGAGGGTTAGAAGATGAGCCAGCAGAAGCATGAGGTCGCCGGCGTGTTGGAGGCCGCCCCACCAGATGTGTATCACACGTTCTACTTCTCCCCGTGGTATCAATCCGGGTTGTATGCGGCCGATGACCACGGACTTGTTCAAACGCTCCAGCCGGTTGACAACGTGAAGAAACTCAACAGTTCTACTCAAGTCTCGCGGCCAACCGAGAAAGATCGTATTGCTGTCCAGACCACCAAAGCCGTTTGCCTGCGCTACGTCGGTGATCCCGGAGATCACATCCCGCACCACATCGACTTCACCGAACGCCACCAGTTCTTCTCGCCGGAGCATCCGAAAGATCCGATCCTCTTTCTGGCGAACATCGATCTCTTCCGTCAAAAGATCGCCAACAACCAGCTCGCATACCGTGACGACTCCCCGGCCTTGACTAAACCAGGTGCCGAAACGAATGAGGTCGAGGCGTCCCTCGGCGTCATCCACGAAAACCAGCACGTGGGGACGCCAATTGCGTGGGGTCATGGCGCGCTGTGCGAGGCGGACGAGCGACCATCGGACCAGTGCTTCGTACACTCCCCGACGAACGTCGCCCCAAGCCGCTCGCCGCTCCCGCCGTGCGAAAATCGCCCATAGGGCTATTTCAATGATGATCGCGGCGATAGCGACCTTCGCATTGATGAGGAACATTACGGTAAAGCACCCGACGCCCCCGAGGAGGCAGATGCTCCACGGGACTCGCAGGCGAGGTCGCCAGGAGGGATCGCCGGAGAGTGTCTCCAACGCTGCCACCACGTTCATCGTACCGTATACCGTCAGAAAGAACATGGTTACGACCGGCGCCACCGCGTTCAGGTCTCCGAGCATCACCGCTCCGAGGGCGATCGCCATGGAGACGACAAGACCCGGGATGGGTTCTCCGCGACCATGGCCGGAAACCCGACCGAGAAATCGGGGCGCCAGTCCATCCGACGCCAGCGCCTGTAGGGTTCTTGGTGCCCCTAGAACAGAGCCTACTGCGGAGGAGAAAATCGCTCCCCAGAGCCCGGGAAGCACCAGGGCGGCGCCGAGGGGTGCGATCTTGGTCCAGATGAGAGGTTCCTGAAGCAGGGCTTCCGGTGTGGCGCCCTTGAGAAGAAGGAATGGAATCGCCAGGTAAATGGCAAAACCTGTTAGGGTAGCAGCCAGTGCACCGCGCGGAATCGCCTTGATCGGATCTCGGAGATCGCCGGAAAGCCCCAAGCCCGCCATGATTCCCGTCACCGCGGGAAAGAAAACTGCAAATACCACCCAGAAGTCCGCTATCGGTCCCGGTTCGGGGACGGAGACCGCCACTCGTGGTCCGAGAATCGAGCCCGCGCCTAAGGCGCCGATCGATATTGCGATCAGGACCATGATAGGAGTTTGGGCTTTTAGAGCGACCCCTGCACCGCGGTAGGCAAGCGCTCCTACTGCGATCGTGATGACGAACGCAGCCACTTGAACTGGCACGTTGGGCCAGAGTATGCGCAGGGACTCGGCAAGGCCGAATGCGTAGAGGGTTACGGAAAACGCCTGCGACAGGAACAAAGGTAAACCGATCGCGCCACCAAACTCTAAGCCGAGGCTGCGGGAAATAATGTAATATGCACCTCCTACGCCGACCTTGATGTTCGTCGCGATCGCGGAAAACGACAATGTCGTGACCAGCGTGATCACGTTGGCCATCACCACGATGAAAATGGTCTTCGTCAGGCCCACCTGTCCGGTCACCCAACCGAGTCGTAGGTACATGATGACACCGAGAATCGTGAGAACGGTCGGCGTGTAGACACCCAAGAAGGCACCAAGTTTCCCATCTTTCACTGCTAGCTTTTCCTTGCTTGTAAACATTGCTCTCACTGCTTTATCGACTGTCTCGACGTGAATTTCAAGAATCTCGCGCGATTCGCCACGCTGGTGAACCAGCGCTTGTTTGGACTACCAAAATCATTGCTATCAAGAGCTGAGCCTAGAAAGCATGTCCAAAGGTAAACCAGAAGCGGTTGGCCTTCTCCCATGGTTGGCGGTCGAGCACCCGAGCCCAGTCGAGTCTCAGCATACCGAACGGAGCGTCGACTCGGAGGCCAAAGCCGGCGCTATGCCGCAAGTTGATGGGATTGAAGTCCGCGAGATCGAGAAACACGTTGCCAGCGTCGTAGAACGCCACTCCTCCGACCCAACGATAGACGGGAAAGCGTATCTCTTGGTTTAGAACGACCAGGGCCTCGCCACCGATATTGGTATCCGCCACCGGATCCACCGGACCGAGGTCGTCCTGAGCAAAACCCCGAACCGTGGTCCCCCCACCGGCTCGAAATCGATCCTCTGGGAGAAGGACCTGTCCCAAGCCCTGGGCAAGACCGATGCGGTAGCTCGAAGCCCACACGACCTCGCCAGACAGAGGCCAGAAAGCGTATAGCTGTCCGAAGAGCTTGGCAAAACGGATATCGGAACCGAGAGCGCCTGGTGCAGCCTGAAAAGTAAGGTTCCAAAATCGACCGCGGCGTGGGCTTAGCACGCTGTTACGGGTGTCTTGAAAGAGAGAGGCGGTAAAAATCGCGCGATCCGCTGTGAAGTCGAATGAGAAAGGACCTGTGAACACTTTTCCTGTCGTGTGAGTTCGTTTGAAGGTGGAGCTCCATTGAGCACCGAGTCTTTCTTTCAGGCGACGCGTTTGCTGGAAAGTAAAGCTCCAGCTACGCGTATCGGCGAAGTCTTCCTCGTCCGTCTCCCACGCGAACAACAAGTCGGTGTCGAGCCGATGGCCGGAAAGATACGGCGTACGAAATGTCGTCCGCACAAGACTTCCCTTCGAGCTCCAACGGGTCGTCAGAGAGGCATGCTGAGCGCCTCCGAACAAATTGGGCGCCTGTGTTTCCGTCACTAGTTCCAATCCGCTCTCGGCCTCAAAGCGAACTCCGTAGTTGAACGCAAGTTCCGATAACTCGCTGACTTCGACTATCACATCGCTTTCCGAGACGCGGGTATCGGTGGGTTCGATCCTCACGTCCACCGAACGGAAGACACCCAGTTCGTAGAGCCGACGCTGGCTTTGTGTGAAATCGGATATACGGACCGGGTCTCCTTTTTTGAAGACGAGCTCACGCGCAATGGTACTCGTACGGGTGCGGCGGTTGCCGACCACTTTGACGTTCCCAACCCGGGATCGTAGGCCTTCCTCTATTTGGAATATGATCTTCAAATCTTGATCCCGGCGCTCAAACTGGCTCTCTATGCGGGCTTGCGAGAAGCCTTCTCGCCGGTAGAGGTTGGCCAAGGCCGAACGGTCATGGATGAAGTCCGACAGATTGAACGGACGGCCCTCGCTGGGCCGCATTTGTTGCCTCAACCGGACCTCGGAAAGTGAGTCCGCCCGGCGTAGCTCGATCTGGGAAACCGTCAATACCGCACCTTCCTCGATAGGTATAGCCACGCGAAACTCCCCGGAGTCTTCCTCGTAAATCGTCTGCGGCTCTCCAATTTTTGCATCCAGGTAGCCTCGAGAGGCGTAGTACAACCGGAGGGCTTCCCGGAGGCGGCCTGTTTTTCCCGATACCATTTCAAAGAACTCTATCGAGGATCGAGAGGGCAAAGCATTGGTGAGCTCTTGGACGGAGATAGCCTGAATCCCATCGAATGCAAGGACGATTCGTTTACCCTTTGGGCCTTTGTCTACGGTGAAGGTAATGCGTCGCCAACCGTCGCCGGTATCGATTGCTGAAGGGATGACTCTGGCAAGATAGTATCCGTCACTCTGTAGCGTCCTTTCGGCTTTCGTAGCCAGCTCGGTCACGAGGACACTCTCGGGAATTCTTCCATCCCAGGACTTCTCTGTGGCGTTGCGGACCGCGCGTCCTGCATCGTCTCCTTCCCAATGGATTTCCACGGGCTTTCCCGTCTGAAAGCGGAAAGTAAGACTTACGTTTCGGTCCCCGGACGGCTTCGCGTTGACGTCGACGATGGCACTCAGGTAGCCGCGTCCACTCAAATAACTTCGCGCGCGATCGGCCGCCTCCATTGCCCGCCAGTAGTCGTAAGGGCTTCCGACTTTCAAGCGGAAGCTCTTCCTCAACTCCTTTTCTTCGGATCCCTTGAATTCACCCTCCAGCTCAATCGACACGATTTTCGAGCGTTTGTCCCGCCCGCTTCCTCGAGGACGGCCACGAACATACCAGTTGAGCTTTTGAGACACACTTCCCGCGAACGTGTTGTCTTCCTGGCGAACAGCGCGAAGAACAAGGTTCTGAGGAAGCTGGTAGTCCAGGATCCAAAGTTGGCTCTGCGTGTCGTTGAGGCCTATGGAGTACGTCAGGAAAAGGTCTTGAGTGATGGCCTTCCCCAGGCTGAAGCGCACTCCCGGATCCACTTCGCTCCCGATCTGAGAGGGACCGACGGAGAGCCGGTCGAAGGGGAGCACCGCACCAAGCTCACGTTGCGCCAATCCCGCCAGCGTGCCGGATAAGTAAGAAGAAACCTGTTCGCGAGCGAGCTGCTGTCCTGCCGGGACCTTGTCGAGAGTTCTTCCGGTGACGAGTAACGACGCAACATCCGCCCGGGTCAGGTCCGGTTCATCGGGAGCCGTGAGTGTCACTGTGAGGTTGTCGGTGCTACCCTGTAGCTGCAAAACGATATCTACTCCCGACACGTTGGTCCGTGCACGGAGGTCGATCTGTGTAGGCCCGGTGGGGTAGCCGCTGAGGGCCAAGCGGGCGGACTCGATCTGATAGACATGTCCACCGAATCGGAGTTCCCCGTCGGGCTGTGCGATGATGATACCATCGACTTCCGGAGACGCGAGTGTTCCTCCCAATCGTAAGTTCACGCCCCCCTGCATCTGAGCCAGGTTGTTGTCGATACGGGCATCGTTCTCGGTTCGAACGCGCAGATCGAGTCGCACTTTGTCCAAGAAGGACTCCTCTTCAACAAACGCCGCTGCTTCCTGTCTCAGCGCGCTCAATAGCTCGGACTGGAGGGTGAGGTTGCGCCTGAAAAGCACCTCGAGCAAACGCCCTTCACCTGAAAGCAGAAAATAGTCCTCCTCCCCTCTGAAGCGAAACGAGCCGGAAAGAGAGCTTCGTAGACCTTCGGGATAGTCGAGCCGTACGGCTTCGCAGGCGAGTTCGGCATCGATCCAGCCTGTTCCAGGGCCCGACAGCGACACGATCCCGGAACCTTCTATACTGCCACCTCCCGCGTCTGCGGCGAGATTCGATACGACGATCGATTGGTTTTGGATGCGGAGATCTCCACGAATATTGGAGACGACCAGCGCCGGCTCCCTGAATACTAACTGCAGGCCGCGAAGACTCCCGCTCCCATCCATCCGAAGTCCGTCCGGACCGCCTTTTATCTCCAGCGCGGTCTCAACGTTTCCCGAGACGACCGGTCCTCCCTCTGCGCTGATCCAAGGGTTCAACAGTGCGCTATCGAGATTCCCCTCGATGTGAGACTCCCACGTGACGCCTTCATCCGAAAGAGCGACCTGGGCCTGGACGATAAGGTTGGTCCCCGCTCCAGCAAGCTCGAGGGAGGGTAAGCGGAATCCTCCTTTGTCGAGATACCATGGAGCAGACTTCGTGTTTTTGACGCTCAGTCCCGTCCATCCACCGCGTATCTCAGGAATCTCTCCGGCCCCGCGCACGGATTCGAAATCGAATCCCGAAGCGGAAATAATACCGGACATGCTGAACAATAGGGATGGATTGGCAGACGGATCCCCGGTCGATGGCAATAGCTCCCCCAAGTCGAAACGGCGAATATCTAACCGAAGTTTTGCTGGCCTTTCAGGACTTGGAGCACGCCAGGGTAGCTCGCCGTCCATTTGGAACTCGCCTCTTAACGCCGAGCCCTGGAGATCTCGCAGTATGAGCATTCCCTGTGCCGCGGTTAGTCGAGCCGTCACCCCATCCACACGAATCTGCTCCCACGTACCACTCCCATCCTCAATCTGCAACTCACCTTCAAGCTCGGGATGTGACCACGTCCCCTCGAGGCGCAAGTCCAGTCGGCCCTGCCCTTCAACCTGTGCGGTCGGGTAAAGTGTGTTCAGCAGCTCGAGCCTCACGTTTCCCTTGGTGAGGAGACCCAAGCTTGCCTCTGCGCCCAACGGAACTTGACCTTCGATAGAGAGGTCGGTGTCGGTTCCCACGATATGTAGGTCTTTGACTTGGACAGAATTCCGATCGCCTTGCAGATGGAAAGGCGCGCCGGTTCCTCCAGTGATTCCTAGATAACTCCCAACGATCTCGTCCACGCGAACGACATAGAGGATGTCGCCCGGATGAAAAGCGGAGAAGGATATTTGTGCTTGGCCACGAGCTGCCAACCGGGCTTGGGCCTCGACTAACGATGGAAATGCACTAAAAAGCTCATCGAACGGAAGCTCCGAGAGATGAAATCTTGCCTCGACTGGATAAGGGCTCTCCAGACGGCACTGGCCGGAGGCGAGCAACCAATCCTCGGGGAGGCGAGCTTCCAGCCACACCATACTTCCGTCCGAGCGAGCGGTTAAGGAAACACTGGGCAAGGGTTCACCTCGAAGCGATGTCTCGGCAAGCGTTAGCCGGGCCTCCCCTACAGGGGCATCGATCGGACCTTCGAGCTCGACAGCAACTGAGGTAACCACGGTCTCGAGATCGGGCAGGACCTCGCGTGCTCGAGGGTGTTGGCTGAGGCGCAGTCCCTCTCCGCGAAGGTTTGCCGAGAGTTGTCGTGAGTCGATGCGGTAGCTTCCCGATGCCTCCATAAATGAGCCATCATCGAGCTGCATGCTCAGCTCGTCAACAAGAAGCAAGGGTCCAGATTTCCTGAGACTCAGGGAGGCCTCGCCCCGAGCATCGGAGGGCAAGTGTAAAGGGCGCAGGTGGATAGACCCGGATAAGTCCGGATCGTCCACAGGACCGGTAACCACAAACGATCCGCGGAGTGTCCCCTTGATCGTGGGCTCTGGTGACTGCCAAGGCCAGGAAATATCCACGCCTTCGAGGCTGGTGCTCAGATCCCAGAGCCCTGCGTCGGCCGATAGAGGAACGCCGCCTTGGGCCAAAAGAGTCCCGTTTCTTCCACGCAATGACAGCGTCTCTACCGCAAGTCGATTCCTAGCCATGCGAAGTTCGCCGTCGAGCTCGAAGAGGTCTCCCCCCAGTTGAAGATTCCGGCCGGTCAAGCTCGTGGTCAAGGAAATGTCCTGAATGGAACCGGACGCATGTCCTTCGGCAGTGAGGGTTCCATCCAAGCCTTCAGGGAGTACGGGTCCGCCGAGCGAACGAAGCAAGAAACGTAGGTCCGTAAGGGTCTCAAGCCGCCCCCCGAACGAGGCGTCGAGCTTGCCCCCAAGTTCCATTTGAGCGTCGAGATCTATCCTAGAGTGCGGAAGGGCAATCTGCTCCGAAGTCAGTTGAAGGAGCTCGTCCCGCACCGAGAAAAGGAGATTCCCCTCAAGAGGAATGCCTTCCACTCCCTCGTGGGGAGAAAGATTGATGGCGCCTTCGCCCACCGTTTGTTCGAAGTTCCAGTCCGCCAGAAATAGTCGGATTTCACCGGATGCCTGAGCGTTGAGTGGGAGCGGTCGTGCCAAAAGATCATGAACCAGCGGCGGGATCTGGATGCCGTCGATTTTAGCCTGAACCGACTGACGGTTTTCCTCCGCATCCAGTTGCGCCTGCAATGAGCCGCCATAACCGGTGGCGGCGAGCCGGCTCGATTCGAACACTCCATTCACGAGCCGCGCCTGCGCGTCGAGCGCGAAAGGGCCCAACGTTCTCCACCACAACCCACTCGACTGAACCTCAGCTTCCAGACGCTCGCCTTGCTCATTTGCCTCGAGATGGATCGATCCAGAAAGGTCGCCACTAACCTCGATGCGAGGATCCAGCTCACGCATCACGCCAGCGTCCAACTGAAGATTCGCATCCAGGGTGGCAAAGAAAGGATTAAATGACACAATGGTTCCCCAAGCCCGAGCCGAGGACGAACCTTTTTGGATCTCGAGCTCCTTAAGCACCAAACCTCGCCCATCTATCTGCAGATCGGTCTCAAGAGTACCCACGGTGATGCGATGTTCCGTAGGCCGGAGCTCTATTTCGCTCGAGCGGATGCGACTTTCGTGGCGACCCTTACCCGATGTCAATGAAAGTTGGACCGAGCTCATTTCGAGCCAAGGTTCTCCCGAAGTTCCCAGAACCCGCAGAACCCCTTCTACTGCTCGTACTTGGCTGAGCCAAGCGTAGACCGTTGGTCTCCATGGCGCCTGCTCGGCCGTTTCTGCTGTGCTTGCCGATGGGAAGACGGTTAGCTCTGGAGAAGCAAGAAAAATCGACACGCCACCGACAGGAGAAAATAGGACCTCAACTTCCGAGCTGTCCAACGCGAGAGGTGCGAGCTCAGCCTTCGGAGCCCAATGGAGTTGCTCTAACCAAATCTGGCCCCGCCACAAACGGTAGTCGAGCCGTCCAATTGTGAGCTCGCCGCCGAAAACCGACAGGACCGAACGGACTAGAAGCCGTCGGAAAAGCCCCTTGGCAGGCGAGGTATGAAGGAGGATGAAAGCCAAGAGGAGGGCGCCTATCAATCCACCCAACAACCGCTTTGTTCGCTTTTTCATCCTATAAACCCAACCCCAAGATGATGGCTTCGTGTTTGTCGATCGTTTGAGTTCTTCCTCAACTGAAGCGTGAGCTTCTTCACAGGAAACCTCTGGCTCTCGGTTTCTGATTTCACGATACGAACGGAATTGGTCTATGGGTGAAATGGCGCGCCGTTTCGCACTGCAGGGCCAGTGAACTATACCTGGACTCGAACGATGCCCACGGTCCCGCCAAGGCGAGTTCCAGAGAGGCGCTAATCACCTCACAGCACAAAATGACAAGATCCGGTTCGCTGCTGCCATTGCATTTTTTTGCCAGACTAAAGCGGTGCGGGCGTGACCCGAGGATCCAGCTGGAGCACCAGTTCCCCGCCAGAGAACGCGCGCAGGTTTCCATCCGTTGATGAAACAACTACCGCGGTGGCATCAGTCCTGGCCGAGATCGCGGCGCCGGTAACGTGACGAGTGCCCAGACCGGCCGGAACCTCAACTTCGCTTTCCGAGACCGCGAGGAATACTCCAGCGGTTCGAATGAAGCCGTCGCCACGAAAAACCACAGCTCCATCAATCTTCGCCAACTCAATCAGCGCGTCCTGCACCTTTGGGTTGGTCAGCATTCGATCGGCGCCCTCATGGCCGTGAAACGGGTTTGGGATCAATTGCTTCGCTCCCTCAAGAACTCTATCTGAGTCTCCAAGAACAAGCAGAGCCCCGATTGGCTTGCCTCTGCTCGAAACCTGGCCGATCCGAAAGGCTACTTCCAACGCTGCCTGTAATACCGGCGGACGAATGCCGTCTGTCAGTTTCACCATCTCATGAAGGGCGATGTCTTCCGCTCCAGCCTCGACGTCAGTCACCATAATCAGATCGCCGCGGCCTCGCACAAGGACGTGCCCAACCGCGCATACGACAAGGTTGCCGAGGGAGATCTTCTTCGCTCGGAGCGCCACCGAAACCATGTGCCAGCTCTGCCGGTACTTGTCTGACGCACGGATAGGTAGCCTGACTACTTCTACCCCCTCCCGAACGAGAGCGTCGAAAGTATCAGCGTTAGCGGTGGCCGCAAGCAGGCGCCGGTCTCCGATCAGTTCATGAACTTGCCCAATGAAAGCAGAGGTCTCCGTTCCACAGATGACAGCGTCAGCGACCACAGACCGAGAGACTTGCCCAATAAGCTGCGCAAAATCCTTATCCGACCGAATGAATCGGTCTGAGTGTTTATCATCTCTTGCTGGATTCATTGGATTCGTTTATCCCCGAATTGAAGATGCTTCAGTTCGTCCAGTTGCTCTTCACCGGGTCCCGGTGCTCTATTGGAGCGACTACCCGTGGCCACATTGCAATGTGGTTCCCGCGGGGCAGTCTGTCGATTCCCCAACCGCTGCGCCGACGTCCTTAGGCACGGCTTCGGTCCACACACAGCGAATCACGCCTCGTCCGATTTGGTCAGGAGCTGGTTATTCGGGACAATGAGGTCGCCTTTTTCTGTCTCGAAGACCACGCTAACCTCGTTGAGGCTTTTCACTTTGGCTTTTTGCTTGCCTATGAATACCTCCTGGCCTTCCTGGAAAATCTGTCGGGTATAAAACCCCGCGACCAGATTAGCTACAATGCCCTTGCACCCGATGCCGAATGAAACTACAAACGCTGCTACAAGCCCGGCAACCACAAGGTGAATGTTGGCGGTCAGGAAAGTCAGATCGATGCCAATCTGATCGATGGCGAGGACGATCCCTAGAACAACCACCAGTCCGCCTGTTATTCTTGCTGCCGACTCTCTAAAGGGCACATTCAGTTCTGAGAGCACCGAGCTCACGAAGGCGTTCACGGGCCTACTCATAAGCAGGGCGAGCACGAGTACAAGAACTCCGCCAAGTAGATGAGGCCCATACGCGACGAGGTCGCGCAGAGTGCTGGATACGACTGTCCAGCCCAGAGTCTCTGTGGCGGAAACGACGGTTAGAATTAGGGTCACCCAGAAAACAAACGCCGCGACGAAATCGCCAAACGTCGCGTTGACTCCCGCCTTGCGAAAGGATTCGTTGATGCCATGGGTGTCGAAAATGGCAAGCACTCCTGTCCAGGAAAGAAGCTTTTTCGTGATACGCCTGAGAAGCTTGGCAGCAAGCCATCCCACCATGAGGATAGCTATGGCCCCAAAAAGCTTCGGGAGGAATCTTGCGACGGTCGTAAGAAACTCGTTTCCCGCATTGACTGCTATCTGCAACCAATCTTGTGGGTCAATTAGATTCGCCATCATTGCCTCCCACCGTCCTAAGGAGTTCGCCCTCGCCCGCCAAGGACGGCTCTCCAGATACGAACGAAAGCACCTAAGTAGAAGACGATGAGGGACCGGAGGACATCGGTGAATACGGTTGATCTAACGACGCTCCGCTCGATCTCATTTGGTGCCCTTACGCCCTCATATTCCGCTTCGAGTGACTTCTTTACGTCCAGTTCAAATTCGTCCATGCTCGACCCTCACCCTGTCCTCTCGCGGACCAAGCTTTGCCTAGCCCGGGAAATGCGCATTTTCACGGCACTCACACTCAATCCTGTCAGTTCAGCTATTTCTTCATACGTATAGCTCTCAACGTATTTGAGCAGAAGGAGAGCTCTCGTCGCTCCAGGTAACCTTCTAAGCGACTTGCTCAGGTCTAGCTTCACGTCCGTATCATGAGGCCAGGCTTGAATTTCCCCGGTCCCGACTTCGTCGAAAGAGGCAAAGCGCCTTCTGGCTCGAAGAAAGTTGAGGCAGTGATTGATGACAATACGATGCACCCAGGTCGAAACGGAAGATTGAAACCGGAAGGAGCTGAGGCCTGTATAAAGCTTGATAAAAACCTCTTGTGTAAGGTCCCGCGCGTCTGCTTCGTTGTCGGAGTAGGCAAGACATTTTTGGTACACCCTATCCGCGTACCGCCGATACAACCTCATGAAATAACGGTGTGCCTGCGGCGCCTGTTCGCCCTGGAAGGCGCGGACAAGATCATGGTCCGTTGCACCGTTGAGCGAAGATCCGGACGTGTGTCTATTAATCCGTGCACCTCAAGTCGAATCCTGGTTGAGCTTGTTACCACTGACTCTATTTCGCGCCGGTCCGCACGACTCGATCAGTGAGCCGGAAACAGTCCAGGAACTCTCTAATCCATTAGACACAATTGCTCCCGAAATCGTCACATCCGCAACATTGCCGTTGAGGGCGATCTGAACGGTGGCGAGGTCGGTTGGGGGCCTTGGACGAGCTTGACGCGAGAGAGCCGAGTGACGTTTTTGAGGGTGGTAGGGTCTAACAGTGTGAGAGGACAAGTGACGATTTTGACCTCGAGGCTCGTTGGCTGACAGCCAGGTTGGTCGCAAAAGACGGATAGTGTTACAGCGACAACGCGGCAGCATGTTGGTGACGAAACTGCCATGAAACTGGAAACAACACCTTGCCTTCGGATGGTCCCTTCTGCCGGGATCAAGCAAAGGGGCAAATTGTCTTTACTTGCCCAAATGCCGGGGCTAACATGACTGGCTAGTAGCATATCTTTTTTTTGTCGAAGGAAGCGGACATGCCCCTCAAAGAAGATGAATTGCTCGGTCCGGAAGTCAGGAGTGAGATTGAGCGTATCGGTGGCGCCGATATCCTGGTCGGCATTCCCAGCTTCAATAACGCGGACACCATTGGGCACGTCGTTAAGGCCGTCAGCGCCGGGCTGGCAAAGCACTTCTCGGAGTACCGCACCGTGATCATCAACTCGGACGGCGGCTCCACCGATGGTACTCGTGACGTCGTCAAAGCCACGGATTTCACGGCACACGAGTCTCTCATGGTTCGGCATCGTCTGCATGCCGTTCACAAAATTAGTACGCCGTACCATGGAATTCCCGGAAAGGGCAGCGCGTTCAGGACGATTTTCAAAATCGGTCAACTCCTGGGTGTGAAGGCATGTGCGGTTGTGGACTCCGACTTGCGCAGCATTACGCCTGAATGGATAGAGATGCTCATAGGACCCATTCTAGAGGAGGACTACGACTTCGCCGCGCCTCTGTATCGGCGGCACAAGTACGACGGTACGATCACCAACAGTATCGTGTACCCATTGACGCGAGCGCTATATGGGAAGAGCATCCGTCAGCCGATAGGTGGCGACTTTGGTTTCTCGGGAGAGTTGGCGAATCGGTACCTCACCAAGGATGTGTGGGACACCAACGTCGCACGATTTGGGATCGACATCTGGATGACGACGACCGCACTGGCCGAGGGCTTCAAGGTCTGCCAATCTTTTTTGGGCGCAAAAATCCACGATCCGAAAGATCCGGGCGCGGATCTTTCGGCGATGTTGGTCCAGGTCGTCTCCTCGGTTTTCGATATGATGAGCTCGTATGAATCGGTTTGGAGCAAAGTGAAGGGCTCGGAGGCGGTTCCGTACTTTGGTTTCGAGTATTCTGTAGGTCTGGAGCCCATTACCGTCAACACGCAGCGCATGGTGGACAATTTCCGCCAGGGTGTCCGAGACCTGGAACCGGTGTGGAAAGAGATCATCCAATCGTCTCATCTTGAGCGCGTCCAAGCCCTTGCGACGCAGGATGTGCATACCTTTCCCGACGAGCTTTGGGCAGCCGTCATCTACGATTTTGCTGTGGCGTACCATCGGCGCGTTATGAATCGAGATCATCTGATTGGTTCGTTGACTCCATTGTATCTGGGACGTACCGCTGCCTTCGTGTTGGAGACCGGTGAGGCCAGCTCCGATGAGGTTGAGGAGAGGATTGAGTCAGTTGCTCTTGCCTATGAGGCCGCGAAGGAGCCTTTCGTCCAACGGTGGAGGAGCTGAGGGAGGTGAAAGCATGTTTTCACAATGGTACAACCACCCGGTGATGGAGCCGGTTCGGATGTTTTTGGAACGAGTGTTGGAGTTCCTCCCGAATATCCTCCTCATGCTCTTCGTGTTGGCCGGCGGTGCGGTCGTCGCGCGGATTCTCCGAATCGTGGTGGGTCGGCTCCTGAAGCTGGCGGGTTTCGACAAATTCTGCCAGCGGTCAGGGCTTGGTGAGGTGCTTGCTCGTGGCGGCGTTCAACAGACACCCTCAGAGCTCGTCGGAAGAATACTCTACTACATGATTGCTCTCATCACGTTCTTTATGGCCCTCGCTGCACTGAACTTGAAAGCGACCAACGTTTTGATCGCCGACTTTTTCGGCTATCTTCCAAATCTCCTGGTCGCGCTTGGTATCGTGGCGACGAGCTATCTTCTCGCTAGGTTCCTTCGCCGAAGTGTGCTGATTGCTGCCGTGAACGCGCATATGAGTCATGCGAGCGCGATGGCCCGCGCTGTTCAAGCAGCGGCCCTCATATTTGGCTTCGCGGTTGCATTGGAGCACTTGTCCATTGGCAGAACGGTGGTTCTGGCGGCTTTTTCAATTACCTTCGGGGGTATTGTGCTGGCTCTTGCCCTTGCGTTCGGGCTTGCCGGCAAGGACTTGGCTCGGGATGTTCTGGATCGCAACGTACCTCGCACCAAGGACAACGAACCACCCGACGAGATCAAGCATCTTTGATGCTTGGGGGTGTCAAGACCCCTTCGTGTTGTCAGCGTCCACGGCGGCAGCCAACTCGTCTAGAACGTTCGGCGCGGCGGATGTCACGCGACTCCAGTTGGGAATGAGAGCTGCACCGAGGGGGTCCTCGACAAACTGCTCCCCAGCCAGCCTGATAGCTTGAGTCAGTGCCTCTACGGCGGTTTCCTCTCCGTGACGATCGAAGGCGAGCCCATTGATCGCGGAGTCGGCGCTGAAGCGTTCGATGTGATCTTCAGCCGTCCGTTTGTAGGCGGCCAGTAGCGATCTCAGCAAACCTTCCGAGAAAACGACGCCTTCAGCTGCTAGCGTCCGAAGTAAGCTCTTGCAAATGTCGATGGCCATTTTCATGATTCCGGAGTCCGGAGCCCCGGCAGAGAACGTCTGGTGTTTGTGATCGTAGTTAATGGCTAGGTCGACTTGGCAAACTCGTTTCGTCGTCGCATTTCTGAAGATCTCGGCGAGCATACCCACTTCGAGCCCCCAATCGGCCGGGATGCGGTTCACCCTGGCGAGGTCGGAGTCCATGGCAAACTCTCCTGCAAGGATGTAGCGAAAACTGTCGAGGTACTGGATCATGGGCAAGTGCCCCACGATGGTCTTCAGGGCTCGGATCAGCGGTGTCATGAGAAGTCGAGTCACTCTGCCGTGCATGCGGGTGGAGATCCGACTGTAGAATCCTTTGCAAAAACGATAATCGATATTGGGATTCATGACGGGGTAAACGAGTCGGGCCAACACGTCTCGCTTGTAGGTCAGTATGTCGCAATCATGGAGTGCGATGACAGAAGACTGACCCCGCGACAAGATGTAGCCGTAGGACATCCAGGCGCCACGCCCTTTGCCTTGTTCTCCCAAGTAGAGGCCTTCTTTCTTCAGTCTGCGGAATACCTCTTTCATACGGGGCCCGTCGTGCCAGATGATGCGGTGGCGTTGTGGTAGACGAGAGAAGAACTCGCGGGCCTTTTCGAATTGCCGGTCGTCGGCGCGATCGAGGCTGATGACGATTTCATGGATATAAGGTACTTGTCGGAGCTCGTCGAGGATGTGTCCCAGGGCAGGTCCCTCGAGCTCGCTGTAGAGCGAGGGTAAGACGAGCGCGAGCGGCCGGATCTTGGACAAAGTGACGAGCTCGCGCTCGAGTCGTTCCGAGTCGGGGTTCCCCAAGTGGTGGAGTGTGGCAACCACACCGGTTTGATGGAAATCGCTCATTTAGATTCTCCTGGCAAGAGAAATGACCAAATTGTCGATTGTGTTCGGCCTATATTGTATTCGATCTGCATGGGCTAGGTGCCTATCAGGGACAGTGGGGATGCATTTGAAAGAATAAGAGACTCAACGCAAAGACGCGAAGCCGCAAAGTCGAAAGACAAAAATTCCAGAATTCGGAAAGGTCTCGGCTGCTCGAGTTTCATCAATTTCTTTCCTGGCACCCATGCGTTGTTCTTTTGTGTGAGGTTTCTAATAAGTCTACCCATTGTGGCTTGAAGTACTAAGGAGTCTTTTCGCGGCGCGCCTTAGACTGGTGATATATTGTGATTCGACAAGGGCACGACATCAGATCGGTTTTCTTTCGTAGGAAGTCCAAATGGCACTAGAACTAGCACCCTCTCGTATTCTTGCCTTGGTGTTGGCAGGCGGAAAAGGCTCGCGTTTGTTTCCATTGACCGCTGAACGATCCAAGCCGGCGGTTCCTTTTGGCGGCAAATACCGCATCGTCGACTTCGTACTGAGTAGCCTCAACAACTCTGGGATCCGAACGATATTCGTTCTCACTCAGTACAAGGCCCAGTCGCTTTTGGAGCATCTTCAGCTCGGCTGGATTCACTCTTCCACCCCGGACAACTTTCTCCTCGCGGTACCGGCCCAGATGCAATCGGGTGAATCTTGGTACAAGGGTACGGCAGATGCTATCTACCAGAATCTCAGACTCCTCGATCGTACGAATCCCAAAATCGTGGCCGTGTTTGGTGCGGACCACATTTACAAGATGAACGTCCACCAAATGGCGGCCTTTCACCAGAAAGTCGCCGCCGCAGCCAGTGTTGCCTGCTTGCCCGTGCCGGCGGAGGAAGCCTCGGCTTTTGGTGTCATTCAGGTTGATGAGGACTGGAAGATTACAGGATTTGTGGAGAAACCGAAGCAACCGCCGGAAATTCCGGGCAATCCGGGGTACGCGCTGGTTTCGATGGGGAACTATCTCTTCAACAGGAATATCCTGGAGGAAGCGCTCCGTGAAGATGCGGCTGATCTCACTTCTCACCACGACTTCGGGAAATCGATCCTCCCCAAGCTCATCAATGCACTTCCCGTTTACGCCTACGACTTCAATCGGAACCAAATACCCATGGAGACGGGAACGGAAGCGGAGGCCGCTTATTGGAGAGACATCGGGACCATCGATGCTTACTACCAGGCCAACCTGGACCTCAAGGATGTGGTGCCGAAGCTCAACCTCTACAACTGGAAGTGGCCCATTCGATCGGTGAATTTCGGCGATCCTCCTGCGAAGTTCGTCTTCGACGAGAACGGACGCCGTGGACAGGGGATACAGTCCATTATTTGCGCAGGTTGCATTCTATCGGGTAGCTACGTCAAGGACTCCATACTGGCCCGAAATGTCTTCGCCGACGCGGGCGCGGAAATTTTCAGTTCCGTAATCCACGACAACGTTTGGATTGGTAGCGGAGCCAAGATCCGACGAGCCATTATTGACAAGAACAATCGCATCGAGCCAGGAGAGACCGTCGGCTACGACCTAGAAAGAGACCGGCAACGGTTCCACGTGTCCAAGGAAGGTATCGTGGTGGTCTCGAGAGCCAAGGACACGCCGGAGAGCAGGGCGAGGAACTTGTAGTAAGAAGTATAGAACTCAAGAACCCAAGAATTCAAGAACTCGAGAATACATCAGTTAGTAGGGTGAAGCATGCTGAAGGGCAGTGCTCGAATTGGCCTTTGTTAGCAGGAGAAAGGAGGAGGGAGGGAGGAGAAGGCAAGAACGACTTTATACTTTCTCCTTTATACTCTCTCCTACATTGTTTTTCTTACCTATAAGCTTTCCTGACGTATTCGGCAATCATGCGGTCGGTATTGAAGAACGAGCCGTTCAAAGCAATGGTGTTCCGCATCACTTCGATGTAGCCCTCCACATTCTTGTAGAACAGGGGCAATATGACCTCGTCCAGCTTGTGGTAGAGCGATTCTGCGTCGTTGGCTCTGTCCTCTGCGGATTGCGTGATGCGAGAGTCTTCGCCGATCGCCCAGCCGGTAAGCCCCTCCATGTGACCTTCGATCCACCATCCGTCGGGAACGCTAAAGCTGGGCACCCCGTTTAGAGCCGCTTTCATCCCACTCGTCCCGGATGCCTCCAGCGGGGGTTGGGGGTTGTTGAGCCAGATATCGCAACCCGAAGTGATGAGGTGGCCAATCTCGATGTCATAGTTTTCGAGGTAGACGAGTCGAACGGACGGCTTGAACTTCTTACCAACGGCAACGATCCGGCGAATGAGCTCCTTGCCGGCTTCATCGCGTGGATGCGCCTTACCCGCGAAAACGAGCTGCAAGGGCCCGTGACGCATGGCGATTTTTTGGAGTCTTTCCACATCATCGAAGAGAAGATCGGCGCGCTTGTAGGCCGTGGCTCTCCGCGCAAAGCCCACGGTGAAAGCGTCGAGAGAAAATGTTATTCCCCGAGTCAACTTGATTTCGTCCAGGAGCTTTCGTTTGGCCTTCTGGTGAGCTTCCCAGATCTGATTCTTGGGAATCCCGGCGGCATAGCGAAGGCTGGCGTTGTCTTCTCTCCAGCCCGGCATGTGCCGATCGAAAAGCTCCTGAAACGGCTCAGAGGTCCACGTGGAAGCGTGCACACCATTTGTGATGGAGTCGACTTGGTACCCCCCGAACATCAGCTGGGAGATTTCCTTGTGTTTGCGGGCGACTCCATTCACGTAACCGCTCAAGTTGAGCGCCAGGTACGTCATGTTGATCTTGCCCTCCACGTTTCCGAAGCGCTCGATCATTGAGAATGTTTCCTCACCGAGCACTTGTCTGACCAAATCAGGCGGGAATCGATCGTGACCGGCGGCAACGGGGGTGTGGGTCGTGAAGACGCACCGTTCCCTTACAGCATCAACTTCTTTTTCCGTCACCTTCTTGCGGCGCGTGGATCGAAGTTGCCTGTTGAGTAGCTCGATAGTCAGCAAGCTCGAATGACCCTCGTTCATGTGGTAGCGTTCAAGACCTTCGAAGGCGAGCGCCGAGAGCACGCGTACACCACCGATTCCTAGGATTGCTTCTTGCGCAAGGCGGTAACGTTTGTCGCCGCCGTAGAGATGATCGGTGAGTTTCCGATCCCATTCCGTATTCTCGGGGAGATCGGCGTCGAGAAAGTAAACCGGAACGTGGTGACCGCGGATGCCCGGCACCTCGTACTTCCAGCAACGCACCCGGACGTTTCGGTCCTCGATACGAACCGATACGCGGCCGGGCATCTCCGCCAGTAAGTCTTCTGCCGCCCATTCGCGAGGAAGCTCAGTCTGCACTCCTTTGGCGTCCAGTTTCTGGCGAAAGTAGCCTTTGCGATGGAGCAGTGTGACGGCAACTAAGGGAAGGCCGTGGTCGGCAGCGGAACGGATCGTGTCTCCCGCCAAAATCCCCAGCCCGCCGCTGTAAGTCGGGATGTTTGCCTCGAAGCCAATCTCCATGGAGAAATATGCAATCCTGCGTATCGGCAACTGGTGGTTCTCCTTTCGGAAAAGCATTCGGTTCGGATCGGAACCGGACACAAAACTCAATTATAGCTGGAAATCGGCGAGCGCCGAACCCCGGTCCGGGGCAAGACTAATCCCTTTGGATACAGTAGATGTGAGCGCTCCAGGGCGTCAGCTTCAAGGGGATTCCTTCCTCTTCGAGCTCCTTACCAAGGTGAGAGTGCGAGACTTCCCGCAGCCGATCGGTACATCGGTACCGACCCGGAGGGAAGGACAATCCCTTGACCCGGACCCTTCCTTGCACCGGATGGGCTCCGAAGTTGATGACGACCACCGTCACTGTATCGGTGAGAGCCCAAGTGTAGCTTACGAGCTGGCTTTGTTGTTCGATAGGCATTTCGGTTTGGAGCTCCGACAGGCGCCATGTCCCTTCGCACAGGTCTCGACTCGAAACAATTTCCATCAACTGTTTGTAGAAATCGGCCGTCTTCTCGTCAGTCTTCTCCGCTGGGCGTCGGCCCAATTGCACGGGCAGGTGGGTGCGGTGGCCTCGTGTTTGGCCTTCGTGAACGAGCTTTGCGCCGGGCAAAGTAAGAGCTAGAACCCCCGCAGCTCGGGCACGTTCCGCGAAAACCACCGCCGCGCGGTTCTCGTCGTGGTTCTCGACGAATCGGATCAGCTTCTCTTGGTAGTCGAGATCGGCGGTGAGATGCGCCCGCACCGCATCGGCGTTCTCGTGAGCCATCCGATCGTAGAGCCGCTTGTCGTAGCAGAAATCGAATCCTTGTTGTTGCAGTTCCCACTCCATGTCCCAATAGACTTCCGCTATGAAGATGAAGTTCGGCAAACGATCGCGAACCCGGGGAATGAGCTCCTGCCAGAAATCCTCGGCCGGCCCGGTGCCGGCTATCTTGCCCCAAGTCCGAGAAAAAACCTCGTTCGTAACGAGCATTGCCATGTCACAACGGACGCCGTCGCATTGACTGGCGATATCCATCAGTGTGTTTCGTAGTGCTCGTCGTGCTTCCTGAGAAAAGGCGTTGATTTGGGCGGTATCGGTCCAAGGCGGGAAGTAGGGGTCCCTACCGTGAGCGATGAGCTCGTCCCCTGCCCGGAAGAACTCGTCGGGTCGAGCCTGGTGTTCCTCTTTCGCTGCTCGAATGAAGTAGGACGGATGGTCGGTGACCCAGTCGTGGTCGACGGCGAGATGATTGGGGACGAAATCCAGCAAGAGTCCGAGTCCTCGTTCCGCCAACTGTGCTCTCGCGGCCGCCAATCCTTTCGGGCCTCCCAAACGAGGGTCGACTCGATATCGGTGAACGCTGTAAGGAGATCCAACGACGTCTTCATCATGAAAGTCGTGAAGAACACGACGGTACTCCTTGCGAAGACCCGGGTGATTCAAGGCGAGGTCTCTTCCACGAGGACTTCTCTCCCAAACCCCCATGAGCCAGACCATGTCGAAGCGACGGATTTCTTCTTCGAGCTCGGATTCTGGGATGTTCGCCAGCGTGACCTGGTAACCGTACTTGGAAGAAAGCGTGCCCAACCAAGGCCAGGCTGAAAGCTCCAGTATCCTTGGATGCTCGTGCCACTTCTTCCTCAACAAGCTGTCTGCAGTGTTAGTTGGCACGATGCTCTGACTGTACTAGCGTTTTGATGATTTCGACAACTTTATCTCAGTTATGTGGAATTAGCCCGAATCCAAGTCCACCAAACCTACGTAAATATATGCGGAAAATGGGGACCGTGTTCGATGAATCCGTGGGATTCACCCGAAACCATGAAGATGCCGAAGAAGAATCGACAAGCCGATTCTGTTATCGACCAAGGCGAGAGGTTTCTCCCGAGCCCGATTTGCCCCTATCTACGACCATAAGCCCGCATAGACGCTTCGGGCACGGGCGCGGGCAGGGGCAGGGACATTTGTTCAATCCGGAGATTCATCCAGAACCATGAAGGCAAAGAATCTTCATAGCGGGTCCCTTTTTTGCCCGGGGAGAAGCCTCAAAAAGGGTCCTTGTCCCCTTTTTCCCGCCAAGCAATCCTTCGGATAAGGGTTAGGTCGCCGTGTATAGTGTAGGGGTCGAATCCTCGAGGAGGCTTACCATGGATTACACGAAGTGGCCCATCATTGTGGGTGATCTTTTCGCGAAACTTATGCAGGGCGTGACCGACTATTTCCCCAACCTATTTGGTGCCGCGGCGCTGTTGGTCATCGGGTGGATTGCGGCCAAGCTGATGCGATCGGGCGCAACCCGCGTCGTGAATCGTCTCCACAGGCTTATGCCGGGTCGAGCGTTGGCCAAAGAGATGAAGAGTACTGGCGTCGACCAAATGGCTTCCGATGTCGTGAGCATGGTTGTTTTCTGGGCGGTAATCCTCTTTTTCGTTGCCGCTGCCACGGAGGCATTGGGTCTGTCGGCGGTGACCAGCGGTTTGGGACGGCTGGCGGCTTACTTGCCGGCCGTGATGGCGTCAGCTTTGATTCTACTCGCCGGACTCGTCGTCGGGAATCTCGTACAGTCGGTGGTTTCTCGGACGGCAAAATCGGCGAACCTGAGCTACGGAGACGGACTTGCCCGGGCGGCGAAAGGGTGTGTTCTGCTGTTAGCAGGCGTAGTGTCGCTGGATCAGATAGGGATCGACAGCACGCTGCTCATTCTGGTGACGTCCATTGTCATCGGAGTCATTTTGGGCGGGATGGCCCTCGCGTTTGGCCTCGGTGCCCGCACAATGGTCGGCAACATCATCGCATCTCACTATCTCCACCAAGCCTATCAGATCGGGCAGAGCATACGGGTTGGCGATGTCCGCGGAAGAATCGAGAAAATACAACCGGCCTATGTGGTCATCGCCGCATCAGAAGGACTCTTCATGGTACCTGCGAAAGAGTTCATCGAAACGACGTCGGTTTTGCTCCCCGAGGAAGAAGAACAATGAAAATAGATTGGCTGCTTTCCCAGGAGTTTCTGAGAAACCACCCTGTTGAAGGTTCACGTGCGTTGGAGGGGCTCACGGTCGAGGAGGCAGTGACGCTCCTGGATCGGGCGGACACTGACACGGCCATCATCGTGCTGCAAAACGTGAGTCCAGGACTCGGGTCGGCATGCTTGGGGGTTTGTTCCAAGGAAAAAGCCAGGGCAGTGCTGGAGAGCCTGCCTTTGGAAGCGGCAGCGCGGATGCTCCGTCTGATGAACATCGAAGATCAAGAGCGGGTGTTGGCGCTCGCGCCTCAGGCTGTCGCGAGGACTGTTCGTGGCGTCCTCCGCTATGAAGAAGGAACCGCCGCGACCTGGATGGACCTCGAGTGGTCCTTTTTCACGGAGGATCTCCTGATGGGGCAAGTGTGGAAGATCTTGAGACGCCGGAGTAAGCCCATCGGGTCCTACGTCTATGTGGTCGACCGAGACGGGGTCCTGGTCGGCGTCGCAGGCCTCGGTGAAGTCCTCAGGGCTCAACCTCGCGCGAACTTGGAATCCATTATGCACCGCCCTGTCGAACGGATCTCGGCGCAGGATCGACGTGCAACGGTTGTCAATCACGCCGCCTGGCGCAGGTTTCCGACGCTCCCCGTTGTCGATGACGAAGGCGTTCTCTTGGGGCGGATCGGCTACTCGACACTTCGCAGTTTGGAGGAGGGATCGAAACCCGGAAGCGCGCATGACCGTTGGCGCCATTTCGCGATGTCGCTCGCCGAGCTTTACTGGGTCAGCTCTTCAAACTTGCTTCAGGGCGTTTCAGGCATGATGGGTTCTGCCACCGGCACCGACTCGGGGAGGGGAGGCCAAAGATGAGACCTGAAGCGATCCCAGCATCAGTGGAGCTGAGCCGAACTTACCTTCGAGAGTATCCTGGAGAAGCCGCTCGATTTCTCGAAAGCCAGCCGGCCGGAGGAAACGCCGACTTGCTCCAAAACGAGCCGGTGATAATGGCGGTTACGATCTTGGAGCACATGACCCCGGACATGGCCACGCAGATCCTCGCGCTTTTTTCGGATGGCCGCTCGGTGGACGTCTTGAGTAGCATGGAGCCGTCTCGTTCGGTGGTGTTGCTTTCACGTCTCGATGATAACATGCGCGAGCATAAGTTGAGCCTGCTGGATTCGCACCTTTCGACCGAGCTCAGGGAGCTTCTTTCCTACCCGCCGGATACCGCTGGAAGCTTGATGGATGCACGGGTGACGACGTTTCGCTCCGACACGACCGTTCTCGAGGTTCAGCGTCGTCTTCGGAGCGCCACGAGGATTCGGATTCTTCATGTCTATGTGGTCGACGAACAAGGGGTATTAGTGGGCTCTGTTCCCCTACAGGAGCTTCTTGTCGCTCGCCCTGAGACAACGTTGCAGTCGCTCGTCAAACGGCCCCCGGCGGTCATACAACCCATGGCGCCCCGGGAGGAGGTCGTCGACATTTTGACCCAGCACCGATTGGCCTCCATACCCGTCACAGACCTCGAAGGCCGCCTGCTGGGTGTCATCCGCTATGATGCGTTGATTCAAGCCGTTGAGGATGAGGCGAGTGTCGACATCCAGACCATGGTGGGAGCCAGCAAAGAGGAACGGGCGCTGTCCAAAGTCTCCTTTGCGGTTAAAAAGCGACTGCCTTGGTTGGAGATCAATTTAGGTACCGCCTTTTTGGCCGCCTCCGTGGTTGGGCTTTTCGAGGCGACCATTGCACAGTTCACGGCGCTTGCGGTCCTTCTCCCCGTAGTAGCCGGGCAGTCCGGAAACACGGGGGCGCAGGCGTTGGCCGTCGTGATGCGGGGTCTCGCCCTAAGGGAAGTTCGCGTGAGACATTGGCTTCGGCTCGTCACGAAAGAAGCCGCGGTCGGTATCGTGAACGGAATCGTGGTGGCGCTCACGACGTCGCTTTTTGTTTTCTTGTGGAGTCGCTCTGCTGGATTGGCGCTGGTCATCGGAATCTCCATGGTGGCCTCCATGGGCATCGCCGGAGTCGCCGGGGCGGGTATTCCTATCATCTTGACGTCACTTCGCCAAGATCCGGCGCAGTCGTCCTCGATCATCTTGACGACGGTCACGGACGTGGCTGGATTCTTCAGTTTTCTTGGGATCGCGACGTTACTCTCCGGAATGCTCTAGACAAGCTTGAGTTGTCTTTCGAGATGAGGTGTCGTTCCAGAGCAGCGAGATAGAATCAGTTCGATGCATCTACTTTCACTCGTGACCGGGTTGGTCTTGCTGATCGTGGGTGCGGAGCTTCTCGTGCGCGGTGCTTCCCGACTGGCCGCCGCGGCCGGAATTTCTCCTTTGGTTGCCGGCCTCACGGTGGTTGCTTTTGGAACGAGCGCTCCGGAGATGTTCGTCAGCGCGATAGCTGCCGCCAATGGCCAAGCCGGCATAGCTCTCGGAAACGTGTTGGGAAGTAACCTATTCAATATCCTCTTGATCCTGGGCGCTTCGGCACTGGTCGTGCCGCTGGCGGTATCGGCGCAGCTCGTGCGATTCGACGTGCCTATCATGATTGCGGCTTCGTTTCTCATGCTCATTCTTGGAATTGACGGCCGCTTCGGCCTCCTCGATGGGATGATCCTCGTCGTTGGCTTGGTCCTTTATAACCTGGTTTTGATGCGAAAGAGCCGTGATGAGCAGATGACAACCGGTGCCGCAGACCGGCCGCCTGGGACGCAGAAGTGGTTCGTCAATCCAATTCTCGTATTGAGTGGGTTGGGTTTGCTGGTCCTGGGTTCCAGATGGTTCGTTGATGGCGCAATGATCATGGCGCGCTATCTCGGCGTCAGCGAACTGATCATTGGTCTCACATTTGTCGCCGCAGGCACGTCTCTTCCCGAAGCGGCGACGTCCATCGTCGCGGCGTTTCGTGGGCAAAGAGACATTGCCGTAGGTAATGTGGTGGGCAGCAATATCTTCAACATTCTGGCGGTGCTCGGGTTGTCGAGTCTCGTCTCCGCTGATGGCATTCCCGTTCCCGAAGCTGCGCTGGGATTCGATATCCCACTGATGATTGCCGCGGCCGTAGCCTGTCTTCCGATTTTTTTTACGGGGTACATCATCTCGCGGTGGGAGGGAGCTTTGTTTCTGGGGTACTACGTAGTGTACATTCTATATCTCGTCCTGTCCTCCACCGGGCATGACCTCTTGCCTTTGTTCAGCTGGACGATGATCGCTTTCGTTGTGCCGATAACGCTCTTGACACTGGGAGTAGTTACCTTTCGAGCGGCCCGGTCTTAGCGCCTTCTCCACTGATTCAAGTCGTCTAGTGCGTTGTCGATTCCAGAGCAAAAAATTCGACGAGTTCCTATCTGGACCTGGAGCGTCCCGTTGCCCTGACGGTCTCGGAAAAACCTTGGGGAACGCACTATCGGATGAAAGCTTACCCATTGGACAGCCGTCTCCAGTTTCAATTCACCAGTGATTTGACCGTATGTGGAAAGGCGGCTCTTCTGAAGTTGGGCGCCGAGCCGGTCATTCAGCCCGTTGCGGCCGGAGGTCTTGCCCGCGACACCCCATCGTTTCTCTCTCGGTCCAATGGAGTTACCTCGGTCCGGAAAAATGATGTGACGAGAAGTCCAAATCACGTGTCTAACGGATTAGAGAAGCCATAGACCGTGTAAGTGCGGGAGTCATCCTACCAGACACCTTTGTTCTCACATCCGCGATATGTTCTTCGGGCGCGAACGAGACGGCCACTTGCGGGGACGACTTGGCAAATCGTGATGGTGGATTGCCGTCCGGGGTTCCGTGAGCGTCTGAGGGATTGAATATCGATGGGATCAAAACGGAGATTCAGGAACTGGACGCCGAGCTGGAACATACGAAATCGGAAACCGGCAAGTAATGCCAGGAGCCGGTGACGGCCCTTCGTGCGCGAAACGATGCCGCGAGAAAAAGCTCGGGGACCTCAGGAAGCCAGGGAGGACGCGTCGGAAGATTTCAGGTTGGGCGTGGACAATGGGGCGCGGTATCGGGTTCGACATTCGCCGTCTCTACCGCCCTGAACAACAGGTGTGCTTGGGCAAAAGTAAGGCTGTGGTAACAACCATCAACGAGGTCAGCGTGGTGTTCGACAGCGAAGAAGGCGACATTCACGTTCCACACTCTCAGCTCATCGCAAAGGGTTACCAAGCTTGAGAATTGGACTTCGTTGAGATCGCCGGCAAATCTTATATCGGAGGGATTTACATGGAAGAGAGAAAACCAAAAAGCGGCCGACTGGCATCATTTCTATTGGGGTTGGTGTCGGGGATTGCGGCCACCGTTTTCGTCCCGCGATACGCGGAGCCGTATCTTCCGTTCACCCAGAGGCAGATTCTTACGGGATTGGTCACCGACAAGCAGATCGATACGGATCGGCTGCTGCTCAGGATCCGGACCGACCAAGGATTGGTATTGGCTGTTTTCGTCAGCGATCGCGAAAAAGTCGATCTACTCGTTGAGAAGGGTAACGAAGTGGAACTGAAGGTCGACGACTACCAGCCCTTTCTCGAGAATCCCGTTGTCTCACGCGTAAATGTGGGAACCGCCAGTGAACGTTCCGCGGATAACTCTGCGGAGGAAGAGCCGAGCGAAACCTATGTCGATCGACGGAGCGCTCAGGAGCACGAATCCACAATCGAATGGCTGGCCTTTGGCGGTACGGCCCGGGAGGATGACGGGACCTATGTTCTTGCGCAGCCCGACGGAACCCAGGTCCTTCGTCTGGCAACCGAAAATGTGCAAAAGGGCCCCGATGGGGTGCGGGTTCGTGTCAATGCCTCGGTAGAGCTCATCGATTCGAGGCAAGAGCCGTTGCCGCCCTCCGAATGGCCTGCCGAGCTCGCTGGCCAGTGCGAGCAAGGACAGCTTTCGTGCATCGCCGGGCTCTTCATTTGCTTCGACGAACCGAGGGTTCTGGGAAGCTGTCCGTTCAGTCGGTAGGTGGCGCGGAGGATGGTCCTCGAGGTATGTTCGTCCCCGGTTCTGCCCCGGGGGAAATGCAGGGGCAAAAGCTCGTGGAGGTGAAATGGGGCCACTGAAGTACCCGAAAACAACTGGACTCGCGCCGGTAACCAGGACCTGGCGTTCCAGGGCAGCGGCCGTATGCGTTGTGTGGCTTTGGCTGACGTCGGACTCCACCTGGGCCCAAGGCTACGTAAGTTATACCGGCCCGACCGTCCTCGGCTACGAAGAGCTACTCGAGCTCAGCGATAACGAGGCGCTGACAGAACAGCTATCCAAGAAGTTGACCACAATCACCACGACACCTTTTGTCAGCAATCAAGCCTATTACCGTCAGACGCAACCCCGGCTCGGTCGGGAGTGAGACTGAATCTTCCAACGAAAGAAGCGCTGTTAGATGTCCTGATGAGGTGCTTTGGTCGCTCTTGCCTCTGGCTTCCCCTCAATAGGGTTGTCGTAGTAACGAATGGTCGGGTAAGCGAAGTCGATGTCGTCGCACTTGGCGAACTCTTCGAGAATGTCTTCCCAGATCTCTTGTGTCGTGCCGCGCCTCTTTCTGGGTTCGCAAAGATACCGGATCGTCAAGAGTACTCCACAGTCGGCGACCGTGGTATAGACAACCGGCGTGAGATGGGTGTAAAGGATCATGAACTTCTTGGCTGCCTCTCTCAGCCGGATCTCAGCTGCTCTCGACAGATGTTCGGCATGACGTTGAGCTATTTCGGCAAGAATGGACTTAGCCTTCTTCCAATCACTCTCGAATGTGACGAGGACAGGAATCTCATTCCAGATGTACTGGAATCCTTTCGAATAGTTGGCCTGAGTTTCTCGGAAGACTTTTCCATTAGGAACGTGGATGACCCGTCCTGTGCTTTGATCTGCATTTACCCAATTACCTACTTCCATTAGAGAGAATTGAAAAATACGAACGTCGATGACATCACCGCGGTGCTCGCCGATCTGAACGCGATCGCCGACCTCAAAGGGACGCCTAAGGATGATGAACAGCCACCCGGCGAGGTTGACGATGGGATCTTGAAGGGCGATAGCAAGCCCAGCAGACAGGAGCCCCAGAAAAGTGGAAATGGACGCGAACCCTTGGAACCATATACTCCCAATGGCTAGGAAGGCGAGAATCGCGGTAACATAGCTAATGGTTTTTCGCCACTGGTAGAGAGCCTTGGTATCTTGGACCTGCCGTTCAAGTGTTCGCAATGCGATAAATCGAAGGGCAGCAAACACCAAAAGAAGTGCCAGAGTCGTCATCACTTGTTGCTGAAGCGCAGTTGGTGACTCAATCATTTGGCGGAGCCACTGTAAAGATTCCATCGGATTGTCGATTCCTATCCTCTAGCCATAGTCTGTGAGCAAAGCTTCACACTTCGGGCCGATGCTATGGTAACGTTATCACCTCTTTGACACAACGAAATGCTGGAGGCGAGCGACGAAACCTCGGTTGCTCTTGACCCCGTTATTGGCGGATCAGAGATTTCCCAAAGGCCCTTATGGTGAAAACGGGGCACTTTGCTCGACGAGTAACGTTTGCGGTCACGCTGCCTAGAAATAGGCGCTTCAAGCCAGTCAATCCATGTGTGGCGATAGTGACGAGATCGGATTTATTTTCTTCCGCAAAGTCGGATATATCTGTGACCGCGCGACCTTCTAAGACGAAGGTCTCGAAGGACACATCGGGCCCCGCCGTTTCTTCCATCAGCTGGCGAAGGCGTCGCTTTGATTCTTGTTCGATGTCACCCAACTTGTCGAAAAAATAGGATTGCTTCAAAGCGTAGAACGACGGGTAGACGGGTGGCTCGACGATATGAAGTAGTTGCAGACTAGCTTGATACGATGATGCAAGCTCCTTTGCATAAACCAGTGCTCGGCGAGAGTGGTCGGAAAAATCAAGGGGTGCCAGTACTTTCTCGATCGCTTTTAGCGACCGTGGCGTTTCAAGCTCGCGAACAGTGAGGACGGGGCAAGGTGTTACGCGGACTAGTTCCTCCGCAACACTGCCGAGGGCGATGTGACCTAAACCGCGACGGCCGTGGGTGCCCATAACCAGGAGATCAATGTCTTCTTCGTTGATATAGTCGAGAATCACCGGCGCCGCTGACATGCCGCGTCTCTGGACGTGCTTGATGTCAACTCGTTCGGCATCCGGATCTTCCATGATCGAACTCAGTCGGCTGGACGCGAGTGTCTCCGACTGCCGATGCATTTCTTCGAGATTATCTAGGCTATGTTTTGTCCTGTTGTCCAAGTATCCATGCAAGACGGCGGCATGCAGAATATGCAGTTCGGCGTTGTGTAACTTGGCCAGATCGAGTGCGTACGAGTACGCCTGTTCCGCACATCGCGAGAAATCTGTTGGAAATAGGATCTTCTTCAACAAAATCATGGCGAGTACCCATTCATCCGATGAGTCCTAATGCGTTGATGCCGTTGATGATCTTACTTGATGAAGACCGTGTTTCATACCCCGGCTTGAAAAGCGTCAGGAGATCAACCTCGCTCTACGTTGAGGTACAAACGATTGCTGCAAAGCCGTATCGTGTTGCAGCCGTCTCGGACAGGAAAGGTTCTCTTTGGCGCCGGCAATCGCAGTGTTGGGTAGTGCCAGCGGTTTTCTCGGTCGTTGGAGGAGGATGCATATAGTATAGGGAAGGTTCAGCCTATCTGGTTGGAGGAGGGGCTATGAAGGTCGTCATCGCATACAACAGAAACAGCAAGAACGTCATCAATCTTTTTGGCGTTCCCAATCGGGAAAAGATCGGTATTCAAACCATCAAGCGGCTCTCGGATGCCTTGAAGGCTGGTGGTCATCAAGTGATCGCCCTGGAAGGGGATAAAGACCTCATCGAGAAGCTGGGGGAATTCATGCCCCGAGTCATCAAAGGCGAGCGTCCCGGACTCGTCTTCAACGTTTCCTACGGGATCCAGGGGCAGGCCCGCTACACCCACATCCCGAGCATCTTAGAAATGGTAGGCATCCCCTATGTTGCCTCGGGGCCCTTGGCCCATACACTGGCGCTTGACAAAGTCGTCACCAAGATGATCTTGAAGCAGCATGGCTTACCGACGCCCGATTTCGTCGTCTTGGAAAACCCCGACTCCCCGGTCGAGGGCCTCGTATATCCCGCCATCGTGAAGCCAAAAAACGAGGCCGTGTCCTTTGGCCTCAAGGTGGTTCATGATGAGGACGAACTGCGCGAGGGCGCTGAGGTGATCTTCAAGGAGTTCGGTCAGGCCGTATTGGCTGAGCAATATATCGAAGGTCGTGAAGTCAACGTCGGTATCCTCGGGAACAGCCCACCGGAGGCCTTCCCTCCGGTTCAACTCGATTTCGGCAAGGAGGGCCCAGCGATTTACACATATGCCGACAAGACCGGTAAGAGCGGCCGCGAAATCCACCCGATTTGTCCGGCGCCGATTGGCAAAGCGCTAACTGAAGAAGCTCAGGGGCTCGCTGTCCGCGCCTTCAGGGCACTGGGTCTTTACGACTGTGCTCGTGTCGACATGAGAATCGATGGTGACGGCAAGATCTACATTCTGGAGATCAACAGTCTACCCAGTCTCGGAGAGCACGGCTCTTATTTGGTCGGAGCGGCTGCGGTCGGCCTGGACTTTACGAAATTCGTCAATCGCTTAGTCGAGATTGCAAGCGCCCGCTATTTTGGCACGCCGCAGCCTCCGCAGATCGAGACCGAGACAAAGGATCCCGAAACGCAGGTCCGGGCCTACATCACCCAACGACGGGATCGATTGGAGAAGCGTCTGCACGAATGGGTCGCGCTCTCCGGCCGTACAAACGATCCCATTGGGCTCCGATATGCCGCCAAGCAAGCGGACAAACTATTCACCGAGTTAGGAATGAAGTCCGTGCCGGATTTCACCGATCCTCCAGACGTCTGGACCTGGCAAACCGCTAAGGGCTACGAAGGAGGCACGCTGTTCGTGGGCCACATCGATGTGCCCATCGACGTGGAGTTTGCTCCACCGGTTTTTCGTCGCGACCCGGAGTGGCTCTACGGTGAGGCGATCGGTTCTCGCGCCGCTCTGGTCATGCTGGAGTACGCACTGCGGTCGCTAAGGAACATTCGCAAACTGAGACGATTGCCGCTGGGTGTTCTTCTCTATGGGGATGAGGGGTTCGATGCGCGCATGAGCGCAAAGGCCATCCATGCGGCCGCGGCGAAAGCCAAGAATGTGTTTGTCCTCCGACCCGGCCGGCTCGGGGACCAGTTCGTCGTTCAACGGCGGGGGCAGCGTCGATACCGGTTGAAAGTCGAAGGAGAGCCCCTACGCATCGGTCGGCCCACGTCGAAATTGGAGGCGCTACGTTGGACCTGGTCCAAACTCGAGCAATGCTGCGCTTTGTCGTCGCAAAATCGACGGGTTTCGATCTCGACAACCGAGATCAAAACGGAAAGACTCCCGATGCGTGTTCCCCACCGATTGGAAGCCATGGTGGCTGTGACGTTTCCCGATTCAAAGGTGGCGGATGGGGTCGAGGAAAAGATGCGTGCGATTTTTGGCAAGCGCGGCCTCCGATGGGAGCTCGAGATGCTTTCGGATCGCCCTCCAATGCCCAACAGAAGGGGAGGCGCGCGCCTGGCGAAAGCGCTGGAGACAGTCGCCAAAGAGCTGGAAATCCCTTTGAAGAAAAGTTCCTCTTCTTCCTGGCCTTCGGTAGCGGGACTCGTACCGGCCAAAGTGGCTTGTCTTTGCGGTATCGGTCCCGTTGCTCGAGACCTCAGAACCCCCGATGAATCGGTTCAAAGGATCAGCTTGGTGCAAAGGACGCTGCTTCTGGCCGAGTATCTTGCCAAAGAGATCAGTAGCACGAAATAGAGAATCTATCGCAACAGAAGGTGGAATGAGCGGCCACGGGGTCGAATCCGAGGTGGTCAGAGGATTTGTTGGCACCAACGCGTGAGGGCGCGAAGCACGGAATCGCGCTTCTCTCGGTTCGACATGAAAGGCCCGCGCGAGAGCTCCACTTGGATCCAGGGGAGCTCGGCCGCGTGTGAGCGGGTGATGAAGCCGCCCTTGAAGGGGTCGTTGATGCGGACGTTTGGACCGAAATCCTCTTCGAACGACTCCTTGAGTACCTCTATCCATCCTAGCGGACATGTGGTGCCTTCGCCGTTACTCAGGCAAACCCAGGGACGCTCGACACCGGGGTCCGGACCCACGGGAGGTCCGGTTGCAGCCATCGTGTGAAGGTCAACGCCTAGTCGGACCTCGGTCTCGGCTAGGTCCCTCAATCGTTGATGATACGGGTGGTAGTGACGGTCCAGCAGCAGCTTCACCACGTGGTCCGGTGGGAACTCCCGGTAGACGGGAACGTTCCAGCACGTATGGGTTTTGACCACACCGTCAGGCCTGCGGTCGTCCTCCGCCCGGTTCAAGTCTACGATGGCCCGGGCAACTTGGGTGGTGATGTGAGCTTCGAGCTCGGTCTCGAGTGAAAAGACTTCCGCGGCACCCACGTCGCCATCCTCGGCCAATTGCTCGGACGTGAGGATGCAGTAGGGTTCCGTTTCCTGGGGGACCGTCAGCCCCGCGTGCGGAACGGAGGCGAGAAGCGGCAGTTTCAATTCGTGGTCTTTCTAGCTCTTGCCGTCCGCGTATTAGTTTTCCTTGCTGCTTTCGCAGCAGTGGAGGAGAACTTCGATTTTGAACGTGTGTGCCGGCCCTCCGGCCGCACCGTCGCGGCGGGGATCGGCGACGCCGATGAGCTCGTCTCGTTCCCGCATGACGAGCTGGACACAACCAAGGTAGAAGGAATAGGGATCTCTCATATCGATCTGGAGACCCTGTCGTTTGAGGGCCTCCGGGACGTCGTTTCTCATCCGCGTTGCTTCGAGCGAGACTCTTCCGTCGAGCGAACAATGTAGGCGCGGCGCATCCACGGCAGCCAAGGGCGCGCAGGTCTGAAGGCGAATGAGCACTTGGAGAATAGAAGGGGTAATACGTTCGCTTCCGGGAGAGCCTATTGCGAGCCACGGTCGTCTGCCTTGGAAGACGAGGGTCGGGGCAACGCTCGCCCAGGGCGCCGCGTTCGGGCGCATGTAGTAAGGGTGCGCCATATCCTCGTACTCGAAAGCACTCATGTAGTTGTTATAGAGGAACCCAAGCTCTGCCGTTGCCGAGTAGGAGCCGTAGACTCTCTCTATAGACTGGGTCAAAGCGACCGCGTTACCTTCCTCGTCCATGACCGACAAGTGTGTCGTCTCACCGTGGCTTTTGATTCTCTTGAGCACTTGTCGGGACACGAGCTTCGCGTAGTCTTGGCTCAGCATACGCTTTTCAGAAACCTGGGCAAACAGATGAGGATCGAAAGGCCTATCCTGCCGGTCGACGAAAGCGCGGCGGATGATCTCGGCCAGGAGCACGGCTCCCTCGGGTCGATCCAGGTCGCGGTAGGTGCCGGGAACCTCTTGGTAAACGTTCAGCATCTCGATGAGGGTCCGGCCGGCTCCGGGTAAGGGAAAGGTGAAGACACGCTGGCCGTCGAACCGCGTGGTAATAGGGCGCCGTTCGACAGGCCGGGGGACCTGGGCCAGATCATCGTTTTGGATGAGACCGTCGTGGCGCACCATATCGTCGTGGATCGCCTTTGCGATTTGTCCGCTGTAAAAGTCCTTGATTCCTTTTTTGGCCAATCGCTTCAAGGTTTCGGCCAGCGCCGGCTGCTTGAAGATCGTTCCCGCCTGATAGGTTTTAACGCCATCGCGTAAAAAGATCGGGCCGGCTGTGTGAGTCTTGAGGTACTTTAGCTCTCGACGAAGGAGTGCCCGCTGAAGGACGGACACCTCGTATCCGTCGTCAGCGAGCCGGATGGCCGGCTCGAGCACGCGGGGGAGTTTCAGCTTGCCATAACGCTCGAGAACATACCGCAGAACAGCGGGTGTACTGGGAACTGTGGCGGCCCGGTATCCACGGCGACGCTCGATCTTGGATAGCGCATCCACCGTTGCTCGGTTGGGTGCGCGCGACGATCCGTCGAGGGCAACCGTTGTGCCGGTCTCCGCCTCGTGGATAAGTAACATGGTTTGGCCGCCCAGGCCAGACGCCGCCGGCTCACAAACACCAAGGGCGAAAGCAGCGGCGACGCTCGCGTCGAAAGCGTTGCCACCGGCCTCGAGAATCTCAACGCCGGCTTCCGTGGCGCGATAGTGTGCCGTTGAAATCATCCCCCGTCGCGACACCGCGACCTTTTGCGGCCAGTAGATCTTGCGGTGTCCGAGCTCGAGGAGATCCGTGTCGACGCGCGTCGGTTTGAGTTGCTCCCGGACAGTCTGATCCTCCGGGCCTAATCGAGTCTTCATCAATTGCTCCTTCTCACCATGGTACGGCCCGTCTCTGACACAGTCGCCGGAATATCAGCGGCGTTTGTTTTCATGCAACTTATGGGCTTTATTGACTCCTTAAGTGTCGATTCCTTGACCATATTATTCCTTGACTTAGGGAAAGCTCAAGCAGAGGGGTTGAGACCAATCCCAGGAAGACGTAAGGGTGGCCTCGGTGGTTTTTGGACCGTCAGTTGGCGCATTGCAGTTGAAATGCGCATGCATTACAATTTACAGAAGGAGGAATCAAATGGCCTCTCAATTGACGGTACGTTTGCCCGACGATTTGAGAAAAGAGTTGGACACGCTCGCTCGCAAGCTCAAACGGAGTCCTTCGGAGCTCGTTCGAGTTGCTCTCCGAGAGTTCTTGATGAGTCAGCCCCGATCGGACATCAGTCCAGCGGACCGTGCCCGGAGCCTCCTTGGTTCTTTGGAATCAGGCATTCCCGACTTAGCGGAGCGCCACCGCGAATACGTCCTGGAGTCGCTGCGAAATGCCCGGTGAGCTCATACTGGATACCGGCGGTCTTATCTCGCTATTGGATCGTAGCCAGAAGAGACATCTCGAGTTTGTTGGCTTCTTTGAAACCTGGAACAAGCCGGTTGTCAGTACGGAGGCTGTGCTAACGGAGGCAACCCACCTGCTCGGTGGGTTACAAGGCGGCCGTAGAGCATGCCTCGACTTCTTCTTGTCAGGTGCGACCGTCCTCGTACCTTCGACACGGTCGACGCTTCAGCGATGTCGTGAGTTGGTGGAGAAGTACGCCGATCTGCCAATGGATTTCGCCGATGCCACGTTGGTCGTCCTTGCCGAGGAGCTGGAAACAAACCGGATCCTTACGACGGATCGGCGCGACTTCGAGGTGTATCGAATCGCCGGTCGAAAATCCTTTCAGATTGAGCCGTGAAGAAGCGACCACAACGCTGCTAATTCTGTGGCACAGTTGCCATATACCCGGGGCGGGCGCGGATGGTCCCTTTCTTGCCCCTCTTCAGCTTGACCACCAAAGGATGCCAGCCGTCTTTGGGAACGCCTTTCGGCTGGTAGCTCAAGAGGTAGCGGCTTTCGATGTCCTCGATGACCCGCATGTAGACATCCGTGAGATCGGCGCTGGTCTTCGCAATCCAAACGCGACCGCCAGTGACTTCGGCGATGTCATTTACAAACTGGCCCGTCTATCCTCCTTCGCCAGAGATCCGCAAGCCCGCCATATAATCCATGCTCGTGGGATCGTACGCTCTGTCCACGTAAACACCCGCTTTCGATTGAATCGTCACGACGTGCACCATGGCGTCGGTGCTCCGGGCGACATCGCGCAGCTCCTCGGCCGAGAGCCAACTGGCATTGTCGGCACCATCTACCCATCGTCGCCGACTTGTCCGCAACGACTTAAGACGGCCAGTGGCCGAATCCACGGCTCAAAGAGAAGTAGACAGTCACAATAGCCAGTGGAGTGCGGGGCCTTCAATTACAATCTGTTGGCGGATATGGGCGTCGGTTAGGAGTGCCAAACAAGACACCACGTGGTGTTCTTTAGAAACGCGGCCCGCTGCCGCCCGTAGCTGTGCGATGAGACGTTCGACTCCTGCTATGCCGTCAATTGATGAAGCGGCCTAGAGAGAACAGGAAGCGGGTGGAACCGTCGTCGCCGATGCTGAGGCCGAGGAATAGCGGTCCCAGTGCGCTCTCCATCAACAAGCCGCCCGTTCCGCTGAAGTGATATTCTGCTATGTCGATCTTCTCAAAGGCACTTCCCACTTCCCCTAGACCGATAATATAAATGGGGCCGCCCACGAAATCCGGGAGTCGTCCGATCGTTCGGAGGTATCCGAACTGTCCAAGCAGAACGTTTCTCCCTCGGAACTCGTCGTTGTCAAAGCCGCTGAGCCTCAAGGGACCGCCGAGAGTGAACTCGTAATAGGGCGGGAGATCGCCTTCGAAGGTGTACCCCGCCGTACCGGCGAGAAAAATGCGATCCCGTTTGGTCCATGATTTGAAAAAAGAAGCCTGCACAATGCTTTGATAGAAGTCTTGCTCTGCATGGGGTGCCTCAAGATAACGCAGGCCCACGACAGTGGTACGAACCCCTCTGGTGGGCACGATAGGTTGGTCGTGCCCGTCGAATACCCATCGCAGGTGCAGGCGCTGTTCTCGGCCTTCGGCTTCTGGAAGCAGAGGGTCTCCCACCGCTATGGTCTGCGAAATGCGGGCGAAATCGTAGCCGAAGCGGAGCTCGCTCCGGTAACCTGCTTCGAAGCCCAAATCGACGCCCAATGCCCCACGCCGTTGTTTGGAAGTGGCGACGAGCTCGTCATCCCGATAGAGATTATCTCGAATTTGATAGGCATCGGCTCTCGGGGCAACGAACAGGGGACCGACAAAGGGCTTGTAGAGCTCGATGCCAATGCGGTTGGTGAGGCCGAGTGTGAAATCAGTACGGATCTCATAACCGTTCTTCTTTGGGCTGAGGAAGGTCAGACGACCGCCAAAACTGAAATTGAGGGTGTTCGCCTCCGTCAAGAGTCCAATGGATAGACGGAGAAACGGAGGCCCATGTTGCGTTTCCTGAGCCACGATGCGGAGCCCTACCGACTCATCGGTTTCGATGGCTTCGTAGCGGATGCTCTCGAACCAGCGGGTTCCGGTGAGGAGCGTCAAATCTCGTTCGAGCTCAACGGTATCAATGGGACGATTCAGGTGTCCCAAGAGAGCCTCTTCGACGCGAGGAACGAGCTCCTCTCGAACCCCTTGGATCTGAATGAACTCCGGAGTGAAGCCGGCCGATTGTGCTCGCGATCGCCGCAGCTCGAGGTGCTGTTTCCATTCTTCCTCACTCACGCTGTATTTCCGGAGCTCGTCCGCCATGGCGGCCGCCGCTTCGTAGCCCAGGTCGGCCAGAGCGTCACTCTCCCGCCAGCTCGTCGAACCGAGCTCCCCGAGTCTCGGCGAGATCACGAGGTCTGCCTCTTTCAGTGATTCCCGGGTGTCGTTGCGCATCATGACATCGATGGCGAGTGACGCATTGTCCAAGAGCGAGTTCAACTTGCCTCTTTCCGTCGGCTGATTGCTCACATCGACGGCAATGACGATGCCGGGACCCAGGGCTCTCGTGACGTCGGCCGGGACGTTATCGAGCAATCCACCATCCGCCAGGAGGACGTTGTCTCGTACCACGGGCGTGAAGACGCCCGGAATGGCCATGGTTGCTCGGAGCGCCTCCCCGAGTGATCCGTCAGCCAGAGGAAGAACAACCGCGTCATCCAAATCGACAGCGACGCAGCGAAAGGGGATGGGGAGATCGTCGAAATTCTGGACGGTGGAGTAAGGAAGGGCGATTCGGCTCAAGAGGAGCCCCACTTGATGACCGGGATCCATCCCGCCGGGAAGGCGAAAGCCTCCTTTGAGGCCGAACTCGATCTTGGAAGGGATTTCGCGACTGTCCTCTTTTCGGCGAAAGTCCTTGAGCTCATAGGGAGCCTCACCCAGAAAGAGAACGTCCCAATCGACGTTGCTAATGAGCGTGCGGATGTCGGAGGCCGACATGCCTGTTGCGTAGGCGCCTCCAATCAACCCGCCCATACTGGTGCCGACCACATAATCGACGGGAATGCGATTCTCCTCGAACCACTCGAGAATGCCGATGTGGGCGAAACCCTTAGCGGCTCCGCCACCTAAAGCGAGCCCGACCGTGGGTCGCTCGGCGCTGTCCGGTTCCTGGCTGCCGCCATGAAGAACGGTGGGTAACGTCAGGAGGACGAGAACGAAAACGAGTCCTGTAACGGCTTGGCGTCGGTCGTTTCTGGTCGGCATACTTCGTCCCTTTCAAGAGAACGGAGCATAAGTGATGGTCTGGAAGAAATCAAAGCTTCAGCTAGGGGCGCCTAGAACGGAGCGAGTCGCGCCGTTCCTCCTTCGATAGGCTCGTTCCATGGACCCTTCGGAAGGTGCAAGCGGAGCGCTGGATCGCCGAGGAGTTGGAAAACATCCAACGTCTCTCGAGGTCCTCCCGACGCATGGAAGGCGTCGAGGCTTTGGCGGATCACCTCTCCGAGGATGGTGTCGTCTTGATGAAAAGCCGCGCGGAAGAGACGATCGTTCAAGATCTTTGCTTTCGAGTGATCGGAGAGGCCCGTAGGTGCCCAAACCGCGATGGCGCCGCCGTCGGCTCTACGGACCAGCTCTTCGCCCAGGGAGGCAAAGCCGGGTACGTCGAAGCGCCCCACCATGCAGGTCATGCTTGCCACAAAGGGAAATGCCGTCGTGTTGTCTAGTGCTTGAACGTCGGCTGCGGTCATCAAGCCGTTGTTGGTGAAGCTATCTAGACTTCCATGGCCGACGTAGTTGACGAGTCCCACTCCTAGATTCCAACTCTCGAACAGCATTTGTCGTGACAATTCGAGATCCCCGGCGAGGTATACGCGATCGACCTCGTACGAAGCCGGTAAGAGGCCGACCATCCGTTCGCTGTCCGCGGCGAAATCGGCACCCGGATCGAGATCGTCCGCCATCATCAGAACCCGCTCCGACCAAGATTCCCCGGAGCTGCATTCGTAGAGTCGGATTTTGTCCAGGTAGGCGATGAGCTCTTCTTCGGTGAGCACGGGGAGACGTCCCACCATGAACTCGGGTAGGCCGTCGTCACCCATGACGTCCGCGTATCGATTGTCGGACGGGACGAGGCCGCTTCCGTTTTGGAGCATGAGTGGTGGGATGAGATTGCCTCCCAAGCCCGCGACGTCCTTGTAGTCGAAGTTGCCCTTACCGGCGAGGACCACATACTTGGGAGCCCGGCCCCAGTGCTCATACGTGTATCGCAGGAAATCGCGGATGGCGTGGGGGCTCGATATGCCGTGATTGAACTCGTCCACGATGTCCTCGAGGAGAATGACCCTTGCTCTGAGTTGGTTCCGCGCCCGATGCTCTGCCAGCTCGAGAGCCGCACGACTGAGGGCTTCGGTCGTGATGACGAGGTAGTCTGCGCGGTTGCCTTTGGCTCTGAGGCGAGATGGTTGGTCGGGCAACATGGTCACCGGCGATTTGATGCCGGCGGCGGAGGTGGTGAGGTAACGGCCGTCCAGTGACAACGTGGAGAAGCTGACCGCATAGCCCTGCTCTGTCTCTTCGACGATCGGATGCTTGACATATCTCGGACGGAGCGGATCCGAAACATCAAATACCTGTACGTTGTCGTCGCTAAAGCCGTCGACCGTAACTTCTTGGTGCTGATCGTTTTCGAAAACGAGTAAGTCACCTGCCGCCTCGAAGGTTCGCTGGTAGTCGAGCTCGAAAGAATCAACGTAGACGACGCTTAGAAAAACACCCGGGCTCAGAATAGCCGAGATCTCGACCGCGTTCTCGCCTTCGATGAGGAAGCTCTGTGGAAAAGCGAAATCCGCTGTATGAGGCTCGGTTCCCTCCCAGAAACTCTCGCCAATCAAATGACCGTTCACCGTTGCGGTGATTCGGTGCTCTTCGGGAAAACCGTAGATCAGGCCGCCATGCAGGTTCACCCGTAATCGAGCTTCCGTGAATCCGGGATCTGAAGCCGGTCCGTTCACGTCGAAGGCGAAGGGTTTGGTTCCATACAGCGGGCTGCCGGCGGTTAGGAAACCCCAGAACCAGAAATCAGAATCGGGGTCCAGTGGGAGATTGGTCCCGGGGATCTGATCCACTTCGTAGGCGCGGTGCTCGCGGAATGAAGCCGGAAGAACGAGCATGCTTCCAGGTGCACCCTCTTCCGCCTGCATGCGTAGACCGCGGCCCCTGCGCAGCCAATAGATGTTCTGAGTGGTATAGGGACTCGAGATCGCTTCGCCATAGAAATAGATACCGCTACCGTCGGGCTGGGGCAACCATGCCACTTCTTGTCCGCGGTGGCGTAGAGAGAAACGACCGCGGCGGATGAGGGCTTTGATCTGCGTTGGGGGCAGTTCGAATAGACCCGCTAGGAGAGACGCTTCTAGATAGTGGATTCCGTTTTCTTCAACCGCGATTTTGACGTCCCTGGGCCCGTCACGGACGACTCGGTTTTTCCTGCCTCGGAGTCGACGATGCTCCCGTTCTTTATGGATCGAGAGCTGGCGCAACAGATGGGCCGGAGCGCGGCGAGCCTGACGACCGAATCGAGAAGACCGATCTTTTCGGACCGGCGATTGCGTCGGATGCACATTGTAAGGACCGTGAACCCGTGATCGTCCGTTGGTCTCAATCTCCACGAGGGCGTAAGTGAGCGCTTCGGCGGATGAGACTCCGCTGTCCACGAGATGATAGTTGCCGCCTTGAGGAGCGTTGACCGATTCGAGCAAATCGTTGTCGACGAGCTCCCATTCATCGTTGGTCGCATCGTGGCGATAGAGGTAGAACCCGGCGGTTCCCACCTCCGAGGCCGTATCCCACTTAACGACGACACGCCCGTCCTCGTCTTCAGCTCGGAAAGTTGAAACGAGTGCGAGTGTTCTGACACCCTCTACGACGGCGAGCTCACATAGCTGTCCGAACTGAAACGTGGCGCGAGCCTGGCCGGCATTGGCCGTCTCGTCCAGATACTGAGCTCTCGTCCCGTTGGAGCCAGGTGCGCCGGTCACCGGTATTCTCAATCCCGCGCCGGGAGGTGTGACATCGATTTCGTAGCGCATCGTCGCGAAGCCTCCGGCCGCAACGACGCCGGGATTCCAAACGATGTTTCCTGAGCCACCTGCAGCGGGTTCGCTGACCATCGATCCCTGTGTGATTTGGGGTGGTGTGCCCGCGTAAACCACGGCTCCTCCCGGAACGTTGGCAGTGACGACGTTGGAGGGAGTGGAGAACGTGATGGCATGCGGTGTCGGGTTGGCCACTAGAACAGTGACGGCCACGCGGCTTACTTGTCCTGCAACCGGTGGATTGGGTCCGCTGACCGGCGACAGATGCTGCTCTACGAGAGGCTTGACCGGTCCGGCTGCAGGGCTCGAGCCATCGCTGGGAAGGTAGTATCTGACGGCGTTCGCCTCCGGTTGCGACGTTGGCGCGGGATTGGCGGCGTTATAGGCCCCCATGTAGTACGTCACGATGTTTCCGGATTGACCCGGCGGTCCGATGACATTCAGGATCGAGCTCCAAACGCCGTAGTCGGAAGCGGCGTCATCGGTCGTCCAACCCGAGACCGTGTTGGTGGCCCAGTTCGTTCCACCGGAGAGCTGGCCGGTACCGAAGCTCTGAGTAAAGAGACCCGACCGGCTGGTGAAGGCAAGGGTTGCTGCGCCATCCGAGTCGAAGTCGTTCGCATCGACTTCGCAGCCCGATGTGACGTAGGGGTAAAGATCGAACGCCAGCTGGCCTTGTCCAAGAAGTCCCACAATCGTGTAAGAGTCGGCGTAGATGTTGAGTTCCGTGCCGCCGGCGCTTGGATCGCCGTCATGGGCACGAAGCCCGAAGGCGTTCAAATCATCGCCGGTCGTAACGGCGGGTGACGAATCGACTCTCAGCTCCCAGTGACCGTTCAGGGGGTTGGCCAGTACGCCACCTCCGCCGGAGATATCCACGAAGTCGACTCGAAACTGCTCGTTCGGTCCGGTGTAGCCGTTGTTGATGCGGAATCGAATGCGGGTATTGCTGCTGATAAAACCCGAGATATCGTAGTTGCGCGATCCACTTTGCCCGCCTGAGAATCCTGTGAAGTTCTCGAGCAGTGACCAGGTCGAGCCGCCGTTGGAGGATACTTCGACGACGAGCGAATCGCTATTGTCGACACCGGTTCCGGTCTGCCAGTCGAATGAGAAAAAAGCCGAGCCAAAAGTTGACAAGTCCGCTTGTCGTTCGAGACTTGGATTGGGGCTGGTGTTGGGGCGGTCATCGAACCGGAGCCATCCACCCTGAATCCAGACGTTTCCTGCACCGGCACCCGCTCCGTTGCCGTCGACTTCGATCCAGTTCCCGGTCCAAGAAAGTGAGCCGTCATTGTTGTTGAACGCAGCCGTTCCGAAATTATCTCGGTAGCTGTTCGATAAGATACCCATCGCCGTCCAGGCGTTGTGACAGGCCGGACAACCTCCGGGCGGGACGGTGAGTGTCGATACGACCGTTCCGGCGGGATCGATGAGCGTGTACACAACCGTCGTATTGAAAGAGCCGCCGAGTGCGAAGTCGTTTCCCGCTACGGCACCGATGTCGGCATCGTAGATATCGACGCTTAGTTGAGGAGTGCCGGGAGGAACCTCAATGAAGTAGGACAAATACGTGCTGAGTCCGCCTCCGTCGCTCACGTAGTCGCCGTTGCCCAGAGTCGAGTTCGCCGCGAGCGGGGTCATGAGTTGGGTAACGGGTGTAGCGGCGGAAAAGGCCATTTGATGGAAGGCGGCGAGTAAGGCGGCTACCAGGACGACAAGGAGTTTCTTGAAGGTCATCAGCATATTGCAAATCTCTTTCTGCGTTCCGTGCGTCCTCGAGAGACGCACACGAAGCCGCTGCAATAGAAGGGAAAGCAATTTGAATGCCGTCTTACGCCGTCAGGGGACTATCAACTGAAGATGTGTAAATGCTTTTTTATCAATGTTTTGAAGGCGTTGGTCGGTCCCGGCGGATCGACCATGGGTGAGAGTCCGTAGGGAATTCCCGTCAGGGGATGCCCCTCAGCAGCCGCAGAGTGTTCGCGCTAGCCCCGGTGGGAGGCAAAGTCCCCCGCAGCAGGAATGTGTGCAGCCTGGCGGCTTGCAAGGTGTGCAATTGGGAACGCTTGCGCAGCCCTTGTCGTCCACGCAGGAGAGGGCTTCGGCCGGGTTGGGAGAGACGATAGAAGTGACTAGAGGTAGCATGACCGAGGCGGCGAGGCCGAGCTTCTTCAATTTGAGGATGAGCTCACGGCGTGAGTAACGCTTGGCTGCGGAGCGACGCTCCACCAAATGGAGATCTCTCAGGCGGGCAACCACCAGCCGGACGAGCTCTTGGTCCGCTTCAATATCGAGTTTCTTGTCGAGCAAGGAAGCCATTTCTGCATAGCTCGTTTTACCGTTGCAGTGCTTCCATGTGAGAGAAGCGGTCGGGTTGAGACGGTAGGCGCGGTGGTGCTCCAGATCGTAGATGAGCACCTCCCCCGCGAGCTTCTGGACTTCGAGCCCCTTCTTGATGGCTTTTGGGAGACGCCGCGTACTTTTGTTTGTGACCGGCTTCATAACACCACCACCTTCACGAGTTTCCGCTCCCGTCTACATACCGACACGGCGAACAGCTCGTCCGAGTTTGTTCGAAGTGCCTTCGAATTTTGAGCTATATACGAGAGTAGCAGACGCCCTGTTGAGCTGCAAACCCTCGACTCATGGTATGGGCTCGGTTGTCTTGGTAACTTGCTTTTGTTAATCTGTTGATCTAGACACAAACAAAAGGGTTAGTCTCGTTCCCGGTTTCATGGGTCGTGTGGGCTTTGCGACGAACAGCGCGCCCGGGTTAGGAGATAGACGGATGGCACCTCTTCCTCGACTGCGATACTCCTCAGGTTGAATGGAGAAAGTCGACCGCCTCGGGTGGGCGGATGGGATGGCCTTCAGGGCTTTCGGTGTGCGGATCGGCATTCGTGTGAACGAGAAAGGCTACATCAGACAGATTCAGAAGCGTGCTTCCTCCCGGATGGGAGCCCCTGACGACGACCAGAGTAGAGCACCTGTTCTCACTCCGTATCGGTGGCGCCAGCCCGCGGTCCAAGATACGTCGCTTCCATCTGCTCTATCTCGATTCGGCCCGAATCTCGCGCACGATGGATTTGGAAGAGGCTCTCAAAGCTCTCGAGACCAACCTTCAGTTCATCGTGTCCCTAGAGGCGCCAAAGCGTTTGTTCGTCCATGCCGGTGTGGTGGCTTGGGGGAATCGGGCCATCTTGATCCCAGGGCCGTCTTTCAGCGGAAAGTCGACGTTGGTGTCCGAGCTCGTGCGTGCCGGAGGGGTCTACTACTCCGACGAGTATGCGGTTCTCGACGAGCGCGGCCGAGTACATGCCTATCTGCGGCCGTTGGCCACTAGAGAAGGTGGCCCCGAGCGAGGCCGTGCGAAGTCCAAGAACGAAAAGCTAAGGCCGCTTTCTGTCGGGACGATCCTCGTGACGCGATACAAAAGCGGGGCGAGCTGGAGCCCTCGAGTTCTGACGCCGGCTCAGGCGGCGCTCGAGCTTCTCGCGAACACGGTTGCCGCACGGCCCCGGCCTCAGTTTGCCATGGGGACGATTACCAAAGCGTTGCGCCGTGCGCAAGCGCTCAAAAGTGTAAGAGGAGACACCGAGCAGGTCGTCAACGCCGTCAAAGAAATGGCTTGAAACGGAAATAGTCCCATGGGTGACGTCAGTCCGGAACACCGAATCCTGCAAGCAATTGCGCGACGGTATATCGGTACGGCGAACGACGAAGACCTCCTTGCCAGTCTCACGCAGACTATCGACTGGCCCCTTTTATTGCTGAAAGCCTCGAAAGAAGGAATGGCCGGAGTCGCGGCTCATCAGCTCCAGCAACTATCAGAAGGTCGCGATCTCAATCTTCCTCGGGATTCTTTTGCTGAGGCGCTGAACGGCATTTTCTTCAAAAACGGCAATCACTTTGCAGAGCTCGCCAGACTCCATCAACGACTCGTCAAGGGAGACGTCAGAGTCATCCTCCTCAAAGGCGCCGCCTTGATCGAGACGGTCTACCGAGGACAAATGGGCCTTCGCCCTTTGAGTGATATAGACGTTCTTGTGAAAACGTCAGATGTTCCTTTTCTGCAAGAGGAGCTACGATTGTTGGGGTTTCATTCGCCGGCGTCTTCACGTTCTTTGTTTACCAATGGTCCTGTGGCGTTCGATATTCACACCGATTTGATCGGAGCCGGTCGTATACGTCGAAGGTCCCTGGCCGTCGAGTTCGATGAGGAATCGCTTTGGACAAGATCGCTTCCGGTTGAATCCGGTGCGAGTCAACTGCGCGTTCTGTGCCCTGAGCATCAGTTCCTGCATTTGGCCGTTCACGCGTTGAAGCATTCCTACAGCCGAATGATATGGCTCGTGGACCTAGGACTCGTCTCGAAGCAACTGGATTGGAGCGAGCTTGTGCGTCTCGCGGAAGCCTACGGCGCATTGCGCCCGACTGCCTATGCCGCAAGGTGTCTCGAGACAATCCTGACCATGGCGATTCCTGGCGACGTTCGACGTGCTTTGCCCCGCCTCAACAGGCTGGAATCGGGATTTCTCGATCTCGTGAAAAGGAGAAGGCCTGAGACGGAAGCCTTTGGCGAGCCCCTCGTCGCTTTCTCGATTCCTACATGGAGAGGCAGGCTGGCATATCTGTGCGAGTATCTTTTTCCGAGCCTGCGAGTTTTGGTTGGCGACGAAGCAGCGCCGCCGGCCGCCTGGCAAGTCTATTCCCACCGATTGGGCCAAATCTGCAAAAGAGGTTTTTTCCACCTCAAAGGATGGTTCGGCGCGTTGTTGCACCGAGCGTGATCTGAAGCCTCCCTCTCTCCCGCCCTTTCATGGAACCCATGCTATGGAATGGGATATAAACGGCCCAGGAGAACCATGATGAGAGCTAAAATCTTCGCGAATCTATTTCTGATCGGTGTGCTGGTGTGCTGTTCGGGCGCGTTTGCGGCGGAAGAACCTATCGATAAGCTTCATCGTGAGGCGCTCGTATGGGATTGTCACAACGATCTCTCCTATCGCATCCTCTACGAGGGATTGGATATTGGTGAACGGCTCCCCGCGGGGCACGTCGACATTCCTCGACTCCAAGAGGGGGGTGTGGATGTACAGACTATTGCGCTCTTCGTTCAGAATTTCCTGTACCCGGACAAGTGCGCTCGACAAGCTTACCAGTTGCTGGAAGCCACGAAGGCGGCCATCGACAGTCACACCGACTCGGTGGAGCTGGCTCGAACGGCCTCGGATGTCGAGCGTATCGTCGCCGCGGGTAAGATCGCCATGCCGCTCGCCATAGAAGGCGGACACGCCATCGAAGACGATCTCGATCTGCTGCGCCGATTTCACGAGCTCGGGGTCTCCTCGATGACGCTTACGCATAACGTCTCTCATGGATGGGCGGACTCGAGCGGGGACCGAGTGCGGTGGAACGGGTTGAACGCATTGGGGAAAGACGTCGTGAGGGAGATGAACCGGATGGGTATGGTCATCGACATTTCCCACGTCTCGGACAAAGCCTTTTTCGATACGCTCGAGATCACTTCTGACCCGGTCATTGCATCTCATTCCGGCTGTCGAGCCCTCAATCCCCACCGCCGGAACATGAGTGACGAGATGCTGAAAGCTCTTGCTGACAATGGTGGTGTCATTGGAATCGTGTTCGTGCTCAACTATCTGAGTCCGGACTACGCGAAAGCCATGGTGAAGCTTCACAAGATCCACCAACCCTGGTTCGCCAAGATGCCCGAGATCGAAGACTTGGATCTCCGCATCGCCATTGATCATTTGAGCCAGGGGCAGGCGTGGCCACTCGAGGGTAAGCCCACCATCGAAGACGTCCTGGATCACATCGAACATGCCGTGAAGGTCGCCGGCGTGGATCACGTCGGTTTGGGTGCCGATATGTACCCTCGCACCCCGTCACCGGTCGGTATTCGAGGCGTTCACGACTATCCGAACTTGACACGAGGGCTGAAAAAGCGCGGCTATTCGGACGAGGACATCAAGAGAATCATGGGTGGCAATCTCCTCCGCGTCTGGAAAACCGTCACAGACAATTAATAGGGGACAGTGTTCGATGAATTAGGGGATTCATCCGAAACCATATAGATACCGAAGAAGAAGCGACAAACCGATTCTGCTTGGACCAAGGCGAGAGATTTCTCCCGAGCCCGATTTGCCACGATCTACGACCATAAACCCGCGTAGACGATTCGGGCAGGGGCACGGGCGCGGGCAGGGGACAATCGATCCATCCGGAGATTCATCCCAAACCATTAAGGTAGTGGATCTTCATATCAGTCCCTACTTATTTACTTGCAAAAAAAGGGCTTACGGTGGTGACTGTTACCAAATCCGATTCCGACCGGCTGACCCTCGTTTTCTCCTCTCTAGGCCACTGGCTGATGCACATGTTGACGGCCGTGTTCTTTGTCGTCGTTCTGGTTCTCGAAGTGGAGTGGCAGCGTCCCTATCACGAGCTCATCGAGTTGTGGACTTTGGGTGCTTTTCTAGTGGGACTTTTTGCGTTGCCGGCCGGCTGGCTGGCCGACCGCTGGTCGGCGTCCGGGATGATGGTCGTGATGTTCTTGGGTTTGGGAGCGTCATGTTTGTATTGCGCTTCCGTGGACTCGCCGCCGAAAATGCTCCTTGGGCTTGCTGCTCTCGGAGCCTTTGCCGCGATATACCATCCCGTCGGCATTCCCTGGATCGTCCGAAACTCCGGTGCCAGCGGCAAGGCGCTGGGTGTCAACGGCATTTTTGGTGGCTTGGGCATCGCAAGCGCCGGCGGGGTCACGGGCCTTCTAGCTGACGGCTTGGGCTGGCAAGCGGCGTTTGCGGCTCCTGGCTTCATTTCGATCGCGGCAGGCCTTTCGCTTCTCTTCTGCCTTCGTACGGGACTCATCCAGGAAAACAATCCGGTTCCCGACAAAGAGTCGGAGCGTGACACGGGTGAGATGCGCCGCGGTGTCGTGGTGCTTCTGTTCACCATGTTCACAGTGGGTTTCGTCTATCAAGCCAACCAGATGGCTCTCCCGAAACTGTTCGATACCCGCATCGGGTGGGTGGGGGAAGGAACTTTGGGAGTAGGACTGGTCGTGAGTGCCGTCTACGGTGTGGCTGCTGTCATGCAGCTTGTTGGAGGCCACCTTGCCGACCGTTTTCCTCTCAAGCGAGTGTACGTGTCGTGCCTCATGTTCCAAGCGCCCATCCTCGCGATCTTGGCAACGGCTACTGGTGCCGCTCTCTTGGTGACAACGGTGCTTGCCGTCATGCTGTCGACGTCGGCCCTGCCGGCCGAGAACATGTTGCTGGCACGGCACTCGCCTCGGCGCCACCAGAGCTTGTTGTTTGGACTCAAGTTCGTGCTGGCTTTGGGGACAGCCCCCTTAGCGCTCGGCTTCGTATCTCGCAGCCATGCCGCCGGAGGCGGATTCACGCAGGTCTATTTGGCTCTTGCAGCATTGGCGGCCCTAGCCTTTGCCGCGGCATTGGCCCTTCCCCGCGACAGGTAAATGGTGACAGTCACCACTGTAAACCCAACATTTACATGTAGATAACTGGTGACTGTCACCAGATTCCGGTCTGAGGTATCATGAGCCGCCGTAGGAGGCGTTCGTGAAACTTATCAATCACCGGTTTTGGCTTTGCTCCTTATGTGTCGCGATCATCGCCTGCTCACCGACGGCCCACAAGGAAGACGACCGAATCACCATCGCGGTTATCCCTAAAGGCACGACCCACGAGTTTTGGAAGTCTGTTCATGCCGGTGCCGTCAAAGCTTCCCGTGAGCTCGACGTCGATATCCTTTGGCAGGGCCCGCTCAAGGAAGACGACCGGGAAGAGCAAATCAAAGTCGTCGACTCCTTCAAGGCACGGCGGGTCTCAGGGATCGCACTCGCTCCTCTCGATGAAAAGGCGCTTCGTGTACCGGTCAGAAACGCCGTGCGTGCCGGAATACCGGTTCTCGTTTTGGATTCCGCGTTGGATAGCGACGACCACATCAGCTTCGTCTCGACCGACAACTATCGAGGCGGTCGAGTCGCCGGTGACCATCTTGCCGAACTACTCGGAGGCGAAGGGAAGGTCGTTCTGCTTCGTCTACAAGAAGGATCATCCAGTACGATGAAACGAGAGCAGGGATTTCTCGATGCTATCGCCGAGCACGATGGGATCGAAGTGGTGAGCTCCAATCAATATGGAGGCGTCACTACGGAGACATCCTTTCGGGCGAGCGAGAATCTCCTCTCTGCCCTCGGGGCTGCAACAGGAGGTGTCGATGGTGTCTTTTGTCCCAACGAGTCGACCACGTTCGGCATGCTCCGGGCGCTTCAGGATGCGGGTTTGGCAGGTAAGATCAAGCTAGTCGGATTCGACAGTTCGCAACAACTCGTCGATGCCATGCGTGAGGGCGAGCTTCATGGCCTGGTCCTTCAAGATCCCTTCAACATGGGATATCTCGCGGTGAAGCTGCTCGTCGGTCACTTGAGCGGGGAGGCGATCGAAAAGCGCGTGGACACCGGCTTGACGCTGGTGACTCCGAAGAATATGGACGAGCCGGGAGTCCACCAGCAGTTGCTTCCCGATCTCAATAAGTATCTGAACTAGCGCCTTCGGTGATCGTTCAACGGAGGCGGGAATTCAAGAACACAAGAAGCCCGACAGCTATGGATTCCCACCAACCTCTACTCGTGGCGCGGGGTGTGCGTAAGGCCTTCGGCCCGACTGTCGCCCTCGATGGTGTGGACTTCGATGTCTCCTCGGGCGAGATCCACGCATTGGTGGGTGAAAACGGAGCCGGGAAGAGCACATTGATGAAAGTACTCTCCGGGGCCTACCTTCCTGATAGCGGTGAGCTAGACCTAGCGGGACAACCTTATCGGCCGCGTAATCCGAGTATGGCTCGTGCGCTCGGCGTTGCGATGGTCTACCAGGAGCTCTCTCTGGCGCCTCACTTGAGTGTCGAGGACAATGTGTTGCTCGGTGTGGAGCCGACCTATCGATTCGGCCTGCTGAAAAGGCGAGAAATCCGCCAAAGGGTCGAGAAGGCACTAGAGCCACTCGGTCACGAGGACATCGCTCCAGAGGACAAGGTAGGCGATCTACCTCCTGCGGCCCGCCAGTTGGTGGAAATTGCCCGTGCTCTAGCCCAGGAGTCCTGCCGTGCTCTCATCTTGGACGAGCCAACGAGCAGCCTGAGCGGTGACGATGTCAACCGACTCTTCGATCTGATTCGCCGTCTCGCTGGCAGGGGTTTGGCCGTCATCTATATATCTCACTTCCTCGAAGAGGTTCGTGAGATTGCCGATCGAGTGACCGTGCTTCGGGATGGAAAAACGGTGGGCACGGCAAACGGCCGAGATCTCGAGACGTCTCAAATCGTTCGCATGATGGTCGGGCGCGATGTAGAAGAGCTGTACCCTCGCTCCCGACGTTCCCCAGGCGAAGCACTCCTCGCTCTCGACGAACTTGCCGGCGTGGACAAACCTCGGCACGCGAGCTTGAACCTTCATCGTGGAGAAGTCCTGGGCATTGCCGGGCTCGTCGGGGCCGGTAGGACGGAAATGGTTCGCGCGGTTTTCGGCCTAGATCCGGTGCGCCGAGGAAAGATACGCGTTGGGGCATTCGAAGGGCCGGCGTCACCAACAGACCGACTTCGTCAGGGTGTGGGACTCCTGAGTGAAGACCGCGGAGGCGAAGGCTTGGCGCTTTCTCTATCCGTTGCGGACAACTTGACTCTGTCCAAACTGGAAGGACTAGGGCCCGGACCCATCGTTCTTCCATCGAAGCAGGACGAGGCGACACGACGATTGATAGAGATGATCGAAATCCGGTGCCGGAATACGCGACAACCCGTAAGTGAGCTGTCTGGAGGCAACCAGCAAAAAGTAGCTCTGGGTCGACTTCTCCATCACGATGTGGATGTTCTATTGCTCGACGAGCCGACGCGGGGTGTCGATGTAGGTAGCAAGGCAAGGATCTACAAGCTCATCGACGAGTTGGCCTCCAGGGGCAAGGCGGTCCTGATGGTGAGTAGCTATTTGCCCGAGCTAACCGGGGTTTGCGATCGGGTGGCGGTGATGTGCAGGGGTCGGCTAGGTCCATGTCGGCCGGTATCGGAAGTCGACGAACACCTATTGATGATGGAGGCGACCGGTCAAGAGGTTCAGACGAGATGACGACTTCGTTTTGGAAAACGCTCACACGCCACTCGTGGCTTGGACCGCTTTCGGCATGGGTGCTGTTGTACTTGCTGTTTATCGTGCTGGCTCCCGAGAGTTTTGGGAGCTACGACAATCTACAGACAATGGTGCGGCAGACCACGATGGTCGGCATGGCGGCCTTGGGTATGACGATGGTCATTATCATCGGCGGCATCGACCTTTCGGTGGGATCCACGGTCGCTCTCACGACGGTGGTCATTGCGAAACTGTTTCAGGGAAGTGAATCGCCTTATTTCGCAGTACTCGGTGGATTGGGAGTCGCCGCAGTGGCCGGGCTCGTCATTGGACTCCTGGTCACGTCCCTTCGAATGACCCCTTTCATCGTCACGCTGGGAGCCATGGGGATACTCCGTGGCGCGGCAAAGGGTGTGGCCGGGGAACAGAAGATTGACGCCCCCTTGACCTGGCTAAACGAGCTCGTGGCAGAGCTTCCGGCCGGCTATGAATGGATGCTTTTTCCTCCCGGTGTTTGGCTGCTCATTCTGATGGCATTTCTTGTGGCGGGGCTCTTGCACTACACCCGGCTGGGACGGCACATCTTTGCCATCGGTTCCAATGAACAGACCGCTCGCCTATCCGGCGTTCGAGTACGGAGCGTCAAAGTCGCCGTCTACACGTTGTGTTCCGTCTTTGCCGGGCTGGCCGGCATCATGCAATTTTCGCGGCTGACGGTGGGTGACCCTACCGTGGCCATCGGATTCGAGCTCGACGTCATTGCCGCCGTCGTCATCGGCGGAGGATCTCTTTCGGGAGGAGAGGGGAGTGTGGCGGGGTCCATTTTTGGTGCTCTATTGATGACACTCATTCGTACCGGCTGCACCCACCTCGGCATTTCCAACTGGGTACAGGAGATCATCACCGGGACGATCATCATTGTTGCCGTGGCGCTCGATCGCTTGCGGCAAAGAGCGTGAGGGCGCCAAGGAGCCCGACTGAAGTTGGTTTGTATTGCGGATGAGCGCTCAGAGCTCCCAAAGCCGCGCCGCTCCACGGGCGCCGCTCGAATCGCCGTGCTCGGCACGAAGGAGTCGTGTCGACACGTTGTCTGAAAAAACGTATCGAGACCAAAGGTTGGGTACGTTCGTGTAGAGTCGGTCGATGTTCGACAAGCCGCCGCCGATCACGATGACATCGGGGTCGAGAAGATTGATGACGCTCGACAATCCCCGAGCCATGCGGTCTTCGTAACGTGTGAGCGCTTCTACAGCCTCCGGCTCGCCGCGATCTGCCATTTTGACAATCACCGGCGGCTCGAACCTCCTGCCGGTCATTACTTCGTAGTCACGAGCCAGCCCTGGGCCGGATAGAAACGTCTCGATACACCCACGGCACCCGCAATAACAAACAGGCCCGGGGAACTCGTCTTTTGTCGGTGACGGCAAGGGGTTGTGCCCCCACTCTCCGGCGATGGCGTTGGCGCCGCGCCAGATGTTCCCGCCAACCACGATGCCTCCCCCGGTGCCGGTTCCGACGATGACGCCGAAGACGACGCGCCCCCCTCGGGCTGCTCCATCTCGCGCCTCGGACAGCGCAAAACAGTTTGCATCGTTTTCAATCCGGAGCCGTCTTCCCAGTGCTTGCACCAAGTCCCGTGCAAAGAATGTATCGTTCAGCCAGGTTGCATTGGCGTTCTTGATTCGGCCGGTGTGGGGCGAGATGGTGCCCGGGATGCCCATCCCCAACGTCGCCTTTTGACCGAGCTCGTTTTCCAGAGCGGCGATGACGTCGACCACCGCCGTGACAGTGCCTCGATAGTCTTCGCGAGGTGTTGGGATCCGTTTCTTGTGCGCGACCGAACCGTCCGGTCCCAGTGCGATGGCTTCGATCTTTGTGCCGCCTAAGTCGATTCCGATACGAAATTCAGTTTGGGTGTTTTCAGGCAAGGGACAACCTCGTGTGAGCTAGGGCCAACAATCCTCAAACTCTCATATCGAATTGTGTCAGTGTTTGGGAGAGGAGTCTATCGACAAAACGGCCAAGAAAGAGCAAAATAGCCCCGCTTTTGGGTCCGCCTGTTCATCTTTCGAGTGTAAGGAGTGCCACGATGCGACTCAGACCTCAATGGCTCGTTGTTGGCGTTTTGTCTATTATTTTGTCCCCTTTGAGCTCAGCAGCTCTCGCTAGTCAGCCGTCGGATGAAGATTCCGGGAGTACTGCCATAGATCGGTGGCTGGTTCTTGGTCCGGTTCTTCACCCCCTGCCGGTATTCCATGAAGCAAAGAGAGGTGGATTCGACCTTGGAAAACTCTTGGAGGAGCAGCAGCTGCCGGTCTCGGTGATGCCTTTGAAGAACGCCACGAAAGTGACTTGGTTCTCCGACGATCCGCAAGTTTGGACCGCAATGGAAGCGGCCGGAACGGGTGCTTTGGTGCTTCAAGTACCGGATGGTGTTGGAGAGGGACGACCCGCCACGGCTTGGTTGGCTGCCTACATCACGACCAAGCGCTGGCAATCACTGGAGCTCGAGCTCACAGGCGGTCATCCACGGAAGGCCTGGCTAGACGGCGCAGCTATCGTCAAAGACGGACTCGCGGGCAATGCGGATAACAAGGCCAAAGAGACCGTCAAGCTCGTTCCCGGAAAGCACCTTCTCATGGTTCAAACGATCTTCGATTCGTCCCGCGAGGAGGATTGGAATGTGGGTGTGACGCTGTCGAGTAAAGACGGAGTCCCCGAGCTCAGTAGCTCCCTCGACGGGGAACGCAATGTCGAGCTCCGAGACATCATCGATGCCCCAAGGATCTCCTCGCTGGCTTTGTCGCCGGACGGCAAACACGTGGCAACGACGGTTAGTCGGATCGTTCCAGGGACCGACGACCGGGAATCTTGGGTCGAGATCCATCAGATGTCAGACGGCACCTTGAGTGATTCCCGGCGGGGAGGAGACCAGCCGAGGCAAATCGCCTGGAGTCCGGATGGTCGGTACGTTTCTTATGTCGCCGATGCTCCCGGTGAGTCGACGAATGGAAAGCCCTCCACGCTCTTCCTGCTCGACCGCGAACGCCATTCCACGGTGCCGCTCGTGGAAAGCGTGGACCGGCTGGCCGGCTACCGATGGTCTCCTACGAGCCGGGCGGTTGTCTATTGGACTACCGTGAAAGGTAAGGAGTTCAAGGACGGCGTCAAACGCGTGGAAGGCTTGATGGATCGTTGGTCCACACATCGCGACAAGGATTTCCTGCACCTGGCGACCGTACCGGGAGGCGTGCGGCGCCAGCTAACAGCGGGTGCGCTGACGACCTCGGCGACAGGATTCTCGCCGGACGGAGCTCGTCTCCTTTTCACTCGTGAAGTGGAGCACCTGTCCGAAAGGCCTTACTCGAAGACGGAGCTTTGGGAAATGGACCTGAGGAGCGTAAGAGCCAGCAAGCTAAAAGATTTTGCCTGGCTCGGAGATGCCTCCTATTCCCCGGATGGAAAAACACTGCTGATCTCCACCCACGCTGAAGCCTTCGGTAGTGACGGCGTCAATGTCCCCGAGGGCTCGATCCCCAACAGTTACGACATCCAACTCTTCGTGTGGCGTCCGTCGACAGACGAGGTCGAGGCTTTGACGCGCCAATTCGATCCAGCGGTCTCGAACGCCGTCTGGTCACGCGCTGACGGTCACATCTATGTGACGGCCCAAGACCGTGACTATCAGCGGTTGTACCGCTACGACGTGAACCAGAGGGCCTTCACTCCAATCGACACCGGCTTTGATGTGTTCTCCTCGTTCGATGTGGCGAGGGACGCTAGTGTCGGCGTCGGCTTGGGCGAGTCCCCATGGGTTCCGCAGAGCCTTGTCGCTGTCGACTTGGCCGGTTCGACCGCAAAGGGGTTGTCCCATCCGGCGGACCCGTGGTTCGCTTCGGTCGGGAGCGGCTCAATGGAGTCCTGGATCGTCGAGCTATCGAATGGTGAGAGACTCGACGGACGTGTGTACCTTCCTCCGGGATTCGACGCTCAAAAAAAATACCCGATGATTGTCTACTACTACGGTGGAACCTCTCCGGTGGACCGGACCTTCGGAGGTCGGTATCCAAAGGAATGGTGGGCAGCCAGCGGCTACGTCGTCTATGTGCTCCAGCCCTCGGGCGCAACGGGATTCGGTCAGGCCTTCTCGGCGAGGCACGTCAACGATTGGGGTAAGACGAGTTCGCAGGAGATTATCGAGGGCACCAAGAAGTTTTTGGATGCCCATCCATATGTGGACCCCGGGCGCGTGGGTTGTATTGGTGCCTCCTACGGTGGTTTCATGACCATGCTTCTCACGACGAGCACCGACGTTTTTTCGGCGGCAGTGGCTCACGCGGGGATTTCGTCGCTCTCCTCCTATTGGGGTGAAGGTTACTGGGGTTACTCGTATAGTTCCGTGGCGACAGCGAACTCCTTCCCGTGGAATCGGAAAGACGTCTATGTCGACCAGAGTCCCTTGTTCCGTGCCGACCAGGCCCGTTTCCCCATACTGTTGACCCATGGGACGGCGGATACCAATGTGCCGGTCGGGGAAAGCGACGCGTTTTTCGTTGCACTCAAGCTGCTCGGAAAACAAGTGGAGTACGTCCAAGTGGAGGGAGAAAACCATCACATACTGACTCACGACAAGCGAGTCCTGTGGTCGAGAACGATCATCGCGTGGTTCGATCGCTGGCTCAAGGACGAACCGCAGTGGTGGAACGACCTTTATCCAGCAAGTTAACAAGAACAGAAAAGAGGGGACAGTCTTCGATGAACCACGGGTTCACCCGACACCAAGAAGATGCCGAAGAAGAAGCGACAAACCGATTCTGTTATCGACCAAGGCGAGAGATTTCTCCCGAGCCCGATTTGCCCCGATCTGCGACCATAAACCCGCGTAGACGATTCGGGCAGGGGCGCGGGCAGGGGCAGGGGACAATCAATCCATCCGGAGATTCATCCGAAACCATGAAGATGATGAATCTTCATATCCCCTTTTTTTCCGCATTCCATCAAGCTAGTCTGGCGAGAAGGTGGTTTTGAAGATGAACGCACGATGGCTCTCTGGTTTTGGCTTGATGGTATGGGTGGTTCTCGTCCTCGAGACGCCAGCGCTTGCGCAGGGGAGGGCTGATGCAAAGGAAGAGTCTTTCGCCATCCGCACGCTTGCCGTCTCGGTGGTGGACAGCGAGGGTCGCCTCGTCGCCGGTCTCGGCCAAGACGACTTCGAGCTCGTCGAGCGCGGCGTCGAGCGAGACATCGTCGAAGTGACCGAGGAGAAGAAGAGCCTGGAGATCTTGTTGCTCGTGGATACGAGTGTCGCTTTCATGAACCATATCCAACCTTTGCGAAGGGCGTTGGATTCGTTCGTCCGTGCTACCGCTGGGGAAAACACCATCACTCTTTACGAGTTCGGAACGAGGCCTCGCCAAGTGGCTGAGCCCACCGGTGACGCGGCCACCCTTGCCGGTGCCGTCAAGCAACTGTATCCTCGGCAAGAGGCGGCGTACCTACTGGATGCCATTGCCGAAACCGGAGAGGAGCTCGCGGAGGCGGAACGTGAGGAAGGGAATCCGGTGCACGTTGTCATCCTCACTGCGATGGGCCCCGAGCTTTCGAGCGTACACTACACTCAGGCTCGAGACATCGGCATCGAGTCCCGGGCCGTTTATCATGTTGTGATCTACGAGAACCGCGGAGCCGAAGGTGAAGCCAGGCGGCAATCCGAGGTCAACGATACGCTCGATCACTTGACGAAGGAGACGGGCGGTACATTGATTCGAGTCTTGGCTTCGACTGGGATCGAGTCAGGTCTCGCGAAGATCGCGGACGAGCTTCGGCCTCGCTATCTCCTCTCGTTTTTGACGGAGATTGAGCCGGAAACCGACCCGAAGGAACTATCGGTCAGCGTCCCTGGCCAAGATGCTCGAGTGGAGATTCTCCGCCTCCTCCCAGACGAAAAAATCGTACCCGCAACCCAATAGCCAGTAACTCCTCTTGGCTCTTCGAATTAGGGCGATTGCATCAAAAATAATAAGCTCGATACCTCATGACAATTCCCGCTCTCTGTGGGAGAAATGTCCCAATATTCCAACGCATTGAGTGTAGAAAATCTCAACGCTCATATCTAAACTCTTAATCTTCTTAACTTAATAGATTCGATTAAAGTTGGCATTCAGATTGCTCATTCGCCACCGAGCATTTCTAGCTCGAAAAGTGCCCTTGTGTGCGGCATCCAAGGAAATGTTTCGAGCATTGAGGAAAGGCAGGTGGCTATGCGAAGGTCCTTGAGCACCATCTTCGCTGTGATATTCAGTGGTCTGCTGATGGTCACGGCGCTGGGAGCGAGCTCGGCTCCTCCCGAGGAGCAAGGATCCACAAAGGAATATGTGGGTTCGGACACTTGTGCTGAGTGTCATGAACAGGTGGACTACACCGTCCACGCCCGTCTGGAGGAATTCGAGCGCTGGGGGCGAGGCCAGGGCTGCGAAAGCTGCCATGGTCCGGGCAGTCTCCATATCGAGACGACGGAACCTTCTGATATTGGTTCGTTCGCGGAGCTTTCCGTGGAGGATGCGACGGAGCTTTGCACGAGCTGCCATCAGCAGGATCAAGCCATGCACTGGGCGGGAAATGACCATGCCATGAACGGTCTCACTTGCGTGGACTGTCACAAGATCCACCAGACCCGCGACACGGTGCAGATTCTCCAGCGAAATCGGTTGGCTGGTTTTCATCAAGACGCACAACCGACGCGGGGTCTACTCAAGGCGCCCGAGGCGAAGCTGTGTTTCGAATGCCACCAGAATGTGGAACCCCAGATGCAGTACCCCTCACACCATCCGGTGAGAGAGGGTTTCATGAGCTGTAGCAGTTGTCACCAAGTGCATGGGACCACTCAAGGTCTCGTCCGCACCGACGAGAGGCTCAATGACCTCTGCTATGAGTGCCACACGCAACATCAAGGACCATTTATCTTCGAGCATGCGCCCGTCGAGGAAGACTGTTCAATCTGTCATGATCCTCATGGCTCGGTGGCCAATAACCTTCTCCGGCAAAATGAGCCCTTCCTTTGCTTGCAGTGCCACGAGACGCATTTCCACACCGCACGTGTTGCCCAGGATGGTCCCCACGTTCTCCCCTCGGGATCGGCGACCAACCCCAACGGCAATTTGAGTTTCATCGCGGCCTATGGCAGCAAGTGCAGTCAATGTCACATCCAAATCCACGGTTCCGACTTGCCGTCTCAGGCTATCTCCGGGCGCGGCGGGGCTTTTACACGCTAGGGGGTGAACGATGAAGAAACAACGATGGTTCGTTCTGCTGTTCGTCCTGGCGTTTGGGACCGGCAGGGCACTCGCTGACGAGCTGGCGGAAGAAGAAAAAGCTAAGAGCGAAAAAGACGAATCGGTTGCCGCGGTCACCGAGGAAGAAGAGGAAGCACCCCCCCAAGGAGAAGCGGCCACATCGGAAACGAAATTCCAGGGTGGGATCTTCGTCGGAGGCGGCGGCAACGCAATCGATGGAAGCCTTCAGAGAGTGGCGGAGTATACGATCGTCAAAGATGGCCAAGCTGCAGTCAAGGCACTCGTCTGGGGTGGCTCGGATAAGATCCGGCTCGATTACTACGGCGATATCCGAGGCGACTCACAAGATATGAGACACCGGTTTGATCTGGATGCCGCTCGGTACGTGAAGTTCCGCTTTGACGCCGACCGAGTGCCGCACCGGCTGGACCATGATCCTCTGACGAACTTGGATGCTGGCATCAGCACCTTCATCGTCCGGAACACCGACTATAATCCGGATGACGTCTACTTCATTGGCAGGGACTTCATAGACTTCAAGACCGAGATCGTCCCCAACTGGGAGCACATCCGATTCCTCCTCGCCTATACCCACGACGCGCGCGACGGTTCGAAGCAGGCCATCACCGGTAGCAAGTGTGCGAACTGTCATCAGGTTTCGGTGACCCGGGAAGTCGATCGCAGGCGTCGCGATTTGCGGGCCGGTGCTAAGCTGACATTCAGCGGATTCACGTTTGACTACCAGTACCTCGATCGGAAGTTCGAAGAGAACGGTGCCACACCGATCAATACCTATGACCAAGCCGTTCACCCTGCCTCGCTTGCCGATGTGTTCGGGAATAGGGTCCAATTCGATCAAGACAATGGTCCTTTGCCGTTCGATCTGGTTCCCAACAACAAAAAGAAGAGCCATATCGCACGAGCTCAGTTCAACGTTCCCAAGAAAGTCAGTGTCCAGGGAAAGTTCGTCGCGAGTGACGTCACGAACTTGAACTCGATGATTTCTGCGGATTCGAAGGCCTATACGGGACGTGTCGTGGTTCCTTTCGCCGGCAAAGCGGTTCTCAAAGCCGACGTCCGCCATATGAACATCGACTCGGACAGCATCTTCGTCGAGATCAATGAACCGGTGGCCAACGGGGGACCTTTAGCGGGTAAAACCTACGCCGAGGCTTATCCCAGCTTTGGTGAAGCGAGCTTTCTGAGAGAGTCCGTTCGTTCCCGTAGCCCGACCGACATATCGGTGGATTTCACCTACCGACCGGCAAAGCGCACCACATTGCTGGTAGGCTATGATTACAAGAGAGTCAATCGTGATGTCTTCGAGGTCGAAAGAACGACATCGAATGGCATCGAAGTCGGCGTCCGATCGCGCCTCAAGAATGGGCTCCGGCTGCGGGGTCGGGTCAAATCGGCTTGGATCGACGATCCCTTCGCCTACGTGCACGCTGCGATACCCGATGTCGTGCAACCAGGGCCGAGCCCCGGGGCAGTGCCGTTCTTCGGGCTCCAGTACTTCGAGATGTACGACGCGCGACTTGCCACCCTCTCCGCTTTGCCGAGTCGCACCAATGCGGTCGAAGGCTCGGCAACCTATTCCCCTACAGGAAAGTTCAGTCTGACGGGTCACTATCGGTATAGGGGTGCGTCGAACAACGAGCTCAACTTCTCGGAATGGGACAGAAGCGTGCATACTCCCGGCGTGGAAGCCTGGTTCGCGCCGAGTCCGAAATGGAGCTTGGCTGCTGGGTACAACTACCAAAAGGAGAAGACCAAAACGCTCTTTTCCATTCTCGACTTCAGCGGGTGAGCGGGCGGAATCACTGGGGGCCAGTTTGGCTCCGCGACGGACGAAGCCCTTTACGGTACCAATAACCACACAGCCTGGTTCAACTTGCAGTTCTTTCCCGCTCCCAAGGCGGAGCTGTTCTTCAATACCCTTTACTACCAGGGTGACGGGATTATCACGGAGCTCAGCCTGACTCCGAGTGCGGGACCCGGACAGGGAGCCGGACTCGATTTCGGATTACTTTCCGACAACTTGGCTCAGTTCTCCAACTTGGATGTTCAACGGTATGTCGTCGGGTTTGGGTTGAACTACAGTTTCACCGAGGCATTTCTGCTGTCGGCCCTGGTTGAGTACAACCGGTACGACGACAACGACCCCTACCTCTACAATGCATCTGGCCGATACACCCGGATTGGTGCAGGGATCAACTGGTTGTTTTAAGAGGGAGCTAGTGAAGGTAGACGATTAATCCATGTGTATATAGAAATGAATCTAATTGACATGAGGAACCTTTTTTCGTCGCTGGCCTATAATAGAGTGGAAGGGACCGTTTTGCGGTCAATTCTGCTAGAATAGGAAGCTTTGGCAAGTTGAGTCTCAGCACGAGAGCTTAAGATTCATTTGCCCAGACCATTTGTATAACGGAGGTGTTACGTATGAAAAGGGCAATCGCTGTAATGTCATTGGCAACATTTATGCTGGTTGTTGGATTGGCGTCGGTCGCAGTCGCACAAGCAGCGGACGGCAAGGCGCTCTTCGAGGAGAAGAAGTGCAATCTATGTCACTCCATTGAGTCCCAAGGCGTCGTCAAGAAATCCGAAAAGATGAAGGGTGCGGAGCTCTCGAACATAGGTGCGAGCATCGAGAGCGCCGATTGGTTGAAGACTTTTCTCACCCAGGAAACGATGAAGGATGGTGAGAAGCACAAGAAGAAGTGGACGGGCACCGACGAGGAGCTGGATACGATCGTCAACTGGATCATGACGCTGAAGACTTCGTAAGCCTCTCTGATGCCTTTCGATTTTCGGGCGTGTCTGGCGCGACGGCTTTGGCCGGGCGCCAGACCGTCGCCCATCTTCCCATTCTCTTTGGTCGGACGAATCCCGATCTCCGATATCTATCTACCATGTGAATGATAGATAGGTCACGTGCGGGAAGCAGCAGAAGTTGTCATAACTAAAGAACAGGATCAGATTGCTTGAGACTACATTGGGTCGTACTCGGCTTAGCGGCGGCGTTCTTGGTCCTCTCTCCTCGAACGAGAGCCCAAGAGGAAATCACCACTGAGGATTGTCTGGATTGTCACTCGGATAACGAGCTATCCAAAGAAGACTCTCATGGGAAAGCCATCTCGCTATTCGTAGATGGCGAGCGCTTTCAACAGACGATCCACGGCGACTTCTCTTGTACGGATTGTCACGCCGATATCGACGAGCTGCCTCACGAAGACGAGCTCGCCGAGGTGAGCTGCGCGGAGTGTCATGAGGACGTAGTGGAGGAGTATGACCGAAGCAGTCACGGGATATCTCGTGGAAAGGGCAACGGTGATGCACCTACGTGCGTCAAATGTCACGGTGACATTCATGTTCTTGTTCCTCTCGATGACCCGAGCTCGCCCGTTCATCCCACCCGACTCGCCGATACCTGTGGGTATTGTCACGCCAACCCGGATCTCGTCGAGAAATTCGGTTTTCACGTGACACTGCCGATCGAGGCGTACAAGCTCAGTGCTCATGCTCGTGCCATCGCGGAAGGCAAAGAGGGTGCCACCTGCAACGACTGCCACAGTAGCCACGCCATATTGCCCGGTCACAATCCGGAGTCATCCGTCTATCGATCTCGAGTCCCAGAGACCTGCGGAGCCTGTCATGGGGAGATTGCCGAGCTCTACCGCTGGAGTATCCATGGTAAAGCCGCTGAGCTCGGTATCCTCGACGCGCCGGTGTGCACGGATTGCCATGGGGAGCACCGCATTCTCTCTCCGCGTGAGGCGGGCTCACCCGTCACGCCGACGAATCAAGCGATCGTTACCTGTGGGCGTTGTCATGGTGATTTGCGGCTTAATGAAAAGTACGGTCTTTCCGCGGATCGAGTTTCCAGCTTCCAAAACAGCTACCATGGATTAGCGGCTCGTGCGGGCTCCCAAACCGTGGCCGGTTGCGCCTCATGCCATGGCGTTCACGATATTCTGCCGTCGACGGATCCCGACTCACACGTCAACATCGCGAATCTCGGGGAAACTTGCGGTCAGTGTCACCCGGGCGCCGGGACCCGCTTCGCCATCGGGCCGGTCCATGTTGTTGATACCGATGCTCGGTATCCCATCATCTACTTTATTCGGCTCATGTACGTTCCACTCATCTTTTTCACTATCGGCGGCATGTTGCTGCACGTATCGTTGGATTTCTTCAAGAAATGTGGCTCGCCCGAGCTTAGGTCGTTGGCTCTTGCGGAATCGAGTGGAGCTGAGAGGATGATGCGTGGCTTCAGAGTAGCCCATGGATTGGTGATGGTGAGCTTCCCTTTGCTGGTCTACACGGGGTTCGCCCTAAAGTATCCTGACACATGGTGGGCCTGGCCGATTGTGTCTTTGGGCCCGAACGCTCGCGGATGGCTGCATCGGGCCGCTGGTGTGGTTTTGCTGGGATCACTTGCCTATCACCTCATCCATCTCATTCGGAGCCGCAGGGCGCGTGCCTGTATCGTCAACATGCGGCCATCCATCGAGGATTGGCGGGAGCTCAGAGAGCGTTTCAAATACTATGTCGGCATCCGCAAGGAGCCTGTCCATAGCCCCGAAGTAGGATACATCGAGAAAGCGGAGTACCTCGCCTTCTGGTGGGGAATGATGGTGATGGCCCTCACGGGCTTCTTGTTGTGGTTCGAGAATATTACGCTCAAGTGGTTGCCCCCTTGGGTTCCGGCTGCTGCAACGGCCGTTCACTTCTACGAAGCGATTTTGGCCACCTTGGCCATTCTGGTTTGGCACTTCTATTGGACGATCTTCGACCCTGCTGTCTACCCGATGGATGCGAGTTGGTGGAGTGGCAAGGCACCGGCAAGCCGGGAAATGGAGCGTCGTTCACCTCACAATACTGCAAACACATCCGCAGAATAGAACGACTAGCCTCCACGCGCTGGAGAATTAGCATAGAATAGCTCTAGCGGTGGGTCGGGGTCTCCTTCGTGCCCTGCCTCCATGATTCTGACTTTCGGATGATTCAGGAGTTTGTCCATGGAAGATCAAATACGTCAACGTACCTTATTTAGGCACCCTCTGGCTGCAGTGGGAGGGGCACTATTCCTAGCGGGCGGTTTCTTCTTTGTCATCCTACTGCTGATGGACTTGACGGGTGGTGAGGAAAATCCTTACCGCTCTCTGGTGACGTTTGTTCTAGCCCCGGCGATCGTGAGCTTGGGCCTCGTTTTGTTTCTCATCTCCGCTTGGATTCAAGTCAAGGAAGCCCGTAAGAAGGGCGAGAAGGTCAAGTTTCGCTTGTCCATCGAGCCTACCGATCCAAGCTACATGAAGAACTTGTGGCTTTTCTTGGGTATCACTGCGGCGCTACTCTTTCTCGTTGGCTACAGTGGTACGAGGGCTTTCGAAGCCACAGACTCGGTGACGTTCTGCGGAGAAACGTGTCATACGGTCATGGAGCCGCAGAATGTTACGTACCACGGCTCCCCTCATGCCCGCGTCAAATGCGTTGATTGTCATATAGGTCCCGGTGCGTCCTTTTGGGTCAAATCGAAAATCGACGGTCTGCGGCAGGTCTATGCGACGACGTTCAACACTTACTCGCGTCCAATCCCGACCCCTGTGCGGAATCTGAGACCGGCTCAGCAGACCTGTGAGGAATGCCATTGGCCGCTCCAGTTTTACGGCACCAAGATGGTTCGTCGGACCTACTACCGAACGGACGAGGAGAATTCTCCTTGGACGATCAATCTGCTCATGAAGATCGGCGGTGGAAATCCTAGAGCCCAACAGGAAGGCGGAATCCATTGGCACATGCTGAACAATAACCGAGTGGACTACATCGCCACCGATGTCCAGCGCCATGACATTGCGTGGGTACGCGCCACCAATTCTGATGGAAAGAGCACTACCTACCGCAACAGGGACCGAGAGAATGAGGTCGCGCCGGAAGATCCCAAATTGGAGGTTCGGCGCTTCGACTGTATGGATTGCCACAACCGGCCCAGTCATATCTTCTTGCCGCCGGCGGTGGCACTCAATCTCGCCCTGCAGGCCCGGAACGTCTCGCCCGAGCTCCCCTTCATTCGCAAAGTGGGGTTGGATCTACTGAACGAAGAGTACACAAACCGCGAGGAGGCACAGGAGGCGATTCGTTCGGGGTTGCGCTCTTACTACGCCGAGGAGTATCCGGACGTGGCGGCCGCCAAGAGTCAGGATATCGATCAAGCCACGGAATCTCTTCTCACGATCTACGGGGAGAACTTCTTCCCGGAGATGAAAACCGACTATCGGGCTCGTGCGAGTCACTTGAGCCATTTTGTCAACGACGGGTGCTTCCGGTGCCACAACGAGTCGATGGTCGACGAAGAGGGAAATCATCTTGCGTACGATTGCCAAACCTGCCACCTGATCGTGGCTCAGGGACCGTCGGAGATCGTGGAGGAGTTGGAGATGAACCTTGCCGGTCTCGAGTTCAAACATCCGGAGGATATCGACGAGATGTGGCGCGATATGAAGTGCACGGAATGCCACACGGCGGATGCAGGATACTAGTAAGAAAGAACTCAAGAACTCAAGAACTCAAGTACTCAAGTACTCGAGAACTCAAGAATCCATGAATTCAAAACTTGCGGACGCGTAGGGGCCTGACCGCGTCTTATCGGGCGAGGAATCCGGGTGGGAGAGCTGCGGTGCAAGTGGAACAGAAGTCGTTGCCTCTCAGGTCGATCGTTTCCACATTGGTGGCGAAGTGCATGATGCAATTGAAGTCCGTGCAGTGCATGAGGCCGAGAATGTGTCCTAGTTCATGGGATATCTCGGCAACCGCCCGGCGTGCGGTCAACTCCGGGTCTGCAGGAAGACCATAGAACTCTGGACGCAAACGCGCCATGGAAACCAGTGCGGCGAAGCCATTTCGTCGTGCTTGTCCGAAGACGAAGGTAAAGATCTTCACCCCCAAGTCACGCATGGTCATCCCGACGAGAAGTGTGCCGGGCTCGACATGCCTTTTCTCGAGTTTTTTCAAGAGCTCGTCGGCGTCGACTTGCTCTCGATCCCCGAGCATAGGCGTAGCGCCCTTAATAGGAGGGGCGCCAAGACGGCATGGGACGGAGATCTTGCGACTGACTCGACCGATCAAGTCCTCGACAACAGCACTGGGGAATGCGCCGATGGTGAGGAACAGGATAGATTGGACGGAAGTTTGTCTCTCACTTTCCATCCGACGGTCTCGTCAGTCCGTAGTGTTTGATTTTGTTGTAGAGAGTACCGCGGTCCACTTCGAGGATTTGTGCGGACTTCGTGATGTTCCATTCATTGGCCTCGAGCACCGACAGAATGTGAGCTTTTTCGACCTCAGCCAGTGTCCCCCGTGCCGGTATGGAGGAAGGTTTGTCGGTCACTCGTAGAGGAAGATCCTCGGCCTTGACCTGAGGTGGCTTACCAACGACGACGGCACGCTCGATGGCATTTTGAAGCTCGCGGACGTTTCCCGGCCAAGAATAATTCTTTAGAGCTTCCGTTGCACCGGCAGAGAATTCCATGGGCTTACGATTCATCGAGCGCGTGTAGTAAGCAAGGAAATGCTTTGCCAATAATGGGACATCCTCCTGTCTTTCACGAAGCGGTGGGATTTCTATAGCAAAGACATTCAAGCGCCAGAAGAGATCTTCCCGGAATGTGGTGTCTCTAACCATGGTCTCGAGATCCTGGTTGGTGGCGGCAATGACGCGGAAGTCAACAGAAATCGGTGTTTGCCCGCCGACGCGAGTGATGGTCTTCTCCTCGAGAACTCGGAGTAGCTCGACCTGTACTTTTGGACTAATGGTGCCGATCTCATCCAGAAAGATCGTTCCGCCGTCCGCAAGCTCGAACTTCCCTTTGTGACGGTACTGGGCACCCGTGAAGGCGCCCTTTTCGTGCCCGAAAAGCTCGCTCTCGAGGAGCCCTTCCGCCAGAGCGCCGCAGTTGACGACGACGAAGGGATTGTACCGGCGGGTCGATCGAGCTTGAATGGCCCGAGCGACGATCTCTTTGCCGGTGCCGGACTCGCCCTTGATGAGAACCGTCGCATCGGTTTTCGCGACGGCTTCGATGAGGTCCAGCACCCGCTTCATGGCGCGCGAGCTCCCCACGATCTGGGGCACGGGAGCCATGGTCTCGAGAGACTCTTTTAGACGAATGTTCTCGGACTTCAAAGAGCGATGTTCGCCGGCCCGTCGCACCAGGAGCGACAGCTCATCGGGATCGAAGGGTTTGGTGATGTAGTCGTACGCACCGGCCTTGAGTGCTTTGACCGCGGACTCCACCGACGAATAAGCGGTCATGATGATGATGGTCATGTCGGGCTTGGCGTCTGTGAGATGGGTCTGGAGCTCCAATCCATCCATGCCGGGCATGCGGATGTCGATGAGAGCGATGTCATAGCTCGTCTTGGCGACGAACCGGAGTGCCTCCTTCGCATTGCGAGCGACGTCGACATGATACCCGTCTTGACGAAACCACTCCGCCAGAGATTCACAAACGATGCGTTCGTCGTCAACGATGAGGATGGACATGACGGAGTGATCAGTGTCGCTCATCAGAACCCCTTTCGGTCGGCTCCATACCGCCTTCCTCTTGTTCTTCGCGTTTCGATGTCGGCCGCAAGGGGAGGGTTATCGAAAAGGTCGTCCCAGACCCGGGTGCGGACTGGACGTCGATGTGGCCGTTGTGACGGTTGACGATCCCGTAAACGACGGAGAGTCCCAGCCCCACCTGGGTCACCTCTTCTTTGGTGGAAAAGAAAGGCTCGAAAATCTTGTCCAGATGCTCTCGCGGGATGCCGCGGCCACTGTCACTGACCTCGATCACGACGCCTTTTCCGTCGTCCAGCGCGCGGGCGGAAAGCGCAACGTATCCGCCCGAGGGAGTCGCCTCCAATGCGTTCATCGTTAGTGCCAGAATCATTTGCTGTATCTGAGAGGCGTCACACGAAACACGCGGCAGGCCTTTCTCGGCCTGGAGCCGGATCTCCACTTCTTCCAGATCGGCTCGGTGTTGTACCAACATGACGCACCGTTCGAGCAATGGTGGCAAATCTTCTTCAGAAAAGCGGGCTCCCGGAGTGCGACTGAAAAGCAAGAGGTTCCTGACGATTTTGCCGCAGCGCACCGCCTCGTCCTCGATGAGTTTGAGCGCCTTTTCCGTTTCGCCGTTTCCGAGTTCCGTGCTCGTGCCTTTATTAGAGAGTTTTCTTTGGAGCAGGCGTGCGTAGGTGCTTATACCTGTCAACGGATTGTTGATCTCATGGGCAACAACAGCGGCGAGCTTCCCCAAAGAGGCCATTTTTTCCACCAGAAGCATCCTCTGGTGGGCTCGTTCGAGCTCTTCGGTTTTTTCGTCCACCCGCTTTTCCAGGGTGTGACCCCAGTCCTCGAGCTCACCGCGGGCTCGGTCTAGCTCGCCGACCATCGTATTCCATCGATCGCTGAGTTCGCCGATCTCATCGGTTGAGGTCACCGGCACGCGAGTCGAAAGGTCTCCGGCTGCGACGAGAGAGGCGGCATGGGTGAGACGCCGAACCGGCCGGAGGACCATTCTCCAGGCCAGGAGCCCCACGAGCATCAGGATCGCGAGCGCGGTGGTGACCAGGCCAATGACCATTTGTCGTTCTGAGGACACAATGTCCTGGTCGACAGCCGCCAGTGAGAGCTGCACGTCCAAAACGCCGAGAACGGTTTTCGAAGCGTCGTGAGCGTGACAGGCTGCGTTCGTGCACTCCGGTTCATTCCGGATGGGAGCAATGACCCCGAGTATTCTCTCTCCGTTTTGGCTATGGAAGATTCGCATTCGGTCTGCTTGATCTAAACGATCGAGCGGCTCATCCCTTCGGTGGCAGGCATAGCACTGTTCTGCGTCGGTATCGACGAGCGTCCCCACTTCTTCGGCGTGGCTCGATGTGCTGATGCGACCTTGCTTGTCGAAGACACGGATCCTTTCGACCGGTTGCTGCGCGGCGATAGTCTCGATGATCCGTTTGACCTCTTCGGGGTGATCGTGCAGCATCGCTTCCCGTGTGGAGCCCCTGATGATCTCCGCACAACGCTCCGCACTCATCCTGACGACACGTGTCAAATGGTCCCGTTGCATGGAGATGTTCCATGCTCCCGCCCCAACGAGAATAACGGCGGCGCCCAATGCAAGCGCCGCCGCTAATCGGAGTGTCAGTCGGTATTTGAAGGCTTTGCTAAAAGGTGCCGCGGACGTGACCTTGGATGACAAGCTCACCTCAACCTAGGCTCGTTGAGCCGGCAGCCTCCCGCGCCGGCAGCCGAGCCGGTGCCGGGGTTCGGATCTTGAATGCTCTTGCTATCGCTCGGATAAACATTCAAGTAGCGGACTGCGAGACTGAAAGCCCCGAACCCAATCGCAACCAGCATGAGTGTAATCATGACCTCGGACCAGGCGGGGACGTAATGACCGCCCTGCGCGCCTTCTAACGCTGTGATGCTAACATTCAACCGGTTGGCTACAAACCCCAAGACGGCAAGCAAGCTCGAGATGTAAAGGCCGCGGGCGCTCTCCCTCACCTTCGGTATGGCCAGAAGCCCGAAAGGTAGCATGACACCGATGAAATACTCGAGGTGGAACATCATGGTCTCATAGGAGGTCTGAAAAAGGAGGCCGAGCTCACCTTGGAATAGCAAGTCGCACAGCCGAATCACTCCGTAGATGCCAAGGACGGTCATCAGGTAGCGTCCCACCTCTTTCAAGAGGGGGAGCTCCAACTGGCGGCCGAAGGCTCGGGCGGAAAGTCGGGATTCGACGATGACCATCGCCAACCCCACGCTAATCGCGGAAGCAAAGAACAACAGCGGAAGGTTGGACGTGTACCATAGCGGGTGGAGCTTGCCAGGCGCAATGAGATAGAGAGCTCCCAACGAAGATTGGTGGAGTGTAGAGAGGAGTACTCCAACGATCACCAGTGGAACCGTGAAGATCTTTTGAATCTTGATGGCCCTCACCCAGCCCAGCTTCTCGAAGACGACTCCCGAGAGCTCGAGAGCGAGCACGGTCGTGTAGAGCATGACACACCATGCGACCTCGAAGAGGACCGAGTGGGGATTCCACATGACGAGGGGGTGCCATAGGTTCCAGGGGCGGCCCAGGTCGAAAAGCAACGCCGTCACGACCAGAACGTAGCCCAGAAAAGCCGTTAGAACCGCCGGGCGGACGATGGGTTTGAAGCGGTCGGCATTGAAGATGTAAACCATTGCGGTGATAGTGAATCCTCCTGCCGCGAGACCTACACCGCAGAGAATGTCGAAGCCCACCCACAGGCCCCATGGATAGGTGTCGGACAAGTTGGTCACGGCTCCCAGGCCTCGAGTGAAACGGATGACGGTTGAGACGAGACCCGTTGCCAAGAGAAGGTAGAATACACCTTGCCAAGGACTCAGCCGGTATCCTGGTGAATGGTTCATCTTGTGCCTCCCGTTAGGATCCTGCGTCATTCGATTCCTGCTGTAGCGGGATAGAGCGCGCCGCCTCCGCCCGAGTGACCTCTTCGCGTCTCCTCGTGATCCACCAGATCCCCAGTAACACCGGGCCGCCGATGGTAAGGATGCTGGGTATCCTCTCGAGGGCCTTCTGAGTGAAGACAGGGGGAGGTATCTCACCCAGATTCATGTTGAAGCCAAGCGAAGAGAACTCCACTGGAGAGAGAACGAGCACCGATGTCCCGCCCACCTCCTTCTCGCCGTAGACATGCGGATAGTACCGGTCCGGATTTTCTTCGATCCGGCGGTGCGCTTCCTGGAGTAGCTCTTCTCGATTTCCTGCCACCGTAGCCTCAGCCGGGCAGATGTCGGCGCACGCAGGAGCTTCGCCTTGCCGAGCACGATCGATGCAGCCGTCACATTTGACGACGGCCGGCACCGTGCTCTCCCATTGGTATCGGGGGACGTTGAAGGGACAGGCCTGCATACAGTACCGGCAGCCGATGCACTTGTCGGCATCGTAGACGACCGGTCCCTCTGGTGTCTTTTGCAGTGCTCCGACCGGACACACACTGGCACAGGAAGGGGTGAGACAATGCATGCACTGTCTTCGGACGAAGTAATCTCCTTTTTCTTCTACAACGGTATTGGCATTAGCGGATAGCTCTTCGATCTCGAAGGGGTCTCCGGTGGTGCCGTGACTTTCCATGCAAGCATCCATACATGCCCGGCAACCTTCACAGCGAGTGATGTCGACTAAAAGCGCCCTCTGGTGGTTCGCCATTTCTCGTCTCCTCAGCAACAGCAGCAGTTTCGATACAGCTTGAAGTCAACTTCTACGGTCTCTCTCAAGTCAACAGAAACTCACCAACGAGACGCTTCCATTCTTCCTCCGATAGATGGCGGGCAAAGTCCGCTACGGGCTCGCCCCCATCTTGAAGGACCGAACCCGATAGAGCCATGAGCTGTAAGATCCAGACCTCGGCGGGCGTCCTCGATCCAGCTTCGGGCCAAGCCCCCCGAGAGGAGGTTGCGAAGGTTCGTTGGCGAGATTGCTGGACCGCACCTTCATGACCCAGCCGCGGCCGTAGGGATCGTCGGTAGCCAAGCTCGGTTGACGCCCCAATTCCGGATTCACCTCCACGACCTGGCCATCGACCGGCGAAAGGAAATCCGCCGACTTTCCGTTGACGACGACGTGGAACCCTTTGTCTCCCTGGCTGAGCAGAGTCCCTTCCGTCGGTAGAGTCATCGCTTTTGCGGGACCAATGAGCTTGCGAGCGAAGTCGTCGAGCCCGATGAGGACCGTGTCGGCACTCAGGAGCCGTGCCCAGGTGTGCCCCCGGTGGTAGTGAAGCTCCTCGGGCAGTTGATACCCGGCGACCCAGACCGGCTCTGCGGCCAACGCCGGTGTGAAAACCGGTTCAGGACGGACACGAATTTCCTCTCGGTGAACGGTTTCCTTCTTGCGCTCCTTTCGGAGCTCTATCACGTAGTCCAGCGCGATGAACAAAGCAAATGTGAGTATGACCAATAGGACTGTCATTGTCTTTCTCCCTTCCTAAGAAATCTCATTGTGGACATCTTCCACTGGATCTCTATGGCAACCTTTGTGCCATGATGTCGTTCTTGACCACGAATCACCCAAGCGCTTGTATTCAATCGCTTTACAGCTCAGAACTCCGAAACCTAAATGGGCATCGTCTGCTCCATATGTTGAATTGAACAACAGTCAATTCAGTCGAGCGCGTGTTTGTTGGGTTAAGTCACAGAAACAAAGAGGTTTTTTTGATCGTTGAAATATTCAACTGCTCTTGTTGACTTGTTCAACACGCGTCAGGCTAACGTTTGTAGCTATTTACACGGTTGACCGATGAAAGATAGGCCAAATGGCCTATTATGATGATGTGTTTGACTGTCATATGAGGTAACTTATTGTTTTTATTGGTTTTATGTGAATTTCAAATGTCTTGCAATTTGCTAAGTTTAGGAGATATAGTTGCCCACTGACGTAGGTCAGTTTCAATAGGTAACTGGTGGCTATGTCTTAGTGGAAGAAGTGGCAACATCGAAGGATTCGTTATTTTTACGTTGTCGTTTATCTAGAGCGATGGGTTCTGTTTTCATTTAGACAAAATAAGATGTGCAAAAACGAATATTCGTTGATGTGGTTGGGACGGGAGCTCCGCCTGACGGGATTAACGAGTGGACGACGAGGAGGAGGTTGACGCATGCGTAGCCGCATCACAGTGCTTCTGCTATTGCTCGTCGTGTTCCTGTGGCTTCCGGCCACAGGAGGCGCGAGTCCACCGGGTGAGGAGGGTAGACCACGCAGGACGGTGCGGCCTTTGCGTTGTTGCGCTCGCTGAGCCCGGTCGGCGGTGCAGTCGATACAAGAAAAAGAGTCGCAGGACCGAGGACTGTCGGGTCTGTCACGAAGAGACGCTCAACCTGATGGACCGAACGTACCACGGGACGCTGGAGGATGAGTGCTACTCGTGCCATGCAGGCGCTCAGGAGCACATGGAAGGTCAGATGGCGGGCGAGAATCCTCCCGGTCCCAGCATCAAGGCGCTGGCGGCGGAGGATGCCAACGCGGTTTGTCTCTCGTGTCACGAGACCTCGCACAATCCCACCTGGGAAGGTAGTGCGCACCAGCGGAGAGGACTCAAGTGTATCGAGTGCCACTGCGGTCCACTCCTTCAAGTCGGAAAAACATCAGCTGAAGACGTCGGTGGCCTCGGAGACCTGCACCTCCTGCCACAACACCATCCGGGCCATGGGGCTTCGTACCTCACACCACCCCGTCCGCGAGGGTCTCATGGGCTGCGAGAGCTGCCACAATCCTCACGACGGTAGCCGGCCAAAGATGATCAGAGCGGACTGGACCAACGAGCTCTGCTCGAGTGCCACACGGAGAAGCGAGGGCCCTTCCTTTGGGAGCACGCGCCCGTAAGGGAGAACTGCTTGAATTGTCACAATCCACACGGCTCCAATCACGACAAACTGCTGCTGGCCAAGCAGCCTTACCTCTGCCAGCGGTGTCACCTCAACACGCGTCACCCCGGTACGCTCTATGACGGAAGCAATGCGGGAACGACCATTGGCGGGGCCACCAACCGAGCAATCGAGCACGCGTGCAAGAACTGTCACCAGAACATCCATGGCGGCAACGCGCCGTCCGGCCCGTATCTCGGCCGATAAAGGAGGAGAGCCATGAAGCACATCGTCACTACTCTGGCGTTCGTCGCCTGGCCTTCCCGGTCTTCGCCGAGGTGAAGAGATGACGTGAACTTTGCCGGACCCGGCCTCGGCGGCCCGCAACAATCCGTCCAGGACCGCCAACGATTTCTCATTGGGCGTTTTCACGTTCGGCGTCTGGCAGAGGGACTCCGACACCATTTCGTCGAAGTTTCTCGAGTATCGGGATATTCCCAATGGCGGCGTGGTGCCGTTCTTCCGCTTGAGGGTAAGAAGGGTGACTTCCGATACGACCTCATCGGGCACGATGTCACCCAGAAGGACCAGCGCTACTTCGGCCTCCTCGAAGGCAAGAACTGGAAATTCGACGTGGACTACATCGGGCGTACCCCACAGCTTCGGCAATGGCGGTAAGAGTATTCTGAGCCCGAGCTCGGGGCTCGATTCCACCGAATGGCGGATGAGCGACATGCTCCAGCAAGCGAATCAGGACGCCATCGAGGCTCTGCCGTCGCGCAACTATGACACGGTGCTCCCGATTGTGCAGCCCACGTTGGACACCCAGCCGAGCCAATATCGATCTCAAGTTGCAGCGTAACCGGACGAATGTGGGATTCTCGCTCACACCGGGCGAGGGTGACTTCGACATCGGCGTGACCTACTTCCACGAGCGGCGCACCGGTACCCGTACCAACAACGGCACCGCGTTCGGGTTCAACAACGTGATCGAGACCCCGGATCCGGTCCGCTACATCACCCAGGACTTCGGTTTGAACGCAACGTCGAGACAGGACTGGGGAGTGGTGTTCGCCGCATTTCACTACAACGACTTCTCGGACCAGTATGGACACCTTCGGCTGGGACAACCCCTTTCGAGCGACGGACTCGACGAGCGGCAACGCCTACCTCGGCCCATACTCTACGACTGCGGGCCCGGCGACCGGTCTGTCTCGCCCTTCCGCCGAGCAACGAAGCCTGGAACTTAAGGGCGGCACGACACTCACGTTCGGACCGCGAACCCGTCTGACGGCAGACCTCCAGTTCGGCCAGTGGAAGCAGAACGAGCAGCGGTTCATTCCCTACACCACCAACACCGCGATCTTCACTGCCTTCGGGAGAGCACGCCATCGATGCGCCGCTTCCCGCCAACAGTCTCGACGGTAAGATCGACGTTTTCGCGCTCAACGGCTTCTTCACGACGCAAGTTGACGAACGATTTTCGTCTGAACGCCCGGTACCGCTTCTACCAGGAACGAGAACAAGACACCACGCATCCGCTTCGAGGAGGGCTACGTTCGGTTCGACGCGGTTTGGGAGGAGATCCCTCGTATTACCGTGCCCTTCGGCTGGAACAGCAATTTCTTCGACGTCTACGGCACGTACGACATCGGACGCGTCGTCGGTCTCGAAGTGGGCTACAAGTACAACAAGATCAACCGCGAGTTCCGCGAGACCGAGCATACCACGGAGAACACCTTCCGAGCGGCAACGGACCTGCGGTTTGGCGGTGGTGCGTTGGTACGCGTCCTTTATGAGTTTGGAACTCGGGACTACGATGAATATGACGCCATCGAAGGCGAGGAACATTCCTTCCTCGAACCGGAGGCTCCGGCCAACCAGACGGTACTGCGACGCTACGACCAAGCTAAGCGGGACCGCAACCGCTTCGGCGGTCAGTTCCAGTGGTCGGCACCGTCCGGCATGTTCACCGTGGGAGCCTCGTACTTCTGGAACAAAGACGACTATGATGACTCGCCTGTGCCGTGCGTACTCGAAAGCGAGTTCTGCCCGGGAGGTGAGCAGCGTCCGTTGGGCCTCCAGAAGGCCGAGTACAAGACCTTCAGTCTCGACGCGGATGTTTCACCGAGCGAGATGTACACCTTCTACGGATTCTACTCGCGTGAAGACATCTCCGACTACCAGACAGGGCGGCAGAGCGGGGGGACGCTCAACTTCGACCCAACGTCCAACTGGAGCTCGAACGTCGACGACAAGATTGACACGATCGGTGCCGGAGCGAACTTCGTCTTGGTGCCGGCGAAGGTGTTCCTCGATATCTTCTACCGATATCAGAAGGTCGACGGGAACAACGCCTTCGAGGCCGGCCCGGCCTTGCGTGACCAAGCGGAGGACATCGTTGACTACGACGACACCAAGATCAACTTCTTCTCCGCGCAGGTTCGCTACAAACTCGCAACGTCCTGGACGATCGGCGTTGGAGGCTTCTACGAGGACTACGAGATCCGCGATTCTCAAACGGGGCAAGTCCTCAACTACATGCCGGGCTCGTTCTTCATCAATGCCAACAACGGCGACTTCGGCGCCTGGGTCGGCTGGTTGAATCTGAGCTACGCCTTCTAGTGTGACTTCGAGGGGCGTCGGGTGTGGCGGCCCGACGTCCCTTCAGGGCATCTCTACGGTGTTCGTGGCCTGACCGGGCCAAGAACCAACGGTAGCGAGCCGTGACGAGCCTCGCTGTATGTGAAAGCCAATGCCTAGTCGTCGCTTCGTTAACTGGTTCCTGGGGTCTTCCGCTGGTGCTTTAGCCGCTTCGATTTTCTATCCCGTTCTGAGATTTCTCAGTCCTCCCGAAGTGCCGGAATCGACCACCAATCAAGTGGAGGCGGGACCCACGAACGATCCGGAGCTCGTGGAAAAAGGCTTCAAGATCGTTCGTTTCGGTAACGAGCCGGTGCTTCTTATTCGGGTCGCCGAGGACGACTACCGGGCGTTTTCGGCCACCTGCACCCATTTGGACTGTATCGTCGAGTACCAAAAAGACGAAAACCGCATCTGGTGCAATTGCCACAACGGGGAATACAACCTGCGTGGCATCCCCGTGGCGGGACCGCCACCGAAGCCTCTCGAGAATTACAAGGTCGACATCGTCGCGAGCAGCGGCGGGGGCGCGAGGACCGTCGTTGTGTCGAGGACTTGAGCTCCATGAGGGCAGAAGTCGAGCGCGTACGGAACTGGGTCAGCGAACGACTTCCCATCGACTCTGCGGAGGAGTTCGCCACTCACAAAACGGTTCCCGTACACCGCTGGACGGTCCTTTACTACTTCGGCGGGATGACCTTGTTCTTTTTCACCGTGCAGGTTGCCACTGGCATCCTCCTCATGCTCTACTATCGACCCTCGGCCGATCAGGCCTTCGAGTCGGTCGAGTTCATCATGACCACCGTTCCCTTCGGTTGGCTGATCCGCTCGGTTCACTCCTGGTCGGCCAACCTGATGGTCTTTTTTGCGTTCGTCCACTTGGTCACTGTTTACTTCACTAAGGCTTATCGGAGACCGCGTGAGCTGACTTGGGTGAGCGGTTGTGCCCTTCTCTTCCTCGGGATGGGATTCGGCTTTTCGGGCTATCTCTTGCCTTGGAACCAACTGGCCTTTTTTGCGACTCGGGTGGGTACGGACATTGCCGGGTCGGTGCCGATCGTTGGCGAGTGGATGCTCAGCTTCCTCCGTGGCGGTTCGCGGGTCAGTGGGGGGACGCTTTCGCGTTTCTACGGTTGGCATGTCGCCATTCTGCCTGCTATCACGACGGCCGTCCTGCTGGCCCATCTTCTAATGGTGCAGATCCAAGGGATGAGCGTGCCGCCCGGGGAAAAGGCGACGGCCGAACGACGTCGGCCCATGAAGTTCTTTCCGGATTTCGCGCTGCGGGATTTGTTCGGTTGGATAGCCGCCTTGGGCGTGCTGGCCGCCATCGCTGCTTTATTTCCATGGGAACTGGGTGAAAAGGCGGACCCTTTCGCCCCTGCTTACCAAGACATTCGTCCCGAATGGTACTTCGTCTTCATGTTCCAAACCCTCAAACTGGTCCCGGGCGGTCAGATTCTGGGCATCGAGTACGAGGCCATTCCCATTCTTCTGTTTGGTCTCGGTGGAATGGCCATGCTCCTCGTACCTTTTCTCGACCGTCAGGTCGAAAGGGAAGGTCGAAGCCCCTGGTTTACGGCCATTGGCGTGGCTGCTCTTATTTATATGGTGGCAATGACGGCCTGGGGTTACAGCTCCTGGGTGCCGGTTTGGGTGGTGTTCGGCACGGGCGCCATGACCGCGATCCTGGCCTGGGCCACGAGACCCGCGGAGAACGACGGATGAGCCGAGACACTTCATGGGTTCTTGGTGTTGTCTTCGTGGTTGCGCTTCTGCACGCGTCGGCGCCGGTCAGCGCTAGCCAGCAAGGAGACGGGACCGAACCCGAGAGTGCGCAACCAACGAATGCGTCAGAGTCACGAGACGCTACCTCGTGCGTCCTTTGCCACGGCGATGGGGATCTATTCGAGCAAGAACAGCTGCAGATAGTCCGGGAATATCGTGAAGGTGTGCACGCTGAGGCGGGGCTTTCCTGCCACGACTGTCACGGGGGAAATCCCGACCCCGCGATCGCGGATGATATGGACGCCGCCATGGACGAGAGCTACAAGTCGAATCCCTATCTCGGTGTTCCCGACGCCACCGCTGTGCCTGCGTATTGCGGCCGCTGCCACTCCAACCCCGAGTACATGCGGCGGTTCAATCCGAACGCGCGGGTCGACCAGGAGAGGGAGTATTGGACCAGCCAGCACGGGTTGTTGTTGAAATCGGGGGATGCCAACGTCGCAACGTGTTCGAGCTGTCACGGCGTCCACGGCATTCTGGCGGCGGACAATCCCCGCTCGTCCGTTTACCCGACACACGTCGCTCAGACCTGTAGACGTTGCCACAGCGATGCGGAGCGCATGGCGGATTATGAGCTTCCTAATGGACTTCCGCTACCCATCGAACAGTATGACCGGTGGCGACAAAGCGTCCATGCAGCGGCGCTGCTCGAGCGTGAGGACCTTTCTGCGCCCACCTGCAACGATTGCCACGGCAATCACGGCGCCATGCCACCGGGCGTCCAGTCGATCGCTTACGTATGCGGTGAGTGCCACGGGCGGGAAGCCGAATTGTTTCGCAAGAGCCCGAAGAGCACGGGTTTCGAGACTCACAACGAGTTGCTCGCTGATGCAGGTCCCGACGGTTGCGCCGATTGTCATTCGGACCCGGAGCCGGCGGCCCAGATCACCGACATGCAGTCTATGACGGAATGCGCGGCCTGCCACGGCAACCACGGCGTCGTTCGGCCCACAGTGGCTATGCTCTCACCGTTGCCGGAGACACCATGCGTGTTTTGTCACGAAGAAACGGTTTTGCTCACGCCCGGTGCGCCAGATCCTCAGGAGCAAATCGAACGTTACGAACAGGTTCGAGACCGATTACTGCAGCAGGCGAGCGATAGGGGACTCGAGACCGAACAACGGTTCAACTGGCTCGTCGATCAAACAACCATTCTGGAAGTCCACAACGTTACAGGAAGCTCCGGTCGAGAGGACAAGCCCAGCTTACGGCCGGAGTTCGAGCGTCTGTTCACCAAGTTCCGCATCGGTAAGACAACCTATACCTATCTGGATCCTGTCACAGGAGAGCCGATCGAGGCTCGGGTCCGACGCTGCACGTCCTGTCATGCCGGTGAAGATGTGCTGGGCGAGGAGGCTCATGGCCGAACCGTGGCCGGTCAGCTCATCGATCGCATGCGTGACCTGACCTCGAGGACCGCCCGGGCGGAGCGGATCTTACTCGCTGCGCAGCGCGGAGGGGTTCAGACAAGAGATGCCGCCGAGCAGATCGACGGGGCGGTTGATACCCAAATCGAGCTGGAAGTCCTCCTCCACGAGTTCGCCACAGGAGAGGACAGTAGTTTTGTCGCCAAATACAAAGAGGGAATCGAACATGCGGATGCCGCCCTCGCTGCGGGCCAGGACGCCCTTGGCGAGCTCGGTTTCAGACGGCGCGGACTCACCGTCTCTCTGGTCATCATCTTTCTCGTTCTCTTAGCTCTAGGTTTGAAGATCCGTCAGCTTTCCGATCAGCGGACAGACGGGCCCTAGTCTTCGAGCTGCACGCGAGCGCGGGCCGAGCTCGGGCAACGTGACCATCCGAACGGAGGTTTCCATGGATCGCCTCTCCCAACTCGAAGAGCAGATTCAAAGAATCTCCACGGAAATCAGAGAAGTCCGAGATCGTCTCGGAGCTCTTGAGGCTCGTCTCGGAGAGGCCCCCGCACCATCGTCAATGGGCTCGAGCCCTGAGACTTCGTCATCGTCGGTCGAACCGCTCGCGTCGGGCGCGGCGCCCTTCTCAGCCGGGAACATCACGCTCGTCGGACGGACACTGATGGTCCTGGGGGGCGCATTCCTTCTGCGTGCCTTGACGGACTCGGGCGTCGTTCCCCCGTCGATGGGGGCCCTGGTAGGTTTGGCCTATGGGGTGTGGTGGTTAGGTCTTGCTTATAGGGCCACTAAGGTTGGAGCTCGGGTCAGCGCGGCTTTTCACGGTGTTGCCGCCCTCCTCATCGCCTATCCTTTGATCTGGGAAACGACGACGCGGCTGGAAGTTTTCACACCCGCCACGGGAGCCGCGTTTTTGGTCGGCTTCTATGTGGTCGGCTACGCGGTGACGTGGCGATGTAGCCTCACCGAGGTTGCTTGGATGAACACACTGCTGGCCGTGATGGCAGCCTTGGCTCTGCTCGTTACGACGCATGCCCTCATGCCATTCACGGTGACGCTCCTGTTATTCGCGTTGGCAACGGAGGTGCGTGCCTATCGGAGACGCTGGCCGGGACTGCGGTGGCCGGTGGCACTCGGACTCGATGTTGCGGTGTTAGTGTTGGTGAACATCGCCGGCCGACCGGAGGGCCTGCCGGATGGCTATGCGCCCGTTTCAGTGCCTGTCGCGCTTCTTGTCGTCGTGATGTTGCCGGTGCTCTACCTGTCGAGCATCGCTATTCGAACATTGATGCGCGGTCGTCGGGTCACGGGCTTCGAAATCGTGCAAGCTTCTTTAGCACTTGCCATTGGCGTCGGTGGCGCCTTGAGATTGGCGCCGACGGTCGGTCTGAGCACGGGTCTCATTGGGGCGACGCTTTTGCTCTTGGGCGCCGCCGATTATGCAGCCGCATTTGCTTTTATCGATCGATGGACCGGACGTGGTCGGAATTTCTATTTCTATACCACATTGGCAGGGGCGCTCACCCTAGTCGGGACCCGGCTGGTGCTTCCGGAGGTCGCCTTGGCCATGACGTGGTTTGCCATCGCCTTGGCGGCTCTATGGGTGGGCGGTACCTATGACCGTATCACGTTGAGGTTTCACGGTGCCGGCTATCTGACGGCTGCCGCCATGGTGTCGGGATTGTTGCCCTTTGTGCTCGACAGTCTCGTGGCGCATCCTTCGGATACCTGGCACTCGGCGACGACAGTGAGCTTCCTCGTGGCAGCGGCCGTCATCGTGGGCTACGGGTTACTCGTAGGAGCTCGGAGGAAAGATCCCTCGTGGAACGCTTTGTTACCGCAGGCGATCGTGGCGGCGTTGTTGGGGTGCGTTGCGGCCGGGATAGGTGCCAGGTGGCTTGCGGGAGTCTTCGCCGACGCCCCCGGTCCGGACGCGGACTTTGCCACCCTTGCGACGAGCCGCACTGCCGTGCTTTGTATTCTGGCGGTGGTCATGGCGTGGGCCGCTCGGAAATATTCCCTCCGTGAGTTGGGGTGGTTGGTGGTCCCCCTGCTGATTGGCGAGGGCTTGCGCTTGTTGCTCGAGGACATGCGGCACGGCCGTCCAGCAACGCTCTTCATCACACTGGCGCTTTACGGCGGTGCGCTCGTCGCAACCTCGACTCTGATGAAGAAGAGCCCCGCTCGGTCAATAGAACTCCACTCGCCCGGGCAATCGTAGCGAACACATCAAGCCGTCATCCTGTCTCCGTTTCGCCGGTGTGGATAGCCCGCCACAGGAGGTAGACCAGGAAAGCAAACGGAAGAGCGCTGAGCAGATGTTGTGGATAGTTATCGAGCCAATCCAGGAGTGCGGGGAAGATCGGAGTTGGCCGACCCGCAAAAAAGGCGTAGGCCGCAATGCCGACGCCCATTAGGCCTTCTCCGCCTACCAAGCCCGAACCGTACAAGATGCCGTTTTCTCGTCGTCTCTGGAGCGTAGGTTTGTCGGCGGCACTTCTTTTCTCGACGATGCGGCGCATCAGGCCGCCCAAAAAAAGTGGTGTCATCGTGGCCAGCGGCAAGTAGACTCCGACGGCGAAGGCAAGTGTCGGCAGCTTCAGGAAGTGGATGACGATGGTGATGGCCACACCGGTCAAAACGAGGCTCCAGGGTATGGACTGATCGACGATACCGTCCACCACCAGCTTCATCATGTTGGCTTGGGGCGCCGAGAGCTCCGGTCCGCCGATTTCATATTGCTCGGCGAGAAGGAAGACCGAGCCCGCCACGAAGAAAGCGGTGGTTAAGAACGCCAATCATCTCGCCGAGTTGTTGTTTGCTCGGTGTGGCTCCGAGGAAGAATCCCGTCTTCAAGTCCTGACTGGTGTCGCCGGCAATGGAAGCCGCGACGCCCACCATCGTTCCCATGACGATGATGGTCACTTTACCGGCCGTATCGGTCCAGCCGAACAAAGCAAATATCAGGCTGGTGCAGATCAGCGTGGCGATGATCATGCCCGACGTTGGGTTGCTGGTGACACCTACGAGTCCGACGATCCGGGCGCTGACCGTCACGAAGAAGAAAGCGAAGATGACGACGAGAACGGCGATTCCCATCCGCAGCATGAAATTCCAGGCGTCAACGGTGGGAAGGAGCAAAGGCAGTGCCGTTATGACGCCGATGATGATGAGCGCCGTCACGCCGACGGCTTTGATACTGAGATCGCGATCGGTACGTATGAGCTTGATGCCGGCCGCCCCATCTTTTAGACGCGACATACCCGAGTCGAAAGGACTTGACCATTGTCGGGATGGATTTGATGAGCGTGATGATGCCGGCGCTCGCCACAGCTCCCGCGCCGATGTAGCGGATGTAGTAGTTCCTCATCTCGGAGAGGCTGAGGTCTTCCACGATTTTTGTCGCCGGCGCGATGATCTGGTCGCCCCAAAAATGGGCGATGGCGGGCACGATCACGAGATCGCTCAAAGCGGCGCCACAGACCATGATGGTGGAGATCTTGAAACCAAGGATGTAGCCGACGCCGAGAAGCGCCGGCGAGGTCTCCAAGCTGAACTGCGCCTTCTTGATCAAGGGGAGGCGCCAGGCGACCACGCTTCTCCACAGTAGCAATCCTTTCCAAAAGAACGAATAGATGATGGCGACCGCCATGCCGGTGAAAACGTGCTTGGCTCCCTTGCCCCCTTCCTGCGCGGCCAGAAGGACCTCGGCGCTTGCCGTCCCCTCCGGATAGGGGAGTTTTCCGTGCTCCTCGTTGATGAGATATCTCCGCAAAGGAACCATGAACATGACGCCCAGGCATCCACCGATCGCGGCCAAGAGGCTGACCTGCACGTAGTCCGGCACGAGACCCCACAACCATATCGCCGGAATGGTGAATATGATGCCCGAGGCAAGTGAAGAGCTCGCCGAACCCACGGTCTTTGCCATGTTGCTCTCGAGGAGCGTGGCTTGGCCGAGGATTGGCCTCAGCAAGGCAAAAACCGCCACGGTCATAACGGCGATGGGAATGGATGTTGAGATGGTCAGTCCAACGCGCAGTCCGAGGTAGGCATTGGCCGCCCCGAAGGCGATGCCGAACAACGAGCCAAGTACCAGAGCTTTGAGAGTAAACTCCCGCATTTCGGTTTCAGGGGGGATGTAGGGTGTGTACTGATCGCCGGGGATCTCTTCGTAAGCTTCTGGTCTGAGTCCACCTTCCTTCTCAGCCATAATGTTTCTCCGCTTCTCCGTTTGGGACTTTTTCGATGGGACGCGAGGAGTCGGCCGCTAGCTTCGAGCCGCTATATTAATGAGCCTAGCCCCTGATGCCAACCACTATTATTGAATCGGGGCTGCCCTTCCGCTGAACGAGCAGGCTACTCCACCAGGAAGCGCGAGGCTGAAATTGAAACCACGTCTCTTTTTTGGGCTTCGAGCACCCCGTGACTTCTTACGATCTGAACGATGGGAATGTGGCCGAACTTGCTCGCAAAGAGCCGGTGGTGGCTCTCGACGTTGGTCTTTCGGAGCTTACATTCGACGAGACACCACGGCCGGCGGTTCCTCAAAAGCAGAAAGTCCGTCTCCTTGCCTTCTCGGGTCCTCACGAATTGGAGACGCCATTCATCTCCACCGCTATCCGTCCACAGTTGGGTGTGTGCTAGAAGCTCTAGCGCGACGAGATTTTCGAAACGGGCCGCGGGATCTTCTATGCTGCTCCACTCGAACAGGTAGACCTTACGTTCACGTTTGACCGGACGTGTTACTTTTCGAGCGTAAGGTGTTAAAACAAATGTGACCAAGAGCCTTTCGAGATGCTCCATCATGCCTTTCACGGTCGCATGAGCCACCTCGAGGTCCTCTCTCAAAGCGTTGATCGAAAAAGGAGAGCCCACGCGCCATGGGATCAGCTCGACGAGCTCCTCGACCAAACTCAAATCGCGTAAGCGAGTGAGGTCACGGAGGTCTCCCCGGATGACGGAATCAAGGTAGTTCCGGCGCCAAAGTGACTGAAAGCGGGCCTTGCCTTTGAGAAGCGGCTCCGGAAAGGGACCGAAGCGATAGAGGAGGTCGAAGGCTTCTCGCACAGCCTTCGGACTTCCGTTCCTATCAGGGTGAATCCGCTTTTCGATCCAGTCCCGTGGGTCAGACGGGGGCACCGAGGGCGTCGGCCGGCCCAGCAACTCCCCAAGCAAGATCGGTGAGAGTCTAAACAGGAAGAAACGTCCGGCCAGCGAATCCCCGGCACGACGGAAGAGCTCCAAGCGCGCACTACCCGTGACCAATACCCTAACGCGTCTCCCATCCTCGTCATAGATCCCTTTGAGGATGTTCTTCCATTTCTGCTGCTTGTGTATCTCATCGAAGCAGATCCAAGGCTTCCTCACTCCACGCATGAGACTGCGGTAGAAAAACGTGTCTTCACGATACCTCCGGCCTGTCGCCGGGACATCCCAATTGAACATGAGGTTCTGAGAGCGATGGCGGGTTAGGATTGCATGGGCTAGGGTGGTTTTGCCGCATTGCCGCGGTCCAGCGACGAACCTCATCTTGGGATCCAGTGTCGGGTCTTCGACGAGGGCCTGCAGCCACCGTGTCAGCATAATGTCATTTTTGCATATATATCCAAAAAAGTCATGACTAATTTCGATATATATTGAATAATGTCAGGTTAAGCCATCACTCGAATCTCCAGAGTTCGATGCGGTTCAGGCCCTAATGCACACATCGAATCGTTCTAGCTGTTGTGCTACCCTCCGTCGAAGATAAGCTCTGATTTTGGACCACCTCAGAACGTTAGGAGGAATGTCCGATGTCCCGTGGCAGTTCACGTTCTTTCCTTGTGGCAACGGTCGGCTTGTGTCTGTTCGCTGCCATGTCCTTGGCCGAAAGCGCCGTAGACCTAGATGAGCTCGACGCCTATATCGAGAAGGCGCGCTCGGACTGGGAAGTGCCGGGCCTGGCGGTGGCTATCGTCAAGGACGGCGAGGTGGTCTTCTCCAGAGGTTACGGTGTGAGAGAGGTGGGAAAAAGTGAGCCCGTCGACGATCGGACGCTTTTCGCCATCGCGTCGAACACGAAGGCTTTTACCGCCGCAGCCTTGGCCAAGCTGGTCGACGAGGGAAAGCTCCGTTGGACCGATCGCGTCATCGATCACTTGCCGTATTTCGAACTGTCCTCGCCTTACGTCACCCGAGAGATGAGAGTACGCGACCTCTTGTGTCATCGAAGCGGCTTGGGCACGTTCAGCGGGGATCTCGTGTGGTATGGAACGAGCTACAGCAGGGAAGAGGTGATCCGCCGGGCCCGATACCTCGAGCCCAAATCGAGCTTTCGAGAGCGCTACGGCTACTCGAATATCATGTTCTTAACCGCGGGGGAGGTTGTGGCAGAGGCCGCCGATAGAAGTTGGGACGGTTTCGTGCGCGAGGAGTTTTTCGAGCCCCTTGGTATGGTCGATTCCGTCACTTCGGTCCGTGCGCTCGAAGGCCAAGCCAATGTGGCAACACCCCACGGTGAGAGAAACGGCCGCATCATGACATTCCCCTGGTACAACTGGGACAATGTGGCTCCCGCCGGCGGCATCGTCTCCAACGTGAAGGACATGGCACGTTGGCTCAGGCTGCAGCTCGGTCGTGGCACGCTGGACGGAAAGACCTATTTTAGTGAGGAAGCTTCACGAACGATGTGGACCGTTCACACGCCACTTTCCGTCAGCAAAGAAAGCAAAGAGCGTTATCCCTCGACGCATTTCAGAGGCTATGGACTGGGTTGGAGCTTGATGGATTATCAAGGAAGAAAGGTCGTGAGCCACGGGGGAGGCTACGACGGCATGTTCTCCCGTGTCGCTATGGTACCGGAGGAAAACCTTGCCATGGTCATTCTGACCAACAGCATGACCGGGCTCCCCGACGCGCTTTCGTACCGCGTCCTCGACATGTACCTGGCTACGGGAGGGCGAGATTGGAGTGAGGAGTTTCTCGTCAGAAGTAAGGAAAACAAGGCGAAAAAATCGGAGGAGAGAGCCAAAACGGAAGCAGCCCGGGCGGCCGGAACCCAACCCTCGCACCCTCCCGACAAATATACAGGCACCTACGGTGGAGCATTCTACGGAGATGCCACCGTCTCCTTGGAGAACGGAAACCTGATGCTACGGCTCCTTCCCAACCGGGATCTGAAAGGCCAATTGACCCACTGGCACTACGACACCTTTGAGATCCAGTGGGAACACGATTTCCCGTGGTTTGGCCATGGCACGGTGCAGTTCCTTTTGGATGCCGCTGGCGAGGTCGTCGAGATGAAGATGGATGTCCCCAACGACGATTTCTGGTTTACCGAACTCGAGCTCAAAAAGAAGGAGCCAGTAGAAGCCAGTCAACGGTAACCGAGTACCCAGTAACCGGTGAACAGTGAACAGTGAAGAAGAGAAGTGAGAAGACAGACGCCAGTGACGAGTGGGCGGTAGGCGGTAGGCAGAGGCCAGAGTTAACCATGTTCCCGGTTGCACAAGATCAGTGAACAGTTAGTTAGTGAAGAGGGGAGGCGTTTGGTTTTGCGGTGCGGCGTGCGAAATGAGCTAGCAGGGGCTGACTTCTAGCTTGTCAATCGCCTCCGCGCTTCTCTTCAGGGAATATCTCGAGACCTCCGAGATCCTCCGGGAGGATAGGAACCCCTGAACGGGCGCGGGGCTAGCAGCGCATGGCTACAACGACGCCGACGGGAATAGTCGACACCAACGCCGACCTTCAGGGTGACCAGAACTGGTGCGCCCCTCGAGGCCGAGCCGGTTGGGTCGAAAGCCCGTGTGGCGGGCCAACGTTTTCTTTTTGACATCCAGATAATGCATGCTGATCTTCATTTGACGCCTCTAGCTAATCCAAATATGTGGATATCGATCCAGAAATCAGAATTCTCTGCATGAAGAGACGAAGTTTAGTTCCGATCCGGCTAAGGTGTTCTTTTTGAAACAGATAATGGCGCCGGAGATTCAATTAATTGAAAAAGACGCCTCACGCGCTGTTCAGGCTCTCGGAATCTCAGAATTCATCCAAAACTTTGGATCGGCTGAGTGCTGAGACTGTTCGGGTAGCACAAAAAGAGCAAATAACATGAATCAATTGCGTCATAAAACAAGAAGTTTTCATGAACAAACCCTGTGATTTATGGCAGGTTTCTTGCTTTACGGATGATGGGGAGCTGAAAATCCGGTGTGCGACTTGAGAGTTTTGTCTAACGCGAATCTCACTCACTGAGTGAGCGGTTGTTTGCTCTTCGCATTTAGACCACACCACTCTCGGGCCGACGAGGCACCCCTTTTTCAGCCACTTCGAAATTAGCTTGAACTCAATACGAGTTTTTCTACTTTCATGGAGGTGAAAATGAAGCGACTTACTATTCTCTTCTGTGTCCTTGCCGTTGGACTCGTATCAACGATGGCATTGGCGCAGGTCGTAACCACAGGCACGATGGTGGTGATCGTGCAAGACGAGCAGGGCGGGCGCCTTCCAGGCGCAACCGTATCTGCTGCTGCTGCGGACTCGATCACCAGTCGAGAAGCGGTGACCAACGAGGCGGGTGAGGCCGAATTGCGGGCCATGAATCCGTCGGCGGCGTACGTGGTTACCGTCGATATGCCGGGATTTGCTCCGGCACGATTCGAGAACGTGCTGGTCCGTTCCGGTCACACGGCGACGGTCCGTGCCACGATGAGCATCAGCGGCATTCAGGAAACGGTCACCGTGACCTCTGAAACGCCCCTCGTGGACACCAAAAGCTCGATCAAGGGTCAGGACGTGACCCTGGAGCTGACGGAGTCACTACCTACGGGTCGCAGCTATCAGAGCTATCTACAGCTCGTTCCCGGCGTCATGCCCGATGACCCCGACGCCGAAGGTAATCCGGCTTCCAAGGGCGGACTGAACTACCAAGACGTCGGCGGCGACACGGGCGTCTCCCGAGACAACTTCTACTACATCGACGGCATCAACGTCACCGACCCGATCACGGGAACCTTCGGCGCCAACCTCAACACCGAGATCATCCAGGAACAGAAGGTCGTCACCGGCGGTATCCCGGCGGAGTTCGTCGGAACCCCGGGTATGGTCTCCAACGTGATCTTGAAGGCGGGCAGCAACAACTTCAGCGGGTCCGTGAACTACTTCTTCCAGAACGACAGCCTCCAGGCGGCCAACCAGAACCTGGAGGACCAGAAGTTTTCGACCTTCGACGCGGCAGGAACGTTTGGCGGACCGATCATTCAAGACAAGGCGTGGTTCTTCGCAAGCTATCGCCGAGTGGAGCGCGACGACGATGTCGTCGCGACCGACACCAACGAGTTCCTGCGTACCGTGAATCGAAGCGAGAACCAAGGCTACGCTCGAGCCACCTTCTCGCCCACCGCGAACGACACCTTCAGCTTCACCTGGTTGAGCGACCCGATGACGGCATCTGGCCGGCGCGAGCCCGATATCAGCAACGCTCGGGATAGGACGCGAGAACAGGGCGGGAATCGATACAACGTCAAGTACTCCCGTCTCTTCGGTACCGACACGCTTCTAGACGTGGGCTGGAACAAGCACAACGGCGAGGTCTCCGATTTCTCGGCGATTCGGGAGCCGCAGAACGACCTTTTCTTCCGTGCCGGCGACGACTTCACGCGGGCCGACCAAGAACTGGGTGGCTGGGGCCAGGAGATCATCGACGAGCGGGATACGCAGCTCATCCGCGCGTCGGTCAACCACAGCATCAACCAGCACGAGATCAGGGCCGGATTCGAGTATCAGGAGAGGTCGAACTTTCGAGAGGGTATCTATTTGGGAACCCCCCCTGCTATATGGGCCTCCTTGGACAACAGTCTGACGGGACTTACAGCGATCGAGCTCGTCAGCGGAGGCTATTCAGGAAACCAGCAGTTCGACCCCACCAACGCGAGCGACTTCGGAGGCTTCATCAAGACCATCGACGCTAGAGCAGATCGCCAGGTGTTCTACGATGCTTACGATACGAATGGGGACGGCACCATTACCCAGGCAGAGCTCGGCGCCAGCATGGTGTATGACAGCACGGCTGGGAATCCCAACGGCAAGGTCAACTACGATCGGACGGAACAGGTCGCCGACGGTTCGCAGTTCACGAAGTCACGAGGCTACAGCATGTTCGCCCAGGACACGTTCCAGTGGGACAAGCTGGTGGTCAATGCCGGCTTGCGTGTCGAGCGCTTTGTGCACTACAACACGCTCGGCGAAGTCTCGTATAGATTCCCCTATACCTGGGCTCCCCGGCTGAGCGCTATCTATGACATCATGGGTGACGGGCGCCAGAAGATCTCCGCTTTCTGGGGTCGGTACTTCGATCCTGTCCGCGGCGGTATGACCAACTTCGCCGGCTCCATTTCCGGGCGTACCCGCGAAGAGCAGGTCTGGGCCGGGGTCGTTGGCGAGTTTATTAATTACCGGACACGAGGCGGACCGACGCAGCCGGATGCCTTGTGGGCGCTAACGACCAAGACGCCGTACACGGATGATCTCCAGATTGCCTACGAGATCGATCTCGGCAACAACATGAGCTTCGAGGCCCTCTACACCAGACGGCCTACCCGCGACGTCCTCGAGGACTACGACCTGGCTCTTTATGCGTACGCCACCGATGGCTCCACGCTCTACCCCGGGCCCATCGATCATCCCGACTCCATGTTCTTGGGCTTCGACTACTTCGGCTACACCGAGAACCCGGGCTCGAACTTCGTCATCGCCACCCTGGCGAACGGCAAACGGGACTACCAGGGCGTTGAGTTCACCTGGCGGAAACGCTACTCCAACAACTGGCAAGCTTTGGTGTCATATACTTACAACGACGCCGAGGGCAACACCAACTCCGACTCCAACGCGGACTTCCAGGGTGACGTGATCTGGCTGGATCCGGAATCACCGAATCAGTACGGCCGTCAGCCGGGCCTGATCAATCACATGATGAAGGGTGCCTTCACCTATCGGTTAGACATGGGCCTCGAGTTCGGTGGTTTCTACCGCTGGAACTCGGGCCTTTGGCTCAGCAGGACGTTCAACGCCTCCTCACGGCACCTACCGGCTCGCACCTCGGAAGTGGGGTTGGATCCCTTCGAATACGCCGGTATCACCCGAGCCTGGATCGCCCCCGATACCGTGGGCGTACTCGACAACCCGTCCTGGGGTCAGCTCGATCTTCGTGTCCAGTACATCGCGAACTTGGGCAGGAGCCTGGTGGGAGAGTTCTTCCTCGACGTCTTCAACGTCACCAACGGCCAGGGTCCCACTCGAACGATGGATCTCATCGCCGGAGAAGGAGCCGATGCCTTCGGGGACGAAGTCCGCTGGGTCAATCCGAGACGTTTGTTCCTCGGTGCCCGTCTTAGATTCTAGCGACTTCTAGACCGACGTTTCGCATTGTGGGGGCCTCCGGGCCCCCCTTTTTTGTTCTTCCAGAACAAAGTGGGGACAGTGTTCGATGAATCGGAGATTTACCCGAAACCAATGAAGATACCCAAGAAGAAGCGACAAACCGATTCTGTTATCGACCAAGGCGAGAGGTTTCTCCCGAGCCCGATTTCGCCCGATCTACGACCCCAAACCCGCGTAGACGCTTCGGGCAGGGGCACGGGCACGGGCTGGGGCAGGGGACAATCGATCAATCCGGAGATTCATCCGAAACCACGGAGATAATGAATCTTCATATCAGTCACCACTTATAATAAGTAATAGCATCCGATGAAGATGCAGCGGTGACTGTCACCAATGGAGAGATTCCTCTGGGAACGACTCCGTTTCACCTCGCCGGTATTCTCCCGGTTACTGCCATGACGCGGCCTTCCGAGTCCCCCAATACCCCAATTGAGCACCTCCTGTCATCGAGAATCTAGTTGACGGATCCAAATCTTTGTATGGGAATCCAAAGAGTCGGATGTTTTTGTCTCCAACCATCCGGCAGATTGAATTCATGAGGAGCCAACTCCCCCCTCTCTATCGGTTTACATGAGTCGATGAGTTGGTCACTCATTGGATGTGTTGGCATCGGTGTTGCTCTGTGGAGTTGGCGGGAGCTGGACCGGTACTCGAAGCAGACAGCGGACAAAAGACACACTTCATGCTCTTCAAGCACGAACGCCAGTAGGCCTCTTCGCGCAGTAAACGCCAGTTAGCCACACATTCAGCTTCGGCTTCCACGTTGGCTTTACTCAAGGTGCAGTTTTCTCTTTCCCGGGAGGTGAACATGAAGCTACGCACACTACTCATTACCTGCGCTACGCTGGCGCTCCTCGCTGGATTCGCGGCGGCGCAGGTCGTAACCACAGGCACGGTCGTGGTGATCGTGCAAGACGAGCAGGGCGGACGCCTTCCAGGCGCAACCGTGTCTGCTGCTGCGGCGGACTCGATCACCAGTCGAGAAGCGACGACCAACGAGGCTGGTGAGGCCACACTCCAAGCCATGAATCCGTCGTCACAGTATGTCGTCACGGTGGACATGCCAGGATTTGCTCCGGCACGATTCGAGAACATCCTCGTCCGTTCCGGTCACACGGCGACGATCCGCGCCACAATGGCTATCAGCGGGATTCAGGAAACGGTCACCGTGACCTCTGAAACGCCCCTCGTGGACACGAAAAGCTCGCTCAAGGGCCAGGACGTGACCCTTGAGCTGACGGAATCACTGCCTACGGGTCGGAGCTATCAGAGCTATCTTCAGCTCGTCCCCGGCGTCATGCCGGACGATCCGGACTCAGAGAATGCCGGGAATCCGGCTTCCAAGGGTGGATTGAATTACTCGGACATCGGCGGTGACACGGGCGTCTCTGCTGACAACTTCTACTATATCGACGGGATCAATGTGACGGATCCCCAGAGCGGGACTCTTCGGCGCCAGTTTGAACACCGAGATCATTCAGGAGCAGAAGGTCATCACGGGCGGCATCCCGGCCGAGTTCGTGGGAACTCCGGGTATGGTGTCCAACGTGGTGTTGAAGGCGGGGAGCAACAACTTCAGCGGGTCCGGTGAACTACTTCTTCCAGAACGACAGTCTAAGGTCGGCCAACCAGAACCTGGAAGACCAGAAGTTCTCGACCTTCGATGCCGCGGGAACGTTTGGAGGGCCCATCATTCAGGACAAGGCGTGGTTCTTTCGCGAGCTATCGCCGCTTGGAGCGCGACGACGATGTCGTCGCAACCGACACCAGCGCAGTTCCTCCGTACCGTGAATCGAAGCGGAGAACCAAGGCTACGTGAGAGGCACGTTCTCGCCTACCGCCAATGACACGTTCAGCTTCACGTGGCTGAGCGACCCAATGACGATATCCGGTCAACGCGATCCCGATGTCAGTAACGCTAGGGACTACTCGCGCGAGCCAGGCGGGAATCGCTTCAACGTCAAATACTCGCGTCTCTTCGGTACCGACACGCTTTTGACGTAGGCTGGAACAAGCACAACGGAGAGGGCTCCGACTTCTCGGTCATCCGAGAGCCGGCGAATAGCATTTTCTTCCGAGCCGGCGACGATTTCACGCGTGGCCGATCAGGAGCTCGGCGGCCGAGGGCATGACATCATCGACGAGCGGGACACGCAGCTTCTCAGAACGTCGGTGAACCACAGCATCAACCAGCACGAGATCAGGGCCGGTTTCGAGTATACGGAGCGATCGAACTTCCGCGAGCCGGTTTCTTGTTGGGTTCGCCCTCTGCTTCATGGAGCTCCTTGGACGACAGTCTGAATGGACTTACCACAGGTGAGCTCATCGGCGGAGGCTTTTCGGGCGACATTGCTTTCGATCCAACCGACCGTGAGCGACTTCGGCGGCTTCATCAAGACCGTCGACGCTCACCCGCACAGGCAGAAGTTCTACGATGCCTATGACACGAATGGGGACGGCACCATTACCCAGGCAGAGCTTCGGAGAACATGGTGTTCGACAGCACCGCTGGGAATCCCAATGGCAGGATCAACTACGATCGGTACGCAGCAGGTCGCCGATGGCGAGCAGTTCACGAAGTCGCGGGGCTACAGCGTGTTCGCCCAGGATACGTTCCAATGGGACAAGTTGGTGGTCAATGCCGGCTTGCGTGTCGAGCGCTTTGTGCACTACGACACGATCGGTGCCGTCACTTACAGGTTCCCGTACACCTGGGCTCCCCGACTGAGCGCCATCTATGACGTCATGGGAGACGGCCGGCAGAAGATCTCCGCTTTCTGGGGCCGGTACTACGATCCCATCCGTGGCAACATGACCAACTTCGCGGGCTCCGTTTCCGGTCGCACTCGCGAAGAGCAGGTGTGGGCGGTTGACGAGTTTGTGAACTACCGGACCCGAGGCGGACCGACGCAGCCGGATGCCTTGTGGGCGAACACGACCCAGACGCCGTACACGGATGACCTCCAGCTCGGCTTACGAGATCGATCTCGGCAACAACATGAGCTTCGAGGCGCTCTACACCAACCGGCGAACACGGGACGTCCTCGAGGACTACGACCTGGCTCTTTATGCGTACGACACCGATGGCGTCACCACGCTCTATCCCGGTCCCATCGATCACCCCGACTCCATGTTCTTGGGCTTCGACTACTTCGGCTACACCGAGAACCCGGGCTCGAACTTCGTCATCGCCACGCTGCGAAGGCGGAAAGCGTGACTACCAGGGCGTCGAGTTCACCTTCCGGAAGCGCTTCTCCAACAACTGGCAGGGGTTGGTGGCGTACACCTACAACGACGCCGAGGGAAACACCAACTCCGACTCCAACGCCGACTTCCAGGGTGACGTGATTTGGCTCGATCCTCGGGCGCCGAACCAGTTCGGCCGGCAGCCGGGCTTGATCAACCACATGTTCAAGGGCGCGTTCACCTACCGGTTCGACATGGGACTCGAGCTAGGTGGCTTCTACCGCTGGAACTCGGGACTCTGGCTCAGCCAGACGTTTAGCGCCTCCCGACGCCACTTGCCGGCTCGAGTCGACAATGTGGGACTGAGACCCGTTCGAGTATGCGGGCATCACGACGAAACTGGCTCGCCCCCGGTGTCGTGGGTTCGGTCGACAACCCGTCCTGGGGTCAGCTCGATCTGCGTGTCCAGTACATCGCCAACTTCGGCAGGGGTCTGGTGGGCGAGTTCTTCCTCGACATGTTCAACGTCGCCAACGATCAAGGTCCTACTCGAACGATGGACCTCGTCGCCGGAGAAGGCGCGAATGCCTTCGGGGATGAAGTCCGATGGGTGAATCCGAGACGTTTGTTCCTCGGTGCCCGTTTTAGATTCTAACTGCGAGACAATAGTACGTCTTCAACGTGGGGGCCTCCGGGCCCCCTTTTTTTTGTCGACTCGGGACCTCGAAGGCTCACGTGAGATCGTGAAGCAACTTTCGATCGAGAAGAGACAGCCACCGCATCGTGTCGACGCTTGGTGGCGCTATTCGCTTGGGCAATCCTACCATCATGCGTTGCTGATGGCCGAGATGCGACAGGAAGTCCACTGGTGATCTTATCCCACATGGTGACATTCTTTACTGAGATTCCAGCTCACGGATGACCTTCTCGGGCACATCGATGCCGAGTGCCTTCGCCTCTCTAAAATGTTGGAGCGCCGGGCCGGTTTGCCCTCGAGCCGCGTAAATGCTAGCGAGATGGTAGTGCACCTTACCAGAGTCGGTTTCGAGCTCCAGGGCTTTTTCAAAGACTCCGATCGCCTCGTCGAACATCCCTTTCTTTCCATAGTTGTTGCCTTCTCTAATGTATACGGAGGCTAGCAAGGAAGTGATCTCGGGGAGCTCCGATTCGAGTGCCCTGGCTCTCTCCAGTTCCTTGAGCTCTTCTTGGAAACGGCCGAGCTCTCGGTAACAAAGGGCGAGATTGTAGTGCGCCTTGGCGTCACCGGGCTCGAGCTCCAGTGCCTTTTGAAAGGCGAGTGCCGCGGCACGGAAATCTCCCATCATCTGGAGGGACTTCCCCAAATTGAAGTGTGCTTCGACAAAATCCGGAGTGAGTCGCGTGACGGTCTCATACTCCTCGACCGCCAGCTTCGCTTTGCCGAGCTTTTGATAGACGATACCCAAGTTGTGGTGAACCATGGGATCATCCGGCATCATCCGAGAAGCCCGTTCGAAGGCTTCTGCCGCCTCTTCGTTTTTTCCTGCCCACCCTAGAACCTTGCCCAGATTGAGGTCCCGTTGTGCGTAGTAAGCAGGCTCGAGGGTATCTAAGAATCCGTCATAGAGCGTCTGCCTCTGCGCCGCGCTCAGTGGCTCCTCGACAGGGATGAACCCTTCTTTGGCCATTGCAGCGAGGATCCATTCCGCGAGGCGTTGGTGAATCTCGATGCGCGGATGGACGTGGTCCAGAAAATACTCATGACCAAGAATGTCGTGTCCGTAACGTGTGAGGCTGTCTTGTTGGAGCAGGGCGGGGAAGTCGATGACGGGCACGCCGTTTCGGTGGCTCGTTTCCAGGACCGAGATGTTGATCTCGTCTAGTGCGCGCAAGGGGCAGATATCGAAGTCTTTTGCTGTGAGAAAGCTAAGCTTGGCTTCGTCGAGGTCATCTAAAACGAAGTGACACCTCCCCATGCGGTAGTGCACCTCGGCAAACTGATCACTGAGACGCAATGCTTTCTCGAAGCTCGTCAGCGCCCCTTGAGCATCGACGTCGATGATTTTCATCCCCTTCTGATAATAGGACTCGAAGGTACGTAGGCGCTGATCTATGACCTCGGGTAGGTGCTCGGATTTGAAGGGAGAAAAATCCTTGATGTTGGAAGCAGGATTGATGAAGAGGATGTCGACGTTGTGATCCCCCGCAATATCGATCATCTGTTGGAGATTGAAGCGGAAGTGCTTCAAGGTGGCCCGCCGCAGCTCATCGTCCCGAGTAAAGGATTCGAGGCCGGACCACACATCGAGCTTGGCTTTCACTTCGGCTTCGAGCCTGCTGCCTCGAACTTCGACCTCGCTCGTGTCGGGAGTGAGCATGTTTCTTAGTAGCGTCACCGTCCGGAGGCGATGGAAACGCTTTCGAAGAAACCTCCGCAGGGAAGACTCGTCAATGATGTCGCCATAAGTTCGTTCTTCGAGGAACTCATTGTGGCCGGTGTAGACCACGAAAAGATCAGGCTCGTAGCGAATCAGCTCTTGCATGAGGACGACGATGCGGTAGCTTGCGTAGGAGACTCCGCCCGCGTTGATGACTTCGAAGTTGCGCGAGCTATCCGTTTCCCTGAGAAGCAGAGCCAGCCAATTGGAAAAAGATGTGTGGTGGTCGTAAGGTCGCCCGTAAGTGGTTGATCGACCTAGTGTTATGATGCGATAGGTGTCGGAAGGCTTTGGGTCTGGGAAGCGTTGTTCGTTGAAGAAACGGAGTTTGTGCTTCTTGGTGACATAGACGGTGGCACCAAACTCGTCCGTTTGGCGTTCGAACAAGTTTTGGCCAGCCTCGAATCCGACGAAAGGATCGGCATAGCTGTCGGGCGTGGCTATTCCCATCCAGCTGAGTGCGACCTCGATGATGGAAAAGACGAGGATCGCCAGCAGTGTTCCGAAGCCGATGAGGAACACCTTTTGACTCAGGGTCAGTCGATGGTGTAGATCACGCGGCTGCTTTTGATTGGAGCGGTGTGTCGACAGTGCCATGCTCGAGTTGTCGAGGGCTATGAGATTCCGTTACGCTCTTGGATTCGCCTCAGATTCTCGACCGCTGGTGTGAAACTCGGCTCGACCTCCAAGGCTTGTTGATAGTACTTCAAAGCCTCTTCTCGTTGACCGAGTTGCTCGTGGACTAGCCCGAGGTCGTTCAACGCCATGAAGTTTCTCGGATTGATCGCAAGAGTCCGTTTCAAGTGGGAAAGCCCCTCGTCAACCTGCCCGCTCATCAGAAGGGCACCGGCCAGAGTGTAATGAATTGCATCCAAGGCCACCGCATCTTCCGGATATTCAGCTGAGCTGGCAATCGCCATCTCCAAGTGTTGGATGGCCTCCCCGTACCTCTCCTCTTGGCCAAGGATCTGGCCGTAGAGATGATGAAGCGAGGGATGCCCGGGAAGTCCTTTCAAACCTCGGTCCAAGACCTCCTTCGCCTGAGCCGGGCTCTTGCCAACCACCAAGCACCTGGCGAGCCATTCATGAGCCGCGGGTGAGCTTGCATCGAGCTCGACGACCTTCTCGAAAGCGTTTCTAGCCTCGTCGACCTGACGGTTAGCGAAAAGTGCTCTCCCGAGCCCCATGAGCGCGGGGACCGATTCGGCGTCGAGCCCGAGCGCCTTGGAAAAGGACTCAATGGCTCCTGGGAAGCGGCCGAGCTCGCCCAAAAGGAGGCCGCGATTGACCAGAGCTTCGATGTAGTCGGGTCTCAGTGAAAGCGCCCTGTCGAAGCTCGCCAAGGCTTCGTTCGGGCGTCCGGCCTTGAAATGAACGTTTCCGAGGTTGTTCAAGGCTTCGGGGTATTCAGGCATCCAGTTCCAGGGTCCGGACGAGTGCCGCCCGAGCAGGCTCGAGATCTCCCTTGCGCATGTAGTAGGTCCCAAGGTTATTGTGGGCGATCGCTAAGCCAGGCTCGATTTGAACCGCGCGTTTCGCCTCGGAAATGGCCTCATCCAGTTCCTCGCCGGCGGCGTAGACCGCGCTGAGATAGTTGTACGCGACGGCTGCTTCCGGATTCAGTCGTATGGCTTCCCTCAGGCTGATCTCGGCCTTCTGGTAGTGCTCGGATCCCAAACTCAATATGCCAGCCTCGAGGTGGGCCTCCCAATCACCGGCGAGTTGCTCCTCCGCAGGCCGGGCCTTTCTTTCTTCCTCATGGGTGTTGCCCCACCAGAGGAGAGCCCTGGATAGGTTGACCGATTGGACTCCCCCAATCTCGAGCGCCAGCCCGACGATGACGACAAACACAACGAGAGTGGCCAAAGCAAAGAGGCCCTTTTTCTTCCAGGAAAGCTCGAGTCTTTGTTCCCGTTGCGGAGGGGGAGGGGGAGGGATCTCCTTCCGCTTCTTCGTCTTGTGTTTCCAGGAGGATTTCTTACCCATGGTCTCGGGAAATAATGAGCTCCGTTCCACCACCGTAGGAGCCCGATTGCAAGCTAGTCGTTCTTGGCCGCCGTGGTGGCCAAAGAGGCCAACTTGCTCTTGATGTCC